>CAWGFC010000004.1:0-522127 GCA_963821785.1 uncultured Alphaproteobacteria bacterium | reverse complement strand
ACCACCAAGAGCGGACTTGGTCGGTTTAATTTGCTGCGTTACGCGCTTTTGTTTGGTTGTTTTCTGGCAAGGTTAGCATGTTACGTCGGCAAGTGAATTTTTCCCGTAAAAATACGAGTTGTCGAAAGATAATGAACCACCAAAATGATGGTCAGGGCGGCTTTGCACTAATCAAGGCCAGATGTCTCACAATTCAGAACTTGAGTTATTGCGATCACTGCAGTCTGAAAATCAAGACTTGCGCGACTTGGTCGTTTCGCTCAGCGCCACGTTGCTGCGGCACGTTACGGTCAATCCTCCTAAGTATCGTCGCAACGCAAATAGTGCCGACGCCGAGCGCCTTGTCGAGGAAGCGGAACAATGTTTTCGCTGTGCAAAAATTCCAGGACTTAAAACGGAAATTGCGGAAGGTTTGGACGCTGCAGGTAATCAGTTGATGGCGAGAGCCGTCGAAATCGAGACAATCCTGGGACGGGAAAAATGGAAGAAATAGCAATGCCTTATTCAAGCAAGCCCACTTAGTGAAATCGAGAGGAGGAACTCTAACGTGTCCCAGCGGGTTCTTTTGATGTAGTTTTTTGGAAAGTGAATTTATAGTCTTTGGAGCGGCGTCCTTGAAGCACGCTCTCACACCGACAGGAATTGAAATACTGGGTAACGTACCCTGGGGGACACACCTTGGCGTGTTTTATGAGACGAAACAGGATTTTTTGGAGATCGTGGTCCCGTATTTTAGAGCCGGATTAGAAAACAAAGAGTTCTGTTTATGGATATTGCCTCCACCCATGGCTCAACAAGAAGCATTGGAGGCATTAAAACACAAAGTGCCTGACTTTGATCGGCATTTGCCGGAAGGCAATATTGAGCTGGTCTCAGATTATCAGTGGTATATGCCAGAAGGCAGCTTTGAAATTGCTGCCGTGATCGAGCGTCTGCATAAGAAACTAAGAGAAGCCATTACAAAAGGCTATGTCGGCTTACGCGTCAATGGAAGCGGCGCGTCGCTTCGAATGGTTGATTCAAAGCGGTTTAACGAATACGAAAAAGAACTCGACGATCGAATTGCTGACGAAAAAACGATTGTACTGTGTTCTTTCCCCTTGGAAGAGAGCAGCTCCTCTGCAGTCCTCCATGCGGCTCGCAACCATCAGTTTATAGCGGCGCTTCGCGATGGTACTTGGGAAGTCATCGAAACCCATGAAAACCGAGGCAAAAACCTGTTTCAACATGCAGGCGAGACTGCCAATGCAAGGTCATCCTGGCCCGCCACGCTGGCGGAGCTGACACCGCGGGAACATACGGTTTTGGGGCAGATAGTGGCAGGAGCCTCAAGCAAGGAGGCCGCTCAAAGACTTGGAATAAGCCCTCGTACTGTCGAATTTCATCGAGCTAATATTTTACAAAAGCTAAAGGCCAAAAACACGGCCGAACTTGTGCGCATCGTAGTCAACAACGGCCCTTAACGGACAAAAGAATCCTGCCGTCGAATGGTCGCGATTGGCACATCGCGACTAAGCCGTTCAAGCCACCGCTCTCGTAAGCACGATACCAGCCGCGCACCGTGTCATCGTCCAGCAACAGTGCCGATGCGACTTTGGCGCAACTCCAGCCTTTATCGAGAAGAACAATCGCGTTCGCCCGCCGCGCGATGCGATGTTCGGCAAGCCCGTCGCGTGCCAACCCAATCAGCGCCTGCCGCTCTGCTTCCGACAAAAAACCAGCCCGAATCATCAACCAAGACGAATCGATGTTCGCAACCCCGTCAAGCACTTCTCGGGTTCACACAGAGTCACGGAATAGCAGGGAAAAGAACAGGGAATTTTGCAAAATCGCCGCTTCCGGCGCAGCAGAGACTGCAAATAGTGGCGCCATTATTGGGCTTTCGACTGAAATTCCCTACTCAACGGAACAGGGAATTTTTTAGATGGAACAGGGAATTTTTGCTCAGGAACAGGGAATTTTGCCAGCCAAAATCCAAGTCATCGCCGGATGAGGTTTTCGGTACACACAAGGGTTTGCGTCCCGTAACGTATCTACGCAGCGCCTCGAGAGTTCACGGGCGGCAAAATAGCGGGTGCGCCGGTGTGGTCGCTTCTGGGGAATCGCGTCGGGGTCGGCACCAGGCGAAAACAGCCGAAACGATTCATCAATGTGGATCAGGTTCGCACGGAGGCGACCGATCTTTTTCTCTAGCTCGTGGATATAACCGCTAATTTCGGCACGCTTGGCCCGAAGGGCGGAGACAACATGCGTTTCAGCCATTGTGAGTTACTTGCAGACGTATAAAATGAAACGACGCTACGTTTCCTCCCTACAGGCAAGACGTAGCGCGCCCCTCTGGGCGAACTTACTGGCCCCGGCAGGGGGCGACCTTACTGGGGCCAGTATTTTAGATTTGAAATAGAGATTGCGGTTTAGATTGCTTGTGGCGCTTGCGCCATAATACCGGGAATTTTGCAAAATTTCGGCTTCGGGAGCGCCAGAGACTGTAAATAATGGCGTTGTTGCGGGGCTTCTGGTGCAAATTCCCTACGCAACGGAACAGGGAATTATTTTGGTGGAACAGGGAATCTTGGTGGGAGAACAGGGAACTTTATCTGCAAGAATCGGAATCGTTTCCAGATAAGATTTTCGGTACACACTCGGCCAATAATCGGTAAATATAGGTTTGCAACGGGGCGCAAAACTAAAGGTACTGTATCGATAGAACTTCGGGAGGCAGCGTTGAAAAAAGTAGTCCAGATTATTGCGACGACAACGCTCGTTTTATTTCTCGCACTTGTGCCTGCGGCCGCACAAGATTACCCAGCGCGGACAACGACCATTATCTGTCCCTATGCGCCCGGCGGCGCCACCGACATTCTCGCCCGCATGCTTGCGCGTGGGCTGGAAGAACGTCTCGGCAAAAACTTCGTGGTCGAAAACCGGCCGGGTGCTGGCACGGTGCTGGCCGCGCACATCGTGGCTAAAGCGCAGCCGGACGGTTACACGCTGCTGATGGGCACCAGCACGCCGCTCGCCATCAACGCGACGCTGCACCACAAGCTGTCCTACAACCCCGGCAAGGATTTCGTGCCGCTCGCGCTGGTCGCCAATGTGCCGTTCGTGCTGATCGTCACACCGTCATTGCCGGTAAAGTCGGTCGCCGATCTGATCAAATACGCCAAGGCCAATCCGGGAAAACTGTCGTTCGGCAGCAGCGGGCCCGGTTCGCCTCATCATCTGTACATGGAATTATTCAAGACCATGACCGGCACCGACATGGTGCACGTCCCCTACAAGGGTAGCGTGCCGGCGCTGACTGACGTCATTGCCGGCCGCATCCCGGTCATGTTCGTGGATTTGGCGCCGTCGCTGCAGTTCATCAAAAACGGCAATGTGCGCGCCATCGGCGTCTCGTCGAAGACGCGGGTGCCGCAGCTTCCCGACGTGCCGCCGGTCGCCGACGGTGTACCCGGTTTCGAAGCGGTGGCCTGGCAAATGCTGGCGGCGCCGAGCGGCACGCCGAAGCCGATTGTCGACAAATTGCATGCGGCACTCAAGAACATTGAGGCGCAGCCGCAATTCAGTGAGCAGGTGGCCAAGCTCGGCATGGTTCCGGTGGACACGCCTTCGGTCGCGGAGTTGCAAGCCTACGTGAAGTCGGAAATCGTGCGCTGGGGCAGGGTCGTCGAAAAAGCCGGCGCCGCGATGGACTGACCTTCGACCAATCTCATCATCGCGGATAACGAAAGGAATTGGCTGTGCCGGTCATCGATATTCATACCCACATGCTTACGCTCGAATGGATCGAGCTGCTGCGCGGCAACGGCGGCGGCAAATATAGCGTGAAGAAAACCAAAGCGAACCAGGACGCAATACATCTTTACGATGCGCCGTTCATGACCTTAATGCGCGGCATGTGGGACTACGATCTGCGCATCGAGAACATGGACAAGGCCGGCGTCGACGTGGCGGTGGTGTCGCTGACCTGCCCCAACGTGTTCTGGGGCGACCGTGACGTCAGTCTGAAGGCCGCGCGCATGGTCAACGATTCGATGGCGGAGCAGCAGCGGGCGCGGCCCGACCGCATCCGCTGGTTCGCGTCATTGCCATGGCAATATGCCGATGACGCCAAGGCGGAACTAGCGCGCGCCACGAAAGCGGGCGCCGTCGGCGTCATGGTACTCGGGTCAATTGACGGCAGGGATTTGATCGATCCGCAGTTTGCGCCGGTATGGCAAGAGATCGACCGGGTCGGGTTGCCGGTGCTGGTGCATCCGACCGCGCCGCAAGGCGTGCGCGAGATGCACATGGAGATCTTCAACCTGATTCCGCCGGTCGGCTTCATGTTCGACACGACGCTTTCCTTCGCGCACATGATCTTTTCCGGCTTTATCGACAAATATCCCAAAATTAAACTGATCGCCGCGCATGGCGGCGCTGCGCTGCCCTATCTCGCCGGCCGCTTCGATATCTGCCACGAGAAAATTCCGGCCTGCTCCAGCGTGATCAAGGACAAGCCGAGCAGCTATTTGAAGCGCATCTATTATGACACGGTGGTCTACGAGCAGGCGGCACTCGAATTGTGCGTGAAAGTTGCCGGCACGGCCGACAACGTGCTGTACGGATCGGATTATCCGCACAATATCGGCGACATGGCGGGTTGCCTGGCGCGGGTCAACGCGCTGCCGGGCGGTCAAGCCAAGCGCATCGCCGGCAAAAACGCGGAACGGATTTTTAAACTTTAGGCTTTCTGGCAAAGATGAGAGATTACTGCGCAGTTCTCTATACTGCTTCACTCAACCCTCCGAGGCGCGGATATGTCCGAACGCAGGTTCGTACTCGTCGACTTCACGCACATGAGCCGCGTGGCCTGCTTGCGGCTCTACGAGGCGGGCCGCACGTACACGCTCCCGCGTGCCGTCGCGCACGCTGCGACCAAGCGCGAGCTGGTCGCGAAGCAGCGTCCGGCGCACTGGACGCCGCCGGGGATGTTCCGATCGCCGGAGGTGCTGACCGAGGCCGAGGTGGTCGAGGCCGAGGCGGAGCTGCGAGCGCTGCAGCGTCACGCACTGGAGGTGGTCGATCCCGAGACCCGCGGCTAGGACGCTGGGCCTGCCAAATGGTATAGTTGAGGTGAGGTGTGGACCATGCCGAGATATTTTTTCGCACTATCTCAACGCTCGCCTTCCAGTTGGTCAACCAAATGAACGTCAATCGCCGAAGATTGTTACAGCTTGCAGGCGCGGCCGCTACCGCCCCGGTCTTTCCACGACACGCATCGGCGCTCGATTACCCGACACGCGCGGTGCGTCTGTTTGTCGGTTATGTCGCTGGTGGCCCGAACGATATCGTCGCGCGCCTGATCGGCCAATCACTGTCGGAACGGCTCGGCCAGCCGTTTGTGATCGTGAACCGCCCGGGTGCAGCAAGCAACCTTGCCGCCGAAGAAGTCGTGCGGGCAACCGCCGACGGCTACACGCTGCTTTTTGTCAACGCGTCGAACGCGATCAACGCCACGCTCTACGAGAAGCTTAATTTCAATTTCATCAGAGACATCGCGCCGGTCGCTGGCATCATCCAAGTTCCGAACGTCGTCGAGGTCAATCTAGACGTTCCCGCCCACAGCATTCCCGAGTTCATCGACTACGCGAAGGCCAATCCGGGACAAGTCAACATGGGGTCCGGCGGCATTGGCACCACGGTCCATATGGCCGGGGAACTTTTTAAAATGATGACCGGCATCAACATGGTTCACGTGCCGTACCGCGGCGCGGCGCCGGCACTCGTCGATTTGATGGCTGGTCGGTTGCAAGTCATGTTCGACGCGATGCCCAATTCGATCGGCTACATCAAAGCTGACAGACTGCGTGCGCTTGCGGTGACTACCCTAACTCGATCAACGACGCTGCCGGACCTTCCGACGGTGGCCAGTTTCGTCCCGGGATACGAGGCAAGCTCGTGGTACGGCATCGGCGCGCCCAAGGGTACGTCCACGGAGATCATCGCCAAGCTCAATACCGAGGTAAACGCGGTCCTTGCGGACCCCGTGATGAAAGCGCGACTTGCCGATCTCGGTGGAACGGAGCTTGCCGGCTCGCCCTCGGACTTTGGCGAGTTCATCGTCGAAGAAACCGAAAAGTGGGGGAAGGTTGTTCGTTTCTCCGGGGCCAAAGCGAGCTAAGTTGGTCTCGCGTCGCTGGCGAGAATGTCGGTGTAACTGGGCTCACTGCACTCAGGTGTCATCGGCGTCCCACAATTTAGGCAGGGCGCCTTGGCGAGATGGTCATCTATCCGAGCCATCGTAGGTCGACCGTCAGTGCAGGCGTCGGTCCCGAACCGCTTGTTGACGGAGTCGCTCTAGCTCGTCCCTGAGGTGGAACATCCGGCGCTTGAGGTCAGCGACCATCGGGTCATCGGTCGAGCAGTGCAGCAACGCGTTTCCAATCTCAATTTCAAGCGATCGCTGCCTGTGTTCTAAGCACGTTATATGCTCCGGTTTTGGCACGGTACTCTCGGACCTCCCGCTTTGGGTTGTTCGGAAAAATGAGCGGGCGCTCTCGGGGCAAAGGTCAGAGGCTGTTCTATTGCGGGGCGTTGCCTCACACACTGCCCGAAAGCGTCCGCTCAGTTTGCGGCTGAAGGAACAGTCCGACAAAAAGGGGGTCCTCCAGCGCGCGCCATAAGCAGAGCGGAAGACCGCAAAAGAGTCTTTGACCTCAATCAGACAGCACTGCTGACCGATCACCTCAGAATTGCGCGAGAAATTTTCGCTGAGTTGCCATCGGCCGCAGTCGAACACAGTGTCTTTAGCTCGTGTGCGAGCCGAATAAACTTGGCGGTGCTCGCTCCTGCCAGTTCGGCCGAGCGTCAGCGCCGAGGCGGCCGCAGCGCTCGCAGCGCATGCGAGGCCCGAACCACGGCACCGGCACGTCGTCGCCGTAGCTCTCCACGTCGACCACGCTGTGGCGGCCGCAGCCGCGTCCCGAGCACCATACGTCGAGTGTGCGCACGCCGTTCGCGCGCATGTTGCCAAGGGTCATGGGCGGGAACGTATAGCGCATGCGGGCGCTCAATGCAGCCCTAAGCGTATAGGGCCGTTGTCCGGTGGTGAGCCGCGTCGCGTCGCGCTATAATTCGTCAACGCGGATGCGGCGACAAGGGGATCTCATGCTCAAACTCCATCACGGCCGCACGTCGGTGTGCTCGGTCAAGGCGCGACTGGCGTTAGCGGAAAAAGGCGTCGATTTCGACAGCCAGCTCATGACGTTGCAGGGCGACCAGTATGATCCAGCCTACATGAAGCTCAATCCCAACGCTGTGGTGCCCACGCTGGTGCACGACGACAGGATCATCATCGAGTTGACCGTGATCATGCACTACGTCGATGACCTGTTCCCCGACCCGCCGCTGATGCCGCGCGACCCATTCGCCCGCAGCAAGGTGCACATGACCACCAAGCTGATGGACGAATATGTGCACAACTGCTGCACCGTGCTGACCTTCGCGACCGTGAACCGACAGGGCCTCTTGAAGAAGAGCGCCGAGGAATTGGAGGCCGAGCTTGCAAAATCGCCCAGCAAGGCGCGCGCCGAGGTCAAGCGGCAGGTCTACCACCACGGGCTGGACGCGCCGGTCGTCGTCGACGCCCTGAGGCACCACCAGAGGCTTATCAACCGCATCGACGCCGCGATGAAGGAGGGGCCGTACATAGCCGGCAACGACTATTCGCTCGCCGACATCGCCGCGACGCCCTACATCTGGCGGCTGACCAAGCTGAAGTTGTCGCGTCTTTGGGATGATCGCCCCGGCGTTGCGCATTGGTATGAGCGCATCCAGCAGCGGCCATCGTTCGCCAAGGCGGTCGAGGGCTGGCTGACCAAAGCCGAGCATGACCGCTACGACACATTCGAGCCCGACCCCTGGCCGAAGGTTCGCCTGCTGCTGCAGGCGGCGTAGAGAAACATTCCCCCAACAGGCGGCCATCAGTCGCCGGTTCGTTCCAGCCTCCGGGCCTTCCGGATGAATTTGGAAGGCTTCCAGTCGCCGGCCTGGTATTCGACAATGCCGAACTGGCCCGGGTCTCCCCACGATCATCCAGAAGGCCAGGCCGCGGCTAATTGGCCAACAAGACCGGCAGGACAGCGTTCGCCAGGACGTGTTGGGTCGCGCCGCCGAATATCATCTGTCTCAATCTACTCTGCGTGTAGGCACCCTTGATCAGAAGGTCGCTGTTCAACGATTGTGCCGTCGCCAGGATGGCCTCACCGGTACTTCTGCCGTCGAGCTCGACGGTCAGCGGCTCCGCGTTGACCGCGTTGCTGCGGAGGTATCGGAGCAATTGCTCGGCGGAGGGCCCCGGCACCGCAGTTCCGCCGGTGACCGTCAGGACCGTAACCCGATCGGCCTTCTGAAGCAGCGGCATTGACAGGGCCGTAGCGCGAGCCTGCTCGGTGCTGCAGTTCCACGCGATCAGCACGTTGGTGGCGATTTGGCGTGGCGGCGATGGCGGGGATAAAAGTATCGGCCGACCGCTCTCGAACAGGCCGGCTTCTATCGCCCTGTCGTGCAAACCGCCCGACTTATCGTCGGACCGATGCATCACGATGATATCGAAAACGCGCCCGTAGCTGCCAACGAAGCTCTCACCCTCCGGCGCCCCGTCCAACCAGCCGAACGACAGCGTCCCCGCCGTTTTTGTCGCGCGCGGGACATCGTGCTCCTGCATGAACGACTCAAATAATTGGCGCGCTTTCCGCTCCTCTTCCGCGTTGTCCCGGACAAGTATCTCAATAGGAAAGGCACCCACTATGTCACCGCCGGCGACTTGGTTGACGCTCCAGCGCAGCGCGAACCCCTCGATGTAACTGTCGCATCGTCGCGCTAGGAGCAGCGCTGTTTCCAGAGCCGACCGTATGGCGTCGTGGTTTTCCGTTGGAACCAAAATGGTCTTCATGCTCATCGTCACCTCCCCATGAGCTTCGTCGTGTGCGCACGTTCCCCACGAACGGCGATAGAAGGATATATGTGAACAGATACTACCGAAGCCGGCAGGTCTGCGGAATGGGGCGCAAGACGAGGGGCGGCGCGAACCATCTGATCGGGCAATGACCCCCATAAATAATTCAACGCGACAAGTCGGAACGCGAAGGGAGCAGGCGTGACCAACCTCAAGCAATACATCGAACGTCAGCACGGAGCGCGACGGCCATCGAGGCCGCGCGGCGCCTGCGCGAGGACGTCGGCGACGTCAGCGTCGCGCGCTCACAGGGCCTCGACACGGCGGCCGTCGCGCTGCCCGGCGGCATCGACCTCGAGGACCGCGCGGCCCGTATGAACGATTTTTGGAAGGCGCTCGTCGAATTTCAGTACCGGGACGTGGTGGTGGTCGCTTTGGCCGTGGGCGACGAGCGCGAAATGTACCGACCCCGACCAATGTCCGCTCTTCAATAGCAGACCGACGCGGGCGCAACTGGATTGTCCGCCAAAAGCGGACCTCGGACAGTCCTTGTCTCATTCGCCAGCAAACGAATTGTAGAGCCAGCCAAAGATTGCACCCCCAACAGTGCCGTCGACCAAAGCGTAGATCGCTCCAACAATCACCGAACCTATGCCGACTCCAGGATGATATCCGGGGTAGATCGATGCACATATTTGAAGAAACGCCTGCCCATAGCTGGGCCAAATCAAATTGGCCACGCCAACAATGAGTACGCAAGCGCTCCACAAAATCCCAAAGGCAATGGCCATCGCTGCGGTGTTAGGTCGCATGATTACCTCCTATGTCTAAACCGAAGTTAGCGGGATTGCGGCTGTGCCTTCACTGCACAAGTGAAGTTCAATGACTATAAAGGAAATGCGGCACTAAGGGCAATAAATGGCAGCAATGTCTGCTTCTCTAATCGGCCGTTTGGGGTCAAGCGCTTTTCAGACGATCCACCACTGCAGTGTCGATGTCGCTCACGGGCTCGTGCTTCTCTTCGGAATCGGCACCAAGGCCTTTCCATCATGGGATTCGAAGACGAGGCGGAACAATCTTTGGGTCGACCTTGCCGTCAAACGAACGGCAGGTTCAAGCGGACATACGAACTCACCTCATCCATCGTCCCGCGAGGGACATCATTCCACCGCGTGGTGGAATTCGCGTGTTCTCCTGTTAGGTTAGATCCTGCGCGGCTTTCATGCCGCTGCGACCTCCCGGGTCCAGCGGAACTCGGTGCCGTCAACCCATATGCGGTGCATGATCACGGCCAGGCGGCGCGCCAGCGCCACGATCGCCTTCTTCATCCCGCGGTGCCTGGCGATCTTCATCGCCCAGGCCTTGAGCCAGGACCATTTTGTCGAACGCACCAGCATGATCTGGGCCGCTTCGTAGAGCATCACCCGCATCATCTCGTCTCCGCATTTTGATATCGCGCCGGTTCGCTCGGTCTCGCCGGATTGATGCGTGGACGGCGTCAGTCCAAATACCGCGCCGACTGACTTGGACCTACGAAAGCGCGCCGGCACGTCGACAGTGGCACGATAGGTCAGCGCCACCACGGGGCCGACCCCGGGAACCGTCATCAGACGCCGGCAGACCTCATCGTCCCGCACGATGGCCAATAAGCGGCGGTGCAGGATCCCGAGCTGTTCGCGAAGCACCCGCCGGACAACGAGCAGCGGTTCGACCAGCGCGGCCAGGTCGGGCAGGTTCTCGACCAGTTCCTTGATGCGCGCCTCGAACTTTACCGTTCCGACGATACCCACCTTGAGGCCGAAGTTGCGCAAAGTGCCGCGCAGGTCATTGTCGATGGCAATGGCCTTCGATTGAAGCAGCTTGCGGTGGGTCAGCAGCATCCGCAGTTTCTGGCTGCGCAGCGTTTTCACATGTACCGGACGGTAAAGCCCCACCCGCATCATCTGCGCGATGCCGCGCGCGTCGTTGCGGTCCGTCTTGTTGATCTGCGCCTTCAACACCGCCCGCATGTGCCGCGTCTCGACACAGATCACCGGCAAGCCGGCCTCGGCGAGCCCACTGAACAGCCATTGCGACAACGGCCCGGCTTCCAGACCAATCCGCTTGAACCGGTAGGCGGACTTCGCGAGTTCTTGCAGCAGAGCTTCCGGCTCGCTCGCCACCTTCACTTCCCGCACGATCCTGCCCGTGTCATCTACAATGCAGACGCTGGTCTCCTTGACCGATACGTCCAATCCAGCAAAATGGTCCATGGCTCACGCTTCTCCTTCTGATGCTTGAGGCCGTCACACACGGACCTCGTTTCACCATCAGCCTGAAGCGCAGCACCCAAAATCTTCAGCTATCCACAAGAACGCTGGCCGATTACCCCATCTCTGGGTCAAACGCGGCCTAGCAATTCGGGCCCCGGCCGCTCCTTTGTCCGTTGTTAATCCGATAGCGACCGAAAATATTGCGTCGCGGCGAATGACGCGAAGTGCCATAACCCGACATGGCGACTATAATTTTCGTTTCGCCAAAGGCTTCGCGAGTTCGCGGGCTTGCTCGACAAAAACGCGTGCGACGGGGCTGAGTGCGCGGCCTTTAAGAGTGACAATTCCGACTGGCACACGGGCCATAGGCAGTTCAACCGGCAAGACCTTGAGTTCCGGATGCTTAGCGGGAACTCCTAATGCGGAGGCCGGGAGGATCGTGAGAAAGCGTCCGGTCGCCAGGAGCCTATTGCAGTCTGAGAAGCTGACCAGTCAGCGTGTCGCGCTCACTTAACGTGCAAAAAGTCGCTTGAACAAGGGAGGATGCAAATGCCCAAAGGCTACTGGGTGACCACCTATCGCTCCATCAACGATCCGGACATGCGTACACACAACGATGGGGTCGACTTAGTTTAGCCACCGCTAGGCGCTTGATCCCGAATCCATTCCCCAGCGCCGCACGGTCACCGACTCGATCGCCTGAAACACAAAGCGCTCGAACAGCACGCCGATGATGCCGATGCCGACCAGCGTCGTGAGCATGACCCCGGCCTCGAGGAATTCCTTGGCATTGAAGATGATCTCGCCGAGACCGAGTTGCGGGCTCGCCAGCAATTCGCCTCCGATGACGCCGATCCAGGCGCGGCCGAACGACAGCCGCAGCCCGTTGATGACATAGGGCAACGAGCCCGGCCAGATCACCTTACGGAACAGCGTCGCTTCGTCGGCGCCCATTACCGTCGCCGCGCGCAGCCAGAGCGGGTTGACCGCGCGCACGCCTGTCCACACGCTGTAGATCAAGGGAAAGAACGCGGCATAGATCACCACCAGGATGGTGGCGACGTTGCCAATGCCGAACCACAGCACGAACAGCGGCACCCAGGCGAGCGAGGGGATCGGCAGCAGCACGCTCAGCACCGGCTGGAAGATCCGCTCGGCCACCCAATAGCGCGCCATGAGCACGCCGAGCGGCACCGCGATCGCGAACGAAATCCCCAGGCCGACAAAGACCCGCAGCAAAGTGACAAGCGCGTTCTCAATCAGGCTGCCGTCGGCGAGCATCCGCCACGCGGTCCGCGCCACCGATTCGATCGGCGGCGTCATCGCGGTCGAATAGAGGCCGCTGCGCGCAAAACCTTCCCAGATGACGAGCAGCACGACGACGCCGGCCAGCCCACGCGCGAAGGCAACCGCGGAAAAGCTTTTCATGCCGTCACCATGCCCCAGCGAACCACGGTCAAACGCTCGATGCGGGTGAACAGCTGACGTTCGAGCAAGATGCCGATCATGCCGATAGTGGCGATGCTGGCCAGCATGACGTCGGTATTGAGAAAAGTCTGGGCGCCGAAAATCAGCCAGCCAAGACCGCGCTGCACGGACATCAGCATTTCCACGGCGATCAGCAGGCGCCAAGCTTGCGCCAAGCCGAGCCGCAGGCCGACCAGGATATAGGGCAATGCCGCCGGCACCACGACACGCCAGAACATCTCGCGGTCTTGCGCGCCCATCACCTGGGCCGAACGCAACCAGACCGGTTTGACCGTTTTGACGCCCTTCCAGGTGTTGATGATGACGGTGAAGCAGGACGATATGCCGACCAGCAGGATGGTCGGAAAGTCGCCCAATCCGAACCACAGAACGAACAGCGGCGCATAAGCGAGACCGGGGATCGGATAGAAGAACGTGACGAGCGGCAGCAGCGTGTCCTCGATCCACTGCCGCCGCCCCATGGCGATGCCCACCACAACGCCGATCACGGCAGCGAAAAGGAAGCCGGCGACCAGGCGATAGAGCGTCGCCACGGTCGCCGCCAGCAGGATGCCGTTGCCGGCAAGACGAAAGAAGGTCTCAACAATGACACCGAGACCGGGCACCAGCTTCGGCGGAAACCCGCCATAGATGGCGATGATTTCCCATGCCGCCGCGATCGCTGCAAAGGTGGCGAGCGGCAAGCCGATCGATAGTGCCCGTCTCATTGCGTGCGGTCAGGCTTTGGCGCCCGCTGACTGCAGCAGGCTGCGGTTAAGCAGCTTGCTCCAGTCCGGAACCGCGGAGAGCTTGTTCTGCTTTGCGAGAGTTTGCGATTCCGCTTCCAGATAGCCCTGCAGGGCCGGAGTGTAGTTCGGATTGACGTCGATCTTGGTCAGCATCAGCTTCATGACTTTGTCGTCGACCGAGAAGCCCTGCTTTTTAAAGTACTTGAGCACGATCTTCGTGGCGTGTTCGCGATTGTCATTGAATTCCTTCACCCCTGCGAGCCAGCCACGCAGCAAAGCGACCACCGCATCGCGTTTGCCGTCGATCACCGGCTTGTTGGCGGCGAGGATGACCGGCTGCAGATCGAAGTCGCTGTAGTCGACCAGAACCTTGCCGATGTTCTCGACCTCCGCCAACGAGGGGAACGGCTCAACCCCGGCGAAGGCGTCGATCGATCCGGCGACGAGCGCCGACAGGTGATTCTGGAATGTCACGTTGATGATCTGCACGTCCGACTTGGACAGGCCGAACTTCGGCAGGATCTTGTTCTGAAACACGAAGTCGGTCGCGGAACCGAGCTGCGAACCCACTTTGCGCCCTTTGAGGTCCTTCACCGATTTGACGCCGGACTTCACGCTGGCGACGATCGACTGCGTCTTGGCGCCATAGAGCGCCACCGCGACCGCCTCCAACTGTCCTTTGGCCGCACCGATAATGAAAGGCGTTGCGCCGATCACGCCGATATCGACGCGTCCGGCAATCATGGCATCGCGCGTGGTCTTGCCGCTGTCGAACCTCAGAATGTTGACGTTGGCGCCGGCTTTCTTGAACAGGTCTTCCGACTCCGCGATCATGCCGATCGTGCCCCAGGACGTTTCCTGGAAGCCAAAATTCAGCGGCGCCATCGCGCCTTGCGCGCGGGCGGCTTTGGGCAGCGCCGATGCGGCCACCGCCGCGCCGGTGATCGCGAGAAAGTCGCGACGCGGCAGAGTGATCTTGGGCATGATGTCCTCCCAGTTTGAGCTTTATGCGTTTGACTACAGCGTTATTCCATTGCCGTTTTCCCATAGCCGGGCCACTTCGGTTTGATCGGCACTGCCGCCGATCTCGGCCGCGGCCCTGCCCCAGATTTCACAGACGCGATCGGCGAGCGGGGTGATAGCGCCGATCGAATGACCGAATTTGGCGGCGATCGACACATCCTTGGCGATCAGGCCGAGCGACATGCCGGTCGCGAACTTGTGCGTAAGGACCTGCGGGATCACTTTCTTTTCCAGCGGATGCTGGCGGCCGGTGCACATGTGCACCAGCGCGTCGGCCATGATCTTGCTGTCGAGGCCGAATTTCCGCCCGATGGCCAGCGCCTCGATTAGATTCACCAGCGCGCACGCGTTGACATAGTTGGCGAGCGCTTTGAGCGCGTGGCCCGAGCCGAGCGCGCCGCAGCGGAAGACCTGGCGGCCGACCGCCGAAAAAATCGGCAGACAGCGTTCGATTTCGGCGTCGCTGCCGCCGGCCATGACATCGAGCGTGGCGTCCTTGGCGAAGACAACACCGCCCATGACCGGTGCATCGACGTAACAAATGCCGCGTTTGGCCAGTTCGGCGCCGATTTCGATTGTCGCGCACGGATCGGAGGTGCCCATGTCGATAGCCGTCGCGCCAGGCGCCAACGCCTGCGCCAGGCCGCCCTCGCCCAAGACGACGTCGCGAACCGCCGCATCGTCGGGCAGCATGGTGATCGCGGCGTCGGCATCGCGCGCGGCATCCGCAAGACTCGCCGCTGCGCGGCCGCCGTGCGCGGCAACGAACGCACGCGCCGCCTCCGGCCGGCGGTCGTAAAGCGCGAGCGCGAAACCGTTCGCCGCCAACTGTGCCGCCATCGGCACGCCCATATTGCCGAGGCCGACGAAAGCGATGGTGCGGATCTGGGTCATGGGCTTCTCGCTCGCTACGTCTTCATCGCTTCTTGCATGAGATCGGTGTTGAGGATCTTGCCCCAGTCCGGCATCGCGGTGATTGCGTTGCGCGCCATCAGTTGCTTCGCTTCGTCATCCAGATATTCGCGCAGACCAGCCTTATATGTCGGCGTCACGTCGAGCTTCGACAGCATCCGCTTGACCACAGTCGCGCTGACGCTGAACCCTTGCGCCTTGAAGAAGCCGAACACGATCTCCGCCGATTTCTGTGGATCGGATTGGAACAGCTTGACGCCGGCGAGCCAACCACGCAGCAGCGCCACCACCGCGGCGCGCTTGGTCTCGACCACCGGCTGGTTAGCGGCCAAAATCACTGGCAAGATGTCGAAGTCCGAATAGTCGACGAGTGCGACACCGATCCCCTCCACTTCGGCAAGCGAGGGAAATGGCTCGACGCCGGCAAACGCATCGACCGAGCCCGAGGCCAGGGCGGCAATGTGATTCTGGTGCGGGATGTTGACCACGTGCACGTCCGCGCGCGTCAGCCCGAACTTGGGCAGGATCTTATCCTGGAACACGTGATCGGTGGCCGAGCCGAGCTGCGAAGCAACGCGGCGGCCCTTCAGGTCCGCGATCGACTTGATGCCGGTTTTTTTGCTGGCCACAATCGAGTCGGTCTTGCCGGCATACATCGACATGCCGATCGCCACCATGTCGCCCTTGGCGGCGCCGACCACGAAGGGCGTACTACCGAGGACGCCCACGTCGATGCGCCCGCCGACCATGGCGTCGCGCGTGGTCTTGCCGCCGTCGAACTTGTGAATGGTGACATTGCCGCCGGCCTTTTTAAACAGATCCTGCGCCTCCACCAGCATGCCGATGGTGCCCCAGGACGTGGTCTGGTAGCCGAAACTGAGGGACGCTGCCGCGCCCTGCGCCAACGCCCCACGCGGTAGCAAGCCGCCCGCAGCCATCGCGCCGGCCCCCACGAGAACGTCACGCCGCGCCGGATACTTATTCCTCATCGCTTCCTCCGTCATCGCAATCGCCGCCGCGGTCTGGCGCGGAAACGGCTATTCGCTCAGCTCACGGTGAATCCGAGCGCCTTGAACTTCTCTTTCGCGGCCGGCGTGACCAGCAACTGGAGCAGCTCTTCGGCCGCCTTTTTGTTCGTGGACCCGGCATGCACCGCGCCAGAGAAGGTCACTGCGCCCTGGATGGGCGCCGGGAGTGGCCCAACCAGCACAACGTCCTTGTTGGCAAGGATTTCGCTGATCTGGCCGAGGCCGATTTCGATCTCGCCCTTGGCAACTTCCTTCAGGCCGTCCGGTCCGCGGTCGCGCAGCTGCACCTTGGACGCGATCTGCTTGTCGAGGCCGATCTGGGCGAACACCTTGGCGATGTGAATGCCGCTCTGCCCGCCTTTGGCCGGGTTGGCATACATGATCGATTTCGCCGCCAGCATGGATTTCTTGAAGGATTCGACATCGTGGATATCGGGCTTCGCAGCTCCTGCCTTGACCGCGACGCCGACGCCCATGCTGCCGAGATCGCGGATGCTTGCGCCGTCGACCTTGCCTTGCGTGGCGAGCTTGGCGAGACCCGAATTGGTCGCCAGCACTACATCGCCTTGCGCGCCTTCGGCGACGCGCTTGGCGACGGCACCCGCAGTGCCAAATTCGAATCTCACCGTGTTGCCGGTTTTCTGCTCGTAGGATTTCACCAGTTCGCGCACCACCGACTGCACCGCACCGGGGCAGAACACCACGACGTCGGCGGCTATCGCCGGCGTCGCAATCAGGCCCGCAAAGATTGCAGCAACAAGCGTCTTCCGCATATCTGCCTCCCGTCAGTGTGATCGCAATTGACCCATGATTTCGCGCTGCGTCGCCACGAAGCTCTCGCTCAATGGATCGCGCGGCCGCGGTAAGTCGAGCGTCAACTCAGCTTTGATCGTTCCCGGATGGGCGTTGAGCACGATCACCTTGTCGCCGAGGAAGACCGCCTCCGACACATTGTGGGTGATATAGACGATCGTCTTCTTGGTCTTCTGCCACACGTCCGTCAGCAACAGCTGCATGTCGTCTCGCGTCATCGCGTCGAGCGCGGCGAACGGCTCGTCCATCAGCAGGACCTGCGGATTGTACGCGAGCGAACGGGCGATCGCGACGCGCTGCTGCATGCCGCCGGATAATTGGTGAGGGAACACATCGGCAAATTTCTCGAGACCGACCAAGCGCAGAAATTCGAGCGCGGTTTTCTCGCGCGTCGCCTTGTCCACCTTGCGCATCTCGAGGCCGAACTCGACGTTGTGGCGCGCGGTACGCCAGGGAAACAGCTGGGCAAAATCCTGGAACACGACACCGCGATTTTGCCGGTTGCTGTCGAGCGGTGCGTCGCCGATGCGGATTTCGCCGCTGGTCGGGTGCAGCAGCCCGGCGAGAATATTCAGGATCGTCGTCTTGCCGCAGCCGCTCGGGCCCAGCAGACAGAGGAATTCGGAATTACGGACGGAAAAATTGATGTCCTTGATCGCCAACACGCGGCCGCTGTCGACCGTGTATTCGAAACTCACGTTCTTAACTTCGATTTGGTCCGCCACCTTGCTCACCCGTCCTATCGTGCGCCAGCCACACCGCGCCGCGTTGCAACGTCGGCGCTGGCGAATTCTGCCTGCGCCGCATCAAGGATTTCGTCCAAGGGCACGAGACGGCTGCCCTCCTTCGCCGACTTGAGCGAGGCGTAGACCGCGGCCACCGCCTGGCATCCATTTGCTGCCGACAGTTCGCAAGGCGCGCCGCTGGCGACGCCCCCAGCGAACATATCCAGCTCGTCGCGATACATGTTGCCGACCGGCACGCCGATTGCCTGGCGGTCGCCCGGGCCCTTGCCCCTCGCCTGCAGATAAAGCGTGGCATTCTCGTGCAGTCGCTCCGGCGCGGCCCAATGCGTCTGGTCGATGTCGTAAAACATCAGTGCCTCGGCGCCGGTCGCGCGCACGTTGAAAGTGCCGGGGCTGGTCCAGTTCGACACCACCGTGCCGAGCTTGCCGTCCGTGAAATGCACGGCCACGATCCACTGGTCCTCGACCTCGGCGCCGGCCGGCGAATGGCGGCCGGCACTGGCGCTGACCGCTGCGATATCGCCGCCGAGATAGCGCAAGGTGTCGAACTGGTGGATGGCGATCTGGCTCAATGAACCGCCGGGCGTACTCTTCGAGTACCAGCGCCAGTCCTGCGGCGTCAGGCGCAAGCCGCGGTCGTTTGAGAAATGGGCCTCGATCTGGCTGAGCTTGCCGAGACTGCCGGCATCGATGGCGGCACGGATGGCGCGAATTCCGCTGAGCAGGCGTGCGCAGTGGCCGATCACGATGCGCACGCCATACGCGCCTTCGAGTGCTGCGATGGCGAGCGCGTCGCGCACGGTGTTGGCGATCGGCTTCTCGATATAGATATGCTTGCCGGCGGCCGCCGCGCGTCGCGCGAACTCGAAATGAAGTTCGTTCGGCAGCGCCAGCACGACCGCGGCGATCGTCTTGTCGGCAAGCACGGCTTCGAAATCGCGCGCCGGCAACCCGCGGTCGCGCGAAAACGCCGAGAGCCGTTCCGGATTGCGGCCGACACAGCAGATGAATTCGATTCTGTCGGAGCCGCTCGCGGCCTTGGCCAGCACCTTTCCCCAGGCACCGACGCCAACCAACGCGGTCTGTAGGCGCGCCATCATTCGCCTCCTGTGCCGGTAACGCTTGTGCCGCCGCAGACAAAAAGAGATTGTCCGGTGATGAAGCCGCTGTCGGGTGCGAGCAAAAACATCACCGCATGCGCGACGTCCTGCGGCGTACCCAGGCGCTTCACCAACACCCTGTCGACGACGGTCTGGCGCTTGACCGAGCCGTGCGGATGGCCGCGGTTGAAATGCGCTGTCGCGACCGGTCCGGGCATGACCGCATTGACCGTGATGCCGTCAGCGCCGGTCTCGATCGCCACCACGCGGGTCATGCCTTCGAGGCCAGCCTTGGCGCTGGCGTAAACCACGCGCTCCGACTTCCCCAGGATCGCGCGCGAGGAAATATTGACGATGCGGCCGAACTTCGCGCGGCGCATGCCGGGCACGAAACTTTGGATCAACACCATCGCCGCGCCAAGCGTGATGGTGGTGACGTACTGGAACTCCTCGACCGTAGCCTTCTCCAGCGGATTAGGTGCATTCTCGCCGGCATTGTTTACGAGGTAGCGCACCGCGAATTCGGCGGCGACGTCGTTCGCCACCTTGCGCGCCGCCTTCAGATCGGTGAGATCGACCTGGCGGAAATGCAGGTCGCGATGCTGCAGCTTCGGCGCCGATCGCTGCAGCGCCACCACCGGTGTGCCGAGATCGAGCAACGCCGCGGCAATGGCTTCGCCGATGCCTGAACTGGCACCCGTCACCACCGCCGCTTCCACTTCCGCCATGCGACGCGCGCTCTTTCGTGATCTAGAGGTAGTCGATGATCTTCCAGCTTCCCGGCTGGGCATTGACGACATTCTTGGACGGACCGCCCGGGCGCCGGTCCGCGTAAACCTTGCCTTCCTTCATCACCAACTGGATATTCTTCTTCTCCTGCAGGCAGGTAATGTCGGCGATCGGATCGCCATCGACCGCCACGATATCGGCGAGTTTGCCGGCCTCGAGGCTGCCGAGATCCTTGTCGAGCTTGATCGCCTTTGCCGCGTTGATGGTCGCGGTCTGCAGCGCGTGCATCGGCTTCATGCCGAGCTTCACGTAGATGGCGAGTTCGTTCGCATTCGATCCCATTTCCGGATCGAAGCCCATGTCGGTGCCCATCGCGATGTTGATCCCGGCTTTGAGCATCTTGCCGAACGTCTCGAAACAGTTCTCCTGCAGCTTCTTCATCTTGTCGGTGACGAATTTCGACGTGCCGATTTGCTTGCGGATTTCGATCGCGTGATCGGTGCGGTGCGAGAGCGTCGGCGTCACCCAGGCGCCCTTCTCCTTGATCATGCCGATGGTCTCGTCGTCGGAAAATACCATGTGTTCGATGGTGTCGACGCCGGCCTTCAACGCCATGCGTTGGCCTTGCGGCGTGAAACAATGCACCGCGCAGATTTTGTGGAAGGCGTGCGCCTCGTCCACCACCGCGTCGAGTTCCTCCTGGGTCATGTTGCGGATGTCCGGCTCTTCCTTGTCAGTGCCGCCGCCGCCGGTAACGCAAGTTTTGATCACGTCGCAGCCGGCAAGCAGATTGGTGCGCGCGAGCTTGCGCAGCTCCCACGGACCGTCAGCGGTCTGGAAGCCGAGCCGCACGGCCGCGCGCGGCTGGATCAGCGCCAGATGCGAGCCGGTGATAGTGGTGAAACCGGCCACCATCATACGCGGGCCTTCGACGATCCCCGCATCGAAAGCGTCACGGATGGCGCAGGCTTCCGCCACCAGCAGCCCCTGCTGCGAATTGAGGCCGAGATCGCGCAACGTTGTGAAGCCCATGTCGAAACAGAGCTGCGCATGAAACATGCCGTACATCTGCTGCAGCTCGGGCGTGATTTCCCACTGCGCGACGCGGTGATTGTGGAATGTCAGGCAGTTGAACATCATGGTGTGCAGATGAATGTCCATCAGCCCCGGCAGCAACGTGGCCTTTCCGCAGTCGATGACGTCGGCGTCCTGCGGAATCTTGATGCTCGCTTTGGTGCCGATCTTGTCGATGCGCTTGCCCTTGAGCACGATCACCGGATCCTTGCCGGCCGCTGAGCCGGTGCAATCGATCATCCTGGCGGCGGTCACATATTTAAGCGCCGCCGTTTCGGACGTGGTTTCCACAGGTGCAGTCATCGAAGCTCCAACTTGCTCGTTTCGGGAATGGATTGGATCGGGAGCGGTCTTTCCGGCGACGTGCGGAACCATTCGATGGCGGCGCGAAACCGCGCGTACGTTTCCGGATTGATGGTCATGTTGCGCGGCGCCCGCCCGGCGTCGAATTTGAAGGTGGCGAAGGTGCGGCGGATGTCGTCTGCATCGATGCCGCGCGTGATAAACACCAGACGCGAGCGGCGGTCGTCGCCGTCGGGCCAGGCGTCAAGGGCCACCGGTTCGCTGACGATGGTCTGCACGGCCTGGACCGCGTAAGGCCGGCCTTCCACGTTGACAATACCTTTGACGCGCAGCAGTCCGGCGCCACGGAAGCCGGCCAGCAGGTTCATCCAGAGCACGAAGCCCGGCAGCGTAATCTCTTCATCGTAAGTCAGCGCGAATGTGGACATCGCGGGGTCGGCCGACGCCGGCACCGTGGTCGCGGCATAGGACTGATCGTTGAGCCAGCCGCGGGCAGCGGCGCTGCGCGCCGATACGTCGAAGCCGGCCTGGTTGAGGATCAGTTCGGGGTCGACGTTGCCATGCGCGACGCGCAATTGCCGGGCGCCGGGATTGATCGCAGCCAGTTCGGCCGCCAATGTCGCCAGCGCGGCACTATCGGCAATGTCGGTCTTGCTGACGGCGATCGTATCGGCAACCGCAGCCTGCTTGACCGATTCCGGATGCTGGGCGAGTTGGCCAATGCCGTGGACGCCATCGGCGAGAGCTATGACCTTGCGGAGCTCATAGAGGGCGCTGACATGATGGTCCGTCAGAAGAAGCTGAATCACCGGCACCGGATCGGCGAGACCGGACATCTCGATCAGCACGAAATCGAAATCGAGATCGGGCGCAAGATCGCGCCGGCGATAAAGATCGAGCAGACTGGTGGCGATCTCCTCGTGCACGTGGCCGCACAGGCAGCCGCTGTCCACGACACGCATCAGTTTGCGCGGCGCCGTCACCAGAACGTGGTCGATGCTGACCTCGCCGTATTCGTTGACGACGACGGCGGCCCGGGCGAACGCGCGCGTCTTGAGCAAATGATTGACCAGCGTGGTCTTGCCGCTGCCGAGAAAACCGGTGACCAGCAGTACCGGCACGCGCGGCGGGTACGTCGCAAATGCGGACAAGAGCGTCTCCCTGCAAGCTCGCATCTTTTTGTCGGCCGGCGAGCGTTTCGTGGGAGCGTAGGAACGCCGTTCGAATAGAGCAAGTATATTTTAGTTATCTAACAAATAGATACCGTCTATGGAGCGCGCCTGACAGATTTCGCGGCGCGCCGTTTGGTGGCGCCCGGCTTTGCCGGCTTGCGCGCCGCGCCGACCGTCTCGCTGTAGGCCTCTTGAATCATTTCCGCCATGCGCAGCGCGGCCGCCGTGCGGTGGCCATTGCGCCGCCAGAGGATTCCGACGCTTCGTTTCGGCGCCGGTTCCGTGAGGCGTACAACGTGCAACCCGCTGGCATCGACGATCGCGCCGGCCGACAGCACGCTGGCCAGCCGCGAGTCGCGAATGGTGGCCAGAATCGGCTCAATTGCGTTCATCTCAATCACGACGTGGGGCTGCAAGCCGGTCTCGGCGAAAAACCGATCGACAAATTGACGGGCGCCGAATTCCGGCGTGAGCAACACAAGAGGCAGCGTGGCCAACTCGCGCATCGGCATCGATTTGCGCCCGGCATGCGAATGCTTGGAGCCGACCACCAGCACTAGTTCCTCGTCGAACAGACGCTCGGCGGCAATCTGGCCATTGTCGTCGGAAACATAGGCAATGGCGAAATCGAGTTCGGCGTTGAGGAGGTCACGCTCCATGTCGACGCGCGGCACCAGCCGCGCGGTGACGTGGACGCCGGGATAGCGCAGCGCGAATTCGGAGAGGATCGGCGGCAGCATTGAATGCGAGAACGAATGGAACACCGCCATCCGCAAAGTGCCGCGCATCAGGCCTTCCAGTTCGGAAATTGCGAGGTTGCTCGACTCGATCTCCTTGAGGATGCGTTCGCAATAGGGCTTGAACAGGCGACCGGCGGCAGTGAGTTCGACCTCTTTCGTGCTGCGCTCGAACAACATGGTCCCGATTATTGCTTCGAGCTGCTTGATCTGGTGCGACAGCGTCGGCTGCGTGACGTGCAGGCGCGCGGCGGCACGCGTGAAGCTGCGTTCCACCGCAACGGCAAGAAAGTAACGAAGATGACGTAATTCCATCGGGCGACGTCCGTGCCTATGCGCAGGATAACCGTTGCCGGCGCGGCCCGCCACCCGATCACCGAACGCGCATTAGCGCTGTGCAAGCACCATGGCACAGGCCGTGGCAATGTCGTCCAAGCTGGCGCGCGATAGATCGCTGATCAACCCAGCAAAGCCTTGTAGAAATGGCCCAATCGCCTGCGCGCCACCCAGCCATTGCGTCAGCTTGTAGGCGCTCCCGCATAACCGGCTTCTGCCACTGGCCAATCGAGGCCCTACCGATCAGCACTTACGAATAGCGTTTTCATTTTTCCCTCTTCGTATTTGTGACACCTTTGCCGTCCGGTTCATTAATGACGTGTTCCCATCACGTCTGCGGCGCACAGGGAATTTTAACGCAGCGGTGGCATTGTCGGATGCCTTCATCAGGAACGCGCCCTATGACCATGGCTTCCGCCGGAAAGACCCGCTGGGACGACCGCTCGTTCCACCTCGATCCGACCAGGCCGCGCTGGCCGCAGATCGCCAAGATCGCGGCGCAGATGGCTGCAATTTTCGGCGGCTTACTCCTCGGCCTCGCCTCGATGATCCTGTACCCGATGCTGCTGACCGGCCAGGGCTACGCCGTTGCTTATCTCGGGCCGATCATGTTCGCCTTTGCTGCCAGCTTTGTCGCCATCCGCCGCAATTGGTTGCCGCCCGACATGCCCTTGGGCGCGCGGCTCTGGTTTCGCTTCGGCATCGGCGTGTGCGCGGTGGGGTGGGTCATCGGCCTGTTCGGCATCGCCAACGGCTATCGCACCACGGTCGCCGTGCGCGATGTGCCGATGGCCTATAAGCGCACCTCGACCCCGTCCGATCCGCACAAGCGCAGCTATTACGTGGGCGCCGAAGTCTGGCCGTCCTCGCACGCCGTCTATGAAGTCCCGGTGCCGCGGGCGCTTTATGCGCGACTCGACGTTGCGGAGGCGCCGTCGCGGCTATCGCTGCATAACGCTTTTGCCTCCAAGCCGGGGGGCGACCTGCTACGTCTCGCCGTCGGTCGTGGTCGTTTCGGCATCGATTGGCTGCACGGCGTGATCGGCGTGGTGCCAACAGATCATTGAAACTCGACCGGCCGGTTGCTGGCAAACATAAGGCCGCCGAGCGTCCTCGGCGGCCTCTAGGCCGATACTCGCTTCGCCGTAAGCCGCTCGCCTAAACCTTTTGCTGGGTCACCAAGGACGCCGGCTGTTGGGTGCTCTAGGCTTTGGACCGGGACTGGTGCGAGAAACCTGAATATCGACCCATTATTACCCTTGAACATTAGCCCGCACAGTTGAAGCAGCACTGCTGACGTAAAAGAGTTGGCTGACACCTAGTAATAGCAAGCAAGCGTATCTTGCCGCTGAAACAGAAAGACCGTCTCGCGGCAGCCTCAATAATTGAAAGCGGCATAACGCATGGCGGCGCTGATCGCAGCGGTGATGATTGCAATTAAAATAGGGCCCCAACGGTCGCTCATTTGAAGGCGACCGCTAACCTAGTGTCTGTTTTCCAGACTATCTCGCAGCGCCGCCGCACCTGGTCAATAATGACATCAAAACTATTTGGAATGCCTGCAGTAGCCGAAACCTGCAATAACGCTCCCGTCTCAGATACATTCCTGACGGCGCATTCGAGTTTTGGCGCTTTGTCACTAAAGACAATATACGCGGTCTTAAGTATGCGCCTGCGCGCAGCTTTTCTTTTTTCCACGGCAAGCAATCCCCGAAATCAGTCGCCACTGCCAAGGTGGCGCTTTGGTAATGATTCTGGCTACCAATCAAAGAGTGAAATCGAGTGAATAAGATCGGTTGGAAGCACCCTAACGAAGCGGACGCTCCGCGTCTTCAACCACACGCCTCGTTGAATACATGCAGCGCGTACATTCGATCTGCTGCTTCTCGTACCTGGGACGCGCAAGATGCGGCGAGCGGTGAATGATTGCTATATCACTGCCGCACTCCGGACAGGCAAAAGCTTCGTCTTGCGAATGCCTGACCAATTTCAAGTCGATTGCCCCGGAGATGTCACCTGCACTTCTATCGTCTCGACGTGCCCGCACGCGGGACATTGATAGGTGATTAGCTCAGGCATCGCGCCGACGCGCGGCACGCGGCTGACAGGCGCCGGGCCTTCACCCAGGCAAGTGCAATCGGCGGGCAGTTCCCGAAATTTCGGCAGAACTAGACTCATGCTCGAAGTTAGTGCAGCGGACGAGGCCCGCAATTCCGGAAAACACCTTAAGGGAATCGCTGACAAATTGCTGACGAGTTCGGTCTATGTCGCGGCCCACATTCGGTGCAACGTGATCGACCCTGACTGCGACAACATCGCAGCCGCGCAGCTTGCTATCGATCGCCAGATTGAACAGCGCCAGATCGCGCGTTTGCTGCTCCATCTGCAGCCAAGTCCGGACTGCCCAGACGTGCTTTTGTCGCAGCGGCGGGCGAGGTCCGATCAGCTTTCTCTTGTTCCAGGGGACCCGCTTTGCGGTGGCTTTAATCAGATTTGCATTGTCAGGCATGGTCGTACTCCACTGTTACTGAGGATTACGAGCATGCTCCACCGGAATGGATGTCGGCTCTTGCGGTCGCGATCGAGGGCTTAGCGGACATGGCCCAGATATGGGAAAACCGACGCGCCTGACCCATACCGGACATCGCAAAACATTCGATACGATTTGAAATAAGTTCTTAAGCGAGCTGAAGTCGATAGTCGCGTATCCATTGTTTACGTACGTTTTCGGCGCTGAAGTCGAGTGCGTCGTGTCATGAAGACAGAGCCATTAACGCCATACCAAATTGCCCAGCTGTTCTCCGTGCTGGTGAAAAGAAGGATTTTTGTCGAGCCCCGCCAGCTGCCCGACAACTCAATAGAATTTTCCGCGGCAGAAATGAAGATTGTGGCGGATGCCATCGCTGCGGAACGCTGGGAGCGCGACAATGATCAGAACCGCAGACCTACACAATGGGACGCGGCCTTAGAGTGGCTTGTTAAGCGGGTCAATTACAACGAGCTAGGCATCTTATGACACCATCGGTCGGAGGATTTCTAGGCTCGTTCTGATGACCACAATGAGCAATCGCACCGGGCCCTCGGCGGCCCCCTCCTCGCCTTCGGCACGTTCGCCGGCGGCTTTGAACGGGGTCGGGGCGCCGGGTGAGGTCGCGGGTGCCGGCGCCTGCGGCGGCTGCATGCCGACTATCGGCGCGCCTGACTGCGGCGCACCCAGCTGGCCATCAGGGCCCATCACAGCCGGGGCCGGTGTGGACATGGCGTCGGGACCGGCATAGGTCGCTTCGAGGTCGATGATGTCGCGCAGGAACACCTTCCCCTCGTTGAGCTCATCGCGCCAGATGATGATGGCCTGGAAGGTGAGCGGACTTTCGCATAGGCCTGCCATCATCGCCTCGCAGCCGGCCTCGATGCGCTTGGCGATGGCGATCTCGCCTTCGCGCGAGAGCAGTTCCACCGTGCCCATTTCACGCAAATACATGCGCACCGGATCGTCGGTGCGTTCGGAGGGTTCCTTCGCCTCGGTCTTGGCCGGGAGCTTCGGCTTGACCTCGACCAGCTCTCCTTCGCTCTCCTCCTCGTCGTCGGGCTCCTCGCTCGCACCCGCATCTTCGGGCTCGGCATCCTCGGTCTCGACCACGTTGACACCCATCTCGCTGAACGTCGCCAGGATGTCCTCGATCTGCTCGGACTTGACCTCCTCCAAGGGCAGCAACGCGTTGATCTGGTCGTGGGTGATGCAGCCGCGCTTCTTGGCGCTGCGGATCAGCTTCTTGACGGCGGCGTCCGAAAGGTCGAACAGCGGGCTGTCGGGCGGGGTCTCGGGACCCTCCTTCTTCGGCACCTCTTCCTTCTGTGGCGTCGCATTGGTCTTGTTTGCCATGAGTCTCTCTACAGCCCCCACTGGGGCGCGATCCTGCCGCGTAGCTTACTTATTCGTTCTTGGCCGAGAGCCCGATGAAATCCGCGAGAAGATCCGCCATCAGCCGCTGCCGGCGTGGATCCTGTGCGGCCGACGTTGTGGCAAAGATCGAGAGCAGATAGCGCGCCTTACCGGCGGCATCCTCCCAGTTGAGCGCAGGCGCGGTGGCGAGTTGGAGTTCAAGCTCGTCCTGCCGCTGCCGCAGCGAACGTTCATTCGCTTCCACCTCCGCGACGAGGCGACGGATGTCGGTCGCCTTCTGCGCGGCCATGCCGCAATGAATGTCAAGCTTGATGCTTTCGTCCGTCATGATCACCTGATCGGTTGCCGCGATGAGGATGAGACTGTGCCGTCAGCGATTGCCACCCGGACTGTCCGCAATTTCATCATTCGCCGCCGCTTTGTTGCCGGAAACCCATCTTTTGTCATCGGCGCTTGTCGCACGGTCGCGCTTGAGCGCGGCGGCAAGATCGCCGGGACTGACGCTGACCATCTCGACCGACGACGAGCGATGCGCCGGCAGCATAATCAACGTTGAGACACGGCGATAAACCGGAAATGACAGTTCCTCGATCAGTTCCTCATCCGCCACAACCTCGTATTCGCCCGGCGACAAGATGCGATCGACGCCCTTAAGCGTGAAGGCGTGTTCGAACGTCACCTTGTGGCGCCTGGTGCGCATGAGCATAATAATTGCTTTCGAAGGCAGCAGCGCGACGCGCGGCTCAGCGCTCTATACGAACACACGAGCAGAATGGGTACACGCCACTCTCAGCCGGATGAAATTTTCACCCTTGGGTCCTCGCGGCATTAAAGCTCCTGCCATTTTAGAATGTCTTCGGGACGTTGAAGCACCCTGACAACGTCATTTTCGCCACCCGCAAAGGCGATAATGGTGGCATTATCGCTCTCAATCCATCTCATCGACATTGCACTATCGACATTCACATAGACTGGTTTCTCATCGCCCTTGTGTGTGCATTTTACCCAATTAGCCATTGGGCTTCTCCAATGCGCAGGATCGCGCATGGTCTTAGTATGGGGTCAATAGGCCTATTCGCCTAGATGGCTAGAATTCAAAGTGAGAGACATTAACCCCGAAAACTAAGCGCTTGCGTCTAGAGTCGCGGTAGAGCATGCGAGCGCGTTAAAATGGATAAATTCTCGACCCGCTATTGTGCTTTACGTCCGCCACCCCATGTAGGTCTATAAGGGCAAGCAGTGTCTCGCCCGATGGTGCCCATAAATCGGGGACGTACCGAAGTCCCCGTTCTGTATAAGCAGCAGCACCAGTGCCGTCGGCAGGCACAATAAAACTTCAAATTTGTTGCGTTTGACGCGGGTGTCATCAGCACCCGCGTCCACACATTTCCGCGCGCTGATTGTGGCGCGCGTGCTCTCTCCTATCGAAAGGAGAGAGTCATGGAAGCTTGTTCAATCCTGCAGGAACAGGAGCCACAATGACCATTCCCCATTACATCAGTGAAGACAGATCCGAAATGCGCTGCATCAAGCCCGGCTGGTATGCGATGGACGACGACGGCAAGCTCTCTTCAGGGCCGTTTTCCAGTCACGATAAATGCCTCAGTAGAGGCCCTCAGCTAACAAATAAATCGAGCCCGTCTAAGTTTGCGTCCACGACTCAAGTGAAACAACCCTTCTGGCTCAAGTGAAGCAACTCTCTATCGACATCCGACGGGCGTTGAGGGCGGCGCTTCCGGAGGTCCAACCAGGAACCGCCCCTTGAAGGATTAAGTGTCATGACGGAAGCCACCACGGCCACCACGAAAGCCAAAACTGCGAAGTACTCCGGCCCGCCGTTTGATCTGCCGAACTCCGAAATCCCGAAAATCAACCTGCCAAAGATGGAAGTGCCGGCGGCGTTCCGCGAACTCGCTGACAATGGCGTCGCTCAGGCCAGGGACAACTGCGAGAAAGCGAAGGCGGCCACCGAGAAAGCGTCGGACCGGCTCAAAGACGCCTATACGACCGCCGCCAAGGGCGCCACAGACTACAACCTCAAGGTCATCGAGATCGCCGGCATCAATACCAATACCGCCATTGACAACGCCAATGAGTTGTTGGGGGTGAAGTCGCTCTCGGAATTTGTCGCGCTATCGAGCGCACATGCGCGCAAGCAGTTCGAGGCAATGACCGCGCAGACCAAGGAGCTCACAGAGCTCGCCCAAAAGGTGACAGCCGAATTTGCCGCTAACGAATGGCGTCATGGAGGCAGCAAGGCATCCAACACGGTTGCCTAAGCTTACGGTAGGTGCGTTTGAACGGCTTGGACACGGAGGTCCGCGCCATGTGGATTTCAATTTTCGCGATAGCCATTGCCATGGCAATTGTCTTAAACGTGGCAGCGGTCATGATGAATATCAAATCAGCGAAGGCGTGAAGTCAATCTGAGCCTAATCATCCTTCTTGTCAGATCGCAGGCGGTGAGCATGTGAAGCAGCGTCCGGCACACTGGACGCCGCCGGGAATGTTCCGATCGCCGGAGGTGCGGACCGAGGCCGAGGTGGAGCTGCGAGCGCTGCAGCGTCACGCTCTGGAGGTGGTTGACCCCAAAGCGGAATCTTAGAACCGATAGCGGGGACCATCAGCCGCGGCTGTAGTCCCCTATGGGTACTGTTTGTCCGGTCGTTCCACGAGCCTATAGAGTGGTCGCAGGGCTGAGTTCCTCTAAATCATCCTTCGCTTGCAACACTCGCAATAGACGCTACCGCTGTCGGCGACGGGCAATTCGGTATAACTCACGACGTATCGTGCCCCGCAATGCCGACAGCTAAAATTAATATCTCGGCAACTCATGGCTGCACTATATGCGCCTCTACGCCTGATCGACAGCCGCACGTCAGCTATCAACTCTAGAACGCCCCAGCCGGGACGCGCTCCTGCCTGTTCGGCCGCCCTTATCGGCGTCCGGTGGCCGCGTCACTCGCGTCGCATTCGCGGCTCGAGCCGCGGCACTGGTATGTCGTCACCGTAACGTCTGGTCGATCGAGCCGCCTAACATCTTCGCCGACGTCTACGGTTCGGGACGTGGTGTCATTTTGCGCTGCGATACAGTTCTTGCGCACCGCACTGTCTATTGACGGAACAGACGTCGGAGCGGATCGTTGCCCAAACCCGGAACATGTGGGTTAGCCCCGCGGCCGGGATTAGGGGGCTGCCATGATCGTCAAGAACATTCTGGCTGGCAAAGGCGGCAATATTGTCACGATCGAGCCGATCGCCAATCTCGCCGCGGCGGTAAAGTTACTCGCCGAGCATCGCATAGGTGCGGTTGTCGTCCTTGGTGCCGATCGCCGCATCAGCGGAATCTTGTCGGAGCGTGATGTCGTTCGCGCTCTCGCCGAGCGTGGGCCGACGGCGCTGAATGAACCAGTCAGCCAAATCATGACGCGCGAAGTGAAGACCTGCTCGGAGGACGATGCCGTCGAGAGCTTGATGGACCAAATGACGACGGGAAGGTTCCGCCACCTGCCTGTGGTGAAGGAGGGCAAGGTGATAGGTATTGTGTCTATCGGCGACGTTGTGAAAAGCCGCGTCGAGGAGATTGACCACGAAACAAAAGCGTTGCGCGATTATATACAGACTGCGTGAGCGATGAGCGGCGCCATGGCCGCGTCGTGCTTCAAAGCCCGCCTTTTGGCAAGCAGCGGCGCTCGCGTGTCGTTGCTTTGGTGTTACGAGCATTTGACGCGATAGCGAACCCGGCCGAGCGCCAGGCGGCGAGCGAGCGCACACCAATTGCGTGGCGTCTGCGCCGTAATTCCCGAATTGCATACGCTCCTCGCGCGGCGTCAGTGATGCGAGCACGCGCGTCGTGGTCTCACGCAAGTTTGACTGGATGACCGCGTCGATCGGTACGCGCACCATCTTCACTGTCATTGAGCAGATAGTAGTCGTATTTCGCGCCCATGAGTCGTGCGCGGGCCAGCGTCAGCGCCACGCGGCTTGCGTCTAGACGTTTAGATCGGAGGGAGCGTTAGGTGTCAGAAGAAGACGATGCGATTTATCGGCGGCTGATCTGCCCCTTTTGAAGTGGTCCTCCCTGATGTATGTTTTTGACAGAGGAGGAAACGGAGATGGGAAGGAAGAGGCATGCGGCTGAAGAGATTGTGGCGAAGCTTCGGCAAGTTGATGTACTGACGTCACAAGGCCATGCGGTGGTGGATGCGATCCGAATGATCGGTGTAACGGAAGTGACGTATTATCGCTGGCGAAGTGAGTACGGCGGCCTGAAGGGCGACCAGGTCAAGCGGCTGAAGGAGTTGGAGACCGAGAACGGCCGGCTGCGCCGAGCGGTATCCGATCTGACGCTGGATAAGCTAATCCTGACCGAGGCCGCCAAGGGAAACTTCTAAGCCCCGCACGCCGACGTGCGTGTGTGGATCATGTAAAGGCCGAGCTTGGTGTCTCCGAGCGTCGGGCCTGCCGGGTTCTTCAGCAGCATCGATCCACACAACGCAAAGCTCCGACGACGCCAGATGATGAGGCAGCACTGAAGGCCGACATCATAGCTCTTGCCCGTCAATACGGCCGCTACGGCTACCGCCGGATCACGGCGCTGCTACGCGAGGCCGGATGGGCAGTGAACAAGAAGCGCGTTGAACGGATCTGGCGGTGTGAGGGGCTAAAGGTTCCGCAAAGGCAGCCTAAACGGAGCCGTCTATGGCTCAACGACGGATCATGCGTCCGGCTTCGGCCGGCGCGTGCCAATCACGTGTGGTCCTATGACTTTGTCAGCGATCGCACCCACGATGGTCGAGCCTTCCGCATGTTGTGCGTGATCGACGAGTTCACACGCGAGAGCCTTGCTATCCGAGTAGCCCGCAAGCTCAAAGCCACGGACGTCATCGATGTTCTTGCGGATCTCTTCATACTTCGCGGGGTTCCAACGCACATCCGGTCTGATAACGGCCCCGAGTTCGTGGCAACGGCACTTCGGGAATGGATTGCGGCCGTCGGAGCCAAGGCCGCCTATATCGAACCTGGCAGTCCCTGGGAGAATGGCTACTGCGAATCCTTCAACGGAAAGCTGCGCGACGAACTGCTCAACGGGGAGATCTTCTACAGCCTGAAAGAGGCCCAGATTGTCATCGAGCAATGGCGCAAGCACTACAACACCGCGCGTCCGCATTCATCGCTGGGATACCGGCCGCCGGCGCCTGAGGTTATCGCCTGGCCAACCGTCAAATCGGTAGCGCCAATGCAAACACTAAACTAACATTCGACCCGGACCACTTAGTGGGGGCCGATCAAACCTGCGATGACAATTTTTGACCTACGAAAACGGGTTGCATTTATAACCGGCGGAAATGGCGGAATCGGCCTCGGCATGGCCAAGGGATTGGCCGCGGCCGGCGCCTCGGTTGTCATCGCCGGACGAAACAAGGCAAAGGCTCAATCGGCTCTATCAGAGCTGCGTTCGCTCGGTGCCCAGGCTGAATTTGTGGATATGGATGTTCTGAAGGAGGCATCATGTCGTCTGGCAGTCCAACATGCCGTCGAGCGATTTGGACGGCTCGATATCCTCGTCAACAACGCAGGGACGAGCGTTCGCAAGCAACCTGAAGAACTGACAGCGCAGGACTGGCATTTGGTAATGGATACCAATCTCACTGGCGCTTTTCTTTGTTCGCAAGCGGCCTATCCCCACATGGGGCGTGTTGGTGGCGGCAAAATCATCAATATCGGTTCTATGATGTCCGTTTTCGCATCGTCTTATGCCGCACCCTACGCAGCGAGTAAGGGCGGCATCGTGCAGTTGACGAAATCAATGGCGGTCGCTTGGGCTAAGGACAATATCCAGGTCAATACGATTTTGCCCGGGTGGGTCGATACAGAGCTAACCAGAAAGGCGCGGGAGCAAGTCCAAGGTCTTCATGAAAGGGTACTATCGCGCACGCCGGCTCAGCGATGGGGCGACCCGGACGATTTCGCAGGTATTGCGATCTTTCTGGCGACGCCTGCTTCGAATTTTGTTACCGGCGCGGCAATCGCTGTTGACGGTGGATATTCGATACAGGTTTAAGTGATAAGATTGCTTTCATCGAAGCGATGTCGAATGCCAGTTCGCTATATTGATCACATTTTGATTGCGATGCCGATCGGACGAGAGGACGAGGCGCGCGCTTTTTATCACGGCATTCTCGGTCTCACCGAGAAGATCAAACCGCTGCAACTGGTCGCGCGCGGCGGCTGCTGGTTCCAAAACGGCACGCTTGAGGTCCATCTCGGCGTCGACAAGAATTTTGTGCCCGCGCGCAAGGCGCATCCGGCTTTCATCGTCGACGATCTCACCGGCATGGTGGGGAAGGCGATAGCGGCCGGACTACGTGTGACTGAGGACGAGCCGGTCGAGGGCTGCGACCGGCGCCACGTCGACGATCCCTTTGGAAACCGGATTGAGCTTATCGAGCCGCACACCAATTAGATTATGGCGGGCAGATATAGCCCGCGCCGCTCGGACTCTTGAAACAGCCAACCGATTCCGGAAGCAAGAGCTTCGGCAAATACAGCACGATGTCCGGAAACAGTATCGTGAAGCCGATCGCGGCGAAAAACACCACATAAATCGGCAGCGACGCATACATCGCCTTCGAGAAACTCACCCCGACGAATTTTGACGCCACCAATAGCGATAGTCCGTAAGGTGGCGTGATCAGCCCGAACACCAGCGTCGTAATCAAAACGACGCCCATATGCAGCGGCTTAATGTCGCCCAACTCGTTGAGCTTGATGACGATAGGCATAAAAATGATGATCGCCGGAACGGCGTCCATGAAATCGCCGATCACGATGAACAGCAGTACCAGCAGCAACATGATGATGCGGCCGTCGTTGCCGGCCACAACTTCGATCCAGCTCGAGACAATGTCTGGCCCGCGCAAATATGCGAGCATCCAGCCGAAGGCTGACGCCGCCGCGACCAGCGCGAGCGGGATCGAATAGAGCAGTCCGGTATAGATGAAGTCGCGCGGCAAATGCCGAATATGACTCGGATTGAGCACCGGCACGACCACAAGCAGGATATAGACGGAGGCGATCATTCCCGCTTCGGTCGGAGTGAACCAGCCGGTCAGGATACCGCCCATGATGATGACCGGGATCATCATCGGCAGCACCGAGGCCCGCGCCGCGGCGGCGAAATCGCATAGCGACGCACGCGGCTTCCTAAAGCCTATTGGGCCGAAAAAATGCGAATAGATCATAAGCCCAATACCCACAACGAAGCCGGGTGCGACGCCGGCTAGAAACAGCCCGCCAATCGAGACGTTGCCGGTGGCGCCATAGACTACCGCCATGATGCTCGGCGGAATGAGATTCGCCATGGTCGAAGCGCAGGCGATCAAGGCCGCGGTGAAGGCGCGATCATAGCCCTCCCTCGCCATCTCCGGTGCGACCGTGCGGCTCAGCACCGCGACATCGGCGGTCGATGAGCCGGAAATGCCGGCAAAGAACATACTGAACAGCGTGACCACCTGCGCCAGCCCGCCGCGCATGTGCCCGACCATGGTCTGTGCCAGAGCGATCATCCGGTTGGTGACGTTGGCCGAGGTCATTAGCTCGCCGACCAACAGGAAGAAAGGCACTGCCAGCAGAATCTCGGAGTCGATGCCATGGAACATCTGCCCATCATTGACTGCATGCTGATCGGGGTGAGCATGCAGGCGGTAAGCACGCCCGCCATCAGCGCGAAGGCAACGGGTACGCCCATATAGCCGAAGACGACGAATAATAGGGTCATCAGCAGTAGGATCGCCCCGTGACTCAGTTCATGATCCCCGCAAAATCGTCGGCATCTTCCGGTCCCTCGAAGCCATTACGCCAGCCATTGATCAGTTGTTCGATGGTGAACAGCACGATCAGCACGCCCGCGACCGGTACACTCGCCGTATAGGTGCCGAGCGGAATAAGCGACGGTGCGCGAAAACTACCGAGATCATTGAAAAAGTTCTGGATGCCGAACACAAACATGCACAAGCCGATCACAAAGATCACAAGGCGATTGAATGTCTCCATAAAGGTCCGCTTCGGCCCGCTCAGTCGCTTGGTGATCTCGACTAAATTGAGGTGATCGATGCGGCGCGTTGCTGTGGCCATGCCGATGAAAATCCCCCAGCCGAAAAAGCCGGTGGTCACCAATTGCAGCCAGAGAAAGGGGTAATGGAGCTGTCGCGTGAGAACGTCGAGAAAGACCGAGGATGTAAAGCCGATGATCGATAGTCCGCAAATCACCATCAGGACGCGTTCGAGCGGATCGAGCGCCTTCCATTTCAGGTGACGGTGACGCGCGATCACCAGCGGCAACTTGGCCGGGACGGTTTCGAGAAAAACGCTCATCGAGGGTCCTTGTCGAAATTGTCGCAAGCTACGAGCGGCGGCGCGTTCACGCCACCGCCCCATTTTCAAAAGACAATGCGAATTATTTTACGTCGCGCACGAGTTGGAGCAGCTTGACCGCATGCGGTCCAAGCTTCTTGGCGATATCGTCCTGGATCGGCTTGGCGTCGGCCATGAAGCCGGATTTGTCGACTTTTTCGTTGATGGTGACGCCCATTGTTTTGAGTTTCGCAGCTGAATCGTCCTTGAGCTTGAGAGCCATCGCCGGCTCGCGCTTGGCGACTTCGTCGGCTGCTGCCTGCACCCAGCCCCGTTGTTCCGGCGTGAGGCTGTTCCAAGTCTTATCGGAGACCCAGATGCAGTTGTTATTGGCTTCGTGCTCGGTGATCGACAAAACTGGCGCACTTCATAGTGCTTATTCGCCATGTAAACATTGACGCCATTCTCCGCGATGGCGACGACGCCAGTCTGCAACGAGGTATAGACCTCACCGAAAGGCATATGCACCGTCTGCGCCCCATAGGCCGGGAAATGCGCGTCCTCGGTCATCGTGGCCTGCACACGAATTTTCTTGCCCTTGATGTCGGCAACCGAGTGGATTGGGAACTTGCTGTACATGTTGCGCATGCCCATGGTCATCAAGCCGAGCACATGCGCGCCCTTCACCGAGTCGGCGATCATCGCTTTGAATTCCTTTGTCACCGCCGGATCGGCAAGCACCTTCACGAGGTGATTCTTGTCACGGAAGATAAAGTGCTCCGAGAATACGCCGGCTTGCGGAGCCACCGACGCAGCGTTGGCAGTCGCCGTGATGATGAAGTCTATGTCGCCGGTGCGGATCTTCTCGAGCATCACCGGCTCCTGGCCAAGCTGTGCGCCCGGGAACTGGTCGATGCCCATCGTGCCTTTGCTCAATTCCATGAGCTTGGCGTTGAACATGTCTGCGGCGATGCCGTAAGCGGTCGCGTGCGGCTGATCGTAGCCGAACGTATACTTCTTCTGAGCATTAGCGTCGGTGGACACGGCAAGTGCCATCGCGGCAGCGCCGAGCGCTATGCAGCCAAATTGCCTGATAATTCGGTTCATTGTATTCCTCCCTATGTCATTTTGTTTGCCGTGCTTTTAAAGCGCACTTGGGGCGATTTAATACTATCCACCAATGGCGAGCAACAATGCGATGCCGGCCGATTGTGGCGGCATTGCCAGCCACTCAGCTCGTCGGTGAGCCAATCACTCTCAATCTAATCATCGGACTGATCGCAGTATTTGCCAGCATATGGATTGCTACAACAGAGGTCAAAAAATCGTAACCCATGTCTCTTGTTGGCATTTTTCTAACTTGGCGCGATGTCCCCTCCAATAACGGACAAATTGTTGCAGCGCCGCGAATGTCCGCTAAGTGCGGCAGCCAGCAACGGACATCCCGTTTTTTAGTTCGTCGAAATTGTTTGCGATGGTTCAAGCCAGATTTTGACAGTTCAGTCGAGAAAAACCGGGCGCGCTACCAGGGACCATTGGCCAAAGCCAACCTCACTTCTCACAAATGCTGGTCAATATGGTCCGCACCCATTTTCCAATCGAGAAAATTGCTCCGTAAGCAGTTGAAGCTTGCCCAATACAATTTGCACTTGATTGAACGGCTGCAGCGCTTTATTGGCGCCAAAATGTCCTCTTGTATTAGCCGCAAATCGGCAAACCATACGAGCGTCGACGCTAAGCCGCAGCGCGCCGGCAAAGCCACCGGAGCCATCTGAAACTGCTGCCGGCTGCCCGATATGGCATAATCGCGCAGCCAGCTCATCCTTATCTGTGATGCCTCGCGCCCGCAGGAAACCCGAAACGTCATTGTTAAGTGCTCGATGCAGTATTCTGCTTTCGGATAAAGACAATGCTCGATTGCCCCGCATAACAAGGAAAGGATAGATTGTTTGCGTTTCAAATTCGTCATCGTCGTCTGCACTTGTCGGTGGCGGATCAACTGGTTGCAGCAATTTTAGGTTAGGATACCGATCGATGGATCGTGAAATAGCGGCTGCAGATTCCCGAATTGCAATCTTTCTTAGCAACTCCGGCACGTCAAAATATGCACGCATCTCTTCGATCGCAGCAATCCACCTCAATAGCTGACCAAAATGTAGCGTGGCCGGCAGCTGGGATCTTGGGGACGGCCAAGCTCTAGGCCAATCAAATTGCGTGGTGTAGTCCGTCAAACCGTCAGGAACTTTACAAACCTGTTCCATGCGCGCCGATATGCTTGCCGGAACGATAAGCGCTCCGCTGAATGGAGGGCCAGCAAAGAATTTCGATCCTGTAACCAAGACCATGCATTCCTGATCGAGGTACCATTTCAAACGATTTCGGCTCAGGCGGCCCTGACAAGCATCGACAACGATCTGAACCGAATTTCTATAGGTTGAAACTATGTCGCGGAGACACTCCTGGCTCGGATGACGGGCCCCGGTTTTTGAATGGTCCATGACGTGGAGTGCCACACCAAAACCATCGTCAATTGCCTTGGCAACATAGCGGCGAACATCCTCATCGATCTCGGTTCTCGACCGCGCGTGGCCGTTCCCGTCACGTGCGGCAACCGAAACACTCGCTGTCTGCGTCTTAAGGCCCGCGATTGGTTCGCCCTTAACAACCGGCCGTCCACCTGACGTGATCAACTCGAAGTGACGGCCAGATGCTGCGAGGTTAACGCCGCTGCCGGTCTCATCCGCCGCCACGATCACGCTAGTAATCGGCTTTTGTAGAGCACAATACGCCAAGAAAAGAGCGTGCAGTTCCGAAATCCGTGCCTGACGGCGAGAGGACAACTTCGGTTTCGGTGTCTAGCTTAAGGAGCGCCTTAATATCTTCCCTCACTTTCTCAACCAGTTCTTCAAAGACATCACTCAGCGGTCTCCGATTATCGGAGTTGGTTAGGATCTGGAATGCGGCATCAGCAGCGAAATATGCCGGCTGCGAAATAGTGCTGGCAGTTGTCGATGAAAAGCTTATTTCCTGCGGTCGTGGCCAGGGCTGGCACCCATAACCGTTCAGATGACCGTTGTAAATCAAATGTATCCGCGCGTCGCCTCCCTCAATCATGAGGCCCGCAAGAGTGCTGCCTGGTGCAGCGACCCATTTTAGCTTTAAACCCGTTAAATCTGATGGCAAGTTCAAACTATCCGCAGAATTGGCGTGCGATCACATTCTTCGGCAGATCCGACCAATGGGCTGCGTCCGGCGACCCCAAAAGCCGCACAGCTGGACTCTGCCGCACTCAATTCATTGTCGATCTGTATAGTTAACAAATCGCTTGGACCGGCTAAAACGGTTGTCCCTAAGGGTTCGGGAAACTCCGGAATTGCAGCCGTCGGCTTCGACGCATCAAATTCGTGGTCTGGTGCATTAGGTAACTGCTCTGCCGCGATGATCAGGCGTTCCATAACCTGTCATTCGGCAAATCAACGCTGTAGACGCCAGATAGTTAGAAGTCATTACCGTTGGCCCATTTTTTTTTTTTTTTTTTTTTTTTTTTTTTTTTTTTTTTTTTTTTTTTTTTTTTTTTTTTTTTTTTTTTTTTTTTTTTTTTTTTTTTTTTTTTTTTTTTTTTTTTTTTAAAAAAAAAAAAAAAAAAAAAAAAAAAAAAAAAAAATATAAAGAGATGTCCCTCTCCGTCTTCAAATATTAGATTATCGTCGGGGTGTATCCCGCAGCTTCGATGATGGGGAGATCATTGCGAGACGTGCCGCACTCGGGATTACGATCGGATGCCTACGTCCACTTAACCCCCCGCCTTTTCGCTCGCAATGCGCTGCCGCCGTCGGCGCCCGCCTCGTACCAGCCACGAGTGCTATTCACGATCTTCACCACCGACAGCATGACCGGAACTTCGATCAGGACGCCGACAACCGTCGCCAGTGCCGCGCCCGAATTGAAGCCGAAAAGACTGATCGCGGCGGCAACCGCTAATTCGAAGAAATTGCTGGCGCCGATGAGCGCGGACGGACCCGCAACGCAATGCGCTTCGCCGGCCGCGCGATTCAGAAGGTAAGCAAGTCCCGCAGTTGAAATAGACTTGAATCAGGATTGGCACGGCCAGGATTGCGATAATCATGGGTTGCGCCAGGATCTGTTCGCCCTGGAAGCCGAACAGAAGAACCAGCGTCGCGAGCAGCGCCACAAGTGAAACCGGCTGTAGTGTAGACAAGAGTCGGGTCAACGCGTCGTTTCCGCCGCCCGCGATCACGCCGCGCGAACGATCTGCGCAATGATGACCGGCACGACGATGTAAAGAACGACCGAGAGGAGCAACGTCTCCCATGGCACGGTGATCGCCGACAAGCCGAGCAGAAGTCCTACGATCGGCGCGAAGGCGAACACCATGATCACGTCGTTGAGCGCGACCTGGCTCAGCGTGAAATGCGGCTCGCCGTCCGAGAGGTTGCTCCAGACAAACACCATCGCCGTGCACGGCGCTGCCGCGAGCAGAATGAGGCCGGCGATGTAGCTGTTGATCTGATCCGCCGGGAGATAGGGCTTGAACAGCCATCCGATGAAGAGCCAACCCAGGAACGCCATGGAGAAAGGCTTCACCGCCCAGTTGATGAAGAGTGTGACCCCGATGCCCCGCCAATGCTCCTTGACCCGCGACAAAGCCGCAAAATCGATCTTCACGAGCATGGGAATGATCATCAGCCAGATCAGGACTGCCACCGGCAGATTGACCTTGGCGATCTCGGCCGAACCGATGACGTGGAAGACCGTGGGAAAGAAGTGCCCAAGTGCGATCCCAACAATGATGCAAAGAGCAACCCAAACGGTGAGGTAGCGTTCGAAAGTGGACATGGTCAGACTCGCTTGTTCGAGATGAAACTGCGAGAAAGTGATGCCGAGCGCCGCCAGCATGAAGCGACCATGACAGACTCTTTCATTCGGCGGCGGCTACTGGTGGCGCGCCTGCGTCCTTGTCTTGCCGAGGCGTCGAGTTGATTTTGCAGGCTCAGGCGTCAGCTATTCCAGCGGCAGGCCACGAAGATATTGATGCGGTTAGTCAGCATCCGCAGCGCGTCGGCGAAAGCGAGCCGATTTCGGCTTCCGTGCCCTCGACCGCGCCGGATCGGGGATACCCCAATGCGCCGTCATCGGCTGGCCCGGCCAGATCGGGCAAACCTCCCCGGCAGCGTCGTCACAGACCGTGAACACGAAATCGAGCTTCGGCGCTTCCGGCTGTGAGAACTCATCCCAGCTTTTCGAACGCAGGCCGCTACGTCGAAATTCAGCTTGCGCAGCAGATCGAGCGCATAGGGATGCACGTTCCCCTTCGGCTGGCTGCCGGCCGAATAGGCGCGAAAATTCCCCTGGCCTGCTCGGTTCAGGATCGCCTCGGCCATGATCGAGCGAGCCGAATTGCCCGTGCAAAGGAACAGCACGTTGAAGGGTTTTCGCTCAGTCGTGTCACTCATGTTTTTTCCCTCGCTTTTTGGCTTTCCCGGCCCGGCGGCCGCAACTCCGCCTCGTCGCTCTGCTTCATGCGGATCGCACAGCTCCGGGTGACCGTCGCAGCAATCGTTCACCAGGAATGCGACCAAGGCGCGCATGCCTTCCACATCGGCCCGATACATGATCGAGCGACCCTCGCGCGCGCCCCGTATCAGGCCCGAGCGCGCTAGATGCTCCATCGACGACAGCGTATTGTGCGGACAGCCGATCTTCTCGCGATGGCTCCGGCCGACAGGCCGTTCGCGTTCCGAAGTCATTAGCAGCCGGAAAATCTCGAGCCGTGTCGGCTGGCCCAATGCCGCGAGCGCGGCGAGCGCGTGTGGTACCGACATGTCATTCCCCTCTCCGCTCCGGACCCATATGGCCGACAACGGCCAAACTGCTCTTTCTCGGCAATCTCGCCCTTAGTTGCCGTCCGTCCGGTTAGTTCCACCGCGACCGTATGACAAGCTTCATATCCCGTATTATCCTTAATGTCGAGAAGTCTCTACAGTATCGTCACATATCCGTATTTCGACTGTGTGACAATCGAAACCTGCTATCTACGGCGTCAGGTCCGCCGCATAGACGATCCGAAAGCAATCCGGACGGGCGGACCGGAATCAGGGAGAACGTCCATGAAGCGCTGCCACGCTATGGTTGATGCTGGCCGGCGCAAGTTCCTTACCGGTGCCAGCGTTACGGCCGCGGGGGCAGCCGCGCAACGTCATGGCCGCCGCAAGCAAGGCCGACACCGGGCGCCGCGCGGGTCGATTATCCGTCGAACCGGCTTGCGAACCTGCGCGATCTCAAGGTCAACGAGCCGTTCAACGTCTCCTATCCGGATGCCGACGCGCCAGGTGTCCTGATCAAACTCGGCAAGCGCGTGCCGGCCGGCGTCGGCCCGGACGGCGACATCGTCGGCTTTTCCACCATCTGCCCGCACAAGGGCTTTCCGCTTCTTACAACAAGGCCGACCGGACGCTGAATTGCCCTGGCCATTATTCGCGCTTCGACTGCGAGGACGGCGGCCAGCAGATCTGGGGCCACGCCACGCAAAACCTCCCGCAGTACGTCCTGCGCGTCGACGCCAACGGCGACATCTACGCCGAGGGCGTCGACGAGCTTCTCTACGGCCGGCTGTCCAACGTGCTCTGAGGGAGGCAACAATGGCTTACAAGCGTCAAATCGACCGGCTTCCGATCGTCCCGAAGGACGCCAAGGAATTCAACGTCGTCTGCCACTACTGCATCGTCGGCTGCGGCTACAAGGCCTACACTTGGCCGACCAACAAGCAGGGCGGCACCGCGCCCGGCCAGAACAATTCGGCGTCGATCTCGGCAAGCAGCAGGCGGCCGAAACGCCGCCTGGTACGCGCCGTCGATGTACAACATCGTCAAGCAGAACGGCGAGGACGTTCATATCGTCATCAAGCCCGACAAGGACTGCGTCGTGAATTCCGGCCTCGGCTCGGTGCGCGGCGCGCGCATGGCCGAAATGAGCTATTCGCGCGCAGCGCAACACCCAGCTGCAGCGGCTCACCGACCCGATGGTGTGGCGCTACGGGCAGATGCAGCCGACGAGCTGGGACGACGCGCTCGATCTCGTGGCCCGGGTCACCGTCGCCGTCATCAACGAGCAGGGCGAGGACGGCCTGTTCGTCTCGGCGTTCGATCACGGCGGCGCCGGCGGCGGCTACGAGAACACCTGGGGCACCGGCAAGCTCTATTTCGGCGCCATGAAGGTGAAGAACATCCGCATCCACAATCGGCCGGCCTACAATTCCGAGGTCCATGCCACGCGCGACATGGGCGTCGGCGAACTCAACAATTGCTACGAGGACGCCGAACTCGCCGACACGATCGTCGCCGTCGGCACCAATGCGCTCGAAACGCAGACCAACTATTTCCTGAATCACTGGATGCCGAATCTGCGCGGCACGTCGCGTCGACAAGAAGAAGACCGAGTTCGGCGCGGAGCCGGTCGAGCGGGCCGGATCGTCATCGTCGATCCGCGCCGGACGGTGACCGTCAATGCCTGCGAGGTCGAGGCCGGCAAGGACCATGTGATGCACCTTGCGATCAATTCCGGCACCGACCTGGCCCTGTTCAACGCCTGGCTCACCTACATCGCGGACAAGGGCTGGATCGACAAGGCTTCATCGCGGCCTCGACCAAGGATTTCGACAAGGCGCTCGCGGCCAACAAGACGAGCCTTGACGACGCGGCCAAGATCACCGGACTCAGCGTCGATCAAATTCGTCAATCGGCCGAATGGATCGCGGAGCCCAAGCAGGGCGGCGCGCGGCGTCGCACCATGTTCGCCTACGAGAAGGGCCTGATCTGGGGCAACGACAACTACCGCACCAACGGCGCCTGGTGAACGTCGCGCTCGCGACCGGCAATGTCGGCCGGCCCGGCGGCGGCTGCGTGCGCATGGGCGGCCACCAGGAGGGCTATTCACGTCCTCGGACGCCCACGTCGGCCGGCCGGCGGCCTACGTCGACCAGCTGCTCATCGACGGCAAGGGCGGCGTGCACCACATCTGGGGCTGCGACCACTACAAGACCACGCTCAACGCCTTGGAGTTCAAGCAGATCTACAAGAAACGCACCGATATCGTGAAGGACGCCATGCTGACGGTTCCCTATGGCGACCGCGACGCGATGGTGAAGGCCATCATCGGCGCGATCAAGCAGGGCGGCCTGTTCGCCGTCGACGTCGACATCGTGCCGACCAAGATCGGCCAGGCCTGCCACGTCTTGCTGCCGGCGGCGACCTCCGGCGAAATGAACCTGACCTCGATGAACGGCGAACGGCGCATGCGGCTCACCGAGCGCTACATGGACCCGCCCGGCCAGGCCATGCCGGACTGCCTTATCGCGGCGCGCATCGCCAACAACATGGAGCGCGTGCTCCGCGAGCAGGGCAAGGCCGACTACGCCGACAAGTTCAAGGGCTTCGACTGGAAGACCGAAGAAGACGCCTTCATGGACGGCTATCACGACCACGAGAAGGGCGGCGAGTTCGTCACCTATGAGCGGCTGCGCGCGATGGGCACCAACGGCTTCCAGGAGCCGGCGACACGACTTCAAGGACGGCAAGATCGTCGGCACCAAGCGTCTGTTTGCCGACGGCAAGTTCAATTCCAAGGACGGCAAGGCCACGTTCATGGAGACGAAATGGCGCGGCCTGCAGGCGGCCGGCAAGCAAGCCGAGAAGGAGAAGTTGCCGTTCCTGATCAACAACGGACGCACGAACATCGTCTGGCAGAATGCCTATCTCGACCAGGACAACGAGTTCGTGATGGATCGCTTGCCCTATCCGTTCATCGAGATGAACCCGCAGGATATGGAGGATCTCAAGCTCAAAGCAGGGCGATCTGGTCGAGGTCTACAACGATAACGGCTCGACGCAGGCGATGGTCTATCCGACGCCGACCGCCAAGCGCAAAGCAGACCTTCATGCTGTTCGCCTTCCCGACGGCGTCCAAGGCAACGTCGTTTCGAAGGGCGTGAACGAGCTGATCATTCCGAACTACAAGCAGACTTGGGGAGCGATCCGCAAGATCTCCGACGCGCCGGAAGGCGTGAAGTCGTTGACCTTCAAATCGCAAGAGTATTCGTTTTTTTTTTTTTTTTTTTTTTTTTTTTTTTTTTTTTTTTTTTTTTTTTTTTTTTTTTTTTTTTTTTTTTTTTTTTTTTTTTTTTTTTTTTTTTTTTTTTTTTTTTTTTTTTTTTTTTTTTTTTTTTTTTTTTTTTTTTTTTTTTTTTTTTTTTTTTTTTTTTTTTTTTTTTTTTTTTTTTTTTTTTTTTTTTTTTTTAAAAAAAAAAAAAAAAAAAAAAAAAAAAAAAAAAAAAAAAAAAAAAAAAAAAAAAAAAAAAAAAAAAAAAAAAAAAAAAAAAAAAAAAAAAAAAAAAAAAAAAAAAAAAAAAAAAAAAAAAAAAAAAAAAAAAAAAAAAAAAAAAAAAAAAAAAAAAAAAAAAAAAAAAAAAAAAAAAAAAAAAAAAAAAAAAAAAAAAAAAAAAAAAAAAAAAAAAAAAAAAAAAAAAAAAAAAAAAAAAAAAAAAAAAAAAAAAAAAAAAAAAAAAAAAAAAAAAAAAAAAAAAAAAAAAAAAAAAAAAAAAAAAAAAAAAAAAAAAAAAAAAAAAAAAAAAAAAAAAAAAAAAAAAAAAAAAAAAAAAAAAAAAAAAAAAAAAAAAAAAAAAAAAAAAAAAAAAAAAAAAAAAAAAAAAAAAAAAAAAAAAAAAAAAAAAAAAAAAAAAAAAAAAAAAAAAAAAAAAAAAAAAAAAAAAAAAAAAAAAAAAAAAAAAAAAAAAAAAAAAAAAAAAAAAAAAAAAAAAAAAAAAAAAAAAAAAAAAAAAAAAAAAAAAAAAAAAAAAAAAAAAAAAAAAAAAAAAAAAAAAAAAAAAAAAAAAAAAAAAAAAAAAAAAAAAAAAAAAAAAAAAAAAAAAAAAAAAAAAAAAAAAAAAAAAAAAAAAAAAAAAAAAAAAAAAAAAAAAAAAAAAAAAAAAAAAAAAAAAAAAAAAAAAAAAAAAAAAAAAAAAAAAAAAAAAAAAAAAAAAAAAAAAAAAAAAAAAAAAAAAAAAAAAAAAAAAAAAAAAAAAAAAAAAAAAAAAAAAAAAAAAAAAAAAAAAAAAAATCGAGCATGACCTCACCGGCGCGAGCTGCGCCAATGCGTGTGATTGCCACAGCCGAGCGAAGCTAAGACTGCTTCGTTTGCAAGCGCCAGTTTCGGATTTGTCGTAGAGATTGGAGGTAATCGACTGCAGCAATCAATGGCGGGGCGGCACTGCAACAGCCCGAGCTTGGAGCACTTACGCGCAGTGCAGCCTCGCTGTACTTTTCTCTGACCGCCTCCTTGACATCAATATTGCTCATGATTGCCTCTCCTCGCTGTCCCAGTTGTTTCTTTTGAGGTCTAATTCCTCGCCGGTCCTTCAGTTTGTCAACCACCGCGCGACATCCTCCGCTTTGGGCAGGCCGCCGGCATGCACGACTTTGCCGTCGATCACGATGCCCGGCGTGGAGGCAATGCCGTAGCCGGCGATGGCGGCGTAGTCGGTCACCTTTTCGATCTTGACCGGCGACGCCGAGCTTGTCGGCCGCGCTCTGCACCATCTCCGCGGTCGTGCCGTCGTCTGCAGCGCTTGCAGCCGGGGCCGAGAACCTTGATGTCTTTCATGGAACATTCTCCGTTTGACTCATCAGAACAGCGCATTGAACAGGTAGCCGACCGCCAGAATGCCGGTGCCGACCACGCCGACGAAGATGGCGATCAGCCGGATGCGTCAGCACCTTGCGCAGGATGATCATTTCCGGGAAGCGACAGCGCGATGACCGACATCATGAAGGCCAGCACGGTGCCGAGCGCCGCGCCCTTGCCGAGCAGCGCCTGGACGACGGGGATGATGCCGGCGGCGTTGGAGTACATCGGCACGCCGATCAGCACGGCGGCCGGCACCGACCACCAGGCGTCCTTGCCCATGATGCCAGGCCAGGAAGTTCTGCCGGCACGTAGCCGTGGATGGCGGCGCCGACCGCGATGCCGACGATCACCTAGAGCCAGACCTTGCCGACGATGTCGCTGACGGCCTCGAGGCCGGCCTGATGCGGTCGACCGGTCGACAGCTGTGCTCGGCAGTCCGGCCGCGCCGCGCGTGCGGATCTCGCGCACCCAGTCCTCGAGCCAGTGCTTCCAGCTGCAGCCGGCCGATGACCCAGCCGGCGACGATGGCGATGCCGAGACCGAAGCCGAGATAGGTGCAGCGCCACCTTCCAGCCGAACAGGCCGAACAGCAGCACCAGCGCCACCTCGTTGACCATCGGCGCGGCGATCAGGAAGGAGAAGGTCACGCCCAGCGGCACGCCGGCGGTGACGAAGCCGATGAACAGCGGCACGGCCGAGCAGGAGCAGAAGGGCGTGACGATGCCGAGGCCGCCGCCAGCACGTTGCCGACGCCTTCGCGCTTGCCGGCCAGCAGCGCGCGGGTGTGCTCGGGGGAGAAGAAGGTGCGCACGATGCCCATGACGAAGACGACCAGCGTGAGCAGCAGCAGCACCTTGGGGGTGTCGTAGATGAAGAAGCCGAGGGCCTCGCCGAGAGTGGCCGCCGGGCTTGACCGGCAGCACGGAGACGACCCAGTCCGCGAACGGCTGCAGCTGACTATACAGGACGGCCCACAGAATCAGCGCGGCAATCGTCCAGCCAAGCCATTTGACGGTCGAGCGGTCCACTCCAGGCGAGACGCTCGGAAATGGAATTGAAGCTCATGCGGCATGCCTTTCCCGATCGGCCGGCAGCGCGAGCGCAGCATCAATTAACGTGACGATCTCTTGCGGAAGGTTTGGTGCGCGACGATAGCGGACCCACTGAGCATCGCGGCGGTCGACCACGAGACCGGCGGTCTTAAGTGCCGTGATGTGGCGGGACATGCGCGACTGGCTGGCACCGATTTGTCGCATGAGTTCGCAGACACAGTGTTCCTCGTCCATCCCAAACCAATCTTAGGGCTTCTAGCCGGGTCGGCTCTGCCAGAGCCCAAAGAATTGCTATTGAATTCATAAGTTTACCTCTAAACCGCTTATGCGCAAATACGCATATAACACCCATTGGAGTACAGTGCAAGACGCTTCAAAGCCAGAAAGCGAATTTGAGAAAGCCGCCGAAGCCGATTGCGGGAACGGGGTAGATTGGGGCATTACTTTCGCCCTGAAAGACAACGTCTCGCCGGCTCTCATCGGCCCCCAAGGATTACGCAGAATTACCGGCAATTCCGTCAAAACCGTTTTGCTTGTTGAAGACACGCAAAAATTTTGAACCAAGCCTCGCAATTGTCGTCGTCTAACGAGGCGTCCACCTCTCTGCGGTGCTCAAAGTAACCGCTCTTCCGCGATGCATGGGGCATTCCATAACCTGCATTCTGCGAATCAGATATGTAGACGCCAGATAGAGAAGTCACCGTTGGCCCAGATAGAGATGTCACTCTCCGCAACTTCAGTTGGGGAGTATTGGGCCGATGACGGTGATTACGATGAGCCGGACTGAGATCGACCGGATGGGCGTATTGCACGATCTGGCAGATGGCAGGATCAAGATTGCCGAGGCGTCGAGGTTGATGAGGCTTGGCCGGCGTCAGGTATTTCGGCTGGCGAAGGCATACAGCAAGTATGGCCCTGAGGCGCTAGTCTCCCGACGACGCGGCAGACCGAGCAACCGCTGCTACCCGACGGCTTTGCGTGCCGAAGTCATTAGCATCATCAAGGACCGTTATTCCGACTTTGGTCCGACGCTGGCGGCGGAGAAGCTTGCGGAACTGCATGGGATTCATCTTGCATGCGAGACGCTCCGGCAATGGATGATGGCGGCCGGGTTTTGGAAGGATCGCAAGCAGCGGATGAAGCCGGTTCATCAGCCGCGCAATCGCCGCGAGTGTGTTGGTGAGCTGATCCAGATCGATGGCTCGCAACACTGGTGGTTCGAGAGCCGTGGGCCGCAATGCACCCTGCTCGTCTACATTGATGATGCGACCAGCCAGTTGATGCATCTGCAGTTTGTCGAGAGCGAGAGCACTTTCGATTATTTCAAGGCGACACGGACCTATTTGGAGCAGCACGGCAAGCCGGTCGCCTTCTATTCCGACAAACACGGCGTATTCCGGGTCAACAGAAAGGATGCCGCCGGCGGGGATGGCATGACCCAGTTCGGCCGGGCATTACATGCGCTCAACATCGACATCATCTGCGCCAATTCCTCGCAGGCCAAGGGGCGTGTGGAACGAGCGAACGCGACGCTGCAGGACCGGCTAGTCAAGGAGATGCGACTTCTGGGCATCAGCAGCATGGAGGCCGGCAATGCCTTCCTGCCGGCATTCATGACCGACTACAACGCTCGCTTTGCCAAGCCGCCCTTCGGCGACAGGGATCTGCATCGTTCCTGCGCCGACCATGACGATCTGGACGATGCCTTCGCCTGGAAGGAAGAACGGTCGGTGTCTGTGAACCTGACGCTTCAATACGACCAGGTGATGTTCATTCTGGAACCGAACGAGATCACCCGTCCGCTGGCGCGCAAGCGGGTGATGGTGATTGACTATCCCGATGGCCGGCTGGCAATCCGGCATAACGGCGTCGATCTGCCCTATCGGGCTTTTGATAAACGGCCGCGGGTCAATCAGGCGGCGATCGTTGAGAACAAACGGCTCGGTCCGGTTCTGGCCTACATTGCCGAGAAGCAGAAAGAACTTGATATGTCCCGTTCGGCCAAGGCCCCCAGGCGTCGTGGCCAGACAAATCACATGTTCAAAGTCGGATAGGCACAAGGAATTCCGAACAACAACCAGGAAAGGCGGCTATCTTACCTCCCTAGGGGGTGACATTTGAAACTGGCTCAGAAAGTGACTTCCCTAAATGGTGCCGACACAGCAGAATTAAAGAAACCGTATTTCAGTCCTTGATCGACGCAGTGAATACAACTGTCAGCTGCCATCGTCGCTCAGGACGGTCACCGAGCTGCAATTAATTCAAGTTTTCGCGCCACCCCTGCGTACATCGACTGGACTTATGACCGGTCCAGAGCATGCATGGCCCTCCCTTCTGGAGCGGAGAGACGCCAGTCCATGCAAAAATCCAACGACCTAGTGCAAGTATTAAATGAACTTGCACAAAGCCCGATCAAAGACCTGCGGCAAAAATATTCGGAATTGTTTTCCGATCCGCCGCCTCCCGCATTTGGGCCTGATTTGCTGCGACGAAGCATCGCGCAAAAGCTTCAAGAAAATGCATACGGCAAGCTTTCACTGCCGATGCAACGCGAGCTTGATCGCATCGTCAGTCTGATGGCGCGCACGCCCAATGGCCGCATCGAACTGCCGCGACGCATTAAGCCGGGCTCCGTGCTGGTGCGTGACTGGAAGGGCAAGTCGCATCGTGTAACCGTGCTAGATCAAGGCTTTGCCCATGACGGGGCGACCTACACAAAGCCGATCACGCAGTGTGATCAAACCCAATCTCCGGCTCGTTTCTCCAGAAAACGACCACTGTGCCGAAGAAGCGCGGAGATTTTCGGCAAAGCAGACCGAAAAATATCGAATTTGGGACACAGAGACTCTCCGCCTGAAGCAAGAAGCCCGCCAACGGCGGGCTTTCGAGCCACATTGCAGGGAAAAGCGCTAGAGACTGGACTGGCTGGCTGGGGCGGGAGGAATCGAACCTCCGAATGGCGGAATCAAAATCCGCTGCCTTACCGCTTGGCTACGCCCCAATACCTGCACTGGAAAAAGCCGCGCCAGTCTGCGTTGCGCGCGGTGCGGACCATAGCGGCGGCAGCCCGCCCGATCAACGCCCGCATGGGCCGAATATATGGGATAAGCGCGTCATTTTCCGGCTTGCGTTGACCCGCATCTAGGCGGGGCTAGGATGAACCATGGCCTATCGCGCCCCCATCGCCGACATCGCTTTTGCGCTCAAACACGCCGCCGGCCTGAAAGCCGCCCTGGCGGAAGGCCTTTACGGCGATCTCGACGAGGACATGGTCGACCAGGTGCTGGAAGAAGCCGGCCGCTTTGCTGGCGAGGTAATCGCACCGCTCAACCGCGTCGGCGACAAATTCGGCACGCCATTCAAAGACGGCGTCGTCACAACCCCGCCCGGCTGGAAAGACGCCTACACCGCCTGGGCCGCGGCCGGCTGGAACGGCGTCGCCGCGCCCGCCGAATTCGGCGGCCAGGACCTACCGCACGCGCTTAACGCCGCCTGCATCGAGATGTGGAATTCGGGCTCCATGGCCTTCGGCATCGGCCCGGTGCTGACCATGGCGGCGATCGACGCACTCGCCAGCCATGGCAGCGACGATCTCAAAGCGCGCTACCTCGGCCAGCTCATCAGCGGCGAGTGGATGGGCACCATGCAGCTCACCGAGCCGCAGGCCGGCTCCGACGTCGGCGCGCTGCGCACCAAGGCCGAACGCGCTCCCGACGGCACCTATCGCATCACCGGCTCGAAAATCTTCATCACCTATGGCGAGCACGACCTGACCTCCAACATCATTCATTTCGTGCTCGCCCGCCTGCCCGACGCGCCGCCGAGCACCAAAGGCGTTTCCTTGTTCCTCATCCCTAAGATCATGCCCGACGGCACGCGCAATGACGTGCGCGCGCACTCGATCGAGCACAAGCTCGGCATCAATGCCTCGCCCACCTGCACCATGGTCTACGGCGACAAAGGCGGCGCCATCGGCTTCCTTATCGGCGAAGAACACAAGGGCATGCACTGCATGTTCACGATGATGAACCGCACGCGGCTCGCGGTCGGCCTGCAGGGTGTGGCGATTGCCGAACTCGCGACGCAGCAGGCGCTCGCCTATGCGCGCGAGCGCAAACAAGGCGCCGGCGGCGCGATCATCCATTACCCCGACGTCAAGCGCATGTTGCTCACCATGCGTGCGCTCACCGGCGCGGCGCGCGCGATCTGCTACGCCACCGCGGTCGCCATCGACCATTCGCAGCGTGGCAAGAGCGAAGCGGACCGCAAAGCCGGCGATCAGCGCGCCTCGCTGCTCACCCCAATCGCCAAGGCTTTCTCGACCGACGTCGGCATCGAGGTCGCTTCCCTCGGCGTGCAGGTGCACGGCGGCATGGGTTTCATCGAGGAGACCGGCGCCGCACAGCATTACCGCGATGCCCGCATCGCCGCGATCTACGAGGGCACCAACGGCATCCAGGCCATCGACCTGGTCACGCGCAAGGTGCCGCTCGAAGGCGGCAACACTGTCCGGCTCTATCTCGGCGAATTGCGGGAAACTGTGAAAGCGGTGCAAGCGAGCAACGCGCCGGCCTTTGGCGAGACCGCGGCGCGCCTGGGCGAAGCGATAGACAGCCTCGAACGCGTGACGCAATGGCTGCTGGCACAAAAAACGTCCGACACTACACTCGCCGGCGCGACACCTTACTTGCGGCTATTCGGCAATGCCGCCGGCGGCTGCATGCTGGCGCAACAGGCGCTTGCCGTTTTGCGCGACAGCGGCGATGGCGCCGCGCGTATCGCGTTGACACGCTTTTTTGCCGAAAACATCACGGTGCAAGCCGCCGGCCTTGAACGCAGCATCATCGAAGGCGCGGACAGCATCACTTCGGCGCAAGCCGCCCTCGCCGAGTGACCGATGGATCAGAAGCGTCCCTCCAAAATCCGTTCATTCCCGCGTAAGCGGGAATCCAGGGCCGTAATAACCGCTACTCTTTTTTGCTCTGGGTCCCTGCTTTCGCGGGGACGAACGGACAGGTGGTCGCCATGACGGAACTCGTCGCCATCAGCGACGACGGCCCGGTCCGCACGGTGCGGATGAACCGTCCGGACAAGAAGAACGCGCTCACTCTGCCGATGTATGACGCGATGGCCGCCGGCATCGAGAGCGTGCCGGAAAGTTCGGCGCTGCGCTGCCTGCTGATCGCCGGCGCGCCGGCCGCCTTCTGCGCCGGCAACGACATCGGCGACTTCCTGCAGATGGCGGTGGGAACGGGCGCGCTGGGCGCGCCGATCCTGCGCTTCCTCTATGCGCTGGCGCGTTGCGAGATGCCGCTGGTCGCCGCCGTGCAAGGCAATGCGGTCGGCGTCGGCACCACCATGCTGATGCACTGCGACCATGTGGTTGCCGCCGACAATGCGCGTTTCTCGACGCCCTTCGTCGGCCTCGGCCTGGTGCCGGAAGCGGCCTCCAGCCTGCTCGCGCCGCGGCTGATGGGGCAGCGCCGCGCCTTCTCGCTGCTGGTGATGGGCCGCCCGCTCGACGCCGATGAGGCTAAAGCCGCCGGGCTAGTGAATAAGGTCGTCACTCCGGACGTGGTCGAAATCGAAGCCATGAAGGCCGCGCGCGAGATCGCCGCGCTGCCGCCGCAGGGCGTCTTGGCCTCGCGCCGGCTGATGCGCGGCTCACCGGACGAGATCATCGCGCGCATCGACGAGGAAGCCGACTTGTTCAAGACACGCCTGAAGTCAGCCGAAGCGCGCGCCGCCTTTGAAGCGTTCATGACGAGGAAAAAATAGCCATGTCATTGCGCGGCAAGACGCTCTTCATTACCGGCGGCTCGCGCGGCATCGGGCTGGCGATCGCGCTCAAAGCGGCCGCCGACGGCGCCAATGTCGCCATCGCCGCCAAAACGGTGGAACCGCACCCCAAGCTCGAAGGCACCATCCACAGCGCCGCGGCCGACATCGAAAAGGCCGGCGGCCAGGCCTTGCCGCTCGCCGTCGACGTGCGCGAGGAGGCCTCGGTCAAGGCGGCAATGGAGCAGACCGCAGCAAAATTCGGCGGCATCGACATCGTCGTCAACAACGCCAGCGCCATTCAGCTGACGCCGGCGGCCGCGACCGACATGAAGCGCTATGACCTGATGATGGGCATCAACGCGCGCGGCACCTTCATGGTGTCGAAATACGCCCTGCCCTACCTCGCCAAGGCCGCCAACCCGCACATCCTGATGCTGTCGCCGCCGCTCGATATGCAGGAAAAATGGTTCGCGCCGGCCACGGCCTACGCGATGGCAAAATTCGGCATGAGCCTGGTGGTGCTGGGGCTGGCCGGCGAGCAGCGCGGCAAGATCGCAGTCAACGCGCTGTGGCCGCGCACCACCATCGCCACCGCGGCGATCAAGAACCTGCTCGGCGGCGACGCCATCATGCGCATGTCGCGCAAGCCGGACATCCTGGCCGAGGCCGCCTATCGCATTTTCCACAAACCGAAAAGCTTCAGCGGGAACTTTCTGATCGACGACACCTTCCTCGCCGGCGAAGGCGTCACCGACTTCGACCAGTACCGCGCCGATCCGAGCCAACCGCTGCAGGTCGATTTCTTCGTGCCAGACGACATCGCGCCGCCGCCGGGCGTCAGTTTAAAGGCTCTGTCGTCATCGTGAGCCTGTAAGGTGGGCTAAGGCGCGTCCTATTGTCGTTAATTTACGCTACTTCCAGGTCACGCCGCCCTCGCCTTCGCAGTCGGAATCTTTGCGATCTCTTTCTTGAGCGCGCGCTCGGCGTGCCAGAGATCGTAGGCCTGCTGCATGCGCAGCCACAGGCCCGGCCCGTTGCCGCAGAACTTGCCGAGGCGAACCGCCATCTCGGGCGTCACCGGCGCGGTCTCGGCCAAAATCTTGTGCAGGTGCTGGCGCGTAACGCCGAGCTTCTTGGCCACCGTCATCACCGGCTCGCCAATCGCCGGCAGCACGTCCTCACGCAGCAGCGCGCCGGGATGCGTCGGCATGCGGTTCGGATCGCGGCAGATCGCTTTCTCAGCCATGATAATCCTCCAAATCGATTTCAATCGCGTCCTCGCCGGCCCACCCGAAGGTCAGCCGCCAATTGCGCGACACGGTCATCGCGTAGCGGCCCTTGAGGTCGCCGCGTAGCGCGTGAAACCCGGCGCCAATGATGGCCATGTCTTGTGGCGACCGCGCCAGATCGAGCGCGTCCAACAACCTTCCGACTTTCGAAATCCAGTCCGGCCGGAGGCCAGACGTATCGCTCCGGGTCCAGTAACGCTGCAGGCCCTTGTGCCGGAAGCTCCGGATCATGTACCAAGTGTAATCGAACGTACGACAGTGTCAAGTGATTGATTACAGACTTGCGCCACTCAGAGCACGCCGACGGCCCGCTCTTCGGTGGCGAGACCTCGCCGTCTCAAAGGAACGGACGTCCGGCCGAAAGACTCCTGAAGCGAGGGCACGTAATAAGCCGGTAGGTTCGTGCATTGGTGACCCGCTTGCGCGCGAGTGAGCCGAGAAGCAATTGCTATGCCTCCGCAAGCGGCATAGATAAAGCCGATGTCCACTCTGCTCATCACGCATCCCGCCTGCCTCAATCACCTCACCCCCGGCGGCCATCCCGAACGGCCGGACCGCTTGCGCGTCATCGATGAAGTGCTGGCGGATGAGCGATTCCAGTTACTGGCGCGCGAGCAGGCGCCGCGTGCGCCGATTGAGGTCGTCGCGCTCGCCCATCCGATGGACTACGTCGAGGCGATCCGCGGCGCCTCGCCGGCGGAAGGCCTCGTGCATATCGACGCCGACACCTCGATGTCGCCGGGCAGCTTCGAGGCGGCCTTGCGCGGCGCCGGCGGCGCCATGCACGCGGTCGACGAAGTGATGAACCAGAAGGCGAGCAACGCCTTCGTCGCCATCCGCCCGCCCGGCCATCACGCCGAGACGGCGCGGCCGATGGGCTTCTGCCTGTTCAACAACGCCGCGATCGCGGCGCGCTACGCGCAGGACCGCTACGGCGCCGAACGCGCGGCCATCGTCGATTTCGACGTGCATCACGGCAATGGTTCGCAGGATATTTTCTGGGCGGACAAGACCGTCATGTATTGCTCGACCCACGAGATGCCGCTTTATCCCGGCACCGGCGCGGTCGGCGAGCGCGGCGAGCACAACACTATCGTCAATGCGCCGCTCTCGGCCGGCGACGGCGGCGATGCCTTCCGCGAGGCGTTCGACACCGTCATCCTGCCGCGCCTGCGCGAATTCAAGCCGGACATCCTGGTGATCTCGGCCGGCTTCGACGCGCACACCCGCGATCCGCTCGCCAATCTCAATCTGGTGGAAGCCGATTTTTCCTGGGTCACCAAGAAACTGATGGAGATCGCCGACGCCAGCGCGCAGGGGCGCATCGTGTCGCTGCTGGAAGGCGGCTACGATCTGCAGGGCCTGTCGCGCTCGGTCGCCGCGCATGTCACCGCGCTGATGCGCGGCTGAATTTTCCTAAGCGGTTAGCCCGCCATCGATCGGCAAATTCGCGCCGGTGATAAAGCTGGCTTCGTCCGACACCAGATAGACGCAGAGATCGGCGATTTCGGCCGGCTGGCCCAGACGTCCGAGCGGAATATCGTCGCTCATCTTCTGTCTGGCCGTTTGCGGATCACGCGCGTTTTGCACCATAGCGTCTACCATCGGTCCTTCGACGAAGGCCGGGCACACGGCGTTGCAACGTACCGGCGGCGTCAGTCGCGCGCCGTGGAGCGCGACCGATTTCGTCAGCAGCGACAGCCCACCCTTCGACGCATTATAGGCGGCAAGATTATGCCCGCCGACCAGACCCGACACCGACGACAAATTGACGATGGCGCCTCCTCTCTTGCGCAAGAGCGGAAACGCGTATTTGCAGCCGAGGAAAGCGCCGTCGAGATTGACGGCGAGCACCTTGCGCCAGGTGGCGAAGTCGAGTTGCTCGATATTGCCGAGCGCGACGATGCCGGCCGCGTTCACCAGCCCATCCAGCCGGCCGTGCGTTTCCTCGATCTCGCCGGCGACGCGTTGCCAATCGGATTCGGAGGTGACATCAAGCGCCACGTCGCCGGAAAGATCGGAGGCGATCGCGATGCCGCCGGCGCGCGAGAGCGCGACCGTGACCGCCGAACCGATGGCACCGGCTCCGCCAGTCACAAGGACGATCTTATCTTTAAGCTCGGCCATCTGCTAGGCGCTCCCGGTGAACTGCGCTATCGTCAGTGTCGAGCATTCCAGGCAAGATGTCATCAATGGCCGAAACCGCCACTCCCGACGTGAAGAAGATGCCCTTCGAGCGCGCGATCGAGGAACTGGAATCGATTGTCAAGCGGCTCGAGGAAGGCAAGGTGCCGCTCGAGGAATCGGTGGCGATCTACGAGCGTGGCGAAGCGCTCAAGAAGCGATGCGAGGAATTGCTGCGCCAGGCGGAAGCGCGGGTGGAGAAGATCACGCTCGACTCCTCCGGCAAGCCGACTGGCAGCGAACCTCTCGACGTGGATTGATCGCGCGCGATCCAGAGGCCCGTGTCACCGCGTCGCAGCCGGCTGAGGCTGCCTTGGCAGGCCAATTTGAACCGGATTCCCCGTCCGCGCGTTGAATTGCCCGGAACCTCATAACTAGTGTAAGCCTAGCCAAAGTTCCCACCCGGCCGGTTCTGCCGCGTTTACCGGCATATTCTTGCGGAGTTCGCTTGACCGACAGTTCCAGAACGCCCCTGCTCGACCGCATCCTGATACCGCACGACCTGAAGAACCTTTCTGCGGAGCAGCTTCGGCAGTTGGCGGACGAGTTGCGGCAGGAGACGATCAACGCGGTGGCCTCGACCGGGGGGCATCTGGGGGCTGGGCTTGGCGTGGTGGAGCTGACGGTGGCGCTGCACTACGTGTTCGACACGCCGGTTGACCGGCTGATCTGGGACGTCGGGCACCAGGCCTATCCGCACAAGATTTTGACCGGGCGGCGCAACCGAATACGGACGTTGCGGCAGGGCGGCGGGCTGTCGGGCTTCACCAAGCGGGCGGAGAGCGAGTACGACCCGTTCGGGGCGGCGCATTCGTCCACGTCGATCTCGGCAGGCCTTGGCATGGCGGTGGCGCGGGATCTGGCCGGCAAGAAGAACAACGTGATTGCCGTGATCGGCGACGGGGCGATGTCGGCGGGCATGGCCTATGAGGCGATGAACAATGCGGGGGCGCGCAACGAGCGGCTCATTGTCATTCTCAATGATAACGACATGTCGATTGCGCCGCCGGTCGGCGCCATGTCGGCTTATCTGGCGCGGCTCGGCTCGGGGCACACGTATTTGAAGCTGCGCGACGTCGGCAAACAGTTGACGCGTCACCTGCCCAAGGCGCTCGACCGGGCGATTACGCGGGCGATCGAGCACGCGCGCACCTATGTGACCGGCGGCACGCTGTTCGAGGAACTGGGCTTCTACTATGTGGGGCCGATCGACGGGCACAATCTCGATCATCTGCTGCCAGTCTTACGCAACGTGCGCGACGCCGAGATCGGGCCGATCCTGGTGCACGTGGTGACGCAGAAGGGCAAGGGCTATGTGCCGGCGGAGACCTCGGCCGACAAGTATCACGGGGTGGTCAAGTTCGACGTGGCGACGGGTGCCCAGGCCAAATCTAAGGGCGGCGCGCCGCAGTACACCAAGGTGTTCGGCGAGAGCCTGATCAGGCAAGCGCGCAAGGACGATCGTGTCGTGGCGATCACGGCGGCGATGCCGTCGGGCACCGGGCTCGATCTGTTCGAGAAGGAGTTCCCCAAGCGCACCTTCGACGTTGGCATAGCCGAGCAGCACGCGGTGACCTTTGCCGGGGGACTTGCGACGGAGGGCTTCAAGCCGTTTTGCGCGATCTATTCGACCTTCCTGCAGCGGGCCTACGACCAGGTGGTGCACGACATCGCCATCCAGAAGCTGCCGGTGCGCTTTGCGCTCGACCGTGCCGGCTTGGTCGGGGCGGACGGGCCGACCCATGCCGGGGCCTTTGACGTGGCTTACTTGGGCTGCCTGCCGGGGTTCGTGCTGATGGCGGCGGCGGACGAGGCCGATCTGGTGCACATGGTGGCCACCCAAGTGGCGATCGACGACCGCCCCTCGGCCTTGCGCTATCCGCGCGGCGAGGGCCGCGGCGTGCCGATGCCGGAGGAGGGTATCCCGCTGGAGATCGGCAAGGGGCGTATCTTAAGGGAAGGCCACAAGGTGGCGCTGTTCTCTTATGGCGCGCGGCTGGGCGAATGCCTCAAGGCGGCCGACGAGCTTGCCGCGCTGGGTCTATCGACCACCGTTGCCGACGCGCGCTTTGCCAAGCCGCTCGACACCGACCTTCTTCTCCGTCTGGCGCGCGAGCACGAGGTGCTGGTGACCATCGAGGAGGGGGCGATCGGCGGCTTCGGCAGCCACGTCTTACAAACGCTCGCCGACAACGGCGTGCTCGACGCCGGCCTTAAAGTGCGCGCCATGATCCTGCCCGACACCTTCATCGACCAGGACACGCCGGCAGCGATGTACGCCAAAGCCGGCCTCGACGCCCGCGGCATCGTCGCCAAGGTGTTCGAGGCCCTCGGCAGAGACGCCCACGCCGAAACGGTGAAGCTGGCATAGGCCGATTGGTGTCGGCGAAAAAAGATCGCATCGATCGTCTCTTGGTCGAGCGCGGCCTGTTCGACAGCCGCGCCAAGGCGCAGGCCGCGATCGCGGCCGGACTGGTCACCGCCAACGCATCGCCGATACGCAAGGCATCGGAAGAAGTCGCGGTTGACGCCGCGTTGAGCGCGACGCCAGCGCATCCGTATGTATCGCGCGGCGGAGTGAAGCTCGCCGCTGCGCTCGATCATTTCAAATTCGATCCGAAAGGCCATGTCTGCCTCGATGTCGGCGCCTCCACCGGCGGCTTCACACACGTGCTGCTCGAACGCGGCGCCAGGCGCGTTTACGCCATCGATGTCGGGCGCAGGCAGTTGCATGAGAGCCTGCGCGGGCGGCCCCAGGTCGTATCTTATGAAGAAACCGATATCCGCGCCTGCTCCCCTGCCCGCTTCCGCGCGACGCCAAATTTGGTCACTATCGACGTCAGCTTCATTTCGCTGAAATTGGTTCTCCCGGCAGCCCTCAAATTGGTCGCACATCGTACGCAGGTTGTCGCATTGATCAAACCGCAGTTCGAGGTCGGACCCTCGCAGGTCAAGAAAGGCGTCGTCCGCGATGTCGCCCTGCACGCCGCCGTGTGCGTCGATGTCTCGGCCTTCGTCACCTCGCTTGGCTGGCGCGTGCTCGGTATCATCCCCTCGCCGATCGCCGGCGGCGACGGCAATGCCGAATTTCTGCTAGGGGCCGTGCGTGACTGAGCAACTCACCATCGCCCGCCTCGGCCACCGGGGAGACGGTATCGCCGATACGTCGGCGGGACCGGTCTATGTGCCCTATACGCTGCCGGGCGAGACGGTGACGGTCGAGCCGGTCGCCGGCCATCCCGACCGCCGGCATCTCGACCATGTCGACAAACCGAGTCATGAGCGTGCGGCGCCGATCTGCAAGCATTTCACCCAATGCGGCGGCTGCGCCATGCAGCACTGGTCGCTCGCCGAATATCACCTGTGGAAGCGCGGGCTGGTGGCCGAAGCGCTCGCTCAAGCTGGTATTGTAGCGCCTGTGGCCGATATCATCGACGCGCATGGGCAAGGCCGCCGCCGCGCCGTGCTGCATGCCAGACGCGGACCGCGCGCCCTACTCGAAGTCGGCTTCACCGCACCGCGCGCACATCACATCGTCGCCATCGATCGCTGCCCGATTTTGGCACCCGGCCTCGACGGCGCGATTCCCACGGCCTGGGCGATCGCCGAAATCCTGAAGCCGGCGGACAAGCCGCTCGACATCCAGATGACGGCAACCGATTCCGGTATGGACGTCGACGTGCGCGGCTCCGGCCCGCTCAATTCGTCGCGCACCACGGCGCTCGCCGGCGTCGCCGAGAAGCACGGACTCGCGCGCATCACCCGGCATGGCGAGCTGGTGGCGCAAGCCGCGCAACCGCTCCTGAAAATCGGGCGCGCTCAGGTGCCGCTGCCGCCCGGCGCTTTCTTGCAGGCAACCGCCGAAGGCGAAGCGACGCTGGCGCGGCTGGTCGCCGTCCATGTCGGCGCAGCCAAGCGCGCCGCCGATCTGTTTTGCGGCATCGGCACGTTTGCCCTGCGGCTGGCCGAGTACGCGCGCGTGACCGCGGCCGACAGCGAGGCGAGCGCGGTCAAGGCGCTCGAACGCGCGGCGGCCAATACCAGCGGCCTCAAGCCGGTCGCGGTGCAGACGCGCGACCTTTTCCGCCGCCCCTTCATGGCCGCCGAACTCAAGAGCTTCGATGCCGTGGTGTTCGATCCACCGCGCCAGGGCGCCGAGGCCCAGGCGCGCGAACTCGTCAAAAGCGCCGTGCCGATGGTAATCGCGGTGTCATGCGATGCGACGACCTTCGCACGCGACGCGCGAATTCTGATCGATGGCGGCTACAAGCTCGTCGGCGTCACGCCGGTCGACCAGTTCCGCTATTCGTTCCACGTCGAAATCGTGGCGAAGTTCGAGCGCTAGCGCATGATCCCGAAAAGTGGGTGCCGGTTTTCGGAAAAGATCATGCGCAAACGCAAAAAAATTACTTGAAATCATAGCCGCCCCAGCGCTCGCGCCACATCGTCTCGCCGATGGTGCAGGAAATGCGCGGCGCCTGCGACGAAGCAGGAACGACGCGCGGCTCGGGCTCGCGGCCGGAGATTTCCAGCACCAGTTTGGTGCGCGTCGCCTCGACGAACTGCTTGCGTTCGTGGATCGGCACGACGAAAGCGCCCGGCCCGCCGATCACGCAGTCGTCATAGTAGACATCGAGATTTTCAATATCCATGCTGCCGCGCACCGGCCGCTTGAGCATGATCGGCAGTCCGTTGATGGTGATGCCGGCGGCGAGCACGTCGTCGCGCGTCGGCACAATCAGCGCGCCGGCATTGTTGGTGCCATCGCCCGACACATCGATCACCCGGCGTAAGCCGCGGTAGCCGCTGCGATCGAACAGCGGCTTGGCAAACTTGAGCCCGCCGGAAATCGACGTGCGCGAGGCGCGCCGATATGGCGCGGCGGCGATCTCCGCGGCGACGGCGTCGGCCGATTCCGGGCCTTCGATCAACCGCCACGGCATGATGATCTTCTGGTCGAACTCGCCGGCCCATTCGAAATAGGTGATGGCGACCTTGCCGTTGGCGCCTTCGCGCAGCGCCTGCATGAATTCGCGAGAAGTCAGCGCCTGGATATAGCCTTCGCGCTGCAGCGCCTGCTCTTCCGGATCCATCGAGTAAGAGACGTCGACAGCGATCACCAATTCGACGTCGACCGGGATGGCGCCCGCGCTTTGATCGGCGAGCCGCGGCAATGGCGCGGCGAAGGCCGCGAGCGCCAGTCCTGCGGCCGCCAGCACGCTGGCGATGGCACTATAAAGTCCGCGTCGCCCCATATGAAAATGGTGGCATGCGGGAAGGGCGAAAAAAAGGCTTTATCTCATAGGCGCATGATCTTGTCCGAAAACCGGCTCCCACTTTTTCGGGATCATGCGCTCAGCCCTCCAGCGTCTCGGTGCCGCTAATCTCGATGCCGAAGCCGCCAAGGCCGACATACGTGCGCTTACTGGAGGACAGCAGCCGGATCGAGGAAATGCCAATGTCTTTGAGGATCTGCGCGCCCAGGCCGATCTCGCGCCACTGCCGTGAGCGCGCGGCCTCGGTGCCGGTGTCGCCCTCGTGCGGGATTTCCGCCACCGGCACGCCGGCGGTGCCGTCGCGCAGATAGATGATGACGCCGCGGCCGGCGATCTTGAAACGCGTGAGCGCCGCATGGATCTGTTTGGCGCCGCCGAACACATCGCCGACCACGTCGGCGCGGTGCAGGCGCGCCGGCACGTTCGTGCCGTCGCCGATGTCGCCATAGACGAAAGCCATGTGATGCACGCGGTCGAACGGCGTCACGTAAGCGTAGCCACGGAGCGGCCCGATCTCGGAGGCGACACTGAATTCGGCGACTCGCTCGACCAGCTTGTCACGGTTCTGCCGGTAGGAAATCAACTCGGCGATCGAAACCTGGGTCAGCTTGTGCTTTTGCGCGAAGGCTGTGACGTCCGGCCCGCGCATCACGGTGCCATCGTCTTTCATCAGCTCGGACAAAACGCCGACCGGCGGCAGGCCGGCGAGCCGGCACAGGTCGACGCACGCTTCGGTATGGCCGGAGCGCATCAGCACGCCGCCCTCGCGCGCGATCAGTGGGAACACGTGGCCGGGGCGCACGAAGTCGGCCGCGCCGCTGTTGTCGTTGGCGAGCGCGCGCACGGTGTTGCAGCGTTCCTCGGCCGAAATGCCGGTGGTGAGCCCGTGCCGCACGTCGACCGAGACGGTGAAAGCGGTGCCGAGCGGCGCGTCGTTTTCCGCCACCATCGGATCGAGATGCAGGCGCCGCGCGTGCTCGCCGCCGAGCGGCGCACAGACGATGCCCGACGTGTTGCGGATGACGAACGCCATCTTCTCCGGCGTGCAAAGCGAGGCGGCGACGAACAGATCGCCCTCGTTTTCGCGGTCGTCGTCGTCGGTGACCACCACGATCTCGCCTTTGGCGAAGGCCTTGATCGCGGCGTCGACTCTGCTGTGGGAATCCGGCACGCGTTTACCTCGAAAATGGCGCTAATCTCTTTGTCATTCCGGGACGGCCCGCAAGGGCCGGACCCGGAATCCAGATACACGCTTTGTGTGTGGCTCTGGATTCCGGGTTCGCTCGCTTTGCTCGCGCCCCGGAATGACCACTATTTCTCCTTGAACGGCCACGCCGTTCCCTCACCCATTTGGCCGCGATGCATCAGATAGTGATCGGCCAGGACGCAGGCCATCATTGCTTCGCCGATCGGCACCGCGCGGATGCCGACGCAAGGATCGTGGCGGCCTTTGGTCACGATCTCGGTGTCGCGGCCGTAGCGGTCGACGGTCCTGCGCGGCGTCAAGATCGACGAGGTCGGCTTGACCGCGAAGCGCGCGACGATTTGCTGGCCTGAGGAAATGCCGCCGAGAATACCGCCGGCGTGGTTGGACAGGAACACTGGTTTGCCGTCATTGCCCATACGCATCTCGTCGGCATTGTCTTCGCCGCTCATCGAAGCGGTAGCGAAGCCATCGCCGATTTCGACGCCCTTGACCGCGTTGATGCCCATCAAGGCGCCTGCGAGATCGCCATCGAGCTTGGCATAGATCGGCGCGCCGAGCCCCGCCGGCACGCCGTTCGCCACGATCTCGATCACCGCGCCGCAGGACGAGCCCGACTTGCGCACGCCGTCGAGATACTCTTCGAAAAACTTCGCCTGCTTGGCGTCGGGGCAGAAGAACGGATTTTTGCCGACCTCGTTCCAGTCCCAGCGCGAGCGGTCGATCTTGTGCGGACCCATCTGCACCAGCGCTCCGCGCACAATGAGGCCGGGCACGATCTTGCGGGCGATGCTGCCTGCGGCGACGCGCGCCGCGGTCTCGCGCGCGCTAGCTCTGCCGCCGCCGCGATAATCGGTGATGCCGTATTTGACGTCGTAGACGTAGCCGGCGTGCCCAGGCCGGTACTTGTCCTTGATGTCGGAATAGTCTTTCGAGCGCTGGTCGACATTCTCGATTAGCAGCATGATCGGCGTGCCGGTGGTGACCTGCTTACCCGTCGCTTCGTCAGTGAACACGCCGGACATGATCTTCACCGCGTCCGGCTCCTGCCGCTGGGTGGTGAAGCGCGACTGCCCCGGCCGCCGCTTGTCGAGATCGGCCTGGATGTCGGCGGCCTCGAGCGGGATGCGGGGCGGACAGCCGTCGACCACGCAGCCGATCGCCGCCCCGTGGCTTTCGCCGCAGCTGGTGAACCGGAACATATGGCCGAAAGTATTGAACGACATGGCTGTTTCACGCTTTGCGCGCTGTTGGTACAGCGCGCCTCTGCGGCGGTCAAATCAGCCTCCAGCGCCGGTTTTGCCCGCCGCTCGGCCCTTAAGCGCGGCGTTGACGTCCGGACACCGCCGCGCCGAAGGCCTGAAACAGTGCACGGTTGACGGCGTTTCGTTGCGGGTCGTATTCGGCATGCCATTGCACGCCCAAGGCAAAGCCCGGCGCATCGGCAATGCGGATCGCCTCGATGGTGCCGTCTTCCGCCACCCCCTCAACCACGACGCGCTGGCCCGGCTCGAGAATGCCCTGGCCATGCAGCGAGTTCACGCGGATGGTCTCCTGGCCCAGCAGCTTGGCGAAAACGCCGCCCGGCACCAGGCGCACGTCATGACGCTCGCCGTAGACCACCTCCTGGTCCGGATGAATTTCACCGGTCGGCAATCGCGGCATGCGGTGGTTCATGCGGCCCGGCAATTCGCTGATCTCCGGATGCAGCGAGCCGCCGAAGGCCACGTTCATCTCCTGGAAGCCACGGCAGACGCCGAGCAGCGGCACGCCGCGCTCGACGCACACCTTGACCAATTGCAGCGCCAGCGCGTCGCGGCGCCGGTCGTAGGGCTCGTAGCTTGGATGTTCTTCGGCGCCGAAGTGCGTCGGATGGATATTGGCGCGGGCGCCAGTCAGGAGCACGCCATCGACCGCTGCCAACAAGGCGTCGATATTCGTGAGGGCGGGATCGCCGGCAAAAATCAGCGGCAGCGCGCCGACGACGTCGGCCACCGCCGTCAGGTTTCGCTCGCCGACGCGCTGAGCGGGGAATCGGTTTTCGGCAAGGTGCGCGCTCCCGATTACGCCGACCACGGGCCGTTTCATCGCTTCTATATTCCCAGTTCATGCCGGCATGCAGACGCACACCGCCACCGTCACGAATACCGCGTCAGCGTCTCGCCTTCAAACATATAGATCGTGCCCTGCTCGATATCGAGGAGCGGCGCTGCGGCCGGCTTGGCGATGCCGAGAATGGCGATCAGCCCGCGCGCGGTGCCGCCGTGGGCGGTAACCACCGTGTCGCGGACCAGGCTCTCGTACCAGTCGCGCATGCGCACCGACACCATTTCGTAGCTCTCGCCGCCCGGCGGCACGAAACGCCATTTGTCGTGCTCGCGCTGAGCGATTCGGGCGGAATCGCGCTCATGCAATTGCGCGATGGTGAAGCCCTCCCAGTCGCCGAAGGCGATTTCCGCGAGCTGCTCATCGCGGCGGAAAGCGTCGGGTACAAGGTCGAGCGTGGTGCGCAGCAGTTGCATGGTCTCGCAGGCGCGTTTGAGTGGGCTCGATACGTAATCGAGCGCCGCCGGATCGCGGTTATTGCGCGCAAACAGATCGCGCAGGACGTCGCCGCAATGCGTGGCTTGCGCGCGGCCGCGTGCATTGAGCGGTACGTCGCGGCGGCCCTGCAGACGGCCGGCGACGTTCCAGTCGGTTTCACCGTGGCGAATGTAATAGATCGTCGGCCGCAGCGCGGCCATTAGATGATTGTTTGGCGCATGATCTTATCCGAAAACCGGTTCCCATCCCCGATCGGGGTCGAGGACATGCTTTTCGGGATCATGCGCTAGTCGCCCTTGTCGACCGCCATGTCGGGCGCGTCTGGATTTTTGATGCCGACGACATGATAGCCGGCGTCGACGTGATGGATTTCGCCGGTGACGCCGCTTGCCATGTCGGAGAGGAAATAGACACCGGTCTTGCCCACGTCTTCCAATGTCACGTTGCGCCGCAACGGCGTGTTGTATTCGTTCCACTTCAGAATATAGCGGAAGTCGCCGATGCCGGAGGCGGCCAGCGTCTTGATCGGCCCCGACGAAATGGCGTTGACGCGGATCTTCTTGATGCCGAGGTCGGCGGCGAGATAGCGCACCGAGGATTCGAGCGCCGCCTTGGCCAGCCCCATCACGTTGTAGTGCGGCATCCATTTCTCGGCGCCGTAATAAGTAAGCGTGAGCAGCGAGCCGCCGTTCGGCATCAGCTTTTCGGCACGTTGCGCGATGGCGGTGAACGAATAACAGCTCACCAGCATGGTCTGCGTGAAATTGTCCGCGGTGGTGTCGACGTAGCGCCCGATCAGTTGTTCCCGGTCGGAAAACGCGATGGCGTGCAGCACGAAGTCGAGCGAGCCCCAAGCCGATTTGACGTTGGCGAACACCGCGTCGATGCTCGCCGGATCGGTGACGTCGCAATGCCCGACCACCAGGCCGTCCACCTCCTCGGCCAGCGGCTCGACGCGCTTCTTGAGCGCCTCGCCTTGGTAGGTGAAGGCGAGGTCGGCGCCGTGGTCGCGGCAGGCGCGCGCGATACCCCAGGCGATGGAGCGGTTGTTGGCGACGCCCATGATCAGCCCGCGTTTGCCGCGCATCAGATTTGAAGTTTCCGACATTCAATTTCCCGCCAAACCGGCGGACGCCGGCCACGTTCGTATGGCATAGGGTCAAAGGGCCAGCAAGCAATGCGCCCGGCTCGCCCGGCCCGCCCCGCCAAATCAATTCGTTTCGGGGAATATGACTGCGATTGCGGGGTTTTACCGGGTGAACGAAGGTGCCGGCAGGCACGCGGATCGGCAAAGGGGGGCCTGATTGGCCACGTTCGGACAGCAGGTCGAGGCGACCATACCGGCGCTGCGGCGCTACGCCCGGGCGCTAACGCGCGATAGCGATATCGCCGACGACCTGGTGCAGGATACGCTGGTGCGCGCTCTGCGATCGGAGCATCTGTTTCATGGCGGCGAGGTTCGTAGCTGGCTCTACACGATCCTGACCAACCTCAACCGCAACCGGCTGCGCTCGCTGGCGCGGCGGCCAATGCTCTCGTCGCTCGACGACAACGACGCGCCCGACCTGGCGGGCCCGGAAGCCGGCGGCCGTGACATCGAACGGGCGCTGGCGACTTTGGTGGAAGACCAGCGCCACGCTTTGCTGCTGGTGGTGCTGGAAGGCCTCACCTACCGCGAAGTTGCGGAGATGCAGGGCGTGCCGATCGGCACCGTGATGTCGCGGCTGGCGCGCGCGCGCGCCCAGATCAAGAATTTTCTCGATGGCGGGCGCCCGGCGCTACGCCGCGTGAAATGAAAGAGAAGGTGGAGCTATGATCGATCGCAATTCACCGGTAACCGAGGACGAACTGCACGCCTATGTCGACGGCGAATTGCCGGCCGACCGCCAGGATGCAGTCGCTGCTTGGCTGGTTGCGTATCCGGAGCAGGCCCTGCTGGTCGCCGCGTGGCGCGCGCAGGCCGAAGCCATCCGCGCGCGTTACGGTGCAGTCGTCAACGAGCCGGTGCCAGACCGTCTCAAGCTCGACCGCGTGATGCAGCTGGGCCGCGCGAGCGTCAGCGGCTCGTGGAAAGCGCTGGCTGCCGCGGCGGCCGTGGTCGCATTCCTTGCCGGCGGCGGCACCGGCTGGGTGGCGCGCGGCGCTACGGCTGGCGCGCCGAGCAGCTTTGACACCATCACGGCCGACGCACTGGAGGCCTACCAGCTCTATGTGGTCGAGGTGCGCCATCCGGTGGAAGTGCCGGGCAACGAGCGCCCGCACATGACGCAATGGCTGACCAAGCGGCTCGGCTATCAGCAGCACATTCCCGATCTGGAATCGCTCGGGCTGAAGTTGGTCGGCGGCCGGCTGCTTCCGGGACCGACCGGCGCCGCCGCGGCGTTCTACATGTACGAGGGCGCCTCGGGCGAGCGCTTCACCATTTATTCGGCGCCGGCGGCTTCGGCGGAGACGGCATTGCGCTACAAGGAAGGCAATCGCTTCGCCGCCTTTTATTGGGTGGACGACAAGCACGCCTATGTGGTGAGCGGACCGGCCGACCGGGACCGGCTCAGGCAGGTCACCAGGGCAGCCTGGGAGCAGATCGACCGCAGCGCCGGCCGGAAGTCGTAACACTCGTGCCCCGGACGCGGCGCAGCACGTAGTGCTGCACCGCTGATCCGGGGCCGTTCCAAACTCTGAATATGGAAAGGTCCCGGTTCTGCAGCGCAGCGTTTTACGCTGCGCCGCGCCCGGGACAAGTCACTCCATATCCTTCCGCGGATCGTAGGGGTTGCCGTCGCGCCACTTTTTCATCAGCTCCTTGAACTCGTCGTCGCTGTGCTCGGGCAGCATGATGCGCACGGTGGCAAGCAGGTCGCCGGTTCCGCCTTTCGATTTCAACCCTTTGCCCTTGAGGCGAAAGGTACGACCCGAATTGGTGCCGGCGGGGATCGCCAACTCCACCGCGCCGCCAAGCGTCGGCACGCGCACCTTGCCGCCGAGCGCCGCCTCGTAAAGTGTGATCGGCAGGTCGAGCCGCAAGTCGGCGCCGTCCGGCTTGAACAGCGGATGCGGCGCGACGTGCACGGTGATCAACGCGTCGCCGGCTTTGCCGTTGGCGATCGGCCAGCCCTGCCCTTTCAAGCGGATCGATTGGCCGTCGGTAAGGCCGGCCGGAATTTTCACCTCGACGTCCTTGCCAGTCGGCAGATGCACGCGCGTCTTGGTGCCCTTGGCCGCATCGGCCAGGCCGATGGTCATCTCGGCATGCATATCCTGACCGGTGGTGGGTCCGGCGAATTCTTCCTGCTCGAACGGCGCACCGAAACCGCGTCCGCCGCCGCGCGCCGCGCCGCCGAACATGTTGCGCAGAACGTCCTCGAAGCCGCCGGCGCCACCGCCGCCGCCTCCCCGGCGCTGGAAACCGTCGGGTCCGAAACTGAAGCTCTCGAAATGCCCGCCGCCGGGTCCGAAGCCCGCGCTGCCACCCGACTGCGCGCCGTAGCCTTCGAAGCCCTGGAAGCGCGGCTTACCCTCGGCGTCGATCTCGCCATTGTCGAACGCCTTGCGCTTCTTGTCGTCGCCGGCGATCTCATAGGCGGCGTTGAGCTCGGCGAAGCGCGAGGCCGCCTTGGGGTCGTGCTTGTTGGCGTCGGGATGCAGCTTCTTGGCGAGCCGCCGATAGGCGCTCTTGATCTCAGCCTCGCTCGCACCCTTCGATACCCCCAGAACCTCGTAGGGGTCGCGCATCCGTCGAAACTCCCGTGAAAAATGCCCCAGCCTCCCGGTCCAATGCCGGCGACTCGATGCTCAATGTGGGGTTCAAATTGCCCGGATGCAACGCACCTCCGCCCTGCGGGCTTCGGTGCGCGAGCGCGCCTACCATAGTCCGCTCATCCCCGCGCAAGCGGGAATCCGGGGGCCATCATCACAACGGCCGCGATTTGCCGCTCTGGATCCCCGCTTTCGCGGGGATGAACGGAGCAAAAATCAGGATCGTTTCCAGGGCTTGAGCGCGCGGACTTCCCAGGTGCCTTTGTCCAGTTTGCAAGCTTCGCCCTGCATCCAGGACTGCGAATTGTCGGTGACGTAGCTGGCCAGGAAATCCCGGCACGTCTGGCCGTCTTGGGTATAGGCCGAGGCGATCGGGGTGACGGTGCCGCGCGCGCCGGTGCCCGGGTTTTCCCAAGGCGCGCTGGCGTCCTTGCCGCCGCGGCTGAGCACGTCGGAGGCGGCTGCCCGCGCGTAGGCGAGATCGCCGGGCGGCGGCATTTCGGCAACCCCTTTGGCGCCGGGCGGCGGCGTGATCGAGCCGGTGTTGTCGGCCGTGTCGGTGCTGCCGAACAACGAATCGAAATGGGAGGTGGATATGCTGCAACCGCCGCCGGCGAGCGCCAGCGTGAGCGTCCCCGCCAGCGGCAGCACGCGCCATAGGCGCGCACGTCCGCATCCATTATAAAGGCGGCAGGCAAGACAACTGGCTAAGGCACCGGCCACTCAGACGCTCCGGACACAATGACGGACACGGCTCCCATAGAACACCCAAGTTGGTTAACGGGTGGTGATTTCACCGCGGCAGACGAGCCTTTCCGGCTGTTTGCCGCCTGGCTCGGTGAAGCCACGACCGCGGAACCACGCGATCCAACCGCCATGACGCTGGCCACCGTCGACGCCGACGAGTTGCCGAATGCCCGCATGGTTCTGCTCAAGGGCGTCGATGAGCGTGGATTCGTGTTCTACACCAACATAGACAGCCAAAAGGGGCGGGAGTTGGACACCCAGCCCAAGGCGGCGCTGGTGTTCCATTGGAAATCGTTGAATCGGCAGGTACGCATACGCGGCACAGTGGAAAGCGTGACCGCAGCCGAGGCCGACGCATATTTCGCCACGCGTCCGAAGCAGGCGCAGATCGGCGCCTGGGCCAGCAAGCAATCGGCGCCGCTGGAAAGCCGGCTTGCTTTCGAGAAAGCGGTCGCGCTCTATGCGACGAAATACGCGATCGGCTCAGTGCCGCGGCCACCGAATTGGTCCGGCTACCGCGTCATCCCGCTGCGCATCGAATTTTGGCACGACCGCCCGTTCCGGCTGCACGACCGCATCGAATTCGTCCGCGAAACCTTGGGCTCGCCGTGGAACAAGACGCGACTCTATCCATAAGCTACCATTACTTTCAGGGGCAACTCAGTTAAGGACGCAATGCCGAACTCCCAGTCAAACCAGCCGCGCCGCACATTGCTGCTCACCGGAGCCAGTCGCGGCATCGGCCACGCCACCGTCAAGCGCTTCTCGGCGGCGGGCTGGCGCGTCATCACCTGCTCGCGTCATCCGTTCCCGGAGAATTGTCCGTGGGACGCAGGCCCTGAAGACCACATCCAGGTCGACCTCGCAGACGAAGCCAACACGCTCGCCGCGATCGAGGAAATCCGCCGCCGGCTCGACACCCATGAGCTGCACGCGCTGGTGAACAATGCGGCGATCTCGCCCAAGGGCGACGGCGGCAAGCGGCTCGGCTCGCTCGATACCTCCGCCGAGGTGTGGCGCCACGTGTTTCAGGTGAATTTCTTCGCGCCCATTATGCTGGCGCGCGGACTGGTCGAAGAATTGAAAGCGGTCAAAGGCTCGGTGGTGAACGTCACCTCGATCGCTGGTTCGCGCGTGCACCCGTTCGCAGGAGCTGCTTACGCCACCTCGAAAGCGGCACTCGCCTCTCTCACACGCGAAATGGCAAGCGACTTCGGCCGCCTCGGCATCCGCGTCAACGCCATCGCGCCGGGTGAGATCGACACCGCAATTTTATCGCCGGGAACAGAAAAGATCGTCGAGCAGATCCCGATGCAGCGGCTGGGCACGCCCGATGAGGTGGCCAAGATCATCTATGTACTGTGCACGGAAACGAGTTCTTACGTGAACGGCGCCGAGATCCACATCAACGGCGGCCAGCACGTCTGAGGCTTTGCGCGCGATGCATTCTCTGCCGCCGCGCGCGCCTCACCCAGTCAGATGACTCTCGATCGGCTTCGGTTCGCGCCTTCCTGAATGCCGGCCAGCAAAGGTGAGCTTGTGCGTTTCGCCGCACGGACAGGCAAAGTACTTCGGGCTTTTGCCGGGTGTGACCATATCCTCATAGGCGATCCTGGTAATGACCACGATGCCGGTCTGCGGACAGGTCACAACGATGCGCGTTTTGCCCATGGCCTGAGAACGCGCGTGAGCGCGCCGGAGTTCCGCGCCCGCGCTGGTGCGAAAACTTTCAACTTCGATTCAATTTTCAAACAGCCTTAGCTTTCGCTCACGCTTCGGTGAGCAAGCCAACTCCGCCCGCCCGGCTTGCCCGGTTCGCGCCAAGGCAAGACTCATCGCCCGTATTCATAAGGGCGCGCTTGCGCGCCGGTGTTATTTGAGCGGCGCCGGGTACGCGGTCGTTCCTCCTGCGCTCCCTTAGAGGGAGCGGAGCGCCGAAAAACGCCGGGGGCTTGGTGCTGAGCCCCCGGGGCGGCTGGCGAAGCCACCCGACACGCCTTGGCGAGGCGCGTCGCCCCCGTTGGCGAACGGAGGCGCGCCTCTCGGCGCTCCACTGCGGCGATTTTTGTCCCCGGGGCTGTACTTCCGGGCGCCGACAGGAGGGCATCGCCCTCCCCGATCCGGCAGGCTTTCGCCCGCCTTCGTCGGCGCCGCGTCCAGCCATTCAAGGCAGTCCCCCGTAGTGGGGACGGACGGCGACCCGAGGCCTCCCGGTGATGAGGTTACGAGCCTCACCAGCAGGCGCCGCATCCTGCTCCATCATCAAGACGCCTCTAGATGACGCCCTCGAATGAGCAGGACAGAGATAGGATTATATTGATATAGGATTAAAGTCAAGAGCCGGCGCAAAACAATAAAGCGCGCCGCCGCAGCCGGAAGCTGCGGCCGCGTCGGTCAGGCGTGGCGATGGTGAAAGCTGGTGGGAGCCCGGCCTTAAGACCGGCTCACCCGGCAGTTCAGTCGCTGTCGTTTGGCAGGAAGCGTGTGTCGCTGACGTTGCGCTGCTCGCCCTGGTGGCGGACAGCGGCAGCAACCGCCGAAATTCCGATCTTGCCGTAACGATCATCGAGATTCTTGTAATGGCGTTGGGAGTCTTGGCTCAGCTCCGTCGCCCGGGTAGCGTCCATTGTCGTCGTCTCCAGTCCGTCCTTGGGTGGCTGAGGTGGTTAACCTGCCTGATAAGTGGGGCAGAATTGCGCGACAATTCTTGTCCCTTTGTGACTTTTGGCGAATAACCGCGGGATTCGCTTTGATTTCGATCATAAAGCGGCCCTCATGGTAAACCTTCTCTTAACGCCTTGCCGGCAAAGTCATTTCTGAGCTTTGCCGGGCGGCCAAGCGGGCCGTTCCGGGCCACCGGGAACCAAGTGCGGCATTCGTGCAACAGATCGCAGCAAGCTGCTGTGGACGGCATGGAAATCGTGGCAATCGTGCGGATTTTTCGCTTAATTGCGGCTGGAAAGAACTTCAATGCGGTGGCCCTGCCGGGCGGCCTGGAAAGAGGATGAGATGCGGGTAAGGGGGTTGTCTTTTGCGCTGGTCGGCGTCGCCGTTTTGCTTGGCGGCTGCATGCAATCAATGGTGGAGCCGGCGTCGGAAGCGAACCTGACGGTTCGCGACAAGAAACTGCTGGCGGCAGCGCCCTACGAAAATGCGATGATCCCCGAACCTTATCGGCGGCACATCGTCGAATATCACCGCAAGGAAGCGCCCGGCTCGATCGTGATCGATTCCGATGCGCGCTATCTCTATTACGTGCTCGATGGCGGCAAGGCGATCCGCTATGGCGTCACCGTCGGTGAGGAAGCCATGGCCTGGTCGGGCGTCGCCAAGATCGAGCGCATGACCGAATGGCCGTCGTGGACGCCGACTCCGGGCGAACGCGAGCGCATGGACGTGCCGGCTTACGTCTCGCCGGGCCCGCAGAACCCGATGGGCGCGCGCGCCATGTATCTGTTCGAAGGCAACAAAGACACGCTCTACCGCATTCACGGCACCAACCAGCCGGAATATATCGGCCAGGCGATCTCCTCGGGCTGCATCCGCATGACCAACGAGGACGTCATCGACCTCTACAAGCGGGTCAAACCCGGCACCGTCGTCGTGGTGCTGGCGCCGAAACAGGGCGATTCGCCGTTCAATCCGCGCGTGGCTTCGACCGGCGGCATGTTCCGCTGACGACGCCATAGGGCTGAGGACAAAACGGCGCCTCCGGGCGCCGTTTTGGATTCTTGTCCCGGGCGCAGTGCAGCGTGAGCGCAGCGAACGGTGCACTGCGCCCGGGATCGTTTCAAAATCGAGATCCGGTAAGACCCCGGATCAGCGGCGCATCATTTCGCTCCGCTCATGCCGCGCCGCATCCGGGGCAGGTCACGCCCCGAGCGTCACGCGCACGATTTCCGGCGGCACGCCGAGGCGCAGCGGAACCTTGCTGCAGCCCAGGCCGCCGGACACGATCATGTGGCGGCCCTGCTCCACGATATGGCCATAGGCAAAGCGCGCGCCGTATTGCGAGGGCGTCCACAGCGGCGGCATGAACGGCAGCACGATCTGCCCGCCGTGGGTGTGGCCGGCAAGCGTCAGCGCGACGCGCCGCGGGACGTCCGTGAAAATATCCGGCTCATGCACCAGCAGGATGACGGGATCGTCGGTAGTGACGCGCGCGAGCGTGCCCGCCAGATCGTCGACGCCCTCGAAGTTGCCGGGCCCGATCCAGTGAGCGAGTTGATCGCCGAGACCGGCGAGCCAGAAGTGGCGGCCGCCGTCGTCGAGCAGCACGGCGTCGTTTTCCAGCACGGGGATGCGCACGCCGGCCAGCGCCTTGCGTACGCCGGCGATGTCGTACCACCAGTCGTGATTGCCGAGAATCGAATAGACGCCGAGCCGCGCTTTGAGGCGCCCGAATTCGGCCGCCCAGGCTGCATGCGGCACCCGCTCGGTGACGAAACGGTGGGTGGCGAAATAATCGCCGAGGATGACGATCAGGTCGGAATTGAGCGCCTGCGCGGCGTCGGCCACCTGGCGCACGCGCGCCAGCCCCATATTGGGGCCGCCGGCATGCAGGTCGGCGATGACGGTGATAGTCAGCCGGTGGGCATCGGGCCATTTCGGCGGCACCGGCCGGTAATCGGTGACGATGAGATTATCGGCGGCTTGCGCGGCCGCATAGGCGGCGGTGCCCGGCATCGCCAGGCCGGCAGCGCCAGTCAGCGCCAGCCCGCCCTTGAGCAAACGGCGGCGCGTCAACCCGGCCGCGGAACGCGACGCGGGCGAAGGTTGGTGCGGAACAATCGGACCGGGCGTATCGATAGCCATGCCGGAGAACTAACCCCGCAATCGTGATCGCAAAATGATGGCGCGGGCGGAGTTTGCCGGAATGCTTAACGCGCACCGGCGGCGGCCGGGCGCGCCGGCGGCAAGGGAACAAGTTCGCCATCGATCAGCACGCTGACGACTTCGGCCGGCGGTTCGCGCACGTCCCACTGGCAGATGCGGTAACCATTGTGGCGCGAGATCAGGTCGACATGGATGTGGCCTTCGTGATGGCCGTCGGCGCCGGGCCCGAGCACGGTGGTGAATCGGCGGCAGGCGCTCTCGCGCAAGGCTTCGCGCAACGGCTTGTCGACAGTCGCGTCGGTCAATTCGAACCGGAGTCCATCGGCGAGGTGGAACGCGCGCACGTCGATCGCATCGCCATGGGCGTGATCGCTGAGCTTGGCGCCGGGAACGCGGTTGCGGCTGCGGCATTCGTATGAATCGTAGTTCTCGACCGCATGCAGCGGACTGCCGAGCTTGGCGACCTGCGGCGCCGCCTCGTCGCGCAGCCAGCCGGCAAACGATTCCGCCATCGCGCAGGTGAGCACCGCCGCCGGCTCGACCGCGATACGGCTGCCGTCCGCCAACAGCACCGCGTCGAGTTCTACCATGTCGCCGCCGCCGCAGGCGCCGGGACCGATCAGGCGCGGCAGCGGCGCGATGGCGGCAAATTTCGCCAGGCGATCGTCGCAGGCGGTCGGCGCGCTGGTGACCCCGGCGCTGTCGAAGTCGGGACCAGCGGCCTCGCGGAAAGTCAGCGGCTCCACCCAGACCGGCGGCCGTGGGCGCGGCAGCGGGATATCCTCGGCGGCGGCGAGACCGCGGCCACAGGACGCCAGGAAGGCGGCGGCGATGAGTGTCCGCAACGGGGCGTTAATGGGCATGGCGGCCGCCGTTATACGGGATTTTTATCGATGACGAGACCATTGCGCTGCCCGGCGCTCCAGCTAACCTAGCGCGAGATCCCGAAAAAGGATCGGCTGGCGAGGGGCCGGCTCAAAAAAGCGACGCGTCCAGGAGGGGAATCATGCTCGGGCTCATGCAGGATTGGCCGCTGCTGATCCACCGCATCATCGATCACGCCGCCAAGTTCCATGGGCAGCGCAAGGTCATCACCCGGTCGATCGAAGGCCCGATCGTCGAGACCACTTACGCGCAAGTGCGCGCCCGCGCGCTGAAGGTTTCGCAACGGCTCACCAAGGACGGCATCAAGCTCGGCGACCGTGTCGGCACGCTGGCCTGGAACACGTGGCGGCATCTGGAAGCCTGGTACGGCATCACCGGCATCGGCGCGATCTATCACACCGTCAATCCGCGGCTGTTCCCCGAGCAGATCGTCTGGATCGTCAATCATGCCGAAGACCGTATGATGTTCGTCGATCTCACCTTCGTGCCGCTGTTGGAAAAAATCGCCGACAAATTGCCGAGCATCGAGCGCTACATCGTGCTCACCGACGCCGCGCATATGCCGCAGACCACGCTGAAGAACGCGGTCGCTTACGAGGTCTGGATCGCCGAGGTCGACGGCGATTTCCAATGGGCCTCGTTCGACGAGAACACCGCGTCCGGCATGTGCTACACCTCCGGCACCACCGGACACCCGAAGGGCGTGCTCTATTCGCACCGCTCCAACGTGCTGCACGCCTATATCGCGGCACTGCCGGATTCCAAAGGCATCGCCTCGCGCGACGTGGTGATGCCGGTGGTGCCGATGTTCCACGCCAACTGCTGGTCGCTCGCCTTCTCGACACCGATGGTCGGCGCCACGCTGGTAATGCCGGGCGCCAAGATGGACGGCGCCTCGATCTACGAACTGCTCAACACCTACAAAGTCAGCTTCACCGCCGCGGTGCCGACGGTGTGGCTGATGCTGCTGCAGGACCTGGAGAAGACCGGCGGCAAGCTGCCTTATCTCAGGCGCGTGGTGATCGGCGGTTCGGCCTGCCCGCGCGCCATGACCAAGACCTTCCAGGAGAAGTACGGCGTCGAGGTGGTGCACGCCTGGGGCATGACCGAGATGAGCCCGCTCGGCTCGCTCTGCACCATGAAGCCGGAATACGCCGCGCTCGAAGGCGAGGCGAAACTCGACGTGCAGATGAAGCAAGGCCATCCGCCGTTCGGCGTCGACATGAAGATTACCGACGACGCCGGCAAGGAGCTGCCCTGGGACGGCGCGACCTTCGGCCGGCTGAAAGTGCGCGGGCCGGCGGTGGCGCGCGCCTATTACAAGGTCGACGACGACCCGGTGTTCGAGAAGGACGGCTGGTTCGACACCGGCGACGTCGCCACCATGGACCGATACGGCTACATGCAGATCACCGACCGCTCCAAGGACGTGATCAAGTCGGGCGGCGAATGGGTGTCCACGATCGATCTGGAGAACCTGGCGGTCGGCCATCCGAAAGTGGCGGAAGCCGCCGCGATCGGCATTTCGCATCCGAAATGGGGCGAGCGGCCGCTCTTGGTCATCGTGCTCAAGAAAGACGAGGTTGCGACCAAGGAAGATATCCTCGGCTTCATGCAGGGCAAGATCGCCAAGTGGTGGATGCCGGACGACGTCGCCTTCGTCGACGAGATCCCGCACACCGCGACCGGCAAGATCCAGAAGATGACGCTGCGCCAGCGCTTCAAGGACTATCGGTTTCCCGGCGTGCAGGCGGCGGAGTAAGCGGAAATCGGCAATGGCGGCGGCGCGCCTGATTCTGCGTCAGTTGTACGCGAACGCGTTTAATGCCAGCACCGTGACGATCATCAATCCAAGAGTCAGTCCAAAAAACCGGGTGGTCGCACGTTCATTCATTGCATCAGCCCCTGTGTCGGGGGACAAACGCAATGCTGCCCAAGTCGTTCCCTGCAGTGACGCATCTCGCCATAAAACGTCGATGCCCGGCACGAAGGCCGGGCATGACAGTTTTGACGCTTGGAGGTACGTCGCCGCGAGACTAAGTTATTCTGCCGCCTGCGTCGTGTATTGCAGCTTGTCCTGCGCGGCGACCAGGCGCTGCATGACCTTCAAATCGCGCTCGCGCAGCTGCAGGCAGGCGTCGGCCCAGATCTGCACAATGCCATCGAGTTCGTCGAGCGTGACCGGGTTGACCACGTGGCCTGCTTTATAGACCGCGCGCCCGCCGACGTGGCGCCGCTTGTTCTTCTGCATGTAGTCGCGCGCGGCTTCGATCCCCTGCCCTTGGTCAACCACCAGGTGCACGAGGCCGACCTCCTGCATTTCCTCGGCGCTGTAGATGCGGCCGGTGAGCATCATCTCCTCGGCGAAGGCTGCGCCGACGCGGCGCGCCACCAGGCTGTAGGCGCCCATGCCCGGGAACAGGCCGAACATGGTTTCCGGAAAGCCGAACTTGGCGCCGCGTTCGGCGATGATGACGTTGAACGACAACAACGACTCGAAGCCGCCGCCGAGCGCGTCGCCTTGCGCCAGCCCGATGGTGATCATCGGTAGGCCGAGCGTGTTAATGTTCCGGTGCAGGATGCGCACGCAGGATTCGCCGTAGTCGACCAAGCCCTGCCGGTCGCCCGCCTGAATCTTCTTCAGAAAATGATTGAGATCGCCGCCGAGATTGAACACGCCGGGCGTGCGCGAGCCGAGCAGCAGATAGCGCAGGTCGTCCGGCCGGTCGGCGAACATCGCCGAGATGCCGCGCTGCCAGGCGTGGAAATCCTCCAGGAAATCGGGATTATAACTCGGGCGGCCGCGCGGCCGCATGAAGGTCCAGAGCGCGCCAGCCTGCTCGTCCCAGTTAACTTCTAGCTGTTCCAGCCTGAACAGGCGCCGTGCGTCGGCGCCTCTCATCAGGTCCAGCAGCTTCGCATCGTTGGGTGGTGCTGCCGGTTCCTTGGCGACTGGAGGCAGCGGCCAAGACAACGCCCGGCTGGGCGCCGAAGCGTAAGACAACGCGATACTCTGCATTCTTATTACACCACATTAACTACTCCTTTACCCTAACAGAAAGTTGAGCCTCAAACAATCTTCAATCACCCGTTAACCATGTCGGGAGCGCAGGACTCACCCGCCCGAATCGTGGTCGTGCAGGCAAAAGGCCTGGAAAATCGCAAGGAAAGCCCGATTAACTACAAGACAAGGTCGCGCGCGGCGCAGCCAGGCTTCAGACCCGCACGCCGCTGCTTCCGATAACCGCCGCCTCTGCGAAATAGACGGCGCTACCGAGTACGAAATTGGAACAAGTTTATCGAAACGAGCAAACGATCGTTTGCCACTTGTTCATCACAAGTGCTGATCGGACCATCAATTTGCGTCGTGTTGAAGATTGGACGGTACCATCGGAAAGGTCGAGAACGCCGCGTAAGGTCAAATGCTTATCAAGAGGCTCACCGAAACCTGCAAGGCGGACGCGGAGCTGCCTCCGGAGATCCGCGCTGCACTGGTTGAATCGCTGTTTGCGCCGATCGCATCGCTGATCGTCGGCGCGATCGCCTGTTCCATCACCGGAGCGGCGGTGGCTCTGCGCGTCGGCAACGAATGGATCCTGGCAAACTCGATCGCGATCTTCGCGGTCGGCATGCTGCGGGTCGTCTCGGCCGTGCTCTACAGGCGCTACAAGAAGGCGGCGGACCAGCCGGCAATCACCAAGTGGTGGGAGCACGTCTACGAGACTGGCGCCTGGGGTTTCTCCGGCCTGTTCGGCCTGTTGTGCTGGCTTACACTTATGCAGACCAGCGACGGGGCACTGCAACTCGCGGTGACCACCACCGCGGCCGGATACGCCGCTGGCATTTCGGGCCGCAATGCCGGACGTCCCATCATTGCCCTTGGCCAGCTCACGCTGACCACGCTGCCGATGGCGATCGCGCTATTCACCTATCCCGACTTGTTGCACAAGTCGCTAGGCATCGTGGTGTTGTTGTTCATCTACGGGATGATCGATATTACGCTCTCCATCCGCGACGTCATCATCCAGGCATTGACCATGACGCGCAAGGAAGCGGCCCTCGCTTCCCGCTTCGCCGAACAGGCGAAGCGATTTGACATCGCGCTCAACAACATGTCGCACGGGCTGTGCATGCTCGATCCGCAGGACCGCCTGCAGGTCTGGAACGAGCGGTTCCTCGAACTGCTGCACCTGCAGAAGGCGCCGGTGCGTGTCGGCATGCGTATCTCGCAACTCGTCCGCCACAGTATCCGCGCTGGCAATCACCGCGCCAAGAGCGTGAAACAGGTTATCACCGAACTGGTGCACGGACTGCGCGAGGACAAGTTCAACCAGTTTCACACCTCGCTGGACGGCGATCGCACCGTCGCCGTGTCGCGCCGCATGATGGCCGACGGCGGCTCGGTCATCATCCTGGAGGACGTGACCGAGCGCAAACGCGCGCAAGAGCGCATCACCCATCTCGCCAAGTTCGACGAACTGACCGGTCTTGCCAATCGGACTCAATTCCGCGAACGCATCAACGCCATGCTGGCGACCGTGCACGAACGGCAGAATCCCCTCACCATCCACCTGATCGACCTCGACCGCTTCAAGGCGATCAACGACACGCTCGGCCATCCGGTCGGCGACAAGCTGCTCAAGGAGGTCGCGAACCGGCTCAGCGCCGTCATCAAGCCAGGCGACATGATCACGCGCTTCGGCGGCGACGAGTTCGTGGTGCTGCAGACCGTGACCGAGCGCCGTCAGGACGCCGAATGGCTGGCCAAGCGGCTGGCGCGCACGCTCAAGGAGCCGTTCGAAATCGACGGCCATCGCATCGACATCGGCGCTTCGATCGGCATCGCCATGGCGCCGATCGATGGCATCAACGCCGACGAACTGCTGAAGAAGGCCGACATGGCGCTGTACGCCACCAAGAACGGCGGTGGCGGCAGCCACCGCTTCTTCGCCATGGATATGGAGGCGGCGGTGCAGGAACGCCGCGCGCTCGAACTCGACCTGCGCGACGCGCTTGCCTTGGAGCAGTTCCAGCTCAATTTCCAGCCGCTGGTCGACCTGCGCACCGGCCGCGTAACGACCTGCGAGGCGCTGCTGCGCTGGACGCATCCGGTCCGCGGCGAAGTGCCGCCGGCGGTGTTCATCCCGGTCGCCGAGGAAACCGGCCAGATCATCGCGATCGGCGAATGGGCCTTGCACCGCGCTTGCGCCGAGGCGGCGAGCTGGCCGCACGGCGTCAAGGTTGCCGTCAACCTGTCGCCGGTACAGTTCCGCGACCGCGGTCTCGCCTTACAGGTGGTGACGGCGCTGGCGAAGTCGGGTCTGCCGCCGCAGCGGCTCGAACTCGAGGTCACCGAACGTCTGCTGCTTGAGGATAATGACGGCACGCTCGCGACCATGCAGCAGCTCAACAATCTCGGCGTCAGTCTGTCACTCGACGATTTCGGCACCGGCTATTCCTCGCTTAATTACCTGCGCAAGTTCCCGTTCCACAAGATTAAAATCGACCAGTCGTTCATTTGCGACCTCGGCGACGAGCGCGGCGCTAGGGCGATCATCGGCGCGGTGGCGAGCCTCGGCGCCGGCCTGGACAAGATCGTGGTCGCCGAAGGCATCGAAACGGAAGAGCAGATGAAGCTTGTGGCTTCGCAGGGCTGTCACGAGGGCCAGGGCTATTTGTTCGGCCGGCCGATGACCGGCGAGGCCATCCGCGCGCGGCTCGAGACGCCGGTCACGCTGGCGCAGATGGTCGCCTAGCCGCCAGGGCGCCCCGCCCTGCCAACGACGCCATCGCGACAAAATCGGCACGCGGCGAAAGCGGCGCGGCGAGGTCATTGCCCGTACGCACGCTTGCCAGTATCCCTTTCCGCCAAGAGGCGGCACGGTCGGTTTGGGGTAACGCATGGCGCGACGAGTTCGGTTGATTGATGAGCCGGTGTCGCGGCTGGCCGCATGGTCGCGCCGGCTGGCGCTGTTCGCGCTCGCCGTGGCGGCGCTTTCAATCGTCATCGTGCGGTCCGGCCTGTTGGAGATCGTGCCGGCGCTCGCCACCTTCGCCGCAGCCCTCATCTTCGCCGTGCTAGCGGTGCTGCTGTCGCTGCCGGCCTATGTGGTGATCTGGCGGCATGGCAGCACCGGACTCGGCTCGGCGATTTCCGGCATGGTGCTCGGCCTGCTGCTGCTCATTTATCCGGCCTATCTCGGCTACAAGGCCACCAAGCTGCCGCCGATTTCAGATATCACGACCGACCCGGGCAGCCCGCCGCGCTTCGACGTGCTGGCGCGGCTGCGGCCACCCGACCACGTCGCCTATCCAGGTGCTGCGACCGCGCAGATGCAGCAGACGGCCTATCCCGACGTCGTGCCGTTGCAGGTGAACGCGTCGGTGAAGGTTACCTACGATATTGCGCTCGCGCTGGTAACCAAGCGCAAATGGCACGTGGCCGATGCCCGCCTGCCCGGGCCCGGGCGACGCGACGCCGTCATCGAAGCGACGGCGCGCACGCCGATCATGGGTTTCCGCGACGATGTGGTAATCCGCGTCAGCCCCAACAGCAATGGCGCGCGCGTCGATATGCGCTCGGCCTCGCGCTACGGCCTGTACGATTTCGGCGCCAACGCCGCGCGCGTGCGCAGCCTGCTGGAGGATCTCGACGACGCCGTGGGCACGGCGCCCGAGCGGCGGCCGGAGCCAGCGAAAAAGGCGCAGCCCGCGCCGAAGCGGCCGCCTAAACGATAGACGCTTGGGGCGAGGCCGTCAGCGCGCCAGGCGGTAGATGCCGTCGATGGCCGGGGTACCGTCGGTTTCGACCAGCTTGCGCGTCACCAGGTCTTCCATATGCGCCAGCACCGACAAACCCGCCGCGCCGGTCAGGCGCGGATCGATGCCGATATAGATCGCGCGCACGATAGCGGGGATATCGGTTTCGCCTTTGGCGAGCCGGTGCAGGATCGACGCCTCGCGCGCCTTGCGATGCAGGATGTAATAATTCACGAAGCGGCCAGCGTCGCGGATCGCCGGGCCGTGGCCGGGGAAATACGTCGCCTCGCCGCGTTTGGCGAGTTTTTGCAGCGAAGCCATGTAATCGCTCATGGCGCCGTCGGGCGGCGCCACGATCGAGGTCGCCCAGCCCATGACATGGTCGCCGGCGAACAGCGTGTTGTTCTCCTTAAACGCGTAAGCCACGTGGTTAGCGGTGTGGCCGGGCGTCGTCACCGCTTCGATGGTCCAGCCGTCGCCGGCGACAACCTCGCCGTCCTTGAGCGCGACGTCGGGCTTGAAGTCGCGATCGCCGCTGGAATCGAGCGGGTTGTGCTCGCCGATGTGCAGCGGCCGTGCGGCGCGATGCGGGCCTTCGGCATAGACCGTGGCGCCGGTCGCAGCCTTGATCGCCGGCACCGCCGGCGAGTGGTCGCGGTGGGTGTGGGTGACGAAAATCGCCGTCACCGTCTCGTTGCGCACGGCTTCGAGCAAGGCGCCGATATGGCGCTCATCGGCCGGGCCCGGATCGACGATGGCGACCCGACCTTTGCCGACGATGTAGCTCATCGTGCCCTTGAAGGTGAAAGGCCCCGGATTGTCGGCCATCACCCGGCGCACGCCGGGCATCACCTCGTCCACCGTGTCGGGCGCGAGGTCGAGGTTTTTGTCGAAGGGAATGTCGTCGGCCATGGCAAATGCTTATGAGCACGCCACTCCGCGAATTCCAACCATTATTTGATCACCAGATAGCCTTCGGTCGACGGGTAGAAGTCGTCGAAAAAACGGTAGCGGCCGGGGTCCAGCGGGCGAATCCGCATTGTGATGGTGCCGCCACCGGTTACGACCTTCTCAACCCGTAGCATGTTGCTTTCGAACTCGGCCGGCGCCGGATCGAGATTTTTCACGATGATCGTGACCGGCTTGCCGGCCGGCGCGTGCAATTCGGCCGGCTGGAAGCGGTGATCCTTCATCGTGATATTGACCGTCACCGCGTCTTCGGCTCGCGGCGCCGGCATCATGACGAGCAGGCCGAGCGCCAAGATGGCGAGTGCGAGCCCGTGCTTTGCAATCGTCGTCCGTTTCATGGTGTCATCCTTTTACGCCAGCGCCGGACACTAGAATTCGATCTCAAGTTTAAGATTGGCGCGATATCGCTCGAAATTCGTAAGATCCAGCGGCCGCGGATCGTCGACCGCGTGGCCGGCGGCCTGCGCCATGAACGCGGCGGCCAGCAGCATCTTGCGGCTGAGGTTGATCTGCAAGGTCGGCCCGGCAAATAGCGCGTGCCCCTGGAAGGTCTGAAACAGCAATCCGTCAAAGGCGCGGTCGTATTCCGCTGCAACGCCCATCGCCCAGTTGGGCGTCAGGCGATAGGTCAGCCCCAGCCCAACACCGGCCGACGAGCTGCGCTCCCACATCCCTGTGTCGGCCGGCTTGGCGGTTTCCGGTTCGTACACGAGATTGATCGCGGCGAAGAGGCGGTTGGGAATCAGCTCGGTGTCGGCGACAATCCTGAACTCCGAACTATAGGCCTGCACCGCGGTGCCGTCTGTGCCGTCGACGCGCGACCATTCTGGCTCCGCCGAGACCGTCAACCCAAATGGCGAGCCGGGGCCGCGGCCGATGATCAAATAGCGCAGTTTTGCCGAGGCGCCGCTGAATTGCGTCGAGTTGCGGTCGTCGAGATCTTCGACGCCGCTGATCGAATGCGTCAGCGCGTGCGCGCTCAGCTCATAAGCAAAGTTCTGCGTCAGCACATGCTCGAATTCGAACTCGTGCTCTATGGCGGTGTATTGCCCGCCGCGCTTCTGGAACGAGCCGGTCGCCTCGTATTCGAACGCCTTCTCGCCTTCGTTACCGATATCGGCGCCGTCGATGAAGCCGAACATATATTTCGATTCGGCTTCGTGAAAAACGTCCGCCGCCGCTTGCGCGCCGGCGTTGGGTGCCGGCGGCGCGCTCTGCGCGCGGGCGCCGAAATCTGTCGCGACAAAAAACAACGCGGCCATCAATCCGGCGCACGCGAAACGATCGATATGCATTTTACCTCTTCCTCATCCACCGGGTTCAAGGCCCGGCAACAAGTTTCTACCGCGTGCGTTGGACCGCGGTGAAATTCAATACGGAAAATTTCCGCACGGAAGTCAATGCACGCGAGCAAACATTAGAGGTTTTCTAGTTCGGAGCTTTTCTAAATTAAAAGAATGCGCTGGCGAAAGACCGGTGCGCCGATAGAGGACGCCGCGCTAGTTCGCCGTAACGCCAGTCTCCTTGATGATGCGCGCATATTTGCTGCTCTCCGCGGCGACGAAAGCCCGGAATTGCTCGACCGTCATCGGCTCCACGTTGGCGCCGGCATCGACCAGCTTTTTGCTGACTTCCGGGTCCGCGAGCACTTTGTTGATCTCGCTATTGAGCTTGGCGATAATCGCCGCCGGCGTGGCGCGCGGCGCGAACACGCCCGCCCAGAGCGTGAAATCGAAGCCCTTGATGCCGGCGCTTTCGGCGACCGTCGGCACGTCCGGCGCGATCGGCGAGCGTTTGGCCGACGACACGGCGAAGACCTTGACCATGCCGCCCTTCAACAGCGGCATCACCGCCGGCATCCCGGGAAAATAGAAATCGACGTGGCCGCCGATCAGATCGTTCAAGGCAGGGCCGGCGCCCTTGTAGGGCACGTGGGTGAGGTCGCCGTGCGTCATGGCCTTGAGGAATTCGCCGGCGAAATGGCCCGGCGTGCCGGTGCCGGCTGAGGCAAAGGTCAGCTTCTTGGTGCGCAAAGCCGCCATGAACTCGGCCATGGTGGAATACGGCGCCTTGGCCGGAACGGCGAGCGCCAGCGGCACGATCACCAGCATGGCGATCGGCGCGAGATCCTTGTCGGGGTCGTAGCTCAGCCCCTTGAGCCAATGCTGGTTGATAGCGACTTCGGCGGTCTGCCCGATCAGCAGCGTAAAGCCGTCGGGTGACGCAGTGGCGACGCTGTGCGCGCCGATGGCGCCGCTTGCCCCGGCGCGGTTTTCCACGATGACCGATTGGCCAAGCGCAATCGACAGCTTGGGTGCGACGATGCGCGCCACCACGTCGCCGGTGCCGCCGGCCGAGTAGGCGACGATCAGGTGCACGGGGCTGCTCGGATAGTTTTGCGCCAAGGCCGGCGCGGCGGCCAATGCCAAGCCGATGCTGATGGCGATGGCGAACGCGCGAACCTTTTGCGCCGTGGTCAGCATCATGCCGTCATCCTGTGGTCGATAGCGGTTAATGGATTTCCGGCTCGGGGATCGCACCGCCGGCGCCGAGGAAATCGAAATCGCAACCCTGGTCGGCCTGCCCGATATGATCCGAATAGAGCGCCCCGTAGCCGCGCGGATATTTCGGCGGCGGCGGCGCCCAGGCCGCCTTGCGGCGCGCGAGTTCTTCGTCGCTAACGTGCAGATGGATCAGCCGCTTGTCGACGTCGATTTCGATCTCGTCGCCGGTCTGCACGAAATTGAGCGGACCGCCGACGAAGCTTTCCGGCGCGACGTGCAGGACGCAGGCGCCATAGCTCGTCCCGCTCATGCGCGCGTCGGAAATGCGGATCATGTCGCGCACGCCCTGCCCCAACAGCCGTTTGGGGATCGGCAGCATGCCCCATTCCGGCATGCCCGGCCCGCCCTTCGGCCCGGCGTTCTTCAACACCAGAATGTGGTCGGGCGTGACGTCGAGATCGTCGCGCTCGATCTCGCGCATCATGTGGTTGTAGTCCTCGAAGGCAATCGCCTTGCCGCGGTGCTTGAGGAAGCGCTTGTCGGCGGCCGCCGGTTTGATGACGCAGCCGTTGGGCGCGAGATTGCCCTTGAGCACCGCGGTCGCGCCTTCGGCATAGACCGGATCGTTGAGCGAATGGATGACCTCCGGGATGTAGACCTTGGCGCTGTCGATGTTGTCGGCCACTGTCTTGCCGGTGACGGTGAGGCAGGAGAGATCGAGCTTCTCGCGCAGGTTCTGCATCAGCGCGCGCAAGCCCCCGGCGTAGAAGAAATCCTCCATCAGGTATTTGCCCGACGGCCGCACGTTAGCGAGCACCGGGATTTGGCGCGACAGCCGGTCGAATGTCTCCATATCGACCGGAACGCCGGCGCGGCGCGCCATCGCCACCACGTGGATGATGGCGTTGGTCGAGCCGCCCATCGCCATGTGCACCTTGATGGCGTTGTCGAAGGCGGCGGGCGTCATGATCTTTTTCGGCGTCAGGTCTTCCCACACCATGTCGACGATGCGCCGTCCGGCGACGCCGCACATGCGCGGATGGTTGGCGTCGGCCGCCGGAATCGACGACGCGCCGGGCAGCGACATGCCGAGCGCTTCCGCGATCGCCATCATGGTTGCCGCCGTGCCCATCACCATGCAGGTGCCGAACGAGCGGGCGATGCCGCCTTCGATCTCGTCCCATTCCTCGTCGCTGATGTTGCCGGCGCGCTTCTCGGTCCAGTACTTCCACACGTCGGAGCCGGAGCCGAGATACTGGCCCTTCCAGTTGCCGCGCAGCATCGGCCCGGCCGGCACGTAGATCGCCGGGATACCCATGCTGATTGCGCCCATCAACAGGCCAGGCGTTGTCTTGTCGCAGCCGCCCATCAGCACCGCGCCGTCGAGCGGATGGCTGCGCAGCAGTTCCTCGGTCTCCATCGCCAGGAAATTGCGATAGAGCATGGTGGTCGGCTTGACGAAGGTTTCGGCGAGCGACATCGCCGGCAGTTCGACCGGGAAGCCGCCGGCCTGCAGCACGCCGCGCTTCACGTTCTCGGCGCGCGAGCGCAAATGCGCGTGGCACGGATTGATGTCGCTCCAGGTGTTGATGATGCCGATGACCGGCTTGCCCTTCCAGTCCTCGGCGTCATAGCCGATGCCGCGCAGCCGCGAGCGGTGGCCGAACGAGCGCATGTCGTCGACGCCAAGCCAGCGGTAGCTGCGCAGGTCTTCCGGCCGCTTGCGGTTTGTCATGCGGTGAACGTCCGGGCCGGGCGAAGCGTCACTGGATCGACAGGTTGGCGGCGTGCACGACCTTTTCCCACTTGGCGGTTTCGGCGGCGAGGAATTTGCCGAAGTCGGCCGGCGTGCCGGGCACTGCGATGCCGCCGAGATCCTTGAGCTTGGCGAGGATGCCGGGATCCTTGAGCGCGGCGTTGATCTCCTTGTTGAGCAGATCGACGACCTCCTTCGGCGTGCCGCGCGTGGTGCCGATGCCGAAGAAGGCGACCGCTTCGTAACCGGGCACGGTTTCGGCGACCGTCGGCACATCCGGCAGTTCCGGCGAGCGCGTCGACGTGGTCACCGCCAGCGCGCGCAGCTTGCCGGCGCGGATGTGGGCGATCGACGACGGCAGGTTGTCGAACGTCACCTGCACCTGGCCGCCGAGCAGATCGGTGAGCATCGGCGCCGAGCCTTTGTAGGGGATGTGCGTCATCTTCAAGCCGGTCATCATCTTGAACAGTTCGCCGGACAGATGAATCGAGGTGCCGTTGCCGGACGAGGCGACGTTGACCTTGTCGGGATTGGCTTTGACGTAGTCGATGAATTCCTTGACGGTCTTGACCGGCACCGACGGATTGACCTCCATCACGTTCGGCACCTGGATCACGTTTGCAACGGGATCGATGTCGCGAAGGAAGACGAAATTGAGCTTCTTGTAGAGCGTAGCGTTGATGGTGTTGGCCGGGTTGATCAGGAACAGCGTGTAGCCATCGGGCGCGGCCTTGGTGACGAGCTCGGTGCCGATATTGTTGCCGGCGCCCGGCTTGTTCTCGACGATGAACTGCTGACCGAGCTTCTGGCTCAGCCAGTTGCCGATGATGCGCGCGACGATGTCGGTCGAGCCGCCGGCCGGGTAGCCGACGATGATGCGCACCGGGCGGTCGGGATAGGCCGCGCGCGCGCCGGTTGCGCCGATCAGCGACAGAGCCAGCAATCCGAACAGCAGACGAGACAGAAACGCGACGTTCCAGCGCATGAGCGTGATCCTCCCCAGAGGGCCGGTACCGCCCGGCCGCATCGTTTTTGACGCCGCGACGTTACGCGGCGAAAGGCCCCGCGCCAAGGGCGTCCGGCAGCATCCCATGATGCGGCAAGAAGCGACCGTTTTGGCCCTGCGCGGTCGTGGACATGCGGCCTAAAAATCCGATTTGGCGGCCGCGACCACAGGATTTCGAAATCGGGCTATTCGCCATTGAAATTACTTGGGTTTTTGTTTTGGGCCCCGACGCTTACGGACCCACGCTGCACCCTATCTGCGAGGGCGACAAAACGGTCGCTTAACCAAGTGCGCCGTACACTATGAGCCAATTCGTGGTCACTCGAAATTTGAAGGTTCCACATATCGCCTGAGGGCGGCGCTATGGTCGCACACGCATCGTCCCGTCGTTGGCTTCTGCGGCAAATTCGGCCGACCTTTGTGGTGCTTGTTGCGGTTGCCTTCATTGCCACCATAGCCACCTACTTTGTTGATTGGCCCACTTTCGTTGATTCATCCAAGGTTCGGCGCGACGGCGGGGCGCAGCCCAAGAATGACAATCTTGAGCAACACTATACCGGCTCGATCATCGTCCCCACGGGCGAGGGTCTGTGCTGGCGATACATATTCGACAATCGGACCGGCAAACTCCGGTATGAGGACCATCCCAGATGCGTCGAGGTCACGCGCCAATTCAAACAGAAAAATTCGCGCGAAAGCCTGGATGTGTTGCGTCTGCGCGAAGTGGGCAAAGCCTTTCGCCACGAAAACAATTGACCGGACCTCACAGGGCGAAACTATCGCGTTGCGTTTCACGCCGTTAAACACTAATTCAACGGCTTGACTGCGAGGATCGGCTCGAACTTGCCCGTAACGATTCCGAAAATTTCCGTCATCCTTCCGACGTATGGCCGGCGGCAAGTCCTGCCGCGGACGATCGCCAGCGTATTCGCCCAAGATGAAAAAGATTTCGAGCTGATCATCGTCGACGACCGTTCGAAAGACGACACCGGCGCCTATCTGGCGTCGCTCACCGATCCGCGCATTCGCGTCTTGACGCCGCCCAACAACCTCGGAACCGCGGGCGCTCGCAACTTCGGCTTGGCCGCGGCGCGCGCCGACGCGGTCGCCCTGCTCGATGACGACGATACCTACCGCGCGCGCAGGCTCTCCGCACCGCTTGCCGTGTTCGCGCACGAGCCCGATGTCGTTGCGACTTTATCCTCATCCGTGAAGTTCGATCTCAAGCGCACGCACATCGCGCGCATGCCCGAGATTACGCTCGCGCCACCGGCATTCGAGTGGGCGTTGATCTGCGATCTCATTGGCGTCGAGGGCACAAGCATCACCGTGCGGCGGCAGACGGCGCTCGACATCGGCGGCTTCCACCAGGGCATGAAATGGATCGACGATCGGGAATTTCTGATCCGCGCTTCGCGCCGAGGCAGCGGGCATCTCATTGCGGAGCCGCTGTGGGAGAAATACTGGTCGGACGATGGACAATCCAATCAGTGGGAAAATGCCGGATTGAGCCTGCTCAACTATGTGTCCGCGCAGCCCGAACTCGTCGGCCGGTTTCGTAAAGTCGGCACCTATTTCGCCACCAAGATTTTGGTATCGGATCTGCGGCACGGCATGTTTGCGCCACTGATGCGCGATTTGCGGGATTTCAAGCACGCCGGGCTGATCAACGGAAATTTCCTGCAGATGTGGCGGGAACACCGCGAAGTCCGCCGCTATCGGCGGGCGATGTCGCGGCACGACGCGCTCGCGACGCTCGTCCCTGCGTCCGATGAGTGGCGCTAGCCCACCGCACGCGTTCGTGTCCTCGGGGTCTCCGACGCTCTTTAGCAGTTACAGATAGTTGCGACAGACGAACGGTGCGCCTTGAAAATCAGGCGCCAGCTCGTGCCCTGCGCAACGACCGCAGCCTGAAATCCGGCCAAGGGTTCGAAGCTCTGCACCGACCAGCCTTCGCATCCTCGCAGCAGGGCGGGTACCTCGCCTGGCGCGAGCGAGACGTCGAAACTGTCGAGCGCAATCGAAAGTCCGTGGCCAACGGCCTTGATGTAGGCCTCCTTGCGCGTCCAGCAGTTGAAAAAGGCCTCGGTCTGCTCGTTCAATGGTAACGAGCGCAAAGCACGGACCTCGTCGGGAGAGAAAAATCGTTCAGGAATCTGCTCGGTCGCGAACTTCGGGTCACGCCGCTCGATATCGCAGCCGACTTCCGCATGGCGGCAAAAAGCATAAAGCGCCATCCCGTGCGAATGCGAAAGGTTGAAGCGGAGATCGCTCTGCGCGATCGCCGGCTTGCCATAGGCATTGTGGACAAACACAACAGCGGCCGGATCGCAATCCAAGTAAGATCCGATGAGTTCGCGCAGAATGCCCCTGCGCGCGATATAGCGGCGGCGGTGGCGGTCGAATCGAAACCGTCCCGCGCGATCGCGTTCTTCCGCGGACAGGATGGAACCACACTGATCGGCGTCGATTTCCGGCATATCGACATCGACGCAATAGGTGTCAACGATAACTTCGGACATGGCTTTAACCGGCGAGCCGCCGGACCGGCCGGCTCTCTTCCTGCGCCTGGCGCAGACAGGCGCTGATCTTGGCGCCCAGCTCACTGATGTACGGGCGTTCCATCAACGTTGCGTGGGTTCCGCTGATGTCCTCGGTGATGAATTTGCCGGTCAGCAATCCGGCCCAAGCCGCACGATAGTCGAGCGCGCGCGGACGCTTGGCCGGCTGCAACAGAGCGACCGCGCCGGCATAAGGCTTCGGAACGTAGACGATAGCGGCGCGATCCTGCACCTCATCGAACACATCGGATTCGTCCTGCGGCTTGCGCCCTTCGTACAAAAGCCGCCGGCCATTCCACACCAGCCGTTCGGTCAGCGCGTGCCATTTCTCCCTGCCCGGCATGCTTAAGGTCTTGCGGAGGCCGTGACTGAATCTGTCGAACTCAAGGCCGAGCTTTTGCTTCCACCCGAACAACGCCGGATTGGCCGAATGCAGCATCACCACCAGTCCGACCTCGCAACCCGCGGCCTTAAGCTGCGACGCGACTTCGAAGGCGACGATCCCCGATGTGCAGTAGCCGCCGATAAAATACGGACCATGCGGTTGCTGGGCGCGAATGATCCTCACCAAGCGGCTGCCGATGTCGGCGAGCCGCGGCGCATCCGAAAGCTCTTGCTTGTCCGCCGGATCGAGCGAAACGGTGATGAACGGCTGATCCGAATCGATCTCCGCCACCAATGAAAGCGCGGCATGCGGATCGCTCAGCCAGAAAAACGGCGGCCGCGATCCGTTCGCCCGCAGCACGGTCGCCCGCGACTGCTTCGCGCCGGAGCGCGGATTGGCTAGCAAGGCGGCCATCGATTCCAAAGTCGATGCTTGGAAAGCCGACGACATCGACAGGCGCATGCCGAATGCTTCCTCGATCCGCCGCACCAGCCGGGCGAACAGAAGCGAATGTCCGCCCAGATTGAAGAAGTCGTCGGTGACGCCGACGCTTTCAATCTGCAAGATATTTTTCCAGATATCCGCCAGCTTGCGCTCGAGATCGTTGCGCGGCGCAACAAACGCCAGCCGCGGCGCCGCATGACCCGGTTCGGGAAGCGCGTTGCGATCAACCTTCGCGTTCGGCGTCATCGGCAGGGCCGGCAGCCGCACATAACGCGAGGGGATCATGTAATCGGGCAAGCTTTGCCGCAGGAACTGCCGCAGCTCCGCCACATCGGGCGCAGGCTCCTCGCGGCTGATCATATAGGCGCATAGGCCCAATTCGCCCGACGGGTCCGGCCAAGCCTTGAGCGCGACCGAAACGAGCGCAGGATGCTTCGCCAGCGTTGTCTCGATCTCCTCCAATTCGATCCGGAAACCGCGGATTTTCACCTGCTGATCGTTGCGACCCAAGCATTCGATCGTGCCGTCCGCCCGATACCGCGCCAGGTCGCCGGTGCGATATAGCCGTTCGCCCGGCGCGGCCGCGACCGTCACAAAGCGCTCGCGCGTCAGGTCGTCGCGCCTGTGGTAGCCGCGCGCAACGCCCGCCCCGCCGATGCAAAGTTCGCCGGTCACGCCGACAGGAACCGGATTTCCCTTGGCGTCGAGAATATAGATTCGTGTGTTGGCGATCGGCCGTCCGATCGGCACCGATCGTCCGCCGCGCGTGATCTTGTGGATCGTCGACCAGACGGTCGTTTCGGTCGGGCCGTACATGTTCCAGACTTCGGCGGCGCGATCGAGCAGACGATCGGCAAGCTCGCGCGGCAGCAATTCCCCGCCGCAAAGAATTTTCAGGTCCTTCTTTCCCGTCCACCCGGATTCGATCAGCGCGCGCCATGTCGCAGGCGTCGCCTGCATGATGGTGCACCCCGAGCGCTCGATCAGACGCGCGAGGCGCGCCGGATCGGATACATCGTCCTTTTTTGCAACGATGACGCGGCCGCCGGACAGCAACGGCATGAACAATTCCAGCGCGGCGATGTCGAAGGACAAGGTCGTCACCGCCAGCAACGCATCCGTAGCGCCGCAGCCGGGCTTTTGCTTCATGGACGACAGCAGGTTGACGGCGGCGCGGTGCGGAATCTCGACGCCCTTCGGCTTGCCGGTCGAACCCGACGTATAGATGACGTAGGCGAGGTCTTCGCCGCTCAAATGGGTCGGCGCGACCTTCGGGCCGGTCACGGCGCCGTCATTGCCCTCGTCACAGAACATAATTCTCACGCCCGAATCGGGCAGCGCTTCGACCAAAACAGGCTGCGTGAGCAAGAGCGCCGGGCGGACGTCTTCCAAAATCATCGCCAGGCGCTGCTGCGGAAAGGCCAGATCGAGCGGCAGATAGGCGCCGCCCGTTTTCAGAATCGCGAGCAAGCCAACCAGCATATCGACAGACCGCTCGACACAAATCGCAACCAGCGTGCCGGTCGTGACGCCCTGTTCGCGCAAACGGCTTGCCAAAGCGTTGGCCCTGCGATCCAGCTCCACATAGGTCAAGGACTTGCCGTCACATTCGGCTGCCGTGGCCTGCGGACTGCGCGCGGCCTGATCCTCGAAAAGCTGATGGATCGTCGCCCGGGGAACGTCCGCCGCCGTATCGTTCCACTGCGTCAGCAACTGCCGGGTCTCGTTCGGCGTCAAAAGCGGCAAGCGTTCCAGCAGGCAGTCCGGATCGGCAACGACCGCCTCCAAAATAGTGCGCCAATGTCCGATCATGCGCCGGATCGTCTGCGGGTCGAACAGATCCGTGCTGTAAAGAAAACGTCCGATCATGCCCTCGGGCCGCTCGTCGAGCTCGAGATAGAGATCGAATTTGGAGGCCCCCACGGTCACGTCCATCTGAGTGAGGTCCCAGCCCTGGGCGAAAACCGGGGCCGGCGGCTCGACCGAAAAAAGCACCTGAAACAGCGGATGGGCGCTCAGTTCGCGCTTGGGCTTGATGTCGCGAACGATACGATCGAACGGCACGTCGCTGGCGCTCAGCGCGCCGACGACAGTATCGCCGACTTGCGCCAGAAACTCCCGGAACCGCAGCCGGCCTTGCGGTTTGGTGCGCAAGACGAGCGAGTTGAGAAAATAACCCACGACTTTTTGCAGTTCTGGCCGCCGCCGCGTGTCGGTGACGCCGCCGATGATGATGTCTTCCTGGCCGGAGTAGCGGTGCAGCAGCGCCTTGAACGCCGCGAGCAGCGTCATGTAGAGCGTCAGGCCTTCTTTGCGGCTGAACGCCTTGAGCGCCTCCGTCAACGGACCGGACAAGGAAAACGTTTCCATCGACCCGCGGTAACTGGGCATCGAGGGCCGCGGCCGGTCGAACGGAAGCTGCAGGACAGGCAACGGCCCGCGCAGGTTCTGCCGCCAATAATCCATCTGCTTGACGATTGAATCGCTCGACATCTGACGCTCGCGCCAGACGGCATAGTCGCCATATTGCAGGTCGGGCGGGTCGAGCTGTGGGCTCCGGCCCGCCGCGTAGGCGTCATAGATCGCCGAGAGTTCCGGCACCACGATGCGGTAGATCGAAACACCGTCGAAGATGATGTGATGCAGCGTCAGATGCAGACGGTGATCGTCTTCGGCAATCTTGAACACGCGCGCCCTGAACAGCGGCGGCGCGGTAAGATCGATCGGCGTGTGTGAATCTTCCGTGGCAAGCCGCAGCGCTTCCGCCTCACGGCCGGCGGACGGCAGTCCGGTGAGGTCGACAAGCGGGAGAGTGACGTAGAGATCGTCATCAACGATCGGCGCGACTTCGCCGTCGACGATCTGGAACGACGTGCGCCAGGCTTCGTGGCGGCGCAACATCTCATTGAAACTCTTCTCCATCAGCACGAGGTCGAAAGACCCTTTGCGATGAATCGTGATCGGCTCGTTGTAGAGCGGCTGGCTTGGCGCCATCGAGGAATGCAGCCAGACGTTCTGCTGTTCCAGCGAGATCGGCACCGGGTCGTTGGCGCCGCGCTTGGCGACGCCTTCGGTCTGCCGTTTGCGCGCCGCGCCGCCGCTCAGCATCTTCTCAAGCAGCCGGCGTTTGGCCTCCGGCAGATCCGAGTGCATCACTGTATTGTCGGCGGTCATGACGATTGCGCGCCCGTTTGCGTCGCGAACCGCACAGGCAGCGCCTTGAGGCCGCGCAGACCGAGGTTCTCGCGCCATTCGAGACGTTCCGTTTCGAGCGCGAGGTCCGGCAGACGCCGCAACAGCGTCGAAAAGGCGATCTGCCCCTCCATGCGGGCGAGCGGCGCGCCGAAGCAGAAATGGGCGGCCCAGCCGAATGCGAGGTGGCGGTTGTCTTTGCGCGTGAGATCCAGCCGGTCTGGATCGGCGAAGCGCTTGGGATCGCGGTTGCCCGCAGCCATTACCGCCATCACGGCGTCGCGCTTGCGGATGAGCTTGCCGCCCAAGACGACGTCGCCCGGGGCAAGCCGCGCGGTATGCTGGCTCGGGCTCTCATAGCGCAGGAGCTCTTCGACTCCAGTCTCGATGACCGAGGGATCGTCGCGAAGCTGCGCCAATTGCGCGGGATTGCGCAGCAGAGTCAAAAGGCCGTTGCCGATCAGATTCGTGGTGGTCTCCTGCCCGCCGACCATGGTCACAATCGTATTGGCGATGACTTCTTCCTCAGTCAGCCGGCCGCCATCGACCTCCGCCGTCATCAAGGAGCGGATGAGGCCTTCGCGCGGCGAGCGCTCCTGCTCGCGGATGGCCGACCTGAAGTAAGAGGTCATCCCTTCGACGCTGCGCAGCACACGGTGGGCGCGGTCTGGATTGTGCTGAAAATTGCCGAGCATTTCGGCGAAATCGGCGGACCATGCCTTGAGCTGTTCGTGGTCGGACGTCGGCACGCCGAGCAATTGCGCGGTGACGATCGCCGGCAATGGCGCAGCGAAGTCGGCAACGATGTCCATCCGGCCGGCTGCCTGAACTTTGTCGAGGAGGCCATTGGCGATGTCGTGGATCTGCGAACGCAGGTGCTCGACGCTGCGCGAGGTGAACGCCGCCGAACACAGCTTGCGCAGACGCGTATGCGCCGGCGCATCCATGAACAGCATCTGCTTGGTCATCATCTGGGCGATCGGCTCGAGCGTCTCGAGGCCCATCGTCTTGATCTGATCCGGCGCCGGTGTCCGGTCGGCCGAAAATTTGTGCAGGACCGTCAGGACGTTTTCGTAATCGGTGACGACCCACGCGTGCAGGAACGCATCCCAATGCACGGGATCGTGCTCGCGCAGCCGCCGATAAAGCGGATAGGGATCAGCAAGAACAGCTGGATCGAGAAGCTGATAAAGGCTGAGCGACGGGTCGGGCGCCGCTTTCGCCATCGTGGGCGCGGAAACTGTCATACTGATTTCCTCGATACCCGCTTCAACTGGCAGCTTTTTGCTCGGCTTCGGCCATGCTCATCGCCGCCACTTTCTCGAACGCCAGACCCTCGATCACGGCCGCAAGCTTTGCCACCGTCGGCGCCTGGAACAGGTGCCGCAAAGTCAAATCGACATCGAAACTGTCGCGCGCGCGCATCACCACTTGCGTTCCGAGCAGCGAGTGGCCACCCGTCATGAAGAAATTGTCATCGATGCCGATCTGCGCGGTTCCGAGAACGCCGGCGACAATCTCCGCGAGCCGGATTTCGGTCGGCGTTTGCGGCGCACGATGTCCGGTCTGGCCGAGCGTGTTGCCGGCGCAAGGCGCCGGCAGAGCCTTGCGATCGATTTTGCCGCTGGTCGTCAGCGGCAGCGTCTCGATGCGCACGAAAGCGGCCGGGATCATATAGTCGGGCAGCAACCCGGCAAGGAACTCGTGCAACTCATTTGCGTCCGGTTCGCCGCCGGTCGCCGGTACGACATAGGCGACGAGCTGCTTGTCGCCCTGCTCGCCGGCGTGCGCGACGACCGCGCAGGACATCACCTGCGGGTGGCGGTCGAGCGCCGCCGCGATCTCGTCGGGCTCGACGCGATGGCCGCGAATCTTTTCCTGGTTGTCGACGCGGCCGTGAAACCCGATCTGGCTGTCCTGCCGGAGACGACCGAGGTCGCCCGTCCGATACATACGGGCGTCCGCAGCCGGACGAAACGGGTCGGGTAGAAACCGCTCCGCCGTCAGCGCATCGCGATTGCGGTAGCCGCGGCCGACGCCGGTGCCGCCAATATAGATTTCGCCGACTTCACCGGGCGCGACCGGCTGATGCTTTTCGTCGAGTAGATAGATTTTGGTATTCGCGATGGGCATGCCGATCGGCGGCAGCTCTTGGCTGTCGCCCGCAGCATTGATCGGACCGGAGGTCGCGACAACCGTGCATTCGGTCGGCCCATAGTTGTTGATCAGAGTGAAAGGCAGCGAGGTGCGCGGCCGGCCGTGCAGCGTGTCCGCACCGGTCAACAGGAAGCGCAGCGCCGTGTCGGCAGGCCAATCCGCCGCGATCATCGGCTCGGCAAGCGCCGTTGGCACGAACGCCACGTTGATCTTTTCGTCGATGATGAAGCGGCGCAGCAGATCCGGCGACGTGCGGGTGGTCTCGTCGACGAGCACCACCGTCGCGCCTGCGGTCAGATAGGGCCAGACCTCCCAAACAGACGCGTCAAAGCCCAGTCCCGCCAGATGGCTCGTGCGATCCGACGCGGTCACGCCGAAAGCGCTGCGGTGCCAGAAAATCAAGTTCAGCAGATTGCCGTGAGTGACTTCCGCACCCTTCGGCTCGCCAGTCGAGCCAGACGTATAAATGACATAGGCAAGATTTTCGCGACGAACTTTCGGGACAATCTCGCTGCCGGCCGCACTTGCGATTTTATCCTGATCGCGGCCCGGAACGATTGCGGTGCGGCCGTCAGCCGTCAGCAACTCGGCATGTTCCGCGCTCGTGACGACGAGCGGCGCCCGCGCATCGTCGAGAAGCTTTCGCAGACGAGACGCCGGCCAGGCCGGATCGAGCGGCAGGAAGGCGCCACCCGACTTCATCGCCGCCAGGATGGCGATGATCTGGTCGAACGAGCGCTCAAGACAGATCCCGATCAGAACCTCGGGGCCAGCTCCGAGCGACCGCAAATATCCGGCAAGGACGTTGGCGCGCGCATTCAGCTCACCGTATGTGAGCTTCGCCGAAGCTTTCTTCAGCGCGACGGCCTGCGGCCTATCCTCCGCGACTTTGGCTATAAGATCGGCGACGACCTGCTTTCGCCGGCAGTCTGGATACGTGGGGAGCGGAGAAATCTCGGAGGTGGAATGACGCACATGAGACATGCAGCTCATCCTTGCAAACGTTGTCGCTTAGAGGTGGTATCGCGCGGCTCGCAGGCTGACAATTGCACACGATGATTAACCTCAATTGAGCGCGACACCGCGTTTTCATACGCGGCATATTTCCTAAAAATTTACGAAGAACCGCCGCAACTGGTGAACCGTGGCGCAAGCACAATGGTTAACACTGTGCGCCTGGCATCCTCAGCTGCTGCGACGCATCTAACGGATGTCTCGATTGATTGGCGCAGGACTTCAGTCGAGCGAGGTGATCTCAAACTTGACGTGAGCCGACGGCTCAAAAAGAATCTGTTTCAAGCGGCACCTGAAAACTGTATTCCGCGCGAAAATGCGGAGCCGCCGGAAAGCGGCGCTCAAGAAAAGAGAGGAATTAGGGCCCCACCCGCTGGCGCTCCACCAAGATCGCCGAAGTTAGTGCGGCCCACGGCGGCAAGCGGGCGACCATGGCGAGGGAACAGCATAAGAACCGCGCGTCAGAATCGTCGACGGGAAAGCGTGATAAAACAAGGTGTTAATTGGTCGGAGTGGCAGGATTTGAACCTGCGACCCCCTCGTCCCGAACGAGGTGCGCTACCAGACTGCGCTACACTCCGACTGATGGCGGCCTTATAACCATGCCTCCCTTAAAGTCGCAAGCTTGAGAGAAAAATGACCGCCGTGCCGGGAACGCGGGTACTGAAAGCCCAAGGCATTGAGACTGCGCCCGCGATCGCGGCAGCCGCCACCTGCCTTGCCGCCGGCGGATTGGTCGCGTTCCCGACTGAGACAGTCTATGGGCTCGGCGCCGATGCCGCCAATGGCGAGGCCATCGCCCGGCTCTACGCCGCCAAGGGCCGGCCAAGCTTCAATCCTTTGATCGCCCATGTCGGCAGCATCGACGCCGCGCGCCAGCTTGGGCGCTTCGACGCCGCGGCCGAGAAGCTCGCCGCCGCGTTCTGGCCCGGACCGCTGACGCTGGTGCTGCCGAAGCAGGCGGATTGCAGCGTGGCGGATCTGGCGCTCGCCGGCCTCGACAGCGTCGCGGTGCGGCTGCCGGCGCACCCAGTCGCGCGCGCTCTGCTCGCCGCGTTCGACGGGCCCGTGGTCGCGCCCTCGGCCAACCGCTCCGGCCATGTATCGCCGACCAGCGCCGCACATGTGCTCGCCGATCTGCGCGGCCGCATCGACATGGTGATCGATGCCGGCCCCTGCGCGGTCGGCGTGGAATCCACCATCGTCGCTTGCCTGGACGAACCAATTCTGCTGCGACCCGGCGGACTGCCGCGCAAGACGATCGAGCGCGTGCTCGGACGCGCGCTTGTCGTCGCACCGACCGACGACGCAGCGCCGCTCGCGCCCGGCATGCTGTCGTCACATTATGCGCCCAAGGCCAGATTGCGCCTCGACGCCGACACGGCCGAGCTCGGCGAAGCGCTGCTCGCCTTCGGACCGGCACTGGCGGCGGGCGTATCGCTCAATCTGTCGCCACGCGGCGATCTGATCGAGGCGGCGGCCAATCTCTTTTCGCATTTGCGCGCGCTTGATGCTTCCGGCGTCCAGCGCATCGCGGTCATGAAGGTGCCGCACGAGGGTCTGGGCGAAGCGATCAACGACCGGCTCAAGCGCGCCGCCGCGCCCAAAGCAGGAGCCACGCCATGAATCTTCACGCCAAGCCACAGCCGACGCGCTTACTCGCGCCCGACCTGCTCGCCCGCTTCGTCGCGATTGTCGGCGAGAAATACGCCATTACTGACAAGGCGGCGCAGGAGTCCTACTTGGTCGAGATGCGCGATCTATTCCACGGCCAGACGCCGGTGGTGCTGCGGCCGGGCTCGGTCGAGGAAGTCGCCGTCATCCTCAAGCTCGCCAACGAGACCAAGACCGCCATCGTGCCGCAGGGCGGCAATACCGGGCTGGTCGGCGGGCAAATCCCGTTCAACGGCGAGGTCGTGCTATCGCTCACCCGCCTCGACAATATCCGCGAGATCGATGCGGTATCCAACACCATGACGGTGGAAGCCGGCGTCACGCTGCAGCGCGCGCGCGAAGCCGCCGCCGCCGCCGACCGGCTCTATCCGCAACTGCTGCCGTCGGAGGGCAGTTGCACCATTGGCGGCAATCTTTCGACAAATGCGGGCGGCACCGCGGCGATCGCGCATGGCATCGCCCGCTCGCACGCGCTCGGCCTCGAAGTCGTGCTGGCCGACGGCCGCGTCCTGAACAATCTCAACAAATTGAAAAAGGACAACACCGGCTACGACCTCAAGAACCTGTTCATCGGCTCGGAAGGCACGCTCGGCGTCATCACGGCGGCGGTACTGCGGCTGGTGCCGCGGCCGCGTTCGGTCGAAACCGCCTTTGCCGGCGTGCCCTCGCCGCAAGCCGCGGTCGACCTGCTCAACCTGGCGACGGACCGCACCGCCGGCGGCGTCACCTCGTTCGAACTGATGCAGCGCTCGGGCGTCGAGGCGGTGGTCAAGTTCGACGCGGCGAGCCGCATGCCGCTTGCCGGCCACGATCCCTGGTTCGTGCTGATCGAATTGTCGTCGCAGGCGCAAAGCGGCCTGCGCGAGACGATGGAGGAGATTCTCGCCGCCGGGCACGAGAAGGGCCTGGTGCTCGATGCCACCATCGCCGACAGCGTGGCGCAGGGCAAAGCCTTCTGGCGTATCCGCGAGATGTTCGGCGAGGTGCAGCGGCATATCGGCGCCTCGATCAAGCACGACGTGTCGGTGCCCGTGGCGGCGATCCCCGCTTTCATCGCGGAGGCCAACGCAGCGGTGACCAAGCTCATTCCGGGATGCCGCCCGCTGCCGTTCGGCCATGTTGGCGACGGCAACATCCACTACAACGTGACGCAACCCGAAGGTTCGGACAAAGACCAGTTCCTGGCGCGCTGGGACGAAGTCAACGCCGTGGTCTTCGCGGTGGTGAAAAAATTAGGCGGCTCGATCTCGGCCGAGCACGGCGTCGGCGTCATGAAGCGCGACATCCTGCCGGACTACAAGGACACCGTGGCGATCGATTTGATGCGCGGCTTGAAGCGGATGCTCGATCCCAATGGAATCCTCAACCCGGGCAAGGTGCTCTAGAACAATGCCCCCTGCCCGCCGTCCTTCTTGGCGCGTTTTGCCGGCGCAGGTTTCGGCGCGGACTTGGCTGGCGCGGGCTGCAACTGCCCCGGCACGACCGGCTCCAGCAATTTCGGATTGTCATTTGCGGTGCGGTTGACCGCGGTGGAGATTTCGTAGGCTTCCAGCAAGCCGTCCGGCGCCGGCGCGATCAGCGCCGCGGCGGTCGCCGCATCGACCTCGCCCGCATTGAGCCAGAGGTCGAATGCCTCCGGCGGCACGATCACCGGCATGCGCTCGTAGATCGGCGCTAGCGTCTTGTTGGCGCGCGTGGTGACGATCGCGGCGGTGTCGAGCGCCTCGCCGTTCGGCCCGGTCCATGTCTCCCAAAGTCCGGCAAAGGCGAGCGGTTCGCCCGATTTCGCATGCACGTAGAACGGCCGCTTGCGGTCGCCCGCCGCCTGCCATTCGTAGAAACCGTCGGCCGGGATCAGGCAGCGCCGCCGCTTCATGGCGGCGCGGAAGGCGGGCTTCTCGGCAACGGATTCTCCGCGCGCGTTGATCAGCAGCGAGAAGGTCTTCGGGTCCTTGACCCAGGACGGCAACAGGCCCCAGCGCACCAGCGCGAATTGGCGTTGGCCGTCCACAAGGCGGACGATCGCGATCGGTTGCGACGGGGCGATATTGTAGCGCGGTGGGAAATTGGGCTGCTCCCCATAAAGGAAGAGCGCCCGCAGCGCTTCCGGCGAGGAGGTGAGCGTATAACGGCCGCACATTTTGGGTCTTTCTACGCGTGCTTAATCGCGCCTTAACCGGCAGGAATAACACTGCGGCCGGCCAAATAGGGATTGCGGGGTCGCGATGAAATATCAGGATTGCGCCGGGGCGTTGCAAAGCCGACGATGCCGCAGCTTGCCGGACGAGCGACGCCGCCCGGCTTTCCGAGGTCAACATCAATCCGTCGACCGGGCTTGCCTCCGATTACCTCAATCACTTCAACGAAGCGATCATGCTGCTTGAAATGCTGTCGAGTTGCCCGGATTGCCTCGACGATTTCCTTAGCTGGCGGCCGATGAGCTATCGCGAGCGTTTCGACGCCTCGCACGTCAAGGGTCGCTCGCTCGCCATCGCCGCCTATGACGCCGCCGATCCGAGCCTGCGCAACTGCCTCGACAATTTGGCCGGCACGATGACCGCCGTGCTGGCAGCGACCCGCGCGGCGATGAGCTCCGAAGATCCGCCGCAGTCCTTGGCTGCGGTCGCCGACCGGGCCGCCGCCCTGCTGCGGCCGCTGGTCGCCCGCGCCGGCGCGGTCATCAACGGCAACGACATCGCCGTTGCCAGCGAGCCGATGACGCCGCAAGCGATGGTCGACGGGTTGATGAAGGGTTAGATGCCCGACCCGCGAACCTATCCACAGCGTCCTATCCTCGCGGTCAGCGCGGCCATTATCCGCGACGGCAAGGTGTTGGTGGTGCGGCGCGCGCGTAAGCCGGCGCTCGGCATTTACACGTTGCCGGGCGGCGGCGTGGAAGCCGGCGAAACGCTGATCGAGGCGGTGACCCGCGAAGTGCGCGAGGAGACATCGCTGGCCATCGAGCCGGTCGCGCTTGCCGGCCACCGCGAGGCGATCGTGCGCGACGCGCAAGGCCGCGTCGAGCGCCATTTCGTCATCCTGTGCTTTGCCGCGCGTTGGATTATCGGCGAGCCCGTCCTCAATGAAGAACTCGACGATGCGCGCTGGCTCGATCCAGCCGACCTCGCGGGCCTGCGCACCACCGAAGGCCTGGCCGAGATCGTGGCCGCGGCGATCGAACGGCTGGCCCGACCGACCTGACCGCCCGCCTTGCGATTGCCGAAGAGCGTGGGCATATCATGCCGAACGCCATGAAAAGACTGCTGACCACCGCTTTGATCCTGCTCTGCCTTGCGCCTCCCGCACAGGCGCAGATGGCGCCGGCGCCGTTCGACGGCGACTTGCAGCGGCTCGCCGAAATCCTCGGCTCGCTGCATTACCTGCGCGCGGTCTGCGGCGCCAATGAAGGGCAGAAATGGCGGAACGAGATGCAGGCGCTGATCGACGCCGAGGCGCCCGATGGCGAGCGGCGGCGTAAGATCGTGGCCGGCTTCAATCGTGGTTATCGGGGTTTTCAACAGACTTATCGCACCTGCACACCGGCCGCAGATCTTGCGATTCGCCGATATCTCGACGAAGGCGCCAAAATCGCGCGTGAAATCACCGCGCGATATGGCAATTGAGCCCGCCGTTATTAACCTATTCTTAAGCTACAGGCTTGGTCGGCTCCGCGCGCGTGCTAACGTCCTTTTCGGAATTAAGGATTCGCGTCCAATTCGGACGCCCGGGGACGAAGGCTAACATGACGACGATCGAGCGAACGACGCAAACGCATAATCCGGTGCCGGATCACGAACAGAAGCGCGTGGCCTTGGGCTATCTACACGAAGCCTGGGCAGAAGCGCGTCTCGATGGCGTCGAGGACGATTGCCTGGCGCAAGCCTGCCTGTTCGCCGCTTTCGCTGAATTCGTCACTACCTATGGCGAGGACGCCGCCGCCAAGTTCGCCGAAGGGCTCGGCGCCCGTATTCGCAATGGCGAATTCTCGCTCGATCAGCGCCGGCAATAGCCCCGAGCCGCGCATAAATCCCGAAATCCGACGACGCCTCAGCGCGGCCTGCGCAATCCGAAATAGCGCTCGAGTACGGCATCGACGTCGGCCGGGTAGAACGGCTTCTTCAGAAACGCGAGCGCATTCGACAGATGCGGGCGGCCTGAGGCGCCCCTAACCAGTACCGAGGACATCATTACGACCGCCACGTTCGGGTTCTCTTCCTTGATCCCCTGCAGGATGTCCGCGCCATTGACGCCCGGCATGTTGTAGTCAAGGAACACCAAGCCGATCTTGACTTCGCGCATTTGATCGAGCGCGGCCGCGCTGTCGGCAGCTTCGTGTATGCGTAGATCGAAGCGGCTGGCGGTCAAAATCTTACGCACGACATCGCGCAGCGTTTCGGAATCGGCCGCGATCAGAACATTGGTGGGCATTTTCGCTCGGACGCAGATTCCGACCAACTTGACCGCATCGTCGCCATTGGCTGGCACCGCCAAAACGCCGTCGGTCAGTTCGGGACGCGGGCTGCCGGGCTGCGTGGAGGCAAAGACCAGCGCCGCCGGCCGTTTGGCCCGCGCGGCCCCAATCACGGATGCCTTTTCGACATCGTCTAATCCGTGGGCGAGCACGCAGAAATCGAAGTCGGCGCGGCCGAGCGCGATCTTGGCGGCGTTGGCAGCGCAAGTCTCGAATTCGATAGGAAGCGAGGCCTGCGCCACGCCGGTGCGCCACCGCTCCTCATATACCGGTGTAGCCCCGACAAGCAGCATGCGGAGCACAACAAGATCGCCGCTCATGGATTTCAGTACTCCCGGCCCCGGTGAAATTCGGGCGGTCGAGGATGATTTGCCGCGGTCGATAATCCCGCGCTGAAGACCTTCAATTCTACAGAATTTGTCTGAGAAAAAAAGGCCCCAGACAACTCGCGCGACTCAAGCCGGCTCCAATCGGACCTCGCTAACGGCTAGGTGCCGGCAAATTCTTAGCCGCCCAAGGCTTCCAGGAACCGAACGCGTTCGCCCTGCGCCGGCGTAGTGACGCTACCGTCCCACATCACCTTGTGACCACGTATCACGGTACCTACTGGCCATCCGGTGACGGTGGCCCCGGCGTAGGGCGTCCACCCCGCCCGCGATGCGATCCAACTGTCGGTAATGGTCTCGCGCCGCTTGAGATCGACCACCGTTACGTCGGCGTCATAGCCGGCGGCGATGCGGCCCTTGGCGGCGATGCCGAAAACGCGCGCCGGCCCGGCGCTGGTCAGATCGACGAAGCGTAACAGCGACAGACGGCCTGCATTGACGTGGTCGAGCATGAGCGGAACCAGCGTCTGCACGCCGGTCATGCCGGAATGGGTCTTCGGATAGGGATGCGCCTTTTCCTCGCGTGTGTGGGGGGAATGGTCGGAACCGATCGAGTCGATGACGCCCTGCGCAATGCCGTGCCAGAGCCCCTGCTGATGAGCCTTGTCGCGGATCGGCGGATTGAGCTGGGCGAGCGTACCGAGCCGCTCGTAACAGTCCGGCGCTTCGAGCGTGAGATGAGCGGGCGTCGCCTCCGCCGTGGCGACGTCCTTGTGCTGGCTAAGGAAGGCCGCCTCTTCCTTGGTGGTGACGTGCAGAACGTGCACGCGTTTTCCCGTCTCGTGCGCAAGGGCGACCAAACGCTGCGTGCACATCAGCGCAGCCTGCGCATCGCGCCAGACCGGATGCGAGCACGGATCGCCTTCGACGCGCAGGTTCATGCGCTCGCGCAGGCGATACTCGTCCTCGGAATGGAAGGCGGCGCGGCGGCGGATGGCCTTGAGCACTGCGCGCACGCCGGCGTCGTCCTCGATCAGCAGCGAGCCGGTCGACGAGCCCATGAACACTTTCACAGCGCAGACGCCCGGCAGCATTTCCAATTCGCCTAAGTGCTTGGTGTTCTCGCGCGTGGCGCCGGCATAGAAGGCGAAATCGCAATGCATGCGGTGATGGCCGCGTCTGACCTTGTCGGCAATCGCCTCCGCCGTGGTCGTGGCGGGGTCGGTGTTCGGCATTTCGAACACGGCGGTGACGCCGCCGAGCACAGCGCCGCGCGAACCGGATTCCAGGTCTTCCTTATGCGTGAGGCCGGGCTCGCGGAAATGGACGTGGCTGTCGATCACGCCCGGCAGCAGATGCAGGCCGCGGCAGTCGATGGTCTCGCCGGCCGAGGCCCGCGTGAGGTCGCCGATGGCGGCGAACTTGCCGGCGCGAATGCCGATGTCACGCGCGCCCTCGCCGTCCTGGTTGACGACGGTGCCGCCCTTGAGGATCAGATCGTAGATGTCAGCCATGCTGGACCGGCTATAAACGGGGCTTGAGGCTTAGCCAACAGCGCTTACGTTTCGCCGCGAGTTCTGGCAAGAGACTAGCCCAAGGGAGATGAGAGAATTCACATGCAGGCAGCGCTCCTGCCCGACCGCGGCGTAGTCAAGGTTACCGGCGACGACGCCCGGCAGTTCCTCAATGGGCTGATCACCAACGACATGGACGAGGTCGGCCCCGGCCGCCCGCGTTTTGCCGCGCTGCTCACGCCACAGGGCAAGATCATCGTGGATTTCTTCGTGGCCGAGGCCGAGCCCGACGACGGCGGCGGCTTCTTTCTCGATTGCCCGCGGGCGCTGGCGCCGGCACTCAAGGACAAGCTCAACTTCTACAAGCTGCGCGCCAAGGTCACGGTCGACGACCTGTCCACGGAGCTCGGCGTGATGGCGCTGTGGGATGGCGCGGCGTTGAGCGAGTTCGGGCTGTCTTATGCCGACCCGCGCCTGCCCGCGCTCGGCAGCCGCACGATCCTGCCGCCCGATCTCGTCGCGGAGGCCGCCGCCGATCTCGGCGCGACGCTCACCGACGCCGAGGCCTATAATGCGCACCGCGTCGCGCTCGGCGTGCCGCGCGGCGGCGAAGATTTCATCTACGGCGACACCTTCCCGCACGAAGCCGACATGGACCAGCTCGCCGGCGTCGATTTCAACAAGGGCTGCTATGTCGGGCAGGAGGTCGTCTCGCGCGTCGAGCACCGCTCAAGCGCACGTAGCCGTGTCGTGCCGGTGGCTTACGAGTTTGCGCCCCTTTCCGGCCTGCCGGTGATGGCGGGCGAGAAAGAGGTCGGCACGCTGATGTCAGCGGTCAAGGGCCGCGGGCTCGCGCTAGTGCGACTCGACCGCGTCGCCGATGCGCTCGCCGCCGGCACGCCACTCCTGTGCGGCAATCTGCCGATCCACATGGTGAAGCCGGATTGGGTGCGCTTTGTCTGGCCCGGCGAGGCGAAAGCATCATGAGCACGACCATCGTTCACGCCGATGGCCTAAAGCGCTGCCCGTGGGCGAAGCAGGACCCGCTTTACGTCGCTTATCATGACGAGGAATGGGGCGTGCCTGAGTGGGACGACCGCGCGCTCTACGAAAAGCTGGTGCTCGACGGCTTCCAGGCCGGGCTGTCGTGGATCACCATTTTGCGCAAGCGAGAGAATTTCCGCCGCGCCTTCGACGATTTCCAGCCGGAGAAAATCGCGCGCTACACGCCGAAAAAAATCGAACGGCTGATGCAGGACGCCGGCATCGTGCGCAACCGCGCCAAGATCGAGGGCGCGGTCGGCTCCGCGCGCGCCTGGCTCAAGATCATGGCAAGTGGCCCGGGATTTTCCGACATGCTATGGAAGCACGTCGGCGGCAAACCGATCGACCATAAACTCGGCAGCCGCTCGCGCACGCCGACCGAATCCGATGAATCTCGGGCCATGTCCAAGGAACTTCTCGGTCACGGTTTCAAGTTCGTCGGGCCGACCATCGTCTATGCCTTCATGCAGGCGGTCGGCATGGTCAACGACCATCTGGTTGATTGCCACCGCCACGCGGTGGTCGCCAAACTCGGCAAGCGGAAGTGAGCAAGGCGCGCATCGCAAAGAAAAGCGCACGCGCCTGGCAACGCATGCTCTCGGGGCGGCGGCTCGATCTGCTCGACCCCTCGCCGCTCGACGTCGAGATCGAGGATATCGCGCATGGGCTCGCGCGCGTCGCCCGCTGGAACGGGCAGACCAAGGGCGCGCATATTTTCTCGGTCGCGCAGCACGTATTGCTGGTCGAGGCGCTGGCGCGCGCCAAGAGCCCGCGGCTCGACGCAGCGTGTCGCCTGGCGGTGCTGCTGCACGATGCGCCGGAATACGTGGTTGGCGACATGATCTCGCCGTTCAAGGCGGTGATCGGCGACAGCTACAAGGTGGTGGAGCACCGTTTGCTCGCCGCCATCCATCTACGCTTCGGCCTGCCGCCGACGCTGCCGGAAGCCTTGAAAACTTTAATCAAGTCGGCCGACCGCGCCGCAGCTTTCCTGGAAGCCACGCGGCTCGCCGGATTCGAGACCGCCGAAGCGCGCCGTTTCTTCGGCCCGCCGCCGAAATTTTCGGCAACGCTCGAGCGCGATTTTCTGACACCCTGGCCGGCCGGCACCGCCGAGAAGCGATTCCGCGAGCGTGTCGAGAAACTTTCGCGCGGATGATGCTTTTCATGCATCGGCCGGCGTCATAGATAAGACAAAAGAAGCGATTACCCACACGCATCCATGATTCACGTCTGCTCCCTTGCCCGCCTCTACGCCACCGTCAATGAGACCGGCGCACGCCACATCGTCACGCTGCTGCGGCTGACCGACCGCGTCGAGCGGCCGCGCCATATCGCGCCCGAAAACCACCTGGTGCTGGCGGTCGACGACATCACGGCGCCGGCCGACGGCTACACCGTCCCGGGCGATGAGCACGTGCAACGGCTGATCCGCTTCGTCGGCCAATGGGACCGCACGGCGCCCATGGTGGTGCATTGCTATGCCGGCATCAGCCGGTCGACCGCCGGCGCCTTTGTGGCGGCCTGCGCGCTCAATCCGGCCCGCGACGAGCAGCAAATTGCGTGGGACATCCGGCGCGCCTCGCGTACCGCGCAGCCGAACGCAGCGATCGTCTCGATCGCCGACCGTCTGCTCAAGCGCGACGGCCGTATGGTGCGCGCGATCGAGACCATCGGCCCAGCCGACGCCGCCAGCGAAGGCCATCCATTCCGGCTCGAAATCGATTGAACGCTCCGCTAGATTGATGCCGTATCAATCAGGGGGCCAGTGTGACGGACAAAAAATACGGCGTGGTGACGCCCGACGTGCTCACCTCCTATGACGGCCTCGGCTTCCTCAAGGCGATGATCGAAGGCAACATTCCCAATCCGCCGATCAGCGAAGTGCTCGGCTTTCACCTGATCGAGGTCGAACACGGCCGCGCGGTGTTCGAGGGCCTGCCGGAATTCCGCCATTACAACCCGATCGGCACGGTGCATGGCGGTTTCGCCGCCACGCTGCTCGACAGTGCGCTCGGCTGTGCGGTGTTTTCGACGCTTGCAAAAGGCGACACCTGGACCACGCTGGAACTGAAATTCAATCTGGTGCGGCCGATGACCAAGGATACCGGGCCGGTGCGCGCGGAAGGCCGCATCGTCCATCGCGGCCGTACGGTCGCCACCTCGGAAGGCGATCTCAAGGACTGCGCCGGCAAGCTCTATGCCCACGCCACGACGACGACGATGATTTTCCCGGGGAAAGGCTGATGTCGGTCAGTTGTTGTCGGCGGTGAGCGACGGCCGCAGGCCGAGCGGGCCGTGGTGGCCGTTGTGCGCGCTATGGATCGCGTGTGCGCGGCCCGGATTGCGGGTGAACTCGCAATAGGCGAAACCCAATCCTGCCACCGAGCCGCGGAAACTGGTCTCGCCGGTCCGCTCCAGATTGAAGCAGGGCTCCATCGGCAATCCACGTAGCGAGGCGCAGACCGCCTCGCCCTTCACCCGCAGCGTGCCGGCCGGCAGCGCAGCGTAGCGCACCTGGCCTTGACCCTGGAATTGGATGGAGCCGACCACGGAGCCGTCGGCATGGACGCGGCCCTGGCCGCGCGTGCCTTCGAAGCAGGTGTAGGAGAACAGCTTGCCTATGACGAAGCGGCGCGCCTCTTCGGCGCTCATTTCGCCCGCAACCGCCGGCACCGCGGTCAGCAGACCAATCAGCAACGCCACCCCACGCACCATAACCGCACTCCGATTAACGCCACTGGTTTACAAAACCCTGGGCCGGCCTTTCAAGACCAGCCAACTGTACCCGGCGTTCGTCGCCAAATCCTGAAGATGTTTACCCGATCTTGACCACGATTCGACCACGCACCTGACCGGCCAGGATGGCCGCGGCGGCCTCCGGAACCCCGGAAAGATCAATTTCCTGGGTCATTGAGGCCAGTTTTTGGCGATCCAGGTCGTTTTCCAGACGTTTCCAGGCTTCCCGCCGGCGCGCGATCGGACACATCACGGAATCGATACCGTAAAGACACACCCCGCGAAGAATGAACGGAGCAACCGAGCCCGGCAGGTCCATGCCGCCGGCAAGCCCACAGGCGGCCACAGCGCCGCCGTAGCGGGTCATCGACAGCAGGTTGGCCAGCGTCGTCGAGCCGACGCTATCGACCGCCCCGGCCCAGCGCTCCTTGGCGAGCGCCTTGGGCGGCCCAGCCAGGTCCTTGCGCTCGACGATTTCGGCCGCGCCCAGGCCCTTGAGGTAATCGGCCTCCTGCGGCCGGCCGGTGACGGCGCTGACGGCAAAGCCGCGTTTCGCCAGGATGGCGACGGCCACCGAGCCGACGCCGCCCGCTGCGCCAGTGACCGCGATCGGCCCGCTTTTGGCGTTAAGGCCATGCCCATCGAGTGCCATCACCGCCAGCATGGCTGTATAGCCTGCGGTGCCGATCGCCATCGCCTCGCGCGCGTTCATGCTTGGCGGCAACGGCACCAGCCAGTCGCCCTTCACCCGCGCCTTTTGCGCATAGGCGCCGAGATGGGTCTCGCCGCAGCCCCAGCCGTTGAGGATCACCTTGTCGCCCGGCTTCCAGGCCGGATGGCTGGAGGCCTCGACCGTGCCGGCGAAATCGATGCCAGCGATCATCGGGAAGCGGCGCACCACCGGCGACTTGCCGCTGATGGCGAGGCCGTCTTTGTAGTTGACCGTCGAGTATTCGACGCGGACGGTGACGTCGCCGTCCATCAGATTGGCTTCGTCGAAATCGGTGAGCGCGGCCTTGGTGCCGCTCTCCGCCTTCTCGATCACGATCGCCTTGAATGTCGCCACGCCCACCTCGCTGCTTGTACCCAGCCGAGGCGGGTTTTCGCAGCGCCGGCGTCCGGGCGCAAGTCGCTCAGACCGCCGCGGGTTCGAGCCGGCCGACCGGCTGTTCGACGATCGGCAGGTTGATGATCGCCGACATCGCGCCGAAAAACACCGACAGCCACCACACCGGATTGTAGGAACCGTAATTGTCGAACACGTAGCCGCCCAGCAACACGCCGAGAAAACCGCCAACCTGATGGCTGAAAAAGGCGAAGCCGAACAGCATAGCTAGCCAGCGCGTGCCAAACATGATCGCCACCAGCGACGACGTCGGCGGCACCGTCGACAGCCAGAGCAGGCCGGTGACGGCGCCGAAGATAATCGTCGTCACCGGGCTCGCCGGCAACGAAATGAATACGGCGATCGAGAGCGCGCGGGCGAAATAGATGATCGACAGGAGGTAGCGCTTCGGCATGCGGTTGCCGAGATAGCCGGACGCCAACGAGCCGACGATGTTGAACAGGCCGATGGTGGCGAGCGTCCAGCCGCCGATCTGGGCGGAAAGCCCACGATCGATCAGATAGGACGGCAAATGCACGGTCACGAAGGCGAGCTGGAAACCACAGGTGAAGAAGCCCAGAACCAACAGCACATAACTGCGATGGCCGAACGCTTCGGCCATGGCCTGGCGAAATGACTGCGGCGGCATGGCGACCGCCGCCGATGCGGCGTTACCGCGCGGGGTTGCCAGCGCAATCGCCAACGGCAAAATGAGCATCGTCACACCGGCGAAGATCGTCAGTGCGGTCTGCCAGCCGAACTTGTCCATCAGCGCCACGCCGATCGGCGAATACAGGAATTGCCCGAACGAGCCGGCGGCGGTGCCGGCGCCGAAGGCGAGCGAACGCCAGCTTGCCGGCAGCAGCTTGCCGAAGGCGCCGATCACAAGATTGAACGAGCAACCGGACAGTCCAAGGCCGATCATCACGCCGGCGGTCAGATCGAGCGTGCCGGGTGTCGTCGCATGCACCATCAGCGCCAGCCCGAGCGCATACAGGGCGGCACCGACCATCATGACGCGGTTGGCACCGAACCGGTCGGCAATGCCGCCGGCAAAAGGCTGCCCGATGCCCCACAACAAGTTCTGAATCGCCAGCGCCACTGAGAATACGTCGCGGCCCCAGTGGTGCTCTTGCGACAGCGGCGTGAGGAAGAAGCCGAGCGAGGAGCGCGGCCCGAAAGCGACCATGGCAATCAGACAACCGCTGACGACCACGACGATCGGCGTGCGCCAGCCAACGCCACCCGCCGCTTTTTCTGTCGCCCCTTGCAATGACATTGCCGTTTGTCTCCGCGCCCAATCGCGCTCCGTCCGGGCGGACGCGGAACATAGTGGTTCCGTTGGCCGGACCAAAACGAATTATCGTGATCAAAGCCATTTGCCCCGCGCATGGCTCGCGCGCGGCGGATTTCGCCTACATTTTCTTGACTTCTTCGGCCGTCGTCTTGGCGTCGCCCCAGATCGGCTCGCTGGAGCCGTCACCCCAGGCGCGCGGACGGTAGAAGATCAGCCCGCCCAGCTGGTCCATCCGTTTCATCTCGCCGACCCAGTTCGGGTGCGCCCAATAGTCGTGATAGTGAGTTGACTTGGCAACGTCCGGCATCCACAGCTTGCCATCGAGCATATCGCGCGCGATGTGCGTCGCGCGCGCCCATGCGGCCGGCTCGGTGACCACGTCGGGAACGCCGTCGCAGGCAAAGGTGAACTGGCAGGCGAGATGGCGGTTGGCGTTCTGGTAGACCACGCCGCAGACGTCGTTGGGATAAAACGGCGAGAACACCCGGTTCATCACCACCTGGGCCACCGCGATCTGCGCGCGCACCGGCTCGTCGCGCGATTCGAAATAGACCGCGTTGGCGAGACATTTCTCGGCCTTGGCGCGCGCAGGACCGGAAAGCGCGAGCCGCTCGGCGGGCGATTTCGGACGCTGATCGACGCCGGTGACTTCGCCCTTGCGGGCGATGCTCTCGCCGGCTTTGTCGACGCCGCCCGGCCGCGACGCGAGTGCAGATTGCTTAATGTCCGGATCGACCGACGCCATCGTCATCGGCGCTTCGCCACTTGCCCATGGCGCGATCTGCTCCTGCCCCGGCGCAAGCGGGCGGGCGCCGAAAAACACGCGCGTGCTGTCCTTGCGGTCGGCCGGAGATGCCAGCGCATCGGGCGGCGTCAACTGCTCGTCGGCAGCAGCGGCGAATTGGTAGTCGGCGTAAGGGTCGAAACGGCCGGTTTCATCGCTCTTGAGCGGCGCGTCGGCCTGCGCCTGCGGCACCGGCTCGACGGCCAGGAGCGGCGGCAAAGGCGGCAGCGGCGCGCGCGATCGGGCCAGGAGCGAATCGCGCTTGTCTTTACGATTGACCTTTGGAAATTGCAGCGGCGCGTTCGGGTCGCCGAGAAACTGCGCGGCGATCGAGGCGACAATGTTGGTCGGATCGAAATTCGCCAGCGCGTAAAGCGGCGGATGCGGGATGCCGGTGCCGACCGGGTTCGGCAGACTCAAGGTGGCGGTGTCGATCGTGCCGAACGGCGAGGCAATAAGGTGCTGATAGGCGCGCGCGGCGACGCCCGGCTGGCGCACCAGCAGCGCGCCGAGATCCTGGAAACCAATGGTGCTGGGCATGAGCGCGAAGACCATTGCGCCCAATCCGATCGAGGCCCGCCGCCGTTTACGCAAAACCGCCATGACCCTACTCACGGGACGCAACGCAATCTTTTTGCCGGCGCACGCGGCCGGGATATCGACAATGCGACCGATCTTTTTATGGACTGATTAACCTTGCGAACGCGTTAACCGGCCGCCGCGCGACAGTGCGTGCACCGCTTCAGCGCGGTCTTGCAGGCTTGGTCGTGGGTAACAACGGTTAACCATGACGCACACGCAGCGTGCATCACGCGGTGGCGGGGTAGCGCATTCCCCTGTTCCGAGACGACGAAGTTTACGCCTGGCTCGCGACGTCCTTGCCCAATGCCGCCTGCGCGGCCGCAAGCCGCGCAATCGGCACACGGAACGGCGAGCACGACACGTAGTCGAGCTTGACCTCATGGCAGAAGGCGACCGAGGCCGGATCGCCGCCATGCTCGCCGCAAATGCCGACCTTGAGCTTGGGCCGCACTTTCCGTCCGCGCTCGACGCCGATCTTCACCAACTCGCCGACGCCCTGTTGGTCAATCGACACGAACGGGTCGCCAGGCAAGATGCCGCGCGCGGTGTAGATGCCGAGGAAGCTCGCCGCATCGTCGCGCGAAATGCCGAACGTGGTTTGCGTAAGATCGTTGGTGCCGAACGAGAAGAATTCGGCGGTTTCCGCGATTTCGCCGGCGAGCAGCGCGGCGCGCGGCAACTCGATCATGGTGCCAACCTGGTAGTCGAGTTTGGCGCCGGTTTCCTTCGCCACCGCCTTAGCCATGGCGTCAATGCGCGCCTTGACCAGATCGAGTTCCATCTTGGTCGCGATCAACGGCACCATGACTTCGGGCACGACCGGCTTGCCCGTCCGCTTGGCGACTTCGACCGCCGCCTCGAAAATGGCGCGCGCCTGCATCTCGGCGACCTCCGGATAGGCGATGGCGATACGGCAGCCGCGGAAGCCCAGCATCGGGTTGAATTCAGAAAGCTCCCTAGCACGGTCGGCGAGCTTCTTCGGATCGGCGCCCATGGCGGCCGCCACTTCTGCGATCTCCTCCTCGCCGTGCGGCAGGAACTCGTGCAGCGGCGGGTCGAGCAGCCGGATGGTCACCGGCCGGCTGCCCATGATCTCGAACAGTTCGACGAAATCGGCGCGCTGCATCGGCAAGAGCTTGGCGAGCGTGGCGCGGCGCGACTTCTCGTCGTCGGCGAGAATCATCTCGCGCACCGCCTGGATGCGGTCTTCGTCGAAGAACATGTGCTCGGTGCGGCACAGCCCGATGCCCTCGGCGCCGAAGCGCACGGCGGCCTTGGCGTCGGCCGGCGTGTCGGCATTGGCGCGCACGCCGAGCTTGCGCACTTTGTCGGCCCAGCCGATCAGCGTCGAGAATTCGCCGGACAGCTGAGGTTCGATCATGTCGACCTTGCCGGCCAGCACCTGCCCGGTCGAGCCGTCGACGGTGATGAAGTCGCCTTTCTTGAAGGTCTGCCCACTGGCCGTCATGGTGCCGGAGGCATAATCGACGCGCAGCGAACCCGCGCCGGAGACGCAGGGCTTGCCCATGCCGCGCGCCACCACCGCCGCATGCGAGGTCATGCCGCCGCGGGTGGTGAGGATGCCTTCGGCCGCGTGCATGCCGTGGATGTCTTCCGGCGAAGTTTCCACCCGCACCAGGATCACCTTCTTGCCGTCGGCTTTGAGTTGCGCCGCCTCGTCAGGCGAGAACACGATTTCGCCGGAGGCAGCACCGGGCGACGCCGGCAGGCCGGTGGCGATGACGCGGCGATGCGCGCGCGGGTCGATGGTCGGATGCAGGAGTTGATCGAGCGCCAGCGGATCGACGCGCAGCACCGCTTCGTTCTTGGAGATCAAGCCCTCGTTGGCGAGTTCGACCGCGATGCGCAGCGCGGCCTTGGCGGTGCGCTTGCCGTTGCGGGTCTGCAGCATCCACAGCTTGCCCTGCTCGACCGTGAATTCGAGGTCCTGCATGTCGCGGTAGTGGCGCTCCAGTGTGTTGTAGATGCGCTTAAGCTCGGCATAGGCCTTGGGCAGCGTGTTCTCCATCGACGGCTTGTCGGAACCGGCCTCGAGGCGCGCAGCCTCGCTGATTTCCTGCGGCGTGCGGATGCCGGCGACCACATCCTCGCCTTGCGCATTGATGAGGAACTCGCCGTAGAGTTTCTTCTCGCCGGTGGACGGATTGCGGGTGAAGGCGACGCCGGTCGCCGAGGTTTCGCCCATGTTGCCGAACACCATAGCCTGCACGTTGACCGCGGTGCCCCAGTTTTCCGGGATGTTGTGCAGGCGGCGGTAGGTGTTGGCGCGCTGGTTCATCCAGGAGCCGAATACCGCACTTATTGCGCCCCATAGCTGCGCGTGCGGGTCCTGCGGGAACGGTTCGCCGCGTTCCTGCTGCAAACGCTTCTTGTAGCGCTCGACGAGTTCGGCCCAGTCGTCGGCGGTGAGGTCGGTGTCGAGCGAATAGCCCTGCTTTTCCTTATGGTGGTCGAGTAGTTCCTCGAAATGCTCGTGGCCGACGCCGAGCACGACGTCGGAATACATGGTGATGAAGCGCCGGTAGCTGTCATAGGCGAAACGGCGGTCGCCGGATTTCTTCGCCAGCGCCTCCACCGTCTCGTCGTTGAGGCCGAGATTGAGCACGGTGTCCATCATGCCCGGCATGGAAGCGCGGGCGCCGGAGCGCACCGAGACCAGTAGCGGGTTACTCTTGTCGCCAAAAATCTTGCCGGTGACGCGGCCAACCTGAGCCAGCGCCTTCTCGACCTGGGCGCGAAGCTCTCTCGGGTATTGCTGCTTGTTGGCGTAGTAGTAAGTGCAGACCTCGGTCGTGATGGTGAAACCAGGCGGTACCGGCAGGCCAAGATTGGCCATTTCGGCTAGCCCTGCGCCCTTGCCGCCCAGCAGATTGCGCATGTTGGGTTTGCCCTCGGCGCGGCCGCCGCCGAAATCGTAGACCCACTTGGCTTTGGCAGGTGCCGCCCGGGCCGTGGGCTTGGCTTTGGCAGCCCTTCGTGTGGGTTTTTTGGTTTTAGCGCTCGCGCGCAAGGATTTTCGTTTGGCCATGGCTCAATAAAATAATGGAGGGCTGACGGCCCTTAAAAGCACCGCCAGCGCCGTCGGCGCAAGCCCGCATTTCAGCCTAATGGATAAGTCCAAGCCCAAGGACCCCGACTACGATCAGGTAGGCGGCAACGATGAAATTAAGCAGGCGCGGCACGATCAGGATCGCGATGCCCGCAATCAGCGCGACGATGGGCTGCAGATGAGCGATGCCGATGACCATAATGTTTGCCCTTGGAGTTGAATGCAGTGATGCAACGGTGGAGGAGGCGGAGAGTTCCATATTTCTTTCCCTCGCCCCACTCTTGCGGGTAGAGGTGTAGAGAATTCAGCCTTCGATTCTGGAAAAATCCGCCACCGCACGGGTCGCTTCCCGGATTTCGTTGAGCAGCTTGAGGCGGTTTTCGCGCAATGACTTGTCGTCGACGTTGACGGTGACCTTGTCGAAGAAAGCATCGACCTTTGGGCGCAATTTCGCCATGGCTGTCATGGCGGCGGCGAAGTTCTCGCTCGCGACCGTGGCCGAGGCGTCTTTCTTGGCAATATTGATGGCTTCGGCCAGCGATTTTTCTTCCGGCTCCTTGAGCAACTTGGCGTCGGGTGCGCCGGCGTACCTCTTGTTGTCCTTCTTCTCCTCGATGCGCAGGATGTTGGAGGCGCGCTTGACGCCGGCGAGCAGGTTCTTGCCATCGTCGCTGTCGAGGAATTCGCCGAGCGCGTCGACGCGGCGCACGATCATGAGCAGATCATCCTGGCCATCGAGCGCGAACACGGCGTCAACTAAATCGTGCCGTGCCCCGTCTTCGCGCAATGTCACCTTGAGGCGGTCGGCGAAGAAGGCGAGCAAATCGAGCGTCTGTTTGAGGTAGGAATGGGCCTGCAACAACACAGGGCCGGCCAACTGCTTGGCCTTCTCCGATACCAGGACTTCGAGCTTCACAGCCAGTTCGATATCAGCCTCGCTTAGATTCAAGATTTGCTCGTGCAGTGGGTGCAGGAGCGCGATGGCTTCCGCCAATTGTTCGTCGCGGCGAACCACCCCAAAGTGCCGCCATAGCTGCGTGCGCAGCGGCAGCCGCAATTCGTTTTCGATCACAATGCGGATGACGCCGAGCGCCGCGCGCCGTAAAGCGTAAGGGTCTTTGCTGCCGGTCGGTTTTTCGTCGATTTCCCAGAAGCCGACCAGCGTGTCGATCTTGTCGGCGAGCGCGACCGCAATTGCCACCGGATCGGCGGGGACGAGATCATCCGGCCCCTTCGGCCGGTAGTGATCCTCGATGGCATGCGCGACCGTCTCTTCCTCGCCCTGTGCCTCGGCGTAGTAGCGGCCCATCAGGCCTTGCAGCTCGGGAAATTCGCCGACCACGTCGGTGAGCAAATCGGCCTTGCACAATTGCGCGGCGCGCACGGCCAGATCGGCATCGGCACCGACGATCGGCGCCAATTCACCGGCGAGCGCGACGATGCGCGCGATGCGTTCGGCCTGGGAACCGAGCTTCTCGTGGAACACGATGTGCTCGAATTTCGGCAGCCGATCCTCAAGACGCGTCTTCAGGTCGGTGTCGTAGAAGAACTTGGCGTCGCTCAAGCGTGCACGGATGACCCGCTCGTTGCCGGCGACGATCGTCTTGCCGCCGTCACTGGCTTCCTCGTTGGCGACCAGGATGAACTTGTTGGTGAGCTTGGCCGTGGCGGCGTCGCGCAGCACGAAGCATTTTTGGTTGTTGCGGATGGTGGCGCGGATCACCTCTTCTGGGATCGTGAGGAATGCGGCGTCGAACGCGCCCATCAATGTCACCGGCCATTCGACCAGCCCGGCGACCTCGGCGAGCAGGCCGCCGTCCTCGACCAGTTCGAGACCCTGCGCGAAGGCCAGGTTCTTCGCATCGGTCAGAATCATTTCCGCCCGCCGCGCCGGATCGAGCACGACCTTGGCGGCCTCGAGCTTGGCTTGGTAGTCATCGAAACGGCGCACCTTGAACGTGCCGGGGGCCATGAAGCGATGGCCGCGCGTCTCATCGCCGGATTTGATCCCGCCGACCTCGAAGCTAACGATCTCCGGTTCTTCGGTTTCTGGGCCAAAGGTTGCGATGATTGAATGCAGTGGGCGTACCCACCTAATCCAATCATCAGACTGAAAATTTATTTTTCCGCCTGCATCGTTCGCAAAACTGACCTGCTCGCCCTTTGTGTTTACCCACTGACCGTCGCCCCGCTTTGGCGAGCCCCAGCGCATCGACTTCGACCAGGGGAACGCGCGCACCACCTCGGGAATCATCTCGGCCAGCACGTCGAGCGTCGGCTTGCCCGCCTTCTCGATGGTGGCGACGTAGAAGTCGCCCTTCTTGTCGGGCTGCACTTTGGCTTGATCGATCGACGTCAAACCGGCGGCTTTGAGGAAGCCGGCGATGGCGTTCTCCGGCGCACCGACGCGCGGGCCTTTCTTTTCTTCCTTGATGTCCGGCTGGCGCACCGGCACGCCGTGCACCGATAGCGCGAGGCGGCGCGGTGTGGCGAAGGCCTTGGCGCCCTCATAGACGAGACCCGCCGCCACCAGCCGGTCGGTGACCATCTTTTTCAAATCGTCGGCGGCGCGCGCCTGCATGCGCGCGGGGATCTCCTCGGACAGGAATTCGAGCAGAAGGTCGGGCATGGCGGCCAGAGTGTGACAACGTCAGCGTCGCGGGGTCTGCCTAGCAAGGCGGCTCATGGATGTCACCCTCGCCGTCTGCGCCTACCAGCCTCCGCCACCGCCGCCACCGCCGCCACCGCCCGAGCCGCCTCCGCCGCCGAAGCCCGAGGAGCCGGAGGACACAGGCACTGCGCTCGCCAGCGCGCTTGACATGCCGCCGACGGTCGAGGCGACCGCGCCGCCGAAGTTGCCGCCCGACCAGGCGCCACCGCTGCTCCAGCCCGGCTGATAGTGCCGCATCGGATCGGCGTCCTCGGGGTGCGCGCGGCGCAGCGCGGCCCCGAAGGCGTCCGCCCAGGGCTTCTCCACATCGAGCGCGACCGCATAGGGCAACAGCGCCTCGAAGCGATCGGCGGTGATCTCCGGCGCGTTCAGGTTGAGCCGGTCCTTCTCCGCGGTTTCCAGATAAAGCTTAAAGCCGTCGAGTTGGTCCATGACCGGCCGGCCGAGCGCTGTCGGCGCCCGCATCAGATAGAGGAACAATCCATTCACCGCCGTAAAAGCCGTCACCAGCACGAAAGGAAAAGGATCGTCCGTCATGAAGTCGCGCAGCGCCGGCCAGCCTTGGCTCGAGAGACCGCTAAGCGCCGCGTGCAGGCCGTTGACGAAAACCGACACAAAAACCAGGGCAACCGCGATCCAGACGACGACGTTGAATTTCGCGCTGCCGCTGTGCATAGCCTGAATGGCGGGCACCATGAACATGCCGATGAAAAAGCCGGCAAAGCCGAGCACGGCGAGAATGGAAATGTCTCGTTCCTGCAAGCCGCCAAACATGATCTCCCAGGCGACGACGGCGATGGTGATGATGAAACCGAGAACCACGTAGCCAAGATTGCGGCGGAAGAAGCGGTTGCGGTTCTCCAACTCGACGGCGCTGGTGAACTTGCTTCCGAGATCGGCCACCGTGGTGCCGTGCGAGCGGTCGATGAGCAGACTGCTGCCGCTCGCGTTCAACTTTGTGACAATCGCGCGCTCTTCGGACGAGAGCGGCACGCGGCCCTGCGGGTCGTTTTGCGTCGTCGTCAAGGTCAACGCGCTGCCGCTGTAGTTGAGCCGGATCAGGCCTTTCACCGCGAGCGACAGCGCCGCCGCGGTGAAGGCGCGCCATTTCTCACGCGTGAGGCCCCAATTATGGATGTAGTTGGCGAGCGCCGGCGAAATGCCCTGCGGCGGATGAAACAGCGGGATAATGGTGCCGCGCTTGGGGTCGCGGCCGACCGCGCTCCAGGCCGCGACATAGTAGATGACCACGACCAGGAAACCGAAGCCGCCGATGATCCATTGGCGGTTGTCGAGGATCTCGTACCACAGCAGCGTGTCGGCGCCCGGCGGATCGACCGCGGTCGCGGGAAGCTCGGCGACCACCGTCAAGCCTTCGCCGGGCGCGAGCCGCCGCGTAGTCGAGACGGCGAGCGTGCCGAGCGCGCCGATGTCGCCCTGCCAATCGCCGCCGCGGGCGCCGAGCCGGCCGGTGAAAGCGGTCCAGCGCAGCGGTTTGGCACCGTCGACAAGCTGGAGGCGGCAGGTCGCCTGTTCGATCGGGAAACGCCAGAAGTTGCCGGTCACGTTCCAGTTGAGCTCGGGCTTGCCATCGAACCAGCGGATCTGCCGCCCGGTGCGATACTCGAACACATAAGTGTGCTCGCCGGGCCGGATCAGCATGTACTTGTCGCCGGCGTAGATGCGGATAACGCCGTGCGTGCGCTCGGTGTGATAGGGCTCGGGGTTGCCGTCGCGATAGACCCCGATCAAATTGAAGGTCACTTCGCGCATGCGACCGCCCGCGTCTCGGAACAGCAGCGGGAAGTCGCGATAAATTCCGTGCCGCATCGCGTAGCCTTCCGCACGCACCTGCATCGTCTCGGTGACGCTGAGCTCGCCGTCCTTGGCGACACTGACCTTCGCATCGAACGAACGGATAACTTCGGCGGCCATCGCCTGCCCGGCGCCAAGAAGCGCCGCGAGCAAGACGGCGACGCGCCAGGGCGCCTTCATTGCGGCGCCAGATTTACTTGCGGCGCGTTGCGCTCGCTGGCGTCGTCCAATTCGAAGAAGTCGCGCCCGGAAAATCCGGTCATTCCAGCGATCAGATTGCTCGGGAAGGACTGCACCAGCACGTTCAGATTGCGCACCGTGCCGTTGTAATAGCGCCGCGCCATCTGCAACTCATTCTCGAGATCGCTAAGCTGCTGCTGTAGCCCGAGAAAATTGGTGCTGGCCTTGAGGTCCGGATAATTCTCGGAGAGTGCAAACAAACGGCCGAGTGCCGCCGACAGCGCGCCTTCCGCCTGCGCGCGAGCGGCGACGTCGCCTTCGGGCACCGCGCGCGCGGCGCCGCGCAGTTGCGTGACCTCGTCGAGCACGCCACGCTCGTGCGCGGCATAGCCTTTGACGGCTTCGACAAGATTGGGAACGAGATCCGAGCGCCGCTTGAGCTGCACGTCAATGCCGCTCCACGCCTCGTTCGCCATCTGGCGCGTGCGCACCAGACGATTGAAGATGACGATGACGAAGAGCACCGCCGCCGCGACGACGATGAGAATCCAGACCTGCATGGCTGTTGGTCGTCTCCCAATTCGAATTGGTTCAACTATAGCGGCTCGGAGAGGCGCGGCAGAGGGGTGTTCATCCCCTGCCCCGCCAGCGGTTGAGAGGGGAGCGTGCGCCGGCACGTGACTTCGCTCGGGCGTCAGGCCGCCCCTCCCCCTTCGGTCGCGAGCCAGGCCTCGCCGCAGGCTTTGGCCAGTTCGCGCACCCGCAGGATATAGCTCTGCCGTTCTGTCACCGAGATGACGCCACGCGCGTCGAGCAGATTGAACACGTGCGACGCCTTGATGCACTGGTCGTAGGCCGGCAGCGCCATCGCATGATGCTTGCGGTCGGCGCTCCAGCCGGCGGCAATGTATTTTTGGCAGGCCGCCTCCGCCATCTTGAACTGCTCGAACAGCATCGCGGTATCGGCGAATTCGAAATTGTGCCGCGAATATTCCCGCTCGGCCTGCAGGAACACGTCGCCGTAGGACACTTTCTTGGCGTCGCTGCGGCCATTGAAGTTGAGATCGAACACACGGTCGACGCCCTGCACATACATGGCGAGCCGCTCGAGCCCGTACGTGAGCTCGCCGGAGACAACTTCGCATTCTTTGCCGGCGACCTGCTGGAAATAAGTGAACTGCGACACCTCCATGCCGTCGCACCAGCATTCCCAGCCCAGCCCCCAGGCGCCGAGCGTCGGGCTTTCCCAGTCATCCTCGACGAAGCGGATGTCATGGATCTTGGGATCGATGCCGATCACCTTCAGCGAGTTGAGATAGAGATCCTGGATGTCGGGCGGCGACGGCTTCAGGATCACCTGGAATTGGTAGTAGTGCTGCAGCCGGTTCGGATTCTCGCCGTAGCGGCCGTCCTTGGGCCGGCGCGAGGGCTGCACATAAGCGGCGTTCCAGGGCTTCGGCCCCAGCGCCCGCAGTGTGGTCGCCGGGTGGAAGGTGCCCGCCCCGACCTCCATGTCGTAGGGCTGCAGGATGACGCAGCCCCAGGCGGCCCAATACTGCTGCAGCGCGAGAATGAGCCCCTGGAACGACCGCGACGGGTCCAGGTTGTCTGAGGCCTCTCGGTCACGGGCGGCAAGATTCGCTTCAGCCATAGGGTTGATACTTATTTTCTAGCGTATTCAATTGGTTATGCCTTAGCGGCCGCGAACGGGAGGCAATCGATAAATTTCTACAGGATTTTGAACCGGAACCGAAATCGGCGCGACTTATAAACGTAACCAACAGGGCGCGACGGGGATATCCAATGATTACTTTTCAACTGGTTGGGCTGGCCTTCAGCATTATGTTCCTGGCCGCCCTCTTTACCGGCAACCCGAGCACCGCCCGTTGATCGTCGACGGCTTGAGGCCCGCAAAACCCTGGATCGGCTAGAGGCGATATTCGCCGGTCGTCGGATCCAGCCGCAAAGTCGGCCGGTTTTCTTTGTCGGAAATACGCACTTTCGCGCGTTTGGCCAGATCAAGCTCCTCGTTGATCCGGCGCGCTTCCTTCACCGCCCAATGGATGACCATCGCCCCGCCCAGCGCGGCAAGCGACCATTTCAGCAGCGGCGACAGCAAAATCGGGGGCATCGGCATCTCCGAACAGGTATCCAGATCGAAAAGGCTCTGTCGGGAACAAGGCATTTTCGGGGCTTCGCGTGCGCTTCCACATTACGGATGAGTTATGGTGGCGCGGGGTTTTCTGAAAGACCGAAACGGCCATCGCTGACGAATGGCCGGCTGACAGGTGGAGGAAACGATGCGGACTCGCGCGACTATCAAATGGGTATTGGCGGCGTTTATCGGCGCGGCGCTGGTGCTATTGCCGATTTTGCGGGGGACCTGCGTTGCCGAAACGTGGCCGAACCGGCCGGTCCGCTTCATCGTGACGCTCGGACCCGGGAGTGGCGTCGATATCGGCGCGCGGCTTTTCGCCGACAAGCTCTCGGCGCTGTGGGGTCAGCCGGTCGTGGTGGAGAACCGCCCGGGCGGCGACGGCATGGTGGCGATCACCGCGTTCCTCGCCGCGCATGACGATCACGTGCTGCTGATGACGCCGGTCTCCTCCTTCACCGCGCATCCCTATTTCTACGACAAGCTGCCGTACGATCCCAAGGATCTCGTGCCGGTCGCGCGCTTGTCGAACACCGTGATCGCGGTCAGCGTACCGACCTCGCTGAACATCAATTCGCTGAAAGAGTTGGAGACGCTGGCGCGCGCCAAGCCGGGCCAATTGAATTGGACGACGGCAACGGGCTCCACCGATTTCGTCTTTGCCGGCTTTCTGCATGCGGTTGGGCTGAAGATGGCGAAGGTGCCCTACAAGAACCCGGTGTCGGCGGTGAACGACCTCGCGGAAGGGCGCATCCAGGTCTACATGCCGGCCTACGCCATTGTGCGGCCGCAGGTGCTGGCCGGCAAGGTGAAGGTGCTCGCGGTCACCAACCACCAGCGCGCTCCTGTGCTCGCCGATGTTCCGACCGCGGTCGAGGCCGGTTATCCGTCGCTCGACTTCGACGGACTGGTCGGCTTGTTCGGGCCACCTGGCATCAGCGACGCGGTGCGCGCCAAGATCGCCGCCGACGTCCGCACCGTGGCGAAGGATCCGGGCGTGGTCGCCAAGCTTTCCGCCACGGCGCAAATTGTCAGTCCTGGCGATGCCGCCGAGTTCGCGGCGTCAATCGAACAACAGAAAGCGAAGGTCGCGGAGATCGCCAAGCTGTTCGGCAACAAGCCGGTGCAGTAGTTCTACAGCCCGTAGCAGCCCCACAGTGCGCGCTCTTCCAGCGCCGAGATGAGATCGGCGGCGAGGCCGCCTCTGGGCGCCAGCGCGTCGAGCGAGCCCAAACCCGGAATCTTGCGGCCAAAAAATCCGCGTTCAGCGGAAATCAAGGGCGTGCGCACTTTTTCGCCGTAGCGTTCGCGCAAAACCAAGCGCAAATCGCCCGTGCTGTCGGCGAGGCCTAGTTCGATCGCCTTCTCGGCCGTCCAGAATTCGCCGGAGAACAACGTCTTCTTCTCGCCCTTCAACCTGCTTCCGCGGCGTTCTTCGACCAGAGCGATGAAATTCTGGTGAATGTCTTTCTGGATCGCCTTGATGCGTTTCACGTCTTCCGGCTTCTCAGGCAAAAACGGGTCGAGCATCACCTTGCGCTCGCCGGCGGTGTAGAGCCTTCGCTCGACGCCGAGCTTCTCCATCAGCTTGGGGAAGCCGAACGAGCCGCCGACCACGCCAATCGAGCCGACGATGGAGAACGGGTCGCAGATGATCTCGTCGGCGGCGCAGGCCAGCATGTAGCCGCCCGACGCGCCGACGTCCTCGACAAAGGCGATGACCGGCAGCTTCTTTTCCTCGGCCCATTGGCGGATGCGGCGGAAGATCAGGTGCGACTGCGCCGGAGAACCGCCCGGCGAATTGACGATCAGCGCCACCGCGCGCGCATTGCGGACAGAAAACGCGCGTTCCAGCGAGCGGGCGATCGAAGATAGCATCAGCCCGGGGCGCAACGGCGAGTTCACGCCGATCACGCCGGAAAGCCGCACCACCGGCACCACCGGGATATCGGGTCGAAAGCGGGCCGGCATCAGCTTGGTCAGCAGCGCAAGCGTGCTTTTGAGGATGTTCGGCATAGGTTTGGTCGCGGCAGGCGCCATACCGCGCAGTTAGGCATCATCGGAACCCAAGTCAAAGCCTGCGGCGGCGCATAGCCGTCGGATCAACTTTTAGTGCGTCGCAATATATTTTCCGTTATCGGCACAGAAATGCCTGAAATAGAACCACATCTCATGTTGGAATGGTTTTTGCAGTGCGATAGGTGCGTCCAATCGGGGCGGTTTTTGAAAGAGGCGGGTCGATGGATCCCAAGCTCACCATTTTGTTCCTGCTTATCGGCAGCATTATTACGCTTTCGCATCTGAGCGATGACAGCTTGGCCCGCATGCGGCGCCAGATCATCAACCGGCGATGGCGCGAATTCGTGCCGGGTCGGCGTAAATCCTAGGCAATACTGGCCGCGTTCAGGATTCAGCAATAGCCAGAGTTCCCGCGCCACGCAGCACGGCCTCGGCGGCCGCAGACGGCTTGCCGAGCCGGTCATTCAGGGTGAGGCCAGGAAAGGTCACCGCCGCGCCTCTGCCCGATTTTACCGCGCGCACCAGTACGCGGATCGCCGGCGCACCGGGGCGCGGATAAACCGGCAGCACGGCGATACCGCCGAACTCGCCCGCCAGCGCGCTCTGCACGTCAGCCAACGCATCGGCGCGCCAGATCAAGGTCAGCACGCCCTGCGGCTTGACCAGCCAGGCGGCACTCGCGATCCAGCGCGGCAGCAGGCCGGGCGCCGCGGCATGCGCAAGACGCCGCCGCGGATCGGGCGACGGGTTCTGCCGCGTCGCGTCGTGGAACGGCGGATTCATCAGCACGCGGTCGACGCTGCTGGGCTTAAGGCCTGACGCAGCGAGCGCTTCTGTATCTTCGACATCGAGCGCGAGCACATCGACCCGGTCGTCCAGCCTGTTGAGACGCGCATTGCCGGCGGCGAGCGCGCTCAGCGCCGGGTCAAGCTCGGCCAGCGCGACCTTCAATCCCGCCACCCGCGCCGCCAGCGCCAGGCCCGCGGCGCCGACGCCGGCGCCAAGATCGACCGCACGCTCGCCGGCGCGGCCGCCGGTTCCGGCGGCGAGCAGGATCGCATCGTGACCGACGCGATGGCCGGTGAGCGGCTGGCGCAGCCGCAAGCGGCCGCCGAGCACCGCGTCTTCGCTGGTTTCGAAGACGTCAGTCGTCATCGGGCCGCAGCTCCTTGCCGAGGCCGGCGTCCTGCAAAATCTGCCGCGCCGTCAACTCGTATCCTTCCGACACCAAAATCCGCCGCGGCAGGACGCCGAGCGAACCTTCCAGCACGCTCATATTCTGGTCGAGCACCATGTGCCGGATGCCGGCGCCGTCGAGCAGCGCCACCACGGCCGAAACCAGAACCATGTCATTGGTGCGAATGAGTTCACGCATTGCAATCCGCCCCTGTTTCTTCCATTCCTTACAACACTACGCGCTATAAATCAGCCTCATCGCAGCCAAGTTTGCCCGCGCACGTATTCGATTGTAAGGTCCTTTCTCGCCGCTCAACCAACTTACAATCAACCAATTTGCAATCTGTGCTCGCGATGAGAATCCAAGACATTGGTGCGTCCCCTATTTTTGCTGCGACATCGAAGGTCGCCGAGCGGCTCGTCGCAATATGGAATGGCTTCGCGACACGATGGAATCCAATCGCTGTTATCGTCGTGACTTGCGGAGTTCTGACCGCGCCATTGGTCGTTTGGCGCGGCTTTCATTCCGATGAAGGGGTTGCCCTCGGGGTAGCAAAGAGCGCGGTTGAGGATGGCTATTGGATTACACCGCATTTGTACAACAGCCGCTTCGTCGAACGCCCAACCTTGCTATCGTGGATCATCGCGGCGGTGAGCGCGCCCTTTGGCAGCGTGAACCAGTTTACGGCCCGTATTCCGATCATCCTCTTCCTGCTGGCCGGATGCCTGCTGATCTACTCGGTACTGCGCCGCGTCTCCGCCAGCCTTCCGGCCGCATTGCTCGGGGTCGCGCTGTTTTTGGCGTGCCCGATCGTCATCCGCGGGTATGTCATGCCAACCGCCGACATGCCGCTCGCCGTCCTGCTTTTCGTCGCCTTCTTCGTTTGGTGGGACGGCTATGGCCGCGGCCGCATCAGCGTGGGTCGATGGGCGGCGATCAGCGGCGTCTTGGCGCTTGCCGACCTCATGAAGGGACCGCAACCGATCAGCTATTTCGCATTGGGAATTGGCTTGTTCATTCTCATCACGCGCGATTGGAAACAAATTCCGGGAATTGTCCTTGCCGGGATCATCTGCATCATCCCGACGGCTGCCTGGTACGGCTATGTGTATTCGCCGGGCGACGAAGCTCAGTGGGCGGGCTTCATGCGCCTATCGCCGGTCGCGCACCTGGACAATCCGATTGCCGGCATACTCAATTTGATCAGCGAAACAATGCCGGCCGCGCTGTTTGCAATTGCGTTCTTTGTCGCTTGGAGATTTGGCGTCAGGAACCGGCTTCCTGCCGGCTTTCTCAAGGCCATGATCTGCTACGCATGCGTGGCAGCAGTGGTCGTCCTGTTCTGGCCCAACGGATCAACGACGCGCTACTTCTTTCCCTCGATCTTGCCGATGTCCGTATTCGGGGCGCTCGGCTACGACGCACTCGCAAGACGATGGCCGCTGTCGGTCGCTCCGGGGCTTTTGATAATGCTTGGCCTTCTTATTTACGCCCTTATCTATTCCGCCATTGCAGCTCCGCTGATGCCAAGACAATTCCGCTCGGCGCAAATCGATGCGGCAAGGATTACCGCGCAGGTCGCGGCCGCTCCGGCACCTATCATTCGCACCGGCAGCGTGGGCTTGAATGAATTTGTCCTGGTGCCGGGGCCGATCGTCACCATGGATATGACGGCACTAAAGACGGTCGCCGGACCCGCGTGGATCGCGGTCGACCCTGGGCAGGCCGATACCCTTATCGCGGCGCGGTCCAATAAACTCCATGTGGTGATGCGATTCGGGCGAGACGACGAATGGCGGCTGCTCCGACTGGAGAAATAGATTGCCGCCCGACATCGCATTCGCATGGCCAACAGGCGACGCAATCGTTAGTCCACGACGCGCGCGGGTGAGACGCCCTCGCGGCTGCTGTTAGTCAGCACCCAAACCAGGCCGCCCGCGATGCCAAGCACTAAATATCCAAATCCGAACAGTAACGAAACAATCAATCCGTCGCTTTGGGCCAGCCCCGCATAGCCGAAAGCGACAACCATTGCGCCTTCTCGAACACCCCAGCCGGCGATTGAGATTGGGATGACGGTCAGCAGGACGACCGGCGACACCAAATACAAGGAATAAAGCAGCGGCAGGTCTGCACCGACCGCGCGCGCGGCACACCAGGCCGCGAGCGCGGTGAGCAAATGAACGATGATCGACGAGCCAAAAACCGCGATAAGGGACGACGGCGAACGAAGAATCGACAGAGCTATGCTGGCTGCGGCGGCGAGGTGCCGTGTCGGCGACCAGCGCTGAAGAAACTGCAGTCGTCGCCAAGACAAAGCCACGAAGACGATTCCGGCTGCTATGCACCCGCATCCGATCAAAAGCAGTGCGGCGCGTCCAACCGGGCTGCGCACGAGGCCAAGAGTCCAAGGCAAACAAAGAACGACCAAGATGGCCAGAGCGACAACGCCAATGACGCGGTCGAGTAACACTGAATAGGCTGCGATCCGCCATGTCGACTGTTTGCCGAGCAACCAAATCCGCACGGCATCGCCGCCCGCACTCGAGGGAAGGGTTTGATTAAAAAATACCCCGATCATGCTCAGGCGAAACAAGCGCGCAAAAGGAAGATCAGCGCCGCAACGCGCGACAAGCAATTGCCAGCGCCACGTCAGCGTCGCCAACTGGACCACAAGAAAAAATAGTCCGAGCAGCGCCCACTGTGCGTCGATATGACTGAGACGGCTCGTGACCGCGCCGATGTTGACGGCGGAGAGAGTGAAATACAGCAGCAGCCCCGAAACCGCGACTTTGACGGATAAGGTCAGCGCTTTGCGCATTGTGCCATCACCACTCAAGCGGCATCGAACCCGCGCCAGCGCCAGCGCACAAGTAACGCCAGCAGCCGGCGCAGGTTGGAGCTCACGACCATCTTGCTGGCGGTCGGTTTGAGATCGTAGCGCAGATGCAGCCCGACCTCCGCACAACGCGCACCCTCGGCATTGAGTTTGAGCAATATTTCGACCATGCAGGCAAAGCCGGTTTCCTCGACCAAGCGGCCGCCAAAGCGCCTCGCTGCATCCTGCAACAGTCCAATGCGGTAGGCGCGGTAGCCGCAGGTGTAGTCCCAAACGTTGCGGACCGGATGAATCAATTTGAACAAGGTGAGCGCGCCCAGCGCCGTCAGGCGACGCAATGGCGGCACGCCGCGCACAGTCGCCCCGCGTTGATAGCGCGACGCGATCACAACGTCTGCTCCCTTCGTCATCGCCGTCAGCATTTCGGGAATTTGGGTGGGATCGTGCGTGTCGTCGCAATCCATGACGACGAGGACGTCGTTCGGCTTGCCATTGGCGACGGCATATTCGATCAGGGACCGAAGTCCGACGCCAAGGCCTCTATTTTGCGGACAGTCCAACAGCACCAGCGGCATGCGCGCGCGCCATTGCGCCGCGATGGCGGCGGTCCGGTCCGCGCTGCCGTCGTTGTAGACAACGACCGTAACTGCCGATTGCGACGAGCGCGCCAGGCTCTCGACGCGCGTGAGCAATCTCGGCAGCGCGAGTTCCTCGTTAAAGGCAGGCAAGCCGAGGAATATGTGGCCGGGAGCCGTCATGGCGGCGAACTCCGATCATATGACGGCGCGAAAAAGATCCTTGTCAGCCTACGCACGGCGAACCCTTCACCAGACCGAAGCCTTCGGCGATACGCTGCGCGGCGTAGCCATCGCCGTAAGGCGAGCCGCCGCTCGCCATTTTGGCGTAAGCCGCCTTGTCAGTGAGGAGCCCTCGCACAGCATCGACCAAGGCCGATGTATCGGCGCCGACCAACCTCGCCACGCCCATCTCCACCGCTTCCGGGCGCTCGGTCACGTGGCGCAGCACGAGAACCGGCTTGTGGATGAAAGGCGCCTCCTCCTGGATGCCGCCGGAATCGGTCAAGATTAAATGCGCTCGCGCCATTTCCGCAACAAGTTGCGGATAGAGGAGCGGCGGCGACAAGTGCACGCGCGCGTGATTTTTAAGAGTGTCGAAACTGGCCGCCGCCGCGGGATTGGGATGGACTGGAATGATGAATTCGACATCTTCGAATTCGCGCGCGATCGCCGTCACCGCGCGGCAGATCGCCTCCATGCGCTCGCCTTGATTTTCGCGGCGATGCGCGGTCAACAGAATGCGGCGCAGATGGCGGCCGTCTGCGGGCGGTTTGTCGACGCGCGCCAGCGTCAAACGCAGCGCATCGATGCCGGTATTGCCGGTGAGAAATATCCGCGCCGGGTCGATACCTTCTTGGCGCAAATTATCGACCGCGCGTTGCGTCGGCGAAAAATGCCAGCTCGCAAGCCTGCCGGCCGCTACGCGGTTGAACTCCTCGGGAAACGGCGCCTTCAGATTGCCGGTGCGCAGGCCGGCCTCGACATGTGCAAACGGAATGCCAAGGTAGAACGCGGTCAGCGCCGTCACCAAAACAGTCGTGGTGTCGCCCTGCGCCACAATCACATCCGGCTTATGCTTGCCGATCATCTTCTCGAGCGGAGCAAACATGGCGCCGGTGAGAACAGCTAGCGTGCGCGATTCCGAATCGATCGCTATGCGATCGTCCGGCTCTATCCCAAACCAGGCGAGTGGCTCCTCCGCCAGCGCCGTGTGTTGGCCGGAGCAAATCGTCACCACCTGAGAATAGCGTGCGAGGCACAGAATGACTGGCGCCAGTTTGATCGCCTCGGGCCGCGTCCCCACCACACACAGAAACCGCATTGGACCTCGTGCAAACACCGCCAAGTCGTCGTTCTGACATTAGTTTTTTGCGATGTACAGAGCCGGCTGGCGGGCGGATCAGCGCCGTCGGCGTTCCTCGCCCGGCGCGCGCAGCGCGAGATAGGCGAGCAGCTTCATCTCCCGCCGTCCGCGCGTCACGGTATCGAGCACCAACCCGATGGCGACGGATAACGAGGCCAATATCATCAGCCCAGTCGCCAACACCGCGGTCGGCAGCCGCGGCACCAGACCGGTTTCCAGATAGGTCGTCACCACCGGGATTGCGAAAACGATGGAGAGGATCGCCAGCACGAGGCCGATGGCGCCGAAGAACGGCAGCGGCCGCTCCACGCGATACAGCTTGAAGATAGTGAACAAGATGCGGAAGCCGTCGCTCCAGGTGTTGAGCTTGGAGGCTGAGCCTTTCGGCCGCGCGTAATAGGGCGTGTCGATCTCGGCGACCGCCATGCTCAGTTCGAGCGCATGGATGGTGAGCTCGGTTTCGATCTCGAAGCCGCCCGAGAGCACCGGAAACGACTTCACGAAGCGGCGCGAGAACACCCGGTAACCCGACAGCATGTCGTTGAAGGTGGAGCCGAACACCGTCGCGACGAACGACGTGAGCAGCCGGTTTCCGGTGCGGTGGCCGGCGCGGTAGGCGGCCTCATCGTGGCCGACGCGGTTGGCCACCACCATGTCGAGCCGATGATCGAGCAGCCGCTCGATCATCGCGGCGGCGCTCGGCGCGTCGTAGGTAGCGTCGCCGTCCACCAGCACGTAGATGTCGGCCTCCACGTCAGTGAACATGCGCCGCACCACGTAGCCTTTGCCCTGATGCTTCTCCTCATAGACCTCGGCGCCGGCGGCGCGCGCCGCCGCGGCGGTATTGTCGGTCGAATTGTTATCGAAGACGAAGATCGTCGCGGTCGGCACTACAGCGCGAAATTCCTTTATTACTTTCGCGATTGCCACCTCTTCATTGTAGCAAGGCACCAGCACGGCGACCGAATATTGGCCGAAGCCGCCGGATTTACGTACCGCCGACGTCGAGATTTGTTTCTCCATTTGGTACCCCCCTGCCCCTACCCAGCGCTACATTGCCGTGAGTGGGCAATTTAACGCACTTGCCCCGTTAACACAGCGTTTCTATGCTCGCCCGCCGCAAGACCCCGGAGAAACCATTTTGGCCGTCATCGTCCCCTTCGAAAGCCCGCAAGGCGCTTCGCTTACACAACTCGCCGAACTGGTCGCACCGGACATGGAGCGCGTCAACACGACGATCCTGACGCGCACCGGTTCGGATGTCGCCATGATCCCGGAGGTCGCCAACCACCTGATCTCCTCGGGCGGCAAGCGGCTGCGGCCGATGCTGACGCTCGCTATGGCCAAGCTCGCCGGCTACACCGGCGACGGCCATATCAAGTTCGCCGCCGCGGTTGAATTCATGCATACCGCGACGCTGCTGCACGACGACGTGGTCGACGAAAGCGACATGCGCCGCGGCAAGCTCGCTGCCCGCATGCTGTGGGGCAACGAAGCGAGCGTGCTGGTGGGCGATTTCCTGCTCGGCCAGGCGTTCAAGATGATGGTCGAGGTCGGCAACCTGCATGCGCTCGACATCCTGTCCTCAGCCGCCGCGGTGATCGCCGAAGGCGAAGTGATGCAGCTCGGCGCCGCCAAGAACACCGCCACCAACGAGGACGAGTACATGGCGGTGATCCGCGCCAAGACCGCGGAATTGTTCGCCGCCGCCTGCGAGGTGGGCCCGGCGCTGGCGGTCAAGGATAAGACCGAGCTTGCCGCCTGCCGCTCGTTCGGTCTCAACCTCGGCATCGCCTTCCAACTGATCGACGATGCGCTCGACTACGGCGGCAAGTCCGCCAAGCTCGGCAAGAACGTGGGCGACGATTTCCGCGAGGGCAAGATCACCTTGCCGGTGGTGCTGTCATTCCGCCGCGGCACCGAAAGCGAGCGCGCGTTCTGGAACCGCACGCTCGGCCAGGGCAAAATCGGCGACGGCGATCTCGACACCGCGATGGCGCTGATGGCCAAGCATCACGCCATCGAGGACACGGTCGGGCGCGCCCGCCACTACGGCGCCATCGCCACCGACGCGCTGGCGCTGGTGCCGCCGTCCGAGATCAAGACGGCGCTGGAAGAAGCGGTCGCCTTCTGCATCGCGCGCGTGCACTAAGCGGCTCGCACGGAAACTCAGCGCGGCCAATAATAGGGGTCGGGATCGCGCCGCAATTGAAAGCGGATATTCGGGTCGGGATCCTGTCCGACAAAATGGCCGACATCGTAAACGGGCGGCGAGCAGCCGTTCGGCTGCGGATCGGGCCGCAACGCCCAGATGAAGTCCCAGGAAAAAGTCACGTTCTGATCGACGCAGCGGGTCTTGGCGTGATGGTACTTGGCGGTGTGCTTGTGCTTGACTTGCGCCAGCGCCGGATCGGCGGCGATGACGCCCAAAGCCGCTATGGCAACCACGATCAACCTGGATTTCATGTCCATCTCCTGCCCGCGCTGCCTAGCCGTAAACCGCCAGACACGCAACGGTTCCGCGCGAAGGCGGCGAATTCAAGGGCGATTTTGGTTTAACGCAGCGTCGTGGATTGAATCCACCAGCCTTTGTGTGCGGCTTGCAACGCGCGGCCCGCCGCTTTTGCCGCTGCGGCCGAGCCGAACAGGGCAAAGCAGGTCGGGCCAGAACCGGACATGCGCGCGAGCCGGACGCCCGGCAAGGCGCCTAAAGCGCTCAGCACGTCGGCGATCGCGGGCACGCAGGCGATGGCCGGTTCGGTGAGGTCGTTGCCGCTTGCACCAAGCCAGTCTACGAGCGCCTCATAGTCGCGCGGCACTTCGGTGGACGACGCTTTGCTGAATTTGCCAGCAAGCTTGCCGAACACCTCGCGCGTCGACAATAGCACCCCCGGATTGACCAGAAGCGCAGGCAATGGCGGCAGATCGAGCGGGTCCAACAGTTTCTCGCCAAAGCCGCGCATGATGCGCGCGCGCGAGGCAAGACAGACGGGCACGTCGGCACCAATGGCGAGCGCCGCTTCCTGAAGGCGGGAATCGGCAAAGTCGACGCGGCTGAAGATTTGGCGATTGCCGTGGACGAGCAGGCGCAATGCCGCCGCTGCGTCGGCCGAGCCGCCGCCGATGCCGGAGGCGACCGGCAAATTCTTGGTGAGAACGAAGCGGCCGAGCCTCAGTCCTTCCACACGCGCGGAGAACGCGGCGGCGGCCTTGAGCACCAGGTTGTCGGCCGGCGCACCGCAGGCCTCGGCGAAAGGACCGTCAATCTTCAGAGCGAGCGGGGCGCCCGTCTGCAGCTGCAACGCATCGCCGACATCGGCGAACACCACCAGGCTTTCGAGTTCGTGATAGCCGTCGGCACGGCGGCCGAGCACGCGCAAAGTCAGGTTGATCTTGGCGAACGCCGCGTCGACAAGAGAAGCTTCAACGACCGCCATCGAGACGCTAGCCGCCGTCGCCGCTTTTCTTCTCGGACTTGATCGCCTTGGCTTGCGATGAGGTCTCGTCAGGCAGCCCGTTTTTCAGCTTGGCTTCGATCTTCGGCAGATCTTCCGGATCGGGCTTGAGATCGCGCGCGTGCGCCCACTGGAATTTGGCTTCGAGCGTACGTCCGACGCGCCAATAGGCGTCGCCAAGATGGTCGTTGATGGTCGGATCTTCCGGCTTGAGTTCGATCGCGTGTTCGAGGTGCTTGACCGCTTCCTCGTAGTTGCCGATACGGAAATAGGCCCAGCCGAGCGAGTTGACGATGTAGCCGTCGTCCGGACGCTGTTGTACGGCGCGCTTGATCATGTCCATCCCCTGATCCAGGTTCACGCCCTGGTCGATCCAGGAATAACCGAGATAGTTGAGCACGTGCGGCTGCTCGGGGAACAGATCGAGCGCCTTCTTCAGATCGGCCTCCGCCTTCGGCCACTGATGCGCGCGCTCGTAGCAGATGCCGCGGAAATAGAAGAGCACCCAGTTGGCTTTCTCCGGATGCGGCACCAGGGCGACGGCCTTGGAATAGACGTCGGCGCATTCGGCGAATTTCTTGTGCCCGCGCAGCACATTGCCGAGCGCGACGATCGCTTCGAGATCATCCGGATGATCTTTGACCAGCGCGCCGAGGTGCTTTTCCGCCTCATCAGCGCGGTCGAGCGAATCGAGATTGGTCGCCATCTGGATCGCGGCATTGCGATGCAGCGGCGAATTCGCCGGAATGCGTTCATAGGCCTTGATCGCGAGTTCCGGCTTCTTGAGCGATTCATAAAGGTCGGCGAGCGAGAGCAGCGACAGCGGATGGTTGGGCTCGAGCGCGAGCGACAGCTGCAGATAGACCAGCCCGAGATCCTCGCCGCCACGCCGGCCAAGTGAGGCGCCAAGGCCGTAAAGCGCTTCGGCGGCGCCAGCCTGCGCGGTCGTCACCAGCGGCGGCAATTTCTCGCCGGCCTTGAGCTTGTTCATCGCCTCGACCACCAGCGGATGGCGCGGCAGCGCCTTGTCGAAAGCCTCGAAAACGCCGAGCGCTTCCTTGCGCGACGCGTTGCGCGACAGCCAGCTGCCGTAAGCCTCCACCACCCGCAACGCGGTGGGATCGAGCTTGTAGGCATGCTCGAAGCGTTTTCCCGCTTCCTTTTTGTTGCCGGCGAGGTCGTAGATCATGCCGGCATGCAGTTCCTTAAAGATCGCATACCAATCCGGCCCCGCCAGCCGGTCGATCGCCGCAACCGCGCCTTTGACGTCGTTGGCCCCATCCATCGACCAAGCCGAAAGCAAGGTCGCCGTCAGATCGGTGATCGGACCGCGGATCGACTGCGCCAGATCGCGGCGCGCGGCGGCATATTGCTTGTGCTTGAGCGCATGCACGCCGAGCACCAGTTCGGCGACGCGGTCGTTCTTGTCGGCCTGCACGATGCGTTCGGCATATTTCACGGATTCTTCGATATCGCCGCCGACCACCAACGACAGAAAGGTGCGATCGAGCAACTCGCCGTTCTTCGGATCGTGCCTGAGCGCGATACTGTAATAGGCGGCGGCCGCGGCGGCCTCGCGTTGCTGGCCGGCATGGCGGGCAGCGAGATAGCTCCCCGAGGCGGTCATCCCCGAAAGGTCCAATGTAGTTGGCGCCTGGGCGGAAAGCCTAATCGGCGCCGCAACCAGGAATACAACAAGCGCGGTGCCTAGAATGCACCGGGCGATGCTCGAAGACGTCACGGGCTTGTGCTCCAATGGGGCGGATGACTGCGGGTTTTACGCGAACCGCCGAGGTTAGGCCGAGAATGGCCTTTTTGCGCCGCCCCCGCAAGAACGACAACCGCGGCGCCTGGCTGCCAGCTTGAAAGCCCCGATGTGGCAGTATCGTGGCCGGAACCTCGGCCGGTCATCACATATTCGGGTAATTCGGTCCGCCGCCGCCCTCTGGTGGAACCCAGGTGATGTTTTGATTCGGGTCCTTGATGTCGCAGGTTTTGCAGTGGACGCAGTTCTGCGCGTTGATGACGAATTTGGGCTGCCCGCCCTCCTCCACCCATTCATAGACCCCGGCCGGGCAATAGCGCGCTGAAGGTCCGGCGAACACGTCGTGTTCCGAACTCTTCTGCAGGCTCAGGTCCTTGACGCGCAGATGCACCGGCTGGTCTTCCTCGTGATTGGTGTTCGACAGAAACACCGATGACAGCCGGTCGAAGGTGAGCTTGCCGTCCGGCTTGGGATAGACGATCGGCGTGTATTCCGACGCCGGCTTGAGCGTGGCGCTGTCCGGCTTGCCATGCTTGACCGTGCCGAAGAACGAGAAGCCCAAGGTGTTGCACCACATGTCGATGCCGCCAAGCGTGATGCCGACGAAAGTCCCGAGCTTCGACCACAACGGCTTGGAGTTGCGCACTTTCCAAAGATCTTTGCCGATCGCCGACGAACGCCAGGAGGCGTCGTAATCGGCGAGTTCGTCATGCGCACGCCCGCCGCTCAGCGCGGCGGCGGCGGCTTCGGCGGCAAACACGCCCGACAGCATGGCGTTGTGGCTGCCCTTGATGCGCGGCACATTCATGAAACCGGCACTGCAGCCGACCAATGCGCCACCGGGAAATACGAGCTTGGGCACCGACTGGTAGCCGCCTTCGGTTAGCGCGCGCGCGCCATAGGCGAGCCGCTTGCCGCCGGCGAAGATGTCGCGCACGAGTTTATGCGTCTTGAAGCGCTGGAATTCCTCGAACGGCGACAAATATGGGTTGGTGTAATTGAGGTGCAGCACGAAGCCGACCGACACCAGATTGTCGTCGAAGTGATACATGAACGAGCCGCCGCCGGTGCGTCCGTCGAGCGGCCAGCCGAATGAATGCTGCACCAATCCTTTGCGGTGCTTTTCCGGCGCGACCTGCCAAAGCTCCTTGAGGCCGAGGCCGAATTTCTGCGGGTCGCGTCCTTCGCTGAGGCCGAACTTGGCGATCAACTGCTTGCCGAGACTGCCGCGCGCCCCTTCCGCGAACAGCGTGTATTTGGCGCGCAACTCCATGCCGCGGGCGAACGAGTCCTTGGGCTCGCCGTTCTTGCCTATACCCATGTCGCCGGTGGCGATGCCGGCGACCGCGCCGTTGCTATCGAACAGCACTTCGGTGGCGGCAAAGCCCGGATAGATCTCGACCCCAAGCGCTTCGGCTTTGATGGCGAGCCAGCGGCAGACGCTGCCGAGCGAGACGATGAAATTGCCGTGGTTGTTCATCAGCGGCGGCATGGCGAAATTCGGCAGCCGGATGCCGCCTTTGGCCGACAGCCAATAGAAGCGGTCGTCGCTGACCGGGGTCTTGATCGGCGTATCCTCGCCGCGCCATTCCGGCAGCAGGCGGTCGATCCCGACCGGGTCGATCACCGCACCGGACAGGATATGGGCGCCAACCTCTGAGCCCTTCTCCACGATCACGACCGTGATGTCCGGATTGATCTGCTTGAGGCGGATGGCGGCGGCAAGGCCGGCAGGTCCTGCACCGACAATCACCACGTCGAATTCCATCGCCTCGCGGGCGGGCAGGTCGTTCATATCGGTCTCCTCGCTCCCGATATTCCACTTTTGCACAGCGGGGGCAATCGCACGGCTGCCGTGCTAAAGTGCGGGCCATGACCCCGGCCCACGACAAACCGGCGCGCGACCTGCTCGACTTCTACCTGGAAGCCGGGGCGGACGCGTTGGTGGGCGAGCAGCCGGCGGACCGTTTCGCGCCCGCGCCCGCCGCGCTGCCGACCCGCGCGCCCCAGCCGGTTTCGCTGCCGCCCGATCTCGAAACCAAAGGCCGCGCCGCCCCACTTGCCGCGCCGCAGGCGCCGGACGAGGCCGCCATGGCCGCGCGCGAAGCGGCAAAAAACGCCAAGACGCTCGACGAGCTGCGCGCCATTCTGGAAAAGTTCGACGGTTGTGCGCTGAAGGCGACCGCGACGCAATCGGTGTTCGCCGACGGCAATCCGCAGGCGCGCGTGATGTTCGTCGGCGAAGCGCCCGGCCGCGACGAAGACATCGAGGGGCTGCCTTTCGTCGGCCGTTCCGGCAAGCTGCTCGACCGCATGCTGGCGGCGATTGGGCTCGACCGCACCAAGGTCTACATCGCCAACATCGTACCCTGGCGGCCGCCCGGCAACCGCACGCCGACGCCGCAGGAGTCGGCGATCTGCCTGCCGTTCATCCGGCGGCAGATCGAACTCGTGGATCCCGATATCCTCGTCTGCCTCGGCGGCCCATCGGCGCAAACTTTGCTCGGCATCAAGGAAGGCATCACCAAGACACGCGGACGCTGGTACACGTTCAACACGGGAAAGCGCGAGATCCGCGCCATGCCGACGTTTCACCCGGCATTCCTGTTGCGCAGTCCGCTGCAGAAGCGTTTCGCCTGGCATGATTACCTGGCGATCAAGAAGGCGCTGAGCGAGGCTCAGCGATAGGCGACCAAAATCGCCCCCGCCGCGATCAATGCGATGCCCAGCCAGTTCGGCGCGCTCAGCCGTTCGCCGAGAAAAATGACGCCGAAGATCGCCACCTGCACCACCGACAATTTGTCGATAGGCGCGACCTTGGCCGCCTCGCCGATTTTGAGTGCGCGGAAATAGCAAAGCCACGACGCACCGGTGCCGAGCCCCGACAGCACAAGGAACAGATAGGTGCGGCCGGAAATCTTGTCCGGCGCCTCAAATTGCCCGGTCACCGCCAGCAGAAAGCCCAGCGTGACGATGACCACGATGGTGCGGATGAAAGTCGCGAGATCCGAGCCGATGTTTTCGACGCCCACTTTGGCAAAGATGGCGGTGAGCGCCGCGAACACTGCGGACAGTACCGCCCACAGTTGCCAGGAGGAAAGCGAACTCATCCACTCACCGCAAACTTGATCGCGAACAGCACCGCCAGCACAAGCACCGCCGGTGAAGCGTCTTTGACCTTGCCCGAGATCAGCTTGGTCAGCGCATAAGTGATGAAACCGAGCCCGATGCCGGTGGCGATCGAATAGGTCAGCGGCATGGTGATTGCCGTCACCACCGCCGGCGCATATTCGGTGATGTCCTCCCAGTCGATCTCGGCGAGGCCGCGCGCCATCACGCAGGCGACATAGAGCAGCGCCGCCGAGGTAGCATAGGCCGGGATCATGCCGGCGAGCGGGGCGAACAGCAGCGCCAAGAGGAAGAAGATCGACACGAAGGCCGCGGTCAGGCCGGTGCGACCACCGGCCGAGACGCCGGCCGCGCTCTCGATGTAGCTCGTCGTCGTCGAGGTGCCAATGGCGGCGCCGAACATGGCGGCGAACGAATCCGAGATCAGCGCCTCTTTCATGCGCGCGAGCTTGCCGTCCTTCATCAGCCCGGTGCGGTGGGTGACGCCGATCAGCGTGCCGGCGTTATCGAACACGTCGATGAATAGGATCGAGAATACCACGATCAGGAAGGTGCCTTCGAACACGCGCGAGAAGTCGAGCTGCAGCAGCGTCGGCTTGATCGACGGCGGCAGCGACACGATGCCGGAATAGTGCGCGAGGCCGAGCGGGATGCCGACGGCAGTGACCGCGAGGATGCCGATCAGCGTGCCGCCGATCACCTTGCGGTAGTTGAGCGCGACGATTAGCACGAAGCCGAGCAGCGCCAGGAGCGCCACCGGGTTCTTCAAATCGCCCATGGTGACCAAAGTCGCCGGCTGCGCCACCACAACGTGAGCCTCCTCCAGCGCGATGATGCCGAGGAACAATCCGACGCCGGCCGAGGTCGCCAGCTTGAGATTTTGCGGGATCGATTCGATGACATATTGGCGGATGCGGAAGACCGAAATCAGGAAGAACAGCACGCCGGAGCAGAACACCGCGGCGAGCGCCTGCTGCCACGTGTATTTGTAAGCGAGCACGACGGTGAAGGCGAAGAAGGCGTTGATGCCCATGCCGGGCGCGAGCGCGATCGGGTAATTGGCATAGAGCGCCATCACCATCGTGCTCACCGCGGCGGCGACGCAGGTGGCGACGAACACCGAGCCCTGGTCCATGCCGGTCTTGCTCAGGATCGCCGGGTTGACGAACACGATGTAGACCATGGTCAGGAACGTGGTCAGGCCGGCGATGAATTCGGTGCGGATGTCGGTGCCCTGCTCCTTGAGCCCGAAATACTTCTCCAGCATTCCAGCGAGCCCGAATTCGCTGGTTGCCGCCGCCTTCGCTTGCGCGTGCTTTGCCTTCTTGGCCATAGACCCCCCCTTCGCCGCTGTCCCGAACGGCAAGCCTAGCCTGTACGCCCGCGGCCCGCAGGCGCGATTGTGGACGCTGTGGATACCGCTCTACGGCGTCTGCGGCCGCAGCATCGCCCAGCCGAGCCGATTCAGTGGCAGCAGTCCCTGGATCCGGCGCGGGAATGAGCGCGGCACTTCCGGCACCATGGCGGGGAATTGCGCTTTCAGGCCCGCCGGCGGCGTGCGGGTATTGTCGGGAGCCGGCCATACCAGCAGGCCGCCATGCGCGTTGATATCGGCGGCGCTCGCCCACGGACTGCGCTCCGGCGCCCAGTCGAAATAAACATGCGGCCGGCTGGGCGCGCCGAGCGCGATCAGCGGCGCGAGTTGCTCATCGCCGGTAACGTAGCCGAGCGGCTGGCCGGTCCGGCGCTGGAAGCTTTCGGCAAAGAAGCGGCCCTCGGCCATGGCCGGCTGGGTTACCTTGAGGTTGACCGACGTCACCCACGGCAGCAGCACGATGCCGAGCACGATGACGACGGGCGGCACCACCAGCAGGCCAAGCCAGGTGAAGGAGACGATGCGCTCGCGATAAATCGGCATCTGGTCGCCTGCGGCCACCACCACCGCGAGGCCGGACAGCACCACCAGCGGCGCGACGCGATCGAGCGGTCCGAGCCGGCCGCCGGCAAAAGCGACGACGATCGCCATGGCCGGCGGCATCAGCGCGAAGAAATACACGAAGGCCCGCGCGAACACATCGACCGGATCGCGGTCGATCAACGGCGCGCGTTCGTTGCGCTTGCGGGGCCAGCCGCCGGCGAACGCGACCATCAGGCCAAGGCCAAGATGCGTCACCACCAGCGCAAAGCAAAGCCAAAGGCCGGGCGACAGCGTGCCAGCCGCGGCGGCGTTGTCGTTGATCCCAGAGATGACGAGATCGCGCGCGCCCTTGAGCCACGCGAGATGCGGAAAGATGACGATGAGAAACAACAGCACCGCGAGCCACGGCTCTGGATGGAACAGCGCGGCGCGCCCGCGCGGGTTGGCGATCGTGAACACGATGAGCAGCGCCAGCAGGATCAGCCCGACATAGCTGGCGAGTAGCAAAAGGCCGAGGTCGAACGCGAGCAGGAACCAAGAGCCGCGCCCGCGCTCGCCGACCGCGCGCCAATAGTGGAGCAAGGCAAGCGCCCATAACGGCGCCGCCAGGACTGCCGGACCGAAATCCGGGCTCGGCACCGCGAAAGCCGCGATGCCGACCATCAGCAGCACGGCAAGCACCGCATGGCGGGTGCCGACTATGCGGCGGCCGAGCGAGAACACCGCCCAGTAGGTGACGACGATGCAGGCTTGCGCCAGCGCGTAGAGGCCGAACGCGCCGGCGAGGCGGAACGCGATCTCGCCGAGCCAGAACGACAGCGGCGGTCCGAGATAACTGCCGAGCACGAATTCGTGGCCGATGGCGAGCAGAATGGGCACCTCGCCGGGCGGCGCCGAGTAGAACAGCGCCGGCATTAGCGTCCACAGCGCCGCTTGCGTGAGCGCCACGGTCCAGAACGCCACCGTCGGGCGCCCGCGCAGGAATTCAATGATCAGGGAGACGTAATGCATTGGCCCGAAGGTGAATTAAGGCGGAAAGGCCCCCGGCAGGAATAGAGAAGCCGCGCTAAAGAGGCAACAACACGCCGACCACCTCGTCGGAAATCTCACCCAGCGCGGCAAGCTTGGCCGCCACCGGGGCGAAGGACTTGCGGTGATGGATGGTCGGCCCGAGGCGGGCGAGCGCCGCGAAATGCTCAGGCACCGAATAACCCATATGGCGCTCGAAGCCGTAACCGGGATGCTCGAGGCCAAGCCGCACCATCAGCCGGTCGCGGGTGACCTTGGCGACGATCGAGGCGGCGGCGACCGATAGCAGCAGTGCGTCGCCGGAGACGACCGCCTCGCAGTCGCAGCCGCAATCGATCTTCATGTTGCCGTCGACGAACACCAGCTTGGGTGCGACCGGCAGCGCCCTGACCGCGCGCGTCAGCGCCCACAGCGAGGCGCGCAAAATGTTGTCGCGGTCGATGCGTTCGACCGTACCGAAGGCGACCGAGACTTGAGCGCTGGCGCAGATCTTGTCGTACAGTTTCTCGCGCGCGGCGGCGTCGAGCTTCTTGGAATCGTTCAAGCCGCGTGGGATGCGTTCGGGATCGAGGATGACGGCGGCAGCCACCACCGGGCCGGCGAGCGGGCCCCTGCCCGCCTCGTCGCAGCCCGCCACGGGAAAGATGCCGTTGTTGAGCGCGCGACGCTCGCGCCGGAAGGTCGGGCGCAGGATCGGCTCGACGAGCGGCAAGCGCGCAATCGCCTTGGCTTTGGGCCTGGGTCTTGCCTCCGGTTTGGATTTGCGCGGCATTGCGCGCAAGCAATGCGCGCAATGCCGCTCAAGTCAATGCGAGAATGGCAGCGTGTGGATGACAGGAGTTAGAACAAACTCAGTTGCTCGTTCGCCGGCTTGGGCGCCCGGAAATGCGCGGTCGAGAGCGAGAGCTTGCTCGCATTGAGGCCGAGCTTCTCGCAGGCCATCTCGAAGCGCCGGCCGATCATCCAGGCATAGGGCCCGGTGCCCTTCATGCGCTTGCCCCACGTCGAGTCGTAATCCTTGCCGCCGCGCGTCTCGCGGATCAGCTTGAAGACGTGGCGATAGCGGTCGGGGTAATTGGCCATCAGCCATTCGCGGAACAGGTCGCGCACCTCGAGCGGCAGGCGCAGCAGCACGTAGCCTGCTTCCTTGACGCCCGCGGTCACCGCCGCCTCCAGGATACGCTCGATTCCCATGTCGTTGAGCGCCGGGATCACCGGCGCCACCATCACGGTCGTCGGCACGCCGACCTGCGCGAGACGCTGCAGCGTCTCCATGCGCCGCATCGGCGTCGCCGCGCGCGGCTCCATCTTGCGCGCCAACTCGGGATCGAGCGTGGTCACCGACAGCGCGACTTTGGCAAGCTTGCGCTCGGCCATGCGGGCGAGAATGTCGAGGTCGCGCAGCACCAATGCCGACTTGGTGACGATGCCGACCGGGTGCCCGGCGCGGTCGAGAACCTCCAGGATGCGGCGCATGACTTTGTAGCGCCGCTCGATCGGCTGATAGGGATCGGTATTGGTGCCGATGGCGATCACCTTGGGCGAATAGCCGGGTGCCGACAATTCGCGCTCCAACAGCTCAGCCGCTTCCGGCTTCACGAACAGTTTGGATTCGAAATCGAGCCCGGGCGACAGGCCGAGATAGGCGTGGGTCGGGCGGGCGAAGCAGTAGACGCAGCCGTGTTCGCAGCCGCGATAGGGATTGATCGAACGGTCGAAGCCGATGTCGGGCGAGTCGTTGCGGGTAATGATCTTGCGCGTGGCGTCGGTCGCAACCGTGGTCTTGAACGGCGGCAATTCGTCGAGCGAGCGCCAGCCGTCGTCGAAAGCGATGCGCGCCAACGGCTCGTAGCGGCCCGATGCGTTGCTCTGCGCGCCGCGTCCGCGCCGCCGCTCATGCTCGACCACGACGCCGAGCAGTTCGGTCGCGTCATCGACATAGACGCCCGCCGGCGTGGAGGGCAGCTCCTTTTCCGGCGGGCGTCTCAGGGCTGCGGTATTTCGAGCCATGGCTCTAACCTAATAGCGCTATGTGAACATAACAAGAACATTTTTTAAAAGGCCCACAATTTGAGCAATTTAGGGCCGATCTCGTGGCGCGTTCGGCAAATTCCACATGATATGGTGTAAAGCGATCCATAAGAGCCGGGTTCCATGCTGAGCGCGATCATTGCCACCCACGAATCGGAGCGGACCTTGGTGCCGACGCTGGCCGCGCTGGTGCCGGGCGTCACCGCCGGTCTGCTTGCCGAGGTGATCGTGGCCGACGCCGGCTCGCGCGACGGCACCGCCGAGGTCGCCGACATCGCCGGCTGTCGCTTCATGACGTCTGGCGAGCCGCTGGGGACGCGGCTGCAAGCTGCAGCCGCCACGACGCGCGCGCCATGGCTCATGTTCCTACGCGCCGGCTGCGTGCCAGAGGCGGGCTGGGAGAACGCCGCCGAACGTTTCATCGAGACAACCGACCGGCTCGATCATGCGCGCGCGGCGGTGTTTCGCCCGCCCGGCGTTGCCGATCTGCTGCGGCCGGGCGTGGCCGAGCTTCTCACGCTCATGCGCGTCACGTTCGGCGGCGGCGCCGAGCCTGAGCAAGGCCTTCTGATCGCGCGGCGGTACTACGACCGCATCGGCGGCCATCCGGAAGGGGCCGACGCCGAAGCCGCCATGCTGCGCCGGATCGGGCGGCGGCGCCTCGCCATGCTGGCGACCGGTGCGCGTTACGGGCGCTAAAAACCCCTTAGTCCTCCGCCGGAAGGCGCACATTCATATACTTGACTTTATCAACTAATTGCCCGATGCTGCCTTCATGCCAAACTCGCTCCAGCAACGCACCGGCGCCGTGCGCCGCTTCAACCGTTTCTACACGCGGCAGATTGGCGTGCTGCGCAAAAACTACCTCGACAGCCCTTACTCGCTCGGCGAGATGCGCGTGCTCTACGAACTTGCCCAAGCTGGCAAACTTGGCGGCGCCACGACCGCGAGCGACATCGGTCGGGCGCTCGATCTCGACGCCGGCTATCTCTCGCGCGTGCTGCGCAGTTTCGAGAAGCGCGGCTTCATCAGCCGCAAGACCTCGCGCGCCGACGCGCGGGCGAGCCATATTGAGCTCACCGCGCGCGGCGCCAAGGTCTTCGCACCGTTCGAGAAACGTTCGCAGGACTTCGTCGCCGGCATGCTCGGCAAGCTCAAGCCCGACGAGCAGACGCGCCTGGTGGCGGCGATGACCACCATCGAGACTTTGCTCGGCGAGCCACCCGCAGTTCTTAAACCGTCCTACATTCTGCGCGCGCCGCGTCACGGCGATTTCGGCTGGATCGTTTCCCGCCATGCCGAGCTTTACGCGCAGGAATACAATTGGGGCTCACCGTTCGAAGGCCTGTGCGCGCAGATCGTCGCCGACTTCGTCAACAACTTCGACGCCAAGCTGGAGCGCTGCTGGATCGCCGAGATGAACGGCGAGAATGTCGGCTGCGTCATGCTGGTGAAGGATGCGCCGCGCGTGGCGCGGCTGCGCCTGCTGCTGGTCGAGCCGAAGGCGCGCGGCCTCGGCCTTGGCCAGCGATTGGTCGACGAATGCGTCAAGTTCGCGCGCGAGGCCGACTACGCGAAGATCACGCTATGGACGCACAGCATCCTCGCCGCCGCGCGCCACACTTATGAGAAGGCCGGCTTCACGCTGACCTCCAGCGAGAAAAAGCACAGCTGGGGTCAGGATGTGGTCGCCGAATATTGGGATTTGACGTTATGACGCCTGAGCCGACGGAGTTCGGCTCGCTCCCGGTCGTCTGTCATGAAGCGAATGCAAAGCGGCTGCGCAGGCAGGCGCAGCGCGAGATGCTTGTTTTTCTTTTCGGAATCTTCATGCGGCGCCCATCTCCCGTTCGTCCCCGCTCAAGCGGGGACCCAGGGCGGCACATCTCGAACGATGCATGCGGCCCTAGATTCCCGCTTGCGCGGGAATGAGCGAAAAACTTTTTATGCCGTGCCACCTTTCGCCTTCGGCCGCCGCATATGCTCGTCGAGCCGCGGCAGAATTTCCACGAAATTGCACGGCCGGTAGCGGTAATCGAGCTGGTACAGCAGGATTTCGTCCCAGGCGTCCTTGCAGGCGCCGGGCGAGCCCGGCAGGCAGAAAATGTAAGTCGCATTGGCGACGCCAGCAGTGGCGCGGGTCTGGATCGCCGAGGTGCCGATCTTCTTCTCGCTCACCAAGAGGAACATGGTCGCGAAGCCGTCCATCTTCTTCTCGAACAGCGGCTCGACCGCCTCCGGCGTGACGTCGCGGCCGGTGAAGCCTGTGCCGCCGGTGGTGATGACCACGTCGATGAACTTGTCGTCGATCCAGGTTTTCACGTGGCGGCGGATCGCCTTGACCTCGTCCTTGACGATGGCGCGCTCGGCCAGCGTATGGCCGGCGGCGCGGATGCGTTCGGCGAGCGTATTGCCGGACTTGTCGTCGGCGCGCTCGCGCGTGTCGGACACGGTCAGCACCGCAATCTTGAGCGGCACGAATTGTCTGCTGGAGTTGATGCCGGGCATGTTTTCATCCTATGTCATTCCGGGGCGCGAGCGAAGCGAGTGAACCCGGAATCCAGAAACATCCGCTTCGCCCGCATCTGGATTCCGGGTCCGGCGCTCGCGCGCCGTCCCGGAATGACGGTCGCAAGTCACAATGAAGCCGCCGCGAACGTGTCGCAGGCCGAGAGCGTGCCTTGTTTGAGGCCGGCCGTAAACCAGCGCTGGCGCTGCGCCGAGGTGCCGTGGGTGAAAGAGTCGGGCACCACGGTGCCGCGCGACTGCTGCTGCAGCCGGTCGTCGCCGATCGCCGCCGCCGTCTGCAGCGCCGCCTCGACGTCGCCCGGCTCGATCGAGTTCCAGCGCTGGTCCGAATGATGCGCCCAGACGCCAGCGAAGCAATCGGCCTGCAGCTCGACCCGCACCTGGATGCGGTTGGCTTCCGCTTTGCTGCCGGCGGCGCGCTGGGCGGATTGCGCCTTGGGCAGCGTACCGAGCAGATTCTGCACGTGATGACCGACCTCGTGCGCGATCACATAGGCTTCGGCGAATTCGCAGGCTTTGCCGCTGCAGCCGTGGAAGCGCACCTGCATGTCGTTGAAGAACGAGGTGTCGAGATAGATGCGTTGGTCGGTCGGGCAGTAGAACGGGCCCATCGCCGCTTGAGCGAAACCGCAACCGCCCTGCTCGTCGCCGCGATAGAGCACCAACTGCGGCGGACGGTATTGCCGGCCCGCGCTTGAAAATATCTCGGCCCAAGTATCCTCGGTATTGCCGAGCACGGCGGCGACGAACTGGCCGGTGCGGTCACTTGGCGCTCCGGTGCGCCAGCTGTTCGGACGATAGTCCTGCTGATACTGCGAACCGCCGTTGATGAACTCTGCACCGCCAATCAAAATGCGCGGATCGATGCCGGTCGCCCAGCCGATCAGGCCGAGCACGATGACGGTGCCGATGCCGAGGCCGCCCCCCGGAATACCGAAGCCGCCGCCACCATAGCCGCCGCCGTAACCGGCGTCGCGGTCGTCCTCGATATTGTCGCTGCGGCGGAAATCATCCCAGCGCATTCAACGCCCCTTCAAAACGCCAATTATAATCATTGCCGAAGCCAGCGGTGGCGTCCAATTCGACTCTTTTTGCGGCGGTGCCGCGGCCCGTTAAGCCCAGGTTCGATAGGCAGAAATTGCCGATCTGAAGGCGCGCCTCATAAACCGATTTTTCACCTTAGGCGGCCAAGATGCAGGCCTGTCGGTTGTAGGTCCCGCGTCGCCGGCCGCGTCGTCCTTGAGTCAGAGTCCTGAGTCATGGTTGTGTCGCGTCGCGGGGCGCCCTCAGGGGCGCCCCGTGGAGTTTCAGAGACTCCGCATCATCGCATCCTCATCGGCGACTGCGTCGCCGAGATGGCGAAATTGCCGGGCGGCTCCGTCGACCTGGTGTTCGCCGATCCGCCCTACAATCTCCAGCTCGCCAACGATTTGAAGCGGCCGGACGATTCGCACGTCGATGCGGTCACAGACGACTGGGACAAGTTCGCGAGCTTCGCCGCCTACGACGCCTTCACCAAAGATTGGCTGAAGGCCTGCCGCCGCGTGTTGAAGCCGGCCGGCACCATCTGGGTGATCGGCTCCTACCACAATATTTTTCGCGTCGGCACGATCATGCAGGACCTCGGCTTCTGGATCCTCAACGACGTGATCTGGCGCAAGACCAACCCGATGCCGAATTTCCGCGGCCGCCGCTTCACCAACGCGCATGAGACCATGATCTGGGCCTCGCGCGACGCCAACGCCAAGGGCTACACCTTCAATTACGAGGCGCTCAAAGCCGGCAACGAAGACGTACAGGTGCGCTCGGACTGGACCTTCCCGATCTGCACCGGCGAGGAACGCCTGAAGGGTGCCGACGGCAAGAAGCTGCATCCGACGCAAAAGCCGGAAGCGCTGCTGGCGCGCGTGATCCTGTCGGCGTCGCGGCCGGATGACCTGGTGCTCGACCCGTTCAACGGCACCGGCACCACCGGCGCGGTGGCCAAGAGGCTCGGCCGCCGTTTCATCGGCATCGAGCGCGAAAAGAAATATGCCAAGGCCGCGGAAAAGCGTATCGCGGAGGTGCAGGTTGTCCCCTCGCCGTCGATCGCGCCCTTCGTCACCGCGCGCGAGGCGCCGCGCGTCGCCTTCTCGGCGCTGATCGAGCGCGGGCTGGTTTCGCCCGGCGCGCTCTTGGTCGACGCCAAGAAGCGGCACAAGGCGACGGTGCGCGCCGACGGCGCGGTGTCGCTGGGCGATACGGTCGGCTCGATTCACCGCATCGGCGCGCTAGCGCAGGGGCTGGAAGCTTGCAACGGCTGGACCTTCTGGCATCTGCAGACGCCGAAGGGCCTCACGCTGATCGATGAGTTTCGCGCGCAGGTCCGCGCCGAGATGGCGGACGCGGCGGAGTAAGTCACACTCCGTTCATTCCCGCGAAAACGGGAATCCAGTTCTTTCTTTCTCCGCTGAAGACTATGGCCTGGGTCCCCGCTTCCGCGGGGACGAACGGAACTGAGACGTCGCCCAGCGGTCACCGCAGAACATCCAGTAGCAACTCCAGCGCACGCTTGGCAAAGGATTGCATGTTCGCCTGCCTATCGCCGCTTCCCGTTTCCAAAGTGACCGCCCGTTCGGTGGGCCCTGCGACCGCAATACAAGTGTGCCCCGCCGCGTCGCCGTAGCGGTTGCCGGTCGGTCCCGTCGCGCCGGTTTCGCCAAGCGCCCAGGTCGTGCCGAGTCGCTCGCGCACACGCCGCGCATTCAATTGGGCATAGGCTTCGGTTGACGGCCGCAGGCCTTGCATATCGGCGTCGCCGATGCCGAGCAGCGCCGCGCGCGCGGTCTTGGTATAAACCACCGCGCCGCCCATGAAGTAGGCGGAAGCGCCGGGAACGCTCAGCAAAGCCGCCGCGATCAAGCCGCCGGTCGAAGACTCGGCGACGGCGACGGTTTCCTTGCACTCGATCAGACGCGCGGCGATTTTTTCCGCCAGCGGAGATAGCGATTGCATTCAAGCTCCTCCATTTCCCAACTGACACAGCACGCGGAATACGCCGACATCGGCGCCTATGAATCCTTTGTAGAACCGCTCGCCGAGCTTTTCCGCTTCGCTTTGGCGCAGCGTATCGACCATCAGGCAGGCTTTGATCTTCTTGTCGCCGCCGCGCAGCTTTTCTTCCATCGACACCGACTGCCCTGCGGGGTCGACCGCGGTCCAAACCTCGCAGGCGGCAATGCCAGGGTCTTGCACCAGCGTTTTGCAGAGCTGCCTCAGCGCGGCGACGTCGGGCTGCGCATCGAATCGCACGGTAGCGGCGTAGGCGCCGCGAAAGCCGCCGCGCCGCAGCGTGCGGTGACAGACCGTGCGGTTCATGTTGATGAAAATTTCCGACATCACCTTGCGCGTCATCGGCGTGGGGTTATCGAGCCGTTCGAGATAAAGCTTCGAGGTCAGCACGGCCGGCGTCGCGACGAGGTAGAAATTGAAATAGCCGGCGCTGCCTGAAATCGCCTGGTGCCGCCGGCCGAACAGAAAGCCGGGCACGGCGAGGCGTTCCTGCAGATGCTCGCCCTGAAACCATTCCTCGAATTCGGCCTCGTGGCCGGGGCGGCAATCGTTAAAGATCGCCAGGATGCCTTGCTGGCTTGTCACTTCCCAGCCACCACCATGATCTCGACCTTGTAGTCGGGCGTCGCGAGCTTGGCCTCGACGGTCGCGCGCGCAGGCGTATTGCCGGGCGACACCCAGGCGTCCCACACCGCGTTCATCTCGGCGAAGTTCGCCATGTCGGCGATCCAGATATTCGCCGACAGCAATTTGGTCTTGTCGGTGCCGGCTTTAGCCAGGAAGCCGTCGATCTGCGCGAGGATGCTCTTGGTCTGATCGGTGACACTTTTGCCCTTCGGACTATCCGCAACGATGCCGGCGAGATAGACGGTGTCGCCGTGCACCACCACTTTACTCATGCGGGCGGCGACGTCGTAACGTTCGATTTTCATCGCGTTCCTCTTCCTTGTTTGTTCAGGTCTTCATAGCGTGCGCCAGCACTTTACGCATCACCGTGGGCAGCGCTTCGCCGGGCAACTCCGCGAGCCTGACCCAGCGCGCGCCCTCCGGCGCCGGGCTCGCGCGCGCGAGCTGCGCAGTGAAGACCGTCAGTTCGAGCGGAAAATGCGTGAACACATGGCGCACGGCGCCGGCGAGCCGCCGCCACTTGGCCCCTTTGAAGCGCGGCGCACTGCGCACCGCCTGAGCAACGTCGAAGTCATGCGACCATTCGCTGCCCGGCACTTCGGTCATGGCGCCGAGCAGTCCTTTGTCGGGCCGCGTACGCAGCAGCACGCGCCCATCGGCGCGCATTGCGACGAACGCCGCACCACGGCGCAAGCGGCCCTCGCGTTTTGGCGCCTTGCGCGGAAACGTCTCCTGATCGCCACGTTCGAACGCGAGACAGGATTCGTTCCACGGGCAGAGAGTGCAGGCCGGCCGCTTGGGCGAGCAAATCGTCGCGCCAAGATCCATCAGCGCCTGCGCGAAATCGCCAGTGCGGCGCGCCGGCAGCAACGACGCCGCCAATCGTTTGATCTCGGGCTTGGCCGCCGGCAGTTCATCCTCAACGGCGAAGAGCCGCGTCACCACACGCTCGACATTGCCGTCGACCGGCACCGCCGGCGCATCGAAGGCGATCGCCGCCACGGCGGCGGCGGTGTAGTCGCCAATGCCGGGCAGCGCACGTAGCATTTCGCGGTTCGCCGGAAACGTCGCGCCGTGGCGCTCGACCACCGCTCGCGCGCAGGCATGCAGGTTGCGGGCGCGCGCGTAATAGCCCAGACCTGCCCAGGCGCGCAACACGTCGTCGAGGCTCGCACGGCTAAGCGCTTCGACCGTCGGCCAGCGCGCCAGAAACTTGGCGTAATAGGGCGCGACGGTCTTCACCGTGGTCTGCTGCAGCATGATCTCCGACAGCCAGACCCCGTACGGGTCCGCCGTCTCGCCACGGCGCGCGCGCCACGGGAGCACGCGGCGGTGGCGGTCGTACCAAGCCAGCAGACCGGCCGGATCGGGGGCGCTGCCGATTTTCTTTCGCCGCGGCAATCGGACTGCTACGCTCATGGCGCCGACGATCGCACGGGACACCCGGTTCATGAACAAGCCCTCGCGCAGTTTTCCCCGGCCGCTTTCGGAATTCGCCGGCGCGGCCCTGGGCGACAGCATCAAGGCGCAGGGCTTCGCCTCGACCGAGATCATCGCTCGCTGGGCCGCGATCGTCGGGCCGGAAATCGCCGGCCACAGCGAGCCGATGAAAATCAACTGGCCGCGCGCCAATTCCACCGGGACATTGAGCGAGAACGCGCCGGAACCGGCCACGTTGGTGCTGCGGGTAGAAGGCCCGGTGGCGCTCGAAATCCAGCATCTGTCGGCGGTGATCCTGGAGCGGGTCAACCGCTTCTTCGGCTGGCAGGCGATCGGCCGCATAGCCTTGCGCCAGGCCCCGCTGCGCCGGCGCGAGCCGCCTATCCCGCCACCGCCGCCCGACCTGGAGGCGACCGCCCGTATCGCTGCCAGCCTGCCGGCAATCGAGGACGAGGACCTGCGCCAGGCGCTCGCCCGTCTCGGTGCCGCCATCAAACGAAAGTGACGCCTTCGGGACCCTTGGCAGGCCAGTGCCCCGCTTCCGAAGTTCGTTATATATTGCAACGCGCTCTGGAACGAACTTCGGAAGCAAAGGGGCACTGGTAAATGTATGATTTTAGTGCCGCTATCGATTTGAAGTTCCTGAAAGAGGTTGCGGCTAGTGGTTCAGGAACTTCAAATCGGCGGCACTAACCCGCCATTGCCACAATTGTTGTATCCAGCTAGCCATCGCGCATGATCCCGAAAAGTGGCGACCGGATTTTGGATAAGATCATGCGCAGAAAATATGCCAGGGACATCACCGGTTTAGTTGAACTTTCAAGCCCCACGGAGTTTCAGTTGCATATCACCCGACGCGAGTTCTGCCTGAGCACCGCCACCGTCGCTCTTAGCCTCGGCGTGCTTGGCGCCTCCGCGCTGCCCCCGCTCGGCGGGATTGCGCACGCGGAAAATGTCCCGGTGGCCGACCTCATGAAGCCGGACGCGATGCCTGACCTCGCCTTGGGCGACCCCAAGGCGCCGGTCACTATGATCGAATATGCCTCGATGACTTGTCCGCACTGCGCGCATTTCCAGGAGACGACGTTCCCGGAAATCAAGAAGCGCTACATCGATACCGGCAAGGTCCGCTACATCCTGCGCGATTTCCCACTCGACAATCTGGCGGGCGCGGCCTTCGTGCTCGCGCATTGCGCCGCCAAGGACGATCCGGTGAAATATTATTCCATGGTGGACACCCTGTTCAGCCAGCAACAACAATGGGCGGTCGAGAAACCGATTCCGCCTCTGATGGCGATCGCCAAGCAGGCCGGCCTTTCCGAGCAGGATTTCAACGCCTGCTTGAAGAATCAGAAGGCCTGGGATGCCATGGAAAGCGTGCGTCAACGCGCCATGAAGCAATTCAAGGTGGAATCGACCCCGACCTTTTTCATCAATGGGACGCAAGTCACCGGCGCCGTCTCGATCGAGGAATTTGCCAAGGTAATCGACCCCTATCTCAAGGGCGGATAAGGGTTTTTCGGCGCGGCGCGGGGTTTGCGCGCCCGCCGGTTCCGGCCAAGCAGGCCCGAAAGGTCTGGAAAACAACGTTTCGGCGCCGTTGTTCTGTTGCTCTAACGGGCGCGCCGATTCATTCTCCTGCCAATGCGGCATAAGCCGACCAGCCTTCGGGGCTATCCCCCGGACAGGATTACGATTCTGCCAAACGCCAGCCGACGCGGGACCTTGGGCTTTGACCCTGCGCCGCGCATGCGCAGACAAGAAAAGTCGAGACCTCAATTATGAAACTTACGCGGCTGCGCCTGCTCGGGTTCAAGTCGTTCGTTGAGCCGACCGATTTTATGATCGAGCCGGGACTGACCGGCGTCGTCGGGCCGAACGGCTGCGGCAAATCGAATCTGGTGGAAGCGCTGCGCTGGGTGATGGGCGAATCTTCCTACAAGTCCATGCGCGCTTCCTCGATGGACGAGGTCATTTTTTCCGGCACCAATAACCGCCCGGCGCGCAACAATGCCGAGGTGGCGATCTCGATCGACAATGCCGAGCGCTCGGCGCCGGCCGCGTTCAACGATGAGGACAAGATCGACATCGCGCGCCGCATCGAACGCGAAGCAGGCTCCATTTATCGCATCAACGGCCGCGAGGTGCGCGCGCGCGACGTGCAGATCCTGTTCGCCGACGCCTCGACCGGCGCGCGTTCGCCGGCGCTGGTGCATCAGGGCCGCATCGGCGAGATCATCCAGGCCAAGCCCGAGCAGCGCCGCCGCGTGCTGGAAGAAGCCGCCGGCGTCGCCGGCCTGCATGCGCGCCGGCACGAGGCCGAATTGCGGCTGAAGGCGGCGGAAACCAATCTGCTGCGGATCGAGGACGTGATCGGCCAACTCGCCGCGCAGGTCGACGGGCTGAAGAAGCAGGCGCGCCAGGCGATCCGTTATCGCACCGTGTCGGCGCAAGTGCGCAAGTCGGAGGCGATGCTCTATCATCTGCGCTGGGCCGCCGCGACCGCCGAGGTCGCCGAAGCCGAGCACGGCAAGGACCTCTGCGTCCGCGAAGTCGCGGCCCGCGTGGGCGCGGAAGCCGAGGCCTCCAAACGCCAGGCGCTCGCTTCCGCCGCGTTGCCCGAACTGCGCGCGGCCGAGGCGCGCGCCGGCGCCGCGCTGCACCGGCTCAACGTCGCGCTGCAGGATCTCGATCGCGAGGAGCAGCGCGCCAAGGACCGTATCGCCGAGCTCGATCTGCGGCTGGTGCAATTTGCCGCCGACGGCGAGCGCGAGAAGAAGCTCGCCGCCGACGCCGAAGCCGCGCTGGCGCGGCTGGCCGCCGAGGAAGATATGCTGCGCAAGGAAGCTGCCGAAAGCGCCGACCGCCGCAGCGGCGTCGACGCCAAGGTGGCCGCGGCCGACGGCGAACTCAACGCTGCCGAGAAAATCTTTTCCGATCTCACTACCGCGCTCGCCGATCTCACCGCCCAGCGCCACGCTCACGAGAACGCCGCGCGCGATCACGGCGAACGGGTCGCGCGTGTCACCGCCGAGATCGCCGAGATCGAGCGCGAGTTGGCGACACTGAGCGCGGATCACGCCCCGCTCGATGCCGCGGTCGAAGGCGCGCAGGCGGCCCTCACCGAGGCGGAGGCCGCGGCGGTTGCCGCCGAGGCCGCGCACAACAATGCGCGCGCCGACGTGGAAGCCGCGCGTGCCGCTCTCGGCGAATCCGAGAAGCGCGTGCAGCGGCTGGAGACCGAGGCCAAGACCCTCGGTCAGATGCTGTCGCTGGAGACGCGCAACCTGTGGCCGCCGGTGATCGACCATGTCGCGGTCGACAAGGGCTTCGAGAAGGCCCTGGGCGCAGCGCTTGGCGACGATCTCGACGCGCCGGTCGACGCTTCCGCGCCCATGCACTGGTCGAAAGCGCCGATCGACGCAAGCGATCCGGCTTTACCGGCGGGGGCCGAACCGCTGTCGCGCTTCGTCAAGGCGCCGGAACAACTCGCCCGCCGCTTGGCGCAGATCGGCTTGGTCGACCGTGAGACCGGCGGCCGACTCGCCACGACGCTCAAGACCGGCCAGCGACTGGTCTCGCGCGAAGGCGATCTGTGGCGCTGGGACGGCTATGTCGCGGCTGCCCACGCCCCGACCGGCGCAGCAAGGCGCCTCGCACAGCGCAGTCGCCTCGCCGAGATCGATGCCGAACTGGTGACGGCGCGCGCCGAAGTGGACGGCAAGCGCGCCACGCTCCAGGCGGCGCAAGCCGCTTTCGAAGCCGCAGGCCACACCGAAAGCGAGACGCGCACGCGCGAACGCGACCTCAACCGGCAGGCGGCGCGGCTCTCGGCGCTGGCCGAGGCACGCACGCGCCTCACCACCAGCCGCGACGAGGCGAGCGCCGCCAAGGCCGAGGCCGAACGCGCGCGCGCAGCGCTGGCGCCCGCCGCCGAACTCGACAGCAAGCTCGCCGCCGTGCGCGACGACATCACGGGCAAGCGTGCGGCGCTCGCCGAGGTGCGCGCCGAGCAGCAGGCGATCGTGCGCGAGGCGGAAATCGCCGACCGGCGGCTGGCGGCGCTCGCCACCGACCGGGCCGGCTGGATCGGGCGCCGCGACAGCGCGCACAGCCAGATCGCCACTCTCGACCAGCGCATCGCCGAAGCCAAACGCGACCGCGCCGAACTTGAAAACGCGCCGCAGATTTTCGCCGAGAAGCGCAAGGGCCTGATCGGCGAAGTCGCCAAGGCGGAAGCCGAACGGCGCGCCTGCGCAGATCGTCTGGCCGAGGCCGAGGCCGCTTTGGCTGAAGCCGACCGCGATGCTCGCGCCGCTTTGGAAGCAGCCTCCGCCGCGCGCGAGGACCTCGCCCGCGCGGAGGAACGATTCGAAGGCGCCAAGCGCCGGCTCGCCGACATCGGTCGCGAGATCCGCGACATGCTGGAGATCGAGCCGGGCAAGGTCGCCGAACTGGCCGAGATCAAAGCGGGCGAGGCTCTCCCCGAACTGACCGAGATCGAAGAAAAGCTGGAGCGGCTGCGCCGCGAGCGCGAGCGGCTGGGCGCGGTCAATCTGCGCGCCGAGGAAGAACTGCGCGAGGTCGAAACCCAGCACACCACGCTCACCACCGAGCGCGACGACCTGGTGCAGGCGATCGGCAAATTGCGCCAGGGCATCCAAAGCCTCAATCGCGAGGCGCGCGAACGGCTGCTATCGTCATTTGAGCAAGTGAACAAACACTTTCAGCATTTGTTCACGAAACTGTTCGGCGGCGGCACCGCCGAACTGCAGTTGATCGAAAGCGATGATCCGCTCGAGGCCGGCCTCGAAATTATGGCCAAGCCCCCGGGCAAGAAGCCCGCCACGCTCTCGCTGCTCTCGGGCGGCGAGCAGGCGCTCACCGCGCTGGCGCTGATCTTCGCGGTGTTCCTGACCAATCCGGCGCCGATCTGCGTGCTGGACGAAGTGGACGCGCCGCTCGACGATCACAACGTCGAACGGTTCTGCGACATGCTCGGCGACATGACCAAGTCCACGGATACCCGCTTTGTGATTATTACCCACAACCCGATCACCATGGCGCGGATGAATCGGCTCTACGGCGTGACCATGGCCGAGCGCGGCGTGTCGCAACTGGTGTCGGTCGACCTGGAAGCCGCGGTACGGTTCCGCGAGGCGGGCTGATACTTCCCGCCGTCATTCCGGGTTCGCTCATGTTGCAAGCGGCCCGGACTGACCAAGAATAAATTAAGCCACCGCGGTCGGACGCTGCCCGTTGGCAAGCCGCGGCTCGTCGGCAAGCCAGGCGGAACCCGTCGCCCAGATGTGTTCCTGCCCGCAGGCCGAGCACAGCATGCGCCCTGCGACTTTCGGCAATTTGCGGAACACACTCGGCTCGACCTCGATCGCGGTCGACACCGACTCGCGGGTAATGGGGCACCTAATCATCACGGTGCTCATGGCACACCCCCTTCGATTAATGCAGCCTGGCAATACCGAATGGAACTCTCGCAATCATGGAACCTGCAGATCGTGACCGACTTAAGACCGGCCGGCCCCTTGTGGATAAAGTCTAAGTGATCGCTGCGGAGCCTGGAACCAAAGCCCGACGCCGGCGTTATTCGGTCGACTGTTTCAGTCGGGCGGCTCCCCCCTTACCCCCCGAATAGCCGTCTGGCGAAAAGACCTCGGGCTCCGGCCCGGGGTCTTTTTTTGCAGCATCAGCGGCTTATGCGGCATTGCGCCGGCTAGTGGGGGTTCCGCACAACCCCTACCCCGTTGCCGTTGGCGGCGCGGTACCCATCTAGGCTAGGCTTGTTCCATCGAACTTTTTCAGGAGCCGCTACCCATGTCCACCACCGGCTGGATCGTCATCGGCGTCATTGTCGTGATCGTGATCTGGGCGATCAGCGTCTACAACGGTCTCGTCGCCATGCGGCAGAGGACCAACCAAGCCTTCGCCGACATCGACGTGCAACTCAAGCTGCGCCACGACCTGATCCCCAGTCTGGTCGAGACGGTAAAGGGTTATGCCGCGCATGAGAGCGGAACCTTGGAGGCCGTCATCCAGGCGCGCAACACCGCGATCGCCGCGCCGGGCGTGGAGCAGAAGGTGGCGGCGGAAAACATGCTCACCGGCGCCCTCGGTAAACTGTTTGCATTGTCGGAAAATTATCCAAACCTGAAGGCCAACGCCAACTTCCAGCAGTTACAGAGCGACCTGTCCGACATCGAAAACAAGCTCGCCGCCTCGCGCCGCTTCTTCAACAACGCGGTGCAGGAATACAATACCGGCATCCAGGTCTTCCCGGCCTCGCTGTTCGCCGGCATGTTCGGCTTCGCCCAGCGTCCGTTCTTCGACGTCGGCTCCGACCGCGCGCAACTCGATCAGGCGCCGAGCGTGAAGTTTTAATCCCTTGTCCCGGACGCGGTGCAGCGCAAACCGATGCACCGCTGATCCGGGGCCGTTACAAAATTCGATTCTGGAAAGGTCCCGGGTCCGCAGCGCACCACATTGCAAGTCGGATATATCCGACTTGCGAAATCAAAGCAGGGTAGCCCGAAGTCGGGTATACCCGACTTCGGGTGTGCTGCGCTGCGCCGGGAAAAGTAGAGCAGCATGGCCGCCTACGGTCTTTACACCCACATCCAGTCGAACAAGCACCGCTCGGTCGCACTGCTGATCGCCCTGTTCTTTTTGGTCTATGTAATGGTGTTCGCCGGCGCGCTGCTCGCCGAGGCGCTCACTTCGCGCGGCTATAATAGCTATTATGGCAGCCCGCCGCTCGACTATCTGATCCACGCCGCCGAATTTGATTTCGTCAAGGCGCTGCCGTTTGCCACCGTCGGCACGGTGATCTGGATTTTCATTGCCTACAAGTTCCACCAGTCGATGATCGACGCGGTGACCGGGGCGCGCGAGGTCAGCCGGACGGAAGAGCCACGCCTTTACAATCTCCTGGAAAATCTCTGTATCTCGCGCGGCATCACCACGCCGACGCTGCGCATCGCCGACGACGAGGCGCTCAACGCCTTTGCCACCGGCATGAACGACAAGCAATATTCCATCACCGTGACGCGCGGCCTGATCGAGGCGCTCAACGACCAAGAGATCGAGGCCGTGCTCGGTCACGAGCTTACGCACATCCGCAACGGCGACGTGCGCATGATGGTGGTCGCCATGGTGATCGCCGGCGTGCTCGGCTTCTTCGGCGAACTGGTGTTCCGTATCTTCTTCCAGAACATGATGTGGGGCGGCGGCCGGCGCTCGAGCCGTGACGAGGGCAAAGGCGGCGCCGGCATCGCCATCGTCATCGCAATCGCGCTCATCGCGCTAGTCTGGATCCTGTCGATCGTCATCCGCTTCGCGCTGTCGCGCCAGCGCGAATATCTTGCCGACTCCGGCTCGGTGGAGCTCACAAAAAATCCCGATGCCATGATTTCGGCACTGCGCAAGATCGAGGGACGCGGCGAGATCCCCGGCGCCAATTCGGCGGTGATGGAAATGTGCATCGACAATCCGCGCGAGGGATTTTCCAATATTTTCGACACGCACCCGTCGGTCGAAAAGCGCGTCGAGGCGCTGGTGAAATTCGCCGGCGGCCACGATCCCGGGCCGCTGGCGCTGGAAGCACCGGAACGGCAGGCGCAAGTCGAGGATCAGTCGGGACAGCAAGGCCCATGGAGCGAGCCGCAACAGCCGCCGCCGCAGCAAGGCCCCTGGGGGCCAGAGCCGGGCCCCGCGCCGCCAAGCGTGCCGGGGCCGTGGGGGCCAAGGCAAGGTTAGGCCGACGGAGATCTTCGGTGCGATACCGCGCGACGCTCGCCGCAATGGTACGCAGCAAACAAATTACCAAACGAGAGCCGCACAATTATTAGCGCCACTGCCTTAAAGTTAAGCAGCGCAGCCACATGCGTCTGATAGCCGAATCAATTAATTAGATACCTTTGCAGGGCCAGTGCGATTCCACATTTGCGGCCTCCATGACAAATCGATTTAAAGGCATCGATCTGAACGGCCGCCTGGAAAAAATTGTTCCGCACATGGCTGTTGCGGAAAAATACGGCGGCGAACTGCAGGACCTGCAGGCGGTTTGGGACAATCTGAGCCTGCTTGGCCAACTATCCGGCAGCGGCGCCGACATGAGCGATACGCGCCAGGCTTTTGGCGAGCTCGCATCCAGCCTGCTCAATCAATTGGGAACCGAAGCACTCAAGAAGTGCGTCCAGGAAATCGGCTTCAAGGCTCAAGTCGCAATCAATATTCTGGTCAGAAACTTGTTCGAGCGAACCGCCGATATTGGCTTTCTCTCCGGCGACGAAGACATCCGCGCCTTTTTGCGCATCCCGCGCGACTCGGCCGACCGGAACCACGCGCGCGACGCTCTACGGCGCCAGTTCGATGAATATGTGCGGAAATATTCGGTCTATTCCGATATCATCTTGACGGACCAGCACGGCAACATCGTCGCCCGCCTGGATGAAGGCCCTTCGGTAGTCGCAAGCTCGGATCCGCTTATCCATGAGGCCATAACGACCGCGGCCGGATACGTAGAGAGCTTTGGCGAGAGCGATCTTGTCCCCAACCAAAAACACTCTTTGATCTACGCATTCCGCGTCACCGACGACGACGGCTCGGTGCTAGGGGTATTGTGCCTTTGCTTTCGTTTCGTCAACGAAATGGAATTGATATTCTCAAATCTCGTCGGCCATGACGATTGGACCGTCGTCACGATCCTGGATGCGGCGGGCCTCATCATCGCCACCTCGGATCCATTTCATATTCCGCTTGGAGCGCGGCTGACCCCGGTTCTGAATTCCGATTTCAAAATCGTGAAATTCGGCGCGATGGAATATCTCACCACGAGCCGGGCCGCTCTGCCGTACCAAGGATATGGCGGGCCCAAATGGTACGGCCACGCAATGGTTCCGCTTCAGCATGCGTTTGAAACGAGCGAAACGGCCGCACACCCAGATATCGAACCGGCGCTGATAGAACGCATCACGCATACGTCCAGTTTGTTCTCCGATGAAATTCGCCAAATACCTTCCAAGGCGGGGCGAATTCTGCGGGAGTTGAATCGATCGGTGTGGAATGGGAGCGTCCGTCAATCCGATGCATCCGAATCAAAAAGCAGCGGTTTTTCAAGAATTCTCCTGAAAGAAATCAGCGACACCGGCGCGAAAACAAAGAACATCTTCGAAGGATCGATTGCGGATCTTCATCAAACGGTCGTGACATCCTTGCTCCGCGATGACCAATATCACGCGGCATTGGCCATCGACATCATGGATCGAAATCTCTACGAGCGCGCGAACGATTGCCGATGGTGGGCGCTGGCGCCGGTTTTTGCCGATACGCTGTCCCGGACGACACAGCGTTCCGCTCAAGACGCCGAAGCGGTCGGGGCGGTTTTGCGCACCATAAACAGCCTCTACACTGTCTACACCAATCTCATCGTCTTTGATGGGGGTGGCAATGTGGTTGCGACCTCCAACACAGCCAACGGCAATCTTGCGGGCGCGGTGCTCAGCGAAGAATGGGCCGCGCGCATCCTCGGTCTTCAAGACGGACAGGCTTATTCGGTGTCCGCGTTTGTGCCGACGCCGCTCTATGACGATCGCCCGACATATATTTATGGGGCCGCAGTTCTCTCCCCGCAGAACCGGAAAGCGGTTGGCGGCATCGGAATCGTATTCGAACTCGGAACCGCAATTTGCCGCCATGCTGAAGGATGCGCTGCCGCGCGACGCCGCGAACAAAATCAAGGAGGGATCGTTTGGCGTCTTTGTCGAGCCTGGCGGCCGGGTGATCGCCTGTTCCGACGAGCATTTCCACCCCGGCGGCCAGCTTTCGATTGAAGACAGATTTTTGTCGCTTGGTCCGGGCGTCGGCATTTCCGACGTTACCGTTATCGACGGTGTTCTCTACGCCGTGGGTGCCAAGGCCTCTACAGGTTATCGTGAGTACAAGAACGGCGAGGACGGCTACGAGAATGTCGTCATCGCTCTCATCTTTACACGGCTGTGCGATGCTGATGTTGAGGCACGGAACGCGAATGAAGTGGTTCGAAGCCCTTCGATCCGGTCGGATCGAATGCAGGCTGGAACCAAAGAGGACCTCGCGACCGTGCTGATCGGCCGGCGATGGTTTGCGGTCCGCGCGAGTGAAGTGATCGAGGCGATCGACAACGCAGGTGTCGTGCCGCTGCCGTTCATGCCGTCCAACATGGCCGGATGTGCCATGTATCGAAGCTCCACTTTGCCGGTGCTCGATATCGCGAACGACCTGGAGCCAAAGGCGGAGCGCGCATCCATCAAACGAGCAACGAGGCAGATTGTGGTCATGACGTCCGCAAGCGGGACGTGCTTCGGTCTGCTCGTCGACGGCCTTGGGGAGATCGTAGAAGTCCTGACCGATCGCTTGACCGATCTCCCGTCTTTGGTCGCAAGCCAGAGTTCGTTTGCCGACGCGACCATAGCGGTCGAAAACGGAGACAACGGCGGGCTTCTCACGGTCCTGCGCGCCGAACGGCTCTACGCAGGCATTTCGGTACCGGCGAATCTCGCGGTCGAGGCTAATATCAGAGCTCGCGGCGTCAGGAATTGACGCCCCCAAAGCGCACTGAGTCCGCGCCTTGGCTAATGCCCTTCGAATGAAATCAGCGTTTGCACCGGCACGTCGAGTTTGCGCAGACGCTCGGCGCCGCCGAGGTCCGGCAAATCGATGACGAAGCAGGCGGCCAGAACGTCGGCGCCGAGCTGCCGTAACAGCTTCACCGCCGCTTCCGCCGTGCCGCCGGTGGCGATCAGGTCGTCGACCAGCACGACGCGCTCGCCGGCGACCAGCGCGTCGGCATGCATCTCGATCGTGTCCTCGCCGTATTCCAGCGCATAGGCGACGCTCACCCTTTTATGCGGCAGCTTGCCCTTCTTGCGGATCGGCACGAAGCCGGCCGAAACCTGGTGCGCCACCGCGCCGCCAAGGATGAAGCCGCGCGCCTCGATGCCGGCGACCTTGTCGATCTTCATGCCAGCCCAGGGCTGCACCAGTTCGTCCACGGCGCGGCGGAACGCGCGCGCGTCGCCCAAGAGCGTGGTGATGTCGCGGAACATGATGCCCGGCTTGGGATAGTCGGGAATCGAGCGGATCGAGACGCGCAGGTCGCTGTCGAGGGTGATCATTGTGGCGGCTATTTCTTGATGCGTTCCACGAAGGTCTGACCGCCCTTCATCTTGTCGGCCGGCGGGCATTCGACGATCTGCACGACCACGGCCTCGGCCGGCACGTTGCAGTTCTTCATCACCGCCTGGGTGATGTCGTACATCAGCGCGTTCTTGGTCGCTTCGCTGCGGCCGGCGACGAGATTGACGGTGATTTCAGGCATTTGTTCCTCCTGCTGGTCCCCTAAAGAAGCCCGCGCGGTCAAAATGTTCAAGCCCTGGCGCGCGCCAAAAATTCTAGCGGGTCCCGAGCACCCTGCCCGCGACCGCGTCGAGCTTCTTGATCAGCTCGGGATCGCGCGCATTTGGCGCGGTGATCAGCGCCGAGTCGAGCGCGCGGTCCGACCCGATGGGGCACGGCTCGTGCTCGCGCGGAAAATCCGCGGCCAGCCGCGCCACCAGCCGCTTGGCGTGTTCGGCGTTCTCCAGCAGCACCTTGATGATGTCCTGCACGGTGACCGCGTCGTGGTCGGGATGCCAGCAGTCGAAATCCGTCACCATGGCGACGGTGGCGTAGCAAATCTCCGCCTCGCGCGCGAGCTTGGCCTCCGGCATATTGGTCATGCCGATCACCGAATAGCCGAGCTGCTTGTAGGTCAGGCTCTCGGCCTGCGTGGAGAACTGCGGCCCCTCCATGCAGACGTAGGTGCCGCCGAATTTCGGCTCGATGCCTTCGAGCAATGCCGCCTCGCCGATGCGCGCGCGAAGGCGCGGCGATACCGGGTGCGCCATCGACACGTGCGCCACCATCCCTTTGCCGAAGAACGAGCTCTCGCGCTTGTAGGTGCGATCGACGAACTGATCGACCAGGACGAAGGTGCCGGGCGGCAGTTCTTCCTTGAACGAGCCGCAGGCCGACAGCGACACCAGATCGGTGACGCCGGCGCGCTTGAGGATGTCGATATTGGCCCGATAGTTGATGTCGGAAGGCGACAGCCGGTGGCCGTTGTCGTGGCGCGAAAGAAACACCACCGGCAGGCCGGCGATGTCGCCGATGCGCAAGGCGCCGGACGGCTCGCCCCACGGGCTCGCGATGCGCTGCTCGCACACGTTTTCAAGTCCGGGCAGGTCGTAGATGCCGGACCCACCGATGATGCCGAGGACTGCTTTGGTCATGGCCGCCTCAGTTGATGCTCTCAGAAAACAAAGGGGCCCAAATGGGGCCCCAGCGTCAAGAAATAATGTTCGAATCGGGCCCTAGTGCACGCCCGACCACACCTTCTTCTTGGTGAAGTACAGCAGGCCGGCGAACACGATCAGGAAGATGAACACCTGGAAGCCGATGCGCTTGCGCGCGTCCAGCTTGGGCTCGGCCACCCACATCAGGAAGGCAGCAACGTCCTTTCCGTACTGCTGCACGGTCTGGGGCGTCCCGTCGTCATAGGTTACCTGCCCGTCCTGCAGCGGTTGCGGCATGGCGGTGTTATGGCCGGGGAAATATTCGTTGTAGTGGCCGTTCTCCGGCAGCACGAAGCCCTTCGGCGGGTCCTTGTAGCCGTTGATATAGGCGGCGATGTAGTCCGGCCCCTGCTCCTGGTATTGCGTGACCATGTCGAAGACCCACCAAGGGAAGCCACGGCTGTAACTGCGCGCCTTGGCCAGCGTCGACATGTCGGGCGGGGCAACGCCATAGGTCGCCTTCGCCGCCAGTTCGTTGGCGAATGGCGGCGGGAAATGATCGGCCAGCCGGCCGGCCCGCTCGATCTGATTGCCCTGGTCGTCGAGGTCCTTGACCTTGTATTCAGCCGCAACCGCCTCGGCCTGCGCGTCGGTGAAACCGGGGCCGCCCGCGTCCGCCAGATTGCGGAATGAAAGCATCTCGGCCGCATGGCAGTTCGAGCAGACCTCGCGGTAGATCTTGAAACCGCGCTGGAGCTGCGCCTGGTCGTATTTGCCGAACGGGCCGGCGAACGACCATTTCTGCCGCGGCGGCGGAACCTGTTCGGTCGACTGCGCGGAGGCCGGCGCGGCGACGGCGAAAAGCGAGCCGGCGAGGACAAGGGCGAAGATGGAGCGCTGCATAATCATGACCATCCTCACGCCTTGGCGCCCAAGACCGATTCCGAAATCGAATTCGGCAGCGGCTTGGTCTTCTCGAAGATGCCGAGCAGCGGCAGCACGATCAGGAAAAAGGCGAAGTAGTAGAACGTCAACACGCGCGCCAGGATGACGTAAATGCCCTCAGGCGGCTTGGTGCCGAGCCAGCCAAGCCCGATGCCCGCGATCACGAACAGCCAGAAGAACTGCCGGTAGAGCGGCCGATAGCGCGCCGAGCGCACCTTCGACGTATCGAGCCAGGGCAGGAAGACGAGGATGCCGATCGAGGAGAACAGCGCAATGACGCCGAGCAGCTTGTTCGGGATCGAACGCAGGATCGCGTAGAACGGCAGATAATACCATTCCGGCACGATCTCGGCCGGCGTCACCGCCGGATTGGCCGGGATGTAGTTGTCGGGATGGCCCAGGAAGTTCGGGATGTAGAACACAAACCACGCGTACAACAGGCAGAAGCACACGATCAGAAAACCGTCCTTGACGGTCGCGTAGGGCGTGAACGGCACCGTATCCTTGTCCGATTTCGGCTCGATGCCGGCCGGATTGTTCTGGCCCGTCACGTGCAGCGCCCAGACGTGCAGCACCACCACGCCGGCAATGACGAACGGCAACAGGTAGTGCAGCGCATAGAACCGGTTCAGCGTCGGATTGCCGACCGCAAAGCCGCCCCATAGCCAAGTGACGATGGCGTCGCCGACGACGGGAATAGCCGAGAACAGATTGGTGATCACGGTCGCCGCCCAGAAGCTCATCTGACCCCAGACCAGCACGTAGCCCATGAAGCCGGTCGCCATCATCAGCATGTAAAGAATGACGCCGAGGATCCACAGAACCTCGCGCGGCTCCTTGTAGGAGCCGTAATACATGCCACGGAACATGTGGATGTAGACGGCGAGGAAGAACATCGCGGCGCCGTTGGCGTGCAGGTAGCGCAGCAGCCAACCGAAGTTGACGTCGCGCATGATCGCCTCGACCGACCGGAAGGCCATGTCGACATTCGGGGTGTAGTGCATCGCCAGGATGATGCCGGTGAGGATCTGCACGCCGAGCATGAAAGAGAGGATGCCGCCGAACGCCCACCAGTAGTTCAGGTTGCGCGGTGTCGGGTAGGCGATAAACGAGGAATGGATCAAGCCGCCGATCGGCAGGCGCTTCTCGAGCCACTGCAATGCCGGATGGGTCGGCTGGTAGGTCGAATTTCCGCTCATGGTCGAACCTTGAATACGACGTTTCGCTCAGCCGATTTGAATCTTGGTGTCGGACACAAATTTATACGGCGGCAGGTAGAGATTTTTCGGGGCTGGGCCTTTGCGGATGCGGCCAGCACTGTCGTATTGCGAGCCATGGCAGGGGCAGAACCAACCGTCATATTCGCCCTGATGGGCGAGCGGGATGCAGCCGAGATGGGTGCAGATGCCGATCACGACCAACCACTGCTCGTGGCCGGCCTTGACGCGTTCTGAATCCGGCTCGGGATCGGGCAGGCTCGCGACGTTTACGTCCTTCGCCAGTTCGATATCGTGCTTGGTTCGATGAAAGATGAAGATCGGCTTCGAACGCCAGAACACCTTGACGATCTGCCCGTCGGCGATCGGCGCCAAGTCGATTTCGACCGGCGCGCCCGCCGCGATGGTCGAGGCATCCGGATTCATTTGAGCGATCAGCGGCACGAGGGCCGCTGCAGCACCCACCGCGCCGACGGCGCCAGTGGCGATATAGAGAAAGTCGCGGCGCGAGTGCCCCGCCGAAGACACGGTCGTCACTTCTTTAGGTCCTCTCCCCCGGCTGGCTTAGTCTTCCGCCCGCGGCTTTAAGCCGGCAGAACAAGTCCCGCGGCGGCGGGGCGGACCGGTTGCGGCAGCCCTGCACAAGTCAGGACGGCGCTGCGGTACCGTTTTATTGGCACCCTTGCGGTAATAGCGCAAGCCCGCTATCCGCGCCGTGCCCATAAGTCGCATAAACCGTTCGTCTAGAGCGGGTTACCACGGGCGCAATTGGAATATCGACAGGCCGGCCGATGCGGATTGCCCTTTACGAGCCGGACATTCCCCAGAACACGGGGACGATTCTGCGGCTCTGCGCCTGCCTGAGGCTGGAAGCCCATATTATCGAGCCGGCCGGCTTTCCAGTCACCGACCGCGCCTTCCGCCGGGCCGGCATGGATTACCTCGACCGGGTCGCCATTACGCGCCACGGCTCGTTTCAGGCGTTCGAGGACTGGCGCCGCGCCGAGCGGCTGGGCCTGGTGCTGCTGACGACCGCCGCCAAAACCGCCTATCTCGACCATACCTTCCGGGACGACCAGGTGCTGCTAGTCGGGCGCGAAAGCGCCGGCGTACCGGATGCCGTACACGCGGCGGCCGACGTGCGGCTGCGCGTCCCAATCGCGGAGGGCCTGCGCTCGCTCAATGTGGCGATGGCGGTGGCGCTGGTGGTCGGCGAAGCGCTGCGGCAGACGGGAGGCTTTCGGCAGTGATAAAATCGGTACCATGCTCAGGTTGGTGGCCATCGCCGTACTGCCCGCACTGCTTGTGTTCGGCACGAGCGACGCCGATGCCGCGCGCCCACTGCTCACCGAATTGCTGGCACGCGCACCGGTCAAGGCCGGCCAGCCGGCGATGAGCCCGCTCGCGCTGGAAGCCTGCCTGCTTAAGGCGCGCGAGCTCGACATGACCGGCACCGCGATCGACTACGAAATCGCCGCCATCGACCGTGAAACCGCAGAAGCCATGTTCCTCGAAAACCAGATCAACGCCGAATTCCCGATGTTGGGCGGTTATGACGAGCCCGGGCTCAACGCCTTCCAGAAACTTGTCATCCGCCACGAGGAACTGGCGAAAAAATTCAAGGCCGAATTTCCGCTGTACCAGCAAAAGCAAAAGGCCTACGACGCCGCGGTCGCCGAGTTCGACCACGATTGCGCGCGGGGCTTTCACGCCGACGACCTCGGCGCGGTCAAGGCCAAGCTTGGAATCAAGTAATGGACTCGAGCCCAATCGAAGCCCGCAAGACCCGCGCACGAACCTGGTTCGAGAGCTTGCGCGACGATATCTGCGCCGCCTTCGAAGCGGTCGAGGACGCGCTGCCGACCGGCGCACCGCTTGCCGAGCGCGCGCCCGGCCGTTTCACGCGCACGCCGTGGTCGCGCACCGATCATAGTGGCCAACCGGGCGGCGGCGGCGTGATGTCGCTCATGCGCGGGCGCGTATTGGAGAAGGTCGGCGTGCATTGCTCGACCGTCCGCGGCGAGTTCGCGCCGGAGTTCCGCAAGGAGATCCCTGGCGCCGCCGAGGACCCGCGCTTCTGGGCCTCCGGCATTTCGCTGATCGCGCATCCGCAGAACCCGCACGTGCCGACGGTGCACATGAACACAAGATTTGTCGTCACCAGCAAAGCCTGGTTCGGCGGTGGCGCCGACCTCACGCCGGTGCTCGACAAGCGCCGCACGCAAGACGACCCGGACACCCTCGCCTTCCACGCCGCCATGAAGGCGGCCTGCGACGCGCATCTCAAAGTGGCGTCCTACGGCAAATACAAAAAATGGTGCGACGACTATTTCTTCCTCAAGCACCGCAACGAGATGCGCGGCATCGGCGGCATCTTCTACGACTATCTGGAAACCGACTGGGACTTGACCTTCGCCTTCACGCAAGATGTCGGCCGCGCGTTCCTCGGCGTCTACCCTGAACTGGTGCGCAAGAACTTCGCCACGCCCTGGAGCGAGGCCGAGCGCGACGAGCAACTGGTGCGCCGCGGCCGTTACGTCGAGTTCAACCTGCTCTACGACCGCGGCACCATCTTCGGCCTCAAGACCGGCGGCAATGTCGAGTCGATCCTTTCCTCCATGCCGCCCTTGGTGAAGTGGCCTTAGCCCCTGGCGCATCATCGCAGCGAAATTCCCTAGATCACAATCATAGATTGCGCTAGCCTGCTGCCCGCGTTGAACACGTGGTGGTGGCCATGTCAGACGATGGCAATCTCGCGCAACAACCGCGACAGCAGGCTGCGCCGCGGCGCAATCCGGGTTTCTGGGACCGCTGCGATACGATTCTCGGCAATATCAACAGGCGGTTCCACTTTTTCGTGAGCCTTCCGGTCGTAACCGCCCTCGGCTCGTTCCTTTACAGCCATGTTGATTACCTGACGACGTACCAAAACAAAGTCAAAGAGATCGGCGAGATGCAGATGAAGGCTGCGGAAGATACCTATTCGGACGTTTCGAAAACTTTCTCGCAGGCGATCACGCTGCAGCAACTATTGTTCTTCAATTACCGCGACGCGGTCCTGGCAGGCACCCAGGACGACGACAGCGCCCTGGAAACCAAGAACGCGCGCGCGATCTATCCTAAATATGACGACTTGCGCACCAGCGTGCGCGAGAACATCGATCTGATGGCGCGCAGAACGGAAGCCGACCTCGACTGGGCGAGCAATACCGGCCGCGACGCTGCCAAAGGCGGACAGGTCGGGGCCGACCAGATAAGCCGGCTCAAGCTCGGCGCCTATAATTTCGATTGCGACAAGGACAAGAATATGCCGGACTTCAGGGGCGGCAGGTCGAGTATTTCGCTGCCGGTGCCGCCCGAGGTGAAGAAGGAAAATCCCGCGGCCACCCCGCTTGGCATCGACTGGTACAGCGCCAAGCACGAACTGCTGACGCTGTATTTCTGCTTCGACAAAGACCATAGCAGGATCGAAGCAGCGCGCCGCTGGGCGACAAAGAGCCCGGTCGACGACGCCGCCAAGAAGAAATTTGTCGCGCATCTGTCGGACATAGGAAACAGCTTTGACCGCGAGGCCGTGCGTCTCGACGACTTCCTGACGTTGGGCTCGCGCGAGATCGAGGCGATCCATGTCAAATTCCGGCCGGGAATCTGGTACTGCCACATGCCGATCGTTCGCCAATTGTTGGATGCCTTCAGTAACAAATGCACGCCGATCCGCACGGCGCAGGCAAACTCAACTTCGTAACGCCGCCGCGATCATCACAACACCGCCCGCAAACACCACCGCATCGAGGATCGCGGTGTGCACGTGCACCGGCATGCGTTCGACAAACCGTCGCGCCAGGAACGCGCCCGGCAGCGCCACGATGCCGATCAGCAGCGCGAAGGCCACCACCCGCGCGGTGAGCACGCCGGCAAACCCGAACACCGACGTCTTGACCACGCCGATGCCGATCGACACCGCGGCATCGGTCGCGATGACGCCGGCGCCGCTCACCCCCGCGGCCATCAACAGCGACAGCAGGATCACGCCGGAACCGGCGGTGCCGCCGACCACGACACCGTAGCCGACGGAAACGAGCGCCAGCCCACCGTCGCCGACCTGGAAATCGCGCTTCTTCAAATGCCGCCGCAGCGGCACGCTCAGAATCAGCATGGTGCCAATCACCAGCGCCGCGCCCGCGCTTGACAGCCGCGTATAGCCCCAGGCACCCAGCACGCAGGTCGGCGCCGAGCAGGCGAGCACAATAGCTGCGCGGCGGAAGTCGGCGTATTTGCGAAACGCGGCGAGCCGGCTCGTGTTGTTGAACAGCGCCGAGATGGCGATGATCGGCACCACCGGTTCCGCGCCGATCAGCGGCACCAGCACCAGCGGCATCAGCGCGCCGGTGCCATAACCGGACACACCGCCGACGACGGACGCGCACAGCGCAACGCCCGCGACCAGCATAAGCTGGAAGATCGAGATATCGGCAAAGCCGGAAAGGATGTGCATGAGGTCGATCGCGGCGGCACGCGCGTCTTTTGAACGCACTTAAGCTGCGTGCCGTAGCCAGCTACCAGGGTCAAGCCGCGAACCGCACGGCAATCCTCGCCCGCGTTAGGAAATTGAGAAAAGATCAACTGGCGTAATGGGTTACTCAACGAAAAACGGGCCGACCGTTATACCCACGACTTTTCATTTTTTCTGCCCCGCAGACACCGCGATCGCATCGAGTTCCTCCGGATTCTCCGGAAAGCCCGCCGCGATCCACGCCTCTTCTGCCGCCGCGAGCGCAGCGCCGAGCGCCGGACCCTTCTCCACGCCGCGCGCGATAAAATCCGCCGCCTTCAACGGAAACACCGGTGCGTTCCAGCGCTGCGGCAGGCTCGCCAGCGCGTGCCAGGCCTCATCATGCGCCGTCGCATCCGAGCGCGCCCAAGCGAGCAGCACGCGGTCGGTGAAATGCTGCGCACGCAGGCGGTAGAGCAACGCCCGCGCCGCCTGCTCGCCTGCCGCCGGCGAAATCTCGCGCCAATGCTCTGCCATCGAGGCGAGCCGCTCGTGCTCGGCATTGGCAAGCCGCAGCTTCTGCCACAGCCTTTCGGCGTCCTCGGCGACGGCGACGGTGAGCGCGCCAAGCCGGCGCACCGCGTTGGGCGCGAGACCCGCCGCCGCTTCGACCTTGGCCATGTTCTCGAACGAGCCGAGGTAGTCGACGCTGCCGATGACGCGCAGCAGCAGGCCGGAATCGGCCATGGCGACGAGCGTCGGCACCGCGTGCGGCGTTACCACGAGCTTCATCAACTCCATCCTCACGCGCTCGCGCGACAGTTGATCGAGCCCGCCGCGGCCGGCGATGCAGGCGGCGAGGCCCTCGGCGTCTGGATGGCCGCCTTCGCTGTAGGCGGCGTGGAAACGGAAGAAGCGCAAGATGCGCAGATAGTCTTCCTCGATCCGCTTTTGCGGATCGCCGATGAAGCGCACGCGGCGCGCGTCGAGATCGGCCAGCCCGCCGACATAGTCGTAGACCGTCCCGTCGCGTGAAGCCGACAACGCATTGATGGTGAAATCGCGCCGCTCGGCGTCCACCCTCCAGTCGCGTCCAAAGGCGACCTTGGCATGGCGGCCGTACGTCTCTACGTCCTGGCGCAGTGAGGTCACCTCGAAGGGGTGTTTGTCGATGACGACGGTGACGGTGCCGTGCTCGATGCCGGTCGGCACCGGCTTGAAGCCGGCGGCGGAAACACGCTGCACCACCTCTTCAGGGACGGCCGTGGTGGCGACATCGATTTCCTCGACCGGCATTCCGATCAGCGCATTGCGCACCGCGCCGCCGACCGCGCGCGCCTCCTCGCCGTCACCGTCGAGCACGCCGAGCAGACGCGGCAGTGCACCCGCCGAAAGCCAAGTCGCGCCAGCCAGGCTGCATGAGGTCGCGCCGGCCGTCACCGGGTTTGCCCCGGCACGAATTTACCGTTCTCGACGTGCGCCGGCACGTAGGTCGAGCCCGGCGGCGCCCCGGTAAAATGCGCGAAATAAATAAAGCTGCCGACCACCAGCAACAGCGCGGCGATGGCGAGCCAAGCGAGACGCGAGCCCGGCCAGGCCTCCGCGTCCATCACGCCGGCCTTGGTCGCCCACAGGAACACCGCGTAGAGCACGAACGGTGCCAGGAATAGAGAGATCTCGGTGAAGCCGATGCGGATCATTTTTTCTTCCTAATCCCTCTCCTGCAAAAGGAGGGCGGACGCGAGCGTAGCGCGCGGCCGGGTGGGGTTTCGTTGCGGCGGCCCCACCCGGTCGGCTTCGCCGACCACCCTCCCCCTTCGGGGGAGGGATAAAACAGCCGCGTCCCGCTCATCGATAGATCCGTTCGTGCAGATTGCGCAGGATACCAGCGGTCACGCCCCAAATGTAGCGCTCGCCGAAGGTGATCGCGTAATAGTGCCGCATCACGCCCTGCCATTCGCGCACATGGCGTTGCACGTTGGCCTGATCCATGACGAAGGAAAGCGGCACCTCGAAACTGGCGTCTACCTCGCTGGTGTTGAGCGTGAGCGCAAAACCAGGCTTCACTCGCGACACAACCGGCACGATGCGGTAGCCGAGCGTGGTCATGTAGAGATCGAGATAGCCGAGCGGCTCGACGAAGTCGCGCGCAAGGCCTATTTCCTCATCCGCTTCTCTCAGGGCGGAAGCGAGCGGACTGTCGTCGCCCTTGTCGATCTTGCCGCCGGGAAACGACACCTGCCCGGCATGGTCCGGCAAATGCTGAGCGCGCTGGGTCAAGAGTACGGTTGGCTCGGCGTGATCGACGATCGGCACCAGCACCGCCGCCGGGCGGATTGGCCGCACCGCGGCGATCTTCGCCATGACCGGATCGGCGTCGTGGTCGCCGCGCGCCGGCGTGAATGTGGGATCGGTGATGCCGGCCGGTACGTCGAGCGTGAGGCGGGCCCGCGCGCGCGCGAAAAATTCATCCGCCGTCATGGCCTGCGCCGCTCCCGTGCCGTGCATTACGCGAACTCCCGCAACGCGCTTGCTTCCGCCATCGCGAAAAATTCGCCGCCGGAGACGACGCCGAACATCGCCTTGCCGTCAATGGCGCGCTCCTCGCCGAGCTCGACCAGATCGTAGAACAGCGTGCGCGTCACCTTGGCCCATAGCTCGCGGTGGACATGGAGATAGGGCTTGAGGCCGCCATTGCCGGCTTGTGGCTCGAAGCGCAAGGCGTGCCCGGGACCGGCCGCGACCCAGTCGTCGACATTTGTCCTAAAATTGAGAACTTGCCCGCGAACATCATGCTCGACCCTAAGCTCGACGGCGAGGAATGGAACTTCTTCAACGATTAACCCGACTTTCTCCACAGGGGTCACCAGGACATATTTGTCACCCTCGCGTTTGAGAATCGACGCGAAAAGCTTGACCAAAGCAGGCCTTCCGATCGGCGTCTTCTGGTAGAACCAAGTACCATCGGCGGCGATACGCATGTCGATATCGCCGCAAAACGGCGGATTCCACAGGTGAACCGGCGGCGGACCCTTGCGTTTTTCGCCGGCCGCCGCTGTCACAATCGCTTCCAGCCCGCCCTGCCCTGTCTTCGCCATTGTTTACCCACGTTATTCAAGCCGCCTTACGCCTGTTCGCAACTTTGTGACTCAACCAATCAGGCCGCGGAAGATAGCGTAAGCTAGCCCGTAGATTGAGGCAGATTCGGTCCAATTGGCGCAGCAAAATTCGATCTGGTGTGTTTGTTGCATGACGTTTCAACGGGCCCAACGTTCTCCCTAAGGGCAGGCGATGAAAGGACACGAGATCATGGCCTCGGCAAGCGGCGAAAACCTTGAAAAGCTCGAAGATATGATCGTGCGCGCGGCGGAATCCACAGCCGCTCATGTGCGTTCGGCAAAAGCCGCCATCGGCGCTGTGATCTTCGGCCAGGACACCGTGGTCGAGCGAGCGCTAGTCACCGTGCTGTCGGGCGGCCACGCGCTCTTGGTCGGCGTGCCCGGCCTCGCCAAGACCAAACTGGTGGAGACGATGGGGATCGTGCTCGGCCTCGACGCCAGGCGCGTGCAGTTCACGCCCGACCTGATGCCATCCGACATCCTCGGCACCGAGGTGCTAGAGGAAAGCCCGGGCGGCAAGCGCAGCTTTCGCTTCATCTCCGGCCCGGTGTTCTCACAATTGCTGATGGCCGACGAGATCAACCGCGCGAGTCCGCGCACCCAATCGGCGCTGCTGCAGGCGATGCAGGAGCAGCACGTGACGGTCGCCGGCGCGCGTTACGATCTGCCCAAGCCGTTCCATGTATTGGCGACACAGAATCCGCTTGAGCAGGAAGGCACCTATCCGCTGCCGGAGGCGCAACTCGACCGCTTCCTGATGGAAGTGGACGTCGATTATCCGGACGTCGAAGCCGAGCGCAAGATTCTGTTCGATACCACCGGCGCGGAGGAAACGCGCGCCAAGGCGGCGATGACATCCGACGATCTGATCGCGGCGCAACGGCTGGTGCGCCGGCTGCCGGTCGGCGAGTCGGTCATGGAAGCGATTCTCAAGCTGGTGCGCTCGGCGCGTCCCGGCCCCGAGGCCGGCGATCTCGGCAAGTTGATCTCTTGGGGTCCGGGACCGCGCGCCAGCCAGGCGCTGATGCTGGCGGTGCGCGCCCGCGCGCTGCTCGAAGGCCGCTTCGCGCCGTCGGTCGATGACGTGCTCGAACTGGCCGAGCCTGTGCTCAAGCACCGCATGGCGCTGACCTTCGCCGCCCGCGCCGAAGGCGAAACCGTTCCGAACGTGATCGGGCGGCTGAAAACGCGCATCGGATAACCGCAGATGGCCGAGCCCAGGCTCAGCGACATCGAGGCGAGTGCAGTTCGGCAGGCAACCGGCAGCGGCCGTACGCTCGCCGATGCCATGCCGCGGCTTATCCTCGAAGCGCGCCGCGTGGCGGCCACCGTCATCCACGGACTGCATGGCCGCCGCCGCGCCGGGCCCGGCGAGAATTTCTGGCAATACCGCCGCTTCATGTCGGGCGAGCCCGCCTCCAATGTCGATTGGCGCCGCTCGGCGCGCGACGATCATCTCTACGTGCGCGAGCGCGAATGGGAAGCATCGCACACCGTCTGGATCTGGCCCGACCGTTCGCCGTCGATGGCCTTTGCCTCCGCGCTGGTCACCGACAGCAAGCTCGAACGCGCGCTGGTGGTAGCCTTCGCCTTGGCCGAAGTACTGGTGCAAGGCGGCGAGCGGGTCGGCATTCCCGGCCTGCTGCGGCCGACCGCCAGCCGCAACGTGATCGACAAGATGGCGCAGGCGATCCTACACGATCCCTTGGAGCGCGCCAGCCTGCCGATGTCGTTTGCGCCCTCTCCGCTTGCCGAGATCGTGATGCTGTCCGATCTATGGAGCCCGATCGGCGACGTGCAGCAAACCCTGTCGCAACTCTCGGCCACTGGCGCGCACGGCCACGTGGTGCAGATCGTCGATCCGGCCGAGGAAAGCTTCCCCTATTCGGGCCGCGTCGAATTCATCGAACCGGAGGGCGCAGGCTCCGTCACCGCCGGCCGCGCCGAGACATGGCGTAACGATTACCAGCGCTTGGTGGCGCGCCACCGCGCGCAAATCCGCGCCGAAACCGACCGGCTGGGGTGGAGCTTCGCCGTCCACCGCACCGACCGGCCGGCCAGCGAATTGCTGCTCGTGTTGCACTCGCGCATGGGCACTCATATGCAGGCGACGTCCGTGAGCAGCCGCTATACGCCGGCGAATCCTGGGAGAGTGGCGTGATCGGCTCCCTGTTCGGTTCATTGCCGCTCGGCTTCGCGCAGCCTCTGGTGCTGCTCGGGCTGCTCGGCCTGCCGGTCTTGTGGTGGTTGTTGCGGTTGGTGCCGCCGCGTCCGCGCCGCATCAACTTCCCGCCCGCCCGGTTGTTGTTCGAGATCGCGCCCAAGGAGGAAACGCCGTCGCGTACGCCGTGGTGGTTGATCCTGCTGCGGCTGACGCTGGCGGCACTGGTCATCATCGCGGCCGCCGGTCCGTTGTGGAATCCACCGCTCGCCAGTTCAAACAGAGGTGCGCCGCTGCTGGTCATGCTCGATGACGGCTGGGGCTCGGCGGCCTCCTGGGACGCCCGGCTGCGCACCGCCGACGAATTGCTCGCGCGCGCCGATGCAGACAATCGCGGCGTCGCGGTGCTGCCGCTGTCGGAGACCGCACGCGATCTCTCCTTGCAGACCGCGGGCGCCGCGCGCGTGCAGATCAAGCAGCTCAAGCCGAGGCCCTACACGATCGACCGCACCGAGGCGCTGCCTTTGCTTGAGCGATTCCTCAAGGGCGCGCCGGATGTCGAGATCGTCTGGCTCTCCGACGGCGTCGATCTCGGCAAGGGCGGCGAGTTCATCGCGGGCTTGCGGCGCATCGTCGGCAGCCATCCGCTCACGGTAGTTGCGGGCGGTTTGCCTGCGCCGCACGCGCTTGCCGCCGCCGACAACGCAGCCGGCGCGCTGACGGTGAAGGTGCTGCGCGCGCAAACTGGCGGCGCCGATACCGGCTTGGTGAATGCCATCGATCTTAAAGGTTTGACGCTCGGCGAAGCGCCGTTCACATTCAAAGCCGACGCGCCGGAAGCCGAGGCGGTAATCAGTCTGCCGGTCGAAATCCGCAACGACGTGGCGAGGCTGGAGATCGCCGGCGAGCGCTCGGCGGGTGCGGTGCAATTGCTCGACAAGCGCTGGCGCCGGCGCACAGTGGGCATCGTATCAGGCTCGGCCGCCGACCGCTCGCAGCCGCTGATCGGCGCCACTTATTACCTGTCGCGCGCGCTGAACCCGTTCGCCGACATCCGCCTCGCCGAAGGCATCGCACCGGCGGAAGCGGTGAAGCGCTTCCTCGATCAGCATCTGCCGATGCTAATCCTCGCCGACGTCGGCAATGTCGCCGAGGCGCGCGACCGGCTCGATAAATGGATCGACAATGGCGGCGTGCTGGTGCGCTTCGCCGGTCCGCACCTCGCCGGCGCCGAAGACGACAACCTGGTGCCGGTGAAATTGCGCCATGGTGGCCGTATTCTGGGCGGCAGTCTGAGCTGGGAAAAGCCGCAACAGCTCGCCGCATTCTCGCGCGACGGCCCGTTCGCCGGCATGCCGGTGCCAAACGACGTCACTGTTAGCCGCCAAGTTCTGGCCGAGCCGGATGCGCAACTCAGCGATCGCACCTGGGCAACGCTCGCCGACGGCACGCCGCTGGTCACCGCCCAACGCTACGGCAAGGGGCTGCTGGTGCTGTTCCACGTGACCGCCGACACCCGCTGGTCTGACCTGCCGCTGTCTGGCACCTTCGTCGACATGCTCCGGCGCATCGTCGCGTTGGCGAACGCGACCGTGACGGCCGACAACGAAGCGACAGGCGAGGCCACCGTCGGCGCCGGCCACGCCAACCAAGCCGTGCCGGCCACTCGGGTGCTTGACGGATTTGGCGCCTTCTCGGCGCCGCCGCCGACTGCCCGCCCGGTGCCCGCGAACTTCAACGCGCGCGCCGATGCCGATCATCCGCCCGGCTTTTACGGGCCGCCGGAAGGCCTAGTCGCGGTCAATACGTTGGCGCCCAGCGACCGGCCGGCGCCGCTCGATTTTACGCCGCTCAACGCCCGCCTCGACGTCTATCGGCATGGCGAGCCGCTTGACCTGCGCGGCCCAGTCTTCCTCGCCGCGCTCGCGCTGCTACTGCTCGACGCGCTGGTGGTGATCGCGCTTTCCGGTGGCTTTGCAAGCATGCTGGCGCGCCGCCGCGTGGCGACAACGCTGCTGGCGGCGGGCGTCCTTAGCGCACTGACCCTGCAGCATCCGGCACAGGCGCAACCGGCGACGCCACAACCACCGGCGTTGACCGCGCAGCAGAAAGAATTCGCCATGAAGGCGACGATGCAGACCCATCTTGCCTATATCATCACGGGCGTCGCCGACGTCGACGCCGTCAGCAAGGCCGGCCTGCAGGGTCTGACGCTGTTTTTGGCACAGCGCACCGCGTTGGAAGCCGGCGAGCCAATCGGTCTCGATCCGGCGCGCGGCGAGCTTGCCTTTTTCCCCCTAATCTATTGGCCGGTGTCGGCGAGCGCGCCGAAGCCTTCGCAGACTGCGCTCGATCGCATCGACACCTACATGAAACGCGGCGGCACCGTATTGTTCGACACCCGCGACGCGATCGACGCACCGCCCGGTCCGGGCGGCGGGATGCAGGGGCCCGGCATGGTGGCGCTGCGCTCGATCCTGTCCTCGCTCGACATCCCCGAGCTCGAGCCGGTGCCGCGGGATCACGTGCTCACCAAGACCTTCTTCCTGCTGCGCGACTTCCCCGGCCGCTTCACCGAAGGCCAGCTCTGGGTCGAGGCGCTACCGGAGGAGCAAGAAGAAGACGTCGACCGGCCGGCGCGCGCCGGCGACGGCGTCTCCTCGATCCTAATTACCTCGAACGATCTCGCCGGCGCCTGGGCCATGCGCCCCGACGGTCAGCCCATGCTGCCGCTGGTGCCGGGCGAACCGCGCCAGCGCGAATTGGCCTTCCGCGCCGGCGTCAATATCGTGATGTACGCGCTCACCGGCAACTACAAGGCCGACCAGGTGCATATCCCGGCGCTGCTCGAGCGGCTGGGACAGTAGGAGTTGGACGTGAACCTCGGCGTCTCATTCGCTCCGCTGCTGCCGGCCACGTTCGTGTGGGCGGCCTTCGGCATGGCGCTGCTGGTTTCGGTCATGCTGCTGCTGGCGCGCAGCCGCGGCGCGGCGACGCGCGCGCTCGCGCTCGGACTGATGGTGTTGGCGCTCGCCAACCCATCGCTGACCAGAGAAGACCGCGATCCGATCCCGTCGGTCGCCGCCGTCATTATCGACAAGAGCCCGAGCCAGGATTTCGGCGACCGCAATGCGCAGACGGAAGCCGCGCGCGCGACATTGGTGGAACGGCTCAAGCGCATTCCCGGCCTGGAAGTGCGAGTCGCCGAAGCGGGCGCGGCCGACGGCGAGACCGACGGCACGCGGCTGTTCTCGGCCCTGTCGGCGACGCTCGCCGACGTGCCGCCCGACCGCGTCGCCGGCGCAATTCTGATCACCGACGGCCGCGTGCATGACGTGCCGGCCGACGTCGCCGCGCTCGGTTTCGCCGCGCCGCTGCATGCGCTGATCACCGGCCACAAGGGCGAGATCGATCGCCGCGTGGTGCTCACACAAACGCCGCGCTTCGGCATCGTCGGGCAATCGCAGACCATCGGATTCCGCGTCGAGGACCATGGCGGCAAGGCCGGCACCGCCGAAGTTACCGTGCGGCGCGACGGCGAAATGCTGGAACAGCGCCTCGTCAACGTCGGCGCCGACGTCAAGGTGAGCGTGCCAATCCCGCACGCCGGGCAAAACATCGTCGAGGTCGAGGCCGCGCCGCTCGCCAATGAGCTCACGCAAGTCAACAACCGCGCGGTGATTTCGATCGACGGCGTGCGCGACAAGCTGCGCGTGCTGCTGGTGTCGGGCGAGCCGCATGCCGGCGAACGCACATGGCGCAATCTGCTGAAGTCCGACGCCTCGGTCGACCTGGTGCACTTCACGATTCTGCGTCCGCCGGAAAAGCAAGACGGCACGCCGATCAACGAGCTGTCGCTGATCGCGTTTCCGACGCGCGAACTGTTTCAGCAGAAGATCTCGGAGTTCCAGTTGATCATCTTCGACCGCTATGCGCGGCAAGGCGTGTTGCCGATGGTCTATTTCGACAATATCGCGCGCTATGTGCGCGACGGCGGCGCGGTGCTGATCGCCGCCGGCCCGGACTATGCCAGTCCAACCAGCATCTGGCGTACGCCGCTCGACGCAATTCTGCCGGCGGAGCCGAGCGGCGACGTCACCGAGCAGCCGTTCCGCGCCACCCTTACCGAGGCCGGCAAGCGCCATCCGGTGACGCGCGGGCTGGAAGGATCAGATAGCAACCCGCCGCATTGGAGCCAGTGGTTCCGGCTGGTCGATACCAAGCGTAACACCGGCACGGCCGTGATGCAGGGACCCGATGGCAAACCGCTTTTGGTGCTGGCGCACGAGGGCGAAGGCCGCGTGGCGCTGCTGCTGTCCGATCACATCTGGCTGTGGGCGCGCGGCTATGAAGGCGGTGGCCCGCATCTCGACTTGCTGCGGCGGCTGTCGCATTGGCTGATGAAGCAGCCCGAGCTGGAAGAGGAATCGCTGCGCCTGATCGTCAAGGGGCACGACATCACCGTGCAGCGCCAGACCATGGCCGATAGCGTCAACGACGTGACGCTCACCTCGCCCACCGGCAAAAGCCGCACGCTGGTTTTGCAGCCGGCCGAGCCGGGCGTCTGGCGTTCGCAGGTCACCGCCAACGAGCTCGGCCTGTGGCGGGCAACCGACAGCAAGCTCACTGCGCTCGCCAATGTTGGCCCGGCCAATCCACGCGAATTTGCGCAAGTCACGTCTACTACCGACGTGCTGCAGGCCTTGGCCAACGCCACCGGCGGCGATGCGCGGCGGCTGGCGAACGGTAATTCGCTCGACGTGCCGCGCGTGGTGCCGGTGCGCACCTCGACCACGTACAAGGGCGAAGATTGGATCGGCCTGAAGATGCGCGACGTCAGCGTGGTGCGCGGCATCGGCGTGCTGCCGATCTTTGCCGGGTTGATCGGGCTGTTGCTGCTGGTCGGATCGCTGGCGGTTACGTGGGCAAGAGAGGGCCGTTAGACTTTTTTATTTTGCGCATGATCTTGTCCGAAAACCGATTCCCACTTTTCGGGATCATGCGCTTTCCCAATCCGGCCTGATCATTCCGCCGACGCCGTCGAATGCGGCGGGCTTGAGCTCCGCCACCAGCAGCCGCGCCGGATCGACCGGACCCGGCATCTTCACCTGGCCCTTCGGGATGCGCTTGAAGCCCGACTTGCCGTAGAACGGCTCGTCGCCGACCAGCACCACCAAACTATGCCCGGCGGCCTTGGCGCCCTTTAACGCGCGTTCGATGAGCTTGCCGCCGACGCCACGCGCGCGAAATGGCGGCTCGACCGTCAGCGGCCCCAACAGCAGCGCCGGCGTATCGCCGATGCAGATCGGCGTCAGCCGTACCGAGCCGATCAGCAGCGAGCCGACCCGCGCGGTGAACGACAGCGCCAGCACATGCTCGCGGCTTTCACGCAATCGATAGGCGCTTTTCGCATAGCGGCCGGGGCCGAAAGTGCGCTCGTGAAGCCGCTCGATCGCCACCGCGTCGGCGGGCGTTTCCGGCAGGATTGTGAGGGCAAGTTCGCTCATTGCCGTGCCGATTAGCATCTGGGCCGATTGAGGTCCATCGCCCGTGGCGCTTTGCACCCGAATTGCCTAAATGCTAGCGGCAAGAGCGGAGGTTTTCGGCATGGGACAACTGGTTGACGGCGTTTGGCAGCAGGATGGGGTGCGCACCAAGGACGGCCATTTTATCCGGCCGACCACCCGTTTCCGCAACTGGGTCACCCCCGACGGCAGCTCGGGCCCTTCCGGCGACGGCGGCTATGCCGCGGAGGCCGACCGCTATCATCTCTATGTTTCGCTGTCCTGCCCGTGGGCGCACCGCACCGTCATCTTCCGCAAGCTCAAGGGCCTCGAGAACGTAATCTCGATGTCGACCGTCTCACCCGACATGCTCAAGGACGGCTGGACCTTCAACAAGGACGAGGGATCGAGCGGCGACGCGATCAACGGCAAGAGCAAGCTGTCGGAAATCTACGTGCTGGCCGACCCGAAATATTCCGGCCGCGTCAGCGTGCCGGTGCTGTGGGACAAGAAGCGCAAGACGATCGTCAACAACGAGTCGCCGGAAATCATTCGCATGCTCAATTCGGCGTTCGACGCCTTCACCAACGTCCACACCGATTATTATCCGGAAAATCTGCGCACCGAGATCGACCGCATCAACGATCTGGTCTATCCGAACATCAACAACGGCGTCTATCGCGCCGGCTTTGCCACTGCGCAAGGCGCTTACGAGGCGGCGTTCCGCAACGTGTTCGATACGCTCGACGAGATCGAGCAGATGCTGTCGCAGCACCGTTATCTCGTCGGCAACACGCTCACCGAGGCCGACTGGCGGCTGTTCTGCACGCTGATCCGTTTCGACGCCGTCTATTATTCACACTTCAAGTGCAACTGGCGGCACATCTATGAATATCCGAACCTGTCGAACTATGTGCGCGATCTTTATCAGGTGCCGGGCGTGGCCGAGACCGTGAGCCTTGAGCAGATCAAGCGGCACTATTACGGCAGCCAGCGCCAAGTGAACCCAACCGGCATCGTGCCGGTCGGCCCGCAACTCGACTTTGCCGCGCCGCACGACCGGGGAAGGTTCGGATAGGTTTCCGCTCATTCCCATCCCCGCCAGCGCGGGGCAGGCTCCAGCAGGCACCAGCACTGGGTCTCTGTTTTCGCGGGGACGCGCGGCAAAGCTGACGTCACACAAGCTCGTCATCATGTCCGCTTCTCTAATCGGCCGTTTGGGGTCAAGCGCTTTTCAGACGATCCACCACTGCAGTGTCGATGTCGCTCACGGGCTCGTGCTTCTCTTCGGAATCGGCACCAAGGCCTTTCCATCATGGGATTCGAAGACGAGGCGGAACAATCTTTGGGTCGACCTTGCCGTCAAACGAACGGCAGGTTCAAGCGGACATACGAACTCACCTCATCCATCGTCCCGCGAGGGACATCTTTCCACCGCTCGGTGGATCTCGTTTCCACCGCTCGGTGGATCTCGATTATTCTCCTATCGTATTTAATCCTTGACGGCTTTCATGCCGCTGCGACCTCCCGGGTCCAGCGGAACTCGGTGCCGTCAACCCATATGCGGTGCATGATCACGGCCAGGCGGCGCGCCAGCGCCACGATCGCCTTCTTCATCCCGCGGTGCCTGGCGATCTTCATCGCCCAGGCCTTGAGCCAGGACCATTTTGTCGAACGCACCAGCATGATCTGGGCCGCTTCGTAGAGCATCACCCGCATCATCTCGTCGCCGCACTTTGATATCGCGCCGGTTCGCTCGCTCTCGCCGGATTGATGCGTGGACGGCGTCAGCCCAAATACCGCGCCGACTGACTTGGACCTACGAAAGCGCGCCGGCACGTCGACAGTGGCACGATAGGTCAGCGCCACCACGGGGCCGACCCCGGGAACCGTCATCAGACGCCGGCAGACCTCATCGTCCCGCACGATGGCCAATAAGCGGCGGTGCAGGATCCCGAGCTGTTCGCGAAGCACCCGCCGGACAACGAGCAGCGGTTCGACCAGCGCGGCCAGGTCGGGCAGGTTCTCGACCAGTTCCTTGATGCGCGCCTCGAACTTTACCGTTCCCACCATTCCGACCTTGAGCCCAAAGTTGCGTAAAGTGCCGCGCAGGTCATTGTCGATGGCAATCGCCTTCGACTGCAGCAGCTTGCGGTGGGTCAGCAGCATCCGCAGCTTTTGACTGCGCAGCGTTTTCACATGCACCGGGCGATATAGTCCGGCCCGCATCATCTGCGCGATGCCGCGCGCGTCGTTGCGGTCCGTCTTGTTGATCTGCGCCTTCAACACCGCCCGCATGTGCCGCGTCTCGACACAGATCACCGGCAAGCCGGCCTCGGCGAGCCCACTGAACAGCCATTGCGACAGTGGCCCGGCTTCCAGACCAATCCGCTTGAACCGGTAGGCGGACTTCGCGAGTTCTTGCAGCAGAGCTTCCGGCTCGCTCGCCACCTTCACTTCCCGCACGATCCTGCCCGTGTCATCTACAATGCAGACGCTCGTCTCCTTGACCGATACGTCCAATCCAGCAAAATGGTCCATGGCTCACGCTTCTCCTTCTGATGCTTGAGGCCGTCACACACGGACCTCGTTTCACCATCAGCCTGAAGCGCAGCACCCAAAATCTTCAGCTATCCACAAGGACGCCGGCCGATTACCCCATCTTTTGATCCGAAGCGGGCTTGCCCCTGGCAGGGCAGAGCGGATTTACCTTGACTTAACCGCAGTTTTTTCTACCGGCCCATTGTGGAGACCGGCCGCATAGGATGTGCACAGCGCCGTCCACACTCGCCCTTCTAGCGGGTCACAGCGTCGCTTAAGAAATCGGTAATTTTTCTCTTATAATATATTGTAGGTTTTTTATAGCACAGGCGGTTCAAAAGTGTCTGAGAAGAGACGCTGGCAAAGGACAGCGCCCAGCGGTTCTGTCCCTCGAGTCGGAAAGATATTTGTCGGACCAAAGAGTCCGATGATCGATTGCCGCGTCATTGATCTGTCGGCCGGGGGAGCCTGTCTAGAACTGCGGACATATCACGATCTGCCAAAGAAGTTTGAATTTATTCATGGCAGCACCCGCAGGCCCTGCTATCTGGCCTGGCATCGCGGTTGCCTTCTGGGCGTTAGCTATGAAGAGTCATATCAAACGGCAGGGAATTCAAGCGGTCTAAGCCGGTCCACGACCAGCGCGAGTTTTCTTTCCCGGCCAAGACGCTAGTCTGTCGTTACTCCTACGCGCATTGCCGATGTTCGCTTGCGGCACAAAGCCGACATTACAATTGTCCCAATGAGTGTCCGCTTTCGCGAAGTAAAGCAGACCTTGGCACAGTAGTGGGCACAAAGCCGCGTTCGCGCGGGCGACACCTAGCCCTCACCACAACTCGCTCACCGCCACGCCGCCGAACACCTCGGCGATGCGGGCACGAGTGGCGCGGCTGGTACCCTCCGGCAGCGCGTCGGGCGCAAAGAAGCCGTGCGCGACGATTTCATGATTGGGCACCGGCGGACCGTCCTGGCGGAAGTCACGCACGATGTAGAGCGCGACGTGATCGCGCCGCGACACCCGCTTGTTGAAGAACAGGCCGTGCAGCAGCGGCGGCGCGGTCACGGTGATATTGCCCTCCTCGGCGAGTTCGCGCGTCAGCGCACCGAGAAAGGTCTCGCCCGTTTCCACGCCGCCGCCCGGCAGGTGCCAGCCCTCCACATAGGAGTGCTTGATCAAGAAGACGCGGCCGGTGCCGTCGATCACCATGGCGCGGGCGCCCAAGGTCGCGGCGCGCGCAAAACGCCAGTATAAATGCAGCACCCGCCAAATTAGCGGCTTAAGCGCGCGGCGCAGGCGTTGCAATGGCATCGGCGGGGCCTTTCAAGATCGCCGTGACTTCAATATATGAAATATACCCGCCGGCCGGGCGAGCAGAGGGGCTTCCGTGAAAAGATTTTCCGACCTGACCGAACAGGAAGTGCTGGCGCTGGCCATCACCAACGAGGAAGAGGACAGCCGCATCTACCGCGGCTTCGCGGAAGGCTTGCGCGAGCAGTTCCCCTCCTCCGCCAAGGTGTTCGACGAGATGGCGGACGAGGAGGTGCACCACCGCACCATGCTGTTCGATCTCTACAAGGAGAAATTCGGCGATTACCTGCCGCTGATCCGCCGCCAGGACGTGAGGGGCTTCATCACCCATAAGAAGACTCTCTGGCTCATGCGCCCGCTCGGGCTCGATGCCGCGCGCAAATTCGCCGAGAACATGGAGTTCGAGGCCGAGCGCTACTACCGCAAGGCGGCCGAGACCGCGCGCGACGTGTCGGTGCGCAAGCTTTTGATCGAGCTTGCGGAAGCGGAGGCCGGCCACGAGTCGCTGGCGCACAAGCTGTCGGAGACAATTCTCACCCCAGGCGCGCGCGAAAAAGAAGACGCGACCTCCAAGCGCATGTTCATGCTGCAATACGTGCAGCCCGGCCTCGCCGGCCTGATGGACGGCTCGGTGTCGACGCTGGCGCCGCTGTTTGCCGCGGCCTTCGCCACCCACAACACCTGGGCGACCTTCCTGGTCGGCATGGCGGCGTCCGTCGGCGCCGGCATCTCGATGGCTTTCGCGGAGGCGCTGTCGGACGACGGCTCGCTGACCGGGCGCGGATCGCCGGTCATCCGCGGCCTGGTCACCGGCGGCATGACAGCGCTCGGCGGGCTCGGGCATACGCTGCCTTATCTCATTCCGCACTTCCTGACCGCCACCATCGTTTCGTTCGGCGTGGTCGCGGTCGAGCTGACGCTGATTTCCTGGATCCGCACCAAATACATGGACACCCCGTTCCTGCAGGCGGCCTTCCAGGTCATGGTCGGCGGCGCCCTGGTGTTCATCGCCGGCATCTTGATCGGGAGTTCGTAGCGGCCTGGCCGCGAGAGCGATGTTCACCCTCGCCCATCTCTCCGACCCGCATCTGGCGCCGCTGCCAAAGCCGCGCTGGAGCGAACTCGTCGGCAAGCGGGTGACCGGCTATCTCAATTGGCAGCGCCGGCGGCGTTTCATTCACGACCCTAAAGTACTGGGCAAGATCGTCGCCGACCTGAAAACGCAGGCGGCGGACCATATCGCCGTCACCGGCGATATCTGCAATATCGCGCTACAAGAAGAATTCGAGCGCGGACGCAAATGGCTGCAAGACCTGGGCTCGCTGCATGACGTCAGTTTCGTCCCGGGCAATCACGACGCCTATGTGTCCAAAGCTGTCCGCTATGCGCCGCTATGGGCGCCCTATAAGAGCGGCGACGATGGAGCCGTTGGCTTCCCCTTCGTGCGCCGGCGCGGGCCGCTGGCTTTGATCGGGCTGTCGACCGCGGTGCCGACGGCTTGGGGCATGGCGACCGGCCGGCTCGGCGAGGCGCAACTCGCGCGGCTGGCCGAGACGCTGGTCGCGCTCGCCCGCGAGAAGCTGTTCCGCGTCGTGCTGATCCACCATCCGCCGGTGAGCGAGGCGAAGCGCCACAAGCGCCTGACCGACGCGGCGGAATTCCTGCGCGTCATCGCCATGCACGGCGCCGAGCTGGTGCTGCACGGCCACGATCACCGGCACATGATCAACTGGCTGAGCGGTCCGAACGGGACCCGCGTGCCGGCGGTGGGCGTGCCGTCGGCCTCGGCTGCCTGGGGCACGAGCAAAGACGCCGCCGCCTATAATCTCTACGCCATCGACGGCGCGCCCGGCGCCTGGACTTGCACGATCACCTCGCGCGGCATCGGCGCCGCCGGCGCGGTGGAGCAGCAGAGACGGTTGAAGTTGTCGGCTTAAGGGTGCAGCTGGCTGAGCAGCGCCAGCACGAACAGCGCCGCCGCGCCGCCGATGAAGCCGAAGACGAACGTCCAGAACAGGCCCCAGCGCTGGCGCGGGCGCTCCGGTAGCGCCGCTTTGCCGGCAACCACGTGGCCGGACCAGGCATCGTCCGCCAGCGCGCGCTCGCGCTCCACCAGGCGGCGGGCCACGTAGCGGGTGACCGCCTCGGCCATGGCGGGAATATCGTAGGTCTCGGCGATTACCGCGCGGCCATAGCGGGTGTCCTGCACGAAACGGTATTGCCGCTTGTCGCGGCCCATCTCGACATGCGCGACCACGTCGATCCACAGCCGCGGCACGTCGCCCTTGCTGACGCCGCGGTCGAACAGATCGACGCTATCCGGAATGTCCTTGAAGGTCGGATCGAGCGCCTCGCTGAGCAGTTCGAGGCGGGCCAGTTCGGCGTCGCGCAGATCGACCACCACGGCCGAGCGTTCGGCCGCCTCGATGCGCGCCTCGCGCACCGCTTCTTTTAGCGGCGGCGCGGGTTCAGCGGCCGGTTTGTCGATCGGTTTTTTACCGCGTCCGAACATTGGTTAAGCCTAGCAACCTTCATGACCACGGAAAAGCGAAAAAGCGTGGCTTTTCAAAGGCGTTGGTGGTTAACGCGGCACCACGCCGTAGGGCTTGGCCCAACCCAAGCCCGCTTCGGTGCCGAATCGCGGCCTATATTCTGCACCAATCCATCCGGCATAGCCCAGCCGATCCACTTCCGCGAACACGAAAGGATAATTGACCTCGCCCTCGTCCGGCTCGTGCCGCGAGGGCACCGCGGCGCATTGCAGATGGCCGATGACGGCCATGAATTTCTCCAGCCGGCGGACGATGTCGCCGCCGAGGATCTGCACGTGATAGAAGTCGAACTGCAGGCGGATGTTCGGCTTGCCCGCCTTGGCGATGACGTCGGCGGCGTGCTCGACGCGGTTGAGGAAGTAGTCCGGCCGGTCGATGGCGTTGATCGGCTCGATCAGCAGATTGATTTTGCGCGCCGCGGCGAGATCGGCGGCCCGCTTGAGGTTGTCGATGAACACGCGCTCGGCCGCCGGCCGCTGCTCGGGCGGCACCTTGCCGGCGAGGCAATGCACCGCGCTGCCGCCGATCGTCGAAATGTAATCGAGCGCGCGGGCAAACACGTCCTGAAACTCTTTTTCGCGGCCCGGGATCGCCGCCAGCCCGAACGCACCGTCGCCCGCGCCGGGCGGCGTGTTGATGCCGAGCACGGTAAGTTTGTTCCTGACGATCGCCTCCTTCACCTGCGACGCCGGCACGTCATAGGGGAATTGCAGCTCGATCGCCTTGAAGCCGCTCGCCGCCGCGGCATCGATGCGCGCGAGCAGCGGGCGGTCGGTGAACAGGTAGCCGAGATTGGCGGCGAAACGAGGCATGGCTTTGGTCCCTTGCGCAAAAACGCGCCGCCGTATTCATTAGCGGCCCTGCGCGCACAATGCCATCCTGGGATCGCCTATGTCCGCCAACACCGCTTTCCATATCGCCGTGCTCGCCGGGGACGGCATTGGGCCGGAGGTGATGGCGCCGACGCTGGAGATATTGCGCCGTATCGAGGCGACCACGCCGAGCCTCAAGTTCCGCTTCAGCGAAGCGGCGGCTGGCGCCAACCATTACAAAGAGACCGGCAAGTCGATGCCGGAATCGACGATCAAGCTCTGCGAGGAGGCCGACGCCATTCTGCTTGGCGCCTGCGGACTGCCGAGCGTGCGCTATCCCGACAACACCGAGATCATGCCGCAGGTCGAGTTGCGCTTCATCTTCGATCTTTATGCCGGTGTGCGGCCGGCCCGCCTCATCCCCGGCGTGCCTAGCCCGATCGTCGGCGCCGATGTGCACGGCATCGATTTCGTGCTGATCCGCGAGTCGACCGAAGGCCTGTTCGCTTCCATGGGCAAAGGCGTCACCACGCGTGACGAGGCGCGCGAGACTCTTGTCGTGACGCGCAAGACCACCGAACGGCTGTTCGACTTCTCGCTTAAGCTGACCGAGCGGCGCAAGACGCGCGGCCGTCCTGGCCGGCTGACGCTGGTCGACAAGGCCAATGTGTTCAAGGCGTTCAACTGGCAGCGCGATATCTTCGCCGAGCGCAAAGCGAGATTTCCCGACGTCAAAACCGATCTGCTTTATGTCGATGCCTGCGCCGCCATGCTGGTGAAGAAGCCGTGGGACTTCGACGTCATGGTGATGGAGAACATGTTCGGCGACATCCTCTCCGATCTCGCCGCGGGATTGGTCGGCGGCCTCGGCATCGCGCCGTCGGCCGATATCGGCGACACACACGCGGTGTTCCAGCCCTGCCACGGCACCGCGCCCGACATCATGGGGCAAGGCAAGGCCAATCCGACCGCGATGTTTCTCTCGGCTGCGATGATGCTCGACTGGCTCGCCGACAAGCACGACCATGCGCCGGCGGCGGACGCCGCGCTGCGTATCGAGCGCGCGGTGGACCAGGCTTACGCCTTGGGCATCAAACCGATGGAATATGGCGGCGGCGACGGCACCGCTGCCATCGCCAAGGCGGTGATGCTGGCGGTGGGTTAGCCCTCAGCGAATAAAATCAGGGTGGCCAATGATGGGCAGGAGATGATGGCCATGAAAGCTTTACGAACCGCCGCGCTGGCGCTGACGGCGATCGCGCTCGTCGTGGCGCAAACAAACGCTAGCTTCGCCGAATATCCGGAGCGGCCGATCCGTCTGCTGCTGCCGTTCCCGGCCGGCGGCGCGGTCGACATCGTCGCGCGCGTGATGGCGGCGCAGATGGCGAATGACCTCGGCAAGCCGATCCTGATCGAAAACAAATCGGGCGCCGGCGGCATTGTCGCGACTGACGCCGTGGCCAAGTCCGCGCCCGACGGCTACACCATCCTGCTGACGACGCCGAACCACACGATCAACGCCGCGCTGCAGCCGAAGCTACCCTACGATACCGAAAAGGACCTGGTTCCAATTTCGGTCATCGCCACGGTCCCTGAGGTGCTGGTCAGCAACCCGAACGCGCCGTTCAAGACGTTTCAGGAGCTCGTCGCCTATGCCAAGCAGAATCCGGGCAAGCTCAATTATGCCTCGGCCGGCGTCGGCACGCTGCCGCATTTGACCATGGAACTGCTGCTGCAACGCGTCGGCGTCAAGGTGACGCATGTCCCCTACCGCGGCGCGGCGCCGGCAATGACCGACCTGCTTGCCAACGTCGTGCAGCTCAAGCTCGACACCTACGCGACCTCGCATCCGCAGGTCGCCGCCGGGCGGCTGCGTATGCTGGGCATCGCCAGCAGTCATCGCTCCAAGCTGATGCCGGACATCCCGACGATCGCCGAGATGGGGCTGCCCGGCTACGAAGGCAATCTGTGGATCGGCATGATGGCGCCGGCCGGCACGCCGCAGGCGATCGTCGACAGGCTCGCCGCCGCGGGCGCCAAGGCGGCGCACGCGCCGAAAGTGGTCGAACGCCTGCAGCGCGACGGCGTCGAACCGGTCGGCGGCACGCCAACGGAAATGGGCAATCTAATCGCGCGCGAAATCCCGCAATGGCGCAATCTCGCCAAGGCTGCCAACATCAAGCTGCAGTAGCTCGCGGCGCAAAGGACGCCAATGCGGATTCAACCTGAGAGGAAGCAATGCAAAAATTTGCGCTGAGCGTGCTCGCAGCCACGATCATGATGATGGGCGGCGCGGCCGCGCAAACGGACTACCCGACCCATCCCGTCCGTCTCATCGTGCCTTTTGCGCCGGGCGGCAGCACCGACTCGCAGGCCCGCGTGCTGGCCGACTATCTGGGCCGCGCGCTCGGCCAACAGGTGGTGGTTGTCAATGTCGGCGGCGCCGGCGGCACCATTGGCCTCAACCAGGGCGCCAAAGCAACCCCGGACGGCTACACGCTGGTGACGGCGACGCCGTCGATGACGATCAATCCTTACATTCAAAAGAACATCCCCTACGACCCGATCAAGGATTTCGCGCCGATCGCGCTGGTGGCTACCAGTCCGATCGTGCTGGTGGTGCCCAAGGATTCGACGATCAAGACCGTGCGCGATTTGATCGAGATGGCCAAGGCAAAGCCGGGGCAAATCCGCTACGGCAGCGCCGGGATCGGATCGGCGACGCATTTGAGCACCGCGCTGTTCGCGACCATGGCCGGCGTCGACCTTGTGCACGTGCCTTATCGCGGCGCCGGGCCCGCCCTTCTCGACCTGATCGCGGGCCGCATCGACCTGCAATTCGAGAACGCGCCGAGCGTGCTGGGCCACGTGCGCAGCGGAACCTTGCGTGGCGTGGCGGTCGGCTCCGTCAAGCACTCGAGCCTGTTCCCGGACCTGCCGACCATCGGCGAAACGGTCCCGGGCTATGAGGCGACATCCTGGTTCGGGGTGCTGGCCCCGGCCAAGACGCCGCGCGCCGTCATCGACAAGATCAATGCGGCGATCAACAAGGCGCTCGCCGATGCGGCCGTAAAGAAGCAAATGGACGCATTGGGCGTCGAATTGATCGGCGGACCACCGGATCGCTTTGCGGCCTTCCTCAAGGCGCGCATGGATGAACTCAAGACCGTTTCGAAGGCCGCCAATCTGGTGCCGCAGTAGCGCGAAGGTCGCATTCGGCTTCGCGCTGTCCGGGAACGATTACAGCCCGCAGAAATCCTTGATCGCGGCGAGAAACGCCTCCGGCTGCTCGAGCGGCGGGCAATGGCCGCAGCCGGGCAATTCGACATAGCGGCTGCCGGCCACCTTATCCGCAATCTGCTTATTGAGGGGCGGCGGCGTGGCCTGGTCGAACTCGCCGCAAACGACAAGCGTCGGCGTCTTGAGGCGATGCAGCAGCGGCGTGAGGTCGGCCTCCTGCAAAATCTTGCAGGCATGCTGGAACGCCTTGGGATCGATGCCCATCAGCACGCGCTTGCGCTCGTCGATCAGTTCCGGGTGCGCGGCCAGATAGGCCGGCGAGAACACGCGCTTGGCGGCGATCTCGGCAATGGCGCCGAGGCCGCCTTCGGCGACTTTCGTCGCCATCGTTTCGAACTGCTTGCGTCCCTCGTCCGGGAAACAGGCAGCGGCATCGCTCACCACCAACTTGGAAATGCGTTCGGGATGGGCCAGCGCGAAAGCGAGCGCCACCGTGCCGCCGAAACCGTTGCCGACCAGCACAGCGTCCTTGGCGATGCCGAATTCATCGAATCCGTCTTCGATGCAGGCGATGTAGGCGTCCATCAGCGCCAGCATGCACGGCTGCGAGCCGTGGAAGCCAGGAAGATTGAACAGCGTGACGCGATGCTTGGCGGCCAAAGCCTCCAGCACCGGGTCGAAGGCGTGGCGGTCTGCGAGCAGCGAATGCAGCAGCACCAAGTCGGGCCCGGCGCCGGTGCGCACCGCCGTCAGCGTACCGTGGCCGGCGGTCAGTTGTTCGAATTGCATGGGTCCCTCCACGGCGCCAGTCTATAACGCGTTAGCCGCAGGATGGATCGGCGCGCCGCAATAATTACTGTCATTCCGGGACGGCCGAAGGCCGGACCCGGAATCCAGAGCCACGAAGAAAGCATCTGGATTCCGGGTTCGCACGCTGACGCGTGCGCCCCGGAATAACGAATATCAGTTCCCTTCCCGCCAGATGCCGAGCGCTTCCTGCGCCGGCCGGTCGGAGATCGAGAACAGCACGGCCTCGCTCGACGCGTTGTGCTGATAGCGCTTCCATGGTGGCACCACGAACACGTCGTTGACCCCCCAGTCGAACGGCTTGCCGTCGATGATGGAGGTGCCGCTGCCTTCGGCCACCGCGAAGATGGTGCCGTCGGTCGACCGATACGGCTCGCCTTTGAAGCCGGCCGGCAGCAGCGCGAGATAGGCGCCCATGGTGGGGAGCACCGGCCCGCCATTGATCGGATTGGCGTAGCGCACGCGCGCGCCGTGGCGCTTGTCGACATCGCCGGTGTCTTTAAGACGCTGCAAGATCGGCCGCATCTTGGCATACGGATAGTTGATCACCGGCGAGCGGTTCATGTCCGCCGGCGCGCCGTCCGGCAGCACGCCCGAGGCATAGCGTTCGAACGAGTCGCCATCGTCGTGATTGGTCTTCTGCATCCGCTCGTCGGGATGGCGGGCAAACGACGTCTCGAAATGATTGATGGTCGGCAGGTCGAGCACGTCGAGCCACATCACCGGCTGCTTGCCCGGATTGCCGTGATCGTGCGGCGCCCAGTTAGCGGTAATGATGAAGTCGCCGTGCTTCATCATTGTCTTCTCGCCCTCGACCGCGGTGTAGGCGCCCTCGCCCTCCAGCACGAAGCGGATGGCGGAGGCGACATGCTGATGCAGGTCGGCGATCTCGCTCGGCAAAATGAGCTGGATGCCGGCGAACAGCGAATTGGTCACCCGCGACTGGCCCGGCATGCCCGGATTCTCCAGCACCAGCACGCGGCGCTCGGCCTCCTCGGCGCTGATCACCTCGCCGGCCTCCAGCATCAGCTTCTTGACGTCGCCGAAATTCCACACCACCGGCTGGCATTGCGTCTTCGGCTCCGGCGTCACCAGATTTTTCAGCACCTCCCACAACGGCGCCATGTGGAACTTGGCCGCCTTGTCGTAATAGGCCCGCCGGGCGGCCTCGATGTTGTGCTTGGCACCGGCAGCTTGGGTCGTGGCGACGGCCATGAGCGTGTTCCTTCCGGATCATTGAATTCGCAGCTTTATACCGCAGTTCGGCGCGGGCCGGAATATGCCCAAAAACGCCTGTCCATCAGCTAATTATTGACCGCGCCACCGTCGACCACAAGCGACTGGCCGGTGACGAAATCGCTGTCGCTCGAGGCGAGGAACACCAGCGCGCCGAGAAGGTCTTCCGGATAGGCGTCGCGCTTGAAGGCGCGCGAATTGCGCACCGGGATGCGCTCCTCCTCCACGTGCTGCGCATTCTCCAGCCCGGTGTCGCTGAGGATGTAGCCGGGCGACAGCGAATTGACGGCGATGCCGTGGGTCCCCAGTTCGCGCGACAGCGAACGCGTGAACGCCAACATCGCGCCCTTCGAGGTGACGTAAGGCAGCATGCGCGGCACGCCCTTGTAGGCGGCGCCCGAGGCGATGTTGATGATCTTGCCGCAGCGCCGCGCGATCATGTGCGGGGCGACGGCCCGCACCATCAGCCAGGGTCCGCGCACGTTGATCGCCATCACGCGGTCCCATAGGTCAGGGTCCCATTCGTCGAAGTTTCGCGGGTGCAGCGTCGAATAAAGCGCCGCGTTGTTCACCAAAATGTCGATCTGCCCGAAGCGTTCGACGGTTTGTGCTACCAGGTTCTTGACCGCCGCCTCGTCGCTGACGTCGAAGGTGGCGCTGGCGACGCTATCGGCGCCGTGACCGCCGGCGATCGCCGCCGCAAGCTCCTTGCCGTCGGCAATGTCGGCTATCATCACCCGTGCACCCTCGGCGGCGAGCGCCTGCGAGTAATGCCTGCCGATGCCCTTGGCGCCGCCGGTGACGATTGCGACTTTGCCTTGAAGCCTTGCCATGGACGCTCCCCGCCAGCGATCGTCATGCCCACACTTGTTGCGGGCATCCACGTCTTGCATGATCGGACAATAAAGACGCGGATGGCACACGCAACTCGGGCCTGCCCGAGTTGCGAAGGTTTATTTTTTGCCCAAGTCGGGTAAACCTGACTTTGGCTGACAAGCCCAGCCATGACAGGGAGAGACTATGCCGAGAGACACCGCCGACCGCCTGGAGATCCACGCGCTGATCGAGAACTGGGTGCTGTGGCGCGACGCCCGGCTGTGGGACCGTTTCCGCACGGTCTGGCACAAGAAAGGTCAGATGTGGGCGACCTGGTTTCAGGGCTCCTACGAGGACTTCATCAAGGTCAGCCAGGAAGGCTACGACAAGGGCGTGCGCATCTGGCACATGCTCGGCGGCATGACGATCGACATCAAGGGCAAGCGCGCCATCGCGCAGACTAAGATGACGATAACGCAGCGCGCCGAGGTCGAGGGCGTTAAGTGCGACGTGGTCTGCACCGGCCGCTTCTACGACTTCCTGGAAAAGCGCAAAGGCAAATGGGGCCTGGTGCTGCGCCGCCTCGCCTACGAAAAGGATCGCATCGATCCGGTCGATCCGGCGGCCAAGCTCGTGCTCGACCGGGACCATCTGGCGAAATTCCCCGAAGGCTACCGGCACCTCGCCTATCTGCAGAGCAAGATCGGCTACCCGATCAAGATGAACCTGCCCGGCCTCGACGGGCCGGACCTCGATGCGCTCTATGCCAAAGGCGACGCCTGGCTAAAGGGTCGCAAATTGTAACGGTTATACGCAGCTACCGCCCGAGGGGTTGGCGCGCCCATCAAGAAGTGCCAATTTCCCGGCGCGCCGGCAGGCAAGAAGAAACGCGATTTGGGGGGTATTATGTCGATTGCCGCCAACTTCAATCTGCTCAATGAATTCAACATTCTACGCTTGATCTGCGGCCTGTTCTTCATCCCGCATATCTACGGCAAGTTCTACGAGCCGGCGGCGCTCGGCTTTTTCGTCGCCGCCAAGTTCAAACCGCCCAAATTCTGGATGTATCTTTCCGGCGCGATCGAGACGGTGCTCGCAATCGGCCTCATCTTCGGCATCTATACGACGCTCGCCGGGGCGATCGCCGCCATCCACCTTGGCATCGCCACCGTCGCCGTCGCCCGCCTCACCGGCAAATGGCTATGGAATATAGGCGGCTACGAATATTGCCTATTCTGGGCGATCTCATGTGCCGTTGTGGCCATGCACGCCTATCACGCGGGCGGCATCTGGGGCTGAACCAAAATCTTCCGTAAGAACTCTTTGCTACCCGAAAGGAAAATCGAAAAATGGCTAGCGTCCTGTTTTCTCCCATCACGCTCCGCGGCCTCACGCTGCCGAACCGGGTCGTGGTCTCGCCGATGTGCCAGTACAATTCCAACAACGGCTCGGCCAACGACTGGCACCTCATGCATCTCGGCAACATGTCGCTAGGTTGCGCCGGGCTGGTGATGACCGAGATGACCGACGTCAATCCGCAAGGCCGCATCTCGCCGAAATGCGCCGGCATGTATTCCGACGAGAACGAAGCAGCCCTCAAGCGCGTGCACGATTTCTGCCGGCAATACGGCGTCGCCAAGCTCGGCGTGCAACTGGCGCACGCCGGCCGTAAGGGTCCGCAGATGCCGCCAGCCGCCGGCGGCAAGCCGATCCTGGAAGGTCCGGACGCCTGGACACCGGAAGCGCCATCGGCGCTCGCCTACGACACCGGCTGGCCGGTGCCGCACGCCATGACCAAGGACGACATCAAGCGCTGCATCGGCGAATTCGCTGCCGCGGCCAAACGGGTCGACCGCATCGGCTACGATCTGATCGAACTACACGGCGCGCATGGCTATCTGGCGCACCAGTTCCTGTCGCCGCTGTCCAACAAGCGCACCGACGAATACGGCGGCTCGACCGCAAACCGCATGCGCTTTGCCATCGAGATGTACGAAGCGGTGCGCGCGGTGTGGCCGGCGGAGAAGCCGCTCGGCATGCGCGTCTCCGCCACCGATTGGGTCGACGGCGGCTGGACGCCGGAAGAAACCGTGCTGCTGGCCAAGGAGCTTAAAGCACGCGGCATGGACTACATGGACGTCACCACCGGCGGGCTCGATCCGAAGCAGAAGATACCGCTTAGCGCCGGCTACCAGGTGCCGTTTGGCGAGAAGGTGAAGAAAAAAAGCGGCATCACGGTCATGACCGTCGGCCTGATCGCTGGCGCGCAGCAGGCCGAGGATATCGTCGCCTCCGGCAAGGCCGACATGGTGGCGCTGGCGCGCGGCGCGCTGTGGGATCCGCGCTGGGCCTGGCACGCCGCCGAAGAACTCGGCGCCGAGACTCCCTATGCGCCGAAGATGATGGCCTGCCATCCGAAGCTGCGGCCGCAGCTGTTCCCGAAGCGCGCGCAGGCAACCTAAACGGTCATGCCCGGCCTTGGGCCGGGCATCCACGTCTTGTCGGCTCTGCTAAAAAAAGGCGTGGATGGCCGGGACAAGCCCGGCCATGACAACTTCATATTACCGCCTCATCTTCTCGATGAACTTCGCGAAGGCGGCGAGCTGCTGCTTGACGACGTCCTTGGTCGGCTGATCGGTCAGCGCCAGCGTTTCCTTGTCGAACTTGCTCGCCGCGCTGCCGACGAAGACTTCCGGCGTGCCGAAGATGTAGGCCTTGAGGAAGGTCATCGACATGCGCCAGTGATACTGCATGCGGGCGCCGCCGAGCGGGCCCTGGCTCGCCGATTGGATCGCCACCGGCTTTCCCTCGAACGGTTGGTCCTTCATGCGTGAGACCCAGTCGATCGCGTTCTTGAGCACACCTGGCATCGACCAGTTGTACTCCGGCGTCACGAACAGCACGCCGTCGGCGGCGCGGATCGCGGCCGCCATCTCCCCGGCTGGGCCTGGAAAACCGGAGCTGTCCTGAACGTCGGCGTTGTAGAGCGGGAATGTGCCGATCGTCGGCGCGGTGATCAATTTAATCTCCGGCGGCGCCAGCGCCGGCAGCGCCCGCGTCAACGCAGCATTGTAGGAACCCTTGCGCAGCGAGCCGCAGATCACCAGTACGTTCAATTGGTCGGCCATTTTACCCTCGTCTCCTGTTCCGGCGTCAACGTGTCGCCGCTACTTTTGTTCGATGCCTGCCTTTTCGCGCACCGACTTCCATTTGGCGGTCTCGTTCTCGATATGTTTGGCGAACTCGGCCGGGGTCGAGACGTGCACGACGGCGCCGACCTTGGCAAGCTGGTCGCGAATATCTGCGCGGCCCAGCACTTCTTTCAGCGCCGCATTAGTCTTGTCGACGATCGCCTGCGGCGTGCCGGCCGGATAAAGCCAGCCGTACCAGCCGACCACGTCATAACCGGCGACGCCGGATTCGGCGACGGTCCGGACATCAGGAAGTGTTGGCCAGCGCTTGGCCGCTCCCACAGCAAGGATTTTCAACTGACCGGCCTGCACCTGACCGCGGACGGCATGCGCCAGTTCGACGCCGTAGTCGACCTGACCGGATACCAAAGCGGTCACCACGCCCGGCGTGTTGCTATAGGGAATGTGCTTCGTATCGATATTCGCCATCTGGCGCAGCAGCTCGCCGGCGAAATTCTGCGTCGAGCCGATGCCAACGTCGGCAAAATTCAGCTTGCCCGGGTCCTTCTTGGCCAGCGCGATCAACCCCTTGATGTCGTTGGCGGGGAAATCCTTGCGCGCGACGAACACAAAGGCCGAAATCCGCAACCCAGGACACCGGCGCGTAGCTCTTGACCGGCTCATAAGGCACCGCTTTGAGCATCGCCGCCGAGACGGTATGGGCGGGGCTGGTCATCAAGGCCGTGTAACCGTCCTTGTTCGCGCGCGCGACGGTCTCAGCGGCGATGGTGCCGCCGGCGCCGACCTTATTTTCCACGATGACGGATTGATGCAACACCTCGCCGAGCGGCACGGCGATGATGCGCGACACGATATCAGTGCCGCCGCCGGCGCCGAAGCCAACCAGTACGCGGATCGGCCGGTCGTTCGGCCATTCGGCCGATGCCGATGACGCCGCGGCCGCCAGCAAGCCCGCCGCCAAAGCGGCCATGACGATGGTGCGATTCATCGCGACTCTCCCACTGCTTTCCGCGCGGCTTTGAGCGCTGTTCTTATCGTGAGCCCCAAGGAACACGCCCGGGCGCGGTCGTGTCAACCGGGACGCGTCACGCCTCGTCTTCGATCGGATTGCGCAGCACGCCTATGCCTTCGATCTCGATCTCGCAGGTGTCGCCCGGCTTCATCCATACCGGCTCCGGCTTGCGCGCGTGACCAACGCCGGATGGCGTGCCGGTCAGCAAAATGTCGCCGGGCTCCAGCGTCATCCCCTCGGTGAGATAGATCAGCGACTCCGCGACCGGGAACATCAGGAGATCGGTGTTGGAAGACTGCATGGTCTTGCCGTTGAGGCGGCTCTCGATCTTGAGGCCCTTGCCGCCGCGCGGCAATTCGTCGGCGGTGACCATCCAGGGACCGATGCTGCCGGTGCGGTCGAAATTCTTGCCCATGCCCCACTGCGTCGTGTGGCGCTGATACTCGCGCACCGAACCTTCGTTGGCGCAAGTATATCCGGCAACGCAGCCGGTCGCGTTGTCCATGGTCAGGTGCTTGGCACGCTTGCCGACGACCACGACCATCTCGGCTTCGTAGTCGAGTTGGATGGATTTTTTCGGCCGGATCAGCGGCTGTAGATGCGGCGTAAGCGACGTCTGCACACGGAAAAATATGCTCTGGAATTTCGGGATGTTGTCCTTCTGCGGGCCTTCCTTGACGTGGTCGAGATAATTGAGGCCGAGGCAGATGATCTTGCCGGGCTTTGCGACCGGGAAACCGAACTTCAACCCGGCGAGCGGGCGGCGGGCGGAGGCCGGCGCACGCGCCGCCAGATCGGCCAGCGCTTTCAGATCGCCGTTGCTGCGGCGCATGACCTCGCCGAGGTCGCTGGGCAGCGCGGCATCCACCGCCTGCAGATCGATGACGGCATCGCCCTCGACCACGCCGAGCCGCAAGCCATTATTCGCTTCAAAACCAACGATCTTCATGAATCCTGTTCCCGCCTTGCCATGACCCGGCAAGGCTTAGCGCAGGAAGGCGAATTCGGAAAGGTCCGCGATCAGGCGCGTGACGCGGCACGCATCTCGGCCAAAGTGAAGGCCTGGATCGAGAAATAATTGCGTTCGTCGGTCCAGGCGGCCGCCGGCTGCCAGCCGGCGCCGCGCGCCAGCGCGCCGAGCGACTCGACGCTGTATTTGTAGGAGTTCTCGGTGTGGATCGTTTCGCCGGCGCAAAAATCGACTGTTTCGCCGGCCACCTTCACCTTCTGCCGCTTCAGGCTGGCAAGATGCATTTCGATGCGGTGACGCTCGCGGTTGTAGAAGGCGTGGTGCTCGAAAGTATCGAGCTTGAAAGTGCCGCCCAGTTCGCGATTGATGCGCACTAGCAGATTGAGGTTGAATTTAGCGGTGACGCCGGCCGCGTCATTATAGGCGGCGTTGAGCACCTCTACCGGCTTAATCAGATCGACACCGACGATCAGTGTCGCGCCCGCGCCCAGGATACGGCCGGCGTTGCGCAGAAACGCCGCCGCTTCGCGCGGCTCGAAATTGCCGATGGTGGAGCCCGGAAAAAAGCCGACCCGCATCGGCGCCGCTTTCGCCGGCGCCGGCAGATCGAAGGCCTGGGTGATATCGGCGGTCACCGACAATACCTTCAGACCCGGGAAATCCGGCCGCAACTCGAGCGCCTCCTGTTCGATCATCTCGCCACAGATATCGACCGGAACGTAGGCGGCGAGCGGCCGCAACGCGCGCAGCAAAATCCGGGCCTTCTTGCTCGAGCCGCTGCCGAATTCGACCAGCGCCGCACCTTCCGGAACAAACTTGGCGATATCGCGCGCATGGTCGCGCAGAATACCCATCTCACACCGCGTCGGATAATATTCGGGCAGTTCGGTGATGCGCTCGAACAATAGCGAGCCGGCTGCGTCGTAAAAATATTTCGGCGGCAGCCGCTTCGGTGTCGCGCTGAGGCCCGCGAGTACGTCGGCTTCGAAGGCGGAATCCTCGGCCGGTTTTGGCTGTAGCCTTTGGGATCGTGCAAGCGCGACCATGTCTACTCCCTCAAACGAATTCAGCCAGCCGCAGCCCGCTGAACTGCCAGCGCGCGCCCGGATAGAAGAAATTGCGGTAGCTCACGCGCGCGTGCCCTTCGGGCGTCGCCAGCGACGAGCCGCGCAACACCATCTGGCTCACCATGAACTTGCCGTTGTATTCGCCGAGCGCCCCTTCGGCCGCGCGGTAGCCTGGATAGGGCAGATAGGCGCTGCGCGTCCATTGCCAAGCGATGCCGAAGGCATCGGCGATCACGCCTGCGCGAGCGGCCACTTCCCATTCCACTTCGCTCGGCAGGTGCTTGCCGGCAAAACGGGCAAAAGCGTCGGCCTCGTAGTAGCTGATGTGGGTCACCGGGGCGCCGGGATCGACCGGCTGCAAGCCAGCAAGCGTCATCGAGTGCCAGGCGCTATCCTTCCGCCGCCAATAACCGGGCGCCTCCCAGTCTTCCGCCTGCACGACGGCCCAGCCGTCGGAGAGCCAGAGCGAGGGCGTCGAGTATCCGCCGGCGGCGATGAATGCGAACCATTCCGCATTGCTGACGAGGTGGCGGGCGATGCGGACCTTGGGGATCAGTTCCTCGTGGCGAGGGGTCTCGTTGTCGAAGCAGAAGTTTTTGCCTTCGTGGCCAATTGAATGAATGCCGGCGGGAACATCGGCAAAACCACGGGGACCCAAACCGGCGCGGGGCAGTTGCCAGTCCGTATCGTAGACCGGATCAGTCGGGTTCTGCGCGAAGGCGTGCAGGATGTCGGTGAGCAGCAGTTCCTGGTGCTGCTGCTCGTGATGCAGGCCGATCTCCAGAATCGCGAAGACGCGCGCCGCGTCCGCCGCCGGCACTTGTTCGATCAGCCGCTCGACCGCCGCATCGACATGGGCGCGATAGCCTGCGACGTCCTCGCCGTTCGGCCGGGTGATTAGGCCGCGCTGGGGGCGGGCGTGACGCGGGCCGGCGGCGACATAGTAGGAATTGAACAGGAACGGAAAACGCTCATCGAAAATCTTATACACGGGATCGTTCGGCACCAGCAGGAATTGCTCGAAGAACCAGGTGACGTGGGCGCGATGCCACTTGGCCGGTGAGGCGTCGGCCATCGATTGGACGATCTGGTCCTCGGCCGACAAAGGCGCGGCGCGCTTTTCCGTCTCCGCGCGCACGCGGCGGAAGGCATCCCGCCAGGCGGCACGCGCTGCATCGAGTGTCTGAATGGCCGGCGTCAGCGGCGTGCCAGCAACGCCTCGCGGTGCGTGCGAAATAGCCGGGCGCGCCATGGATAGTCTCCGCGACGAATTCAAAGGACTGCAGCAGCCGATCCAGGTACGGATACGATTTATGCACGCAATTGTTCCATCGGAAGCCGCCCGGGGCAACCTCGAATCGCCCCGGGGCTATTCACCTGACAAGGATGTGACTGCGGCATGACGATGTGTCCCGGCTTCAACCGTGCGCTTTAGCGCCGATTCAGACGCGAATTGGCGGTCGACCGGCGTTTCGCGCGATTTGCGGGCAATAAGAGTGCACCGCCAAAGCCGACTGGCGGGTCACTGATCACGCTGATGAATAGTGCGGGAACCGTGCACTTGGGCACGATCGCGATTGCGGCCGCTCCCGTGAAATTTAATAGGGGGCGCCGCCGCTAGCGCCACTCGGCGGCGCGACGCAATTCCGCATCATCGAAAATCGTGAGCGTACGGCCGCGGATTTCGAACAGCCCGGCCCGCTGGAACTCACCCACCACCTTGCTGACGTGCACCGGGGTCAGCCCGGTCGCGTCCGCGATATGCCGTTGGCGAAGCGGAAATTCCATCATATTGCCGTTTCTCATGCCGCGCTTGGCAAGCCGATCCGCGATATTGACGATCAGCCGGGCAATTCGCTCGTCGGCGGTGCGGCGGCCAAGATCGAGCGCCATTTGATCGAAATGGATTCTCTCCTCGCTCCAGATCTTGGAGACCTTATCCATTAGATCGGGATGCTTGAACAAAACGACCTTGAGATCGCTGCGTTTGAACTTGCGGTATTCTACCTCGGTAATCGCCTCGACGGTACGGCCGGACATCGGCTCCAACAGGCACGCCGCGGAGACTATGTCGCCGGCCAGGAGGAACGAAAGGGTTTGCCGGCGGCCATCCGCCAACGTGATCGAGGATGAGGCCCAGCCGCTGCAAATGAACGGAACGTATTCGGACCATTCCTTATGGTGGAAAATCGTATGCCGCGCAGGAATCCGGTGAACGGTCGAAGCAACCGGCACCGTGCCGGGCAGCCATTGCGCTTGGGAAAATTTCTCCCGTATGTCCCCGCACAGGCTCAACTGATACGCTGGGCATACGGTGCAGCCTGAAATGCCTTCGGACGAGCGCACGCCGTCTTGGCCACTTAATGCGTGATCGCCGTTCACCGGTCGAAACTGCGCCGGATTGCGGATTTCACCGCTGGATAGTTCGACGAGGAATTCGGTGCTTGTCGTGTCCATGTTGCTGTCGAGTTGCCGGTTTCTACCGATTTTCTGCCTGGATGGGTTAATCAACTTCTGTGCCCCATTTTAAGAAAAGGCGGCTACCGCTATAGCCTATTACGTGTACCAACGAGGATTACCACTCATGCACGCAACAACTGCGGTAACTAAGCAGTTATATAATCTACATTTATAAATATATTACTCTACGACGCCACCGGCCTTGACTTGGATCAATCTGAGCAAAGCTCGCCAGCGAATCGCATATGAAATTATGTATTGGTATTATACAGACCGTGTACAGTAGATTAAATTTAATTTATATCTCAGTTCTGGATTTCGCGTTTCACGCAACATTCGTGAATTTTGAGCCTACCATCGGCGTTTTGATGAGTATGGGTACCGGTCCAGCCAATCCGAGCCATGCGGATAAGCCGCGGTTCTTAACAATAATTTAACCATGCCGAGATCATGCGAGGCGGGCGCCAGCGGGTAGTCCGCATTGTCGATTATTATCTTAGATTGTTATTTTGAAGTGCATCCATTTTTAATCGCGATTTATCCCGGATCGCCGATTCTAGTTCGGCAGAACTAGGTCCCGGTGGCGTTAAGTAAACATTACACAGAATGTCCGAGTTAATTGGTCCCATCCGTGCCAGCCATACGGCACGCGCAAGAATGCGCTCGCATTCTTTGTCTGTCACGCGTCCGCATAGGCCGCTTGACCGCGCCCGAATACCATCTGGAGCACTCGTAGCGGCGTTCGCGCGGCGACCAACAGGCGCCCGATGAAAAACGCCACCGTCAATCTGCGGAATTTGGTGATCCTTGTGGCGGACCCCAGTTCATACTGGCGGCGCGCCATTTACGGGATTTTGCGCAGCTTCGGAGCCAACAAGGTGATCGAGGTGGAACACTCGATGGACCTGATCCAAATCTTGTCCAGCCAGAAGATCGATATTCTCATCTGCGATACGCAGATTCATCCGCACAATTGGCTCAAGCTCACGCAGATGATCCGCCGCAACGCAACCAATGAGAATCGCGCCGTGCCGATCTTGCTCATGTCCGGCGACACGAGTGAGCGGATCGTCAAGAACGCACGCGATGCCGGCGCCAATATGGTGGTCGCAAAGCTGCTGTCTCCGAATATTCTCTACGACCGGCTTTGCTGGATCGCTTTCAATCCGCGTCCCTTCGTCGACTGCCCTACTTATTTTGGACCGGACCGTCGCTTCAAGATCGAAGGCTATCCACGCGGCGTCGGACGCCGCAGAGGCGACAAAGTCATCAAAGTTGCCGAGGAAGCCGGGCCCGCTCTTGCCCAGGACGATATCGATAGTCTCTTCAAGGCAGCCAAAAAAGAGCCGCAAGATGCGTGAGACCCCCAACTCGGAAGTGCGTATTTTCTTTGCCAATACGCGCTTCGAGAAGATGGCGCGCCGGCCTGGTGGCGTGCCGCGGGAAGAGGCCTTGGCGCTGGCTCACAAAATGGTTGACGAACTAAAGTTGGATTTCGGGGAGTGGCTTGACCGGGAACTGCATGAGCTCAACGCGGCGCTATCGAGAGTCGAAAGCGATCTTACCGATAACGCAGCACTCGAAGACGCCTATCGTAATTGCGCGCAGATGCAGGGCGTCTGTGAAGCCATGGGTTACGGGCTCGTCGCTTTCGTCGCCGAAAATCTACGCAAAATCATTTCGACCGTCATGACCGGTGCGGCCTACGACAAAGAAATGGTCGATTGCCATTCCGATGCGCTCCTGCTTGCCAAAAGCAACCAGTACCGCGCTTTGCGTCCTGACCAGGTGCCGGAAATGGCCAGCGGCTTGCGGCGCGTCGTCGAACTCGCAGCCAAGACCTCGATTCCAACCAACAAATAAATCATACGCCGGCCCATCGAATGGGCCGAAGGCGGATTTGATCGATCAAGCCGGGACTGATTTACCGGTTTCGCGGGATTGGTGAAACTTCACAACCTGCAAAGCGGTTTCGCGCTTCAATTTCCCATACACCATACGGCATTGCTCTAGAATATGGGCCGGCATGCCGCCCTTGCCGGCAGACAGCATTAGAACCGCCTGCGTGGTCGCCCACGACAGTCCGATAGCCTTGGCGACGATCAGAACGGTCTCCGCGCTGTCCTGCACCATGGCCCGCTCGACCACATCGATTGGTACGCCGCACATGACCGCAAGTGCGACAGCCGTCTCCTCAAATTTTCCAGCGCGAGTGAACGCCACGATGTTGCCTTCTGTGAGCCGACCGGCCGCCTGCATAAATTCGACAAGCACCTGCGCAGCAGCAAAATCCCGCGACGCCGTCGCGGTTTTCAACTGGATCGCACTCGCAACCTCGGCCACGACATCGCGAACCTCGTGCGCATAGCCCGGGTTCGCCGCCTCGAGAGCTTGACGAACGGCACTCGATGCCGACGTCAAAAGCTTCAGGAATTGCTGACGCGGAATTTCCGGCCGAGAACCGACGGCTTGCGCCAGTTCGTCGTCGCCTTCCGACCGCCGGACGAGCCTGACGTAGCCGGTCTCGGAGAATTTCGCGCCCGCATTCTGCACTGCGCTCAGCGCCACATCGCGGTTACCACGCTCGACAAGTACGTCGGTGACGGTTTCGACGATAACTTTTCGCCGCGAAATTGCTAGCAGGTGCTGCTGGCTCTTAGTTCTGGCGTTTTCGACAAGGGTGACGTTGTCGAGCTGTTCCGAGCGGGTGAGAACCGGGCCGGCGACATCGATCGCATCATCGAACGCCAGCGTACGGATCACCTGCGGCGGCGCATGGGGAAGCGCCGCAAGCCGATCGGCGAGCGTGACGCGCGCAGAACGCTCAATATCCGCAATGAGATGCTTGAACACATTGTCGAAGACAGCAATGTGCTCCTTGGAAAATTGACTCGATCCAAAGACGAAAAGGTCCGTGATGCGACGAAGCGTTTTGGCGCGCCTTTCAGCCGAGCCGTGCGAGAGCGCCTCTTCCAGCTCGTAGATAAGCGCGTTATGTACGGTCATTGTTCGGCGGACCATATTGGTGTGATCGTCAGCGAGATGGCCAATCCATCGCGGACCGAATGGCACAGGAATCCAATTCCACGCATGGCCACGTCCCTACTGAATGTCTTCACATCCATATCTTCGGTGCGCGGGCTTACGCCGCGGCGCTTGGCTAGTAAACCACGTCGACGTCGACCTGCGCCGCTTCCTGTTCGGATATCTCCGGCGCGGCAAACTCAGGTGGATCACCCTGCAGACGAGTCAAGAGACGGTCTTTGAGATCCGCCACGGTAATGGCAGAAATCACTTTTTCCTCGAGCAGAGCGCGCTCATCGCTACCTAGGGACCCAGCATTGGCTGCTTCCGCGTAACGCGTGAGCGCGTCGCCGAGCGCTTCGAATTCCTGCTTGTGACGATCGAAGCTCTGCAGCGTAACAATTAGTTCACGGTCTGGCCGACCGCTCCCCATCACAAGCTTGGTGACCTGATCGACCGTTTCTTCCAGACGCAACACATTATCGAGCAGGAGCGCGGCAAATACGGCGATAAACGCGCCAACGTCATTTTTTGACTCTTCGACTTTCACGACCGCATTCCCTCACTGACACAACCGATCACGCCGATATCCCGGTCAAAGCCGCTACGACAGTTTCCCCATAACCTGCTCGATCTTCTCGCGCAGAATCGCCGCGGTGAACGGCTTGATAAGATAGTTATTGACACCGGCCTGGGCCGCTTTGACGACGAGTTCCTTGTCGCCGCGGCCGGTGAGCAGGATAAACGGAACCTTGCGAACCACGGGGTGCCCCCGCACGGCTCGCAAGAGGCCAAGACCGTCCATCTCGGGCATATTGTAGTCGGAGATGATCAGGTCGAGCGGCTGCAACGAGGCGATCTCCATTGCCTGCTTGCCGTGCTCCGCCTCGTGGATGTGCCGAAATCCGATCTCTTCCAGCGTCATCCGGGTCATTTGCCGGACGCTGTTCTGATCGTCAACAACGAGCACCTTGATAGCTACCGCGTTTGGCATTCTCGTCGCTCCTGAGCGGCGGCCCTGCCGTTGTATACGGCGGGCGCCGAATATTTTACGTCTTCAGTTCACCGCGAACTTTGCGGTCGATGTAGTATTCGTGGTCATGGTCGAGCCTGACGGAGAGTTAACCGCAAGATCGGACAGCTTCTCGACGTCAAGAATGAACGCGACACGCCCATTTCCAAGAATTGTTGCTGCGGCTATGCCCGGCACAGAGCCATAGCTCTCTTCTATGCTCTTGATCACCACTTGCTGGTGGCCGCACAACTCGTCGACAACCAGGCCGAAGCGTGAACCTTCCCCCGCATCCGTGATGATGACGACGCTGTCGCGGGAGTCGCCCGCATTCGAACCGATTTCCAACAAATCGCCGAGTTGGACCAGTGGCACGAATTCTCCACGCAAGTGAAGCATTCCGCTCGTACCGATCAGACTGCTGACGTCCGATCGAGCGGGTCGCAGGCATTCGACGATGGACGACAATGGCATGACGTAAGTCTGTTGACCGGTCTTGATAACCATGCCGTCCATGACCGCCAGCGTCAGCGGCAACGCCAGCTGGATCGTCATGCCGCGGCCGCGTTCCGATTTGAGCGATATCCGCCCGCCAATGTCCTGGATATTGCTGCGAACAACGTCCATTCCGACGCCGCGGCCCGAGATATCGGAGATGGCTTCGGCCGTCGAAAATCCCGGTAACATGATGAGATTGCTGATCTCGTCTTCGGTCAGCGTAGCGTCCGCACCGACAAGACCTTTTTCTCGCGCCTTCTTGAGCACGCGGTCGGAGTTGATTCCAGCACCGTCATCCTTGATCTCAATAACAATGCGGCCGCCGCGATGCTCGGCGGAAAGCCGGATCGTGCCTTCCTCGCTCTTTCCAGCGGCCAACCGGTCGGTCGGCGATTCGATGCCGTGGTCGACCGAATTGCGGATGATGTGCGTCAACGGGTCACCCAGCCGCTCGATGATCGACCGATCGACCTCGGTCGTCTCCCCGACCATTTCCAGCCTGACTTTCTTGGCCGTCTTAGTCGACAGTTCGCGAACGAGGCGAGGCATCCGCTGGAACACAGAACCCACCGGCTGGGCGCGCATGGACATAACGCTGTCCTTCAGCTCGCGCGTATGATGGATGACTTCTTCGAGAATTTGCGACAACCGGCCGCTGGTGCCTTCCGGCAATTCCTGGACGATCTGCCCAAGCATGGCTTGGGCGATGACCAATTCGCCCACCATGTTCACGACACGATCGATCCGTTCCAGTTCGATTCGGGTGGTAGTGGCAGCTGCTTTTGCGGTGGGGGTTCGAACCGCAGGTGCCGTCTCGATATGTTCGCAGACCGCAGCTGCAGACGCCGGCTTGCCAACGTGCAGCTCCGGCACCAGCGGCGGGGCAACAACGTGTTGTTCTTCAATCGCAGATGCGGCCGGACTAACGCTTTCCGGCACCCCGGCAAGATCGGAAGGAGGGGTTGTTTCAACGATTTCAAGATCGCAATCGTCGACGACGAACTCGAACACTTCGTCGATCTGCGCGCGCGTAGCCGCCGTTTGCAGCGTACCGGTCCACCAGATGTGCGGATGATCGGCTTCGAGCTCGGTCAATTCGGCTAGGCCACCCAGATGTGCCTCCAGATCGAGCGTGCCCAATTTGCGCAGATTGCGGAGAATATAGAGAGGCTCGTTCGCCTTCTTCAGCATCTCCGGCTTCGGCCGGAAGGTAATCGCGTAGGTCCGCACGACATCCGTGGCGTCCGAGTCAACGGGCACCGGCGTGAAATCCATGGGAACCGGAGTAAAATCGATTCCCTCGAAATCGGCCGGCGCCGGGGAGTCGTCGTCCTTCGCCCCGTCCTGGCTGTCTTGCTCGATGATGTGCTCAAGCGCCGCGCGGCATTCGCTGCCAAAGCCCAAGGGGACGGCTTCGCCGGCCTGCGACATCTGGACGAGGTCGGACAGCACGTCGCTGGCGGACAACAGCACATCGATCGTATCAGGCGTCGCCGTCAGGCTGCCGCGCCGGACGCCGTCAAGCAAGGTTTCAAAAACATGCGCAAACCCGACCAGCGCTTCGAAGCCGAAGATGCCGGCGCCGCCCTTGACCGAATGGACCGCGCGGAACACCGCATTGACCGTGTCGTCCGACGGGTGCCCTTCGCGAATCTCCGTCAGCCCAACCTCAATCTGCTGCAGGGCCTCGTTACATTCTTCGAAGAATGTCTGCTTAAGTTGGTCCAAACTTGCCATAACTAAAAGCCCTTACCCGTTCCCTACGGAGCAACTTTGCGTACTGTCTCGACCAGCCGATCTGGATCGAACGGTTTGACCATCCAACCGGTGGCGCCCGCCTCGCGCGCGAGGTTTCTCTTGTCTGCCTCGCTCTCGGTGGTCAGGACAAGGATCGGCGTCGTCTTGTGGCTCGGATTGTTGCGCAATTGCCGAATGACTTCGTAGCCATCCATCCTCGGCATATTGATATCGGTGATGACGACGTCGACCCGCTCGTTGACTAGGACATCGAGCCCATCTTGGCCGTCGACCGCTTGCAGAACGTCGAATCCCGCTTCGGCCAATGTCAGCATCAGCATGTCGCGCATCGTCTTGGAATCGTCGATGGTCAGGATTCTTTTACTCATGCCATTCTCGCTGCTTTGCCGAAGACCGAAATCGTCGGATTTATCCTGCTGGCCACCACCGCTGGCGGCCTGCGGCGAAACATTTTCGATGGAATTCTGAATTTGCTCCGAAGCCTGGATTGCCGGTTCGCCGGCATCCCGGCTCCAGCTCATTTTAATGCCGAGATCCTCGAAAGCCGAAGTAAAGGCACCCGATGGGTTCTCGATCAATATCCCGCCGCGGTACGACTGTGCGGAAAGGAGCACTTGAATGCAGGGAACCGTTAGAGTTTCCACAAGCGACGCATCAAGACTGAGCGGCCGCTCCTCGCTGACGCGCTGCTGCAACGACACGCAAAGGCCTTCGGCGGCCGCAAGATCAAGGATCTCCGGCAGTACCATTCGTGCTGTCTTCGCGTCGTTGTTCATAGACCTACCTGCATACTAAGTTTTAACCGAGTGACTCGATCGATCAGCTGGCGCGCGACGCGGCGCTTGAGTGAACTTCTCGCGCGTGAGCTTTTGGATCAGTTTCGCAAGCGCTCATGATCGCATCGGCCATGCGCGACAACGAATGTTGGTGCATCACCGCGCCGCGCTCGAAAGCAACTTTCGGCATGCCATAAATCAGCGACGAAGCTTCGTCCTGACCGAGCGTGGTCGCCCCTGCCGTGCGCATTTCGAGGAGCCCTTCTGCACCATCCTTGCCCATGCCCGTCAGGATCGCGCCGACCGCGGCGTTTTTTGCCACGCGGGCGAACGAGCGGAACAGGACATCCACGGATGGGCGGTGGCCGGAGACCGTTGGCCCGTCGTTCAAGCAGCAGCGATAAACGCCCGCGCTGCGAACCAACTCCAGATGATGCGCGCCGGGAGCAATATAGACATGGTTGGGCTCGACGACTTCATTGTGCACGGCCTCGGATACCGTCATCGGGCATTCCTTGTTGAGGCGTTCGGCAAAAGCGGCGGTGAAACGCGGCGGCATGTGCTGCGTAATGAGAATCGGCGGACATTCGGCCGGCATGTCCATAAGAACGACCTTGAGCGCTTCCACCCCGCCGGTCGATGCACCGATTGCGATGATCCTTTCCGTGTGACTCCGCGGCCGATCGCGCCGCGGCGGATGTGCGACTACTGCCGCCCGGCGCGCGCCGACACGCGCGGTTGCCGCGGCTTTAACCTTCGCTTGCAACTCGGCGGCGATACCAATCAACGCGTTTGAGACGTCGACCGTCGGTTTGGCAATAAAATCGACGGCGCCGATTTCAAGCGCCTCAAGGGTGATTTCGGCGCCGGCCTGGGTGAGTGTGGACACCATCACCACCGGCATCGGCCGCAACGCCATGATCTTGCGCAGGAACGTTACGCCGTCCATGTTTGGCATCTCGACATCAAGGGTGATGACGTCGGGATTGAGCTCCTTGATGCGGTCGCGCGCGATGTAGGGATCGCTGGCCTCGCCGACGACTTCGATCTCAGGATCGGCGCTCAGCAACATCGTTAGCAGCTGCCGAATGACAGCCGAATCGTCGACTATGAGAACCCGTACTGGTTTGGTCATCTGATTGCCCATCACTGGTCGAACAGTTGAATGTCGCCGGCAGTTGTGCGTGACGATAGACGGCGGACGTACTCGGTTTCCTCGCGCGCGACGGCGGAAGACTCGCCGGTTCCCAGCAACCGGCGAACTACCTTTCCGGTCGCAGGGGTATAGTGTATGCGCCGCGGCAGTTGCCCGCCGAGGTCTTGGGCCACGCACCGCAGGCCTTCGGCCTCGAGGTAGCGCAGAATGAATTGGGAATTTTCGGTGCCGATCGCATTGTTGCTTTCAGTGACATTGCCACCGCCGAACACCTTGATCTCGAGCGAGTCGCGCGAGCAACCGGCTTTCATCAATTCGTTGATCAGCTTCTCCATGGCAAAATTGCCAAAGCGCGTCGACTGGAGATCGCCGGCCCATTTGCCTGCATGGCTGTGTGGCAGCATGAAATGATTCATGCCGCCGAGACCGGTCCGGCGATCGCGGATGCACGCCGAGACGCAAGAGCCGAGCACCGTCACGAGGACCTCGTCGGGTTTCGACGTAACGTAAAATTCGCCCGGAAACACTTTCACCATCCAGCCGGCGCTTGCCGAGTCGAAAAATCGACGCGTCGCGATGGCGTTAGCGCCGTTTACAATACCGCTATCGGCGGGCTGTCGTAGTGCCGTCGCGCCGCTCACACTTGCCTCCGGTAGGTCGTCCGGCCGATAAGCCGCAGTCCCGGGTGTGAGCCGATCAACGACTCGGAATGGCCGATATACAACCAGCCACCCGGCTTGAGCTTTTGAGTGAAGCGTTCAATCAGCGCCGTTTTGGTCGGGCCGTCGAAATAGATCATCACGTTGCGGCAGAAGATGGCGTCGAAGTTGCCGGTGAACGGCCACGATTCCATCAGGTTTAGGCGGCGGAAAGTCACGAGGCTCCGAATATCTCGCCCGACCTGCACTTGTTCGCTGTTGCGATCACCCCCGACCGGCTGGAAGAATTCGCGATAAGTCTTTGGTACTTCGTCGATCGAATTGGCGGTATATTCACCACGTGCGCCTTTGGCGATCACTTCGGTATCAATGTCGGTTGCTAAAATCCGCACGTCGTGGCGATCGATGTCGCGGATCTCGCGTTTAAGCACGACCGCTGCCGAATACGGCTCCTCCCCGGTCGAACAGCCAGCCGACCAAACCCGCAGTCGGTGCCCGACCTTCCCATGCGCCGCCTGCACGAACGGAACGGCGACGTGAGTCCGGAAATGATCGAAATGATGACCTTCGCGAAAGAACTTCGTGAGATTGGTCGAAATTGCGTTGATGAAACCTTCCAATTCGGAGGTGTTGGCGGCGAGATATTCGCGATAGTCGCGGAACGACGTCAGTCCGAGCACGCGCAAGCGGCGCGACAAGCGACTGTAGACAAGATTGCGTTTACTGTCGGCCAGTGCAATTCCGGCCTGCTCATAGGCAAATTGTACCAGACCGCGGAAGTCAGCGTCGGAGAAGGCAAACTCGCGCGCAGGCTCGACGGCTGCGGGCTCGCGTAACGCAAGCGCCGCCGCAGCGCCGCTAATGTCACGCGACATGCTTGTAGCTTTCATTCTTCAGTTCTTCCGTGCCGGAGCGACCATGGATGTCACCGTCCAATCGGAAGAACGAGACTCGTTCATCCATCGCCTTAGCCTGATGCTCCAGCGTCTTGGCGGTGGCCGCGTTCTCCTCGACCAGCGCCGAGTTCTGCTGAGTAACATCGTCCATCTGGGTTAACGCCTTATTGACCTGCTCGATCCCGCTCGCCTGTTCGGCGCCGGCATTGGCGATATCCGCCACGAGCGCGGATACCTTTTTGATGGACTCCACTATCTCATGCAGCGACGCGCCCGCCTTATTGACGAGATCGACGCCCTCCTTCACTTGGCCCGAGCTATTGGTAATTAGATCCTTGATGTCTTTCGCGGCCTGCGAGGAGCGCTGCGCCAGGCTGCGCACTTCAGAGGCAACGACAGCGAACCCGCGACCGGCTTCGCCGGCGCGCGCGGCTTCCACCGCCGCGTTGAGCGCTAGCAAGTTGGTCTGCCGCGCGATCTCGTCGATGACGCCGATGATATCGGAGATCTTGCGCGAAGAGTCCTCGATTTTGGCCATGGCCTCGACTGCTTTGGCAGCCACCTGGCCGCCACGATCAGCGAGATCGCGGGTGGTAATAGCCGACTGGTTGGCTTCGTGAGCATTCTCGGCGTTCTTCTTGACGGTCGCCGAGATCTCCTCCATCGAAGCAGAGGTTTCTTCTAGGCTCGCCGCCTGTTCCTCGGTGCGTTGAGACAAGTCCGTCGTGCTGGTCGATATCTCGGCCGACGCATTGGTGACTTCGTGCGCCGAGGCCTTGATCTCGGCAATGGTCGAACCGATCTTATCCGCCATCGTGTTGGCGTCGTCCTTCAGCTTGCCGAACATCCCGTGGTAATCGGCCTCGATGCGTTGCGTCAGATCGCCGCTGGCGAGTGCGCTCATGACGCGGGCCAAATCGTCGAGTGTCCTGCCGGTGTTCTCGCACAGCGCATTCATCGCCGTGGCGAGATTGAGCATGAAGCCCTTCTTGCCTTCGAGCGGAACACGCTGGGCGAAATCGCCGCCGACCGCGGATTTGACGATGCCGTCGATCTCTTCCTCGATCGCCTTCTCGACGGTCTCGTTTCGCCATTCCACGACGGTACCCGCACGCTTGCCGTGCTGATCGATGATTGGCGTCGCAATGTGATGGAATTTCTGGCTGCCGACCTCGACGTGAGATTCAACGCTTTCCGTCAGACCATCGATCAATTTGCGCTGATGGGCGGGGTCCTTGTGGAACAGATCCATGTTGTCGCCGAGCAGCTTGCCGCTGTCGAATTGCGGCAGCGCCTTACGCAGCTCCGACTCGGCCTCGCGCAACATCTCTTGCAGGGTCGAGTTCATGTACACGACATTGTAGTCCTCATCGGCGACCATGACATTCGACTTGACCACGTCGAGCGCGGAACGGGCACGCAAATTGACGACCTTCTGCGCGATCGATTGCTTGAAGATCTCGGTCGCCTTGGCGATATCGCCGACCTCGTCGCGGCGATCGGTGTACGGCACATCGACGATGTGGTCCTTTGTCAACTCGACCAGAACGCCCGCCATATTGACGAGGGGTTTCGAAATACCGCGGCTGATGAGGAGCGAGGCCGCGCAGCCGACAAGGACCGCGATCAGCGTAATGATCGCACGCAACTTGCTGTCCCAGTCTTGGGCGAGATCGTTGAGGGCGACCTCACGGTCGCGGACCTCTTTGCTAGAGTCGGTCAGGTCGTCGGTCAGATTTGCGATCGTCGTAAAAGCGCGCGTCGCGCCCATCATCAATGTCAAGGCGGTGCCGGCGTCGCCGTCAGCCATGTCGATGACGCCCTTGGCTTGCTTGATATAGCTCGCGACCGCAGTGTTGAGCTTGGCGATTTTCTCGCCGGTCTTGCCTTTGTTGAATTCGGGATCCTCGAGCGCCTTCAACTTCTCGGAAACGTCGTTTAATCCATTGGTGGCGGTGTCGCTAAGGACTTTGATCTTCTTCTTATCGGTCTCGTTGGCCGCCGTCGCCATGAGGCGATAGAGGTGAACCTGCGATGTCCACGCCGAACCAGAAAAATCCGAGACGACTTCCGCCTGCCGCACCGGGCCGACCATGAGTGCATGGACCTGAGCCTGGTTGGCGCGCTGGCCGAGGAAGGCATAGACCCCGACCCCAATCAGGACCGCGATCAGGAAAGCTGGCGCGGCCATGACTTTCCAACCGAGACGTAAATTCGCGAACCAGATCAACATCGGACTAGCCTTTTCGTTTTCGGTGCGACCAATGCACACAGAAGAAAGAAGCGAGGCCGCAGCACGGCCCCGCATTGTTTCGTTATTGTTTGTAGACGCCGGAGCAAATGATGGCGTCGCCTTCCACGTCGCAATAAGCCTCCTTCGGCTCGATCTTTTTGGTCACCGGATTGGTGAACTTGTAGTCTTGCCAGAAGGTCTTCTGCTTCGCCGCCAGCGCCATGCGCTCTTTCACATAGGGCTTACCGTCGACGTCCGTCGCTTCGGACATATCTTTGCCGACAAGCTTGATGTTCGAACCATGCGCGAGTACCTTGCCGCTCGTGCTATAGACGAGGACGTACAAATCGCGGTCGGTGAAATCGCCGGGCTTCTTGTCGAACGCGGCAAACGCTTTATCCGCGCCTTCTTTCTTGTAGAAGGCGACGGCCTTGTTCACCATCGCGACAGCTTCATCCTTGGTGGCAAATTCACCGCCCCACGCAGGGACGCTGATGCCGGCGGCAATTGCAATTGCAGTCAGAATTTTAGTCGCTTTCATTTCATTTCCTCCTCAGGCTAAGCCCCCACTCAGAACTCTTTCCAATCCGGCTCGCTATTGACAGCGGTTGCGAGCGCGGCCTGCATGCGGCGGACCGGCCCGCCAGCATTTGTTGCCACGGCGGCGCGCTTGGGCGCCGCAGCGGGTTGTTGTTTTGGCGCCGCCGGTCGCTTCACCGCGGCCGTCGGACGCTGCTCGGGCGCAGACTTCGCTGCAGGCCGATTTTGGGCCGCGGCGTTGAGCTTGAAGAAGGCAACGCGCTCGTCCATCGCCTTGGCCTGATGCTCCAGCGTCTTGGCGGTGGCCGCATTTTCCTCGACCAATGCCGAGTTCTGCTGCGTCACCTCGTCCATTTGCGTGAGCGCCTTGTTGACCTGCTCGATGCCGGTCGATTGCTCATGGCTGGCATTGGCGATGTCGGCGACGATTTCCGCGACTTTCTTGATCGAATCCACGATCTCGGTCAGTGCCGCGCCGGCTCGATTGACCAACTCGACACCGCCCTTGACCTGATCGTTCGAGTTGGTGATCAGGTCCTTGATGTCCTTGGCCGCCTGCGAGGAGCGCTGCGCCAGACTGCGCACCTCCGACGCCACCACGGCAAAGCCGCGGCCGGCCTCGCCGGCGCGCGCTGCCTCGACAGCGGCGTTGAGCGCCAAGAGGTTCGTCTGCCGGGCGATCTCGTCGATGACGCCGATGATGTCGGAGATCTTGCGCGAGGACTCTTCGATCTTGGCCATGGCCTCGACCGCCTTGGCGACCACCTGGCCGCCGCGATCGGCGACATCGCGGGTCCCGCTCGCCGACTGATTGGCGGCCTGCGCGTACTCGGCATTCCTTTTCACGGTCACCGAGATTTCTTCCATCGACGCCGAGGTTTCTTCCAGGCTTGCCGCCTGTTCCTCGGTGCGCTGCGACAAATCGGTCGTGCTGCTCGAAATCTCCGCCGAGGCGGCAGTGACTTCGGCCGTCGATTCCACCAGCGCTCGGACCGTCTCGCGCAGTTGGTCCATCGTACCGTTGAAATCGTCCTTCAAGTCCTTGTAGGCGTCTGGAACTTCGCTGTTCAGACGGAAGCTGAGATCGCCGCCGGCGAGTTTGCGAAGCCCCACACCGAGCGCTTTGACGGCCTGCGTCTGCTCCTCGCTTGCCTTGGCCCGTTCTTCCGCGGCCTTCGCTTGCGCCGCGGCTTCCACTTGCGCGAGCATGGCCTGCCGGTCGGCTTCGACCTGCTGGCGTTGCGTGGCCTGTTCGGCTTCGGCGCGCGCTTTCTCATCGGCGAGCACCTTGAACCGCTCGACCGCGTTCGCGACATCGCCGATCTCATCCTTGCGATCGAGCCCCGGCAGCACGACGCTGAAATCACCGGCGGCGACTTTGATCATCCCCTGCTGGATTTGCACCAGCGGGCCCGTGACACGGCGCGATACGACCAACATCATGCCGACTGCCAGCACAACGGCTGCCGCCAACAAGCCAAGCTCGGACCAAAGAGCCCAAGAAGCCTCTGTACGTTGGCTTGACGCATAGTCCTTGGCCGACTTCAACGCTGCCTCGGCAACACCCAATATCGATCCAAGCATCGGAACGGACTGACTCGACCAGTCAGTGGGTTTGAACGAATTCGCTTGATGCGCAACCAACGCTTTAATTATATTCAATCGAAGTTCGGTGAATTCGCGGCCAAAATATTCATTCCTGGCTCTCTCAAGCGCGGCGGCGAAATAAGGCGGCGTCGGCAGGCCTGAAGCTATTTCCTGCAGTGAGGCCCATGCGGTTTCGACCTTGGCGTCGTTGACCGCGTATTTGATAGCCAAGTCCTGCGGCACTGGTAGTCCGCTGAGACCATTAGTGATCATGACAGCATTATCACCACCGGCGTCACGCGCTGCCCAGGCCAATAATTTAATATCCATCAACTGGTCGACGTAGGAGTCGGTAAGCTTCACCGAATGGGTCAATTGCATCGATATCGTCTCGAGCAATTTTAGAATGGCGCCGGTTTCCTCGAAGTATTCACCAGCGAGGCCTTGCCGTCTTGCTGCTTTCGGCTTCAAGAGCGCAACTGCCGACTCTTCGTGCAAAGCCGTCAGCTTCTTTATCGCGTCACGCAGGCTATCGACCGATTTTTGTCGTTCCGGAAACTCGGCCACTTCCAATTTCGTCAGCGCCGACTTCAGCGCAGGCATGTCGGCCTCTCGCAATTCTTTGAGAGCCGGGGGCATTGCCGTGAATTGTTTGTCTGAATTCAAGTCGCGGGCTGAGTAAGAGCGATCGACCCGCAAGTTATGCAGCGCCGTGAAAATGTCGGCTGAAACGTCGGCGGCGATCGCGATCCGATTCACCGTCGCCAATCGCGTCCACGAGTTCCAGGCGCCCAGCGACAATACCACGATAGCCACCATCGCCAAGGTGGCGATGACTGACTTCAGAAGGGTACTTACCGATATCCTGTTTAGCATCATGCATTCCGGCTATGAAATAAATGGCCGAGTGATCCCGCATGCAGTTGCGCGGCAACCGCGCGCGCCATCGGCATGACTCCGACGATGGACACGATCACGAGTTTGGTGGCGATGCGGATATTCGGTAGCCGGCGCATAAAGGTATTCTCTAATTCAAGTCGACATCTAGGTTGCGGGACTGAGTCGAGTGCGATCGCGGACCAGCTTTCGCGAGATGGTCGGCGAGCAACCTCGCTCATGTCAGTTCCTTTGCGCAGTGGCTTTCGATTCGCCGGAAGAACGGTCGGCGTCACCTTCATGCACCGACAGCAAATTGCGAAGATCGATCAGCGCGATCATGGTGTTGTCGTGTGTCACCAGGCCGGACAGGAAGTCCGAAGTCGTTGCTTGCGCGGTGCGCGGCACCGGTTGAATCTGATTGGCGTCGATCGACACGATGTCGAGCACGCGGTCGCCGATCAGGCCGACTTGACGGCCGCCGATCTGCACGATGATCACGATGTGCAGCGGCGTCGTCTCGGTCAGGCCCTGGCCGAAGCGGCAGCGCAGATCGACAATCGGCACGATGGCGCCGCGCAGATTGAGCACGCCACGCACGTATTCCGGCTGTTTCGGTAGATGAGTGATATCCGACCAGCCCTTGATCTCGCGCACCGCCATGATGTCAACGCCGTACTGGTCGTCACCGATGGCGAAGCTGATGAATTGGGTTTGCGCCGTGGCATTTTGCGCGCCGCCGGTGCCGCTCCAATTGTTCGCATTGAGTTGGCCGGTGGCGGCTTCTGGTGACGCAACTGCTTGATTCATGGGCCTATGGCTCGCTGCTTACGACTTGTTGCAAGGTTGATTTCTTCACGACGTCCGTACGGTTGTTCGGAAATGGCGCAGGCAAAACGTGCAACCGTGCGGACAACAAAACCCCGCACACCCACGGTGTTTCAGGCGCAAAATCTAAGTTAATGCTGTGAGGAAAGGCTTTAAGGGGATATAGATAAAAAATGTTATCATGGATCGATAATCTAGATTAAGATTTTATCGGGCGAGCTATCGCCAAGAAATTCAACAGAAAATTGCCCGAACATTATTCGCCTGCCACCACCGCTTGCCACCGCTGGTTCCCGCCGCGGCTAAATTTGGCTTTTTGCCGTTAAGCCTATATTGCCGATTTTCGCCTAAGCATCATCGATCAATTCCTCCGTTGACCCGAAAGGCGGAATCAATCGCCGATCGGGGTAGATTTAAAATGGCATCAGAAGCACGATCGTTGATTGTTGAGCTAGACGCCGCGGTCGGCAGAGCTTCGAATTCCTGGCGTTCCGAGTTGCTGCGGCGCGTGACGGATCTGCTTGTTGGCGACGTTGAGAACTATTCCGACCACCAGATCGCGATCTTCGGCGACATCATGGGTCGTCTGATCGAAAATGCAGAAGTTCCAGCGCTGATCGAGCTAAGCGCGAGGCTGGCACCGCTAAATCGCGTGCCAATGAACGTGATCACCAGCTTGGCACGAAACGACGATATGGCGGTCGCCGGTCCGGTACTTGAATTTTCGGGCATGCTTTCGGACGACACCCTTGTCAATATCGCCATGACAAAATGGCCCAATCAGCTCGCCGCAATTGCCGGCCGCGACGGCCTCACCGAGACGATTACCGACCTGCTCATTGACCGCGGCAATGCTGACGTCATGCATAAACTGATCGGAAACCACGGCGCTCGTATTTCCGAGCTCGGCTTCGTTCGATTGATTGGCCAAGCAAAGACCGACAAGACTATCGCCGCGGCAATTGCGACCCGAACGGATCTGCCGACCGAGCTTACGCCATTTCTCAAGCTAACGCTGTCCTGAGGGTCGCTCAAAAGCGCTGCTAGTTCCCCAAGATCTGCCAGAGGACCGATTGCAAAAGTTTCCGCCGCCGCGCCGTTCTCTTGAGGGCCGATGATATTCGGTAGCGGAGAGGGACGCTCCATATTCCGAATATCAACAAATCTCGTTTAAAATTACATAGTTAGCGATAATTTTTTCATCGCTATAATCGTGACCAAGCCGCTGGTCATTGCGCTCTACTTGACCCGCTTCAACCAGATCTTCGCTATCGAAAAAATCCAACCGCAGTTACGCGCCGTCGCGACATCGTTTGACCCGGGGCGATTAGCAACCGCAGCTTTGCGCTAGCATTTTGTGTTTCGCTCTCGCCGTTAAGCTTCTTTGTGTCCGCGCGGCTTGCCCATCAGCGCAGGCTGGAATAGCACCGCCGCCGCCATAGTGCACACCAGCGACAGCGCCAACAGCTTGCCCATGCTGGACGTTCCGGGATGCTTCGATAGCCAAAGGCTTCCGAAAGCCGTTGCAGTCGTCAATGCGCTCCAGATGACCGCGCGGGTTAGGCTTGATTGCAGAAGGTTGGTCTGCCCGGCCCGCCACGCGGTGATATAATAAATCTTGAACGCAACGCCGACGCCCAGCAACAGCGGCAGCGCGATGATATTGGCAAAATTCAGCGGCATGCCGATCAGGACGCAGATTTCGAGCGTCACCACGCCGGCGAGCAACAACGGGACGAGCGTCAGCAGCACATCGCCGAACCGGCGCAATACGATCCAGAGCAGGATCGCGATCGACAACAGCGCGTAGGCGCCGGCCTCTAAAAACGCCGTGACGACGGTATCGCCGGATTTCAGGATCGAAATGGGCCCGCCGACCGCATCCGGGAAAACCGCAAGAACCGTTCGCGCGAATGTTCGCAGCACCTCCGTCTTGTTGGTATCACCTTTCGGCGCCGCCTCAACTCGGGCGCGTCCATCCGGCGTTAGCCATTGGCGCTTGAGACTTTGCGGCAGGTTGGCAATCGTGACCGGCTGAGCTTTGAGAAAATTCGACAAATTGGCTACGTCGATCTGAAGCGGAACAACAAAAGCCTCTTGCGCCGTCGCGCGAAGCGGCGCGTCCGCTTGCGCCAGTTTCCGTGACGCCGTGGCGAGACGCTTCGCCGCAACGGCACCGGGTCCTTTCGCATCACCGGCGATAATGTCGAGTTGATCGGCAATGCCGTTGAGTGCGGCGATGGTTTCCGCATCGGTCGGCGGTTTGCTCGTGGTCGGCCGTTGCAGGATCGGACCGAGGCGCTGCGCGAGACCCTGGATCAATCCAAGTTTCTTCTCCTGATCCTGCGGCACGAAATTTTGCAACGTTGTTGTGCTCGACACCTGCGGCAGCTTGTCGAGGCGCGCAGCGGCGGCATTGGCGGCGTCAAGCGACGGCGTCACGACGTTGATCGAATTGATGCCGACCCTGGGATCCGCGCCAAGGTCGAGCAATGTCGAAATCGATTCGGTGGCGGGACTTCGCAGGTGAATCGGATCGAAGTCGAACGTGAGGAAATACAATAGCGGCGAACCGAGCACGGCAATCGCTACCGTGCCGACGATAACCGGAATGCGATGGGTCTGCAGAAATTGGTCGATCGGCGCCAGCGCGCGGTATCCGATCGGTTCGGGCTCGCCCGGCGGGTTCATCACCGCCAGCAAGGCCGGCAGCAGCGTGATGCTGGTCGCATATGCGATCAGCATGCCGACGCCGGCGATTTGGCCCAATTCGGAAACACCGCGGTAATCCGTGGGCACGAACGACATAAAGCCGGCGGCGACCGCCGCCGCCGCCAGCGTCAGCGGTACGCCAATCTTGCTCGCCGAGTGCGCTAGCGCCTGGCGAAGCTCGGGAACGTCGTGGCGTTCAGCCCGATAGCGGACCGAGAACTGAATCGCGAAATCGACGCCGAGACCGACGAACAACACTGCGAAGGCGACCGAAATCATGTTCAGCGCGCCAACAATCATCAGCCCGAGCGCCGCGGTGATCGTCAGGCCAACGAACAGATTGATGAACACCGCCGTTATGATGCGCGCCGACTTCAACGCCAGCCACAGAATGACGAGCACGATGACGACGGTCGCCATGCCGTTGACCAGGGCGCCCTGTTGCACGGTCGCGAATTCTTCGTCGGCCATCGGCACCGAGCCGGTCAGCCGGATGTGGGCATGGTCCTTGGACGCGAGATCGAGATCGGCGGCGGCCTGACGTATCGCGTTGCTGGAGCGTCGCCCAGGCTCCAGCGCGGAATAGTCCAGAATCGGATGGACTTCGATAAAACGCCGCAAATCGCTCACAGCCGGGCGCTGACCGTTCAGCATTTCCTGCCACGAAAATAACGCGGGACGCCTGGCGAGCACGTCCTCCATCGTCGCCGCGGCCATCGACAAAGGCCGCGCCATAGCGTCGAGCGTCGTCGTGTGATTTTGGACGCCGATGAGCGCCAGCGACATTATCCGCGTGAGACCTCGCAGGCTTGGATCATCGACCAAAGTCGTGATCAGGGGGCTGGCTTGTCCTAAACCTAGCGTCAGGCGCGCGACGTCGACCGTCTGGCGAAACAACAATCCGTTGCGCGAAAAAAATTGATTGCCGCTCATGTCCTGGGCCGAACTGAATATTTTCGGCTGCGCCGCCAGTCGCTGCGTCAGCGCAGCGCTGGCCCGCGAGGCGAGTTCGACCGTGGGGGCGTCGATGACGACCAAAGTGGAGCCGAAGTGTCCGGGAAATTGTTTTGCGAACTCCAGTTCGCGCTTACGCCAATCCAGGCCGGGTGAAATGAGTTTGTTGACGTCGGTATTGATCGCGAAATGGGTGGCGGAATAGATCACCGACACGCCGGCGGCGGCGAGACCCAAGATGATGATCAACCAAGGAAATCGGGTGCAGCCTCTGACGATGGCTGTGATGGTTGCCGCTAGCATCGGGGGCCCCGAACTGGTCTCGCTTCAGCCATTGGCTCCATCCGTCCCAAATCGCGCCGCCGCCCCGGTTCCCGCATGGAACTCGCATGTACTAATGCGCAGGACCGCGCCTGGTTGCCGACGAAATTCGGCCAAGGATTTCAACTGGTTGAGATTACCTCCTTGGTGGCTGGAACCGCATGATGGAACTGGCCGTTATGCCAAGACCGCCCTGCCGCTTTCCCAATGCAGCGGCGGCGAATGCGAGGCCGGTCATGCGCGGGCAAAAGATTCTCCTCATCGTGTTGCTCGCCGGCGCGATGGCGCTGCCAAATACCGCACAGGCCCAATTCTCGCCGCGCGGCATCATAGGCGCATTCACGCACCCCTTGCGCGAAATGCTCGGCCGCTTCGGCCATTTCCCGCGCGGGCGTCGTTTGCAGGAGGCGCACCCGTCGGGTTCGCCGTCGGCGCAATTCGGCGATGTCGGGCCGGCCGGCTGGCCGAGCGCCTATGAAGACATTGTCGGCTTCACGTTCTGGCCCGGCCGCTATGCGGGGCAAATGCGCGCGCACGGCTTCGACATCGTCGCTGGCGCCCTCATGGGCGCGGGGCGCGGCCCCGAACTCGCCCGCAATACGACGACCGGCTCCGCCATGCAGAGCGACAGCAATGGCAACGCGGCGGAAGGTTGCGGCGAGGCGGCGAGCGCGAAGGTAGAATGGCCGGCGTCGCAACTTGAGCAAGACGGCAAACTCGACGACGCGCAGCACGCGGCGCTCGCCAAATTGCAGAGCGCGGTGACCAAATCGATCAAGGCCATCAAACTCGGGTGCCGCGATCTCCATCCGCTACAGCCGCTCGAACGCCTCAAGGCGACAGTGCAGGAGCTATGGGCGGTGCGCGATGCCGGCATCAATATTCGTCCGTCGCTCAAGGTTTTCTACGACTCACTCAGCAATGAGCAGAAGGCGGGCTTCGACTGGAAGCAGCCAGCGGACCATGCGAACCAAACCGGCAAGCTCGACAACAGCGCCATGGCGCAGCAATATCAGGCCTGCGCGTCGCCTGGCATGGAAAGCTCGGAACGCATGCTGAAGGATATCGAAGAGAAGGTGCAGCCGAACAAGCAGCAGACCGAAAGCCTAGAGGCCTTGCACAAGACATCGGCCGATATGGCGAAGCTACTGACCGCATCGTGCGCGCAGCCGATCCCCGCCGATCCGGTGGCCAGACTTGATGCCGCGAACGATCAGCTATCGAGCCTGAGCTTTGCGGCGACGTCGGTGGAGCTCGCACTCAACGGTTTATACGCGCAGCTCGGCGACGAGCAGAAGGCGAAGTTCAATTCGCTAAGCCGCTGATGCGCGATAAATGCAACATAACTGATGACGGTATTCGCGGACAAAATCCCGCTGCCGAACACAGGTTAGAGGAAAAGCCGGTGATGCCGCTACCAAAAGCAATCCAACTTACATTTTTTATCATCATATACTTATTTGACTTTTTGGTAGCGGGGGAGGGACTCGAACCCCCGACCTCCGGATTATGATTCCGCTGCTCTAACCAGCTGAGCTACCCCGCCATTCCGAAACGTTATCTGCCGGAATGGGCGGGATATAGGAAGGGCCGCGAAACCCTGTCAAGCGAACAAGACCAAAAGTCGCGGTCAAATGGCCACTTCGGCCGGAATTCCGGGCCATAATGGCGCTGACAGGCGCCGATCCCCTTAGCCGGTCCACGTTTCGAGATTGTGCATTAGGCCGCGCTACGGCGCACTCCGCCTGTCAGGCGTTCGAAGCGGATAAGCGAAAAATGCCCCATCGGCGGCATGGCGCGCCGCTCAATCACCCGCACACCGCCATGACGTTCGGCCCAATCGGAGAGCGTCCGGAAGCGAAATTCCGGCCGCCAGCCAAGCTGGCGCGCCAGCGGCGCAAACCATTGCTCGAACACAGCGCGCGAACCGGATTCGGCGCCGATGTGATTGACCAGCACGATCTCACCACCCGGCCGCACGAGGCGCGCGAACTCGTCGAGTGTCGCTTCCGGATGCGGCACCGCGGTGATGACATATTGCGCCACCACCACGTCGAAGGACTCATCAGGCAGCGCCAGCCGCTCGGCGTCCATGACTGCCAGTAGCTCCACATTGCTCAGCGCGCGCTCGGCAACGCGCGTGCGAGCCTTGCGCAGCATCGGTTCGGACAAATCCACCCCGACCAGACAATTCGCACGCGCGTAATCCGGCAACGAAATCCCGGTGCCGACGCCGACCTCAAGAATGCGCCCCCCGATCCGCTCGGCTGCGGCGATCGCGGCACGCCGCCCGCGGTCGAACACCGCGCCGAAGACGAGATCGTAGATCGGCGCCCAACGCGCATAGGCGCGTTCTACCTTTGCGTTGTCAATATCAGTCCCCATAATCTTAACGCCCACGCCCGATCTGTTCCGAAAACGGCTCTGCAGTTTTCGGGATCATAGGCGGGAGTTTAGTTGCGCGCGGCCGCCGCCGCCATGGGGTTGGGGTGATCGGCAGGCCGCGCGCCGTCTACCGCCGAGACCGCGCTCTTGATGAAACCGCCGCCGAGCACGCGCGCCTGACCGACGCCGGCATCGTAAAAGACGCAAGCCTGGCCCGGCGAAACGCCGTCCTCGCCGTCAACCAATTCGACCTCGTAGCCGCCGTTCGCGGCCATCAGCCAGCCGGCTTGCGGCGGCCGTGTCGAGCGCACCTTCACGAAAACCTCGCGCCGGTCGTCGGCGAGCGCCTCTTCAATACTGCCCTTGCCGATCCAATTGACGTCGCGCAATACGATGCGGCTCATGCGCAACGCCGCGCGCGGGCCGACGACGACCTGGCGGCGCTCGGCATCGAGCCGTACCACATAGAGCGGCGCGCCGGTCGCCACGCCCAGTCCGCGGCGCTGGCCAACGGTGAAGTGGATGATGCCGGAATGCGTCCCCAGCACCTTGCCGTCGAGATCGACGATGTCGCCCGATTCCGCCGCCCCCGGCTTCAACCGCTCGATCACGTCCGCGTAGTGGCCGCTCGGCACGAAGCAAATGTCCTGGCTGTCGTGTTTGTCGGCGACGTCGAGGTCAAACTGGCGCGCCAGTTCGCGCGCCTCCGCCTTGCTGCGCTCACCCAGCGGGAAGCGCAGCACGTCGAGTTGCTCGCGCGTGGTGCCGAACAGGAAATAGCTCTGATCACGTTCTTCCTCGCGCGCACGATATAGCCCGCGCCCGCCCGACGGCAGCGCCCGCGAGGCAACATAATGGCCGGTCGCCAGCACGTCGGCACCGAGCTCGCGCGCGGTGATCAACAGGTCGTGGAATTTGATCGACATGTTGCACTCGACGCACGGCACCGGCGTCTCGCCGGCGATGTAGCTTTCGGCGAAACGGTCGATCACCGCTGCCTTGAAGCGGCTTTCGTAGTCGAGCACGTAATGTGGAATGCCGATGCGCTCGGCTACGCTGCGCGCGTCGTAGATGTCCTGCCCGGCGCAACACGCCCCTTTTCGATGGGTGGCGGCGCCGTGATCATAGAGCTGCAGGGTGACGCCGACCACGTCGTAGCCTTCCGCCTCGAGCAACGCCGCAGTCACCGAGGAATCGACGCCACCGGACATGGCGACAACGACACGGGTATCTTGCGGGCGGCGATCGAGATCGAGGCTGTTCGGCATGGCTCTTCTTACTATAGGTGGCGATGCTTGGCGCGCAATTCGAGCCGTGCCAGCGGCAAATATTGCCGCCTTGTCAGCAGGCGCTGCCGGGCGCGCTCCCGCCCGGAGCCTCCTCGTTATCAAGTAAGCGCCTGATATATAACGTCTTTCTGTGCTCGCCACGGCTGGCCTGCCGATTGCAGATTGATCGCCGGATATCCGGAGACAACCGTGTCACAAGTAGCGTCTGACGCCACCGCGCCCGCCTTCAAGCCCGCCCCGCCGATCCCGCCACGGGCGGCGCCGAATTCGGACCTCGCGCCCGATATGCCATTCGCAAGCCTGCTCGATGACAGCACGCAGGCTGCCGCCCCGCCGCCGCAAACGCGACCGGCGCCCGCCGATGGGGGCACAGACACAACCGCCGACACAACTGCCGACAACACAGCCGACCCGATCGTCAGCAAGACCACCGAGCCCGCCGCAAGCAAGAGTCCCGACAAGGCCATCGGCAAGACCACCGACAAAGCCACGGCCAAGACCGCCAACAAGACCACCTCCAAAACTGCCGACAAGACCACCGCCAAGGCTGCCAACTCGACCGCAACCGCGACCGCGGTTACGGCACAGCCAAATTCGCCTGAGCTACCGGTTGATCCCAATGGAGGCAAAACGGCGGAAACAAGCGGCGAGACTGCGGTCGTCAAAGCTCCCGACGACAGCAAAGCCTTGCAGACTGCGCTGCAGACTGTCGACAACGCCGAGACCACCGATGCCGCCAATGCGGCGGGGGTTGATGTGATGCCCACCAAATCCAAAGCCCTCGACAACACCAAAGCGAAGACTGACGTCAAGCTCGTCGAGGACGCCAAGGCGGCCGACACGTCAAAATCGACGGACGACGGCAAGCCGGCCAACGACAACAAGCCAACCGGCGCCGCTGCGCCGGTTACATTGGCGGTCGATCTTCCGAAAAACCCAATTCAGATTGTCGTACCGGCCGTCGTGGTGGCCCCAGCGCCCACGACGGCGGTCGTGAATCCGTCCGCAACCGGTCGTGAATCGCAAACGGCCACCGTCGCCATTCAGGCCGCGACTGTCGCGGTCAATGCGCCCAAGCCCAAAGCGCTCGATCTTGCGCCCGCGCTAGGTAGCACAGACGAGCTTGCGTCTGCGAAAGATGGCATCGACAAGCCTGCCGACGCGAAAGACGGCACCGCCAAGTTTGCACCCGCGCGTCAACACGACGAAGACATAGCTGCAACCCCGCGCTCTCCCGCGCAAACGCAGCCATCGATCGCGGCCGACGCCCAAGCCACTGCGCCGAAGCCGGCTGCCGACACGGCGCAGCAAGCCGCGCTGACCCCGCCGTCGCCAGATGTATTGCCAGTGGCGGCAAATCCGATCGCACCGACGGCACAGGTTGCACCTATTCCTTCGGCGGCGGCCGTCCCGATCGCTGGTGTCGCCATCGAAATCGCGAGCCAGGTGCAGGCGGGCAAGAATCACTTCGAGATTCGCCTCGACCCGCCGGAACTCGGCCGCATCGAAGTCCGCCTTGATGTCGACCGCGACGGCCATACGACCACGCGCCTGATCGCCGACCGCTCCGATACGCTCGATCTTATGCGCCGCGACGCCTCCGGCCTGGAACGCGTGCTGCAGGATGCGGGGCTGAAGACCACCGACAATGGCCTGCAATTTTCGCTGCGCGATCAGACCATGGGCCGGCAGCAGGACAACACGCCCGCACAGAGCACCACGCAGATCGTCGTTCAAGACAACACGCTTCCAAGCAACGAAACAACCCAACGCGACTACAGCCGCCTCGCCGGACTGCGCGGCGGCATCGACATTCGTGTCTGAGGAGCAATCATGACCACCGTTTCGCCGGTCACATCGGCAACCAACCCCGCAGGTGCAGTCTCGAGCGCACTTAACGACACCACCGAGATTGCGAGCAATTTCACCACGTTTCTGCAGCTGCTCACAACACAATTGCAGAATCAGGACCCGCTCAGTCCGATGGATACCAATCAATTCACCCAGCAACTCGTCGAATTCGCCGGTGTCGAGCAGCAGATGAAGACGAACGACACGTTGAGCACGCTGGTGTCTTTGCAGCAGAGCGCACAAACGTCGCAAGCGCTCTCGCTCGTCGGCGCGACCGTGGTCGTGAACGGCACCACCGCGCAATTGGCCAGCGGTCAAGCGACCTGGTCGCTGACGGCGACCCAGCCCGCGACGGCGACGGTTACGATCACGGCGCCGTCCGGCCAGACCGTCTATACCGCCACGGGCGCGGTCAATGCCGGCAGCCAGCCCTTCACGTGGAATGGCGTCGGCAGTGACGGCACGACCTGGCCGGCCGGCAATTACACCCTCACGACGACCGCGGTCACCGCCAGCGGGCAATCAACCACGGTTACGAGCCAGGTCGAGGGGCAAATCACCTCGGTCGATCTCACCCAGACGCCGCCGCTTCTGGCCATGGGCGGGCAGAACTATAAGCTCACCGATATCCAGCGGATCGTCGTGCCCGGCAGCTGATTGTCGTCGTGGTTTAGGCGAATTGCAGCCCCGCCCCCGCCCGGTTCAATCATTTAAGGCGCCTTCGAACGCGCGCTCCGGCACAAAACAAGCCAGCGCGACACCCGACACAGTTCCCTGGCAGCGGCCCTGGACACCCCAAAAGTGGCTTTCTTGGCAGAAAGTTCCTTCAACGGCGTACCCTCGAGTCCTCTTCGGCACTCTTTCGGCCAAGGACGGCGCCGTTGCACCGTTCCGGATTCGAAACTCGCTGGGCCAAACCGTAACCAAAAGGTTAGCGGAAACAGGGCAAAGATTTCCCTTTCTACCTGCCATGCTTAGGCAAATTTTAAGTCGCGCCTTGTAGCTTCCAATCAGTAAATGCCAGTCAAGTAGAGTCCTGTGAGTACACCAATGACCGAGCCCCACCGCCCGAGGGTCAAATACGTCATCGGGCCCGATGGCAGTCCCCTGACGATTGCGGATCTGCCGCCGCCGTCAACGAAACGCTGGGTCATCCGCCGCAAGGCTGAGGTGGTCGCCGCCGTGCGCGGTGGCCTGTTGTCGCTGGAAGAGGCCTGCGCGCGCTATACATTGACGGTCGAGGAATTCCTGTCCTGGCAGTATTCCATCGATCAGCACGGCCTTGCCGGCCTGCGTACCACACGCATTCAGCAGTACCGCCAGTAACTCCCTTCCCGGCCTTCACAAAGCTAAGACGCCGGCCCCGCGTGACCGGCGATTTCGTCTGCGCGCCGGCGTACGCCGTAATGCGCTCGCCACGGCTTGCGCCGCGAAGATTTTCAATTGGCACGAATTAACCGGACGCTAACCATAAACTGGGCAAATCTTGCCGGGTAAGGCGCGTAGCGCGCCCAAAGGTTGGGACGGAACCCGGTGCAAGGCTTCTTCGACTTCTTGAAATCGCTCGGTGCGGCGCGAATGGCGGCCATGGCCGCGGTGACGCTGACGCTGATCGGCTTCTTCTCGTTCCTGATGATTCGGATGACGACGCCGCAATTGGTGCCGCTGTTCACCGATTTGTCGATGGAAGACTCGACCGCGATTATCAAGGATCTGGACCGCCAGGCAATCCCCTACCAGATCAAGAATGACGGCACCGCCGTGATGGTGCCCAAAGACAAGGTCGCGCGCCTGCGCATGAAGCTCGCCGAAAGTGGCCTGCCCAAGGGCGGCGGCGTCGGCTACGAGATTTTCGACAAATCGGACGCGCTTGGCACCACCACCTTTGTCCAGAACATCAACCATCTGCGCGCTCTCGAAGGCGAGCTAGCCCGCACCATCAGCAGCCTGGACCGCGTGCAGTCCGCCCGCGTGCATCTGGTGCTGCCCGATCGGCCGCTGTTCTCGCGCGACAAGATCGACCCATCGGCGTCGATCGTGCTCAAGGTGCGCGGCACGCTGGAGCCGCAGCAGGTGCGCGCCATCCGCCACCTGGTGGCGACCGCGGTCAGCGGAATGAAACCCGAGCGCGTTTCGGTGATCGACGAGACCGGCAAGCTGCTCGCCGACGGCGCCGGACCGACCGATCCGATGCAGGGCGCCGGCGCCGACGAACGCAAGGCGGCTTTCGAAAAGCGCCTGCGCGACCAGGTAGAGACGATCGTTTCCTCGATAGTCGGACCCGACCACGCGCGTGTCGAGATCAACGCCGATTTCGACCTCAACCGCATCACCCAAACCACCGACAAATTCGATCCCGACGGCCGCGTCGTGCGATCGAGCCAAACCCGCGAGGAATCCTCATCGTCCGGCGACAAAACGGGCGGCCCTGTATCGGTCGGCAACGAACTGCCGGGCGCCGCCAAGCCACCGGGCGACACGGGCACCAGCGATCAGAACCGCAAGTCCGAGGAGATCGTCAACTACGAAATCTCGCGCACCACCAAGACCGAGGTCACCGAAGCCGGCCGCGTCAACCGCGTTTCCGCGGCCGTACTGGTCGACGGCATCTACACGAAGGACGCCAAGGGTGTGGTCACCTATCAGCCACGATCGAAGGAAGAGATCGACCGCATCGCGGCGCTAGTAAAATCGGCCATCGGCTTCGATGCCAAACGCGGCGACCAGGTCGAAGTGGTCAACTTGCGCTTCGCCGACACCACGCCGACGCCGATCATCGAGCCGACCGGCTGGATGAGTTACGTGCAATTCACCAAAGACGACATCATGCGTCTCGCCGAACAAGGCGTGATGGTGCTACTCGGCTTTGTCGTGCTGCTGTTCGTGGTGCGTCCGCTGGTCCGCCGGGTCATCTCGCCGGATGGCGCGATGGTTGGAACCGCGGAGGCCGTTGCGAGCGCCGCGGGTACGTCCGGGGTCGCCAATGCGATCGGGTTGCCGCACGTCACCGCCACCGTGGTGGCGCCCAACGTCGCGACCAATGCCGGCTCCACCACCGCGAATATCTCAATTGTAGGCGCCGACGAATCGGTCGCCATTTCCAACCGCACCGCGGCGATGATCGATATCGCCCAAGTGCAGGGCCAAGTGCACGCCCAGTCGGTGCAGAAAGTCGGCGAACTCGCAGAGCGAAATCCGCACGAGGCGGTCGCGATCATCCGTAACTGGCTCCATGAGGACGTGCGCTAAGCCATGGCACCCGCCCAAACAGGTGTGACCAGCATCAGCCCTCGTGCGCAAGGCACCAAGGGAAAGCGCAAACTGACAGGGCCGGAACGGGCGGCGGTCCTCATGCTGGCGCTCGGCGGACGCTACGGCGCCAAGCTGTTTTCTCTGCTCGACGACGACGAACTGCGTGAGATTTCCACCGTGATGGCGGCGCTCGGCACCGTAGAGGCCGAAGCCGTCGAAGAATTGTTGCTGCAATTCGTCTCGCAAATGTCGGGGTCGGGCGGCGTACTCGGCAGCTACGACGTCGCCGAACGCCTGCTGGCGCAATACCTGCCGCCTGAGCGCGTCGGCGGCATTATGGACGATATCCGCGGCCCCGCCGGCCGCAATATGTGGGAGAAGCTGGCCCACGTCCATGAAGACGTATTGGCGAACTATCTCAAGAACGAATATCCGCAGACCGTGGCGGTGGTGATGTCCAAGCTGCGTTCCGACCATGCCGCGCGCGTGCTGGCTATTCTGCCCCAAGATTTCTCCCTCGACGTGGTCAATCGCATGTTGAAGATGGAGGCGGTCCAGAAGGAAGTGATCGATCGCGTCGAAGAAACGCTGCGCACCGAATTCATGACCAACCTGTCGCACACCCGCCGCCGCGACGCGCATGAGGCGATGGCGGAGGTCTTCAACAATTTCGACCGCCAGACCGAATCGCGCTTCCTCACCGCGCTGGAAGCCGAGAATGCCGATGCCTGCGAACGCATCAAGGCGCTGATGTTTACATTCGACGACCTGATCAAGCTCGACGCCGGCTCGGCGCAGACGCTGATGCGCAAGTTCGAGAAGGACAAGCTGGCGATCGCGCTGAAAGGCGCCTCCGAAAACGTACGCCAGTTCTTCTTCGGCAACATGTCGACGCGCGCTGCCAAGATGCTGGCGGAGGACATGCAGGCGTTGGGCCCGGTGCGCCTGCGCGACGTCGACGAGGCGCAGACGTCGCTAGTCAATATCGCCAAGGATCTGGCAGCCAAGGGCGAAATCCTGATCACCAAGAGCCGCGGCGACGACGAACTGATCTATTGAGATAGCGATGAAAGCGAACACCAAATATCTGTTCGATGACGATTTCTCCGCCGGCGAACGGCCGACCATCACGCTGGTCGAAGCTGAACGCCGCCGCGCGGACGCCGAATCGCAAGCTTATCGCAACGGCTTTGCCGCAGGCCTTGCGCAGGCGCAGAATGATGCTACCCGGCAGACAACGGCCGCCCTCGGCGCGATCGCCGACGCGATGGAACGATTGAATACGGCGCTCGCCGGCATCGAAGTTCGGCTGGAAACCGAGGCGGTGCAAGTGGCGGTCGCGGTTGCAGGCAAGCTTGCGCCGGAGCTGATCGCGCGCGAACCGCTCGCCGAAATATCCGCGCTGGTCACCGAATCGTTCAATCACTTGGTGAAGGCGCCGCACGTGGTCGTCCACATCGGCGCCGAGATTTACGAATCAGCCAAGGCCAAACTCGACGAGATCGCGCAGGCGCGCGGTTTCGAGGGCCGGTTGGTGGTCATGTCCGATCTGGCCATGGCGCCCGGCGACTGCCGCATCGAATGGGCCGATGGCGGCGTCGCCCGCGACCGCGCCGCGACGCTGGCAGCCATCGATGAATTAGTCACCCGCTACGTGGCGGGACGCGCCAACGAAAGCAAATAGGAATTTTGGAGACCGACGCGATGAGCGACACCGACAGCAAAGTCCCGCTTCCCGATCTGGAGGCCGGCGGCCAGCCGCCCATCGTCGACGACGCCGGTGCGCTGGCCCCGAGCGACGCCGAGTCCGTCAACCGCGGCGCCGCCGACCTGGAGGCGCTGTTCGATGTGCCGGTGCATGTCTCGGCGGTGCTCGGCCGCGCCCAAATGCCGGTCGGCGACCTGCTCAAGCTCGCGCCGGGCGCCGTGCTCGAACTTGACCGCAAGGTCGGCGAAGCCATCGACATCTACGTCAACAACCGCCTGGTCGCGCGCGGCGAAGTGGTGCTGGTCGAAGACAAATTGGGCGTGACCATGACTGAAATCATCAAGACAGACAATAACTGACGCATAGTCTCGAAAAGTAGGAACCGGTTTTCGGAAAAGATCATGCGACTGAACGTTAGAGGGATAATACCATGCAACTCCTGATCGTCGGTACGCTTGGAGGCCAACTCACCATCGCGAGCAAGATCGCGATGGACAAGGGCGCCAGCGTCACTCACGCCGACAGCAACGAGCAGGCGCTCGCGGTGCTGCGCTCCGGCCGCGGCGCCGACCTATTGATGGTCGACGTCACCCTCGACATCCGAGACTTGGTAAACCGGCTCGACGCCGAGCACATCCATATCCCGGTCGTGGCCTGCGGCATCACCAACGACGCGCGCGCAGCGGTCAACGCCATCCATGCTGGCGCCAAGGAATACATCCCGCTGCCGCCCGACCCCGACCTGATCGCAGCTGTGCTCGCGGCCGTCACCGACGACCGGCGCGAGATGATCTATCGCGATGAAGCGATGGCGAGCGTGGTCAAACTCGCCCAGCAGATCGCCGGCTCCGACGCGTCCGTGCTGATCACGGGCGAGAGCGGCACCGGCAAGGAAGTGCTGGCGCGCTACCTGCACGCCCGTTCGACCCGCGCCAGGAAGCCTTTCATCACCGTCAACTGCGCGGCGATCCCAGAAAACCTCTTGGAGTCGGAGCTGTTCGGCCACGAGAAGGGCGCCTTCACCGGTGCGCTCGGACGCCGCATCGGCAAATTCGAGGAGGCCAATAGCGGTACGCTGCTGCTCGACGAAATCTCCGAAATGGACGTTCGTCTGCAGGCGAAATTGCTGCGCGCGATCCAAGAGCGGCTGATCGACCGCGTCGGCGGCGGCAAGCCGGTACCGGTCGATATCCGTATCGTCGCCACCTCCAACCGCAACCTCACCGATGCCGTGCGCGAGGGCAAATTCCGCGAAGACCTCTGGTTCCGCCTCAATGTGGTGAACCTGAAAATTCCGCCGCTGCGCGAGCGCCCGTCCGACATCATCGAGCTGGCGCAGTATTTCGCCAAGAAATACTCCGAGGCCAACGGCCTACCCGAACGCCCGCTCTCGGCGGAAGCGCGCCGTGCGCTCAGCATCAACCGCTGGCCGGGTAACGTGCGCGAACTGGAGAACACCCTGCACCGCGCGGTGCTACTCTCATGCGGGCCGGAGATCGGCATCGACGGCATCCTGTCGCCCGACGGCCTGCGGCTCGATCAATCGCGTGGTTCCGGCGCGGTCGCCCATGCGACCATGGCCGCCGAGCAGGTCACGCGCAATCTGGTCGGCCGCACTGTCGCCGAAGTGGAACGCGACCTGATCCTGGAGACGCTCAAGCATTGCCTGGGCAACCGCACCCACGCCGCCAATATCCTCGGCATCTCGATCCGCACCTTGCGCAACAAGCTCAACGAATACGCGGCCGACGGCGCACCGATCCCGCCGGCGGGCGGCAGCGAAATGCGCGGCGCGGCCTAGCGGGCCGGCAGCAAATAAGTAAGAATGAGAAAGCCCGGCTCCATCGCCGGGCTTTTCCTTCAGGCTCATCGAAACGTCGCGACGCGAACGAGCGGGCCTCAGCGGGCCTCTCCGCTTTACGCCTTCCTGTCCCGATCGGTGTCGAGTTCGACAGCCTTGGCCATCAGTTCGTGGCTTATGGCTTCCAGACGCTCGATCAATTCGCGGCCCTCGCGCGCCAGCCGGATGCAGCGATCGGCCGTCTCGACCAGATATTCCTCGGTCTTCAGCATGATATCTCCGTGAAAAATTTGATCGGGAGATGGATACGAATTACGGCAATTCAATGTGGTTTTCGGCGTCATGACTGCCGCAATTGGCGCGCACGTGATAATCGTGGTGTCCCAATCACATAGGTCGATCACGAAGTTGACAATCGTCTACAAAATCTGCCCCGCAGCACTATGGCGCGAAGCCGAGCGCAGCGGCGTATTCCGTGGCTCGTCTGTCGACACGCAGGACGGCTTTATCCACTTCTCCAGCGCCGAACAGGCGTCCGAAACGGCGGCGAAACATTTCGCAGGCGAGCGCGATCTCGTGCTGCTGCGCGTCGATGCCGCCCGCCTGGGCGGCCGGCTGAAATGGGAGCCGTCGCGCGGCGGCGCGCTGTTTCCACACCTTTATGGCGAGCTGGAGCTTGCCGCGGTGATTCGTGTCGATCCGCTGCCGCTCGCGGCCAACGGTCGCCATCGGTTCCCATCGCTCGATCCTTGAGCGCCGACGATGGCCGTCTTGAATAGCCGCCGCGGAACCAAAGTGCATCGCACAAAGTTATGGTTTTGCCGGCTGATAATGGTGATCACGATGTCCATGCCTAATCAAACATGGGGTACCATCCACCCTTCAGCCTATCGTCACTCCGCTGAGCCGATGAGCCGGGTGGCGGCCACGCTGCGCCCGAGCGGCGCCGTTCGCTACCGCTGCCCGGTTACCGGCTGTTTCGTGCTAGTCACCGATCCGTCAACGCTGGCCCGGATCGCCGAGCATGACATCCGCACACGCTGCATGGATTGCGGCGAAATGCACTTCGTAACGCAAGAGGCCGCTGCCCTCGCTCGCAGCGGAATTGTCGCCGCACCCGCAAAGCCCTAAAGTTCTTGCCGCAAGCGCGGGGCGAAGGTCGCACCGGCTGTCGGGGGGAAGTCATCATGCGTCATCTATTCGCCACCAGCGCCGCCGCTTTGCTGCTGAGCGCAGCAACCGCCTTTGCCGCCGATCCGGTCGGCAACTATTCGGTCGCCGGCAGCAATCCGGGCAGCGGCAGCAAATACAGCGGCACTGTCACCGTGGAAAAGACCGGCCAAACCTATCGCGTGATCTGGGTCGTTGCCGGCACGCGCTATGTCGGCACCGGCATCGGCGACAAGGACTTCCTCGCGGTCTCCTACAAGGCCGGCAGCGACACCGGCCTCGCGCTCTACGGCTCCGACGGCGGCAACTGGGCGGGCGTATGGACCTATGCCGGCGGCCATCAGATCGGCGCGGAAGTCTGGAAGCGCGAATAAGTCCTGCCGCGGCCCTCGCGGCTGGAGGTTTCGCTGGCGACACAAGATATTGCGATTCTTAGCAAAATTGCCGCCTTACGGAGGCATGCGACCGCTGTTTGTTAACCCCTCGCTAACCATAAACTGGGCAAATATTGCCGGGGTCACAACCATTTCGCAGGCATGAGCGACATCAGCGCCGCACCGCCATCGGCAACCAGCGCCATCAAGCTTCCCGGTCTCGGCGAGGTCGGCGCGTTCATGAAGCGCGGCGACATCGCGCTCGCGGTCGGCGTGCTGACCATCCTCGTCGTCCTGATCCTGCCGCTGCCCCCGGTCCTGCTCGATCTTGCGCTCGCCATCTCGATCATCATCTCGGTCCTGATCCTCATGACGGCCCTGTTCATCCAGACGCCGCTCGAATTCTCTTCATTCCCGACCGTGCTGCTGATCGCGACCATGCTGCGGCTGGCGCTCAACCTCGCCTCCACGCGCCTCATTCTCGCGCACGGCCACGAGGGCACTGATGCCGCCGGCCACGTCATCGAGGCGTTCGGCAATTTCGTGATGAGCGGCAATTTCGTGATCGGCATCATCGTATTCATCATCCTGGTGATCGTGAACTTCGTGGTCATCACCAAGGGCTCCGGCCGCATCGCGGAAGTTGCCGCCCGCTTCCACCTCGATGCCATGCCCGGCAAGCAGATGGCGATCGACGCCGATCTGTCGGCGGGGATGATCGATGAAAAGGAAGCGCGCCGGCGCCGCCAGAAACTCGAGGACGAAGGCGGCTTCTTCGGCGCCATGGACGGCGCGTCCAAATTCGTGCGCGGCGACGCCATCGCCGGCCTGCTGGTGGTATTCATCAACGTCATCGGCGGCATGATTATCGGCATCGTCCAGCAGGGCTTGAGCTTTGCCGATGCGGCGCATTCCTACACCATCCTTACGGTCGGCGACGGCCTGGTCACCCAGATTCCGGCATTGATCGTCTCCACCTCGGCCGGCCTGCTGGTGTCGAAAGCCGGCATCCTGGGTTCGGCCGACAAGGCCCTGCTCAATCAGCTCTCCGGTTACCCGAAGGCGCTCGGCATGTCGGGCGCGGTGATGGTGGTGATGGCGCTATTGCCAGGAATCCCGATGCTGCCGTTCCTTGCGCTCGGTGCCGGCGCCGGCGCGCTCGCCTACGTCATGGACAAGCGCACCAGGCTTGCCGTCGCCAGCGAAGCCCGCAAAGTGGAAACCGAAGCCAAGAGCGAGGCGAAGGAAGAGCCTATTTCCGCCTCGCTCAAGATCGACGATCTCAAGGTCGAAATCGGCTATGCGCTGCTGCCGATGGTCAATTCGCCCGACGGCAGCGACCGGCTGACCGAGCAGATCAAGGCGCTGCGCCGGTCGCTGGCGACCGAAATGGGCTTCGTGATGCCGGCCGTGCGCATCCTCGACAACGTCCAGTTCGATGCCAACAGCTATGCCATCAAGATCAAAGAGGTCGAGGCCGGCAGCGGCAAGGTCTGGCCCGGCCAGTACATGGTCATGGACCCGGCCGGCGGCCAAGTGAAACTCGCCGGCACCCACACGACCGAGCCCACGTTCGGGCTCCCGGCCACCTGGATCGATGCCACGCAAAAAGAAGACGCCGCACTCAAAGGCTACACCGTAGTGGACGCCGCCACCGTGCTGTCAACGCACCTGACCGAATTGCTCAAAAACAACATGGCGGAGCTCCTGTCCTACGGCGAGGTGCAGAAGCTGCTCAAGGAGCTGCCGAAGGAGCAGGCCGAGTTGCTCAAGGACCTGGTGCCCTCGCAAATCTCCGCCTCCGGCATCCAGCGCGTGTTGCAGCTTCTCTTGGCCGAGCGCGTGTCGATCCGCGATCTCGCCACCATCCTCGAAGGCATCGCCGACGGCATCGGCGTCTCGCGCAACCCGGTGATGCTGGCCGAGCATGTGCGGGCGCGGCTGTCGCGCCAAATCTGCTCGCAGCACAACAGCCCCGGCGGCTATCTGCCGCTGATCGCACTGTCGGCAAAATGGGAGCAGGCCTTCGCCGAGTCGATGGTCGGCCAGGGCGATGACCGGCAATTGGCGATGCAGCCGTCCAAGCTGTCGGAATTCATCACGCTGGTCCGCGAGAAGTTCGAGGATGCGGCGCGCGAAGGCGAGGCGCCGGTGCTGGTGACCTCGGCCGGCATCAGGCCGTTCGTGCGCGGCATCATCGAGCGTTTCCGCGCGCAGACGCCGGTGGTGTCGCAGAGCGAAATTCACCCGCGGGCGCGGCTGAAGACGGTCGGCAGCATTTAATTTCTGCTATTCCGCCGCGATCGTCGGCATCGCCTCATCATGCGCATGCGTATGCGCGCGGATGGCATCGTCCCGGTATTTGCGCTTGAGCGCAGCCTCGCCGCCGGTGGTGGCGTGATAAATCTCCAGTGTCTCGAACTCATCCGCTTTGGGGACTGAGATGGCGAGATCGGAATAGGTCCAGCGGTCGGGCGCATTGAGCGCGGCCTTCAGCAGCACCTTGCAGCGCAGATAGACGCGCGCATAGTTGTAAGCCTTGACCATGATGCCGCCCCAGTACTTCGGATAGAACAGCAGCGGGTTCTCCAGCGGCAGACTGCGGCGGCGGTCGCGCCGGTATTTGAGACGGAACGCGCCGCTTTCGAGCGGGTGCACGCCCTCAAATAGGATCGTCAGGTAAAACCATAGGATGGTCGACAGCGTGGTGCCGGGCCGACCAATCTTGTTGGCGCAGGTGCGACGCAGGATCGTGTAGATGTGCTCCGGCGTGTAGAACGATTTCCAGGCCGCGCGATAAGCGTCTTCCCAATCGGCGTCCGACATCGTGCCGTGATGTGCGACACGGTGATTGAGGTCGTATTTGTTCATGTCCGGGTCCATCCAGACACCCTTGGTGGAGAGCGTCTTGTGGTCTTCCGATCCGGGCAGCGGCGTCAAGAAGAAGAATTCCAGAATATCGATCGGCAATTCGCGCTTGATGATCTCGATATCGCGCAGGATCGATTCCCTGGTGTCGGCGGGGAAGCCGAGGATGTAGCCGGCATAGGTAATGGCGCCGTTGTTGCGCCACATCTGCAGCATCTCGCGATATTCGGTGATCTTGTTCTGCCGCTTCTTGGCGGCGATCAGGTTGTCCGGGTTGATGTTCTCCAGCCCGATGAAGGCGCGGCGGACGCCGGCCTTGGTCGCCTTCTCGATGAAGCCCGGGATCTTGTGGCAGAGCGTGTCGACCTGGATAGTGAAGCCGATATTCATCCCCTCGCCGTGCCGCATCGCGATCAGCCGGTCGAACAGCGTCTCCCAATCCTTGTTGCGGGCGAAATTGTCGTCGGTGATAAAGAACCGCTTGATGCCTTCGGCGTAGTTCTCGCGCACGATCTTTTCCAGATCGTCGGCCGAGCGGATGCGGCTCTTGCGGCCTTGCACGTTGATAATGGTGCAGAACGAACACTGATAGGGGCAGCCGCGGCCGAGATCGATGCTCGACAGGTTGCCGACGGTGCGCTGGACGTGCTTGCGCGGCAAAAACGGCGGCGGCTCGCCGACCAGGTCCGGCAGCGCGTCCATGTAATTGTAGAGCGGCTTGAGCTTGCCATTGAAGGCGCCGATCAGCACTTCGTCGAGCCGGTGTTCTTCGGCCTCGCCGGCGAAGAAGGAGATGCCCATCGCCTGCGCGGCTTTGATGTCGGCCGGCAATTCCGGCAGCATGGAAATGCAGCCGGAGATATGGAAGCCGCCGATACAGACCGGCAGACCGGCCTCGATGAATGGCTGCGCCAGATCGACGGCGCGCGGAAACTGGTTCGATTGTACGCCGACGAGCCCGATCAAACAGCGCCCGCCCTCGCGCCTGAGCATGCGGATGATCTGCTCCGGCTTAACCCGCCGGTTGGTTTCATCGTATGTGTGCAGGCGGATATCGACGCCTGTTCCCAGCACCTCGCGGCGCCGGGCGTCCTCGGCCAAGGCGTTGAGACAGGCAAGCGTATTGGAGGGAATTGCCGAACGAAGCCATTGGATCGGATAGCCGTCGTCGTCGTAATGCGTCGGCTTGATCATCACGAAGTGGAAGATCGCCGGCTTCCCATTAACGATCGAATTCGACATACCTGACCTTACCCTACGCGGATGCTGCCGGCAGATGGCGACAAAATGCTCTATTTGGCTTGATAAGTCGAGTTTTGTGTCGCTTGCCGCCCGATCACGACGATTAGCGCTGCTTTTTCACCGTGTTTTGAGCCGTTCCGGACGCCACTGGATAAAACGTGCTTTGATACCCACATGTGTTGAGATGTTTCAATCGTTTCGGCTTTGCCGAAGAGCCTGGAGTTGATCGTGAATAAATTCAATTTTGACGCGCCAGCGGAGTTGTTTCCTTCGCGCAATCGCAAGATCGTCAACAAGATCAAATACCGCCGTTTCGATCGCGCCGCCGAAGCCATCCGCTTTGCCGTCGAAGAGTTGCCAGAGCCGCTGCTGCTCGGCGCCTATATCGAAATCGACGAAGCGCGGCTTGGCCACAAGGTGATTCGTGAGCTCTATGACAGCGCGGAATACCCGTTGGCCAAGCGCGCCAGCTGAACGCCGAGCGTTTGACGCTTCTGCGCAATTAGCGTATTTGAGCACCTGCAACCAGGTTTTCGGTTCTGCCTTGCAACGCTGCCCGATTTTGGGCGCTCAACAAGTCATCCCAAAAAACTCGGATGTCAAAGCGCGCGGACTTAAAGGATCCGTGCGCATCCCGCTCACGCAGCAATCGATGCAAGGAGGCCATCATGGCCACAGGTACCGTCAAGTTCTTTAACACTCAAAAGGGTTTCGGATTCATCACGCCGAGCGACGGCTCGAAGGATGTGTTCGTGCACATCAGCGCTGTCGAACGCGCCGGCATGAGCACGCTCAACGAGGGCCAGCGCCTCACCTATGAAATCGTGACCGAGCGCGGCAAGCAGGCGGCGTCCAATCTGCAGAACGCCTGACCAACGAATTCGTATCGTGACGAACAGGGAGCGCCCGGCCTTGCGCCGGGCGTTTTCATTCAAGGACCGCGGAGGACACACATGACGCACAAATTTTCCAGCGGCCAGGACGTCTATTACGAGCCCACTTTCGGCAACGCGGCCTCGCGCGGTAAATACAAGATCATCCGGCCGCTGCCGGTCGAAAACGACAACCGGCTGGCCTACCGGATCAAAAGCATCGCGGAAACCTTCGAGCGAATCGCCGAGGAACACCAGTTGTCCCGCACCGAGTAAGGCCGAATCGCCTCCGATCGGCTGCTATCGGCCAGTTTCCGCCACTTCACGGTCAAAACAGCAATTTTAACCGCCTTTTCAACGTTCCGTGATGGGGCCTATGGAACTGTGGCGGCGTACCTACGTTAGCCCTGCGAAACCTGAATGAACCTTTTTCCAGGCCCGCCCGACAAAAGGGCATGACCTTGGAGGCTGCCATGAACTGGTCGATGTATACCGCAGACCGGACCACCCACCTCAAGATCGTGGTCGTTGGGCTTGCCGCCGCGCTGCTGATCGCCGTGATCGGCATTTCGGCGCAACAGTTCAATCTCGGCACCGATATCCTGACTGCACAGGCCCCGACCGTGATCAAGGCCGGCGGACCGGTGGTGTTCACCGACCGCGACGGCGCGACCATCCGCTAGTAGCGTTTTATTCGAACCTCCCCCGAACTTTTGCGCCGCTTTTGCGGCGCGATTTTTTTGGGACGTTCAGTCTACTTGATCACCAGCGCCGGCAGCCAGAGCGAGAGCGCCGGAATGTAGGTGACCAGCATCAGCACCACGAACATCACGCCGTAAAACGGCCAGATCGTGCGCATCACCTGTTCGATTGTCACTTTTCCGACGGCACAGCCGACAAACAGGATCGCCCCGACTGGCGGATGGCACAGTCCGATACCGAGATTGAGCATCATGATCATGCCGAAATGAACGGGGTCGACGCCGAAATTGATCATCACCGGCAGTAAGATCGGCGTACAGATCAGAATCGACGGCGCCATGTCGACCAGGCAACCGAGAACGAGCAGCAGGATGTTGATCAGCATCAAGATCACGTATTTGTTGCTCGAAATCGTGAGGAAGAATGCCGTGATCTTGGCCGGCATCTGCGTGAGCGCCATGACGTAGCCGACGCTCGAGGCACAGGCGATCAACGTCATCACCATGGCAACGGTGCGCAGCGTGCGGTGAACGAGAGTCGGCAGGTCGCGCCACTTGTAATCGCGGTAGATGAACATGGTGACGAAAAACGCCCACATGCACGCCACCGCGCCGGCCTCGATCGCCGTAAATATGCCGCCGAGAATGCCGCCGAGGATAATGACCAGCGTGATCAGACCCCAGGCGGCCTCGATGCTGATTTTGACCGCGTCGCGCAGCGGCACCGAGGTACCTTTCGGATGGCCATCGCGATAGGCGATTACCAGGCAAAGCACGATGATCGAGAAGCCGAGCAGAAGGCCCGGCACTACGCCGGCGATAAACAGGCTGATGATCGAGATGCTGCCCCCGGTCGCCAAGGAATAAATGATGGCGTTATGACTGGGTGGGACCAGCAGCGCCTGCACCGAGCTGGTGATCGTCACATTGGTGGCATAGACTCGCGGATATCCGCTTCGCTCCATTTGCGGAATCATCACCGATCCGATCGCCGACACGTCGGCGACGGAGGAGCCGGATATGCCGCTCAGAAGCGTGGTCGCCAGCACATTGACGACCGAAAGTCCGCCGCGCACGCGGGTAAATCCCACCAGCACATCGGCAAACGCGACCATGCGCCGCGCCATGCCGCCTTCCGCCATGATGGCGCCGGCCAGCACAAAGAACGGGATGGTCAGCATCGCGACCTTGCTGACCCCGTTGGAGATCTGCAGCATCACCGCTTCGAGCGGGATGCCGATCCACAACGACGCGGCTATCGCCGCCAGCCCGAGCGAATAGGCGATCGGCACGCCGATCAGGAAGCAGAAGAACATCGTCACAAGAAGAACGGCGATGTCCATCAGTTCACTTCCTGGCCCGGCGAAAGACCCGCTTCCTGGATCGGCGCAAGCGCGGTTTCCGTATGCCCGGCAAAATGATCGGGCGGCAGGCCGATGAGTACGCGCTCGATGACGAACAGCAACAACGCCGCACCGCCGAGCGGAATGGGCAGATAGGTCACGCCGACCGACAATTCGGGAAATTCGTCGATCGAATTGAGCCATGTGGCGTCGACCAATTTGACGCCGTAGATGACCATGAACAGCGCCATCGCCCCAACCAGAAGCTCGACGAGAAGATCGACCCAGCGGCGCCAGCGCGGCGGCAACATCGCCGCGAAAAACGACACGTTCATGTGCAATTGCGCACGGTAGCAAGCCGCCGTGCCGATGAACGTCAACACGATGGTCAACAGGACCGCGGTCCGCTCCGGCCAAGACGCCGAGCTATTGAGCACATAGCGGGTAAAGACCGCCCACGGAATCACCGCGGATATCAGCACCAGCGCGGTGCCCGCGACCCACACGCAGACAAGATACAGCGCATCCATTATTTTGCGATACAGAGCGGCCATTGGCACTCTCGTTATTCCGGGGCGCCCGCGTGAGCGGGCGCGCCCGGAATCCAGGGGATAAACATGAGGGCCATGCGATGTGGCTCTGGGTTCCGGGTCCGCCGCTGCGCGGCGTCCCGGAATGACCAGGCTACTTCACGTCCTGGATGCGCTTGATCATGGCGGCGTATTTGGGACCGTATTTGTCCCAGACCGGCTTCACCGCCGCCTGGAAGGCCTTCTTGTCGGCATCCGACACTCGCGTGATCGTGATGCCGGCAGCCTTCGCCTTTTCCATCGCCTGCTTCTCGTAGACGTCCCAGAGCTTGCGCTCTTCCTGCTGGGCTTCCTTGGCGAACTTTGTCAGCAGCGCCTGATCGTCCTTGGACATCGAGTCCCAGATCTTCTTCGACATCACGAGCATCTCGGGCACGATGAGGTGCTCGTCGATCGTGTAGTATTTGGCGACCTGATAGTGGTTGTCGAACACGAAGCTCGGCGGATTGTTCTCGGCACCGTCCACCACGCCGGTCTGCAGCGAGGTGAATACCTGATCGTAGCCCATGGGCACGCCGTTGGCGCCCATCGAATTCGCCATATCGACGAACATGGGATTGCCCATGACGCGGATCTTCATGCCCTTGAGGTCGGTGAGTTGCTTGATCGGCTTCTTGGTGTCGTAGAAATTGCGCGCACCGGCGTCCATCCAGGCGAGCCCGACGAGCCCCTTGCCGCTGTTGGTGACCTTGTCGAGCAATTCCTGGCCGATCGCGCCGTCGATCACGTGCTGCATATGCGCGGTGTTGCGGAACACATAAGGCAGATTGAACACGTTGAGATCGTCGACCACCGGGCCGAGCGCGCCAACGCTCACGCGGGCGAAGGCAATGGCGCCGACCTGCGCCTGCTCGATGGCTTCCTTCTCGCCACCGAGCTGCATCGACGGATACATCGCGACCGTGAGCCGGCCTTTGGTGGCGTCCGACAGTTTCTTGCCAAGGCTCTCGACGGCGGCGACGGTCGGATAGCCTTCCGGATGCACGTCCGAGGCTTTCAAGACCAGTTTTTGTTGCGCGACGGCTGAGCCGGCGAACGCGCTCGCGGCGACCAGTACGCCCGCGGCGATCACGACAGTAAAAGGCTTCAAGATTTCCTCCCGGGTTCGTTATTGCGGCGGCATTGAAGACGCTTGGTAAGCACGGCGCATTGATCGAAGCGGCCGCGCATGATATTCATCATGTCATATGATGACCTTGCCGGCCCATCAGGTGTCAAGCCTTTGAACAAGCGTTCGTCGAAAAATCTTGCCCTGCTGCAGCCGCTCGAGGCCCCGCGCGGGCTTACCGGAGAACTTGTCGCCCGTCTCACCGCCAGCATTGTCAGCGGCAAACTGCCGCCCGGTTCGCGGCTGCCCACCGAACAGGAAATGATCGCTGCCACAGGAGTCAGCCGCACGGTCGTGCGCGAGGCCGTGGCGGCCTTGAAGGCCGACCGCCTGGTGATCACGCGCCAGGGCGTCGGCGCCTTTGTGGCGGAACAGGTGCGGCGGCCGTTCCGGGTGGATTTCGACGAGCGCTCGACGTTGCGCGAGGTGCTCAACGTCATGGAACTGCGCACCGGCGTCGAGGTGGAGGCGGCAGGCCTTGCCGCCGAACGCGCCTCCATCGCACAGGTCAAGAAAATCGCCGACCGTTTCGGCGCGATCAGCGCCGCTATCGGCCGTGGCGAGAATGCGGTCGACCAGGACTTTTCGTTTCATTGCGAAATCGCCGATTCCACGGGCAATCCGCAATTCAAGCGCTTCCTGGAATATCTCGGCCGCTTCATCATTCCACGGCGGACCGTGTGGGGCCGCTCGGCGCCGCCAACAAAACGCATCCAACTTGACGTATTTCAGCAGGAGCACGAACAGATACTCAACGCGATCCGCGAGCGCGCGGTGACGCAGGCGCGCGCCGCCATGCAGCGGCATCTGGTCAACAGTCGCAACCGTTACGAGAAGCTCGCGGTCGAGAACGGGATCAAGTAGCCTCGCGCCGGAACGCTGCGGCCGCAATTACAAGAGAGAGCAATGGAAAAAATTCTGGTTACCGGAGCCGCGGGCGGCGTCGGCACGCGGCTGCGCAGGCTCATGAAAGGCCTATATCCGAGCATCCGCTGGAGTGACATCCGCAAGCCCGACGATGTCGGCGCGGGCGAAGATTTCGTGACCGCTGATCTTGCCGACCGCGCCGCGGTGGAAAAAATCGTCACCGGCATCGAAGGCATCGTCCATCTCGGCGGCTTCTCGATCGAAGGCCCGTGGGAGACGATCCTCAACTCCAACATCATCGGCTGTTACAATCTGTTCGAGGCGGCGCGCCGCGCCGGCGTCAAGCGCGTGGTGTTCGCCTCCTCCAATCACGCGATGGGCTTCTACCCGCGCACGAAACGCATCGGCGGCGACGTCACGGTGCGCCCTGACAGCCGTTACGGCGTGAGCAAGGCGTTCGGCGAAGCGCTCGGTGCGCTCTACGCCGACAAGCACGGCCTGCGCGTCACCTGCCTGCGCATCGGCAATGTCGGCGATGCGCCGGCCGATCAGCGCCGTCTCGCGATCTGGCTCAAGCCGGAGGACCTGGTGCAGTTGATACGCATCGGTCTCGAGCACCGCGACATCCATTTCGAAATCTTCTACGGCGCCTCCGACAATGCCGACGCTTGGTGGGACAACAGCAATGCCCGGCGCTTCGGCTACAAGCCGACCGGAAAAGCCGATGACTTCCGTGCGCAGGCGATGGCCGCGCAGGCCAAGTTGCCGGCCGATCCGATCGGCGACCGCTATCAGGGTGGCCCGTTTTGCAGCGACGAATATGACGCCGACCGGGCCGGCTGATCGCGCCATCAAAACGCCGTGGCTGACGGCGATAGCCGAATCAATTGACCCTCGCTGAGAGCCGGACATGCCGCGCCCGTCCTTGCGCATTATCTTGGTCGCTTTGGCCGCGCTGCTGGCGGCAACGCCGGCGCACGCGCAGGGTCACCCGCGCGTTGCGCTGTCCGACTATCAGGCGAGACTCGCGGTCTATCTGCGGGCGCGGCAGGCCTATGACGCGCAAGCCGAAATCTATTGGAACGCCGTCGTCGAGAAGCGGCGCGTGCGCAATGCCAAGCGCCGCAACCGCCAGCCGATTGAACTCATCGACTATGTGCTCACCCAGCCGCCGCTCTACACTGGACCGCGCCGGCCGATCGATCCGCAGGCGCCCGGCCCGCCGCCGAGCGAAAGGCCGCCGATCCCGGTCGTCGCCGACTTCCTGCAAGCCGCCGCCGAGCAATACGGCTTCGTGCCGCAGCGGCCGCCAAGCGATCTCGACTTCAAGCGCGCCTACGCCCGCGCCGCCCGCGCCGTCGGCCTCACCCGCGAGCAGATCGTCGGCGTCTATGCCTTCGAGACCGGCGGCCGCGGCGCCTACGACACCCAGGCTGGGCTCGAGCCGCCGGGCCCCGGCAAGCACGCCGTCTCGCCCGCCATCGGCTACAACCAGTTGCTCAGCACCAATTCGGTGTCGATTTTGGCCGAGCACGGCAGCCGCGTGCTGGCCGCGCTGCGGCAAAAGGCCAAATCGTTCACCGGCGAAGCGCGGTTCGCTATGGAACGAAAGATCGACGCGCTCAAGCGCATGATCGCGTTCAGCCGCAGCGTGCCGAACAATTGGAACGAGCACGATCGCTTGGCCAAAACCACTACGGGCGGCTTGGGTATTCACGCCGCCATTCTCGATATCGATATCGGCCCGCTGCTGCAGGTGCAGAAGCTGCTCGAACTCGGTGCAGTTCGCGCGCGCCAAGGGCTACACGGCGCCCCTCACTGCGGCCGAACTGGAATTGATGAATTTGACCGGCGACGGCAACGGCTTCGACATGGTGACCATGCCGCGCGAGATGCGCGAACGCGTGCCGACCGCGAATTTCTTCCAGCGGTCGGGCTACGAGCGCAATCCGGTCGCGCGCCGCACCGGCGTGGTGGCGGGATTGATCGCCGACATAGAAGGCAAGATGTCGCGCGCTTCACAATCGCCCGGCGCGCGCGATCTGGCGGCGGCGTTCTAGAGCCGGATGGCGTGGCGCACGCGGAAGCGCGCAGGACGGATCGACTTGACGCAGTAACGATGCCGTGAGCGACGGACAGACGGCTTAGGCGTGCGCGCCGCCGGTGGTAAAGCGCAACGCGGCGATACCGTCGAGTTCGGCCTGCTCGCGCGCGTTCTCCTCGGCCTTCTCGCGCGCATGGTCGCGCTCGTCGAGCATCTCGACCTTCTTGAGCTCTTCAAAGGCCTCGCCCAGCGCCGCCTTGGCGTCGTCCATCTGGGCCTTGAGTTCGTCGGCCGAACGCTTGAGGTTCTCGCGTCGGCCAATCGCAGCCTTGGCGTAGGTCGGATAGGCGAAATGAGCGGGATCGTGGATGCCGGCGCGCTCCTGCTCCGACTTGATCTCGCGATCGAGTTCGGTCGCGATGCGATCGAACTCGGCGATCATGGTCTCGATCTGCGCAACCTTGCGCCGCTTCTCGTCGACCTGAAACTTCTTCAGGCGAATGAGGGTCTCGCGTGACTTCATCGACTACATACTCCCCCGAAGCCCCGAATACGCGCCCGTGCGCGGCAATTCAACCGCGCAACCGGACACCCCGGACCATTCAGCGCCGGTGACTGTGCGGCAATAACGTTATTAATCGGTTTCCAGGAGCGGCTGCTGGGGGGCCAATCCACGACTTTTTCGGGGTTGGGGACCAGTTTTCGACATAAATCGTGCAAATTGATCATGCCAGCGCCGGTCACCTCTGGTCAGGGCGGGTTCGGTGCCGCGCCCTGGAGGATTTGCTCAAGCCGCTGGTATCCCTCGGCCATAGTGGTTGATTCTTCCTTAAGCTGGCTGAGGAAGGCCTCCAACGGCTTATGCAGTGCAATGGCTTCGTCCACCTCAGCGCTGGAGCCCGCGCGGTAGGCGCCGAGGCGGATCAATTCCTCCATGTCGGCATAAGTCGCCATCACCTGCTTGGCGCGGTTGATGGCCGGCAGGTAAGCCGGGTCGGCCGCCCGTGGCATGGTGCGGGAGATCGATTTGAGAACATTGATCGCCGGATAGCGCCCGCGTTCGGCGATGGCGCGTTCCATGACGATATGGCCGTCGAGGATGCCGCGCACGGCGTCCGCGACCGGCTCATTGTGGTCGTCGCCGTCGACCAGCACGCTGAAGATACCGGTGATAGTGCCCTGGTCGGTGCCGGGCCCGGCGCGCTCGAGCAGACGCGGCAGCTCGGTGAACACGGTCGGGGTATAGCCCTTAGCGGTCGGCGGCTCGCCGGTCGACAGCCCGATCTCGCGCTGCGCCATGGCGAAGCGGGTGACCGAATCCATCAGTACCAGCACGTCTTTGTGCAGGTCGCGGAAGCATTCGGCGATGGCGAGCGTGAGATAGGCGGCCTGGCGGCGCATCAGCGCCGGTTCGTCCGAGGTCGAGACCACCACCACCGAACGCGCGAGGCCCGCGGGCCCGAGGTCGTCTTGCAAGAATTCCTGCACCTCGCGGCCGCGTTCGCCGACCAGGCCGATCACCGAAACGTCGGCCGACACGTTGCGGGCGAGCATGGACAGCAGCACCGATTTGCCGACGCCGCTACCCGAAAAGATGCCCATACGCTGGCCGCGGCAGACCGTGAGAAACGTATTGAGCGCCCGAACGCCGAGGTCGAGCGGCTCGCCGACCCGCATGCGGGCATGCGCCGGCGGCGGCGACGAGCGGAACGGATATGGCGCTGGCCCCGGCGGCAACGGTCCGAGTCCGTCGATCGGCTCGCCCATGGCGTTGACCACGCGGCCGAGCCAGCGCTCCGACGGGCGGATGGAGCCGGCGGCGGTGGCGACCACCGCGCGGCAGCCGCGCCGCACCCCGTCGAGCGCGGCGAATGGCATGGCCAGCGCCCGGCCACCGGAAAATCCTACCACCTCGCAGGGGATGGCCGGCCCGTTGCCGGTTTCGAGCGACAGCCGCGCACCGACCGACATGGCGTGGATCGGCCCGGCTACTTCCACCATCAGCCCGCGCACGCCAACCACGCGCCCGTAGGTCTCGGCGCTATCGAGATCGGCGATCTGTTCGGCGAGAGCTTTCACCTTGAGTCCTTGCCGGTCGGGAGCGCGAACGAGCCCGGATTAACGATCTGGGCGTTAACGCCCCCGAGTCCGCATTCATGCGGCCTTAGGCTTACCGGCGTTTTCCGGATTTTAACCGAGTGTTTACCCGCGTCGTTAATCATTGGGTCATCGTCCATGGGACTTAAGGCTGCGTTTCGCCCGGCCTGGACGAAAGGGGCGAGTCGGTAGAGTTGGTTAGGCCCGACTCTTAAACCGGGACATGAAACGGTACGTGGCCAAAAAACCACTCTCCGGCAACATCTTACGCCGATTCGGGTCATTCTGCCTACGGCGCGCTTGCAAGAGAGAATCAGGTTTTGTTAACCATGTCCGCATAGTGTCGAATCAGTTTGTCCCACAGCGTTTTTCTGCCTCGCCGCCTTTGCGGCGCTGACCAAAGGCCCGGTTGCGGCGACAAGGGGACTTTAAATGCGCGTTTTGCTCATTGAAGACGACAGCGCGACGGCTCAGTCGATCGAGCTGATGCTCAAATCCGAGAGCTTCAACGTCTACACGACGGACCTCGGCGAAGAAGGGGTCGATCTCGGCAAACTCTACGACTACGACATCATCCTGCTCGACCTGAACCTCCCCGACATGTCGGGTTTCGAGGTTTTGCGCTCGCTGCGGGTCTCCAAGGTCAAGACGCCGATCCTTATCCTCTCCGGCCTTGCCGGCATCGAGGACAAGGTCAAGGGTCTCGGCTTCGGCGCCGACGATTATATGACCAAGCCGTTCCACAAGGACGAGCTGATCGCGCGCATTCACGCCATCGTGCGCCGCTCCAAGGGCCATGCGCAGTCGGTCATCAACACCGGCGACCTCGTCGTCAACCTCGACACCAAGACGGTCGAAGTCGGCGGCCAGCGCGTGCACCTCACCGGCAAAGAATATCAGATGCTCGAGCTACTCTCGCTGCGCAAGGGCACCACGCTCACCAAGGAGATGTTCCTCAATCATCTCTACGGCGGCATGGATGAGCCCGAGCTCAAGATCATCGACGTGTTCATCTGCAAGCTGCGCAAGAAGCTCGCCAACGCCTCGAGCGGCAAGAACTACATCGAGACGGTGTGGGGCCGCGGCTACGTGCTGCGAGAGCCGACCGATATGGACGAGCGCATTCCCGCTTAAGCGCTACCCTTTCCAACACTCTCCATAAACTTAAAACCCCGGACGATGAGCCCGGGGTTTTTCGTGGGAATCAGATTTTCTTCTTTTTGCTAGCGGCCTTCTTTTTCTTTCTCTTCTTGCTCTTGCCAGGCGCCTTTTTAGGCGGTTCTTGCGCGCGCTTGGCTTCGCCTCGCTCTTTTTATTATTGACGCTGGCCGATTTTGTTCTGCCCAGCGTGCTGGCGCGGCTTTTTGCGCTGGATGCGGCGGGCGTAGCGATCACCTTTGGCGCCGGGCCGCTGGCGCCGCCAACCGACGCCGACAGCCAGAAGCGCAGCTCCGGCGATTTTTCGTCAGGGCCGAGGATGTAACGCTCCTGCCACTTGTCATCTTCCGCCAGCGGCTTGCCGAAAATCTCCGGCTTGACCTTGAGCCAATAGCGCCAGGCATAATGGTCGTAGATATCGAGCACGTGGCAGGCATATGCCTCCGTCAGGCCGCGATGGCCGCGCACGATCACCATGTTCTCATCGTTGTTGTGCGAGGCGCGGAAGCCGAGATTGTGCGAGCCGGTCACCACCGCGCAGTTATCGCTGAACGGATCTACCACCACGATCTTGTTGTGAATGATGGCGAAGCCGTATTTCTGCATTTCCGCTTCCCAGCCATCGAAGGCATCCTTGATAGTGACGTTGCCGGCGGGGATGGCGCGGTAGTCGATCGGCGCCGCGGTTTTAGCACCTTTTTTCGTCGGCTTGCCCGGCTCGCCTACGACGGCGATGCTCTTAGGCGTGCCGCCATCGTCGTCGACCCCGCCGCCTTGATGCAGCGATTCCGAAAACTGGCTGGCGCGCTGCGAACTGGTGAGCGCGCCGCGCACGAACAGATCGGGGTTTTTGGCAAGCGCCGCGCCTGCCGCGTTGAGGATCGAATTGTTGCCCGGATCGAAGGCCAGAAACAGCACCGCCTGCTTCGCCCCGGCGATCAGCTCGAACACGCGGTTCATGTCATTTGGCGTTTCCTTCGGTGGGCTCGCCAGCACGTGATTGGTGTTGGGCGAGAACATCGGCTCTATAGTGACGCCGTTGCCGAGATCGATCGGCGCCCTGATCGAGCTGTCGTTGTTCTTGTGGTCCCAGGTGCGTTGTGCCGGCGACTGCAAATTTTTCTGCACGCCGTGGGCGGCGTCGACGTCGGCCTTCAGCGTGTTCCAATAGTCGAGATAGCGCTGCGCAAGCGCCGCAAACTCGACAACGAGCGCGTTGTTGGTCTGCGTACACAGGCCCGTGCTGGTCCAGTTGGTTGAGCCCGACAGCACGGCGGAGGGTTTGCCGTTCTCGCTCAGCACCATGAATTTGTTGTGCGGGATGCTGCCTTTGCCGAGGATGCGGTCGATCACGTTGGCCCCCGCCGCTTTCAGGTTGGCGCGATTGGCGGAATCCGCATCCTCGATGGTCTTCTTGTTCGAATCGACCGACTGCTCATTGCCCAGGATCACGTTGCGGCTTTTCGGATCGCCTTTGCCGGCCGCCTGCAGCCGCTTCTCGAGTCCGTTGGGATCGTTGAGCTCGTAGAGCGCGGCGTGGATCGTGCCGTTGGACGCATCGGCGCGATCGAGCAGCGACGTGACGCCCTCGAAAAGCTGGCCCATCAGCCGGATGCGGATCGGATCCGCCGAATTAAGAATGTGCGGCGTCAGGGCGGCGATACTGGGCTTGTCGTTGAGTTCACGGCTCAACGCCTGGGTGGCGACGATGCCGCGGTTGAAATAGGCGCTGAAGAATGGCGGCCGTTTCTCGGTCAGCGTCACGCTGTTGCTGGTGAGCGGCGCGATGCCGGCGAGCGGTGTGAGCGTCCCGCCCGGCGTGCCGGCCATGGGCACGATGCGGTATTTGTAGGTGCCGCCGCGCTTGGCATAGAGGTCCTTCCACCAGAACTTTTGGATCGGCGCATCTTCTGTGGTGCGCGCCACGTGCGGCGGCTGGCTGGCGAAACGCGCCAGCGCCGGCAACGGCGTCTCCTTGCCGGCGGTATCGATTTGAATGACCGCGAAGCCAAGACAATCGTCGAGATGGCGGTCAAAGGTCCAGGCCGCAAGCGCAATGTCGTTGTTGGAAAAAGCAATCGCTGGCATCGGCTATCCCCGCTTTGCGTGCTTTGGATTGTGCGCTTGGAGGCAGCCTAGCAGGTTGCGTATTTTCTGTCTCACCCCTTATGCGAGTGACAGTTTTATGTCACGAGCCTAACCCGCCCAGCGAAGGAAGAGGCCTACGCCTTCATCGCGAACTTGAGCACGTTGCCCGCGGACGTGGGTTTCGCCGCCGCGATGTGCGGCACATAGAGGCCGCGCCGGTCGGACATCGGCTTGAACGCCTCGGTCAGGCCGACCACCGTTTCGGCGGCGCCCAAAATCAGATAGCCGTCCTGCGGCATCTGGCGCGCGATCCGGTTGAGCACGCCGATCTTGGTATCCTGGTCGAAATAGATCAGCACGTTGCGGCAGAACACAATGTCGAAACTGCCGAGGCTGGAGAAATCATTGAGCAGATTGAGTGGGCGGAACTGCACCATGCCGCGGATTTCAGGCGCGATCTGCCAAGAATCGCCGATCTGGCTGAAGAATTTCACCAGACTCTGGATCGGCAGCCCACGCTGCACCTCGAACTGGTTGTAGATGCCGGCCTTGGCCTTCGCCAGCACCTCGTTGGAAATGTCGGTAGCGAGTATTTCCACTTTCCAGCCGGCGAGCGAGGGCCCGATACCCTTCAAAGCCATTGCCAACGAATAGGGCTCCTGGCCGGTGGCGCAGGCGGTGCACCAGATGCGGATGCGCTTCTCGCGCGCGCGCGCGACCACGAGTGCGGGCATCATGGTGTCGCGGAAATGCTCGAACGGAATCTTGTCGCGGAAGAAGAAGGACTCGTTGGTGGTCATCGCCTCGACCACCTCGACGCTGAGCGGTGCGGCGGCGGCGGTTTTCAGCTTGCCGACCAGTTCGGCGAGGCTACTCAAGCCGTGTTTGCGCGCGACCGGCAGCAGGCGGCTTTCGGCAAGGTATTGCTTCTCGGCTGAGAGTACCAGGCCTGAACGCTGGCGCAACAGTTGGCGCAGATAGTCGAAATCTTGCGGAGTCACGCGCGCTCTCCCGCGAACAAGCGTACGAGCCGGGGGGCGATTTCGATAAGCGGCAGCACGGCCGAACAGACGCCGGCATGCGCCACCTGCCCGGGCATACCCCACACCACGCTCGAGGCCTCGTCCTGCGCCACAACGCTGCCGCCGGCGGCGACGATCGTTTGCGCGCCGCGCAGACCGTCCGAGCCCATGCCGGTAAGCACCAAGGCGAGTACTTTCGAGCCCCAGACCTCGGCGGCCGTCGAAAACAGTCGGTCGACGGCCGGCTTGCAGAAGTTCACCAGCGGGCCATCGTCGATCGCGATGACGGCCATGCCGTCGCGCCCACTGACCGACATGTGCCGGCCGCCGGGGGCAAGGTAGATGGTACCGACATTAATCTCCTCGCCATCCTGGGCCTCGCGCACCGGACGGTTAGCGGTGCGGGCGAGATGCTCGGCCATGATTGCGGTGAAGGTCGGCGGCATGTGCTGGGTGATGAGCACCGGGGCGCGGTCGAGCACGCCGCCAATCTGGGCGACAATCGCGTTGAGCGCCTGCGGGCCGCCAGTTGAGGAGCCGATCACCAGCACGCGCGGCGGCGTCGCCGCCATCGGGCGCAGCATGATCGGTCGATCGGTGCCCGGACGCGGCTTGTAGCGTGGCGCGAGGGGCGGCTCGACGCCCTGCAAGGGCAGGAGGCCGGGCCGAAACCGTCTGGCGCGCAGACCTAAATTGCGGATTTTTTCGATCAGCTCGCGGCGGAACGTTGGCGAGCCGGTGACTTCGCGATTGGTGACCGGCTTCGGAATATAGTCGGCGGCGCCGAGCGACAGCGCCCGCAAGCTGATCTCGGCGTTGCGCCGCGTCAGCGTCGAGGCCATGATGATGACTAGGTCGCGCCGCTTTTCCAGGAGCAGTGGCAAGGCGGCGATGCCGTCGAGTTCCGGCATGTCGACGTCGAGCACCACCACGTCGGGATCGGCGCGCTCGACCTGGTTCACCGCGTCGCGGCCGGTGCGCAGCGAGGCGACCACTTCGAGGTCAGGCTCGGCCTCTACCCAGCGCGCGAACAGTCCGCGGACGACGACGGCGTCGTCCACGATCATCACACGGATACGCCGTTCAACTGTACTGCTGCTCGATGATGGGGCCACGATTACGTTCATTGCTTTTGACGCCTCAACTTACCTGTTTCCACCGTCACGGCGGCAGTCAGATCAGCCCGACTTCCTGGAATTTCGCTTCCACGATCTCCTTGTCGAAAGGTTTCATGATGTATTCGTTGGCGCCGGCATGCAGCGCGCGCGCGATATGCGCGACGTCGTTCTCGGTGGTGCAGAACACCACCTTAGGTGCGTCGCCTCCGGGCAGTTTGCGCAGCATGCGCAGAAACTCGTAACCGTCCATCTTCGGCATGTTCCAGTCGAGCAGAATCGCATCGGGCAATTGGCGTCTGCAGGCATCGAGCGCCTGCTCGCCGTCCTCGGCTTCCAAGATATCGAATTCGAGCCCCTCGAGAATTCGCCGCGCCACCTTGCGAATGACGCTCGAGTCGTCAACGATCAAACACGTTTTCATCGCATACCCTCGTTAATCCCGTTACAACCATTCAAGACACGTTCCTGTTCGCTATTTGCATCAAGCCGCGATCGCGTTCGTGTCGATATCGAGGATCCGGTCGACATCGACGACGATGAGTAGTTGTCCGTCCAAGCGGTAAATGCCGGCCGACACGCGCGCCAGCCGTTCATCTAGATTGATCGGATTGGGCTCGCGCGCGGCGTCTTCGAGCTTGAGCACCTCGCCCACGCCGTCGATCAGCAGGCCGTAGGATTCGGCCCGCGATTCGACGCCGATCGCCATGGTGACTTGGCCGCTCTCGCGCTGGCCAAGCCCGAAGCGGCGGCGCAGATCGATCAGCGTCACGATACGGCCGCGCAGATTGAGCACGCCGGCAATTTCCGGCGGCGCCAGCGGAACCCGTGTCAGCCGCTCCGGAACAAAGACATCCTGCACGCGCACGATCGGCAGCCCGAACAACTGGCCGCCGATCATGGCGGTGACGTATTCGGTGAAATCTTGCTGGATGTTTTCTGCGTTCATGGCTTGTTCGTCACGCCGCACGGCCGACATCGGCCTGCTCCTTGAGGGCGGCGATCAGCCCCTGCCGGTCGAATTTAGCGACGTAATCGTGGAACCCGACCTGACGGCCACGCTCGACCGCTTCGGCCGACACAACGGAGGACAGCGCGATCACCGGCAGATCGGCGGTGCGCGGATCGCCGCGCAGGCGTTCCGCGAATTCAAAGCCGTTCATCTCGGGCATTTCAATATCGGTGACGACCACGTCGAAGGCGCGCCCGTCCTTGAGCATCGCCAGGGCCTCGGGCGCGGACGCGGCGGTCGTGACCTCATATCCCACCGCCTGCAGCACCGGGGCCAGCATGTTGCGGAAGAACGGGGAATTGTCGATCAGCAGCAGCGAGCGCGGCGCCGCACGCTTGGCCTGATCCTTGCTGCGGAACCAATCCTCGAAAGCGAGCGGCAGGAAGTGGCCGACATCGATGATCTCGGTGGCCTGTCCCTTGATGATGGCGGACCCCAGCACGCCGGCATTGTCGCCGCTGACCTGAATATCGAGACGATCCTCGATGATATCGACAATCTCGTCGACCACCAGCGCCATCGAGCGCGCGCCATCCGAGAACACCAGCAACGGCTGGGCGCCCTCGCCCTTCACGCGTACGCTGTCGTTCATGCTCACCAGCGGCATCAACTGGCCGCGGTACTGCACCATGTGGCGGCCGTTCGACAACTCGATCTTGCGAGCGTCGATTTCCTCGAGCCGCGTGATCAGCGAGAGCGGCACCGCCTTGGGCTGGGTCGAGCCGGCGCGGAACACCAGAAGCGAGGTCGTGTTTTCGTCGGCGACGGCGTGGCGGACCTCGGTGGCTTTATTGGCATCCGTCTGCGAAGCGATGACGCTGCCGAGCGACTGCGCGACGCCATTCGGATCGACGATCATGATCACCGAGCCGTCGCCGAGGATGGTGTTGCCGGACAGCATCGGGATGTGGCGCAGCTTGGTCGACAGCGGCTTCACCACGATTTCCTCGGTGTGGAAGACACTGTCCACGACCAGGCCGAAGCTCTGGCTGCCGACCTGCGTGACTACGATGAACCCGCTCTCGACATCGCCCTCGGCTTCGATGCCGAGCAGTTTGCTCAGGCGCGCCAGCGGCAGCAGCTTGTCGCGCAAGCGCAGCACCGCGGTGTCCTTGATGCGCTCGACCCGGTGTTCGCTGCCGGCGCGCACCCGCACCAGCTCAACCACGGAAATCTGCGGGATCGCGAAACGGTCGCCGCCGGCCGCGACGATCAATGCCGCGATGATTGCGAGCGTGAGCGGGATCTTGATGGTGAAACTCAGCCCGACACCGGCGACCGATTTGACGTCGATGGTGCCGCCGATCTGATCGATATTGTTGCGCACCACGTCCATGCCGACGCCACGGCCGGACACGCTGGTGATCTTGGCGGCGGTGGAAAAGCCGGGCGCAAAGATGAACTTGTGAATTTGCGCTTCGGTCAGTTTTTCGACGTCGGCTTCGGAGACCAGACCCTGGGCCACGGCCTTGGCCTTGATGCGGTCTGTGTCGAGCCCGCGGCCATCGTCGGCGATCTGAATAACGATTTGGCCGCCTTCGTGATAGGCCGACAGCCGGATGCGACCGTGCGCGGGCTTGCCGGCCGCGCGCCGCTGCGTCGGCGTTTCCAGGCCGTGGTCAGCCGAATTGCGCACCATATGGGTGAGCGGATCCTTGATCAGATCGAGCACCTGGCGGTCGAGTTCGGTCTCGGCGCCTTGCATTTCCAGATCGATCTGCTTGCCGAGTTCGTTGGAGAGATCGCGCACGATGCGCGGCAGCTTCTGCCAGGCATTGCCGATCGGCTGCATGCGCGTCTTCATGACGCCTTCCTGCAGTTCGGCGGTAACGCTGGACAGCCGTTGCAACGGCGCCTTGAATTCCGAATCTTCGTGGCGGCGCACGATTTCGAGCAGTTGATTGCGCGTGAGCACGAGTTCCGACACCATCGTCATCAGGTGTTCAAGCGTGTCGACGGTGACACGGATCGACTGGTTGGCGGCCTTCGCGCTCTCGTCGTCCTTGGCTGCATCGGCTGCGGGTTTGGCGGCTTTCGCGGCGGACGGATCGACTGGCGTTTCACGGAACGCACGCTCGAGATCGTCGAGCGAGTCCTCGCCCGGCCGCAACGGCCGTTCGAGCACCTGCGGCGTGAGCGTTCCGACCGCGTATACCGGCGGCGTGGGTGCGGCCAGCGGCGCGAGCTGCTCGACCATTCGCTCCAGATCGGAAATCAGGTCCTTGTCGGTGCCCTCAGGTTCGCGCTGCTCGCGTTCGAGCGATTCCAGAATCTGCTTGATGCGGTCGATGGTGGCGAGAATGAGCGTGACGGATTCGCTGGTCGCCTTCTGGCCGTCGCGAAACTTGCCCATCAGCGTCTCAGCGGCATGCGCGAGCGCTTCTAGCCGCGGCAAGCCGAGGAAGCCGCAGGTGCCTTTGATGGTGTGCACGAGGCGGAAGACGTTACCGAGGATCTTGGCGTTGTTGGGATCCTGCTCGAAACGCACGAGCTCGACGTCGACGACGTCGAGACTCTCGTTCGTCTCGGTCACAAATTCCCGCAGCAGGTCGTCCATGAAAAACGCCTTACATCGACAGGCAAGAGCCCGTCCTTCGCTCTCCGTCAGGAGCGCGGCCAGTGTGTCGGTGAAGCGTTTAATTTTGGTTGCGGTATTGCGGAACGGTCGCGCGATTTAACGTTTCATTAACCGCGGGGACGAACGCGTCACTGCGCGCTTACCGCGACCGCCTCGCCTTCCATGAGCATGGCGACTTTGACGCCCGCGGCCTGCGCCAGCAAGTTCGCATAGAACGGCTGGATGCGATGGGCGTCGAGCGGCGTGTCGCCGGTCTCGCCCGCCAGCAGCGCCGCCACCGCGGGCGGCACCTTGGCATTGACCCCCGCCGCGCTCACCTTGAAGCCCATGGTTTCCCCTGCCCCGATCGGATCGACCGTGAGCCGGCCGCCGCGCGGGATGGTCTGGCCGGCAATCAACAGCAGATTGAGCAGCAACTTGACCCGGTTCTTCGGCAGCAGGACGCGCGGCAGATTCCAGGCGAGCTTGGTCTTGTCGTCCTCGAAAAAGCCGCGCGAGATGGTCTCGGCGTCCCCGAGATCGATCTGGGCACCGGCGGAGCCGGCCGCGCCGAAGGCGATGCGGCAGAACTGCAGCTTGGCGGAAGCGGTACCGGCGCTCCGCTTGATCAGATCAAGCGCGAAAGTCTTGGTCTCCTCATCCTTTTCCTCGGCCAGCACTTCCAGCCCGTTAACGATGGCACCGACCGGGCTGATCAGGTCATGGCAGACGCGCGAGCACAGCAGGGCCGCAAGATCGAGCGCTTCGATGGGCGTTCCGGACATGGACGGGTCTCCGCGGGGCATACAGGGTGCCAAAAATCAGCGAATCGCTTAAGGCGCCAGCTTGTGGGCGTGATACACCGCAGCGCCGCGACCGCCAAGGACTGGCGAGAAGGATCGTGCAAGCCGTGACCGCTGGAATCACCCCGCAACAGGCCGGACAACATCTGGACGCGCTTACCGAGATCGTCTCGCGCGCGGCGGCGGCGACGCTCGCCACACCGTTTTCGTCGATCGAACGGCGCATCAAGAACGACCTCTCGCCGGTCACCGCCGCCGACATGGCGTCGGAGGCCGTCATTGTGGATGGCGTCTCCCGGCTGTTGCCAGGCATAACGGTGATCGCCGAGGAAAGCGTCGGACGCGCGGTCGATGCAAGTCTTGAGCCGAGCTTTGTCATCGTCGATCCGCTCGACGGCACCAAGGAATTCCTCGCCGGGCGCGACGAATTCACCGTCAACGTCGCCATCGTAACGAACGGCGTTCCGATCGCCGGCATTGTGGCTGCGCCGGCGCAAGGATTGCTATGGCGCGCCGTCGTTGGCGGCAGAGCCGAAAGGCTTCGGCTGCGCTTCGGCGCGGGTCCGACCGATGCCTATGACCGCAACGTCATCCGCGCGCGGCCAGCGCCCGACCGCCTCGTTGTGGCGACCTCGCGCAGCCACCTCGACGAGGCGACCGAAGAGTTCCTGGCGCGGCTGCCGGTGGCGAAGCGCTTCCTTTGCGGTTCGGCGGTCAAATTCTGTTACGTCGCGCAGGGCGAGGCCGACGTCTATCCGCGGCTGTCGCCCACGCATGAATGGGATATCGCGGCCGGCTGCGCGATCCTGGCGGCCGCCGGCGGCACGGTGACCGCGCCCGACGGTGGCGCGCTCCAATTCGGACGCAGGACGCAAAAATTCCTGGTCCCCGGCTTCATCGCCTGGGGAGATCCGGCCAAGGCCGCAGCCGCGCCCAACCCTTGACGCCAGACCGAGCGGTTCAGCGGTCGATGGTACGCGCGACCGCGGGCCACTTGCGCGTGGCGCGATCGAGGATGGCGCGGGGTCCGGCCAGGAAGGTCGCGCGCGCCTCGGCGTCATAAAAGAGATAAAGCCGTTCGGCGATCACCACCCAGAACAGGGGGTGACCCTCCACCGAAACACCGCGGGCGATCGCCACCGGGTCGTAACCGCCGAAGCGCGGCATATAGACCTCCGGATGGGCGGCAAAGGCCGCCCGGTTGCCGACGTTTTGAAAGCGCCAGATCACGCCATCGAGGCGCAATTCTATATCCGGGCTGCCGATTTTCGGTTTGGCGTCCGAGAAATAGGCTACCGGGTCGAACCCGCTGATGGCGAGCCCCGTCAGGGCGTTGACCACGATCGGATCGCTGGAAGCGGCCGCAATCGCAGGGGACGTGAAAATAGAACCAAAAATACCAATTCCGAGCGCCAGCCCCAAGGCCAATGGCGACTTCCGTTGTTGCCGTGCTGTAGTCATAGTTGTCGGCGATCGTTGAACGATTCGGGGCGGGTGCTGTCGCGGCCACATTACGGTCACCGGCGTAAGCAACGGGTTATGTAGGGCTGGAACCTTTCTGTTCAATGGAGCATTCGATGCGCGTGACCTTGCGGCTTGCGGCCCTGACGTTATGTCTCGTCGTCTTTGGCGCGGATCTTGCGGCCGCCCAAAGTCAGCCAGCTCCGCCGCCGCCGCAAAGGCGAGATACCTTCAAGCCTGACGAGATCATCCGCGAAGGGCATAAGTTTTTCGGCACGGTATCGCGTGGCTTGGCGCAGGTGGTGCAGGAGGCAGTCAGCCGCTGGGGCGAACCCAACGGCTATGTGCTCGGGCAAGAAGGCAGCGGCGCTTTCGTTGTCGGCCTGCGCTTTGGCGACGGCAAGCTCTACACCAAGAACGCCGGCGACAGGCGCGTGTTTTGGGAAGGGCCCTCGGTCGGCTTCGACTATGGCGGCGAAGGCGCCCGCACCATGATGCTGGTCTATAGCCTGCCCGCCACCGATGCGATCTATCAGCGCTTCGCCGGCATCGACGGCTCGGCCTATTTCATCGGCGGCTTCGGTATGACCGCGCTCGCCAATGGCCATATCATCGTCGTGCCGATCCGTTCCGGCGTGGGCCTGCGGCTCGGCGCCAATATCGGTTACCTCAAATTTACGCCGCGGGCGACCTGGAACCCGTTCTGAAGCGCTGACGCCTTTATTAATGTAGATAATAACTGACCCGGGACGCGAGCCCGGGGTTCGGGTTAGTGTTGGGCCGTGCCGGAGTGAGTTGGAGGCGTCGTTCATGATCGAACCGATCATGTATTTCGGGATCGGATTTCTGGTCGCGGCCCTGTTCGGGCTCGTCGTCATCCCCCTTGTCCATGGCCGCGCGGTGCGCCTGACCATGCGCCGTCTCGAAGCCGCGACGCCGCTGTCGATGGCGGAAATCCATGCCGACAAGGACCAGCTGCGCGCCGAATTTGCCATGTCGACGCGGCGCCTTGAAATGAACGTCGAGCAGCTCAAGGCCAAGACCACCAGTCAGTTCGCCGAACTCGGCAAGAAGGGCGACGCCATCAACCGGCTCAAGATGGAGCTGGGCGAAAAGACCGCCGCCATATTCGCGTTGGAAGCGCGCGACAAGGCGCTGCGCGATCAGTTGCGCGCCACCGAGGACGAAGTCTCCGCCAAGACCAGCATTATGCACGAGGCCGAACGCACGCTGTCCGACAAGGAAGCCGAACTTGCCAAGCTCGTTGGCGCGCTCGACGAGCGTTCGATGCTGGCCGATTCGCAAAAGGCCGAAATCGATACGCTCAAAACCCAAGTCGACACGCTCAAAGAGCGGCTCACCGACGCCAGCGGCGAACTCAAGGCCGTGGAAGGCCGCCGCGACGCTGAGCAGGTCGCACTCAAAGCCGCCACCCAGGAATTGGCCGACGAGCGCCACCGCGTCGAAAATCTCAGCCGCCGCGTCGCCGAACTCGAGCAGCAGTTGGTGGTGCAAACCACGGAAGCCGAGATTCTGGGCGAGCGCGCCCAGGACCTGGAAACCCGCCTCAGCGAACAGATGCGGTTGCTCAATCAAAGCGGCTTCGAACTCAATCAGGTGCGTAACGAATTGCTCGCCGCGCGCAAATCCGAAAACGACCTGCGCAGCGCTCTCGCCGAACTGCACGACCGCGCCGGCGCCGCAATCGAGCAGTTCAAGACCGAAAAAGCGCAGCTGCAATCCGACCTCAGCCGCGCCATCGACGAGCGCGACCGGCTCGCCCGCGACCTCGGCACCATGAAGCGCGAGGCCGAGGAAAACTGGGCGACCGAGCGAGTGGAAAACAGCTTGCTGCGCGAGCGCATCAACGACGTCGCGGCCGAAGTGGCGCGGCTCGCCTCGACGCTGGAAGGTCCGAATTCGCCGATTGATGCCATCCTGGCGGCGGAAACGGCGCGCGACCGCGCCGCCCCGGCGGCCGGCGCCGCATTCGGCGAGGCTGCGTCGACAAACGGCGATCTGGCCGACCGCATCCGCGCGCTGCAGGGCCATGCCTCACGCATGCCGCGCGGCGACAAGCCTACGAGCCGTAACTAAATTGCTTAGCTTGACACCTCTCTGGGCTGTTCCTTATATCGCCGCGCCGTCACGGACGGGCGCTTAGCTCAGCGGGAGAGCGTTCCCTTCACACGGGAGAGGTCATAGGTTCAATCCCTATAGCGCCCACCAGTCTTCGCTCGCGAAGCGAGTAAAGACTGCCCGCCGAAGCCCATCGGCGAAGGCGGGCAAGTTGCCGCGAGCTACGACCGGCAAGCCATCGTCCCTCGGCGTCACATCACCGCGCCGATTTGCCAGGGCACGAATTCAAGTTCGCCGTAACCGAGGCCTTCCGATTTTGTCCGTTCGCCCGACGCGGTGGCGAGTACGCGGTTGAAAATCTCCTCGCCCTTCTGCGCCACGGAAACGCCGTCGAGGATGTCGCCACAATTAATGTCCATGTCGTCGATCATGTTGGCGAAGACCTGATTGTTGGTCGCGAGCTTGATCGACGGCGTCGGCTTGCAGCCGAAGGCCGAACCACGGCCGGTGGTGAAGCACATGACGTTGCAGCCGCCGGCGACCTGGCCGGTAGCGCCGACCGGATCGTAGCCGGGCGTGTCCATGAAGACGAAGCCCTTTTCCTTGACCGGCTCGGCATATTCGTAAACCGCGCGCATGGTGGTGGTGCCGCCTTTGGCCGCCGCGCCCAGCGACTTTTCCAGAATGGTGGTGAGGCCGCCGGCTTTGTTGCCGGGCGAGGGATTGTTGTTCATTTCGCCGCGATTGCGCGCGGTGTAGTCCTCCCACCAGCGGATGCGCTCGACCAGCTTTTCGCCGACTTTTGCATTCACCGCCCGGCGCGTAAGCAGATGCTCGGCGCCGTAAATTTCCGGCGTCTCGGCCAGGACGCCGGTGCCGCCGTGCTTGACCAGAAGATCGACCGCGGCGCCAAGCGCCGGATTGGCAGTGATGCCCGAGTAGCCGTCCGAGCCGCCGCATTGCAGCGCCAGCACGATCTCGCTCGCCGGCCGCGTTTCGCGCTTGGCGCGCGCTGCAACCGGCAGCATGGCTTTGATGCGATCGACGCCCTCGGCGACCGTCTTCTTGGTGCCGCCGGTCGCCTGGATGGTCATGGTCTGGAAGTGATCGCCCTCGGTGAGACCATATTCGTCCTTCATGCGGTCGATCTGGAAGACTTCGCAACCAAGACCGACCATCAGAGCGGTGCCGAGATTGGGATGGGTGGCGTAGCCCCATTGCGTGCGGCGCAAGACATCCCAGCCTTCCCCATGAGCCGCCATGCCGCAGCCGGTGCCATGCACGAAAGGAACCACGCCATCGATCCCGGGGAACTCGTCAAGGATGCCGGAACGGTTGACCGCTTCGGCGATGAACTTCGCGACGCTCGCCGAGCAGTTCACCGAGGTGAGCACGCCGATATAGTTGCGCGTGCCGGTCTTGCCGTTCGGCCGCAAGTAGCCCTGGAAGCTAGCGCGCAGTTCGGGCGGCAGCACTTCGTCGTTCTTGGCCGCTTCGGCGAACCGGTAATCCCGCGCGAAATCGTGCATGCCTACATTGTGCACATGCACCCAATCGCCCGGCGCGATCGGCTTTACGGCAAAACCGATGATCTGCCCATATTTGCGCACCGGCTCGTTCGGCGCGATGGCCGCGACCGCCATTTTGTGTCCGCGCAGGATCCGCTCCCGCGCGTTCACGCTGTTAACGCCGCTGCCTTGCGGGATTTGATCCACCGCGACAATCACATTGTCGTCGGGGGCGAGACGAATGGTGCGCGGCGCGGTCATAAGCGGCCTCCTGGCTTTCGCGCAAGCAAACGAGATGCCGCGCCCGTCAGCAGCGATGGAACGGGCGGCGCGGACCGACCTTGTTTTTCAATTGTGCCATCCCGCTGCCATCGGCGTTGAATTCACTGAACTCCGTGTACAAAGTTTTGCCGTTGTTGATCCAATGCATAGCGATCATCCCGCCGACATAATCATAGGCGGTGACCTCATACCGCTTGGTCGGCGAGCCGTCGAGGAAAACTACGGTCAGCGGGTCTTGCGTAAAAGTATAGTTTGTGGTCGTACCGCACCATTTCCCGGCAATTTTTTCGAATGATACAACTTCCGCCGCTCCTCCATTCTGCTCCAGCCCGCCGTTTGACGTGACAGTCGGACTTTAGTTCGGGATTGTTGCGGTGCTTAGCGCAACGTCAATCCCAACCTGCCGGGCTTCCGACATTGTAAGCCACGTCATCGACTTAGGCGGCGCTTTGGTAGCGTAAATCACGGCTTTGTCCGGCAATCCAAGCTGGCTCAAATAGGCTCCTACCAGCGCATTGGCGACGCCGGCTTCCTGGCCGGAGCGTGGATTGTAAGCGGCGTGAAATCCGATATGCGTATTTCCTCCCATGAGACGCGGAATGCCTCCGAGCCACGCCAGTGCGCAAGCCGACGCGCAACGCGTGCCGTCAGGCACCAGCGTAGCAAAATTCTTGAAACGAATTTGTCTGCCGATCTCTATACCGGCGATCACGCCGCCGCCGTCGCTTCGAAAAGCAACGGTTGCTTTTGGTATGTTCGCCACTTGTTGCCGGAATTCTTCAGCGTCGGACAAAACGAGGTCGCCGCTCACCGTGATCAGAACGGAATCCGACGGCAAGCGGGAAACTGAAATTGTCGCTGCTTCTGCGCCGCCGGCAAGCGCTGAAAATATTGCGATACAAATTGCGATACGCGTCATCATGCCCGTCCACACCGAACCAGCGATTCATCTGGCCCTGATGCTCCCGAAAGATTGCGCATGCTTCGATTATATAAAGTTACAGAACTTCCGCCATTTCGTCTCGCGTTACTTGCGCCGCGCCGGCGGATCGCGCGTGAGGCTCTTGGCGGCCAGTTCGTCGAGGTAATCCTGCCAATAGTCCGCGTAATTGCGGCCGAGATCGAGCAGATATTCCCAGCCGAAAATGCCGGTGGAGTGCAGGTCGTCGAATGTGAGCCGCACCGCGTAATTGCCGACGGGCAGCACCTCGATAATGCCGACGTCGCGCTTGCCCGGAACGGTCTTGCGCTCCTCGGCGGAATGGCCCTGCACTTCCGCGCTCGGGCTTTTTACACGCAGATATTCGGCCGGCAGATCGAAACGCTGCCCGTCGGTAAAGGTGACGGTGAGCGTTTTGCGGTCCTTGTGCAGGCGCAGTTCGCTCGGCCAAGCTTGCGCGTCGTTGCCGGTCATGGCGCTGTCTTACAGCGCTGCCTCTCAAACCACAAACCGCACCGTGCCGGCGGCGGCAAGATCGAAGCCATCCATTTCCTGCGCGCGCGTCCTGAGTTCGTCCGATTGCAGAAAGCGGATCAGCGCCTGTATCGGCGGATGAAAATAATCGCGCTGGCGCATCAGCAAATCGAACGGCTCCCAGACGATCGGCACAAAATCGAGCCCGGCCGAATTGGCGACCGAGCGGGTGGCGATGCCAATATCGGCGCGGCCGGCGCGGATCGCCTGCGCGATATCCGGACCGGTCGGACAGATCGGACTGACGGAGGCCAGCGCATCGAGCGTGCCTTTCGCCCGATGCAGCAGCGAAAGCAGCAGCAATTGCGCGCCGGCGCCCTTCGGGCGTATGGCGACGCGCGCGCGCTTGGCGATCACGTCATCGATGGTGCCAATCTTGAGCGGATTGCCGGGCGGCAGCAGGAAGCCCTGCTCGCGGCGGCAGAAAGCGACCAGCACCGCGTCCTGCAAATCGTTGCGGGCGGCGACGGCGGCGACATTCGCGTCGGCCTCCGGGTCCTCCAGGGCATGCAGGTGCATGGTCGCGGCGATCGTCTCGCCCTCAATGAAGCGGGTGAAGCCGGCTTCACTGCCGACCGCCAGCGTGGCGAGCCCGCAGTTGCTCTCGCGCATCGCCCATTCCAGCAACGGGTCATGGCTGCCGGCGACGATCGGCGCCGGCTGCGGCCGACTCATGCCGGCGGGCCGGGTCACGCTGGACGCAAGCCAATGATCGAGTTCGGCCTTGGGGAACAGCCAGCGGCCGGTGACCTTGGTGCAAGGTACCGTGCCTTCGGCCACCATTTCGTAGATCTTGCGTTCCTTGAGATGGAGGTAGCGGGCTGCTTCGGCTGTCGTGAAAAGTTGCATCACTCACCTGCACGCGTATGCATTTTTTTTGACATTGCCAAACGCTGCCGAAAATAACCAGTCAATCGGCGGCCGAAACCACCATGAGCGATATGCAAAATCCGCCGATAAAAAAGTTATACAGCGCTCCAGCAATGAAATGACCTGAAATATCGGCTCTCCTCATCGTGCCGTAGCGTCTGCTGTACAGAAAAAATGTACTTCGGCCATTGCGACCAACTCGGCATCCGCCCCCGCATCTTCATCTAACCTATTGTTACTACAACAAAAAATACCGCGGATCGGCCCATGGCACGCTCCTTGCGGAATAACCGTCAAGACCATGACGGGAAGCAAGGTGGCGAAGATGACCGATGCAAACAGAATTCTCATCGTCGATGACGACGAAACGGTGCGCCGGAGTTACCTGCGCTCGCTAGACGGCATGCCCTGCAACGTTGCGACCGCCAGCGACGGCGAAGAGGCGCTGCAGACTATGGAGCAGGACCCCTTCGACGTCGTGCTACTCGACATGCGCATGCCCGGGCAGGACGGCCTGTCGGTTTTGCGCACCATCAAACAGAAATGGCCGGAGAGCGAGGTGGTGATCATCACCGGCTATCCGACCATGGACAGCGCCAAGGAAGCCGTCCGGCTCGGAGCCTACGACTACCTCGCCAAGCCGGTCGGCCCGCAGGACGTGATCAATATCGCCGACCGCGCCTTGACGCGAAAACAATGGGCCATGCGGCAAGTGCCGTTGGGATCAGCAAGCGCGGCCTGAAACCAAGACACATCAATTCCAACAGCAAACACGACAGCAGCGAATAGTCCAAAAGGAGAAAGCCATGACCGCTTCACGCAAAGTTCTCGTCGTCGACGACGATCCGGCCGTCCGCAAGAGCATCGACCGGGTTCTCACCAGCAAGGGTTACGCCGTCATTACCGCCGAAAATGGCGAAGAGGCGCTGCGTAAGCTGAACGAGGAAAAATACGACCTCGTCTATACCGACATCCGCATGCCCGGAATCAGTGGGCTTGAGGTGGCCGAGCAGGTCAAGGCCCGCAAGCCGTGGACCCCGGTCGTCATCATCACCGGCTACGGCAGCGACGCCTCCGAAGCACGCGCCAAGGCCGCCGGCGTGTCGAGCTTCATGCACAAGCCGCTCTCGCCCACGATGATCGAAGACAGCGCCCGCGACGCCCTGGCGGCTCCTGCGGCGCAAGTGTTGGTCCTGCCGGTGGCGGCCGCTGCCCCCAAGGCCGAACCGGCCGCTGGCGGTAGCGTACTACGCAACATCCTTCTGTTCTTCGCCGCGCCTTTCATCGGCTTGGCCTACATCGTCGTGTTCCCATTCATCGGGCTCGGCATGATGGCGTTTCTGGCCGCCCGCGAAGCCAACGAGATCCCGAGGCTGCATGCGATCGGCGTGACCATGAAGAACATCGCGATGGTGTTCGCCGCGCCGGTGTTCGGCCTCGTCTACGTCCTGCTCTTCCCGTTCATCGGGCTGGCGAGCCTACTGTGGCTGGCAGGGCGGGCGTTCGCCGCGCGGTCCAGGAGTTGAATGCGAGAAATGCCAACTGACGGCTCGCCCGATCCTGGGCGGGGCTGATAGGCCGGGGGCTTCCCCCGGCCTTTTTTCGTTCGAAATCGGGGCCTTTTCCCAGGGGGGTTCGGCCATTCCGCGGCTGTATAGCGAAAACATGCGCCAGGATAAAACAGCAAGCTATTGATTTTATAAGATAATAGTTTGATGCACGGTCGACTTGGATAAAAATTTTGTACTTTGCGTCCCCATCCAGGCCTGGCGGCAGCCGTAGCGCCACGAACTAACATGCTGAAATACAATAGTATTTGCCAAAATACTGGCAGTTGGCACGGCCTATGCGCTGTAGGAGGGCGAGAAAGAGATCAAAGCAAAAAAAACAGGAGTTCGCCATGACCGCCCTTCGCAAAATCCTCATCGAGGAAGAGACCGTTTTCACCGCCCCGGTTACCCGGGCGCCTGCAGCCAAGCTTTATGTCGTGACCAATACCGCGACGGCGAAAGCGCCGACGGCGGCTCCGGAAGAAGGCCATGCGCTCAAGAACATCGTTCTGTTCTTCCTCGCCCCCTGCATCGGCTTGGCCTACATCGTCCTCTTCCCTCTCGCCGGCCTGGTTGCGCTGGCAGTGCTGGCCGGCCGGTTCGCCGCCAAATATGAAGCGGTTCGCGTGACCGCCACCGTTGCGAAGAATGTGGGGCTGGCAGTTGCGGCCCCGGTGCTCGGCCTCGCCTACATCGTCCTCTTCCCCGTCATCGGCCTCGGCGCGCTGGCCTGGATCGGCGGCCAGGCGATCCTCAGCCGATAACCCGCGGGGGATGAGATAGATCAATGAAGGCGTGGCGGATTTGCCGCAAATAACCAGAGCAAATATTTCGGTCACACGGGGGGTTTAAGACCCCCCGAATGACGTTGAAGGCGAGAGTCCCATGGGACCGAATACCGACAGCGGCAATTCCAATATCCTGCCTGTGTTCCTGAAAAACAGCTTCGTCGCCGCGGCCGTCGCCGCCGCACTTACTCTGCTGCCAGCTGCCGCACGCCCGGCCTACGCTGCCGATCCGGCGCCCTCCAAGGCCGATCAGGTTTGCCTCGGCTGTCATGGCGCAGCCGGCATGGAGAAGAAGCTGACGGACGGGGATACCTTGCAGTTGCTTGTGCCTCCCGGTCCCTACGTTCAGTCCGTACACGGCGCCAACGGCTGCACCAGCTGTCACACCGACGTCGACCCCGCCAAGCATCCGCCCGAGAAAAACGACATCGCCAGCAAGCGCAGCTTTGCGACGAGCATGACGCAAGTCTGCCGCACCTGCCATGCCGACAAGTTCGAGCAATGGGACAGCAGCATTCACGCCGCGCTGGTTCGTAGCGGCAATCCGGCGGCGCCGGTCTGCACCGACTGTCATAATCCGCATGCCGTCATCAAGAATGCGGCGACCCAGGTCGACCAAGTCCCCTGCAAGAACTGCCACGCCGACATCTACACCGCCTATATCGGCAGCATGCACGCGAAGTCCCGGCTCGGTTCGAATGACAGCTACGCACCGGTCTGCTCCGGCTGCCACACCGCGCATTCCGTAAAGTCGATCGCGGCCGGCGCTTTCGGCCAGGGGCCGGAGGCGGCCTGCTTCGGCTGCCATGCGGGCGTGCTGGAAAAACACCAGGAATGGCTACCCAATGCCGAGCTGCATTTTGAAGCCGTGTCCTGCGCGGCCTGCCACGTGCCCGGCGCGCAACGCCGCGTCGATCTCATGCTGATCGACAGCAAAGGCAAAGCGCGCGGGACCGAACTGATTGGCGTGCCACTATTCGATGCCAGCACCAATTCGGACGGCAAGGGCATCGACGCGCAGTCGCTGTGGAACCTGATGCAAACGCTCAATAGCAGCGGCATCGCCGGCAAGACCGTGTTGCGCGGCCGCCTCGACGTGCTCACCGGCCCGCAGGCGCACGGACTGGCGGACAAGAGCAAAGCTTTGAGCGATTGCCGCGTCTGCCATCGCTCGGGATCGCAGGCCTTCCAGAGCGTGACCATCTCGCTGGTTGGACCGGACGGGCGGCGCGTCGGCTACGGCGCCAACGCCGATGTGCTCAATTCGGCCTTCTCGATCGAATCGGTGAGCGGCTTCTATGCGATAGGCGGCACCCGCATTAAGCTCCTCGATATCCTGCTCGCGCTTGCCATCTTCGGCGGCGTCAGCATCGCCGTCGGTCACGTTTTCCTGGGCTGGATGTTCAAGCGCTTCGGCCTCTATCACCCGCACAACGGGAATGGCGATCCGCCGGCCGGCGGCGGCGACACGCCCAAACCGGCCGCCTGACCGCGCGCGAGGGAAAAGGAACAGAACCCATGCGACTCTATATCCACCCGATCCCGGTCCGCATCTGGCACTGGACCAACGCGCTCGGCTTTGTCCTGATGATCCTGTCTGGCATGCAGATCCGCTACGTCGGGCTGATCGATGTTGTCTCGTTCCGCGCCGCGGTCCATTTGCACAATTTCGTCGGCTTCGTGCTGATCGCCAATTTCTGCCTATGGCTGACGTTCTACATCACGTCCGACCGCGTGCGGGCCTATCACTCGGAGCTGAATTTGAAGAAGCATTTCATCGGCAGCTTCCGGCAGGCTTATTACTACGCCTTCGGCATTTTCCGCGGCGATCCCAATCCGTTCACGCCGACCATCTACCGCAAGTTCAACCCGCTGCAGAGCATGATCTACCAGATCATCATGATGCTGTGTTTCCCGCTGCAAATCTATACCGGCATCCTGATGTGGGACGTTAAACGCTTTTCCGCCCAGGTCGATTTCTTCGGCGGCGTGCGGGTGATCGACACCGTGCACGTGCTGATCTTCATCGTCTTCGTGTTCTACATTCTGGTCCACGTCTATCTCGGCACGCTCGGGCACACCCGCACCGCGCACTTCAAGGCCATGATGACCGGTTACGAGGATGTGGACGAAGAGGCCCCGGCGGAGTGAACCGGCGCAGCGGCGGGGGATAACCTACGGTGCGTCCGGGCTATCGGTGTCATGCTCGGTGTCGCGCACGCGGATCGCGTATTTCTTCATCAGCGCCTGGAAATTCGGGCGCTGCATGCCGGTTTCCTCGGCGCTCTTAGTCACGTTCCATTCATTGCGCTTGAGCGCCTCAAGCACGAACTGCTTCTCGATATCCTCGACCGACTTCTCGCGCGCGGCCTTCTTGACCCGCTTGAGCTCGTCGCCGGTGCGCGGCACCGCGGCATCGGCCGCCTGCTTCGTGGCGTCGACCAAAGTGACGAGGTGAGCCTGGCGGATGACGTTGTCGCTGGTCAGGATCGCCGCCCGGTGCATGACGTTTTCCAGTTCGCGAACATTGCCCGGCCAGGCGTAATTGGTAAGCGTCGAGAGCGCGCCTTCGGAAATGTCCGTGATGTTCTTGCCGAGCTCGATGTTGAACACCTTGAGGAAATGATAGGCGAGCGCCGGCACGTCGCCTTTGCGTTCGCGCAGCACCGGAGCATGAATCGGGAAGATATTGATCCGGTAGTAGAGGTCGTCGCGGAAAGTACCGGCCGCGACCATCGCCTTGAGATCCTTGTTGGTGGCGGTGACCAGGCGGAAATTGGCGGTCTGCACGCGCGTGTCGCCGACCGCCCGGAATTCGCGTTCCTGCAGGACGCGCAGTAGCTTCGCCTGAATCGACATCGAGATGTTGCCGATCTCGTCGAGGAACAGCGTGCCGCTGCCGGCCACCTCAAACATGCCCTTCTTGTTGACGACCGCGCTGGTGAACGCGCCTTTGACGTGGCCGAACAGCTCGCTTTCCAACAGGTTTTCGCTCAAGGCATTGCAGTCCACCGCGACGAATGGCTTGTCCTTGCGCAGGCTGTTGTAGTGGATCGCGCGGGCGATCAGTTCCTTGCCGGTGCCGCTTTCGCCGGTGATCAAGACGGTCGAACTGGTCGGCGCGCATTGAGCGATCAGCCGGTAGACCGCCTGCATCTGCGGGCTCAAACCGATGATGTTCTCGAAGCGGTATTTCGACGAGACTTCGCTCTTGAGGGTGAGATTTTCCTGCAACAGCCGGCGCCGCTCCAGCGCACGCTGTACGACGAGCTTCAATTCGTCCGGCTCGAACGGCTTCGAGATGTAGTCGAACGCACCGAGCTTCATCGCCTGCACGGCGGTGTCGATCTGCGACAGGCCGGTGATCATGATGACGTCGACGTTGGGATGCGTCTCCTTGACGCGGCGCAGCACTTCGAGTCCGTCGATATTGGGCATCATGATGTCGAGGATCACCACGTCGTAAGGATTGTCCTCGACCTTGAGTAGCGCTTCGCGGCCATCCTGCACGGACTCGACCTGGAACTCGTCGCCGTCGAGGATGCGCAAGCAGCTTCTGATGACGATCTCCTCGTCGTCGACGATAAGGATGCGCGCACTCATAGGACCGCCTCGTTGACCTTCGCGGGCTCGGCCGAGGCCGCCGTCAGCGGCAGATAGACGCGGAATGTCGATCCTTCACCCGCCTTGCTTTGGACCTCGATGAGGCCGCCATGGGCCTCGACAATTCCGTGGCTGACTGAAAGTCCCAATCCCGTGCCCTTTCCCACGTCCTTGGACGTAAAAAACGGATCGAAAATCCGCTTCAGGTTCTTTTCCGGAATGCCGCAGCCGGTATCGACAATCGATATTGCCACCATCGGCCTGGATTCGGTAGCGGCCGCCCGCGGATCATTGGCGCGGCGGGTGGTGACGGTGATGCTGCCCCTCTCCTCCACCGCGTGCTGGGCATTGACCAGCATGTTCATAACCACCTGCTTGATCTGATCGGCGTCGATCCAAATCGGCGGTAGTGTGCGGTCGAGGTCCAAGGTGATTTCGATGTCGCGCAGATGCGCGGGCTTTTCGACGATCCGCACGGTATCGTCGATGACCTGGTTGAGATCGGTGAATTTCTTTTCCGGATGCTTTTCGCGGGCGAAATCCAAGAGCCGCTTGATGATCGCCGCGCAGCGTTTGGTTTCACGGATCACCAGGTCCATGTCCTCGGCATCCGCGCTCTTGTCCGGCAATTTCTGCCGCATGAGATGCGAGAAAGTGAGAATGCCGGTCAACGGATTATTCAATTCGTGTGCGACGCCCGAGGCCAGCAGCCCGACCGAGGCAAGCTTTTCGCCGCGCATGGTTTCAGCCTGCGCCCGGCGAAGTTCCTGCGTGCGCTCTTCCACTTTCTGCTCGAGGTTGCGCGCAAAATCTTGCAGCTCGGCCCGCGACATGCGCAAGGCATCGGTCATGGTGTTGAACGACGAGGCGAGCTTGCCGAATTCGTCGCCGCTGCGCACCGGGATCGGCTGATCCAGATTGCCAGTGGAGAGCCGTTGCGCCCCGCTTTCGAGATCGCGCAGCGGCAGGTAGACCAGCCGGTGTACAAAGAAGCCGACCAGCAGCGCCGCAAGACCGATGAAGGCCACCGAAAAGCCGGCGATCCCGAGCATGCTGGTGCGCAAATTGCGGTTGATGTCGTCGAGCGAGTAGACGATGTCGAGTACGCCGAGGACGGACGTCTCCTTCGAGTGCTGATGACAGGCGGCGTTGTAGCAGGATGGCTCGTTGCGGATGACTTCCATGGAGCCGAGTAGCGACTCGCCGTTCGGGCCTTTGAAAGTCCAGGTCCGCTGGTTCTTCGGAACCTGTTCGAGCGGCCGCTCGCTTTGGTGGCAATGCGAGCAGGATTCGGCTTTGCGGTCGACGGTACGGCCGATTTCGGGCCCGAAAGTCGAATGGGTGATGCGGCCGTCCTTGCTCAGGATCCTGACCCGGTCGATTTTCTCCTGATTGGCCACGTCGTGGATGATGCGGTCGACATAGGCGGGCTGGTTCTGCAGCATCGCAAAGCGCGTGCTCTTGGAGATCACTTCGGAGACCTGGATCACCTGGTCGGACACCTTGCCGAGGATTTCGGTGTACAGGTACCAGGCAACCATCCCGGCAAAAAACAGCATAGCCACCGACAGTGCGACCGTCAGGTAAAGCACGACCTTAAATTTCAGGGTCCGCGGTTGCATGGCTGCCGTTGCGTCCCATCCAGCGCCGGAACGGAACACAGTTTTTCAATGTCGATGGACCGTCACAAAACGGGGGGTGTGCGCCGCAATCCCCAAAAATTATCTTAGCCGCAAGCGCTGGAACGGCCATTGATACGTATCAAACGGCCTTTTTGGATGGCTTCCGCCGATCCGGCCGGCCAGGACGCCCGAAATAGAGCCGGAAAACCGCCCGGCTCATGCCGCGTTAATTCTTTTACTTAAATTCGGGCACCGCGGATGCCGCTCGCATCGCAGGCGTCGGCCAATTCCGGCGCCCCGTCCTGTCGGACCAACGTCGCCCCAAGCCCGGCGAGCGGCGATCGGTTAGTGACTTGCCTTGTACTTCTTGCCCGCGTCATTCAACGCCGGCGGCGTCGTATGGCATGCCGCGCATGGCTTCTTTTCTTTCGACGCGATGGCCGGCGTCGCCATCGATTGTCCGGTCGCGATCACGATCATCGCCCCGGCGAGCAATAACGCCGACGCGGACGCCGCAACTTTGGTTACGACCGCACGCATTTTCGCATTTTGCATTGTCGCTCTCCTAAGTTTCCAACCGATCCACCCGGCACAGGCCGGATGCAGTCTGGAACAACGCGGACGATAGCAGACGGTTCAATTATCGAGAAGACATAGCGGAGTTGTGCAACGTTTCTACAACGCTATTTCGGAGTTGCGGCGTACCGCTTCCCTATCGAGTTACTGCATCGGCATCGCGCAATACGACATAGATTGCCGGGATCACCAGCACGGTGAGCAAAGTCGACGACGCCAGACCGAACAGCAGCGAAATCGCCAGTCCCTGAAAAATCGGATCGACCAGAATCGTCGCCGCGCCGATCATGGCGGCGAGCGCGGTCAAGAGAATCGGCTTGAAGCGGACGGCGCCTGCTTCCAGCAGCACCTCGCGCAGGGTCTTCCCGTGCCCGGCGCCGTGGCGGATGAAATCGACCAGCAGAATCGAATTGCGCACAATGATGCCGGCGAGCGCGATGAAGCCGATCATCGAGGTGGCGGTGAACGGCGCGCCGAACAGCCAATGCCCGATGGCGATACCGATCAAGGTGAGCGGGATCGGTGTGAGCACGACCAGCGGCAGCTTGAAGCTGCCGAATTGCGCGACTACCAGTATATAAATACCGACAATCGCTACCATGAAGGCGGCGCCCATGTCGCGGAAGGTGACGTAGGTGATCTCCCACTCGCCGTCCCAGAGGACCGCCGGCTTGCTCTCGTCGTCCGGCTGGCCGTGGAAGCGAATCGTCGGCTTGCCGAGCGCACTCCAATCGTGTGCCTCGATCTTCTTATCGACGTCGAGCATGCCGTAGATCGGCGCCTCGTATGTACCCGCCAGTTCGGCCATCACCATATCGGCGAAGCGACCGTCGCGGCGAAAGATGGTCGGCGAGCCGAGTTCTTTGCTCACGCGCACCACGTCGCCCAATTCGACCACGGTCTTGTTGCCGGGCACGCTGTTGGCGGGCACCGGCGTCGAGGCGAGCAACTCGCTCCACGACAAGTCGCGCTTGGGCAACCGCACCACGATCTCGACCGGGTTGCGGCTTTCGCCGCGGTGCGAATAGCCGACCGTGGTGCCGCCAAACAAAGCCGCGATGGTGTCGTAGACGTCGCGCTGCTCGACACCAAAATATTCCAGGCGATCCTGATCGATCGAGATGCGCAGGCGCGGGCGCGGTTGGCCGATCGAATCGTCGATGTCGACGATGTAGGGAACCGAGGCGAGGATTTTCTTCAGTTCGTGGGCGACCGCGCGCCGGTCAGTCGATGATGGCCCATAGATCTCGGCGAGCAGCGTCGCCAGCACCGGTGGCCCCGGCGGCACTTCGACCACGCGGGCAACGGTGCCGGCCGGCACGCCAAAGTTCTTCATGCGAGCGCGCAGATCAAGCGCGATCTCGTGGCTTGAGCGGCTTCGCTCGTCTTTGGCCGCGAGATTGAGATGCAGTTCGCCCAGTTCGGGCAGTTCGCGAATGTAATAGTGGCGCACCAGACCGTTGAAGTTGAACGGCGCCGGCGTACCGGCGTAGGTCTCGATGGAGCGGATTTCCGGTAATTGCCGCGCTATCGCGCCGATCGAGAACAATGTGCGCTCGGTGTCCTCCAGCGTGGCGCCTTCGGGCAGATCGACCACCACCGCCAGTTCCGACTTGTTGTCGAAGGGCAAAAGCTTGACCGTCACGCTGCGCGTCACGAACAGCAGGCAGACCAGCACGGTCGCCGCGCCGACAGTGCCGAGGAAAATCCAGGCCGAGCGGCGCGAGCGCACCACCGGCGCGGCGAAGCGCCGATAGAGCCGGCCGAGAAAGCTTTCGCCGTGCGCCGCCTCGTGCTCGTTCACAGGTTTTCCTTCCGGATGCAGGCGCAGCATCAGCCAGGGCGCGATCACCATGGCGACGATGAAGGAGAACACCATCGCCGCCGAGGCATTGGCCGGGATCGGCGCCATGTAGGGGCCCATCAGCCCCGACACGAACAGCATCGGCAGCAGCGCCGCCACCACGGTCAGCGTGGCGACCACGGTCGGATTGCCGACTTCCGCCACCGCTTCGATGGCGGCGTGCATGCGCGTGCGGCCGTCCTTCATCGCCCAGTGCCGGGCGATGTTCTCTATCACGACGATGGCGTCGTCGACCAATATGCCGATGGAGAAAATGAGCGCGAACAGGCTGACGCGGTTGATGGTGTAGCCCATTATTTTCGAGGCGAATAGCGTCAGCAGGATAGTGGTCGGAATGACGACCAACGTCACCAGCGCCTCGCGCCAGCCGATAGCAAAAGCAATGAGCACCACGATCGACACGGTGGCGAGCCCAAGATGGAACAGCAGTTCGTTGGCCTTGTCGTTGGCGGTCTCGCCGTAATCGCGCGTCACCGTCACCTTGACGTCGGCGGGAATCAGCCGGCCCTCGACGTTCTGCAGGCGCGCCAACAGCTGCTCGGCCACTACCACGGCATTGGCGCCGGCGCGCTTGGCAAAAGCGACGCTGACCGCCGGCACGCGATCCCAGCCGCCCTTCGCCGGCGTCTCCATCCAGACGCGGTGCTCCTGCGGGCTCGGTCCGATCACCACCTTGGCGACGTCGCGCACGTAGACCGGACGGTTGTCGCGCGTGGCGACCAGCAGCAGCCCGATATCGGGAATTCCGGCGAGCGTCTGCCCGGCCGCGATATCGCGCATGGTCCCGTTGTCGCGCACCGAGCCCGCCTGGAACGAGCGGTTGGCGTCGCGCACCTTGGCGACCAGTTGCTGCAACGTCACGCCGAACAGCGCGAGTTTCTCCGGATCGGGCTCGACGCGGATCTGCTCGGGATTGCCGCCGGAAATGTAACTCAAGCCCACATTGTCGGTCTTCACCAGTTCGGCGCGCAATTGATCGGCCAACTCGTAAAGATCCTTGTCGGTCCAGCGTGCGGCCGCGTCCGGCTTCGGCGACAGCGTCAGCACCACCACCGCGACATCGTTGATGCCGCGGCCGACGATCAGCGGTTCGGGAATGCCGACTGGAATGCGGTCGAGATTGGCGCGGATTTTCTCATGCACGCGCAGGACGGCTTCGTCGGACTTGGTGCCGACCAGGAAGCGCGTCGTCACCATGACGCGGTCGTCGACGGTCTGACTGTAGACGTGCTCGACGCCGTCAATGCCCTTGATGATGGCTTCGAGCGGCTTGGTCACCAGTTCGACCGCGTCGGGCGCCTTGAGGCCGTCGGCGTTCACCCGGATGTCGACCATGGGCACGCTGATCTGCGGCTCTTCTTCGCGCGCAATGGTCGTCAGCGCGATCAGCCCGACCGCCAGCGCCGCCAGGAGGAACAGCGGCGTCAGCGGCGAACGGATGGTCGCCTGGGTGAGACGCCCCGAAAGTCCGAGATTCACGGGTGCACCAACACGTCGCCGTTGTTAAGGCCGGAGAGGATTTCCAGCGCGTCCGGCATATCAGGACGCGGCAATTCGCGTCCGCGCTGCACAGGTACATCGATCGTCACCGCGCCTTGGCGCACGCGCGCATAGTCGATGCCGAAGCGCGTCGTGATGAACACGCCCGGCACGATCGTGCTGTCGCGCTCGCCGGCCGAGACCCAGACGCGGATGCGCTCGCCGACGAAATAGTCGCCAAGACCGGCGACCGCCGCGTCGGCGATCACGCGGCCGTCCTCGATCTGCGGATAGACCAGCTTGATGGTGCCGAATTGCGTGCCGCCCTTGCCGAGCTCTTCGCCATCGAGGCGTACGGTATCGCCGGCCTTGAGGAAGCGGGCGTGCCGCTCCGGCAGGCGCAGCCGCAAAATGAAATTCTGTTCCGCCACCGTCGCCACGGTTTCGCCGGGCAAGATGACAGTGCCGGTGGTCACCGGCACCTTCAACACGCGGCCCGAGGTTGGCGCCAGCACGTTGCCTTCGGTGACCTGCTGCTGGATCACCGAGCGCTCGGCGGTACGCGCTTTGAGCGCATTGGATGCGACATTGAAGGCGGTGCGCGCCTGGTCGAGCGTGGTCTTCGGAACTGTGCCGCGCGAGAACAAATCTTCGGCACGGGTGAAATCGCTCTGTGTCTGCGCGACCTGAGCTTCCAGGCCGGAAATCTGGGCGTCGAGCGACTTCATCTGCAGCGCCAGCTTCTCGTCGCCGATGGTGGCGATGACCTGGCCGCGCGTGACCGCGTCGCCCTCCTTCACCGCGAGCGCGGCGACCGTGCCGCCGATGCGCGCGCGCGCCGGCACCACGTTGGCGCTTTCGACGGTGGCGAAAACCGCTTTTTCGTCGGCCACCGCTTTCGGCGCGACGACGAAGGTGTCTTGAGCAAACGCCCGCTGCGCCAGCAACGCGAGCGCTGCCGCCATGACAATACCGCCACGCATTAGTTCACCTCAGTTGACTCGGGCCTTGCGGCGCGCATTCGGAACGCAAGCTGGCGCGCAATAGACCCGATAAAGCGTGCGCACGAGTTCGCGCGCCTGCGGGCTGCCGATCGAATACCAGATGGTCTGCCCGTCGCGCCGCGCCGTCACCAGCCCGTCGCGGCGCAGCAGCGCGAGATGCTGCGACACCGTCGAATCGCGGATTTTCAAGAGTTCCGCCAATTCGCCCACCGAGCGCTCCTGCTCGGTCAACTGGCAGACGATGATCAGCCGGTGGCGGTTGGAAAGGGCCTTGAGCAGCGCGCTCGCCTCGTCCGCCGCCGACAACATCTCCTCGACCCGTATTTTCATACTTGCGTATATACGAATAATCGAATATATAGTCAAGAGTGCCGCGTCAGGGCCGGGCGGCCGAATGTCAACCGGCCCTTTGATCAGGAGTTACGCCCGTGAACGTCGATCGCGCCGTCTTCGCAATGGCCGGCACCATGGTGCTGGCGAGCCTCGTGCTGGGTTGGCTGGTCAGCCCCTATTGGCTGCTGCTCGCCGCCTTTGTCGGAGCCAACATGCTGCAAGCCGTTTTCACCGGCTTCTGCCCGGCCGCCATGATTTTCAATAAGCTCGGGCTCAAGCCCGGCGCTGCATTTTCCTGCGGCGTGGCCGCGCGCTGAGCGCAAGACAATGCTCGCGCGGCGGGGGTCGCGCGGGCACCGTTCTCGATCGGCCGTTTGCTTCGTCAGCTATTGTCTTGCCGGAAAGCGCCGGTGTGGCGATCGACGATAAAGCGCTGCACCAGGGAATTGTCCTTGGTGACGATGTCGGCGGTGATTGTATCGGCATCCTTCTCCTTCACCTCGCCGACTTTGAGCCGCGCATTGCCGCGGAAGGAGAGCCAGCGCTCGATGCGGGCCTTTACGTCGTCGGTGGTGAGATTGAGCGCCTGGTTGGTCTGAGCGCCGGGGCCGTAGCCGGGTCCATTACCACGCATCATGCCGGGGCCGTAACCGCCGCCCCAACCGCGCATGTGGTAGCCGGGGCCGTAGCTTTGTCCGGGTCCGGGGCCGCCGTCTTGTCCGAAAGCCCCGCACGGTCCGCCGCCCCAACCGGGGCCGCCGCCACCGCCCATCATCCAGCCCGGACCCCAGCCAGGGCCGCCTTGGGCAACGGCGGTATAACTGTAGACCCCCGCCCCGGCCGCCAATGCAGCCACAACGCCGAGGGCGATCAATGTCTTTCGCGATTTCATGAAAGTACTCCTTTTGCCTTGCAACGGATTCGTCGTCGCTGAGCGCGATTAGGAGTCCGACCTGTCACGCAAGTTTGTCGGGCGAGCGCGAATATGTGACCAAGTGTGTCAGCGCGCTTGTCCGCAAGACATCGTTACAAGTTTTTTGCCCTAATCCGCCCTGTCCAAATTAGATTGCAGGCATGAACGACGGGCCGCACATCCTGATCGTCGACGACCATCGCGAGATGCGCGACCTGGTCTCGCGCGCGCTCGCCAAGGACGGCTTTCGCGTCAGCACCGCGGCCGACGGCAAGGCCATGCGCAAGGTGCTGGCCGACGCCAACATCGATCTCATTCTGCTTGACTTGATGTTGCCGGGCGAGGACGGCCTTTCGCTCTGCCGCTCGCTGCGCGCGGAGAGCAACGTGCCGATCATCATGCTCACCGCCAAGGGCGACGAAATTGACCGCGTCATCGGCCTGGAAATGGGCGCCGACGATTACCTGCCCAAGCCGTTCGGCAGCCGCGAACTGGTGGCGCGCATCCGCGCGGTGCTGCGGCGCAATCGCGCGCATGAGCCCACCGCCAATGAGGACAAGCCCAAGCGCTACCGCTTCGAGCGCTGGGCCTTCGACGTCGATAAGCGCGAACTCATCGGCGGCGACGGCGTCGCTGTGCCGCTGAGCACTGGCGAATTCGATCTGCTGCTGGCGCTGGTCGAGCATCCGCAGCGTACACTGAGCCGCGACCAGTTGCTCGATCTCGCCCGCCACCGCGCCGCCAACACCTTCGACCGCAGCATGGACACGCAGGTCAGCCGCCTGCGCAAGAAGGTCGAGCGCGATCCGGCCGATCCGGCGATCATCAAGACCGTATGGGGCGGCGGCTACATCTTCACGCCCGACGTGAGCCGGGAATGATAGTGCATCCGAACAATCACTCCGTCATTCCGGGATGGCGCGAAGCGCCCGACCCTGAATCCAGAAGCAGGCACAGCGTGTGTTTCTGGATTCCGGGTTCGCCTGCTTCGCCGACGCCCCGGAATGACGGAAAAAATCAGATGAATCCGATATGAGCCGCTTTTTCCCCAAGAGCCTGTTTGGGCAGACGCTCCTGATCCTGCTGGTCGGGCTCGTCATCTCGCATTCGGTCGGCGCCTGGATCTATGCCGGCGCGCGCGAGCAGGCGGTGCGCGCCATCAGCGGCTTCGCCGCGGCGCAGCGCGTCGCCAATCTGTCGCGCCTGGTCGAAGACGCGCCGGCCGACTGGCGGCCGCGCATCGTGGCGGCGCTGAGCGATCCGACATTCCGCGTGGCGCTCACGGCGCAACCGCCGCAACTGCCGCAAAGCGACGCCGAAGGCGCCGCCAAGGCGGTCGAAGATTATGTGCGCCAGCAGTTGCCCGAGCGGCCCGACCGGCAAGTGCGTGCGGCGGTCCTGGCGGACCGACCGCCCGGCGCGCCGTTCGGACCGCCGTTCGATCGCCGGCCGCCGCCGGGAATGATGGGCGGACCGGGCGGCATGGGCATGCATGGCATGATGGGTCCGGGCTTCGGTCCCTTCGGCGGCTGGCGCGGCCTGCAGGTTGCCGTTCAATTAAGCGACGGCCAATGGCTGTCCTTCGCCACCGCGCTGCCGCAGGGCGCGCCTTCGGTGTCGTGGCAATTTATTATTTCGATGGTGCTGATGGGCGTGATCGTGCTCGCCGTCTCGGTCTGGGCGGTACGCCGCGTCACCGCGCCGCTCGGCTTGTTGTCGGCCGCCGCCGACCGGCTCGGCCGCGATGTCACAGCCGAACCGCTGGCCGAAACCGGCACCGCCGAAATGCAGCGCGCCGCGCGCGCCTTCAACCGCATGCAGGAGCGCCTGCGCCGGCTGATCGAAAGCCGCACCCAGATGCTCGCCGCGCTGTCGCACGATCTGCGCACGCCGTTGACGCTGCTGCGCCTGCGCACCGAGGAAGTTGCCGATGCCGGCGAGCGCGACAAGATGCTGGCCACCATCGGCGAGATGGACGAGATGATCGGCTCGACGCTGGCCTTCGCCCGCGATGAGGTGCACGCCGAGCCGCGCCGCAAAGTCGATATTGCCGCGCTGCTCGAAAGCATCGTCGACGACATGGCCGACGCCAGCCTGCCGGTGACCATGACGCCGGCGGCGGCGCTGATCCATGACTGCCAGCCGGGCGCCTTGAAGCGCGCACTTACCAATCTGCTCGACAACGCGGTGAAGTATGGCAAGTGCGCGCGCGCCGCCATCGCCAACGCAGGCGGCAGCGTCGAGATCACCATCGACGACGACGGGCCCGGGATTCCCGAGGCGGAACTCGCCAAGGTGTTCCAGCCGTTCTACCGGGTCGAGGATTCGCGCAGCCGTGACACCGGCGGCACCGGGCTCGGTCTCGCCATCGCGCAAGCCATCGTTCAGGCGCAGGGCGGCGAATTGACGCTGGCCAACCGACCCGGCGGTGGGTTGCGCGCCGCGATCAAACTGCCCGTCTAGGTGACTTCCGCGCCGGCGCGAAATCGCGCTATATCGGGCGCGGCCCGCCGTGGGCCATTCGTCACGTAGCCGGGAATCTAATGGCTAAACCGGAATCCGGCTTTCGCTTCATCGGCCAGCCCATGCCGCGCCACGAAGACGCGCGGCTCATCACCGGCCAGGGCCGCTTCACCGACGATTTCAGTTTTCCCAATCAAGCCTACGCGGCGATGGTGCGCTCGCCGCACGCGCACGCACGCATCGTCTCCATCGACAAGACGCCAGCGTTGAACATGCCCGGCGTGCTCGGCGTCTTCACCGGCGCCGATTGCGCCGCCGACGGCCTCGGCCCCATCGGCCACGATCCGCTGCCGAAGACGCGCGACGACATGAAGCTCACCGCGCCCGGCGGCGGCGAAGTCTTCATCGGCCCGCATCTGCTGCTGCCCGCCGACAAGGCGCGCCACGTCGGCGAAGCCGTCGCCATGGTGGTGGCGAATACGAAAGTGCAGGCGCTCGATGCCGCCGAGGCGGTCGCGGTTGTCTACGAGGAACTGCCTTTCGTGCTGCATTCCGAAGACGGCATGAAGCCGGGCGCGCCGTCGGTCTGGGATGAAGTGCCCGGCAACGTGCTGGTCGATACGCATTTCGGCAATGCCGCGGCGACCGACCGCGCCTTCGCGCAGGCCGCGCACATCGTCGCCCGCGATTTTAACATCGGCCGCGTCACTGGCGTGCCTATGGAGCCGCGCGCCTGCGTCGCCGATTACGACAAAATGAGCGGCCGCTACACGCTGCACGCCGGCAGCGGCGGCGCGGTGCGCCAGAAGCGCGAACTCGCCGCCGTGCTCGGCATCGAACCCGACACCTTGCGCGTGCTGTCGTTCGACGTCGGCGGCAATTTCGGCACCCGCAACCGCGTCTATCCGGAATACGGCTTGATCCTGTGGGCCTCGCGCCAGCTCGGCCGCCCGGTCAAATATCTCGCCACGCGCTCGGAGTGTTTCATCAGCGACTATCAGGGCCGCGATCTCGTTACCAAGCTCGAACTCGCGATCGACGGCAAGGGCCGCTTTCTGGCGCTGCGCGCGACCAACATCAGCAATGCCGGCGCGCGCTGCGTCTCGCTGTCGCCGCTCTCCAAGGGCGCCGGCCTGATCACCGGCAACTACGTCATCCCCGCGGCCTCGCTGCGCGCCGTCTCGGTGTTCACCAATACCATTCCGACGCAGGCCTATCGCAGTTCCGGCCGCCCAGAGGTGACGTTTGCCGTCGAGCGGCTGGTCGACCTCGCCGCGGCGCAACTCGGCATCGACCGCATCAGCCTGCGCCGCCGCAATCTGGTGCGGCCGAAATCCATGCCCTATCGCAACGCCGTCGGGATGACCTACGACAGCGGCACCTACGAAGACAACATGGACCTCGCCATGCGCATCGCCGACTGGAACGGCTTTGCCGCGCGCAAACGCGAGGCAAAGAAACGCGGCAAGCTGCTCGGACTTGGCCTTGCCAACTATGTCGAGTCCTCGATCGGCGCACCCAAGGAACAGGCGCGCGTCACCATCAAGCCTGACGGCGTCGACGTCATCATCGGCACCCAGCCGGCCGGACAAGGCCACGAGACCAGTTTCGCGCAAGTCGTCTCGGATCTACTGCAAGTGCCGGTCGAGAGCGTGCGCATCATCATGGGCGACACCGACGTGGTGCGCGCCGGCGGCGGCACGCACTCGGGCCGCTCCATGCGCCATGCGGCAACGGTGTTCTCGCTTGCCGCGACCACGCTGATCGCCAACGGCAAGCGCATCGCCGCGCATCTGCTCGATGCCGGCGAGGCCGACTTCAACGACGGCCGCTTCACCACGCGCGGCACCAACCGCAGCTTCGATTTCCTCGAACTGGCGCAGGAGATGGGCAAGCACGCCCTGCCCGACGATCTCGCCAACGGCCTCGCCATCGTCGCCGACAATGAGATGCACGATCCGGTGTTCCCGAATGGCTGCGCGGTGTGCGAAATCGAGATCGATCCGGCAACCGGCGGCCTCGCGCTCACGCGCTACGCCTGCGTCGACGACGTGGGCCGCTGCATCAACCCGCTGATCGTCGACGGCCAGACCCATGGCGCCATCGCACAGGGCGTCGGCCAGGCGCTGTGGGAGCAATTCGTGGTCGACGATTCCGGCCAGCCGCTCACCGGCTCATTCATGGACTACGGCATGCCGCGCGCGCATCTGTTGCCGTCATTCGCCACCGAGATCGTCGAGGTGCTCTCCCCGACCAATCCGCTCGGCATCAAGGCTGGCGGCGAAGGCGGCACCACCGGCGCGCTGGCGGCGATTGTCAACGCCATCGTCGATGCGCTCAGGCCCTACGGCATTCTGCATCTCGACATGCCGGCGACGCCGTTTCGGGTGTGGCAGGCGATCGAGAAGGCGAAAAGCGCCGGCTAAAGCTTCCGATCCGCCAGCCCGGGATTCGGCGGTCTTTTCATATTCATAATTCGTAAACTGTTTTATTTTTCGCCTTTTTAAGTTGTGGAAGGCACACTTTCAACTCGTAACGCCGGAAGAACGCCGGTGGGAATGGAAGCCAGGAGGAATCCAGTGCACATTTTTTCCTCATTTTTGCCGACGAATTTGCGGCGCTGCCGTCGACTAGACCCTCATCGCGGCAGCCATTGAATCATCCGAAATCAAAAATCTCTGCGACAATTTCACACAGCGCTAGGTCAGAAAACTCGACCTTGAGGGACTAGACGTGAATCAGCTCTCGATTTTTGTCGATGGCAAAACTGGGATCGAAGCAATTCGACGTCAACTATCGGGCGTCTTCGATATTCGCTTCCGTTCGCTCGACCAAATTCGCGACATGACGCCGGAGCAATATCTTGTCTTCGACATCGATATGCACGATGGCCGCCATCTCCTGGAGACCAAAGAGTGGCTCAAGCGAAAGCCAAAGGACAGCAAAGTCGTCTTCGTCATCGACGAAACCTCGCACAGCGAGAAAATACAAGCTCGCGCGCTCGGCGCGACGGACGTCATCCATCGGCCGATCGACGGCAAGACCCTGCTAAAACTTTTATGGGGCGACTTCGACTCGCTTGCCCACGATATGGCGGACCCTCCGCTAAAAAGCGATCCGGCCGTCGCGCCCGCCTTTGATGCCCTGGAAAACGTCTTCGCCTCGGCATGTCTCGGTGCGCCGCTCGATATTCAAAAGGTCCATTCAGCCGGCAAAGTGCTCGTTGACTGCATCGAATCGCAAGGCCTCGGCTCGTGGATTGGCACCGTGCGCAGACATCACAGCCTCACCTATCAGCATTCGCTTGTGGTAACTGGCGTCGCCGTCGCGTTCGGCCACCATCTCGGCTTTTCCAAAAAGGACTGCGAGCGATTGTCATTTGCCGGGATGCTGCATGACATCGGCAAGGCGCGCGTTCCTGTTGCGATCCTGGAAAAACCCGGCCCACTCGATAAGGCCGAAATCGTAGCTATACATAAGCACGCCGAATATGGATTCGATGCGCTAAAGTCAGTGCCGGGAGTTGACCCCGACATGGTCGACATGGTGCTTCACCACCACGAGCTTCTCGACGGCATGGGCTATCCGCACGGCCTGAAAGGAAACAAGATTTCCGATCTCGTCCGCATCATGACCATTTCGGATATTTTCGGCGCGCTGATCGAACGGCGTTCATACAAAGGGCCGATGTCCGGCAAGGACGCATACCAGATCCTGCTCGATATGGGACCCAAGCTCGACAAGGAGTTGATTCGCGAGTTCCGCTTTGTCTCAGGATTGAAGGTCGCCGAACCGAGCCCCGCGCCGGAAGCGGTGAACTAGACCCCCGTTGGCAACTATGCCCAGATGAAATAGCAATCCGACGCGCGCGCTTCGGCCATCTCTGCCGTCACGAGCTCCGCTAGGGGTACAATCTCACTTCCAAATCCTCGCGCCGGCGCTTTGACTGCCTTTTGCGCCGCGTCGCCGAAGCTCAATGCGCCGCGCGCCTCTGCCGCCCATCGACTGCGCTTTAGCAAATACTAAACGAAGCTGCCTTATGCTCTTAATGCGCATTAACCATTCGGCCGACATGCCAATCCCTGGCCAACCAGAACGGTGTTCCAAGGAACATGGATGCTCCACTCGCTTTCATCCAGGAGATCAACAGCACGATTGCGCAGAGTTCAAGCGAACGGCGCTCGACGATGCTGCGTCGTCTCACGGATTTCTTTCTGGTCAGCGCGGATCAATATTCCGACGACGAGATCGCCCTTGTCGATGAGGTCTTTGTCCGCCTCGTCGAGACCATAGAGGAATCTTCGCGAGCGCTGTTGGCGATCCGTCTGGCGCCGCTGTCCAAGGCCCCGCCGAAGATCCTCCATATCTTGGCGTCAGACAATGCAATCGAAGTCTCTTCTCCCATCCTGATCCAGTCCGAGCGGCTCGACGATGCGAGCTTGATCGATTGTGCCAAGACCAAGAGCCAGGAACACCTTCTGGCGATCTCGCTGCGAAAAACGCTTGCCGAGGCGGTGACGGACGTTCTCGTCGAGCGCGGAGATCCGCAAGTCGTGCTGAGCACGGCTAAAAATTCAGGAGCAAAATTTTCCAACAAGGGTTTCGCTATTCTCGTCAAGCGCTCGGACGGCGACGACCGGCTTGCCACATGCGTGGGCGCCCGGCCGGATATTCCTGAGAAACTGTTCGAGCAGCTGCTCGAAACTGCATCGGCAACCGTTCGCGCCAAGCTGGAAACCGAGCGGCCCGCAGCCAAACATGACATCCATCGTGTCGTCGGCGACGTGACTAGCCGGATTCGCGCCGAAGCAGCCATTCAAACGCCGGAATACGCGGCAGCACGGGTACTCGCCACCTCGCTGAACCGAGCGGGGCAATTGAATGCCGCCAAGCTGGAGGCATTCGCCAAGGCCAACCGGTTTGAGGAGATCGTGAGCGCGCTGTCATTGATGTCGGACATGCCGGCCGATTTTGTTGAACGTGCCATCAATGACGCAGATGCCGAATCTCTATTGGTCCTGTGCAAAGCGGTCGGGCTCTCCTGGGAGACAACCAGAAGCATTCTCACGCTGAACGGCAGAAAGCACCCGCGCGCGCCAGGTGAAATCGACCAGTGCTTGACCGCTTTCCAGCTTTTGAAGCAGCCGACCGCCAAGCAGATTCTCGGCTTTCGTCGGACGCGGGGGCCTTCCGCAACCACGCGAAAGATGTAGACGCCTGACGCTCCTTCGCGCCGCCGCCTGCGGCTGCAAGGCACGGTTAAGATTGCGTATCTTCCTGCCCCCGGGAATTGCAGATCATTTTAAGCGCCTTGCAACGGGCTTCGCTTAAGGCTCAAGCGACAGAAAGAAGCCCCTATGGAAGAACGACGCCAGCTTGCGAGACACGCGGTGCTCAAGGGCGCCAGGATCATGTTCGGCAATCAATCGGCATTGATTGATTGCACCGTGCGCAACATCACGAGCGATGGTGCGTGCCTTAGTTTCGCGGCTGCGATGCCTGCCGCGGAATCGTTTGCCTTGAGCTTCGATAATTTCCGCTCCACCCGCGCTTGCCGCGTCGTATGGCGACAAACCGATAGACTCGGTGTCAGCTTCGGTTAGCGGCGCTTGAATATCCGCTCTGGTCACGAAGCGGGCATGCGCGTGCTGCCGATCAATGCCCGCTTTGCGAGCAAAGCGGGCCTGAACGCGAAGATGCATCGAAAGTCCCGTCCAGGTCGTATTGCCCGCCGGCCGCTCGCGGAGCAAGCTCCGCTCGGTCCGATGAAAGCCCTCACCCAGTGGCGCCATTGGGGACGGCAGGTAACGCACGGACCACCGCGTCGCGCTGTCATCTAACTGCAATACATCCGTGCGTTCAGTTTTTCTCGCGCTATGACAACAACGACGTTTGGGAGACGGCACCATGCACAAGAAACTAATGGCCCTCGCCTTTGCCGCGCTGGTTACGCTGATCGCGCGCGCGCCGGCCGAGGCGGCCGACGTGATCTGCTACAACTGCCCGCCGCAATGGGCCGATTTCGCCTCCATGCTCAAGGCCATCAAGGCCGACCTCGGCTACGACATACCCTTCGACAACAAAAATTCCGGCCAGGCGCTGTCGCAGCTCATTGCCGAGAAGGCGAATCCAGTCGCCGACGTCGTCTATTATGGCGTCAACTTCGGCATGAAGGCGAAAGGCCTCGACGTCATCCAGCCGTATAAGCCGAAGGGCTGGGCTGAAGTCCCCGACGGCCTCAAGGACCCCGACGGCGCCTGGACCACCATCCACTCCGGCACGCTCGGCCTGTTCGTCAACAAGGACGCGCTCGGCGGCAAGCCGGTGCCGGCTTGCTGGAAGGATCTGTTGAAACCCGAGTACAAGGGCATGGTCGGCTATCTCGATCCGTCCTCGGCGGCCGTAGGTTATGTCGGCGTGATCGCGGTGAACAACAGCCTCGGCGGCAACGAGAACAACTTCACGCCGGCGATCGAATTCTTCAAGGGCCTGAAGAAGAACGACGCCATCGTGCCGAAGCAGACGTCCTACGCGCGCGTCGTGTCGGGCGAAATTCCGATCCTGTTCGACTACGACTTCAACGCCTACCGCGCCCAATACACCGAGAAGGGCAATTTCGCTTTCGTCATCCCCTGCGAAGGCTCGGTGGTCTTCCCCTATGTGGTGAGCCTGGTGAAGGGCGCGCCGGACAAAGCCAAGGCCGAGAAGGTGCTCGACTACATGTTGTCGGACAAGGGTCAGGCGATCTGGACGCATGCCTACTTGCGGCCGGCGAGGCCAATCCCGTTACCGGCCGAGGTCAAGTCGAAGTTCCTGCCGGACAGCGACTACGCCCGCGCCAAGAGCGTCGATTGGGCAAAGATGGAGTCGGTCCAAAAAGGCTTCACCGACCGCTACCTCGCCGAAGTGCATTGAGGCATCATGGCGCTCCGGCATCCCGCCGGAGCGCCCATGACCAATGTCGCCGAAAACCTTCGTCCGTCTTTGCCTGCTGCCGCTCGCGGTGGTGGTCGTCGCATTTTTTCTCCTGCCGATGGTGCACCTCGTGATCACCGGCGCGAGCGGCGAACGCGGCTTGAGCGCCTATGCCGCGATCCTCACAGAGCCGCGCTATCGCGTGACCCTCATCAACACAGTGCTGCTGGCAGCGGCGACGACCTTGGCGACGCTCGTCATCTCCATCGTCGCCGGCCTGTTCCTGCAACGGCACCGCTTTCCCGGCCGCTCGATTCTGGTTGCGATGCTCACCTTCCCGCTCGCCTTTCCCGGCGTGGTGGTCGGCTTCATGATCATCCTGCTGGCGGGCCGGCAGGGCCTGATCGGCGAGATCACGCAGCCGTTGTTCGGCGAGAAGCTGGTGTTCGCCTATTCGATCGAAGGCCTGTTCCTCGGCTATCTCTATTTCTCCATCCCGCGCGTGATCCTCACCATCATGGCGGCGGTGGAAAAGCTCGATCCGGCGCTTGAGGAAGCCGCGCGCGCGCTCGGCGCGCGCCCCTGGGCGATCCATCGCGACGTCATCCTGCCGGCGCTCGGCCCGGCCATCGTCGCCTCCGGCGCGATCGTGTTCGCCACCGCCATGGGCGCGTTCGGCACCGCCTTCACACTCGCCACCAACATCGACGTGCTGCCGATGCTGATCTACACCGAGTTCACCTTGTCGGCGAACATCGCCATGGCGGCGGCGCTGTCGGTCGGCCTCGGACTGGTAGCTTGGGCGGCGCTGGCGCTCGCCCGACAATTCGCCGGCGCGACCATCGCACCGGCAGGGTGACCATCATGCGCGGCCAAATGCGCGACCGCCTGATCTTCCTTGGTCAACTCGCATTCACGCTTCTTGTCGCCGCGTTCCTGATCGTGCCGGCGGTCCTCTCGATGGTGGCGGGCGTCACCGCGAATTATTTCCGTGGCGTCCGCTCCGGCCTGACCCTGCAATGGGTGGCGCAGGTCTGGGAGCTTTACGCCGACACCATCGCGCGCTCGTTCGCCGTGGCGCTGATCACGCTTATGGTCACACTGGTCGTCGGCGTCCCCGCCGCCTATGCGCTGCACGTGCGCGGTGGCAGGCTGTCGCGCGCGATCGAGGAAATCATCACGCTGCCGCTCGCCATTCCGGGCCTCGCCATCGCGCTGGCGCTGCTGCTGACCTATGGCGGGTTCGGCGAATTCCGCCGCTCTTCGCTGTTCATCGTCACCGGCCATGTCGTCTTTACATTGCCGTTCATGGTGCGCTCGGTAATGGCGATATTTTCACTGATCGACGTCAAGACGCTGGACGAAAGCGCCTCCTCGCTGGGCGCCCCGCCCTGGCGGCGCTTCCGCGATGTCATCGTGCCTAACGCCCTGCCAGGCATTCTCGCCGGCTCGCTGATGGTGGTGACGCTCTCGCTCGGCGAGTTCAATTTGACCTGGATGCTGCACACGCCGCTGACCAAGACGCTGCCGGTCGGCCTTGCCGACAGCTACGCCTCCATGCGGCTCGAGGTCGCCTCCGCCTATACGCTGGTATTCTTCGTCATGATCATTCCGCTGCTGGTGGCGATGCAGGTATTCGCCGACCGCGCCGGCCGGCAGGGAGCGCGGCCATGACCACGTCGCACGGCGTCGCGGTCCGCGTCGAAGCCTGCGCCAAGACATTCGCCGACGGCACGCGCGCGCTGGAACCGGTCACGCTCGACATTGCGCGCGGGGAGACCGTGGTCCTGCTTGGACCGTCCGGCTGCGGCAAGACGACGATGCTGCGCATTATTGCCGGCCTCGAAGCGCCGGACGCCGGCGGGCGCGTCAAGTTCAATGATGCGGATGTGACCCCCGTCCCGATCGAACAGCGCAATGTCGGCATGGTGTTCCAGTCCTACGCGCTGTTTCCCAACATGAACGTCGCCGAGAATATCGGCTATGGCCTGAGGATCCGCGGCGTCGGCAAGACGGAGCGCGACGCGCGCGTCGCCGAGTTGGTGGCGCTCACCGGGATCGAGGGCCTGGAGCGTCGCCGCATCGATCAACTCTCCGGCGGCCAGCGCCAGCGCGTCGCCTTGGCGCGCGCGGTGGCGGCACGCCCGAGCGTGCTGCTGCTCGACGAACCGCTCACCGCGCTCGACGCAGCGTTGCGCGAAAGGCTGCGCTGGGAACTCGATCGGCTGCTTCGTACGCTGGGCATTACCACCATTTACGTCACCCACGACCAGGCCGAAGCCATGGCGCTGGGCGACCGCGTGGTGGTCATGCGCAAAGGAGCCATCGCCCAGGTCGGGACGCCGCGCGACATCTATTTCGCGCCGGCTAATCGTTTCGTGGCGGAGTTTGTCGGCGCCGCCAATCTGGTGGAGGCCCGCGCCGCCGATGGAATGCTCCTTTTGCTTGGCGGGCAAATCGCGCTCGCCAATGGCAGCACATCGGGCAACGTCGTGGCGATGATCCGCCCGGAGTTGATTTCGATCGTCGCGCCCAACGCCGCCGGCCTGTCGGGCCAGGTCGAGCGTGTGAGTTTCACCGGCGACCGGCAGCGGCTGACGGTCAGCGGCGCCACCGCGCGGCCGTTAGTGATCGACGCACCCAACACGCTCGACGTCAAAATCGGCCAACGCATTGGCCTTGCCGTCGATCCGCTAGCGATCCGTGTCTTGCCGGGAGAAAAACTGTGACGTCGCGCCCGATCTTGGTGGCGCAGATATCCGATCTGCACGTCAAGCGGCCGGGACAACTGGCCTATGGCCGCGTCGACACCGCGGCGGGGCTCACGCGCTGCGTCGACGAGCTCAATCGTTTTGCGCCGCGTCCGGATTTGGTGGTGATCTCCGGCGATCTTGCCGACACGCCGACGGCAGAGGAATACGCGCATTTGCAAACGCTGTTGGCGCCGCTGCAAATTCCGTTCGCCGCGATCCCCGGCAACCACGATGACCACGCATTGCTGCGCGCGGCGTTCCCGCAGAAAGGCGCGCCGGCGGATGGCGCGCTCAATCTCGTGCACGCCGTCGGCGAACTCGACGTTCTGCTGATCGATTCCAGCAGCCCGGGCAAAAACTTCGGCACGCTCGACAGCGAGACCCTGCGCTGGCTGGAAGCGACGCTCGCGGCCACATCGACGCGCCCGGCTTTGCTCTTTCTGCACCATCCGCCCTTCGTCACCGGCATCGCGCATATGGATGTGCAGAACCTGCGCAATGCCGACGCGCTCGACGCCATCCTGCGCCGTCACCCGCGCGCGCTGCTGGTCGCGGCCGGTCACGTCCATCGCGCTGTGCTCACGACGTTTGCCGGAATTGCCGCGACGATCTGTCCGGCGCCGAACCACGCCGTCGCCCTTGATCTCGACGCCCGGCTGCCACCGTCGTTCAAAATCGAGCCGCCCGCCCTCCACCTGCACACCTGGTTTCCCGGCGACGGTTTTGGCCGCATCGTGACACATTGGGTACCGATCGGCGATTTCGCCGGGCCCCACCCGTTTTTCGGCGGCGATGGGAAGTTGCTGTAAGCGGCGCGATGACTATCTATTCGCAGGCGCAACGCGCCGGTTTTGCGAAAGGCAATGCATGTCGTTCATGAGCCTGCTTCTGAACGTGCTGTGGATTGTGTTCGGCGGCTTCTATATGGCCGCCGGCTGGGCGATCGCCGCTTTGATCATGGTGATCACGATCATTGGTATTCCCTGGGCGCGCGCGGCGATGACCATCGCCTTTTATACGCTGCTGCCATTCGGCCAGACAGTTGTCGACCGGCCGGCCGGCATCGGCTCGGGCCCGCTCGGCTTTCTCGGCAACCTCATTTGGCTGGTGCTGGCCGGCTGGTGGCTCGCGCTCGGCCATCTGATCACCGCGATCCTGCTGGCGATCACCATCGTCGGCCTGCCCTTCGCCTGGGTGCACCTCAAGCTCGCCGGCCTGGCGCTATGGCCGATCGGCAAGGACATTGTTGCCGCCAGCTAGATCTATCGATGATCGGGGTCCTGGGCCGCGTACGCCTCCAATTGTTCTCAGCCCGCCATGCTGCCGGCGCATACCGCTCTAGGAATTAGGTCACAAAACTGCAGTACGCCGCTCTATTTTTGTCAATCTTTAGCGCCTATATTCAAACCGCCGGGGCAACCCGGCTATGGCGATAAACGGCCGTCGTAATAAACCTTTCGGACCCGGGGGCAGTACCCGGCGCCTCCACCCAAGGCCAGCGGGGCTGGCTTTCGGCGGGGGCGAAATAGGATCGACGAGGGCGTAAAGGACGGACTTTTGCTCGGCATGGTACCGCCGTTATCGGGCCGTCTCATAGTTGCAAACGACAACTATGCTCCGGTTGCTCAGGCCGCGTAAGCGGTTTGATTAACCAAGCCTACAAGTCCTGGCCGTCTTAGCAGCGGTTAGGCGGGGTTCGGAGGCACCTGGCAACAGAAGCCTCCACTTTCGTCCGGGGGCAGCCATTCCTATTCATGACGGCGGCCAAAAGCCGGGATAGCGTCGGGCGCCTGCGCCGCGCTAGCATCGTGCGATTCTCAGTCCAGACGTAAGCCATGACCGACCATTTTCGCTACGATCTTCTGACCCAGCAGGCGCTGCGCGGCGTGGTCCGCACCGTGCTCGCGGACGCCGCCAAGAAGAAGGGCCTGCCGGGCGACCACCATTTCTACATCTCGTTCGACACCAATGCCGAGGGCGTGCGGATGTCGGAGCGGCTGCGCGTGCAGTATCCCGAGCAGATGACCATCATCCTGCAGCACCAGTTCTGGGATCTGTCCGTGAGCGAGCGCGCCTTCGAGGTCGGCCTGTCGTTCGGCGGCGTACCGGAAAAGCTCGGTATTCCATTCGAGGCGGTCACCGGCTTCTTCGACCCGTCGGTGCAATTCGGCCTGCAGTTCGAGGAAGTCGCCGAGGGCGAGGAACGCCAATCCCCGGCCAACGTGCAGGACAAACCGGTCAAGAAGAAGCGCACCACGTCCCCGGTGCCCGCCGTCGCCGCGCCGTCGCCGCCGCCGGCGATAGCAGCGAGCAGCGCTCCGGCGCCGGCCGAGCCCGGCCCCGACAAGCCGGCAAGCGGCGGCGAAGTGGTCCGCCTCGACCGCTTCCGCAAGAAGAAATAAGCGCAAGACGCATCTTTTCGCCGGCCTGCCCGCAGGCTTACAGTCGGACATGGCCAAGAAACCCGGCAAAGTCCGCCAAAAGATCCACGAAAATACGCGTATCGAGAGCGACGCCTTCGGGCCGCTCGCCATCCCCGCCGACAAATTATGGGGCGCGCAGACCGAGCGCTCGCTGCACAACTTCCGCATCGGCACCGAACGCATGCCGATCGAGATCGTGCGCGCGCTCGGCCTGATCAAGCGCGCCGCCGCCGAGGTCAACCACGATCTCGAAACCCTCGACGCCAGGCGCGCCAAGGCCATCGCCGTGGTAGCGCAGGACATCGCCGACGGTAGATTGGACGACAATTTTCCGCTTCTGGTCTGGCAGACCGGTTCCGGCACCCAGACCAACATGAACGTCAACGAGGTGATCGCGAACGCCGCCAATGTCGCACTCGGTAGCGGGCTCGGCGCGAAAAAGCCGGTGCATCCGAACGATCACGTCAATATGAGCCAATCGTCCAACGACTCGATCCCGACCGCGATGCACATCGCCGCGGCAATGGAAATCCACCGCCATTTGCTGCCGGCGCTAACGCACCTGCTCGCCGCGCTCGACAAGAAGGCCAAGCAATTCGCCAAGATCGTCAAGATCGGCCGCACCCATACCATGGACGCGACGCCGCTCACCTTGGGCCAGGAGTTTTCCGGCTACGCCGCGCAGGTGAAGTCTTCGGTCGTACGCCTCAAGCTGGCGCAGCGCGAGCTCTATCCCCTCGCCCAAGGCGGCACCGCCGTTGGAACGGGGCTCAATTCCAAACCGCAATTCGCCAAGGCTTTTGCCAAGCGCATCGCGCAGCTCACCAAGCTGCCCTTCGTCAGCGCGCCGAACAAATTCGAGCACATGGCCGGGCACGACGCCTATGTGTTCGTGCACGGCGCGCTTTCCGCCGCCGCTACCGCGCTGTTCAAGATCGCCAACGATATCCGCCTGCTCGGCTCCGGCCCACGCTCGGGACTTGGCGAGTTGATCCTGCCGTCGAACGAACTCGGCTCCTCGATCATGCCGGGCAAGACCAATCCGACCCAGACCGAGGCGCTGACCATGGTCTGCTGTCAGGTGTTCGGCAATCAGACCACCGTCACGATTGCCGGCAGCCAAGGCCATTTCGAGCTCAACGTCTACAAGCCGGTGCTCGCTTTTTGCATGCTGCAATCGATCCGCTTGCTCGGCGACGCTGCGCGCTCGTTCACCGACAATTGCGTCGTCGGCATCCGCGCCAATGAGTCGCGCATCCGTGAGTTGATGCAGCGCTCACTGATGCTGGTGACGGCGCTTAGCCCCCACATCGGCTACGACAAGGCGGCGGCGGTCGCCAAAGCGGCGCACGCCAATGGAACCACCTTGCGCGAGGAAGCGGTGCGGCTCGGCTTTGTCAGCGGCGCCGAGTTCGACCGCTGGATCCGTCCGGAACGGATGACCCGCCCACGCTAAGTCGTAATCCGAGCGCTGAGCGTATTGAGGGCGGGTGGGCAGCGTATCATGTTACTATTCTACCGGCGCTTGGTCCCCAATCCTGCGCGCTTGCAGTTGACGGGACATGGTCAATTATTACCGCTCGCACGTGGTCAAACAGTAGTTCTTACAAACGCTGTACTATAGCGTTGCGACGCCGTGAAAATTTCAAACTAATACTATATTTTGCTAGTAATGTTCACTATTGAACAGCCGGCATATTTTACAATCAACTCGTCGTGTAAATAATTATTGTCGGTGGCCCAAGGAAAGCGATAGCGTTACCTTACAGACCATATGCTTGATGCATCTCGGTGGGGACAAGCGGGATGTATTTGGATACCGCCAAGGGGACGGCATGGCTGAACTGGTCAACCTTCGGCTCGCGCGCAAGCGAGCCAAAAAGCGGCAGGACGATCTGCACGCAGAAAGCAGCCGTCTCGCCCATGGTCAGCCCAAACACCGGCGCAAGCTCGAGGCCGCGCAAAAGGCGAAAGCCAGCCGCGATCGCGACCTGCACCGGATCGATCAGGGAGGCGACCAATGAAATCTCCTGTTGTCAAACGCTCGATCGTGATCGCGGGCCATAAGACCAGCGTCAGTCTCGAGGACGCGTTCTGGACGAGCTTGAAAGAAATCGCCGGCGGCCGCGATATAACGCTGTCGGACATGGTGGCTTCGATCGATACCGGTCGCCACGCCGGCAACCTTTCGTCGGCGATCCGCCTGTTCGTGCTCGATTACTATCGCGCGCAGCTAGACGGCAGCGCATCGAGCAAGGTTGACGACAAGCGCGCGGTGTCAGTTCTGCGAGCCGACTGAAGCCTCGGGTTGACGCCGCGGGCGCGGCGGCCGCGCGACCTCAACCGGCGCCGGCAGAGCAGGCGCCAATTCACTTTTCGGCCGCGGCGCCGGCGGCCGAGTTCGGCGTTGCGCGTTTTCAATCTCGCGCAACTGCCGCGCCTGATTTTCAACCGCCCGCAGCGTCAGCCATCCGGTCAGCGCGGAGACGTCGATGCTGCGCGCCGGCGTCGACAACGGTCCCTTCAACGCCATGAAGATGTCGGGCCGCGCGCCGCCGGCCTGTCCCGACGCCGAGAGGACGAGCCGCGCGTCGAGCGATCCGTCGGTGAGATCGAGAATGCCGGCGAGCGATAGAGCGGCATCCTTGCCGTCGATGGTGGCATTGCTCAGCCGCACCTGCCCGGCGCTCACCGCGAGCGTTCCATCGGCATGTTTGACCGCAAGCTGACCGCTCTCCAAGGCCTTGCCCACCGCATCGGAAATGCGAGAGGCATCAATCGGCAGTCCTTGATCCACCGCGCGGGTGACCGCATCGAATGCGCGCGGATCGAGGCCGGCCAATTGGCCGTCATTGAGCGCAATCTTGCCGCTGCCCTGCAGCGAGCCGATCAATGCGACCGGGCTCAAGCCGCTTCCTTCAACGTCGGCGGACAAAGCGAGCGATCCGGTCACCGGCGGCCGCGCGCCGGACGGCAGCAGACTGGCCACATCGACGCCGGTCAGCAAAATCTTGCCATGCGCTTTCACGCCATCCTCGGCGGAGCGGAACGACAGTTGACCGGCCAGGCGGCCGCCGGAAACGTCGCCGGTCGCGTCGTCGATGGCCAGCCCGCCTTTATCGAAGCGCAAATTGGCGCGGAACTCCCGTGCCGTTAGCCGCGGCAGCAGCGCGACTTGGCGCGCCTTGAGCGCAATCTCGCCATTGAACGCGCCAAACAAGCCGGCGGCGAATGGCTCGCCCGACCAGGCCCAGGACGCGCTGCCGCTGTTGCCGGCCATTACCGGTAGGCCGATCGCCGATGCAATCAGCGGCGCCGCGTCTATCATATCGGCGTCGAGGGATCCGGAAACCTTGCGCGGCATTTGCCCATCGAAGGCAAGACTGCCGCGAATCGCCGCACCGCCGAGCCGCGCGTTAACGTCGCTAAAACTTATCGCGCGATCGGCGATGGCGACGCGCGAATTCAGGCTGAACGGCAAAGGCTCGCCGCTATCCGCCATGCCGGCGGCGCGCAACGGACGGAGATCGGCCTTGGCCACCTGCAAGGACGATGTCAGTTGCAGGCCCTTGTCAAGCGAGAGGCGTCCGTGCCCGATACTTTGCGCGGACAGGCCCTCGGCACTCAGGCGCAGATCGATGCTCTGATCGCGATCGGCAGGCCCCGCCACCAGCAGTTTGAGTTGACCGGCACCTTTGCCCGCCGCCAGATAGCGATCGAGTCCGATGAGCCTGAGCAGAGCCGCGCCATCCGGCGCATCGACGGTGCCGTCGAGGCGGATGTCAGCCGCGGCCGGTTTCTCCCAATCGCCGCTCATGCGCGCGCGTACATCGACTTTCATCGCATCGACGGCGCCGGTGACAGCCACTTGTGCCGTCGTCACCGAGGCTTGCTTGTCGTCGGCTACATCGAGGGTGGCGTGCAACTTGGCGTGATTGATCCGCTCGAGCAGGCCGGCCACCGGTGTTGCCGTCTTGGGCGCAAATTTTTTCACCAACGCCGCGATCGCCGCCGCCTGCCTGGATTCAAAATCGAGCGTGAGCGAACCGCGCGGCGAATGTCCGCTGGTATCGAGGCGTCCGCTGGCGGAGAAGCTGCCGCCGCCGAGGTCGGCGACCGCCAGGCGATCGATCTGCACGCCGCTGCCGTCGACTTTCACTCTGGCGCTCGCGTTGCGCGCCACGAATCCGGCGATGGTAGCGCGGCCGATATCGGCGGCGATCGTCATGTCGTGCGGCCGCTCGATCCGCGAGCCAGCGAGCAGTGCGTGACCGAAGGCAAATGCAGTGTCGATATCGAGTTCGGGCGCATCGAGCGCAGCGTCGAGCTTGGCTGCCTGCTTGCCGGACGCGAACACATAAGCGAGGCGGCCGGTGACGGCTTTGCGGTCGAATGCGGCCCGCAGGCGCTCGACCGCGAACTTGTCGCTGCCGAACGTGACGTCGCCGCGCAGGGTCAAGGGCCGCACGTCGCCTTGCGAGGTGTCCGCGCGCCCTTCCAGCCAGGCGGCCAGCAGCTTCGGATTGCCGGCTTCGATTTCGGCCGGCCCGGTGAAGCTGACACCGTCGCCTTTGACGGCGAGGTGTCCGCTCAACTTCACCTGCGTAAAGCCGGGTGCCCGAAACTCGAAGCGGTCCAGATTCCATCCGCCGGCGTCGGTGCTGATATCGCCGCGCAGATTGGCGACGCTGTTGCCACCGAGCGTGACTTGGTCGATGCCGATGCCGATCTGGATCGGAATAGCGGGACGGAAAGCGCCGCCCGCCAATTGCGCGATTCTGCGGATGGCCGCGGCCGGCGGCGGCCGGGTGCCGGCGGCGGCGGCGAGCGCGCGGTCAAGATCGATTTGGCGGCCCGACAGCACACCGTCGAAGCGCGGGCGCTTGCCGAACTGGAAATCGGCGACGCCGGTGAGCTTGATCCCCTGGTCCTCGGACCCGTACTGGAATTCGAACTGCTGCATCAGCGCCGAGGCTGCGCTGACCTTGATATTGCCGCTCAGCCGCCAGGGCTGGCTCACGGTCTCGCCCGATTGCGCTGCGATCTCGACCGGCCGCGTCAGAACCAGCGTGCCGTCGAATTTCGGCTTGGCGCCGGCTAGCGTCAGCATGCCATCAGCGACGATGCTGAGCGGCCGGCTGACCGGATCGACATTGACGCGCAGTTTGAGCGCGCCATCCTCGGTGTAGCGGCCGGTCGCGATCCGAAACGGATAAAGCTCGCCGCCAACGGTGGCCGCGCCTTCGCCCTTGAACGGGCCGAGCAGCGAGCGCGCCTCGCCGTTGAACCAAAGTCCTTGCAGCGTGGCACGGGCACCGTTCGCTGTGTCGCTGAGGCTCACCGTGCCGTCCTCGACGCTCAGACGGTCGATCGACAGGTTGTCCGCGTTGAATTTGATCGCCAGGATCGGAGCCTTCACCTGCCCCGACGCGTCGAGCCCGAGGCTCAACTTCGGGCCGACGAGGTGTACCTCCGACGCCCGCCATTCGCCGCGCATCAGCGGACCGAGCGCGAATTCGAAGCCGAGCAGGCGCGCGCGAACCTTCTCCTTGCTGCTGTCGCCGATCTCGATGTCGTGCAGCGTGAGCGAGGGCGTCGGCAACAACCGCGCCTCGATCGGACCGGTGACGCGTACCTCGACGCCGATCAGCCGACTTGCTTCCGCCTCGAACAGCGAGCGGTGGGTGCCCCAATCGATCAGCAACGGACCGACCAACGCCGCAACCAGCGCCAGAATGATCGCGATTGCCAATCCGAGCAGGGTATTCTGCAACGATTACTCCAACGCGGTTCCCTGCGCGCCTATGGCACGCTCTAGGTTCAACGATGTGAAATGTACGCCATTTCTGCCGATTTTTGGCGGCAATTCTATGTCGGCCAGAATTGCGCTTCGCGCCTTCCGGAACGGCGGTTAAGGCCGTCAGTCGAGCGCGACGATCTTGCCCGGATTCATGATATTCCGCGGGTCGAGCGCGCGCTTGATCGCCGCCATGGCGGTGAGCGCCGGCGCGCCGTGCTCGGCCAGGAGATATTTCATCTTGCCCTGGCCCACGCCGTGTTCGCCGGTACAGGTGCCGTCCATCGACAACGCCAGTTCGACGACGCGCTCCATCAGGATGCCGGCGCGCCTGACCTCGTCGGCATCGGCCATGTCGACCAGCAGCGACAGGTGGAAATTGCCGTCGCCGACATGGCCGAGGATCGGCGCCACCAGATTGAGTTCGGCGATGGCGCGCTGGCTGGCGGTGACGCATTCGGCGAGCCGCGAGATCGGCACACAGACGTCGGTGGCAAAAGCCTGCGCGCCGGGGCGCAGATGACGCGCCGCCCAATAACCGTCATGGCGCGCCTGCCAGAGCCGGGTGCGGTCCTCCGGTTTGGTCGCCCAGTCGAACGGGCCGCCGCCGAGTTCCGCGACGATGTCGCCGAAACGCTGCGACTGTTCGGCGACGCCGGCGTCGCTGCCGTGGAATTCGACGAACAGCGTCGGCACCTCCGGCAGCGACAGTTTCGAGTAGGCGTTGACCGCCTTGATCTGCAAGGCGTCGAGCAATTCGATGCGCGCAACCGGGATGCCGTGCTGGATGGTGAGAATGGTCGCCTTGCAGGCGGCGTCGACGGAAGGGAATGGGCAGACGCCGGAGGCGATCGCTTCCGGAATGCCGGACAATTTGAGCGTCAGCTCGGTGATGACGCCGAGCGTGCCTTCCGAACCGATTATCAGCCGGGTGAGATCGTAGCCGGCCGACGACTTCTTGGCGCGGCGCGAGGTGGTCATCAGCTCGCCGTCGGGCATCACCACCTTCATCGCCAGCACGTTGTCTTTCATCGTGCCGTAGCGCACCGCGTTGGTGCCCGAGCAGCGCGTCGCCGCCATGCCGCCGAGCGACGCGTCGGCGCCCGGATCGATGGGAAAGAACAGACCCTGGTCGCGCAGCTGCTCGTTGAGCGCCTTGCGGGTGATGCCGGGCTCGACCACGCAATCGAGATCCTCGGCGTGGACGGCCAGCATCTTGTTCATGTCGCGGAAGTCGATCGATACGCCGCCAGCCGGCGCGTTGACGTGGCCCTCGAGCGAGGTGCCGACGCCAAACGGGATGACCGGCACCCCGTGGCTGGCGCAGATGCGCACAATCTTCTGCACGTCGCCGGTGGTCTGCGGAAAGACCACCGCATCGGGCGGCTGATTGGGAACCCAAGTGAGCGTGTTGCCGTGCTGCTCGCGCACCGCCTGCGACGTGACGACGCGGTTGCCGAACGCCGCCGTCAGCGTGGCAATCGCCGCAGCAATCGCGGACGCATCGCGCGATAGCCCATGTGATTTAAGAATTTCCGCCGTGCCGGCCATCCGATCAGAACCCCGCTCTTGGCGGCGAACGTGGCGGGGATGGCGGACAGGGTCAAGCGCGGGTCAGCACCACCAATATACGACCGGCTGACTGGTCGGCGGCGCGACCGGGCTGCTTTTTCCCGGAGACACGGCCCAGGCCACGACCATTCCCGCGACAATGAGCATATAGGCTCCTCGCGCCAAACGTCCGATCATGGTGCCGCCTCCCTTGGCTTTTTTGCAAGAATAGCCAAGGAGACCCGGGGCGGGCAACTATCGTTAATTTTTGGTTAATGGGGCCCAAGCCGTTGATACGTATCAATTTGCTCGCTTTGGTCGGCAATAGACTGGGCAACCCCGCTGGCGTAGTTTCCGCCGCATCCTGCCCTACCCTATTGGAGCTTCCCCCATGGCCGGCCCTGTTATCGCTGTTACCGATAGCGTGTTTCCCTCGCTCGACCCAGCCAAGGCAGCGCTCGCTCGGCTCAATCCGACGTTCCGCATATCGAAAAGCGCCGGTGCCGATGACATCCTGGCGGTCGCCAAGGATGCCGACGCCATTCTCGTGACCTATGCCAAGCTCACGCGCGACCTCCTGACCCAACTCACCAAGTGCAAGGCGATCGGCCGCTTCGGTCTCGGCGTCGACAATATCGACCTGCCGACCGCCAAGGAGAAAGGCATCGCCGTCAATTACGTGCCGGACTATTGCATCCGCGAGGTCTCCGATCACGCCATGGCGCTGCTGCTGGCGCTGATCCGCAAGATCCCGCTGTCCAACAAACTGGTGCAGGCAGGCCGTTGGGAAATGCCGGCGGTGGTGCCGATCCGGCGCCTCGAGGGAACGGTGCTCGGCCTCGTCGGTTTCGGCCATATCCCGCGCCTGGTGGTGCCGAAAGCGCAGGCCTTCGGCATGAAGGTGATCGCTTACGATCCGTTCGTGAAGGCGGAACAGTTCAAGGCCCTCAAGGTCGAAGGCGTCGACTTCGACACGCTGCTCAAGACATCCGACTACATCTCCGTGCATGCGCCGCTGCTGCCGGCGACGCGCGGCATGCTGAATGCCGACGCCTTCGGTAAGGTCAAGAACGGCGTCTACATCGTGAATACCGCGCGCGGGCCGCTGATCGACGAGCCGGCGCTGATCGCCGCGCTCGATGCCGGCCAGGTCGGCGGCGCCGCGCTCGACGTGGTGACGACCGAGCCGCTGGCCAAGGACTCTCCCTTGCTTGGCCGCGACAATGTCATTATCACGCCGCACACCGGCTTCTATTCGATCGAGGCGCTCGAGGAACTGCAGACAAAATGCGCCGCCGACGTCGCGCGCGTGCTCAGCGGCGAAAAAGCGGTTTATCCGATCAGCGCATGACGACCGAACCGGTTTTCGCCGCGCCGTTCGTCTCCTCGGTGATGCGGCTCGAGCCACAATGGATCGATTATAACGGCCATCTCAACGTGGCCTATTACAATGTGCTGTTCGACCGCGCGGTGGACGAGGTCTACGAACTCATCGGCCTCGGGCCTTCTTATCTCGAACGCACCAAGCATTCGACCATGGTGGTCGAAGCGCATGTCCGATACTTGCGCGAGCTGAAGCTGGAAGACCCGGTGCGCATCGTCGTGCAATTGCTCGATTATGATGCCAAACGCATTCATCTGTTCGAAGAGCTCAGGCACGCCACCGAAAACTGGGGCTCGGCCACCTCGGAAAACATGACCTTGAGCGTCGACATGACAAGCAAGAAAGTCGCGCCGTTTCATGACAGCGTTCTGCGCCTGCTCGACCGCATGAAGACGGCCCATGCGGGGCTGCCACGGCCCGATGGCGCCGGCCGCAGCGTCCGGATGCCGGACAAGCGCTGACCGCTTGCCTCCGCCAGCGACGCGGCGATAGCATTCACGACGCGATACGGCTGTATCGGATCGCGGTACGGAGCCGACATGTCAGCCAACGCCGAACCTTCGACAGCGCGCCGCGCCGAGAACTCCGTGCGCATCCGCGAGTACAAAATCCCGAGCGTCAATAGCGCACCCTATATCTGCGTCGAGGGACCGGACGGCAATCTGTGGTTCTGCGAGAGCGGCGCGGCCAAGATCGGCTGCTTCGATCCGCGTGAGCGCGCCTTCAAAGAATTTTCCTTGCCGACTCCCGGCGCAACGCCGATCGGCATCACGCTCGGCGGCGACGGCAATCTGTGGTTCGCACAGAAGAAGGCCAACAAGATCGGCCGCGTGACGCCCGCTGGTGCGCTCGACGAATTTGCGGTGCCGACCGCAAACGCCGGCCCCGACGGCATCGCGCTCGGCCCCGACGGCAACATCTGGTTCTCGGAAACCGAGGCCGGCCAGATCGGCCGCATAACACCCGCGGGAAAGATCACGGAATTCAAAACCGGCATCTTGCCCGGCAGCAAACCTTTGTCGATTGTCGTGCGCGACGGCGCGCTCTGGTTCAGCGAGGCCGCCGCCAATCGGGTCGGCCGCATCACGACCGACGGCGCGGTGAGCGAATTTCCGATCCCCGGCGACGACCCGCAGCCGCGCGCCATGGTGACGCATCCCGACGGCAACATCTGGTTCGTCGAGACCGGCGCCAACGCGCTCGGCCGCCTTTCGCGCGACGGCACGTTCGCCGAATTCAAATTCCCCACGCCGAACGCGTCCCTGCGCGGCGTGACGGTCGGTCCGGACGGCAATCTGTGGTGCACCGAGAACTTCGCCAACAAGATCGGCCACATGGCGCCGAACGGCACGCTGATCGGCGAATACGACATCCCGACGCCTTCAAGCGGCGCGCGCTGCATTGCGGCGCTGTCGAACGGCCGGCTCTATTTCACGCAATACGATGCCGGGTCGATCGGGGAAGTGATCCTCGACTGAATGAATAATGCATTAGGGGGAACCGTGGCGGTCGAGCGGATCGAATATCGGGCGGGCAATATCGCCTGCAACGGCGCGCTGGTCTACGACGGCAAGGTCAACGCACGCCGGCCGCTGCTGCTGATCTCGCCGAACTGGCTCGGCGTCACCGACGACGCCATCAAACGCGCGGCGACAATCGCCGGCAGCAAATACGTCGCCTTCGTTGCCGACATGTATGGCGGCGGCAAGATCTCGGCCGGTCCGCCCGAATTGGCCGAGTTGGCCAATGGGCTGCGTGCGGATGCGGCCGAACGCCGCCGCCGCATCACGGCAGCGCTCGATGCGCTACGTGCGGAAAGCGACAAGCGCAAGATCGGCGACCTCACGCGGCAGGCGGCCATCGGCTTCTGCTTCGGCGGCGGCAATGTGCTGGAGCTCGCGCGCACAGGCGCGGACATCAAGGCCGTCATCTGCCTGCACGGCGACCTGCTGACGCCGCTGCCGGCCAAGCCCGGCGGCATCAAGGCCGCGGTCTGCGTACTGCATGGCTCGAAAGACCCAGTGGTACCGAAGAAGGACCGCGACGCCTTCGAGACCGAAATGGAAGCCGCCGGCGCCAAATGGCAGATGCTCGTTTTCGGCGGTCTGCTGCACTCATTCTGTGAGCCCGAATCCAATGTGCCGGGGATCGCTTGCTACGACGCCGGCGCCGCACGGCAGTGTTTCAATATGATTGACGACTTCGCAACCGCGGCGTTCGAAGGAAAATTATAAGAACGGAAAGTCAGGGAAGGAAAACGTCATGAGAAAAATTGGACGCATCGTCTTCGGCTTGCTGCTCGGCTTCAGCGTGACGTCGGCGCGGGCAGAAACCTATCCGGACCGGCCGATCCGCCTGATCGTCTCGATCGCCGCCGGCAGCGTGACCGACGTCATCATGCGCCAGGCCGCGATCGAGTTGACGCCGCTCTTCGGCGGACAGCCGCTGGTGATCGAAAACCGCGGCGGCGCCAGCGGCATCGTCGCGGCGCAGGCCTGCGCGCAGGCGGCGCCCGACGGCTACACGCTGTGCGTGATCTATCACAGCACGATGTCCTACAACCCGCTGCTGTTCGATCACCTGCCCTACGATCCAGAACGCGACCTGGTGCCGGTCACCCGGCTGTTCTTCCTCAACGAAGGCCTGTTCGTCTCGACCGAACTCGGCGTGAACTCGGTCGCCGAGCTCAAGGCGATGGCCCAGAAAAAGTCCGACAAGCTCAATTACGCCACGCTCGGCGAAGGCTCGTTTCCCGACCTCTATCTGCGCTGGCTGAACAACCAGTGGGGCACCAAGATCGTCGGCGTTCCCTACAAAGGCGGCGGACCAGCGGCACAGGCGCTTGCCGGCAATCAGGTGCAGCTCACCCGCTTCGGCATCGGCAACTTCCTCGGCCTGGTCAGAGCCGGCAAGGTCAAGGCGATTGCCGTGTCGGCCGACAAGCGCTCGGCGCTGCTGCCGGACGTGCCGACCATGGCCGAGGCCGGGCTCGGCGGCTATCCCGGCCAAGGCTGGTGGGGGCTAGCGATGCCGAAGGGCACGCTACCGGCGCTGGTCGACAAGGTCAACGCCGCCTTCGTCAAGGTGTTCAGCGACCCGAAATTCACCGCCTTCCTCTACCAGCAGGCGGTGGTACCGGCGCCGACGTCGCCGGCCGGTTTCGCCGCGTTCCTGAAGGAGGACCGCAAGGCGGCCGAGACGCTGATCAAGATCGCGAACAGCAAGCGCGAGGAGTACAAGCCGCACTAAGATGTCGGCTCCAGCAAAATACTTGACCATCGATGGGCGGCGGCTCGCCTACCGCGAAGCCGGCAGCGGGCCGCCGATTCTGTTCGTGCACGGGCTCGGCGGAAATTCGGCGTCCTGGGAGCCGCAGATCGCCACGTTTTCGAACGGCCATCGCGTCGTCGCCTGGGACATGCCTGGCTTCGGCATTTCCGAATTGATGCCGTTGGCGACGACACGCGATTTCAGCACCCTGGCGCAGCGTTTCATGAATGCGCTCGGCATCGAACGCGCAGTCGGCGTCGGCACCTCCTACGGCACGATCATTCTCGCCGATCTCGCGCGGTCGAACCCGGGCCGCATCGGCGCCATGGTGTTCGCCTGCGGCGTCACCGGCATGGGCCATCTCGACAGCCAAGAGCGCGCGCGGTTACGCGCGGTACGCCGGTCGGAGCTCGAAAACCTCGGCCAGCGCAAATTCGCGGAGCAGCGCAACACGACATATGTGAAAGGCGGCGGGGCCGCGCTGGTGGCGAAAGTGGTCGATCTTGCCGGCTCGGCGACGACTGAGGGCTATCTGCAGGCCTACGGCGCGATGACGGAATCGAATATTTTCGACTCACTCGCTGCCGTCACGGTGCCGGCGCTTGTGCTCGCCGGCCGCGACGACCCGATCGCGAAGGCGGGCGATTGCGAACGCGTCGCGCGCGCGCTGCCGCGCGCGGAGTATCACTGCATCGACAATTGCGGCCACTACGTGAACCTGGAACAGGCCGAAACCTTCAACCGCCTGCTCGGCGATTTTCTGACCCGCGCCGGCTGAGCAATCAGCTCACTGCGGCTTGATCCCGGCGGCCTTCACCAGCTTCTCGTTGATCGTCAGTTCATTTTTGAAATAGGCTTCGAACTGCTCGAGCGTCATGTCCATCGGCTCGGCGCCGAACTTGGCGAGACGGGATTTGACCTCCGGCACCTGCAGGGCTTTGCGGATTTCGTCGTGCAGGCGCGCGACGATCGGCTGCGGCGTCGCCGCCGGGACAAAGACGCCAATCCAGAAATTGTAATCGGAATTCGGATAGCCCGCTTCCACCGTTGTTGGAAGCTCGGGCATCAGCGAGGAGCGGCCGGAACTGCCGATGGCCAGCGCCTCGACTTTGTGCTCGCGGATGAGGCCAAGCGCAGCGGTGATCGGCGTAAAGAAAAAGTCGACGCGCCCGGCCGCGAGATCGGCGACGCCGTCGGCGGTGCCCTTGAACGGCACTTGCGTCGCCTTGAAGCCGGCGCTTAAGCCCAGCCGCTCCGCGGTCAGATTGCCGGTGCTGCCGGGGCCGATCGAGGCATAGAGCAGCGCGCCCGGCTTTGCCTTCGCCTTCTCGACCAGATCCTTGAGCGATCTGAAACGGCCGGCCGGCACGATCATGACATTGGTCAGATTGCCGAGCGGCATCACCGCGCGCAGGTCGCGCAGCGTGTCGTAGGGCAGCGTCTTGTGCGTAAAGGGCGCGATGGCGATACCCGAGGTGGTGACCAGCACGGTGTAGCCGTCGGGGGAAGCGTTCGCGACCGCCGCGATGCCGATGACGTTCGCTGCCCCCGGCTTATTCTCGGCGACGATAGTTTGCCCGATCTGACGTCCTACCTGCTCGAACACGATGCGCGCGGTGACGTCGAGCGCACTGCCCGGGGTGTTGGTGATAATGACATGGATCGGCTCTTTCGCGGGCCATTGCTGCGCGACGGCGGCGCCATGCGCGGCAAAAACCGTGATCAATCCCAGCAGCAGATGCTTGCGCATGAGGGTTCTCCCATTGTCCAAGCGCCCGCAATCGTTTCAATTGCTGCGCAATACCACGTTCTTCAAAGCCAGCTCGCGCATCGCCCCGATAAGCACCTTGACCGCGGGCGCGGTTTCGTTGGTTCGGTGCATGAACGAGAACACCACGTCGGGCACGGCTTTGGCGGCGAGTTTCTTGAACGTTACATTGGGAACATGGCAATTCGACATGTCCTGCGACACCGCCGCAATTCCGTAGCCGAGTGAGACATAGGTCAACACGGTCGTCAGGTCTTCCGCGCGCTTGGCTATCTTAGGCACGAACCCGCCCAGGCTTGCGATCGCCTCGACGTGGCGGGTGAAGGCAAAATCGTTGCCGACCGAGGTGCTGACGAAGGCCTCGACGGCGAGAGCCTTCGCGTCGATGGCGCCGCTTTTGCGCGCGAGCGGATGATTGCTTGGCAGCGCGAGAATGACGGGCGCGCGATAAAACGGAAATCCGCTCAGGCCGGTGGGGTACTGCTTGAGCAGGCGCGCAAAACCAACATCGAGATCGTTCGACAATATCCCGCTGACCAAGTTTACGGTCGATACCTGATGCAGGGTGATGTCAATGCCGGGATACTTATTCAGAAAATTCTTGATGAAGCGTTGGACCAGGCCGGAATAGGCCGTGGTGATCATGTAGCCGATTTCGAGCCGGCCGATTTCTCCGCGCGCGGCCTTGCGGGCGGTCTTTTCCGCTTCGTCGGCCCAATGCAGGACGTCGCGCGCGCCTTCGAGGAACCGGACACCCGCCTCCGTGAGCTGAAGCTTCTTCTTGGTTTTGCGGTTCAGCAGCCGGACGTTGAGTTCTTTTTCGAGTTTTTGGATCTGGTGCGTCAGCGTCGGCGGGGTGATCGCTAGCCGTTCGGCGGCGCGCGAAAAGTTTTCCTCCTCGCACAACGTCACAAAATACCGGTACAGGCGAAGTTCCGTATTGGCCATCGTTTTATGCCGCGTTCGGCACTCGGTGCCCGCGTTTCACTGTTCGATACCGTCTAATAAATCGGCTGTTACACTTTAATGACAGACCGGCAGCGCGACAGCTAAGGACAACCAGACAGAGTGTTGGTACGGCTGTCGCAACCGGGACTCGGCCATATCGCAATACCGTCACGACAACCTCACGTTGCGGCAATTTAGGACAAGACCCGCCGGATGGCTAGCGCCACCCCCCACTTGAACAAGTTGACCCCTGGCAGAGAAAAAACCCCAATGATCGCAAAGAAAGTTCCCGATCCGACCGATAAGCATGTTGGCGCACGCGTCCGCATGCGGCGGATGATGCTGAGCATGAGCCAGGAGAAGCTTGGCGACGCCCTCGGCCTGACGTTCCAGCAAGTGCAGAAATACGAGAAGGGCACCAACCGCATCGGTGCCAGCCGCCTGCAGCATATTTCCAGCATCCTGCAGGTTCCGGTTTCGTTTTTCTTCGAGGGCGGGCCGCGCACGAACCATTCCAGCGGCATGGGCGAAGCGCCTTCGCCGGGCTATGTGTCGGACTTCCTCGCCACGTCCGATGGTCTCACGTTGACCAAGGCGTTCATGCGCATCAAGAACAGCAAACTGCGTCGCCGGATCGTCGATCTGGTGGAGCATATTGCCGAAGACGCGCGCTGACGCGGCCGCCGGTTTTTTTCACTGCCGGTTTGAAATCGGACATCGATGTGGCGATCTGTGTGCCGTGTCGGCGATCCGGCATGAAATTCAACTGAGCATAGGGCGCGGGGCGCGCGCCTCCTCGACGGCCGATCCCCAATGATAAGGCAGAGCGTTTCCGCTCTGCCCTGTCAAATCGAAGTAAATTGCCGACAAAGTCCGAGGCGCAAGCCGTCGTCCCCAGTCAACGCGTCGCCAACTTGACGATGCGCCAGGCTAGAACTCTTTCCAGTTCGCATCCCCGTTGACGGCGGTGGCGAGAGCAGACTGCATCTGCCCGACCGGGCCGCGGCCGCTGGCGGCGGCGCGCTTGGGCGCTGCGGCCGATTTCTGTTTTGCTGTCGGACCTCGGCTGGGCGGCGGGTGCGCCGGACGTTTGGCTGCCGCGACTTGTGGCGGCTGGTCGACGGCGATGGCATGGTCGATCTGGAAGAAGGCGACGCGCTCGTCCATCGCTTTAGCCTGGTGCTCCAGCGTCTTGGCGGTGGCGGCATTCTCCTCGACCAGGGCAGAGTTCTGCTGCGTCACCTCGTCCATCTGGGTCAGCGCCTTGTTGACCTGCTCGATCCCGCTCGCCTGTTCGTTGCTGGCATTGGCGATGTCGGCGACGATGTCGGCCACCTTCTTGATCGAATCGACGATCTCGGTGAGCGAGGCTCCCGCGCGGTTCACGAGTTCGACGCCATCTTTGACCTGATCGTTCGAGTTGGTGATCAGGTCCTTGATGTCTTTCGCCGCCTGCGATGATCGCTGGGCAAGACTGCGCACTTCCGATGCCACGACCGCAAACCCGCGGCCGGCTTCGCCCGCGCGTGCGGCTTCCACCGCCGCGTTCAAAGCGAGCAGGTTGGTCTGCCTTGCGATCTCATCGATGACGCCGATGATGTCGGAGATCTTGCGCGAGGAGTCCTCGATCTTGGCCATGGCGTCGACAGCCTTGGCGACCACCTGACCGCCGCGGTCAGCAACGTCGCGCGTGGTGCTGGCCGACGCATTGGCCTGCTGGGCGTTCTCGGCGTTTTTCTTCACCGTGCTGGCGATTTCCTCCATCGAGGCGGAAGTCTGTTCCAGGCTTGCTGCCTGTTCCTCGGTCCGCTGTGACAGATCGGTGGTGCTGGTCGATATTTCCGCCGAGGCGTTGGTGACTTCGGCCGCCGAGGCTTTGATTTCGGCAATGGTAGCGCCGATCCGCTCGGCGGTTTTGTTGGCATTGTCCTTCAGGACCGCGAAATTGCCCCGGTAGTCGGCGGTAATGCGTTGCGTGAGATCGCCGCCGGCGAGCGCGCCAAACATTCTCACCAAGTCTTCGACCACGCCCGCGATATTGTCGCAAAGCGAGTTCATCGTCTTGGCAAGGTTGAGCATGAAGTCCTTCTTGCCTTCGAGCGGGATGCGCTTGGAGAAATCGCCACCGACCGCGGCTTCGGCAATACCGCCGATTTCGCCTTCGATCGCCTTCTCGACTGTCTCATTCTCCCATTCCACCACCGTACCGGCGCGTTTGCCGTGCTGGTCGATGACCGGTGTGGCGACAAGGTGGAACTTCTGGCTGCCGACCGTGATGTGAGTTTCATGCATGCCCGTCAGCGAATCCAGAATTCGCCGTTGATGGGCCGGGTTCTTGTGGAACCCATCCATGCTGGCGCCGATCAGCGTGCCCGCGTCGAACGCCGGCAGAACCTTGCGCAGTTCGGGTTCGGCCTCACGCAACATGTCCTGCATGGTTGTGTTCATATACAAGATGTTGTAGTCGCCGTCGGCCAACATCACGTTCGCGCTGACTACGTCGAGCGCCGAGCGCACCCGGAGATTAATGACCTTCTCGGCGACCGAATGCTTGAACACCTCGGTAGCCCTGGCGATTTCGCCCACTTCGTCCCCGCGGTTCCCAAACGGCACGTCAACGACACGGTCATTGGTAAGATCGGTCAGAACCGTCGCAATCTTGTGGATCGGGTGGGCAACGACGCGGCCGAATATAGACCAGATCGCCAACAGCATAAGCAGGAGTCCCGCCAGCACGCCGGCCACCAGCAACAAGATATGTTGTCGTAGTGCGGCAAAGTCTTTGGTCGTCGGCACGCTGCTCGAAAACACGTTCACCACGCTGCCACCGCTCTCGCCGATAGCCGACACATGGCATCCGGCACAGACCTCCTGCTTGGTGACCGTCGAAACGCCCCACACGATAGGGATACTGTATCGATAGGTGTCGCCAACGAAACGGCCAACCGGCCTGCCCGTGCGCAATGCCTCCTCGTCGACAGCATCGCGCGCCGTCTTTGCTGGTTCCTTGGGAGCCGTTTGCGCCATATAGGCCGCCGTCTTTGGGCCCCAGACACTCCAAAGCTTGCCGTCATAGTCCTTGTTGCGGCTTTCAAACCACGTGTTGAATACCTTGATGGCGACGTCCTGTGGATCATTCAGTCGCGCCCGCATTGCACTATCGACCAGCGAATTCAGTGAGCTCAGCTCTCTCTCCGAGAAGGTCTGCAGCTTCTGTTCGATATTCGAATACTCGAGGTAGCCGATAACGACTACAGTCGATGCTGCGAGCGTTAGGATGCCGACGCCGATAATTAGCGCGAACTTGGCCTGCAGTTTAAGATTCTTCCACAGAGCAATCATTGGTCATTCCTTCCCGGCTAGGCCCAGGCTTACCACTTCATTCAGTCTTGCTCACAGGTCCACGCGCGCAACGTGATCGCTCGTGCCACACGAATGAACGTCCGCGATATTTCAGTCGCCTCATTTGAATCGAACTCGAATAACGAAACTCGCTGCATCGCGGGCCACATCACGCGGCGATATCTTTGGCGTCAGCCAACAGATTCGGCAGATCAATCAGCGCGATCATGGTGTTGTCGTGCGTCACCAGGCCGGCCAGGAAGTCCGCGGTCGCCCCTTGTGCGGTGCGCGGTACCTGCTGAATTTGGGACGCATCGACGGACACGATGTCGAGCACGCGGTCGCCGATCAGGCCGACCTGATCGCCGTCGATCTGCACGATGATCACGATGTGCAGCGGCGTGGTCTCGGTCAGCCCCTCGCCGAAGCGGCAGCGCAAGTCGACGATCGGCACCATCACGCCGCGTAGATTGAGCACGCCGCGCACGTAGTCCGGCTGCTTCGGCAAATGGGTGACGTTCGACCAGCCCTTGATTTCGCGCACAGCCATGATGTCGACGCCGTACTGGTCGTCGCCGATGGCGAAGCTGATGAATTCTGTTCGTGCCGCGGCATTCACGGCGCCTGCGGCGCCGATGTCCTCGGGACGGGAGGGAATGGCGGCTGGAGCCGCGGTGACTTGAGAGATGATGTGGCTCATTGATGAGCGCCCGCTTCTCGCGGTCGCATTTGGCTGCGGATTTCAAGTCCGAAACAATAATGCAGAGACATTGCCAAAGTACTTAATTACCAGAGGACCTAAATTCACATTGCCGATTAATAAGCCAATTTAAAATGCGTGCGATGATCGGCACCGGCCTGCTGTCAAGCTGCGGCATAAACCGAAAAACTTTCAGCGATCGCGGTAATTAGCTGCGGCTACGTATTTATACCTAATCGGCGGCGCGTTTTTCGAAACGGGCGAATCCGAAATCAAAATTCGCGAACTGAAGTATGTGAAGTTCGTGCGCAACCTACTCACGCCTTCACGATCTAATCCATCCTCCCGCCCGAAAACCTTCTTCCCGGCACACTCAGGAAATAGCCGACCGCCTGGCCGCCGTCGGCGCCGAGCACGCTGCCGGTCGTGTAGCGCGCGTCCTCGCTCGCCAGAAACACCGCCGGTCCCGCGATGTCCTCGCCCGAGCCGACGCGGCCCATCGGCACGCCCTTGCGGCGGCCCTCGTAGATTTCCGCATCGACATACATCGCCTCGGTGCCGGGCGTGCGGATGTAGCCGGGCGTGATGGCGTTGGCGCGGATGCCGTAGGGCGCCCACTCCATCGCCTGCAACTTGGTCAGCATGATGAGGCCGGCCTTCACCACCGAATAGGCGCCGGCCCAGTTGTAGGGGAACAGCCCGGCGATGGAGGCAATGTTGACGATGCAGCCGGACTTTTGCGCGATCATATGACGCGCGCAGGCTTGGCTGACGAGGAACGCACCCTTGAGGCCGATGTTCATGGTGGTGTCCCAGGCGGCTTCCGGCAACGCCTCGAGTTTGCCCGGGACAATTTTCATTGCGTTATTCACGACAATATCGATACGTCCAAACTCGGCCATGGTGGCGTCGACCAGCCGCTGCACGTCGGCCGACTTGGCGACGTCGGCGACGACACCAAGACCACCAACGTCCTTGGCGGTGGCCGCCGCGGTCGCCGGGTCGACGTCGTTGATTACGACGCGGGCGCCCTCGCGCGCGTAGGCGACTGCAATGTCGCGACCGATGCCGCGCCCCGCCCCGGTGACGAGCGCCACTTTGTCCTTCAGTCGCACGGAATTCCTCCCTGAATTGCATTTTTCTTCGGAAAAACAACGCTAAAGCGGCGGGACAGACGCGACAAGGGGCCCGTCGCCCCTCGAAATTGCCACCCGCGAGTGCCATCTTCGGGCTGAAAGAATCACATGGCTGAGCCCAATCGCAGCGCCGATCCGACCCCCACGCCCGTTCCCGGCGGCATCGCCGCGCGGGCGCTCGGTGCGCGCGGCGCGGCCTATCTGGCCGATTTGAACCCCGAACAAAAAGAAGCGGTCGAGACGCTGGACGGCCCCGTGCTGGTGCTGGCCGGCGCGGGCACGGGAAAAACGCGCGTCCTGACCACGCGCATCGCGCACATCCTCAATCTCGGCCGCGCCCGGCCGTCCGACATCCTGGCGGTGACCTTCACCAACAAGGCGGCGCGCGAGATGAAGCTGCGCGTCGGCCAGATGGTCGGCCAAGTCGTCGAAGGCATGCCGTGGATGGGCACCTTCCACTCCATCGGCGTCAAGATTTTGCGCCGCCACGCCGAACTGGTCGGGCTGAAAAGCAACTTCACCATCCTGGACGTCGACGATCAGATACGCGTCATCAAGCAAATCCTCGAAGCCGAGAAGCTCGACGAAAAAAGATGGCCGGCCCGGGTGTTCGCCATGATCCTCGACGGCTGGAAAAACAGAGGCTTGACGCCCGACCAGGTACCGGCCGGCGAGGCGGCGAGCTTCGCCAACGGCAAGGGCAAGAAACTCTACCTCGCCTATCAGGAGCGGCTGAAGACGCTCAACGCCGCGGACTTCGGCGATCTTCTGCTGGAGAACATCCGGCTGTTCCGGTCTTCTCCGGACATTCTTCGCCAGTACCAGCAGCGCTTCAAATTCATCCTGGTCGACGAATATCAGGACACCAACGTCGCGCAGTATCTGTGGCTGCGGTTGCTAGCGCAGCCGAGTACACCGAGCACCGCTCTTTCCCCGTCATCATCGGGCCGGCGCGAAGCGCCGAGTCCCGGTGATCCACGTCTTCCCGAATTAACCGAAGACGTGGATGGCCGGGACAAGCCCGGCCATGACGAAATTGTTGCTGTGGCGAGGGAGCAGAAAAACATCTGCTGCGTCGGCGATGACGACCAGTCGATTTATGGATGGAGGGGAGCGGAGGTCGATAACATCCTGCGCTTCGATCATGACTTCCCCGGCGCGAAGGTGATTAGGCTCGAAAGAAATTATCGCAGCACGGGACATATTCTGGCGGCGGCGTCCCATCTGATCGCCCACAACGAAGGGCGCCTGGGAAAAACGCTGCGCACCGAAGACGTGCCCGGCGAAAAGGTGCAGGTCACCGGCGGCTGGGACTCGGAGGAAGAAGCGCGCTCGATCGGCGAGGAGATCGAGCAGCTGCAGCGCGCCGCGCGCGAGCAAGGCCTCGACCATCCGCTCGACGAGATCGCCATCCTGGTGCGCGCCTCGTTCCAGATGCGCGAATTCGAAGACCGCTTCATCCAGCTCGGCCTGCCCTACCGCGTCATCGGCGGGCCGCGTTTCTACGAGCGCGCCGAAATCCGCGATGCCCTCGCCTACCTGCGCGTCATCGCGCAGCCGGCCGACGATCTGGCCTTCGAGCGCATCGTCAACGTGCCCAAGCGGGGCCTGGGCGACGCCACCGTGCAGATGCTGCACGACCACGCGCGGAAAAAACGCATCCCGCTGACCGAAGCCGCCAGCGTCATGTCCGCGACCGACGAGATGAAGCCGAAGCCCCGTCTCGCCTTGCGCGAGCTGATGGCGGGTTTCGAGCGCTGGCGCGCGCGCAAGGATTCGATGCCGCACACGGAACTGGCCGAAATCGTGCTCGACGAATCCGGCTACACGGCGATGTGGCAGGCCGACAAAAGCGCCGACGCCGCCGGCCGCCTGGAAAACCTCAAGGAGCTGGTGCGCTCGATGGAGGAATTCGAGAATCTCGCCGGCTTCCTCGAGCACATCTCGCTGGTGATGGACCGCGACAGCGCCGAAGGCGAGCAGGCGGTCAACATCATGACGCTGCACTCGGCCAAGGGGCTGGAATTCGACACCGTGTTCCTGCCCGGCTGGGAGGAAGGCCTGTTTCCGCATCAACGTTCATTGGACGAGAGCGGCCGCGCCGGCCTCGAGGAGGAGCGCCGCCTGGCGCATGTCGGCCTGACGCGCGCGCGGAAGCGCGCCAAGATCTATTTCGCCACCAACCGGCGCATCCACGGGATGTGGACCTCGACCATGCCGTCGCGCTTTCTCGACGAACTGCCGGAGGCGGACGTCGAGGTGAAGGAGCCGGCGGGCGGCGCGGGCGGCTTCGGCATGTCGGGCTACGGCGCTTCGCGTTTCGACGAGATGAATTCCTTCGGCTCGAACTACACCACGCCGGGCTGGCAGCGCGCGCAGCAGCGCAAAGGCCGCGGGGGATTCAGCGAAGACGGCAAGCCGCGTTACGTGCCCGATGGCGTGTTCGATCAGGACGAGGAATTTGCCGAAACCCCGGCGAAGAAGCCGCCCAAGGCCCCTGCCCGCAAGCCTCTCACCATCGAAGGCGAACTGATCGCCAAATCCACCGGCGCCGCTTCATCCTTCGCCGTCGGCAACCGCGTGTTTCACCAGAAATTCGGCAACGGCAACGTCACCGCCGTGGACGGCAACAAGCTGACCATCAAGTTCGACAAGGCGGGCGAAAAGCGCGTGGTGGATAGTTTTGTGGAGAGGGTGTGAGGCCCTCCGCGCCTTGACAAATTATGGTGATATTACCATAATTATGCCGCGATGCTCGGGAAAATTCCTCCAAAGCCGTGCATATTCGTCGGTGCGAGCCGCCGAGAGTTGAAAGCTCTGCCTGAGGATGTCCAAGGAGAATTCGGATACGCACTCTACGAAGCGCAATGTGGCGGCGAACCGGATTCTGCCAAGGCGCTAAAGGGTTTCGGCGGCCGCGGCGTGCTGGAAGTCATTGAAGACTTCGACGGCAACACTTATCGGGCGGTCTATACCGTGCGATTTGCGGGTGTCGTTTATGTGCTTCGGGCCTTTCAGAAAAAGTCGAAGGCCGGCATCGCGACGCCGAAGTCGGAAATCGAGACGATCAAGATGCGTTTGCGGGCCGCCGAGGCGGACTACAAAGTGCGCTTCAAGACAGGAGGCTGAGAGCCATGAAAAAACGTCGCATAAAAATGGAGGTCGGAAGCGGCAATATTTTCGCCGACCTGGGGCTGCCCGATGCCGAGGAATTGCTCCTGAAAGCGCAAATCGTGGTGACGCTGCGCCGGCTCATCAAGGCGCGCAACCTCACCCAGACCGCGGCGGCGAAGCGCATCGGCATCGGTCAGCCCGATCTGTCGAACGTCATGCGCGGGCGCTATCGCGGCTATTCCGCCGAACGGCTGATGCGCATGCTCACGGCCTTCGATCAGGATATCGACATCACCGTGCGGCCCCGGCGCGGCAAATCCAAGGAAGGCGGGCGCATCAGGTTCAACGCCGCGGCGGCATGAACGGGCAAGCCCGGCGAAAAGCTGCTGTTGCGCCCGAGCGCCGTGCGGGGCGGTTAAAGTGCTGTACAGAGTGAGCCGCGACCTCCTTGCCCGCACCTTCGACCATTTGCGTCGGTGCGGACAGGGTCGCCGTGAATGCCAGGCGCTATGGATTGGTCCGTGGCCTTCGCCGGATTTAATCACCAGCGTAGTTCATCCGTCGCACAGTGCGAACGCGCATGGATTTCTACTAGATAGCGGATGGCTGAACAAATTTTGGCTCGAACTAGCTTCTGCAGATCAAGGCGTCCGAGTCCAAGTTCATACACATCCTGGCAGCGCCTTTCATTCGCCAACAGACGACGCGTATCCAATCATCCATACGCCCGGATTTCTCAGCTTGGTCATACCAAATTTTGCTATGGGGCCGATTGGCTTTAAAGGTGCCTATCTCACCGAAATAGCGCAAGACGGAAGTTGGCGCGAAATCCCGTGTGAACAACGACTGCAAATCACATGAGTCTCCGCGAAGCACTCGATAGGACGCTGTTGCTTATGCGAGATGACTTGTTGGCGTCGACGTCCGATAAGCAACTCATAGCCGCACTAACCAAAACCACGGTAGCCGTCGTTGCCGATACCAAAAATATCGCATCGCATTCGGCTCAAAGCGCGTTTGTAACGCTGGCGCTGCTGCTCGCCAGATCAGGGCATCGTGTCTATCTCGACGCGCCAAGTACATTACTGGTCGGGCCACAGCCACCTCTGGCAAACGGGGAAATGCTTGAGCAGTTGCTAATTATCGGTCGCGATTTGTTGCCTGGAATTGCGATAGAACTAGGGGTGCCTAAGCGTCCCGACTTAACAATTATATTTGGCGATACTCCTGGGGTTAATGATCCGGATCGCGCATTTCGTATCCGCGGCATGGCATGGGAAGCTCGACTTACACGCGTTGAAAAAGGCCGCGAATGGCCTGACGAAGATTGGCCCATGGGAGGAATGATCGCCGCAGCTCTCGCTGCGGCAGAGGTTTTCAAATTTAGCATGCGAAGGCTGAGCCGATGGGCGCGAAATTCGCAGTCGTTTGCAGAGCAATATGCGCCAACTGCGCAGGTTATGATCAACCTTTCACCGTTTACCCGCGCCAAGGTTTCCGAACTGAATGGAGTCGATTTTATTAGCGGAGGCGCAATTACTAACTGTGCGCTCTACGCACTCCTGCGCCTTCCTAATCTAAATGGATCAGCCCGCATCATTGAAGACGATACGACCGCGCTGAGTAATTTGAATCGCGGCATGCTTTTCGTCCGGTCTCGGCTTGAAATCCCGAAGGCCGTTGAGCTTTCTCGTTACGCTACAGACTGTTTTTCAATCCGACCGGTAATCGCACGCTACGACAGCGAAACCATTCCCAAGATCGGCACGCTCGCAAACGCTGTACTGGTGGGCGTCGACGACATCCCAACGCGATGGGCCGTACAACGTGCTTGGCCTAAATGGCTGGGCATCGGAGCGACGACACATTTCTCTGCGATGGCGTCCTACCATACGCCAGACCTCGCGTGCGCCGGGTGCTTGCACCCCGTCGACGATTTAACACGCGGCCCAATCCCCACTGTGGCATTCGTATCATTTTGGGCAGGTCTGAGTTTGGCGAGCCTGTACCTTCGGCACCTCGCAAATGACCGTGGCCTTGCGCAGGATCAAGAGTTTTATTTTTCGCCACTCCGGCCGGAAAATTTTTGGCATACTCCGATACAGCGTAGACCAGATTGCCCCGTTTCTTGTAGTAAAGCTATTACAAACCGAGCGAGTTAACGGCCCAGAGACTGCGCCACGCTCAACAAATTGCGCTATCATCGCCCCGGGGGCGACGCGCAGCATGGAGGCTGCCGTGCGACATTTCACCGTCCTCATCGTCCTCACCGGCGCCCTCGTTGCCGGCGCTCCATCGTGGGCAAACGACATCACGTTGCCCAAGACGCCCGCCGCGGCGCTGCAAAGCGCCTGCGACAAGGCCGGCGGCAAATACTCGCAGGGCGACAACATCTACGGCTGTGGCACCGATTGCGCCGGCAAGCCGGGCACCGATTGCACCGTCACCTGCAGGGCCGACAAGAAATGCACCGCCCAGGTGATCGGCGGCCGGCGGCCGCGCTCGGTGGCCGATGCGCTGGAGAAGCCGGGGCGGCGGTAGAGCCGCCATCCGTTCGTTCCCGCGCAAGCGGGAACCCAGGGCTAAATACTCGGCGCTGGATGTGTGGCCCCTGAGTCCCCGCTTTCGCGGGGACGAACGGAGAATGGAGCTGGCGCTGGAAACGGGCCGATAGTCCCCCGGAACGAATTGGCGTATTCAGAAGTTGCGATCCGGCACGCGATTCGACGTGAAGCGCGCATGAGAATTCCAACCGGGCAATCCAACTGAGTTTGGCATGATCCATCGATTGACGACGGCGCAATTCCCCTTGGCGGTCCGCCGTTGGCGGCCTGCCGCCCTGGCGACGCTCGCGGCGATGGCCGCGCTGACGGCCTTGAGCCCCGGCGCGGTCCCACAGGCGCGCGCCGCGCAAATCAAAGCGGAGACGGCGGCGCGGACGGCCGGCGAGCCGATCATGGCGATCGTGTCGATCAAGGCCCAGCAGGTCACTTTCTACGACGCCGACGGCTGGATCTATCGCGCGCCGGTGTCGACCGGCGTCAAGGACCGCGAGACGCCGGCCGGCGTCTTCGCCCTCATCGAGAAGGACAAGGACCACCACTCGACCATGTATGACGATGCCTGGATGCCGAACATGCAGCGCATCACCTGGAACGGCATCGCGCTGCACGGCGGGCCGCTGCCCGGCTATGCGGCCTCGCACGGCTGCATCAGGATGCCCTACGGCTTTGCCGAGAAGCTGTTCGACAAGACCGAGATCGGGATGCGGGTGATCATCGCGCCGAACGACGCGGCCCCGGTCGCGTTTTCCCATCCGGCGCTGCTGGTGCCGAACGCGCAGGCCATCGCGGCCGCGCCGGCGCGCGCCGAGACGCTTGCCGCTGAGGCCGCGGAGGCCGTCAAGGCGGCGGAGGCGGCGAAGAAAGCCGCCGTGACAACGGCGCGCGAGACGAAATCGCTCGCGGCATCGCTGCGCAGACTGGAGCAGCTTAAGAAGAGCGCCGACGCCGAACTTGCCCACGCCGACAGAGCGCTCGCCGCTGCCAAGACCGACAAAGCCAAGGCGCAGGCCGAGGAGCGCCAGCAGAAGGCCGCCGCCAAGGCCGGGCTACTCACGACGCAGCTCGACGCGGCAAAAGCCGACGCGGCGTCCAAACGCGACGCCGCCGCCGCCGCAAAGGACGCCGCCAAGGCGGCCGAAACCAAAAAGGCCGCCGCCGTCAAGGCGGCAACCGAGGCCAAGCTCGCGCTCGAGCCGGTCTCGGTCTACATCAGCCGCGCCACGCAGAAGCTTTACGTGCGGCGCAACACGCACAAGCGGTGGCCGGACGGCGGCGAGGTGTTCGATGCGTCGATCGAGGTCCCGGTCACCATCCGCGATCCCGACCGGCCGATCGGCACGCATGTGTTCACGGCAATGGCGCGCGACGGCGCTGCCTTACGCTGGAGCGTCGTCAGCATCGACGAGGGCGACGACGCCAAAGACGCGCTCGACCGCATCACCATCCCGCAGGACGTGCTGGATCGCATCGCGCCGACGGCGGCGCCGCGATCCTCGATCATCGTCTCGGACGAGCCGCTGAGCAAGGAGACCAACTACCGCACCGAGTTTGTCGCGGTGCTGAGCAATCAGCCGCAAGGCGGCTTTATCACGCGCCAGGTGACGCCCGACGACCGCATTGCAAACGGCAACGGCTGGGGCGACGACGGCTTCCCGTTTTTCGGGCGTAGTTGGAACTCCCAAACCCGGCGCGACGACTATCGTCCAGTACAACGGGGCTGGTGGCGGTAAGACGCGCATCCTTCGATGCGCGGCGGCGACATTGGTTTCCCTGCACCGCCTATCACGGCCGCTCGGGTTGGACCTTGCGCAGGACGTCGAAGATCACCGCCGTCGACCAGCCGAACATCAGCACGCCGTTCATCGCCGTGAACGGGCCGAGCACGCGCCAGTACTCGACCGGCACGATGTCGCCGTAGCCGAGCGTGGTGTAGTTGACGAAGGCGAAGTAGAAGGCGTCGACCGACTTGGGGGCGACGTCGAGCGCGATGTAGAACAGCCCCCAGATGACGATCTCGATGAGGTGCGCCGCCATCAGCACCGTCACCGTCGCGATCATCACCAGCACGAGACGGACATGCGCGTGGACGCGCCGGGCGCCGCGCAGCATGCGATACGCGCTCCAGCTCACCGGCCCCATGATGGTGGCGTGCACGGCGATGTTCACCATGCTGACCAAGAGCCCGATCAGAATCGCCCCGTGCATGACATATTTTTGCACAAGAGCGCTCGCCGCGCGAGACTACCGCGCTTTGCGCGATTTCAATAAAATGCGGCCAACCGCCTAGCGCGCTACCGCCCGCGCCGACCACGCCATGTTCTCGCCATCTTAGCCGTCCCTACAGCAGGCCAACAGCCATTCATGACGGGGACAATTTTAATGAAGACCATCGGCATCGGGCTGCTCGCCAGCCTGCTCACGCTCACCGCGGCGAACGCGGCGGGATGGGGCTCGGTTCATCGCTACGTCAAGCCGTCCGGCAAATGCGCCGGACAGGAAGTGCTGGCGAGTTCGTATTGGACTGGCCGGCACACCGCCAGCGGCGAGCGCTTCGACCCGAACGGCAACACGGCGGCGGCGCGCACCTGGCCGCTCGGCACCACGCTGACCGTGATCAATCCCGACAACGGCCGTTCCGTCACCGTACGCATCAACGACACCGGGCCGTGGGGCATCGCCTTTCGCATGGGCGCCCGGCTCGATCTGGCGCGCGGCGCGGCGCAACGGCTCGGCATGCGCGGTTCGCAATACGTCTGCGTGGCGTGAGGTTGCGCGCTTTTGCGCGTGATCTTGTCCGAAAACCGGTTCCCACTTTTCGGGATCACGCGCTTCGCGTGCCGTAACGGCGCACTGTAACGACAAGAGGCCGCCCACCGGGCGGCCTCGCGTTTTTCAATCGATGATCGCCGCGTCAACTCAGCGGCAGGGGCCGTAATAGCCGTAGCCGCGGGTAGTGTCGGTGTCGTGCCAGCAGCCGCCGCCATTATAGTGCGGTGCCGGCGCGACATGGACAGGGCCGTGCTCGTAGGCATAAGGCCCCGGCGCGTAGTAGACGGGCGGACCGTAGTACACGGGCCCGCCATAGTAGCCCGAGCCGTAGTAGTAGCCGTCGTAGTAGCCCGGCCCGTAGTAGTAGCCTTGGTTGGCGGCGATGCCGCCGAGGATGGCGCCGGCGGCAAACCCGCCGAGAACACCTGCGGCAACGCCGCCGTAACCGTAGCCACCATGGCCGTAGTATCCGCCGTGCCAGTGTCCGTGCTGCGCGGCGGCTTGTTGTGGCGCAGCCACGACGGCGAGCGTCAGCGCCGCGGCGGCGGCGAGGGCTGTCAGAATTTTGTGCATGAGACACCTCTCAGGAGGAAAGAGGGATCAGGCAGCGTAAGAGGCTGCCTTTGGCGCGCATTGACCTGGGTCAACGTGATGAAGATTTGGTTTAGGCGGCAACGTCACCGCCACAGAAGGCTAACCGAGCTCGCTGTCCATTTGTTCCCGCACCGCACGCCTTTTACATAAAATTTGCCGATTTTTTTGCGGTAGGACTTTACTCCGACTTTAAGCGCAATGCCGTAGAATTTGACTCGGATGCGATTTCATTTGTCGGAGTGTTTTATGCCGATAAAGCAAAACTCGTCATCGACCGGAACGTGCTCCGGACTTGGGCTCTCCGCCCGCGACCACGGCGCCATCGCCTCCGCCATCGCGCCGTTGATGGCGATCTTCGTCAACGTCGCCGCGACGCGCCCCGCCAACGCGCAATGCGGCAAGGAAAATAAAGCCGAGCGCTCCGCGCTTTATGCGCCGCGGGCTACGATGCTCGCGCTGTCGGACGGCGAGCTGCCGCCGGTGATCCGGCTCGCCGCGCGCGACGTGCGCCGTGATGCTTTGCGCGATGTTTGGCGCGGTGCCGGCGCGACGCCGAAGCTGCAGGCGGTGCTCGCGGCGCTACGCCCGGCGCCGGCCAATCCGGCGCCGCCGCTGATGCGCGAGCCGATCGTCGGCATCGCCTCGACCTACAATCCCTGCTGTCCGGGCATGCCGGTGGAAGAAGCCGAGACGGCGTCGGGCGAAACCTACGACGCCGACGGCTGGACCGCGGCGATCCAGACCGGCCTGCGCGGGCGCTTCGGCGGCGTGCGTTACGGCACGAGCTACCGCGCCGCCTACGCCCTCATCGAGAGCGACGACAAGCGGCTGATCGTCAAGATCAACGACGTCGGGCCGCTGGCGCCCGGCCGCGTCATCGACCTCAACGAGCGGGCCATGCGCTTTTTCGAAGCGACGCTCGAGCGCGGGCTGTTGCCGGACGTGCGCATCACGCCGCTCGACGGCAATCACTGGACGCCGGGACCGGTCGACGGCGACGGCGCGGTTGCGGTCGCCGCGGCGCCGGAGCGGCCGGTGCGTGACGAGTTCGTGCGGCAAGAGTCCGTGCATGAAGAGCCCATGCATGAAGAGCCCGTGCGCGAGCAGGTGGCAATCAATTTGAATTGAGGCGGCAGGCGGCGAACTTTCCGGGCCGGCGCGGTGTGCTAGGCTGTCCCACGTTGTGCCGGAGTTCGCCGCCATGCCTCGCCGTCTCGTCGCGACGCTCGCGTTGCTCGCCGCCGCCATGGCCTGCGCTGCGCCGGCACACGCCCTTGACCTCAATTCGTTCCGCGCCCAGCACCGCCTGCCGCCGCTTAGCCTTAGTTCGGCGCTTGCGGGCCTCGCCTACGAGCAAGCGCAGAGCATGGCGGGCCGCAACCATCTCGATCACGCCGGCTTCCGCCAGCGCTTCGCCTTCTCCGGCGGCCGGCACGCAGAAAACGTCGCCTTCGGTTGCCCCGATGAGGACTGCGCCTTCCGCATGTGGGCGCGCTCGGCCGGCCACCGCCGCAACATGCTGCTGCGCGACGTGTCGGCCTACGGCATCGCCTCGGCCACCGGGCCGAACGGGCGAAAATACTGGGCGCTGGAATTGGGGAATTAGCACCCGTCATTCCGGGACGGTCCGCCGATCTCGGGTTTATCCGAGATCGGCATTTTAAATTGTCCAGGTCGGCTAAAGCCGACCTGGATGGACCGGACCCTGAATCCAGATGCACCGTTCGCGTTTGTGTCTGGATTCCGGGTTCGCTCGCTGCGCTCGCGCCCCCGAATGACAAAACTTGCCACACGCGCGTCGCACGGAACTTGCTATGCTGGTTGCGGGTTAGGCTCGGGAGGTCCGCCATGCGTCTCCGCCTTGCTGCCGCACTCGCCGCCGCCGTCCTCTTCGCCACCGCACCCGCGCGCGCCGACCTGCTGATCCAGGTCGACAAAAGCGCCCAGCAGATGACCGTCAGCGCCGACGGCGAATTGCTCTACACCTGGCCGGTATCGACTGGACGGGACGGCTACGACACGCCGAATGGCGCCTTCAATCCAATATGGATGGACCGCGACCACCACAGCGAGGAGTGGGACGACGCGCCGATGCCCTATGCGATGTTCTTCACGAAACAGGGCCACGCCATCCACGGCACCTATGAGGTGCGCCATCTCGGCCAGCCGGTGTCGCACGGCTGCGTGCGGCTGTCGGTGAAGAACGCGTCGATCCTGTGGGACCTGGTCAAGCAGCACAAGATGGCCAACACCATGGTCGTGCTCACCGGCGAGACCCCCGGCGGCTCCGGTCTGACGATCGCGCGCGGACCGCGCGACGACGATTTCGCCGATGCGGCGCCGCAGCGGCAGTGGCGCGCGTCGCACGACTACTACGGCCCGCCGCGCGCCTTCTTTTATCGCGAACGGAGCTATTTGCCGCCGCCGCGCCGTTATTATGGCGGCTTCCCGTTCGGGTGGTGAGCGCGCCGCTTTGTGCTGGATCAAGGCAAAAGCGCGGAACCTGTGCTCGGCTGATGCTTTATAACCATCAGCGTCATCGGGAGTCTGTCATGCCAAAATCCCGCAAACGCCGCAGCAGCGCGCGCCGCGCCAAACCGGGCGCACGCGGCCAAGGCGGCTTCTTCCACATCCAGGTGCGTCCGCGCACTGACTTCGTCACCTTCCGCAATCAGGACGTCGGCCACCGCGGCGGCATCGAGCGCGTCGCCGGCAGGCGCGCCAACGGCTCGTGGGACACGCAGAAATGGCTGATCGGCAAGTCGGATGCGCACCGCGCCGGCAAGCGGCTTGCGCCCGACACGGCGGCCGCGCGCAAGGTGCTGTCGCAGCTCGGCTCGGTGCCGCGCCATCTCGGCGGCGACCGTTTCATCGCCAAGCCGCGCCGCAAGATCCCGGCCAGCGAGAAGCCGACGCCGGCGATGCGGCGCGCGCAGCTTGCCAACATCAAGAAGGCGCAAGCCGCACTGCGCAGGCGGCGGCGGGCGCGCGCATGATCCGCAAGCTTGGCGCGGGCAAATACCGGCTCTATTCGCGCAAGAAAAATCCGCGCACCGGCAAGCGGCGCAATCTCGGCACATTTACGTCACGCAAGGCGGCCGTGCAGCACGAGCGCGACATTCAGTATTTCAAGCGACACTGACGTCCAGCCCGCGCGCTGATGCGCGCTAATCCTTATTTCGGGTGAAGCGTAGGGTTGCCCGGTCCGCGATGGATGGGATCGCCGCCGCTCGTGGCTTCCGGAGGTGGAGGAATCGCACAGACGCCATAAGTCTTACGACCGCATCCCCTGGGACGACGCACGACGGGGCCGCCCGCCGGATTGACGCCCTGGGCGGCAGGTTTGCCGGACGTCTTCACCTGACCCGGGCCCAAAGTCTTTGCCGAGACTTGGCCGTGAGCCGCCGCGATTGCCATCGATGTCGCGAAGATCAGCAACACCTTCGATATTATCGCCATAGCTTTTCCCTTCTGCGACCCGGATTAGTCGCATTGAATCATGACGCCGTTCGGACCCTTATGGGGTCCGCGGCAAGGTGGCTGGGTGTGTCCGGGAGGATGGTAGAAATTGCCGCCGCCGGGGTGCGGGTGATGGCAGCAAAGGTACTTGCTCCCGTCAGCGCCAGGCGGAGCGGCTGAAGCACCGAGAGTTTGCACTCGAACTGGGGCGACGGTCTTTGCGAAGATGTGGCTACAGCTCAAGGTCAACGCCGCCGAGATTGTGAGAAGCGACACCGCTTTCGACATCCCCGTCATGAGCTGTTCCTCTCGTTTGCGGCCGGGAACGCACGCGCCATTCGATGCGCCAACTTTCAGCGTTATTTTTTGTGTCTTTCCTGAATCTCGGTCGGCGGCCGGGTGGGCGAGTTCGGATTCGAAACCGTTGTCGGTGGATTCTTCAGCCTGACAGGTCCAACACCTTTGCGGGGCGGGCCGGGCGGGTTTGTCCTACCTATGGACTGCGGATTTTTACCAGAATCCCAATAAGCGTCACATTTGGCCGAGCAGATGCCTTTACTTTTGTTGGTCTTGTTATGGTGCTCGCACCAATCAAGACAAGCGATGAAGCCCGCGAAACAATTGTTGTTACATATCGCCCACGCCTCGGTGAGGAAACCAAACGAAACAAGAAATGCAAACGACAAAGCTGCCAGCAAGAGAACCGCTAGCGGTTTGGTTGTCCATGGCTTGATCATCAAGCTAGCTCCCCGGTTGTCGCGTTAGGTCGGCCAGTTTGATTTTTTGTTCAGGCCTCTGCCGCAAAACGGCGGCAGCCCCTAAGCCTACCGCCGCCTATCGGGGCACCGCGTCCCCCGATTGGGGGAGATGCAACTTCAGGTGTGACGGGAACGCGCTTTCCGGAACTCGCCGGCTTGGATGAATCAGCCCAGCAGCGGGCTGGCGTAGCCGGCAAAGAGTTTGACCAGATCCGCCTGCCGGTGCGCGCCGGTTTTTTCGTAAAGACGCTTGAGGTGGGTTTTGACCGTGCTCTCGCCAATGCCGAGCGTCCCGGCCACCTCCGGCACGCCGCCAACCTCGACGATGGCGAGCAGGACGCGCACCTCCATCGCCGTCAACCGGTATGTCCTGGCGATCGCCTCGGGCGGGGAACGCGTGGCTAAAGCTGTCTTCTGCACGAACAGGACAGCGGCGGCCGTATAGCTCACGCCGGCGCCGCGGCGCGCCCCGGACGAGAGCGGCAGGACATGAGCGACATAGCGTTCGCCGTCACGCGCAACCAGCGGCACGGCCACGCCCCTGACACCAATCGCCGCGTCACCGGCGGCGGCGGCCAGAAAGATGTCCTGCAATGAACGGTTGACGTCCAGGTCGCTCGCGACCAGCCGGCCGAGCGGCGCGCGAAAGACATTGCCGTCGGCGATCATGGCCTGGGCCGCGCCGTTAGCGTGGGTAATGCGACCGGTCGAATCCACGAAAAGCATGCCTGCGCTCAGGCCGTCGAGCACGTCGGCGAAGGTGGCGGCTTGCGCGGTCTTGAACTCGATTATTTTTCCGATCAGCACGGCACGACGAAGGTGCGGAACCAGCAGACGCAGCCGCTCGCGCGCCGGCTCGTCGGCAAGGCCTTCGCGCTCATGGCGAAACACGGCGAAACCGGCGTGACCTTCAGGCGTTCGGTCGAGATAGACAACGATGTTGTCGATCCAGCCCTGGGGCCGGATACACTCCTTATAGAAGCGCGACTGCAGAAACTCGGCATGCGACATGACGGTCGAGGTGCTGAAGACTTCACCGACGTCGAGCACGAAATAAGTGCCGAACATCGGATCCATCGTTATGTATTTCTCAAGATAGACCTTACGGAAATCAGGGTCGGTTCCGAACTCGTAGAATACGTTCCCGCTCCTTCGCGAGGAATGATGCGCGAAGAGACCGCCCGCCGATCCACCGACAAAGGCCCCGATCCTGGGTAGAATGGCGTTCCAGGCATCAGGATTTAGTGCGCAATCGTAAATCCCGCCGATCAGCGAGAGCAAGGCTTGGTCCGGTTCCATAAGCAGGCGCCCCCCACAGGCATTCGGCCGGAACCCTATCATACTACCGACGCAACCTGTGGGCTCAACTCAAGATAATTGCATGACGGGCCGCCTCAGTTGGCGGCCACGTTCGCTTATTCGCGCTGACGAAGTCGCCTTGGCGCTTAGCGGACATAGGACGAGCCACCCGCGCCTCCCCAACGACTTCAGCGGTGCAGAAGCACGAACGCGAAGTGCAGTATTTCAAGCGGCACTGACGCCGCTCTTCAGGTCACGCCATCACGCGTGCGAGAGGCGGCTGCTGTTGGCGTGGACGCACTGGCGCAGCGGCGCATAGGCGCGTTCGGCGGCGACCGTTATCCCTTCGCCATCGAATAGCGCTTTGGCGAGCGCCACTTCGGCGTCCGCGAACGCCTCGATCTTCTCGCTGATCATCAGGCGCGCTTCCGTATCCGCCTCCGGCCCGCCTTGCGCGAAGCACATGAGACGCATCGAGATGACGCCCTGCACCTCGCACGCAAACCGCACGGATTCGATCCAGGCATTCATTGATTCGAGCACGATGGCCTCCGCTCGATCGGCCGGCCGCGTAAGCTGCGGCGGCAATCTCGAGCGGAACCATCGCGCAAGATTTACAAGGATCGTTTAGACTATTAATTAAAACTGTCGGCACTTGGCTAACCGGCCGTGGGCGTTTCAGCCGCGGCCGACTCCAGCCGGGTATAGATCAGCCGTGATGCGCGACGCCGAGCGCTTCTTCACCACGGTCGAGGATCAACGGCACGATCAGGTCTTCTTCGTCGTCGAGATGACGGATCAACCCCTTGAGCAGGGCGCCGCTGGCGGCCGCGTAATCGTCGCCGCACCGGCGCAGCGATTGCGGCTCGCTAGCCAGCGCGCGCAAGAGCGCATTGGCCGTGCTTGCGGTGTTCTCCATGTCGGCGTGGATGGCGTGATGATCACCTTCCAGCACGTCGAAGCCGCGCGCCAGCCGCGCCTCGGCGGCGCGGAAGATCGGAAAATAATGCAGATCCTCGATCTGATGGTGCACGTTGAGTTGCGACAGCAGGAATTGCAGCCGCGGCACAAGGTGGCGCGGGAATTCGGCGGGCGACAGCGCGCCCTCGCGGAATTGCGTTTCGACCGCCTGGATGGTCGCGGCGAGCTCGCGGAACATGGCGTGGCGCGATAGCCAGAATCGCGCCATCTCACCCAGATTGGCATGGCCCTGCCATTGTTCGCGCGGGAAGCGCGCGACCAGCACGCGTAAATCCTCCGGCCAGCCGCTACGGCGGGCCAACGCAAGCGCCTCCAGGTCGGTCGTGCTGGGCATTTCGATGGTCATGGCGGGCTTTACATAACGGTCGCCTGCCCAATTACCAATGGCCGGGACAAACGGGGCCGCCGCACGGTAAATGGTGCGCATGGATGCGCCCACCACGGTCGCCCGCTTGGCCTGCGACGAGCCGACCGCTCGGCGGCTGGCGGCTTATCTCGGCGAGATTTTCGGCGCCGACGACACCGCTTGCGCCGCCTTCGAGGGTGACGACGGCCAGTGGCAGGTGGCGATCCATTTCCGCGACAAGCCGGATGAAGCCAATCTGCGCGCGCAGGTCGCGCTCGCAGCGGGAGAAAATGCGGCGGCGACGCTGAGTATCGAGCCGGTTCAGCCTGCCGACTGGGTCAAGCAAAGCCTCGCCGGCCTGCAGCCGGTGCGGGCCGGCCGCTTCATCGTGCACGGCGCGCACGACCGCGCGCAAGTTAAACCCAACGACATCGCCATCGAGATCGAAGCAGCGCTCGCCTTCGGCACCGGACACCACGGCACCACGCGCGGCTGCCTGCTGGCACTCGATGAACTGGCGAAGCGGCGGCGGGTGGCGCGCGTGCTCGACCTCGGCACCGGTTCCGGCGTGCTGGCGATCGCGGCGGCGAAGCGGCTACGGGCGCCCGTCGTGGCTAGCGACGTCGACCGCGTCGCCGTCGAGGCCGCGCGCGGCAATGCGCGGCTCAACCACGCCGGTGCGGCCATCGCCTTCGTGCGCGCCGCCGGCGCCAACGCCCGCGCTATCGCAGCAAGCGCGCCTTACGATCTCATCTTCGCCAATATCCTGCTCGGCCCGCTCATGCGGTTAGCCGTGCCGCTCAGCCGGCTCGCCGCGCCCGGCGCACATATTGTGCTCTCAGGCCTGTTGCCGAGCCACGCCAATGCCGCGTTGGCGATCTATCGCGCGCAGGGCTTGGTGCTCGAGCGGCGTATCCGGTTCGACGGCTGGGTCACATTGGTGTTGCGACGTGGCTGACCTGCCGCCGATTCTTGAAAGCTGAAACCGTCAGACCCCTAACGGCGTGTCGTTCGAGCCCGTCCTGACCAGTTGGGCGCCGCGCTCGTCCAATGTGTTGGGCAATAGATGGGAGTGTCTTTGAATCTCTCGGAGAGCCTGCTGCCGGCGCGATTCGTACAGCGCCTCCATGAAACGAGCGAACCATCCGCGCCGTGTTTGCCCGGGCCTTTCGGATTTGCCGGCGGCCAGAGCGGAATCGCGTGTCGAGCCATACGTGAGGCCATCCATTCACTCTCTCCTTGATGGTCGACGCCTCGCAACAAGACTGCGGGTCGTACCCAGCCGCCGCGGCGGAAAATGATGGGCTTTGTACCCGCGTGCTAGCGGCCGCCACGCATAGAGACGTGCCGTAGGCGCATGGAATAAATGCTCAGTTAAACGAAACTGAATACGTCGGCTGAGAACCGCGCGCCTAACGATCGGAAAGCGGCTCCGGTTGAACGCGCAAAAACAAGACCGCCCCGGGCGGGGACGGCCGGGGCGGCTTCGCGGTGAAAAGCGGCCGTTACCAGCCGCCGAACGGCATATCGCTGGAGCCGGTCTTGACCAGCCGGTTGCCGCGTTCGTCGAGACTGGACGGCAGCAACTCCGTGTGCATCCTGATTTCGCGCCGGGCCTGCTGCATGCGGGCCTCGATCAGCGCGTCCATAAAGCGGGCGAACCAGGTCTTGCCCGGTGCGGCGGTTTTGGCGCGCGCAGCCTTCGCGGCCGGCGCGGCGGCGGGTATGCGGGCAACGCCATATGTGACAGCAACCATTTCGTCTCTCCTTCTCGCAATCGAGTCGTCAGCGAATCCCTGGCAATCCGTCCCTGACTATTGCATTGCAACATAAGCTAAACCGGCTTTGCGAACCACGCGTGACAATGCATGGAAGCCCCGTGGATTGGGCATAAGCGCATTAATAAACCGGAGAGATCGGTGTCATCATTGCGGCAAATAAACTGCACTGCACAAAATCGAGTCATGAGGCGGATTGCCTGCTGAATCGATCGCCGGAGCGGTGCCGGTTTTTGCCGACATTGCCCAAGAATGCCCAAGAACAGGACGCGCATGCCTCGCCCGGCGTATAGCGCATGCCTGCGTTGCCCGGCGCACGAAGCACGCTAGAGTGCCGCCATGTTCGAGGCCCTGTTCCAATCCTTCGACGATTCGCACGAGCGCGCGGCGGCGGCGGCGCATCTCGAAAGCATGCGTGGCGAACTCAAGCGCCGCGGGCTCGACGGTTTCGTCGTACCGCGCGCCGACCGCCAGCAGAACGAATACCTGCCCGCGAGCGAGGAGCGCTTGGCATGGCTGACCGGCTTCACCGGCTCGGCGGGGGCGGCGATCGTGATGGCCGACCGCGCGGCGGTGTTCGTGGACGGCCGCTACACGGTGCAGGCAACGAGCCAGGTCGACACGAAGCTCTTCTCCATCGAACACTTGGTGGACAATCCGCCGGACAAATGGCTCGAACAGAATCTGCAAGCGGGCCTGAAGCTCGGCTACGACCCGTGGCTGCACACCACCGAGAGCGCGGAAAAACTGCGCAAGGCCTGCGCCACGGTCGGCGCCGAACTGGTGGCAGTCGAGAGCAATCCGATCGACGCACTATGGAGCGATCGTCCGGCGCCGCCGACAGGCAAAGTAACACTGCGCGACATCAAGCTTGCCGGCGAAAGCGCTGCCGGCAAACTCAAGCGGATCCAGGCCGAACTGAAAAAGCTGCGCGCCGATGTGCTGGTGGTGTCCGACCCGCAGAACGTCGCCTGGGCGTTCAACATCCGCGGTGCGGACGTCGCGCATACGCCGCTGGCGCTCGCCTTCGCGGTCATTCCGGTCGAGGGCCGTCCCGCGCTCTACGTCGACGCGGCCAAGCTCGACAACCAAACGCGCCATGCGCTGGAGGGGATCGCCGGCGTGCGCGCGCCCGACGATCTCGTCCGCGACCTCGCACAATACAAGGGCAAAACCGTGCGGCTCGATCAGGCGAGCGCCGCCGACGCGCTCGCCCGGCAGGTCGCCGGCGGCGGCGGCAAGCCGGCGCGCGGCGCCGATCCGATCGCGCTGATGAAGGCTACGAAGAACCACGCCGAGATCGCAGGCTCGCGCGCCGCGCACACGCGCGACGGCGTGGCGATGGCGCGGTTTCTCGCCTGGCTCGACAGCGAAGCGCCCAAGGGCAAACTCACCGAGATCGACGCAGTGGAGGCGCTGGAAAGTTTCCGCCGCGACACCGGCCTGCTGAAGGACATTTCGTTCCCGACCATCGCCGGCTCGGGGCCGAACGGCGCGATCGTGCATTACCGCGTCACCCGCGCCTCCAACCGCACGCTCGGGATGAACGAGCTGTTCCTGGTCGATTCCGGTGCGCAATATGAGGACGGCACCACCGACATCACCCGTACCGTCGTCATCGGCACGCCCACCGAGGAAATGCGCGACCGTTTCACCCGCGTGCTGAAGGGTCACATTGCGATCGCCACCGCCGTGTTTCCGGAAAACACCAGCGGCGCCCAGCTCGATCCTTTGGCGCGCCTCGCGCTGTGGCAGGCCGGGCTCGATTTCGACCACGGTACCGGCCATGGCGTCGGCAGCTATCTGTCGGTACATGAGGGTCCGGCGCGCATCTCCAAGCTCGGCACCGTGGCGCTCAAGCGCGGCATGATTCTGTCGAACGAGCCGGGCTATTACAAAACCGCCGCCTACGGCATCCGTATCGAGAACCTGCTGCTGGTGACCGCGGCGCCGGAGCCCGCGGGCGGCGAAAAGCCGCTCAACACGTTCGAGACGCTGACGCTCGCGCCGATCGACCGGCGGCTGATCGACACGCGGATGCTGACCGCCAAGGAGCGTAACTGGGTCGACGGCTACCACGGCCATGTGCAGAAAGTGCTGAGCCCGCTGCTCGACCCGGCGACGCGGACCTGGCTCGACGCGGCGACCCGGCCGCTGGGAAATTCGTAATGGAATTAAAGGCCGGACGAACTCCCTCTCCCGGCAAGCGGGGAGAGGGAAGGCGCGATTGTTGCGCGCCCTCAGTTCGCCGATTCAATTGTCAAACAGCCATTTTTATTTGCGCGTGACCTTGTCCGAAAACCGGTTCCCACTTTTCGGGGTCACGCGCATGCGTCATCGCCCGTGTTGTTTGCGGCGCCGGGTCCACCGTCCTTTTCTTTCGTCCCCCTCAAGAAATGAGGGGATGGAGCACCGAGTGGCGCTACCATCTTCCGTCTTGCCGCGTCCCTGTCGCCAGGAACGCGGGCGCCTCTCGGCGCTCCATCGCGGCTTTTCTGTCCCCGGGGCCGTAACTTCCGGGCGCGGACCCGGGCGGCTTTTGGCTCAACCCGATCCGGCGGGCTTTCGCCCGCCTTCGTCCGCGCCGCGTGCAGCCTCGAAAGGCAGCCCCACGTAGTTGGAGCGGACGGCTGCCCGGGGCCTCCCGGACGGATGCGTGCGAAGCATCCGCGCGGGCGCCGCATCCCACCCCGCCGTCACGACGCCTCATGAAAGCGCCCTCGATTGGATGGGACGATCCATGTATATAATCCTATAGGAATTAAGTCAAGACACTCGGCGATCTTTTCCGCTCATTCCCGCGCAAGCGGGGACGAGCGGCTATGATGGATCGCCGCGCCCTGGAATGACTTAAGAAATCAACTTCAGCCACTCGTCCTCGCTCAGCACCGTGACGCCGTGCTTCTTGGCTTCGGCGAGTTTGGAGCCGGCGCCGGGGCCGGCGACCACGTAATCGGTCTTTTTCGACACCGAGCCGGCCGCCTTGGCGCCCAAGCGCTCGGCGGTGGCCTTGGCCTCCTCGCGCGTCATCTTTTCCAGCGCGCCGGTGAACACCACGGTCTTGCCGGCGATTTTCGAGTCGGTCTTCGGCTTTTCGGCGTCGACAACCTCGACCTCTTTTTTCAGCCGCTCGACGATGCCGAGATTGTGCTTCTCGCTGAAGTAAGCCCGTATCGCCTCGATTACGGTGTCGCCGATCTGATCGAGCGCGTCCATCTCGGCGGCGGCCTCCTCGTCGCCCTTGGCGACCTTCAGGCAGGCGTCGTGGAATGCCTTCCAGGAGCCATAGCCGCGCGCCAACGCCAATGCCGTGGTCTCGCCGACCTGGCGGATGCCGAGCGCAAAGATGAAGCGTTCGAGTGAAATTTCGCGCCGCTGTTCGATCGCACCGAACAGATTGCGCACCGAGGTCTCGCCGTAGCCTTCCTCCTCCAGCAACTTGCTCTTGTGCTTTTTCTCAAGCGTGAAGATGTCGGCCGGCTCTTTCACCCATTCCTTCTCGAAGAAGAATTCTATCTGCTTCTCACCGAGGCCGTCGATGTCGAAGGCGCGGCGCGAGGCGAACAGCTTCAAATGCTCGATCTTTTGAAACGGGCAGGCAAACTCGCCGGTACAGCGCCCGCGCGCGCCCTCCTCGCCGGTCGCCGTTTCCTCGCGCACCACCTTTGTGTGTAAGTAACAGGGACATTTTTTTGGAAACGGGTACGGCTCAGAATTTTTCTTTCGCTTCTCAATCACGACATCCACGATTTGCGGGATGACGTCGCCGGCGCGCTGGATGATGACGGTATCGCCGATGCGGATGTCGCGGCCCTCGCGCAAGGGCTCGCCGTCGCCGCCGATGCCCTTGATGTAGTCCTCGTTGTGCAGCGTCACGTTCTGCACGATGACGCCGCCGACGCCGACCGGATCGAGCTTGCCGACCGGCGTGAGCGCGCCGGTACGGCCGACCTGGATTTCGATGTCGTTGAGCAAGGTGACGGCGCGCTCGGCCGGAAACTTGTGCGCGATCGCCCAGCGCGGGCTACGCGAGACGAAACCGAGCCGCTCCTGCCAATCGAGGCGGTCGACTTTATAGACGACGCCGTCGATATCGTAGTCGAGTTCGGCGCGGGTCTGCTCGATCTCGCGGTGGAAGGCGAGCAACTCCTCGACCGAGTGGCGGATCTTGGTCAGCGGATTGGTCTTGAAGCCGCATGACGCGAACCATTTGATCATGCCGCTTTGGCTGTCGGCCGGCATGTCGCTCATCTCGCCCCAAGCATAGGCGAAGAAGCCGAGCGGGCGCGAGGCGGTGATGGCGGGGTCTTTTTGGCGCAGCGAGCCGGCGGCGGTATTGCGCGGATTGACGTAGAGTTCACCGCCCGCCGCTTTCTGACGCTCATTCAGTTCAAGGAACGCCTGTTTAGTCATATAGACCTCGCCGCGCACCTCGCAGATTTTCGGGATGTGCTTGCCCTTAAGCTTCTGCGGCACGTCCTTCAACGTGCGGATATTGGCGGTGACGTCCTCGCCTTCGCTGCCGTCGCCGCGGGTGGCGGCGGTAACGAGTTCGCTGTCTTCGTAGCGCAGCGACATCGACAGCCCGTCGATCTTCGGCTCGGCGGAAAAAGCGATCTTCTCGTCGCCGCTCAATTTGAGAAAGCGGCGGATGCGGGCGACGAAGTCGACGACATCCTCATCCGCGAAGGCGTTGTCGAGCGACAGCATGGGCACCGCGTGCCGCACCTTCTTGAAGCGGCCGGTGGGTGCGGCGCCGACTTTCAGCGACAGCGATTCAAACGTGCGCAAGTCGGGAAAGCGCGCCTCGATGGCATTGTAGCGCGCGCGTAGCGTGTCGTATTCGGCGTCGGAAATGCTCGGCCGGTCGTGCTGGTAGTAGCGCCGGTCGTGCTCGGATATCTCGACCTGCAGCCGCGCGTGCTCGGCCCTTGCCTGCTTGGCGGTCAGGAGTTCGACCGGGGTTTTGTCGGTTTTGACTTTGGACTTGCTACTCTTCGCCATGACGCACGACTACGATGCCGCCTTGATCAGCCGTTCGGCGGCGGCGCGGGCCTCGGCGGTGATCTCGGCGCCGGCCAGCATGCGGGCGATCTCCTCGCGCCGTTTCTCGGCCGCCACCTCGGTGACGCGGGTAGCGACCCGCTTGCCCTTATCAGCTAAGTCCTTGCTGATGACATAATGGCGGGAGGCCTGCGCCGCCACCTGCGGCGCGTGCGTCACCGCCAGCACCTGCACGCCGGACGCAAGCTTGGCGAGCCGCACGCCGATGGCGTCGGCGACCGCGCCGCCCACGCCGGTGTCGATCTCGTCGAACACCAAAGTCGGCGCCGAGCCGCGGTCGGCCAGAACCACCTTGAGCGCCAGCAGGAAGCGCGCCAGTTCGCCGCCGGAGGCGACTTTCATCAGCGGCCCGGCCCGCGTGCCCGGATTGGTCTGCACCCAGAACTCGACCCGGTCGATGCCGTTCGGCCCGGCCGCGGCGGCATCGCTGGCGATTTCCGTGGAAAATTTCGCCCGCTCCAGCTTGAGCGGCTTGAGCTCGCCGTTGACCGCCTTGTCGAGCGCGGCCGCCGCCTTGGCGCGCGCCTTCGACAGCGTGCCGGCGGCGGCGGCATAGTCGGCCTCGGCTTTCGCGGCCGCGGCGACAAGCGCCTTCAGGCGGTCCTCGCCGGCGTCGATCAGCGCGATGTCGGATTTGTAGCGCGCCGCCAGCGCCGCCAGTTCGTCCACCGGCACGTTGTATTTGCGGCCCGCGGCGCGCAACGCGAATAGCCGTTCCTCGATGCGATCGAGTTCGGCGGGGTCAAAATCGGCGGTGCGCAGCGCCCGCTCGAGGTGGCTGCGGGTTTCCTCCAGCGCGGTCAACGCCACATCGAGCGACTTCACTGTCGGCTCGACCAGCGACGGCGCCTGCGCCGATCGACGCTCCAGCCGTCGGATGACGCCGGCGAGCCCGGGCACGGATGAATTGGCGCCGGCGATCACTTCATGGGCGTCGCGCAGGTCCTCGGCCACCTTCTCGGCCTGCATCATCGCGGTGCGCCGCTCGGCGAGCGCGGTTTCCTCGCCGGCCTGGGGGCTGAGCTTGCCGAGTTCCTCGACCGCGTGGCGCAGCCAGTCGCTTTCGCGCTTGGCGCGCTCGACATCGGCGCGGTGGGCGTCGGCCGCGGCCTGCGCGTCCCGGCGGGCTTCCCAGAGCGCCGCCACCTTCGCCGCGTCTGCTTCCAGCGCACCGAAGGCGTCGAGCAGGCGGCGGTGGGTTGAGGCATCGACCAAAGCGCGTTCGTCATGCTGGCCGTGGATCTCGACCAGCGCGGCGCCGAGCTCCTTCATGGCCTGCACGCTGACCGGCTGGTCGTTGATAAAGGCGCGCGTGCGCCCATCGGCAAACTGCACGCGGCGCAGGATTAGCTCATCGTCGGCGGCAATGTCATTGGCCAAATCTTGGGCCTTGAGCAGCGCGCGCGCCGGATGCATGGCGGCAACCTCGAACACCGCGGTCACCTGGCCCTGCTCCGCACCTTGGCGCACCAGCGCCTGATCGCCGCGCGCGCCCAAAGCGAGCGCAAAAGCATCGAGCAGGATCGACTTGCCGGCGCCGGTCTCGCCGGTGAGCACGGCAAGGCCTTCGGCAAAATCGATGTCGAGCCGGTCGATCAGCACAATGTCGCGGATGGACAGTCGAGAAAGCATGCAGATCAATCCAAAGGCCGTCCTACCCAGGCGCGTCCCGGGCATCCGAGGCTTCCAGATTCGACATCATTAAAGAGGTGGGTGGCCGACACAAGCCGGCAGCCGCGCCGGCCATGATACTGTGAATGGCCGATGGCTCGAGGCCATCAGCCCACAATCCCTTTGAAGGCCTTGCTGATCCAGGAGCCCGTATTCTCCTTGGGCTCGACGCCGCCGGTCTTCACCAGCGTATAGGCGTGTTTGTACCAGACGCTGTCGGGGAAATTATGCCCGAGCACGGCGGCCGCGGTCTGCGCCTCGTCGACGATGCCGAGCGCCATATAGGCTTCCGTCAGCCGCATCAGCGCCTCTTCGACGTGGCGCGTGGTCTGGTACTTGGTGACCACGACTTTGAAGCGGTTGATGGCGCCGGTGTAGTCCTTCTTGTCGAGGTAGTAGCGCCCGGTCTCCATTTCCTTGCCGGCGAGCTGGTCGCGGGCGACTTCGATCTTCTGTTTGGCGCTGACCGCGTATTCGCTGGTCGGATACTTGGTGATCACTTCCTGGAGCGCGGCGAGCGCCTTCTCGGTGCGCGACTGGTCGCGGGTGATGTCGGGGATTTCCTCGAAATTGGAGGAGCCGATCAGATATTGCGCATAGGCGGAGTCCGGGCTGCCCGGGTGCAGCGTGATGTAGCGCTGCGCCGCGGTGACGCAATCGTCATAGTCGCTGGCCGTATAATAGGCATACGACGACATGATCAGCGATTTGCGCGCCCATTCCGAATAAGGGTGCTGGCGGTCGACCTCCTCGAACTTCTTCGCCGCATCTTTCGGCTGGCGCCTGACATTGAGGAGATACAGGCCTTCATTGTAGAGCCGGTCGGCAGCCTCGTCGGGCGCCGCCTCTTCTTTGGCGAAGAAATTCAGGCCGCTGCTACAGGCCCCGAGACTCGCCGCCACTAGCAGCATGGCCAGCGCGCGCGCGAACCGGCGCCTGCTGGCGCCCACACGATCCTGAGGCATGGAATTTTCGGTCGCTATTTCGTTGGGCACAAACTCATCCCACGCGGTCGTGTCCAGTTCCCCCGAGCGGCTGACAAAACTTGCCGGAGCCCCCCCGTCCGCGCTGGTGTAGACGAAAAAACGCGGTCTGACCAAGCGATTAAGCCGACATTCGGCCGGGATTAAGGCGGAAGGTTAAGTCTAAATCCCGAGGATTCTCAGGACATTTCCGGCCCGTAGGCCGCCGCCAGCCTGCCGGCGCCGACCTGCGCGTGGCCGCGGTTGCGCCGGGCCGGTTCGGTCGCCTCGATCACTCGCCAGGCGCTCCGGTCGGCCATCAGCGCGGACAGCACCGCATGGTTTAGTTTATGGCCGCCGCGGACGGTGCGGTAGGCGGCAAGCAGCGGCTGACCGGCGAGCGCCAGATCGCCGACGGCATCGAGGATCTTGTGGCGGACGAATTCGTCGGCGTAGCGCAACCCTTCCGGATTGAGCACGCGATCGTCGGTCACCACCAACGTATTGGCAAAGGTGGCGCCGAGCGCGTAGCCGGCGCCCCACAATTTGGCGACGTCCTTCATGAAGCCGAAGGTGCGCGCGCCCGCGATCTCGCGGCGGAAACTCTCGGCCTCGATGTCGAGCGCAAGCGCCTGACGGCGAATGAGCGGATGATCGAATTCGATTTCGGCCTCGACACGGAAACCGTGGCTGTAGGGCCGCAGTTCGCCGAACGCGCCGTCTTTGCCGGACACGCGCACCGGCTTGATCACCTCGATATAGCGGCGCGGCAGCGCGCGCGTGGTGAGGCCGGCCTGATCGATCGCCTCGACGAAAGGCGCCGCACTGCCGTCCATGATCGGCACTTCCGGCCCGTCGATCTCGACCGTCACATTGTCCACGCCGAGCCCGCGCAAGGCCGCCAGCAGATGTTCCGCGGTCGAGCAAAGCGGGCCGTGGGCATCGCCCAGGACGGTGGCAAATTCGGTGGCGGTGACCGCGCGGACGTCGGCGCGAATTTCGCGCTCGATCGAACCGTCGCTGGACACGCGCTGGAAGACGATGCCGCAGTCGTCGTCGGCGGGATTTAAGGTAAGGGTGGCAGGGCTTCCGGAATGCACGCCGATGCCGGAGACGGCAACCTGTTCGCGCAGCGTTGTCTGCTTAGCACCCTTCATCGTACCCGTTTACGCCGGCCTACAAGCAAGCCGCACGTCCCATCCCAGACTCCGGCCAGAGCCACATTTTGGCCTTCAAAACAGTGCCTGCCAAAGGACCGGAAGACACCCCCCAGGGACCCAAAAGTCCCTTTCACCCCTGAAACTTAGGCTAGATGCCCGGCGTCTTCCAACTCACGTCTTCTTACCGACTGTTACTCTTTTTTGCCGCAATTGGGCGGACAAACGACCGGTCCGGCCCATCCTTAGCAGTGCTGTTGGCTTGGCGCGAGCCTTCGAAAGCCCAGAAATAAGGCCCGCAGTATTATAAAGTCGTTTTAATTCAATATGTTAAATAAAGATACAACCGGCCTACCTATAGCATGATGGCCCCGCTCCGGGTCCGGAACGGGGCCATCACGGCATTTGGCGGGACGTCAGTTGGCCTGGCGGCGCAGGAAAGCCGGGATGTCCAACTGATCCTCGTCGGCCGAATTATGCACAGGGGCCGGCCGACCATGAGGGTCGAGCCCCTGCGGCGCCGGACGCCGGGCATATTCCGATACCGGATCGTTCGGGCGGCCTTCCGGCTGGCGAGCCGTCGGTCGGATCGGCCGTTCGAATTGCGGCATCGTCTGTGCGGTGCGCGGAGCCAACGGCGGTTCGCTCTCCGCGCGCCGGCCGAGGCCGACCGAGGCCAAGCGCTGCATCAGCGATAAGCGGCGATTGTCGGGGTGATCGTTATCCATCTCGCCGCGCTGCGCCCTGATCTCGTTCTGCGCCGGCAACGGCAGTTCGTCGATGCGCGGCATGCGCGGCGTGCGCATGACGGTCCGTTCGGGCGGCGGTGGGATGAAGGTCTTCGGGGTCGGCGGCTCGGCTTGCGCCAGTTCGGCGGGCGCCGGCTCGAACAGCGACGGTTTCACCGGCATCGGCCGGATTGAGACCTCCTCGATGGCGGTCGGCGCCATCAGCGCGGCGGCAACGGCGGCGTGGGCGGCGGCTTCGACCGCTGCGGCACTGGCGGCAGGCGGTGCGGACGCCACGACCGGCGCCGGAGTGCGTTCGATGCGCTCGGCGATCCGCCGGCTGTCGCTGCGCATCTTGCTGGCGAGTTCCTTGAGGGCGGTTTCGGCGGGTTGCGCCTGGCGCTGCAGGCCGGCGTGGTCGATGCCGGTCGCCACCACCGAAACGCGGATGATGCCTTCCAGCGTTTCGTCGAAGGTCGCGCCGACGATGATGTTGGCGTCCTGGTCGACTTCCTCGCGGATGCGGGTAGCCGCTTCGTCAACTTCGTAAAGCGTGAGGTCCTTGCCGCCGGTGATCGAGATCAGCAGACCGCGGGCGCCCTTCATGGAGGCGTCGTCGATCAGCGGATTGGCGATCGCCGCTTCCGCGGCGGTGAGCGCGCGTTTCTCGCCGGTGGCCTCGCCGGTGCCCATCATCGCCTTGCCCATCTCCTTCATCACCGCGCGTACGTCGGCGAAGTCGAGATTGATTAGGCCTTCCTTGACCATCAGGTCGGTGATGCAGGCGACGCCCGAATAGAGCACCTGGTCGGCCATGGCGAAGGCGTCGGCGAAGGTGGTCTTCTCGTTGGCAACCCGGAACAGGTTCTGGTTCGGAATGATCAGCAGCGTATCGACCACTTTTTGCAGCTCCACGATGCCAGCTTCCGCGAACCGCATGCGGCGCTGGCCCTCGAAATGGAACGGCTTGGTGACCACGCCGACCGTGAGGATGCCGAGTTCGCGCGCGATCTTGGAAATGACGGGGGCTGCGCCTGTGCCGGTTCCGCCGCCCATGCCGGCGGTGACGAACACCATATGCGCGCCGGACAGGTGATCGCGGATCTCGTCGATCACCTCCTCCGCGGCAGCGCGGCCGACTTCCGGCTGCGAGCCGGCGCCGAGACCTTCGGTCACCTGCGTGCCCATCTGGATGATGCGCTCGGCTTTCGACAGCGTGAGCGCCTGCGCGTCGGTATTGGCGACGACGAAGTCGACGCCTTGCAGACCGGCCGCGATCATATTGTTGACCGCATTACCGCCGGCACCGCCGACGCCGAATACGGTAATTCGCGGCTTCATCTCGCGAATATCGGGAATCTTCAGATTGATCGTCATGTTTGCCTCTTTGATGCACGGGCAGCAGGCTGAGCATTGCGCCCGCACGCCGTCGAACAGGACCGGGCCGCCGCCGATCCCTTCGTGGTTCCGTTGTTGTGGGTCAGAAGCTTTCGCGCAGCCATCGTCCGACCCGTGCCATGTAACCGCCCGTTCCTGTCATCAATTGCCGCGTTCGCCGCGGTTCGAAGTGTTCAAGATGTGCCGCCTGCGGATAGACCAGCAGGCCGGCCGCGACCGCGAAGGCCGGGCCTTTGGCCGCTTCCGGCAGGCCCGCCAAACCGAGCGGACGTCCGATACGCACCGGCCGGCGCAAGATACGCCCGGCGAGATCGGCCATGCCGGCAAGCTGGCTGGCGCCGCCAGTGAGCACGACGCGCCCACGCGGTTCGGCGGCAAATGGCGAAGCTTTGAGCCGGTCGCGCACCATTTCCAGGATTTCCTCGACCCGCGGCTTGATGATCCGGGCCACGGCCGCGCGCGACACGAATTGCGGCGGCTCACGCTCGTCATCTCCGACCGGAGGCACCGTGATCATGTCGCGTTCGTCCGAACCACCCGTCAAAACACTGCCATAAATCGCCTTGATTCGCTCAGCATCCGCAATGCGGGTGTTCAGTCCGCGGGCGAGATCCATGGTGACGTGGTGGCCGCCGAGCGCGAAACCGTCCGTATGGACGAATTTCCCGCCGGAAAAGACCGCCAGGGTGGTGGTTCCGGCGCCCAGATCGATGGTGGCGGCGCCGAGATCGGCTTCGTCGTCCGCGAGAACGGCCAAGCCGGCCACGTAAGGGGACGCGACCATCGCTTCGACCGCGAGATGGCTGCGCTCGACCGCCAGCATCAGATTGCGCACCACCGCGACGTCGCTGGTGACCATGTGCATGTCGACGCCAAAGCGCTGGCCGAGCATGCCGCGCGGCTCGCGAATGCCGGTGACGGCATCCAGCGTGTAACCGATGGGAAGCGAATGCAGCACGACGCGCCCGTCGCGCACTGAATGGCGGCTGGCCGCCGCCAGCACGCGGCCGATGTCGCCATCGCTCACCGCGCCGCCGGAAAGTTCCACGTCGGCGACGAAGCGCTCGCTGCCGAGGCGTCCGCCGGACAGCGAGACCACGACGGATTCGAGCTGCACCCCGGCCTTGCTTTCGGCGATATCGAGAGCCTGGCGCACCATTTCCTCGACCTCGACCAGGTCGACCACACCGCCGGCCTTCATGCCGCTGGCGGCGGTATGGGCGAAGCCGAGCACCTGCACGCCGTGGCTGCGCCGGCGCAGCACATCCTGCGGCGCCTGCGGCGCAAGCCGCGCGATCATGCAGGCGATCTTGCTGGTGCCGATATCGAGACCGGCCACCACGGCGGTGCGCCGCGGCGAAACCGGCTTCATCTTGGGCGTAAGGCCGAAGCGCAGCACGGTCATGCGTCGCTTCCTTTTTTCTTCGTCTTGTTCTTCTCAGTCGCCTTGAGCGCCTCGTCGCGCGCCGCCGCGGCGGCGTCGGATTGCCGCACGGTGACGCGGTCGGAGAGCCGCAGATCGACCGTCACGATGTCGCGCGACAGCAGCTTCTTGTCGCGATCGAGGTCGACCAGCAGCGCGAGCGCATGCGCCGGCTCGCGCTCCGGCAGCAGCACGTCGAGGCCGCTTTTCAAATGCAAATTCCAGCGCCGGTCGGCGACCAGAATCGAGGCCTCGACCGATTTGGCGATCGTCGGATAGCGCTTGAGCAGGTCGATAATGTCCTGCGCCGCGTGTTCTGCGCCGCTACCGACTACGACCGGCAGCGACATGAAGCGCTCCGGCACATAGGTTTCCAACACGGTGCCGTCGGCGGCGATCACATTGACGCGGCCGTCCTTTTGCCAGAGCGCGAAGGCCCTGCGCTCCTTGATCTCGATGCGCAGGCGGTCGGGATAAAGCTTGAGCACCGCGGCCTGCGCGATCCACGGGTTGCTCAACAGCCGATGGCGGGTCTGCGCGGCATCGAGGAACAGCAGCGAGGAGCGGCCGGTCACACCGGCAAGGCTGAGGATGTCTTCGCGGCTGACTTCACGCTCGCCGGCGAGCGCGATCTTGGAAATGCGGAAGCCCACACTGTTGGCGGCCGTATCGCAGATGTCCTGAATCTCGGCGGCGATCATCGGGCCGTGGCCGCCTTTGACCACGCCGTACCAGGTGCTGGCGAGCAGCAGCAAAGCGGCGGCGCTGGCGCCGGCGCCGTTCGGCACTTTCAGTTCGACTAATGCGCCGCCCCAGCGATGCACGACGTGCATCAACGCCGAACCCGATGACGAGGAGGCATGCACGCGCAACCGCGGAGCGGCCTTGGCACGTCGTTTCAGCATCAGCTTCAGCGATTGAGCGAGGCGTCCTCGAACATCCATCGCGACCGGCTCATTAAAACGTTGGCCCAGCATGGGCGGCAAACTCCAGCACGAGCGAGGTTTCGGTCATGCCCCGATTTGTAGGCAACGCACTGAACACATCCGCACGCGGGAATTCGTGACCGGGCGTTAAGAACCGCGGCCAATGCCTAGTCTTGGGGCTGTTTGGTAAACGATTAGTAAAAGTTTACGAATTATGAGCGGGAAGTCTTAACTTCGGCCGGGTGTGGCAAAATCAGCGCTTTCCGCCTTCGCTTACCGATCCAGCGAAGCGTCCTCGATCATCCAGCGCACCAGGCCGTCGAAGCCGATGCCGGCGTGGACGGCAAGCTCGGGCACCAGCGACACTTCGGACATGCCGGGCTGGGTGTTCACTTCCAGGCAGGCCAGTCCCTCGACCCCAGCGCGGGTATCGTCGTAACGGAAGTCGGCGCGGGAAATACCGCGGCAGCCGAGCGCGCGGTGGGCCAGGAGCGACAGCCGGCGCACCTCCTCGTAGACCGCCGGCGCGATCGGCGCCGGCAGTAGATGGCTCGACCCGCCTGGCGCGTATTTCGCCTCGTAATCGTAAAATTTAGTGTTGGCGACGATCTCGATAACGCCGAGCGCCTTGTCGCCCATCACCGCGCAGGTCAATTCCTTGCCGGGGATATAGGGCTCGACCAGCACCGTCTCACCGAAGCTCCAGTCGGTGCGGTTCAGTTCCTGCGGCGGATGCTTGTGGTCCTCGCGCACGATGAACACGCCGACGCTGGAGCCTTCCGCCACCGGCTTGATGACGTAAGGCGGCGGCAGCAGGTGCTTCTTGGCGGCTTCGGCGCGCGAGGCGACCAGCCCGCCCGGCACCGGCACGCCGGCAGCCTTGAGCACGGTCTTGGCGATGTCCTTCTGCATGGCCAGCGCGGACGCCAGCACGCCGGAATGGCTGTAGGGGATGCCGAGGATTTCCAACAGGCCTTGCAGCGTGCCGTCCTCGCCGGGCCGGCCGTGCAGCAGATTGAGGGCGACGTCGGGCTTGAGCGCGCGTAAGTCCGCCGCCACCTCGCGGGTCACGTCGAGCCGGCTGACGCGGTAACCGGCGCGTTCAGCGGCGGCGGCGCAGGCCGCCCCAGACCACAGCGAGACCTCGCGCTCGGCCGACCAGCCGCCCATCAGAACTGCAACGTGCTTGCTCATGCGCTAACCACTAACCCCAATCCTCTTAATTTCCCACTCCAACTCGATGCCGGATGTCTCCTTCACGCGTGCGCGCACGGTTTCGCCCAACGTTTCGATATCGCTTGCGGTGGCGCCATCGAGGCTGATCAGGAAATTGCTATGCAGTGGCGACACCTGCACCTGCCCGACCTTCAACCCGCGGCAGCCGGCTTCGTCGACCAGCGTCCACGCGCTGCGGCCCGGCGGATTCTTGAAGGTCGAGCCGCCGGTGCGGTTGCGCGGCTGGCTCGCTTCGCGTTTCGATTTGATCTCGGCCATCTCGGCGGCAATCGCATCCGCATCGCCGGCGCGGCCCTGGAAGGTCGCCGCGGTGAAGATGACGTCATCGGGCACGCCGCAGTGACGATAGGAGAAACCCATCTCGGCATTGCTGTAGCTGTGCATATCGCCGCGCCGGTCGACGCCGCGCACCTCGATCAGCACGTCTTTGGTCTCGCCGCCATAGGCGCCGGCGTTCATGCGCAGCGCGCCGCCGATCGAGCCGGGAATGCCGCTGAAGAACGCCAGCCCGGCGATGCCGGCGGCCTGCGCTGCGCGCGCCACCATGACGTCGAGCATGGCCGTGCCGGCGGCGACGCGATGGCTCTCTTCGATCTTGGTCTCGTTGAAGCCGCGGCCGAGCCGGATCACCACGCCCGGCACGCCACCGTCGCGCACGATCAGATTGGAGCCGGCGCCGATCACCGTGACGGCAATCTCGGCCGGCAAATTGCGCAGAAAATACGCCAGATCGTTTTCATCCTGCGGCATGAAGAACGTCTGCGCCGGACCGCCGACGCGGAACCAGGTGAATTCGCCGAGCGGCTGGTTCGCCAATAACCGCCCGCGCAGCTGCGGCAGGTTGGCCTTCAAATCCGGAGTGATATCCGGAAAGCTCATAGCGCCTTCAACTCGCCCGGCAACGCATAGGCCCATTGCGTGATCGAGCCGGCGCCGAGGCAGACGACGTAGTCTCCCGGCTTCGCCAGGCTCTTGATGATGCCGGCGAGTTGTTCCGGCCCGTCGAGCGGGATCACATTCCGGTGGCCGCGCGCCCGCACCGCCTCGACCAGATGATCGCGGTCGGCGCCCTCGATCGGCGCTTCGCCGGCCGGATAGACATGCGCGACGATCACCGCGTCGGCGTCGTTGAAGCAGGTGGAAAACGGCTCGAACAAGGTCTTGAGCCGCGTATAACGATGCGGTTGCACCACGGCGATCACCTGGCCCTTGGCTACTTCGCGCGCGGCCTTGAGCACCGCGGCAATCTCCACCGGATGGTGGCCGTAGTCGTCGATGATGACGGCGCCGTTCCATTCGCCGACGCGCGTGAAGCGCCGCTTGACGCCGCCGAACTTGGCCAGCGCGTTACGGATGACGTCGTCCGCGATGCCAAGTTCATGCGCCACCGCCACCGCCGACGTGGCGTTGAGTGCGTTGTGCCGCCCTGGCATCGGCAGCTCGAGCTTGCGGATGGCGTGCACCTCCTTGCCGTCGCGATCGCGGAACACCACCGAGAACCGCGACTTGCCGTTGGCGTGATCGAGATCGGTGAGCCGCACATCGGCCTGCGGATTTTCTCCGTAGGTGATAATGCGCCGGTCGACGACGCGGCCGGCCAGCCGCTGCACGATCGGATGGTCGGTGCACATCACCACGAAGCCGTAGAACGGCACGTTTTCCATGAAGGCGACGAAGGCGTCCTGCACGTTCTGGAAAGTCTTGAAGTGGTCGAGGTGTTCGGCGTCGACATTGGTGACGATGGCGATGTCAGCCGGCAGCTTGAGGAAAGTGCCGTCGGATTCGTCGGCCTCCACCACCATCCAATCGCCGGCCCCTAAGCGCGCATTGGTGCCATAGGCATTGATGATCCCGCCGTTGATCACGGTGGGATCGAAGCCTCCCGCGTCGAGCAGCGCCGCGACCAGCGAGGTGGTCGTGGTCTTGCCGTGGGTGCCGGCGATGGCGACGCAGCTTTTCAGCCGCATCAACTCGGCCAGCATTTCGGCGCGCCGCACCACCGGCAGACGCTTGGCGCGCGCGGCAATCAATTCCGGATTGTCCGGCTTGATGGCAGAGGAGACGACGACCACGTCGGCGCCGTCGAGGTTGTCAGCCTTATGGCCGATGGCGACCTTGATGCCTTTGTCGCGCAGCCGCTTGACGTTGGCTGAATCGGAAACGTCGGACCCGGTGACGGTATAACCGAGATTGGCCAGCACCTCGGCAATGCCGCTCATGCCGATGCCGCCGATGCCGACGAAGTGCACCGGTCCGATGTCGCGCGGCAGTTTCATGCGGTCGCCCTTAGCCCCTTTGATCTGGCGCGCTGTCGGCGCGCGGCCATCTCTTGCAGGAGGTGCAAGGCAGAAACAAGACCGGCCATGGCCGAATGCTTAAATTCCAGCCACTTTCAGCACCAGGTCCGCCAGCCGCTCGGCGGCATCTAGGGTACCGGCGGATTTGGCGGCCTGTGCCATGTGGGAAAGCCGCGCCGGGTCGCCGGCCAAGCCCGCGATCTCCGCCGCCAGCCGTTCCGGGGTGAGGTCGCGCTGCTCGATGCGGAGCGCCGCGCCGACGTCCGCCAGCACGCCGGCGTTGACGAACTGATCCTGGTCGAGCGAGTGCGGCAACGGCACCAAGATGGCCGGCCGGCCGATGGCTGAGAGTTCGGCCACCGTCGAGGCGCCGGAGCGCGAGATTACCAGATGCGCCGCCGCCATGCGTGCCGGCAAGTCGGAAAAGAACGGTGCGCAATCGGCGGCGACGCCAAGCCGCACATATACGGCGCGCACGGTGTCGAGATCCTCAGCGCGTGCCTGCTGCACGACGCTCAAGCGCGCGCGCAGGCCGGCGGCGAGCCGCTCGATCGCCGACGGCACGATTTCGGCCATCACGCGCGCGCCCTGACTACCGCCAAACACTAGCAGGTTCAGTTTGCCGCCGGGCTGCAGCGCGGCATAGGGCGTCGCCGCGGCGGCCAGCACTTCCCGACGAACCGGATTGCCGGTGAAGGTAATTTTGCTTTGCAGCCGCTGATCGACTTTCGCCAGTGTGCGAAAGCCAGTGGCGATCGCCGTGACACGCGACGCCAACAGACGGTTGGCGCGGCCCATGACGCCGTTCTGCTCGTGCAGCACGGTCGGAATGCCGCGCAGCGCCGCGGCCATCAGCGGCGGCACGGTCGGATAGCCGCCGAAGCCGACCACCACGGCGGGCCGCACGCGGCCGAGTATCGACCAGGCCTTGGCGGTGCCGAGCGTGAGCATCGCGCCAGCGCGCGCCAGCGCAATCGGATTGCGGCCGCGCACGGTCGCGCTCGGAATGATGTGCACATTGCGGGCGGGAAACTGGAAATGGGCCGCGCGGACGTCGGTGGCGAGATCGATCGTCGCGCCACGCTTGATCAGCGCGTCGGCCAGCGCCTGCGCCGGAAACAGATGTCCGCCGGTTCCGCCCGCCGCCAGCAAGATGAGTTTATTTGCGCCCTGCACCGCCACGCTCTCGGATGTCATGCCCGGTTTTGCGCGGGCCAGGACAAAAAGTCACGCCGCGGCCTTGCTCGCAAGTCCGGGCGTCGTCAACATCGCTGTGCGCGGCTTTTCGCGAGTCAGCGCCAGCAGCATGCCCATGGCGTAGGCGAGCGAGATCATCGAGGAGCCGCCATAGGAGATGAACGGCAGCGTCATGCCTTTGGCCGGAATGAGGTGCAGGTTCACCGCCACGTTGATCGCCGACTGCATGCCGAACAAAATAGCCAGGCCGGCGGCCGCGAAACGCGTGAAGGCGTCCTCGCTGCGCATGGCGCGCGCCAGCGCGCGGATCACGATAAATGCATAAAGCGCCACCAGCACCAGACACAGCGCGACGCCGAATTCCTCCGCCGCCACCGCGAAGACGAAGTCGGTATGGCTCTCCGGCAACAGCCGCTTGACCGTGCCCTCGCCAGGTCCTCTGCCGAACCAGCCGCCGCGCATGAAGCTTTCGGTGGCGATGTCGATATTGAAGGTGTCGCCCGACGCCGGATTGAGGAATTTCTGGATGCGGCTCGCCACGTGCGGCACGGTGAAATAGGCGACGGTGAGGCCGAAGGCGGCCATGCCGGCGATGCCGAACACCCAGATCAGCCGCATGCCGGCCATGAAGAACAGCGCGCTCCACACCAGCACGACCAGCATGGTCTGGCCGAAGTCGGGTTGGATCACCAACAGCGCGACCACCATCAGCAACAGCAGCAGCGACAGCGCGTTGGCCGGCATGTCGGGGCGCTTGGCTGATTCGCCGAACAGCCATGCGACTAGGATGACGAAGGCCGGCTTGAGGAATTCCGACGGCTGGATATTGACGCCGAAGATGATCAGCCAGCGCCGCGCCCCCTTGATCTCGGCGCCGAAATAGGGCGTCGCCGCCACCATGATCAGGCTGACCGCGAACACGACGAGCGCGACGCGACGGATCTGGCGCGGGGTGAGGAACGACACCGCCAGCATGATGGCGACGGTTGGGATCAGATAGAGGATGTGCCGGTCGACGAAATAGAACGGGTCGAGGCCGAGCCGGCCGGCGACCGGCGGCGAGGCGGCGAGCGACAGCACCACGCCTGCCAGCATCAACGCGCCGAAGGCGGCGAGCGTAAGCCGGTCGACCGTCCACCACCATTCGCCGAGAGGCGTGCGTTGCGTGCGCGAGATCATGGCCCGTTCCCGCCGCCCAAACTGGCGCGTCGCGGTTTACGAAGCATTAACGCTGCGATTAAAGCGGCTGAATTCCCGGCACGGCCAGCACCAGATCGCTGAAGGCTTTGCCGCGCACCTCGAAGTTCGGGTATTGGTCGAACGAGGCGCAGGCGGGCGACAGCAGCACCACCGGCTCCTTGAACCCCGAGGCCGCGGCATCGCGGGCGGCAGCGGCGACGGCGCGCTCAAGCGTGCCGACGTTCTCATAGGGAACCTTGCCCTCCAGAGTCCCGGCAAAGTCCTCCGCCGCCTCGCCGATCAGATAAGCCTTGCGGATGCGCGGGAAGAACTCGGCGAGGCTGGTAATGCCGCTGGTCTTCGGCTTGCCGCCGGCGATCCAGAAGATATCGGCAAAACTCGCCAGCGCCTTGGCGGCGGAATCCGCGTTGGTCGCCTTCGAGTCGTTGACGAAGAGAACATTGCCCTTGCGCCCGATCGGCTGCATGCGGTGGGCGAGCCCGGGGAATGTCGCGAGCCCCTTCTGGATCGCCGGAAGATCGAGGCCGAGCGCGAGACAGGCGGCGATCGCACAAGCGGCGTTCTGCGCATTATGCGCACCGCGCAACGAGCCGATGCCGGCGAGATCGGCCACTGTCTCCGCCTTCCCGCCGATAGCCCGTATGATGCGGCTACCCTCGGCATAGAACCCGTCGCGCAACGGGCCGAGCACCGAGACGCGTTCGACGTTCTTGCCGGCACGCGCGATGCGTTCTGCCGCGGCACGGGTGTAGTCGTCGTCCACGCCAATCACCGCTGTGCTGGCTTGCGCCGGCAGCCGCTCCTTGATGGCGGCGTAGTTCGCCATGGTGCCGTGGCGGTCGAGATGGTCTTCAGTGACGTTGAGCAAGATGCCGACAGTAGCGCGAAGCGACGGCGCGAGATCGATCTGGTAGGAAGACACTTCGAGCACGTAAGAGCGCCCTGACGCGAAGGGTTCGAGCGCCAGCACCGGGACGCCGATATTGCCACCCATCTGCACGTCGCGGCCGGAGCTCTTGATCAGATGCGTGGTGAGCGCCGTCGTGGTCGATTTGCCGTTGGTGCCGGTAATGGCGACGAGCGGACACGCGCTGCCTGATTTCGCGCGCTCGCGGCAGAACAACTCGATGTCGCCGATGACTTCAACACCCGCCCGGCGCGCAAGCTCGGCCGACCAATGCGGCTTCGGGTGCGTCAGCGGCACGCCGGGCGCCAGCACCAATGCGGCGACCTGCGACCAATCGAGTTCACCCAAATCCTGGGTGTTCAGCCCGGCGGCTTTCGCTTCGGCGACGCTCTTTTCGTTGTCGTCGAAGACGACGGCCTCGGCGCCGCCCGCAGCAAGCGCGCGCGCCGACAGCAGACCCGAACTGCCGAGGCCAAAGACCGCGACCTTCTTACCAGCAAAAACGGTGATGGGGATCATCGCAACTTCAGCGTCGCAAGGCCTGCGAGCGCCAGCACCACGGCGACGATCCAGAACCGAATCACGATCTGCGGCTCGGTCCAGCCGAGCTGCTCGTAGTGATGATGGATCGGCGCCATCTTGAATACGCGCTTGCCGGTGAGCTTGAATGACACCACCTGCACGATCACCGACACCGCTTCCAGCACGAACAGCCCGCCGACAATGGCAAGCACGATCTCGTGCTTGATCGCCACCGCCACGGTGCCGAGCATACCGCCGAGCGCCAGCGAGCCGGTGTCGCCCATGAAGATCGAGGCGGGCGGCGCGTTGAACCAGAGAAATCCCAAGGACGCGCCGATCACCGCGCCGCACACCACCGCCAATTCGCCGGTGCCGGCGACGTAATGGATCTGCAGGTAGTCGGCGAACACCAGGTTGCCGGCAAGATACGAGATCAGCCCGAAGCTCGCCGCCGCGATCATCACCGGCACGATGGCCAGGCCGTCGAGCCCGTCGGTGAGGTTGACGGCGTTGCCGGCGCCGACGATCACGAAAGTGCCGAGCAGCACGAAGGCCCAGCCGAGATTGATCACCAGTTCCTTGAAGAACGGGAATACCAGCGAGGTCGCGATCGGCCCCTTGCCGAAATGCGACAGCGCGGTGACGGCGACGACCGCGATCACCGCTTCGGCCAAGAGGCGGGTACGGCCGGCAAAGCCGGCATGCGTCTGCTTGGTGACCTTCAGATAGTCGTCATAAAAGCCGATCAGGCCGAAGCTGAGCGTCACCCCGAGCACGATCCACACGTAAGGGCTGGTCGGGTTGGCCCACAACAGGGTCGAGACCAGCAAGCCGGACAGGATCATCAGCCCGCCCATGGTCGGCGTGCCTACCTTGGTCACCAGATGCGATTGTGGACCGTCGGCACGGATCGGCTGGCCCTTGCCCTGCTTGAGGCGCAACAAGTCGATGATCGGACTTCCGAACAGGAACACGAACACCAAGGCGGTGACGATGGCGCCGCCGGTGCGGAACGTGATGTAGCGGAAGACGTTGAGGAACGAGACCTTGTCGGAAAATTCGGTCAGCCAATAAAACATCTTGCGAAACCCCGCCGCCCTTCGTTCCGGTGCGTGGCCGGCGATCAAGCGCTTTGCGCCGGCGCCTGCTCGAGCGCGGCCGGTTTGGCGAATTGCCGTTCCAGCGCCTTGACGATCGGCCCCATTTTAGAGCCCAACGAACCCTTCACCATCACCGCGTCGCCGGCGCGGATGGCGGCGAGCACGACCGGCTCCAGCCCCGCCGCGGTCTCGGCATAGCCGCCCCGGCGGCCCGAGGGAAGGGCCTCCCAAAGCGCGTGCATCAACGGCCCACTGCAAAACACCAGGTCGAGGCCAGCCGCTTCGATCAGTTCGGCCAAAGCGCGGTGCAGCGCGGGGCCTTGGCTGCCAAGCTCCAGCATGTCGCCCAAGACGGCAATACGGCGGCCTTGGCTGCCGATCGGGGCCTGGCCGAGCAGCGCGACGGCGGCCGCCATCGAGGCAGGGTTGGCGTTGTAGCTTTCATCGATCAACAGCGCGTTGCCGCCCGGCACCCACAAGCTGGCGCGCACGCCACGCCCGGCGGCCGGTTTGAGATTGTTGAGCGCGAGCGCCGCCAGCGCCGGATCGGCGCCCACCAGCGAAGCGGCCGCCAGCACGGCGAGCGAATTAAGCACCAGATGCTTGCCGGGCGCACCGAGTTTGTATGTGACCGGCTGGCCGAGGATGCGCGCCTCAACGGTCGAGCTTTCCGCTTGAAGGGAATGGCGCAGGAGCCGCGCGTCCGCTTTCGCATAGGCGCCGAATGACACAATACGCGTGGCGCCCGCCGCCGCGGCAGCCTTGGCGAGTTGCATGAATTGACGATTGTCGCGATTGAGCACGGCAACGCCGCCCAATTCGAGTCCAAGGAAAATTTCCGCCTTGGCGTCGGCGATTTTCTTCAGCGAGCCGAAATATTCCAGGTGGACCGGCGCGATCGCCGTAACGATCGCCACATGCGGACGCACCAATTTGGTGAGCGGCGTAATCTCGCCGGCATGGTTCATGCCGATCTCGAACACCGCATATTTGGCGCTTGCCGGACAACGGGCCAATGACAACGGCACACCCCAATGATTGTTGTAGGAGGCGGCCGACGCGTGCGTCTCGCCGTCGGCTGAGAGCGCGAGCCTGAGCGCTTCTTTGGTGCTGGTCTTGCCGACCGAGCCGGTGACCGCGATGACCTTGGCGTGCGAGCGGGAGCGCGCGGCGCGGGCAAGGTCGCTTAAAGCGCAAAGCACGTCGGCGACAATCAACAGCGGCGCATCGGCGGCAAAGCGACCGCGCTGGTCGTGCGCAACGACCGCCAGTCCGGCGCCGGATTTGAGCGCGGCCTCGACGAAGTCGTGGCCGTCGCGATTGTCGCCGGCGATGGCAAAGAAGACGTCGCCCTTGCCGAGCGTGCGGCTGTCGATCGACAGACCGGGCACATCGGCGGGTAGCGCGCCGGACTTTTCCGCCCGCATGGCCGCGGTCATGGCGTCGATAGTCCACAGCGCGCTCATGTCACTTTTTCCTTTAACGCCGCCGCGACCGCGTCGTGATCGGAAAATTTCAAAATCTTGTCGCCGACGATCTGGCCGGTTTCGTGCCCCTTGCCGGCGATCAGCAGCGCGTCGCCTTTCTGCAATGCGGCAATGCCGGCACGGATCGCTTCGGCGCGATCGCCGATCTCGGTCGCGCCCGGCGCCGCCGCGAGGATGGCAGCGCGGATCGCGGCCGGCTGTTCGCCGCGTGGGTTGTCGTCGGTAACGATGACACGATCGGCATTCTCCGCGGCGATGCGGCCCATGATCGGGCGTTTGCCGGCGTCGCGGTCGCCGCCGGCGCCGAACACCACCGTCAGCTTGCCGCTGGCATAAGGGCGCAACGCTTCGAGCGCTTTCTTGAGCGCGTCCGGCTTGTGCGCGTAATCGATGAAGATCGGCGCGCCGTTCTTGGCGCCGGCAAGCTCCAGTCGTCCCTTGGCGCCGGTAAGATGCCCCAACGCAGCGAACACGCGTGCCGGTTCGGCGCCGGTCGCGATGGCGAGGCCTGCAGCGACCGCGGCGTTCTGCACCTGAAAAGCGCCGACCAGCGGCAGCTTCACTTTATAAGTCTTGCCACCGTATGCGATCTCGACGACCTGCGCGAAGCCGTCAATGGCGCCGCTGACAAGCTTGATGTCGTCGCCTTGCACGCCGACCGTCATGATCTTGAGGCCGCGTTTTTTGGCAGCGTCGACTACCTGACCCGCATAGCAATCGTCGACGTCGATCACCGCCGTACCCTTTGGCACAATCAGGTCATTAAACAGCCGCAGCTTGGCGGCGAGATAGTCTTCGATGGTTTGATGATAATCGAGATGATCGCGCGAGAGGTTCGTGAAGGCGCCGGCGGCAATGCGCACGCCGTCGAGCCGATGCTGGTCGAGCCCGTGCGAGCTGGCCTCCAGTGCCAGATGTGTGACGCCCTCGCCGGCAAGCGAATCGAGCGTGCGGTGCAGTTCGACCGGATCGGGCGTCGTGAGCGAGCCGTAGGTCTCGCCCATAGGCGAGACGACCCCGATGGTGCCGATGCTGGCCGCTTGGTGTCCGAGCGCACTCCAGATCTGCCGCGTGAAGGCGGCGACTGAGGTCTTGCCGCTGGTGCCGGTGACGGCGGCGATTGTTGCGGGCTGGCGCGGAAAGAAGCCGGCGGCCGCCATTGCGAGCGCGCGACGCGCATTGGCGACCTGGACGAAGGCGACGCCGTCGGGCAGCCCGTCCGGCCGCTGTTCGGCGGCAACCGCCACGCAGCCTGCGGCCACCGCGGCGCGAGCAAAATGCGCGCCGTCGGCCCTAGCGCCGGCAATGGCGACAAAGAGGAAACCCGGTTTGACCTTGCGGCTGTCGGCGGCAATGCCGGCAAGCTCGACCGCCGCGAAACGCGGCTCGAAGCGGGCATTCTCCAGCGGCAGGTCTGCGAGCTTCATCGACGTGTTTCTAGACGCACGTTGAATTGGAAGCGAGGCGGAATTTCGGCCGCCCGCGCGCGCCAAGCACTTACTGGCTCGCGGTCGCCTTGGCCAGGATCAATTGGTCGGCCTTGGGCAGGTCAAAACGCGGCTCGAGGTCGAGCAGCGGCGCGATCCGCGCGATGACCTTGGCCGCGGTCGGCGCCGCGTTCCAGCCGGCGGTGGCAAAACCATGGGTTTCCGGAGTTGGCTGCGGCTCGTCGAGCATGATCATCATCAAGTATTTCGGCTTGTCGGCCGGCAGTACGGCCATGAAATCGGTCAGCAGCTTATGCTTCGAATAGCGGCCGTTGACGACCTTTTCGGCGGTGCCGGTCTTGCCACCAATATAATAGCCGCCGACATTGGCCTTGGTGGCGGTGCCCTTTTCTGCGTTGAGCCGCATCAGATAACGCATGTCGCGGCTGGTCTCCGGCTTGAGCACCTGCTTGGCCAAGGCTTTCGCCTCGCTTTCGCTGCGCTTGAGGAAAGTCGGTGGAATCAGCAGCCCGCCGTTGAGGGTGGCCGCGATCCCCATCACCGCCTGCAGCGGCGCCACCGACAGGCCATGGCCGAAGGCGATGGTCACGGTATTGAGTTCGCCCCAATGCTTGGGAACGATCGGCTCCGCGCTCTCCGGCAATTCGGTGCGCAACCGGTCGAGCTGGCCCATCTTCTTCAAGAATGCCTGATGGCCCTGGACGCCGACGGCGAGCGCCATGCGCGCGGCGCCGATGTTCGACGAGTAGGTGAAAATCTCCGGCACCGACAGCGCGCGGTGCATCGGCTCGTAGTCGTGGATGTCGAAACGGCCGTAATGCAGCGGATGGCTGGCATCGAACATCGACGACAGCGTCGCCTTGCCGGCATCAAGCGCCATCGCCACCGTGAGCACCTTGAAGGTCGAGCCCATTTCATAAACGCCGGTGGTGAGGCGGTTGATGCGGGTCGGATCGTTCGCTTCGCGCGGATTGTTCGGATCGTAGTCGGGCTCCGAGACCATGGCGACGACTTCGCCGGTATTGACGTTGAGGACGATGCCGGAAGACGCCTTGGTCTTGAACTTCTCTCGCGCGGCAATGAGCTCCTCGCGCAGCGCGAACTGCACGCGCAGATCGAGCGCGAGATTGACCGGCTTCTGCAGCCGGTCGGTGGCTAGCCCCGCCATGTGCAGTGCGGCGAGCCCCTGCCCGTCCAGCCATTTCTCGATGCCGGCGATGCCCTGGTTGTCGATATTCACATGCCCAATCTCGTGCGAGACCACCGGACCGTTCGGATAGACACGCTTGTTCTCGGTCAGGAAGCCGACGCCGGGGATACCGAGCCGATGAATCTCCACCTGCTGCTTCGGCGTGATTTCGCGCTTGAGCCAGACAAAGCCTTTCTTCGACGACAGCCGATCGCGCACTTCATTGGCGTCGAGATCGGGTAACACCGCGGTGAGCAGCTCCTCCGCCTCGTCGACGTCGATAAGCTTGCGCGGTTCGGCAAACAGCGACGGCGCCTTGACGTCGGTGGCGAGGATCGCCCCATTGCGGTCGAGGATATCCGGCCGGGCGGTGGCGATCGCGTCCGCTCCGACGCTGCGTCTTGTGCCGTGGCCATCGCTCTGCTCAGCGAACATGACCAGGCGCAGCGCGATGACGCCGTAGATGCAGGCGAAGGCTGCGATGGCGAGGCCGAGCCGCGCCTTGGCCTTGACGTTGCGGTCGACGTCGCGACCATAGAGAAACGACCGCAGGAAGCGCTGCCAGCGGGTTTCCGGTAATTTTTGGCGTGCGCTCATCGGATCACCGCCGCGCCGGCACGCTGCCGGTGACGTCAGGCGCCGCCGGCGTCAGCATGGCGCCGATCGGATCGTTGTTCGGCGCCACGGCCGGCGGCCGCTCGGGCAACTTGTCGAGACTGTCGAATTGCGTGGGCAGCATCGGCTGCAGCGCTAAATGGCGGTCGGCCAAGCCTTGGATGCGGCCGGGGGTATCGAGCTTGGCCCATTCGGCGCGCAGTGTCGCGATGGCGTCGCGCTCGCGGCGCAATTGACCGGCGATCTTGGCGACGCGTTCGGCCTGCAAGGTGGATTCGAACTTGATCTTGTAGACGAAGGATGCCGCCAGGATCAGGGCTCCGATGATGAAGATATTCAAGAGGCGCATGGCTCACCGCCCCTTCAACACGTCGGCGAGCGCCGGCAGGCGCGGCAGCAGATCGGACGCGCCATCGCTGCGCGCGGGCGCTGCCTCACGCTCGGCGGCGCGCAACTTGGCGGAGCGGGCGCGCGGATTGCGGGCAATCTCAGCAGCATCGGCGGTGACCGGGCGTTTGGTGAGCGCGCGGAAGGTCGGTGCCTGCCGCTTGAGCTCCGGCGCATGGCGCGAGCCGGCGCGCGCTTCGCCGCGGTCGGCCAGGAACGTTTTCACGATCCGGTCCTCAAGCGAATGGAACGAGATCGCCACCAGCCGGCCGTGCGGCTTGAGGATGCGTTCAGCGGCATGCAACGCCGCGACCAGCTCGCCCAGTTCGTCGTTGACGAAGACACGCAGCGCCTGGAACGTGCGCGTGGCCGGGTGAATGTCGCCCGGGCGCGACCGCACCACCGAGGAAACGATATCGGCCAGCGCTCGGGTGGTCATGATCGGCGCGGCGCTCCGCGCTTTGACGATGGCGCGCGCCACACCGCGCGAATGACGCTCTTCACCCAGGATGAAAATGATATTGGCGAGGTCGCGCTCGCCCGCCGCGTTGACGACATCGGCCGCGCTCGCGCCCGCGCCCGACATGCGCATGTCGAGCGGCCCATCGAGGCGGAAGGAGAAGCCGCGCTCCGCCGTATCGAGCTGCATGGAGGAGACGCCGAGGTCGAGCACCACGCCGTCGACTTCCGTGAAACCGGCGTCATGCGCGGCGTTGTCGAGATTGGAGAAGCGATCTTCGATCAACGCGAGCCGGCCGTTCGCCGCCTGCACCAGGTCCGCGCCCGACGCGATAGCGCTCTGGTCACGATCGATACCGATGACTTTGCAATCGGCCGCGGCCAGGATGGTGCGCGTATAGCCGCCGGCGCCGAAGGTTGTGTCGATGTAGACGCCGCCGTCACGAATATTGAGGAACTCGACCGCGGGGCGGCCGAGCACTGGGATATGGGGGGCTGATCCGCCAACGACAGCCGCAAAGCCGTCGCCGCCTGTCGTCATTCGCCTGCTCCCAGCGCACCGCGCGCCGACGACTGGAACCCGAGTCCGGCGTTGAGCGACCGGGCCACGGCCCCAAGGATGGCCGCCATACCGTCCCTGAGTATTGAGCGGTCCGCCAGCCTTGCTGAGAAATCGTCGAGTTTCATGAGGTATAATGGACATTAATGGATAGACCCTGCCCGGCACCCTCCATTCGGGCGCCGGCGCATCGCTTCGTTTGGGCCCGATTAACAGCCTTTAAGCTTAAGGATTTGTTGCCGCCGGCGCCTTTCCGGTTGCGGGAAATCAACCGACGCCGGTTGCACAGGTGAAGCCGTCCCGGGCCAGGCTAAGTACGCATCCATATTGCTTTTTCGCCGGCGCGCGGTGAAAGATGCCCCTCCCCGCGCCATGCGCATTCAATATGGGTCCGGCTGATGTCGGCGTTCCCGCCGGATTCGTTCATTGCCGCCGATGTGGTGCCCTCGCCCAACCAGGATGAGCGCAAGCAAGGGCGTACGCCCGATATGATCCTGCTGCATTACACAGGGATGCAGAGCGGCGAGGCGGCGCTGCGGCGGCTCTGCTCGCCGGACAGCAAAGTGTCGGCCCATTACGTCGTGTTCGAGGATGGCCGCATCGTGCAATGCGTGCCGGAGGGATTTCGCGCCTGGCACGCCGGCGTGTCATTCTGGGCCGGCGAGACCGACATCAACTCGTGCTCGATCGGCATCGAAATCGTTAATCCGGGGCACGAATTCGGCTATCCCGACTTTCCTCTGCGGCAGATCGCGGCGGTGATTTCGCTGTGCAAGACGATCATCACCCGGCGCGGGCCGATCAGCGCCGATCGCATCCTGGCGCATTCCGACGTGGCGCCCGCGCGCAAACAGGATCCGGGCGAGAAATTTCCCTGGGGCCTGCTGAGCGAATCCGGCATCGGGCACTGGGTGCGCCCGGCCCCGGTCAATCTCGACGGTCCGTCGCTCCAGCCGGGTGCGCAGGGCGACGTGGTGATCCGGCTGCAGCGCGCGCTGCGCGCTTACGGCTACGGCATCGAAGAAACCGGCATTTACGACGAGGCCACGTTCCAGGTCCTCACCGCGTTCCAGCGCCATTTCCGGCAGGCGCGGGTCGACGGCATCGCCGATTCCTCCACGCTGCTCACGCTGCGCGCGCTGCTGGAAACGCGACCGGCGCCCCTCACCTAGGCCGCGGCCAAAAAACGGCGAGTCTTTGGGCACCTCTTCCAACATCTGCTCTTGGGCAAGAGCGGACAGAGGCGTTAGCCTTCCATCACCCGCCGAGGGCAATTGCGACGCCGGTCAAGGCGGCGCCGATGAACACCATGACTAAGCCCGTCGGCAACGGCCTGAGGCCAGCGCAGCGGCCGAATGCGTAGCCGCAGACAAACAGCATCGCGACGGCGATGACGTTGGAAATGCGCAACGCGAGCAGCGCATCGCTGGTGAACAGGAAAGGAACGACCACCGGAATTGTCGAGAAGAAAACCCACAGGCAGACGCCGGCTGCGCCAAACCAGTCTTCGGTCGCAAATCCCGGGCGTTTCGGCGGCTCGGACAGTTGGCTGAGCTTGCGCGCGATTAAATCGAGGTCCTCTGGCAAGAGCGAGGCCGTGATCGGCTCGGGCAACGCGTCGGCGATGGCGCGTTGCGCTGCGGCCGGCTCCACCGCCTGCTTGACCGTCCGCACCGTCATGAGGTCGCGCCCGCGATCTTCGAGACGGCCGAGCAAGTACAAGCCGCCATCGATGATCCCCCAGGCCAGATTGCATCCGAGCGCACCGAGGATCATGGTCTTGATCTCGGGATTGCCAGCGTTGACCACGCTCAGCGTGCCGGTGGCCGTCAGCACCATGATAAGGCCGAACAAGACTTCGGAAATGCGCTCAATCGGCTCGAGGGCCCGCCGAGGCAGCGTCATGCCAAATCCCTCGCGTGGTCGTGGATCGTTCGTATTGCGCTAGGCGACAAAAGCCACGATGGACATCGCCATCGCGGTTAGTAGACAATGGCGCGGCGGCCCTTTTCAAGAGGGAGACGTCATGGCTGCTTTGCTCAAGGACATTCGGCAGACCCCCTTGCTGTGGCTGCTCGCGCTTGTGCCGGTTGTCTTGCTTGCGGAGGTGCTCAAGCCTGACGCGCATACGCTGCTGTTTGTGCTGTCGGTGCTTGCCATCGTGCCGCTCGCGGCGCTCCTCAGTCACGCGACGGAATTGGTTGCAGCACGCACCGGCGATGCGGTCGGAGGGCTGCTCAACGCCACGCTCGGCAACCTAACCGAACTGATCATCGCGCTGGCGGCCCTGCGCGCCGGGCAATATGTGCTCGTGAAAGCTTCGATCGCGGGTGCGATCGTCGCCAACTCGATGTTCATGCTCGGCGCGTCATTTCTGCTCGGCGGCCTCAAGCACCATGTGCAGGACTACAACCGCAACAATGCGCGGCTGCAGGCCGGGCTGCTGTTTCTGGCGACGATTGCGATTTTGGTGCCCTCGGTACTAGCCGGCGCCGACGCCCCGGCGGCCGCAGGCCTGACCCGGACCCTGAGCTTTGCCCTGTCGATCCTGCTCATCGCGGTTTACGGGCTTGGCTTGCTGTTTTCGCTCAAGACGCACCGCGAACTCTTTTCCGGCGCAGATCATGGCGAGTCCGGCGAGGAGTGGCCGCTCGGCCTGTCGCTTGCCACGCTCGCCGGCGTCACCGTGCTGGTGGCGCTGGTGAGCGAGGTGTTCGTCGAGTTGGTGCAGCAGGCGGGAACGGAGTTGGGGCTGTCGCCGGCCTTTGTCGGCTTCGTCATCGTGGCGCTGGTCGGTGCCGCCGCGGAAATGGCTGCCGCATTCTCAGCCGCGCGCAAGAACAGGCTGGACCTAAGCGTCGGCATCGCGCTCGGCAGCGCCGTGCAGATCGCGCTCTTCGTCGCGCCGGCCTTGGTGCTGGCCAGCTACTTGATCGGGCCTTCGCCAATGAACCTGCAATTCTGGCCTGCCGCGGTCGCCATGATGCTGATCGCAGCCATGACCGCGTCGCTGGTGAGCAATACAGGACGCTCGGCGTGGTTCATCGGTGCTCTTATCCTCGCCGTCTACGCGATTTTCGCCCTGACGCTGTATCTGCTGCCGCCGCGGGTACAGTGACGGATTCTGCGGCCTATCGGGCAATGCGTTAACCGGTCCTCCGTCTTCACCCTGCCTTGGAGGGGGAGGGTTAACAGCGCTGCGCTTGACGCCCTGCCCCAACCTCTCCATGTCTATCCCGTCAGTCGGCCGGACGGCCGCTCCGCGCCAATGCCGAAAGGCGGCCGGGGAGGAAAGTCCGGGCTCCATGGACGAACGGTGCCGGATAACGTCCGGCGGAGGCGAGCCCTCACGGGCGAGACTTCAGGGACAGTGCCACAGAGATGAGACCGCCGCGGCTCGCGTTGTGTATTGAGCAGCGGTAAGGGTGAAACGGTGCGGTAAGAGCGCACCGCGTTTCCAGCGATGGAAGCGGCACGGCAAACCCCACCGGGAGCAAGACCGAATAGGAACGACGTTGGGGCGCAAGCTCCGGGTCCGTCCGGGCCAGTCGTTCGGGTAGGTTGCTTGATGCGCCGGGCAACCGGCGTACCAGAGGAATGGCCGTCACGTTTGCGGTGAGACCTGCAGGCCTTACAGAACCCGGCTTATAGGCCGGCTGATACGTCAAACGGGGGCTCGGCGGCAAAACCGCCGGGCCCCCGCCAATTTATGCGTGGTCGATCAATCGGCCGATCTTGCAACCGCCAGCGCCGCATCATTGCCGTCAACTGGCAAAGAATGGCTTGCTCAACTCGAGCGTCCGTTCGCCGCGGGCGTACCAGCCTTGCGGGGCGTGGCTGTCGTCGTGCAGATAGCATTGCACGCGTACCAGCGGCGAGCCGACGGTGAAGGTGAAATATCGGCTCATGGGCGGACAGGTAACGAAGGAATGATACTTCGATAGTTGCGCGCAATTGACGAAGTTCGCCCCCCATTTGCGCTCGACGTGGCTACGGCCGCCGAAGGTGTCATCGGGGTAGGTGTGGGTGTGGCCGCCGAGCCAGATATCGACCGCTCCGGGGTGTGCTTCCAGGTAACGTTCAAACCGCTGCGCTTTCGGCTCGTCGTCGACGAAATAGAGGTACGACGCGCCCTCGGGCACGCCATCGACACCGTGATAGCGACCATGGCGGTAGCGGCCGTCGGGATAGCGTGAGAGGCCCTCGAAGTCGCCGGACGCGACCGTGGTCTCGCGCAACATGTGATGGTGACACGAGATAACGATGTCGTCTTTCGCATCTTCGACATGCTTGACCCACCAGTTCCACGTATCGCCGGTGACTGCGCCAGCCGGCGAACCGCCACCGAATTCCTGGCGGCCCACCGGATACGGCAGATCGTTGCGGTCGCTCATCATCAGGAAACGAATGTTGCCGACCGTGAAAGTGTAGCGTTCCCATATGCCCTCGGTCGGGTATGGCCGGCGGGAATTATCAACCCCCGAAAACGCCGTGTTCTCTCCCATCGGGTCGACATATTTGCGAAACCACCAATTGGCCGGCTTGCCCTGGCTGCTCGGCGCTGCACCCGCCGAAGCATCGTGATTGCCGGCAATCGGATAAATGTCCTCGCGCCGGTGCTTGCGCAGCACGCCGTATTGGCGCGCCACCTCCTCACCCTGCTTGTCGTCCGGCAAATCCCACAGCCCGGCGTTGTCGCCGAGATCAAGCGCAATATCCCAATGGAATGACGGTCCACCTAGCTTGCCGCCTTCCTCCGATTGTTGCAGCGCGTTAGCAAGACTTTCTGGATATCCCGCCGGCGGAAGGAACTGCATCCCGTTGCGGATGGCGTCGGATACCGCCTTGTCGGTCGCAACATGGGCATCGGAGAACACCCACAGGTGAAAAGTATTGGCCGCCTTGCGGCTGCCGCTTGAGCCCTCCGTCATAACTCGCCTCTCGTTGTCTGCTTAGCTTCTTTGCAATCGATTATTTGCCACTCGCCCCTTTTCGGACCGCTCGTCATTGAAGAAGCTTGCCTATGTCGACCTGTTTCTTGATCATCTTGTTGTCATAGGCGTCGACCGTCCATTTGCTCACCAGTGCGCGCGCCGCCGGCGTCACGGATATGTCGATATCGGACAGCTTGGCTGCAGAATAATTGGTATCTTCCTTCGATACGGCCATGATGACCGCCGGATCAACCCGCAAATAGGCGCCGAACCACGCTGCCGCCTGCTTGTGATTTTGCGCGACGTACAGGAGCGATTCGCGCAGGCTTTTGAGGTATTTGCTGAACAAATCCGGATGCTCAGCGATGAATTTCGTCTTGACGATCGAGGCGAAACGGAAGGGCCAAGTGTGCAAAATGCGCGCGCCCGACTGTTCCTGCAGTTTGAGAACTTGTGGCTGCCGGATGACGATGGCGTCGACCGATTTGTTGGCGAGCGCAGGTGCGAGTTCCGCCGGCGACACATTAATCAGGTCGACTTTGCCGTTGAGCTTCTCGTCTTTTAGCCAGACCAAGGTATCAAGATGCGAGTCGGAGCCGAACGAAACGCCGACCTTTCGGCCGATAAGATCGCCCGGCGCTTTAATCGGACTGTCCTTGCCGACCATCAAGGAATGGCTGGAATGGCCTAGCATAGCGACGATCTTGACGTCACCCGGCACTTTGGCGGCATAGGATGTGACAGGCATTAGACTAGTCACGACCGCGTCGATCGAGCCGGCGGCAAGCGCTTCCATCATCGGCGGTCCATATTGGAACGAGGCAAACGTTGCATCGAGCCCGTTTTTTTTGGCGATCTCGGCCTTCTCCATCGCGATGACAAGCTGACCGTTCATACCGCTTGGAAACGCGATACGCATGGGTGTCGCCTCGGCATGCGCTACAGCCGGTAAAGCGCAAACGGCGGCGATGGTCGCGGCAATTCTGATAATACGCAAGAATGCTCGATCAAACATTGAAGACTCCGTCGTGTGAGGCCGGCAGAACGTTTATGGGACCTTCCATGGCACCAGCACATAGCGCTCGAAAGCTTCCAGCAGCATCGACATCACCGCGCCGAGCAATCCGATTACGCACATGCCGACGAGAACGAGGCCGGTCTCGAGCGCCAACCGGTTAGCCTGGATCATGTAGCCGAGCCCCGAATGGGCGGCGATTAGCTCTGCCGTCACCACCGCCATCCAGGATTGGCCTAGACCGATGCGCAGGCCGGTCGAAATCATCGGCATTGCAGACGGAAGATAGATACGCAGGAACAGCGCCTGTGGACCGGCACCGAGCGAGCGCGCGGCATGCAGGTGCTCCGGGCGGACCGAATGGCCGCCGGCATAGCTGTTTATGAAGATCGGAAAGAAAGCCGCTACCGCTGTTATGAAATAGCTGGGCGGATCGCCGATGCCAAACCAAAGAATAGCGATCGGAATCCAGGCGATTGGAGGGATCGGACGCAAGAACGTTATGACGGGCGACAGCAGCAGACGGATCGGGCGCGAGAATGCCATCAGCAGTGCCAGCGGCACCGCGATCAGTGAGGCGATCACAAACCCGCCCAACACGCGTTTCATACTGGCTGCCACATCCGGCAGCAGCGTGCCGTCACGCAGCAAGGCAAAAAAGCCGGTGACGACAGCGGTCGGATTAGGCAATAGGATCGCGTTTCCAATTTCGACCGAGGCAGCAGTCCAGATGGCCAGGAACCCAGCGATGCCGGCCAGCGTCCAGAGCCATTTGTTAAGATGCGGTCCGCGCATTAGGGTATTCGGCATGGCGCTCACGTCGCTTAATGGCTCGGCCGAAATACCTTGAGCGTTTCCTCGCGGATCAGCTCGAAGATTTCGCTGCGGTAGAAGTTGAACTGGTCCGCTTTAACGAGAGCGGGGTCGCGCGGGCGTGGCAGGTCGATAAGCACTTCGCGCTTGAGTCCGCCCGGCATGGTCTTCATCACCACCACGCGGTCAGCCAGGAAGATAGCTTCGTCGATATCGTGGGTTACGAACACGACCGTGGTGTTGAACTGGCTCCAAAGCTTCAACAACTCTTCCTGCATGATGGAACGCGTCTGCGCGTCGAGCGCACCGAACGGCTCGTCCATCAGGAGAACGGGCGGGTAGGTCGCGAGGGCGCGCGCAATGCCGACACGCTGTTGCATGCCGCCCGAAAGGCTTGCCGGCCAGGCCTTTTCGTATTTTTCGAGGCCTACCAGCCCGAGAAAGGTGCGTGCCGTGGCGGCCGGATCGCTGCTTCCAAGCATGCGAGGACCGAAGGCCACATTTTCCAGCACCGACATCCACGGAAACAGCGAGTGATGTTGAAAGACGATGCCACAGCCGGGATTCGGTTTTTCCACAGGCTTGCCATCGATGGTCAGCGTGCCTGTGCTGGGTTTAAGGATGCCGGCAATCATGTTGAGCAGCGTCGACTTTCCGCAACCGGAAGGCCCGAGCAATGCCAGGAACTCGCCAGGCTTGATGTGGATGTCGAGATTTTCGAGCGCCGTGACCGGGCCGTTCTTGGTGTCGAACTGCATCGCAAGATTACGCCCGTCGATGCGACCCAGACTGTCGGCGCGCCGTTGCAGCGATCGACCATCGACGGAATCCACTATCTTGTCGCGGCGGGGCCATGCCAGCGCCAATCTGCTCATGCGGAATCCCCCGCAGCCGGCCGGATGCGCGGAACGATTCGCCCCGACGGCGACGAAATGGGATAGGAGCCTGCAGGACCGGCTAGTTGCATCGGTTCGGCCCGTTAGCGGCGCGCCATTGCGCCCGTATCAAAGGCGGAAAGGCCGGCCGGCGACGGTCGATGCGCCAATTGATGAGGCATCGTACTTTGACGCCGAGATATCTCCAGCAATTAATTTACAAACGCGATTGTTTCGGAGGAATTGCCGCTAATTCATGCAGCGTTGTCATTTGTTGCGCGTGAATTGCTTGTTCTCTCAGCAACTCACGGCTTCGTTTGCTGCGCGATGACGTGGAGCGGCATCACGTTTGCCACGTAAGCGGCAGGCCTTACAGAACCCGGCTTATAGGCCGGCTGATACGTCAAACGGGGGCTCGGCGGCAAAACCGCCGAGCCCCCGCCAATTTTGCCGCGCGTGTAATTAAGTCTTCGGCGGCTTCGCGTTTCACGCATGGCCGCCGCACGCCACGCATGCCGAGCGCGCATGGCGAAGTTCTTCTTCTCGACTTTCTCGGCGCGGATGTTGGTGTTGCTCTCGCGCGAGCAACGCCGAAGCACTCCGTCGCGCGGCGGAAGAAGAAGCCGCGTCAGATCACGCGATAAATGTCCCAGCGTGACGAGCCGGAGACGACGAAGGGCTCCAGATCCTTGCTCCATTGCTTATGGGCGTCGAGCTTGGCGATGGCCGCGAAAAATTGTTCGAGCTTGGCCAGGCTCTCCACCGTGTGATTGACCTCAAGCGTCGCCTCGCGCGCGCCGACCGATCCGGTCAGCAGCTTGACGTCCATCGTATCGGTGCCGGCTTTCGAGCCGACGTCGCGCAGCCAGCGCTGCATGAGATCGATGACGGTCTGCTTGTGGCCGAAGCGGGCGTCGATCTGCCAACGTGCAATCAACATGGCTGCCTCCTACTCGTCCCAGGCCTGCACGACGGTCTGTCGCGCGATCTTGCCGCCCTTGAGATCGCAAAACGCGAGGCACAGCACTTTCATTCCGTCGGGATAGGTGCAGGCCTGGCTAAAGGCGAAGCGGCCATCCTCGGCGACGCTCATCTGCACCTCGTGCGTCATGGCGCGGCTGCAGATATCGTCCCAGAAGGCCGAGATCGCCGGCCTGCCCTTGACCTCGCGCGGCCTGCTCGGCGGATTGTTGCGGTCGACGACGCGCAGCAGCGCGTCGTCGGCGTAGAAGCTCGACAGCATGTGGCTGTCGCGGGATTCGATCGCGCGCTTGATCGTGGCGCCGTTCACGGTTGCGGTCTTCGTATCCATGGCTCTCTCCTGTTGTTGTCGCGGCCTGCCGCTCCCGCGCGCAGCGGGAGTGGGCCGTCGCGCGTGTTGCTACTTCATTCCGGTCGTCTTGGCGGTCTTGGCCTTTTCGGCCGCCATACGGAGCACCGTATCGGTCTCGCGCTTGAAGCCGGCGAGATCGATCTGCATGCCGTTGAGCACCGTGCTCCAATGCCGCGAGATCGAAGCCATGGCGACCGCCTCACTGATCTCTTCCTCGGTCGCGCCATTCGCCTTGGCGACGGCGGTGTGGAAGTAGACGCAATACGCGCACGGAATCTGCGCCGCGACGGCAAGCCCGATCAGTTCCTTGGTCTTCACGTCGAGCGCGGTCTTGGGATTGAGCTGGACCGACTTGAACTCGGCCCAGGCGCCCGCGATCCCCGCTTTCGGGAATGCCTTGAAGAAGCTCGGCACCATGCCGAGTGTCTGCTCGACGTCTTTGTAGGCCGCCGCTGCCGAAGCGTCCTGGGCCTTGGCGGATTGCGTCCCGGCGAAGCCGATGGCGAGCGCAAGAGTGATTCCAATCAATTTGGTCATAGGCTTTCTCCTCTGGTGTGGCGCGCGGGCGCCGACGTCGCGTCCGCGCTTTCCCTCCGAACGAGGATGATGATTGGCCTGTGTCGTGCGCCCCGCTTCGCCCGAACGGCCCAAGGCCGGCGTGGCCCGTTCGGGCCAGGGCGAGAGTTCCCTCAAAGCCCGCGCGAGGCGGGCCCGCGGCCGATCAAGGCGGCGGCGGCGGCGCGCGTCGGCAGGTCAAGTTTGAGCAGGATATTGGCGACATGCCGCTTCACAGTGTGACCGCTCAGGCGCAGACGCTTGGCGATCGCCGAATTGCTCAAACCCTCGGCGACCAGCGTCAGGACTTCGCGCTCGCGCGCGCTCAGCGCCTCCAGGCCGGCGGCAGCATGCGGGCGCGCGGCCGGCTCGAGGTGCTGCGCGGTCGCGACCGCGAGTAGGCGCAGTTCGGCGGCAACGCCATCGATGGCTTCGTGCCCGCGCTCGGCAAAGTGCAGTCCCGACCCTGCGACGAGGTCGGTGACCACGCCCGACACCAGCACCTCGCCAGGCGCGGCGCGCGCAGCGACGCGCATGGTCACATGCAGCGCGAGGCCCGATACCGAATCGTGGTGGATTTCAACCTCACCGGCATGAACGCCGGCCGCGAGTTTGATGTCCAATCTGCCGGCGGCTTCGCCTAACGCAATGGCGCAACGCACCGCCCGCGCCGGCCCGTCGAAACGCGCGACAATCTCCTCGACGCCAGAGGCGATCGGATGGCCGGCATGGCGCTCGATGATATGCACCGCCGCCTCGCGCAGAGCCCGCACCCGTTCGTGCCAGAGCCGGTCGCCGAGCCGGGCGGCGGCCGCGCCGGCGCCCGTGAGGCGTACCAGCAGAAGCGTCGCGAGCACGCGCGCATGCTCGGGCGCCGGGCGCACGCCGGTCACGAATTCCTCGATCTCATCGACGACGCGGTCGACGTCGCCGGTCCAGATCGGATGATCGCGGCCGGGCAATTCGACAAAACGCGCGCCCCGGATTTTTTCCGCCAGATAGCGCCCTCCGCCGATCTTGATGCGCGCGTCGTCGGTGCGATGGATGACCACCGTGGGTACGCGGATGGCCGGCAGCACCGAGCGCACGTCGATCGCCGCGTTCATGCGCGCGAGCGCGACCGCGGCGGTCGGACTCGCCGCCAGCCGCTCATAGCGGCCCCACCAGTCGTGAAAACGCTCGTCCCTGCCCTGGTCCGGCGCAAAGCGCGTGACGCTGGCGCCGGTCCCCCATCCGGTTTCGATGCCGCGGATAAAATCGTCGAGCGCCTCACGCGGCAGCACCCACGTATGGAAATGCGCGTAGGCGCCGTAGAGCACAAGCGCGCGCGTGCGCTTGGGATAGGTCGCCGCGAACAGGATGGCCATCGGTCCGCCTTCCGAGACGCCGAGCAAGACGGCGCGCTCGCTGCCGACGGCATCCATCACCGCGCGCACGTCGGCCATGCGGGTCTCCAGCGAGGGCAGACGGTCGATGTCGACGCGGTCGCTCAGGCCGGTGCCGCGCTTGTCGAGCATGATCAGCCGCGCGAATGCGCCAAGGCGTGTCATCAGATGGCTGAAGCCCGGGTTTTCCCATTGCACCTCGAGATTGGAAACGTAGCCGGGAACGAAAACCAGATCGATCGGACCCTGGCCGATCACCTGATAGGCGATGCGCACGTCGCCGTTGCTGGCGTATCGCGTTTTGGGAAGCACCACGGTGTCGCCCCGCAGTTTGACTCGTGCCGCGACTTGTCGCTGCCAGCATAGCACACGGGCCGAGGCGCGGTCGCTTCGGTTATAGCCGCGCCGATCGATTGATTCAGGCCTTCAGCAGCCCCAGCTCGCCCAGCACCGTGACGAATTCCGCCCGCTCGTTGTCGAGGTAGGCGCGCAAGGACGCGCCGGTCTGCAGCATCGGCGACCAACTTAAGCGCGCGAGGTCCCCCTGCCAGCACGGCTGCCGGGTTGCGGCGGTGACGATGCCTTCCCAGAATTTCACTTGCGCCACCGAAAGGCCGCCCGGACCGCTGACGCCACGCCAGGCGCCGATGACGCAATCGGCGCCCTGCTCGCTCCAGGTCGGCACGTCGGCGAAGGGCGCTGCGAGCCGCTTGGGCGCGCTGATGGCGAGCACGCGCAGGCGGCCGGCGTTGAATTCGGCGATCACGCTCGCCGCGGTGACGGCGCAGACATCGGCTTGGCCTGCGATAACATCGGCGACGCAATCGAGCGCGCTGTCGAAGACGCGGATCGGCGGCGCGTTGACGTCGCCGCCGGTCTGCTTAATGAGCTTGGCCAGCGCGATGTGGTTGGGGTTGCCGAGCGCGGTCGACAGCGCGACAGTGACGCCTTTGGCATCTTGCGCAAAGCGCGCCAGCAGATCGCCGCTGCTCCCCAGCGCGGAATCGGCGCGCACGGCAAAGGCGATGTATTCCGTCACCAGCGTGGCGATGGCCGTATATTTGCTGTGCTCGAAATCGGCGACGCCGACCAGATAGTCCGTGGTGAGGTTGGGCGACGAGATCGCGACCACATGCGCGTCGCCGGCGTGCTTGTCGATCACCGTTGTCCATGCCTTGCGCGCGCCGCCGCCCGGCACGTTGACCACCTCGAGCGACACGTCGATGAGCCTAGCTTCGCCGATAGCCTTGGCGAGCGCCCGCGCCACGCGGTCGAGCCCGCCGCCCGGCGGCGTGCCGGCGATGATTTGCACGCCGCGCGACGGCCTCCAAATTTCGCTCACTACTTGGCGCCCATGCCCAGACCGCCGAGCACCTTGGCCCAGAGCGCGACCTCGTTCTTGTAGAACATGTCGAAATATTCGGCGCTGCGTTTGTCCGGCGGCACCACGTCGTAGCCCAAGTCGGCAAAGCGCTTGACCACGTTCGGATCGTTGAGGGCGACACCGAGCGCCTTGTTGAGCTTGTCGACGACCGGCTTTGGCGTGTCCTTCGGCGCGGAGAGCCCGAACCAGACGGTGAGATTGAACTGCGGCAGACCGGCCTCCTTGGTGGTCGGCACGTCCGGCAGCATCGGCGAGCGCTTGTCGCCGGTCACCGCAAAGGCCTTGAGCTTGCCGCTCTTGATGTGCGGCACGATGTTGACGATCTGGTTGCAGCCGAAATCGACGGTGCCAGCGACCAGATCCATGGTCGCCTGCGGCGTGCCGCGATAGGAGGCGACCGTCGGGTGCACGTCGGCAACCGAATGGAACACCGAGCAGGCGAGATTGGAGATCGAGCCGACGCCGGCGTCGGCCTCGGTCACCTTCTTCTCGTTAGCTTTGAGATAGGCGATGAAGTCTTTCAGATTGTTCGCCGGCACGCCCGCGCGCGCCACCAGCACCACCGGCGAGACATTGATCAGGCCGATCTGCTCGAAATCGGTGGAGCGGTACGGCAGATTCTTGTTGAGGAATTCAGCCGCCGCATGGGTGCCCGAACCGGACACCATGATGGTGTAGCCGTCGGGCTTGGCCTTGGCGACCTTGTTGGTGCCGATGGTGCCGCCGGCGCCGGTGACGTTTTCGACGATGATCTGCTGGCCGAGCGCCTGCGACATCGCCCCGATGATCATGCGCGCCGTGGTGTCGGACGGTCCGCCCGGAGGGAATGGCGCCACCAGCGTGATGACGCGGTCGGGAAAATTCTGCGCGAAGGCGCTTGGCGCGAACGCCGCTAACGCAAACGCAAGCATGACAATTTTCTTCAAGGCCAGCCTCCCTTTTCGATCCTCGGTTTTTCTTATTGTTGGACCGACAGACTAGGCCGCGCTCGCGTCAGCGCGCAACAGACGACAACGACGGGGCGTCCACATGTTGGACAGTTTACTGGGCTGCTTTAGTGCGACGCATCCAGCATGGTTGAGGGCAGCCACAGCGCGATGCCGGGAAACATCGCCACCAGCACCACGGCGACGCACATCAGGATGAACAGCGGCAGCGCATAGGCGCCGATGGTGAAGATGTTGCGCCCAGTCATGCCCTGCAAAACATAGAGATTGAAGCCGACCGGCGGCGTGATCTGCGCCATCTCCACGACCAGCACGACATAGATGCCGAACCAGATCAGGTCGAAGCCGGCCTTCGTCACCAGCGGAATGATGATCGAGGTGGTAAGCACCACCATCGAAATGCCGTCGAGAAAACAGCCGAGCACGATGTAGAACGCGGTGAGCACGGCGAGCAGGCCCCAGGCCGGCATGTTGTAGCCGCTGATCCATTCCGCCAGCGCGATCGGAATGCCGGTGAAACCCATCGCGGCGGTGAGATAGGCGGCGCCGGCCAGGATGAAGGCGATCATGCAGCTCGTCTTGGTCGCGCCCATCAGCGAATCGCGGAAGCCCTCCTTGGTCAGCGTGCCCGACCACCACGAGAGCGCCAGCGCCAGGAACACGCCGACCACGGCCGCTTCGGTCGCCGATGCCAGCCCGCCGTAGATCGAGCCGATGACGCCGAGAATGAGCAAGGTCACCGGGATCAGCCGGCGCGAGGCCTTGATGCGCGCAACAAAAGGCACGTGCGGCTCCGGCGGTGGCATGCGCGACTGGTTGAGCAGCGCCCAGCCGACGATGAAGCCCATGAACAATCCCGCCAGCATGATGCCCGGGACGACGCCAGCGATGAACAACCGCGCGATCGATTGATCGGTCGCGGTCGCATAGACGATCATGATGATCGAGGGCGGGATCAGCAGGCCGAGCGTGCCGGAACCGGCCAGCGTGCCGATCGCCATCTTCTCGTCGTAACCGCGCTTGAGCAGTTCGGGCAGCGCGATGCGGCCGATGGTTGCACAGGTGGCGGCGGAGGAGCCCGACACCGCGGCGAAGATGGCGCAGCCGATCACGTTGACATGCAAGAGTCGGCCCGGCAGCCTCTGCACCCAGGGCGCTAGACCTTCGAACATGTCATCGGACAGCTTGGTGCGGTAGAGGATCTCGCCCATCCAGATGAACATCGGCAGCGCGGTAAGATCCCAGGAATCGGAGGCCGCCCACATCGACGTCGCCAGCACCTGGCCCGCCGGGGTTGCGGCCTTGGTCATGACCGCGGCGAAACCGCAGACCGCCAGCGCCATCGCGATCCACACGCCGGAGCCGAGGATCGCGAACAACAGCAGCATGAGGGCGAGCGAGAGCTGGAGCTCGTTCATGGTTTTTGCCCGCGCATGATCTTTTCCAAAAACCGGTTCACACTTTTTGGGATCATGCGCTAACCTTCCTTGCCAAGCGTGATGGCATCCTCGGCGACGCGGAAGGTCGGCCGGCCACTGCGCGCCACGATGACGAGTTCATCGACCAACGCGACCGTGAGCATGAACGCGCCGAACGCCATCGCGGCCTGCGGGTAGGCCAATGGAACGCGGATGACGCCGGTCGAGACTTCGTGGAAACGGAACGACACCCAGGCGAACGTGGTGAGCTGGTATGTGCCATAGCCGCAGGCCGCCGCGGCAAAACCGAACGCCCAGATTTCGACGTACCGGCGCGCCTTTTCGCTCAACGCGGCCAGCACCAGCGTGACGCGGATGTGCGCGCCCGCCTTCAGCGTGCCGGCCAGCGCCAGGAAGCTCGCGCCGGCGAGCATGTAACCGCAGATTTCATCGAGCGAAAGGATGACAAAATCGGTGCGCGGCAGATGCAGCAGCGCGAGCGCGCCGTCGAGCAGCCGCGCGGCCATCTGCACGCCGACCAGCAGCGCGATCGTGACCAGGCAGAGCGCGGAGGCCCACAACGTGGCGCTATAAAGTTGGTCAAGGATGCGGCGCATGTGACGGTCCCTCTCCCCGCTAGAGGGAGAGGGAATTTTGACCGATTACTTCCGGTACGCCGCCAACAACGCCGCGCCATCGGCGCCGGCCGATTTCTCCCACTCGGCGGCGATCTCATTGCCGACCTTGGCAAAGCCGGCCTTGAGCGCCGGAGTCGGCGCCGTCACCTTAATGCCGGCATCCTTGAGCGCCTTGGTCTTGATGGTCATCTCCTCGATCGACATTTTCCAGCCGCGCTCTTCGGCAACCTTGGCGGCATCGGTGACCGCTTTCTGTTCGGCCTTCGTCAGCTTGTCGAACGCCGCCTTGTTCACGAACACGATATTGCGCGGCAGCCAAGCCTGGGTGTCGATGTAGTTGGTGAGATAATCCTGCGACTTAGTATCGACGCCGGTGGACGCCGAGGTGATCATCACGTCGACGCGTCCGGTGGCAAAGGCGGTCGGCAGATCCGGCACCTCGATCTGGGTCGGGATCGCACCGACCAGCGCGGCGATGCGGCCGATCATGGCATTGTAGGTGCGAAACTTCATGCCCTTGAGTTCGTCGACCGATTTGATCTCTTTCTTGGCGTAGATGCCCTGCGGCGGCCACGGGATGGAATAGAGCAGCATCAGCCCTTCCGAGGCGAGTTGCTTTTGCAGATAAGGCTTCTGCGCATCGTACAGCTTCTTCGATGCGTCATAGCCGGTGGCGAGGAACGGAATGGAATCGACCCCGTAGACCGCCGCCTCGTTGGAGGAGAGCGATTCGAGCATTTCGCCGATCGGCGCGGTACCCTGGCGCACGGCGCGCTTGATCTCTGGATGCTTGATCAAGGAGCCGGCCGAATGCACGGTGATGACGAGCGAGCCGCCGGTCGCCTTCGCCACGTCGGCGGCGAACATCGCGACGTTCTTGGTGTGGAAATTGCCGTCCGGATAGGGCGTCGGCATGTCCCATTTGGTTTGCGCCGAAGCCACCGTCGTCAGGCCGCCCGCCAGCAACAAGCCGGCGAGTACGCGCACGAGTTTTGTCATTATTGCCTCCATGCAGACCGCCGGCGTGCCACCGCGGCCAGAATTTTGAGAAGCAAGCATGGGGCCAAGCGGCGGCCGGTGGCAAGACCGGCGAAAGGCGCAAAGTCAATGCGCCGGTTCGACGCCGTTGGCCTTGAGCGTGGCGGCGGCCGACGGCGCGCTGAGGAAGGCGATCAGCGCCTTGGCGGTATCGGGTTGCTTTGTCGATGCGCTCAGGCCGGCGGCGAAGCCTATTTTGGTCTGCAAGGCCTCCGGAATCGGGCCGACCACATCGATCCCCGACACGCCGATCATGCGGGTCGCCACCACGACGACCAGGTCGGCTTCGCCGCGCGCCACCACCTCGACGCAATCTTCGGCCGGCATCGGCTTGAGCTTGCCCTGCATTTCGCGCGCGAGACCCAAGCGGTCGACCAGACCGACGAAATACAACCCGCTGGCGCCGTGCGCGGGGAACGCAACCGCCTTGGCGGCGACGAGCGCGCGCTTGAAGGCCTCGACCGTCGCGATGTCCGGCCTCGCCGCGCCGGCGCGGATGCCGACGGCAAGGCCGGCGGTGCCGATGTCGGCAAGCGAACCGGCGACGACTTTGCCGGCCGCCATCAACTGCTCGATGGTCGAGGGGTTGCCGACAGCGACGTCGAAGGCTTCGCCCGCCTTGCCGCGCCGGACCACCTCGGGATTGACGTCGAGCTGCACGTCAACCGCGGCGCCGGTCGCGTGTGCGAACTGCATGCACAGTTCGCGCACCGCGGCGCGCGGCCCATTGCCGCTCAGCACCTTGAGATCGGCCATCTGGTGGTCCGATTCTAACATTCGCATCCCGGTTCGGCTGGCTCTTTTGCGAATGTTAGAATCAAAGGACCACCGGCAAGTATTATGTTCTAGTGGAGCTTTGGATTTGACATTCGCTTTACGAACCCGTGGCCAAGCGGTCGCGAATGTCAAATCCGCTCCACTAGTGTTCGGCGACCGGCTTAATATGCGCCGCCTTGATGACCTTGCCCCACTTGTCGATCTCGCTGGCGATGAACTTGCCGTAGTCCTCCGGCGAGCCGCCGAGCGCCGAGCCGCCGATCTTGGCGAACTTGTCCTTGAGCTCTGGCGTGGCGATAATGGCGTTGATCTCCTTGTTGAGCGTCGTGATGATTTCCTTTGGCGTGCCCTTGGGCGCGCCGATACCGTGCCAGATGTTGGCCTCGAATCCCGGATAGAACTCGGCAACGGCGGGCACATCCGGCAACGCGTCGGACCGCTTGGCGCTCGACACCGCCAAGGCATGCAATTTGCCGGCCTTCACCATCGCGAGCGTGATCGGCATCGGACCGAAGAACGCCTGAATTTGGCCGCTGAGCAAATCCGGCACCGGGCTCTGCCGATAGGGCACGTGCACCATGTCGATGCCGGCGGTCAATTTCAAAAGCTCGCCGTTCATATTGGGCGCGCTGCCGACGCCGAACGAGGCATAGTTGACCTTGCCCGGATTGGCCTTGGCATAGGCGACGAATTCGGGAAGCGTCTTGGCCGGGACAGACGGATTGACCACCAACGTGTTGGGCGACGTGAACGTGCTGATGACCGGCACGATATCCTTCTGAATATTGAACGAGAGGTTTGGATAGAGCGTGGCATTGACCGCGTTGGTCACCGTCATCGCCAGGAGCGTGTAGCCGTCGGGTGCGGCGCGGGCGACAAGCTCGGCGGCAATATTGCTGCCGGCGCCTGGCTTGTTGTCGACGAGAAATTCTTGGCCCAGCTTCTGGCCCAGCGGCGCGGCGATCAGCCGCATGTCGATGTCGGTCGCCGAGCCGGGCGGGAAGCCGACGACGATGCGCACCGGCCGCGACGGATAAGTGTCGGCGCGGGCGATGCGCGAGACCGCCGGCATCGCGGCGGCGGTCGCGGCAAGTTGCAGGAAATGACGGCGGCGCAGTTTCATAGTGTTCCTCCCAATAGTCTTGTTATTTTGATTGCCCCCCAGCAGCGTCAAGTGTAGCAGGCTTGTTTTAACTCGCACAGACGGGGCGGTTTCCGTCAGCCTTTTCAGTTTGCCTTTCTCAGTTGGCTTTGGCGCCTGAGAACTTGACGACCTTGGCCCATTTCTCGGTTTCGCCGGCGATGAGCTTGCCGAAGTCGGCGGGCGAACCCGGGATAATAATGCCGCCAAGGTCCTTGAGCCGCGCTCTGATCTTGGGGTCGGCCAGACCGGCGTTGATTTCCTTGTTGAGCTTGTCGATGGTTTCGGGCGGCGTGTTCCTGGTCACGCCGATGCCGAACCAAGAGGTCGCCTCGTAGCCCGGCAGGAATTGGCTCACGGTCGGGAGATCCGGCAGCACATCCACGCGCGTCGCCGTGGTGACCGCCAGCGCCCGCACCTTGCCCGATCGGATGTGCTGCATCGAGGCCGGCGTGGTGTCGATCATGACCTGCACCTGCCCGCCGATCAGATCGGTCAGCGCCGGCGCCGCGCCGCGATAGGGCACGTGCACCATCTCGATCCCCGTCATCAATTTAAACAACTCGGCGGAGACGTGTTGCGGCGTGCCGATGCCGGCCGAGGCATAACTGATCTTGCCCGGATTGGCCTTGGCATAGGCGATGAACTCGGGGACGGTCTTGACTGGAAGCGACGGATTGACCTCCATGACGAGAGGCACGCGCATGATGCTGGCGACCGGCGCGATGTCGCGGATGAAATTGAAATTGAGATGCTGGTAAAGCGACGCGTTGATGGCGTTCGGCGAGGAGACCGAGAGCAGCGTGTAACCGTCGGGCGCCGCGCGCACCACCGTCTCGGCGCCGACATTGCCGCTGGCGCCTGGCTTATTTTCGACGATGAAGGATTGGCCGAGCCGCTCCGACAGCCATTGACACATCAACCGCATGACGATGTCTTGCGGGCCGCCGGCGGGAAAGCCGACGATCAGATGCACCGGCCGCGTCGGATAATCAAGCGCCCAGGCGCGATAGCAAAAAGCCGGCGCGGCTGCGGCGGCGCCGGCAAATTGCAGGAATTGGCGGCGGCGAAGTCCCATGGCGTTTCTCCCCTGCGGCATTATTTTTGTGATTGCCGGTAAGCCCAAGTCTAGCAGGCTTGTTTTGGCCGCGACAGGCGGGACTTACTGCAGCTTGATGTCGGCCTCGTGGATCACCTTGGCCCACTTCGCGGTTTCCGCGACGATCAGATTCTTAAAGGCAGCGGGCGACATCGGCGTCGGCGCGGTGCCGAGATTGGCAAGACGCGCCTTGATGTCCGGGTCGCCGAGAGCGGTGTTGATCGCCTTATTAAGCTGAGTGACGATTTCGGCCGGCGTGTTTTCCGGCGCGCCGATGCCTTGCCAGGTACCTGCTTCGAAGCCCGGCACGGATTCGCTTACGCTCGGCACCTGCGGCAGCGCCGCCGACCGCTGCGCGGTGGTCACGGCCAGCGCGCGCACCTTGCCGGCGCGGATGGCCGCAATCGACTCAGGCAACGGGCTGAACATGACCTGCACCTGCCCGCCCATGAGGTCGGTGAGCGCGGGCGCGCCGCCGCGATACGGCACATGCACCATTTTGACGCCGGTCATCATCTTGAACAGTTCGCCGACGATATGCGACGGGCTGCCGCTGCCGCCCGAAGCCATGTTGACCTTGCCCGGATTGGCCTTGGCATAGGCGATGAACTCAGGAACCGTTTTGGCCGGAACCGATAAATTCACCTCCATGACCAGCGGCAGTTGGCTGATCATGGCGACCGGCATCATGTCGCGGATGAAATTGAAATTGAGCTTGTAGAGCGTCGCGTTGACCGTCACCGACGGCGGGATCAGGAGAAGCGTATAGCCGTCCGCGGGTGCGCGCACGGCGGCCTCGACGCCGATATTGGTGCCGCCGCCCGGCCGGTTCTCGATGACGAAGGGCTGGCCCAGATGCGTCGACAGCCATTGGCCCATCAGGCGCGCGATGATGTCGAGCACACCGCCAGGAGGAACCGGCACGATGACGCGCACCGACCGAGCCGGATAGACCTCGGCCCGAGCGAAGCGCGAGACCGCCGGGAGCGCGGCGGCAGCCGCTGACAGACGCAGAAATTGTCGGCGCAAAAATTTCACGGCGTTGATCTCCCTGAGGGCCGACGATAGCAGGCTTGTTTTATCCCCGACAGGCTGGACATAGTGCGGCGTCCATCACCGGCCTTCAGCCATGCCCACCAAAAAGCAAGCCAAAAAACAAACCAAGACCGCATCGCAGCTTTGGGACTTCTGGATCGACCGCGGCGGCACCTTCACCGACGTGGTGGGGCGGCGGCCGGACGGCTCGCTGGTCGCGCATAAGTTGCTGAGCGAAAATCCAGAAGCTTATGCCGACGCCGCGGTGCAGGGCATCCGCGATCTTCTGGGCCTGAAGGCCGGCGAGCCGATCCCGCCAGGCAAGGTCGGCGCGGTGAAGATGGGCACCACAGTCGCCACCAACGCGCTGCTCGAGCGCAAGGGCGACCGAACCCTTTTATTGATCACGCGCGGCTTCCGCGACGCCTTGAAGATCGGCTACCAGGCGCGGCCGAAGATCTTCGCGCGCGAGATCATCAAGCCGGACATGCTCTACGAGCGCGTCGCCGAGGTGGACGAGCGCGTGCGCGCCGACGGCACTGTCGAGCACGCGCCCGATTTGGCGGCGGTGCGGCGCGATCTCGAGGCCGCGAAAGCGGATGGTATCGGCGCGGTGGCGATCGTGTTCATGCACGCCTACCGCTATCCCGAGCATGAACGCCAGGTGGGGCGGCTCGCGCGTGACATTGGCTTCGCGCAGGTGTCGGTCAGCCACGAGGTGTCGCCGCTGATCAAGCTGGTCGGCCGCGGCGACACCACGGTGGTGGATGCCTATCTTTCGCCGATCTTGCGGCGCTACGTGGCGCAGGTCGACCGCGATCTCGACGCGCGGCGCTCGCAGGCGCGGCTGATGTTCATGATGTCGTCGGGCGGATTGACGGCGGCGGAATTGTTCCAGGGCAAGGACGCCATCTTGTCGGGACCGGCCGGTGGCGTGGTCGGCATGGCCGAGACCGGGCGACAGGCCGGCTTCGACCGGTTGATCGGCTTCGACATGGGCGGCACATCGACGGACGTTTCCCATTTCGACGGCGAATACGAGCGCGCCTTCGAAACCGAAGTCGCCGGCGTGCGCATGCGGGCGCCGATGATGCTGATCCATACGGTCGCCGCCGGTGGCGGTTCGATCCTGCATTTCGACGGCGCGCGCTTCCGCGTCGGGCCCGACAGCGCGGGCGCTAATCCGGGGCCGGCCTGTTATCGCCGCAACGGGCCGCTGGCAGTGACCGACGCCAATGTGATGGTCGGCAAACTGATCCCGGATTTTTTCCCGAAGATTTTCGGCCCCGCTCAGAACGAGCCGCTCGATGCCGCCTCGGTGCGCCACGACTTCAACAATCTGGCGCAGAAGGTGAGCATGGCGCAGGCCGGCGACAAAACGGCCGAGGAGATCGCCGACGGCTTCATCAAGATCGCCGTTGAGAACATGGCGAACGCGATCAAGAAGATTTCGGTGCAGCGCGGCTACGACGTGACGCGCTATGCGCTCAATTGCTTCGGCGGCGCCGGCGGCCAGCACGCCTGCCTGGTCGCCGACGCGCTCGGCATGACGCGCGTGCTCATTCATCCGTTCTCGTCGCTGCTCTCGGCCTACGGTATGGGGCTGGCCGATATCCGCTCGACCCGACAGCAGGCGATCGAACTCGTCTTTGGCGGCAAGGCGCTTGCCGCCATCAAGCGCGAAGGCGCCCGCCTCGGCAAGGAAACGAAGAACGAGGTCGCCGGTCAGGGTGTGCCGGCGGGCAAGATCAAGATTTTCGTGCGCGCGCATATTCGTTATGCGGGTACGGACACCGCGCTGGTCGTTCCGGCGGGCAGCGCGGCGGCGATGCAGCGCGTTTTCGAAAAGGCGCACAGAGCGCGCTTCGGTTTCATCGACCGCCGCAAGCAGATGGTGGTCGAGGCGGTGTCGGTGGAAGCGGTCGGCGGCGGCGCCAAGTTCGTCGAGAGGGCGCAGCGCGCGGCGCGCGCGAAATTGCCGAAGCCGGCGCGGCGCACGAAATTCTTTTCCGCCGGCGCGTGGCACAAGGCCAATGTCTATACGCGCGATCAGCTAAGAATTGGCGCTCGCGTCCAGGGCGCCGCCATCATCATCGAGCCGCACCAGACCATCGTGGTCGAGCCCGGCTGGCAGGCGGAACTCACGCGCAAGAACCACCTGGTGCTGACGCGCGCCAAGAAGCTCAGGCGCACGGCGGCGATCGGCACCCATGCCGATCCGATCATGCTGGAAGTGTTCAACAATCTCTTCATGTCGATTGCCGAGCAGATGGGCGTGTCGCTGCAGAACACCGCCTACTCCGTCAACATCAAGGAGCGGCTCGACTTCTCCTGCGCGGTGTTCGCGCATGACGGCACCCTGGTGGCGAACGCGCCGCACATGCCGGTGCATTTGGGCTCGATGGACCGCTCGGTCGAGACCATCATCCGCGACAATGCGGGCCGCATCGCGCCCGGCGACGTCTACGCCATCAACGCCCCCTACAACGGCGGCACGCATCTGCCGGACATCACCGTGTGCACCCCGGTGTTCGACGACGGGAAGAAGCACATCCTGTTCTGGGTCGCCTCGCGCGGCCACCACGCCGACGTCGGCGGCATCTCGCCCGGCTCGATGTCGCCGAACGCGACGACCATCGAGCAGGAAGGCGTCTATATGGACAACTTCAAGCTGGTCGACCGCGGCCGCTTCCGCGAAAAGGAATTGATGGCGGCGCTCACCGGCGCGAAATATCCGGCGCGCAACCCGGTACAGAACATCAACGACATCAAGGCGCAGATCGCCGCCAACGAAAAAGGCGTCGCCGAGCTGCGCAAGATGGTGGTGCATTTCACCATGCCGGTGGTGCAGGCCTATATGCGGCATGTGCAGGACAACGCGGCGGAAAGCGTGCGCCGCGTCATCGACCGGCTGCACGACAGCGAATACGCCTACGCCATGGACCAGGGCACCACGATCAAGGTGCGCATCTCGGTCGACAAGCAAAAGCGCGAGGCGACCGTCGATTTCACCGGCACCTCGCCGCAGCAGCCCACCAACTTCAACGCGCCGGAGCCGGTCACGCGCGCGGCCGTGCTCTACGTGTTCCGCGTCATGGTGGACGACGACATCCCGATGAATGCCGGCTGCTTACGGCCGATCAACATCGTCATTCCGAAGAAATCGATGCTGACGCCGGAATATCCGGCCGCGGTAGTGGCGGGCAATGTCGAGACCTCGCAGGCCGTGACCAATTGCCTGTTCCTCGCGCTCGGCAGCCTCGCCGCTGCGCAGGGGACGATGAACAACCTCAATTTCGGCAACAAGAAATATCAGTATTACGAGACGATCTGCTCCGGCTCGCCGGCGGGGCCGGGCTTCAACGGCACCGATGCCGTGCACACCCACATGACCAACACGCGGCTGACCGATCCGGAAGTTTTGGAATTCCGCTATCCCGTGGTGCTGGAAGATTTCCACATCCGCAAAGATTCCGGCGGCAAGGGCAAATGGCACGCCGGCGACGGCATCCGCCGCACCATTCGTTTCCTGGAAAAGATGGACTGCACCATTTTGTCCGGCCATCGCCGCGTACCGCCGCCGGGGCTCGCCGGCGGCGACGCCGGCCAAGTCGGCGAGAACTGGGCGCGGCGCAAGGACGGCCGCATGGAGCGCCTGCAAGGCTGCGACGAGACGGTGATCGACGAAGGCGAGGCGGTCGTCATCCAGACCCCGACGGCGGGGGGATATGGCCGGCCGGAATAGCGGCAATTGAGCAGGCCACCCGCCGGCTAACCGGCCAGCGCCTTGACCTCGATCAATTGCCGGTCCCGCCGCCGCCGCTAGGTTGCCCAAATGTTAGCCCCTCCCCGCGCGGGCCGTTCGGCGTCTCCGCTTAAGAAATTATTGGAAAATGCCCCCAGCGTGCTGCTGACGCCGGTGCCGCTGGCGCTGCTGCAGCCGATTTTCAACCGCATCGCCAACCACGTGGCGCATTCGCGGCCCGAGCTTTTCCATAGGCTGGGCGCCCACGCCGGCAAGCGCTTCCTGATCGATCCGATCGACCTGCCCTTCGTGCTGGTGCTCACGCCGTTGCCGGAGCGGCCGCTTCTGACCGCGCACCGCCGCAGCGAGCGCCCGGCGCACGCGGCGGCGATCGCCGGCACCTTCTTCAACCTGCTCGACATGATCGACGGCTCGCTCGACGGCGACGCGCTGTTCTTTTCGCGCGACCTGCGCGTCTCCGGCGACACCGAGGCGGTGGTGGCTCTGCGCAACGCGCTCGACGACTTCGAAGGCTCGGCGCTCGACAGCGTGGTGGCGAGCTTCGGGCCGCTGTCGCGGCCGGCCGGCGCCGCGCTGTCGGCGGTGCGTTCGATCAGGGGACGATAAATGAGCGACGTGCAGAATTTGACGCGGCCCGAACTGGTCTGTCCGGCGGGCACGCCGGCGGCCTTGCGCACCGCGGTCGATGCCGGCGCCGACGCGATCTATTGCGGGCTGCAGAACGAGACCAATGCGCGCAATTTCCCTGGGCTGAATTTCACGATTCCTGAGGTCGAGCAGTCGCTCGCTTACGCGCATGCGCGCAATGCTAAACTGCTGCTCGCGGTCAATACGTTTCCGCCGGCCGGCCAGTTTGCCATGTGGAAGGACGCGATCGATGGCGCCGCCAGGCTCGGCGTCGACGCGGTGATCGTCGCCGACATGGGCGTCGCCGACTATGCCGCGCGCACGTATCCCGATTTGCGGCTGCATCTGTCGGTGCAGGCTGGAGCGTCGTCGCCGGAAGCGATCCGCTTCTATTGCGAGCAGTTCGGCGTCAAGCGCGTGGTGCTGCCGCGCATGTTGACGGTGGCCGAGATCGCCGAGCTGCACCGCCAGATCCCCTGCGAGATCGAGGCCTTCATCTTCGGCAATATCGGCATGATGGCGGAGGGCCGCTGCTACCTCAGCAGCTACGTCACCGGCGAGTCCACCAACATGGACGGCGTCTGCTCGCCGGCCGCCGACGTGCACTACGAGGAGGACGCCGCGCGCAATCTGACGACGCGGCTCGGCGATTACGTGATCGATTGCTTCGCCGGCGGCGAGAGCGCCGGCTATCCGACCATCTGCAAGGGTCGCTATCTGTGCGGCGCGCAGGACGGCGGCTACTACGCCTTCGAGGAGCCGGTCAGCCTTAACCTCTCGGCGCTGTTGCCCGACATGATGCGCGCCGGCGTCACTGCGCTCAAGATCGAGGGCCGCCAGCGCAGCCGCGCCTATGTGAAGTCGGTGGTCGGCGCCTTCCGCAAGGCGGTCGACGACATCATGGCCGGCCGCGAGGCCGCCTTCGCCAGCCTCTTGGCGCTCACCGAAGGCCGCCGCGAGACCGAGGGCGCCTTCCCCAGCAAGCGATGGAGATGAGCGTGCAGGCGAACAAGAGCGAGCTGACGCTGGGGCCGGTGCTGTTCAACTGGCAGCCGGAGACCTGGCGCGATTTCTATTTCCGCATCGCCGACGAGGCGCCGGTCGAAACCGTCTATCTCGGCGAGGTCGTCTGCTTCAAGCGCGCGCCGCTGTTCGACGATTGTCTGGACGCGGTGGCCGCGCGGATCAAGATGGCCGGCAAGACAATCGTGCGCTCGACGCTCGCCGAAGTGATGTCCAAGCAGGAACGGCGGATGATCGACGACGCCTGCGCCGGCGAGGATATGGTGGAGGCGAACGACGGCTCCGCTCTGCTGCGCCTGCGCGGTCGGCCGCATCATGCCGGCCCCTTCATCAACGTCTACAACGAGCGCACCTTGGCCGTGCTCGCCGGCAATGGCGTGCGCAACGTGTGTCTCCCGCCGGAAATGCCGGCGGAAGCCATCCGCGCGCTGACGCCGGAAGCGGTGAAGCTCGGCGTCTCACTCGAAGTCCAGGTGTTCGGCCGGGTCGGGCTTGCGCTGTCGGCGCGCTGCTATCATGCGCGCGCGCATGGCCGCACCAAAGACAGCTGCCAGTTCGTCTGCAACGAGGATGCCGACGGCATGACGCTGCGCACGATCGAGGGTCAGCCGTTCCTGATCGTGAACGGCATCCAGACAATGTCGCACGACTATCTCAATCTCGCTGGCGAGCTTGACGACTTGCTGGACATGGGCATCGCGCGGTTCCGCCTGTCACCGCACAGTTGCGACATGGTGGCTGTGACGGCGATTTTCCGCGACACCCTCGACCGGCGCATCGATACGGCCGAGGCAGCGGCCCGCCTCGACGCCTTGCAACTCGGCGCGCCGTTCTCCAACGGCTTCTATCACGGCAAGCGGGGCCATAGTTGGAACCAGGCGGCGGCGCCCTGACGGCACGCGTCCGGGCAAATCTCTTAAAATCTGGCCTTATGGCCATTCATGCTGATGGCCGTTCATTAAGGATGCGGCTGGCTTGCCCTTGATATTGCGTGCGGGAGTGCAAATCTTCACGCCATGCGTAAAATGATCCTACCCGCGGTGCTGTTCTGCTCGCTCGCTACGCCGGCGCTGGCCGACAATTATCCGGTCAGCGGGGCTTGGGGCCAGAGCGCGAGTTCGGCCAAAGGCCCGATCGATTGCTCCGGCAAGCGCGTGATCACGTTCAACGGCAATCAGCGCACCGACAGCAACGGCGGCGTGCCGGCCTATCGCAACAAATCGGTGAACGCTGCGGGATCGAGCTATCGCGTCGTCGACGTGTTCACCAACGGCCAGGTCAACAACGCGCAATCGGCTTATACGCTACGCCAAGTCGACGCGGATCACATCGAGATGAACGGGCAAGGCGGCACGCTCAAGCTGCAGCGGTGTCAATAATTCCAACGATGTCAGCGGAAGCTAGTTGCGCGCGATGATCTCGCGTTCGCCGCGATAGATCGGCGTCGCCTCGGTGATCTCGCCCGTGGCCCGGCGCATCGGCAGCGAGGCGCGGCGGCGCTTGAGCGCGCTGCGGCGGCGGCGGCGTGGACGCACTGCGGCGATGCGCACGCCGCCCATGCGCGCGAACGGCTCGCGCAAGGCGCCGTCATCCTCGGCGACCAGGAGCGGCAGGCCCAGCACATTGGCCCAGGCGCGCCATTCGGCGAAAGCCTCGCCAGCCTCGCCGGACGTAAACAGCGGCAGTGCGAGCGAAGGATCTCTGTGTTCGAGGGTGACCGAAGCGGTGACCTTGTCTTCGCCGATCAGCACCCGCAGGGCGACACCGGTAAAGGCGGAGACCGGCATGTTGAGCGCCATGCGCATGCCGGCGAGTGACCGGCGCATCACGACGCGCTCGCGATGGAGCTCTACGTGCCGCACCCGCTCGTCGGCCGCGGCATCGATCGCCGCAAATCGCGCCGGCAAGCTGAACGGGTCGAGCCGCTGCACGCGGCTCGACCCGGCGGGCAATCCGCCACTTCGCATTTGACGCCTCGAAACTCCCACGCCGGGCTTATTGCTCCGGTCGTGCCGAGATCATGGCAGAAACGCGTCGGAATCCGCTTAATGTTCGCGGTTAACCGGAGGTCACTTCGCCCGCTTCCACGGCGCATGATTGACGGGACGTTGCGAACCATGATTGACGAGGTGTTGACAGGCACCGGTAAAATCGTTGGATCGGCGGTTGAACCGCGTGATATTCAGGCCCATCTCCCCGTCATTCCGGGACGGCGCGCAGCGCCGGACCCGGAATCCAGACGCGGGTACTGAGACTGTTTCTGGATTCCGGGTTCGCTTGCTTCGCTCGCGCCCCGGAATGACAAATAAGATATGAAAGTCCCATCATGCATGCTCCCGCCTCATCCTTGTTCGACCAGACCACCCTCACCGATCGCGCCGAGCGGCTGGTCAAGGCCGCACGCGCGGCCGGCGCCGATGCCGCCGACGCGGTAGCGGTGCGTTCGATGTCGCTGTCGATCGAGGTGCGCGACGGCGCGGTGGAGGAGAGCGAGCGCGCCGAGGGCGACGATCTCGGCCTGCGCGTCCTGGTCGGCAAGCGCCAGGCGGTGGTATCCACCAACGACACGGCGAGCGACGGCAGCAAGGCGCTGGCCGAGCGCGCGGTGGCGATGGCGCGAGCCGCGCCGGAAGACAAATATGCTGGGCTCGCCGACGATGGCCTGCTGGCGCACGACTTTCCCGATCTCGAATTGATCGATCCCGAACTGCCCACGGTCGGCCAGCTCGAGACCATGGCGCGCGCCGCCGAAGCGGCCGGCCTCGCGGTCAAAGGCATCACCAAGTCGGGCGGCGCCTCCGCCTCGGCCGGCATCGGCGGCATGGTGCTGGTCACCAGCCATGGCTTCCGCGGCGCCTATCTCGGCTCCAGCCACGGCCTATCGATGACGGCCATCGCCGGCCGTGGCACCGGCATGGAACGCGATTACGATTATTCGAGCGTGCGGCATGCCACCGATCTGGAAGCGCCCGAGAAAATCGGCCGCAGCGCGGGGATGCGGGCGATCGAGCGGCTCAATCCGCGCAAGGTGACCACCTGCAAGGTGCCGGTGGTGTTCGATCCGCGCGTCGCCGGCTCGCTGGTTTCGCATCTCGCCAGCGCCGCCAACGGCGCTTCGGTGGCGCGCAAGACCAGCTTCCTGCGCGACAAGATGGGCCAGAAGCTTTTCGGCGACGGCATCCGCATCATCGACGATCCGTTGCGCAAGCGCGGCCTGCGCTCGCATCCCTTCGACGGCGAAGGTGTCGCCGGCAAGAAGCTCGCCCTCGTCGACGACGGCGTGTTGCACTCGTGGATTCTCGACTGCGCGACCGCGCGCGAGCTTGGCCTCACCACCACCGGCCATGCCAACCGCGGTGTGTCGTCGGGACCCTCGCCCGGCGCCAGCAATCTGCATCTCGAAGCGGGACCCTTGAGCCCCGATGAACTGATCGCCGACATCAAGGACGGCTTCTACGTCACCGACCTGATCGGCATGGGCGTGAACATGGTAACCGGCGACTACAGCCGCGGCGCCTCCGGCTTCTGGATCGAAAACGGCAAGAAAAGCTACGCGGTGAGCGAAGTCACCATCGCCGGCCATCTGCTGGACATTTTCCGCACGCTGGCACCCGCCAACGATCTCGAATTCCGTTACGGCACCAACGCGCCGACGGTGCGGCTGGAAGGGTTGACCGTTGCCGGACAATAATTTCGCCGGGCTGCGCGCGCCGCTCGAAGCGATCATGCGCGAAGCCGGCGAAGTGGCGTGCGAGACCTCGCGCCGTCCGTTCAAGCGCTGGACCAAAGGCGACGACGATTCGCCGGTCAGCGAAGGCGACATAGCGGTCAACGACCTGTTGCGCGCGAAGCTGACAAACCTGTTGCCGGGTGCCGGCTGGTTGTCGGAGGAGACCGTCGAGCTGCCCGACCGCGCGCTGCCGCTCGCCTGGGTGGTCGATCCGATCGACGGCACGCGCGCCTATATCGCCGGCCGCGCCGATTGGAGCATTTCGGTCGCGCTGGTCGAGGCCGGGCGGCCGCGTCTGGCCGCGCTGTTTGCGCCGGTGAGCGAGGAGATGTTTCTCGCGATGCACGGCGAAGGCGCCACGCTTAACGGTACAAGGATCGTCGCGAGCGGCGGCGCGACGCTCGCCAGCGCCAAGCTCGCCGGGCCGAAGCGCTACCTCGAGAAGCTTGCCGCGTTCGATCCGACCGTCCTGCCGCAGCCGCGGGTGCCGTCGCTGGCGCTGCGCATCGCGCGCGTCGCGCAAGGGAAACTCGACGCCGCCTTTGCCTCGCCGGGCAGCCACGATTGGGATCTGGCGGCGGCCGACCTGCTGGTGCACGAAGCCGGGGGGTTGTTCACAGATTTCCACGGCCAGCCGCTGCTATATAATGCCCGGCACATCGCCCATGGCGCGCTGCTAGCGGCCGGCGGTGCCCGCCACGGCACGTTGCTCGGCCTGGTGCGCAACCGCCTGGGCGAGTTTGCATAAATCCGGCCCGTGGCTTAATCCACGGCATCGTATGCGTTGTTTTTCGTCCGACCGCACCGCCCGCGCGAACCCCGCCGCGCCGGCTCTGCGGCGCGCTGAGCAGGTGCTGATGCCGTCATTCAAGCGGATTGTTGCTTCGCCCGCCTTCCAGGGCGCCGTTGCAACGGCGGGCGCGTGGTATCTTCGGCTGGCTTGGTACAGCAGCCGCGTGATCTTCGAGCCGCCGAATGTCTATGAAGAAGCGCAAACCCCTGCGATCGTCGCGATGTGGCATGGGCAGCATTTCCTGATGCCGTTCGTGAAAAAGAGCGAGGGCAGCCATCGCGTCAAGGCACTCATCTCGCGCCATCGCGACGGCGAGATCAATGCGCGCGCGGCCGAGAAATTGGGCATCGAGACGATCCGCGGTTCCGGCGCGCATAATGGCGAATTCGCCCGCAAGGGCGGCGCCTCGGCCTTCACCGAAATGCTCCAAGCGCTCGAGCAGGGTTACAACGTGGCGCTCACCGCCGACGTACCGAAGGTCGCTCGCGTCGCCGGGCTCGGCGTCATCAAGCTGGCGCAACATTCCGGCCGCCCGATCTACGCCGGCGCGATCGCCAGCAGCCGTCGCTACGAACTCGACAATTGGGATCGCAGCGCCATCAATCTTCCGTTCAGCCGGATCGCGATCGCGGCGAGCGAACCGATTTACGTGCCGAAAGATGCCGACAGCGCGGCGCTCGAAGCCGCGCGCCTGCATGTGGAGAACGAGCTCAACCGGCTGACCGCACGCGCCTACGAGATCGCCGACCACAAGGGGAGCGCGCAGCCGTGAGCAACCGGCTGCCGGCAGCGTTGCGGGCCTACCGCCTGTTTTCGGCGGCGATAACGCCGCTCACGCCGCTGTTCCTGGCGCGGCGGCTACGGCACGGCAAGGAGGACGGCCTGCGCCTGCCGGAAAGGCGCGGCGTCAGCGTCGCGGCACGCCCGCTCGGGCCCCTGGTCTGGCTGCACGGCGCGAGCGTCGGCGAATTAATCAGCGTGTTGCCGCTGATCGAACGCATCCACGCCCGCGAAGTCAATTTACTGGTGACCTCCGGCACGGTCACCTCGAGCGGGCTCGCCGAGCAGCGGCTGCCGCGCGGCGTCATGCATCAATTCGTGCCAATCGACGTGCCGTTTTTCGTGCGCCGTTTCCTCGATCATTGGCAGCCGGATCTGGCGCTGTTCGTGGAATTGGAGCTGTGGCCGAACATTATCATCGAGACGTCGCGACGCAATGTGCCGATGATCCTGGTCAACGGCCGCCTGTCGGAAAACTCGTTCCGGCGCTGGCGCTATCTGCCGGCGTCCATCGGCGACCTCTTGGGCCGGCTCGATCTTTGTCTCGCACGCACGCCGGCCGACGCCGAGCGACTGAGCGAACTCGGCGCGCGCCACGTCATCACCACCGGCGACCTCAAACTCGACGGGCCGGCGCCGCCCGCCGACCGCGGCAAGCTGGCGGCTTTGCAACGCGCGACCGCCGGCCGCCCGCTGATCGCGGCGGCCTCGACCCATGACGGCGAGGAGGCCGCCATGATCGACGCGCATCAGCGGCTGCGCGCGACCTTTCCCAATTTGCTGACGCTGATCGTGCCGCGCCATCCGGAGCGCGGCCTCGGCGTCGCGGACATCGCCCGGACCGCCAGACTGAATGTCAAATTGCGGTCGCGCGGCGAACTCCCCGACGCTGCGACCGATATCTATGTCGCCGACACCGTCGGCGAGCTCGGCCTGATCTACCGCGTGGCGCCGATCGTTTTTGTCGGCGGCTCGCTGGTCAGGCATGGCGGGCAGAACCCAATCGAACCCGCCAAGCTCGGCGCCGCCATCCTGCACGGCCCGCATGTCTGGAATTTTGCCGATATCTACGCAGGGCTCGACCACGCGCACGGCGCCGAACTGGTCGCCGATCCCAGCAAGCTCACGGGCGCTCTTGGTTCCATGCTGGCGCGGCCGGATGTGCGCGCCCATGTTGCCGAGACCGCGCGCACGTCGATCGAGGCGCTCGGCGGCGCACTTGAGAACACCTTGCAGTCGCTCGATCCCTATCTGATGCAGCTTCGCCTGCACCAGCGGCCCGACAATGCGTGAGCCGGCCTTCTGGTGGCGCAAAGCGGGCTTGGCCTCGAGCCTGCTGGCGCCTGTCGCCGCCTGCTACGGCGCGATCGCCGCGCGGCGGATGATGCGGCAGGGCGCGCGCGCCGGCTCGCCGGTGCTGTGCGTCGGCAATTTCACGCTCGGCGGCGCGGGCAAGACGCCGGCGGCGATGATGCTCGCCAAAATGCTGCAGGCAGCCGGCGAACGGCCGTTTTGTCTCAGTCGCGGCTATGGCGGCAGCCTTGCCGGTCCGAAAACGGTCAATGCACATGCCGACACGGCAGCGCAGGTCGGCGACGAGGCGCTGCTGCTGGCGCGGGTGGTGCCGACCATCGTCGCGCGTGACCGCGTCGCCGGCGCGAAAGCGGCGCTCGCGGACGGCGCTAGCGTCGTCATCATGGACGACGGCTTGCAGAATGCCTCGCTCGTCAAGGATTTCACCTTGGCCGTCGTCGATGGACGGCGCGGCATCGGCAATGCGCGCGTGTTTCCCGCGGGTCCCCTGCGCGCGCCGCTCGCCACGCAGCTTGCACGTACCGACGCGCTGCTGGTGGTCGGCGACGGCGACGGCGCGCGCGATCTCGCCAACGCGGCGCCCGGACTGCCGGTTTTCAACGCCCGCCTGCAGCTGGACGCGGCGGCGGTCACCGCGCTCAAGGCGCGCCAAGTGCTCGCCTTTGCCGGCATCGGCGATCCCGGCAAGTTCTTCGCCACCGCCGCGGCGGCCGGGATTGCGGTCGCCGAGCAGCGGGCCTTTGCCGATCATCACCGCTTCACCGCCGAGGAAGCCGCCGAACTGATCATGCAGGCCGAGCACGGCGGGTTGGCGCTGCTCACCACCGAAAAGGACCGCGCGCGCATGGCAGGCGAGCCGCTCCTGGCGGCGCTCGCCGGCAAGACGCATGTGCTGCCGGTGACGATGGTTGTCGAGGAGATGGACGAATTGCGCCGGATGGTGCTCGCGAAGCTGCGGCGCTAGCTACTTGCCGGCCTGCGGGCGCAGGCGCTGCAGCACTGCCTGCGGCGAGGCATAGGCCTCCTGTCGATCGACGCTCCAGTATTTGAGCTCCTCGAGCGGGATCGGCACGCCGGTCACCGCGCAGCGCACGAAGGCGCCAGGGCGCACTATGCGGAAATCGCCGTCGAGATATTTGATCTCGGCCTCGCCGTTCATTGGCAAGGAGCGATCATAGCGATTGAGCAAGGGGACCTCCTTGGACATCCGGCGGCGAGATTCGCCCAAGATAGTGGTTTGGAGGCGCGAGCGAAACCCTCTGATTGCGGTTCCACGCAGTATCGTCATAGCCGGGCTTATCCCGGGCATGATTACGGATCGCGCTAGCTCTCGAACAGGCTGCCCTGCCCGCCGGTTCCGCCGCCGCGCGCGCGCGGTTTGGGCCTGGCCGGAGGCGGAACACCGTCACCGTCCACGGTCGCGCCGACGCGGCCGTCGGCGAATTCCACCTCCAGCCGCATGCCGCCGGCGACTGCGGCGGCCGTGCGCAGCGGATGGCCTTCGCCATCGCGCACCAGCGCAAAGCCGCGCGCGAGCACGCCCTGGTACGAAAACGCCTTGAGCAGTTGCTCGGCGCTGCGCACGCGATCCCAGCGCCGCTGCAGATAGTTCGCGCGCGCGCGTTTGCCACGCTGTTCGAGCGTAACAACGATTTCGCTTGAGCGCGCCAGCCGCAACTTGAGCAGACGCGGCGTAAGACGCGCCGCCGCGCGCGTCAGATGGGTGCGATGCAGTTGCGCGTTGGCGTGCAAAGCGCGCGGCAACCGTTTCGCCAGCGTGTCCAGACGCTGGCGCGGATCGGCCAGCAATTCGTCGGCCGCCGGCAGCGCGCGCGAAGCCGCGCGCAATTCGGTGCGCCGCACCTCGATGCCGCGCTGCCACGACCTGATTTGACGCGCGGCGAGCGCGGAAATTTTCGCCAGCAGGTCGTTGCGCACCGGCACGGCGATTTCGGCGGCGGCGGTCGGCGTCGGCGCGCGCCGATCGGCGGCGAAATCGATCAGCGTGATGTCGGTCTCATGGCCGACCGCGGAGATCAGCGGGATCATGCTGTCGGCTGCGGCCCGGACCACGATTTCCTCGTTGAACGACCAGAGATCTTCCAGCGAGCCGCCGCCGCGCGCGACGATGATCAGATCCGGCCGCGGCAGCGGCCCACGCTCCGGCAGCGCGTTGAAGCCTCTTATGGCATTGGCCACCTCGGCGGCGGAGGCTTCGCCCTGCACGCGCACCGGCCACACCAAGACGCAGCGCGGGAAGCGGTCCGCGAGACGATGCAGGATGTCGCGGATCACCGCGCCGGTCGGCGACGTCACCACGCCGATCACGTCCGGCAAGAACGGCAGCAGCTGCTTGCGCGCCTCGTCGAACAGGCCTTCGGCGGCGAGTTTCTTCTTGCGCTCCTCCAGAAGCTTCATCAGCGCGCCGACGCCGGCGGGCTCCAGCGTGTCGACGACGATCTGGTATTTCGACGAGCCGGCGAAGGTGGTGAGCTTGCCGGAGACGATGACGTCGAGGCCCTCTTCCGGCTTGACGCGCATGCGGCCGTAGACGCCCTTCCAGATCACGCCTTCCAGTACGGCCTTGTCGTCCTTGAGGCGGAAATAGACGTGGCCGGAGGGCGAGGCCCCCTTGAAGCCGGACACCTCGCCGCGCACCCGCACGTAGCCGTAAGCGTCCTCGACGGTCTTGCGCAGCGCCGCCGAGAGCTCGGAAACCGACCATTCAGGCAGGTTGCCAGGCGGCGCGGCATCCGGGCGCATCTCGGTTTTTTCGGTGATTCTGCTGCGACCCATGAGGTAACCGTATACGACCAACCCGCCGCGCGGGGAACACCTCGCCGTCGCGGCAACCTCTCGTCAACCCTTTAGGCTCATTCTTGCCAGTGGAGGGCGGCCATGACCAATCCGTATGAGCACGACGTCGAGAATGCCCGGGTGCGGGTCCGCTGCGGGGAGTGCCGCACTACCTTTCACGAGCGGCTCAACCGGGTGATCCACGGCGACCGCGTGACCTGCCCGACCTGCCACGAAGAGATGCATTTCCACGGCATCGGCCACATCCACGACCACGACAGCGTTGAGGCCTATATCCACCACGTGGAAGAGCACACCTGCCATCCGCATTTTTCGCTGCACCGCTCATAGCGCCTGTCGACAACGGCAGGGTGCCCCCTTGTCGTCTTATTCCCCGCCCGCTAACCCACAACGGTAGCGGGCGGATGCATAATGAATGTCTTGATCCTCGGCTCCGGCGGCCGCGAGCACGCGCTGGCCTGGAAAATCGCGGCGAGCCCACTTGGGGATAAGATTTACTGCGCGCCCGGCAATGCCGGCATCGCGCAGGAAGCCGAGTGCGTCGCGCTCGATCTCGCCGACCATAAGGCGGTGATCGCATTCTGCCGGACCAACAAGATCGACTTCGTTGTGGTCGGGCCGGAAGTGCCGCTGGTCGCCGGCATCGCCGACGATCTCGAGGCGGCCGGCATCAAGACCTTCGGCCCCTCCAAATGGGCGGCGCGGCTGGAAGGCTCCAAGGGTTTCACCAAGGACCTGTGCAAGGCCAACAAGATTCCGACCGCGGCCTATGAGCGCATCAAGGGCGCGGCGGCGGCGAAAGACTATGTGCGCAAGAAGGGCGCGCCGATCGTGGTGAAGGCCGACGGGCTCGCCGCCGGTAAAGGCGTGGTGGTGGCTGAGACGGTCGCCGAAGCCGAAGCCGCCATCGACATGATGTTCGGAGGCGGCCTCGGCCAACCGGCCTGGGAAATCGTCATCGAGGATTGCCTCGTCGGCGAGGAGGCATCGTTCTTCGCGCTGTGCGACGGCGAGACCGCGATTGCGCTCGCCTCGGCGCAAGACCACAAGCGCGTCGGCGACGGCGACAAGGGTCCGAATACCGGCGGCATGGGCGCTTATTCGCCGGCGCCGATCATGACCGCGGACATGAATCGGCGCGTGATGGACGACATCATCCAGCCGACCGTGCGTGCGTTGAAGGCGATGGGCGCGCCCTACAAGGGCGTGCTGTTCGCCGGGCTGATGATCACCAAAGATGGACCGCAACTGATCGAATACAATGTCCGCTTCGGCGATCCGGAGTGCCAGGTGTTGATGCTGCGCCTGAAGTCCGACCTCTTGCCGGCGCTGATCGCCGCGCGCGACGGACAACTGAAGCATTTCGATCTGCGCTGGTATGACGACGCCGCACTCACCGTGGTGATGGCGGCGAAAGGCTACCCGGGGAACTATGCTAAAGGTTCCATCATCGAGGGCCTCGACGCGGCGGCGCAGGTGGAGGGTGTGGAAATCTTTCACGCCGGCACCAAGACCGACGGCGATCACATTGTCGCGAACGGCGGACGCGTGCTCAATATTTGTGCGAGTGGGAAAACAGTACGCGAGGCGCAAATGCGCGCCTACGCCGCCGTCGATCGCATCAAATGGCCGGATGGATTCTGCCGCCGCGACATCGGCTGGCGCGCCATCGCGCGCGAAAAAGCCTGACGAGCCCCGACGCCGCTTGAGTCGTTTTGGCATGCCCGGCTTTGCGCCGGGTTTTTTTGCCGCGTTCACATATTCGCGAGCGACAAGTGATGCTTGCTGAATATGCACTCAATGTTGACTCAATTCGTATCGCGTTGCGTGATGAATTCCATCGACATGCCTCCTATTCCAGCGCGCGCGGTAAACTCTCCATAAAAACTTTCGCTTCTGTCGCAACGAAATAGGAAATTCTTAGCCGCGCGCGGCGAAAGAAAGTCTATTCCCTGTTCTTAGACGAATTGCTGAAGCCATTCGCGAATGACGCGCATGCACGGCACGCCATGGCAATGCGCCGCGAACCATTTATGTGCATCGCGGTAGCCGGCGCTCGACACGAGCAACCGGCCAATGAAGAAACAGGAGAACAAGCATGAAGAAGATCGTAACGGCTTTGGTGTTCGCAGCATTCGCTGCTGCGCCGGCTTTCGCCGCCACCCACCACAAGAAAGCGGACGAGGCCAACAGCGCCTATGCGGCCGCCAACGATCCGGACACGGTGATCGTGAACGGCAAGGTGGTCGGCGCCGATCCGGACGCCAACGTGCGCCTCAATCTGCGGCGCGATCCGGAACTGCAGGCGAACTGACGATTCCCCCTCCAAATGTTGCAAAGCCCGGCCTCCCCGCGCCGGGCTTTGCATTTTGCGTGCGCCTGCCTCTCCCGCAAAGGGAGAGGGTTCGGTAAAGTCGGGCCATGCCCGATCTCGCCGATCTGTTCCCCGGATTTGCCTCGCACTGGATCGACACCTCGGCAGGCAAGATCTTCGCCCGCACCGGCGGCAGCGGGCCGCCGCTGCTGCTGTTGCACGGCTACACCGAAACCAACGTGATGTGGCACCGCGTCGCGCCGGCCTTGGCCGCGCGCTTTGCGCTGGTGATCCCCGACCTGCCCGGCTACGGCTGGTCGGCGGCGCCGGAAGCTGACGCCAACCACGCGCCCTACGACAAGCGTTCGATGGCCAAGGCCATGGTCGAGGTCATGGAGAAGCTCGGCCACGTTCGCTTTCGCCTCGTCGGTCACGACCGCGGCGGCCGCGTCGCCTATCGCCTGGCGCTTGACCATCCCGGCCGGATCGAGCGCATGGCGACGCTCGACATCGTGCCGACCTACGACATGTGGCACGGCATGGACGCCAACATGGCGATGAAGGTCTGGCATTGGCCGTTTCTAGCGCAGCCATATCCGCTGCCGGAAATGCTGATCGGAAAAGCGCCGGTCCAGTATCTCGAATGGAAGATGGCGAGTTGGGCCAAGGCCAAGAATTTGTCGGCTTTCGACCCCCGCGCACTCGAGCACTACCGCGCGAGCTTCTCCGATCCGCTGCGCATTCACGCCCAATGCGAAGACTACCGCGCCGGCGCGCCCGGCGGCGCCGACGTCATCAACGACACGGCCGACCGCAAGGCGGGCAAGACCATCGCCTGTCCGCTGCTGGCGCTGTGGGGCGGCGCCGGCATCGCCAACGAGACTGGCGGCCCGCTCGCCATCTGGAAGCAATGGGCGCCGCAGGCGACCGGCCAGCCGATCGACTCCGGCCATTTCCTCACCGAGGAAAATCCAGACGCCACCGCCAAGGCGCTGCTAGACTTCTTCACCGCTTGAAAGCTTGGAGTTTCGACAAATGCATCCCGTGTTGCGGCTTTACGAAGATGTCCTCTCCAGCGCCGAGAATGTCGCGTTCGAGCTGCCGCCGCTGCCGCGCTTCATTTTCGTGGTGCACGGCTCCGCCACGATCGCCGGCACAAGCGTGAACGAAGGCTCTTCCTGGCAAGGTGAAGGTGCAGCGCTGGTAAAACCCGGCGCCGGCGGCGTCACCTGCTGGCGCTGGGAGCTGTCGCGCGGCGACCACGGCTCGACGGTCGCCAGCGCGCCCGGCATGACGTCGCACGAGAAGCTGACGGCATTTCTCGAGACCATGCCGAAGGGCGAATTGCTGATGCGCGGCGACGGCGTGGCTTTTCCGCCCGGCGGCTGCGCGTATTTGCACCGGCACCAGGGGCCGGGCATCCGCTGCCTGATCGAGGGCGGCATCCGCATCGACACTCATCACCGTTCGACCTCGTACGGGCCGGGCGGCGGCTGGTACGAGACCGGCCCGGACCCGGTGTTCGCGCAGGCCGCCGCCGACAAGCCCAGCCGCTTCATCCGGGTGATGATCCTGCCGCGCGCACTGATCGGCAAAAGCTCGATCGAGTATTTGAACGAAGACGACAAAGCGAAGCCGAAGACGCAAAGTTACAAGATCTACGCCGACGCGCCGATTTCATTCGACGCCGCGCGCAAGTAACCGCGCCGGAACGATGACCCTCGACCGCCAGCAGGCTTTTTCGGGCACCAAGGAAGCGGCGCCGGCGTTGCAGATCGACGCGGCGCGGCTCGGAACTTATCTCACACGCGAGGTAACGGGCTTTGCCGGTCCGCTCACCGTCAAGCAATTCAAGGGCGGCCAGTCGAATCCGACTTATCTGTTGCAGACGCCGGCGCGGCGTTACGTTCTGCGCCGCAAGCCGCCGGGCAAGCTGCTGCCGTCGGCGCACGCGGTCGACCGCGAATTCCGCGTCATCCGTGCGCTTTATGCGCAAGGCTTTCCGGTGGCCGAGCCGCTCATCTATTGCGCCGACGAGAGCGTCGCCGGCACGGCATTCTACGTGATGGGCTTCGTCGACGGCCGCGTGTTTTGGGAGCCGCAGATGCCGGGATCGAACCCGGCCGAGCGCGCCGCGGTCTACAACGCCATGAACGACACCATCGCGCAGCTGCATCGTTTCGATCCGGCGGCTATCGGCTTGGGCGATTTCGGGCGCGGCGAAAATTACGTCGCGCGCCAGATCGAGCGCTGGTCGAAGCAATACCGCGCCTCGGAGACCGAGAAGATCGACGCCATGGAGCGGCTGATCGAATGGCTGCCGAAGCATATTCCGCCAGGCGGGCCGGCGCGGCTGGTGCACGGCGACTACCGGCTCGACAATCTGATCGTCGCCAAGGATTCAGCCGACGTTGTCGCCGTACTCGACTGGGAATTGTCGACGCTCGGCGACCCACTCGCCGATTTCACCTATCACCTGATGGCCTGGCACATGCCGCATTCGGAAAGCGCGGCCGGCACCGGCTCGCTGGTCGGCCACGATCTTGGCCGCCTCGGCATTCCGTCGATGAGCGACTATGTCGATGCTTACGTGGCGCGCACCGATCTCGATCCGCGCCCCGCGCTGCCGGTCTACCTCGCCTATAATTTCTTCCGCATCGCCGCGATTTTGCAGGGCATCATCGGCCGCGTGCGCGACGGCACCGCCACGTCCGAATTCGCGCCGGCCAAGGCCGAGATGATCCGGCCGCTCGCCGAGAAGGCGTGGGAGTTCGCGCGCGCGGCCGGCGCGCGCTGACGATTACGGTCAACATTTCCTTACCCGATACCGTCCTTTTTAACGCAGGCGACATGTACAATATTCACGCCGGCCCTATAGCGTTACCGCGCGATGAGAAAAACTTCTATCAGTGGCGCGGGTGGTCTTGGCGTCGAAATCACCACGGCGCGGGACGGACGACCGCCCAAGCGGCGACTGCGTCAGTCGAAGAATGAAAATGACGACGACGAACCGGACGAGCAGGCCCCGCCGCCGCCCGGCATGGGAAAATTCGTCGATAAAATGATTTAGCTAACGCCACATTTTTCTGTCGGCCACACGCGAAATCATTTATCGTCGCGCCTGGAAAAACTCCTTCAGCAATCTAGCACATTCGCTCTCGTTGATGCCGCCATAAACCTCGGGCCGGTGGTGGCAGGTCGCGGCTGAAAAGAACCGCACGCCATGCTCGACCGCGCCGCCTTTCGGATCGCTCGCGCCGAAATAGAGCCGGCGGATACGGGCGAACGACAGAGCCGCGGCGCACATCGTGCAGGGCTCCAGCGTCACATAGAGATCGCAGTCGGCAAGGCGCTCCGAGTCGAGCGTAGCCGCCGCCTGCCGGACCGCCAATAATTCGGCGTGCGCGGTCGGGTCCTTGTCAGCCAGCGTGCGGTTGCCGGCGCGCGCGATCACCTCGCCGTCGCGCACGATGACGCAGCCGACCGGCACCTCGCCGCGCCCCTTCGCGGCGCGGGCCTCGTCCAAGGCGAATTGCATGTATGCAGGCAATGCCATAAAGCGTGCTCATGCCCGAAAAACGCACCGATGACAAACAGGGCGAGCGCATCGCCAAAGTCATGGCGCGGGCGGGCTTGGCCTCCAGGCGCGAGGCGGAAGCCTGGATCGCCGCCGGGCGGGTTTCCGTCAACGGCGCGGTGATTACCTCGCCCGCGCTTAACGTCACGCGCTCCGACCGCATTGTCGTCGATGGCCAGCCGTTGCGGGCGCGCGAGCGCACGCGGCTGTTCCGCTATCATAAGCCGCGCGGGCTGGTGACCACCAATTTCGACCCGGAGGGGCGGCCTACCATCTTCCGCGCGCTGCCAAAGGACCTACCGCGGCTGATCAGCATCGGCCGGCTTGACATCAACACCGAAGGGCTGCTGCTGCTCACCAATGACGGCGGGCTGGCGCGCGTGCTCGAACTGCCGGCGACCGGCTGGCTGCGCCGCTACCGCGTACGCGCTTTGGGGCGCGTGATGCAGCCCGCGCTCGACCGCCTGCGCGGCGGCCTCACGGTCGAGGGCGTGCACTACGGGCCAATTGAGGCGACGCTCGACCGCGAACAGGGCGCCAATGTCTGGCTCACCGTCGGCATCCGCGAGGGCAAGAACCGCGAGGTGCGCAAGGTGCTGGAGACGCTCGACCTGAGGGTGAACCGGCTCATCCGCGTGGCGTTCGGGCCGTTCGAATTGGGCGAACTCGACGAGGGTGCGGTGGAGGAAGCCAAGACCGAGGAGTTGAAGGCGGCGCTCGGGCCGGCGATCGTCGCACAAGCGGAAGCCGATTTCGACGCGCCGGTGTTGGAGCATGACGATAGACCGGCTTCTCCCCGACATTCCGTGGCGCGACCGCAAGGTCGCGAACCCGGAATCCAGAAATCCACACCGAATGCGCATCTGGATTCCGGGTCCCCGCTGCGCGGGTCCCGGAATGACAAAAAGAAAAAGCAGCCGCGCCGCGACCGCACCAGCGGGCCGCGGCCTAAATATCCAAGGCCACGCGAATGAGAGTCGTCGGCGGCCGATTGCGCTCGCGCCCGATCGCCGGGCCGAAGTCGGACTCACTTCGCCCGACCGCCGACCGTCTGCGCGAGTCGCTGTTCAATATTCTTGCGCACGCCTATAGCGACCCGGTAAGCGACGCGCGTGTGCTGGACCTGTTCGCCGGCACCGGCGCGCTCGGCATCGAGGCGATCTCGCGCGGCGCGGCCTATGCGCTGTTCGTCGACGACGGCGTGCAGGCGCGCGCGCTGCTGCGCGACAATACCGAAACGCTCGGCCTTGGCGGCGTCACCCGGATTTTCCGCCGCGACGCCACCAAACTGGGACCGGCGCATCCGCTCGAGCCGTTCACGCTCGCCTTTCTCGATCCGCCCTATCGCAAGGGCCTCGCCGAGAAAGCACTCGCCTCGGCGCGCGCCGGCGGCTGGCTCAAGCTCGGCGCGCTGGCGGTGGTGGAGGAAGCGGCGGACGCGGGTTTCAAGGCGCCGGAAGGGTTCGAAGAATTGGAACGGCGCGCGTATGACGATACGGAGCTGGTTTTTTTGCGGACGTGGCGCGCCGTTCAGCCGTAAGCGATGCCCGGCTTGCTCTGCCCAACTTCAATAATGTAGCCGTCAGGATCGCGAATGTAGCAGCGCGTCTCGCCGTACTTGTCCTTCGGCTCGGTGATAAACTCGGCTCCTCGGCTTCGCCAGAGTTTGTAGCACGCTTGAATATCGGCGACGCGGATATTCATGAAACTGCTGACTTTATCGGGGTCGGCGGGGACGCCGAGCGTGACCGTCGGTTTGTCGGGTGTCGGACCGCCACCGACGTTGACAATGAGCCACGTGTTCGCGATCTGGATGTAGCCCGGCGCGCCGCTGTTGTCGCCTCGGCTCAAAACGCGGCCGCCGAAGACCTTTTCGTAAAATCGAAGCGATCGCTCGATGTCGGCGACGACCATAAAATGCGCGATGGTAATGCCATCCTGCGGCGGCATCTGATAGTTTTTTTGCTCGACTTGAACCTGGTTCATGGACGACTCCTATTCGGATATCGCACTCCCCCCGTTCGATAGAATACGTCGTCGCCATCTCGCGTCAATAAATCTGCGCCATATGTCACCGCCTGCCAAACAACCGCTCGATATCTGTCAGCTTCAACTCCACATAAGTCGGCCTTCCGTGGTTGCACTGGCCGGAATTGGGCGTCTCTTCCATCTCGCGCAGCAGCGCGTTCATCTCTTCCGGCTTGAGCCTTCGCCCGGCGCGCACCGAGCCGTGGCAGGCCATAGTGGCGGAGACGTGCAACAAACGGCGCTCGAGCGGCAGTTCGTCGTCCCATTCGGCCATGTGCTCGGCGAGATCGCGCAGCAGGCCCTGCGCGTCGACCTCGCCCAGCATCGACGGCGTCTCGCGCACCGCTACCGCGCCGGGACCGAAGGCCTCGATGCCAAGGCCGAAGCGCGCCAGTTCGCCGGCGCGCGCGGTGAGCCGCGCGGCATCGGCCTCGTCGAGTTCGACGATCTCCGGGATCAGCAGGATCTGCCGCGCCACGCCGGCCTTGCCGATCGCCGCCTTCATGCGCTCATAGACGATGCGCTCATGCGCGGCATGTTGGTCGACAATGACGAGCCCGTCGCGGGTCTGCGCCACGATGTAGGTCTCGTGCACCTGCGCGCGCGCCGCGCCGAGCGGACGCTCGATCAGCTCGGCGGCCGGCTCGAAGCTGTCGACGCGGGCATCGGCAGAAGGCTCGCCCACATCGAAGGCGGCTTGTGCCGCTTCGGCGAAGCCGAGCGCGGTGGCGCTGCGCGCGGACACGTAACCGGGCGGCCGCGCCGGCGAGCGCCGCCAGTCGTAGGAGCCGCGGCGCGCCATCGCGGCGACTGGCCGGAATGCCGCGATGGTCGCGCTGCCGCCCGTCGTCGCCGTGCGCTGTCCATCGCGCGCCAGCGCCTCCTTTAGCGCGCGCACGATCAGGCCGCGCACCAGGCCGCCGTCGCGGAAGCGCACCTCGGTCTTGGCCGGATGCACGTTGACGTCGACCTCGCGCGCCTCCAGCGTCACGAACAGCGCCAGCAAAGGGTGCCTGTCGCGCGGCAGATAGTCGGCGTAGGCGCCGCGCACGGCGCCGACCAGCACTTTGTCGCGCACCGGCCGGCCGTTGACGAACAAATATTGCCCAAGCGTGTTGGCGCGCGACAGCGTCGGCAGGCCGGCGAAACCTTCGACGCGCACGCCTTCGCGCTCGGCATCGACGTGCACCGCATTGGCGCGGAAGTCGGGGCCAAGCACGTCGCCGAGCCGGCCCAGTTCGTCATTGGCCGCGCCCCAGGTCACCGGCGCGCGTTCCTCGCCGGCCAGCGTGAAGGCGACGTCCGGCCGGCTCATGGCCAGCCGCCGCACCACCTCGCGCACGGCCTCGGCTTCACTGCGGTCGGTCTTGAGGAATTTCAGCCGGGCGGGCGTCGCATAAAACAGGTCGCGCACTTCGACCGTGGTGCCTTGCCCGAGCGCCGCCGGTTTCACGTCGGATTTCTTGCCGGCGTCGACCTCAAGCGACCATGCGTGCGGCTCCGACTTGTGGCGCGTGGTGATGATCAGCCGCGCCACCGCGCCGATCGACGGCAAAGCCTCGCCGCGGAAACCGAGCGTGTCGATGGCGAGCAGATCGTCACCCTTGAGCTTCGAGGTGGCGTGGCGCTCGACAGCGAGCGCGAGATCGGCGCGCGTCATGCCGTCGCCGTCGTCGGTGACGCGGATCAGCCGGCGGCCGCCGCCATCGGTGAGCACGTCGATGCGGGCAGCGCCTGCATCGAGCGCGTTCTCGACCAGCTCCTTCACGACGCTCGCCGGCCGCTCGACCACCTCGCCGGCGGCGATGCGGTTGACGACCGATTCGGACAATTGGCGGACGGGCATGAAATTTGACCTGATTCGGGCGCAGGCCGACTTTATCGGCGTGGCATGGCGCCCGCGAGGCAAAGGCGGCAGCTATGCCCGTTATTCAAGGCTCGGCTTGCCGCCACGCAGGCTTTTGATGGCCGAGCGGTGCTTCTTGCCCTCGATGCGCTTTCGCTTCTGGGCCTTCGGCACTTTGGTGGTCCGGCGCGGCACGGGGCGCACCGCCGCCTGACGGATCAGGTCGAACAGCCGCTCGCGCGCGTCGGCGCGGTTGCGGGTCTGGTCGCGGTGGGTTTGCGCGACGATAACGATGACGCCTTCCTTGGTCAGCCGCTTGCCGGCAAGCCGCATCAATCGAATAGCGACGTCGTTCGGCAACGACGGCGACTGACGCACGTCGAAGCGCAGCTGCACCGCAGACGACACCTTGTTGACGTTCTGTCCGCCCGGCCCGGACGAACGCACAAATGATTCCGAAAGCTCGGAGTCGTCGATGGAGATGGTGTCGGTGACGTGGATCATGATTTGGCCCGGAGCGCCAGCTTCAAATTCCGTTCGTTCCCGCGCAAGCGGGAACCCAGAGCCATACTCGCAGAGTCGGAACGTTTTCGCACTGGGTCCCCGCTCTCGCGCGGACGAACGGGGGGAGGAGTCAGGACCCGACCAAATATTTCTTTGCCCGCACCTTGCCCTCTTCCACCGCCGGCTGGTCAAAGGCGTCAACGCCGAGCAAGTGGGCGGCAATGATGGTTTCCAGCATGAAATGCATCAGCAGTTCGCCGAGGCTTTCCTCGTCGAGCCTCGCCAGATGAATCGTGCGCACCGGGCAGCCGTTCTTGGCCAGCGTCTCGGCGGTGGCGCGGCCTTCGGCGGCTGCGAGATCGCCCATCGTCTTGCCGCCAAAATCGGGCTCGCCGGCGAGCTTTGCCAGAGCCGCGTCGATGCGCGGCCCACGGCCGGCGGCGTCGATCGTGACGACGGTGAACAGCTTGTCGCGCGGCCCGCCAATGAACAGTTGCACCTGGCTGTGCTGATCGACCGGCCCAAGCGCCGCCACCGGCGTCGTTCCCTCGCCGTTTTTGCCGAGGCTTTCGGCCCAAAGCTGCACGTACCAATGCGTAAAGCGCTCGAGCCGGTCGGTATAGGCCATCAGCACGCTGATGCTTTTGCCTTTCGTCTCGGCGAGCGCCACGGCCAGCGCGGCGCCGAGCGCGGCCGGAACGTCGGCCGCTTTCTTTTTCGCCAGCACTGGCGCGAGCGCGAGACCCGCGCCTTCGCGTACCGCCGCGATGTCGAGATCGAGCGTGGCCGCCGGCAGCAGCCCTACATTGGTGAGTGCCGAGAATCGCCCGCCGACGCCGGTGTGATGATCGAGGATCGGCACGCGATGCGCGGCGAGCAGATCGCGCAGCCCGTTCCGCCTGCCCGCTTTGGCCGGCTCGGTGAGGCCGAGGAAGATATCGGGGATGCGCGTCTCCAGCCCTTCGGCCTTCACCGCCGTGAGCGCGGCGATGGTCTGCATCAGCGTCTCGGCGGTGCCGCCGGATTTCGAGATGGCGACGAAGCGGGTCGTCTGATGCGGCAGCCTAGCGAGCAGCGTGGCGAACGTGTCGGCATCGAGGTTGTCCATGAAATGCAGGCGCGGCGGCGCACGCAGCGCGCCCACGCCCGGCACCGCGTGACCGGCGAGCTGCGCCAGCGTCTGGCCACCGAGGCTGGACCCGCCGGTGCCGAGGATCACGATGTCGGTAGCGTTCTCGGCGAGTCGCTGGCCGGCCGCGCGGATCGACGGCAGATCGTCGCGGGTTTCCGGCAGCCGCAGCAGCGGCAGGCCGCCATCGGCGTGGCGCGCACGCAACCATTCGAGCGCGCCCTCGGCGCGATCGAGCGCGGCGCTCAGCGCCTTGTCGGCGACGCCGTGCGGCCCGATCTTGCGTTCAAGCGCGCTGTCGATGGATTGGACGATGGCCATGGCTGCGGGTCTATTTGCCCGTAACGCGCACGCCGCGCAACCGGTTCACTCGGCGCTCGACGTCAGCCCCTTCGGCCGGCCGGCCACGGTGACCAGCATGCCGCCGCCAAACAGACGCTTGGCCGCGCGTTTAGCGTCCGCGATGCCGACCGCGTCGATCATGGCGCCGCGGCGCTGGATATAGTCGATACCGAGATTGTCGAGCTGGATCTGGGTGAGTTGCGCGGCGATCTTGGCCGAGGAGTCGAGCGAGAGCGCATAGGCGCCCTTGAGGAACGACTTCGCCGCCTCCAACTCGTCGGGCGTCGGGCCGTTCTCGGCCATGCGCTTGGTCTCGGCTTCCACGGTCGCCAGCGCGTCGGCGGTGCGGTCGGCGCGGGTCGCGGTGCCCCCAAGTACGACGGCGGCGCGGCGGAACCAGACCAGAGTGTCGGAGACGCCGTAGGCAAGCCCACGCTTTTCACGGACTTCCCGGTAGAGTCGCGAGGTGAAACTGCCGCCGCCGAGGATATGATTGACGACATAGCCGGCCATGAAATCGGGGTCGTGGCGGGCAAGCCCGGGGCCGCCAAAGGTGACCACCGCCTGCGGTACGTCGAGATTGATGACGATGCGGCGGCCCAGCCCGCGCGGGCTGGCGTCGGCGACCGGCATGAGGTCGTCCTTGGCCGGCAGGCCGGCGAAGGCGCGATCGATCAGCGCGCCAGCGGTCTTGGCGTCGATGTCGCCGACGATCGAGATGGTCAGCTCATTGCGGGCGAAGACACGGTGCACATAGTCACGCAAGTCGGCGGCGGTGATGCGCGGCACGCTCTCGAGCGTACCCTGGCTCTCGCGGCCGTAAGGATGATCCGGGAAGGCCGTCTGCCACCAGCGGCGGCTGGCCAGACTGTTGGGGTTGGTGCTGTCGCGCCGCAACACCGACAGCATCTGCCCGCGCACCCGTTCGACCGCATCGGCATCGAAGCGCGGCGCGCTGAGCGCAAGGTGCAGCAGATCGAAGGCTTCCTCGCGGTGTTCGTTGAGCGTGCGCAGCGAGCCATGGAAATAGTCACGCGCGACGCTGAAGCGGAGCTCGATGGCATGGTTTTCCAGCCGCTCATGGTACGTCTTGCCGTCGAGGGGGCCTGCGCCCTCGTCGAGCAGATCGGCGGCGAGATTGGCGGTGCCGGACTTGTCCGTCTCGTCCTGGACGGAGCCGCCATGGAAGGCGTAGTTGAGCGCGACTAGCGGCACGGAATGCTCGCGCACCAGCCAGGCCGTAATGCCGGACGGGCTGACGATCTTCTCGATCGTCATCGCCGAGGCGGCGGGCGCCCCAGCCAGCAGCGCGAGCGCGGCCAAAGCGGCGGCGGCCAGAAAGCGCGTCATGACTTCTTCTCCGCCTGCGGGCTTGCGTCCTTGATCAGATAGCCGGTGACCGAGCGCCGCTTGTCGAGCCAGTGGCGGGCGGCGTCCTGCACGTCCGCGGCGGTGACCTTGCGGATGCGGTCGGGCCAGCGGCGCACGTCGTCGACGGTCGAGCCGGTCATCAGCGCGGTGCCGTACCAACGCGCCATGCTCACCTGATTGTCCTGGGCATAGACCGCGTCGGCGATCATGCGGGATTTGGAGCGTTCCAGTTCCTCGGCCAACACGCCCTTGGCGGCGACGTCGGCCAGCACCGCATCGGCGTCAGCTTCGATCTGCGGCAGCGTTACGCCCGGCCGCGGCGCGGCAAATACGCCGAACTTCGTCATGTCGAGAGATGAACTGTCGTACCAGGCGGCGGCGCTGACCGCGACGCGCTTGTCCTCCACCAAGACGCGGTAGAGCCGGCTGTTGGAGCCGCCGCCCAAAATATGCGCAAGCACCTCGAGCGCCTCGGACTGCCCCGGCTTGGCGGTATGGGCCGACGGCACGAGATAGTCGCGCTGCATCACCGGCTGCTCGACGCGCGGGTCGGCCAGCGTCAACGAACGCACCGCCACCGGCGGCGGTTCCTGCGGGCGTTCGCGCGGCTGGATGTTGGCGTGACGGGCGACCTTGCCGTAGGTCGCTTCGGCGAATTTCAGCGCCTCGCTCGGTTCGACATCGCCGGCGACGATCACCACCGCGTCGTTGGGCGCGTAGAAGCGCCGGTAAAAGCCGATGGCGTCGTCGCGCGACAGCTGCTCCATCTCGTGCCGCCAGCCGATCACCGGCTTGCCGTATGGATGGTTGAGGAACAACGCGGCGTCGATCTGCTCGCTTAAGCGCGCGCGCGGATTGTTACCGACACGCTGGTTCTGCTCCTCGAGAATGACCTCCCGCTCGGGCAGTACCACCTGGTCGGTGAGCTGCAGGCCGGTCATGCGGTCGGCCTCGAAGTCCATCACGGTCTTGAGCTGGTCGCTCGGCACGCGCTGGTAAAACGCGGTGTAGTCGCTCGAGGTGAAGGCATTCTCCTGGCCGCCGAAGCGGGCGACAACTTGCGAGAACTGGCCGGCCGGATTTTTCGCCGTCCCCTTGAACATCAAATGTTCGAGGAAGTGCGCCAGTCCCGACTTGCCCGGCGTCTCGTCGGCGGCGCCGACCTTGTACCAGATCATGTGGGTGACCACCGGCGCGCGGTGGTCGGGAATGACGACTAGCTCCAGGCCGTTCGGCAAGGTGAAGTCGGCAACGGGAGCGCCCGTTGTCTCGGCCGACGCCGCGCCCGCAACAAAGGCCGCGGCGATGACCGCGGCTGCGCTCATGAGCGGTCGGACAAGCCTAAATTTCTGCGATGACATGAGGTTAAAATCTGCCGCCGGCGGTTATCGATTGATCGACTCAGGCGGCCACACACCTATCCGCGCGGCGCCACATGTATCGGTTCAATCGCCACCCACCGGGTGATCCATGTAGTAGTCTTTCGACGTCTTGACCTGCGGCGCCGCCTTGCCGACGCCATAGGGCTGGTCCGGCGAGGGCGTCTGATAGCCCGGCGGCGGTTCGGTGAGTGCCGTGCGCGGCGGCTCGGCGACGAAGCTCTTGATTTCCGGCTCGTCTTTCCCGAACATCCGTTTGAAAAAACTAGGCTTGGTATCGAGCTGTGCCGGCGTCAAGGGGCCGCCACTGCCGTTAGCCGACGGCCGATAGCCGTCATCGCCGATGCGCTGCGAGCGCGGCTTGGGCCCCGGTGCGATCTGATCCGGCCGCAACGGGCTCTGTTCGGCCTGAAGGGTTGCGTCGGGATTCATGCTGACGTTGCGCCGTTGCGCCGCTTCCAGCTTGCGCCGCTTGACGTCGGGATCGACCGGCCAGGCCGGATTTTTGCTGAGCGCGGCATCGGTACGTTCCGGCGGCGGCAAGTCGTGATTGGGCGGGATCACCAACGGCGGGCGCTCCCCGTACGCGATCCCCGGGCCGTCCTGGCGCAGGCCGAGTTGTTCCATAAAGCCGCGGATGATTTTGGTATCGAGCGGCACGCTTTCGTTGTTGTCGTCGCCGTCGGCGGCGCGGGCCGGGGCGGTGGCCGCGAGCAACGTCACGCCGAGCATGCAGCCCAAAGCCGCGCGCGACAGCGTCCGCAGGCTCAATCTGGCCGCCAAGTCTGCTCGCGAATTATCGGTCATACGAACCCTACGCCCTAGCAATTCCAAGGGGATACCGCGTTCTTATTGCCGACCATTGGCCGGGATCAGGGCGCTTTTGGGGCGCGCTCCCCGGCGAGCGATTCATACAACAGGCCCACCACCCCGGCAACGATGGCGACGTCGGCTAGGTTAAAGACGTACCAGTTGAAGCGCCAAGTGCCGCTGGAAACGTGGAAAAGCACGAAATCGGCGACCCAGCCATAGGCCAGGCGATCGATCGCATTGCCCACCGCCCCGCCGATGATCAGGCCCAGCGACAGGGCGGTTAGCCGGTCTTTGCAGCGCGCCAGCCACAGCCAGAGCAAAACCACGGCCAGGGCCTTGAAGCCGAGCAGCACCCATTGGCCGAGCGCGCCTTGCGTCTGGAACAGGCCGTAGCTGATGCCGGTGTTGCGGGTGAGCACGAAGTCGAAGAACGGGCCGAGCCGCAGCGGGTGGTTGGCGAGATCGACCACATTGAGCAAATAAAGCTTGCTCGCCTGATCGATGAGGCAAGCAATCGCCGCGACGGCAAGGCCGAAGCGGGTCAAAGGGCCGGAAAGCATGCTGACGCGCATTTACTCCGCCGCCTTGCGCATGGTTTCCCATTCACGCAGCGCCTTGGCGTCGCGCGGCGAGACGTCCGGAAACTGCGGATCGGCGCCGATGGTGGCGAGGATTTTCCACGAGCGCGCGCATTTGGTGCCTTCGGCGAGATTGGGCACGACGGCGACGCCCGCCACGTCCGGCAGACGGAAAGCGTTGGCCGGGCCCTCGCCTTTCACCAGCGTCGCCGCCGAAGTAATGCAGACTTCGGCGAGATCAATACCGATGACGGCCTCGAACAAGTCTTCGTCTGAGACGTGCACGATCGGATGCGCTTCGAGCGACGAGCCGATGCGTTTTTGCGCGCGCTCGATCTCCAGCGCGCCGGTGATGACGCGGCGCACGGTGCGAACTTTCCGCCACTTGTCGGCGAGTTTGTCGTCGCGCCAGGCCGCTGGCACCTCGGGGAACAATACGAGATGTACGGATTTCACGTCGGCGCCATAACGCGAAGCCCAGGATTCCTCCATCGTGAAGCAGAGCATCGGCGCGAGCCATACCACTGTGCAGCGGAACAGATGGTCGAGCACCGTCAGGCAGGCTTTGCGCGTCACCGACGAATAGGGATCGCAATAAAGCGCGTCCTTGCGGATATCGAAGTAGAACGCCGAGAGGTCCGCGGTCATGAAGGCGGACAGCGCGGCGAAGATGCGCTTGTAGTCGAAATCGGCGTAGGCCTTGCGCACCAGTTCGTCGAGCTCGGACAGGCGGTGCAGCATCAAGCGTTCGAGTTCCGGCACCTGTTCGATCTTGACGCGCTCGTCCTCGTGGAAATGCGCGAGATTGCCGAGCATCCAGCGGATGGTGTTGCGCAGCTTGCGATAGGTGTCGGCCGTGCTCTTGAGGATTTCCGGGCCGATGCGCAGATCGTCGGCATAGTCGGACGCGCACACCCACATGCGCAATATGTCGGCGCCGGACTGCTTGATCACGTCCTGCGGCGCGGTGACGTTGCCGGTCGATTTCGACATCTTGCGGCCCTGCTCGTCGAGCACGAAGCCGTGCGTGAGCACCACATCGAATGGCGCGCGCCCGCGCGTGCCGCAGCTTTCCAACAGCGAGGAGTGAAACCAGCCGCGGTGCTGGTCGGAGCCCTCGAGATACATCACCGTATCCTTGCCGCCGTCGACCTTGCGCTTGATGCCGGCAAGCTGGGGGAAATGCACCGGGTCCTCCAGCACGAAGGCGTGCGTCGAGCCGGAGTCGAACCAGACATCGAGAATGTCGTCGACTTTCTTCCAGGTATCGTTGGCGAGCTTGCCGAGAAAGCGCTCGCGCGCGCCCGGTTTGTACCAGGCATCCGCTCCTTCTGCGTCGAAGGCCTCGACGATGCGGACCTCGACCTCGGGGTCCTGCAGGATCTCGACCGAACCGTCCGGCTTCTCCTTGATGAACACGGCAATGGGAACGCCCCAGGCGCGCTGGCGCGAGATCACCCAGTCGGGGCGCTGCTCGATCATGCCGGTGATGCGGTTTTCGCCGGCGGCAGGCACCCAGCGGGTGACTTTGATGGCGTGCAAGGCGCGCGCGCGCAACGTGTCGCCGGGCTTGTCGATGCCCTTGTCCGTCGCGATGAACCACTGCGGCGTGTTGCGGAAGATGACCGGCTTCTTCGAGCGCCAGGAATGCGGGTATTGATGCTTCAAGCGGCCGCGCGCGATCAGCATGCCGGCTTCGATCAGCGCCTTGATCACCGCTTCGTTGGCGTCGCCCTTCTCGCCCTTGTCGTTGATGACGCGCTTGCCGGTGAAGCCCGGCGCGGCGTCGGTGAACGCGCCGTTCTCATCGACGGTGTAGGGAATCGTCGGATCGATACCGCGCGCTTCTAACTCCGTTTTGTTGGCGGTCCACACTTCGAAGTCTTCGCGGCCGTGGCCCGGTGCAGTGTGCACAAAGCCCGTACCTGCCTCGTCGGTGACGTGCTCGCCGGGAAGCAAGGGAACATCAAAATCATAGCCCTTGCCGCGCAGCGGGTGCGCGCAAACCAATCGTCCTAAAAGTGCGCCGTCGACTACGTATGAGTCAAAAGCGCCAGGAGGGAAACGCACGCTAGCTTGGAATGGAAGACTGAGACTCGAAGCTACTAGCAGAGAGCCCGGGCCATATTTCTCGACATATGCTTTTCTAGTAGCATTAATTTCAAGACGGGCGGCTTCGTATTGCTCAACCGTTACACCAGCATCTTTTGCTGCCGTTTCGATGTCTTCCGGTTGAGAAAGCTCGCGCCCTGGCACCAGCAAATCATATCGTAGCCTATCGGAATACGCGATCGCACGGTTACCGGGCAGCGTCCACGGAGTAGTCGTCCAGATTACAACCGACGCGTTGCGCCACGCGGCTTGCAATCTCGCGGCGTCCTCTGGGGTCGCTCCGATCCCTATGACTGGAAATTGGCTTTTCGTCCCGATAACCGGAAACTTCACCCACACCGTATCTGAGGTGTAGTCCTCGTACTCGACCTCCGCCTCGGCGAGCGCGGTCTTCTCCACCACGCTCCACATCACCGGCTTCGAGCCGCGATAGAGCGAGCCGTTGGCAGCGAACTTCATCAGCTCGCGCGCGATCTGCGCCTCGGCGAAGAAATCCATCGTCGTATAAGGATGCGCCCAGTCGCCCTCGACACCGAGCCGCTTGAACTCCTCGCGCTGCACCTCGAGCCAATGCTGCGCATAGGCGCGGCACTCCTGGCGGAACGCGACCATCGCCGCCGGATCGGACAAATCCGGCTTCTTCTTGTTCTTGGAGCGGTAGTTCTCCTCCTCGATCTTCCATTCGATCGGCAGGCCGTGGCAGTCCCAGCCCGGCACGTAATTGCTGTCGTAGCCGAGCATCTGCTGGCTGCGCGTCACCACGTCCTTGAGGATCTTGTTGAGCGCGTGGCCGATGTGGATGTTGCCGTTGGCGTAAGGCGGGCCGTCGTGCAGGATGAATTTCTCTTTGTCTTTGGCCGCCTTGCGCAGCTGGCCGTAGAGGTCGCCCGCCTCCCAGGCTTTAAGGATTTCCGGCTCGCGCTGCGGCAGGCCGGCGCGCATCGGGAAATCCGTCTGCGGCAGGAACAGGGTCTCGGAATAATCGCGCTTCGGCGTGTTCATGGGGGCTTACTAGCAGGCGGATTCCGCGGATGAAAGGCTGGTGTTCCAGCTTCGGTGTCATGCCCGGGCTTGACCCGAGCATCCATGACCCACGCCCACGGGCAACGGTCGTACGTAAGTCTGCCGACGACGGACCATCTCATGGATTGCCGGGTCAAGCCCGGCAATGACAGCGGAGCAGCTAAATCTCCCCCAGCACCGGGAAAATGTCGCCGGCGCGCTTGAGCACGTCGCGCGCCTGGACGGCGTCGGCCGCGATCTGGCGCTTGAGCGCCTCGACCGATTCGAATTTCTGCTCGTGGCGGATCCAGCCGATGAAAGCGACGTCGAGAGTCTGGCCGTAGAGGTCGCCCTCGAAGTCGAACAGGAACACCTCCAACAGCGGCGCGCCGTCCTCGAACATCGGGCGCGTGCCGAAATTGGCGACGCCGTCGAACAATTTTTCCGCTCGTCCCCGCGAAAGCGGGGACCCAGAGACGCTTGCGTCCGCCGCCCCTGGGTTCCCGCTTGCGCGGGAACGAACGGATTCGGGAATGGCGACGCGCACGGCGTAGATGCCGTGCTTGAGGCCGCAGGACGGATCGAGCTTGATGTTGGCGGTCGGGAAGCCGAGATCGCGCCCGCGCTTGGCGCCGTGGATCACCTCGCCGGAGACGAACCAGGGCGCGCCAAGCAACTCGGTCGCCTCCACCACCTTGCCTTGGCTCAGCGCCGTACGCACCGCGCCGGAGGAGACCGGCCTTCCCTCGTCCTCGAGCGGCGGCACGATGTCGACGGCGAAGCCGAGCCGCGCGCCTTGTTCCGCCAAATAAGCCGGCGAGCCGGTGCGCTTGTGGCCGAAATGGAAATCGAAGCCGATCGCCGCGGCGCCGATGCCGAAACGGCCGACCAGAACGCGCTCGATGAAATCTTCCGCCGAGGTGGCGGCGAGCTGCGCGTCGAAATTCATGACGATGGCGCCGTCGAGCCCGCTCGCCGCCAAAAGGCGCAGCTTGTCGCGCGCGCTGGACAGCTGGAACAGCGCGTCCTGCGGCCGCAGGAAAAGCCGCGGATGCGGCGAAAAGGTGAGCGCAGCGGCGGGGCGGCCAAGCGCCTTGGCGCGCTTGAGCGCGGCGTCGATCACGGAGCGGTGACCGCGGTGCACGCCGTCGAAATTACCGATCGCCACCACGGTGCCGTGCAGCGGACCGATCGCGATGTCCTCGGCGGCGCCGCGGACGGTGTGGAAGCCGTTGGATTTGCTCATCTTCGCGTCATGTTCGTATCTTGCCGCCGGTTCGTGCCGGGTACCGTTAGCGTGCGGTTAACAAACTTTCAAATTAACGGGTTATTCAAAGCCACTTAACTGGTTATTCAAAGCCGCCGGTTACCTTCCGCCCCTTCAGGGGAACACCTGTGGGTATAGCGCCATGGCTGTCGATACTACGATCCCGATTCTGATCGTCGACGACTACAACACGATGATCCGCATCATGCGCAATCTGCTGCGGCAGCTCGGCTTCGAGCATATCGACGAAGCCAACGACGGCTCGGCCGCGCTCGCCAAGATGCGCACGCGCCGTTACGGCCTGGTGATCTCCGACTGGAACATGGAGCCGATGACCGGCTACGACCTGTTGCAGGAAGTGCGCAGCGATCCCGGTCTGGCGCAGACACCGTTCATCATGGTGACGGCGGAATCGAAGACCGAGAACGTGATCGCGGCCAAGAAGGCGGGGGTGTCGAACTATATCGTCAAGCCGTTCAACGCGCAGACGCTCAAGACCAAGATCGACGCGGTGTTCGGCGAAAAGCTTTAGACCAACCCTGTCATGCCCGGGCTTGTCACTGCAAGTCGGGTTTACCCGACTTGCAGCAATCTAGATCTCCCGAACTCGGGCAAGCCCGAGTTCGGGGTGGCATCCATGACCACCCTCCACAAATAGAAGTCTTACGTGAGGCTGCCTGCGCCGATCCATCTCATGGATCGCCGGGTCAAGCCCGGCGATGACAGATGAGGTTACCACGTCAATTCGCGCATCACCGCCTTCGGCGTTTCGCCGGCGGCGGCGAATGTCGCGCTGAGCGCCTTGCTGTCGGGCCGCTCGCGGCCGCCCAATTCCTCCGCGTGGATGCCTGAGGTCACGAACAGAAAATCGACGCCGATGCTGCGCGCGCCTTTGAGGTCGGTGCGCACCGAATCGCCGACCGCCAGCACGCGGCGCGCCGGAGCCTTGCGGCCTAGCGCCGCTTCCGCCTTGGCCAGCGCCATGTCGTAGATCGGCCGGTAGGGTTTGCCGGCGTAGAGCACCTCGCCGCCCATGGTGGCGTAGAGATCGGCGATGGCGCCGGCGCAGTAGACCAGTTTCGGCCCGCGCTCCACCACAACGTCCGGGTTGGCGCAGACCATGAACAGCTTGCGCTTAAGCATGAGCTCCAGCCGCACGCGATAATCGTCCGGCGTCTCGACTTCGTCGTCGTCGAGCCCGGTGCAGACCACGTAGTCGGCGTTCTCCAGCGGCGCGACGTTGAAGCCTGTAAACATCGAGCGGTCGCGTTCCGGCCCGAGATGGAACAGGCTTTGCCCGGAACGGGCTTCGATCACGGCGCGGGTGACGTCGCCGGACGACACGATGGCATCGCAGATCTCGTGCGGCACATGCAACTTCTCGAGCTGGCGCGCCACCACCGCGCTCGGGCGCGGCGCATTGGTGATCAGGACCACGGCCGCGCCGCGGGCGCGCGCGCGCATCAGCGCGTCGCAGGCGTGCGGAAAAGCGGTAAGGCCGTTATGCACCACTCCCCAGACGTCGCACAGCAGCACGTCGTAATCCGGCGCCAGCGTCGCGAAATGCGGGATGATCGGCGGCAAGACGGTGCTTCAGCCAGTGCCGGTCGCGGCCAGTTCGCTCGACGTCTCGCCGGCGCCCTGCAAGGCCTCCGCCCGCACCGGGCGCGGCGGCGAAAACAGGAAGCCCTGCCCGTAGCGCACGTCGAAGTCGAGCAGATCGACCACCGCGCTCTCGCTTTCGATGCGCTCGGCGACAAGATCGATGCCGGAGCGCGCCAGGAGGTCGGCGAGATCGCCGGGATGGATGTCGCTGTGCGAGGCGGACCCGGGATTGAGCAGCAGCGTGACCGGCACTTTGAGGAACCGGAACGAACGATCGGCCAATTCCTTCGGCTCCAGACGCAGGTCGGTGACGTGATCTAGGGAGAAGCGGAACCCGCGTTCGGCGAGCGCCGCCAGGCCTTCGTGCTCGAGCGGCCCGAAGGAGCGATAGGCACGCTGAGTGAACTCGAAAATCAAGGCGGTGCTGAGCACACGATTGGCATCCATGAAATCGAGGAGTTGCCGGAAGTGCACCGAATCGCTCAGCGTCGACGCGCTGACATTGCAGAACAGACCGACGTCGCGGCTCTTGAGTTGCAGGCGGCGGAGCACCTGCACGCAGCGGAACAGCAGCAGGTTGTCGAGCTTCGGCAGCAGGCCGACGCTTTCGGCTATGTCGATGAATTCTCCGGCTGGGAGGACGTCCCCCTCCTCGGTGCGCAGGCGCGACAACGCCTCGTAGTAGCGCACCTTACGCTGCGGCAGCGTGACGATCGGCTGCAGATAGAGATCGATTCGGTTGGCGTCGGCCGCCTTGCCGATGAGGTGGACGATGCCTTCGCGGCTCAGGCCGCGGAAGCGGCGGGCGGCGACGACGTCGCTTTCGCCCGGCGTCGGCGCGCTTTCAACGACGGGCGCGGCGGCCGGCGGCGGCGAGGCGGGCGCGGCCGGCGCTTCCAAGAGACCCTGCTGCTGCAACGCGACGGCATGGCCCGCAACCGTTTCAGCGATATGGCGCACCAGACCGCCGAGTTCGCCAATTTCGATGGCGATCGGATCGACCGCGGCATGCATCCGGTGCATAGCGCCTTCTACCCGGTTTTCCATGGCGCCGACGCGGCTAGCGGTTTCCGCCACTTGGCGGGCGAGATCGGCCGCGCCGCGCGAAAGATCCGCGATCTGGCCGTCGACGTCGCCGCGGTCGTGCACACGGCCGCGGAGGGTATCGTACAGCATCATGCCGATGAGCGCGGCCAGCGCGGCGAGCGCCGAGGTGCCGGCATCGACCTTGAGGCCGATATAGAGCACGGCGCCGAGCGAGCCGGCGATGAGCACCATGCAGACCGCAATAAAGATGGCACTGATACGACGCATGAAGCCAATCCTGGGCCAACCCTTGCGCAATCCACCGGCGGACATGATTCGCGCCGCCGCGCCCCAATGTCCATGACGCCACGGGTCCGCGCAACCGCCAACACCTGCTATGGTAGCGGCAATTCGCCCGTTATTCGCAGGAAACTTGCTGGATGTTGGAGCCTGAGCCGATGCCGGCGTCCCGCCGCGTACCCCTTCTGGCCTGGATCGCCGCGCGTCCGGGGCGGGCCTTTGCCGCGTTCCTGGCCCTGCACGCCGCGGTATGGACCGCGCTACCGACGCTGCTTTACCCCAACCTGCCGCTCGATCTGATCGAAGCCCTGATGTACGGCCGCGAGTGGCAGCTCGGCTACGACAAGCTGCCCCCCTTGCCGTGGTGGCTGGTCCAAATCGCGTTCATGACCGTGGGTCATGACTTCGCCTATTACCTCTTGGCGCAGATCGCGGTGGTGGCGGGCTTTGCCCTCGTTTTTCTCACCGCGCGGACGCTGGTCGGAACGACCGGAGCCCTTGTCTCGGTCCTGATCGTCGACGGCCTGCACTACCTCAACTACACCTCCGCCAAGTTCAACCACGACGTCGTCCAACTGCCGTTCTGGGCGCTTGCCGGCTTTGCCTTCCACCGCGCGCTGCGCGGGCGGTGGAACGCGGATTGGCTGCTGCTCGGCCTCGCCGTCGGCATCTCGCTGTGGGCGAAATATTTCGTCGCCGTGCTGGCGATCCCGCTGGCGCTGTTTGTCCTGTTCGACCGCGACGCGCGCAAGACGCTCACGACGCCCGGTCCCTACATCGCCATCGCCGTAGCGCTCGTCACCATGGCGCCGCATCTGGTCTGGCTGGTGAACAACGATTTCCTGCCCTTCACCTATGCCGAGCACCGCGCGCTGCCGTCGCGCGGGCTGATCGACCACGTCTGGCACCCGCTGCAATTCGCCATCGGCCAATTGTTCTTTTTGATTCCATCTTTGCTGATCGCGGCGCCGCTGTTATTGCCGCGCTCTCGCGCCGGCGCGCCACCCGCCGCGGCAAGCGCCGACGACTACGACCGGCGCATTGTTACCCTGCTCGCCTTCGGGCCGATGGCGACGGTGCTGGCGATGACGGCGTTGAGCGGACGCGGCACGGTGGCGATGTGGGGCTATCCGCTCTGGCTGTTCCTCGGTCTGTGGATCGTGCTCGCCGCCCGCCGCGCGCTCGAGGGCGTGCGGCTGACGCGCCTGCTCGCGATCTGGGGGATCGTGTTCACCTGCTTGGGGCTGGCCTTCGTCGCCAACTACGCGGTGCTGCCGCAATACGACCACCGCTACCGCGCGGTGTTCTTCCCGGGCGCCGACCTCGCGCGCGAGATCTCGGATCGTTACCGCGCGGTGACCGGCAAGGCGCCGGTCTACGTGATCGGCACCATGTGGGACGGCGGCAATGTCGAGCACTACGCGCCGAGCCATCCGCGCAATCTGGTCGACGGCAAGCCGGCGCGGGCGCCGTGGATCGATCTTACCGACCTGCACGCACGCGGCGCCGTGGTGGTGTGGACCTTCGGCGATCCGAAGGTCATTCCGCCGCAGTTCAGAACCATCGCCACCGACGCGGCGGTACAGCTACCGTTCACGCTGAACGACCTGCGCGGCGGCAACAAGACCAATGTCGGCTGGGCGATCCTGCTGCCGAGGCCGGCTTATGCGCTGCATGCCCCGGACGCGGCGCAGCACGAAGCGTTAGCGGAGTGATGCGACGCAGATCCGGGGCCGTACCAAACTCCGAATGCGTAACGGTCCCGGTTCTGCAGCGCATCGTTTCACGCTGCGCTGCGTCCGGGACATGTGGGCTCACGCCACCTGTTTGATGATCTTGCCAAGCTTGTCGAACATCTCGCCGATCTGCGCTTCGGTGACGATCAGCGGCGGGCTCATGGCCAGCGTGTCGCCGACCGCGCGGAACATGACGTCGTGCTCGAAGAAGCCGAGATCGAGCGCTTCCATGCCGCGCTTTCCCACACCATCCGGCTTGCTGGCGAGATCGATGCCGACCGTGAGGCCCACGGGCCGAATGTCGAGCACGTTGGGCAAGCCCTTCAATGCCATCGCCGCTTGCGCCCACACCGGCTCGAGCTTTTTGGCGCGCGCGAACAGATCCTCGTCGCGATAAAGATCGAGCGTGGCCAAGCCCGCCGCGCAAGCGAGCGGATGCGCCGAATAAGTATAACCGTGGAACAATTCGATGACGTGCGCGGGGCCTTGCATGAAGGCATCGTAGAGGTGCTTGCGCACCAGCACGCCGCCCATCGGCACTGAGCCGGAGGTCACGCCTTTCGCAAACGTGATAATGTCGGGGACGACGCCATAGCGCTCGGCGGCGAAGGCATGGCCGAGCCGGCCAAAGCCGGTGATGACTTCGTCGAAGATCAGCAGGATGCCGTGCGTGTCGCAGATGGCGCGCAGGCGCTGCAGATAGCCCTTGGGCGGCGCCAGCACGCCGGTCGAGGCCGCGACCGGCTCGACGATCACCGCGGCGATGGTCGAGGCGTCGTGCAGCGCCACCAAACCGTCGAGCGCGTCGGCCAGATGCGCGCCCCACTCCGGCTCGCCGATGCTGAAAGCCTGCTCGGCGCGGTTATAGGTCATCGGCAGATGATCGACGCCGGCCACCAGCGTGCCGAACTGCTTGCGGTTGGAAACGATGCCCCCGACCGCGACGCCGCCGAAGCCGACGCCGTGATAGCCGCGCTCGCGGCCGATCAGCCGCACGCGTGAGGCGTTGCCACGCACATTGTGGAACGCCAGCGCGATCTTGAGCGCGGTGTCGACCGCCTCGGAGCCTGAATTGCAGAAGAACACATGGTCGAGATCGCCGGGCGCCAGCGCCGCCACCCGGCTCGCCAGTTCGAAGGCTTTCGGATGGGAAAACTGGAAGGCCGGCGCGTAGTCGAGCTCGGCGGCCTGGGCCTGGATCGCCGCAACGATCGGCGCGCGGTTATGGCCGGCATTGGTGCACCACAGGCCGGCCGAGCCGTCGATGACCTTGCGGCCGTCGCTGGTGATGTAATGCATGTCCTTGGCGCCGGCGATCATACGCGGGCGCGCCTTGAAGGCCCGGTTGGCCGTGAACGGCATCCAATAGGGCTCGAGATCGTTGGGGATACCGGGTTTTGGCTTTGCCTGGGTTTGGGTCATGCGGATGATCCTCAGTCGTCATGCCCGGCCTTGGGCCGGGCATCCACGCCTTCCCTATCATGACACATAAAGGCGTGGATGGCCGGGACAAGCCCGGCCATGACGGTCTTAATGCCAAGACCGAACGATTTCCGTCTGATATGTAGACCGCCAATGTCCGACAAGCCCAAAAAGCAGCAAAAGCTCAAAGCCCGCTTGCCGCGCGGCCTCGCCGACCGCGGCCCGGCCGAGATCGCCGCCACGCGGCATATGGTCGAGGCGATCCGCACCGTGTTCGAGCGCTACGGCTTCGAGCCGGTGGAGACGCCGGCGATCGAATACACCGACGCGCTCGGCAAGTTCCTGCCCGACCAGGACCGGCCGAACGAAGGCGTGTTCTCGTTCCAGGACGACGACGAGCAGTGGCTCTCCCTGCGCTACGACCTGACCGCGCCGCTCGCGCGTTACGTGGCGGAGAATTACCAGAACCTGGCGCTGCCCTATCGCTCCTATCGCTTCGGCTACGTCTACCGCAACGAGAAGCCGGGGCCGGGCCGCTTCCGCCAGTTCATGCAGTTCGACGCCGACACCGTCGGCGCGCCGACCATGGCCGCCGATGCCGAGATGTGCATGCTAGCGGCGGACACGATGGAGGCGTTGGGAATTCCGCGCGGCAGTTATGTGGTGAAGGTGAATAATAGGAAGGTGCTGGATGGCGTGATGGAAAGCATTAGACTTGGCGGCGGAGAGAACGCCGCACGACGTCTCACAGTGCTGCGCGCGATCGATAAGGCTGATAAATTCGATTGGCCAGAAATCGAGAAGCTTCTAGGCGCTGGAAGAAAGGATGAGAGTGGTGATTTCACCCGAGGTGCTGATCTGGACAAAGATCAGATCGAAGCAATTCGCCAGTGTCTGAAATTCAAAATTACAGTCAAACGTCTGCCAGATGGTGGTTGGCACCGTCACATTGAAGGTCAGCTTCCAAATAAGTATAGAATAATGAGTGGCGCCGCCCTGATGAATTCCGGTCTCTCAGAGCTTGGTGACATTGCTGAGATGGTTATCTTGAGTGGATATGACGAAGACCGCGTCCGTATCGACCCCTCCGTCGTCCGCGGTCTCGAATACTACACCGGCCCGGTGTTCGAGGTTGAACTGCTGCTCGAAACCAAAGACGACAAAGGCCGCCCGGTGCGCTTCGGCTCGGTCGGCGGCGGCGGGCGTTACGACGGGCTTGTCTCGCGCTTCATGGGCCAGCCGGTGCCGGCGACCGGCTTCTCCATCGGCGTCTCGCGGCTGCAGGCGGCGCTGGCCGCGCTCGGCAAGCTCGGCGAAAAAGCCGCGCCCGGCCCGGTGGTGGTCACCGTGTTCGACCGCGACCGCATCGCCGACTACCAGAGAATGGTCGCGGCCTTGCGCGCGGCCAACATCCGCGCCGAGCTCTATCTCGGCAATCCGAAGAACAATCTCGGCACGCAGTTAAAATACGCCGACAAGCGCTCAGCGCCTTGCGCCGTCATCCAGGGCGGCGACGAGAAGGCGCGCGGCGAAGTGCAGATCAAGGACCTGATCCTCGGCGCGGGCTTAACCGCCATCAAGGATCGCGACGAATATCTGAAGAAGCAGGCCGAGGCGCAGTTCGCGGTCAAGGAAGCTTCGTTGGTCGAAGAAGTCCGCAAGCTGCTGGCGCGGCACAAACTGAGTTAGCCTAGTTACTCGTCATGGCCGGGCTTGTCCCGGCCATCCACGTCGTCCTTTTTAGCCAAGACGTGGATGCCCGGCACAAGCCCGGGCATGACGGTGGAGAGTCTGGCGCGAGCCTTGCATCTGGGACGCAAGATGAGACGCCAGCAATGGTGACCTTATGCGAACCCTGACCGTCCGCCACGCCACCACTTACCGCTACGCGCGCCCGGTCGCCTTCGGCCAGCACCGGCTGATGCTGCGGCCGCGCGACAGCCACGACCTGCGCCTGGTGTCGGCCGAACTGACGCTGTCGCCGCCGGGCAACGTGCGCTGGATGCACGACGTGTTCGGCAATTCGGTCGCGCTGGTCGATTTCCAAGGCCCCGCCGACACGCTGAGCATCGTCAGCGCGCTGAAGATCGAACGCTACGGCATCGAAGGCCCCGTGTTCCCGATCGCGCCGGAAGCCGAATTCTATCCCTTCATCTATTCGAGCAGCGACCGCGTCGATCTCGGCCGCCTCACCGAGCAGCATTTTCCCGATCCCGAGGGCGTGCTGGCGCGCTGGGCGGACGGTTTCGTCACCGCGCGGCCGATGCGCACGCTCGATCTGCTCACCAGCATGAACGCCGCCTTGAAGCCGGTCATCGTCTATACCGAGCGGCACGAACAGGGCACGCAATCGCCGGCCGAGACGCTGCAAAAGAAAGCCGGCGCCTGCCGGGACTTCGCCATGACCTTCATCGAGGCGGCGCGCTATCTTGGCTTCGGCGCGCGCTTCGTGTCCGGCTATCTCTACGACCCCGCGCTCGACAAAGGCGACGCCACGCAGGCGGTCGCCGCGACGCATGCCTGGGCCGAAGTCTATTTGCCTGGCGCCGGCTGGATCGAATACGACCCGACCGACGTCCTGATCGGCGGCGAAACATTGATCCGCGTTGCGGTCACGCGCGATCCCTCGCAAGCCATCCCGATCTCCGGCAGCTACGCCGGCCAGGCCACGGATTTTCTCGGCATGGACGTCGGGGTGACGGTCACGTCGCAGGGGTGAGCCCGAGGCCGTTCGTCCTCGCGCAAGCGGGGACCCAGGCCGAAACCTGATGCGCTCATGTTCTGGCCCTGGATTCCCGCTTACGCGGGAATGAACGGTTAATCGCTACCGCGCCGGCGCCATGCCGCGCGGCGGAATGCCCTTTTGAATGTCAACGACGTTCATGGTCATGCCGTTGCTCATGATGACGTCGCCCGGCCGCTGGCCGGCGGCGCAGGCGCCGACCCATTGCGCCGCGATCTTCATGTGCGTCTCGCCGCCCGGCGCGACGCCGGGGATCGGAGGCCCGCCCGCGCGCGTCGAGGTCACCTCGACGGTATAGGCGCTATTGAAGTCGCCCGAGACCACCGCGTGCGAGGTCGATGTCGTGCCGCCGAACGCGCAGACCGAGTCGATGACGATCGCATTGCCGCTGCGGCTGAAGTCCTGCTTCTGGCAGTGCTGGGCCGAGCCGCCGAAATTATAGGTCATCAATTTGTCGGACGCCGCGTCGGTGCATTGCCGCATGGTCTGCATCGGCAACTTGCTGTGGCCCTGGAATTCCATCTTGATCTCCCACAGGCCGGCCTTGCGCGTCGGCAAATCGAGCGCGAAAGCGGGCGCGGCGAAGATCAGAACGGCGGCGATCGCGGCAAGACGTTGCATGGCATGCGCTCCATCGCAAAATGTGGAGCGCCATTGTAACACGGCAATGAAACGGGAAAAGTGCGGCCGCTACACGACGGTCCGATCTGCCGCGCACGAACGGCCGTCATGCAGACCGAGCGGACGCCCGAGCACCTGCTCGACAGCGTCGAAGCTATCGAGCAGCGACAGATTTTCGATCACCTTGCCGTCGCGGAAGCGTATGAAATTCGCCACGCGATAGCTGATCGCCCGGCCATCGATCGCGCGCTTCGAGGATTGGCGGCTGAGCATCGCAGCCCGGTCGCCATCCACCACGATTGCGTCCGGCACAAAACTGAAGACGCGCAATACCGCCGGCACCTGACGCTTGATTAAATCGAGCACCGCCGCTTTGCCACGATGAGTCCCGCAGAAGCGGAGATAGTCGACCGGGCCGTTGATCGTCCATTCCACGTCGTCGTGGAGGAATTCCCCGATCTTTTCGGCGTCACGGGTGGCATAAACTTTATAGAAGGCCTCCACGATGGCGCGCGGTACCGGCTGTGTCATGACTGGGCTCCCCATGACCCCAGTCAACGCCGGTTGCGTTTAAATTGTCTTACGCGTTCCGGTGCTTAGCGCACCGGCAAAATTCGTTAACGACGCCGGATAGTTGCCCCAGGCCGTTAAGTCCAAAAGGCGAACGTCGTCGAATCCTTAAAACTATCGTGCTAAATGGCCGCCGCTAGGTTTCAGAACGACGATGCAGATGAGCGTAACCACCGAGACGAAAGGGCCCGACGCGGGCGCGGAGGCGCTGGTCGCTTCCTATGAGCGCGCCGGCTATGCCCGCATTGCGCCCGCCATCCTGCAGCCGGCCGAGCCGTTCCTCGACCTCTCGGGCGAGGACATCCGCAAACGCATGTATCTGACCACCGCGCCGGGCGGCGGCGAATTCTGCCTGCGCCCCGACCTCACCATTCCGGTGTCGCGCGACTATCTCGCCTCGCCGCTCGCGGGCAAGCCGGCGGGCTATTGCTATCTCGGCCCGGTGTTCCGTCACCGCAGCGACGCGAGCGCCGAATTCCTGCAGGCCGGCATTGAGAGCTTCGGCCGCCCCGATAAGGCGGCGGCCGACGCCGAGATGCTGACGCTCGGTCTGGAGGCGACCGCACATTACGGCCTGGCCTCGCCCGACATCCAGATCGGCGACGTCGCGCTGTTCGCGGGGCTGATCGCCGGGCTGGATCTGCCGCCGGCCTGGAAGCGGCGGCTGATCAAGGATTTCAACCGCAAGGCCAATCTGGCGCAGGACCTCGATCGCCTGGTGCTCGGCGGCAACAATTCGCGCCCCGAATACCAGGGCGTGCTCGCTGCGCTCGCCGGCTCCGATCCGCACGGTGCGCACGCTCTAGTCACTGACCTGTTGTCGATCGCCGGCACCAACGCGGTTGGCGGCCGCTCGGTCGCCGAGATCGCCGAACGCTTTCTCGAACAGTCGGCGCTCGGCGCCAGCGCCAAGCTGCCGCATGACGTGCGCGCGCTGATCGAACGTTTCCTCGCCATCGCCGGCGATCCCGACGAGGCCGCGGCGGCGCTGCGCGCGCTCGCCAATGAAGGCAACATGACGCAGACGCTGGCGCCGGTCATCGACCTGTTTGAAAACCGCACCGGCTTTTTGGCCGCGCGCGGCATCGACTTGAAGCGCGTGCGCTTCTCCACCGCCTTCGGGCGCGGTTTCGACTACTACACCGGCTTCGTGTTCGAACTGACCGATCCCAAGCGCACCGGCGATCCGCTGGTCGCCGGCGGCCGCTATGACGGGCTGTTCACGCGGCTCGGTTCGCCTGAGCCGATCGCGGCGGTCGGCTTCGCGGTGTGGATCGAGCGCCTCGCCGTCTACGGAGGCGCGGCATGAGCGCGCCTCTCGTTCTCGCGGTGCCAGCCAAGGGTCGGCTGCAGGAAAACGCCGAAGCCTTCTTCGCCCGCTCCGGCCTCAATCTGATCAAGCCGCGCGGCGCGCGCGACTATCGCGGCGCCATTGCCGGGCTCGACGGCGTCGAGGTCGCGTATCTCTCGGCTTCCGAGATCACCTCGCAGCTCGCGGCCGGCGCCGTGCATTTTGGCGTTACCGGCGAGGATCTGGTGCGCGAGATGATCCCGGACGCCGACAGCAAAGTAGTGCTGATCGAAGGGCTCGGCTTCGGCTTTGCCACCGTCGTCGTGGCGGTGCCGCAGGCCTGGATCGACGTGCGCACCATGGCCGACATCGACGACGTCGGCACCTCGTTCCGCCACACGCATGGCCGCAAGATGCGGGTGGCAACCAAATACATCAATCTGACGCGCGAGTATTTCTCCGCGCACGGCATCGTCGACTACCGCATCGTCGAGAGCGCGGGCGCGACCGAAGGCGCGCCGGCCGCCGGCACCGCCGAATTGATCGTCGACATCACCACCACCGGCGCGACGCTCGCCGCCAACGGGCTGAAAATTATCGACGACGGCATCATCCTGCGTTCGCAGGCAAACCTCGTCGCCGCGCGTACCGCGACCTGGGGCAATGCCGAGCGCGAGACCGCGCGGGTGATCCTCGATCGCGTCGCGGCGCAGCAACGCGCCCGCGCCTTCCGCGAGGTGCGCGCCCGCTTTGCCGCCTGCGATGCCAAACTGGTCGACAGCGCCAAACAAAAGTTCGGTGTCGAAACGCCGTTTGGCGGACCGACCTCGTCGGGCATGCTGACGCTGCACTGCCCGCCCGACAAGGTCTATGCGCTGACCAGTTACTTGCGTGAGAACGGCGCGGAAGCCGTGGCGGTGGCCGATCTCGATTACGTCTTCTCGCGCGACAACCCGCTCTACGCCAAGCTGGAAGCGGCGCTGTAGCGCGGCCGAACGGCTAGTTTCACCTCATCAAAACCGGCCCGCGCGCTTAATGCCGCCTTGCGGTTTACTTAGCCCGGGCCAAACCCGTATCATCGGCACCAAACAAAGTTTGGGAGGATACGTGTACATCACCACCGGCAAGCGCCTCACCATGGACGGCGCCAAGAAAATGATGGCGGCCGCCGTGGCTGAGGCCAACAAAGCGGGCATAGCGGTGTCGATCGCCATCACCGACGCGGGCGGCCATCTCATTCTGTTCGAGCGCATGGAAGGCGGGCGCTTCCACTCGGTGCATTCCTCGACCGTCAAAGCGGTTTGCGCGGCCTCGAATAAGCGCATGACCTCGGCGCGCGGCGCGCAGGCGCAGGAACTCGACACATCGCACGCGCTCGGCCTCGCGCTCGCCGCGGGTCCCGAGCGCTGGACCGCGATGGAAGGCGGCTGCCCGATCATCGCCGACGGCGAATGCATCGGCGGCATCGGCATCGCCGGCGGCGACTGGGCGACTGACGAGCGCATCGCGCAAGCCGCGGTCGAAGCCATCGGCGCGAGCTGGAAATAAAGCCATGGCAGACCCCGTACGCATCGCCTGCATTGGCATGGGCTGGTGGTCGGACGTGCTCGCCGACGCCGTCACGCGCTCGAGCAAGCTCAAGATGGTCGCCTGCTTCACGCGCTCGGAACAAAAGCGCCAGGCTTTCGCCAAAAAATACGGCTGTGAGGCCGCGCCAAGCTACGAGACGATCCTCAAGGACAAAGGCGTCGAAGCCATCATCAATACGACGCCGAACGACGTGCATCTGGAAACCACGCGCCAGGCGGCGGCCGCGGGCAAGCACGTCTTCCTCGACAAGCCGATCGCCAATTCGGTGTCGGACGGCCGCAAGCTCACCGAGGCCTGCCGGCAGGCCGGCGTCGTCTTGGCGCTCGGCTATCAGCGCCGGCGCGAGAGCCATTTCCGCTGGATCAAGCGGCAGATCGAGGCCGGTGTGTTCGGCAAGATGGTCAATGCCGAGGCCAATATCAGCCGCGACCGGCTCGGCCAGTTCGATCTCACCTCATGGCGCTACACCGCCGCCGGCATGCCGGGCGGCGTCATGCTGCAGATCGGCGTGCATTATGCCGACGTGCTCGATTATCTCATCGGCCCGATCAAGGCGGTGAGCGGCCAGTTCGCGCAGCTGGTGCTGCCGGGCGACAACCCGGACGTCGCCAGCCTGGTGTTCGAGCACGACAACGGCGCGCTGTCGACGCTCAACGCCAGCTACGCCTCGGCGTCGGAATATTACCTGATGAACATCTACGGTAAGGCGGCCACCGCCTATTACGACCTGCACCACGGCCTGAGCTGGCTCAAGCAGGGCGAGAAGAAACCGGTCGCCGTGCCGTGCGCGAAGAACGACACCTTCGTCGAGGAACTCGAGGAATTCGCCGCGGCGGTGCGCGGCGGGCCGCCGCCGGAAGTCGGCGGCGACTACGCGACCAAGTCGTTGGCGGTGATCCGCGCCGGCATTACCTCGGCGCGCGAAGGCCGCAGCGTCGAGGTCGCTGAGATCCTGGCGAACGATTGAGCGCAGCTAGTTCTTGGACTCGGCCATCGCCGCCTTCAGGATCGGGTGCCATTTCGCAATATCGGCCTTGAGCACCGCGGCAAGATGCGCCGGTCCGCGCTCGGCCTTGGCCGGAATGGCGCCGCCGAGATCGACCAGGCGCCTGGCCACCGCTGGATCGTCGAGCGCCTTGTCGAGCGCGGCGGCGAGCTTGGCGATGATGTCCTTCGGCGTGCCTTTCGGCGCGTACATCGCGCTCCAGATGCTGAGCGTGTAATCGGGAATACCGGCCGTCTTGGCCGAGGGCACGCCCGGCAGCGCCGGCGACGGTACGCCACCCGACACGATGTAAGCTTTGATCGATTTGCCCTTCACCGCCGGCGCGACGCTGACCACCTGGTCGCAATAGAAATCGACGTGACCGCCGATCAGGTCGGCAAGCGCCGGGCCGGTGCCGCGATAGGGGATAAGTTTTGGCTTAAGCCCAAGCTCCGAGGTCAGCAGCAGGCAGGCCATGTGCGAGGACGAGCCGACGCCGCCATGCGCCTGCTTCACGGCGTCGCCATGCTCCTTCACGTAGGCGATGAATTCCTTGAGGTCCTTGGCCGGAAAATCCTTGCGCGCCACCACCGCGACCGGTGCATTGGCGGTGAGCCCGATCGGCTCGAAATCCTTGACCGCGTCGTAGCGGACGCTGGGCGTGAGCACGGGGGCTGCGACGTGCGAGCCCATGCCGGCGGCGAGCAGCGTGTAGCCGTCGGGCGCCGCCGCGGCCACGCGCGCGGTGCCGATGGTGCCGCCGGCGCCGCCGACGTTTTCGATAATGACCGTCTGATTGAGCTGCCGGCTCATGCCGTCGCCGATGATGCGCGCCACCACGTCGCTCGGGCCGCCCGGCGGGAACGGCACGACCAGCGTGATCGTGCGCGACGGGTAATCGTCGGCGCGCGCCGGCGCCACCAGAATGGCGAGCGCGGCCCATATTGCGAGCGCGAGCGCCCATCGAGAGCGTTTCATCTCCACCTCCCTTAGTCTGCGGTCCTTTTCGGCTCTGCGGCCGACTATTCGACCTTGATATGGGCCGCCTTGATCAACGGCCACCACTTTTCGATCTCCGCTTTCTGATAGGCGCCGAGCGCTTCCGGCGTCTGCTGCTCGAGCGACGGGATTTCCTGGCCGAGATCGAGAAACCGTTTCCGCGTCGCCGGATCCGCGAACGCCGCGCGCACCGCGGCGGCGAGCTTGGCGATAATCGGCTTCGGGGTGTCCTTCGGCACCCACAGTCCATGCCAGACCGAAATATAGAAGCCCGGCATGCCGGCTTCATCGACGGTCGGAATGTCCGGCGCGACGGCGAGCCTCGTCTTGGACGTCACAGCGTATGCCTTGATCAGTTTGTTGCGGACCTGCGGCAGCGAATTCGACGACTGATCGATCATGATCTGGATTTGGCCCGAGATCAGATCTTGCATCGCTGGCCCGGTGCCCCTGTAAGGCACGAACAGGAAACTGGTGTGGCTGAAATTCTGGAAATAGATGCCGCCGATATGCGACGCGCTGCCCGCGCCGGCCGTGCCCGCGGACACCTTGTCGGGGTTCGATTTGATCCATTCGACCAGCGACTTCAAATCGGTCGCCGGCACCTTCGAATTGGCGACGATCAGTTGCGGGTTGCTGACGAGCAGCGACACCGGCGCAAGATCGGTCAGCAAATCGTACGGCAGGTTGTAGATGGCGCCGTTGACGACGTGCGTGCTCCAGTGCCCGATGCTGAGCGTGTAGCCGTCGGGCGCGGAACGCGCGACGCGGCCGACTGCGATGCTGCCGGCGGCGCCGGTTACGTTCTCGATCAAGACCGGCTGGCCGAGCGAGGCCCGCATGCCCTCCGCCAGAATTCGCGCCACGACGTCGGTCGGCCCGCCGGCCGCAAACGGCACGACCATGGTGACCGGGCGTGACGGGTAGTCCTGCGCGGCGGCCGACGTGACGATCGTCAGCGCCGCCGCCGCGGCCACGAGCAGTTTTTTCATGCGTCCTCCCCGGCGGGGTCTTTTTGCGCCTCGTGGGAGCATCCCCTCACAACGACGCGAAATCAATCGGTTTATGGCGGTCGAGCTTGCGCTCGATCTTGGGCAACGGATATTTCAGCCCGCTGGCGCAGTTGAACAGCACGACCTGATCGCTTTTCTTGACGCGGCCGTCGGCCAGGCTCTGCTTGTAGGCGGCATAGGTCGCGGCGCCCTCCGGGCACAGCAGCAGCCCCTCCTCGCGCGCCATTTCGTCGAGTGCGACCGTAATCGCCGGGTCCTCGACCGCGATGGCGAAGCCGCCGCTCTCGCGCACGGCGCGCAGGATGAGGAAATCGCCGATCGCCTGCGGCACGCGGATGCCCGAAGCGATGGTGTGCGCGTTGTCCCAGCGCGGCGCGTGTTCAACGCCGGCCTCGAAGGCTTTCACCATCGGCGCGCAACCCGCCGCCTGCACCGCCACCATGCGCGGGCGCTTTGATCCGATGAAGCCAATCGCTTCCAATTCGGCGAAGGCCTTCCACATGCCGATCAGGCCGGTGCCGCCGCCCGTCGGATAGAAGATCACATCCGGCATTTTCCAATCGAGCTGCTCGGCCAATTCCAGGCCCATCGTCTTCTTGCCTTCGATCCGGTACGGCTCTTTCAGCGTCGAGGTGTCGAACCAGCCGACTTTCGCCTTGCCTTCACCGACGATTTTGCCGCAGTCGTCGATCAGCCCGTTGACGCGGTAGACGGTCGCGCCCTGCAGCGCGATCTCGCTGACGTTCACCTCCGGCGTATCCTCCGGACAGAAGATCGTGGTCCTGATACCGGCATGCGAGGCATAGGCCGCGAGCGCGGCGCCGGCGTTTCCATTCGTCGGCATTGCCATGTGCTTGATGCCGAGCGCTTTGGCCATCGATACCGCCATCACCAGACCGCGCGCCTTGAACGAGCCGGTCGGCAGACGCCCCTCGTCCTTCACCAGGATTTCGCCGCCGCCGAGCTTGGCTGAGAGCTTGGGCATGCGGATCAATGGCGTGATGGCTTCGCCGAGGCTGACGATATTTTTCGGAACGCGCACCGGCAGCAATTCGCGATAGCGCCACAGATCGGGCGCGCGGCCGCTAAGCTTTTCCTTGCTCAGCGCCTTAGCGACGCCGGCGAGATCGTAGCGCACCAAGAGCGGCTTGCCCGCGCGCGAAAGATTGTGGACCTGATCGGCCTCGTGCCGCTCGCCGGTCATGGCGCATTCGAGGTGGGTGACGAAACTCGGCCATTGCGCCGTCAGATTGCTGTCGTGTTGCATTGACACTCCAACTTAACTTCCGCGGCGCGGATCGCGCGCGCGGAATACCACGAAATGGGAGAGCGAGAAATTGACTCCAAAGCTGACCACGATCGCCGCCACTTTGGCGGCCCAGGCCGGCACGTGCAACAGCTCGACCAGACACCAGACCGTGACAGTATTGGCCAGGAATCCGGCGACCTGCGACAGCGCGAAATTGAAGTAGCTTCGCACGCTGAGCTTGCGGCCGGACTCGTTGGCAAAAGTAATCGTCGAGTTCAAGATATACGAGCCGGTGACGGCGACAACCCAGGCCATGGCATTGGCGGCGACGATCGGCAAAGCGAGATAGTAGTAGCCGAACGAAAACACGCTGAAATCGACGACCGAGTTGACGAGGCCGACCAAGGCGAAGCTGATCGCCTTGAGGGCGACCGGGCGCTCGTGCCAGGCCACCGTCAGACGGTCGAGGACGTTTCGCAAAGACGCCGGAATCATGGACGGTTCATAGCATTTTGAGGCGGGCGCGACAGGCCGCGTTGCATACGCTATAGATCGCCCCGAAACGATCAGGTCAACGGACAAATGCCGGCGAAATCGAGCAAATCCAGCGCCACGGCAACACGATCGGCCACTGGGTCCGGCCTATCGATCGTCGTGCCCGTCTTCAACGAGGCCAAGGGCCTCGCCGCCTTGCACGAACGCATCGCCGGTGTAGCGCGCGCGCTCAAGGCCAAGCGCGGCCTGCGCACCGAAGTCATCTATGTCGACGATGGCAGCTCCGACTCCACCAACCAGATCGCCCATTCGCTCGTCGCCGATCCATTCGACGTGCAGGTGGTCACGCTGTCACGCAATTTCGGCAAGGAGGCCGCCCTGCTCGCCGGTCTCGATCACGCGCGACTCGGCGCGGTGTTGTTCATGGACGGCGACGGCCAGCACCCACCCAATCTGGTCGAGACGCTGGTCGCGCGCTGGCTCGATGACGGCTACGACGTCGTCTATACCGCCAAGGCGAACCGCGAAAACGAACCCTGGCTGCGCCGCGCCAGCGTGCACTGGTTCTACGCGCTGATCAATTTTGGCGCGCGGCAGAAGATCCCCGAGGATGCCGGCGATTTCCGTCTGCTGTCGCCGCGCGCGGCGGCGGCGCTGCGTCAGATGCCCGAGCGCAGCCGCTTCTTCAAGGGACTGTCGAGCTGGATCGGATTCAAGCAAGCGCGCGTCGATTACGAGCCGGCCAAGCGCGCGCACGGCATGACGACGTGGAGCGTGTGGACACTGATCGGCCTGTCGATCGAGGGGCTGACCTCGTTCACGGTGGCGCCGCTGCGCGTCGCCAGCGTGCTTGGCCTGCTGCTGGCGGTGACCGCGCTGTTCTTCGGCGGCTGGATCCTGTTGCAGACACTGCTGTTCGGCCAGGACGTGCCGGGCTATCCCTCGCTGGTGATCGGTTTGATGGTGATCGGCGGCGTGCAACTGCTGATGATCGGCGTGCTCGGCGAATATGTCGGCAAGCTCCTGTCCGAAATCAAAGCGCGGCCGGTCTATTTCATCGCCGAGCACAGCGTGAAGAGCGCGGGCGATTCCGCCAAAGAACCCGCGAAGCCGCAACCGGCGGCCTCGCGCGCGGCGGAGTAAGCGGAACATGCGCACGGCCGGCCGCCGGATCTGGCTGTGCGCAGACGACTACGGCATCTCCCGTTCGGTCAACGCCGCCATCCGCGAATTGATCCTGCGCGAGCGCATCAACGCGACCTCGGTGATGACGGCGGCGCCGCATGTCGGCGCAGACGAGGCGGACGCGCTCGACGAGCTCAACTCCGGGAAAACGCGCGCCGCGCTCGGCCTGCACGTTACCTTGACCGGGCCGTTCAAGCCGCTGAGCGAAGGCTTCAAGCCGCTGAGCCACGGCCATTTCCTGCCGCTGGCGAAAATGATGCGCGCGGCGCTGACGCGCCTGCTCGATCCGGCGCGGCTCACGATCGAAGTCGCCACGCAAGTGGAGGCCTTTGTCATGGCGTTCGGCCGGCCGCCCGACTTCATCGACGGCCACCAGCACGTACATCTGTTTCCGCAGGTGCGCGACGCCGTACTCAAGGTGGCAGCCCAAGCCGCGCCCGACGCCTGGATCAGGCAATGCGGCCGCCCGCGGGCTGCGGGCCGGCGTACTAGCCGCAAGGAACTGGTGCTCGACGTGTTGAGCTTGGGCTTTCGCCGCAAGGCGCGGCAGTTCGGCGTCGCCACCAATCCGGCCTTTGCCGGCGCCTATGATTTTGACGACGCGCCCGACTTCACCGCGATCTTCCCCCGGTTTCTGGCCGGGCTGCCGGACGGCGGGCTGATCATGTGCCATCCTGGTTTCGTCGATGCCGAACTCAAGCGGCTCGATTTGCTCACCCACCAGCGCGAGCGGGAATTCGCTTATTTCAATTCGGACGAATTTCCGCGGATGCTGGCCGAGCACGGCGTCGCACTGGCGACGCCTGACGATCGTTAAAGAACGACAACCTTCGTGCCTACCTTCACGCGACCATAGAGATCGATCACGTCGGCGTTGCGCAGGCGGATGCAGCCGGACGAAACGTTGTGGCCGATGGTCCAGGGCTCGTTCGAGCCGTGGATGCGGTAGAGTGTCGAGCCGAGATACATCGCGCGCGCGCCGAGCGGATTGTTCGGGCCGCCGGCCATGAAATGCGGCAGGCCGGGCTGGCGCTCGAGCATTTCCTCCGGCGGCGTCCAATCGGGCCATTCCTTCTTTGCCGAGACGGTGTGCACGCCCGCCCAGGTGAACCCGGGGCGGCCGACGCCGACGCCGTAGCGCATCGCCTTGCCGCCGGCCTCGACCAGATAGAGAAACTTGTTTGGCGTATCGATGACGATGGTGCCGGGCGCTTCCTTGCCGCGATACTCGACCTCCTGGCGCTCATAGCGCGGATCCATCTGACCGTCGCCGTATTGCTCGGCCTGCGGCATAGCCGCCGGCGCGTTGGCGTAGGCGCGGTTTGGCGGTGGCTCGGCGTAGCGCGGCTCGCCCGCGCCGCCTCCGAACAAGAATTCGATCAAACCGCCGCCCATGCCGGAGCGCGCCTGCGGCGTTTGCACCGCCACCAGGATCGGCCGTTCATCCGGCGTGGCGTCGACGTCAGGCGCAAGCGATTGCGCCCAGGCGGACGTACCGAAGGAGATGGCGAGGATGATGGCTGGAAAAATAGAACGCTGCATCGACGTACGCTCGCACTCAATTCGTCGGACCGGACACACTACAGACTGAAAGCGCCACCGAATGGTAAACAGAACCTGCCGCGAGCCCGGTTATGGTGAATGCGCGCGCGCTTCGTCGCATTAGAGTTTATTTTGCGTAAATGGCGACGCGTCATGGTAAACGCCGGGTGTTTATTTTAGCTATTGCACGCGCGGCCTCGCCGAAACTCAGCGTTAATCGCCGTTCTGATAGAAGCTAGAACTAGGGGTTGCGAGGGAATTTTTCGTGCAGCGTAAGGTTTTTCGCATCGAGCGGATGGTCGGTGGCAACCTGGCCGGGCGGACCGCGGGCGCGCAAGCACGGGATAAGATCGCAGATCCCAAAACCGCGCCGGCGCGCTTCGGGCGGCCCGATGTGGCCGACGGCGCGGTGCAATCGCTCGAGCGCGAACTCGCCCAGCTCAACGACGCCGTCGCGCATACCATGCGCGAGCTTGCCGCCCTCATCGGCGACAACCACGAGCGTCACATGACACGCGCCGCCGGCAAGCTCGGCGGCGCGATTGAAGCCATGGAGCAGGCCACTGAGAATATCCTGAAATCCTCCGAGGTAATCGAAGACAGCGCCAAGGCGCTCGCCGCGGCCATGAAGACCGATTACGAGCGCAACTTGGCGCAGGAGATTCAGGACCACGTGGTGAAAATCTACGAAGCCTGCAATTTCCAGGATCTCAGCGGTCAACGCATCGGCAACGTGATCGAGACCTTGACCACGATCGAGGACCGTGTCGAGAGCATGCTCGACCGCCACCAAGGCCGACCCAGCGACGGGGCCGCCGCCAAGCCGGACTGCAGCCAGACTTTGCTCAACGGTCCCCGGATCGACGGCGATTCCGGCCACACCAGCCAGCAAGACATCGACATCTTATTCGACTAGCGCGGCCGTTTGATCAGGATAAAGCAGGCGAGCGCTGCCGCCGCGAAGCCAGCGGCGAGCGCGAGCGCCGCCGGATCGGATGCGCGATCCACCACGAAGGCCATCACCAGGGGCGCCGCCGCCTGCACCAGCAGGAATGGACCCGCGAGCCGGCCCATCAGCCGCCCATAACCGGAGGCGCCGAACAGCGTCAACGGCACCGCGCCGCGCGTGATGGTGACCAGGCCATTGGCTCCACCGAACATCAGCGCGAAGGCTGCGGCCACCGGTACCGATATGCCGAGCAGCGCCAGCATCGTGAAGGCGCAGAGCAGCACCGACAGCGCAAAGCGCGCCACCCACAACGGATGCAGATTGCGGCCGAAGGCGAATTCGATCAGCCGCGCGCCGACCTGTGCCGGCCCGAACAACGCGCCGATCCAGACCACCGTTCCGGCATCGATGCCGGAGCGCGCGAAGATCGCCAGCAGGTGCGCGGACAGCCCGGAGGGCACGAAGGCGTAAGTCGCGAAGGCCGTCGCCACCAGGATGAAGGGCAAACCATAGGCCGGCAGCACGACCGGCGGTGGCGGTGCATCGCCGCGCGGCATAGCGCCCGTCTCGAAGCGCATGCGCGGCAGCGCCAGAGCGTGCAGTGGCGCGGATACGCAGGCGAGCAGCGCGGCATAGACCAGATAGGTCCCGCGCCAGCCAACGGCATCGAGCAGGAAATGTGTCGACGGCCAGCTCACGGTCGAGGCGAAGCCGCCGGCGAGAGTCAATGCGGTAATCGGCGAGCGCGCGCCGCTGCCGAAGATACGGCCGAGCGTTGCGAAAGCGGAGTCGTACAGATTCGCCGCCATGGCGAAGCCGAGCACCACCCAGACGGCGAGATAGCTCGCGCGATTGGCGGCGTGGGTAATGAGGACCAAGCCCAGCGCGCCGACCAGGGAGCCGATGGTCATCACCACGTGGCCGCCGAAGCGGTCGATTCCGCGGCCGACATAAGGTGCGGAGAGGCCGGCCGCCAACAATCCGACCGAGAAGCCGCCCATGGCGAAGGACATCGACCAGCCGCGTTCGGCTGCGATCAGCGGCACGATCAATACCGGCGTGTAGAAGATCGTGCCCCAGGACAGTATCTGGGTGACGCCGAGCACCGGCACGGCGCGCCATGGGCCGTCGATGAAATCGCGGGGAGCGGGCATAGCCCGTCAGTCTCTACAGCATCATCGATACGAGTCGAAATGCTCGCCTTGACGGCTGTGGGCTCCCTCTTCCCGCTTGCGGCGCGAGGTGCAGCGAACCGTCATCGCGCGGGGGGAGGCGCGTCCTGGATCGGCGGTTGGACCGGCTTAGGCGCGGCTTTCGGCTTGGGCTTTGGCTTGCCTTTCGGTTTGGCCGGGTGCTTGGCGCCTTCCGGTCCACAGCGGGCATAGACCATGGTGCCGTAGCGGCCCTGCACCTCGGGATCCATCCAACGCAGGATCAATGTGCGGCCGTCGAACGACACCACCTCGCGATCCTGCTGGCTGCCCGGCGGATCGCCCTCGGGGCCGATATAGGTCTTGCCGCCCGGCGCGCCTTTCAGGCGCAACTCCTCGGGCTTGGCCTGGTCGGCGAGATGCATCATCACCCCGCCGGTGGGGCCGAGCGTGATGACATAAGGCTGCTTGCATTGATTGGCCGCAGCCGCCTCGATCCGTGGGCGGTCCTCTTCCTTGTGATAGGCGGCGAGGCCCCAGCGCCCGACGATATCCTGCGGCGGGAAAGCCGGCGGCAACAACGGCACCGCCGCGGGCTGCGGTGGTGGCTGCTCCTGCGAGGGGCCGAAGATCGACGGCATTTGCGGCCCGCCGGTCGAGCAGGCGCCAAGCGCAAGCGCCAGCAGCGCCAGGACCAGTACTGTCGATCGGGGCAGTCGATGGGGATGGCTCATTCGGACTCCTACGCGTCGCGAGGGGACTTTGCTGGGCATTGGCCGGCAGTGCAAGCAGGTTCCGCCAATCTGCTATAAAGGGCCGTCTCGTTGCGGCGGTTCCACGCCGACGGAGCCCCGCTTGCGGCACTCGACCGACAGCGAGCCTAAGCAGCTGAGCCGGCCGTGTTAACGCCAGCGTGGAAGCCTGCTTGACACTACCGCGCTAACCCCATATCTCCCGGGCAGCATTTTAGCACTCTCCGTTAATGAGTGCTAAGTGCATAGAAAATATAAACTTTTTTGTAAACGCACGCGCACAAGCGCCGACGAGGAAGCCATGGCCAAGACCAAGTTTCGTCCCCTGCACGACCGTATCGTCGTGCGCCGCATCACCGCCGAAGAGAAGACCAAGGGCGGCATCATCATTCCCGATACCGCCCAGGAAAAGCCGTCGCAAGGCGAGGTCATCGCCGTCGGCCCCGGCGGCCGCGACGAGGCCGGCAAGCTGATCCCGATCGATCTGAAGACCGGCGACAAGGTGCTGTTCGGCAAGTGGTCGGGCACCGAGGTCAAGCTCGACGGCGAGGAACTCCTGATCATGAAGGAGTCCGACATCATGGGCGTGATCGCCTGATCCCCGCATTAGAAACCATTGGAGTGGACTGAAATGGCTGCCAAGGAAGTCAAATTCGCCGTCGACGCCCGCGACCGCATGCTGCGCGGCGTCGAGATCCTCGCCGACGCGGTGAAGGTCACGCTCGGCCCGAAAGGCCGCAACGTCATACTCGACAAATCTTTTGGTGCTCCTCGGATCACCAAGGACGGCGTCACCGTCGCCAAGGAGATCGAACTCGAAGACAAGTTCGAGAACATGGGCGCGCAGATGGTGCGCGAAGTCGCCCAGAAGACCAACGATCTCGCCGGCGACGGCACCACCACCGCGACCGTGCTGGCGGCCGCGATCGTGAAGGAAGGCGCCAAGTCGGTCGCCGCCGGCATGAATCCGATGGACCTCAAGCGCGGCATCGACATCGCGGTCGCCGCCGTGGTCAAGGACATCGAGAAGCGGGCCAAGCCGGTCGGTTCCTCCGCCGAAGTCGCCCAGGTCGGCACCATTTCGTCGAACGGCGATGCCACCATCGGCAGCATGATCGCCAAGGCGATGCAGAAGGTCGGCAATGAGGGCGTCATCACGGTCGAAGAAGCCAAGGCGATGGAGACCGAGGTCGAGATCGTCGAGGGCATGCAGTTTGATCGTGGCTACATCTCGCCCTACTTCATCACCAACGCCGAGAAGATGATCGCCGAACTGGAGGATGCCTACATCCTCCTGCACGAGAAGAAGCTCTCCGGCCTGCAAGCCATGCTGCCGCTGCTCGAAGCCGTGGTACAGACGGGCAAGCCGCTGCTGATCCTGTCCGAGGACGTGGAAGGCGAAGCGATCGCCACCCTGGTCGTCAATAAGCTGCGCGGCGGCCTGAAGGTCGCGGCCGTCAAGGCGCCCGGTTTCGGCGACCGCCGCAAGGCCATGCTGGAAGACATCGCCATCCTCACCGGCGGCCAGCTGATCTCGGAAGATCTCGGCATCAAGCTCGAGAACGTCACCACGGCGATGCTTGGCCGCGCCAAGAAGATCGTGATCGAGAAGGAAAAGACCACCATCGTGCACGGCGCCGGCAAGAAGGCCGAAATCGAGGCGCGGGTGAACCAGATCAAGGCGCAGATCGAGGAGACCACCTCGGACTACGACAAGGAGAAGCTGCAGGAGCGGCTGGCCAAGCTTGCCGGCGGCGTTGCGGTAATCCGCGTCGGCGGGGCGACCGAGATCGAGGTCAAGGAGAAGAAGGACCGCGTCGAGGACGCGCTCAACGCCACCCGCGCCGCGGTCGAGGAAGGCATCGTGCCGGGCGGCGGCGTCGCGTTGCTGCGCGCCAAGAAGGCAGTCGGCAAGCTCTCCAATGAGAACTCCGACGTGCAGGCCGGCATCAACATCGTGCTCAAGGCGCTGGAGGCTCCGATCCGCCAGATCGCCGAGAACGCCGGCGTCGAGGGCTCGATCGTGGTCGGCAAGATCCTGGACGAGAACTCGGAGACCTATGGCTTCGACGCCCAGGAAGAGAAATACGTCGACATGATCAAGGCCGGCATCATCGATCCGGCCAAGGTGGTGCGCACCGCGCTGCAGGATGCCGGCTCGGTCGCCGGCCTCTTGGTGACCACCGAAGCGATGGTCGCCGAACTGCCGAAGGAACCGGCTCCGGCCATGCCGGGCGGCGGCATGGGCGGAATGGACGGCATGATGTAAGCCCGCCGCACAAGGCACACGCAACATAGGGCGCGGCATCGGCCGCGCCCTTTTTTCGTTTGCGGCGGCGGCCGGCCATCGACGTTTACCTGAACGTCAATGACGGCTTCAACCACAGTACCAGCAGCCGTTACGACAAGCCGATGGCGGATCTCGCCTGAAGGCGCACCGTCGCCTTCTTCAACGACAGCCTCGGCGCGCCGGCATAATCAGGCGAGCGTGTTGACCAGCCAATTCGCCGTGCGCAGCAGCCGCGCGTCGTCGCCAGCCGGGCCGACGAGCTGGACGCCGATCGGCATGCCGCCTTCGCCGCTCAACAGCGGCACCGTCACCGCCGGCAATCCGGTCAGCGACCACAGCGTGTTGAACACCGGATTTCCGGTGGCCATGCCCTTGGGGGCAACTCCGGGCGCCGACGGCGTCAGAATGGCGTCGTATTGCTTGAAGATCTCGGCGACGCCGGCGGCATAGCGCGGCGCATTGTCCCGCGCGGCGAGATAACGCAGCGCGTTGGTGCGGCTGCCTTCGGCGAGCAGATCGCGCAATTGCTGGCTGGAAGCGTCGCCGCCGCGCGCGACCAAAGCGCCGAAATTATGCGCCATGTCGGTCGCCATGATGACGCGCTGGTCGTCCCAGGCCGCGGCATAGGTTTCCGGAAGGTCGACCACCGCCGCCACGTCGCCTAGACGCGTGATCAACGCCTCGAAGCCCGCGCGCGTTTCGGCGTCCGCCTTGTCCCACATCGGCGTGCGCACGAAGGCGAGTTGCGGCGGCATTGGCGGCTCTTCGATCAACGTCTCGAGAAAGGTCGGCGCCGCCACCGGGCGCGTATCGGTATCGTTTTCGTCGTAACCGGCAAGCACGTCGAGGATCAACGCGGCGTCGGCCAGCGTGCGCGCGAATACACCGACGTGATCGAGCGCTTTGGACAGAATGAGCGCACCGTGGCGGGAGATGGCGCCGTGCGTCGGCTTGATGCCGTAGACGCCGCAGAACGACGCCGGCCGGATCACCGAGCCGTTGGTCTGCGAGCCGACGGCGAGCGGCACCATGCCGGCGGCGACCGCCGCCGCCGAACCGGAAGACGAGCCGCCGGGCGTGCGGTCGAGATCGTGCGGATTGCGCGTCGGCCCGGCGTGGAAATAGGCGAATTCGGTGGTCACCGTCTTGCCGATGATCACCGCGCCGGCCGCGCGCAGCCGCGCCACCACGGCGCAGTCTCGTATCGGCTGGCGGCCCTTGAGCAAGGGCGAGCCGCATTCGGTCTTGTAGTCGGCGGTGTCAAAAATATCCTTGATCGCCACCGGTACGCCGTGCATCGGGCCCAGCGGCTTGCCGTTGCGGCGGCGCCCGTCGAGCGCGCGCGCCTGCGTCAACGCTGCGTCGGGGTCGAGGTGCACGAAAGCATGCACCTTGTCGTCGATCGCCTTGATCCGTTCCAGACAGACGCCGACATAGTCTTCCGCGCTCATGTCGCCGTCGGCAATCCGCTCGGCGGCTTCGATGGCGGTCAGTCCTGCCGATTCTGCGTACGACATCGGTGACACGTCTTGCTGATTGGCCAAGCCGCAAAGTCGTCGGCGGATGCGATCACGCGGGCGCGCCGTGCTCTTCCCAATCTTCGGCGCTGGCGCCGGCGAGCGCCCGCACCCGCTCTTCGTCCTTGGCAAATTCAGCGGCAGCGCCGGAATAAACTACCTTGCCGTCGTCAAGCACGTAGGCCCGATCGGCGATCTCGACAGCAGCGCGCACGTTCTGCTCCACCAGAAGCACCGAAATGCCCTGTTCTCGCGCCGACGTGACGACTTTGAACACTTCCTGGACAATCAAGGGCGCAAGGCCTTGGCTCGGCTCGTCGAGCAAGAGCAGTTTCGGGTTCAAGAGAAGCGCGCGGGCGATCGCCAGCATTTCCTGTTCGCCGCCCGAAAGTTGCCGGCCCTTGTTCGACTTGCGTTGAGCGAGACGCGGAAACAGTTCGTAGATGCGCGCAATCGTCCACGGCCCGGGTCGTTCGAGCGGTACTTTGAGATTTTCCTCGACCGTCAGGTTGGCAAAGATGCGCCGGCCCTCCGGCACGTAGCCTACGCCGAGCGCCGCAATGCGGTAAGGCTGCCAGTCGGTGGTGGCGTGGCCGAAAATGCGCACCGCGCCCTCGCGCGCATGGGTAAGACCCATGAGGCTGCGCAGCGTGGTGGTCTTGCCGGCGCCGTTACGCCCCAACAGAGTAACGATTTCACCCTCACGCACCTCCAACCCGACGCCGTGCAGGATGTGGCTCTTGCCGTAAAAGGTATGGAGGCCCTCCGCCTCGATCGCCACGTTGCTCATGCGGCCGCCTTCCCCAAATAGGCCGCCTGCACCGCTTCGTTGGCGGCGATTTCTGGCGGCGTGCCCTCGGCCAGCATCTTGCCCTCGGCCAAAACCATGATGCGGTCGGCAAGATGGAAAACGACCCGCATATCGTGCTCGATCAGCACAATGGTCAGTTTCTGATCGCGGTGCAGTTTTCTGATCAGCTGCGTGATGTCGTAGGTTTCCTGGTCGCCCATGCCGGCCGTCGGCTCGTCGAGCAGCAACAGCCGCGGCTTGAGCGCCAGCGCCATCATAATCTCGGTGGCGCGCTGATCGCCATGCGCAAGCTCACCGACCAACCGGTCGGCCTTGTCGGCAAGACCGCTCATTTCGAGCAGATCGACGACCCGCGCCTTGACTTCGTCGTCGGCATCCGACGATTGCCACACCCGCAACCTGTAACCGCTGGCGACCTCGACCGCGATCCGTAAATTCTCGCGCACCGAAAGCTCGGGAAAGACTTCCGTGATCTGAAAGGTGCGGGCGATGCCGCGCCACACCCGGCGAGCCGGCAAAAGCGGGCTGATATCTTCGCCGTCAAAAATGATGCGCCCGGACGTCTGCGTCAGGAAGCCGCTGATGGTGTTGAAGAATGTGGTCTTGCCGGCGCCGTTGGGCCCGATCACAGCGCGCAATTCGCCCGACTCAACCGTCATCGATATGTTGTCGACGGCCACCAGGCTGCCGAAATGCTTGGAGACGTTTTCGACCTTCAACAAACTCATGACGCAAGCTTCCGTCGGATAATCCCCAGCACGCCGCGGGGGAAGAACAACACCACCAAGACGAAGATCAGTCCCACGAATGACATCCAGTTTTCGGTGTGGCTGGAAATATAGTCCTGCAGCACGATGAAGATCGCCGCGCCAATCAGCGGCCCCCAGAAATTCCGCATGCCACCGAGCACAGCCATGATCACGAAGTTGCCGGACTGATCCCAACGCAGCGCGCGCGGATCGACGAAGTCATTGAGCAGCGCGTAGAGCGCGCCGGCAAGGCTGACGAAGGCGCAGGATATGACCCACGACATCCAGATATGCCGGTCCACCGGAATGCCGAGAAAGCGGGCGCGGCGTTCGTTTTCGCGAATCGCAAGCAGCGTACGCCCGAATGGCGAGCGCAGCAGGAACGCCATGATCGAAACGGCGACGGCGAATACCACCAGCACCAAATAGTAGAACGCCTTGTTGTTGTTGAGGATATCGATGGTGGTGAAACCCAAATGGATCGGTGCGCGATGCCACGCCGAGAGGCCGTCGTCGCCGCCGGTGAAATCGCGCCACTGGAAGGCGATGAAATAGAACACCTGCCCGAAAGCGATGGTGCACATGGCAAAATAGACGCCGCGCAGACGGGCGATAAAAGGACCGATAATCGCCGCAGCCACGGTGCCGAGGACAACACCGAAGATGATCGCCAACGGCGTGCTCTCGACATAATACTTCATCACCACGGCAGTCCCGTAAGCGCCGAGACCAAAATATGCGGCATGGCCGAACGAGAGGACGCCGGTATATCCGAGCAGGAAATTGAGCGACATTGCCGCCAGCGCGAGGATGACGACGCGGCTTCCCAGCTCGACGTAGCCGCCGGTGAGCGGCAGCCAATAAGGCGCGGACAGCAGCAGCAGCCAGACTGCGACGTCGCCGGTGCGGACGTTGAGCTTATCCATTAGAACCGCCCCTCCTCACCGAAGAGACCGTGCGGCCGCACCAGCAGGACCGCGGCCATGATGACGTACATGACTGCCTCGCTCGCCGCCGGCAGGAAGACGGTGGTGATGCCGGAAGCGACACCGATCAGCAGCCCACCCAACAAGGTGCCCGGCAGACTGCCGAGGCCACCGACGATGATCGAGATAAAGCTCGGCATGATCAGCGAGTCGCCAATTGTCGGCTGCAGGCCCAGCATGCCGGCGGCCAGCACGCCCGCTAGGCCCGCCATGTATATGCCGAGGCCGAAATTCAGATTGCGCAGAATGCGCACGTTGACGCCGAGCACCGAGACGGTTTCGAGGTCAAGCGTGCCCGCCCGGATGCGCAGGCCGAGCCGCGTATGGTTCAGAAGGAGAAACAGCCCGAGCACGATGATCCCGACCATGGCCACCATAAACACCCGGTAACCGGTAAGGAAGAAGAGTTCGGTGCTCAACGGACTCTGCAGAAAGGAAGGGATCTGATATTGGAGGCCCTGCGCGCCCCAGATGAATCGGGTGCCGTCCTCGATGATAAACGCCAGGCCAAAAGTCAGCAGCAGGCTGTAGAGCGGATCCCGGCCGTACAGCCGGCGAATCAGCACGCGCTCGACCATGAGGCCGAGCACCGCAGTCAGCACTGGCGCCAAAATCAGCGCACCCCAGAAACCGATGTAGGGGATCAGCATGTAGGCGATGTAGGCTCCGATCGCCAGGAATCCGCCGTGCGCGAAATTGATCACGCCGGACAAATTTAGGATCAGCGACAAGCCGAGCGCCATCAGCGCATAGAACGCACCGATGATCAGCCCATTAAACACATTGAAAAAAAGCAACTGACTCATATGCCCGTAATGCCCCTCAAACCCTGAACTGCCCCCACAGCAAGCGGCCCGTCCGATTGCGGGCGGGCCACGATCGTAAGTCTTGACTAACGATATAACCCCGCCCAGCGTCAAGAAAGTCCCGGGCGTCACGGAACTCCGCGACGCCCGGCTTTCAATCGCTTCAGCTCGGCCACACCATCTTGCAGCCGGTCTCTTGAACCGACAATGCCGCGTCGGTGCCCTTGACCAGGTTGGTGACCTCGAACAGGTCTTCCTTGTCGCCGCCCTTCGGGGCCGGGCGTGAATGACCGACAAACAGCGTCGGCATCAGTTGGTTGTCGCCTTCGCGATAGAACGGGTTGTTCGGCATCAGCGCCACTTCCGGCGGCAGGACCATGCCCTGCATCGCTTTAGCCAACTTGACAGCATCGAGCGATTTGGCTTTTTCGGCGGCGAGATAGCAGCTCCAGGTGGCGGCGTAGCCGAACCATGTGCGCGCGGTCGGAACGTGCCCGCCGCTCTTCTTGCGGATGTCGGCGACGAACTTCTCGACGTGCGGAACGCCCGGTTGCTTCCAGTACCATTCGAAGCACCAGTCGCCGAGCAGCGCGGTCGGCGGCAGCGCCAGATTCACTTCCAGCTCCTGCTGGGCGCCGGCGATATGCGTCTTCTTGTCGAGGCCAAATTGGACCGCCTGTTTGAGGCAGTTGACCATGTCGTCGCCGGCGAGCAGCAGGATGAGCGCATCCGGCTTGGCCGCTTGCGCCTTGATGAGGATGGCCGAAAAATCGGTGGTGCCGAGCGGCGCATAATCGGCGCCGAGTTCGGTGCCGCCCGCCGTTTTCAGGCTCGCCTCGAAGCCCGCCTGCAGGCTGCGGCCGAACGCGTAGTCGGTGGTGATGAAGTACCACTTCTTGCCGTAGTTCTTGAGCAGCAACTGCGACACCGAATTGGTTTCCATGCGCGTCGTGTTGCAGACGCGGAACACGTTCCAGTGGCATTGCGTGCCGGTGACCGAGTCGGTGTGACCGCCGGGAACGATGTGGAACACCTTCTTCTCGAAGCTGACATTGGCCATCGCCTGCGCCAGCGCCGAGTTGATGTTGCCGAGCAGGAAGTCGACCTTGTCGCGCTCGATCAGCTTGTTGGCCTTTTGCACGGCCACCGCGGCTTCGCCCGAGGTCGAGTCCTCAACCAGCAGATCAACCTTGCGGCCGAGGATGCCGCCCTTGGCATTGATCTGCTCGATCGCGAGTTGCGCGCCGATCAGTTCGTTCTTGCCGACCGCGGCGAATGTGCCGGTCAGCGGATTATCGAGGCCGATCTTGACGTTGTCGGCTGCCCAACTGGTGACGACGAAGGGCGAAGCGATTTGCGCGACGCCGGCCAGCGCCGCCGTCTTCAACACAGTACGGCGGTCAAGTTTCATCGAAAGATCATCTGATTTCATCGTATCCTCCCTGATATTTTTTCAGCATTGTCCCAAGTTTTTTTGAGAGACAGCAACATGGGCAAATCTGCGCCGATCGGCGCCAGACGCGGTTTTTGCCTCCCCCTGGTGGCCACACTAGTGTGTGATAGCCATCGGCTGCAAGATTACAAAGTTTGGGTTGGCTAATTTTTGCGACCGGACACGTCGGGCAAGATATGCCTGCAAACTAACCAATGGGCTCAGGCCCACAATGTCGACTTTCGTCTATGGGCGGCTTTAACATGCTGAAAAGCAACAAAAATTATCCCCTCAACAGCAATAATTCACGCATTCTCGCGAGATAATGACTGGTTGGCCGCACCACCGCCACGAGTAAGTTTCACCGCTAACCGTTCGTCCGTTCTCGTCCAGCGTTATCGCCGGCCCAAACAGGAGACCCCCCGTGAGAGGCATTATCGCGATGCTCGCCATCGTCTGGCGGATTGCCAGCCCCTATTTCCGGTCCGAGGATCGCTGGCCGGGCCGTTTTCTGCTGGCGGCGGTGATCGCAATCGAACTGTCGATCGTCGGCATCACCGTGTTGATCAACGAGTGGAATGCCCGCTTCTACAATGCGCTGCAGGACCGGAACTGGAACGCCTTCGTCTATCAGCTTGGTTATTTCTGCGTGCTGGCGTCGATCTTCATTCTGCTGGCCGTCTATCAACTCTATCTCAATCAATGGCTGCAGATCCGCTGGCGGCGCTGGCTGACGGCGAGCTATCTCGACCACTGGATGGAGGGCGCCAATCACTATCGCATGCAGCTCCTGGGCGACGCCGCCGACAACCCCGACCAGCGTATCTCAGAAGACATCGCGCAATTCATCGCCTTGACGCTGTCGGTTGGACTGCAATTGCTCAACTCTTGCGTCACGTTGTTCTCGTTCATGATCATTCTGTGGTCGCTGTCGGCGGCGGCGCCGCTGCACGTGTTTGGGGTCGGCTTCGATATCCCGGGCTACCTGCTGTGGGCGGCGTTGATCTACGCCTGTATCGGCACGGCACTCACGCATCTGATTGGCCGCCCGCTGATCGCGCTTAATTTCCAGCAGCAGCGCTATGAAGCCGACTTCCGGTTCAATCTGGTGCGAGTGCGAGAGAACTCCGAGCAGATAGCCCTGCTCGATGGCGAACCGGCCGAGCGGGACCGCCTGCTGATGCGATTCGGCAACGTCGTCGGCAACTGGCTCGCGATTATGTCGCGGCAGAAGAAGCTGACGTTCTTTACCGCCGGCTACGCCCAGGCCTCCGTGGTGTTCCCGTTCGTCATGGTGAGCCCGGCTTATTTCGCCAGCGTCATCCAGCTCGGCGGGCTGATGCAGACGGCGAACGCATTTGGGCAAGTGCAAGGCGCGCTGTCGGTGTTCGTAAGCCTGTACCGCAGTCTCGCGGAATGGAGCGCGGTGATCGAGCGCCTGTCCGGCTTCGATCAATCGGTGGCCACCGCCCGTGCGGTCGCGGTGACGCCGCCGGCGATCGGCATTGCGCCCGGCGAGGCGGCGGCGGTTACGTTCAAGGACCTGGCGGTACGACTGCCGGACGGTGTGCCTTTGGTCAACGCCAGCGATATCTCGATTCGAGCGGGTGAGCGGGTGCTGGTGAGCGGCCCCTCCGGTGCCGGCAAGTCCACTCTGTTCCGTGCCCTGGCCGGCATCTGGCCGTTCGGCGCCGGCACGATCACGGTGCCGAAAAATGCTCGCCTGATGATGCTGCCGCAACGGCCTTACTTTCCGATCGCTCCCTTGGCCGCCGCGGTCGCCTATCCGGCGGAGCCGGGCGCTTTCGATACCGCAAAGGTCGCCGAACTTATCGCCGCGGTCGGTCTGCCGGCCTTGGCCTCCCGGATCGAGGAGGAGGCGCATTGGAACCGCATGCTGTCGCTCGGCGAGCAGCAGCGGCTCGGCATCGCCCGCGCGCTCCTGCATGCGCCGGACTATCTGTTCCTGGATGAGGCAACCGCTTCGCTCGACGAGCCGTCCGAAGCCGCGCTCTATCACCTGCTGCAGCAACGGCTGCCGGCCGCGACCATCGTGTCGATCGGTCACCGCTCGACGCTCGCGGCCTTCCATCGCCGCCGGCTGGCGTTCAGCCGCGAAGGCGACCGTTACTGGGTGCACGAGGGCAGTCTGAAGCCAGCGGCGTAGCGGCGGCGGCGCTCTGTCCGCACGGGCGCTCGATCGTTGAGACCGCGCCAAAAGAAAGAGCGGCGGCTCTTTTGGAGCCGCCGCCCATTCAAACCAAAGAGGCAGTATTTGGCTTATTTGAGAGCCGACAATGAGGTGTCGAACTTCAGAGTAGCAACGAAGGTCGAGCCCGCCAGGTCCTTCCCGCCAAACGCAACCGGCGCCATGAACGTATTGTGCTTGTCGGTGTCCCAGTAACGCAGATCGAGCGTGACGGCCTTGTAGTTGATGTCGAATCCAACGTCCCAGTAGTCGTAGCTGTTGCAGCCCGTGCATTCAACGACTTGGCGGCCGACTTCCGGGTTGAGCGAAAGGGTGACGTCAGTGATCGGATGCCACGGCAGGGTGATGGTCGCGTTGCCGGAGTAGTAGTAGGCGACCTTGCTGCCCGTGATCAGGTAACCGTCGTTGTAGTTGTCGCCGCCATCGATGATCCCGCCAATGGTCAGCCAGTCCGCGACCTTGTACGAGGGCTTGGCATAGAACTCGCCGAAGCTGCCGTAAGCATTCGTGCCGTTGGTGCCATCCGGGTAGTAGTAGTAGACGTACCCGAGATCGAGGCCGAAATTGTTCCAGCTAAAGCGCGCGCCGCCAGAGATGTCGATCTCGGCATCGGCGTTGTAGCTCGCCAAGCTCGATCCCCACAGGCCAGCGTAAAGCTTCAGCCAATCCGTGGCCGTGTAGTCGACCTCAAAGTAACCTTGCTCCGCCGGCTTGCGGTTGGTTTGCGAAATGCCGCGGAGGACGTAATCGGTAGTGAAATCCACACCGAACAACACGTCCCACGGTGACGGTGCGGCAGCCGGTGCCATCGGCTTGGCTTTCATTGGCATATCGGCAGCAAACGCCGGCGCAGCAGCAGTCATCGCGAGCGCAGCCACTACCGACAAAACAACTTTCTTCATTTGACCCTGCCCCTTTTCGGTTCGATCGGCCTTTGGCCGATACACTTCGCGCAACCCTCTTGCGGTCCAAATCCGGTTGTGTCCCCCGGAACGCAAAAGAACCCGCCTTCACGCGCAAATCTACATCTCCCCGGGCCTCCACCGGCAAGCCAAAAACGGCAGCAACTGCTGCCTTTTTAGGCGATTCAGCCGTTCCATGACAGAATGAAAAAGACTGTTGCGGCAAAGTCACAATTTTGGGGTCTGAAACGATATCCTGACCCACAATCCGGGCTCGCAAAGGTCAATTCGCCGATCTGGCCAATGATCCTGTGAATAACTCGATACCGGCGACTTAAGCCTCAGTCATACAAAGAAAATCTGGCGCCCGCCGGATTCCCGGCAGGCGCCAGAGAATGACGAACGCCAATCGCTCAGGCCGCGGCCTTTTTGCGGTTGGCATCGAGTCGCATGTCGACCAGCGCCACAGTCGCGTCGAGGGTCGGATGACTGAGGCCTTTTTGCCGGGCGATCAGCTGCACCAGCTTGTCGGCGCGTTCGATGTTTTGCGCCCCGTTTTGCAGCGCACGAGCGGCCGAGGCCGGACGCGTGAGACTTTGCGCGGCGGCGGCGTATTTCTCGAACGGTACCAGGTCATTCGGATTGGCGCCGAGTTTGACGCAGAGGCCGTTGACGAAATTGTAAACCGATCGCGACTCTTCGATATTTGAATGCACCGCTTCCTGCGCGGTGCGCATGCCATCGGCGGTGATGCAACGATAATTGCCGGCGCACAACATCGCCCACTTGGCGAGCGGCACGAAGATCGAATCGTAGACCCGCAGTTTCACCGGCAATTCGATTTTGCCTTCCGGGACGTCGAAACGCGCGGCTTCGACGTCCTTCTCGAGCCGGCGCACGATCGCGGTATCCTTGTCGTCCTCGAAGCGCGCGCATTTGAAGTTGGTCGGCAGCGTCACCAGCAGTTCGTTCGCCTTGCCATCCGGCGGACGAATCGCCTGCGGGTCCGGGCTGTTGAGGGTGATCTTCTTCGGATCGACCGAATCCCACACGCGCGGATCGGTGTAGGCCGCTTCAAGCGCTTTGTAGTCGAGGCCCGGGATGCGCTTGATGTAGGGCAGCGGCGGCATGTTCATGATCGACATGCAGGGCACGCGCGACTTGCCGACCGAGTCCAGCAATTGGCGCACGCCTTCGGAGCGATATTGCGGCTCCTGCATGCAGAGGCCAACCAGGTCGTAATCCCTCGGATTGACGCCGGCCGCGGGGCCAGCCGTCACCTTGCCCGGCAGCTTGCGCGATTCGAGCAGGACCGGTTCGCCGCGTCCGCGGACCGGCAGTTTCACCTTGAAGCCCTCGGCGTTGATCAGATCGGCTTCCGCCGGCAGGCAGACCAAGTGGATCGAATGGCCACCAAACAGCAATTTGGAAGCGAGCAACGATCCGTAAGACGCCCCAAGCAAGAGAATCTTGTAGCTCGTCGGCTTCGCTGACGCCGCTTTCTTGGGTGCGGCTTTCTTGGCAGCCGGCCTCTTCGTCTTCGGTCTGACCGCCTTGGTCTTTCGGACGGCCTTCTTGAGCGGCCGCTTTGTTTTCATCTTCGGCCTGCGCGCAGCGGCGCGTTTCGTTTTCTTCACTTTGGATTTCCGCTTTTTCGTTTTCTTAGCCATGACAATTCCTCCCGGTTCACTGGGCCGTTTCAGCTATAAGCTCTGGAGCCTGCGCTCCAATCTCCGCTAAACCTTCCGGCGCCGGACCGCCAGTCGCCCAGTCGAGCAGTTCGACCGTGTGCACGACCGGAATGGCGGTACCAGCGGCGATTTGCGTGATGCAGCCGATATTGCCCGCCGCGATCACATCCGGCTTGAGCCGTTCGATATTGCTAACCTTGCGTTCACGCAAGCGCTCCGCCAGCGCCGGCTGGAGAATGTTGTACGTCCCCGCCGAGCCGCAGCATAAATGCCCTTCCGGCACATCTTTGACCACGAAGCCGGACTTGCAAAGCAATTCTTTCGGCACCTGCGTCACCTTCTGCCCATGCTGCAGCGAACACGCCGCATGATAGGCGACCGTGAGCGGGCGTGCCGACCCGCCGACCAGCAAATTGAGCGTCGCGAGGTATTCGGTCACGTCCTTGGCGAGCGCGGCGACCCGCGCGGCCTTGGCCGCGTAGGCTTGGTCGGTGCGAAACATGAACCCGTAATCCTTCACGGTGGTTCCACACCCCGACACCGTGATCAGGATGGCGTCGAGCCCGGCGCCGTCGATTTCGCGTGTCCAGGCATCGATGTTGTTGCGCGCCTGCGCCAGCGCCTGGTCCTCGTGGCCCATATGGTGGGTGAGCGAGCCGCAGCAGGCCTCGCCGGCAGCGACCACAACCTCGATGCCATGGCGGTTGAGCAGGCGGATGGCGGCCTCGTTGGTCGCCGGTGCCAGCACCGGACCGATGCAGCCGGACAATAGCGCCACCCTGCCGCGGCGTTCGCCCTGCGCCGCATTGACGTTGCCGGTGCGATCGACCGGCGACGCCAACTTGTGGCGCGGCGTAAGCCGCAGCATCGCCGCCATCCGCGTCAAGCCCAGCGCTTGCAGCACGCCCGCGAACGGTTTGGCAATCAGTCCCGCCACCACCGCCAGCCGGAACAATCCCGGATCGGGCAGCACGCGCGCAAGCAGACCGCGCATGGCGCGGTCGGCGAGCGGCCGCTTGTAGGTCTTCTCGATGTGGTCGCGGGCGTGATCGACCAGATGCATATAATGCACGCCAGACGGGCAGGTGGTCATGCAGGCGAGGCACGACAGGCAGCGGTCGATATGCTTGACCACGTCGCGCGTCGCCGGCCGGTTCTGCTCGAGCATGTCCTTGATCAGGTAAATGCGCCCGCGCGGCGAATCGAGTTCGTCGCCTAGCAGCACATAGGTCGGACAGGTGGCGGTGCAGAAGCCGCAATGCACGCAGGCGCGCAGAATCTTCTCCGCTTCCGCGATCTGCGGGTCGGCGAGCTGGGCAAGAATGAATGACGTCTGCATCGCCTAGACCCCCGCCCACATGCGGCCGGGATTGAGCACACCCTTGGGATCGAAGCCCTCCTTCACGCGCTTGGTCAAGGCGCGCAAGTTCGGCTCCTGCGGTTCGAACACGTCGACAGAACCGCGCACCGCGGGCGGCGCGCGTACCAGCGTGGCGTGGCCGCCGACGGCCTCGACCGCGGCGCGAATTGTGGCTGCGCCGGGCTCATCGGCGAACGGCATCGCCACCCAGAGCAATCCGCCGGCCCAATCGTAGAACATCTGCGCTGCCGGCGTAATCGCTGCGGCAATTTCATAACCTCGGCTCGGCGCGGTCGAAATTCGCCAGAGCGGCCGTGCGAGCGCCGCCTCGGAGGCGAAGGGTTTCACCTGCCGGACGCTCGCCCACAGCGCGTGCGATTCTTTTTCATTGAGCAGCGTCACCGGCCCGAACGGCTTCATCCGGGCGGCCAGCGCTTCCTTGCGATGTTTTACCGAGGGCGCAAAACCTTCCAATCGCAGCGCGGTAGCAGCCTCCGGTTTCGGCAAACCGTCGAAAAAAGACGCCACATGATCGGGCACATGCGCCGCGCCGGAGATATCGCAGGCCGAGCCCATGGCTGCCGCCATGGCGGCGCAGGCGCGCGCGTCGTCGAGGCCTTCGACGAGCACGGTCGCCTCCGCTTCCGCCTTGGGCAGCGCCTTCACCGTGATGTCTGTCATCGCGGCCAGCGTGCCCCAGGAGCCGGCGAACAATTTGCAGAGATCGTAGCCGGTGACGTTCTTCACCACTCGGCCGCCCGACTTGATGGTTTCGGCCCGGCCGCTGACCGCGGAAACACCGAGAAAGTGATCGCGCGCGGCGCCCACCTTGATGCGGCGCGGGCCGGACAAGTTCGTGGCGATAGCACCGCCGATAGTGCCCTGCCCGACGGCACCGCCAAGCAAAGGGCCGTAGTCCATGGGCTCGAAGGCGAGCTGCTGGCCGTTCTGCTCGAGCAGCGTCTCGATCTCGGCGAGCGGGGTGCCTGCCTTGACCGACAGCACCAGTTCTTCCGGCTCGTAAAGCGTCACGCCGGAAAGCCCCGACAGATCGAGCGTCAGATCGGTCTGGCTGGGGCGGCCAATGGCGCGCTTAGTGCCCTGCCCCGCCACCTCCAACGCCTTGTCGTTGCCGAGCGCCCAGCGCACGGCGTCCTCGACCTCCTTGGCGTCACGGGGTTTGAGAACGTCGGTCATGTCATTCGGCCGCGTGGGCTTCCGCCGCGGATGAAAAAGTCGGCATGATCTCGCGCGCGAAGCGGCGCAATTGCTCCTTGCCGCCGGCAATCGTGAGCAGGACATATTCGACGCTCGATTTCTGCAACGCGTCAAGCATTCCGGCGATCTCGTCTGGCGTTCCGTATAACGCGTATTCTTCCGTGGCGCCGGCCTTATCGGCGTAAGCGAGCACGTGCGAGCCGGGCTTGGCATCGGGCGCACGCGAAACATCGATGGTGCGCTTGGTATAGGCGGCCTGGCGCTTGAGCGCCTCATCGCGGTCGGCGCGATCCTTGGCAATGTAAAGCTGACGCGCGACCGTCACCTGCATCGGGTCGAAGGCGACCTTGTTCGCCGCGCGCTCGGCCTTGAAGATGGCGATGCGCTCGGCCAGCGTCGCCGGCGAAGCGTATTGGTCGAGGATCAGATTGAAGCCGTGCGCGGCGGCGCGCTTGATCGAATGCGGGTTACCGGCGGCAACCCAGAACGGCGGGTGCGGGCTCTGCGCCGGCGGCGGTTCGACCACAATGTCTTCGAAATTCCAGAAACGCCCATGGTGTGAAAACCGCGCGCGCGTCGTCCACGCGCGCGTGATCAGTTTGATCGCTTCCTCGAACCGTGCCTCGGCCTCCTCCAGCGCTATCTGGAAGCCCTTGAACTCGCTGTGGCGGTAGTCTTTGCCGATGCCGAAATCGAGCCTACCATCCGAGACAAGGTCGAGCGTCGCCGCCTGCTCGGCGAGCAGCACCGGATTGTGCCACGGCAGCACGATCACCGCGGTGCCGAGCCGCAGTGTTTTGGTGCGCATGGCGAGCGCCATCAGCAGCATCAGCGTGGCGGAAACCTGGTTCCAGCCGGTGAAGTGATGCTCGACCGAAAAGCTCGAATGGAAGCCGAGCGCCTCGGCCTCGACGTTGAAATCGAGATAATCGCGGAAACCCTGGCCGGTTTCCTGGCCAAGCGAACCGCTATCGGCTTTGGGCGAGCAGAACAGACCGAAACGCATAGTCACTCTTTTTGCTTGAGCATGATCTTATCCGAAAACCGCTTCACACTTTTCGGGATCATGCTCAGAACCTCGGAATATCCGGGAACGGCAACTTGCCGCCGGATATGTGCAGACGGCCCAGCTCGGCGCAGCGGTGCAAACTGGGAAACATCTTGCCTGGATTGAGCAGACCTTTGGCATCGAACGCGCACTTCACGCGTTGCTGCGCGTTGAGATCGATTTCGGAAAACATCATCGGCATCAGGTCGCGTTTTTCGACACCGACGCCGTGTTCGCCGGTGAGCACACCGCCGACCTCGACACAAAGCTGCATGATCTCGGCGCCGAATTGTTCGGTCTTTTCCAATTCGCCCGGCTTGTTGGCGTCGTAGAGAATGAGCGGATGCAGATTGCCGTCGCCGGCGTGGAAGACGTTGGCGCAGCGCAGCCCGTATTCCTCCGACATTTCCTTCATGCGCTTGAGCACCAGCGGCAGCTTGTTGCGCGGAATGGTCGGATCGACGCAGTAGTAGTCCGGCGAGATGCGGCCGGCCGCCGGAAACGCCGCCTTGCGCCCGGCCCAGAACAGCAATCGCTGCTGCTCGGAGGTCGAAGCCCGGACCGAGACCGCATGGCATTTGCTGGCAATGATCTCGATGCGCTCGATCAGATCGTCGGCTTCGGCCGGCGGCCCGTCGACTTCGACGATCAGCAGCGCTTCGACGTCGAGCGGATAGCCGGCATGGACGAACTCTTCCACCGCGTGGATCGCCGGTTTGTCCATCATCTCCATGCCGCCCGGAATGATGCCGGCGCCGATGATGCGCGAGACGCACTCGCCGGCGTCCTCGTTCGACGGGAAACCGATCAGCACCGCACGCGCCGTCTCCGGCTTCTTCAGGATGCGCACGGTCACTTCGGTGACGACGCCGAGCAGGCCTTCGGAGCCGGTGATCAACCCGAGCAGGTCGTAGCCTTCCGAATCGAGATGGCGGCCGCCGATGCGCAGCACTTCGCCGGTGATCAGCACGATCTCGCAGCCGAGCACGTTGTTGGTGGTCATGCCGTATTTCAGGCAATGCACGCCGCCCGAGTTTTCCGCCACGTTGCCGCCGATGGTGCAGGCGATCTGCGAGGATGGATCGGGCGCGTAATAGAAGCCGGCATGGGCCACCGCGTTCGACACCGCGAGATTGGTGACGCCAGGCTCGACCACCGCGACGCGGTTGTCGAAATCGATCTCGCGGATGCGGTTGAACTTGGCCATGCCGAGCAGCACGCCGTCGGCGAGCGGCAGCGCGCCGCCCGACAGCGAAGTGCCGGCGCCGCGGGGCACCACCTTGATGCCCTCGTCGTGACAATAGCGCAGCACCTGCGCCACCTGCTCGGTGGTCTCCGGCAGCACCACGACCATGGGCAATTGGCGGTAGGCGGTGAGGCCGTCGCTCTCAAACGGGCGCATTTCCCGCTCGGACGCGATGACCCCCTCGCCCGGCACTATGGTGCGCAGGGCCTTCACGATACTGTCGCGTCGCGCAAGCACCGCGCCGTCCGCTTCGGGCATCCGCACCGACATTGTGACAACTCCCGGCTTTTAGTCCGATGTAACGATATCAGCCATTTGACGGTTGACACATAGGGCTGGCAAAACCGTATGGAACCAGGGGCATGCCGGGCGGCATTGGCCCCTACGGGGCGGCAACACCAAGTCACGAAGGAAAGACCGATGAAAACAACACTTGCGGTAGCAGCTTTGGCCGTCGCCACGATGGCACAATCGGCGCTCGCCCAGGATGTGGCCGCCGGCGAGCAATCGTTCAAGAAATGCTTCCCCTGCCACTCCATCGGCGAAGGGGCGAAGAACAAGGTCGGTCCCGAACTCAATGGCCTCGATGGCCGTCATTCCGGCACCGCAGCCGGCTACAGCTATTCCGACGCCAACAAGAACTCCGGCATCGTCTGGAGCGAGGCGACCTTCAAAGAATATATCAAAGACCCGCGCGCCAAGATCCCGGGCACCAAGATGATCTTCCCCGGCATCAAGAACGAGAAGGAAGTGGACAACCTGTGGGCCTATCTCAAGCAGTTCGGCCCGGACGGGAAGAAGAAGTGAGATCACGACCTGCGATTTGGCGGCCCGGCCGCGCCTGGCACGCGTCGGGCCTTTGACCCTGGTCAAAGCCGCGGGCAGCCGCTGCCGTCATCATTCACACATAAAGACAGTATGCTTACGCATAGCCTTGTCCGAAAATCGGTTTTCACAGTTCGGGCGCATGCGGCAGCTCGGTGAGGAGAAGCGATCATGATCAAGGATATCGTCGTCAATCTTGGTTTGGGCAATCAGGATCCCGCGGGCGATTTCGCCATTTCGGTGGCCGACGCTTTCGGCGCGCACGTGCTCGGCATGGCCTTTGTCTACGATCCGGTCATTCCCGGTTCGGTCATGGGCGGTATCCCGCCGCAATTCATCGAATTGCAGCGCGCCGAAGCCGAGAAGACAGTGCGCACCGCGATCGACCGTTTCGAGAAGGTGGCCAAACGCGCCGGCATCGCTTACGAAACGCGCAGCGTCAACGCCAGCATTGCCGGCGCCGCCGAGCGGCTCGGCCGCTTGGGGCGGCGCTTCGACCTCGTCATCGTCGGCCAGCCCGACCGCGACAAATCGGCACCGGTAGAGGTGGTGGACGAAGGTGTGCTGTTCGAATCCGGCCGGCCGGTAATCTTCGTTCCCTACATCCAGAAAGCGGGCCTCAAGCTCGACCGCGTCATGGTGTGTTGGGACGGCAGCCGCGCCGCCACCCGCGCCATCGCCGACAGCCTGCCGTTTCTGGAAAAGGCCAAGCAGGTGGAGATCGTCATGGTCGCCGGCAAGGCCGGCAAGAACGACGAGGTTCCCGGCGCCGATCTTGGCCAGCATCTCGCCCGTCACGGCTTGAAGGTCGACGTCAAGCGCATCACCTCGCCGGATATCGATATCCCTTCCACTATCCTGTCTTATGCGGCGGATTCGTCCGCCGACATGATCGTGATGGGCGGTTACGGCCATTCGCGCTTGCGCGAATTCATCCTGGGCGGCGTCACTCGCGGTATCCTCGAATCGATGACGGTGCCGGCGCTGATGTCGCATTGATATTTCTGTCGTTCCGGGCAAGTGCTAACGCCGCCTGGAACTCGTAGTTGCTGATCTCTCGCCGGCCGGCGGAGTATGCGTTTCCGCATCGCGGAACGACGGGAGTTGTGGCCTTGGACGTCGTGCGCCACCTCAAATTACGGGACGGGACGCCGGTACTATTTCGGCCGCTCAAGCCGGAGGATGCCGCGCTCTATCCGGATTGCCTGAGCGAGATCACGCCCGACGACCTGCGGCTGCGTTACTTCGCCGCCATGCGCGAAGTTAGCCCCGAGCTGATCGACAAGCTCGTCCATTACGATCCGCAACATGCGATGGCCTCCATCGTCATCGAGGAAGCGACCGGCAAAATGCTCGGCGTGGTGCGCTTGCACAACGATCCCGGCGATCAGAGCGGCGAGTTCGCGATCATCGTGCGCACGCGGCTCAAGGGTCATGGCCTCGGCTGGCTGATGATGAAGCACATGATCGCGTATGCGAAAGACAAGGGACTGAAAACCGTGCGCGGTCAGGTGCTGGCGGAAAACAGCACCATGCTGCAAATGTGCGCCGAGCTCGGCTTCCACGCCGCCGACGATCCCGAGGAGCGCGGCGTCAAGATGGTGACGCTGCCGCTCGCTGAAGTCGCCGCCGAGGAATTGATCTAACACGCGCCTAGGGCAGCACGCATTGCGCCACGAGGCCGCGGGCGCGCGCATCGATGACGCCAAGCGCGCGTAGCGCCAGCAGCGTCGCGCCCTGCACTGCGGCACGCGCGGCAGCGGCGTCGGCCGGCACTGGCGCCAGCGGTCCGAGCAGCCCCTCCATCAGTGCGCCGACGATGGCCGGCGCGGCGACACTGGCGTCCTGCTCGGGCAGATGGCGGCCTGCGATCGCGGTCTTGATGCGCGCTTCCAGTTCGGCGGCGAGCGATTGACGGAAATCGAGCCGCATCGCGTCCACCTGTGCGTCGACCGGCTCGCCGAGCACCGCCCAAGCCAGCCGCCGCTCGTTGAGCGCACGGGCGGCGAAAGTGGCGATACAGGCCGCCAGTGCCGACAGCGGCCCCGGCGCCGCATTGCCGGCAGCTATCATGGCGGAAAGCTCGCGCCCGGCAACGGCGGCCACCAGGTCGGCAACGAGATCGGTCTTGGACGGGAAGTAACGGTAGACAGTGCCTGCGGCGATGCCGGCGCGCGCGGCGACGGCGGCGATCTGCACCGCCGCCATGCCACCTTCGGCGGCGATGGCCGTCGCGGCCGCCAGGATCGCCTCCTCGCGCTCGGCCAGGCGGCGAACCACGTTCTCGGTGCGGCGATAGGGCATGTGAACGAGTGAACAATGATTCAGCGAGCAAAAACAAGCCAAAATTGGTACTGTCAGCGAATGATTTGGGGATTGCTATCCAGACATCGTTGGCGACGGCGCGCCGCTGCTGGCTCACCTATACTGTTAGCCGGCGGCACGGCGTTGATCGGAGTGGCGATTGCGGTCGTCAATCAGATGTCGAATCGAGCGAGCTTCGCATCCGCTAATCCGATAATTAGTTGGAGCTTAATAGTAGGTGCAATCGTTGGCATCGCCCTGTTGCTTATGCAGTGGTACGCCGAGTTTCGAAGACGGACATACGACCCTCAATGGGTTTTAAAATTTCAAGATGATTTCCTTTGTCCAGAAATGTTGGAATATCGATCACAAGCAGTGAAAGCGATTCGAGCAATGAACGGCGATGTCCACAGATTAAAAGGCAACAAAAACGTCGCCGAAGTCTTAGATTTTTTTGAGGATTTGGGATTCTATGTTCAAGGAGACCAACTCACGCCTGAAGTTACGCACCATGCTTTTTATTACTGGATATTCAGATACTATTCAGCAACTAAAAATTATATCGAATTTCAACAAGAACAAGACTCGCTCCAATGGGCTTCAATAAAAGCGCTCTTCGAAATTACGAGTGAAGTGGAAACTGAAAAGAACGGATCGTCTTCAATAACCTTGCTAAATTTAAATTCAAAAGAACTCCAAGATTTCTTTCTGGAGGAAGAATAGACTACAAAGCTATAGTGGCAGTTTTACCTTCGATGGGTGCCGGACTTGCCGCCCGCCCCAGCCAACGCCTTGTCGCGGATGGCGGAGATCGATGCGCCGACCGAAACCGCCTCCGGATCGATCTTGAGATGGATGATCGACGGCTTGCCGGACGCCCGCGCTTGCGCGAAGGCCGCCGGGAAATCGGCGGTCTTCTCGACCACGGCGCCGTAACCGCCGAACGCCAGGGCATAGGCGACGAAATCCGGATTATGCAGCGCCGTGGCGACGACGCGGCCGGGATATTCGCGCTCCTGATGCATGCGGATGGTGCCGTAGAGCCCGTTGTCCGCGACCACGACGATGACCGGCAATTTGTACTGAACGGCGGTCGCAAAATCCTGGCCCGTCATCAGGAAGTCGCCGTCGCCGGCAACGCACACCACCGTGCGTTCGGGATGCATGAGCTTCATCGCCACGGCGGCTGGAAAGCCGTAGCCCATGGAGCCGGACGTAGGCGCCACATGGGTGGCGTATTTGCGGAAGCGGTAGAAGCGGTGGATCCAGCCAGCGAAATTGCCGGCGCCGTTGGTGATGATGTCGTCGGGCGCAAGATTTTCGCGCAGCCAAACCAGAATTTCGCCGAGGTTGACCGCGCCCGGCTGCGGCGTCGCCTTTTCCGACCAGGCGAGATAGTCGGCGTGCGCCGTGGCCGCCTCGCCTTGCCACGTAATCTCATTCGGCGGCTGCAATCCTTCCAGCGCCGAACAGAATGCGGTCGGCGCGGCGTTGATGGCGAGCGTGGGGTGATAGACCCGGCCGAGTTCTTCAGGCCCCGGGTGCACATGCACCAGCTTCATCTGCGGCTCGGGAATATCGAGCAGCGTGTAGCCTTGCGTCGCCATCTCGCTCAGGCGCCCACCGATCAGCAGCACCAGGTCGGCGCCCTTCACGCGCGCCAGCAATTTCGGGTTGGGCCCGATGCCCATATCGCCGGCGTAACAGGGATGCAGCCCGTCGAACAAATATTGCCGGCGGAAAGTGGTCGCCACCGGCAGTGCGAAGCGCTCGGCAAAGCGCGTCAGCGCGGCGCAGGCGGCGTCCGACCAGCGGCTGCCGCCAACCAGCGCGACCGGGCGCTTGGCGGCCCACAGCAGTTTTTGCAGCCGGCTCATGTCAGTCAAACCCGGCCAAATTTCCACCGGGTCGAATGGCTTTGCATCCGGCACCATGGCGCGCTCGACCAGCATGTCCTCGGGCACCGCGATCACCACCGGCCCGGGCCGGCCGTTGCAGGCGGTGTAGAAGGCACGCGAGACCAGCTCCGGGATGCGCGCGGGATCGTCAATCTCGGTCACCCATTTGGCGATTGAGCCGAACACCGCGCGGTAGTCGAGTTCCTGAAACGCCTCGCGCTCGCGCATGTGGCGTCCGACCTGGCCGACGAACATGATCACCGGCGAGGAATCCTGGCGCGCGATGTGGATACCGGCCGAAGCATTGGTGGCGCCCGGCCCGCGCGTGACGAAGCAGATGCCGGGGCGGCCGGTGGTCTTGCCGACCGCCTCGGCCATCACAGCGGCGCCGCTCTCGTGCCGGCAGACGGTGAGCGCGATTTCGGAATCGTGGAATGCGTCGAGCGCGGCCAGATAGCTCTCGCCGGGCACGCAGAACACGTGGCGTACTCCGTGGATTGCCAATTGGTCGATCAGGATTTCGCCGCCGGTCCGCGTACCGTCATTGCTGCGCATCGGGTCCCTCCACCGATGAAGACCTGCCGCACGGGTCCGGCAGCGTCAACCCCGGAAGCCGAAATAATGCGGCAGCACCAGCGTAAACCAGGGAACGAAGGTGACAAGCAATAGACCGACGATCAGCACGACGAGGTAAGGGATCATGGCGCGGGACGCCGCCTCGAGCGGCGCGCGTGCCACCGCGCAACAGACGTAGAAGCCGACGCCGGCGGGCGGCATGAACGCGCCGACGCCCATGGCGATGATCAACATCATGCCGTAGTGCAATTCGCTGATGCCGATCTTGCCGGCGATGGGGATCAGCAGCGGCGCGAGGATGTTCAGCGCCGGTAGCCCTTCCAGCAACGACCCGCCGACGATCAAGAGCAGCAGCGAACCAATGAGAAAAATATCCCTAGAATCGTTGAACCCGTGCAGCACGTCGACGACCCGCTGCGGGACGTAGGCGATCGTCAAGGCCCAGGAGAACCCCGACGCCGCCGACAGAATGAACAGGATCATGCCGGTCAGCGCAACGCTGTCGACGACGGTGCGGAAGAAACTGCGCAGATTCATCTCCCGATAGACCACCAGCGACAGGAACATGCCGTAGAGGACCGCGAAGGCGGACACCTCGGTCGGCGTCGCAATGCCGGCTAGAATGCCGACGAACAGGATCAAAGGCATCAAGAACGGCAGAATGGCGCCGATGCTGGCATCGAGCCGTACCGCCCAAGTCGCCCGCGCCTCAGCCGTCGCGCCGCTCCGGCGCGCGCGGACGTAGATCAGAACCATCAGGCAAACAGCGATGACCGCCGCGGGGATGACGCCGCCGATGAACAAGCCGGCCATCGAAATGCTGGTGATCGAGCCGAGGATCAGCATGGCGATCGACGGCGGCACCGTCTCACCCATCACCGCGGAAGCGGCGAGCACCGCGGCGCCCTCCGCGCTGCTGTAGCCCCGCTCCTTGAGCATGCCGCGCATGACGGTACCGACCGCGGCGACGTCGGCGGCCTTCGAGCCGGACAGCCCCGACACGAGATACATGCTCAGCACCATCACCTGCAGCAGCCCGCCGCGCAGGTGGCCGACAAAGGCATAGACAAATCGTACGAGACGCAGGCTGATGCCGCCGCGCTCCATGATCAGGCCGGCGAGGATAAAAAACGGGATCGCCAGCAGAATGAAATTGCTGGTGCCGTTGACCATTTGCTGCGGCAGCGCCTCGATCGGCGCGACATCGCCGATCCATAGGTAGCTCGCCGTCGAGAGCAGCAGGGCAAAGCCGACCGGCACACCGACGACCACTGCGAAGAAAAAGAACACGAGCGCCACCGCGATGGCCGCGTCGCCGGCCATCCAGGGTCTCCAAACGCTTTGCGTCAGCCCGATCAGCAACGCTACGATAAATACGCCGACCATGACGCCAAGGGCCGATGCGCCGTGCTCGCGCCACAACCGCTCGACCGCATAGACCGCCAGCAGCGCCATGCTCGCGGTCAGCGGCACGGCGAAGTTGGACACCGGCCAGCCCAAGATCGGCGTGGTCTGCTGCCAGTTCATCGCCAGAAGCTTGAACGAAGACAGCAGCGCCACGATGGCGATGGCAAAAACGAGCGCATCGGCCAAGGCGACGCAGCGACGATGGATATAGAGCGGCAAGGTATCGATCACCGCGCGGACAAAGGTGTGGTCGCCGCGCCGATAGGCGATGGTGCCGCCAACGAAAGTCAGCGTGGACAGCGCTATTTGCGCGATTTCCTCGGTCCACAAAAACGACACGCCGAGAACGACGCGCGCCACCACGTTGACGGCGACGGCAAACAGTTCACCGAGCACGGCGACAACGAGAATCGCTTCGGCAATACCGTCGAGCGCGCGCAGCACAGGATGCGCGGGCGTTTCCTCGATGACGGTGTCTATTTCGATTTCGACGCGCATTCCGATTTCAACCGGCAAGGATATCGAAAAGGGATCGGCGGCGCCGTTGCGAGCGACGCCGGTGCACCTTATGCCGGTCAGCCAGCCTTGGCGACGATATCGCGGAACTTCTTGACGTTGTCGGCGCCGGCGAAGCCGCCGATCTTGGTATAGGCCGGCTCCATCTTGGCCTTGAACGGTGCCAGATCGGGCTTGGTGATCTTCATACCGAAACCGGCCAGCTTCTTGAGTTGGTCGTCTTCCTGGCTGACGATCAATTGACGCATTTTTTCGCCGGCCGATTTGCTCTCCTCGCGCACAATGGCTTGCTGATCTTTGGACAGCTTGGCCCAGGAGCGCGCGCTCATGGTATGGATCATGTTGTTGTAGATGTGCCGGGTGAGAGCGAGATTCTTCTGAACCTCGTAGTACTTGCCGAAGAAGATGACCGCGATTGGATTTTCCTCGCCTTCGATTACTCCCTGCGACATGGCGAGATAAAGCTCGGGAAATGCGATCTGCGTGACGATGCCGCCAAGCGCCTCGATCGTCGCGCTGATCTGGATTTCCGGCGGCGTACGAATCTTCAGCCCTTTGACGTCGTTCGGGCTGTTGATCGGCGTTTTAGTGGTGGTGAGATTGCGAAAGCCGTATTCCCAATTTGCCAGAATGATAAAGCCCTGCTGCTCGGCGAGCGGCGATAGCCAGCCCATGACAGCGTCGCTGTCGAGCACTTTGTGGGCGTGATCGTAGTCGCGGAACATGAAGGGCAGTTCGCAGGCACCGAACGCCTTGATGTATTTGTCGAGCTGGCCCTGGGTCGGCACCGCCATGTCGATGGCTCCGAGCTTGGTCTGCTCGAGCAATTGCGGCGGCGAGCCAAGCGCGTTGTTGGGAAAAATATTGACCTGCACCGCGCCGTTGGTGCGCGCCTTGACGCGATCGGCGAACTGCAAAGCGGCGATGTGCCCCGGGTGGTTGACGTCGGCGTAGTGCCCGAAGCGCATGATGATCGGGCTCTGCGCGCCGGCCCGGCGCACATGGGGCAGCGCGACCGCGCCGGCGATACCGGCAAGGCCCGTGATGAAGGTCCGTCGTTGCATGGCGTTACTCCCCGTTTGTTTCCCGGCGTCTGGCGACCGGCTTTGACAGCGAACGTATCGCGGCGTAATGCCGCTTGCGGAGGCTTATATACTAATATATTAGCGGCTGAAAATGTATTACCCTTTCGACAAGGACGACACCCGCGTGCCGCTCACCCGTCGCAAAACGGTTCCGTTACAACCGTCACCACGCCCGACGAATTCGGCACGCAGCAACACCGCTGCCAATCTGATCTATCGCGCCTTGCGCGACGACATCGTCGCCATGCGCATACCGCCGGGCGAACCGATCAATGAAAAGGCGGTGGCGCTGCGCCACGGCTTGAGCCGTACGCCGGTGCGCGAGGCGCTGCTGCGGCTCGCCAGCGAGCATCTGGTGGAAATCTTTCCGCAGTCGGGAACCTTCGTGACGCGCATTCCGATTGCCGCGCTGCCGGAGGCGATCCTGGTGCGCAAGGCGCTCGAGGAATTGACCGCGCGCGAAGCCGCACAGAATGCCGCGGCCGACCAGGTCGCCGCGCTCAAGCAGTTGATCGATCATCAGCAGAAGCTGGCCCGGCAAGGCGACAAAAACCGCTTCCACGAGGCCGACGACGCCTTCCATGCCGCGATCGCCGATGCCGCCTGCCATCCCGGCATCTGGCGGCTGATCCTGCAGGTTAAGCTGCAGCTCGACCGCTACCGCCGCCTCACCTTGCCGGTGCCCGGCCGCATGGCCCGCGTGGTTGACGAGCATGCCGCGGTGGTGGCCGCGATCGCCGCGCAGGATACTGCCGCCGCCGGTGCCGCAATGGCCGCGCATCTCGACGGCCTTAGCGCCAGCATTCGCGACGTGCGCGATCTCAATCCTAAATATTTCGAGATGCCGGCGGAGGCTTAATGGGCGAAAAAGAGATCGGCGTTGCCGCGCGGCTTGAGCATTACCGTGCTTTATTCGACCTGACCGGCAAGACCGCGCTGGTGCTGGGCGCCGCTTCAGGTATCGGCAAGGCCTCGGCCGAGGCGCTCGCCGCGTTAGGCGCCGCTGTGATCTGCGCCGACAAGAACGGCGAGGGCGTCGAGCGCACCGCGGCCGAGTTCGGCACCTACGTGAAATCCACGGCACAAGTAGTCGATGCCGGCAAACCCGAAGATGTTTCCGCGCTTGCCGCCGCGGCGATGAAATTCAACGGACGGATCGACATCGCAGTCACCACACCGGCGGTGCATGTGCGTAAGCCGTTCCTCGATTACACGGACGAGGAATACGATCACATTGCCGATCTCAATCTGCGCGGCGTGTTCCTATTCCTACGCGCCTTCGGCCGTATCATGCGCGATCAAGGCAGCGGCAGCCTGATCGCCACCTCCTCCATGCGCGCAATGACGCTGGAGCCGGGGCTGGCGATCTACGGCGCGACGAAGGCCGGGATCATCCAACTCGTGCGCGGCCTCGCCTCCGAACTCGGCCCCTCTGGCGTGCGCGTCAATGCCATTGTGCCTAGCATCGTCGACACCGCGCTGGTCGCCCCCTTGAAGGCGCGCCCCGATATTTTCAACAAGCTCGCGGCGCACACCGTATTCAACCGCTGGAGCCAACCGAGCGAGGTGGCGACCGCGGTCGCCTTCCTCGCCTCGGATGCTGCAAGCTACATCACCGGCAGCGCGATGATGGTCGACGGCGGCTGGACCGCCATCGACGGCCCGCCCACCGGCCTCACCGAAACGGCGCGCGGCTAAGTCTTAGGATGGATTTTCGGCATCGGGATCGGCGGCGAGAACGCGGTCGGGACCATCAGGGAGTTCTTCTGCTCGATGATGTTACCCGCCTTGGCATTTTCGACGAGGAACACTTTCCAATCAGGATCCTGCGCCATCTTGGCACGCTTCTGCTCGCGATCGGCGGCGCTTTCGTAAACCCAGACATGGGTGTAGCTGTTCAGCTCCCCGCTTTCGGCCACCGCATAGCAGAGCGGTTCGCCCATATAGCGCAGCTGCACCGGGTAGCCGTATTTCTTGTAGAGTTCGAGCTGCGCCGGGACGCGGCCCGGCAAACACTTGTAGGTTCGGACATCGAGTAGCACGGAGCGCCTCCCTGGGAACGGCCGCTTATGGCGCGGCAAGGGCGCACTCTTTCGGTCTCCCGCGCGCCGGTCAATAGAGCTAAGCCACGGGCGAGCGCATGGCCGGCCTGCTGGCAACGGGGCGCTCGGAGCGCTGTTCTGCTGGCTTCTCGGAATGCGACAGATTACTCGCGCTATTGACCAGCGCGAGATGCGAAAAGGCTTGCGGAAAATTGCCGACCAGGCGGCGCGTGCGCGGCTCATATTGCTCGCTCAACAGCCCGAGGTCGTTGCGCAATGACAGCAGCCGCTCGAACAGCCGCACGGCATCGGCGCGGCGGCCTATCATCACATAGGCATCGACCAGCCAGAAGCTGCAGGCGAGGAACATGCCCTCGCCCGGCGGCAAACCGTCGTCCGACTTCGCGGTGTCGTACCGGTGTACCAGGCCGTCCGACATCAGCCCGCGCTCGATCGCCTCGACGGTGCCAACGATGCGCGGATCCTCCGGCGGCAGAAAGCCAATCGCCGGCAGCAGCAGCAGGCTGGCGTCAAGCTCCTTGGAGCCATAGCTGCGCACAAAACTGCACAGCTCGTCGTCGAAGCCGCGCGTGCAGACGTCGCTATGAATGTGCGTGCGAATTTCGCGCCAGCGCTCGAGCGGTCCCGGCAGATTGTATTTCTCGGCGCTCTTGATGGCGCGATCGAAGGCGACCCAGGCCATTGCCTTGGAATAAGTGAAATGCTCGCGCCCGCCGCGCACCTCCCAGATACCCTCGTCGCGGTCGGGCCAGATCTTTTCCAGATGCGCGAGAAATTCGCGTTGCAGGTCCCAGCCGGTCTCCTCGGTGCCGAGACCGCCCTGCCGCGCCTGGTGCAGCGCGTCCATAACCTCGCCGAAAATATCGAGCTGCAATTGGTTATGCGCGGCATTGCCGACGCGCACCGGCTGTGAGTTCTCATAGCCCGGCAGCCAGGGCACCACCCATTCGGTCAGCCGCCGCTCGCCGCGGATGCCGTACATAATCTGGATCTGCTGCGGGCTACCAGCGGCCGCCCGCAGCAACCAGTCGCGCCACATGCGCGCCTCGTCGTAGTAGCCGGCATTCATCAGTGCCAGCAGCGTCAAGGTCGCGTCGCGCAGCCAGCAGAAGCGGTAATCCCAGTTGCGCCCGCCGCCGATGCATTCCGGCAGCGACGTGGTCGGCGCCGCCACCATGCCGCCGGTCGGCGCATAGGTGAGCGCCTTCAGCGTGATGAGCGAGCGGACCACCGCCTCGTCCCAGGGACACTTGATGTCGTTCTTGGCAACCCACGTGGTCCACATTTCTTCCGTCGCCCGCAGGCGCTCCTGCGGATCGACCCGCACCGGCACCGGCCGATGCGACAGCTCATAGGACAACATGAACGACACCGTTTCACCGGCGCCGATCGTAAAATCGGCGACGGTCTTCAGGTCTTCTCCGTGCGAGGCAATCGACGAGTGCATCACCACCATGTCGGGACCAGCAATCGCCCGCAACGAATTATCGTCGATCCGCGTCACCCAAGGCACCGTTGCGCCATAGCCGAAGCGCAGGATGAGTTCGGCATGAAATGGCACGCGTCCGCGCTCTCCCACCACCATGCGTATGAGGCGCGAATGCGTCTCGCGCGGCGGCATGAAGTCGATAAGCGTCGCGGCCCCCTCGGCGGTCTCGAAGCGCGTTTCCAGAATTAGCGTGTTGGGTCGGTAACGCCGCGTGACACGCGCATTGCCGTCCTTTGGAGCGATCTTCGAGCGGCCGTGCTCGGGTTTCCCCAGCAGGGCGGCGAAGCAGGCGTCCGAATCGAAGCGCGGCCAGGACAGCCAGTCGATCGAGCCGTCGCGGCCGACCAGAGCCGCGGTACCGAGATCGCCGATCAATGCATAGTCTTCGATGCGCGATGCCATGCCCGTCATGTCCCGGTGAAATCGACGGTCACTTTGATGTCGCCGGGCCGCTGCTCGAAGGCTTCGCGCCAGCGCGCGAGCGGCACGCGGCGCGTGATCAGCCGCGCCAGCCAATCCTTGTCGGCCTTGGCGAGCGCCTCAGCGGCCGCGCGATAGTGCCGTCGGTTGGCGTTGACCGAGCCGAACACCACGTGATTTTCCAGTACCATCTCGCGGTTGAGGTCGCCGATGTCGAACTTGATCTTTTGCCCGCCCGACGACACGCCGGCGAGGCAGACGATGCCACCCGGCGCGGTGCGGCGGAGAACGTCGAGCACGACCGCACCGGCGCCGGTGCATTCGATCACCACGTCCGGCTTCAGCGCGCCGAGATCGCCCACGTGATAGGTTGCGCCGAGCGCGCGAACCAATTCTGGTTTGACGCCTTCGCGCATGCGGTCGAGCACGTGCACCTCGAGCCCGCGCTGCGCGCCGATCATCGCCGCCAGCAGTCCGACCGGACCAGCGCCGGTAATGAGCGCCACACGCGGCTGCCACGCCGCACTGCGGGCGCCGATGCGCAGGACGTGCTCCCAGGCCTTGGCGACCACGCTCGTAGGCTCCAGCAGCACGCCAAGCGTCTCCAGCGCCGGATCGATGGCAATCAGGAATTCCGGCTCGACGCGGAATTGCTCCGAGCCATAGCCGTTGCGCTGCTTGATGCCGCGCTCGGTGTAGCGGTCGTTGCGGCACATGTCCCATTCGCCGGCAGCGCAGGCGGGACACGGCACCGGATCGGGCCGCCGCACAATGCCGACGATGAGGTCGCCGGGCGAAATGCCGCAGCCGGCGGGCGCCTCTTCGACGCGGCCGAGCGATTCATGACCAATGATCAGGTGCTGCTGCCCCGGCGGCGCCCAGCCGTAATGGCCAGCGATGATCTCGCGGTCGGTGCCACAAATGCCGAGCGCCAACGCGCGCGCCAGCACGGTGCCATCGCATTGCGGCGGCGGCGGCACATCTTCAAGACGGATGGAATTGGGCTGGCCGGGATGGACGGTGAGTGCGCGCATGCGGGGACGTTCTTCGATCGTCACCCCGCCGAGAATCTCACATAAGGCGTATTATGACTGGTTCAACCCATCACCGCGCGATTTGGTCGGCGCAACTCAGGTCGCCGCCTCGACCGAGATCACCTGGAAGGTATGCGTCTCGCCGTCCTCGTTGCGGATCGAGACATATTCGCCCGGGCGGAACGCATGGGCGCCGAAGCGGTAGCCGCTCTCGTCATCGTCCGCGGCGGTCTGATCGTAGTCGAACACCCAGCGCGCGTGCTCGGGTCCGCCCGGCTTGTGCACCAGGAAGCCGACCTCGTCGTCCTCGCCTTCCCAGAACCGGCGCACGCGGCAATGTTCGTGGTTGGCTTGCCAGAGCTTCACATCGATATGGCTCGTGCCGTCGAGCGGTGCGACGAATTCGTAACCATGCTTCGACGAGCCCTGCGGGAACTCCTTGGAGCGGGCCAGATTGAGCCGGATACGCTTGAACACATGTGGCAGGGTGGTCACGGCAGTCTCCATCCTCAAACAGATCGGCTTATTTCAACGCAACCGGCAAAGGCTTGTATTGATTTGGATCAGCCGGGCGGCATTGGGACGGAACAATAGTGGCAACAACTTGAGGGAACGATGGGCCCGGCCGGAAACTCGCAGCAGGCAGTGATTGATTTTCTTTCGGCACCCGCAACCCATGGCGGCGTGCCCGTCAAGCGTATCGATACCCATGCCGCGGCGGTATTTCTGGCCGGCGACCGCGTCTTCAAGATCAAGCGCGCCGTGCGCTTTCCGTTCCTCGATTATTCGACGCTCGACCGGCGCCAAGCCGCTTGCGCGGCCGAGATCGAGGTGAACCGTCCTTATGCGCCAGCAATCTACCGCCGCGCGGTGGCGATCACGCGCGAGAAAAGCGGCGCGCTCGCCATCGGCGGCGCCGGCGAGCCGATAGAATGGGCGGTGGAAATGCGGCGCTTCGACGAGGTGCGGACGCTCGACCATCTGGCCGCGGCGGGCCGCATCGATGGCGCGCTCGCCGAAGCGCTTGCCGGGGCGGTGGTGCGGGCGCACGCAGCGGCGCCGGTCGTCACCAACACCGGATTTGTCGATACGCTGGCCGAGATCATCACGCAAAACGACGCCGAGCTCAGCGCTTCGCCCGGGCTTTTTCCGCCTCCGGCAGTAAGCGCGTTGACGCGCGCGACACGCGCCGCACTCGAGCACGTGCGGGCGCTGCTCATGGCGCGCGAACGCGCCGGCCAGGTGCGGCGCTGTCATGGCGATCTGCATCTCGGCAATATCGTCTTGCTCGACGGCGCGCCCATGCTGTTCGACGCCATCGAATTCGACCCCAAGATCGCCACCGGCGACGTGCTCTACGACCTCGCCTTCCTGTTGATGGACCTGATCGAGCGCGGACTAAAGCCCGCGGCCAATATCGTGCTCAACCGCTATCTCAGCGAGACGCGGCCGGCGGAGAATCTCGATGCGCTCGCTGCGCTGCCGCTGTTCCTGTCGCTCCGGGCGGCGATCCGCGCCAAGGTTGCCGCCGAGCGGCAGGTACAGGGCGCCGAACGTGCGGAAATCGAGCAAAGCGCGCGCGCCTATTTCGCGCTGGCCGCCAGGCTGCTGGCGCCACCGCCGCCGCGTCTGCTGGCCGTGGGCGGGCTGTCAGGCACCGGCAAATCGCTGCTGGCCCGCGCGCTTGCTGCCGAAATTCTCCCAGAGCCGGGCGCGGTAGTGCTACGCAGCGACGTCGAGCGCAAGGCCCTGTTCGGGCTTGCCGAAACCGGCCGCTTGCCGCAGACCGCCTACACGCGCGAAGTCACGGCCCAGGTCTACGCCGCACTCACCGACAAGGCGCGGCGCGTCATCGCCGCCGGCCATTCGACGATTGTCGACGCAGTGTTCGCCGACGCCGGCGAGCGGGTGGCGATCGCGCAGGCGGCCCGGCCAGGCGAATTCCAAGGGCTGTTCCTGGGCGCCGATCTCAGCATCCGGCTTGCCCGCGTCGGCGGACGCAAAGGTGATGCCTCCGATGCGGACGCCGCGGTCGCGCGCCAGCAAGAACAATACGATCTCGGAGACATCGATTGGCTTAAGGTCGACGCATCCGGCATACCGGAACAGACGCTGCAGCGCACGAAGGCGGCGCTCGGTCTTGCATGAGCCAAGCTATGCATGCGACGACCCGCAGCCCCGCCGCCCTCCCCCTTGGCCGGCGGTGCAAAACCGATAGCTTCGTCCGCTAGAAGCGCTCCTGCCGAGACCGGGTCCCCGATGAACGCTGCGCCACGCTCGACGATTTCCGCACGCCAACTGGCGGTCGGGCTCACCGGCTTTTGCGCCTTCGTCAATCTCTATGCCCCGCAATCGATTCTGCCTTTGCTATCGCAGGAATTCGGCGCAACCGCCGCCCAGGTTTCCACCATCATCACCGTCAGCACGCTGGCGGTGGCCGTGACCGCGCCGTTCACCGGCGCGATTGCCGACGTGCTCGGCCGCAAGCGCGTAATCGTCGCGGCGATGTTCGTGCTGGTGGTGCCGACCTTGATGGTCGGACTGGCGACGAGCCTGTCGGCCATCATCTTCTGGCGCGTGGTGCAGGGGCTGGTGCTGCCGCCGATCTTCGCAGTCACCGTCGCCTATATCGGCGACGAATGGCCGCCGAGCGAAGCGACCACCGCCGCCGGCATCTATAGTTCCGGATCGAGCATCGGCGGCTTCAGCGGACGCCTGATTACTGGCTTGCTCGCCGACCTGATCGGCTGGCGCGCCGGCTTCATCGCACTCGCCGGCGTCGCCTTTGCCGCGGCGGTCGCGACCGTATTTTTGCTGCCGCATGAACGGAAATTCGTGCGTTCCGAAGGCCTGCTGGCGTCCGGCCGGCAGATGCTCGCGCACTTCCGCAACGGCCAACTGATCGCGACCTACGCGGTCGGCTTCGGCGTGCTGTTCAATTTCATCTGTACGTTCACCTATGTCAGTTTTCATCTCGCGGCGGCGCCGTACAATCTGTCCGCCACCTGGCTCGGCGCGATTTTCGCCGTCTATCTCGTCGGCTCGGTGCTCTCGCCGTGGGTCGGTTGGGCGGTCGGACGGTTCGGGCGGCGGCACTTCACGGCGCGAGTGCTCGCGCTGTGGATTGCCGGCATTGCTTTGACGCTGGCGCCGTCGCTGCCGCTGATCGTCCTGGGCCTTGCCATCAGCGCCGGCTGCGGGCTGATTTGCCAAGCGATCTCGACCGGCTACGTGACGATCACCGCCAAGGCCGGCCGCTCCTCCGCGGTCGGGCTCTATGTGACGAGTTTCTATGTCGGCGGCAGTTTCGGAGCGGCACTCGGCGGGCTCGCCTGGACGCTGGCCGGCTGGCCAGCCTGCGTCGCCTTGGTGGCCACCATGCTGGCAATCATGACGGCCATCGTGCTGTTCGCCTGGGCCCACGGCGTGCCGGACGCGCCGGCGGTGACGCCAATCGAGCCGCCATAAGGTTCAGCCCGCGCTCGGATGCCACAGCGGCCGGTAGCCTCGCTTCAGTACGACGATGATCGAGGGCGGCGTGAGTACGTCGGCGTCGCCGGACGGCGGACGCCGGCGCGTCTCGTCATAACCGGACGGCGTCCAGCGCAACAACCGCTCGCCGCGCAGCGCGAAGGCGTCGCTGCCGATCGCGATCATCGCTCCATCGGGCAGTGCATCGATGTTACGCCGATGCATGCGTTTGGCTTTGCCATCGAGGCGCTCGGCATGCAGCGCGATATCCATCGCTGGCGCGGATGCGCGTTTCGGCTTGCCGGAAAATAGCTCGGCGAATCGCTCCGCCTCCTCGCGTCGACATTCAAAGCAGGGCCGGTGACCGACGGCGAGCGCCGTCACCTCGTCGAGGAAGAACAATTCACTGTAGCCGTCGCCCCATACTGTGCGGCGGCGATTGTTGAATTGGAGGCGGCAGCAGATCCACCGTCTCGACGCCCAGCGCCGCGCGCCGAGCTTGCGCTGCCCATCGTGCAATCGTCCGCCGCGATTGCCCATCAGCAACCCGCGCACAGGGTCGGCGAACGAGTCGCCAAAGGGGTCGACGCGGTTTTGCAGCGGCATAGGTCGGGTCAAAAAACAGGTGGCCGGGAAACGTAAACCCCGGCCACCATACCCGTTCCAGGAAGACCCGGTTACCCGGAAAGGATGGCCCAATAAAACCGAGGGTGAGCGCCGACGCTTTGATCGAAATCAACAACAAACGGCCTGTGAACAACCCACGAGCCGCGCTCATAAAAACGCCCGCCACAGGGGCGGGCGTTCACAGAAAATGATGCCAAGCCTCAGCCCTGCGGCTGCGGGGCTACTTCACCGGTTGGAGCGTCGGGACGCGGGCGCGGTTTGCCGGCCGGCGGCACGGCAGAAGAGCGCGGTGTGGTCGGCTCGATCACCGATTCGCGCACCGGCCGCTTGCCGTTGATCAGGTCCTTGATCTCGTCGCCGGTCAGCATCTCGAACTCGAGAAGGCCCTTGGCCAGAATTTCCAAGTCGCCTCGCTTGTCGGTGAGGATCTGCGTGGCCTCGTCATAACCGGCCTCGACCAGCTTGCGCACCTCGGCATCGATCGTCTGTGCGGTCGCTTCCGAGATGTTCTGCTGACGCGACACCTGATAGCCGAGGAACACTTCATCCTGGTTCTCGCCGTAAGCAACCGTGCCAAGCTTGTCGGACAGGCCCCAGCGCGTGACCATCAGACGGGCCAATTTCGTGGCCTGTTCGATGTCGGAGGCGGCACCAGAGGTTACCTTCTCTCGACCGAACACCATTTCCTCGGCGACGCGCCCGCCCATCATGATGGCAAGGCGCGAGGTCATCTGCTCGCGGCTCATCGACAGCTTGTCACGCTCGGGCAGTTGCATGACCATGCCGAGCGCACGGCCACGCGGAATGATGGTGGCCTTGTGCACCGGATCGGTGGCCTTGACGTTGAGCGCGACGATGGCATGGCCACCTTCGTGGTAGGCGGTCAGCATCTTCTCTTCGTCGGTCATCACAAGCGACTTGCGCTCGGCGCCCATCATCACCTTGTCCTTGGCGTCCTCGAACTCGGCCTGCGTGACCATGCGCTTGTTGCGGCGCGCCGCCATCAAGGCGGCCTCGTTGACCAGGTTGGCGAGGTCGGCGCCGGAGAAGCCGGGCGTTCCGCGCGCGGTGGTCTTCAGGTTCACGTCGGGCGCCAGCGGAACTTTCCGCACATGCACCTTCAGGATATTTTCGCGGCCAACCACATCCGGGTTCGGCACCACAACCTGGCGGTCGAAACGACCGGGGCGCAGCAGTGCCGGGTCGAGCACGTCGGGCCGGTTGGTGGCGGCGATCAGGATGATGCCTTCGTTCGCTTCGAAGCCGTCCATCTCGACCAGCAATTGGTTGAGCGTCTGCTCGCGCTCGTCATTGCCGCCGCCGAGACCGGCGCCGCGATGACGGCCAACCGCGTCGATTTCGTCGATGAAGATGATGCAGGGCGCGTTCTTCTTGGCCTGTTCGAACATGTCGCGCACGCGCGAGGCGCCGACGCCGACGAACATCTCGACGAAATCGGAACCGGAGATTGTGAAGAACGGCACGTTGGCTTCGCCGGCGACGGCGCGCGCGATCAGCGTCTTGCCGGTGCCCGGCGGGCCGACCAGCAACACGCCGCGCGGAATGCGACCGCCAAGGCGCTGGAATTTTCCAGGGTCGCGCAGGAATTCGACGATTTCCTGCAAGTCCTGTTTTGCTTCATCGACGCCGGCCACATCTTCGAACGTCACGCGGCCATGCGCTTCCGCAAGCAGCTTCGCGCGCGACTTGCCGAAACCGAGCGCCTTGCCGCCCGCGCCCTGCATCTGGCGCGACAGAAAGATCCACACGCCGATCAGCGCGATGAACGGCAGCCACGACACCAGCAGCGAGACGAACCACGGCACATTGTCCGACGGCGGCCGCGCGGTAATCGTGACGCCCTTGCTGTAGAGCTTCTGCACCAGACCCGGATCGCTCGGCGCATAGGTCTGGAAGCTGGTGCCGTTGGCGAAGGTGCCGCGAATTTCCGGACCCTGGATCAACACGTCGTGGACGCGGCCCTGGTCGACTTCGCTCAACAACTGAGAGAACGAGATGTCCTGCGCGCTCGTGCGCTGGCCTGGATTCTGGAACAGCGTAAACAACGCCAGCAGCAGCAGGACGATAATCACCCAGAGGGCGAAATTGCGTAAGTTGGCGTTCATCAGGCGTCCTTACCCGCCGCATCGGGCGCTGTGGCCAACTGTTGTGGCCAAAATTCGTGGCGACTTCACGTCGATTCCGTCCACAATGTAGGCACCGCAAGCCCCCATGGAAAGGGCTCGAATCTTAGATATTCTAGCGCGATTTCGTTGGTTTGGCGTTACCGCGTCCGCGCGTGGTTAAGGGTCTGCCGCGGCGCGGCGGCGCCCGTTCTACCGTGATCTCGGGCCCGGCCAGCGTCACAAGGGCCCCCGCCAGACTTCGCCGAAATCGCGCATTGCCGGTGTTTTGGGCAGCATCGAGCGCCTGTTTCAGCGCCTCCAGCTTGGCCAATTCGACCGGCCCCTCATCCCCGGTGCTCGCAACCGCGCGGCCGATCAGGCGTAGCGCGACCTCCGCCGGCAAGCGGGCATAGCCGGTCGCATTGATGGTAATTGCGCCCGGCACCGATGACGGCCGCGCCAGTTCGGCCTCGGCCCGGCCGACAGCGGCCTCGATCGCCAGATCGGCGCGCCTGAGCCTTAGCGCCAGCAGCGCCAGCCGGCGGCTGTCGAGGCCCTCGCGCGCGAGTTCGCTCATCAGGCCGCGCAGCCGCGCCCGCGTGAAGCGCGGATCGCGGTTGGACGGATCGTCGGCGAAGATAATTTTCGCAGCGCGCAATGTGGCGATGAGGCGCGCTTTCGGAATATCGAGCAGCGGGCGGATAAGCTTGATCTTCCCCTCGCTGTCCCCTGGCACCGCCGAGATCCGCATCATTGCCGCAAGCCCTGTGACGCCGCTACCGCGGCTCATGCGGATCAGCACGGTCTCGGCCTGATCGTCACGCGTGTGCGCGGTGAGAACGTGCAATGCGTTTACCTTGCAGGCTGCGCCGGCGAGCAGACGGTAGCGCGCCACCCGCGCCGCCTCCTGCAAGCCGGTCTTCGGCTTGGCGCCGGTCCAGCGCAAGGTGCGGTGCGCAATGCCGAGCTTGCGTGCGAGGCGCTCGACCGCCGCGGCCTCCCGCTTACCTTCCTTGCGCAGGCCGTGATCGACGGTGACAGCGATCAATTCCGGCTTCACCTTCAGCGCTTTGCGCCAGCGAGCCACCAACACCATCAGCGCGGTCGAATCCGGTCCACCGGATACCGCGAGTACCAGCGCCGGCAAATGACCGAGGCCGGAGAAAAGCGCTTGAAGTTCCGCTGCCGAGACTGGTGAAGATTCCTGCGTAAGCATGATCTTATCCGAAAACCGGTTCCCACCCTGGGATCAAGTCCGCGGGCAAGCTTTTCAGATCATACCCTAGCAGTGCACACGCTTTTGTTCCTGCACGACGCCGCGCTTGACGCTCGCCGAGGCGCGCGGGAATTTGCGTCCGACTTCGGCCAGCGTGGCGCAGGCGGCTTCCTTTTGATTCATCGCGGCAAGCGATTGTCCGAGCCGCAGCAGCGAGTTGGGCGCCTTGCCGGACTTCTCGAATTTGGTCGACACTGCCAAGAAGGACTCGGCCGCGTCGCGATAGCGCTGGCGCTGGAACAGACTTTCGCCCAGCCAATACTGCGCGTCTGGTACCAACTGTTCGTTCGGATATTTGCGCAGGAAATCGCGGAAGGCCTGCTCAGCCAGTGCGTAGTCCTTATGCAGCACGTAGCCATAGGCCATGTCGTATTCGTCTTTCGGCGTCGCCGAGGGCGGCAGCGTAGCAAGCTGCGCGCCAGTGGCGCTGGTATTGCGATCCGGCGGCGGCAGCTGCGCCGGAGTCATTGGCGTCGCATTGGCCACCGGGACATTCGGCTGCGCCGGCGGCGGATTGCCAGCGAGCGTCGACAGATCAAGCGGAGCGCCGGGAACGCTGCCGCCAGGCGCGCCAACGGGCGGGCCAGCGTCGACATTCTGGATCGGGGGAGCCGCGGATTCGTTGCCGAGCGCGCGGGGCGCACCAGGCGCATTGGGATGCAGCGCAGGATTGAACACGTCCGAACTATCCCCCTGGGCGCCGGCGGGCGTGTTGACCGGTGGCTGCGGCGGCATCGCGCGTGGTTGCCCGGCGACCGGCGGCCCGCCCCGGGAGCCGAGCTGCTGGAAGCGATACTCGGTGTCATCCTGCATGCGCTTGAGCTGCATTTGCAGCATCTGGTTCTGATGCTGCAGATCTTCGATGGTGCCGGTGAGCTGACGTAGCGCAGCTTCAATGCGGTCGATGCGGGAGGAGACATCGCTGGGATCGGTTTGTGCGACGCGCGGCCGCGCGGCTTGACTTTGGTCGCCTTGGCCCTGTTGTCCCTGGTCGCCGCGATTGAACAGATTGTCGAGGAAGCCGCCGGAGGAACGCTGCTCTTGCGCCATCGCGGCGCCGGCGAGCAGCACCAACGAAAGCGCGGCGAGCGCCGCGATGCGAATTCGGTGTCGTGAACGCGTCATAGGATGCATAGCCCGGCAGCGATCGATACAACTAGCATACGGCGGCCTGCGTCGAAATTGTGACTGCAACCCGTGCGGCCACTTACATCCTGGCCGCAAAGACGTCGATGCCCGGCGCTTGGCCGGGCACGACGGTTCTTAAACCAGTTTCGCCAGACTTTTACGAGCTGACGCCGAGCACCGTGACCGCGCGGCGGTTCTGCGACCAGCAGGATATGTCGTCGCACAGCGCGACCGGCCGCTCCTTGCCGTACGAAATGGTCCGCATGCGGTTCGCCGCGACGCCGCGCGAGACCAGATAGTCGCGCACGGTCTGGGCGCGGCGGGCGCCGAGCGCGATGTTGTATTCGCGCGTGCCGCGTTCGTCGGCGTGGCCCTCGATGGTGAACTGGCTGTACTGGTTATAATTGTTGAGCCACTGCGCCTGCTTGTCGAGCGTGGCGCGCGACTGCGGCGTGAGTTCGGTTGAGTCGGTTTCGAAGAACACGCGGTCGCCGACATTGACCACGAAGTCCTGCTGGCTGCCGGGCGTCGCCATGCCGGCGGCGTTCGCTTGCGCGTCGTCGCCCGGCTTGTTGGCGCAGGCCGATATCGCGAGCGCCGCCCCCAGAACGGCCACGATACGGGCCGCCCGGAGAATTTGTCTCATATGGGTCATTCCGGTGCCTCCATTCACACGCTGCACTGACCGGAGCTAGCCTCATCGTCTATCAGCAGGGTGGTTAAGCGAACCTTCCATCAACCTTGATGGAACCTTGTCGGACGCCCCTAAAATTGTCTGCGCTGCGTAAACCTATTGTGATGGTTAAGACCGGGTGAAAATAAGGCGTTTTTGAGTAGCGCGCGACCTTTTCCAAATACCGGTGACAACTCCGATCAAGTCGAGGACATGTATTTCGGGGTCAATTGCTAGGACAAAAGCGGCGACCACGCTGGATCCGAGGCGTAGCTCGGCGTTGGAACCTTGAGCTGGTTACGGCCGGTAATGTCGATCGTGTAAAGCGACGGTCCGATGCCGGGGTCGCTGAAATACATCAAGACGCGCCCGTTCGGGGCGAATGTTGGACCTTCGTTGTGGAAGCCCTCGGTAAGAATGCGCTCGCCCGAGCCATCCGGTTTGAGGAGGCCGATCGAAAACTGCCCGCGCACCTGACCGGTGAAGGCGATGTAGTCGCCGCGCGGCGACCAGACCGGCGTCGAATGATGGCCCTCGCCGAAGCTGATGCGTTGCGCGGGGCCGCCGGTCGCCGCCATCACGTAAATCTGTTGCGTACCGCCACGGTCGCTTTCGAAGCAGATGCGGGAGTTGTCCGGCGAATAGCATGGTGCGGTGTCGATCGCCGGCGTGTCGGTGAGCCGGGTCGTCTGCTTCGAGCGCAGATCCATCACGAACAGATTGGCGTTGGCGCCCTGCTGCAGGCTCATGATCACGCGCTGGCCGTCGGGCGAGAAGCGCGGGGCAAACGTCATGCCGGGGAAATTGCCGACGATCTCGCGCTGTCCAGTCTCAATGTTGAGCAGGTAGACGCGAGGATCGCCCTGCCCGTAGGACATGTAAGTGATCTCTTGCGTAGTTGGATTGAAGCGCGGCGTGAGCACCAGATCGTCGCCGCGGGTCAGATAGCGCACGCCGGCGCCGTCCTGATCCATGATGGCGAGCCGCTTCACGCGCCGGTCCTTCGGACCGGTCTCGTCCACGAACACAATGCGGCTGTCGAAGTAACCCTTCTCGCCGGTCAGGCGTTCGTAGACCTGGTCGGAGATAATATGCGCGATGCGGCGCCAGTTGTCGGGCGTGGTGAAATACTGCTTGCCGTCGAGCTGCTGGCCGGCGAACACGTCCCACAGTCGGAATTCCGCCTTCAGCCGCCCGTCGCCCTGCTTGGTGATGCGGCCGGTGAGCAGCGCCTGTGCATTGATGACGCGCCAGTCGGCGAAACGTGGCACCGCGTCGGAATTGGTGATCTTCTCGGTGAAAGCCTGCGGATTGATCGGCGCGAACAGGCCGCTGCGCTGAAGATTGCCGGTGATGATGGCGGTGACATTGCGCGCGGTGTCGGCTTCGGTCGCCGCACCGGCCAGAAAATCGGGCAGCGCGATCGGCATCGGCTGCACATTGCCCTGGGTTATGTCGAGCCGCATAACCGCACCCGCCGGCCGGCTGGCAAGCGCGGCGAGCGCGCCAGCACCGGCCAGCAGCCGGCGTCGGTTCATCAGGAAATTGCTGTCGAACATTATCGGGCTCATCTGACGGGCAAATTGTTGAACATTTCTTTGGTGTCGAAAGTGAAGTCCATTTCCTTCCAGACGTCGTAGTGTTCGGGCCGCAGCATCGTGAAGGGCTGGCCTACGAGCACCGCGCGGACGGCGCTGTCGCGGATCGCATTAAACTGAGCGCCACTGCCGCTCGTCAGAACCTGCGGCCCCATTTCGAGCGTGCCATCACGTTTGAACCTGATCCTTATGGTGACCTGGAATTGATCGGCGTCCTGCGCCCCGACCGGCGGATTCCACAACGACATCAGCCGCGCGCGCAGCGCGTCGATTTCCGATTGCGAAAGTGCGGCGGCGGTACCCCGCGCCGTGCCGAGCCCCGGCGCCGGATTGATATCCGCGCCGGCCGCGGCGTGGCGCTGCGGGTCGCGCTTATCGAGCAACGCGGCAATCTTATCGGCGTCAAATTTGGGCTGCTGGCGGACCGGCTTTTTCGGCGGCAACGGCTGCGGCTCGGCCTTGGCCTGCTTCTGCTCGTCCTGCTTTTTGAGTTTCTCGGCGATCGGGTCTGGTTTGGGAAGCGGTTGCGGCTCGGGCGTTTTCTGCACCGTGGCCTTGACCTCGGGTTTTTCGGTGACCTTGGGGGCCGGATCTTCTACCGGCTTCGGATCGCCCTTCTTCTCCACCAGCGGTTTCGGCATTTCCAGCTTGGGCGCCTTCTTGACGCCCTGGGTCATCTGGGAGAAGTCCTTCTCGCTGACCAGGTCGACCGGCAGCGATTCCGCCGGCGTGACCTCGAAGGTCTTGCCGGAAAACGATACCAGCGCCCACAGCAGCACTGCCGCGTGCAGGCCGGTCGAGATCGCTGACGCCACTCGCATCTGCATTACTGTGCTTTCGAGCCCTGCTCGAACTCGGTCACCAGGGCTACCCGATGGAAGCCAGCCGACGACAGGCGCCCCATCACCTTCATCATGGTCCCGTAATCGACCTTCTTGTCGCCCCGCACATAGACGCGGGCCTCGGTGCCCCCACGCGCCTCGGCCACTGCTTGCAGCTTCGGGATCAGATCATCCAGGCTAATTTCGGCATTTTGCAGGTAGACTTGGCCCTTCTCGTTGACAGACAACGTGAGCGGCTCCTTGTCCTGCTCGAGACTTTTGGCCTGGCTCTGCGGCAGGTCGATCGGCACGCCGACGGTGAGCAACGGCGCCGACACCATGAAAATGATCAGCAGTACCAGCATCACGTCCACCATGGGCGTGACGTTGATCTCACTCATCACCCTTTGGCGATGATGCTTCCTGCGTCCGATGACCGGCGTGCCGGCATTGGCTGCCATAAGCCCCTCACCCGCGTTCGTCGATTTGCCGCGACAGGATGGCGGCGAATTCGTCGGCAAAGCCTTCGAGCCGCTGCGCCTGCTTGTTAACCTCGGACGCGAACTTGTTATAGAAAATGGTCGCCGGTATGGCGGCGACAAGGCCGATCGCAGTCGCAAACAGCGCTTCCGCAATGCCCGGCGCTACCACCGCCAGCGAGGTGTTCTTCGAGGCGGCGATCGACTGGAAGCTGGTCATGATGCCCCAGACCGTGCCGAACAGGCCGATAAACGGGCCAGCCGAGCCGACCGTGGCGAGCACCAGAAGGCGGCGTTCGAGCCGCTCAACTTCGCGCGCGATGGTCACCTCCATCACCTTTTCGATCCGCATCTGCAGGCCCGCGAAGGAGCGTGGGCTTCCCTCGAAACTGCGCTTCCATTCCCGCATCGCCGCCACGAACAGCGCCGCCATAGAATGGTTCGGCTTGGACGACAGCGAGCGGTAGAGATCCTCCAGCGACTGGCCGGACCAGAACGCAGTTTCGAAATAGTCCATGGCGCGCTTGGTGCGCGCATAGAGCACGGTCTTGTCGATCGCGATTGCCCAGACCCAGACCGAGCAGACCAGCAGCCCGAGCATGACCGCCTTGACGATCCAGTGGGCATGCCAGAACAGCGTGAACAGCGAGAGGTCAGAGGACGTGAGCGGGAGCACCGACTGTGCCACCTCGGCTGGATTCATGGGCACGTCCTTTCCGCTTGATCCGGCTTGAATTGGTCAAACCGGTGCGGCGCACAATGCTCGGACCAAGATGAGCGCGCCGCGGTGTTCCGTCCCCGCGCTCAACCGAAAACCGAATGTTTCGCGAAAACCGTCAAGTCCCGCCGCCGGGCAGGCATAACGAAATCCCCGCGAAACTTGGCCAAACTTGGGCGCAGAACGGGTCTTTAGCGTCGTAAACAGCGCTGATTGTGGTTAAGGAGTTGTTAGCAGACCGTCCTTACCCCGGCCGCGACCTAATAGGGAAGGGCGAAAAGCGCAACAGCCGCCCGCTTCGGGGAAAGCGGACGGCCGTTTCGCGCATGGAAAGCGCGTGGGCAGTGGCGAGCTTAGTTCTGCGGCGGCGGCGACTCTGGCCGGTTGCGGCGCTCGGCCATGAACGCGTCGAATTCGGTCTTGTCCTTGGCGAAGCGCAGCCGATCGAGGAAATCGCGGAACTCTTTCTGCTCTTCCTCGAGGCGCCGCAGCGTCTCGTTGCGGTATTCGTCGAAGGCGCGGTTGCCGCTCGTGGGCTGCGAGGTCCAGGGACCACCGGCCATTTTCGCGCGCATCCAGTCCATCTTGCGCTGCATGCGTTCCATCTTGTGCTGCCAGCGGTCGTGCCCGCCGTGATATCCGCATCCCATTCTTCCGCTCCCTATAGTGAAGGCGAGGACGACGAGGCCCAAGGGCCACCAGGCCATGAAACCGAGGACGATCAGCGCGATCCAGGCGGGTTTGCCGAATTCATCGAGCTTGGCGGCGATGGTCATGGTTGAGCCTCGCGTTCGTGAATGTAAATAACATTTACATGAGTAGGGTCGGGCCAAGCCGATGTCAAGACCCTTCACATTCATCACATAGGAAGCGCCGGCGCCGTTGCGAGGGATGGCACGTTCTGCGGCTTAACCGCGCGCCGCGGCGGCGCCATCCGGCAACCCGAGGCCGCGCAGATAGATCAGGATCGCCGCCTCCAGCAGTTCCTCCGGTGGCATCGGCAGAGCGCGGCGCGCCGCGTCGCCACGCGAGAACAGCGAGGCGATGCCGTGGGTGAAACTCCACACGTGCAGCGCCACCATCAAAGCCGGCGGACGGCCTTTCGGTGGCATCAGCGCCACCAGTTTTTCGGCCGCCGCGCGCAGCACCGCGAAGGCACGCTCGCTTACCTCGCGCAATTGCGGGTCGGCATCGAGCGGCACGCCCGCCTCGAACATCGCCGAGTAGTAAGCCGGCTCGCGCTTGGCGAAGCTGAGATAGGCCTTGCCGAGCCGGTCAAAGGCGCTGAACAGATCCGGTTTGCCGTCGTCCCACGCTGACGCCAGCGCCGCGCTGAACTGCTCGAAGCCGCGCCGCGCGACGTCCGTCATCAGTTCGTCGCGGTCGCGGAAGTGGCGGTATGGCGCCGCCGGCGACACGCCCGCCCGGCGCGCGGCATCGGCGAAGGTAAACCCGGCCGGACCTTTTTCCGCGATCAGATCGAGCGCGGCGCGCACCAAGGCTTCCTTGAGGTTGCCGTGGTGATAGCCGCGCGGTCCGCTGTGCCTGCCCCATTTCATGTAAATGGCATTAACATGAGTCTCGGCTGGCGTCTCACTATTTCAACCGCGGCGGCGGGCCGCCACCTGCAAGGGTAAATGCTCAAACAAAGTCGGGCCGCCCGGCTGCGCGCCTTCGATGGTCAGCAACTGCAATTTGGTAACAATGCCGCCGGGCGCCGAAAAGCCGCCGGTCTTGCCGCCAGCGGCGAGCACGCGATGGCAAGGCATGATGATCGGCGTCGGGTTCTCGCCCATCGCCTGACCGACCGCGCGCGCCAGCGTCTTGTCGCCTAGCCGCTCGGCGATCTCGCCATAGGTGATCGTCGCGCCGGGCGGGATCTTGCGGACGATAGCGTAGACGCGCTTGTTGAACTGCGGGACTGCTTCGTCGTCGATGACAATGCCGCTGAGATCGCGCCTTTCCCCGCCCAGCAACGCGCTCATGTCGTCGATCGCGTCTTGCACCCCCGGCGGCGGCATCGCTTCGCGCGCAGACGGAAAGCGCCGCAACACGCGCGCCTTGGTCGCGGCCTTGCTTGCCTCGGGAAGCTGCACGCCGGCCACGCCGCGCGCGCTCCAGACAATAGCGCAGGGACCGATCGCGGTCTCGAATACGGCGAAGGACAGTTCGGACATAACGTCACAATAGTTACGCCGCCGGCGGACCGCCACCCGCTTCCTGGTCGGCTTTCATGGCGATGCGCAGCGGCTTGGGGATCGGTCGCGCCCGCCCGCCGGAGACGAAGGCGACCTGCACATGCGCCTGCACCAACAATTCCTCGCCGCGCATGACTTTCTGCAGGAGCATGATGGAAGCGCCCTTCACCTCTTCCGGCGCAGTGACGATATCGAGTACATCGTCCATGAAAGCCGGCCGTTTGAAATCAATACTCATATGCGTGACGACGAAGGCGAAGCCCGGCGCCTCGGCTTGCGCCTGTTCGAACAGCGCGCGGTGGTCGGCGCCGATCAGCCGCAGATAATTGGTGCGGCCGCGCTCCATGAAACGCAGGTAGCTGGCGTGATAGACGACGCCGGAAAAATCCGTGTCCTCGTAATAAACGCGCACCTGCTGGTGGTGCTTGCCGTCGCGGATTTCGCCGTCGAGATGGTTCATCACATGCCCCTCAACCGTCATGCCCGGCCTTGGGCCGGGCATCCACGCCTTTTCTATAGATACAGTGACAAGACGTGGATGGCCGGGACGAGCCCGGCCATGACGAATTCTATTCGTCATCGTCTCCGGAAAACAAGCCGAACTGGCTCGGATCGCGCGCAGGCTCGGCAAGCCCGAGGTGCTTGAAGGCGTGTGAAGTCAGCAGCCGTCCACGCGGGGTGCGCTGGATAAAGCCCTTTTGAATCAAAAACGGCTCGATGATGTCCTCGATGGCGTCGCGCGGCTCCGACAGCCCGGCGGCGATGGTGTCGACGCCGACCGGACCGCCACTGTAATTCTCGGCAATCATCCGTAGATAGCGCCGGTCCATGGCATCGAGACCGGCGGCGTCCACTTCCAGTTCGCCGAGCGCGCGGTCAGCGATCTTGCGGTCGATCGCCTTGTCGCCGTCGACATGGGCGAAGTCGCGCACGCGGCGCAGCAGTCTACCGGCGATACGTGGCGTGCCGCGCGCGCGCCGCGCGATTTCGTTGGCGCCGTCCGCCGTCATGCCGATGCCAAGTACGCGCGCGCCGCGGTTGACGATCTGCTCGAGCTCTTCCACCGAATAGAAATTCAGCCGCACCGGAATGCCGAAGCGGTCGCGCAACGGATTGGTCAGCAGGCCGGCGCGCGTCGTGGCGCCGACCAGCGTGAAGGGCGCGAGGTCGATCTTCACCGAGCGCGCCGCCGGCCCTTCGCCGATGATAAGGTCGAGCTGGAAATCCTCCATCGCCGGATAGAGGATCTCCTCGACCGCCGGATTTAGCCGGTGGATTTCGTCGATGAACAGCACGTCGCGCGCCTCGAGATTGGTGAGCAGCGCGGCGAGGTCGCCGGCCTTGGCGATCACCGGGCCGGAGGTGGCGCGGAAATTCACGCCGAGCTCGCGCGCGACGATCTGCGCCAGAGTTGTTTTGCCGAGGCCCGGCGGGCCGACGAACAGCACATGGTCGAGCGCTTCCTGCCGCGAACGCGCCGCCTCGATGAACACGCCCAAGTTGGCGCGTGCCTTCTCCTGGCCGATGAATTCGGACAGACGTTGCGGGCGCAGCGAAGCGTCCACATCGTCGTCGCGGCGTTCGGCAGTGACCAGGCGGCGCGGATTCGTGCTCAATCCATCCCCCGTCGATATTTATTCGGCAGCAACTCGCCGATGCGGGCGACCGTCGGCGCCGCTTTTCCGTTCGGCACGATCACGCGTGCCTTGGCGTCGTAGTCGTGGATCAGTTCGCGGCAGGTGCCGCAAGGGCTGACCACCGCGATCTTGCCCGGCTCTCCCGGCTTGGGATGGCGCACGGCGACGATGGTGTCGATGCCCTTGTCCCCGGTCTCGGTGATGGCGCGGCCAATGGCAATCGCCTCCGCGCAGACGGCACCGCGTCCGACATAAGCGTCGATGTTAACGCCTGTCACGATCCTGCCATCGCGTGTGCGCATTGCCGCGCCGACTTCCTGCCACTCGTTGCGATAGCGCCCCTTGATGGTCTTGGTGGCGGCGTCGATCAATTCCTTGTCCTTCTTCGTCAGCGGCATCGGCGGTTGCTCGCATTATGTTCTATCGGGCCAATTCTTTCAGCCCTTGCCGGATCAGCGTCGCGGTATCGGCGGCGTCACCGACGCTGCGCGATGCGGCGGCAATCGCTGCGGCGGCCTGCGGCTGGCCGTAGCCGAGATTGACCAGCGCGGAGACGGCGTCCATCACCGGCCGCGGCGCGCGCTTCTCGTCGAGCGCGCCGGCGAGATGCACCGCGGCCGGATCGACTGCGGCGAAGGCCGGCACCTTGTCCTTGAGTTCGGTAACGATACGCTCTGCCACTTTGTTGCCGACGCCGGGCGAACGCGACACCGTCGCCTTGTCGCGCATCGAAATCGCCGTTGCGAGTTCGGACGTGGTCAGCGTGCCGAGCACCGACAGCGCCACCTTGGCGCCGACGCCCTGCACTGTCTGCAGCAGGCGGAACCATTCGCGCTCCATGTCGCGGGCAAAGCCGAACAGCTTGATTTGGTCCTCGCGCACGTAAGTCTCGATCGACAGCGTGGCGGCTTCGCCTGCCGCCGGCAGCGCAGCCAGCGTGCGCGCCGAGCAATGCACCTGATAGCCGACGCCGCCGACGTCGAGGATGATGTAATCCGCGCCGTAGCTCTCCACGATGCCCTTGAGCTTGCCGATCATGACGCCGCCGCCTTCAGCACCGCGCTGGTCCGATGATGCGCGTGGCAGACCGCGATCGCCAGCGCGTCGGCGGCGTCCTCGCTCTGCGGATCGGCCTTCGGCAGCAGGACGCCGATCATCATGCGGATCTGCGCCTTCTCGCCATGGCCGGCGCCGACCACGGTCTTCTTCACGACGTTGGGCGCGTATTCGGCGACCACGAGTCCCGCTTTGGCCGGCACCAGCATGGCGATGCCGCGCGCCTGGCCGAGCTTGAGCGTCGCCGCCGCATTGGCGTTGACGAAGGTCGCCTCCACGGCCGCCTCGTGCGGGCGATAGCGCTCGATCACCTCGGCCAGCCCGTCATGAATGACCACCAGCCGCGCGCCGAGTTCCGCCCGTTCGCTGGTCTCCAGCGAGCCGCAGGCCACGTAGATCAGCCGGTTGCCGTCAGCCTCGACCAGGCCCCACCCGGTGCGGCGGAGCCCGGGATCGATGCCGAGGATGCGAATCGGATGGGCGCCCATGGTCCGTTGATAACCCCGCGTCCCGCGTCCGCCTAGGCGGATCGGGCGCAATGCCCGCTATCCCGCTCGCCTGCTGCGGCAGCGCCTGATAAACAAACCGGCCCAGCCGGACAGACCCTTGAACGCCCTCCCCGACCTCCCAGCGCTTTCCGCCCTCCTGCACGACGGCCGCTTCATCGCCGCCGTCGTCATTGCGGCCGTCTCCGGCCTGGTGCGCGGCTTTTCCGGCTTCGGCTCGGCCCTGATCTATATGCCGTTGATCTCGGCGATCTACGGCCCGCGCGTGGCGGCGCCGACGCTGCTGCTGATCGACACGATCTGCTCCTTGCCGTTCACCTTCCATGCGGCGCCGCAGTGCAATCCGCGTGAAGTCGCATGGGTGTCGCTCGCCGGCTTCATCGCTTTGCCGCTCGGCGTGTTGGCGCTGGTCTATGTCGACGCCATCCTGCTGCGCTGGTTCATCGTCGCTTTGGTGCTGATTGCGCTTGTGGCTCTGATCTCCGGCTGGCGTTACCACGGCAAGCCGACGGTACCGGCCTCGCTCACCACCGGCGCCTTCGCCGGCTTCGGCGGCGGCGCCGTGCAGATCGCCGCGCCACCTTTGTTGATCTTCTGGCTGAGCGGCGCCAACAAGGCGGCCACCGTGCGCGCCAACATCATGGTCTACTTTCTGCCGCAAGCCATGCTGGCGATGGTGATGTACTACTGGAGCGGCCTGTTCACCGGCGAGACGATCACGCTCTCGGTTCTGCTCGGCCTGCCGTTCGTGCTGGCGATGGCGGCCGGCGCCTATTCATTTCACGCCTCGAGCGAGGCGCTGTACCGGCGCGTGGCTTACGTCATCATCGCCTTTGCCGGGATCGTCAGCATGCCGGTGTTCGAACTCGCTGCGGTGAGAACTCGTGCCCCGGACGCGGTGCAGCACGAAGCGCTGCGGAGTGATGCACCGCAGAGCCGGGGCCTTTCCAAACTCGGAATTTAGAAAGGTCCCGGGTCTGCAGCGCACCGCTTCGCGTTGCGCTGCGCCCGGGACATGTCGAGCTACGCGCTCATCTTCTGCACCAGTGCGTCCGACACTTCGAAATTGGCGTAGACGTTCTGCACGTCGTCGCTCTCGTCGAGCGACTCGATCAGCTTCAAAAGCTTCTCGCCGGCTTCGTCGTCGACCGCCACCGTGTTCTGCGGCTTCCACAGCAGCGCCGCCTTGCGCGGCTCGCCGAACTTCGCCTCCAGCGCCTTAGCCACCTCGTTCAAAGTCTCCGACGTGGTAACGATTTGGTGACCGTCGTCGTTCGAGACCACGTCCTCGGCGCCGGCTTCGATCGCGGCTTCGAGCATGGTGTCGGCGCTCGCTGCTTTAGCGTCGTATTCAACCACGCCGACATGATCGAACATGAACGACACCGCGCCAGTGGTGGCGAGATTGCCGCCGTTCTTGGTGAAGATCGCCCGCACTTCGCCGGCGGTGCGGTTGTGATTGTCGGTCAAGGCCTCGACGATCACCGCGACGCCGCCCGGCCCGTAGCCCTCGTAGCGGATTTCGTCATAGCTTTCCGCTTCCGAGCCCTGCGACTTCTTGATCGCGCGCTCGATATTATCCTTCGGCATGTTCTCGGCGCGGGCGGCGATGATGGCGGCGCGCAGGCGCGGATTGAAGGCCGGATCGGGCAGGCCCATCTTGGCCGATACTGTGATTTCGCGCGCGAGCTTGCCGAACAGCTTGGAGCGGACTTTGTCCTGCTTCCCCTTGCGGTGCATGATGTTTTTGAATTGGGAATGACCGGCCATGTCCGCTAAGTCTCGCAATGTGGTTGATGCCCGCGGCTATATAGGCCGGGCCGCAACGAAAATAAACTCTATCCGCTAATCCCAGAACCCCGGCCGCGCCTGCTCCAGCACCCCGCCAAGCCGCACCGCGCCGACGCGCGCCGCAAGGCCGGTCATGTCGTCGGTTTCCACCGCCAGGCCGCATAACGTGGCGGGGCCCGCCGCTGGCTCGAATTTCGCGCCCGGAATCTTGCGCAGGAAGCGGTTAAGCGGCTCGTCCTTGTTCATGCCGATGACCGATTCAAAATCCCCGGTCATGCCGACGTCCGACACGAAGGCGGTGCGCCCCGGCATGATGCGGTGGTCGGCGGTCGGGCAATGGGTATGAGTGCCGACCACCAGGGTAACGCGGCCGTCGACGAAATAGCCCATCGACTGCTTTTCGCTGGTCGCCTCGCAATGCATGTCGAGCACGATGGCGTCGGCGCCGCTCTTGAGCGCGCAGGCGGCGAGCTCGCGCTCGACCGCGGCGAACGGATCGTCGAGCGCGTCCATGAAAATGCGGCCCATGGCGTTGATCACCAGCGCGCGCTTGCCGTTCTTGGTGTCGACCAGCGCGGCGCCGCGGCCGGGCGTGCCCTTGGGGTAATTGACCGGGCGGATCAGGCGCGGTGCGCGTTCGATGAACACCAGCGCCTCGCGCTGGTCCCACGAGTGATTGCCGAGCGTAACCGCGTCGGCGCCGGCGTCGATCAGCTCGTTGTAGATGACCTCGGTGATGCCGAAGCCGCCGGCCGCGTTTTCGCCGTTGATCACGACGAGGTCGAGCTTCCAGTCTTTGACGAGCCCGGGCAGACGCTCGTTGACGATCGCCCGCCCCGAGCGCCCGACCACGTCGCCGATGAAGAGAATGCGCATGCGTTGTTAGGACTCTGTTTTTGCGCGCATGATCTCATCCGAAAACCGGTTCCCACTTTTCGGGATCATGCGCCACGAAAATCAATCACCTCGCGCTCCGTTAGCACGAGATCGAGGCGCGCGTCGCGCTCCGTGACGGGAACTTTGGGTATTTCCTGCGCGGCGAACCCGATACCAATGGCGATGGCCTTCTTCTTCGCGCGCAAGGCATTGATGGTCATATCGTAGTAGCCGGCGCCGTAGCCGATGCGGTGGCCGGCGCGGTCGAAGCAGGCGAGCGGCACGATGAGAATATCCGGCGCGACTTCCGGCGCGTCGGCCGTTGGCTCGCGGATGCCCCACTGCCCGCTTTTAAGCGGCCCGCCGAATTGCCAGGTGCGCATGATCAGCGGCTTGCCGCGGCCAGCAATCGCCGGCAGCGCGAGTTGCGCGCCGGCGTCGGCGAGTTTGCGCATGAGCGGGATCGGATTGATCTCGGTCTTCATCGGCATGAAGCCGGAGACGATGGTGGCGGGCGTTACCTCAACAGGTAACCCGCGCGCGGCAATCATCTCGGCCGCTGTCTGACGTTCGGCCGCTGGCAACGCGTCGCGCCGCGCCAGAGCTTCGGCGCGCAGGGCAGCTTTTGCTGATTGTGTTTCGGTCAGGTCAGGCATTGACAAAGTGCGGAGCCGCGAAGGCCGTCGGAGTATGATCCCGGGAACCTACATAAGTAGGTGGGCGCCATATGACCGAGCCCACGAGCCCGGCCAGGGACAGCTCCCGTTAGGATCGTAAGGCCCCGGGGAATGTGACCCCGTCGCGCCCCACAGCCCCGCCTTGGCAATGTAGGGGTTGTGGGCGGCCAGCGCCAGCGGCGTTCCTATCAATCGCGCAAGCCAGAGCCGGTATCGACCACCATCATGGTCGCTGTGATCATCGCAACTTGTTTGCGGGCACTGCCTTCCTCCGCAAACACTTCGCCGAGCGTGATTACCAATTTCTTGCCGCTGCGGACGACGCGGCCGATGGCGCGTAGCCGTTCGCCCTTAGCCGGCGCCAGCAGGTTGATCTTGAACTCGGTGGTCAGCACGGCCGCATCGCGCGGCATGACCGAGAGCGCCGCATAGCCGCACGCACTGTCGGCGATGGTGGCGACGGCGCCGGCGTGGATGAAGTCATGCTGTTGAAGAATCCGGTCCGAAACCGGCAGCACGATCTCGACCTCGCCCGACCGCACGGCCGCGATCTCCGCGCCGAGCGTGGTCATGATCGACTGCCGCGCGAAGCTGCCGCGAACGCGCGCCTCGATCTCCTTGGCGTCCAGCATCAGAGAGTCATCCGATCGCCACGCCGTTGCCGAGCGACGCGTTGAGCTTCTTGGTGATGCCCTCGATGCGCTCGGCCGCCGAGTTGAAGGCATTGACCACGGCGTCGGAGGCCGCCTTGGCGCGGTCGGCGGCGACCACGCGGGCATCCTGCAAGGCGGTCGCCTCTTCCTCCAGGCGGCGGATCTTGTGCGCGGCCTCGCTGAGCTCATCCGCCACCATCAGCGCCGCCATCACCGTCAGCCTTGTGTCGCCGATCTCGCCGAACTTGGCGCGCAGATCGATGATGCGCTGATCGAGATCGTGCGCTAGCGCCTGCAAATGCTCCTCCTGCCCGTCCTCGCAGGCGAGGCGGAACTGGCGGCCGGCAATCGTCGCATTCACTTGCGCCATAACTTTATCCCTTGCGCATGATCTGGTCCGAAAACCGGTTCCCACTTTTCGAGATCATGCGCTACTCGTTTGAGTCCAGCACAGACTGGACGCTGGCGATGGCGGCATCCAGCCGCTGCGCGATCTCACGGTTGGTCGATTCCAGCCGGCGCGCGCGCGCAGTTTCGCCGTCGAGCGCGGCGGCGAGCCGGGTGCGGTCGATGCCCAGCACATGGACCTGGCTTGCCAGCCCGTCCTCGCTGCGGTCGGCGTGCCGCCGCCGCTCGACCGCGGCATCGAGCGAGTCGAGTGCCAGCGCCAGCCGTTTCACTGCTTGGTCGATCGTGCTTTGGTCGCTCATCGCCATCGTCCGCACTCAAAAACTCTTGCGGGGGCAAAGATTTAGGCGAAGAACCTTACGTGCTGCGCGATCCTGCCGTCAACGCTTGCCGTGCGATTTACCCCGATGTTTTAGCGAGCCTGTGCATGGCTGCCCGGCACTTGCGCCGTCACATTGACTCAGAGGCCTCACATGCTATCCACCCCACACAAACAGGCCATTTCCATGAGTGCAAACGCTTCGTCGACGGCCGCCGTGGCGCCCACAGCGCGCCGCGAGCAAGCGGCCGCTGGTTCTGCCGTTGCTCCTGCCGTTATGGCCAACGCCATCCGCGCGCTGGCGATGGACGCTGTCGAACAGGCGAAATCCGGCCACCCCGGCCTGCCCATGGGTGCCGCCGACGTGGCCACGGTCCTGTTCACACGCTTCCTGAAATTCGATCCGGCCGATCCAACTTGGCCCGACCGTGACCGCTTCGTGCTCTCCGCCGGCCACGGCTCGATGCTGATCTACGCGCTGCTCTATCTCACCGGCTATCCCGCGGTAACGCTCGACCAGATTAAGCGCTTCCGCCAGCTTGGCTCGATCACCGCCGGCCATCCCGAATACGGCCATACGCCGGGCGTGGAGACCACCACCGGCCCGCTCGGGCAAGGGCTTGCCAACGCGGTCGGCATGGCGATCGCCGAGCGGCATCTCGCCACCGAGTTCGGCGCCGGCGTGGTCGATCACAAGACTTACGTGCTCGCCTCCGACGGCGACCTGATGGAAGGCATCAGTCAGGAAGCCATTGCGCTCGCCGGGCATTTGAAGCTCAACCGGCTGATCGTGCTGTTCGACGATAACGGCATTTCCATTGATGGCTCGCTCTCGCTCACCGACTCGGTCGATCAGGTCAAGCGTTTCGAGGCCGCCGGCTGGACCGCCGCACACGTCGACGGTCACGATCCAGTGGCCATCGCGGCCGCGCTGGAGAAGGCGCAGGCGTCCGACAGGCCGGTGCTGATCGCCTGCAAGACAACGATCGGCTATGGCGCGCCGAGCAAGGCCGGCAAATCGTCGGCGCACGGCTCGCCGCTCGGCGCCGACGAAATTAAAGGCGCACGCGAGAAGCTCGGCTGGAGCCATGCACCGTTCGAAATCCCCGCCGATATTCTTTCGGCCTGGCGCAAGGCCGGCGAGCGCTGGAAGGGCGCGCACGCCGATTGGAGCAATCGTCTCGCTTCGCTCGAGCCCGCCAAGCGCGCCGAATTCGAACGCCGCATGAAAGGCGACCTGCCGGCGGCTTTTGCCGGCGCCGTGCGCGCCGTGAAGGAGAGCCTCGCCGCCGCGCCGAAGGAGATCGCCACCCGCACGGCTTGCGAATTCGCGCTCGAAAGCCTGATCCCGGCCGTGCCGGACATGATCGGCGGCTCGGCCGACCTCACCGGCTCCAACAATACGCGCACCAAAGCGATGAAAGCGATGTCGGCCGCCGATTACTCCGGCCGCTTCATCCATTACGGCGTGCGCGAGCACGGCATGGCCGCCGCCATGAACGGCATGGCGCTGCACGGCGGCATCATCCCCTATTCCGGCACGTTCCTGGTGTTCTCCGATTACTGCCGGCCGGCGATCCGGCTCGCCGCGCTGATGGGCAAGCGCGTCATCCACATCATGACGCACGACTCCATCGGGCTGGGCGAAGACGGCCCGACCCACCAGCCGGTCGAGCAACTCGCTGCCTTGCGGGCGATTCCCAATCTTTTGGTGTTCCGTCCCTGCGACGCGGTGGAAACCGCCGAATGCTGGCAGCTCGCGCTTGAGGCGAAAAACCGCCCGAGCGTGCTGGCGTTGACGCGACAGAACCTGCCGCAGCTCAGCCAGAATTTCCTCGACAACAACCGCTGCGCCGCCGGCGCCTACGAGATCGCCGCCGCCGACGGCAAGGCCGAGGTTTCGATTTTCGCTACCGGCTCGGAAGTGTCGATCGCGGTTGAAGGCAAAAAGCTCTTGGCCGCGCGCGGCATTTCAGCGCGTGTCGTGTCGGTGCCCTGCTTCGAACTGCTCGCGGAGGCGCCGGAGGCGGCACGCCGCGCGGTGATCGGCAACGCCAAGGTTAAAATCGGCGTGGAAGCCGCTGTGCGTCAGGGCTGGGACGCCGTCATCGGTTCCGATGGCGTTTTTGTTGGCATGACCGGTTTCGGCGCCAGCGCGCCTTATAAGGACCTTTACAAGCATTTCGGCGTTACGCCGGAAGCGGTCGCCGAGGCGGCGTTAAGCAAGCTCGGCAAAAGTTGATTTGCGTCAATACCCGTCGAGGCCCATTTCGGCCATGACAGGGTTGAAAATCCGGGAGCGACTTCAATGACTATCCGTGTTGCCATCAATGGGTTCGGCCGCATCGGCCGCAATGTCCTGCGCGCTATTGCCGAGGCCGAGCGCAAGGACATCGAGGTCGTCGGCATTAACGATCTCGGTCCGGTGGAAACCAATGCGCATCTGTTGCGCTTCGACTCGGTGCACGGCCGCTTCCCCGGCACGGTCACCGTCAAGGGCGACACCATCAGCGTCGGCAACGGCGCCATCAAGGTCACCGCCGAACGCGATCCCGGCAAGCTGCCGTGGAAGGATCTCGGCGTCGACATTGCGCTCGAGTGCACCGGGCTGTTCACCGCCAAGGACAAGGCTTCGGCGCACCTGAGCGCCGGCGCCAAGCGCGTGCTGGTGTCGGCGCCCGCGGACGGCGCCGATCTCACGGTTGTCTACGGCGTCAACCACGACAAGCTGACCAAGGACCACAAGGTCGTCTCCAACGCTTCCTGCACCACCAACTGTCTGGCGCCGGTCGCCAAGGTGCTCAACGATGCCGTCGGCATCGACAAGGGCTTCATGACGACGATCCATTCTTACACCGGCGATCAGCCGACGCTCGACACCTATCACAAAGACCTCTACCGCGCCCGCGCCGCCGCGCTGAACATGATCCCGACCTCGACCGGCGCCGCCAAGGCCGTCGGCCTCGTGCTGCCCGAACTCAACGGCAAGCTCGACGGCGTGTCGATCCGCGTGCCGACGCCGAATGTCTCGGTGATCGATTTCAAGTTCGTCGCCAAGAAGGCGACCAGCAAGGACGAAGTCAACGGCGCCATCAAGCGCGCCGCCGAGCAGCAACTCAAAGGCATCCTCGGCTTCACCGACGCGCCGAACGTCTCGCTCGACTTCAATCACGATCCGCGCTCCTCGATCTTCCACATGGATCAGACCAAGGTCATGGACGGCACCTTCGTGCGCGTGATGTCGTGGTACGATAACGAGTGGGGCTTCTCCAACCGCATGGCGGATACGGCCGTGGCGATGGGCAAGCTGATCTGACGCCGCCGCCAAGCGAGCCATGAGCGCGTTCCGCACCCTCGATCACGCCGACCTCAAGGGCAAGCGCGTCTTGGTGCGCGCCGACCTCAACGTGCCGGTGGAGAACGGCGTGGTCAGCGACGGCACTCGTATCGAGCGCATGGCGCACGCAATCACCGAAATCGCCGACAAGGGCGCCAAGGTTATTTTGCTCTCGCATTTCGGCCGCCCGAAGGGCCGCGACCAGAAAAATTCGCTTAAGCCGGTATGCGCCGAGGTGGCGCATGTCATCAAGCGGCCGGTGAAATTCGTCGACGACTGCATCGGCGAAGGCGCCGAACGCGCGGTGGCGGCGATGAAGAACGGCGACATCATCTGTTTGGAGAACACCCGCTTCTATCCGGGCGAGGAGAAGGACGATCCAGATTTCGTCGCTAAGCTCGCCAGGCTCGGCGACATTTTCGTCAACGACGCCTTCTCGGTGTCGCACCGCGCCCATGCCTCGACCGAAGGACTGGCGCGTGTGCTGCCCGCTTTTGCCGGCCGCACGTTGCAGGCCGAACTGGAAGCTTTCGAGAAAGTACTCGACAAGCCGACGCGGCCGCTCGCCGCTATCGTCGGCGGCGCCAAGGTGTCTACCAAGCTAGCGCTGCTTGGCCATTTGTTGCAGAAAGTCGACGTGCTGATCATTGGCGGCGCCATGGCCAACACTTTTTTGCTTGCGCTCAACAAACCGGTTGGGAAAAGCCTTGTTGAGCGTGATCTCGTGTCGACGGCGCAGAAGATCATGAACGAGGCCAAGGCGGCCAAGCGCGAGATCGTGCTGCCGGTCGATGTAGTGGTCGCGGAGAAATTCGAGGCCAACGCATCCTCGCGCGTGGTCGACATCGGCCGCGTCGGCGAAAAGGACATGATCCTGGACATCGGCCCGCGCAGCGTCGAGCAGGTGGTGTCTGTGCTGGCGCGCTCGAAGACGCTGGTATGGAACGGTCCATTCGGCGCCTTCGAGATGGAGCCATTCGACAACGGCACGGTCGAGGTCGCGGAAGCGGCGGCGGAACTGACCGAAGCCGGGAAACTTGTTTCGGTAGCGGGCGGCGGCGACACAGTAGCGGCGCTCAATGTCGCCGGCGTCACCGACCGCTTGACCTACGTGTCGACCGCTGGCGGCGCCTTTCTGGAATGGCTGGAAGGCAAGGCCCTGCCGGGGGTCGAGGTGCTCAGGGTAAAATGATGCCGAAGGCGTCGTCGCGAGGGGCCCGATTTTACGGATGCGATGGAGGGAAATATGAATCTCGATGAGCTGAACAAAGTGGCGCTGGCTATGGTCGCACCCGGCAAGGGAATTCTGGCAGCCGACGAATCTTCCAGCACCATCAAGAAGCGATTCGACGCCATCGGCGTCGAATCGACCGAGGACGCACGCCGCGACTACCGCGAGATGCTGTTCCGCTCGACGGAAGGCATGAAGCACATCTCCGGCGTGATTCTTTACGACGAGACCATCTGGCAAAAAGCCAAAGACGGCACGTCGCTGGTCGATCTCATCAAGAAGGCGGGCGCCCTCCCCGGCATCAAGGTCGACGAAGGCACCAAGCCGCTGCCGAATTGCCCTGGTGAAGTGGTCACCATCGGCCTCGACAAACTCGCCGACCGGCTGCCGAAATATTACGAACAGGGCGCGCGCTTCGCCAAATGGCGGGCGGTGATCGACATCGGCGCCGGCATCCCGACCTACACCTGCATCCGCGCCAACGCGCACGCATTGGCGCGTTATGCCGCGCTGTGCCAGCAGGCGCAGATTGTGCCGATCGTCGAGCCGGAAGTGTTGATGGACGGCGACCACGATATCGGCCGCTGCCAGGAGGTGACCGAATTGGTGCTCAAGCTCCAGTTCGAGGAGCTCTATTTCAACAGGGTCGCGCTCGAAGGCATGGTGCTCAAGCCGAACATGGTGATCTCCGGCAAGAAGAACGGCAAGCGCGCCGGCGTGCAGGAAGTCGCCGAGCGAACGGTGAAGGTGCTGAAGAACTGCGTGCCGGGCGCGGTGCCGGGCATCGCCTTCCTGTCCGGCGGCCAGAGCGACGAGGAGGCCACCGCCCACCTCGACGCCATGAACAAGATCGGCAACTTGCCGTGGGCGCTCACCTTCTCCTACGGCCGCGCGCTGCAGCACGCGCCGCAGACGACCTGGAAGGGCAAGCCGGAAAACGCCGCCGCCGCCCAACGTGCATTTTCACATCGCGCCAACATGAATGGCCTGGCCGCGCTCGGCCAATGGAAGGCGGACCTGGAGAAGAAGGCGGCCTGATCAAACTCGCGTGTACCGCGTGACCCGCGGCGAATAATTGGATAAAGAACGCGTCATGGCCGGGCAAAAGGCGCGAAGCGACGTCTTCGCGTTGAATGTCCCGGCCATGACATTGTTGCACTCGCCATCCAAAGGAATTTTCCGTGATCGATCTCTATACCTGGACCACTCCCAACGGCCGCAAAGTCTCCGTCGCCCTGGAAGAGCTCGGCCTGCCCTACACCGTGCACGCCATCGACATTTCCAAGGACGAGCAGTTCAAGCCCGACTTCCTCAAGATCGCGCCCAATAACCGCATCCCGGCGATTGTCGACCGCGACAACAACATGTCGCTGATGGAATTGGGCGCGATCCTGATCTATCTCGCCGACAAGACAGGCAAGCTCATGCCGAAGTCGGGCGAAGGCCGCTACAAGGTGATCGAATGGCTGATGTGGCAGATGGGCGGACCGGGCCCGATGCTCGGCCAGGTGCATCACTTCGTGAAATATAATCCGGGCAAGGCACCTTATGCGGAGGAGCGCTACCTGAAGGAAGCGCATCGGCTCTACAAAGTGCTCAACTCCCGCCTCGAAGGCCGACAATTCGTCGCCGATGACTATTCCATCGCCGACATCGCCATCTGGCCGTGGATCTCGCGTTTCGAGTGGCAGACCATCGACATGAAGCTATATCCTAACGTCCGGCGCTGGTACGAGACGATCGCCGCGCGGCCGGCCGTGCAGAAGGGCTACAAGGTGCCAAAGGACATGGGCCCGATCCCGATGCCGGCTTAAGGCTCGAGGGCTTTCAAATAGCGGTCCGGCAAATGGTCGCGGATTCCAAACGGCAACAACGCAAAGAGGCGGCCAAGCACGCCAGGCCCCGTCGGCGCAAAAATTCTTCCAGCCAGCAATGATCGCATGGTGTTGCGAAGATTGTCGCGCAGCCCATTGACGAATCGCGGGTCGTTCGATTTTTTGTTCGACAGCGGCGCGTTCCGGTCGAACTTGCCGCCCGATTTGCACGTCAGCAGGCGGCCGACGTGTTGAAACTCGGTGAGTATCCCGAGCACCTTTACAGAATCGGGGATGCAGGGAACCGTGTCGCCGCCATAAACAAGCCGATAGGTGCAATCGCCGAGATTGCGGTTGTAACGAGTCTTGAAAAGTCGGCCGCCCGCTCGCGGCATGCCAAAGGTGTAAATCGCGGACGGGCGGAAATTTCCATCTTTCACTTTCTCGGCGGCGAGAACGGCCAAGGCCGCGCCGAGACTATGGCCGGTAAAAAAGACCGGGCGCGGGCTCGCCTCGACCAGCGCCGTGATTTTCGTTTCGACTTGCGGCCACGCCGCGTCGATTGCGCCCTGGAAGCCTTCGTGGGTGTCATTGGGTGTCAGCCGACAGTCCACGTCGGTCATCAAATTCTTGCTGAGCGCGGGATCGGTTCCGGCGAACGCGACGACGATGCAATCGGTTCGTTCGCCGACAATTGCGCGGGTGTCGATCAGCTGCGCATGCGCTCGCACTTGCTCGATCGGCTTGAAGCTCCATAGCGGGGCAATCTCCGCAATCGTCTGCGGGGCATCGGTCTCATAGGCAAGTTGCGACATCCACATCATGGCGCGGGCGTTGTCGAGATCGAATCCCCCGCGCAATGGCCGAAATTGATCGAAGGCCGTCCGGCTGTAATCAGCCGGTGGCAGCTGGACAAAAATGCTCATTGAGATTGCCTCGGGGTCATTTCCGATGTGTAATATTGCAACCTCGGGTAGAAATGTCCAATAACGGGTATTGATGATAAATTTGATGATGCCGAGGCCGGATATAACGGGCCTCATCTGTGATATTCGGTCGCTCCCATTGGACGAGTTGAAGCAGCCGACGCGATCTACTTTCCCGCGCCGGGAATGACGATGTGCTCCTCGTTCACCAGCTTCGTCCATTTCGCCACGTCGGCATCGATGAAGCGGGCGAACTCGTCGGGTGTTTGCGGCTCGGGTTCGGCACCGAGCTTGGCCATGCGGTCGATCACGTCCTTTTCGCCCATGATCGCGACCACCGACTTGTTGAGCTTGTCGACGATGTCCTTCGGCGTATGCGCCGGCGCCAGCAAGCCGAACCAGCCGACCGACGCATAGCCGGGCAAACCGCTCTCCGCCACGGTCGGCACGTTGGGAAAGAATTTCGAGCGCTTGGCGCCGGTGGTGGCGAGGGCTTTGAGTTTGCCGGCCGCAACATGCGCTTGCACCGTGGTCGAGGGTGAGAACATCATGTCGATGCGACCGCCCAGGAGATCGGTGACCGCCGGACCGGTGCCCTTGTAGGGTACGTGCAGCAATTCGACATGCGCGTCCTTCTCGAACAGCGCGCCCGACAGATGCGAGGCGGCGCCGATACCCGAAGAACCGAATGACAGCGCTTTCGGCTTTTCGCGCGCGAGTTCGATCAACTCGGCGACCGAATTGGCTTTCACGTTCGGATTGACCACCAGCAGATAAGGCGGCGCCGCTACCACGGTGATCGGTGCGAAGAATTTATTGACGTCGAAATGGCCTTCCGGTGCGAGCGCCGCGGAGGCCGCCATCAGTGCGCCGGTCGAAGCCATCAACAGCGTGTAGCCGTCCGGCTCGGCCTTGACGAAGGCCTTGGTGCCGACGCCGCCAGACGCGCCAGGCTGATTTTCAATCACCACTGACTGGCCCCATTTTTCAGACAGGCGCTGGGCGATAATGCGGCCGAGCACGTCGGTGCCACCGCCGGGTGCGAACGGCACCACCATCTTGATGGTGCGGCTCGGATAGTCGGCCGCTGCGGCGGGTGCGAGTGGCGTAGCGGCAAGGCACAGCAGCAGCAGCAACGACAGGCGTTTGCGCATATTCTCTCCCCAAGGCTTTGTGCGAACCGCTTTGTTTGTCGGCTTTGCGGCCGATTCTACTCGGCAGGCTTCGGCGCGTCCATGCGGCCGCGTCATCGCGGTAGCGGCGCACTCGCCCCCCATGTCAACTTTCCGCCCGATTGCGCTACCATGCGTGCGACATGGCATCGAGACCCAAACAAGCCGACCCGCGCCCGGCCCCGCGCCTCTACCTGGTGACGCCGGTGGTTGCGGATGCACGGACATTCTCCGGCTCGCTCGCCGCAGCTTTGGGTGCAGGCGATATCGCCGCCGTGCTGTTGCGTCTGGCCGAGGCCGACGAACGCGCGCAGATCAATTGCGCCAAAGCGCTCTGCCCCCTGGTCCAGGACAAAGGCGCGGCACTGCTGATTGATGGCCATATTGACCTGGTCGCCCGTGCCGGCGCCGACGGCACGCACAGCACCGGCATAACGTTGTTCAACGAAGCGATCGAACGCCTCAAGCCTGACCGCATGGTGGGCGTCGGCGGCCTCATCACCCGCCACGACGCCATGCTCGCGGCCGAAGGCGGCGCCGATTATGTGATGTTCGGCGAGACGGACGCCGCCGGCAAACGCCCGAGCCTGGAGGCGATCGAAGAGCGGGTCGCCTGGTGGGCGGAAGTGTTCGAACTGCCTTGCATCGCTTATGCCGGTTCGCTCGACGAAGTGGCGCCGCTGGCGAAAGCCGGCGCCGATTTTGTCGCGCTCGGCGACTGGCTGTGGCGCGACCCCGACGCGGTCGCGGCAACGATCGTCCGCGCGGCTGGAGAATTGCGCCTGCCGGAGAGCGCGGCATGACGGCGCGGCGGGCCGGGACCATCGCCGCGCTGTGCGCGCTCGTCGCCCTGGCGGTACCCGCCCTGGCGCAGCCCGCGAAAAAAAACCCGCCGCCCGTGCCGCCACCGGCGGCCAACGCGGACGACGGTAAGGCCGATATCGCCTATGGCGCGTTTCAACGCGGCCAATATCTGACCGCGTTCACCGAGGCCACCAAGCGCGCGCAGCAGAACGATCCCGCAGCCATGACGCTGCTCGGCGAACTTTACGCGCAAGGGCTCGGCGTGCCGCAAAACGACAACAAAGCGGCGGACTGGTACAAAATGGCCGCCGCGCATGGCGACCGCGACGCTATGTTCGCGCTGGCGATGTTCAATCTGCAAGGCCGCGCCGGTCCGCGCAATTCGGACGAAGCCGCCCGTCTGCTGGCGGCTGCCGCCAAACTCGGTCATCCGGCCGCAGCCTACAACCTCGCCTTGCTCTATCTGCAGGGCCAGCAATTCCCGCAAGACTTCAAACGTGCCGCCGAACTTTTTGGTCAGGCCGCCACCGCCGGCAACGCCGATGCCCAATACGCGCTCGCCACCATGTACAAAGAGGGCCGCGGCGTGCCAAAGGATCTCAACAAAGCCGCGCAGCTGATGGGCCTAGCCTCGGTCGCCGGCAATCTCGATGCCATGGTCGAATACGCTATTGCCGAGTTCAACGGTACCGGCGTCGCCAAGGATGAAACTGCCGCCGCCAAGCTTTTGCTGATCGCGGCGCGGCGCGGCAGCGCGATCGCACAGGACCGGCTGGCGCGTGTGCTGATGGCCGGGCGCGGCATGCCGGCCGACCCGACCGAGGCGATCAAGTGGCATATCATTTCCAAGGCTCGCGGCGACAGCGATCCCGATCTCGACGCCTTCGCCGCCAAGCAGCCGCAGCAGGTGCGCGACGCCGCCGAGAAGGCGGCTAAAAAGTGGATGTCTACCCTGCCACCGCGCTCTTGACGGCGCGCCCGCACGCGGGCAGACCCCACGCGCCATGCACCACTCCGCCTTGCTCAACGTCATGATCGCCGCCGCGCGCAAGACGGCGCGCGCGCTCAAGCGCGATTTCGGCGAACTCGAAAAGCTGCAGGTCTCGCTCAAAGGACCGGCGAATTTCGTCTCGTCCGCCGACCGCCGCGCCGAGGAAACGCTATACCAGGAGCTTTCCAAGGCACGTCCCGGCTACGGCTTTCTTGGCGAGGAAGGCGGCAGCCGCGAGGGCACCGACTCCTCGCACCGCTGGATCGTCGACCCGCTCGACGGCACCACAAATTTTCTACACGGCATTCCGCAGTTCGCGATTGCGATCGGACTCGAGCGCGAGGGCAGCGTGATCGCCGGCCTGGTCTACAATCCGGCCAACGAAGAGATGTTCATCGCCGAAAAAGGCAAGGGCGCGTTCATGAACGAGCAGCGCATTCGCGTCGCCGGCCGCAAGCGGCTTGCCGACGCGATCATCGCATGCGGCCTGCCGCATATCGGCCGAGGCGACCTCGCGCTCGCCGCCAGAGAAACCGGCGCCATGCAGGCGCAAGTCGCGGGGCTCCGCCGCTTCGGCGCCGCCGCGCTCGATCTCGCCTGGATCGCCGCCGGCCGGCTCGACGGCTATTGGGAACGCGACATCAAGCCCTGGGACATGGCGGCCGGCTCCATTCTGGTGCGCGAGGCGGGCGGCTTCGTTTCCGACTGTGACGGCGGCGCTGAGATGTTCGCCAAGGGCCATATTGTCGCGGGCAACGAAGCCATCCAGAAAGAGCTGCTGCGGGTGCTGAAAGCTGCCGGCCAGGGTTGAATCCGACCGCAATTTGAACTCAATCCGCCGCTCTATCCTGCGGCTCCGGCACAGGCGCTTTTTCCTTGTCACGGGTCTGTGCCATATTGAGCCGGGCCGGCCCGGCCGGCGTTGATGCATCGAGCCCATGGCAAAAGAACTCGATCCACTCAAACTGTCGTCGCCCCGCATCTTTCTGTTGCGGATGCTGGTGTTCGTCGTACTCGGCGGGCTGGTCGCCTTCCTGCTGCACAAGCAGATCGAAGTGGCCTTCATGGCCAATCCCGGCCTGAACTCGGTGATCATCTTCGTCCTGGTCATCGGCATCGCGCTGTGCCTGCGCCAGGTGATCCGCCTCTATCCCGAGATCGCCTGGGTCAATAATTTCCGCCTGGCCGATCCCGGCCTCGCGGTCGACCGGCCGCCGGTGCTGCTGGCGCCGATGGCGGCGATCCTCGGCAGCCGTATCGGCCGCATGGCGATGTCGGCGCAACTGATGCGCGGCATTCTCGATTCGATCGCCACCCGCCTCGACGAGGCGCGCGATATTTCTCGCTACATGACCGGCCTCTTGGTGTTCCTCGGCCTGCTCGGCACTTTCTGGGGTTTGATCGAGACCGTCAGCTCGGTCGGCGGCGTGATTCAGGGCCTGAAAGCCGGCGGCGATGCCGGCAGCATGTTCGACTCGCTGCGCGACGGCCTTGCCGCGCCGCTTTCCGGCATGGGAATTTCGTTTTCTTCTTCGCTGTTCGGCCTCGCCGGTTCGCTTGTTCTTGGCTTTCTCGACCTGCAATCGAGCCAGGCGCAAAACCGCTTCTATACCGAACTGGAAGATTGGCTCTCCACCACGGTCTACGACCAGGCGGCCGAGCCGATCGTCGCCGCCGGCGGCACCACCGAGGTACGCTCGGCCATCGACCGCATGCGCGAAGCGCTCAGCGAGGGCGGCGCCGGCAAGAACGCCACCAACGCTATGTCCAGTCTGGCGGAGGCGATTCAAGGCCTGGTGCAGCACATGCGCACCGAGCAGCAGATGATCCGCGACTGGGTCGACAGCCAGGCGGACCAGCAGCGCGAGATCAAGCGGCTGTTGGAGATCATCGCGCGCGAGAAAGTGGATCGGTAGCGCATGATTCCGAAAAGTGGGAACCGGTTTTCGGACAAGATCATGCGCAAGAAAGTGAAGTAGCATGGCGCTGGCCCGCACCCGCCGCGGCGACAGCGGCATGAACTACTGGCCCGGCTTCGTCGACGCGCTGTCGACGCTGATCCTGAGCATCATCTTCATCCTCACCGTGTTCGTGGTGGTGCAGTTCTACTTGCAGCAGGAAGTCGCCGGCAAAGATACCGCGCTCACCCGGCTGAACGCGCAGATCGCCCAGCTCACCGAGCTGTTGTCGATGGAGAAAACCGGCAAGGCCAATCTCGAGGACCAGCTCGCCCAGCTGCGCGCCTCGCTTGCCGGTGCCGAGAGCGAGCGCGACAAATACAAGGGACTCGCCGCCGGCGCCGGCGCGGGAGCCACCGCTGCGCAAGGCAAGATCGGCGAGCTTACCGGCCAACTAGACAGCGAAAAGAAGATCTCCTCGCACGCGCTGGCGCAGGTGGAAATTCTCAACCAGCAGATCGCGGCCATGCGCCGGCAACTCGCCGCCATCGAGGCCGCGCTCGATGCTTCCGAAAAGAAGGACAAGGAATCGCAGAACAAAATCGCCGATCTCGGCCAGCGGCTCAATCTGGCGCTGGCGAACAAAGTGAAAGAGCTGTCGCAATACCGCTCCGACTTCTTCGGCAAACTGCGCCAGATCCTCGGCAATCGGCCCGATGTGCGCGTGGTCGGCGACCGCTTCGTGCTGCAATCGGAACTATTCTTCGATACCGGTAAGGCCGATCTCAAGCCGGACGCGCAGGCCGAGCTCGATAAAGTGGCGAGCGCACTCGCCGAGCTCGAGAAGCAGATCCCCGCCGACATCGCCTGGGTGCTGCGCGTCGACGGCCATACCGACGTACGGCCGATCACCGGCGGACAATTCAAGTCGAACTGGGACCTGTCGGCGGCGCGCGCCATCGCGGTGGTGCAGTATCTCATCGCCAAGGGCGTCGCGCCGCAGCGCCTGGTCGCCGCCGGCTTCGGCGAGTTCCAGCCGATCGACACCGGCACCACCGAGGACGCCTACCGGCGTAACCGTCGCATCGAGTTCAAGCTGACCGAACGGTGAGCGCGAAGATCACCCTGCGCCCCTACTCCACCGCCGACGAAGACGCGGCGATCGAGCTTTGGCGGCGCACCTGGCAGAAGCATTATCCGCATCTCAATTTCACCGAACGCGTTCCCTGGTGGCGCGAGCGCTGGCGCAACGAGTTGGCGCCGGTCGCGAAAATCGTCGTGGCGGAAGTGCTCCATACTCTGTTCAATCCCGCGCAAGCGGAAATCCAAACGGGTAAAGCGCTGGTCGGCTTCGTCACCGTCGACCTCAAGACGATGTATCTCGACCAGATCGTGGTAGCGCCCGAACATTGGGGCGGCGGCGTCGCGCTCATGCTGCTTGAGGAGGCCAAGCGCCTGTCGCCGCGCGGCCTCGAACTCCTGGTCAACAAGGACAACGCCCGCGCCATCCGCTTCTATGAAAAGTACGGCTTCGTCTATTCCGGCGAGGATAAGAACCCGGTATCGGGCAAGCCGGTGAACCGGATGGCGTGGCGGCCGGGCTCGGCCTCATCCTGAAGGGCCGACTGAAGCGCCTGCCGATAGACTACGAGCGGTGTTGCAGTGACCGGTTGAACCCACCGCCAATAACGGACATTCCCGTCAGAGCCGACGCAGCCGTTAATTCTCAGCAATCCGATATCCAATTCCCGGCTCGGTAAGAATAATCCGGGGGTCGTCGGGATGCTCTTCGACCTTCTGCCGAAGTTGACCCACATATACGCGAAGATATTGGGTATCCTCGGTATGCGCTGGTCCCCAAACCGCCGTTAGAATTTGCTTATGGGTGACCACGCGTCCGGCGTGGCGGGCAAGAAACGATAGCAACTCAAATTCTTTCGGTGTCAGCTTGAATTCCACGCCTGCGCGGGTCGCGCGATGGCGGACGGCATCGACTTCCAGATTGCCGACGCGCAGTAGTGGAATTTCGGCCTTGCGCTGCATGCGGTGGCGTAAGGCGGTGCGCATCCGCGCCAGCAGTTCACCGACGTTGAACGGCTTGTTGACATAGTCGTCGGCGCCCAGATCAAACGCTTCGATCTTCTCGGTCTCGCGTTCGCGCGCCGACAGGACGATGATCGGCACGTCCGACCATTCGCGCGCGCGGCGGATGACGTCCTTGCCGTCGCCATCGGGTAACCCGAGATCGAGCAGAACGATATCAGGGGATTCGGCGGCAATGCGCTTGGTCGCCTCAGCGACAGTGCCGGCGCTGGTCATCTCATAGCCGTTGGCCTCCAATGCCGGTTTGAGAAAACGCAAAATTGCGGCCTCGTCATCCACGACCAGAACTTGCGTTTTTGCGCTCATGCCGGCACGTCCGGGCGCGGTAACCTCAATACGATGCGTGTCCCTCGGCCGTCAGTATGCGGGCTCTCGGCGGCGATCGAGCCCCCATGCGCCTCGGCGATGCCTTTAGCGATCGCGAGCCCGAGTCCGGTCCCGCGGCCGCCGTCGGCTTGCGTCGTATCGGCCTTGACGAATTTTTCGAATATTTGCGGCAGCGCCTGCGCCGGAATACCGGGGCCGTCATCGGTGACACGCAACTCGATCTTCTCCGGGCCAATCATCGCATCCACCAGGACGCTGGTCTCCGGCGGGGTATGGACAATCGCATTGCCAATCACGTTGCCGATCGCCTGCTCGACCAGAGTGGCGTCCGCGCGCACCAGCGGCAGATCGGCGGGCAACGAGATTTCGATCCGTTGGCGCGTGCCGCGCCGCCGGGCAGCGTTGGTGACGCGATCAACGATTTCGCGCAAGTCGATCCAGTCGCGCCGCAGTTCCAATGCTCCCGCATCGATCCGGGTGATGGCGAGAAGGTTGCGCACCATCTCATCGAGCCCCTCCGTTTCCTGCTTGATTTGCAGCAGCAGGTCCTTCTTAGCCGCGGTACCGAGCTTATCGCCATAGTCGATGAGACTGGTCGCCGAACCGAGGATCGACGACAGCGGCGTGCGAAAATCGTGTGAAATCGAGGCCAGCAGCGTATTGCGGATCCGTTCGGTTTCGGTCGCGGTTTTGGCGCTCACCATGTCGCGCGCGAGCGAGGCGCGCTCCAGCGCCGCGGCAGTTTGCTCCGATAAAGCGTCGAGCAACGCACGCGCCTCCGAATCGAGCGGCGTCATCCCTTCCGGCTTGGCAACGCCGATCACGCCCAGCGTCTTGTCGCCGATCCGAAGGGGCACGAAGTACCACGGTACGATCGGCAGCGTGCTGGTGTCGGCGCCGGCCGGCTCGCCATGCTTGAAGGCCCAACGCGCCGCCGTCATTGGTGCTGCGTCGAGCGCGTCTTCCGGCGGCCAGGCAGCGATCAGCGCCAAATCGCCGTCATGTTCCAACAGCACCACCACGGCGCGGCCGAGGCTGGCGTGGATTTCACTGGCAGCGCCTTCGGCCACCGCGTCGAACGACGCCAAGCCCGACAAACGACGGGTGAATTCATAGAGCCGCCGCATCGCCCGCATGCGGCTGGCCGAAACCGTCGCCTGCTCGCGCACGCGGCCGGCAAGCGCCGAGGTGATAACCGCCACGATCAGGAAAATGACCAGCGCCAGCAGTTCATAAGGCTCGGCAATGGTGAAGGTGTAGAGCGGCGGAATGAAGAAAAAATTGTACACGACAAACGACAGCATCGAGGCATAGATCGCAGGCCAGATGCCGAAATTCACGGCGACCAACAATACGGCCACCAAGAATAGCATCGACAAATTCGGGATCGGCGTCAGCGCGGTCAAACCTTCGCCAATCCCCAGCGCCGCACCGATCGCGAGCGTCGCATAGAGGAACGGCAACGGTTGCAACGCGAATCCGGCGCGGCGCCGAAGCCGTACGGGCGAAGCCGTATCGGTCTGCCGGGTCACCAGATGGATGGCTATGTCCTGCGTCCGGCGCACCAGCTCGTGCGGCAACGAGCGGCGCAGCAGCTCGCTGAAGAAACCGCCATGCGAGCGGCCGATCACGATCTGGGTGACGTTCTCGAATTTGGCGAACCGCAGCAGCTCCGCGGGAAGGTCGCTGCCGGTCAAGGTCTGCGTCTCGGCGCCGAGCGCCTCGGCGAGCTTCATCGCCTCGTCCAGCCTTTGGCGCGCGGCATCGTCGAGGTTCGTGCCCGGCCGCTCGACGGTGACCGCGAGCCAGGGCGCGTCCATCAGGTCGGCGAGGCGCTTGGCGGTGCGCACCACTGTCGGTGAAATCGTATCCGGCCCGATGCAGGCGAGAATGCGCTCGCCGGCCGCCCATGGTCCCTCGATCGCATGGGCCTGCATGCGGGAAATGAGATCGGCGTCGATGCGTTCGGCGGCACGGCGCAACGCCAGTTCGCGTAAGGCGGTCAGGTTTTGCGGTTTGAAAAAACTTTCGACGGCGCGGGCGGCGGTATCCTGAACATAGACCTTTCCTTCCGCCAGGCGCTTGAGCAGTTCGTCGGGCGGAAAGTCCACCAGGATGATCTCGTCCGCCTTGTCGAACACCGTATCGGGCACAGTCTCGCGCACCCGCACCTTGGTGATCTTCAGCACCACGTCGTTGAGGCTTTCCAGGTGCTGGATGTTGAGCGTGGTCCACACGTCGATGCCGGCGGCGAGAATTTCGTCGATGTCCTGCCAACGCTTGGGATGGCGGCTGCCCGGCACGTTGGTGTGCGCGTATTCGTCGACCAGCAACAGACTCGGCCTGCGCGCCAGCGCGGCGTCGAGATCGAATTCCTTCATCACCTGGTTGCGGTAGATGATCGGCCTGCGCGGCAGAACCTCGAAGCCCTCGACCAAACGTTCTGTTTCGCGGCGGCCATGCGTCTCGATCAGCCCGGCGGCCACGTCGCGCCCGCCCGCCTTCTCGGCTTGCGCGGCGGTGAGCATGGCAAAGGTCTTGCCGACGCCGGGGGCGGCGCCGAGAAATATCTTCAGGTGCCCCCGCCCCTCTTTCTTGGCGAGAGCAAGCAAGGCATCGGGCGAGGCTCTTTGCGCTTCGTCGCCAGGCATACGGCTCCTCTAGCGCATACTACAGAAAAAACCCGTCCCGGGCTCGCTCCGGGACGGGTAGTACACGGGGATTGATCACTCGCTTAAGACTTCAGGCCGTCGAGCGCGAGATTGAGCTTGAGCACGTTGACCCGAGGCTCTCCCAACAGGCCGAGGGTGCGTCCCTCGACCTGGCTTTCGACCAGGGCCCGGACGCGCTCAGCCGGCAGGCCGCGGGCCTTCGCCACTCGCGGCACCTGGAAAAGCGCCGCTTCCGGCGAGATATCCGGGTCGAGGCCGCTGCCCGAGGTGGTGACCAGATCGACCGGGATCGCCGCTCCCGGGTTCTCCTTCTTCAGCTTGTCGACATCGGCTTTGACGCGGTCGACCAGTGCCTTGCTGGTCGGGCCGAGGTTCGAACCCATCGAGTTCACGGCATTGTAGGGCGCGTCGACGGTCTTGGTCGCGTCCTTGGGATCCGGCGCATTGGTCGCCGACGGCCGGCCGTGGAAATATTTGTCGTCGGCAAACACCTGTCCGATCAGGGCGGAGCCGACGACCTTGCCGTTTTTCTCGATCAGGCTGCCTTGCGCCTGGTACGGGAAGATCACGCCGGCAATCCCGGTCATGACCAGCGGGTAAACCAAGCCAGTGATCGCGGTCAGGACGACGACCAGGATGATGGCAGGGCGGATTTCTTTGAGCATGACTAATTCTCCTCAGACCAAGTGCAAGGCGTTGACCAGGAGGTCGATTGCCTTGATGCCGATAAACGGCAGCACGATGCCGCCCAGGCCGTAGACCAGCAAATTGCGTTGCAGCAGCGCGCCGGCGCCGATCGCGCGATAGGCGACGCCTTTCAACGCCAGCGGAATGAGCGCGATGATGATGAGCGCGTTGAAGATGATCGCCGACAGGATCGCGCTCTGCGGCGTGGCCAGCTGCATGATATTGAGCACGGCCAGCTGCGGGTAGAACGTCAGGAAGATCGCCGGGATGATGGCGAAATACTTCGCCACGTCATTGGCGATCGAGAACGTGGTCAGCGCGCCGCGCGTCATCAACAACTGCTTGCCGATCTCCACTACCTCGATCAGCTTGGTCGGATCGGAATCGAGATCGACCATGTTGCCGGCCTCGCGCGCGGCCTGCGTGCCGGTCTGCATGGCGACGCCGACGTCGGCCTGCGCCAGCGCCGGCGCGTCATTGGTGCCATCGCCGCACATGGCAATCAGCCGCCCGTGCGTCTGTTCGCTGCGGATGTAGCGCAGTTTGTCCTCGGGCGTTGCCTGGGCGATGAAATCGTCGACGCCGGCTTCCGAGGCGATTGCCGCGGCCGTCACCGGATTGTCGCCGGTGATCATCACGGTCTTGATGCCCATGCGGCGTAGCGCGGCGAAGCGGTCCTTCACGTCGGGCTTCACCACGTCTTTCAGATGGATGACACCGAGGATACGGCCACCCTCGACCAGCCCGAGCGGGGTGCCGCCCGAGCGGGCGATCTTGTCCACTGCCGCGCGGAACGCGGGCGGCTCGGGAATATTCTGTCCGGCTTGCTCGCGCGCGAATTTGAGCACGGAATCGACGGCGCCTTTACGGATTTTTCGGGTTCCGACATCGACCCCCGACATCCGAGTTGTCGCCGAGAACGCGATGAATTTGGCGCCAGCCGGGGCTCCCTCGCGCTTCGCGCCATATTTTTCCTGCATCAACGTGATGATGGAACGGCCTTCCGCCGTCTCGTCGGCATCGCTGGCAAGCAGCGCGGCCTCGGCCGCTTCGCGCTCGGTGACGCCGGGGACCGGAATGATCTCGGTCGCCAAACGATCGCCGAAGGTGACGGTGCCTGTCTTGTCGAGCAGCAGCGTATCGACGTCGCCGGCCGCTTCGACCGCGCGCCCGGATGTCGCCAATACGTTGAAGCGCACCAGACGGTCCATGCCGGCAATGCCGATAGCCGACAGCAGCGCGCCGATGGTGGTCGGAATGAGCGTCACAAACAGAGCCACCAGAATGACGACAGAGATCGCCCCGCCGGCATAGGCGGCATAGCTCGGGATGGTCGCGGTCGCGAACACAAAGATGATGGTCAGGCCGATCAGCAGGATGTTCAGCGCAATCTCGTTCGGCGTCTTCTGCCGCTCGGCGCCTTCGACCAGCTTGATCATGCGGTCGAGGAAGGACGAGCCGGGCGAAGACGTGATGCGAATGACGATACGGTCGGAAATAACCGTGGTGCCACCGGTCACTGCCGAGCGGTCGCCGCCGGATTCACGGATCACCGGCGCGGATTCGCCGGTAACGGCGGCCTCGTTGACCGAGGCGATGCCTTGGATGACGTCGCCGTCGCCGGGAATGACATCGCCGGCCTCGCACACCACCAGATCGCCGGCCTGCAGGTCTTCGGCCGAAACGCCCTCAAACACCTCGTAGTTGTTGGGCATCAGGATGCGCTTGGCGCGCGTTTCGGTGCGGGTCTTGCGCAGCGTGTCGGCCTGCGCTTTGCCGCGCCCTTCCGCCACCGCTTCGGCGAAATTGGCAAACAGCACGGTGAACCACAGCCAGAGCACGATCTGAAAGGTGAAGCCCGTGCCGGCGTGGTGTTGCACGATATCGCGCACCAGCAAGACGGTGGTCAATGCGGTCACGACCTCGAGCACAAAGATCACCGGATTCTTCATCAGAGTGGCCGGGTTGAGCTTGACGAAAGCCTGGCCGATCGCCGGCATCACGATCTTCGGGTCGAAGAGCGTGGAAACAGGCATCCGTTTGCGCAGTTTGGAAGTATCCATTGCCGTAACTCCAAATGAATCCGATCAGAACACCGTGCCCGCGGTCATCGCGAGCTGTTCGACGATGGGGCCGAGCGCGAGCGCGGGGAAGAACGTGAGGCCGCCGACGATCAGGATGACGCCGACGACGAGACCGACGAACAGGCCACCGGTGGTCGGGAACGTGCCGGCCGACGGCGGAACAGATTTCTTCTCCACCAGAGAACCGGCGATCGCCATGGCCGGGATGATCATGAAAAAGCGGCCGACGAACATCGCAACGGCGCCGGTGATGTTGAAGAACATCGTGTTGGCCGTAATGCCGGCGAAGGCCGAACCGTTATTGCCGGTACTCGAGGTGTAGAGATAGAGAATCTCCGAGAAACCGTGCGGTCCGCTGTTGCCGAGCTGCGGCAACGCCTGTGGGTTGACCGCGGCGACCGCTGTCCAGCCGAGCATCATCAGCGGCATGGCCAGGATGGCGAGCATGGCCATCTTGACCTCCTTGGCCTCGATCTTCTTGCCGACATATTCCGGCGTGCGGCCGACCATCAGGCCGGCGATGAAGATCGACACCACGACGAACAGCAGCATGCCGTAGAGGCCAGAGCCGACGCCGCCGACGATAATTTCGCCAAGCTGGATGTTGATCAGCGGGATCATGCCGCCAAGCGCGGTGAACGAGTCGTGCATGGCGTTGACGGCGCCGCAGGAGGCCGCGGTGGTGATCACCGCAAACAGCGCCGAGGCGACGACGCCGAAGCGAACCTCCTTGCCTTCCATGTTGCCGCCGGTCAGCCCCATCGCGTTGAGAATGTCATTGCCGTGCGCTTCGGCCCAATAGCAGACGGCGACGCCGGCGATGAACAGCACGCCCATGACGGCGAGAATGGCCCAGCCCTGGCGCTGGTTGCCGACCATGCGACCGAACACGTTGGTGAGCGCGGCCCCGAGCGCGAAGATCGAGATGATTTGCAGATAGTTCGATAGCGCGGTCGGGTTCTCGAACGGATGCGCGGCGTTGGCGTTGAAGAAACCGCCGCCATTGGTGCCGAGCATCTTGATCGCGACCTGCGAGGCGACCGGGCCGACCGCAATGGTCTGCTTGGCGCCTTCCAGCGTGGTGGCGTCGACATAGGGGCCGAGCGTCTGCGGGATGCCCTGCCAGACGAGAAACAGCGTGAACACGATGCAGATCGGCAGCAGGATGTAGAGCGTGCAGCGGGTAATATCGACCCAGAAGTTGCCGATCGTCTTCATCGATGCACGCGCAAAGCCGCGGATGAGCACGAGCGCGAGCACGATGCCGGTCGCCGCCGACAAGAAGTTCTGATGCGCCAGGGCGAGCATCTGCGACAGGTACGACATCGTGCCTTCGCCGCCGTAGTTCTGCCAGTTGGTGTTGGTGATGAAGCTGACCGCCGTATTGAACGTGAGGTCGGGCGCCACGGCCGATTGCCCGGCCGGGTTGAGCTGCGACTGGAACGGCAGCACGTCCTGCAAGCGCAGGATCACATAAAGAATGAGAAAGCCGCCGGCGTGGAAGAGCAGCATGCCGACCACGTACGTGAGCCAATGCTGCTCACGCTTCTCGTCGACGCCGCCGGCCCAGTAGATCGCGGCTTCGACCGGCCGCAGCACCGGCGAAAGGAAGGTGCGCTCGCCGTTGAAGACGCGCGTCATATAGCCGCCGAGCACCGGCGTGATCGCGACGATGATGGCGCAGTAAAGCAGGATTTGAATCCAGCCAATCGCAGTCATGGCACATCTCTCTTTTGACGCATGATCGTTTCCGAAAACCAGTCGCCGGTTTTTCGAATCAAGCGCGCTAGAACCGCTCGGGCCGCAGCAGAGCGTAGGTGAGGTAGAACAGCAGCCCCGCGGTCACGAGGCCGGCGAGCGAATAGTCAAAAATCATGGCAGCCCCCTTTAGAGCCGGTCGCAGGCGTAGCCGTAGCCGATCGCCAGCGCGAAGAAGGCAAAAGCCATAGCGAGCATGATGACGTCGAGCATGGAGTGCTCCCTTTCAATTGGTTCGGAGCGAGCTTCCAACTAGGTTGCGAGCCATAAATAAACGATGCGGAATGTCATTGCTCTGCATCAAGAAGAAATAAAGATCGCTGCCGGCGGTTTTATCGCCTGTCACAAAACCCGGTCTTTATGGCGCGTTTATAACCACGCATTGATTTCCCAATCGAATTCCTACGCGGCACTCCACACATTGCGCGCACGGTGGCCAGATAGGCCTCCGCAAAAACAACAAAGAGAGACTTCGATGACTGCCCTTTTTGTCGAACACCTCAAGCTCATCATGCTGTTCATGCTGATCGGCTCCATCATCGGCCTCTCGCACCTCGGTGGCGCGAAGGCCAAGCCTGTGCGCCGGAAGCGGCTTCGCGGCCACGGCCGGCTGGCATCAGTTCGCCTCTAGAGGAGGCAAAAATGTCGGTCATGGCACAGCGGAAAAATGCAGCGCTTGGCTCCCCCGTGTCGGCGGTCGTCAGTTTCCTGCGCAAGGCTATCAGGAGCGGCACCAGACTGCTCACGCACGTCGTTGAGGTCACCGCCGAAGCGCGCATGCACAAGGCGGCGATCGAGGCCGAGCTTTATCGCAACCGCTACAGGCACTCGTCGAAGAACGACGACGATCTGCCGATCATCCGTTAGACAGACAACGCGCGGAGATTGGTCATGACAATGCTCGCTCGCCACTGGAATGAACCGCAAGTCGAAGCCCGGGCCACGCAGCCTTCGGCCATGAGCAAACAGTGGTCGCGCGTGGGCCGCTGGATCGCCGCGACGGCCAATCAAGTCTACCCGGCAATCGTCGTGCTCGGGGGCTGTGCAGCCCTTGTCGCCGCCACGATCGCGCTCCGGCTGGCGATCTGGCTACCGCTCCATTTCCACCCTTAGACGACTTGTCGGAAAGCAACCGCTCATCGTGAAGGAGAAGTGTTATGAAACATGTCGAGCCTCCCTCCCCCGAACCGAGTATGCGAATTCCGCTCTTCATGATCGGAAAAGACAGCCGGGGAAATTGGGTCGTTCAAGACCGGCAAGGCATATGCGGTGGACTTTTCGTCAATCGCGCCGAAGCACTCAAGTTTGCAATGTTTGAAAATGGCAATCGGCCGCAAGCAGTCATTATGGTCCCGGGAATTTTCGAGCTCGATATGAGCCGCAAAGCTGGTGCAGAAAATAGCCAGCCATCAGACATCGAACCAATGCGACAGGTGGCCTAAGGCAACGACGATGGTCACCATCGGCCGTCACGTCTCAAAGCTATCGGGCAATGCGCCCGAGCTCCCGACATTGTTTGGAACACCAACTATCGTGGCGCCATACGGCGCCGACAATTCGCATCCACAGTGGCGCCGGGCTAGTGGTGAGCGAAACGATTGTGGCGCCCACGTTGTGGGGCTAACGAAACTGCCACCGCGGCCTAGTGCTGAAATTCTCGGTGAAGCAATTCCACTATTTTTCATCGGACGGAATGAAGATGGGTTCTGGGTTGCGCGCGAGTCCGATGGGCAAATTGGTGGCACTTTCCTGCACAAGAGGTCGGCTCTGCGGTTCGCCAAAAGCAGCGCTCAGCCCGTAGGCTGCGCCATAATGTTTCTATCCGAACGCTTCGAACTCGACGTCGAGAACAAGGGAAATCCATTCGTCGCCCACATTGCCCCCGCAAAGCGGATCGTGTCGCAACTTGCGCACCGTACGGCGGCATGCGCCGCTGCGGTGGCGAAACGCGCCCATCCGGCTGCTCTCTTGCTCGGACTCTTCACCACCGCTTTCGCCGCGACGATCGTCCTGCGGCTTGCCACTTGGCTCGCTGTCCTCGCCGCCAAGTCGGCTTTCTGACGACGCATACCGCAATCGCCATCCAACGCCCCACAAATGCGGCAGATGGCTTGAGGAAACGACAATGATCACCATCGGCCGCCACGTTTCAAAGCTTTCGGGCTACGCGCCTGCCCTGCCGACGCCGTTTGGCGACGACGGCAATATCGACGTCGCGGCATTCGAACAATTCTGCGAGCGCCAGATCCGGGCCGGCGCTACTGCGCTTGTTGTCTGCGGAACCACCGGCGAAGCACCTACGCTAAGGCCCGCCGAACATTTCACGCTTATTCAAATCGCGGTTGCCGCCGCGCGCAGCCGGGTGCCGGTGATCGCGGGCGCCGGGTCGAATTCGACCGCTCACGCCATCGAATTGACGAGGGACGCCGAGGCGGCAGGAGCCGACGCCATCTTGTCGGTCGTGCCGTATTACAACAAGCCGACTCAAACTGGTTTGAGTGAGCATTTTCGCGCTATCGCTCAATCGAGCGGATTGCCGATCATCCTCTATGACGTGCCGTCGCGAACCGTGTGCGGCCTTGCCGATGAAACGATTGCCCGGTTGGCCGAACTGCCAAATATCATCGGGCTCAAGGACGCCACCGGCGATATGAGCCGGCCGGCGCGGTTGAGGTCGCTCCTGGGGCGGGATTTTAGACTTCTCACAGGCGACGATGCGACCGCGTTAGCCTTCATTTCGCAGGGCGGCGATGGTTGCATTTCCGTCACGTCCAACGTCGCGCCTGGATTGTGCCGGAATATGTTTTTGGCTTGCCGGCAGGGACAGATCGTCAGCGCGCAGCGCTGGGCAATTCCGGTCGCGAAATTGACCGCTGTGCTATTCCGGGAAACCAGTCCGGCTCCGCTCAAATACGCGTCGAGCCTCCTTGGCCTCATGTTGCCCAAAGTCCGCCTCCCGCTGGTTGAGTTGACCAACGAGACGAAGGCCGAAGTCGCTCTCGTCATGCAACAAGTCTGCGAAGACTATGCAGACCACGTGATCGGCATGCCGTGCAGGCCTGAGCGCGACAGCATTCGCGCAGCCGCCGGTTAAGCGTAACAATAATAAGGAAAGACTTCGATGATTGCCCTTGTGCTTGAAAACCTCGCCGCCCTACCGCCACTCGACGCGCTGGTGAGCGCACGGGCTGCACGCCAGGTCCCGGAATGGCAGATGCGCGAGGTGCAAGAAGAGATCAATCGCTAGCAGAATATTATTCGTGCCGGTCACTTGCGGGACAACACGCAGGCTGAGGATTAGCTTGCCACATGTCCGCTTTGCCTCGGT
>CAWGFC010000003.1:0-489092 GCA_963821785.1 uncultured Alphaproteobacteria bacterium | reverse complement strand
GTCGCTGATGGGGTTGTCGATTGCGGTCGGCTTCGTCGTCGACGATGCCATTGTCATGCTGGAAAATATCCAGCGGCACGTATCTCGAAGAAGGCTTGAGCCCGCTGCAAGCCGCACTCAAGGGCTCCAGCGAGATCGGCTTCACCATCCTGTCGATCAGCCTGTCGCTGGTTGCGGTGTTCATCCCGCTGCTGCTGATGGGCGGCATCGTCGGCCGCATATTTCGTGAATTTGCCATCACGGTGACAATGACCATTGCCGTTTCGGCCTTCGTCGCGCTGACGCTTACACCGGTGATGGCCGCGCGCTTCCTGCGTCAACAAGGAAGATTTTTACCACGGCCGGATCTATATGATCACCGAGCGCGTGTTCGAAGCGATGCTCACTGGATACCGGCACAGCCTTGACGTCGCGCTGCACTATCGTCGCGTCACGCTTGGCATTTTCCTGGCGACAGTGGCTCTGTCCGGGGATACCTCTTTTACGTCATCCCCAAGGGCTTCTTTCCCACCCAGGATACCGGGCTCATCATCGGCACCTCTGAAGCCGCGCAGGACATTTCCTTTGCCGCGATGGAGCAACGGCAATTGGCGCTCGGCCGCATCGTGCAGAGCGACCCGGCGGTTGCAAGCGTCGCCATGCTCGTCGGCGCCACCGGCAACCAAACGCAGAACAACGGCCGCATGTACATCACCCTCAAGCCGATTCGGAGTCCGCACCACTTCGGCGCTCCAGGTGATTGCCAGGTTAAGGCCGAAACTCGCTAAGGTCGAAGGCGCCGCACTCTTTCTCCAGCCCGCGCAGGATATCCGCGTCGGCGGCCGGCCTAGCCGCTCGCTATTCCAATACACGCTGCAAGACGCCGATCTCGACGAGCTAAACCTATGGGCGCCGAAGATCTTCGCCAAACTAAAGATGCTGCCGCAGCTCACTGGTGTCGCCACCGACCAGCAAATCGGCGGCGCCACGCTGACGCTGACCATCGATCGCGATCAAGCGGCACGCTTCGGCATCCAACCGCAACTGATCGATGACACGCTCGACGATGCCTTCGGCGAGCGCCAGGTCGCCCAGTATTTCACCCAGGTGAACAGTTACCACGTCATCATGGAAGTGCTGCCGCAAATGCAGAATTCGCCGCACGCGCTGGACCATATTTTTATCAAGTCGCCGTTGACCGACCAGCAAGTCCCGCTGAGCACGTTGGTTAAATGGACGACGGCGCCGACCACATTCTTGTCGATCAATCACCAGGGGCAGTTCCCGGCGGTGACGCTGAGCTTCAATCTCGCCGACGGCGTGGCGCTAAGTCAGGCCGTCACCGCGATCGAACAGGCAGAGACCGGCATGGGCGTGCCGGCCTCGCTCACTGGCACGTTCCAGGGAAACGCGCAGGCGTTCCAGGATTCGCTGACCAGCGAGCCTGTGCTGGTCGGCGCGGCGATCATCGTCATCTATATCATTCTCGGCATGCTCTACGAAAGCTACATCCACCCACTGACCATACTCTCCACATTGCCGTCGGCCAGGTGCAGCGCCTATGCAGATGCTGATGCTGTTTGGATTCGATTTCAGCGTGATTGCGCTGATTGGCGTCATCCTGCTGATCGGCATCGTCAAGAAGAACGGCATCATGATGGTCGACTTCGCCATTGCGGGCCAGCGCGAGCGCGGGCTTTCACCGCTTGAAGCAATTCGCGAGGCCTGTCTGCTGCGCTTTCGGCCGATCATGATGACGACCATGGCGGCGCTGCTGGCCGGGCTGCCGTTGATGCTCGGCCACGGCACCGGTTCTGAACTCCGCCAGCCGCTCGGCTATTCCATGGTCGGCGGCCTCATTCTGAGCCAGGCGCTGACGCTCTACACTACGCCGGTCGTGTTTCTCTATCTCGACAAAGTCAACACCTGGCTGCAGCAACTGGGACGCCGGCGGCGCAGTGGCGCGGCCACGCCGCCAGTGCAATCCGTACCGGCCGAGTGAACACCCATGAGCAAAGGTGAAATCAGTGAACTCTCCGGCGATGACATGGTCGAATTCGAACGCCACGACGCCGCACGCTACCAAAGCCGCGCCGAAGCGCCGCAGGTCAGAGCTCCCGTGGACGCGCTTTCGCCGCCAACGGCGCCGGTCACGCCAGCACCCGACCTCCACGCGACGGCAAAAGCACGCTGGCGCCCATCGCTACAACTCGCTCTCATGGCTGCCGGCATTCTTGTTGTCGCCATCGGCTCATTCACGTACTGGCTGCGCGGCGGCCGCTATGCGTCAAGCGACGATGCCTATATCGAATACGCTAAGGCGCAGGTGACAACCGATGTTTCGGGCATCGTCACCAAGGTCGACGTGCACGAAGGCGAGGTCGTCAAGGCCGGCCAAATTCTGTTCCAGCTCGACCCATTACAGTACCAGATCGCGCTCCAGAATGCCCACGCCAATCTGTACGAGGTCGCGCTCCGCCGTCCAATCGATGAAATCCAACTATCAGGTGACGCTGAGCAATGTCGCCGCACAGCAGGCGCAAGTCGCCTTCGACCAGGTTACATTCGACCGCGACGCCGCGCTGGTCCCCGGCGACACCATCGCTCGCCAGACCTACGATCAAGCGCGCTATACGTTGCAACTCGACAGGAACAAGCTCGTCTCGCTGCAGCAGCAGGTGCAAGTTGAACTCGCGAAGCCGCCGGAAATCCGAACATTCCGGTCGCGGAGCACCCGCTCTACCGACAGGCCAAGGCGCAGGTCGACGAGGCGCAGCGTCAGCTTGACCACGCCTCCGTGCGCGCGCCGTTTTCCGGGGTCGTGACGCAGGTCGACGCGCTACAGCCGGGCACCTATTTGGTGGCACAGACGGCGGCTCTGACCCAGACCGGCGCGATAGCGCTGGTTTCCGATAATCAGGTTCGGGTCACAGCGCAGATGAAAGAAACCGATCTCACTTACGTCAGGCCGGGTAATCACGTCGAGGTGACGGTCGATACTTATCCCGGACAGGTCTGGTCGGGAACGGTGGTGAGCATCAGCCCGGCCAGCAGCTCGGAATTCTCGGTGCTGCCGGCACAAAATTCGAGCGGCAATTGGGTCAAGGTCGTGCAGCAGTTAAGGTGAAGATCGCACTCATGAGCAAACCGGGCGCACCCATTTTACGCTCCGGCATGAGTGTCTATATCAGCATCGATACCGGACATCGTCGGTCTTTGGCCGATCTTTTTAACTACGTTTGGCGATAACCCATGAGCGCGCCATCGACAGCCGAAGCGTCAAACGTTGCTAACCGCACCTTCATTACGGTTTGCGTCATGGCAGCGACTTTGATGCAGACGCTCGATACCACTATCGTCAATGTGGCGATGCCCTACGTCCAGGGCTGGCTCGCGGCCTCGCCCGACCAGATTACCTGGGTTCTCACCTCTTATATCGTCGCAGCGGCAATCATGACCCCGCCGATCGGCTGGCTGTCCGCGCGCTTCGGCCGCAAGAAATCTGTTCCTGGTGTCACTCGCCGGCTTCACCATCTCATCGATGCTCTGCGGCACCGCGCAGTCCCTCTCCGAAATCGTGCTGTTCCGGGCGGTGCAAGGCGTGTTCGGCGCGTCGCTGGCGCCACTGTCGCAGTCGACGATGCTCGATATATTCCCAGCCGAGCAGCGCGGCCAGGCAATGGCGATCTGGGTCATGGGCGTTGTCGTGGGGCCGGTGCTCGGCCCTACGCTGGGCGGCTATTTGACCGATTTTTATAATTGGCGTTGGGTGTTCTACATCAACGTTCCGCTTGGCATCCTTGCAATTGCCGGACTCTGGTTTTTCCTGAGCGACACCGGGCGCAACGCGAAACTACAATTCGATCTGATCGGGTTTTCCGTACTCGGTCTTGGCCTAGGTGCGTTGCAGCTCATGCTCGACCGCGGCGAATTGATGGATTGGTTTGGCTCGACCGAAATCATCGTCTACGCGGTTTTGTGCGGCCTCGGATCTATCTGTTCCTCGTCCACTTGTTCACCGCCAAAGCTCCGCTAATTCCGCCGCGCATCTTCCGCGACGTCAATTTTTCCGCCGGCCTGGTAATGATCTTTGCCGTCGGCATGCTTGTGCTCGCGATCGCGGCGCTGCTGGCGCCGTATCTGCAGGTGCTCGGTGGCCACTCGGTCGTCGAGACCGGTCTGTTGTTGGCGCCGCGTGGCGCCGGCACGATGGCAGGCGTTTTGCTTGCCGGTCGTTTGTCCAATCGCGCGGATCCACGCTTGATGATGTTTGTTGGAATTATAATGGTCGCACAAAGCCTCTGGGAGATGACCGGCTGGACGCCGGACATCGACACCTGGTCGGTCACGCGTAACGCTATAGTTCAGGGTTTCGGTCTCGGCTTCGTGTTCACGCCGCTGCAAGTGGTGGCATTTTCGACCCTGCCGGTTGCGATGCGAACCGACGGTACAGCCCTATTCAGCTTGCTGCGCAATGTCGGGCTCGCGATCGGCGTGTCGGCGACTTCGGTGGTGCTTACCCAAAGCACGCAAATCATGCATGCGCAAATCGCCGCTAATGTCACTCCGTTCAACCATAGCCTTCAGAGCGGCGGCGCCTATTTGTGGTGGAGTATGGCAAGTCCGCAAGGAATCGCTGCGCTCAATGTGGAAATCACCCGGCAGGCTGCGATCATCGCCTACGTCAACGATTTCAAGCTGCTGTTCGTTGTCAGCTTGTTGATGTTGCCGCTGCTGCTGCTGATGCGCTGGCCAAAGGCTAAAGCCAGCGCCATCTAACCGACGGAGCACGCCATGAAACTTGGTATTATTGGAACCGGCAACGTTGGCTGCGCTTGTGCCATGGCCGCCGCCATTCGCGGCAGCGCACACGAAATTGTGCTGGTCAATCGCACACGCAAAACCGCCGAGGCCGTCGCCACCGATATTCGCTATGGCACCCCGGTCGGACGCAAAGTCGACATCGTGGATGGCGACTACGACGCGCTTGCCGGCGCCGGAATTGTTTTGGTGACCGCTGGTGTCAATGAAAAGACCGGCGGCGCCACCGATCGCAACGATCCGCAGGGCCGGCTCAGACTGCTTGCTCAGAACGCCAAAATTTATCGCGACATCGTTCCCAAGATAGTGGCGGCGGCCCCTGATGCCGTTCTCCTGGCCGTCACGGATCCGCCCGATCCGCTCGCCGATGTGGCGCGGCAGGTGTGTCCACGCACGACCGTTCTCAGCGCCGGGACCCTTCTCGATAGCCAACGGTTCCGCGTTCATCTCGGCCGGTACTTTGGGGTCGACCCAGCACATGTTGAAGCGCAAGTCGTTGGCGACCACGGGACCTCGCAGGTGTTCCTATGGTCGTCGGCGCGCGTCGGCGGAGTTTCGTTGCCAACGCTCTTGAAAGAGCGCGGCACTACGATAGAGGCTCTCCGCGACCACGTCGAAAAGGACGTACGCTACGCCAACATCACAATTATCGAAGGCCATGACGCCAGCCAATACGGCATCGGCATCGTATCGGCACGCATTGCCGAAATGGTGCTCAACGATGAGCAGGCTGTAATTCCGATTGGCAGTCCGCAGAAGAGGTTTGGAGTGACGCTGTCCCTACCGAGTGTTGTGGGCCGTAGCGGTGTCATCCAAGTCTTTGAACCGGACATGTCGGACGAGGAACGCCATGCCCTGGACAAGAGCGCAGAAACATTGAAGGCCGCGTTAGATAGCCTGACAAAGGAATAAGGCCGTAGACTATTAGAGGCCGCTAGCGACGGTGCACAAGCCGGCGCCCCTCATCGCTGTGGGCAGCCGGCAGTTACGCTGCGCTTATCGCGAGCCGGCCGGCAACGCGCCCTGGACCTATCCGTAGGGACGCGCATTTAAACTCTCATTTAGTGTTCTAAACTCGAATTTAATCGCTCTCTCCAACGTGCGGTCTATCTCTTTGTCATGCTTTAGGGCGGAGATGGATATGGACGAGAGCAAGGGCGACCGATTTGAAGTTGGACGGCGCACGGTATTGGTGACCGGAGCCGCTGCCGCCGTCCTCGGGCTTACCGGCATCCCACAAGGAGCATCAGGTTCCAATTTGTCTGATGCTGAGACTGCACCGGATTCGGTGACGGTCGAGCTTCGTGTCAACGGCAGCCGCCACGTTCTGGCCCTCGATCCGCGCACGACCCTCTTGGACGCACTACGTGAACATCTCGCGCTGACGGGATCCAAGAAGGGCTGCGATCACGGCCAATGTGGAGCGTGCACTGTGCTGCTCGATGGGCGTCGCATCAATTCTTGCCTGACGCTCGCTGTGATGCACGACGGCCAAGCCATCACCACGATCGAGGGTTTGGCCGATGGTGAGACGCTGCATCCCTTGCAGGCCGCCTTTGTGGCGCACGACGGCTTTCAGTGCGGATATTGCACCTCGGGGCAAATCTGCTCTGCAACCGGAATGCTGAGCGAAAGCCAGGCGGGCATGCCGAGCTATGTGACCGAGAACCTGGCGCAAGCCCGGCCCGAGCTTAGCGACGCCGAGATCCGGGAACGGATGAGCGGCAACGTCTGCCGCCGATGGGTTACGCGTAATAAGAGCTATAACGATGGCGCCACCCATGATGAGATCAATGGCATGCGTAGTTTGCCGGGGATCCGGCACGTCTGCCTTGGCGACGCCGACCCGCTACCGGGGCATCGCTATGAGGCGCCGCAATTCGTCGGTTAAAACGCCGTCGGCTTTGGCGAGCTCATCCAGGATCGAGAAATGATGGTGGCCCGGAAGCACGTGCAATTTTACCCGCATGCCAATACGGCTTGCTGCATCGGCATAGACTGCGGATTGCCGCTGCAGCTCCGCAAGTTCGTTGCCGCCGACGGTGAGACATTGCGGCGCGGCGCCAGCGCGCAGCAGATGCAGCGGACTCAATTGTTCGATCTCGTTACGATTGAGCCGGAGCAGGTCGTTGATATAACTTAGCGCGATCGGTTCCAGATCGAAAATGCCGCTGATCACCAGCGCGCCGCGCACCATCGGCAGATCGCAAGCGAGCGCGGCAAGGTGCCCGCCCGCCGACCAGCCGCCGACGTACAAGCTTTCGGCGTTGAAACCGAATTGGCCGGCGTTTTCGGCTAGGAACGTCAGCGCCTGCTCAATTTCTAGGACGATCTCCGACAAGCGGGCGGCGGGTGCGAGCGTATATCCGAGGATCGCGACATCGATGCCGTGCGCCTGTGGCCCTTCGGCGATGAAGGAGAAAATCTCCTTGGCATTGCGTTGCCAATAGCCGCCGTGAATGAATACGAACAGCGGCGCACCGCGAACGCCGGACGGCAGGTAGTCGAGGCGCGCGCGCTCCTGCCGCCCATAGGGGACGTCGAGCTGGACGCCATGCCGCGCACGCGGCGCCACGCTGTGCTTGCGCCAATTCGCCAGCCACGCGGCGCTGTCGGCCACGGCGGCGCTGTTGTTGTAGGCGGCGTCGAGCGCCGCCCGGTCCATTCCGCGATAGATCGGCGCGGCACGGGCCGCAGGCTGCGCGGTGTCGGTCACGTTAGGAGTCCGCGGTTGCCCCGGCGGGTCGTCCACGCGCGATGTGGCTCGTCAGCCGGCGGGTGACGTCGCGGCGCAACGCGTTGAACTCGGGGGAGGAAACGTCCCGCGGTCGGGGCAAATCGATCTTGATCTGACAATCGACGCGCCCGGGTCCGGCTGTCATCACGATCACCTGATCGGCAAGCAGAACGGCCTCTTCGACGGAATGCGTCACGAAAATCACCGTCAGCCTCGTGCTCTGCCAGATATCGATCAGTTCTTCCTGCAATTTGCTGCGTGTCAGCGCGTCGAGCGCGCCGAATGGCTCGTCCATCAACAGAATGTCCGTATCATTGGCGAGCACACGCGCGATGGCGACGCGCTGTTTCATCCCGCCAGACAGTTGATGCGGGTAGCGGTCGGCAAAGGCGGTCAATCCGACCATCGTCAGGAATTGATCCGTCACGTCGGCAATGTCCTGCGCGGGGATGCCGCGATGGCGCGGGCCGAAATTAATGTTTTCGCGCACCGTCAGCCAGGGAAACAGCGCGTAATCCTGAAACACCATCCCGCGGTCCGGTCCGGGCCGGTCGACATCCGTTCCATAGACGGCGACCGAGCCGCGCGTGGCCTTCTCGAAGCCGGCGATGATCCGCAGCAGCGTGGACTTGCCGCAGCCCGAGGCGCCGAGCACGCAGACGAATTGGCCCTTTTCGATCGTAATATTGATGCCGCGCAGCGCCTCGACCGTTCCGTTGGAGGCGGCAAACACCTTGTGCACGCCGTTGACGCGCAGCAGCGGCGGCGGCGCGCGGTGAGCGGTCTGAGTTTCAAGCATGGTGCTGAGGGCTCCAGCGCAGGAAGTAGTTGCTGAGCATGACCAGGATGCGATCGGAGAGATAACCGGTGATGCCGATGATGATCATGCCGGTGATGACTAGATCGGTGCGCGATAGCGTGCGGCCATCCATGATGACCGCACCGAGGCCCTCCGACACGCCGGTCATCTCGCCGACGACGATCAGGATCCAGGCAAAGCCGGCGCCGAGCCGGAGGCCGTTGAAGATGCTCGGCAGTGCCGCCGGCAGAACCACGGCGCGGAACAGCTGCGACCCGCTGCAGCCGAGCATTTCGGCGGCTTCGAAGAGGCGGGCATCGACGGATTTCACGCCGAAAATGGTGTTGAGCAGGATCGGGTAGAACGCGCCGAGAAACACAAGAAAGATCGCCGACTTGGGGCCGAGACCGAAAAAGATCATCGACAGCGGCAGCCAGGCCGTCACCGGAATCGGCCGCAACAGCGACAGCGTCGGATCCAGCATCGCCCGCAGCAACGGTATGCGCCCGATCATCAGCCCTAGCGGAATGGCAATCGAGGCGGCGAGGAAGAAGCCGCCGTAAACCCGTTGCACCGACTTCCAGAAGTGAATCGGCAGGCTTGCACTATAGGCGTCGTTATAGATTCCGCCAAAGGCAAAGTCCCACATCATAATGGCGACATCGCCAGGCAGCGGAATGAGTCGCGTCCCGGTCCACCGCACCATGAAGTCCCAGAACAGCAACAGGCAGAGCGGCACGATCATTGCCAGCGCAATCGCGCGAAGGCGTTGCCGCCAGCCATACATCGCGGCCGGTTTCGCGCCGGCCGCTTCCTGTGCGGCGGCCGGGCCATTGCTCGGCTCGGCCACCGTCATTTGCAGGCTCATGCCTTCTCTCACGACGCCGCGATGGCTTTCACGAAACTCGGATCGATGAAGGTCTTGTAATCCGGCAGCTGCCGGATCTGCTTCTTGGCGAGCATCTGCGTGCCGTAATAGTGCGCCTCTTTAAGGAACAGATCGTCGATGTTCCAGGTTAGCTCGACATTGGGCGCGGCCTTTTCGATCGAAGGCTTCTGCTGGCCGAGTTTCTGCATCGCCATCATCACGAATGCGTCGCGGTTGCCCATCGCATACTCGCTCGCCTTGCGGTGAATCTTGAGTAGCGTGCGGATCAGCTCGGGGTCTTTCTGGATCAGTTCGCGGCGCGTGCTCAGCACCATGTTGAGCGAGCCGGTCGGAGTCGAATAGGGATATTCGACAATCTTGCCTGTGCCGTTGGCGAGACTGATGCCGGGTCCCGGTTCGGCGCCAACATACGCGTCGAGGTCGCCCCGCGCGAGCGCCGGCGCCATGTCGCTGAACGAGACGCGAATGGGTTGGATGTCCTTGATCGACATGCCCTCCGCCGACAGCCGGTCGAGGATGACGACCTCTTGCGTGGAGCCGGGCCAGATGCCCACTTTCTTGCCCTTGAGATCCTTGATCGAGTTGATGGACGAATTGATGCCGGCGACCACGGCCATGCCGCGGTTGCAGGCCGCGCCGACGACGACCACGGGCTCACCGTTGGCGGCGCCGAGCGTGGCGGCGGCAAGGCCGTAAATCCCGAAATCGACGGTCCCGGTGACAACGGCGTTTTTGCCGTCGGTCGGGCTCTCGAAGGGAAACACCTGCACCGTGGTGCCGGCGGGTACGAATTTCTCGTAGAAATAGGGCGTGATGCCGTGGATGAGTTTGAGCGTGCCGACCTTGATGACTCGGTCGTCCGCCATTGCGCTCAGGCTGGTGGTCGATAGCGCCGCGGCGGTCGCCGCCAGGCGCAGAAATTCTCGACGCGATTTGGTTTGCATGGCTTCCCCTCGCTGCGACGGCCTCCGGCATTGAGGACTGTAGGTGCAGTGCAATATTTTTCAAAATTTATTGTTTAAATCGTGTTCATAAGCTGGTCTTATAGTTTGGTTATGCTCGCACCCTTGGATCTCCGTCTGCTGCAGGCGTTTATCGTCCTGGTGCAGACCGGCAGTTTTTCGGAGACTTCGCGCCGGCTGGGACGAACGCAACCGGCGGTGAGCCTTCAGTTGCGTCGCTTGGAAGAGATTACCGGCGCGGTATTGTTTACCAGGGTCGGCCGCAAGCTCGTGCTGACCGATGATGGAGAAGTCGTCCTAGGTTACGCGCGCACGATTATGGGCTTACAGGATGAATTGCGAGCCCGCCTGGCGGCCCCCAAGCTCGACGGACAGGTGATCCTGGGAACGCCTGATCTCTACGCGGCGTATCTGCTTCCGGCAGTGCTGTCCGATTTTCGCCGGGCCTACCCGAACGTCAATGTCGAGTTGCGCTGCGCGCTGTCGAGCAAACTCATGGGCGCCGTGGAGCGGGCTGAAATCGATCTCGCGCTGGTGACGGGCATGCCGGCTTTCAAGAATGGAGAATTGGTCGCACAGGAAAAGCTAGTTTGGGTGACCGCAGAAAAAAGTTCGATACACGACGACAATCCGGTCCCACTGGCGATGCTCCCGCCGGGGAACATCTTTCGTGACTACGGGCTCGCCGCGCTGGAGAGCATCGGACGCACGTGGCGCCTCGCTTGCGTGAGCGAGAGCATCGGCGGACTTCAAGCTGCGGTATTCGCTGGCATCGCCGTAAGCGTCGTCGGCAAGAGTTCCGTGCTGCCGGGCATGCGGGAACTCGGGCGTAGCGAAAGCTTTCCAGCGCTGCCAAAGGTCGATCTCGTGCTTTTTCGCTCTGCACGCCGCCCAAATCCGGCGGCCGAAGCGATGGCAGACTTTATCGTGGGCCACTTTTCTAATTCGGCGCTCGCGCCAACTTCTCGCGTCGTGCGCACGCAAGCTGGCAGCGGTTCGCACGACTGACAACTCTATTACTAAATTGACCAAGCAGGTCATTATCCGTTCGGTAACTCGTGCGCGGCACGGACATCGCCGAATGTTGATTGACGGATGGACGGTGCTGGGTCCGTGCCGTACTGCTTGCTGCGCTTTTTGGTCTAGTATTCGCACGCCTAAACACAATAGCACTTGCGCGTTCAATTTTTCCGCTGGCGCAAAACAAGGCCTCGCGCGCCCTTTCACTGCGGTTGACAGTCGTTCCTATACACGCGATCCTGAAATTATCGGTCCAAAAGCCGGGCATGCTGGGCCGACAAACTCGTGCAGTTCGACAACGCGTGCAGTTTGTTCAGAGGGGAAAAAAGCATGCCGATCATCCGCACTTCTCATGTCTTGACGATAGCGATTGCGTTTGGCCTCTCGGCCCCGGCGATCGCGGAAGACGTCGTTAATTTCGGAGTCCAGCCGTCGACGCAGCCGATCCTAATCGCGCATGGCGCCGGTTACCTCAAGCCGATCGAGGACAAATACAAGATAAAGATCGTACTTCGCTCCTTCTCTTACGGTGCGCCAGAGAATCAGGCGCTTGCCGCCGGCGAGCTGCAGATCGCTTCCGCGGGAATGGGCCCGGCCATCCTCGCGGCCGCGCGCCTGCCGGCGACGCTAGTCGCGATCGATATCCTCGATCAGACCGCGATCCTGGTGCCGAAAGGCTCCAAGATCACTACTGTTGCTGGGCTCAAGGGCGCCAAAATCGCCTTCCCGGGTGAGGGCTCGCAGCAATATCCGCTGCTGATCAAGGCACTGGCCGACGCCAAGCTTACGGTGAATGACGTGCAATTGTTCAAGACCGACGGCTCTCAGGTGGCGACGCTGCTCGCCAACAAAAGCGTCGATGCCGGCATCACCTGGGACCCGCACGTTTCGCGCGCGCTCGCCGATGGTGTCGCCACCGTGCTCGCAAGCTCGGCGCAGATCATGCCGATCAAGAACGGCCACTATATTGGCGACGGCACCTATGTGCGCGACGACTTCATGAAGGCGCATCCAGATATCGTGCAGGACCTGATCACGGTGCAGGTCAAAGCGATCGATTTGATCCTCAAGGACCCCGACAAGGCGATCGACATCTGGACCAAAGAGAACGGATTCCCGCGCCCCGTGATCGAATATGCGGTCAAACAGAAGATTTCGGTGTTCGACCGCAACATCGTGCCGGATAAGAGCACGGTCGACGCCTACACCGCCTTCCTCAAGAAAGCCGGGCTGTTGAAGGATGCCGACAATCCGAAGATCGAGACCAAGTTTGCGTTGCAAGCGTTGAAGGACGTCAAATGACGCGACCGGCTCTGCAATGACCGACGCCTCCGCGCCCGCAGGTCGCAAACCGAGCGGGCCGGTGGCTCGGCTGCTCGGTCCACTAGCAAAGTTGCTGCCCTATCTTTACGCCGCGGTCGGCGTATTGGCGGTGTGGTGGGCGGTGGTGCTTATTTTCAAGCCACATATGTCGCTGCTGCCGTCGCCACTATTGACCGCGCATACCTTCGTCCAGCTGACGGCCAGCGGCGAACTGCCGATCGATGCGGCCTATAGCGTGGGCCGCGTACTCGCCGCCTGGTCGCTTGCTGCAGTCATCGCGGTGCCCCTCGGCTTTGCCATGGGGCGCTGGCAGCGGCTTGAGCGCGTGCTCGATCCCGTGGTCGAATTGTTCCGGCCGATTTCGCCGCTCGCTTGGATTCCGTTGGCCATCCTCTGGTTCGGCATCGACGAAGGCGGCAAGATTTTCGTTATCTTTATCGGCACCTTCTTTCCCATCCTGCTCAACACCATCGCCGGCGCCAAGACCATCGACCCGGTGCTGATCCGCGCCGGGCGCATCCTCGGCTGCGCGGACGATGCCTCGTTGTTTCGCAAGGTGGTGCTGCCGGCGGCGTTGCCGCAAGTGATCGTCGGCCTTCGCATTTCCTTCGGCACCGGATGGGCGGCGATCATCGCTGCCGAGCTTGTCGCCGCCCGTTCGGGGCTCGGCTACCTCATCTCCAACGGCATGGAGGTGCTACGCTCGGATTATGTGCTAGTCGGCATGGTCACCATCGGCGTGCTCGGCGTGCTGTTCGATGCCGTGTTTCGCTTCATCGACTACCGCTACAATTGGATGGGCGAATGAACCTCACTGCGCCCAATGCGGCTACGCCGAACACGGTCAAGTCCAATCCTGCCAAGCCGCTTTCGCTGCGCGGGCTTGCCAAGCATTACGCGACCGCCGATGGGCGCGTCATCGAAGCACTCATGCCGGTCGATCTCGACATTTCGCCAGGCGAGTTCTTGGTCATCGTCGGACCGTCCGGCTGCGGCAAGTCGACATTGCTCAACATTCTCGCCGGATTGACCGCGCCCTCCGCGGGCGAGGCGCGGGTCGGCGACGTTGTGATCAAAGGGCCAGACATCGATCGCGGCATGGTGTTTCAGGACTATGCGCTGTTTCCCTGGCTCGATGTGATCGGCAATGTCGAATTCGGCATCGAGCGCAAGCACGTTCCGCGGCGCGAGCGGCGTGAGATGGCGATGGGCTATCTCGACATGGTCGGGCTCGCCGATTTCGCCGACAAGCGCCCGAGCGAGCTCTCCGGCGGCATGAAGCAACGAGTCGCCATCGCCCGCACTTTCGCCACCGAACCATCGATCATCTTCATGGACGAACCTTTCGGTGCGCTCGACGCGCTCACCCGCCGCCATCTGCAGCACGAACTGCTGCGCATCTGGCAACAACACCGCAAGACGGTAGTGTTCATCACCCATTCGGTGGTGGAGGCGATCTATCTTGCCGACCGCATCGTCCTGATGACCGCGCGTCCCGGCCGCATCAAGGCGGTGCTGCCGATCGATCTGCCGCATCCGCGCGATCCTACCGCCGATGATTTCCGCAGCATCGAACGGCGCGTCTATGCCGAGCTGGACGAAGAGCTGGTCAAGAGTTTCCGCATGGAAGGCCGCGATTCATAGATGAACCGGTGACGCCTTTTGAATACTTATGTGTGTCTAAAAACTGAATCCGAGGGTGACCTGACCAGGCCTTTTTTGGACTTAGCCACGTGAAATCCCGATATTAAGGGCTACCCGAAGCGATTCCACTACGGCGCACTAGTGTTCACGCCGGAGTATGATGGTGCACCATTCCCTCACCTCGCCTGGTCTAAAAAAGCCAAGGCAGGTCAAAGCTCATCCCATCGCAAACTCGTCCTTGCGATGCGCCCATCCAGTGACGCGGGACTCGATGAAGGAGAACACAGCGTAAAGCGCGACGCCGAGTATGGCGAGGATCAGCAGGCCAGCAAAGACTAGCGGTACGTCGAAGTTCGAGCTGGCAATCATCATTACATTGCCAATGCCTCGATTAGAAGCGACCGTCTCTGAAATCACGGTGCCGACAAAGGCGAGGGTGACCGCCACTTTGAGCGAGGCGAAGAAATACGGCATCGTGCGTGGCAGTCCGACATTCCAGAGAATATCGAGTTTGCTCGCGCGCAGCGCTCGCATCACGTCTTCGAGTTCAGGCTCGGTGGTGGCAAGGCCTGTCGCTACGTTCACGACGATGGGAAAGATGCTCATGATCATCGCCGTAAGGATCGCCGGTACCGTGCCGGACCCGAACCACAGCACGAAGATAGGTACGACGGCGACCTTGGGGATGGATGCAAAGCCGACGAGCAGCGGATAGGCGACATCGTAGGCGAGCCGCGACGAGCCGATTAGCATCCCGAGCAGAATGCCGATCAGAATGCCAAAGGCAAAACCGACGAGCGTCGTGTACAGAGTCTGCAAGGTGTGCGGCCAGAGCGCCGGCATTCTCTCGACCAGCGTGACGATGATTTGGCTCGGCTTGGGAACCACGATGTCGCTGATGCCGAACATCCAGCACAGCGCCTCCCACAGCAGGAAGAACCCGATGATAAAGGCGGTCGATGCGATGTGGCGGCGCAGCTGCTGGCTCATCACGCGGTCTCCTTTACAGGGCGTGCGGACACGATCAGTCCGCGCAGCCGTTGCGTCATTGACACGAATTCCGGCAGGTACGACATTTCGATCGTGCGCGGCCGCGGAAACGGCACCTCGGCGTCGTCGATGATCTGCCCCGGCCGTGTACGCATCACGCAAATGCGGTTGGCGAGATAGCCGGCCTCCTTGAGATCGTGGGTGACCAGCAACACCGTCGGCCGCAGCTTGATCCAAAGTTCCTGCATGACTGCCCACAACTCCTCGCGGGTAAATTGATCGAGCGCGCCGAATGGCTCGTCGAGCATGAGGAGCTGAGGTTCGTGCACCAGCGCGCGGCACAATGAAGCGCGCTGCAGCATGCCGCCGGAAAGCTGCCAAGGGTGTTTGTCGCCGAAACTGGCGAGCCCGACCTCCTTGAGTAGGGCGTCGGCACGGTCGCGAAATTCGGTCTTATGTTTCGCCCGGTATTCCTGCCGGAACGGCGGTACGATCTTAAGCGGCATCATGACGTTGTCGCGCACGGTGAGCCAAGGCAGCATGGTCGGATTTTGGAACGCCATGCCGACCCGTACCGGCTCGGCGCCGACTTCGCGCCCGGCGACATAGACATAGCCGCTGGTCGCCTTCAGAAGGCCGGTGACCAGCTTGAGGATCGTAGATTTCCCGCAGCCGGAGGGTCCGACCAAAGCGACGAACTCGCCGGGCCTGATGCGTAGATCAGTCTGACCTAGCGCGACGATCTGCTTGTCTCCACGCCCGTACGTTAATGTCACATGTTCAAGCTCTACGAAACTTTCCGACCGCTGCGGGGGTTCGGCGTGGATCAGCGAGCTCATGCCGTATCGTCCTTTCGCTAACCGGCCGGCTAGGGCGCGACTGCCCGCGTCGTCGTTTCGGCATTGCGCACGGTCGGCGGCGGCATCGCCTGGATCGTGTGCACCGAGCGTCCCCATCCTCGGGTGGCAGGGACCAGCGTGCGGTCTTTCATCACGAAGCGGCCGCGCACCAGCGTGTGAAGCGGTAAACCCTTCACTCGACGGCCATTCCACGGGGAGATCCTCGAGGACGATTGCAGCGCAGCGTCCTCGATCGTATGGCCACGGTCGAGATCGACCATAGCGATGTCAGCCTCCGAGCCCGGCGTGAGCGCCCCCTTGCGCGGATAGAGACCCCAGATCAATGCCGGGTTGAAGGCGCTCATGCGGACATAGTCGCAAATCGACATGCGACCGGCGTTCACCTCGGTCAGCATCAGCGGCATTTGCGTTTCCACGCCGGGGAAGCCACAGTCGACGGTCCATATGTCGTTGCGGGTCTTTTCTTCCGGCGCGTGCGGCGCGTGGTCGGTGGCTATGAGGTCGATGGTTCCGTCGAGCAGAGCCGCCCAGATCGGCTCGCGATTGCGCGCCTCGCGCACCGGCGGATTGACGGCGATCACACCCGGGACGCGGGTATAGTCGTCGGTCGACAGCAGCAGATAATGCGGGCAGGTCTCGCCGGTAATGTCGACGCCCCGCGTTTTCGCGTCGCGCAATGGGCGCAGCTCGTCGGCCGATGAGATGTGCAGGATATGTATGCGCGCGCCGGTCCATTCGGCGAGAATGGCGGCGCGGCTCACTGCCTCTACCGCCACTACTGCAGGTCGCGCTGCTAGGTGGGCGAATTGATTGATCTTGCCGGAAGCCATCAGCCGCTTCTGCCGCCGCTCCATGATCGAGTTGGTCTCGGCGTGCAGCGAGATGCGCTTGCCGGTCGGTGCCACCACCTCAAAGGCTTCCAGCATCGCGCCGGTGGACGGCGAGGGGATCTTGCCGAAGGTATTGCCCATATAGAGCTTGAAGCCGATTACGCCACCTTCGACCAAAGCTGGAACGTTGGCGATGGTGTCTTCGCCGAGCAACCCATAAAGCCCGAAGTCGACATGCGTCTTGGCGGCGGCAATGGCGTGCTTGGCCGCGAGAATATCCGCCGTGCCGGTCGGCGGGATGGTGTTGGGCATATCGAACACTGTGGTGACGCCGCCGAACGCGGCCGCCGCGCTGCCGCTCGCCCAGTCCTCCTTGTGCGGATAGCCCGGGTCGCGGAAATGCACGTGATCGTCGATGGCTCCGGGCAGCAAGTGGAGACCCGTGGCGTTGAAGGTTTCTGCGGCGGGCGGCATAGCTTCGGCCGCGCCGATTGCCAATACGTGGCCGTACTTGATGGCGATGCTGGCATCGATCACAGCATCGGGTGACACGATCTTGCCGTTATGAATCACGAGGTCGGCGGTGTTTTCGGTCATTGGACTATCTCACAGCATGGCCCAGCCGCCGTCGACCGGAAGATCAATTCCAGTAATTTGGCGCGAGGCATCACTCGCTAAGAACAGACAAGCATTGGCAACGTCGTTGTCTACGGTTATGCGTTTGAGCGCGTATTCGGAAGCGTGACGTTCGGCCGCTTCGTCAATGCTAATTCCAAACCGCTTGGCCATGTCGGCGCAGACTTTGTCGCGAAAGCGTGGCCCGTCGACCATACCTGGCGCCACGCAATTGACGTTGATATTGTACTGGCCGACCTCGAGCGCAAAGCTTTTCGTGATCCCGCGAAGGCCCCATTTCGAGGCAGAATAGGCCATGCGGCCAGCGCGTCCACGTATGCCGAACGTGCCGCCAACATTGACGATCTTGCCGTAGCGCTGAGCGATCATGGTGGGGAGTACCCCGCGCATTGTGTGGAAACATCCGCCCATGTTGAGGCGGACGATATCGTCGAATTCCTCCGGCGTAGTATCTACGCCGCTCCTGCCGACCGGACCGGACCCGCCGGCAATATTGACCAGAATGTCGATGCGGCCGCCAAAAGCAGCCTTGGTTGCCTGAGCCGCCCGCTCGCATGCCGCTGCATCGGTAAGATCGCACGGCACGACGATAGCCTGGGCGCCTCCATTTTTGACCGCCGCACCGACCGCCTCTATCGCCTTAATGTCACGGCCGATCAGCGCTAGCCGGGCACCTTCCCCGGCGAATGCCATGGTGACGGCCGTGCCCATCCCCTTGGCCGGGCCGGTGATCATGGCGATCCGCCCGTCGAGTTTCAGATCCATCGCGCGCCTCGTCACACCGCCCGTTACGAAGGTCTCTCCGCTCCTCCGCGCGGAGGAGCGGCCGCGCCGGTTGCGCTCAGAAGAGTTTATGCGGCAGGTCGGCCGCCGGTGGCATGAATTTCGACGTGTAGATTTCGTCCACTGTAGGCGTGCGGGGTAGGTGTTCTGCCTTCACCAGGATATCGATCGACTTCTTCAGACGATCCGGATCGACATTGCCAAGCCCGATCTTGGCGATCTCCGGCGAGTTCATCTCATCCTTGAGCGTCGCATCGAAACGCTCGCGCTCGACCTTGACCTTGATCAGCGGCTCGCGCTTGGCGACGGCCGCGATCGCGGCATCCGGGTCCTTCAACGCATCCTGGAGACCATGGTTGACCGCGGCAATCAGGCCTTTCACCGCCGCCGGATTATCCTTGATTAGCTTCTTGGAGACGATGATGGCGTTGGAATAGAGATCCATGCCGTAGTCGCCGTATTTGATGTAACGGATGTCCTTATCGGCGACGCCCATCAGTTTGGCGCTGAAGCGGATGGTGTTGACGTAGCCGAACACGCCATCGACTTCTTTCTTCATCAGCATCTGCTCGCGCAGGCTTGGCTGCATGTTGGTGATTTTGATTTTCGTGCAGTCGATCTTGGCGATCGCGCAGAAGGCAGGGAACAGTTTGAGTGCGCCGTCGCCGGCGGCGCCGCCGAGCGTCTTTCCTTCCAGGTCCTTCGGCGTCTTGATGGCGCTGTCGGCGCGCACGGCGATGGTGAAGGGAGGCTGATTGTACATGACATATACCGCGATCGGCGCTTCCGCCGGCTTGGTTGCGGCGAACTGGATCAGTGCATTGATATCGCCGAAGCCGACGTCATAAGTGCCGCTCGCCACCAGCGGGATCGGCGCGCCGGAGCCGTTGCCCTGGTCCATGGTCACGTCGAGTCCGGCCGCTTTGAAGTAGCCGCGGTCCTGGGCGAGGAAGAACCAGCCCTGCGGGCCTTGGTATTTCCAATTCAAGACCATTTTGAGCTTTGTCTCGGCGGTTGCCGGGGTCGCGGCGGCCAGCGGGGCGGCGATGCCGATCGCGGCGGTAAGCGCGATTGCGAGGGAACGGAGGGTTGCGGTCATTGGCACGCTCCTGTCAGGGATGGAACTATTGAACTGAGGTTTTCAGGCGTCGGGTCCGGCAACCCATTGCCCATTAACTCTACACAAATTTGACGCCCCGAAGCCTAGGTCGCCGCACTGTTGCTTTCTACAGCCGATTTTTTGCTAGTATGGTGCCGAAAAGGCATCACTGAAAATGACCGGCGTGCGATGAAGCATCTGCGGATTTTGAGCTATGTCGACGAGGTGGCGCGCGCGGGCTCGATCCGCAAGGCGGCCGAGCAACTCAACGTCACCGCGTCCGCCGTCAACCGCAGGATCATGGATCTCGAAGAAGAGCTTGGTGCCCCTCTGTTCGAGCGGCACGCACGCGGCGTGCGGCTGACCGCCGCTGGCGAGGTTTTCGTCGATTACCTGCGCAAACAAAACGGCGATGTTGAGAGGATGAAGTCGCAGATTGAGGATCTTAAAGGTTTGCGGCGCGGCACGGTACGCATTGCTTGCAGTCAGGCGTTGGCGCTCGACTTCTTACCGCGCGCGATCACCGAATTTCGCAAGACCTATCCACTCGTCGAATTTGACGTGAAAGTCGTCGACCACGAATTCGCGATGGCGGCCTTGGCCGCATTCGATGTCGATCTTGTGCTGGTATTTAGGCCTCCGTTTCTTGCCAATTTCCAGCCGCTGATGACCCTGGAGCAACGGCTGGTCGCCGTCATGGCGAAAAATCATCCGCTCGCTGGCCGGCGCAAGCTACGGCTACGCGACTGCGCGGGATATCCGGTTGCTCTGCCAGAGCGCTCTATCGGCGGCCGGCAACTGCTCGAAGAGGTGATGGCGCGAACCGGGATCGCGTTCAATGTGGCGGCGGAGTCCAACTCGTTCGAGATGTTGCGCGGCCTTGTCAGCCATGCCGGCTTGATCTCGTTCCAGATCCGCATAGGGACAATGCCAGAAGGCAACAAGCTCGGTTTGGTGGCGCGTGAGATTGACGACCGCGACGTGCCCAGCGCCAAACTCGTCTTCGGCCGTTTGCGCGACCGTACTCTGCCGGTTGCGACTGCCGTGTTTGCCGAACGCGTTGTGGGTCGGCTGCAAGCTATGGTCGTCGCAAAGGACGAAAATACTGGCCGTAAGCCGTGATTAGCGGCTATGCCGATGGCGCAGGGTTTGCGACATTGCCTTCGACGCGAGGATTGCTATATTAAACGAGTTAGGGTCGGTCCATTCGACCAAGCCTGCGCAGGAATAACAGTCAAATCTGATCGTCTGGCCCGTCATTTCGGCGGGCCATCGCCTTTTGGGCCACTGCCATGAGCCGTACGAACCGACCCGATCATATCCGCTTGACCTCGCACCCCGAGCCGGGCAGCACGCCACGTTTCCCGGTTCAATGGGGCGCGCCGACGGCGCGCGAGCGCGGGCCAATCATCGGCACGGTGTCGCGGCCAGGCGACCGCAACGTTATCGGCAGCCATGGTGGCTCCTATGCACTTTACAGGGCCCTGGCGGTGTCTTCCGGCGCGCTCGATCCGATCCGTCGGCCCGATCTCACAAATACCCATCCGGCGGCGAGCATTGGACCGTTCGCGCAATGGAGCGATCCGCGCCGCATCGTCTCGCTTGATCCATGGGGTCACATCGCCGCCGAAAGTTTTAAGACGGAGATAGCTGAAGGCATCGATATCCGGCCGACGATTGCCGTTACCAAGGCGCGGCTGGATTTGCACGAGATGCAGGACGCGGTCAAAGCAGGCCGGCTGAAAACCGACGGCGAGCTGGTACACAGCAATGGCAGCATTGCCGTGACCAAGGTCGCCATCGATCCGGTATGGTATCTGCCCGGCATTGCTGAACGGTTCGATACTTCGGAAACAAGCCTGCGTCGCACGCTCTTCGAGCAGACCGCCGGCATGTTCCCCGAACTTGTCACGCGCCCGGACCTTAACGTCTTCCTGCCGCCGATCGGCGGCACCACGATTTATCTGTTCGGCGATGTCGGCAAGCTCAATGATCCAGCCAATAAGATCACCTGCCGCGTGCATGATGAGTGCAACGGATCCGATGTGTTCGGCTCTGACATCTGCACCTGCCGACCGTATTTAATTCACGGCATCGAGGAATGCGCTCGCGGCGCGCAAGAGGGCGGCCTCGGCATCATTGTGTACAATCGTAAGGAAGGCCGCGCGCTAGGCGAGGTTACCAAGTTCCTCGTCTACAACGCGCGCAAGCGGCAAGAGGGCGGCGACGCCGCGTCAGCCTATTTCGAGCGCACCGAATGTGTTGCCGGCGTGCAGGACGCGCGCTTCCAGCAGTTGATGCCCGACGTCATAAACTGGCTTGGCTTAAGGCGAATTGACCGTTTTGTGTCGATGAGTGACATGAAATATGACGCCTTGGTTCAGCAAGGCATTGAGATCGTCGAGCGCGTACCGCTCCCCGACGCGCTGGTGCCGGCCGACGCGCACGTGGAGATCGCGGCCAAGAAGGCTGCCGGATATTATTCGCCGGAACTCCCAAAGTCGCAGGATTTGACCGGTTCGGTCGGCCGCTCGCTCGACAAGTATTGAGCGAAGGCGGCAATCACAATGAATTCCGATACGGCGGCCGCTAATTCGCTATTGAGTGCCCACGCGGTTCGCACGCGCGCCCAGCGCATGCTGGCGCTTGGTTTAGAGGACTCGCTGTCGAATTTTTGGGTCGACCTGACGCGGCTCGATGACGCTGCCGAGCTGGTCACCGCGACGATGCGCAAGGCCTATCCATCGCTCGACATTCCCTTCCATTCACGCTGGCGGCATTTTGTCGTTGATGGCATTGACCGCTTTGACGAAATCGCGAAAAAGGGCGACTTCATCGATCGCGCGGCGCGCGCGCGCGCCGAATTCGATCTGGCGATCGTCAGCGTCTTTCTCGATGCTGGCGCCGGGATGCAATGGCGCTATTTCGACGCGCCGAGCGGCGAACACATCGGCCGCTCGGAAGGGCTGGCACTCGCAAGCCTCGATATGTTCGCGCGTGGCGTCTTTTCTGCAAATCCGGCTGACCCCTTACGCGTCGATGCCGCTGTTTTGGCGCGGCTCACTCCCGCGCAATTGATTGAAGGCTTCCAGGTTACGGACGATAACTCATTGGTAGGCCTTGAGGGCCGCGCCGCCCTGTTGCGCACACTCGGAAATCTGGTTGTAGATAATGCCAATGTGTTTGCACGCGACGACACCGCACGGCCGGGCGGGTTGTTTGACCACTTCGTCGGAATGGCCGAGGGCGGCACGATCGGCGCACCCGAGATCCTAGCCGAACTGCTCCGTGAACTGGGGCCGATTTGGCCGTCGCGCATAACGCTCGGTGGCGTCCCGTTGGGTGACTGCTGGCGCCACCCGGCAATAACCACATCCGATCGAACTAGCGGGCTGGTGCCGTTGCATAAGCTGTCGCAGTGGCTAGCCTATTCATTGATCGAGCCGCTGCAGCGGGCGGGCCTGGCCGTCACCGAAATTAACGGTCTCACGGGTCTTGCCGAATATCGCAATGGGGGATTATTCATCGATACGGGTGTCATCACCTTGCGCGAGCAATGCCAATCGGCGTCCGTGTGCGATGTGGGCTCAGCATTGGTCGTCGAATGGCGTGCGCTGACCGTTGCACTGCTCGATGCGCTTGCCATCTCGGTCCGAAAAAAGCTGAACAAGGACGCTAGCGAACTGCCGCTGGCGAAAATCCTCGAAGGGGGAACCTGGTCGGCTGGCCGCGCGATAGCGCGTGAGCGCCGCGATGGCGGCACGCCGCCGATCAAGGTCCTGAGCGACGGTACTGTATTTTAGGCACCAGCGCATGATCTCACTAACTTGATAGCGGCTTTTGAAAAGGTTTACGTGCAAGAATCATCGAGGAGAAGGCATATGGAAGGCGTCACGGTCTGCCAGCACCCGCTGATCCAGCACAAACTCACGCTCATCCGTGATAAGAATATCTCGACAAAATCGTTTCGCGAGCTCTTGAGCGAGATCGGAATGTTGCTGTGCTACGAGGTCACGCGCGATCTGCCGCTGACAGATGTCGAGATCGAAACGCCGCTGGCGCGCATGACCGGCCGCAAGATTGCCGGCAAGAAGCTGGTGTTCGCGCCTGTACTACGCGCAGGCGTAACCTTCGCGGAAGGCATGCTCGATCTGGTGCCGGCGGCGCGCATTGCGCATATAGGCCTTTATCGCGAACCGGAAACTTTTGCTGCAGTTGAATATTACTTCAAAGCCCCGTCCGATCTCGCCGAGCGTTTGGTAATTGTCATTGTTCCGGTACTCGCCACCGCTAATACCGCGGTCGCTGCGGTCGATCGCCTGAAGGAGCGTGGAGCGCGGGACATCCGTCTTGTCTGCATGGTCAGCGCGCCGCAGGGCATTGATCGGATGCGTGGCATTCATCCGGACGTCTCGCTGTGGACAGCGGCGATTGATCCCGGGTTGGACGACCATGCTTTCATTGTTCCCGGGCTCGGCGACGCCGGCGACCGCGCCTACGGGACCAAGTGAGCGAATGCTCTTAGCCGAGAAAATGGTTTGATGGACAAACTTCGCATCATATCCGGCACATATTGTTTTGATGCGCGCTTCGAAACCGAAGCGGCGCCGAAGACGGTCGCAGCGTTCAATAAATTGCTGCCGTATGAAAATAAGGTAATCCACGTTCGCTGGAGTGGCGAAGCGGTATGGATTCCGCTGGGCGAGCACGATTTTGGACTGGCATTCGAAAACCATACCAGCTATCCGGCGCCTGGGCAGATGATTTTCTATCCCGGTGGTATCAGCGAGACCGAGATTTTGCTGGCATACGGCGGGGTGCGATTCGCCAGCAAAATGGGCCAACTGGCCGGCAACCATTTCATAACAATTACTTCGGGTCTCGATCGCCTCACGGAATTTTGCAAATCCGTCCTTTGGGAAGGCGCGAAGACCATTCGCATTGAAACGACGTGAAAATAAGCTGGCGCTGCAAGCAAGCTGCTGATAACTGCGGCCATAGCAGAATTCCAACATTGGTTTTCAGGTCGCTGCCGATCGAACCACGCGTGGCAAGATGAAATGCCTTGAGGTACGCTGGCAAACTCACGAAATGTCGATAGGCTGCTTATCTGAATCGTGACAAATCTAGTCCGGAGATCTTCGTGCGCGAACCAGTCGGCATTCCACGCATCGATGCAAGTCCAGCTACAGTCCATTGGGGCTTCTTCGATGCTAAGCTCGCGCCAGTCGCCACCATCGACAGCGGCGATCGCATAACGATGTCGTCGGTGTCCGGTGCCCCCGAGGTGCTGCCGCCACCGCCTTTCAAGATTCCAGCGGCGTTGCCCGCGATTCATGCCGCCAACGGGCCGCAACTGTTTTTCGGGCATATGTGTACAGGGCCGGTCGCAATAAGAGGCGCAAAGGCGGGACAGGCCTTGCAGGTCGATATCGAGGCAATCGATCTGCATTACGACTGGGGATACAACGTCATTCGACCGCTCGCCGGCGCATTGCCGGATGATTTTCAGGAATATCGGTCGATCTACATTTCACTTGATCGTGCCCGTATGACCGGACGATTGCCCTGGGGCCAGGAAATTCCGCTACGGCCTTTTTTCGGGGTCATGGCGGTGGCGCCGCCGGTGGAGTGGGGCAGGATTCCGACCCCGCCGCCGCGCCGCAACGGCGGCAATATGGACAACAAGGAACTCGTCGCCGGCACAATTTTATACCTTCCTATTTTTACGGATGGCGCGCTGTTCTCCGTCGGTGACGGGCATGGCGCGCAAGGCGATGGAGAAGTCTGCGTCACTGCGATCGAGACCGGTCTTGTCGGAACTTTTCGCCTCACCGTCCGTAACGATATGCGACTGGAATGGCCTCTTGCCGAGACATCCACGCATATAATGACCATGGCATTCGATCCAGATCTCGATGATTGCGTGGTGATTGCGCTACGGCAGATGATTGATCTTATTTGCGCGCGTACCGGTCTTGACCGCTATCAAGCCTATGCGTTGACAAGCCTTGCCGCAGACCTCCGCGTCACGCAGGTGGTGAATGGCAACAAGGGCATTCATGTCATGCTCGACAAGCGCTATCTGACACGCGATTGATCCAACCGGCCGCCCCCCACGTAACCGCCATTGATCAAATCGGTTGAAGCGCTTGCCGTCGCCGTTTCGATTTTGCGGGCGCGTTGATCAGCTTGGGCTGAGCATTACACCGGATTCAAAACAGTTATTGTTGCCGCGAACAGCAATACAAAATGGCTGCTCCTGCCTATCTGTATAAAAATCATCCGCCAATCAATTCGGAACCACAACTCACTAACCGTTCCCATAAGCATGGGTTACGCGCGTCAAACAAACCGTCAACATTGAATGCAGATTTAGCGAGGAATGACGGCGGCGCATGCACGCGCGGCGATATCTGCTGCCGATGGGTCACGGGTAATAAGTGCCATGACGATAGCGCCATCCATTATGAGACCGATGGTGTGAGCTGTTTGTTCGGGCTCTGGCACCTCGGCCTCGGCACATAGTGCTGACAAGCGCTCGATCACGATTTTCTTGTGCGCGATCGCGAGTGTGCGCATGCGGTCATCGATCTTATCAGATTCGCCCACCGCGTTAATGAATGGGCAGCCGAAGAAATCATCGCGGGTGAACCAAATCTTGAGAGCCGGCCCGATCCGCTCAAGCCTCTCGCGCGCAGAGCCGCCCGGTCCGTCGATGACAGTGAGGAACCACGATCGCCAGACTTGACCCTCGCGATCGAGCACGGCCTCGACCAGGCCGTCCTTGGAGCCGAACAATTTATAGAGCGTCGTCTTCGCCGTCCCGGCCCGCTCGATGATGGCGTCGACGCCGACCGAATTGATGCCATGGCGGCAGAACAAATTCTTGGCGCTCTCGATCAACCTCTCGCGTGGCGGTATCTGTCCTTCTTCAGGTGTCGAATCGACTGCCAGTTGCTCTGCGTCACTCATGATCACTCCCTTAGCGCCAGCCATAGCAAAGCTCAATCCGGGAAACCGAAGGGTCTGTATCCCTGTCAACGGCACGGCATCGTTTGCCACAGAAAGCGGCAGACCCGAGGTCATTTGACCACCATTTCAGCGACCACGGCCCTCGTTCTTTGACCAATTAAATCTCCAGTCATTGATTCATCGACATTTTTTGCAGTGCAACAGTTTGGCATGGATCCTGCAAGATACAGACCGTTCTGTAGCTTCAATTGGGTCCGCCACCGAGACCGGGCGGCAAGGAGAGGAGATCCCCATGAACAAAGTCGTCGCTGCGACCGCGGTTACCGGCTGCCTTACGCCAGATACGCCGACCGCCATGACTGGCTGCCTCGCACCCATCGACAAGAAGGGCCTCGATGATCTGATCGCCAAGGGCAAGGCCGATCCCAAGGTCATCAAGACGCTGAAATGCAAGACGGTCGCCGAGGGGCGCTTCCGTCATCTCAACTTCATCCGCGCGCTGCCGCCGTACATTGTCGACGAACCGCCCGGCCTCTTGGGCGATGATACCGCGCCCAATCCGTCGGAAGCCTCACTTGCCGCGCTCGGCTCGTGTCTAGCGGTCGGCATCCACGCCAATGCGGTCGCGCGCGGCATAAACGTTTTCAAGCTCGAGATCGAACTCGAAGGCGATCTCAACATCACCGCGGTCTGGGGTACCGGCGATCTCTCGGAAAAGCCGGTCGGCTTTACCGACGTGCGCGCCAAGGTGACGTTCGAGGCCGACCGCCCGCGCGAGGAGCTCGCCGCGCTGGTCGCGCATTCCCGGCAATGGTCGCCGGTGGCGAACACGTTTTCACGGCCGGTCAATCTCGAAGTGGCGTTGGCCTGAACGGTCCGTCGATCACGTCGACACCCAGGCACGAGCGGGGAAATTCATGCTGGATACAGGTACGTTGCTGAGACGCGAGCAGACGGCGACGCCGCGCTCCGATGTGGTTGAGGCAGTGCGCGCTGCGGCCACTCGTGAGCTGCCGTCGCTCGTGCAGAAAATAGACGTGGAAGGCTACTATCCCGAAAGTGTGATGCGCGAATTCGGCCGGCTCGGCGCCTACGCGCATCACCTTCCGGGGAAGAGCGATGCCGTCGATTTGGTCACATCGATCAACGCGATGGCGGCCGCGGGCGAATATTGCCTATCGACTTCGTTCTGTATGTGGTGCCAGGACGCGCTCGCCTGGTACATCTATGCCTCAGACAACGACACGTTGAAGCAAAGTATCGGCGTCCAGGTTGCGAACGGCGAGGCGCTGGGCGGTACTGCGCTGTCGAACCCGATGAAAAGCTTCTTCGGCATCGAAGCGATGCGGCTGAAGGGGCGTCGCGGCGACGGCGGCTATGTGGTCAAAGGCCTCTTGCCCTATGTCTCCAATCTCGGTGACGACCACTACTTCGGAGCCATCTTCGAGGTCGAGGACGGCGGCTCCAAGCGCAATGTGATGGCGATCGTCCCCTGCGCCGCCGAGGGACTGAGTCTCGCCGCCAACACGAAATTTGTCGCGCTGGACGGCACACGGACCTTCGCGGTGCAGATGCGCGACGTCGTGATCCCAGAATCCTGGGTCATCGCCGATCCGGCCGACGACTACGTCAAGCGCATTCGCGCCGGTTTCGTATTGTTGCAAGCCGGCATGGCCTTCGGTCTGATCCGCGATTGCATCAAGCTGATGCAACAGACCCGCTCCTCGCTTGGCCACGTCAACAAATATCTCGACGTGCAGCCAGAGCCGCTCGCCGAGCAGCTCGTGGCGATGGAAGCCGAGGTTGCGCGGCTCGCGGCCACGCCCTTCGAGACCGGCCCGGGCTATTGGCGTGCTGTGATCGAAGCGCGGCTCGTCGCCGGCGAAGCTTCGATCACGGCGGCGCATGGGGCAATGCTTCACTGCGGTGCGCGCGGCTACGTTCAGAACGGCGCCGCGCAACGCCGCCTGCGCGAGGCCTATTTCGTTGCCATCGTCACGCCGGCGACCAAGCAATTGAGAAAAATGCTCGCGGACATGGCGCACTAAGCGCCATGCCCGCGTGAAACTGCCGGGACCCTTTCAACATCGAGCACAGGAGCGACACATGAGTGAGAAGGTCCTCGTTACACCTGCTGAACTCTCCGCGATGCTGACTTCCCCCGGTACGGTTGTAATCGACACCCGTGATCCTGACGCCTACGCCGCCGGTCATCTGCCCAGCGCCGTCAATATCCGTGACATATTCACCTATCTCGCTATGTCGACGCCGGACGGCGTCGCCGCCATGCGCGACAAGTTCGCCGAGATTTTCGGCGCGGCCGGTCTCTCCGGCGAGGAGACCGCGGTCATTTACGAGCAATCGATGAACAGCGGCTTCGGCCAATCCTGCCGGGGCTATGTGCTGCTGCGCTACCTCGGCTACCCGAAAGTGAAGGTCTTGCACGGCGGCTACGCGGCTTGGGTTGCGGAGGGCCTGCCGGCCACGACCGACGTGCCAACGCCGCAGCCGAAGAAATTCGCGGTCGACCCGAAGGCCGCCAGCATCCTGGTCGATCTACAGGCGATGAAAGCCGCGGTCGCTGATCCCAACCAAGTCAAGCTCGACACCCGTGACGTCGACGAATGGATCGCGGGAAGCTCCTCGCCTTACGGCAAGGATTTCTGCCCGCGCAAGGGCCGCATTCCCGGCGCCGTCTGGATCGAGTGGTACCGTATGATGAAGCCGACGCCGGCCGGTCCGATGTTCAAGTCGCCAGCTGAAATTCTTGCGGAATGCGCAACCGTCGGCATCACGCCGGAAACGCCGGTGGTTCTCTACTGCTTCAAGGGCGCGCGCGCATCCAACACGCTGGTCGCCCTGAACGAGGCCGGCATCAAGAACGTCAGCCTCTATTTCGGCTCGTGGAACGAGTGGTCGCGCGATCCGACGCTGCCGATCGAGGAGGGGCTTCCGTTCGCGAGCAAGCCGTCAATGGCAGCGGCCTGAGCAACAAAGCGGTGCCGCTCATCACACGGGCGGCACCGCATACCGGGTGTGTTTTGAGTCGAGGAGGTGCGGCATGAGCCGCGCAGGCGAGCAACAGCGGACTGTCGGCATCGGCGCCGGCCAGGCGGCAGCGCAACTCGCTATAAGCCTGCGCCAGGGCGGCTTCGCCGGCGAAACGGCGGCGCATGAGACTGATTTTGAAGGAGCGGCATAAGAGATGCAGGCGACTTACCCCGGCGGTCGTCGCCCTGGCGCCCACATTGCTGTCACTGGCGTCAGCCACCGCTATCGCCGCAGTGTGAATTATGCGCTGAGCGACATTAACTTCGAGGTGCTGCCTTGCGAAGCGGTGGCGCTGTTCGGCCGCTCCGGCTGCGGCAAGTCGACTTTGCTGCACATTTTGTCCGGCCTGGTGGCGCCCAGCGCCGGTGAGGTCCGCATCGACGGCGCGCTGGTCGAAGGACCCTCGCCAAACCGGATCGTCATGTTTCAGCAGCCGCACCTCTATCCTTGGATGACGGTTGAACAGATTGTCAGCCTCGGCCTGAAGTTCGCCGGCCGGCCGCGCGCCGAGATCAAGGAACGCGTGCGCGAATTGTTGCACCTCGTCGAACTCGAAGGCTATTCAGCGCGCAATGCGCAGGATTTGTCCGGTGGCCAGCAGCAGCGCGTCGCGCTCGCGCGTTCGCTAGCGGTGCATCCGGAGGTGCTGCTGCTCGATGAGCCATTCTCCGCGCTCGACGCGGTGACGCGCCGCGCCTTGCAACGCGACGTGCGCCGCATCGCCGCCGAGATCGGTATCACGCTGGTCATCGTTACCCACGATATCCCCGAAGCGGTCGCTATGGCCGACCGTGCCTTTGTCATGACTTCTGATCCGGGCCGGATCGCCGAGATCGTGCCCATCGAGGTCGACCGCGACGATCGCGACCGCCGCAGTGCCGGCGCGCAGGCGACGCAGGCGACGCTGCAGGTCGCATTCGAGCGGGCGACGGGCCGCGCGGTCGAGCCGTTGGCGGCGCGGCCCGGCCTGAACACACTCAAGATCGTCGCTGCAGGTAACCGCTGATGCCACGTAAAGGAGACGTAGATGTGTGAATATTGTGGAACCGACGTCGTGCATGCCGAGGATGGCCGCTTCCGGCTTCGGCCCAATCGGCGGCAGACGCTCGACATGCTGGCGGCCGGCGGTCTAGCGGCGCTGGGCACCATGATGGGCGGCTTCGGCTCCGCGGCGCGCGCCGCCGACGATGACGTGGTGCGCATCGGCTATCTGCCGATCACCGACGCGACCGCGCTCCTGGTTGCGCATGGCATGGGCTACTTCAAGGACGAGGGTCTGACCGCCGAGCGCCCCACCCTGATCCGCGGCTGGTCACCGCTGGTGGAGGCCTTTGCCGCCGGTAAGTTCAACCTTGTCCATCTGCTCAAGCCGATTCCGGTGTGGATGCGCTACAACAACCACTTTCCGGTCAAGATCATGGCCTGGGCGCATACCAACGGCTCCGGCGTGATCGTCGGCGCGGATACCGGCATCAAGTCGTTCGCCGACCTAGTCGGCAAGCAGATCGCCGTGCCGTTCTGGTATTCGATGCACAACATCGTGCTGCAATATGCCTTGCGCAAATCCGGCATCAAACCGGTGATCAAGTCGCAGAGCGAGCCGCTCGCCGCCGACGAGTGCAATTTGCAGGTGATGGCGCCACCGGACATGCCGGCGGGTCTCGCCGCCAAGAAGATCCACGGCTACATCGTGGCCGAGCCGTTCAACGCGCTGGGCGAAACCAAGGCCGGCGGCCGCATGCTGCGCTTCACCGGCGACATCTGGAAGAACCATCCCTGCTGCGTGCTGTGCATGCACGAGGAGGTCACCGCCAAAAAGCCGGAGTGGACGCAGAAGGTGATGAACGCGCTGGTACGCGCGGAAATCTATGCCTCCGGCCACAAGAAGGAGGTTGCCAAGCTCCTATCCAAGGATGGCGCCGGCTATCTGCCGCTGCCCGCGCCGATCATCGAGCGGGCGATGACATACTACGACCTTTCGTTCTATGGCCCCACCAAGGCCATCGAACATCCGGATTGGAAGATCGGCCGCATCGATTTCCAGCCCTGGCCCTATCCGTCGGCCACCAAGCTGATCGTCGAGGCGATGAACGACACCGTCGTCAGCGGCGACACCACTTTCCTGAAGAAGCTCGATCCGGACTTTGCCGCCAAGGACCTGGTCAATTACGACTACGTCCGCAACGCGATGAACAAATATCCGGAATGGAAAAAGGACCCGAGCGTCAACCCAGCCGATCCCTTCAATCGCACCGAGGTTCTGGCGCTGTGACCCTCGAACTCACCATCGACAATGGCCCGGATGCTTTGCCGGCCGAGGCTGCGGCAAGCCGGCACATTGGCGGGACGGCGCGCAGTGCGGGCTTCGCACTCATCGGCATCGGCGTCATGCTCATCGTCTGGTGGGTCGGCGGCTGGATTGTCGCTTCCAATCCGGCGACCATGAACTTCGCCGGCTTCGCCCCGGCGCCGACTTTCGAGCGCCTGTGGCGCATGGTGCTCAGTGGCGAAGCATTGCGCATGACGATACCCAGCCTAGCGCGCATCGGCGCCGGACTCGGCTGGGCGATCGCCTTCGGCGTGCCGTTCGGCATCCTGGTGGGCCGCTTCCGTACGGTGCGCGAGGCGAGTTCGGTGCCGTTCCAGTTTCTGCGCATGATCTCGCCGCTCGCCTGGATGCCGATCGCCGTCATGGCCTTCGCGACCTGGGACCGCGCCATCATCTTCCTGGTGGGCGTTGCTGCGATTTGGCCGATTCTGTTCTCGACCGCGCACGGTTTCCGACGCATCGATCCGGCCTGGTTCAAGGTCGCGCGCAATCTCGGCGCGCGCCCCTGGCACATGCTGTTCACCATCATTCTGCCCGCCATTGCGCAGGACGCGCTGACCGGCATACGTTTGGCGGTTGGCGTCGCTTGGATCGTGCTGGTGCCGGCCGAATTTCTCGGGGTGACGTCCGGGCTTGGCTACTCCATCAATGACGCCCGCGACGCGTTGGAATACGACCGCTTGGCCGCCACCGTCGTTATCATCGGTATCATCGGTTTCACCCTCGACCTCATCTGCGAACAGGCGATCCGGCGCGCGAGCTGGATCCGCGAAGAGTGAGGCCCGTCCCCCGATTCCACTCATTGCCATTCAACGAAGGAGAACGATATGACCCGCGAAGGGCTGACTGAAAAGCTTCTCGACATAAAGCGCGACAAGGGCTGGACCTGGAAATACATCTGCGGCGAGATCGGCGGCATGTCGCCGATCCTGATCACCGGCGCCATCCTCGGCCAGATGAAACTGACTAAGCCGCAGGCTGCCAATGCCGCCAAGCTGTTCGGGCTCTCCAAGAGCGAGCAGGCGCTACTCAACGAGGTGCCATTCCGCGGCACCGGGACGCCGATGCCGCCGACCGACCCGCTGATCTACCGCTTCTACGAGTTGATCATGGTCAACGGCCCGGCGCTCAAGGCGCTGATTGAGGAGGAATTCGGCGACGGCATTATGTCAGCGATCGACTTCGACATGGACATCGTCCGCAAGGCCGATCCTAAAGGCGACCGCGTCAGCTTGGGCATGACCGGAAAGTTCCTGCCGTACAAATATTACGGCGCGACGGGGAACGCGCTGGCCTACGGGCTGAAGGAGGAGTGACAGAAAGCCCGATTTCTCCAGCGCGTCTTTGAATCAAAGAAGAGGGCAGCGCGACTGCTGACCTGCTGGATTTTTTGAACCAGCGGGTTAGAGATTGCTGCATCGGCATGATCTCATCTGGATGGCGAGCCAAGGGTGCCAATATTTGGGGTGCCGGCGGCCGATAGTTGAGCGCCGAGTGCAGTCTGGTCGTCACCAAAAGTATGCGCATGGGACCGACGTCAAAGCGACCGTCGGCAAATCTTGTTTGTTGATTTTGAGCGCAAAATGAAAGGCCGCCAGTGGGGGAAACTGGCGGCCTTGGGTTGGACAAGAGCTGATTTGGGGATGGGGGCGCCCTTGTCACCTGTAGTTTGTTTGACTTTTGTGCGCGATTTCACGCGCTTGCTGCATCAAGTTTATCGGATGATTGGACTGCTGCGGTTACTAAGGACCACGGGTGCCCCAGCCTTGACTACACTTGGGCCCTGCTCGGTCATAATATCGATGCGGAGATTGAGCATTTGCACCGCGATGCCCAATACGGTGATTAGCAGCGCGGCTGCAAAGCCCACCCACGCGATCTTGAGGTGGGTAGAACGATCTGCGGTGTACATCGACCAATTCATCGCAATCTCCAACGCGCGCGCCTACTACTCGGGCGTGACCCTTGAGAAACGATCCTTCGTCACGCAATGCATACGTCGAAAGCCCCCAATACAATGTGCTGTAGATCACAGAGTCGCCGGCTTTAATGTTGTGTGTACCGAAACCGTCATCCGATACTAATTTCGGATTTGGTCGGTAAAATTCCCTGTTCCAACGCCAAAATTCCCTGTTCAGCCAAAATAATTCCCTGTCCCGTCGCGTAGGAAAATTGGCCAAAAGGCCCCGTAATCATTGGGCTTGGGCCGCAGGGAGCTGGTCTGGATCAATGTCAAAAACGATTTGCCGGCAGAATGGATCTCACGCCAGCTGACCGAGGTATTTCCCTGGAATGAGGCTCCGCTTTATCTCGTCCGCGACCGAGATCGTATTTATGGTGCCCTGGTCATGAGCCGAATCCGCGCCATGGGCATAAGCCCACCGCGCCGGCCTCGCCTTGGCAGAATGGTTTTGCCGAACGAGATGCGCCGGCCTCTCGCCCCGTTCAGCGGACTGGAATCATAAATTCACGTCCGATCCTTGGCGGGCTTCATCAACGCTATGTGCGAGTTTAGGTTTTCAGTACACACAGCCAATAGGCGACAACGCACCGTAGCAAGAGGCGCACAAAGAAAGACCGCCTCGTGGCAATCTCTCCGAAATCTGATCCGATGTTTTGATCAGACTAAGACGGCTTCGCGCGGAATCTGCTCTGTCAGATCCACTTCATCGTGTTGAGGCCGGTCGCAACCAGATATCCGGTCCACACCGCAATCAGGCAGCACAGGACCGACACGCTGATATTCCCTCCGGCCCGAAGCCATTCACCGTCGTTCATGAGGTTGAGAGTCTGCAGGCTAAATGACGAAAACGTCGTAAAGCCACCGCAGAATCCAATCATAACGAACTGTCGTGCAGTGGTACTAACATAAACTCTTCCATCCGGGCCAGTAAGCGTCGCAAAGAAGCCAATAATAAACGAGCCCAGCACATTGATGATAAGTGTGCCCCACGGAAACGTTTCGCCAATCAGGCGCGCTGCTACACTAGAGGTCCAATAGCGGGATACACCACCGAGTGCACTTCCGATCGCAATCCAAAAATAGGGATCCATCATTTCCGCAAAGTTGACCGTTGCTTCCCCTATTGCCGATAGGGCGGCAACGGCCGCGGTAATGTATGCAAGCTTCCGGCCGGCCGAAGGTTCAACGTGTACTCTGGCTTGTCGCTCCAAGGACATCAGATTTCCATTGTCCAGGTTCGAGCCAAGATGTAGCTGTGCCGCAGCGCGTGCCATTAATGGCAGGAGCATGCGGCACGCAATGTCGATATCAATACGTCAATTAACGTACTCAATACGTCGATTGACGTATGTGCTTATGCCGGCAAACAGCGGCAACTTGAATGGTCACCATCAGTCTCCGGGCCTGGTCGGGCGGCATCACACTCTGGATTTTTGACGAGGGACCGATTCGTACCCGTGGTAGGCTTCAGATTGGATTCGCTGCCGGCTTCGTCGGGACCCATCCTTAGCGCGCGCCGAGAGTGCGCGCCGCTAAAGCCGCGGCCGAAGTCCGATTTTCTACGCCGAGCTTGTTGAAGATCTGCTCCAGATGTTTGTTTACGGTTCTGGGGCTAAGGGTCAAGATATCGGCAACATCCCGGTTTGACTTCCCGCGAGCTATCCAGAGCAGCACCTCTGCCTCGCGCTGCGTGAGTTGAAGTTTGGTGCGAAGAACCAGTTGATCGTCGTCGGGGTTGCCCTCGATCAGCCTGAGCAGGATTTCGTCCGGACCGATTTGGCTGATGAGCGACAATTCGAGCTGGATTGGCGAGCCCGGAATGCTCTGGCTGATGGCCATGGAAGCGCAGCCTGGCGCGCGGTCGGAATATTGCTGTAGCCATTCGTGAATATGCCCAGGCAATACGTAGGCCTCGGAGTGAAAGCTGGGGAAAACTGTGCTGAGCAGCTTGGATGCCTGCGGGGTCGACCATAGGACCCGGCCGGAGCGATTGACGGCCAGCAGAAAGCGTCCCGAAGCGTCGAGCGCCGCGCGGGCGCTTTGCGAAATACGCGCGTTCGCCAGGTGCACGCGAATGCGCGCCAGGAGCTCGTCGGGGGCGATGGGCTTGGTCACATAATCGACGCCTCCGGCATCAAGGCCCATAATGATATCCTCGGTCTCGCTGAGACCGGTCATGAAGATAACCGGAACGTGACTGAGATCGCTATTGCGCTTCAAACGCCTGCAGATTTCGAAGCCGTCGATTCCTGGCATGACGGCGTCCAGCAGGATTACGTCCGGGGTGACCCGTTCGATCAGTGAAAGCGCCTGCTCGCCGTCAAGCGCCACCAGCACGGTCATGCCGGCGCCTTCGATGGCGTCGGTCAGCATTCGCAGCGTGTCCGGCGAATCATCGACGACGAGGACGATGTTACGCGGCTCGTGATTAGTCATGGCTGCTCCGGAACGACTCCAGGACGGCCACATAACGTTTGAGATCGAAGCCATCGGATAAGCCTCTTATGTAAGTGACAAAATCCCGGTGAGCGGCGGAGTTGCCCTCGATCGCATTCAGCTTGTTCTGGATGCCGCGGACATAGCCGATTTGGCCCAGGCGGATCAGTTCTTCAATGTCGGGCTGTGAAGGGATCATGTTCGGCATCAGCATCGACGAGGTAATGACCTTTACTTCGTCGGGTTTCGCGGCATAGACCCATTCAATGTCCAGAAGCGCATGGATTTTGCCAAGCAATTGGTGCAGATCGAATGGTTTGATGAGATAGTCATCATTGATAGGGTCCTGTGCCGCCTTCTGCTTCGGATCTGGGGCGAATGCCGACAGCATGATGATGGCGGGGCGTTCGCAGCGCATGAGGCGAAGTTGCCTTCCGGCCTGCCAGCCGTCCATGTCTGGCATGGCGACATCGAGCAATATTAGATTGGGTTTGTGACGCTCAGCGAGAGCAAGGCACTCCGCTCCTGAGCCGGCCGTGACGACGGTAAATCCGAGCGGCTCCAAAATCTCGCAGATCAAATCGCGCTGATTTTCATCGTCATCCACGGCCAGAATAATCTGTCGGGCCCCGACATAGCCACGGACGCGATCTTCCATCGTCGAAGTATTGCGTGGCTTGAAAACTTCGGACAGCATGAGCTTTACACGGAACGAACTGCCTTTCCCGACTTCACTCGTCACGCTCACTTGACCGCCCATAATCTCCGTAAGTAGACGCGTGATGGTGAGGCCGAGGCCGGTTCCCGTCGCCTTTCTATTGCGCGACGCCCGCGCCCGCTCGAAGGGCAGGAAAATCCGGTCCACATCCTCGGCGTGGATACCAATGCCGGTATCCGTCACGATGAATTCGGCGACTTGGTTGCGATAGGTCATTTCGAAAGTCACTTGACCGTCGTCGGTGAACTTGATGGCGTTGGAGAGCAAATTTATGAGGATCTGCCGCAGACGGTTTTCATCGGTGTGAACCACGTGAGGCAGGCGGTCCGGAAGGGTGAAATGGAATGCAATGCCGCGTGCGCTCGCCTGCAGCTGAAACATGCCCAGGAGCTGATCGAGGAATTCCTTGGTACGCACCTCGTTGCGGTCGAGATGAAACCGCCCAGCCTCGATCTTGGAGATATCGAGCAGTCCGTCGATGAGGCCGGACAAATGCTCGGCGCTTCGGCGGATCACTTTCACGGCGTCTGTTCGCTTGGCCGGAATGTTGGGATCTCGCTCGAGGACCTGGGCATAGCCGAATATGGAATTCAGCGGTGTCCGCAGTTCATGGCTGAGCCCGACCAGATGCCGGCTTTTCGCCTCGTTAGCGGCCTCCGCGACCTCCTTGGCACGCTGTAGCTTTGCATCGGTGCGCTTGTGCGCCTCGATCTCGCGCATCAGCAGGTCGGTCTGGCGTGAGGTCTCTTCTTCGGCCACCCGCCGGCTTTCCTGCGCCAGCACCAGAAGCCAGGCACCAATCCCGGCGATGATGGTGAGGATGAAATAAATCGTCCAAAGGGCCGACTTGAGCCCATTGTCATTGATATAAGTTTCCTGCGCCATCTGGAAATACACCAGCGACAAGACCGCGCCGATCAGCCCGGAGAACAACAACAGCACGCCGAGATAGCGGCCGAGATCCGTATTGATCGGTGCTGCCGCCCATTCAGGGAGCAGGCGCCGCAGGTGCTTCAGGAACTGATTGGAGACGCGCGCGTGTGGCTTGCACAGATCGTGACAGCGCGTTTCAAGCGAACAGCATAGCGAACAGATCGGACCGGAGTAGGCGGGGCACTGTGCCATGTCTTCAGGTTCAAAATGATGCTCGCAAATCACGCAACGAATCGCGGCTTGGCCATTCCAATCCCGCTTCGGCTCGCGCGCGATGTAGTAGGCGCCGCCGGTAGCGTAGGCGATGGCTGGGGCAGCCATGAAGGCTACCGCCAGCGCGAGAAATGCAGCCAAGGGCTGAAGCGTTGTTCCCAGAGCGCCGGTCAATGCGAGGACGCCCGCGATGGTCGCCAGCAGCATGGCGCCGACACCCACCGGGTTGATATCGTAAAGATGCGCGCGCTTGAATTCGATGAATGGCGGGCTGAGCCCCAAGGGCTTGTTGATAACGAGATCGGCGACCAATGCGCCGACCCAGGCCACGGCAACTATGGAATAGAATCCAAGGATGCGCTCAAGCGCCTTGAAGATACCAAGCTCCATCAGCAGCAGCGCGATGGTGACGTTAAACACCACCCAGACAACGCGCCCCGGGTGGCTGTGCGTCAGGCGGGAAAAGAAATTCGACCAAGCGATTGAGCCGGCGTAGGCGTTGGTAACGTTGATCTTGAGTTGTGAAATGATGACGAATGCGCCGGTAAATGCCAACGCTATGTTGGGGGAGGCGAACACATAGTGAAAGGCGACCAAATACATCTGCGTCGGTTCGGACGCCTTCTCTAGCGGCACGAAATGACGCACCGCGAGAAAGGCGAGAAACGAGCCGGCCAGCAGCTTCAGCATGCCCGGAATGATCCAGCCGGGCCCGGCCGAAAGGTAGGATACCCACCACGCGAAACGATGCCGAGGCCTTCGTGCCGGCAGGAATCGTAGGAAGTCGACCTGCTCGCCGATTTGCGCGATCAGCGAGAACACTACGGTCGCCGCCAGGCCGAACAGGGCCAAGCTAAATGAATTGCCGCCGGATTGTTCACTGCCGGAAAAATGAGTCCATTCCTTGAATGCCGGCAGGTCGACGGCCGCGATGAAGATGAAAGGAAGAAGATGCAGGGCGAGCCAGATCGGCTGGGTCCACAGCTGAAATCGACTGATGAATGTGATGCCGTGGGTGACCAGGGGGATAACCACGAGTGCGCTGATCACATATCCGAGAAAAAGGGGGACGCCGAAGCACATTTCGAGCGCCAGCGACATGATCGCGGCTTCGATGGCGAAGAACAAAAATGTGAACGAGGCGTAGATCAGCGACGTAATGGTCGACCCGATGTAGCCGAAACCCGCGCCGCGCGTCAGAAGGTCGATGTCCACGCCATAAGTCGAAGCGTAGTAGCCGATCGGCAGGCCAGTCAGAAAAATCAGCGTGCCGACGAAAAGAATAGCGCTCGAAGCGTTGGTGAAGCCGCAGCTGATGGTGATAGCGCCGCCGATTGCCTCCAGAGCCAGAAACGAAATTGCGCCAATGGCAGTGTTGGCAACACGCAGGCTGGACCAGCGGCGTGCGCTCTTGGCGGTGAAACGCAGCGCGTAGTCTTCAAGCGTCTGGTTCGCAACCCATTGGTTATAGTTGCGCCGAACGCGGACGATTTTCTGTTGCGCCGTCATACAACGCCGACCTTTTTGTGGCGTCGGCTCCTTGTTCGTCCTGCTCGTGATTCGCAGACGCGACGCGCTCGGTAGCCAACTAACTCCACATCGACTGCCAATCTAGGCCTGCTTGGCCACCCGCACGCGACGAAAAAGTAAGCAGTGTGCGATGCAAAATAATGCACATAGCTGATATGCCGCCACGCATCGGGAAAAGTCCAAGAACCCTTACACCGCAGGCATTCTTATACGGCAATTGGCGTAGGCGTATACGTCAATCGACGTATGCTGCAATGCAACAATTTACCCCAGCATCCGAGTCATGGAGCGCGGGTTCATCGCCTCCTCGGTTTAACCAGGTTCATGAGGCGCCGCATGTCACGCAAACCACCGACCGATCTTCAATCGCCGTTTCGACGCAAGCTTCTTCTGGGCACCGCCGCATTGTCGGCAGCCGCTATGCTGGCGCCCAAGGCGTATGCTCAGGCGTTTCCCACAGCCAAGATCAATACCACCGGCCTGGCGGTGACCGATACCGATGTCACCGTCGGTATCCTCCACTCCGTGACTGGGACGATGGCGATCTCGGAAACGGGTTCGGTGGAAGCCGAGAAGCTTGCCATCTCGCAGATCAACGATGCGGGTGGCGTGCTCGGGCGCAAGATCAAGTTTATCCAGGAGGACGGCGCCAGCGACTGGCCGACCTTCGCCGAAAAGGCGAAGAAGCTTCTAGTTCAGGACAAATGCGCTGCCGTGTTCGGTTGCTGGACCTCTGCCTCACGTAAAGCCGTGCTGCCGGTATTCGAGCAGTACAACGGCATGTTGTACTATCCGACCTTCTATGAAGGACTCGAGCAGTCAAAAAATGTCATCTATACCGGCCAGGAAGCGACTCAGCAGATCCTCGCCGGCCTCAATTGGGTGAACGAGACCAAGAACGCCAAGACCTTCTACCTGCTTGGCTCCGACTACATCTGGCCGCGCACGTCGAACAAGATCGCCCGCAAGCACATCGAGGAGCATCTCAAAGACTGCAAGGTGGTCGGCGAAGAGTACTTCCCGCTCGGGAACACACAGTTCAATTCGGCCATCAACAAAATCAAGTTGCATAAGCCGGACGTGATCTACGCCATCATTGTCGGCGGCTCCAACGTCGCCTTCTACAAGCAACTCAAAGCCGCCGGCATCGACCTGTCCAAGCAGACGCTGCTGACGATCTCGGTAACCGAAGACGAAATCGACGGCATCGGAGGCGAGAACATCGCCGGCGCCTATGCGTGCATGAAATACTTCCAGTCGCTGAAGAATCCGAACAACGCGAAGTTCGTTCCCGCCTTCAAGAAGATGTGGGGCGAAAAGACCGTGATCGGCGACGTGACGCAAGCGGCCTATCTCGGGCCGAATCTCTGGAAACTGACGGCGGAAAAGGCGGGTTCCTTCGACATCGACAAGATCGCGGCGGCTTCGCCCGGCGTCGAATTCAAGGGCGCGCCGGAAGGCTATGTCCGCATCCACGAAAATCATCATCTCTGGAGCAGGACGCGTGTCGGCCGCGCTCGCACCGACGGCCAATACGACGTCGTTTTCGAAACGAAGGATCTGGTCGAGCCCAATCCGTTCCCGAAGGGCTACCAGTAGCGCGCCAAAGCGCCCCGGCGGCCGCTGCGGCCGGGGCGCGCTTCTCTTCTCCGCCCGGTTTTCAGCAGCGCGCCGTTTGCATGCGGCGTCGAATAGGACAGCGCAATGTTCGGCTACTCACTTGGAGAACTCGGTTCAATCTTCGCCATGCAGGCTTTCTCCGGCCTGATCCTATTCTCAGTGTTTTTGCTGATGGCGCTCGGACTTGCCATCATCTTCGGCCAGATGGGCGTCATTAATATGGCGCACGGGGAGTTCATGATCCTCGGCGCCTACATGACCTATCTGACGTCGCACATCTTCCAGACATATCTACCCACCGCGTTCTCCATCTACTTTTTCGTCGCCATGGCGGTTGCCTTCATCGTCTCAGGCGCAGCCGGGCTCGCGGCCGAATGGCTGCTGATACGCCATCTTTACCACCGCCCGCTCGACACGCTGCTCGCCACCTGGGGCCTCAGCCTGATCATGCAGCAGGCTTTTCGCACGATCTTCGGCGCGCGTGAGGTCGGCGTCGAATTGCCGGAATGGATGATGGGCGCCATTCAGGTCACCGACGTCATCCAGGTACAGATCAATGGCCTGTTCGTGATGGCGCTGACATTGCTGATAACCGGGGCGGTCGCGTTGTTGCTGTTCCGCTCGCGTTGGGGCCTGCAGGTGCGGTCCGTCGTCGCTAATCGCACGATGAGCGGCGCCGTTGGTATCGACACGCGGCGCGTCGATTGGCTCACCTTCGGCCTCGGCTGCGGCATTGCCGGCATTGCCGGCTCGGCCTTCACCATGATCGGTTCGACGAACCCGAGCGCGGGCCAGCTTTACATCGTCGATACATTCCTGGTCGTCGTATTCGGCGGCGCGCAGAGCCTGCTCGGCACCGTTGCCTCCGCTTTCACGATATCGCAGGCGCAATCGACGCTTGAATTCTTCCTGACGGGCTCGATGGCCAAGGTGCTGACGCTACTGGCTGTGATCGGCCTCTTGATGTTGCGCCCGCAAGGCTTGTTCGTCCTCAAAGTCAGAAAGTAATCCGATGTCGACCGCCAACAACAAGAACCCCCAGCTTGAACTTGTCGGTTTCGCCCTGATCGCTGTGTTGATCGTGATCGTGTTGCCAGCGAGCATCGACATTTTCAGGCTCAACTTGGTGGGCAAGTATCTCACCTACGCATTCGTCGCCGTCGGTCTGGTTCTGTGCTGGGGCTACACCGGCATTCTCAGCCTGGGTCAGGGCATCTTTTTCGGTCTTGGCGGCTACTGCATGGCGATGTTTCTCAAGCTCGAGGCTTCGAGCGTGGCCAACACCAAGATCCAGTCGACGCCGGGCATCCCCGACTTCATGGACTGGAACCAACTGCATGCGCTTCCTTTCTTCTGGGTGCCGTTCAAGTCACTGCCGCTCGCTTTAATCGCAGTCGTCGCCGTGCCGACGCTCGCAGCCTTCATTCTCAGCTTCGCGATGTTCAAGCGGCGGGTCGGCGGCGTCTATTTTGCCATCATCACCCAGGCATTTGCGGCCGTGCTCACCATCTTGATCGTCGGCCGGCAGGGCTATACCGGCGGCATCAACGGCATCACCGACCTGCGCACCATGCTCGGCTGGGATATTCGTACCGACCACGCGAAGTATATCCTCTATTTTGCCTGCTGCGCGCTGCTTTTGGGCTCGATGTTACTCGCGCGTTTCGTATTGAGCAGCAAGCTCGGGCGCATCCTGGTGGCCATTCGCGACAAGGAGGACCGCGTCCGCTTCTCCGGCTACGACGTCGCCAATTTCAAGGTGTTCATCTTCTGCCTAGCTTCCGCGATAGCCGCAGTCGGCGGCGCCCTGTTCACCCTGCAGGTTGGGTTTATGTCGCCGTCTTTCGTCGGCATCGTGCCGTCGATCGAAATGGTGATCTTCTGCGCGGTCGGAGGCCGTCAATCTCTGGTCGGCGCCGTCGTCGGCACGCTGGTCGTTAACTGGGCGAAGACGAGCTTTTCGGAAGCCTTCCCTGAACTGTGGCTGTTCGCAATGGGCGGCCTGTTCATCACGGTGGTGCTGGCGTTCCCGCGCGGACTGGCCGGGCTGTTCACCGACCAGGTGCTGCCGCGCCTCAAGCGAATGAAGTCGGGTCGAGCCGGCGCCTCGGCGCAGGTCACCCCCGCGCCGGCTGAATAGGAAATCAGAAAATGGCCAACAGCACGGACTTCCTCCTCGCGCTTGAAAACGTCAGCGTCTCTTTCGACGGCTTCAAGGCGGTGAACGAACTCAACCTGTATATCGACAAGGGCGAGCTTCGCGTGATCATCGGCCCCAACGGCGCCGGCAAGACCACCGTGCTCGATTTGATCTGCGGTCGCACCAAGGTTTCGTCCGGCTCGATCAAATTCAAGGATCAAGAGATCACCGGCCTCAAGGAAAACGACATTGTCCAACGGGGCATCGGTCGCAAATTCCAGACGCCGTCGATATATGATGACCTTACGGTCTTTGAAAATCTGGAAATCTCGTTCCCGCGCGGCCGCAACGTCGCCGGCGCGCTTTTTTGGAATCGGACATCCGAGATTGTTGAGCGCGTACGAGAGACTGCCGAAACCATCTTTCTATCCGATCAACTCGATCGTCGGGCCGAGACCCTGAGCCATGGTCAGAAGCAGTGGCTGGAGATCGGCATGCTGCTGATCCAAGACCCCGAACTGTTGATGCTCGACGAACCGGTCGCCGGCATGAGCGTGTCTGAGCGCGTCAAGACGGCGGCGTTGCTGAACACCATCATTAAAAATCGCTCTGTGATTGTGATCGAGCACGACATGAAATTCGTCGAGAGCATCGCGCATCGGGTCACGGTGCTGCATCAGGGCAAGGTGCTCGCCGAGGGCGATATGGAGGCCATTCACGGCAATCCCCAGGTCAAGGAAGTCTATCTCGGCCACTAACGGAGAGCTTCATGTTCGATGTGCGCAATCTCAATGTTGCCTACGGCCAAAGCCAGGTGCTGCACGGCATCAATCTTTCTGTGGCACCGGGCGAGATCGTCGCCGTGGTAGGCCGCAACGGCATGGGCAAATCGACGCTGATGAAATCCCTGATCGGCGTTATTCCAACGAAATCGGGAGCGATCGGAGTCGAGGGCACTGACGTCACTGAAATGCCGAGTCACGCCCGGGTTAAACGCGGCCTCGCTTACGTCCCGCAGGGACGGCAAATTTTCGGCACCATGACGGTGCGTGAAAATATACAGACCGGACGCGTGGTGACCGGAAAGAGCGACATCCCAGACGAAATCTACAGCCTGTTTCCGATCCTTTGGGAATTCGACAGGCGGCAGGGCGGAAATTTGTCCGGCGGCCAGCAGCAACAGCTCGCCATTGCCCGCGCGCTGGCCAGCGATCCGAAGATCCTGCTGCTCGACGAACCGACCGAGGGGATCCAGCCGTCCATCATCAAAGATTTAGGTCGGCTGCTGAAGGAGATCAGACAATTGCGCAATCTGTGCATCGTCGTTTGCGAACAATTATTGAGCTTCGTGCTCGACGTCGCGGATCGCATCCTGGTCATGGAGAACGGGCGCATCGTGCATTCGGAGCGGCGGGAGCAGGTCGACGAAGCGGCGATTTCCCGCTTCCTCGCCGTCTGAGCCTCATGAGCATGTCGGCGTTCATGGGGCGCGCCGGCGTGGATGTGTGTGCAAGCGCCTCGAACAGGGTGTGCGGAAGGAGCACGAAGCTATGCCTAAAACTTTGATCGAGATCGATCTGTCCGAGTCGCCATACAAGAATGAGATGATCCACAACCGCTGGCATCCGGACATCCCGATGGCGGCGACGGTGAAGCCGGGGGATGACTTCATCATCCAGACCTATGACTGGACCGGCGGTTTCATCAAGAATAACGATTCGGCTGACGACGTGCGTGACATCGATTTGTCCACCGTCCATTTCCTGTCCGGGCCTATCGAAGTTGCTGGAGCCGAGCCCGGCGACCTCCTCGTCGTCGACCTGCTCGACATCGGGGCGCTACCCGAGAGCCTGTGGGGCTTCAACGGCTTCTTCTCGAAGAAAAACGGCGGCGGCTTCCTCACCGAGCACTTCCCGCAGGCGCAGAAGTCGATCTGGGACATTTCAGGCCTCTATACGCATTCGCGCCATGTTCCAGGCGTGAAGTTCGCCGGCCTGATTCATCCGGGCCTGATCGGCTGTCTGCCGGATCAGAAATTGCTCGACACCTGGAACAAGCGCGAGGTCGATTTTATCGCCACGAATCCGAAGCGGGTCCCGCCGCTCGCCAATCCACCTTTCGTCGCCACCGCCCATACCGGCACCGCCAAGGGCGACGTCAAAGCCAAGATCGCGGCGGAAGGCGCGCGCACCGTGCCGCCCCGCGAACACGGCGGCAACTGCGACATCAAGGATCTGTCGCGCGGTTCGAAGATCTACTTCCCCGTCTACGTGAAGGGCGCGGGCCTTTCGATGGGCGATCTGCACTTCAGCCAGGGTGACGGTGAGATTACCTTCTGTGGCGCCATCGAGATGGCCGGTTGGCTGCACATCAAGGTCGACTTGATCAAGGGGGGCGTCGCGAAATACGGAATCAAAAACCCGATCTTCAGGCCGTCGCCGATCACGCCGAACTATAACGACTATCTCATCTTCGAAGGTATCTCGGTCGACGAGCAGGGCAAGCAACACTATCTCGATGTCCATGTTGCGTATCGTCAAGCCTGTCTCAACGCCATCGAGTATCTGACTAAGTTCGGCTACACGAAGGCGCAGGCCTATTCGATCCTTGGCACGGCTCCGGTGCAGGGCCACATCTCGGGAGTTGTCGATATCCCCAACGCCTGCGCAACTTTGTACCTGCCAACCGAGATTTTCGACTTCGATATCATGCCGAGCGCGGCGGGACCGATCAAACACATTAAGGGCGGTTTCGATCTTCCGATGTCGCCGGACAAGTAAAGCGGTTCGTCCCCGCGGGCGCGGGTGCGGTGTGGCGCAAGCCATGTCGCACCCCACCCCACGGTTAGCCAGCTAGAGGTGACCGATGCCTACTTACGAATACCTTTGTCCGGACTGCGGTCCGTTCACCGAGATGCGGCCGATGGCGGAATTCGAATTGCCGTTCGACTGTCCGCATTGCGGCGAAGCGGCGCCGCGAGCTTATCTGACCGCGCCGTACATGTCGGGGCTGTCCGCAGAGCGAAGGCTTGCTCATGCGACCAACGAGCGTAGCACTCATGCGCCATCGACATTGTCAAGCATGGAGAAAAGTCACGGTGCAGACTGCACTTGCTGTTCAGGAAAATCGTCGCGCATGACGCGACGCGGAAAGGATGGCGCCAAAAGCTTTCCTCGCAGCCGTCCATGGATGATTTCACATTAAAATTTTGACAACGCACCAGCGCAATACGCGACCGCCTCCGGCTGTATGTACCGAAAAAATCATCCGGCAATAGTTTCGATTTTGGCAGGTCAAATTCCCTTGTCCCTGTCGCAAACCTCATACGGCTGGCTGTTGACCGAGAATCAGGCAATCCTGTTGTGGGATGAGGGATGTTTGCAGACTTATTGGCTGGACGGTCGTCGATCTGCTCCGGTCTCGGATAATGCTCGAGGCAGAGATTTTGATCTTGCGGCAGCAAATAAACGTCCTGCGGCGGGCTGCTCCAAAGAAGCTCTCCTTCAATACCATCGACCGATTGATATTAGTTGGTTTATATCGGTTGTTTCCTAGAGTTTGCGATGCATTGGCGATCATTAAGCCGGACACCATTGTCCGCTGGCATCGCGCGGGTTTTAGGTCGTATTGGCGCTGGAAGTCGAGATGTCGTGGTGGCAGGCCTATTGTGCCGCTGGAGGTCCGCCGGCTGATCCGCGAGATGAGTACTGCCAATCCGCTGTGGGGTGCGCCACGGATCCATGGGGAACTGCTCAAGCTCGGCATCGATATCGGACAGACGAGCGTGGCCAAGTATATGGTCAGCCGAAGAGGGTCGCCATCTCAAGGGTGGAAGGCGTTCCTTCATAATCATGCCGACGGTATCGCGGCGATGGATCTGTTCGTCGTGCCGACAATCTCATTTCGTTTGCTCTATGGCTTGTTGATCATGGGGCACGGCCGACGACATATTTTGTGGTTTGGCGTCACCGCGCATCCGACCGCAGAATGGATCGCAAATCAGATCACTGAAGCTTGCGGCTGGGAACAGGCTCCCCGCTATTTGATCCGTGACCGGTACGGTGCCTATGGCGAGACCTTCACGCGCAGACTTCGATCAATGGGCATTCGTGATCGACCAAGGTCGCCGCGCTCCCCGTGGCAAAACGGATATGCTGAACGGCTGATCGGTTCGATCCGCAGAGAATGCGTCGATCATATCATCGTCATGGGCGAACGACATCTTCGCCACGTGCTGCTGTCGTACATGAAATACTACAATGAGGTACGAACGCATTTGTCCCTAGAGAAGGATGCGCCGGTATCGCGCACCATTGAGCAAGCCGGACACATTCTTTGCCGTCCGGTTCTGGGTGGGCTGTATCACCAATATGGTCGGATTTGATTTACGATAGGGACAACCACGTATCAGTCTTTGTCTTTTCCGCGTCAAAAATGTTATGTTCTCGGTGCAGAGCGCAGCAAGTCACGCAAACGTCTGGAAATACCGTCTTTCAGGCGAGGCGAAGAACTTTCATGTATGGTACCTATCCCAAGATAACGATCAGCAACGTCTTTTGATTGAAGCAATTCTTTTCCTGTGCCGGTCAAGGCCACGCGACCATTCTCGAAGACGTAGCCGCGATCAGCGACGGCTAGGCTAAGCTGAGCGTTTTGTTCGGACAGCAAAATAGCTAGACCCTGGTCGCGCAGGCTTATGATCAGGTCGAATATCTCAGTTACCAGCCGAGGGGCTAATCCCAGCGAGGGTTCGTCAAGCATCAGCAGTTTCGGCCGCGACATCAGCCCGCGCCCGATTGCGAGCATTTGCTGCTGACCTCCGGACAAATTCCCAGCGACTTCCAACATGCGCTCGCGCAGCACCGGAAAGCGCGTGGCGACCTCGGCTCGCTGCGCGTCCGCTTCGTTCGAGCGGCGCCGGTGAATATAGGCTCCTAATTCAAGGTTCTCGCTAACGCTGAGCCCGGAGAAAATCTGCCGGCCCTCCGGCACATGCACGATGCCAAGGCGCATTCGCGTTGCGATCGGAGAGGCTTCGATCCTTGCGCCGTCGAACGTGATTGTTCCGCCGCTTGAACGTGCCAGCCCCGAAATGGTCTTGAGAAGTGTCGACTTGCCGGCACCATTGGCCCCGATCAGAGTTACGATTTCGCGCGGCCGAACGGTTAGGTCGATATCGTGAATGACATCCATGCCGCCGTAGCCTGCCGACAAGCGTTGCAGTTCGAGAGTCATGGGCTTTGCCCTTCGGGCCGGCTTAGATAGGCCTCGATGACCTTTGGATCTCGCTGGATGTCCTGTGGCGCGCCCGACGCAATGAGCCGGCCGGCATCAAGCACGAAGACCAGATCGGCGACACCCATGACCAGCGACATATTGTGCTCGACGACAATGATGCTCGTTCCAGCATCACAGATCGCGCGCAAAAAGACCGCCAGCTCCGCCGTCTCGCGATCATTCAAGCCGGCCGCCGGCTCATCGAGCAGCAGTAATTTCGGATTGGCCATCAGCGCTCGCACCACCTCGATCAGCTTTTGCGCGCCAATCGGCAGATCAGTAGCGGCGACATCGCGCGACTGTCCCAGCCCGATCATATCAAGGAGCGCATCAGCCTTGTCGATCAGGCCCTTTTCTTCGCGTCGGGCAGCGCGGCTCCAAAGCATCTGCGAAACCATGGGCGAGCGAACGTGCAAGTGCGCGCCGGCCAGGATGTTTTCCATGGTCGTCATACCCGGAAACACGCGTGCGGTCTGGAAGGTGCGGATGACGCCGAGCGCGGCGATATGGTGGCTGGCCAAGCCCGCCACGTTCTTGCCGAAAAAGCTGACCTCGCCTGACGATGGTACGTAAAGGTTCGTCGCGACGTTGAACAAGGTGGTCTTGCCGGCACCATTCGGCCCTATCAGCGCAGACACACTGCCGGAGGGAACGGTTAGGCTCACATTGTCGACCGCCATTACGCCGCCGAATATTTTCGAAACCGAACGGCATTCGAGCGCGGGCGTAGTCATGATCCCGCCCTCATATAAGCGATTGGGGTCCTACGGAGCGGAATCTTGTTCAGCCAAAGCACCAGCCGGCCAAATAGGCCTTCTGGCATGAACAGGAAGATGATGACAAGCAGTGCGCCTTCAACAGCTGTCTTGAATACCGCCAGATCCTGCACCAGCGTGGGCAACAGCGTCAGCACCAGCGATCCAAATAGCCCGCCAATCAGGGTGCCTTCCCCACCTAGCACCAGCATGGCTATCATCTCGAACGAGCGCGTCGTCTCGACCATCTCCGGCGACAAGAAGTGAAAGCTGAAGGCATAGAGACTACCGGATAGCGACGCCAATGCCGCAGAGATGCACAGCGCGGCGATTTTGACGTGACTCACATTTACGCCCAGTGCTGCCGCGGCTAGCGGATCCGAGCGCACCGCCTTAAGCGCGCGTCCAAAACCCATGCGCATGGCGCCCTCGAGCGCCAGAACAAGAATCGCGGCAAGCGTCAGCGCGAGATAGTACATGCGCAGCGGTGTATCGAAGGAAAAGCCAGCGACCTCGAAGGCAGGAACTCCAACTAGGCCGGACGGGCCGCCGGTCAGATCGACGAGGCCGACTGTAAGTGAGTCAACCAGAAGGCCGAAGGTAAGCGTGGCCAATGCAAGGTAGTGGCCGCGCAAACGTCCGGTCGTGAGCGCCAGCAGTAAAGCGCACAGTACGCTTAGGATGAGTGCGACAATAACGGCAACGACCGGCGACCATCCGTAGGATGTCGCCAGAATGGCCGCGCAATACCCGCCGACCGCCATAAAGCCGGCATGGCCGAGACTGACTTGGCCAGCATAACCCATGAGCACATCGAGCCCGAGCACGGCGATGTACAGGATTAGGGCAATCACCAACGACTGGAGCAGGCCGTTCGGCATCGGCAATGCCGGAACGACCGCAAGCACAACAAGCAGGCTAACGGCGAAAACCAATTGGCGACGGCCCGGCAACCGGGTCACGGCGCGATGTACGCGGCCTTCCTCGCGGACATCGCTCCTGCGCGGTGGACCGCTCGGGAACAGGCCGGCTGGCCGCAACACTAGAATGGCAAGCAAAAGGGCCAGCGCCAGAGTATTGGCGAACAATGACGACACATAATATGCGGCGAATTGTTCCGCGACGCCGAGCAGAATGCCGCCGACAATCGATCCGGCAAAACTTCCCATCCCACCGATGGCAACGGCAATAAATCCGGAGATCGTGAAAAATTGCCCACTATCGAACTGTAGTGACATGACCGGTGCGACAAGGACGCCACCGATCGATCCGATCATCGCGGCCAACGCAAAGCTCAGCAGTATCATGGTGCGAAGATCAATCCCCATGAGCCGCGCCGCGGCGGGATTTTCTGCGCAGGCGCGTAACGCGCGGCCTAATGTGGTCTTCCGCAGCAGTACCCACAGTCCGACAATGATGACCGCCGATACGCCGGCGAGCCAAATGCCTTGCGACGGGATCCGTAAGCCGCCAATGACGAGCGGCGCCTCGCCGGAGAATTGCGGCAGCGCGTAGGGTTGATTGCCCCAAACGACCAGAGTGATTCCTATAAAGAACGTCAAAAGCCCCGCGGTCAGCACAAGCGCGCTGCTGCTGGGCAGCCGCGACACCGCCGGGACAAAGGTGAACGCGCCCACCAGTAGGCTGAATGCGGTCGCGCAGACGACCGCCGCGACTGCGGCCGGTAAGGTCGGCCAACCGAAACTGACCTGAAAATAATACATCCCCATCGCGCCCAGGACGCAGAATGCGCCTTGCGACAGGTTCACGACGTTCGTCACCCTGAAGACGAGCGAGAATCCCAGGGCGGCGATTGCAAACACGCCGCCCTGCAGCAGACCGCCGATGACGATCTGGAGGATGCTCGTCAAGTTTTGAAGTCCGTCGTTCTATTTGTGCAGCGGTGTGCCGGTCGGTTGACTTACGACGATCCAGGTATCGGCAGCCGGGTCCCATCGGCTCACTAGTGCATTCTTGACCGTCAGACCGCGTTGCGGAACGGATTTGAAATTGTAGATCCCGTTCACGCCGGAAAGGCTTGTCTGGCTGTTGACATAGTCCCGGATTTGGCTCGCCGTTGCTTTGGTGCCGAGCTTGCGCAGTGCTTCCACCACGATGTTGGCCGGATCCCAGGCAAGTGCCGACATGTTATCCGGTTTCAGATTGGCTGCTTTGAACGCAGCATGAAACTTCTTTTGCTGCTCTTCGACCTTGGCATCGAGCTTGAACATACCCTCGTGCGGCAGGAACACAGAGGTCGGAATATAAAGCTGTTTTGGTAGGAAGCTCTTGTATTGTTCCATCTGCGCATAAGTCTGGTTACCGTTAGTGGTGCCGACGGGAACATCGAGCCCTGCCTGCAGCACGGCCTTGAAGACAGTCGCAATAGGAGCTCCGGTTGACCAAGCAATGAATGCCTGCGGATTAGCCGTCTTGATCCGTTCGATCTGCGCCGAGACACTGACATCCTTGGGATTAAAACGCTGGCGTTCCACGACCTGCACGTCGGAATTCTCCGGCAGCTTGAGCACTTCATCGAAGCCGCGCTCGGCATCCTGGCCAGAGGCGTCAGTACTCGTCATGAAAGCGATCTTGGTCTTTCCGCTCGACCGGAAATAGCGCACCAGTGCTTCGATGAGTGCATGCGTGTCCGCACTTGTTGAATACTGGTAACCCCCCGGCGCCGGGTGAACGCCGGGCGACAGGCAATAGTCGAAGGGGCCCTCTTTCAACAGCGGCGCCATCGCATTGCACATTGCGACAATACTGGAACCGAGCATTACTGCCGGCTTCTCCGCAAGAATCCCGTTGGCGATTTGTACGGTGATCTGGGGATTGGTTTGATCATCATGGAAGACGAATTCGACGGGCTGTCCGCTGATGCCACCCTCCTTGTTGACGGTCGACTGAAGCAGTTGCAGCGTCTGCTGCTCGCCCTTTCCCAAAAATGCGGCTCCTCCGGTCAACGGTAGGATCACATTGATTTTGTACGGATCGGCGGCATGCGCGCCAAAAACCCCTAGCAGCGATGCGCACGCCAGGATCGCTAAACCGCGTTTTACCGGCTTCAAAATCGACATCGTTTCCTCCCACTGATTCTTGATTTCAGAACGCGTTGGCGCGGCCGGCCCGTGTGCCGGTCAACCATCGTGACGTTATTGAAAATTGAGTCTACGCGCTATTGTTCGTCCAGCGATGCTCCCCAGATCGTTAGAGCGGATGGTCGCCGTGCTTAGTTCTCTAAGATTAATGGTACCCCGTTTCCGGCCGGTGCGCCAGCACCGCATTGGAGGCAAGTGCTGCCCAATTTTACCGTTATTTGTGCTCCCGCAATGCGGCAAAAAGTGACGTGCGCTTCGGGTCGTCGAGTGAGCACTGGTGCGGTCCCAACCCGGCAGTCAGGTTTTGCATTCGCGCATTGGACTAAGTGGCCTAGTCATATTATCAGAGGGCGGTCATGAAGCGGCCGAATAAATCGAAAGTTCACGAAACCGATGCCATATTGCGGCGCTGGCGCGAAGCCATTCCGAACGACCGCCTGGCGCATCTTGTGAAGGATGCGACCCGGGCGCTGTTGCGGGCGCTTCAAATGCGACTGACCGAGCATTCCGTTTCACTAGGGCAGTGGACGTTTTTGCGCATTCTTTGGGAGAGCGATGGCATCACCCAGCGGGAGCTGAGCGAACTCGCCGGCGTCATGGAGCCGACCACCTTCACGGCGGTCACGGCGATGGAAAAGCTCGGTTATGTGACGCGCAAGAAGATGCCTAATAACAAGAAAATGGTTTACGTGTTTCTCACCCAGAAGGGGCGGCGGCTCAAACGCAAACTTGTGCCGCTGGCTGAAGAGGTCAACCGGATCGCGGTCGAAGATGTGGATCCGCGAGATATTACGATGATTCGTCGCGTGCTACTGACGATGATCGAAAACCTGGCGCGTGACGAAGCGAGACCAAACAAGCGTCTGCGGATTCCATCCACCCGCGAATTAGCGCGTCGTGTCTATGAGGCCGAAGACAATAACCGCGCCCGGCTGCGAAAGCGCGCCTGAATTGGCGCGCTTTGGATGCGCGGATTAGATCAGTTCGTGATGGTCGCAGATCCATTGCTCGGCCAATGCCTTGCGATCGAGCTTGCCGCGCGGGGTCTTCGGCAAATGCTCGGTGAGCACGATCTGCTTGGGCGCCTTGAATGCGGGCAAGACCGCGCTGCAGTAACGCAATAGGTCGTTGATGTCGATGGTCTCACCCGGTCGCGCTACAACAAAGCTGACGACTTCCTCACCGTAAGTGTGGTGTGGAACGCCCACCGTGGCGACCTCGATAATCTCCGGCCGCTGCAGTAAAATGCTGTCGATCTCGAGCGGCGAGATGTTGATGCCACCACGGATTATCAAATCTTTCTCGCGTCCGGTGACATGCAGGTATCCGTCGGCGTCGAGAAAGCCGATGTCGCCGGTGCGTAATCGACCACGACTATGGACTTTGACCGTTCCATCGTCCCCGAAATAGCGATACTCGTTGTCGGGAAACCCGCCCACCTCTACATGACCGGCTTCTCCTGTCGGCTGCAGCTGTCCGCGGTCATTAACGATCGCGAGTTTGTGGTAGCTCGCCGGCTTACCGACGGTGCCAATATGCCGGTCGGCGCCTGGGTTGGTGGCGATCCAGCCAATTTCGCTGCAACCATAGCTTTGAGCGATGGGAATTCCGAAACGCTGCTCGAAACGGCGCCAATCCTCGCTCAAGAGTGGCGCCGAACTAGAAATAATAAACCGCAAGCTTGCCAAGGCTTCGACATTTAGCGGATCATTGCTGTTGAGCAGCATGTTGATAGTGGTCGGGTTGCCGGCAGCAATTGTCGCGCGATGGTCCGCGATGTGCTGAAAAAACCGACTGCGGGTGAACTTTCGGCCTAGGATCAGGGAGGCGCCACGGCTAAGGGGCGCCAACGCACTCAGAACCTGGGCCGAGCACCAGTTGAATGAACGAAAATCATAAATGCGATCGCTAACGGTCATGCCCAAGCCGTCCGCGGTCGGTTCCACGTTGGCGAGGAGTTCGCGGAATGTCAGCACCACACCTTTCGGTCGGGCACTGGTACCTGATGTGAATAGAATGCAGGCATCATCTTGTGGGCGGGTACTCGTCAGGCTGATGTCCGTCGGCTCGCAACCAGCAACGGATTTATAAAAGCCTGCGTTGGCATAATCGTCGAATGAACCCAGTGGTAAGCACGGCGCCGATGCCGTCGCTAAGATATCGTCGAGGCCCAATCCCGCATCGAACACTGTGAGCTGCGGGCTCAGCGTCTGCAGAATCTGCGCGAGGTGTCCGCGGTTCATCTCGACGTGGATAGTACAAATTGTGGCGCCATAAGCCATTACGCCGATGTAACAGGCTAGGTGCTCGATCGAGTTGCCAGCCAGCAAGGCGATGCGATCATTGCTGCGTATGCCGCGCGCGGCCAGAAACGTGGCGATCTGCCGGGTCAGTCGCCGCAGTTGCTCGTAACTGATCGTGCTTCGATCGTCGACCGAGACAATATAAGACACATCTGGATCGCGCTCGGCTGCGCGACTAATCCAGTGACGAAGTAGGTCTGGCCCAAACTCGGCGTCTTTCGGCATGGGACCTCAACCGGGTGGGGACAATGACGGCACCGAGCGCCTGCGACGGCGTCCAGCCCCAATTTCGAACGTCAGCGTCCGGTCCGCGCCAGGGAGTGGACCCAGCCAACCATGCGCGATTTGGCGTTCTCGATGTCCTTCTTGGTGAAGAAGTCCTCCGGCTTGACCCGGTCAACCGGATAGACCGGTCGCAGGAAGTCGCTCTCGTAGCCGAAAGGCACCGTGGCGTCGATCCCCATGCCGCCCTCGAATTGGGTGTTCGAAGCGGTCCACTGTTTGTCGCCCGCGGTCATGCGCTCGGCCGGCATGAAGGTCTGGCCGCGCCCACCCGGGATCGGGTTGAGGATGTCGGTTCGCGGATTCACGCGCGTGGTCATGCACCACATGATGTCATCCATGGAATAGGGATCGGTGTCCTCGCTCACCGCGATCGCTAGCCGCATGCCCTGCGAGCAGGACAGCGCCGCGCCCAGGAAGTTGCGCTGCCAGCCCTCGTCTATTTGATGGCGTTTCTTGACCTGGATGACGCAGCCGCCCCAGTCGGTCATGCAGTACGGGATAACAACGTCCTGGACGATTCCGGGCTGCAGCCGTTCGCACAACTCAAAAATCGCTGCCTCGCGCACAGTGGTGTCAATATTATGATCGTCGAGGGTATGCACGCCGAGCGCGAAGATAATCGGCTTGGTCTCCGGCTTGCGCATCGTCACCGCAGTGACATGGAAAGTCGGCGCCTTGTAGGCCTTGCCCATATAGCCAGCCCATTCGGGATGGAAATGGTAACGACCCTGGACGCCGGCATCCTCCGACTCCTTGGTTTCGAAACGGCGATCGCGCGGATGGATATAGCCTTCTAGAACCAGCTCGGCGTCAGCGAGAGTGTAGGCGTCGACCGTGCGGCACTTCACCATGCGAACGGATCTGCCCTGCACCGCGCCGGCAATGCCGATCTCATCGCAGCCCATCGGCAGGATGGCGTAGTCGAAGCCGGCACCTGCGAGTAGCGTACAAGCGGGCGGTACCCCAAAGCACACAGAAATCGGGATCGGCTTATCGTCCGCGTAATACTTGTTCGCCACCTGCCACATATGCGAGCCGGGCGAAATCTGGAACGTACCGACGTTGCCCCAACGAAAGTTCATGCGGTTGTAACCGAGATCGGTACCGCCATCGAACTGATCGAAGCTGATGCAGCGAATGCCGGAACCGACGGTGAGCTCGGTCTCGTAAGTCGTATGGCGGATCGGTACCATGTATTTGTTGACGTCATCCGGATCGAGGATGACGTGTTCCTGCACCGGCGCCTCGTCCTGTGAAATGATCACCGGCTTTAGCGGCTTGCGGAAGGCTTGGGCGATCTTGCGCGTGCGCTCGATATCGGTTTTCCAGCCGAACATCTTGTTGATGACGTTCATGTCGCCGAACAGATTGGTGATGACCCTGTGATTCAGCTTGCCCTTGACGTTGTTGAACATAACGGGGCAGCCGCCATCCAGGTGCTTTTGCAGCCCGGTCACCTCGAGATCCGGATCGACTGGCTTGTCGGTTTCGATCAAGTCGCCTTGCGACTTCAGCCATTCCAGCGTTTTCCGCAGATCGATAACATCGGCGGAGTCTGACCGGGGCTTTTCTTTGCTCATCGCTTTTTGCATGACGTCCGAACTCCAAGGTTTCCGGTAAGCTATTCGATTGACGTTGGATATCGCTCTCGAGAGAGGGGCTTATTTGCCGGTACTCCAAAAATCATTATCCCTCTAAGTATTCTACGATATAATGTTTTTTGTAGAAAGAAAAGGGTCAACGAATGGGCTTTACGCCGGATGAAAGTGGAGTGATGTGCGCAGTGGCGAGTGATCTGACCGGGCTCTTTTAAACCAAGCGATGTGAGAAAATGCGCTTGAAAAGGAGCTTGGGTCATGCCGAAGAATAGGTTCAGCACGGAGTAGATTGTGACGCTACGCCGCGCCGAGCGCGCTGCGAGCCGTGCAGGCCGCTGCACCGCGCAGCGCGTCCTAGTCAGTTCGACACTCCGACGGTAGCGACCAGAACTGGAGCCGCGCGATAGATATCTAGATAGGGTCTGCGGTGACCAGCGTCTAAACGGGTTCAAAAGCTCGCGTGCGTCGGATGATGATCCGACGCTGAGCGAGCATTGCATTATGATACCGGCGGCCAGGTGCGCTCGCCGACCACCGGAGAACCTGGCGTATGAATGGTGTAGCGCACGACGCGCCCCGTCCATTGCTTCTGATCCATTGCCAGCGCCTCGTGCGGCTCTTCGAAGTTCTCCAGCCGCGCCTGCAGCGAGACGAACTCATATAGAACCGCGTGCTTGGCCCAGCCGGCGACGGACACCAGCTTTCGCGTTGCGATGCATCCGGGCATCTGGGCCATGTGCGGCAGTCGGTATTGAGCATACCAGCATCCAAGGTCGAACTCCTCTTCGACGCTGCGTACGCAAAAGCTGCCCATCTGGATGGCCGGCGCCGGTGTCGAACCCTGCGGGCGATAACGGACGGCCGGACCGTTGACTCGAGTTTCCTCGGCAAAGATCGCGGTTCGCACGCCCTGCCGGAGCGCTAGCATCTCGCGGTATTCGGCTGATGCTTCGATGTCCAGGACCGATGGTGCCAGGAATGTATGTGGCGAGGGGGCGCCCACCAACATCAAGTATTGACTGCCACTGCCAATGTCCTCCTGTGGCCGGGTAAGCACATCGTCACCCAATGCACGCATGGCAGTGCCGCCACCTTGGTTGCGGTAATGCGCCGACCAGGCAAAGCCGGGCCGTTGCTGGAGTTCAGGAAGGTAATGTATGTGCAGCCAATCAAGGAAGTGGCTGCGCGAATCGTCGGCGAGATCGTACCAAGTTGCCCAGATGCCGTGGTCCATGCTGTCTTCGTTCGTACTTTCGCCGCCTCGGGAGGTGCATTATTGCCTATTGATCGGTGTCCGGCCTCGGTCCAGATGGAATGTTAGCTCAGGGCTCGTGGTTGCGTCCTGCCGCTGCCGACTTGTTCGATTTAAGAGTACGGCTCGGTTACGTTACTCTGCAGCAACTGAGCTCTCGTGCTGCCGCTGCGCCTTACCCGATGCAGAAAATCGGCTTGCATAGGCCTCAATATCCTCGACGGTCACGCCCTTCACGGCATTGCCTTGGCGGCGATTGTATTCGGTGGTCTCGAGCTCGGTACAGAACGTGTCGTTAAGTCGGTTGATCATATTAAACATCGCCGACGCCATTGTGATTTCGACGATTTCAGCATCGGTGAATAGACGGTGCATGGTCTCCCAGAGAGCGTTGTCGCGTTTAGCCGTGTTGAGCGTGACTGCCTCGGCCCAAGAAATGACTGCCTTCTCGCGCTCGTCGAACAGCGGACTCGACCGATAGGCGTCGCTCTGCAGGGCTTCTAATTGCGGTTGCGTGAGACCCAACGCTTCCCCGTAGATCGAGGTATGCGTCGCGCAGTATTTGCACTCGTTGACCATCGAGGTCTTGATGGTCGCGATGTTTCGCAGGCGGACGTCCGATACGGCACCGACATTTGGTTGGCGAACCGCTGCGACGAGGCCTAGAAACCAGCGCCCGAGAAAAGGCGTATGGTTGACGAGAATGCGCACCAGATTTGAGGTGCGGCCAAGCAACAAATTCGAGCCCGCGATGATGTCTTTGGCAACGCCTTCGGCTTCTTGGTCCGAAACGCCGGATAGTCGTTGGGTCATAGTTCGATCTCCTTGTGTAAGTGTCGACAAAGATCAGCCTCGGTCATTTCGGACGTCGGTTGCGCGGATCAAATCGGATTCATTCCGTGTCCTTTTCGGAAACGTTATCCGGAAATCAATCTGGACTATAACCGGCTTTTCTCAATGTGTTCGCGGCTATTTCAAGTCGGACCACTTCAACGAGGGCGGATCACTATTGATTTTGGCTTTGCGGGGCGCCGCCTAAGTATTTGTCTAATTTGGGCTGGTGTTTTACCGCGAACTTCATAGCCGCGGCGCTCAAGTTGAGCGAACGCCTCGTTCTTTAGTTCTTCCAACGTCTTTTTGCACAGGAACGCAGGACAATCAGCCATGGTTTGACTGTGCGTCCAGATTACTTTCTACCGAAAATGAAAGAGGCCACCAACCAAGGCGGCCTCCAGTGGCATCCTTGGGCGAAAGTTACATCTTCGCTTGATTGTTGCGTTACGCAATTTGGCTAATCCGTCAATTACGGATGTTTGCCTAGTGTCTCACATAGAGCAGGCAATAGTGGTCGCAGTCGCCATGAGGCTTGGCTACTTGCCCAGTGAATCCGTTGTCATTGATGGTACCTAGCCTGATACCGCGCTCGGTTAGTGCGATCGATTCGCATATTAATCCATATTGCAAAAAGTATTTTCTCCCGGCTTTCAAAATTAAACAATTCGAAATTCGTATTGTTCATTTTCCAACAGTCCTTCTTCGGCTCGCAATGGGCAAAGATTTTTTCATGGCCAGCCCATCTGCGCTCGCGCGAAAGTTGGATCTTATTCGGCACGCAGCGAATAAACGCGTGTTCGTTTCAACATGAATTTTCCAAAGGGCTCAGCCATGATGCGATTTTCAAACTTGAAAATTCTATATAGAATTCTTGCATGCTTTGCTCTTCTTGGTTTGGCGGCCGGCGGTGCGATTTGGTTCGCGACTTCGAATATGAAGGAAATAGACACACGGTATTCCAATATTATTGAACACGACGTTACGGCATTGACTGCTGGTCTAGACGCGCAAACCCAGCTGATGGACCAAGGTCGGCTTATGTGGCTCATGGTCGCAAAGTCAGGCCGCACCGAAATGAAAAAAGTCGCCGATGAGGCTTCGAACAAGGCGCAGCTTACCACCGCCTTTTTAGGAGCGGCCAAGAACTTCGCCCCGAAGTATGCCGCGAAGTACGAGGGTATCGCGCGGACGGCCCAAGACAATTACGAGGCATACGTAGGCGTCGAAAAGGCATCGATGGCGAATCACAGCGCTGAGGCGCTCAGTCTTGCCGAAGCGATTGATTCGAGGCTAGACGCAACGCGCAACGCCTTGGCCGAAGTTAATGCGGCGCTGGACCAAGACTTGCGCGCCAATTCAAAGCAGGCCACAGCCGAAACCAATTATACCATTACAATGACTTTGATCGGGATGAGTACAGGAATGGCCATCGTGCTTGGCCTTGCATTCGCCCTGGTTCAGTTAGGCATTTCGCGGCCGATTGGCAGAATATCGAATATTCTCAATGAACTCGCGAACGGCAACAAAGCCGTCGAGATTCCTTATACCGATCGTGGTGATGAGATAGGGGATAACGCGCGCGCTGCCATGACCTTCAAGAAAAACCTTCTGCGCATTGAGAGAATGGAGGCTGAACAGAAGGAAAAGGAGTCCCGCACGGCCGCCGAACGCGAAGCGGAGAAAGAAAAAGCGCTCGGCGAGTTCGGGGCAGCGGTGGGCGGTATCGTTAAGGCCGCGACGGCCGGGGATTTCTCGCAGCGTGTCGATCTCCACGGCAAGTTTGGACTCTTACTTAGTTTTGGCACCGCACTCAATTTGCTGTGCGAAAATGTTTCCCATGCGTTGGATGACCTTATCAACATGCTCAATGCGCTTGCTGAAGGGAACCTAACGCAGCGCATTACAGCCGACTATCAAGGAAGCTTTGCTATCTTAAAGGATAACGCGAATAAGACGGCCGAGAGGATCGGGGCGACCATTGCCGAGATCAAGGCCTCGGCGGCCGAAGTCACTGCCGCCTCGGCGGAGATTTCGAGCAGCACGACCGATTTGTCGCAGCGCACCGAGGAACAGGCCGCCAGTCTGGAACAGACCTCGGCCTCAATGGAAGAAATCGCGGTGACCGTGAAGAAAAACGCCGAGTACGCGCAGGCCGCCAATCAGTCGGCAAGCGGTACCCGTGATGTTGCCGAACGCGGCGGTCAGGTGGTTGCCAAGGCGGTCGAGGCCATGGCCAAGATCGAGGACTCCTCGCGCAAGATCTCCGATATCATCGGCGTCATCGACGAGATCGCCCGGCAGACCAACTTGCTGGCATTGAACGCGGCGGTGGAAGCTGCCCGTGCCGGCGAGGCTGGCCGCGGCTTTGCGGTGGTGGCCTCGGAGGTGCGCAGTCTGGCGCAGCGCTCGTCGCAAGCAGCGAAAGACATCAAAGACCTGATCACCAACTCGAACGATCAGGTCAAGGGCGGCGTCGATCTGGTCAACCGAGCCGGTTCGGCGCTGACCGAAATCGTGGATTCGATCAAGAAGGTGGCGGAGATCGTCGCCGACATCGCCAATGCCAGCAACGAGCAGGCGACCGGCATCGAGCAGGTCAACAAGGCGCTCACCCAAATGGACGAGGTGACGCAGCAGAACTCTGCCCTGGTCGAGGAGAATGCCGCCACCGCCAAGACGCTGGAGCACCAGGCCAAGGCGATGGATGAACGGGTGGCCTTCTTCAAGCTCAATGGCGCAGTCGAAAATCGACGAGCGGCATAGCCCGGCGTAACGCACGACCAGCGCCCGGCCGCAGCACCGTCACCACGTCGATTTTAGACCGCTCCCTTTAGCCGGGCAACGCAATGTGGGCTGTCTGGTTGCCGACGGTGGTTGGCATGGTGCCAGCGATAAGACGATGTCAGGGGCGGGTTTACACAGCCAGAACCCTTAAGAGATACGCCGCCGCAGGCTCAAGCGACCGCTTGGCTCTTTGGTCCCAGGCGCGACAGCATGCGAGGAACCTCGGAGGCAGGCTGCGGCGTGCTGAAGAGATATCCCTGCACCTCATTACACCCTTCGGCGCGGATGAGTTCAAGCTGCTCTTTCGTTTCCACGCCCTCGACGGTAATCGTCATGCCCAGGCTGATGCCAAGTCCCGACACGGCGTGAATGATGGCAAGGGCATCGCTGTTTCGATCGATATTGCGCGTGAACGACTGATCGATTTTGATCTTGTCGAAGGGGAAGCTTTGCAGGTAGCTCAGCGACGAATAGCCCGTGCCGAAGTCATCCATGGAAATGCGCACGCCGAGGCTGTGTAACTGATGCAAGGTGATGATCGTGGTTTCGCTGTTTTGCAACAGGATGGCTTCGGTAATCTCCAGCTCGACGCGATTCGACGCGATGCCGGCATTGGCGATCGCCGACATGACCGTCGCAACAAGCGTCTTGCTGCGGAACTGCACCGGCGAGAGATTGATGGCGATCTTGAGGTCGCTGGGCCATTTAGCCGCCTCGGCACAGGCCTGTCGCAGCACCCACTCGCCGAGGCCGATGATCAGACCTGTTTCCTCCGCCAGCGGAATGAATGTCGCCGGCGAAACCATGCCCCGGGTCGGATGGTTCCATCGCAATAGCGCCTCGAAGCCGCAGATCGTGTCGTGTTCGAGATTCATCACCGGCTGGTAGAACAGCTCGAACTCGCCGACGGCAATCGCCGTGCGCAGATCCATTTCGAGAGTGCGGCGTTCCTGCATTTCCGCGTCCATCTTCCGCTCGAAAAAGCTGAACCCGCTGCGGCCGTGTTCTTTGGTCCGGTAGAGCGCCATATCGGCGCTCTTGAGCAGATAATCCGCGTCAATACTGTCATTGGGCGCAACCGAGATGCCGATGCTAGTGCCGATGGCGATCTCGTGGCCGTCCACGTTGAAGGGCTTCACCATCGCATCGACAAGCTGTTGTGCCAACAGGCTCGCCGACATGGGCTGCTCGACGCCGGTCTGCAAAATGGCGAACTCATCGCCGCCCAGGCGAGCCACAAAATCGGCCTCGCGCACGTAATCGCGCAGCCGGCGGCCGACGGCGCAGAGCAGCGCGTCGCCGATGGGATGACCAAACGCGTCGTTGGCTTGCTTGAAGTAGTCGAGGTCCAGGCAGAGGACAGCGAGCGATGCGCCGTGCTTGACGCTGCTCAGGTGGTAGTTCAATTGCTCGCGGAACAATACGCGGTTGGGCAATCCCGTCAGCGCATCGTGATGTGCCATGTGCGCAATTTTCTGTTCGGCGCGCTTCTGCTCCGTGATGTCTTGATGCAGGGCAACCCACCCACCGGCGACGAGGGGTTGATGCACCACTGAGATGACCCGTCCGTCGCGCATTTCGTTGACCACCTGATACGGCACGCAACGATCCACTTCCTCAATGCGATTTTGGATGTAGCGCTCGGTTTCCCTCGGGCTGTTTCCATTGGCCGCGCGATATTCCAGGATGGCGCGCAGCGTCGTGCCCACCTTCACCTGTTCGGCGGAAAGGCCGTACATGCGCGCATATTGTTCGTTGCACACGACCAGACGCTTGTCCTGGTCGAACATGCAAAGGCCCTGCACCATGTTGTTGATGGCGGCGTCAAAGCGCTGATTTTGCGAGCGCAATTCGGCTTCGCGCTGGTAGAGCCTGCTGGTGCGTTCGGCGATGGTCGCTTCGAGGCTGCGGTTGAGCCGGTCGAGCTCCTCGATCATCAGCGCCATGGAGCGATCGGTACGCCGTCGATCGCGGTCGGCCTCCTTGAAAGCGGCGCTGACAAGCTGTGCCAGCAGGTCCAAATCGACGTCGCCGGATGGCTTCGTCGCCTTGGCAAGCTGTTTGCTGAAGAGCTTGTGCACGCGTGCCTCAAGCCGCCTCGTGGAACGTGGTGACGGTCATGGTCTGATTATGCAGTTCGCAGATGCCGGACGTCGCGTGCGGAGAAATCTCACCGTATGAATAGAATCCGAGCCGCAAGGTGCGGTTGCCGAGTTCGGCGCTGGCGGCTTCAATTTCGTCGGAAATGTGCTGGCCCATGAGCAGACGCCGCCCGATGCAACTTACCAGAATGGCGATGCTGTCCCCCCCGCCGATTCCGGGCCGCGCCTGCCGTGCGGCATCCGCCGCGCCCGCCGACAGCCGGTCGAAGTTGCCGCGCATGAGCTGTGCGGTCCAGCCTTGCGGCATGTCGCCGGCGAAGGTCATCGTGCGCTTCTGGCGATCGACCGCCAGCACCGTGCGCATGATCGCACTTTCTGGTTGATCGGGATCGCTGATCTGCAACGGAAACAGAAGCGCCGTGCCCGGCAGGCCCCTGGTGTCTTCCTCGCCAAGGTAGCGCTCATAGAGATCGAGCGCCGGCTCGCCATCGAGTTCGATCAGCAAATTGCCGATGGACTTGGTGATGCGGCGGCGCGGACCAAAGACGTCCCAGCCGCCGGCGCTGCCGTGGCCGATGCGAATCGCGGAACCGTAGAAGCCAATGGCCGCAACGCGGTTCGCCCGAGGGCTGTCGTCCGCCCCAACGAGCGTCTCGCTGAATTCCGCGCCATCGCCGGCCAGCCCGCCGGTGATCGGAATATTACCGCTGACCGCGCTGGTGATGCCGGCGACGAGCTTGCTGCCATTCACGTTCAATCCGTCGGACAGAATGAACACGCCGGCAAGATCGTCGGCCTTGAGCGCGTTGCCGATGGCCGCCCCGCAGCGATAGGACATGCTGGCGTCGGCGACGGGCTCGCAAACGAGCTTGAGCATGGTTGCGTCAAATTGGATGGCAATGCCGGCGATGGTGTCGTCGACGACATCGCCGCGCTGAATCTGCCCGCCCGTGCTGCAGCCGAGCAGGTGCGCCTTGGGAAAAATCTTGCGAAGTTCGTCGAAGCGCGCCTTGTCGGCGAGCACGCGCCTGGTTCCGAAATAGAGCACCAGATTTGCCTCGCTGCTCTCGCGCAAATCGGCCTTCCAGGCTTCGGTTGCACTCCAGGCGAATTCACAGGCGCGCATTTGCTGTCCCTGGAATTGGTTACGCAAAACCGTGTTCGCGATATTCGGCAGTCGTGCCTACCTCAAAATACTAAAGCCTTTGTTATGGCTGAGCACTTTGGGCCACTCGGATCGGCAAGACCATTCGATTTCACAATTTATTAGGGCTAACAAAGCCATGTTTAACGACTTGCCATTCCCAACACATTTGACCTCACCATGACGCTCGTCCGCGCCGAAGAGCCGATTGAAAGAACAACACTGTTGCCGCGCTGCATACGTCTCAATCCGGCACAAAGATGGGGTAATCGGCCAGCGTTCTTGTGGATAGCTGAAGATTTTGGGTGCTGCGCTTCAGGCTGATGGTGAAACGAGGTCCGTGTGTGACGGCCTCAAGCATCAGAAGGAGAAGCGTGAGCCATGGACCATTTTGCTGGATTGGACGTATCGGTCAAGGAGACCAGCGTCTGCATTGTAGATGACACGGGCAGGATCGTGCGGGAAGTGAAGGTGGCGAGCGAGCCGGAAGCTCTGCTGCAAGAACTCGCGAAGTCCGCCTACCGGTTCAAGCGGATTGGTCTGGAAGCCGGGCCGTTGTCGCAATGGCTGTTCAGTGGGCTCGCCGAGGCCGGCTTGCCGGTGATCTGTGTCGAGACGCGGCACATGCGGGCGGTGTTGAAGGCGCAGATCAACAAGACGGACCGCAACGACGCGCGCGGCATCGCGCAGATGATGCGGGTGGGGCTTTACCGTCCGGTACATGTGAAAACGCTGCGCAGCCAGAAACTGCGGATGCTGCTGACCCACCGCAAGCTGCTTCAATCGAAGGCCATTGCCATCGACAATGACCTGCGCGGCACTTTGCGCAACTTTGGGCTCAAGGTGGGTATGGTCGGAACGGTAAAGTTCGAGGCCCGCATCAAGGAGCTCCTCGAGAACCTGCCTGACATGGCCGCGCTGGTCGAACCGCTGCTCGTTGTCCGGCGGGTGCTTCGCGAACAGCTCGGCATCCTGCACCGCCGCTTGCTGGCCATCGTACGGGACGATGAGGTGTGCCGGCGCCTGATGACGGTTCCCGGGGTCGGCCCCGTGGTGGCGCTGACCTATCGTGCCACTGTCGACGTGCCGGCGCGCTTTCGTAGGTCCAAGTCAGTCGGCGCGGTATTTGGGCTGACGCCGTCCACGCATCAATCCGGCGAGACCGAGCGAACCGGCGCGATATCAAAATGCGGAGACGAGATGATGCGGGTGATGCTCTACGAAGCGGCCCAGATCATGCTGGTGCGTTCGACAAAATGGTCCTGGCTCAAGGCCTGGGCGATGAAGATCGCCAGGCACCGCGGGATGAAGAAGGCGATCGTGGCGCTGGCGCGCCGCCTGGCCGTGATCATGCACCGCATATGGGTTGACGGCACCGAGTTCCGCTGGACCCGGGAGGTCGCAGCGGCATGAAAGCCGCGCAGGATCTAACCTAACAGGAGAACACGCGAATTCCACCACGCGGTGGAATGATGTCCCTCGCGGGACGATGGATGAGGTGAGTTCGTATGTCCGCTTGAACCTGCCGTTCGTTTGACGGCAAGGTCGACCCAAAGATTGTTCCGCCTCGTCTTCGAATCCCATGATGGAAAGGCCTTGGTGCCGATTCCGAAGAGAAGCACGAGCCCGTGAGCGACATCGACACTGCAGTGGTGGATCGTCTGAAAAGCGCTTGACCCCAAACGGCCGATTAGAGAAGCGGACATTGCGCCTGTGCAAACCGGACAGTCGGCACTGTTCTGTTTATTGGCACGCGGCTCCATACGTAATGAGATCGACGCGCAAGGCGCGAGCCGTTGGCACCTCGTCCAGGCCAATGCCGCCGGTAGGCCCTATACAGGGCCTTGAGTAAACTGAAAACCCGGTATTGGTTAGGTCAATGCTGTTGACCCGGTTCAAAAATTCACTGTTGACGGTCCGTACAGGATCAAAGCGCCGAATTCCACATTACCAGTAAATTCCCTTAACGTGGAATTCCTGAATTGTGGTTTCGCGTCTGGCGTGGCTTTTTGTGAATCATGTTCAAAAAGCTCCCGAGATGTTCCAAGTGCGATCGTCCAATGCGGTTTGTTCGAATCCCGCCGACTGCGATCCGTTGTCCAGACCATCAAATCTTCGAATGCCGTGGCTGCCGCGTGGCTATGACGGTTCCGGTTGATATGCCACGCCCTGACGTCCCGCTATACCGGTATAGCGAATATAAGGCGGCCTAGGAGTCGCCAACCGCCGCGCCTTAAACGCCGCCATCGCTTCCTCCCGGCTCGCCACGTAGCAACGATCATCCGGGTATTGCGGCACCCACGCCGTGGTCGTCGAGTTTTTGCTCATGAGTGCCGACCATCGAACGCACTGATAGCGGGCCGTTCGGCCCAATTCGGTCTGATATCGGCACCACGCTGGCCGCACTTTTCACATCGCATGCGCGGCCCGAGCGAGGGCACAAACACGTCATCGCGATAGGCATTGACGCTGACGATTGCCCCGTGCCGACAGGCGACATTCGAGCACGACACGACCAGCGACCGCGCACCGTTGGCGCGTATGTTGCTCAAGGTCATGGCAGTTTGATTTGCTTCGGCCACCAGCGACAAAAACGCCGAAAAGCATATCTTACGTCGGCATTGGGCGGGAGCCGTGACGATGGGATTTCGATTTATCTGGCGACCTCGCCTGCGTTTGTTCGCTGTGTGTACTGAAAACGTCATCCGGTGATGATTGCGATTTTGCTAGGTCAAATTCCCTGTTCCTGCGTCAGGATTCCCTACTGGCCCGAAATAATTCCCTGTTCCGTTAGGTAGGGAATTTGCATCTAAAGCCCCTGTGCCACTATTTAAAGCCTTCGGCGCGCTCGAGGCTACGATTTTGCAAAATTCCCTGTTCTTTTCCCTGTTATTCCGTGACTCTGTGTGAACCCGAGAAGTGCTTGACGGGGTTGCGAACATCGATTCGTCTTGGTTGATGATTCGGGCTGGTTTTTTGTCGGAAGCAGAGCGGCAGGCGCTGATTGGGTTGGCACGCGACGGGCTTGCCGAACATCGCATCGCGCGGCGGGCGAACGCGATTGTTCTTCTCGATAAAGGCTGGAGTTGCGCCAAAGTCGCATCGGCACTGTTGCTGGACGATGACACGGTGCGCGGCTGGTATCGTGCTTACGAGAGCGGTGGCTTGAACGGCTTAAGCAGCTTCGGTCATGAAGGTAGCGTGTGCCGCTTGGCGGAAGATCAGCAAAGAGCTTTGAGGGACTGGATCACAGCCCGGCTACCGCGCAGCACCAAGGTAATCGGGGCGTGGATCGAGAAGAACTTCGCTCTCAGCTACAGCCGTCCCGGTTTGATTGCCCTCTTGCACCGGCTAGGCTTCGACTACCGCAAGCCGCGCGAAGCCCCGCGTAACCTCAATGAGGCACAGCAGAAGGCCTTCATTGCAGGCTACGAGAAGTTGCTCAACACCATGGGCATGGATGAAGCGGTCGTGTTCGTCGATGCCGTGCATCCCACGCATCAAGTCCACGCCGCCGGATGTTGGGCACCGAAGGGCATTGCAATCGCGGTCGAGCAGACGACCGGTCGCCAATCGCTCAACATTCATGGCGCGATCAATCTGGAGACGGGCCAGACACAGATGCTGGAAGTGGCCAAGGTCAATGCAAGAAGCCTGATCGCCTTGCTCAAGGCGGTCGAAGCTGCACATCCTCAAAAAAGACGGATCCATGTCCACTTGGACAATGCCAGCTACCATCATGCCAGGCGCGTGCGTGAATGGCTTAAGCGACAGGGTCGCAAGTGCGTGTTGCACTTCATCCCGCCCTATTGTCCTCATCTCGATCCGATCGAGCGATGCTGGGGCCTCATGCATCAGTACACGACCCACAATCGAGACTACAAAACCTTCGACCAATTCCGCGTCGCGATCCTGACTTTTCTCAATCAGACAATTCCCAAGAAATGGCAGCATTTCCGGGACCGAATCACCGATAACTTCCGCGTCATATCACCGGCCGACTTTCGGATTGTCGCTTAGCCGGGGAATAACAGGGAATTTTGGAGTGGAGACGGGTTCGACTGCGACTGCGTCCGCCACCGCACCCTCTTTGATTTTGCAATAAAATTTGACCGAATTGTCAAACCGGGACTGCAACGTGCAATTTCGGTCATTCACGACCGATCTAATTAGCACAAACGGACAATCAGACTGCACTCTCGTTTGTCAGGTAATGCACCGAAGTGAACAAAGATAGATTTTAGCGAAGGATTGTTTGTCCGCTTATGAGCTGACGCGGAGCTGCTACCACGATTGACGCGCGAGACGTCGGTTTAAGACCTCAATACTATAGAGTGGACAGATCGGCGTTGCCGAGACGCAGCTTTATCCGGCGATCAGCATATCCGACACGTTCGGTAGTGCGGCGAGTACCGCCAATCGTCATAACCTTGGCGAGGTCTTCACCTCGAAGGGCATGACCTATGCCGGCGGCCGGCGTTTCAATGGAACATCCTTAACAACGGGCAGATCACAAACAATGTCCGTCTGCAGGACGCGAGGCTGCAACAATTGCTAGCCGACTACCAGAACACCGTATTGAGTGCGCAGCAGCAGGTGGACAATGGTCTCGCCACCTTCTTGCAGTCAGGTGAACCTACGATGCAGGTTCCAATTGCAGAAGGCAGATTACGGAACATGACGTGTCCGTTATCGCAACTGCGTCACCGGCGATAAAGCTTACGGACGGCGCGTAACGCGTTACTGCCGGTCTGTTCGAGAATATTCTTGTAAGCAGCAAGAACGTAATTGTCATCCGCAAGCGGATGATAGTTTCGCCATGGCGTACACAGGATCGTATCGAAGCCGAGCGGCACCGCCAAAGTCAGAAACGCGCATTCAAGCGAAAGTTTAAGATCGGAGTCGTCGGCGGCCTTCGGCGGCAGTTGCTGGCCGATATTGGTGAGTCCGCCCATGATGTGCAGGCCCTTGAGCCGCGGATCGTCGTGCAGCGTGCGGATTGCATCCAGAGTCGCGCGGTGCAATCCGTTGGTGTCGGCGACGACGGCGCTGACTGAGATATCGATGTAAATATCGTCCAGTACCATGCCGTAATCATTTTGCAGGCGCAGCGCGGCGCGCTTGGCGGTGGAAGCGATCTCGTCGGCAGTTTTGTTAGACTTCGCTGCGCCGTCTTCCATCCGCTCGGATGCCATGACGATAACCTTGAACGGACCAAAGTTCTTATGGAGGTTCATCAAGTCCCATCGCTGTTCCGTGATGGAATTGATTATGGCCGGCTGGCCGCCGGCGCGGGCACGGTCGTAGGTTTTGAGGCAGACCTCCTGCACGTGAATGTCGGGCGAGTCGAAGCACAGCGGCGCCTGCACCGCATCCTGGATGGCGCGTACGACTTTTGCCAGGAACGCCGGATCGGTGGCTTCGCGCGGCCCGATGGTGACGTCGAGCGCACTGGCGCCGGCGTTGACCTGTTTCACGGCGAGCGCCTGCACGCCGGCTAGGTCTTCATTATCCAAGAGCAACTTGGTGCTCTTGAAACCGGGATTGATCCGATCGCCAATCGTATCGATTCCGAAACCAGGCAAACTCGTCACAGCGCTCTCCGTTGCTTGAATCCGATGTTGTGCAGGAATGTCTTTTGGAAATCGCCGCGCGTGCTGAGCTCGACATAGCGGCAGAGCTGGGCAAGTTCGCGCGCTTTCGTGCGTGCTTTGTGTGAGGCGAGAAGCTGCTGCACGCCGACGCCGGCGGCATTGCCAACCTGTTTGAAGCGGTCGAGCGGTAGCGCCGGCAAGAGTCCGGTCGTGATCGCGCTACCAAGGTCGATATAGGCGCCGAAGGCGCCGCCGATGACCACAAGTCCAATGTCGCCTTCGGCGAGGCCGCGGTCGCGCAGCAGCAGCTCGACGCCGGTGCGGATGGCCGCCTTGGCGAGCTGCACCGCGCGCACGTCGTGCTGGGTGAAAGTGACGCCGGGCGCCAGCACCGCTACGCGCTCGCCGTCTACCTCCGTGATGTCCGCATGAGCGCCCACGATACGGCCGCCGTCGTTGAGAATGCCGGCTTGCCGCAGAGCCGCAATAGCATCGATCACGCCCGAGCCGCATAGGCCGACCGGCTGGCGGTTGCCAATTACGCCGATCGCAATGCGGCCGTCGGCAACTGACACGCGTTCGATCGCTCCTTCCGCCGCCCGCATGCCGCAGGAAATGTGCCCGCCCTCGAGTGCCGGGCCGGACGGGGAGGAGGCCGACAGGATATCGCCGCGGTGGATCAGGGAAATCTCGGTATTGGTCCCGATATCCATGACCAACGTGGTGGCGTTGCCCTGCCAAAGGTCTTGCGTGGCGATGAGCGCGGTCACGTGATCGCTGCCGACGAAGCCGCCGATATTCGGCGCCATATGAACATAGGCGCCGGCGCAGGCGGTCAGATCGATGTCGCGCGCCTTCACGTCCATGGCGTCGCGCACAGCGGCGACGAAGGGCGCGCGGCCGAGCTGCCGCACCGGCAGGCCGAGCAGCAGGTGATGCATAGCGGTATTGCCGCAGATCGCCACGTCGGCGATGTCGGCCGTGCTGGCTCCGATGGAAAAACAAAGGTCATGGGCGAGCGCGTTGATCGCGGTAGACGCTGCCTGACGCAGCTCCGCCGCGCCCTGCGGTCCCTGGATCGCGTGGTTCATGCGGCTGATGACGTCGGCGCCCCAGGCCACCTGCGGGTTCTCGATGCCGAGGCTGGCGAGGCGCGTACCGCTGGTCAGATCGACCAAGAAACCGGCGACATTAGTGGTGCCGAGATCGACTGCGAGGCCGAGGGTCGCCTGGCCGTGCGGAGAAAACCCGATCAACTCACCTTCGCGGACATGCGCGCGCAGCGACCAATCGCCGTCACGCAAAGCCGTGGGCAGTTGCCGGGCGGCGCCAAGATCAACCGCCGCGAGCGGCAGCTCAAGCGCGCGAACCACGCGGTCGAGGTCCGACAGATTATCGGCGAGCGTCGCCTGCGGAACGCTGATGTCGCGGCTGACCACGACCGGGTCGAGCGGCAATATCTCAACGGCTTCGCCGGCGTCAAATTCGGCCCGCACCACCGGCGCTAGCGAGCGCGAAGCGATCTCCATCGTGCAATCGGATTTCGGCATGACTTGGCAGGCGCGCATCCAGGGCGTTTTTTTCTCGGCCGGCAGCCGCTTGTCGCTGGCCTCGTCGATCTCGCCGACGATGATCTGCACCCGGCAGGTGCCGCACGTGCCGCGGCCGCCGCAGGCGCCGATGATGCGCACGCCGCTGCGGCGGGCGGATTGATAAATCGTCTCGCCGGCATGGCCCGTTATGTCCCGGTCCAATTCGGGGAAGTGAAGCGTGAAGCTCGCTGGTTTTTCGGTGGTCATGGCGCGGCTCAGATCATGGCCGGAGCCGCGGCGCGGCCCGACATCCGGCAGCGCGGCGCCGAAGGGCAATCGTCGCAGCGCGACCAATTGGCTGCCGGCAGATCGATACCGATGCCCAGCACCATCGACATCGACTTGAGCGGATGCAGAACCTGGCCAGGCGTCACGCACACACCGATGGTGCCGGCGCCGGCCAGGTGATGCACCGCGCTCTGTGCCGAAAGCGGCAGGCCCGGATCGCCCGCGCGCAATTCGCCGGCCGCCGTCAAACCCGCATTGCGCGCCTCGATGACGATACGGTCCTGCACGCGGCGGGAAAGCGCGGACAGTATTTCGTTGCCCAGTTTGTCGAGCGCGAGCGCCAGCGACATGCGCCGTTCTGCAAACAGCGCGCTCGCTCGCCGTTCGAGCGCCGGCCCGAGCGTCAAGACGCCAACGCCGAGCGCTGTCAATTGCCCGCTCTCTGGCACCAGCCGCAGCGCATCAAGCGCCTGGCCGCCGGCGCGTAGCACGTCGCTCGGCGGCTCGTCGAGCGCAACGATGCGATAGCAAAAGGTGGCCTCGAGCAGGTTCTCGCGCGTGAGCAGATCGATAGCTTCACGCCGGTAGCGCCCGCGCCGCCGCAACGCCTCGTCGGCGCACGGAATGCTAGCGACGTCTCGAATCAAGCCGCTGCCGCTTACGGTCGGCATGGCACTGCGCTTTCTCCATCAACTCGCGTATTTGCGCGCCGCCGTGTACATGGCGCGCGCATTCTCAACCGGTGTCTCGTCCGGTATGCCGAAAGCGGCGTCGAGAATAAGCTTGCCGCCTTTATGAAAGACATTGTCCGCCAAATGGCGTACGGCGGCGTCGACCTCCTCCGGCTTGCCGGTCGTTAAGAGCGAAGGTGAGATATTGCCGCGAAGTGCCACCACGTCGCCCAGTACCTCGAAGGCCTTAACCATGTCGGTACGCTCGAACCAGTAGATGCACTTGCCCGGCGGAATGTCGCGGATGATCTCCAGCCGCTTGGTGCAGTCTGCTTCCCACAGTGGCATCGGGATGATGCCGGCCTCGATGATGTTCATCATCAGCTTGCGGAACGTCGGCCACCAGAAAGTCTTGAATTGCTCCTGCGACATGAAGTTGTCCGGCCCCCAATGGATCGGGAAGAACACGATCGGGTGCCCGGAGGCCTTCGACCAATTGATCGTTTGTCGGGTCAGGAACGTGCAGGCCTTGTCCAACATTTGCAGCAGCTTGTCCTTCTTGCGGTAGAGATCCTTCATGGTACCGGTGGCGCCGCGGAAATAGTCGGCAATCAAATCATAAGGCGCGACCGAGGTGCTGATGTGCGAGGTAGGATAGCCGAGCGCCGCCATGTGTTCGGTGAAGGCGGTATGCTGTTCGGCGAAACGGTCCACTTCCTCCGCGGCTTTCAATACCCGCTCGAGCGCCGCACGCAACTTCGGCCGGCCGAAACCGCGCACCCCGCCGACCAAACGGAAATAATGCAGGCCAGGCAGATCGGGAAATTCCTCGAAGCCCTCGAACGCGCCGCACACTCGCGGCAGATATTTGCGCAGATAGAATCCGGTGGGATCGTCGATGAACTCGTCATATTCATCGGCCTTCATGTATTCGCGGTCGAGATACTGGTAGGGCTGGTCGTCGCGCACACCATGGCCCGGCCAGATCAACTGCTTGTAGTCGACCGCTTCGAGCACGGGGCCAGCGGCCACGTTGAGCAGCAGCGGATTATGGACGTCGGGTTCGATCTCGCGTAGCACCCGCTCGCCCAGTTCCTTTGCCTTGTCGTAGTCATACATCAATTGCCGATGGCTGATGCCGCCGAACTTGGCCAGCCAGAAGGTGCAAAACATCGAGGTCGGCATGCGATCGGGCGTTTTAAGATTGACGCAATCCATGATGCGCTTCCAGCGTGCGTCGTAGGCGGTCTTGGCCTCGGGCGTCTGCACGTGTGTCTGCGGTGCGTTCATGCGGCGACCCCCATCCAGTTCTTGCACAGCGACACGGCGTCGATGGCGTTGGTGCCGAAGGCGTCGGCCCCGGTGTAGTTGCACACGGCTTCGTCAACCTGGCCGCCCCCGATCATAATCTTGAGCCTGTCGCGCAGCCCGGCGTTCTGAATGGCCTCGATCGTCTCCTTCATGGAGTCGAAGGCGAGCGTTAGAAAGCCGGACAGACCGACGACGTCGGGGCGAAATTCGTTGATCGCGTTGACGAAGTCTTTGACCGGCACGTCGATGCCGATGTCTTTAACCTCGAAGCCGTTGATGTCGAGCATGAAGGTCACGATATTCTTGCCGATGTCGTGCAGGTCGCCGTGCACCGTGCCGATCAGCACCTTGGCGAGTTTTTTCGGCTCTTCGCCGGGTGCCTGCTTGATCAGAGGCTTGGCGATCGCTCCGATGTTCTCGAGCATCTCGCCGGCCAGCACGAGTTCGGGCAGGAAATACTCGCCTTTCTCGAAGCGCTTGCCGACGATATCCATGGCTTCGCGGCACAGCTCCAGCACCCGCAGCGGATTGGCGCCTTCCTCGAGCAGCATCTTCTTAGCGAGGGCGAAGGCATCGTCCTCGTTCATGTCGGAGAGCCATGCCACCAGATTGTTTTCTTGTTCCGTCTTCTCAGTCATTTCAACCTCCCGGATCAATTGTTCGTTTCACGCCGCGCGCGTGGTTACGCCGCGGCGAATTCCAGATTGCTCGATCGCTTCAGCCAACATGCCATCGTTGCGGTAGCCCATCAGATGAACGCCGGCGACACCGTCGATCTCGCTGATCGCCCGGATCGTCTCGACCAGAACTGTTTTGGCTTCGGCCTTTTGATCGGCAGCGCAGGCGACGCGCGCCAGGACCGATTCCGGAATGTGGACGCCGGGCACATGCTGGGCCATGCGGCGCAGCGACTTGGCGTTGCTCAGGGTGCCGGCGCCGACGATGATAGCGCAGCGCCTGTGCAACCCGCGCGCGCGTACCTCGGCCATGAAATCGGCCAGCATCGGCACGTCGAAGCAGAACTGGGTCTGGATGAACTGCGCGCCGGCGTCGATCTTCCGTTCCAGGTTGCCGATGCGGTCGCGGAATGGCGGCACAAAGGGATTGGCGGTGGCGCCAAGAAACAGGTTCGGCGCGACGTCGAGCTTGCGGCCCGAGGCAAAGATGCCGCTGTCGCGCATGGCCTGGGTAATGCGCAGCAGCGAAATCGAATCGAGATCGAACACCGGCTTGGCGTAAGGGTGGTCGCCCTGGCTGACGTCGTCGCCGGTGAGGCAAAGAATATTGCGTACGCCCAAGGCGGCCGCGCCCAGAATGTCGCCCTGCAGCGCGATGCGGTTGCGGTCGCGGCAGGAGAACTGCCCCACCGGCGTCAGCCCGTTCGCCACCAAGATGGCGGCGGCGGCGGCGCTCGACATGTGGCAGTTCGCTCCGGCGCCGTCCGTGATGTTGATGGCGTCGGCCAGATCGCGGAAACGGGAGGCGCGCGCGATCAGCACGCCGGGATCGCTGGAGTCGGGCGGGGAGACCTCGACGGTGATGACGAAGCGCCCCGACTGGCAGGCCTGCTCGAAGCCGAAGCTCTCGCGCGCGGGCGTTGCGGTCGGCCGGATGACGGTCGGCACGCCATGGCTGCCATCGATCACGCGCAGCCAGGACGAACGGTTCCAAAGGCGGTGATCGATCGGTTCGAGAAACGTCTTGTCACGCGGCGCGCCGATCCGCTTCATGCCGTCGGTCGCTTCGATCCAGACACAGCGCATGCCCGGATCGACCTCGCAGGTGCCGTCGGCGCGCACGCCACCGCACGGGCCGTTGCGCATCTGCTTGGCGCAATTGGTCGGGCAGGCCATGCCGGTCGAGGACAGCACGCACTGGCCACACATCTTGCAATCGACCAGCAGACCCTTCGCTGTACTTTCGATTGGAAACAGAAGGCGTTCCGCGCGCCGCGGGCCTACCCACTTCACAAAATGGCTCAGATGTGGAGCAAACCCTGCGCAGGCGTCATAGACGCGCTTGAGAGCGGGTGCGTGCCGTACGCTCCAATGCCGCAACGTTTGCAAGGTGCGCTGCCCCCGTGCCGCTCGTTGACATGTCAACGCCAATATGGCACGTGGGCTACATCGGACGATTTGATTTTGGTCAAGCTTACAGTTGACCGCCGATCGATCCGTGACCCTTGACGATGCGGCGGCAATTGTCAGGCTTTGTTCCGCATGTCAGTCGGTCGGGTGGGCAGCGTCCCGCAGGCGTCGGTAACGGCACTATCCATGAGCCTTCGTTCCAAGGCACGGCGCTCCGGCCCAAGCATTGCCGACAAGACGCGTACTTCCGCGCATGCCCTCGATCTCGACAACTATGTTCCTGCCTACCTGACCTATCTTGCAGGCAAGATATCGAACTCGGCGTCGGCGACCTATCGCCCAAGATTCGGCATTGGCATCACCGATTGGCGCATCGTGGCGCTGCTTGCGACTGAACCATGGGTTTCCGCCGGCCGAATTTGTGACGTGATCGGGCTCGACAAGGCGGCGGTGAGCCGCAGTGTGCGCGAGATGAAAAAGGTCGGCATAGTAGACGTACGTTCGGGTGATGATGATCATCACCGACAGATCATCGCATTGAGCCGCAAGGGCCTAACCTTGCACGACCGGCTCGTTATGATCTCTCGCGCGCGAGAGCAGGAGCTGCTCAAGACATTTTCCGCAGCCGAGCGAAAAATGCTGATCAATTTCCTCTCGCGCATGCATGCGCAAGTCGTTGATGCCAACGTGACCGATAAGGTGCGCGGCGTTTCATAAGAATAGCGGCAACCCCGTCATCTAACGCGTCGGCAACACGCGCCACGCAATTAAGAATAACTATTTGCGGCCGTTGGCACAGCACGCAATAAAAACATTGCGCGGGCAGACCGTCGTGGCGCGATAAAATGCTCTCGCGGGCCGTTCGCTGTTACCTTGTTCCCTGACGCGCAAGTGTGAGCAGTCGGCAGGAAAACATATCACCACCGCCTAACATTTAATCCTGCGGCCGTTGGGTCCTAGCATCGCCTGATCGTAATTTCCCGGGTGCCACCCCGTTCGGAAGGTACCGTTACCGTCTCGACACTATGGTGACAACTCATAACAAAGGCCGCCGGTATCAGAGGACCAAGCGCTTGGGGCATTGATACATCATTGGCGAGCTCAACGCCGTTTGCATAATTCGCCACGACAAGGCCGCCATAGGGATAATACCCGAAAGCGCGGTTGTAATGGCGGACTGACGATCTTCTAAAAAATGCCGGGCTAACTGCGTGAGACGCGTGCCAACCAAATCCCTTTGCCTCAATTGGCAAAGTTGCTAGCCCCAAAGCGGCGACCATGCTGAAAGCGAATACTCCCCTGATCATTGCAAATGCTCCCCACCCCGACCGCCACAGCACAAGTCTGTCCGGACCAATCTTCTTGGTCAAGCCATGCAGACAAATAACGGAGAAGGCAGCCAATTAGCCTCATACAAGAAACAGGTCCGTAGCTACTGCCGCGATACTCGGTGCTAGTGAGGCGATTGCTAAAATTAACACGCATATCATCTCGAAAATGGCTGAGGTCGGCCCGGAACAATTGCTTATTTTTGGCATGGATCGGTTCGTCTACCGCCATGCTGCGGCTAATTGCGGGGAATTTGCGATAAATCAATTACGAACCGAGTCGAAGGGACGACGGTATTGGCCCGTCGACCAAGACTTACTCAACATAAATAGCTGAAATGGTCGCCAAGCCAGCGGTCTTCGGGGCAATGCCGAATTGCGCCCGATAGTACAGGAGACGATTTTGACGACGAGCAGTATATCCGCAACCCCCCAAGCCGGCGTGTCTGTTGGCGCAGCTCGATCGCGCATCCGCTGGTTCGTCCTGTTCCTGATCAGTCTGATGTACCTGATTACTTACATGGACCGAGCCAATATCTCGGTGACAGCCTCGGCCATGGCGGGTGAATTCGGCTTGAGCAAAGTCGAAATGGGTTTGGTGTTTTCCGCTTTCGCCTGGGCCTATGCGATCGGACAAATCCCCGGCGGCTGGCTGGCCGACCGCTTCGGCCCGAAAAAGGTTTTATTGTCGATCGTCTCTTTCTGGTCGGTGATGACGGCGGCAACCGCCTTAACCAGCGGTTTCGTCTCGCTGTTCAGCGTGCGCTTCGTGTTCGGCCTCGGCGAAGCCGGCGCTTTTCCGACCGCGACGCGCGCCATGCAGCTTTGGTTTCCCAAGGAAGAGCGCGGCTTCATCCAGGGCGTCACGCATTGCTTCAGCCGGCTCGCGGTCGCTGCGACGCCGTTCCTCGCCGTTGCCATCATGACGGCGTTCGGCTGGCGCTGGGTGTTCTACTCGTTCGCTTTGCTCGGCGTGGTCTGGGCGGTTGCCTTCGCCATCCTGTATCGCAATCGCCCGCAGGAACATCCGCACGTTAACGAGGCCGAGGTGGCCTATATCCGCGGCGGTGCAGCGGAGGCCGCCGTCCATTCGACCGAAAAGAAGACGGTGCCGTGGAAGCGTATCTTCACCTCGAAGAACATGTGGTTCATCGCGGCCGGCTACTTCTGCTTCTTCTACGGTTCCTATTTCTATCTCACCTGGTTCCCGACATATCTATTGGAATACCGTCATCTGTCGCTGAAGGCGGTTGGCATCCTGGCGAGCGTGCCGCTGATTACGGCGATGATTGGCGATATCCTCGGCGGCGCCTTGACCGACGCGCTCTACCGCCGCACTAAACGGCTCAACTTCTCCCGCCGTATCGTGGCGGCGCCTGCCCTGCTGGGCGCGGCGGTTTTTCTGATCCCGGCGGCGACGACCAGCAGCGCCGTCACCGCGATCGTTTGTCTCGCTGCCTCAAATTTCTTCCTCGAGATGGTGCTGGGGCCGGCCTGGGCGGTGCCCATGGATGTCGCCGGACCGTCGAGCGGAACGGTCACCGGCGTCATGAACATGACCGGCGCAGTCGGTGCCTCGATCTCCCCGTTGGTATTTGGGGCGCTGGTGCAGCACGGTTCTTGGATCGCGCCGTTCTTCGTGACGGCAGCCGTCCTGGTCACCGGCGCTCTGATATGGATCTTCCTGATCGATCCAGAGAAATCTGTCGTGGATGGGCGCGCCTGAGATTCTATCACGAACCGTTTCAGCGTAGAGACATTTATATTGCGTACGCTCTAACGGTCGCTAATGCCCGACGTAGTTTGAGGGCGCCAAGTTCGAAAATCCGCTCATAAATAGGGGTTATGTTAAGCGCTGGCCTGGAATCCGTATGGCTTGGCCACTCCTTCATGCGTCATTGTGCCTTCGCGTAGGGGTAAATCACTTCACCGCTCTTATATTGAGGCGGATAGATGATCACTTCGGTCTTTAGATCGCGGAAGTCGTCGATGCTATTACCTTTGATGTTCTGAAATTGGGCAGCCAAGGTTCGCTCCTCCACCCATTCGCCCAACGGGCCAAATTTGACGTCGCCGACCACGGTCTTGAAGGTCGTTTTGTGCATGTAATCGGCAAGTACATCGTCATTGAGGCTCTTGGTGGCTGCGATGGCGTCACCAAGCACCTGCAAATCGGCGTAGGCCCAAACCGGCATATAATAGCCAAGCGGGTCGGTGCCGGCTGCTTTCGCTCGCTCCTGATATTTCTTGAGTAAATCGAAAGCTCCAGGAAAGTCCATGGACTTGACCGGCAGCCAAGTTTCGAAATTGACAACGCCGTTAAGCAGCGGACCTAGTTGCGTCTTGAACGCCGTTGCTTGCAGGCCGACCATGGCGCCGCCCCACATCTTCGGCTTGAAGCCGACCTCGTGCATCGCTTTTATCATTCCCGAGGTATCGAGCGGGTAGGAGCAGACCACCATGAGATCGGGGTTTAAGCTTTGAATCACTCGCACGATAGATGCAAAATCGACCGTCGATGGTGGATAACTCTTGTCGTATACAATCTTGAACCCTGAATTCTTCGCGTTCTCACGCGCGCCTTCACAAGCATTTTGGCCGAATTCGGCATCTGCATAGGCCAAGGCAATTGTTTGCGGCTTTGGTTGCTGTATTTCAGCAACCTTGAAAAAGCCGCGCGTAAACGCGGGCTTCGGGGTAGGACCGTTCGGAATCATCGAGAAATATTTTTTGTACTTGAATGTCTCATTAATGCCAGTCCCAAATAAGCTTACGAAAAGCTTTTTCCTTTCAATTGCGGTCGGCATCGCCGCAGCAATCTGAGTCGAGGCATAACCACTGACGATCAGATCGACTTTGTCGATATCAAGCAGCTTCGCATAAATGGTCGGGACTTGCGATGGGCTGCTTTGATCATCGTAGTAGACGAGTTTGACGGGCCGTCCCAGCAGTCCGCCTTTCGCATTGATATCGTCCGCCCAAATCTGCATTGCTACCAGCGACATCTTGCCGTTAGGGGAGAGCGGACCGCTAAGCGACATGGCGAAGCCGATCTTGATTGGCTCCGTCGTCTGGGCCAGAGCGGGAATGGCAAACGTCATAAAGGCGACAAGAGCGGCAACTGCCCAAGCAGTCCAGATATGTAACTGCGTGTGGCGCTTTTTCATCGCGATCCTCCCACTGCTTCTTGCCTCGTGCATGCAAGGATACCAGCCCAGGACAGCATAGGGCGCGTGCGTGCCCAAAAAAATTTAATGAATTCGATATTTTAATTGACTTTGATCAAGGCAGAAAATTTTACGATCGCCGCCGTTGGTGATGACGCGTTGATGTTGCTGCGGACGATCGGTTGACAGATTGCGGTTCTGCGCCCCGATCATGTCTAGAGACACGTTTGTAGCATATCACCAACTCACCGAGGCACTGCAGCACATCAATAATTAAATTGAGGAAACCTACGTATGGCGAAGCCGCGCAAAGTCATCATCACCTGTGCCGTAACCGGCTCGATCCACACGCCCTCGATGTCGCCGCATCTGCCGGTGACGCCGCAGGAAATCGCCGACGCCGCCATCGGCGCGGCGGAGGCCGGCGCAGCCGTCGTGCACCTGCACGCGCGCAATCCGCAGGACGGCCGCCCCGACCAGACGCCGGAGGCCTTTGCCCCGTTTCTCAAGGTAATCAAGCAGCGCTCCGGCGTCGTGGTGAACATCACCACCGGCGGCGCGCCCACCATGTCGATCGAGGAGCGCGTGCGGCCGGCCGCGACCTTCAAGCCGGAGGTGGCGTCCCTCAACATGGGCACCATGAACTTCGGGCTCTACCCGATGATCCCGCGCTACAAGGGCAAGTTCAAATACGATTGGGAGGAGCCGTATCTCGAGGGCTCGCGCAAGGGCATGTTCAAGAACACCTTCGCCGACATCGAATACATCCTCACCACCTGCGCGCAGAACAACACGCGCTTCGAGATCGAGTGCTACGATATCGGCCACCTCTACACGCTGCGCCATTTCCTCGACCGCGGCGTGGTCAAGCCGCCGCTGTTCGTGCAGTCGGTGTTCGGCATTCTCGGCGGCATCGGCGCGCACCCGGAAGACGTCATCATGATGAAGCGCACCGCCGACCGCCTGCTCGGCGACAATTACCACTGGTCGGTATTAGGGGCCGGCGCCAACCAGATGCGGGTGGCCGCCATGGCGGCCTCGATGGGCGGCAACGTGCGCGTCGGCATGGAGGATTCGCTGTGGATCGGCGCCGGCAAGCTCGCCGAATCGAATGCCCAGCAGGTCACCACCGTGCGCAAGATCCTGGAGGGCATGGGCTTGGAGATCGCCTCGCCCGACGAGGCACGCGAGATTCTCTCGCTCAAGGGCGGCGATAAGGTGAATTTCTGATCTGTTGCCCCGCACACAGCCACAACTCGGCTGGGCAAAGGGATAGGGTTGACATTAGTCAAAGAAGTTTACCCACGCGGCTTGATATTTTGGCCATCTCAACGCCACTTAGAAACGCGAGAGAAAACCCATGAATATCAAAGTCGGGCTCGAAGCTATCGCCGAAGCTAGCAAGAAGCTTTCGAATTGGGGGCGTTGGGGCGCGGACGACCAAATCGGAACTCTCAATTTCGTAACGCCGCAGGACATCGTCGACGCGACGAAGCTGGTGCGCAAGGGCAAGGCGTTTTCACTCGGCATTCCGCTCGACAGCGGCGGGCCACAAACCGGACTGTTCGGCCGCCGCTTTAATCCCATCCACATGATGCTGCACAGCGGCGTCGACGGCATCGCGCTCAAATACGAAGGGACGAACATGGCCAGCTATGCCGACGACGTCCTGATGTTGTGCGTGCAAGGCGCGACACATTGGGATTCGCTCGGCCACGTCTTCTACAAGGACAAGATGTATAACGGCTACGACGCCGCGCTAGCGAACAGCGCGGGCATTCAGAAGAACGGCATTCAGCACACCCGCAACAAGATGATCGGACGTGGCGTGTTGCTCGACGTCGCGCGCTTCAAGGGTAGGGACGCGCTGCCCGACGGCTATGGAATCTCCAACGCCGAGCTCGACGCCTGCGCCAGAAAACAAAACGTAGCGATCCAGCGCGGCGACTTCGTCATCATCCGAACCGGCCAGATGGAAGCCTGCCGTAAGGCGGGACAATGGGGCGGCTATGCCGGGGGCGACGGCCCGGGTGTCAAGTTCGAGAACTGCTACTGGTGTCATGAAAAGGAGATCTCAGCCATCTGTTCGGATACCTGGGGCGTGGAGGTGCGTCCGAACGAGACAAACGAGGCCCAGCAACCCTGGCACTGGGTCGTGATCCCCGCCATGGGGCTGACCATGGGCGAGATCTTTGACCTGAAGGAATTTGCGGAAGACTGCGCGGCTGACGGCGTCTATGAGTTTCTCTTTACCGCGCCGCCGCTCATCATTACAGGTGGCTCGGGCTCGCCGATTAACCCGCAAGCCGTCAAATGAGCGGGCGCGCGCAGCACGTCCACTGCAACACGACTTTTCCCGAGCGCCCTTCGCGCTGCGAGTGAGCCAGCGCTGCGGTGAGCTTTTCGATTGGATAGCTGGCTTCGACCGGCACTCGCAGTGTCTTTGCCTGAAGCATACCGACGAGTCGTTCGAAGACGGACCTGATCGCGGTCGAGTTCGCGCTCGCAAACCATCGCGAATACCAGAAACCGCGCAAGCTGATGTCGCGAAACACGATGTCGGCGGCATCCACTTCGCAAGGCTTGCCCGAGAGGAGGCCGTAATTGACCACGGTGCCGCCGTCCGCCAGACAACTCGCTAGTCGACGTGTGGCGTCGCCAGCAATCGCGTCGACGCCGAGTTTGATCCGCGCGCCATTGGTCGCTTCGGTCACCCGCGCGAGGAGGTCGGAACCATCGATCAGCGTTACGTCGGAGCCGAATGCGGCAAGATGGCCGATCAGCTGCGGGCGCCGTACGATATTGACGGTTCGCAGCCCCATAGTCTTCGCGATCTGAATTAAACTCACGCCGACGGAGGAGTTCGCTGCGTTCTGGATCACCCAATCGCCGGCTTTCAGATCGCCGAAGCCCTCCAATATAAGAAGCGCCGTCGGCGGGTTCGCGGCAAGAAGAGCGAGTTCGACAGGGTTGGCGTCCGGCAACGGGACGAGTTGCTCGGCAGGCCAGACGAAGCGGTCGCACCAGCCGCGACGCCGCGTGTTCACGACGATCACGCGGTCGCCGGGCTTCAGGTGATGCACATCGGCTCCCAGCCGCGCGACACGGCCAAGGACGCCCGCGCCGGCGAAGGCGGGCAGGGAGGCCGCTTGGGCGTAGCGGCCCTCGAAATGAAGCAGATCGGACGGATTGATGGGAGCGACTTCGATCTCGATCAGGACCTCTCCCGATCCGGGCGGCGCGGGCTCAGGAACTTCAACGAGCTCGGCCACTTGCGAAGCGGGACCAAATCGCGAGAAACGCACTGCTTTCATCGGATCGGCCCTTCATTCACGAAACCGCCCGGGGCATGTTTGCAGTCGGAGCGAGTGCGAACAAGTCCCGGGTGAGCTTTATGGCCGCAGCCGATCAGCGGTGGGTGGCGTCGAACGGTGTCTTCACGCTGCCCGATTTCAATTCAGGCGGGTAGATAATGACCTGCTTGCCGGCTTGTTTGAATTGTTCAACATCCGAGCCAACGACGTTTTGGTATTGAACCAACAGGATTCGTGGCTTGGCCCATTCGCCCTCCGGCGAGAAGCGGATGTCGCCGACGACGGTCTTGAACATTGAGTTGTGCATGTATTCGGCAAGCTTGCCGTCGTCGATGCTGTTGGTCGCTTTGATCGCCTGCTCGAGGACCTGCATTTCCGCGTAGGCAAACGGCGGGATATAGATGCCGAGCGGATCGACGCCGGCGGCTTTGGCCCGTTCGCGGTAGCGCACCAGCAGTTGCTCAATGCCGGGAAAGTTCATCGTTTTTTCGGGCACGTACAGGTCGTAGCTGACGACGTTGTTCAACATCGTATTCAGCTGTTGCTTGAACGTCGCAAATTGCAGTCCGATGGTTCCGCCGCCAAACAGTTGAGCCTTGATGCCGACGTCGTAGGCGGCACGCACCAAGCCCGCCGAATCGGGCGGATAGGACGCGAGGAATACGAGGTCCGGGCTGGCCGCCTTAATCGGCCGCATGATGGAAGCGAAGTCGACGGTGTTCGACGGATACGTCCGATCGTAAACGATCTTCATCCCGTACTTCTTGGCATTGATGCGGGCGCCTTCCAACGCAAGCTGCGAATATTCCGCGTCGGCGCCGGTGAGGGCGATTGTCTTAGGCTTCGGAGTCATCGCGCTGGCGATTTCGTAGAATCCGCGCGAGATTTCGGTCTTCGCCGTGGGACCGTTCGGCTGCAGTTGAAAATAGCGGTCGTATTTGAACTGGTCGTTCAAGGCCAAAGCAAACAGCGACAAGAACACCTTCTTGTGCTGGATCACGGTTGGCATCGCTGCGGCGGTCGGCACCGTGGCATAGCCCGAGATCACCAGGTCGACTTTGTCGATGTCGAGCAATTTGGAATAGATCGCGGGGACTGTCGCCGGGCTACTCTGATCATCATAATAGACCAACTCGATTTGGCGGCCGAGCAGGCCGCCTTTTGCATTCATTTCCTCGGCCCAAATTTGATAAGTTAGAAGCGCGGCCTTGCCGCCGCCGGCGAGACCGCCGCTTAGCGCCATGCTAAATCCGATTTTGATCGGCGGCTGACCCTGAGCCAGTACGGGAAATGTCGAGCTCAGCAGCGCTGAGCCGATCAGAGCAGTTGATTCGCGTCGGGTGATTCCGTTCATAGTGTTTTCCTCCATAGGTCGGTGACCTTTCGGTTGACATTGGCGCATTCGTTGAGCGGATGCGTTTTGTTTGATGAGGGTGTCACACTTTCTTGAAAGTCTGAGCTGCCGGTTGTTTACGCGGCTATCAAGAATTGCCGCATGATCGCGCTGAGGCCGCGACATTCCTTCGCGCACATCATCGAACAATGCACAGCGACGCGCGCTTGACTTAAATCAAAGGATTTCTGCTTCGAGTATGATTTTTCGTTCAGTAGGTAATAATGGGATTGCTGCGCAAACGACCGTGGCTTCCGGGGAGGCTCGGCGGCTAGTTCTCCCGGGAGGATGCGGCGTGTGGAAGAGGCGCAGCGCGATTATCAAGTGCATCGTGCGACGGGCATCTGACGCCGTCACGCTATCGTTATATCAGTCAAAAGATGTGATCGCGCCGGCCGCCGATGAGCGGAATGGAGACAGCTGATGGAATTCAGCTGGGATCTCGTCATCAACGCCATCGTCACCGGGGTCGTCTTGGGCGGTTTCTACGCGTCGGTGGCGATCGGCGTGACCATCGCCTTCGGGATGCTCGACATCGTCAATATCGCGCACCCCGCGTTCATGATTGCCGGCGCGTATCTTGCGTTTTGGGGCAGCGAAAAATTTGGTTTCGACCCGTTCGTCTCAATGGTTGTTTTCGCGCCATGCGGCTATCTTTTCGGGCGCGCGTTCTATCGTGCCTACCATTTTTTCTTCGAGCGTCGCGGCGACGAGTCACTGCAGGGGCTGGCATTCTTTTTCGGCATTCTTTTCATCGTCGAGATCGGTGTTGTTCTGATATTCGGCGTGGACTATCGCTCCATTAGCGAGCCATATCTTGAATCCACGGTCGGCGTTGGATTTGTCTCGGTTCCGTGGCGGATGCTGGTGCCGTTTCTTGTCGGTCTCTGCATGCTCGGCAGCATTAATCTTTACCTCACGCGCACGTTCACCGGACGCACGATTTTGGCCGTTTCGCAAGACGTCGAAGCGCTGCGTCTGATCGGCGCCAATCCAATCCACGCGAAGGAAATCGCATTCGGCATCGCTGTTGCGACTGCAATCATTGCCGGCGTTCTGCTCATCATCATTCAGCCGGTCGAACCGTCGATCACCCGCGAATATATTGGGCGCGCGTTTGCAATCTGCGTTCTCGGCGGCATCGCGAGCATTCCGGGCACGCTAGTCGCTTCGCTGATCCTCGGCGTTGCCGAGGCGCTGACGACGACGTTCTATGGCCCGTCATGGTCACCTGCTGTGTCGTTTGGCCTCCTGCTGCTCACGCTCATCTTCCGACCTGCTGGGATCTTCGGACGATGAGCAATCAAGCCGCCTCAGTGCCTATGTTGCGCAAGCCACTGCCGGTAGCCGTCCGATCCCGCTCCGGCATGGCGATCATATTGATCGGCGTCGCCCTGATCGCGGCGACGATGTTGTTCGGCTCCCACATCGGCGAATATTATTATCTCGCGACCTACACGATCCTGCAATTCATTGTACTCGGCACGGCGTGGAACATCCTCGGGGGTTACGGTGGCTACGTCAATTTCGGCACGGCGGGCTTCTTCGCGATCGGGTGCTACACCACGATCGTCCTCAACAAGATCCTTCCGATGCCGTTGTTTTTTGAGATGCTGGTGGCGGCGGTTACCGCCGGGCTGATCGGATTGGGAACGGGATATTTGACGTTGCGGCTGCGCGGCGTCTTTTTTTCGATTGCAACGCTGGCGCTCGCCATCGTTCTTCAGACTCTCATCGTCAACTGGAGTTTCGTCGGCGGCGCGCGCGGTGTCTACGTCATAAGGCCGGCAGTCTCCGGTGTCTTTATTTCATACGTCCAGTTCTTGGTCGTGCTCATGGTCGGGCTAGCGACCTTTGCCATATTCGTGGCGTGGGCAGTCGAGAAATCGTGGATCGGCATTGGGCTCGCGGCAATCAGGGACGACGAAGCTGCCGCAGAAACGTCCGGCGTGCCGAGCCTTCGGCTCAAGCTGATTGCAACGACCATGAGTGGCGCCTTGATGGGCATGGCCGGTGCGCCGTTTCCCTATTACGTCACTTATGTCGATCCGGCCACCGCCTTCGGTCTCGCGATTGCGGTGAATTCGATCGCCATGCCGTTAGTCGGCGGAACCGCCACCTGGTGGGGACCGGTCGTTGGCGCGATCCTGCTCGGCTCGGCCCAGCAGATATTGACGGTCACGATTTCGTCGGCGGCAAACCTATTTATCGTTGGAATTTTGCTCGTCGTCTTCTTGACCCTTGCCCCGAGAGGCGTGGTCGGCATCGTGCGCGGCTGGAAGCGGGGGCGCCGATGATCCCGACCATTCTCGAAGCCACCGGCATCACCAAACGGTTCGACGGCTTCGCCGCACTCACCGGCGTCGACTTCGCCCTGCTGAAGGGTGAATGCGTTGGCCTCATAGGCCCGAACGGTTCCGGAAAGAGTACGTTCGTGAATTGCCTTACAGGAATCCTGGCGCCCGACGAAGGATCGATAACGTTCGATGCTCACGACATCACCAAAACGCCGGCCTGGCTCAGGGCTAGGCGTGGGCTGGCGCGGACCTATCAAATCCCGCGGCCATTCCGAGGGATGACCGTTCGGGAAAACATCGAGGTGCCATTGCGCTTTGCGGTCGGTCATACATTGGCACGCACCATCACCGAAGCGGCGCAGGTGATCCTCGAGCAAGTCGGGCTTGGCGACAAAGCCGAGTTGAGCCCGAAAGGACTGACTCAGGTTGAACTGAGGAAGCTCGAACTCGGCCGGGCTCTGGCTGCGCAGCCAAAGGTGCTGATTGCTGATGAAGTCATGGCGGGCCTTTCCGAAAGCGAAGTCGACGAGATTCTCGGTCTTTTGAACCGGCTCAATGCGGAAGGGATTTCGATCCTGCTGATCGAGCACATCATGCGGGCCGTCATGCTGTTCTCGCAACGGATCGTCGTGATCGTAGCCGGCTGCAAGATCGCCGACGGCCTGCCCGACGATGTCATGAAACAGGAAGAAGTCGAAAGGGCTTATCTTGGTGAATAGCATTGCCATCGAAGGGCTCCATGCCGGGTACGGGGAGGTTCGCGTGCTCTCCGGCATCAGCATGAACGTGCAGGGCGGGGAGACGGTGGTTCTTCTCGGAACCAACGGCAATGGCAAGAGCACGCTAATCAAATGCATCATGGGGCAGGTTCGCCCGACGGCCGGGCGCATCGTAGCGGATATTGACGGAACGTCTTACGACCTGACCGGACGCAGCACCGAGGATATCGTCGGGCTCGGCATCTCGCTTGTCCCGGAGGGCCGCCGGCTCTTTCCCAAGCTGACGGTAGAAGAGAACCTGCTGCTTGGCGCTTTTCGAGAATTTGCACGGGCACGCATATCTGACAGCCTGAACTTTTGCTTCGAGGCGTTCCCGCGCCTGAAGGAACGACGGCGGCAACTGGCTGGCAGCATGAGCGGCGGCGAACAGCAGATGCTAGCGATCGCGCGCGCCTTGATGGCGCTGCCGAAGATTCTGCTCGTCGACGAACCATCTGTCGGACTGGCTCCGATCCTAGTTTCGAAAACAATCGAGACGATCGCGAATCTCAAGCGGCAACTGGGACTGACTGTGTTGATGGCCGAACAGAATTTTCGGCAGGCGATCCGCGTCGCCGACCGCGGCTACGTCCTGGTGCACGGCCAGATCGTGCTGTCGGGCAACGATCCGCAGGCGCTCCAGCAAAATGAATTGGTCCGCAAGTACTATCTTGGCGTCGGCTAGTTGTTGCGCGGATCAGTTGGAGCGTGGAGTGGCCAGGCTCACCCGGACGGAACGAGGACGACGTTGCAGTGAATCCCGAATCTGGCGATCGCCGATTTGACAAAGCCTCTCCCTCGGTGCCGGCCTTGGGTGGTATCCTACCCTACCGCTGGCAGCCGTTAGACGCCCCAACACTCGGGTGCTGCGTGTTCGCCGTTGCGCTGTGCCGTTGGCCGAGCTAATCATAACATATGGTCATTGCGTCGCTTCCGTTGACGCCACACCCCGCGCGCGCGGAGGCCGAATCCGCCGTTCGTACACTCATTGCATATATTGGCGACGATCCCGACCGTGAAGGGTTGCGCGATACGCCCAAGCGGGTAATCGGCGCATTCGATGAAATTTACGAAGGTTACAGGCAATCGCCGGCCGAGGTGCTCGATCGCACTTTCGCGGAGACCGCTGGTTATGATGATCTCGTGCTGGTGAAGGACATAGCCTTCAATTCGCATTGCGAACGCCACATGATGCCGTTCTTTGGGAAGGCGCATATCGCCTATATGCCGGTGGATCGTGTGGTGGGCTTGTCGAAATTAGCGCGACTGGTCGATATATACGCACTGCGCTTGCAAACCCAGGAACAACTCACGTCGCAGATTGGAATATCCGTCGATCAGATTCTTAAGGCTCGTGGCGTCGCCGTGATGATCGAAGCAGAACATGTTTGCATGTCGATGCGCGGGGTCGGCAAGCCCGGCGTCAAGAACGTTACGACGCATTTTGCCGGCACATTCAACGACAATGCGAGCGACCGGGCTCGGTTCATAACGTTGCTGCAAGGAGGCTAGCGACAGGCTTTGCGGTGTCGGCGTTGTCGTACTGCAATTTTTGGCCGGCGTTTGGGCTAATTGCAAATTGGACAATACTGCCGCACAGATCTCTAGTGACGGGCGGTGAGCGGCGGCCATGACGAATATAAATCTCAACCAAGAGATTCAATCATTTCTCGCTGCGTATCACGTGATGTCGCTCGCTACATGTGGGGTGGCAGGGGCGCACGCGACGAACCTTTTTTACGCGTGCGACGGGTTAGCGCTCGTCTGGGTATCGGAACCAGATACGCAGCATTCCCGGGAAATCGAGGCGGATCCCCGTGTGGCCGCCACGGTGGCGCCCGACTATTCGGATTTTGCGGCCATTCGTGGCGTGCAGATCGCCGGCACGGCCCGTCGGATCATGGCTGCGGACCAGCGAACGCGGCATGTCGCGCTACTTGAAGAGCGCTACCCTTTTCTCAGACAATTGGCGACGGGGCCATTGAGACTGCGCGAAGCTTTTGCGCGAACGGTCGTCTTTCGGCTGCAGCCAGCCCGTATCGTTTTGGTCGATAACACAAAGGGTTTCGGTCACAAGGAGACGCTTGAAATTTCTGCATAGTTGGCTAGGCGTGCCGTTTCGCCGGCAATTGGCGATGCGTTCGTCGAGCGTACGCCCAGCGCGGTACAGCGGATGCGTCCAACAGAGCTGCCAACTCGACTTCGTTGGCCTATTTTTTCGCCGCTTTCACCGGATCTTTAACGGCTTCGAAGGTGGCAAACTCCACATTGTAGAGTTGCCCGTCCTTCTTCTCGACCTTGCGAACGTATTCGTTCTGAATGATATCACGCGTCTCAGGGTCGATCTCGATCGGCCCGCGTGGGCTTTCCCACTTCATCCCCTTCATGGCGGCGATGAGCGAATCGCCGTCGGCCTTGCCGCCAGTCTTCTTCAGCGCCAGGTAGATGAGATTCATGCCGTCATAACCGCCGACTGACATGAAGTTCGGCCGGAAATGGTTGTTCTTTTCGAACGCCGCTACATAGGCCTTGTTCATCGCCGAATTGTGATAGGCGGAATAATGATGGGCGGTCACGACGCCAATCGCGGCAGGCCCCATACCGGGAAGCAGGTCGTCGTCGGTTACGTCGCCCGGTCCGATCAATTTGATGCCGGCCTTATCCAGCCCGCGCTCGGCGAATTGCTTCATGAACGTGCCGCCCTGGCCGGATGGTATGAAGATGAAGATGGCGTCCGGTTTGGCGTCGGCGGCACGTTGCAGAAATGGCGAGAAGTCAGGGCTGGCCAGTGGTATTCGGATTGCCTCAACCACCGTGCCGCCGGCCGCCTTGAAGCGTTCGGTGAAGGATTTCTCCGCGTCGAAACCCGGCGCGTAGTCGGAGACGATGGTGACGACCTTCCTGATCTTATTCTTCGCCGCCCAATCGGCGATGATAACGCTTGACTGCGGGACGGTGTCGCTCGTACGCACGATGTAGGGCGAGCGCTCGGTAATAATCGACGTGCCCGCCGCCATCACGACTTCGACCACCTTTGCATCGGTGGCGAGTGGGGCGACGACCAACGCGGCCGGCGTGATCTCGAAACCCGCGATGATGTTGACCTTGCCGTTGACGATCAATTCCTGCGTCAGCCGCTTGGTGTGGTCGGGCACGCTGCCGGAATCCCGGAGGATCACCTGGACCTTCTTGCCGGCAACCATGTCGCCGTGCTGCTTTATGTAGAGATCGACCGCGGCCTTGATCTGCTTGCCGGTCGAAGCCTGTTCTCCGGTCATTGCCACGATGAGGCCGATCTTGACGGTGTCTTGGGCGTATGCGCCTCCTGCAAACGTGCTCACTGCAAGGGAAGCAATCGCGCTGATCATGGACTTAGATAACATTGCGCTTCCTCCGTCGAGTTCATTTCATTTTTGTCGTGCCGACCTGCTTATTGGCTGCGATCATTTGGACTTATCGGGATAGGGCCGGAATTGCTGTCTTGGCTGCCCTCTTAATGTCAAGCCGACTGGTAGCGTGTGATGTGCGCGCGACTTAAGCGGCGCAATCGGCGCTGCGTCCTTTCAACAATACGTCGACATTGCCGGATAGAATTTTCTCACCGGCTGGCCCGAGTTTGCAGATATCGCGGACGAAATCGCGTACTGCCTCGCGTCCGCGAATTTCCTGCGGATAGTCGGTGGCGAAGACCAATCGTTCGGCCGGGATCTCCACCAATGCCGTCTTGATGCAACCGATGGCTCCGCAGAAGCCCGCGGTGTCGAACATGAAGTTATTGCGTAGGTAGTAGTCGAAATCCTTCTCGCAGGTGCGGCCATGCTTGGCGTTGCCGCGCAAGCCCCAGAAGTCCTTGTCCTGGTAGCTGCGGATGCGGCCGAGCATGGACGCGATGCCGCCGCCGAGGTGCGCCATTTGCAGCATGAGTGACGGATGGCGATCGAGGACGCCGCCGTTGATCAGTCTGATCGTTGCCATGATCAGCGAAAATTCGCGCCCGACCGAGCGCGCGGTATCGTACGCATCGAATTGCTGCGAGAAATTGAGCTTCAACGCCGGATGCACAAAAACAAACAGGCCAAGTTTTACAGCTTCTGCCCAGAACGGTTCAAATTCCGGGGCGTCGAGGAATAATCCGTCCGCTTCCGACGTGATGACGACGCCCGGAAAGCCGAGTTCATGGGCGCAGCGCGCCAATTCCTTGAATGCCGGCGCACCGCCCAGCGGGTGGGCGTGGGCGGCTCCGATGAAACGCCCAGGATAGTCGCGCTCGGCTTGCTTGGCATTGTCGTTGACGATTTTCGACCGTTCAAGATCGGCACACATCGCGGAGGCGCTGGTCAAGAAGGCAGCGTTGATGCCGGCCATATCCATCATGCGAATGTGCTCGTCGAGATCGTAAAGCATCTTATGTGACGTGTAGCTCGGCGCGCCGGTTTCATCGAAAGCGATGACTAATTTGTCACCCAAATCTTCCTTGAAAAACTCGCGCGGCGTGAAGTGATGCTGAAAGTCGACGATCATGCGCATTATCTCCGGGATAAGAGTACTAAAAGATTTTTCAGCTATTGGCTTTTGATGCCGGCGGCCTTCACCAGCGCTGCGTTTTGCTCAAGTTCATTGCCGACATACTCATTAAACTGGGCTGGCGTCATTGGCATCGGCTGCACGCCAAGCTTTACTAACTTTTCCCTGACGGCCGAATTGTCGAGTGCCTTGGCAATTTCCTCATATAGCCGCTGGATGATGACATGCGGAGTTTTGGCAGGCGCAAATACGCCGAACCAGAAATTATACTCGGAGTTCGGGAATCCGGCTTCGGTGGTGGTTGGCACGTTGGGCAATTGCGGCGAGCGTTGCAGGCTGCTGACCGCCAGCGCCGTGAGCCTGCCGTCGCGGATGAGCGAAAGCGCCGGTAACAATGGGCTAAAATAAAAATCAACGCGGCCGGTCATCACATCGGTTAGCCCGGCGGGCGATCCTTTATAGGGGATCTGTTGTGCTTCGAAACCTGCGGCACGAAGAAACCGCACGGAATTGAGATGGGCCGCGCTGCCCTCTCCGATGGTGACATAATTCATCGATCCATGCCGCGACCGAGCTGCTGCGACAAATTCACCGACCGTCTTTACTCCCATAGTCGGAGCGACAACCAACACATTGGCCATATTGGCCAACGGGATTACGGCTGAGAGGTCGCGCAGCGGATCATAGGGGATGTTCGCAACCGTCAAAGGCACAATGGTATAGGCAGAAGATGCGACCAGAATCGTATAGCCATCAGGCTCAGCCTTAGCTACGGATGCGGTGCCAATCGTACTCGATGCTCCGGGACGGTTTTCGACGATAATCGGCTGACCGAGTTGCTGTTGGACTTTGGCAAAAACAGTGCGCGGAATGATATCGGTGGCGCTACCCGGACTGTAGGGGACGATCGCCCGAATCGGCTTGGTTGGCCAGCTTTGCCCCCATGATTGGGCGCCGAAGCTCATCAACAACAGCGCAATTGTGTAAAGCCACCGTTTCGACATTTTAGCCTCCGTGCATCATCAAGCACATCGAACCATCGGTCTCATTGCGAGTTGCGCAGGGTCAGCGTTCACCCAAGAGTTTTGATCCAAAAAACATCGGGGAAAGCGCGCGAACCAGCGGGAGAGAGCCCTCAGCGGCGAAATCTTCGAGCCGCAGTTGCGGATTGCGCGGCCGAATGCGCTCGAACATAGAGCGGGCTTCGGCATCGGCTGGCGGCGGGATCGTCGCATCGATTAACATTTTCGAGCCGAAACGTTGCCAGAGCGGCGTCCCGGGCGAGCCGAGTTCCTCCAGGCTTGCGTCCATGGCGTGATTGTGCGTACCCGAAATGATCGTCACGTCTTTTTGCGGATCGACGCGCGTGTTCAGCGCCCACAGCAGTTCGGACGGATTGAAGATGTCGACATCGGCATCGACAGCCATGACGATTTTTGGATGCTGGTATTCGGAAGACAGCGCCGCCAGCAGCAGGTTCTTGGCTTCGCCATAGGCGCGCGGCGTCATTTGGATGACCAGCCCGAAAATGCCGGGCGTCACCATCACATTGTGCAAATTGGGACCGCCGCCGACGTCCTTGAGCCGCCGGAAGATAGCCGCGCTCATCGGGACCTTATGGAAGACGCAGCCTTCCATTTCTGAGCCGTTCTGGAGGTTCTTGAAGATCGCGTCGTGCCGCCGCGTCATATACTGGTATTCGACGATCGGGTTCTTGCCCGTGCCTGTCACGTAGTAATCCTGGAATTCAGAAAACGGTCCTTCTTCCTCGCGATAATGCGGTGGGATGTGACCCTCGAGAACAATCTCCGCGTCGGCTGGAACCTCGAGATCCACCGTCTCGCACTTTACCAGGCGCACCGGCTCACCGAGGTAGCCGCCGGCGATCTCAAATTCATCGAGTCCATAGGCTGCCGTCGTTGCCGCGGCGGCGTAATAGAGCGGGTAATGGCCGATAAAGATCGCCACGGGCATCGGCTCGTTGCGCGCCTGGTATTTGACGTAGTTTTTCCAGGTGTGGCGCGGATAAAGCAGAATGCCGGATTTGTTCGGCCCCTTGATCTGGAGGCGGTGGAAACTCACATTCCGCTGCCCGGTGTCGGGATCCTTGGTCACGACCAGGCCTGAACCGATCACCGGACCGCCGTCGCGTTGACCGGCGATGTGCACCGGAAGCTGCGTCAGATCGAACTCGTTCTTCTTGAGTTTAACTTCCTTGACCGGCCCGTCCTCGACCATCACGGGCTTGATGCATTTGCCCATACGCTCGGCGATCAAGGGCACCATCTTTTCCTGGGTGGTGCCGAAAGCGATGGCGGCATGCCGAGTATTGGCCGGCGCCTGTCCGAGCGAGCGCCAGCCGTGTGGAAGTTTCTCGAAGAAAAGCGCCTTCTCGCGCGATTGATAGAGCAGCGAGCCCATCTGCGTGAGCGGGTCAACCGGCTTGGCGATACGAATGAGTTCCCCGGCTTCCTCGAGTTCTGCGATCCAGGTTCGCATATCCTTCGGATGTATATTGGAAGCCATATTCAAGTTTCTCCACGTTAACGCGATGGCGCGTTTTGACACGTCCGGAGTAGCAAGCTCGGTTGCGAATTCTTCTTAGGCTCGTTCCAACAGAACGGGCCAGGCATTACTTCTTCTTTTTTGGCTTCTTGCTTTTTGTGATCTGGACATTGTCGGTCGACTTTTTCTCGCCTGGCTGGCGTCCCGGTTCGAAGCCGCCGACTTCGTGATAGATGATCTTATTCTCGGCTTCGAACGCCCGGACGGTCGGAATGTGTCCCGGCAAGCCAAGTTCCGTCCAGCGTGCGGCAACCTGATCGTAGATCTTCTTTCGCAACGTGGTGCGTTTGGAAAAGACGGGGAGGTGGCGATGCTCTTTGCAGGCGTTAATAAGAGCCTTTGAGCCATACGGCCGCTTTTCCGGCGGATTTTGGGTCGGATCGAGCCATGTACTCCACGTGTTGCGCAGGATATCGATGTCGTCGATCGGATTGCACCGGCTCGCCATCGCCCAGATCACCTGGTCCATGTCGGTCGGGTCGATGTCCTCGTCGACCGCGATGATCCACTTGGTGTAGTAGGCGCCGCCGGGGACCTGGGCCGCGAGCGCCAGCACCTGTGCGGCATGGCCGGCATAGCGCTGTTCGATGCTGATGACGGTCATGCCAAAGCCGCCCGCCGCTGCGGGATGCGAGTAGACACCGTGGATTCCGGGGATGCCGAGCTTGTCGAGATCGTCCCAGATCTTCGCCGACCGAATCACGGAGAAAAAGCCGCTCTGCTCGCATGACGGATAGTCGGCCATCAAAGCGTTCGTCAGAATCGGCTGCGATCGGTAGTGCACGGCAGTGACGTCGATGAGCGGACAGCCGGCTTCCGGTCGGCCGTAATAACCAGGAAATTCCCCGAATGGACCTTCCGCCTTCACCGAATTTGGCTTGATGACGCCTTCAATGACGAGTTCTGCGTTGGCAGGGATCAGAAGGTCCGTCGTCTTGCCGCGAACGACCGGGATCGGCTGACCCTTGATGCCGCCAGCGTATTCGTATTCAGAGACGTTCTTGGGAAATGTCTGCGAGCCAACCAACATGAACAGCGGATCGATACCCCAGGCCGCGGCGACGTTGATCGACTTGCCTTGCTGCCAGGCCCGCGTGATGTGCAGACGCGCATCTTTGCCGGGCGAAAGGTAGAGTCCGACCTGGGACTTTCCTTGCAACATCATTCGGTAGGTGCCGATATTGAGATAACCGCTGTCCGGATCGCGGGTAATCACCGCGTCGGCGGTGCCGGCATAGCGGCCGCCATCGAGCGGCCAGTGCCGCGGGATCGGCAGCATGTTCAAATCAATATTTTTCCCGGTGACCGTGTTCTCATACACCGGTGCCTGATCGGCAGACACCTCAAGCGGCGGCAGGCGCCGCTTGAGCTTGTCCTTCACTCGCCGGATCAATTCGACCGTCGGCGTGTTCGCCGGCTCCTCGAGCGTGAGCGCGACGCGCTTCACACTCGGGCCCAGAATATTCCACAACAGTCTGGCGCCGATCTTACTTTTTTCGAAGCCGTGCGCTTGCTCGAACAAGACTGCCGGGGAAGGTTGTTGTTTGGCGACCAAGTATGAGATCGCGCTCATTTCCTCGTCGCGGTCGACCGGCTGCCGCACGCGGGTCAACTCGCCGATTTTCTCCACCCGTTCCAACCATTCGCGCAAGTCCGCGATCGGTTTTTCAGCGACAGTCTTGACTGCTTTCGCTTTACGCGAACTCGTGAGCGCCACGTCGACAATCTTGTTCATGTGCGACTCTCTTGTCGTGCGAGATGACGGCGGCACGAACCGGCGCGTGCCAAAAACAACTGACGCTACCCGGTCGTGCATCGCGCTTCAATAAATTTCGGAATATCATTCCGCTATACGGAATATGCGGCAAACCAAAAGGGCGGTATATAGTTAGGGCAGTCGCCAAAAACATCTGATGCCCCAGCGGCTTCAGTTTTGACCGGCGAAGAGCGATTTAAATATTACCGCTGGCACGAAAGTGTTTGCCTAATGCAGTTCAGCCCGCGCTGTGGCCCGCTGACGTTTGCGATAGCGCGGTGCCGATGGTCTTGGCGGCAACGCCTAGCGCCGGCAGCAGGTTTTTCACCAACTGTTCCATCCGCATCGCACTCGGCACGACCATGATGTTTAAACTCGCGACCGGCGCGGAATTGACCAGGATCGGCACCGCAAGCGTACGCGTGGTGCGTTGGTATTCGCGGTCACCGGTCGCATAACCCTGCCGCCGCACTTGAGCGAGTACTCGCCGCACAGCAGCAGCGCTCTTAGCCGGTGCGTCAAAGGGATTGGTCGACTTGGACAGGCGGGAAAGGGTCCGCTCGACCAACTCGTCGTCGGCGAAGCCGAGAAACGCGCGGCCGAGCGCCGTCACCAGCATGGGCAGCCGCGACCCGATGGTGCGGTTGAGCGACAATGTGCCCGGGTCGCGGCCGGTGTCGAGAACGACCATTGCGTCCTGGTCGAAAACCGCGAGATCACTCGGCCAGATTTGATGTTTGCGCAGCCCTTCCAACACAGGTTGAGCTGCCTTGAGCAGGAATTCGTGAGCATTGTAACCGCGCGAGAGCGTCAGCACCCGCGCGGTGACATGATAACCCTTTTGATTATCCTGGGCTACATAACCGCCGGCGACCAAGGTCTCCAGCATGCGAGCAATTGTCGATTTCGGCAATTTGGTAGCTGCGCTGATCTCGCGAAGCTGCACGTGCCCATTATTGATCGCACGCAAGATAGCCAGGCCTCGATGCAACGAATTTACCGCGGTCATGGCACGGCCATCACTCGGGGCCTGTCGGCTCGTCTTTTAGCTCAGATGCCGTCTTCATCTTTCCGTCCCAACGCTTAGCAAAGCGCGCCGTGATGCCAAACTGGTCAAGCACGCGCGCGACGATATGGTCGACGATATCATCGATCGATTTCGGATGGTTATAAAAAGCCGGCATTGGCGGGATTATCGTCACACCCACGCGGGCCAGCTTCAGCATGTTTTCGAGGTGCAATTCAGACAACGGCGATTCACGCGCGACCAGCACCAAACGTCGCCGCTCTTTGAGGATGACATCGGCAGCCCGATGGATGAGGTGTTCGCCATAGCCGGTGGCGATGCCACCGAGCGTTCGCATCGAGCACGGTATCACCACCATACCCTCGGTAATAAACGAGCCGGACGAAATCTCTGCCGCCATGTTCGCCGAATTGTGATAAACACTGGCCAATGCGCAGACTTGTTTAATGGTGTATGGCGTCTCATGCTCGATCGTCCGACGACCCCAATTGCTGATGACCAGATGAGATTCGACATCGCAGTCTTTAAGCGCCTCAAGTAGTCGCACCCCGAGAATTGCGCCGGTTGCGCCGGTCATGCCAACAATTAGGCGTCGCATTTGTCTTTTTCCTTCTCCGCTGCCGTGTTACCGCCGCTCACCCACAATTTTAAAATGTATTCTGCGAATTGAATTGGAAAGCAATAAATTAATTGATCGCGTCGCGGCGCCGGCCAAGCCTCGCTTGCTGATTGAAGCATCGCCCAATGTCTCGGACCAGAGGCTTCAGAGCTCTCTTTATGGCTGAAATCATTAAATTGCTGGCTAGAATGATGTAAGCTGGCTGCAGCTGATAAACGGTTGTCCGGACACTGGTTCGACGCTAGGTGTTCAACGCAGCAGCCCGAGCAACCCGAGAATTGAGCGCGCGTTTCAAGCCTAGCGCTTGCGGTACCGTGCGCTTTCAACGCGTCACGGCCGGTATAGTGCCGCCCCAAGAAAGTCACCTAATTCCGCAATGCGGCAAAGTCAGCCCGCGCTTTCGATCTTCGTCCCCAACTAATCGCTGCCGCGGGGTGCTTGACCCAAGTCAAGGACGTGGGCGCCCTCCGAATGGACTATTCGATTTACCATTCAAAAACATTTCAATGCGATCTGGTTTGACAGGTCGGAGAGGAAGAACGCTCATGAATATTGCCGTCATCGACAATCGCAAGGCGCGGGTGCACTATGACGATTTGCGCGATTGGATCGCCGAGGCCGACAAGCTCGGTGAGCTGGTACGCGCCAACGGATACACCTGGCAAGAAGATATCGGCATGGCGGCCGAACTGCTGCAACACGATGCGGGGGCACCCGTCGCATTGTTCGACAATATTCCGGGCTACCCGAAGGGCTTCCGCGTTCTTACCAATTTCTTTGGCGGCCACCGGCAGAACATGACGCTCGGCCTGTCGACCAACCTCAATAAAATCGAGCTGTCCGAGGCATTCCTTACCGACTTCCAGAAGATCTCCGACAAGCCTCTGCCTTACGAGGTGGTCGAGACCGGCCCGGTCATGGAGAACGTGATCGAAGGCGACGCGGTGGACGTGACCCGTTTCCCCACTCCGGTCTGGCACGACCGCGACGAGGGGCGGCGCTATATCGGCACCGGCAGCTTCAACGTCACGCGCGATCCCGAGGATGGCTGGATCAATGCCGGCACCTATCGTGTCATGATCCAGGACGCCAAGCGGCTCGGCTTCTACATCTCGCCCGGCAAGCATGGCCGCATCCACCGCGACAAATACCAAGCGCTCAACAAACCGATGCCGGTGTGTATCGTCATCGGCGGCGATCCGCTGACTTTCCTAATGGCCTGCACAGAAGTGCCCCAAGGCATTTGCGAATTCGAAATTGCCGGCGCTTATCGCGGCCGCCCGCAGAAAGTCGTCATCGGCAAGCATACCGGCCTGCCGTTTCCAGCCAACGCCGAAATCGTCATCGAGGGCTTCGTGCAACCCGGCAACTCGCTACCGGAAGGACCGTTCGGCGAGTGGACGGGCTATTACGGCTCGAAGATGCGAGCCGAACCGGTGCTCGACGTCAAAGCGATTTACCATCGCGACGACCCGATTCTGCTTGGCTGCCCGCCGCAGCGGCCGCCGGAGGAGCAGGCGCGTTATCGCGCGGTAGTGCGGTCGGCGCTGCTCAAGCAGGAACTGAAAAAAACCGGTCTGCCCGACGTGGTCGCCACCTGGTGCCATGAAGCCGGCGGATCGCGCCAGCTCACTGCCGTATCGATCAAGCAGCGTTACCCGGGACACGCCCGCCAAGCTGGACATCTCGCCGCCATGTGCCGCTCGGCCGCCTATGCCGGCAAATATGTGATCGTGGTTGACGACGACATCGACGTATCCAATCTCGAAGAACTGATGTGGGCGGTTTGCACGCGTTCGGACCCGGCGACATCGATCGATTTTATTCGCGGTGCCTGGTCGACACCGCTCGATCCATCGATCCCGCCCGAACGCAAGGCGCAAGGCGACTTCACCAATAGTCGCGCGATCATCGATGCCTGCCGGCCGTTCCATTGGAAGGACCAGTATCCGATCGTGAATATGCCGCTGCCTGACACGGCGCGCCGCACCAAGGAAATGTTTTCCTGGATGCTGAACGGGGAAAAAGAGAAAACAAAGTCAAGCTAACTCTGTCTGCAATCCAATCTTGATTTGTCATCCGCTCATGACGGTTGTGCGCGGAATCATCTTGGTCGGGGATGTCTCTGATTTGCGCGTAGGCGAGCTTGGAGCAGCCGCATGGCCGACTTGAACCAGCTGAAGGAAGACCTCGTCACCGCTAATCGTATTCTCGCCGATAATAATGTGCTCGATTCATTCGGCCACGTGTCGATTCGTCATCCGGACAACCCCGGCCACTTTCTAATGGCACGTGCCCGTGCGCCAATGTGCATCGAGATCGACGATATCATGGAGTTTAAGCTCGACGGTAGCATCGTCGGCCCCGAACCCGGAAAGCCGTATTCTGAGCGATTCATCCACGGCGCCATTCTGGAGGCTCGACGAGACGTTACCTCGGTTGTGCATAATCACAGTCCCAATATAGTCCCGTTCACGGTCGTGAAAAATCAGTGCTTCTGCGCGGTCATGCACATGGCCGCACCGGTTGGCCGCGACGTTCCGAATTGGGACATTCGCGACAAGTTCGGCGATGCCACCAACCTTCTGGTGACCAACATGGAGATGGCGCGCGACCTCGCCAAATCGCTCGGCATGCGCACCGTGGCGCTCATGCGCGGGCACGGCTGCGTGGTGGTGGGTCGGTCGCTGCGCGAGGTGGTGTTCACCTCGATTTACACGGAAGCCAACGCCCAAATGCTCGGCAAGGCGCTGGCGATGGGCGAGGTCACCTATCTGAGCGACGGCGAAATAGCCGCGAGCATCAAAGGCCGCGCCGGCTTTACGCTTGAACGGGGCTGGGAGAATTGGTGCCGCAAGGTGGAGCGGCCCTATCATCCGCTGGCCTGGAACATGGGTCCGGGCTTTTCCCGCAGCGACAAGTAGGCGCGCATCGAGTCGATATGAATGCTTCGATAGTGCCAACTAGGACTCCGAAGCGACCCAGGGTGAGAAAAATGCGAACTCGTCTAGCTTTAATTTCCGCAGCTATACTTTACGCATCAGGCGCATGGTCGCCGATTTGCGCGCAGGACACCGCAGCTAATTATCCCAACAGGCCGATCAGGATCATCGTCAGCGTGCCGGCCGGCGGCGGCGTCGATACCGTCACGCGCATGGTTGCTAACGGCCTGCAGAAACGGCTCGGTCAGCCGGTGGTGGTGGAAAACCGGGCCGGGGCCGCCGGCAATATCGGCTCCGACATCGTGTTCCATTCCGATCCTGATGGCTACACCCTGCTCGCATCGCAGTCATCGCCGCTCACGATCAATCCGCTGCTTTACGAGAAAATGAATTTCGACCCGACGCGGTTCGAACCGGTCGCAATTATGACTCGAATCCCCAATGTGCTGCTGGTGCGGCCGAATTTTCCCGCCAAGACGGCGCAGGAATTCATCGCCTATGCCAAGGCTAATCCGGGCAAGATCAATTATGCATCGCAGGGCATCGGTACGACGTCGCATCTGACGGCAGCCTTGTTCGAAGGGGTAACCGGCACCAACCTCGTGCATGTGCCCTATAAAGGCACGGCGCCGGCGCTCAACGACCTGATCGCCGGTCATGTCGACATGATCTTCGTGGAGCTCGCCTCCGCCATCAATTTGCACCAGACCGGGCGCGCACGCATCCTGGCAGTGGCGACGGCGGCGCGTATCGTGAGCCTGCCTAATATCCCGACGCTCAACGAGGTCGGAGCGAAGGACTTCGAATCCTATGCGTGGAATGCCATCAGCGCACCGCCCCAAACGCCGCATGCAATCATCGCTAAACTCAACAAGGCGATGAACGACGTATTGGAGGACTCCGAACTCAAGGCCCGCTTCGCCAACATCAACTTAGTGCCGGTCGGCGGTACCCCGGCCGAGGCCGCCGCTTTCACAAAAAAAGAGACCGCCGTCTGGGGCAATGTGATCAAAGAAGCGCACGTCGTCACGCATTAAAGCGCCAGCAATACCGGCGCGCATTCAACCCGCTCTGTGCCGCCTGTGTGTACCGAAAACATCATCTGCATTGATTGGGCGAAAGAATCGCCTAACGTCAGCGTACTATGATCGCGCTGCTACGTTTCATATTTGCTTTCTTCGCCCGCGCGTAGACGGCTTGCCTTCGCATGACGCAGGAAAGAGCAACACGCAGCTAGCGGTTTATTAGACTGCTGCCGAAGAGGCCCCTTGGACGGACCAGCAGAATTAGCAGCATTATAGCAAAGGGGGCCGTCTGCGCTAGTGGAGCATAGATTAGCGAACCGAGTGATACGACCTGTCCGACCAGGAAGCTCGACACCAGGGTGCCCTTGATGCTGCCGAGCCCGCCGATGATCACGACCATGAAGACGAAGGCCAGCACCTCGAGCCCCATCTGAGGGTCGACCATGATCAGCGGCGCCTGCAGGCCGCCGGCAAGTCCCGACAGGCCGCCGGCGATGACGAAAGTGATGGTGAACAGCCGGTAAACGTTGATGCCGAGGCCCTCGACGTGTTCGACGTCTTCGGTGCCGGCGCGGATCGCCTTGCCGATGATGGTGCGGTTGAGGAACAGCCAGATGCCGATGTAGACGAACGCGGCAATGCCGATGATCACCAGCCGGTAGATCGGGATTTCGGTTCCGATGACGAAGACCTGGGCGGCGATCGGCTCGGCCACCGGCCGCGGCACCAGGCCCCAGAAATACTTGATGACGCCGACGCCGCCGATCAGCACGCCGAACGAGGTGATCATGGTGAAGGGCAGGTCGCGGTCGTAGATGCGGCGGAACACAATGCGCTCCACCGCCAGCGCGGCGAGCCCGCCGACGATCACGCCCGCCGCGATGCCGACCCAGACATTGCCGGTGAGCAGGCCGACCGAATAGGTGATGTAGGCGCCGACCGAGTAATAGAGCAGTTGATCGAGACTGATGATGCGCATTAGGCCAAAGCACAGCGACAGCCCGATGGTCATCAGGAAGAAGATGCTGCCCAGGCTCAGGCCGAAGATGATGCCGGAAATGAAGAGCTGCATGGTCATCGACCGTCTCCCGCCTTGCCGGCGATACGCAGAGCGATTTTCTTGAACAGCGGCTCCAGCGTGCCCCAGATGCCTTTCTCTCCGGCCAGCATGATGAACACGAGCACGAAGCCGATCACCAATTCCCAATTGCCGAACACCTTGCTCAGCACGTCCTTCATGCCGGTGTAGACGATGGCGCCGACCAGCGGTCCGTACAGGGTGCCGACGCCGCCGAGGATGGTGACCACGACGGGCTCTGCGGTTCGCGCAGGGCTGGTGATCTCCGGGCTGACGAAGCCGAGATAGACGGCGTACATCGCGCCGGCAAGCGCCGTGGTCGTGTTGGCGATGACAAAGGCGACGAGGCGGATCTTGAAATTGCTGTAGCCGAGGAAATTCACCTTGTCTTCGTTGGTCTTAACCGCAAGACAGCAGGCGCCGAAGATCGAATTGTCGAGATATTTGAAGAAGGCCCACAGCGCAAAGGCGACGATGAATGCGAAGATGAAGAACTGTTCGGGCCGCGTTAGGTCAAGGACGCGAGTCGAGTCCAGATTGGTGAGGAACCACAACCCGTTGTCACCGTGCGTGATGCCGGCGAGCATCTTCTGCATCACGTAAAAAATGATCACTGCCAACGCGAGATTGACCAGCGCGAAGTAGTCGCCGCGCAGCCGTACGAACAGCGAACCAACGGCAAAAGACACGACGATGCCCGCTGCGATACCGATCAGAATGCCGAGATACGGGTTGGTGCCGAAATAGAAGAAGTAAAACGCCGCCGCGTAAGCGCCGACGGCGAGATAGGCCGGCTGGCCGAACGAGATAAAGCCGACGCGGCCGAGCAGATAGTTGCAGCCCATGGTGTAGATCGAAAAGATCACGATCTCGTTGGCAAAGGGCAGCGGCAGAAACACGCGCACTAGCGCCAGCAGCGCGAAGGCCAGCACCAATCCCCACCACCATCTCAAGAAGCTCATTGCCGGCGCCCTTGTCGGATTAGAGATATTTCTCGCATGCCTCGGGCTTGATCTGCTCGCGTTCGGTCAATTCCGCCATGATGCACCCTTCCTTCAGGGCGTAGATCTTGTCGGCGACGGCGCACACCAGCGGCAGGTTTTGCTCCACGATCACCAATGCCGTCGTCTTGCTCAATTCCTTGAACACGTCGCGCAGGTTCATGACGATGCTCGGCGCCAATCCTTCGGTCGGCTCGTCGACCAGGAGGAGTTTGGGCCCACCGAGAATGGCGCGGCCGATCATCAGCATCTGACGCTCGCCACCGCTCAGATAGCCGGCCTTGCGGTCCATCAGGATTTTTAGCTTGGGAAAGAAGTGGATGACCGGCGCCCAGTTGTAGTCCTGACTGGCGTAGCTGCCGAGTTCGAGATTCTCCCGCACGGTGAGATCGGAAAAGACCTTCTTGTCCTGCGGGATATACTTGATGCCTTTGTCAGCGATCACGAAGGCGGGCAGGCCCACCAGGCTTGCGCCGTCAGAGATGATCGTTCCTGAGGCCGGCTTGAGGAAACCGGTGATGCTCTTGAGCAGCGTGCTCTTGCCGGCGCCGTTGCGGCCAACGCAGGCGACCACTTGGTTGCGCCGCACAGTCATATTGATGTCGAACAGTGCCTTCGATTCGCCATAGGCGACGTTGAGGCCGGAGACCGTCAGGATGTCATCGCTGTTCGTCATGCGACAACGGCCTTCAGTTCGGCGGTGACATCGATCTGCCAATAGCTGCGCCGCACTTCCGGGTCGTTGAGCGTCTCCTCGTAGCCGCCATCGGCGATCACATGGCCTTCGTGCATGACCGTGAGCCGCTCCAGAAAATTCTCCACATGCGAAATCTTGTGCTCCACGATCAGGATGGTCTGCCGCCCGATGCGCTGACGCAGTACGCCGAGCACCGCCTGAATCTCGGATTCGGACAGTCCCGCGAGCGGCTCGTCGAGCAGCAAGACCCTCGGCTCGGTTAAGACCGCCATGGCGATCTCCAGCCGGCGCTTCTCGCCGAGGCTCAGATTCTTCACCAGCCGGTCGCGCACGGCCTGCAGGTCAAAGGTTCCAAGCGTCTCGACGATCTTTGGATCGTTGCGCTGGCTTTTGCAGGTGTGCAGCAGCAGCGCCAGCATCGACGAGGTCCGGTGCGCGCGGAAAAAGGCGAGCACGAGATTGTCGATGACGCTGAGACCGTCGAACGTCGCGGTGAGTTGGAACGTCCGCATCAGCCCGCGCGCGACGCGCTGCTGCGGCGTCATGCGGGTGATGTCTTCGCCCTTGTAGTAGACCGATCCCGAGTCAGGTGGAAAAAGCCCGGTCAGCAGATTGAAAAACGTAGTCTTGCCGGCGCCGTTCGAGCCGATGATGCCGGCGACCTCATTCTCGCGCAGCAGGTAACTCACGTTATTGACCGCGACCTGCTTGCCGAAACGTTTGGTGACGCCTTCCGCTCTAATGATCTCGGTACGCGTGTCCACGTCTCATCCCATTCTTGATATCGTTACCCCGGCGCAAGATAGCCTGCGCCGGGGCGAAGGTTGACGGCTGCCCGGCGGCGATCGCCTGGCAGCGGCAAGATTCAGTAGCCAAGCGACTTGAGCGACGGCAGCACCGAGTCGCCGCCCATGGAACCTTCCACGGAGAATAGATCCCACTCGTTCTTCCGCTCGGCGGCGCCTTTGCCCTTCACCAGGAAAGCCGCGTATTTGTACGCGGCCGAGTGATCCTGACGCCAAGCCGCCGGGCCCTTCACGGTGTCGAATTGCCCGCCGTTGGCCATGAGCGCCGCGGAAACCAGCTTCGGGTCGAGCGACTTCGCCGCCTCGAAACCGCGGAACATCTCCATGTAGGCGATGTAGGCGATGGTCGAGTAAGCATCCGGCGGCGTGCCGTATTTGGCGCGGAACAGGTCGGTGAACTCCTGCGCGCTCTTGGCCACCGCTTTGTCCGGGAACGAGCTGAGGTCGTAGTAGAAGTAATGCATGGCATAGACGCCCTGCAGCGCTTCCGGCGGCAGTCCCTTCGCCACCACGTTGGTGATAAAGGCGTTGAAGATGGTCATCTCCTTGTTGAGACCCATCTGCGAGACCTGCTTGAGCAGCGCCACCGAATCCGCCGCGAACTGCGCGGCGATCAGCACGTCCGGCTTGGCCGCTCGCACCTTCTGCAGAATGGTGGTGAAGTCGCTGGTGCCGAGCGCGGTCTCGTCGTAGCCCACGATTTCGGCGCCGAATTCCTTGGCGGCCGCGTAAGCGCCGTCGCGCATGTCCCAGCCCCAGCTGTCGGAGCGGGCGAGGAAGAAGACGCGCTTCTTGCCAAGCGTCTGCACCGCGGCCTTGCCGGCCATGTAGCCGACCGTCCACGGACTGTAGGCGGCGGCGAAGCTCGAATCCGCGAGCTTACCCTTAATGAAGGCTTCCTTCGCCATCACGCAAACCGGGAAGTAGGGCATCGGGTCCTTCGACACGATGGCGTTGATGGCATAAGCAAGCGGCGACCAAGTCTGTCCGCCGACGCCCTTCACGCCGTCCGATACCATGTAGCGATAGCGGCGCACGCCGACGTCGAGCTTGGCTTCGTCGTCGTCGACCACGCCTTCAACCTTCACCTTGCCCCAGGGCATGTTGAGGCCGCCCCGTTTGTTGATGACGTCGATCGCGAGCAGCGCGCCCTGCTTCTGCGTCTCCGCCACCGCCGCGAACGGCCCGGTGAGCGGCAGCAGGATGCCAACTTTGATTTGTGTGGGTTCCGCTGCATTTGCGGTACCGATTCCAACCACGCTGCAGAAGACAGCAGCAGCAACACTAGTCCAACCGATCCTCATTGCACTTCCTCCTTTTAGTTCATTTTGATTTGCTTTGACCCTGACCCAACCGAATGCCGCCGTTAGAGCTCTGGTGTTCCACACCTCGCTGAAGCATCGTGGCTGTGCCACAGGATCGCCATTTCAAGCCGATGTATAATGATTGCGCGTTCAAACACCGCCGACCGCCGGCCAAAGTCAGCCAGTGGTAAGGACAGCGGAGCAGGGCCCCCATGGCTTTGACGTACATCAATCGGAAGGCAGGAATCGGCTTCGATTTATCGGTTTTCCGGCGCTGGAACCCGGTTCTGCATGCCAGCGCCGGTGGAAAGTCCGCAGGTCAAGAGGGCGCGTTGAGTCTGGGTTTCACTACAACCTTGATCGCGCCATCGATTCGATCTTTGGCGTAGCGGATGGCGGTTGGTAGCTCGACGAGCGGAAATGTATGCGTGTGCATCTTGGTAGCGTCAAAGCGCTTCTGCCGCATGAGAGCTTCGGCACGGCGCACAGCGCTCTTACCTTCACCGCGGATGCCATAGAGATAGATGTTGTTACTCACGATGTGAGCGACGTCCAAATTCACCGGCGCGTGGGCGAAAGCTGCGAGACACACTTTCCCGCCGCGGCTGACCATATGCACAGCGTCGTTGACCGCCATGTCTGAGCCCGAGCATTCCACCACGTAATCGGCGCCTTTGCCGTCGTTGAGTTCCTTCACCGCGGCAACAACATCGCGCACTTTGCCGACATTCACCACCGCGTCCGCGCCGAGCTCGCGTGCGATATTCATTCTGTCGTCGCGCATCTCAGTAAGGATCACCGGTCGGGCACCGAGTGCCTTGGCAACAGCGATCACCATCAAGCCTATCGGGCCCGCGCCGCTGACTATGACACTTTCGCCAGCGACAAGGCCGCCAAGCTCGGTGAGCGCGTACATAGCTGTGCCTGCCGTGACCACGAGGGCGCCTTCCTCGTCTGACATATCGTCGGGAATGGCAACGAGCGTGTTGATATTGTTGACTTGGTACTCGCAGAAGGCTCCGTCGGTGGTGAAGCCATTTGCGCGGTGGCCCTTGTCGGAAGAGCCATAGTTGAGACCGTAGTTGAGGCACGAGGTATACATGCCTTCTCGACACCGCTTGCATTGACCGCAACCGGCGTGGATTTCAACGGCGACGCGATTACCGATCTGATACTCATCGACACCTGGTCCGAGCGCCACAACGGTGCCCATATATTCATGGCCGGGAGTGAAGTTCTTATTGAATGGCGAACCACCTTGGATGATCGCCGGCGGTCCGTGATAGATCACATCAAGATCAGTGGCGCAGATCGCAGCGGCGTCAACGCGTAAGAGAACTTCTGCGCGCTTTGGCACGGGGACGTTCTTGTCGGTGAATTTAAGCTCGCCTGGGTCGCCAAGTACCCACGCTTTCATACGGTCGGAAATTGGGAACTCGCTACAGGTCTTAACGTCGGCCGGTGCATACATGGTGACTTCCACTGCAACCAAAAGGGAAAACACAAAGGAACGTCAATCACGCGCTATGTATTCGCTTAGCGTGAACTCCGGGGCGACAAGCCGTTTCCAGATTGTCACTTGCGGCACGAAACATGGAAAGATATGGGCCACAAACCGCAGTTTCGCTTGATTTAGGTCAATTAGACCGCTGTAACCTCGGCGAGCGAATGCGGGTCGACTAGTTGTCCACTCGCATTATTCACTAGCCGTCAGCTCGCTGCGAGCGATTGCAGGGTCGGGCAGGTGCGCTGCTCGATCGGCGTCTGGTAAAGACCGAAGTTGGTCTCGTCGATCACCGCCGGCTTGAGGATTTTTTCCCGCGGTGTCGATTCCTTGCGCAAGTTGCGCACGGCGATCTCGGGGCCGATGAAGTAGTCATTAATCGCGAAAAAGAGAATGTTTCGGCCGTCGTTATAACGTTCAATATTTTTATTGAGCTCGGACGAGCTAAGTTCGTGGCCAAGTACAGCGTCAAAGTCTCCAAAATTTTGGAGAACCGCTTGTGATGGAAGAACATCCAAGCCGCCGTTGCCAATGAATTCGGATTTTTCGAGGATAGTTCCCTGTGCCTGAAACAGAATTCCCTGTTCCTCCTAAACAGTTCCCTGTTCTGCTGTGTAGGGAAATTGACCCAAAGGGCCCGTAATCATTGGGCGTTTTTAGCTCTCGGATCTACGAGTCTGCCCAAAATTGAAATATTCCCTGTTCTTTTCCCTGTTATTCCCCGGCTAAGCGACAATCCGAAAGTCGGCCGGTGATATGACGCGGAAGTTATCGGTGATTCGGTCCCGGAAATGCTGCCATTTCTTGGGAATTGTCTGATTGAGAAAAGTCAGGATCGCGACGCGGAATTGGTCGAAGGTTTTGTAGTCTCGATTGTGGGTCGTGTACTGATGCATGAGGCCCCAGCATCGCTCGATCGGATCGAGATGAGGACAATAGGGCGGGATGAAGTGCAACACGCACTTGCGACCCTGTCGCTTAAGCCATTCACGCACGCGCCTGGCATGATGGTAGCTGGCATTGTCCAAGTGGACATGGATCCGTCTTTTTTGAGGATGTGCAGCTTCGACCGCCTTGAGCAAGGCGATCAGGCTTCTTGCATTGACCTTGGCCACTTCCAGCATCTGTGTCTGGCCCGTCTCCAGATTGATCGCGCCATGAATGTTGAGCGATTGGCGACCGGTCGTCTGCTCGACCGCGATTGCAATGCCCTTCGGTGCCCAACATCCGGCGGCGTGGACTTGATGCGTGGGATGCACGGCATCGACGAACACGACCGCTTCATCCATGCCCATGGTGTTGAGCAACTTCTCGTAGCCTGCAATGAAGGCCTTCTGCTGTGCCTCATTGAGGTTACGCGGGGCTTCGCGCGGCTTGCGGTAGTCGAAGCCTAGCCGGTGCAAGAGGGCAATCAAACCGGGACGGCTGTAGCTGAGAGCGAAGTTCTTCTCGATCCACGCCCCGATTACCTTGGTGCTGCGCGGTAGCCGGGCTGTGATCCAGTCCCTCAAAGCTCTTTGCTGATCTTCCGCCAAGCGGCACACGCTACCTTCATGACCGAAGCTGCTTAAGCCGTTCAAGCCACCGCTCTCGTAAGCACGATACCAGCCGCGCACCGTGTCATCGTCCAGCAACAGTGCCGATGCGACTTTGGCGCAACTCCAGCCTTTATCGAGAAGAACAATCGCGTTCGCCCGCCGCGCGATGCGATGTTCGGCAAGCCCGTCGCGTGCCAACCCAATCAGCGCCTGCCGCTCTGCTTCCGACAAAAAACCAGCCCGAATCATCAACCAAGACGAATCGATGTTCGCAACCCCGTCAAGCACTTCTCGGGTTCACACAGAGTCACGGAATAACAGGGAATTTGGCAGTGGAGACTGGTTCGACTCCGACTGCGTCCGCCGCCACACAGTCCGCCCTGAATGCGGATTCACAGAATGGCAGATTACGGAACACCACAGCAAGCGGTGGACGAAAGCGGAAGGTTTATGGCGTCGCCGCGTCGTGCAACGCCGGATTCTGGGATAAGAATATTGCCAGACTGGCGATATCAGCGTCGCTCAGGCGACGCGCAATCTTAGTCATGATTTGATCCGGATCATTGTGGCGACGTCCATCGCGAAAATCCGTAAGCTCTTTGGCGATGTAGAAGTCGCGTTGGCCGGCAATCCTAGGCGCTTCGACCGGGGGGCCGCCGAACAACCCCAATTGGGCAGTGCTATGGCACGACAGGCACGCCTTCATGCCGCGGGCGCCGAAAAGCGCCAATTTTCGCGCACGCTCGAGATCGGGTTTGGCATCGATGGTGATCTTGGGCCACCGCGGCGATTGATGTGAGAACCAATCTGCAACACGCGGGATGTCTTCCACTTTCAGTTCGGTCGCTGTCTTCTGCATCTGGCCGCCGTCGTTCTTGCGGCGGCCGGCACGGAAGTCCTCAATCTGCTTGATGATATAAGTTTGCTTCTGGCCAGCCAGACGCGGAAACTTGATACGATTGCCGGCGCCATCCAGGCCATGACATTCGCCGCACATATCCCAAGGCTCGACGCCGGTCATATCAAGCATGTCGGCACGGCCGCGGCTAGCTGCCAAAAACACGCCGGTCGCAACAAAGACGGCCGCGGCGAGTGGCCATCGCGCCCAATGCATTGCCATGAAGCGAGCCTCATTGGTTCTGCTGCTCGAAGGCCTTCAGACTTTCGGCTCGGATATGTGCGATGCATTGACGCTTCAATTCGGCGAATACCGGTTCCGCAATCACCTCGGGAGCGCGCGGCCTCGGTAGATTAACCGCGAAATCTGCGATGATCTGTCCTGGGCTCGCGCTCATGATGAGCACGCGATCGGCCAAGAATATCGCCTCGTCGATGTCGTGTGTGATGAACAGCACCGTTGTGCCGAATTCGTCCCAGATGTCGAGCAGATTCTCCTGCATCATCAAACGAGTCTGAGCATCAAGTGCACCAAACGGTTCATCCATCAAGAGCACGCGCGGATAGTTGGCGAGCGCACGGGCGATTCCCACCCGTTGCTGCATACCGCCAGACAATTCTAGGGGGTAACGGTTGGCGAAGCGAGAAAGTCCGACCATTTCGAGAAATGTATTCGCGACCGATTCTGAATCTGTGCTCGATTGTCCGGTGACCTTCGGCCCGAACGCGATGTTCTCCTTCACTGTTTTCCAAGGAAACAGCGAATATTGCTGAAACACCATGCCGCGATCGGGTCCAGGACGCGTCACCAACTCTTGATCGACGCGCACTTCGCCGCTATTGGGCTTCACATAGCCGGCGACTGTATTAAGCAAGGTGGACTTGCCGCAGCCGGACGGTCCGAGAATACAGACGAACTCGCCTGGTTCGATGCGGATCGATGTTTTTTCGATCGCCTTATGCGCCTTACGGCCCTTGCCGAAAACGATCGTGACACTATCGATCTCGACGAGACCGGAATTAACCTTGTGGCGCGGCGACGTACGGACTGCCGTAGTCTTGGCCGGCATAGAGGTGACTTCACTCAGCAAGGCACGACTCCTTGTGGCGATGCTGCCGCCGCACTATCAACCGCGGGACGCCCTTCACGCGCAATCATCAAAGCTGAGACGACGAGCGCGGCAATCCCGAACAAAAATGCCGCTAAGCCATAGGGCTCGAGTGCGAAGGCCGCCGAAGTATCGACGCCGATAACCGCGAGACTGCCGACCCAAGACGGTGCCGCACAACACGCAACCGAGAAAACCGTCGCATTAGTCAACCCGGCGCTGAGTGCTCCGGCGCTGGTCAACAAGCCGAACCCGCATGCTTGAGCGCACTGTTGGGCAGAAGAGCGGTACGTTTTACGATCAGCGACAAGGCCGACATTTAGCCCAATTAAGGCGCCGGTCAACGACAGCAGCACGAGCTTGTGCGGTATGATCGATAGGCTCCATTCGGCGATTCCATGGCCGTATTCAAAATCCATATGGCCGACTTCGAGCAGCCACTCGTTGCCTATAATTGGCAACATGTCGCGGAGCGAACTTGTGCTGACAATAATGCGATGCACATTGGCAATCCAGTCGTAGGGCGTGACGTAATTCGGCAAGTGCCCATATTTGACCACGAGGATCGCGAGGATCGCCAAATAGAAAAATATCGGAAAGCCAACGGCAAAACCGATGATAAGTTGGCGCCAGCGGCGGAGTCCATCGACGGCGGCCCGTAGTGATCCGGCCTCACGGTACATCGAACGAAGGGGAAGGCTGGTCATCGGGCCTTCCTTTGCCAAGACAGCATCGGGCGGGTGAGCAAGCGCACCGCCATTGTGGACAACGTGCCGAGTCCACCGATCACAAGCATGCCGACCACGATGTCGGGGTAGTTGATGAGGGAATAGGCGTTCCAAGTGAAATAACCGATGCCGTATTGGCCGGAGATAATTTCGCCGGCGAGCAGTGAGAACCACGAAACGCCCATGCCGATGGCAAGCCCGGTGGCGATCGACGGCAGCGCGGCCGGCATTACAACGTGCCAAAAGATGTCCAGCGGAGACGCACCAAGCGATTGCGCCGCGCGCACCAGCACCTCGGGCGTCTGCTCGACGCCGTGCACCGTATTGAGCACGATCGGAAACAGGGCGCCGAGAAACGTGATGTAGATGATCGAGGACTCTTCGGTAGGCCACATCAGGATAGCGAGCGGAATCCAGGCGACCGCAGGAATTGGCCGTAGGATCTCGATATAGGGAACAACAAGGTCGCGCACGAGCTTCGAGCGTCCCATCAGCACACCGAGAATGATCCCGACGAACGTCGCAAGCGAAAAACTGATCAGGATGCGCTCCATGCTGACCATAATGTGGATGTAGAACTTGGTTTCGTGGGCTTGCTTGACCAAGGCCATGAGCACCACTAGTGGCGCCGGCACGTTTTCGAACTTGACGAAGAATTGGAGTTTGTAGGCGCAGGCGAAATGCCAGATCAGAAGGCCGCCAGCCAGCGACATGAGACGTGCGGCCCAGCTGCGCGCCAGGCCTGACCAATCGATATCATTCGTCCACCGGACCATCGGTTCGTCCGGCACATGCGCTTCGTTCATGGCTGGTCCGGCAATGTGGATATTGCCGCTCGGGGCGGTGATCGCTCGGGCGACCGTTGCGTCGTCGACCTCGGGCGCCGACGCTAGCGTCAAATTTTTTATTGCCGGCGTAGCCTGCATATCGAGGGTGGCTCTCTTTATGTGTCTCAACAGCTCCGGACCCGCTGCGCCTGTAGCGGGTCCGGAGCTGCCAGTATTACGAGGAGAACGAACCCCATGCTTGGTCAAAGGTCATCACTGCGCCGCCAACTTTGCTGGCGTAGGCGGCTGCATCGCCCTTGAGGAGGAAGGTGGAGAACTCGCCGCTCGGTGCCTTCACGTAGAAAGCCGACTTGCCGAACACCTTCAGTCCGGTGTCCTTGTCGTAGACATAGGTGGCATTCAGCTTGGCGCCTTCGGCGTTATACTTGGCGACGGCCTTCAGGAACTCGGCCATAGTCGGATAGCTTTTTATGCCGTCCCGGGCATGCCAGATTTCCATCGGATAGCCGGCAAACTGCTTGGGATCGACGATCTGGGCCTTTTGCTTCGCGTAATCTAGGCCCATATCCTTATAGGCAGCCTTGACATAGGTTTCGGTAATCCAGGCGTCGAAGTCGAGCGGCGGACTCAGCTTTTCTTTCTGCAGAACGGTTTGGTCGAATTTCAACGCATCGATCCAAGCCGGCTTGATGGTTGGATCGAGAGTCAAAAGGCCGCCTTTCGAGAAGTACAGGTAGAGAACCTCCTTCTCGACGCCGGACCATTTCTCCATCATCTCAACCGCACGCATCGGATCGGCCTTGATCCACTGGCCGGCGTCGTAGACCGCCTCGATAAACGCGACGACGATCTCAGGATTTTCCTTGGCGAAGTCCTCGCGCACGACAACGCCGTGCAGATAGGGGACGCCGGTTTGCGAGCCGTCATAGATTTTCCGGCCGGTGCCGCGATATTCCATGATTTCCGACCAGGGGCAGAAATCGGCGTGCGCGTCGATTTTGCCTGTGGAGATATTGGCTGCACCGACGGCCGGGGCCTGATTTTTCAAGGCATAGGCCGATGTCGGGATCTTGGCGTCTTGCATAGCCTTGAGCAGCATGCCCCAAGAGGCGGAACCAATCGGTGTCGAGATCGCCTTGCCCTTGAGATCTTCAATCGAATAGAAGTTCGAGGCCACCGGCACGACTATACCGTTGCCGGAACCTCTCAGGTTATAGCCGGTGCCGGCGACGTAGAGGCTGCGCAGGCTGTCGGTGGCCTGGAACTTTGCGCCGTTCACGATAAGCGGATAATCGCCCATAACGCCGAAGACGAGCTTATTCGCCAACATTTCATTGGTGATTGGTGCTCCAGAAGAGTAGTCACTCCATTTGATGTCGTAATTGACGTCCTTGTATTTGCCGGTGTGCGGAAGGTGCTTTTCAAGTAGCTTGAGCTCCTTGATGACGAGCCCCGCGCTGTAGGTGTCGGTACACATGCTCTGATGACCGATACCGATTTCGATGGTTTTGGCACTCACCGACGGCGCAAACGACAAGGCGAAGGCTGCGGCGAGCAAAACTTTTGAACCCGTCATGGTGAAATCCTCTCGTTGTCTTGCGTTCCGATGCCGATCATGGCGGTGGTCTGTGCGCCGTCGGTCGACATCCACACAAATCCAGCAACCAAAAACACCGCCATGGTGAAGGCGTTTCGATCGAATTTGTGACCCATAGCGAAACCTCTCTGTGGTTGGAGATCTCGTGCGTCCGCTCCCCGCTCGCCAGCTTTGTGCTCCAGCCATTCTCGAGCAATTCGATTGTGGCCATTGACGTTGATTAGTTGCCACGAAAGGCAAATTGCTCAGTTTTTACGCACCCACGGGCACCCAAAGCTGCCTTGAGAGGCACTGTTTCAGATCAATAATTAAGCCCGCGCATCTCTTGCAACACGTCGAGACGACACACGATGATTCGGGATTTGCCGGAAATGATGACGTTTTTTTCGTGCAGGCGTTTGAGGCTGATGGTGACCCATTGCCGTGTGGCGCCAACCATGTTTGCCAGATCGGTGTGGGTGTATGCGGCGGCAATCAGGATGCCTTCCGGATCTTTCACGCCGTAAAGATCGACCAGATGCAAAAGTAACTGCGCCAGCCGTTCGGTGATGGAGCGCGTGCCCAGCATCTGCGCCAGGGCGGAGTAACATTTACCCTTAAATGTCAGGCCTTCGATGAGGCCAATGGCGAGATTGGGAACTTCTACCACCAGCTTACGCAAGTTCTTGCCGGACAGGTGTACAGCGCTGCTGTTGCTGCTGGCCACACCAGACCATTGATGCACGCCGCTGCCGAAAATTTCCGGGCCGCCGACGAAATTGCCGGGAAGCCAATAGGCGAGCGTGATCTCCCGTTGCGACGGCGCGGTGTAGAAAACACGAATTCGGCCGGTCTCGATGAGGAAAATGCCGTCGTTCTTTGATCCCTGGTTGAACAACGTTTGCCCGCGGTAGAACACACGCCGGACCCCGTGCTTAAGCACGATTTCACGTTCCGCTTGCGATAGCCCTTCGAATAACTCCGGTGGACCTCCGATCGAGCGCACGTTTTCGGTCAGTAATAGCGACTGACTGCTCGTCTCTTGGGCAGTCGTGATGCGCGATTGAGCAGTCACGCGCGAAGGGGGCGACAGCGCTGGTGCAAAGACCTGCATCGCGTACTCCAAGCAAGTAACGACGCCTCTAATTCAGCAAGCCTTATGCCAATCCGACCCTGAAAAACGAACAAAATATCAATAATTACGGCGCGAAAAGTGCCGCAAGGGAACGTCGTCAGATGGTCGATAGCTCTACGGGAAGATGCCGCCGCGCTCATCGACGAAAACGACGTTGATGGTGGAGCCCACTATCCTGCTGTCACGCGAGAACCGTTCCGCAAACGTGGAGCGACGACTATCTTGTGAAAACAGAACAGCTGTTTGCCGATATTGACCCGTCGTGTTTGAAGATCGACACCGACCGCGTTGCGTGGAATCCCTGCCGTGCTCAACGACCTGCGGTGAGGACTTGGCGAGAAAAGCCATCGCCGCCCAGATCATTTCATAATCGAAAGTCGTTCGTCGAGCGCCGAAAGCATTCTCCATGTGCCTTTTCTGTTGGCAAGTGTGTCCAGAAGACGCGGCTGAACGCGTTTCACTTTTTTGACAACTAATTGCTACCCGCAACCCAACTCTTGCACCATTCTTGGCACCCGGAATCATGATCGAAACTATGATCGTCCGTATTCTTAACTCAGAGGCATCACATGTCGCCTAAAAAACCGAACATCGTCTTCTTCCATGTCGATAACCTTGGCATGGGCGAGTTAGGTTGCTATGGCGGCGGCATCCTGCGCGGCGCTGACACCAAGCGCATGGATAATTTTGCCAAGGAGGGTGCCAAACTCACCCACTATGTCGTCGAGCCGCAATGCACGCCAACCCGTTCGGCGCTCATGACGGGACGATTCCCGATCCGGTCCGGTAACCACACGATTGCCTTAGGAGGCAATGCGGGTGGCATTGTTAAGTGGGAACGAACCATCGCGTCGATTTTATCAGAAGCTGGTTACGCGACGTCGATCCTTGGCAAGTGGCACATCGGTGCAGAAAACGGCCGCTTCCCCACGGATCATGGTTTTGACGAGTGGTACGGCCCGCTTCGCACTTACGACGAATGCATGTGGCTGGAGGATCCACACTACGTGCCGGAGCGCGATGGCTTCTCGCATATGCATGAAGGTGTGAAAGGTAAGGGGGCATGGCCGCTGAAAGATCAGCAGCTCACGATGGAAACCAAGAAGACGTGCGATCTCGAATATCAGAAGCGCGCCATCAAGTTTATGGAAAAGTCGGTTAAGGCCGACAAGCCATTCTACTGCTATTTTAATCACTCGCTAATGCACTTCCCGATGAGCGCGCGCGACGAATTTGTGGGTAAAAGCACCAACGGCGAGTGGGGCGACTGTCTTCTCATGCTGGACCATGACTTCGGCGTGCTGCTCGACAAGCTCGACGAACTCGGTGTCGCTGACAACACCATTGTGGTGATGTGCGGCGATAACGGCGCCGAGGATCACCTCGTCGGCCGTGGCACAGGCGGCTTCTTCGATGGTTCATATTTCAGCTCGGCGGAAGGTGGCATTCGTACGCCCTTCCTCATCCGCTGGCCGGGCCACATCAAGCCGGGCACAGAAAGCAACGAGATGGTTCATGTCACCGACATGTTCACGACTTTGCTAGGATTTACTGGCTGCAAGCCGCCAAATGACCGGCTGATCGACGGCGTTGACCAGGGTCCTTTCTTCTTGGGCAAGCAGGAAACGTCGAATCGCGAATCCTGCATTGTCTGGCTGAAAGACGAATTGCATGCCGTCAAATGGAAAGATTTCAAAATCAACTTCAAACGGCAACAGCATTTCCACGACCCGGAACTGCCGCTCGGCTTTGCCCGCATTACCCACTTGAAGGAAGACCCGAAAGAACGAGAGGCAGTCAGCCAAAGGTACGTTCGCTGGTGGGTGATGCAACATGCGCAACGCATCATTCGGGCTTTCGAGGACAGCACCAAGAAGGAAGAACTCATCCCGCCTGGATCGCCGATCGACTTCGTGCCGAAAACCTTCGTATAATTCTATGCTCACGGTTGCTCAAAGCGCGAATGCGCCAGGCGCGCAGGCCGCGGCCAGCGAAAGCTCTGGAGGAGACCAGTATCCTCTCCCCGGCGGAGCAAAGGCGAGCCTTGCGCCTGACGCAGTGGACCGGGGATCCATGATTTGGGTGCCGGCCGGCAATTTCGTCATGGGTTCGGACAAGTTCTACCGTGAGGAGCGGCCGGCTCGCCGTGAAACAGTTGATGGATTTTGGATCGACCCGCGCCCGGTGACCAACACTGAGTTTCGCGAGTTTGTGCGGGCGACAGGATACCAAACCACATCGGAGCGGGCGCCTGATCCCGCAGTGTACCCAGACGCTGATCCTTCGCTTTTGGTGCCCGGTTCGCTCGTTTTTACGAAACCGCTCGGCCCTGTCGGATTGAGCGATTACCGCGCGTGGTGGGCCTACATCCCCGGCGCGGATTGGCAGCATCCCGAGGGGCCCGAGAGCACCATTAATGAGCGCGAGAACCACCCCGTCGTTCACGTCACCTTTGAGGATGCGGCCGCTTATGCCGCTTGGGCTGGCAAGGATCTCCCGACTGAAGCCGAATGGGAATTCGCAGCACGCGGCGGACTAGAAGACGCGACTTACGCGTGGGGCGAAGAATTTGCTCCCGGCGGGCAGGCGATGGCGAACATATGGCAAGGCCGGTTTCCCTGGGAAAATCTCGCGGAAGATGGATACGAAGGCACTTCGCCTGTCGGGGTGTTCCCCGCAAATGGCTATGGGCTCTACGACATGATCGGCAACGTTTGGGAATGGACGGCAAGTGCCTACAGCTTACCTCGCGCCGACGCGGGGAAACAATCTTGTTGTCAGCCGAAGGAGAGCGCCGATCACGCTGCAAACAAAGTGGTGAAGGGCGGCTCACATCTCTGCGCGCCCAACTATTGTCTGCGCTACCGGCCGGCAGCGCGCCAGAGTCAGCCTCTTGATACATCGACCACGCATATCGGCTTCCGATGCGTCGTGCGTGTGTCGGAGATTGGTGAAGCTCTAGTTCTCTGAAACGTAATTCGAAATTCATAGAAACGAATGGTCAACGGACAAGATGACGAAACAATTCGTCAAAATCACTCCCGTCCAGTCGCGCTTTGAAGACTCGCCATCTGTGATTGCCGTCCTTCGTTCGCCAAAGTTTCTCGTTCGGGAAACACTCGCCGGACTCGTTACGGCGTTGGCCTTAATTCCCGAAGTTATCTCTTTCTCGTTCATCTCCGGCGTTGATCCAAAGGTTGCCCTTGTCTCATCCATCGTAATGGGCCTCGTCATGTCGGTGCTCGGTGGGCGGCCTGCGACGATTACAGCGGCCGCTGGTTCCATCGCGCTCGTGATCGGCCCAATGGTCAAGGTCCATGGCATTGGATACATACTTCCGACCATTATCCTTGCGGGCGTCGTTCAGATCGCCTTTGGCGCGGCTGGACTTGCAAGGCTTATGCGTTTCATCCCGCGTTCGGTGATGATCGGCTTCGTGAATGCACTTGGCATCCTTATCTTCTGCGCGCAGGTTCCTCACGTCCTCAACGTTCCCTGGCTCGTCTATCCGCTGTTGGTTCTTTCTGTGGCGATTATCCTGATCATGCCGCGCTATACCACGGCAGTACCGGCGCCGTTGATCGCAATTATCGTCGTTACCGCGATCGTCATGGGCGGACATCTCTCGGTACCCAATGTCGGGGGCGAAGGTTCGATGACGCCGGGTCTCCCGGGCATCACGCCTCTTCTGGTTCCGCTCAATCTCGACACATTGCAGATCATATGGCCGATAGCGCTCAGCGTCGCGTTCGTTGGACTGTTGGAAACACTGCTCACTGCAAAGTTGGTCGACGATTTGACTGACACCCGATCACATAAAGGTCGTGAGTCATGGGCGCTCGGAGTTGCAAATATCGCCGCTGGTTTCTACGGCGGCATCGCTGGATGCGCAATGATCGGACAGACTGTCGTCAACGTAAAGATTGGCCAAGCACGCACCCGCGTTTCGACGGTCGTCGCAGCACTTGTGCTGCTCCTGCTCGTGACGGGGCTGAGCGATCTAATGGCACAGATACCGATGGTCGCTTTGGCCGCAGTTATGATGATTGTCGCGATTCGAACAGTTAATTGGCACAGCGTCAAACTCGCAACGCTCAAGCGGATGCCTATCCCAGAAACGATTGTTATGGCTGTCACTATTGCGAGTACGGTTGCCACGGGGAACCTCGCGCTTGGTGTTGCCGCCGGCGTTCTGCTCGCGATGGCATTGTTCGCGCGCCGTGTTGCGCATGTCATTCGTGCGGAGCGTACGCTCAGCCGTGATGGTCTTTCGGTTCGCTACGATGTCCACGGGCCATTGTTTTTTGGTAGCAGCAACGACCTCGTGGAACGCTTCGATTATGGCGTCGACCCAAAGATAGTGGCTATTGATCTCACTCATTCCCAGATTTGGGATGCGTCCAGCGTCGCTGCATTGGATTCAATCGAAACGAAGTACCGCGAACATGGCGCCACTGTAACGATTACTGGGCTTGACCAGCGCAGTTCTGCGTTTCACGAGCGGTTGACGGGCCAGCTTGGAACATGATTGCCGCCCCAGAGCTCAGGGAGGCGCCACTCCTGAAGCAATTTTGGACCCTTATCTGAGCCGCCAATTGGACAACGACGAGGCTAACATAAAGGAGGAGTCTGAGAAGCGTCATGCGAAGAAAACCACCAACATTACGCGAAGGGTTAGTGCGGATTGTTCTATTAGTGGCTGCGTGTACCTGGGGATTCGGCCACCGCGATGAGCTTGCGAAAACCCATTCGCGTTCCATCATGCTGGAATCGATTGCAACGGATTGTGCTGGCCGAGCTTGCTGACGTGGCCGCAGCGGTCGGTCCGCTTTGGGTATTTGGACCGGTCTAAATGAGACCTTCCGGCGTGCGCTTAGGTCAAGGGACTTGACCCGGCACCGATCGAAGCGGAATTGGCGTCGCTATCAAGCGAATCGAATCCCGTGCCGGAAAGCGTGGAAAGCCTGATCGAGTTGGTCCTCGATCGTTATCATCAGATGCGTTGGCGGGGAATTGGCATTCGACAAGCGCACGCTGGCGTCGCGCCTGGGGATGACGCCGGAAAATCTGTCGCGTAACCTGGCGATGCTGGCGAAATACGGCGTGAAAACCGCCGGACGCGATATCCTCATTGAGGATTCGGCGGCGTTGGAACGCTTCGCCAAACCCCGCGCGCTCATCGACGGCTAGCGTATTGGGCGCCGCGACGTTTCCGTGCGCAGCGCCGCTGTCGCGCCCGGCGCGGAGTTCACATTTTTTGGATGCCGGCCTGTTTCGAGACTCGCGGCGTCGTATTTGGACTGCATCCCCCTAGCTCCGATTTTTGTCTCGCCGCGATGCGAGCGTCGCGGGGCGCCGCTTGGCACAGCACGTCATGATGGCCCGCATCCATAACAAATTGCCAAAAAATTTGGCCGCCTTGACCGTAAAGCAAAACTAAAGAATATTATTCAAACAAATTGTCTACAATGAGGACAATCGCCGTGGCCCATTCAACCCTTGTCAAATCCGCCATTTCCGACGATCCCGAGCGTTCGGCTGTCAAAAGTCTGCGCAAGGCGCTGACCGTTTTGAACGCGGTGGCCGGCGCCGACCGGCCGCTGACGGTGGCGGAAGTGGCGATCAACGCCGGCATCGCGCGGCCGACCGCTTACCGTTTTGTGCAGACGCTGGTTGCGGCTGGCTATCTCACGCAAGACCCGGCCGATGGACGACTGTCGGTGGGTTTTGCCGTGCTGCCGCTCGCCTCGAGCCTGCTCGACCGCAACCGGATGCGGGTTGCAGCGCTCCCGCATCTGCAGGCTCTCGCGCAGCAAACCGGCGAGCGCGCCAATCTCGGTGTGCTCTATCGTGATCGCGTGATGTACGTCGCCGGCGTCGAAAAGCCGGCGCTCCCCACGATCTATTCCCGCTTCGGCAAGAGCGCGCCGGCGCATTGCTCGTCGCTCGGCAAAGCCATTCTGGCATTCCAGCCGGAGACCGAGGTGCGGGCGCTGCTCACCCGCAAGCCGCTCACCGCCTTCACGCCGACAACCATCACCAATCCCGCTGTCTTCGCCAAAGAGCTTGAGGCGACCCGCGAGCGCGGCTATGCGATCGACCGGGCCGAGCACGCGCTTGGCTCAAGCTGCCTCGCCGCGCCGATTTTCGATGCCAACAACCGGCCGATCGGCGCCATCGGCGTCAGTGGCCGCGATCTCGATCCGCTGCTCAAGCACCAGGAACTGGTGCGTCACACCGCCGAAGTCATCTCCCACCATTTGCTGTAATCGGACCACCCTCAGAAAAAAGCGAAGACCGGAAACGCCATGGAAAAGCTGATCGTTACTGTCGCCTGCGATTCGAGAACTTCCTACCCGATCAACCATTATTGCCCGCCGCAGGAGGACATCGAGGGCGTCGCGCAGCAATATCTCGATGGCATCAAGGCCGGCGCGGCGATCGCTCACATCCACGGCATCCGCACGCTCGAAGAAACCATGCAGCCGGACGGCCGTCAGGTCTCGCGCATGAACCAGGAAGGCTGGAAGCGGCTCAACGACGCGATCCTGTCGCGCAGCGAGCCAGTGATGCAGTTCGGCGTTGCCAGCGCGCGCATCGAGGAGAAAGTCAAACTCATGGGGCTCGGCCCCGATATGATGGCGGTCGCCTTCAACGCGCATGACGAATATTTCAATCCCGATCCGCAATTCCCGCCCAAGCGCATGATGGCGATCCATCCGGTCGAGGAATTGCTTGCCTACGCCAAGGCCGCCGACGAGCACAAAGTGAAGCTCGAGGTCGAGTGCTTTACCACCGGCGCGTTCTGGAATCTCGAATTCGTGCGCAATCACGGCGGCTATCTTAAGGAGAAGGCCTACACCACGCTGTTCCTCGGCTGGCCGGGCGGCACCTGGACGCCGCCGACCGAAAAGGCGCTCATCTATATGGTCGATCACTTGCCGCAGAACTGCATCTGGAACGTCAGCGTGATGAACCCGCAGAAGCAATGGGACTTGCTGGCGCTCGCCGTTTCGCTCGGCGGCCACGTGCGCGTCGGCTACGAGGACAATCCTTATATCGCGCCAGGCGAACTCGCCAAAAACAACGCGGTGCTGGTCGAGCGCATGGTGAAGATCGCGCAGGGGCTCGGCCGCGATATCGCGACGCCGAAAGAGGCGCGGAAGATCCTCGGCCTCGCCCGGCAATAAACGACAAACACGAGGCCGCTCATTCGAGCGGCCTCGGAAGGCGCTTTGCGTGACTGGGTATGACAAGATCATCATCGGCGCCGGCTCGGCCGGTTGCGTGCTGGCCAACCGGCTGTCGGCGCAATCGGCCTGTTCGGTGCTCTTGATCGAGGCGGGCCGCGACACTGCGCCAGGGCAGGAGCCGACCGATGTGCTCGATACCTTCGCCTCGTCTTATTATAACAAGTCGTACATGTGGCCGGGCCTGAAGGCCCATTGGCGCACGCGCGACAACTCGCCGGAAACGATCTTCGACCAGGGCCGTATCATGGGCGGCGGCTCCAGCGTCATGGGCATGGTCGCGCTGCGCGGCACGCCGGCCGACTACGACGGCTGGGCCGATCTGGGCGCCAAGGGCTGGGGTTGGAACGAGGTTTTGCCTTTCTTCCGCAAGCTCGAGACCGACACCGATTTTCACGGCGACCTGCACGGCGACAGCGGTCCCGTTCCGATCCGCCGCACGCCGACGGAACAATGGCCGCCGCTGACGCGCGCCATCGATCGCTATGCGCGCGAACGGCAGATGCCGCACGTCGCCGACATGAATACGGACTTCCGCGACGGCCACGGCTCGCTGCCGATGAGCAACACGCCACAGCGGCGCGCCTCGACGGCGATGAGCTATCTCGATGCCGGCGTGCGCGCGCGCAAGAACCTCACGATCACGACCGGCGCGACAGTTACGGGGCTCATTTTCGACGGTCGGCGCGCCACCGGTGTTTCGGTGGTCACGGATGGCGCCGGCCGCGATATCCACGGTGGCGAAATCATTATTTGCGCCGGCGCCATTCATTCGCCGGCGTTTTTGCTGCGCGCCGGCATCGGGCCGGCGGCGGAGTTGCGCGCGCTCGGCATCGACGTCGCTGCCGATCTGCCCGGCGTCGGCCGCAATCTGCAGAACCATCCGATCGTTTTCGTCGGCGCGCATCTGCGCCGCAATGCACGCCAGCCGGCGGCGCTCCGCCCACATCCTATCACCTGCCTACGATATTCCTCGGGTCTTTCCGCGGCGGTGCCAAGCGACATGTTCATCGCCGGCCACAGCAAGTCATCGTGGAGCGCGCTCGGCGCGCAAATCGCCAATTTCTATGCGGCGATCTTCAAGCCGGCCTCGCGCGGACGCGTCACGCTGAAGTCGGCTACGGCGAGCGAACCCCGTATCGAGTTCAACTTCACCGGCGAGGAGATCGATCTCAGGCGGCTGATGGACGGCTTCCGCCGCATGATCGCGCTGGTGTCGAGCGAACCGGTGCGCCCGCTGTGCACCACGGTGTTTCCGGTGCGCTTCACCGATAAAATCAGAAAGCTTAATCAGCTCAATCGCGCCAATGCGATCAAGGCGGCAATCGTTGCTGGCGCGCTCGACGTTGCCCCGGCGCTCGCCGATGTCGTCTTCGGCCAATTGACCGACCGCCGTATCGATCTTGCCACTTTGGCAAGCGACGCCGCCGCGCTCGCCGAGCACGTGCGCAACAACGTGGCGGGGACGTTCCACGTCTGCGGTACCTGTCGCATGGGGGACGATCCCGATGCGGTCGTCGATAGTGCCGGCCGCGTCCGCGGCATCGGCTGGTTGCGCGTGGTCGACGCCTCGATCATGCCGGCGATCACGCGCGGCAACACCAATATTCCCACCATCATGCTCGCCGAGAAGATCGCAGCCGATATCTGCGCCGAGCGCGCGGCCGGCGCCGCGGCCATGGCGATGTAACCCGGAGCGCCGATGCCGAAACTCCGTACCGTTGATTCCCACACGCATATCCTCACCGAAGAGGCGATGCGCCTCCTCGCCAAGGAGTCGCCGAAAGTCGCACCGGTGCTCAAGGGCGTCGGCACGCCACAGGCCATTCTCGAGATCGGCGGCCGCGTGGTGCAGGACCCGATGCCGAGCGAAATCTGGGACATCGGCATGCGCCTGCGCGACATGGACGCCAACTATGTCGATGTGCAGGTTCTGTCACCGACCGTATTCACTTTCTTTTACCATCAGGACCCGAAGCTCGCGCTTGCTTGTGCCGCGATCCAGAACGAGGAAATCGCCAAAGTCACCAAAGACCACAAAGGCCGCTTCATCGGCCTCGGCTGCGTGCCGCTGCAGGCGCCGGAACTAGCGGCCGCCGAACTGCGTCGCGCGATGACGAAACTTGGCCTGTGCGGCGCCATGATCGGCACCAACGTGAACGGCCGCAATCTCGACGACCCCGGGCTTGAGTTGTTTTGGGCAGAAGCGGAGAGGCTCGGCGCTTTCCTCTTCATTCATCCGCACGGCAGCGCCTTCGGCGAGCGGCTCGGCTTCTACTACATGAAGAACTTCGTCGGGCTCCCCTTCGATACGACAATCGCCGCGGCTAGCCTCGTGTTCGGCGGCGTGCTGGAGCGTTACCCGCAATTGAAAATCTGCCTCGCGCATGGCGGCGGCTTCGTGCCCTACCAGGCCGGACGTTTCCAGCATGCCTATGACGTCCGCCCGGAAGCCAAAGTAAATCTGCTGAACGGTCCTGCCGCATCAATCGGCCGGCTTTACTACGACACCATCCTGCACAAGAAATCCGCCCTCGAATTCCTGGTCAAGGAGGCCGGCGCCGACCGCGTGCTGCTCGGCAGCGACTATCCCTTCGACATGGGCAACATCGATTGCGTCGCCCGTGTGCGCGCGGCGGCGCTCGATCCGGCAACGCGTGATTTGATCCTCGGCGGCTACGCAAAGTCATTGCTCGGCGAGGGCGCGCATGCTTGAGCGCCGGCTCGGTGCGACGGATGTCCGCGTGTCCGCGCTGGGACTCGGCTGCAACAATTTCGGCGTTCGCACGGATCTTGCACAGGCGCGCACCATCGTCGCTGCGGCGCTCGAAGCCGGCATCACGTTTTTCGACACCGCCGACGTCTATGGTCTGCGTGGAGGCTCCGAGACGATCCTCGGCGAAGTGCTTGGTCCGCGCCGCAAGGACGTTTTTCTGGTCAGCAAGTTCGGCGTCGCCATGGACGATGAAGGCAAGCTCAAGGGCGGCTCGGCGCACTATGTCGCAAGCGCCATCGAAGCGAGCCTCAAGCGGCTGAAGACCGACTGGATCGATCTCTATTATTACCACCGGCCAGACCCGGCCACGCCGCTCGAGGAAACGTTGCGTGCGCTCGATGCGCTGATCGCGCAGGGCAAGGTCCGCTACATTGGCTGTTCCAACATGACGCCAGTGCAGATCGCGGAATCGCAGCGCATTGCACGCGAGCAAGGCCTGCACCGGTTCATTGTCGCCCAGGATCACTACAATTTGCTGTCGCGGCAGATCGAGGCCGACCTCATTCCCGCGATGCAGGCGCAGCACCTGGCGTTGATCCCCTATTTTCCGCTCGCCAGCGGCATGTTGACGGGCAAATACGAGCCCGGCGCGCCGGTCCCGCCGGGCTCGCGCATGAGCCACAAGCGCTACTCGGACCGGTTCTATAACGGCGAGAATTTCCACATTGTCGAGGCGCTGCGTACGTTCTGCACCGCGCGCAACCGCACGCTGGTCGAGTTGGCCTTCGGCTGGCTGTTGTCAAGGCCCATTGTCGGCTGTGTGATCGCGGGGGCGAGCACGCCCGAGCAGATCCATCAGAACGCGGCGGCGATCGGCTGGCAGCTCACCGCCGCCGAAATGGCGGAAGTGAACCGTCTCTCGACCAAACAGAGGGTGGCATAGAGAAGCACTCAAGCGGCAAAGCGGATCAAGATCGTCATAAGGCGGCATAACAAACAGGCAACACCTTGCAGGAGGAAAACCATGTCCATCGTCTCTTCGGCGCTCGGCGTCTTCCGAACTAATCGACCCGCAGCGGCACTCTTTGCCGTCGCGGCACTTGCCACGGTTCCGCTTGGCAGTGCGCGCGCAGAATATCCCGATCACCCGGTCACCATCGTCGCTTGCTTCCCAGCCGGCGGCGGCACCGATCTTGCCGCACGCATGATCCATGTGGAGTTGGGCAAGGCGCTCGGCCAGCCGGTGATCATCGAGAATCGCGGCGGTGCCGGCGGTTCGATCGGCACCGGCGTCGTAGCCCGCGCGATGCCCGACGGCTACACACTGCTCGTCTGCTCAAGCGCCTTTGTGGTCAACCCGAGCCTCTACCAGAAGGTGCCCTACGATCCGTTTAAGGATTTCACCCCGATTATGGTGATCGGCGCATCGCCGAACGTGTTTGTCGTGCCGGCGCAATCCAAGATCCAGTCGATGAAGGAGTTGATCGCGCAGGCCAAGGCCAATCCGGGCAGGATGAACTGGACTAGTCCCGGCGTCGGCACCACGCCGCAACTCGCCGGCGAATTGTTGAAGATCAAGGCCGGGCTCGACATGCAGCATATTCCCTATGCCGGCGCCGGCCCTGCCAACACCGCGGTGCTGGGCGGCCTGGTCGACTTTTACGTGGCCAATTACGGCTCGCTCACCGGCCTGTTGAGCAGCGGCAAGGTGCGGCCGATCGCGGTGACGTCGAAAACGCGCTGGCCCGATCTGAAGGATGTGCCAACCCTCGACGAACTCGGCATCAAGGACGCCGAATCCGACACTTTCCAGGGCCTGTTCGCGCCGGCGGGAACGCCGAAGCCGATCGTCGACCGGCTGGCCAAGGAAGTCGGCAAGATCCTCGCCGAGCCCGAGATGAAGGCGAAATACGTCAAGCTCGGCCTGCCGGTGCTCGCCGAAGGACCCGACGTTTTCGCCGCCCGCATCAAGCGCGAGGTGCCGATGTACAAGGCGGTCATCGACAAAGCCGGCCTGCAGATCAAGAACAAGTGATCCGGCTGGCGGCCGCCCGCGTCTCGCAGTGCGGGCGGTTTAACGCTCCGCGATCTCGACGACGCGGCCGCTCTTGGCCGACTGCACGCAGGCGTCGAACACGGCCATGCCGTGCAGCACGTCGTCGATGCCCACCGGGTAGGGGCGTTTGTCGCGGATGCAGCGGGCGAACTCGATGAGTTCGGCGCGCAACATGTTGAAGCCGCTGTGGTCGACGATCTGGTCGGGCGGCGCCAGCACCGGGCCGGTCGGCGCCTGCTGCGACATCGGCACGAAGCGGAACGTCTGTAGCGAGGCGCCGCGCACTTCGGCGAGGCCGAGCGAGCCATAGGCGCTGAAGCAGAAATTGGTGGCGGTGGCGACCGAGCAGAAGATCGTGCCGGTGGCGCCGCCGGCAAAGCGCATCAGGACAGTCGTGGTGTCGTCGGCCGGACCGTCGCCTTGCAACCCGGTCACGCATTGCACGTCGCGCACGCGGCCGGCGAACTCGATCATCAAATCGAGCGCGTGCAGGCCAACCGCCGTCATCGCGCCGGCCGGTGCCTCGTGGGGATCGGCGCGCCAGTTCTCCGGCGCAATGAACGTCTGCGTGCTGGTGGTGTGCTGCGCGACGATGCCGACGATCTTGCCCAGCCGTCCGTCGCGCAGCCGCTCGCGGATTTCGCCAAACGAGGGATGAAAGCGCCGGCAGTAGCCGACCGCGAGCGTCACGCCGGCCTTGCGCGCAGCCTCGGCGGCCGCCACCGCACTCGCATGATCGAGGGTAATCGGCTTTTCCACCAGGATATGCTTGCCGGCTGCTGCCGCTTGTGCGATCTGCTCGGCGTGCTGGCTGTGCGGCGTCGCCAGCACGACGGCGTCGATCGCGGGATCGGACAGGATCGCGGCGAAGTTGTCGATGAGAGGCACCCCTATTTCGCGACAGAACTCTTCCGCTTTGGCGCGCGTGCGGGTGTGGCCGGCGACAAAACGGATGTCGTCGGTCGTGCCGTGCACCGAATTCACCAGCGAGCGCCCCCAACGCCCCAGTCCGATGATGGCGGCACGAATTATGTCGTTGCTTTGTGCAGGGCTGGCGTCACGATGCGGAAATGCTAACGTGACGCCGCGCCCGCCACAACGTTTTTAAGACGCAGCCTTCCGGAATGACGATGTTCAATAACGCGGCCATCATCGGCGTTGGCCAATCGGCCTATGTACGCCATCCGCAATCCGGACAATCGACGCACACCTTCATTCGCGATGCTGTTGTTGCGGCCCTGACGGACGCACAGATCGACGCCGGCGACATCCAGGGCATGGCGGTGACGTCGTTCTCGATCGCGCCCGACACCGCGGTCGATCTCGCCTGGCGCCTCGGCCTGTCGCTGCGCTGGCTGCTGCAGGACACCAATGGCGGCTCCTCCTCGATGAACATGCTCGGCCATGCTCTGCGCGGCGTCGAGACCGGCGCGGCCTCGCCGATTTTGGTGGTGGCCGGTGACGCCACCGGCCTCGGCGGCTACGCCAAGATCGCCACGAATTACAACATCGCCACGCGTGAGCATCTGGCGCCGCTCGGCCACGGCGGGCCGAACGGCGTCTATTCGCTGGTGACCACGCGGCAGATGAACAAATACGGGGTCCAGAAATCCGATTACGGCCACATGGCCATCGCGCAACGCGCCTGGGCCGCGAAGAATCCGTTCGCGGTCTATCGCGAACCGCTGACCATGGAAGAATACCTCGCCGCGCCGATGGTGGCCGATCCGCTCACGCGCTACGACTGCGTTCCCGTCGTTGCCGGCGCGCAGGCTATCATCATCGCGCATCCCGACCGCTGCCCGAAAGGCCGCGCGCCGGTGCGCGTGCGCGCCATCCGCAACAGTTTCAACTGCGACAACCAGGAGGGCGACGGCCTTGAGACCGGCATCAGCAGCTTTGCCGAAGAATTGTGGCAGGCGGCCCGCGCACGTCCGGACGACATCGACGTCGCCAGCATCTATGACGACTATCCGGCCATGGTGCTGGCGCAGCTCAACGACCTCGGCATGATCCCGGACCACGATCTCGCAACGTTTGCCCGCCGCGAGATCGGCGAGAAGCGAAGGCCGATCAACACCTGGGGCGGCATGATGTCGGCCGGACAGCCCGGCGGACCGGCCGGCGGGCTCAACGGCATTTCCGAAGCCGTGCTGCAATTGCAGCATCGCGCCGGCGAGCGGCAAGTGCAGGGCGCGCGCCGCGCGGTGACCACGGGGTACGGCATGACGCTCTATCGTTATGGCGGCACCGCCGCCGCGGCCATCCTGGAGCGCATGGAATGAGCGAGGGTGTTGGCATCTGGCGCTGCAAGACCTGTGGCGCGGCGTATTTTCCCGAGCGACTGCTGTGTTCGCGCTGCCACGGCCACGACTTCGCGACCGACCGCGTCACCGAAGGCGTGGTCGAGGAGATCACCGTCATCCGCCATGTGCTGGGGCAGACCGATTGGAAGCCGCACCGCCTTGCCAATGTGCGCGCGGTCAATGGCCCGCGCATGACCGTCGGCCTGCGCGACGAGTCCGGACCGGGCACGGTGATCACGTTGTTTGAGGAAGGAACAGCGCCGTTCGGCGCCGCCAAGCAAGGCTAGCTATTCCGCTGCCTGCGCGGCCACTTTCGGCTGCGCGTTGCGCGTGACGCCGCTGGCGAGAAACTGCGCGATCGTTTCCGCCAAATAGCCGAGCTGACGCAGGATTTCCTCGGAATGCTCGCCCAGCATCGGCGCAGTTCGCTCCATGGTCGGGCCATCGTGGTCGAACAGGATCGGATTGCGTACTGCGCGCATGCGGCTGAGGCGCGGATGCTCGACATCTTTCACCACGCCGCGCGCAATAATATGTGGGTCGTCGAACACCTGCTTGAAATTATTGACGCAGGCGCAGGGCACGCCCGCCTCCATCAAGGCCGCCTCGATCTCATTTGAATTCCACGCGCACACCGCCGGCTCGACCAACATCATCAGCGCGTCTTCGTTGGCCTTGCGGCTGGCGTAGGAGGCGTAACGCGGATCGTCGACATGCGCTTGCAGGCCGAGCACCGTCATTAGGTTCATGAACAGTTGGTCGTTGGGCGTACCGATGGCCAGATAGCGGCCGTCTTTGCACTCGAACAACTGATACGGCGCGTTGAGTCGGTGCTTGTTGCCGAGCGGCTGTGGGATCTTGCCGGATTCCAGATAGTCCGCCGCTTCCCAGGCCGAAGCCGCGATCGCCGTCTCGACCAGCGACACGTCGGCGACGAAGCCTTCGCCGGTGCGGCCGGCGCCGACCAGGCCGCACAGCGTCGCGTAGGTCGCGAACAGTGCGCCGAACACGTCGGCCGTCTGCACGCCCGGCCGCATCGGCATTTTGCCCGGCTCGCCGGTGACCGACAGCATACCGGAGAAGGCCTCGATGATGAGATTGACGCCAGCGCGCCGCCGGTAAGGTCCGCTTTGGCCGAATCCGGAAACGGACGTGTAGATGATGCGCGGGTTGACCGCTTTGACCTGCGCGCCGCCGAGGCCGAGCTTGTCCAGCGCGCCCGGCCGATAGGCTTCGATGAATACATCCGACTGCGCCGCGAGCTTCAGGAGGATTTCCGTCGCTTCCGGCTGCTTGAGATCGAGCACCAGGCTGCGCTTGTTGCGGTTGAGCGCCACGAAGCTGACGCTTTCGCCGTTGCGGATCGGCGGCGTCGCGCGCGCCATGTCGCCTTTCGGCGGCTCGACTTTGATGACGTCGGCGCCCATGTCGGCGAGCAATGTTCCGCACAATGGCCCGGCGATGAAATTGGCCATCTCGATGACTTTGATGCCGGCGAGCGGCTTTGCCATTGATGTTTCCTTAGTGCGCGTGAATTTGAAATTGATGCCGTCACTATATCGATAACGCGGCGACGCGCGCAACGTGTCCGCCATGTGAACATGGTGCGGCGCGCGCGCCTGCTCCATGCCTGCCGAAGTGTTTCACTTTTGCGCGCCGTCGAATTTCGCGAAAGAAAACTAAAACGGGTGGGGGCGAGCCACGATGAAGCTGTGCAGATCGAAGGCTCCGAGCAATTGACGGCGCGCATCGCGCGCGAAGTGCCGATGTGGAAAAAGCCGGTTGAGTATGCCGGTATCAGGATCAATTGAGCTCCGGCCGAAGCGATCGCACCCGGCCGCTTTGCGCTAGATCAAGACCAAATCCCGCCGTTCGTTTAGCGTGCCGGGCATGCGGCCCTGTGTGGACGCTCATCTTACGTAGGGGGATGTCATGTCCAACACGTATGACGCCGACCGCCGCTGGCAGAATATGTGCGCCATGCTCGATCGGCTCGGCTTGGACGCGGCGGAACTTGCCCACGGCCGGCTGGCCAGCGATCTGCGTAGCGCGGTAACCAGTTGCCAGCACTGCGGCGCCGATCATGTCTGCTCGGAGTGGCTGGTCCGGGCGCCGGAAACCCTCGAAAAAGCCCCGGGATTCTGCCCGAACGCCGAGCTTTTCGCTTCGGTGCGCGACCTGATCGAGCGCGGCGTCGATGACGGACAAAGTAGCTGAATCGTTAAGGTTTGAAATTACGCAATATCAATTAGTTGTCTGGCGGCTGCGGCGGTTTGCCGGTCGCGCCAAAATTCAAATTGCGGCAAATCAATACGCCCTCGTGCGTGCGGTCCTATTTTGCCGGAGGTCGATCAGGGATCTCCTTAATGTTCCAAATTCGTATTCACGGACGTGGGGGCCAAGGCGTCGTCACGGCGGCGGCCGTTCTCTCGGTCGCGGCGTTCCTCGAGGGAAAACACGCGCAGGCCTTTCCGAGCTTCGGCTCGGAACGCATGGGCGCGCCTGTCGTCTCCTTCTGCCGGATCGACGACAAGGAAATCCGCCTGCGGGAGCCGATTGCCGCGCCGGACGCCTTGATCGTCCAGGACGTGACGCTGTTCAAGGCGATCGACGTTCTGCAAGGGCTCAAGGACGGCGGCTACCTCCTGGTCAATACCAACCGGAGCTTTGCCGATCTTCACCTCGACGCGATCGTCGCCAAATTGCCGCGTGGCCATGCCGTGACGGTGCCGGCGACTGAACTCGCGCTTAAACATGTGGGGCGTCCAGTGCCGAACGCCGCGCTGCTCGGCGCCTTCGCGGCGCTAACCGGAGTGGTCCGCCTCGAATTGGTCGCTAAGGCGATCCGCGAAGAGTTCCCCGGCAAGGTCGGCGACGCCAATGTTGCCGCTGCCACCGAGGCGCACGATGCCGCTGCCGCGCGAGTCATGGCGAAGGCGTGAGGAAAAACGGATGCTAAAGCAAGTCGAAGGCTCTCACTCCACCGCTGAGGCAATCGCCTTGTGCCGCCCTGAGGTTATCTGCGCCTATCCGATCACGCCGCAGACCCACATCGTCGAGGGGCTCGGCGAGATGGTGAAAACGGGCGATCTGAAGAATTGCGAATTCATCAACGTGGAATCCGAATTCGCGGCGCTCTCGGTTGCGATCGGCGCTTCGGCCGCTGGCGCGCGCGCCTATACCGCGACCGCGAGCCAAGGCCTCTTGTTCATGGCCGAGGCGGTCTACAACGCCTCGGGCTTAGGCCTGCCGATCGTGATGACGCTCGGCAACCGGGCGATCGGCGCGCCAATCAACATCTGGAACGATCATTCCGACGCGATGTCGATGCGTGACGCCGGCTGGTTGCAGCTGTTTGCGGAATCCAATCAAGATTCGATCGACCTGCATATCCAGGCGTTCCGCTTGGCCGAGGAGCTGTCGATGCCGGTCATGGTCTGCGTCGATGGCTTTATCCTCACGCATGCGGTCGAGCGTGTCGACATGCCGACGCAGGCCGATGTCGACGCCTATCTGCCGCCTTATGAGCCGGTGCAGGTGCTGGATCCCAAGGATCCGATTTCCATCGGCGCCATGGTGGGGCCGGATGCCTTCACCGAAGTGCGCTTCCTGCAGCACTACAAGCAGACGCTGGCACTGCGTCTGATTCCTGAGTTGGCCGCGGAATTCAAGACGCGCTTCGGGCGGGACACTGGCGGCCTGCTGCGCACCTATCAGGCCGAGGATGCGGAAATGCTGGTGGTCGCCATGGGTTCGATCAACGGCACCATCAAGGACGCCATCGATGAGATGCGCGCCGACGGATTCAGCATCGGCCTCGTCAACATCGTGTCGTTCCGGCCGTTCCCGACCGAGGCGTTGCGCCGGTTGCTGGCCGGCCGAAAGCATGTCGTGGTGGTCGAAAAGAGTTTCGCGGTCGGCATGGGCGGACAGCTCGCCAACAATGTCGATCTTGCCTTGCGCAATACACCTGCCGCGCCGCAGGTCCATTCGGTGGTCGCCGGATTGGGCGGACGCTCCATCACGCGCGCGTCGTTGCATCGCGTCTTCCGCCGCGCCATGGCGCAGCCCTGGGAGGGCGCGCATTTCCTCGACCTCAATGAAGAGATCATCGGCAAGGAGCTACACCACGTGCGCAAAGTGCGCCGCTCCGGGCCGACAGCCGAAAACCTGTTGCGCCGGCTCGACCAAGCCGCGCAGTCCACGGCTGCCGAGTAGGGATACGGACGATGACCGATTCGACAGCAAACGCCGCCGCCATCCAGAAGCTCCGCTTCTACCAGAAGGGGACCTTTACCGTCGGCAACCGGCTTGTACCGGACGCCGAGCGATCGGTGCAGGCTTCGATCGACCGCTCGAACGCGCTGACCTGCGGGCACCGCGCTTGCCAGGGATGCGGCGAGGCGCTCGGCGCGCGTTACGCCATGGACGTGGCCATGCGCGCCACCGGCGGCAACCTGATCGCGGTCAACGCGACCGGCTGCTTGGAAGTTTTCACCACCCCTTATCCGGAAACCTCGTGGCAAATGCCATGGTTGCATTCGCTGTTCGGCAATGCGGCGGCGGTCGCCACCGGCGTGGCCGCGGCCATGCGGGTGAAGGGTCGTCCCGAAGTGCGCGCGATCGCCCAGGGCGGCGACGGCGGCACCACCGATATCGGATTTGGCTGCCTGTCCGGAATGTTCGAGCGCAATGATGACGTGCTCTACATCTGCTACGACAACGAAGGCTATATGAATACCGGCGTGCAACGCTCCTCGGCGACGCCGCCGACCGCGCGCACGGCAACGACTCCGGCCATGGGCCCGGAGCCTGGCAACGTTTTCGGCACCGGCAAGAGTCTGCCTCGGATCGCCGTTGCCCATGGCATTCCCTACGTCGCCACCGCGACCGTCGCTGACCTGCACGACCTTGAGCGCAAGGTGTCGAAGGCGATGGGAATTCACGGCGCGCGCTATATCCACATTCATGTGCCGTGCCCGCTCGGCTGGGGCTCGGCCTCGCACGACACCATCCGCCTGGCGCGGCTGGCGGTCGAATGCGGGCTGTTTCCGGTTTTCGAAGCCGAGCATGGCGCCGTCACCAACAGCCGCAAAATCCGCCGTCCGGTACCGGTTGATGAGTATCTCAAGCCGCAGCGGCGCTTCGCGCATTTGTTCAAGGACGCCGCCGGTGCGAAGCGCCTCGCGCATCTGCAAGCCATCGCCGACCACAACATCGTCGAATACAAGCTGCTCGAGCAAGAAGAGGACGCGTGATGAAACACCCTTTCGCCATCACGCTCGATAGCGGCAGCAGCCTCGCCAATCTCACCGGCTCCTGGCGCACCATGCGCCCCGTCTATGTCGACCGCTTGCCGCCGTGCAATCATGCCTGCCCGGCCGGCGAAAACATCCAGGCCTGGCTCTATCACGCGGAATCCGGCGACTACGAAAAAGCCTGGCGCGTGCTTACGCAGGACAACCCGCTGCCGGCGGTGATGGGGCGCGTCTGTTATCACCCCTGCGAGAGCGCCTGCAACCGCGCGCAGGTTGACGAAGCGGTCGGCATCAATTCGGTCGAGCGTTTCCTCGGCGACGAGGCGATCAAGCGCAACTGGCGCTTCAGGCCGCCGGAGAAAGAAACCGGCAAGCGTGTACTGGTGGTCGGCGCCGGACCGTCCGGACTCTCCGCCGCCTATCATCTGCGCCTTATGGGCCACGCCGTCGCGATTTACGACGCGGGACCGGCGGCCGGCGGCATGATGCGTTTCGGCATCCCGAAGTACCGGTTGCCGCGCGACGTGCTCGACGCGGAGGTGAAGCGGATTTTGGACATCGGCGTCGAGCTCAAGCTCAATGCCAAGGTCGATAATATTCTCGACACGATGAAGGCCGGCAAATTCGACGCGGCATTCCTTGCGGTCGGCGCCCATATCGGCAAGCGCGCCTTTATTCCGGCCGGCTCGGCGTCGAAGGTTCTCGATGCCGTCACGATGCTGCGCTCGATGGAAGGCGAGGACAAGCCGCTGCTTGGCCGTCGCGTCGTCGTCTACGGCGGCGGCAACACCGCGATCGACGCCGCGCGCACCGCCAAGCGCATGGGCGCCACCGAAGCGATCATCGTCTATCGGCGCAACCGCGAGCGCATGCCGGCGCACGACTTCGAGGTCGAGGAGGCGCTCGAAGAAGGCATCATGATGAAATGGCTCTCGACCATCAAGCGCGTGGACGAGGGCAAGCTCACGGTCGAGAAAATGAAGCTCGACGACAAGGGTTTTCCGCAGCCGACAGGCGAATTCGAGACGCTGGAGGCCGACTCGCTGGTGCTCGCGCTCGGTCAGGACGTCGATCTGTCGCTGCTCGACGGCGTGCACGGATTGGAGATCAAGGACGGCACGGTGCAGGTCGCCCGAAACATGATGACCGGTCATGACGGCATCTTCGCCGGCGGCGATATGGTGCCGTCCGAACGCACCGTCACGGTCGCGGTCGGGCACGGCAAGAAGGCGGCGCGGCACATCGACGCTTGGCTGGGCGGCACGGAGTACACGCCGGCGGAAAAGCACGAGCTGGCGGGCTTCGACAAGATGAACGCCTGGTATTACGCCGACGCGCCGAAGACGGTGCGGCCGATGATCGAAGGGCCGCGCCGGCAAAACACGTTCGAGGAAGTGCAGGGCGGGCTAGACGAAACCAACGCGCTCTACGAGGCGCGGCGGTGTCTCTCCTGCGGCAATTGCTTCGAGTGCGATAACTGCTACGGCGTCTGCCCGGACAATGCGGTGATCAAGCTCGGTCCTGGCAATCGCTTCAAATTCAACTATGACTACTGCAAGGGCTGCTCGCTGTGCGCGACCGAATGCCCCTGCGGCGCCATCAAGATGGTGCCTGAAGCGATCTGATCTGACACCTCGGCAATAGAGACACTCCGGCTGCCATGGGCCCGCGTGGCTTTTTGTCCGCGCTTGTGCTCGGCATTGTCGCCTGGCCGGCGAAGCCGCTAAGCTCACTCCCGACAAGGAATGGCCTGAAAGGGAGTAGATAGACCGATGACCGCCGAGGAACTGTCGTTCACTTACTTTCCGGACAATTATCGCTGGTCGCACGGCCTGCTGATTGGGCTGAACATGGCGCCGTGGGGCGGCGCGGAAATCGGCGAGATCAATCGCATTGGGCTGCGGCTTAAAGGCTGCGTCGGCGACGACGACGCCTGGTTCCGCGAATGGACGCGTGAGGCGCGCACCGTCGAGGACCGTGGCCGCGAGCGCGTCGTCGCGGGCCACGCGGTAAGTGGTGCGCAATACCTGCAACGCGCCAGCGCCTATTATCATGTCGGCGAGCGCTTCCTGCAGCCGAAGAGCCAAGCGGGCAACGACGCTTACAAGCGCGGCGTCGACTGCTTTCGCGATGCCGCCCAATACGTCAAGCGGCCGCGCATGGAGCACGTGGAAATTCCCTACGATGGCTCAAGTCTGCCGGCCGTCTACGTCCATGCCGAGCCGGTCAATGGCGGCGGCAAAGTGCCGGCCATGGTATTCTTCGACGGTCTCGACGTCACCAAGGAGATTCAGTATTTCAAAGGCGTGGCGGATCTCGTCGCGCGCGGCATCGCCTGCCTGATCGTGGACGGCCCGGGCAACGGCGAAAGCATCCGCTTCCGCAATTTCTACCTGCGGCACGACACCGAACACTACGCGACGCCGGTGTTCGACTATCTGGCGTCGCGGCCCGAGGTCGATGCCAAGCGGATCGGCATCATGGCGATCAGTCTGGGAGGCTACTACGCGCCGCGCGCGGCGGCATTCGAGCAGCGCTTTGCCTGCTGCATCGCCTGGGGGGCGCAGTGGGATTACCAGAAAATCTGGCGCGACCGTTTCGAGCGATTGGCCAAAGCCGATACGCCGTCGCTGTCGGTTGCCTCGCAGCACATCGCCTGGGTGCTCAACGCCAGCTCGCAGGACGACGCGCTCAAGCGCCTCGAGCCGTTCAAGCTCGACGGCGTGGTGCAGAAAATAACCTGTCCGTTCCTGATGCTGCACGGTGAGGGCGACGAGCAGATCCCCTTGCCCGAGGCGCAGAAATGCTTCGACGCCGTCGGCGCAAAGCAGAAGACCTTCAAGCTCTTCACGCGCGAGGAAGGCGGCTATCACCACTGCCAGATCGACAACCAGAGCATCTGTTCGGCCTATATGTGGGACTGGCTCGAACAGGTGCTGCAGCCGGCGACATAACGCTGGCTGCAAGAACCCACGTCACTGGGTGACGTGAAGGTCGGTGTCCTTGATCACTTTGCCCCAGCGAGCGATCTCGCTCTTGAGGAATTTCTCGCCCGCTGCTGGCGTGCGCATGTCCTTCGGGAACGCCTCCACGCCGGTGTCGTGCCATTGCTTGAGGACTTCCGGATCGTTGGCGATGTCGTTGACCGCAGCGTTCAGCGTCTTGATCACCGCGCCCGGCGTTTTGGACGGGGCAAACAGTCCCTGCCAGTAGTAGATGGCGAACTGCGGCCCGAGCAGGTCGGCCATGCTGTCGGCGGTGGGGAATTCCAGCATCTTGCCCTTCTGTGTGACGGCGTAGGCCTTGAGCTTGCCGGCCTTGACCAGCGGCATCATCTGCTGCGGCGTACCGATCAAGAAATCGACGTGGTCGCCGAGAACGTCCGTCACCGCCGGCGCGCCGCCGCGATACGGAATCTCGTCGAACTTGAGCCCGGTCTCTTGCGCGAACAGCCGCGACGTGAGGTGCCCGGTGGTGCCAAAGCCCGGCAGCGCCTCTTTCAGATGCTGCTTCTTCATCAGCGCCATGAGTTCCTTGAGCGAGTTCGGCGCGAGGCCCGGGCGTCCGACCAGAACCAGCGGATTGCGGTTGATCATGATCACCGTCTTGAAGTCCTTCAACGTGTCGAACGGCAAGGACTTGAATAGCGTCGGATTCGCGGAAATCTGCAGGTTGTGCAGCAGCAGCGTGTAGCCGTCGGGTTCCGCCTTGGCGACCTTGTTGGACGCGATGATCGTACTGCCGCCGGTGACGTTTTCGACGATGAAATTCTGTCCGAACTTCTTCTGCAGCATTTCGGCAAGCACGCGCGCGAGCTGGTCGGTGGGTCCGCCGGCCGGGTAGGGAACAATGATGGTGACGTTGCGGTCCGGATAGGCCGCGGCGGCAGGTCCCGCGAAAGCCAGGACGCCGAGCATGCTTAAGACAACGGCAGCAATGCGCCTCATGATATTCCTCCCTGGTTTATCGTTTTGGGAGGAAGCTTACCCCTCGGGGATGACCGGCAACAAGAGGCTACTGGCTGACGTGGATATCATTGTCACGGATCGTCTCGCCCCAGCGGGCGATCTCGCTCTTCATCATCGCCCGGGCAGCCGCAACCGAACGCCGGTCCTTGGGGAAAGTCGACATGCCTTCGTCGTGCCAGTGCTTGACGATCGCCGGATTGGATACCGTCGCCTGCAGCGCTTCATTGAGCGTGTCGATGACCGATTGCGGCGTGCCGGCCGGCGCGAACAGGGCCTGCCAGTAGACGATGTCGAATTTTGACCCGAGGGCCGTCACCAGGCTCTCGGCGGTCGGCATCTCGGCAGATTTTTCTTTGGCGGTGATCCCGTAAGCCTTCACCTTTCCGGCCTTGACCTGCGGCTCGATCTGCTGCGGCGTGGCAAAGTAGAGATCGACATGGCCGCCCAAAAGATCGGTCAATGCCGGCGCCGCGCCACGATAGGGAATTTGGTTGATGGGTACTTTGGCGGCCTGTGCGAGCAGCGTGGTCGTCAGGTGGCCGGTGGCGCCGTATCCCGGAATTGCAGCCTTCAGGGTCTGTTTTTTCATCAGCGCGAGCAGTTCGGCTAAGTTGTCTGGCGCAAGCGTTTTGCTGCCGACCAGGATCAACGGATTTTCGTTGATCAGCATCACCGGGATGAGGTCTTTTTCAGTATCGAAAGGAAGGTTCTTGTAGAGCGTGACGTTGGCCGAGATCTGCAGATTGTGCAGCAGCAGCGTGTAGCCGTCGGGCGTCGCCTTGGCGACCTTGTTGGTGGCGATGATAGTCCCGCCACCGGTGACGTTCTCGACAATCACGTTTTGCTTGAGCTTTTCCGACAGCGACTGCGCGACCACGCGCGCAGTCTCATCGGTCGGCCCGCCGGCCGGGTAGGGCACGATGATGGTGATCGTGCGATTCGGATAGGTGTCCGCGTGGGCCGGTGCGGCCAAAGCCAAAGCGCCCGCTGCGAGCGCGGCGACAAGGATCGGTTTCATTTTTGTCTCCTTGTTGTTGCCACCGCCGAAAGCCTACCCCTCGGGAATGACCGGCAACAAGAGGTATGGCGCCTTGTCGGGGGCAAAATGCAGGCAATTGCCGCAGGCAAAGACGCGGGCCGGCCGATCATCCGGATCGATATGCAGGAAGGGTCCGACGCCTTTCATCGGGTAGGGCGCATTGGGCAGCGCGGCATCGGTGCCGTCCACTTCGTAGTCTTTGCCGCGCACGGTGAGGGCAAGTTGATAGCCGGGCGGAACCACAATGCTGGTCGGCCAGATTTCGATATCGAGCTCGACCGGTTCGCCGGGCTTGAGCGGCCACACCTCGTCGTGCGGGTGCCAGGGTCGGTAGGGCAGCGAGCGCTGCGGGTCTAGCTTGCGCTGCGAGGCGCGCAGCCAGCCGAGCCCGACCGGCGTACGCGGATCATTTGACCCTATGAAAGTGATTTCCTTGCCGGCCGGGTCGAAAAGCCGCAGCACCAGGAAGATATCGGCGTCGGTCGTCTCCGACGATACCCAGAGCTTGGCCGCGACCGGGCCGGTAATCTCGAAAGCCTTGTCGGCGGGCGCGGAGCGGAAGGTGAGGCCGTCGCCGGTGGTTTCGTAGCGTAGCGTCGTCGCGTTCTTGGACGCGTTCGTTGCAAGGCCGAAGCCGCCCGGCTGCAGGAAATATTTGGTCCATTGCGTGCGCGCGAGCGGCCATTCGTTCTCGGCGCGCAGCACGAATTTTTCGCCCGGATGGCGGATGTTGAGCGAAACGCGCGGCTGCCGGCTCCAGGTGTCTTCGCCCTTGAGGAAATGGGCGAAGAAACGCTTCTGCAGATCTTCGCCGTATGCACTGTAGAAATGCGTGAAATGCGTGTCGCCGTGCACCTCCAGCCATTTCCGTTTGGAGCCGGCGGCGAGCCACCCCTCGAAATTGCCGCGCGTGTGCAGGCCGACGCCGCCCCAATTGGCGGCCGACAACATCGGCGCCTGGATATTCTCGAATTGGGCGGTGCGCGCGGCGTGGTAACCGTCGCGGAAGCGATGGCGCTTGGCTTCGCCCGGCGTGTCGGCGCAAAGCTTGGCCAGTTCTTCTTTCGGCAGCGTCTCGGGTCCGGCGACCGGCTCGCCGGTCACTTTGCTCTTGGCACCGCGCTCGCCGACGCCATGCTGCACGCTCGCCACTTGGCGCGGATGCCAGCTCGAGAGGAAGTCGCAGAGGATGCCGCCGTGCCGGCACAGCTCGCGGTAATAATCCGACGAGCCTTCCCACATGCACAGCGCGGCCAAGTGCGGCGGATTGAGCGCGCCGGCGTTCCATTGGTTCATCGCGTAGTAGGATATGCCGTTGATCCCGACCTTGCCGTTGCCCCAGCTTTGCGTGCCGGCCCATTCGACGCACTGGTAAAGATCCTGTGCCTCGCGTGCCGACCACACGTCGAGTTCGCCCCGCGATCGTCCCGCGCCGCGCGAGTCGACGCGCACGCAGGCGTAACCGTCCGGCACCCATTTCTCCGGATCGACCAGTTCCCAGTTCTGATATTTGTTGCTCGATCCTTCCAAAACGTTGGGCGCCGATTTGATCACGCGCCCCCATTGGCTCGGATAGCCTTCCTGGAACGACAGACCCTTGGCATAGGGACCGTAGCTCAGAATGACAGGGAATTTTCCATCGCCGACGGGCCGATAAACGTCGGCGCGCAGCACGACGAGGTCGTCCATGCGGATGGGCGCATCCCAATCGATCTGCATATTGTCGCGGATTTCGCTCTTGGCTTGGTCCATCGTCAGGTCCCTTTACGGCGGCAGTGGACCGCCCTGCGGGCGGTGCCGCTTGACGGCGTCCGGATTCGTCGAATCCAAGCCCATGTAAATTCCACGCTCCCATTTTCTCTTCAGCGGATCGGAGACCTTCAACGACATCTTGCCGATATTCTGGATTTCGATCTCGACGGTTTCGCCGTCCTGCAGCGCGCCGAGGCCTTCGTGATTGGTGCCGCAGGCGATGAGGTCGCCCGAGTTCATGGTCATCACCGTGGTGGCGAACTCGATCAGTTCGGGAACGCGGTGTTCCATGTCGTCGGTGTTGTAGTTGTGGCGGAGCTGGCCGTCGTTCCAGAACCGCACGATCAGATCGTTGGGGTCCTCGATCTCGTCCGCGGTGGCGATGCAGGGGCCGATCGGCGCGAAAGTGTCGAACGACTTGCCGAGCCAGCTGGTGAGCGGCGACGCCGGCCAGGTCTTGCGGCCTTGCTCGCGCGCCGAAACGTCGATCATCGTGGTATAGCCGAAGACCGCGTTCCGCCAATCCTTGGCCTTCACCATCTTGGCCGGCCCCTTGATCACCAGCGCAAGTTCGGCCTCGTGCATGAATATCCACGGCACAGTGAACTCGGGCAGCATGATCGTGTCGCCGGGCCCGACCACGGCGTCCGGGTTCTTCATGAACATGTTGAGCGGGCGAGCATCGCGCTGGGCATGTTCCCAGTAATTGGCGATGCAGGCGAGAATCTTACCTGGCCGCGGCAAAGGCGGCAGCAGCCGCGCGCGATCGAGCGGTACGGCCTCGCTTTCGCTGGCGAGCTTTTCCAAGGCAGGACGCAGGCGCTCGAAGCCGTCGATGATGCCCTGCATCGTCAACTGCGGCGTGTGGCCTTTTTTCGCCGCCGGCGAGACGTTGACAATTCCGCGCCCGGTCAGGACGCCTGGCGATATTTCGGCGCCCGGCGCGGTCTGAAACAGCACAAGCTTCACGCGATCTTCCTCCCTGGACGCAACCCCCCAAGCGTGGCACGGCCGTTTTGTTAACGATCTCTTTACCATCAATTAACTGCAAAAAAAGTAGGTAGAGAATAGTCTACAGCCGCCGAACGAGGCAAAGGATTGACGCTCAAAATGTTCTTCTCCCTCAATTTCAGGCGTGTCTCGTCGATCGTCATGCTGGTCGGGTTCGCGACTTTTGCGCTGACTTTCGCGGGGCTGATTATTTTTGCGACGGGCTGGGCCATCTCAGTCATTCCATCCTTGTCCGCAACGGCGCTCACGGCCATTCTTGCTGCCGTCGTTTCGCAGTTCGCGATGAGTCTGGCTGGCGCCATACTCACGCGGTACCAAAGCCGTGAAGTCGATCAAATCCGCACCGCCATCGACAGCATGGCGCAGGGCCTGTGCATGTTCGACGCCGCCGAGCGGCTCGTCGTCTGCAACGCGCAATATTACAAAATGTACGAACTGACGCCGGACGATGTGCAACCGGGGTCCACGCTATCCGACGTACTGGCGAAACGCATTGCCAAGGGCACCTTCTCACGCGACCCGGAGGAGTACCGCAAGGAATTTCTCGCCGCGGTGGCGGAAGGGCGGACCATCGTGCACGAGGTCAAGTCGAAGGGCGGCCACCTCTTGCTGGTCACTAATCATCCGATGAAAGGTGGCGGCTGGATCGGCACGCACGAGGACATCACCGAGCGGCGGCAGGCCGAGCAGCAGCGCACGACCTTCCTGCACCAGGAAGAACGCCGCGCCGTCATCGAGAACGCGATTTCGGCGTTCCGCGAACGTGTCGAGAATCTCTTGCGGACGGTGACCGACAGCACGGGTGAGATGCGTACGACTGCGGCGGGTCTGTTCGACGCCTCCGGCCACACGTCGAAACGCGCCGAGAGCGCGGTGAAGACCTCGAACGACGCGTCCACCAATGTCGAAACCGCGGCGATCGCGGCCGACGAATTGTCGAGTTCGATCGCGGAAATCGGCCGCCGGCTGAACCAGACCACCGACGTGGTGCGGGTCGCGGTCGAAGAGGCGCAAACCACCAATCAGGATATTGGCGCGCTGGCGCAAGGCGCCCGCAAGATCGGTGACGTCACCAAGCTCATCCGTAACATCGCCGGGCAAACCAATCTGCTGGCGCTCAACGCCACCATCGAAGCGGCGCGCGCCGGCGAAGCGGGACGCGGCTTCGCGGTGGTCGCGTCCGAGGTCAAGTCGCTCGCGGTGCAGACCGCTAAGGCGACCGAGGATATTTCCAGCCAGATCCTGGAAGTGCAGAACTCGACCGACAAAGCCGTGGAAGCGATCGGGCGGATCGCTCACCGCATGCAAGAAATCGACCAGTACACGTCGGCCGTGGCCATATCGGTGGAACAGCAGAACGCCGCGACCGCCGAGATTTCGCAAAACGTGACCAGCGCCGCCGACGGCGCCAAGCTGATCGTCACGGTCTTGGGCGAAGTGGCCGGCGCCACCACCGAAAGCCAGCAGTCGGCGCAGACCGTGCTTGCCGCCTCGCAATTGGTGGAAGAAGTGGCCGCCAATCTGCGCAGCGAAGTCGAAGGCTTTCTCACCAAGGTGGCCGTCTAGGACGCCGTCTGCAGCAACGCCAACAGCCCGGCCAGCAAGGTTTTCGGGCTGGGCGGGCAGCCTGGAATCGTCAGATCGACCGGCACCACGTCCTTGACACCGCCGGCAACCGCATAGCTCCCTGCGAACAGACCGCCATCGGCGGCGCAGGCGCCGATGGCGATCACCCATTTCGGATCGGGCGTGGCGTTGTAAGTGCGCAGCAAGGCTTCGCGCATGTTCTTGGTCACCGGCCCGGTCACCATCAGCACGTCGGCGTGGCGCGGCGAGGCGACGAAATGCAGGCCGAAGCGTTCGAGATCGTAGAAGGCGTTGTTGAGCGCATGGATTTCCAGCTCGCAGCCGTTGCAGGAACCGGCATCGACTTGCCGGATCGACAGCGAGCGTCCGAGCTTGGCGCGCGCGGCGCGGTTGACTGCCTTCGCCAGTTCGGCGAGGCCGGCCTCGTCGGGTTTGGGTGCCGGCTCGGTAAGCGGCCCGCGCGTGAAGCTTTCCAATAGCGTCCTGCGCATTAGAGATCGTGTCCCGAATACGAGCAGTTGAACGATTTGTTGCAGATCGGGAAGTCGGCGACGATGTTGCCTTCGATCGCCGTCTCCAGCAGCGGCCACTGAAACCAGGACGCATCGCGCATGTGGCAGCGTTCGACCCGTCCGTGGCCGTCGAGCCGCAGCCAGACCAGCACGTCGCCACGGAACGCCTCCGTGAGGCCGAGCCCTTCGCACGTCTTGCCGTTCGGTTTGACGGAAGCGTGAATTTTTCCGTCCGGCAGCGCGCCGAGGATTTGGTCGATCAGTGCCAGGCTCTGCTCGACTTCGCGGATGCGAATCCACACCCGCGCATTGACGTCGCCGGTGGTGAGCACTGGCACCTCGAAGGCGAGCTCGTCGTAAGGTGCATAACCGACGTTGCGCCGCGCGTCGAAGCCGCGGCCAGAGGCGCGTCCAACATAGCCGCCGGCGCCGAACTGGCGTACGTAGTCAGGCTTGACGATGCCGGTGGTGACGGTGCGGTCCTGCAGCGAGGCGGTGTTGTCGTAGAGTTCGATCAGGCGCGGAAACACGCGCCGGATTTCCGCGAGCAAAGCCTGCACCTGTATGAGGCCGTCCGCCGCGATGTCGTGCGCGACGCCGCCGGGCACGATCGCATCTATCATCAACCGGTGACCGAAACAGGCGTCCGCGGCCCGCAGCACGCGTTCGCGCAGGATGCCAGTTTGCGCGTGCATCAACGCGAACGATGCATCATTACAGATCGCGCCGATATCGCCGAAATGATTGGCCAGCCGCTCGAGTTCCGCCATCAGCGCGCGCAGGTAGACCGCGCGCGGCGGCGCCTTTATCTGCAGCGCCGCCTCGGCGGCTTGCGCAAATGCGAAAGAATAAGCGACTGTGCTGTCGCCCGATGTCCGGCCGGCCAGTTTCGCCGCATTGTCGAGCAGGCTGCCTGCCATCAGCGACTCGATGCCCTTGTGCACATAGCCGAGCCGCTGCTCCAGTCGCACGACATGCTCGCCATTGGCGGTGAAGCGGAAGTGGCCCGGTTCGATGATGCCGGCGTGCACGGGCCCAACCGGAATCTGGTGCAGGCTTTCGCCTTCGACCGGCAGGAAGACGTAAGGGGCCGGCTTTTGCGCGGGCCGCTTGTCCCCCAGCGGATGGCGCACATCCCAGAATCCGAGATCGAGCCAGGGCCGCGTGTCCGGAGCGCCGGCCGCTTGCAGTCCAAACAGCGATTGGATCGCGCGCTCCAGCCGGATCGCCGGCGGATGCTGCGCTCCGACGCTCGGGTAGCGCCCGTCGACGCACGCATAAGTGACGATGGCGATGTTGCCGGCCATCTCGTCGATCGTCGCCATGTGCACGTTCGGCGGATCGCCCCACAGTCCGAGCAAGGTACACTCGCCCGCCACCAATTGGGCGATCGCCTCGTTCCAGCCATGCTCGGTTACTGTGGCGCGTTGCATGGCGCTATCCCAACAGCCTGGCGACGTTCTGGAAGCCGCTGACCAGCGCCGGCGGCATATAGATGCCCGCCATGAACACGATGGCGAGATGGGCGAACATCGGCACGTATGACGCTTGCGCCGGCGCGGTCGGGCCGCGCGGCTCGCCGAAAGCAATCGTATTGAGCCGCAGGAACAGGCCGCCGAGCGCGACCAATATGGCGAAGACGAGAATGGTCGCCAGCCACGGCTCGCGCGCGAAGGTCGACGACACCACCAGAAACTCGCTCATGAAGATGCCGAGCGGCGGCAGGCCGGCGATGGCGACCACGCCCAGCACCAGGCCCCAGCCGAGAACCGGATTGCTTACCGTCAGCCCGCCCATGTCGGCGATTTTCTGCGTGCCCTTGACCTGCGCGATGTGGCCGACGGCGTAGAAGATCGCCGACTTGGTCAGCGAGTGCATGGTCATGTGCAAGAGCGCGGCAAAATTGGCGAGCGGGCCGCCCATGCCGAAGGCGAACACGATGATGCCCATGTGCTCGATCGAAGAATAAGCGAACATGCGTTTGATGTCGCGTCGCCGGTACAGCATGAAGGCGGCGAACACGCAGGAGATCAGGCCCATGGTCACCATCAGCGGGCCGGGCGCGAGCGCCGCCGGGTTGAGCGCCAGGATCATCTTGAAACGCAGCAGCGCATAAAGCGCCACGTTGAGCAGCAGGCCGGACAGCACCGCCGAGATCGGCGTCGGACCTTCCGCGTGCGCGTCGGGCAGCCAGGCATGCAGGGGCGCCAGACCCACTTTGGTGCCGTAGCCGAGCAGCAGGAACACGAAGGCGACGTTGAGCAGCGCCGGATCGAATTGCGAGGCCTTGGTCACCAGCACGGTCCACACCATGGCGTAGAGACCTTCGCCGATCACCGGTTTTGCGGCCATATAGACCAAAATGGTGCCGAACAGCGCCAGCGCGATGCCGACGCTGCCGAGGATGAAATATTTCCAGGCCGCTTCCAGCGCCTCGTGCGTGCGGTAGATGCCGACCATCAGCACGGTGGTGAGCGTCGCCATCTCGATCGCCACCCACATCAGGCCGATATTGTTGGCCACCAGCGCGAGGTTCATGGCGAACATCAGCACCTGGTACATGGCGTGATAGAAGCGCACGGAGATCGGCGTCAGCCGGCCGATCTCGATCTCGTGTCCGATGTAGCTGGCGCTGAACACGCTGGTGGTGAAACCGACAAAGGTCGTCAGCACGATGAAGACCTTATTGAGGTCGTCCACCAGCAAATAGGGCCCGGACGCCGGCTCGACCACGAACAGCGATGCTGCAGTGAGGAAGCTCGCCAGCGCCGCCAGTACGTTGAGGATCGCGGTCAGCCGGTAGCCAGGCAGTACGGCGAGCAGCGCCGCCGCCACCGCCGGGATCAACAGAACGCCGGTGAGCGCGTCGAATTTCATCGCCGCTCACCTCGGAACTTGTCGAGCGCCTGCACGTCGACGGTGTCGAAGCGCTCGCGGATGCGGAACAGGAAGATGCCGATGACGATGAAGGCGATCAGCACCGAAAAGGCCACGGAAATCTCAACCACGAGCGGCATGCCCTTGGCGCCGGTCGCCGCCAGTACCAAGCCGTTTTCCAGCGACATGAAGCCGATCACCTGGCTCACCGCGTTGCGCCGCGTCACCATCATCAACAGGCCGAGCAGCACCACCGACAACGCGAACGCCAGATCCTCGCGCGCCAGCGGATCGGCGTCGGCAGTCACCCGCAGCATCACAACCATGGACAGCGCCACCAGCCCCATGCCCAGCAGCATGGCCGGGCCGACGCCGACCACGGTCTCAATCTCGCGGTGAATGCCGAGCTTGACGATGATCCGGTGCAGCGCCACCGGGATGACAATGGCCTTGAACACCAGCGCGATCATCGCCGTGAGATAAAGATGCGGCGCGTCCTGGACGAAAGCCTGCCAGGCGACGGAGGCCGCCAGGATGAAGGCATGCAGCGCAAACGTATTGAGCAGCGCGTAGAGCCGGTCCTGGTAGAGCTGCATGAAGCTCACCAGCACCAGCGAGCCGGCCAGCATATGGGCGACGTCGAAGCTGAGGGTGCCCATCGCTAGAGGCTCCTCGAAACGAACAGCAGCAAGGTGCCGAGCAGACCGAGCATCAGCGCCGCGCCGAGGAAGGCCGGCACGCGGAACACGCGCATCTTGGCGATGGCGGTCTCGAACACGGCCAGCAGGAAACCGCCGGTGGCGAGCTTCACCAGATAGGCGGCAAGGCCGATGGCGATAGCGCGTGGGCTCGCGTCGGGCGGCGCGATGCCCCAGGGCGCAAACAGGCAGCCGATCACCGAGACATAAAGCAGCAGCTTCAATTCGGACGTCAGGTCGATCAGCGCTAGGTGCCGGCCGGAATATTCCAACACCATCGCCTCGTGCACCATGGTGAGCTCGAGATGCGTCGCCGGATTGTCGATCGGGATGCGCGCGTTCTCGGCGATCGCCACGATGATCAGCGCCAGCAGCGCAAGTCCAAGCGAAACCCGCAAGCCCTCTGCGCCCGACACCATGTAGGCGGCCATGGTCGAAAGTTGCGTGGAGCCGGCGATCAACGCCACAGTGAACACAATCATCAACATCGCCGGCTCGGCGAGCGAAGCGATCATCACCTCGCGGCTCGAGCCGATGCCGCCGAAGCTGGTGCCGACATCGAGGCCGGCCAACGCCAGGAAGAAGCGCGCGCTGCCGAGCAGCGCGATGATGGCGATGAGATCCGCCGACCAGGAAAACAGCAAGCCGCTGCGGAAAGTCGGCACCAGCGCCGCCGCCACCCAGGTGCCGGCGAAGATGATGTAGGGGATGACGCGGAACAGCCAGGACGCGCTTTCCGCCAGCACCACGTCCTTGCGCATCAACCGGATCAGATCGCGGTAGGGCTGCAGCAGCGGCGGACCCTGCCGGCGCAACAGTCGCGCCTTCACCTTGCGCACAAAGCCGGTGAGCAGCGGCGCGAGCAGCAGCACCAGCAGCATCTCCGCGCCTTGCGAGATGAAATCGCGGATCAAGGCCATATGGCGAGCACCAGCAAGAGGAGCACCAGAGCCGTGAACACCAGCGTCAGATAGCGGCGGATGGTGAGGAATTGCAGAACATTGAGCCGGTCGGCCGCATAGCTGATGCAGCTCGCGATCGGCGCATAGGCCGCCTCCCAGATCAGGTCGTGCAGCTCGACGGTCAGCCGCGCCGGCGCCATCGAACCGGGCGGCGGCATCTCGCCGATCTCGCGTGCGCGGAATACGGTCGCGCCATAGACGCGGCGGATCGGCTGGGCGAAGCTCGACGCGGTGTATTGCGTCGCTGTGCTCGGGTCCGGATAGCCGCAATCCCAGGCCGGTGCGCGCCGCAATCTGTCGGAGGCGAGGCGATGAATGGCAAAGGCCGCGATAGAGCCCGACATCACGACGAAGACGAACACCAAGAGCCCGTTATACGAGCTGCGGCTTTCGGCGATCGGCACGATCGACAGCCACTCGACGCCGGCCTGATGTGGCATGCCGACGCCGATCAGGCTGTTGGTCACAGGGTTGAGCGCGTCGATGAAGAAACCGGGCAGAATTCCGGCCACGAGACAGAGCGCGGCAAGGAAATACATGGCGGCGAGCGAGCTGCTGTCGGTCTCCTGCGCCTGTGCGGCGGCGGGCGTGCGGGCGCGGCCGAGGAAGGTGACGCCGAAGGCCTTGACGAAGCAGGCGGCGGCGAGCGCCGCCGACAGCGCCAGCAGCGCGCCGACCGCCGGCACCATGAATTTCAGACCCCAGGCCGGCAATTGCGGGCTGAGTAGAATGGCCTGGAAGGTCAGCCATTCCGATACGAAGCCATTGAGCGGCGGCAGCGCCGAGATCGCCACGCAGCCGACCAAAAACACGAAAGCGGTCTGCGGCATGCGGTGGATTAGCCCGCCGAGATGCTCCATGTCTCTTTCGCCCGTTGAATTGAGCACGGCGCCAGCGCCGAAAAACAGCAGGCTCTTGAAGACGGAGTGATTGAAGACGTGGAATAGCCCGGCGGTCAGCGCCAGCGCGGCGGCAAGCGGCATGCCGGCGGCCTCGAAGGCCAGCGCCAGGCCGAGTCCGATATAGATGATCCCGATATTTTCCACCGTGTGATAGGCGAGCAGCCGTTTGAGATCGTGCTGCATCAGCGCATAGAGCACGCCCATCACCGCGGTGATGCCGCCGACGCCGAGCACGGCCATGCTCCACCACCAGTCTGGCGGTCCCAGCAAGTCGAAGACGATACGGATCAAGCCGTAAACCGCGACCTTTGTCATCACGCCGCTCATCAGCGCGGAGACGTGGCTGGGCGCGGCGGGATGCGCCAGCGGCAGCCAAGCGTGCAGTGGCACCACGCCGGCCTTGGAGCCGGCGCCGACGATCGCGAGCACAAGCACCAGTGCAGCCAACGCCGCCGTCGGGTGCGCGGCACGCATGGCATCGAAGGCATAGTTGCCGTCGGCGCCGGCGAGCAAGCCGAAAGCGAGCAACAGCGACAGCGTGCCGAAGCTCGCCATCAACAGATAGATGTAACCGGCGCGCACATTCTCGGCGATGCGATGATGCGCGATCACCAGCGCCCACGAGGTGAGCGACATGAATTCCCACGATACCAGGAAACTGAAGGCGTCATTGGCGAGCACAACCAGATTCATCGCGGCGATGTAGATGGGATAGAACGGCAGCACGCGTTGCGGGGCGTCCTCGTGGCGGCCATAGCCGAGCGCGAACAGGCTCGCCGACGCGCCGCCGAGATTGACCACCACCAGGAAGAAGGCGGCGAGCGGATCGATGCGGAAATGCGCGCCCAGCCAGGGCAGGCCGAGCGGCAGGGTCACGGTGGAGGTCGGGCTGGAATATCCGAACAGGCACAGCAGCGCGATCATGCCGAGCGTCAAGGTGATCATCAGGCTGGCGCCATAGACCACCGCCGTCCCGCGCGGCGAACCGCCGAGCGCGATCGCGACGGGTGCCAAAACGATCAGCGCGGCCACGCCGTAGAGCGCGTAGACGACCATCATTTGAGCCGAACCCCGCGGCCACCGCCGCTGCTCGCCGCGCCTTCGCCGATCAGTTCGATGCCGTTGGCGGCGAGCGCGTCGACCAGCTTCATCAGCGAATCGACATTGCCGCGCACCACGCCGTCGCTGGCTTCCATGCGCTGGATGGTCGGCAGCGACAAACCCGCGGTTTGCGCCAATTGGCGCTGGTCGAGGCCGAGCAGCGCCCGCGCTGCCCGCATTTGGGGACCAGTTATCATGTCTGAAACATCAGTATAGATACATTCGATGTACTTATTGATGCATACTGTGGAAAAAACCCGCTTTCAAGGGCTTTGTGCAGGCCTATGATTTAAGGCAGCTTTTTCGCCGCCAGCCTCTGATCGAGCCGACCCATATCGACCACCATGCGCTCGTGCGTGCCGTTGCCGATCTCCTCGGTTTCGTCGCGCGCGCTCACCTTGAATTCGATGCGCCGGCCGTCGACCTTGGTCACCTCGGCTTCGGCGGTCACCAGATGACCGACCGGCGTCGCCGCCAGATGGCGGACGTTGACCAGCGTGCCGACCGCGCTTTCGCCGGGATCGAGGTATTCGCGCACCGCGTTGAGCGCGGCGTTCTCCATGGCGGTCACCATCATCGGCGTCGCGAACACCTGCGGCAGGCTAACGTCCTTGAACTGATTGGCGAGGTGCGCCGGCGTCACCCGCAGCGTATAGGTTCCCTTCGCTCCCACCGGTATCGGACGCATCGAATCAACTCCCTGCCGGCTTCACGTGATTGATTGCCGGCGCCAGAATGACCAGGATGATGCCGCAGATCGCGATCGGCGCAAATGCCAGGCTGGCGATGCCGCTCAGATCCCAGGACAGGCCGCTGATCACCGGCACGATCACCGCGCAGCTATAGCTGATGGTGAACATGGCGGCGGTGACGCGATGCACGTCGTCCGGCGCGCTCAGCAATGGCGGCAGCGCCAAAATGAGAATGAGGATCACCGCATTGGCAAAGCCTTGGACGGTCGCCGCGGCCACCACCCAGGCGCCGGAGCCGAACACGATGCCGCAGGTCGAGAGCACGCAGAGCAGCCCGCACGCGACATAGGGCCAGGCCTTGCGCTCCAGCCGGTGCGCAAAGGCCAGCAGCAGCAACGACGCCGGCACCTGGCCGGTGTTCAGCCCGGTGAGCGCGGCGCTGATCCAGCCGCTCTGTCCGTTGCCCCTGAGATAGTCGGGCAGGAAGGCGTTGGTGGCGAAATAGGTGGCGTTGGTGGTGCCGAGCATGATGCCGAGCCGCCAGATCAGGTGACTGTTCCAGTCCGGCCACCAGCGGCGGCTGGTGTTCGACGCCAGACCGCTGGCCGGTGCTAGCGTCAAAATCAGCGCCGCGATAACGACGACCGGCGCGCTCCACACCACGAATCCCCATTGCCAGCTGCCGCCGACCAACGGCAGCACCAGCGGCAGCATCAATGCGACAGGGAGAATTTCGCCGACCAACAGCCCGTTGGTATAGATGGCGGTGGCAAAGCCGATGCGCTGCGGAATCCAACTGCGCACCGCCGGCGGCATGGTCACCTGCATGACGGCAACGCCGGCGCCCATGGCGACCGTCATCGCGTAAAGCCACATCACGTCGGGGATGGCGCCGCGCAGCGCGCCGCCGATCGCGGTGACGACAAGCCCGACCACCAGCGCTGTGCGCACGCCGAGCCGCGCGATCAGCAGCGCGCCTGGCACCGCGGCGATCGCGAACAGCATCGAGGGCAGGCCGGTGAGAATACCGATCTGGGTGGCGTTGAGGTGCAGCCCGTCGTGGATCAGCGGAATGACCGGCGGCACCGCGAGGATGGTGAGCCGCAGGGCGACACCTGCGAGCCACAGCAGCGGCAGCGTGCCGACAAAGCGGGCCTGCGATCGAGGCTCGCCGGGATTTTGCATGGCAAGGACCGGCATTGCGGATGAGGTGCTAACGTGTTGATCTTGCGGCTTGCGGGATAACATAGTCCGCAGCGCTATGCATATCCGGCATTGGACTGGCCAGTATACAGCACGACTTGGTCGAATTGGATGGGAAAATGCATCTTCAACAACGCATCCTTGTCACGGGCGGTTCCGGATTTCTCGGTTCGCATTTGTGCGAAAGTCTCCTCGCCGACGGCGCCAACGTCATTTGCCTTGACAACTTCTTTACCGGCAGCCGCTCGAACATCGAGCACCTGCTCGATAACAAGCATTTCGAACTCATCCGTCACGACGTGACGTTCCCGATCTATCTCGAGATCGACCAGATCTACAATCTTGCCTGCCCGGCTTCGCCCATCCATTACCAGCACGATCCGGTTCAGACGACCAAGACCAGCGTGCACGGCGCGATCAACATGCTCGGCCTCGCCAAGCGCGTGAAGGCGAAAATCTTCCAGGCATCGACGTCAGAAGTGTACGGCGATCCAAGCGTTCATCCGCAGACCGAGGACTATTGGGGCAACGTCAATCCGATCGGCGCGCGCTCCTGCTATGACGAAGGCAAGCGCTGCGCCGAAACCCTGTTCTTCGACTATTGGCGGCAGCACAAATTGCGCATCAAGGTCGCACGCATTTTCAATACCTACGGTCCGCGCATGCATCCGAACGATGGACGCGTCGTTTCGAATTTCATCGTGCAGAGTCTGCTGGGCAAGGACATCACCATTTACGGTGACGGCTCGCAGACGCGTTCGTTCTGCTATGTCGACGACATGATCGACGGCTTTGGTCGCCTGATGGCGACCGGCGATTCGGTGACCGGCCCGATCAACATCGGCAACCCAACCGAATTTTCCATCCTTGAACTTGCTTCGCTGGTGATCGAACTGATCGGCGCGCGCTCGAAGATCGTGCGCCGGCCGCTGCCGGAAGACGATCCGAAGCAGCGGCGCCCGGACATTTCGCGCGCGCAGGAATTTTTGTCATGGGCGCCCCGCACGCCGCTCAAGGAAGGGCTCATTCAAACCGTCGCCTATTTTGAGAAGTTGCTGAGCGAGGGAAAAATTCGCGATCAGTTGACCAAGGAACAGCCGGCCTAGGCCGGCCATGCCGGCAAGGCCGGTCGCTGCTTAACTCCATGGAAGTCCGCTTGTATTTGCGGCTTTCCCACAGCGGGAAAACACTGTAAACGGCAAATTCCCTGTATAATTCCCGCCAACAGGGAAAGGTTGCCATTGCCGAAACTGACCCCGCGCCAGGTTCTGATCGTGCTGCACGATCTCGTCGCCACTGCGGCGGCGATCGTGCTGACGTTCTATGTGCGCTTCGAGGGCAGTGCGCTCGACGCCCGCCTCGCCGAACTCAAGTATCTGCCGGTCTTTCTCGCCTATGCCGCCGCGGTCTATTTGATCTTCGGCCTGCACCGCAACAAGTGGCGGTTCACTTCCGTCCCCGATCTCTACGACATCTTCCGCGCCGCCGCCGTTCTGGCGGTGTCGCTGCTTGCGCTCGACTATGTGCTGGTCGCGCCCAACGTCTATGGCACGTTCTTCTTCGGCAAGATCACCATTCTGCTGTACTTTCTGCTGCAGATGTTTTTCCTCGGCGGCACGCGTATCGCCTACCGCTACTTCCATTACGCGCGCACGCTGCAGCGCGCCAAGGTCGCCGACGCGACGCCGACTTTGGTGCTGGGGCGCGCGGCCGATGCCGAAGTCCTGTTGCGCGCGATCGAGAGCGGTGCGGTGAAGAAAATCTGGCCGGCGGGCGTTTTGTCGCCGTCTGCGGCCGACCGCGGCCAATCGATCCGCGGCGTCCCGGTGCTGGGCGACATCGACGATCTCGAACGCGTGGTCGCCGATTTTGCCGGCCGTGGCACAATCGTGACGCGCGTCATCCTGACGCCATCGGCGCTGTCGCCGGAAGCGCGGCCGGAAGCTTTGCTGATCAGGGCGCGCAAGCTCGGCCTGAGCATGAGCCAGTTGCCGTCGCTCGATGCCGGCGGGCAGGCGGTGCAGCTTGCGCCGGTCGCGGTCGAGGACCTGCTGCTGCGGCCGAGCGTCAGTATCGATTACCGCCGGCTGGAAACTTTCGTTGCCGGCAAGGCGATTGTCGTCACCGGCGGCGGCGGCTCGATCGGCTCGGAGATCTGCGAACGGATGGTCGCCTTCGGCGCCGCCCGTCTGCTGGTGATCGAGAATTCCGAGCCCGCGCTGCATGCGGTGGTGGAACTGCTCAAAGCCGAACAATCCAACACCGCGATCTCGGGCCGCATCGCCGATATTCGCGACCGCGCGCGCATCATGGGCCTGGTCGCGCAATTTGCACCCGACATGGTGTTCCATGCCGCCGCGCTCAAGCACGTGCCGCTGCTCGAAACGGATTGGGACGAGGGCATCAAGACCAACGTGTTCGGCTCGATCAACGTCGCCGACGCGGCGGCGGCGGCCGGCGCCGCGGCCATGGTGATGATCTCCACCGACAAGGCCATCGAGCCGGTCTCCGTGCTGGGCGCCACCAAGCGGCTGGCGGAAATGTATTGCGAGGCGCTCGACAACGATTTGGCGCGCCACGCGGCGGGCAAAGGCGCCACGCGCATGATCGCGGTGCGCTTCGGCAACGTGCTGGCGTCGAACGGCTCGGTGGTGCCGAAGTTCAAGGCGCAGATCGAAGCCGGCGGCCCGGTCACCGTCACGCATCCGGACATGGTGCGTTATTTCATGACTATTCGCGAAGCCTGCGATCTGGTCATCACCGCCGCGAGCCACGCGCTCGGACCCGGCAGCAGCGACGTATCGGTCTATCTGCTCAACATGGGCCAGCCGGTGAAAATCGTCGATCTTGCTGAACGCATCATCCGGCTGAGCGGGCTCGAGCCGGGCCGCGACATCCAGATCGCGTTCACCGGCATTCGCCCGGGCGAGCGGCTGCACGAGATATTGTTCGCGCGCGACGAGGAGACCAACGAGATCGGCATTCCCGGCATCGTTGCCACCAAGCCGGTGCAGCCGTCGCTGGAAGCGATCCGCGGCTGGGTGGCGACGCTGGAGCAGGGCCTGTCGCGCAACGAGCGCGCCGTCATATACAATGTGCTGCGCGACGCAGTGCCGGAATTTCGCGGCGAAGCCGCATGACGAGGCAAAATTGAACCTGTCAGAATTTTTCAAAAGCGAATTCGCCGAGCACCATGACGTCGCGCGGTGCACCGAGGCGGCGTTGGCTGACGCCTTCGCCGGCCTGGTCGGCGCGTGCGTTAAGTCGATCCGCGGCGGCGGCAAGCTGATGTTCTTCGGCAATGGCGGCAGCGCCGGCGACGCCCAGCATCTCGCGACCGAATTGACCATCCGCTACAAGGCCGACCGCGCCGCCATTGCCGCGCTGGCCTTGACCACCGATACCTCGGCGCTCACCGCCGCCGGCAACGATCTCGGATTCGACAAGGTCTTCGCACGGCAGATCGAGGCGCTCGGGCGGCCGGGCGACGTCGCCATCGCGATCTCGACCTCGGGCAAGAGCCCCAACATCATCGCCGCGCTGCGCCAGGCCAAAGCGATGAATCTGGCGACAGCCGCGTTCGGCGGCAAAGGCGGCGGCGACATGGCCGCGCTCGCCGATCACTTGCTGGTTGTCCCATCCACTACTACCGCGCGAATCCAGGAGATGCACATCGCTCTCGGCCAAATGCTCTGCGGGGCGCTGGAAATCGAGTTGGGATTGGTCAAAGCCGACCGTTGAACGCCATACAAGGAGCTAATTGGAAATCCAACGATAAACTTGCGTTTTTCATGTCGCGAAAACGGCGTTGGCCATTCTGAAAATCTCCTTGACACGAAGTCAGCCTCCTATTTCCTTAGTGGCCGGGGAGAACAAAACCATGGACGCCATCGTTCTGAACGCGCCGCGGGCCAAGACCCGTTCGCCGCGACCGCGCGCTGCCGGTGATCGCCACAACATCCAATCGGTCGACCGCGCGCTGTTTCTGCTGGAAACCATCGCGGAAGCCGGTGGCGAGGCGTCGCTCACTGACCTCTCAAACCGCACCGGTCTCAATATTTCGACTTGCCATCATCTGCTGGCGACGCTGATCCAGCGCGGCTTTGCCGCCAAGGTGCCGGGCCGCCGGCTCTATGCGCTGGGCGCCCGCATCCTCTATCTCGGCCATGCCTGCCTGCAGGTCGATCTGCCGCGCCGCGCGCAGCCCTATCTGGAAGAGATCAACCAGGCCACCGGCGAAACCGTGCATCTCGCGGCGCTGCAAGGCGATGCCGTGGTCACGGTTGCGGTGCGCGAGTTGCGCCACGCTGTACGCGTCGACACCGGCCGGCTCGGAAAACTGGAAGCGCCGCACGCGACCTCGGTCGGCAAAGCCATCATGGCCTGGCTGCCGGAGGATGAGATCCATCGCATCCTTACCGGCGGCATGAAGCGCTTCACCGACAACACCATCACGGATTTTCCGGCGCTGGTGGAATCATTGCGCGCCGTGCGCCGCACCGGCTACGCCATCGACCGCGAGGAATTCCTGCCCGGCGTGATTTGTGTCGGCGCCGCCATCCGCGATCAGGCCGGCACCGTGATCGGCGCCATCAGCGCGTCAACGCCGACCATGCGGGCGAGCGAGGAGCACGTCGCGCTGATCCGCGACGAGGTCAACGCCGCGTCCCGGGCGCTGTCCGCCGAGTTCGGCGGTCCGGGCGCGCAAGCAGGCGCGATGCAGATGGCCGCGAACTAGGGTTCCACGCCGGCCGCCGGGTGGAACTTTTGCCCGCCGCGGCCGTTATCACTCCGAATGGATCGGTCGCCTCGCGGCGGCCGTTTGACCATATGGAGCATGCGAAAATGGAACGACCGAAACAGCAGATCGATGACGAGCGCAGCCGAATCAAACACGACGAAGATCCGGTCGCGGTCAATTCCGACGAGAGTTTCCCTGCGAGCGATCCTCCGAGCTGGACGCCCGTGCATGGCGTCGGTTCGAGCGAGGTGAAGAAGATCAAGAAGAAGCCGGCGAACGCCGAATAACCGCACCGAGAAAATCGAGAAGAAGCGGAAGTTAGAAGTTCATTTTGAGCAGCGTCTCGGCGTTGCCGCAGAACAGCTTGCGCTCGTCGGTGGGCGAAAGCCCTAAGCCTTTGATGGTTTCGATCGTCGGCGCGATCGGGCCGAGCGGCGTATCTGTCGCAAAAACAACGCGCTCCGCGCCGAAAAACTCGTAGCCGCAACGGGTTGCCGGCACGCCGCCGCCGAACATGGCAGTGTCGGCGTAGAAGTCGCGCAGGTAATCCGTGTGCGGCCGCTTCAGCGAGGGCAGGATTTTCGAGTAATCCTCGTCCGACGTGCGCTGGCCCAGCACCTTCAGCCCCGGCCCGACGCGGCCATCGTAGTAGGGGATCATGCCGCCGAGATGGTGCGTGATGATCTTTAATTTCGGATAGCGGTCGAGCAGCCCGTTGAACACCATGCGCATCATGGCGACGGATGTTTCATAGGGCCAGTGAAAGCACCACCACATTTCGTAGCGCGATTTTTTCTCGGCCGGATAATCCGGCATCGCCGCGGTGCCGACCGGATGCAGCCAGATCGGTAGATCGAGCTCGGCCATGGTCTTGAACAGCGGCTCGAATTTCGGCTGGTCGAGCGGCTCGCCGGCGACATTCGTATAGACCAGCACGCCGCGCGCGCCGAGATCCTTAACCGCGCGGCGCGCTTCCGCCACCGAGCCTTCGACGTCGGTCAGGCACAGCGCCGCCGCGAAGGACGGAAAACGTTGGGGATGCTTGCGGCACAACTCGGCCATCGAGTCGTTGGCGATACGCGCGAGTTGCAGGCCGACGTCGGGCTTGGCGATATCCTCGATCGCCGGATTGGGCAGCGAAATGATCTGCCGATAATCGCCGAATTCGTCCATCTCCTTGAAGCGGGCGTCGAGATCGAACAGTTTTTTGATGCCGCGCAGCCGTTGGCCGATATTGCTGAGGTTAGTCGCGACCTTGCTCATTTCCTGAAAAAAGCGGTCCGGATAGATGTGACAATAGATGTCGATGATCGTGCTCATGATTGTCCTCCCGTTTCTTTTTCCAGCACCAGTCGCCGTTGCAGCGGCAGCGCCTGCCAGCCGAAGCGTTCCGCGATCAGGCCCCAGAGGCCTTTCGGCGCCCACAGCATAACCACGATGGCGACCGCGCCCATGATAAGCAAATACAGGCTGCCGAGATCGGCCAGCGTCTGGCGCAGCGCGAAGAACACGATGGTGCCGATGATCGGGCCCTCGATGCGGCCGATGCCGCCGATCACCGTGATGAAGATGACGAAAGCGGTCCAGTCGTTGACGCTGAAGGCGGTGTCCGGCGAGATGCGCAGCTTCATCAGGAAGATGAGCGCGCCGATCATCGCCGTGCCGAATCCTGTCAGTACATAGACGACGAACTTGATGCGGGTGACCTCGATGCCGTTGCTCTGCGCCGCCAGCTCGTTGTCACGGATGGCGGTGAGCGCGAGGCCGTGGCGCGAGCGCAGCAGCGCCACGATGGTGCCCAGCACACCGGCGGTCAGCGCCAGCGCCAACCAATAGATTTCGAATTCGCGTATTTGCCGGCTCGGCGCCATGGCGATCACCGCCGCGGCCGGCAGGCTGACGCCGGAACCGCCGCCGAGCACGGACATTTGCGAGGCGAGCAGGCGAAATACTTCCGCCACCACCCAGGTGCCGATAGCGAAATAGGCCCCGCGCAGCCGGAAAATGAGCGCCGCGACTGGCACGGCGACCAGCGCGCCGATCGGCCCGACGATCAAGATGGCCGCGATCGGATGCACACCGGCGAGGATCACCAGCGCGAACAACAGATAACCGCCAAGCCCGACAAAGGCCTGCTGGCCGACCGACACCAGACCCGCATAGCCGGCGAGTAGATTCCACAAGCTCGCCAGCGCGACGAAGGTGAATATTTCGGCGAGGAGGCGCAGCGTCTGCCGGTCGCCCCAAAATGGCGCCAGCGCCAGCACGACCAATGCGACCGCAATCAGCGCGACGCCGATGCGGCTCGATCGCGTCGCGTGCTCGACTAGGTATTTTCTTTGGCTCATCCCGACACCTTCGGGAACAGGCCCTGCGGCCGCACCGCCAGGATGACGAGGAAGACGATATGGCCGGCGAGCACCTGCCAGCCGGGATCGATTTGCGCGCCGATCGCCTGCGACACGCCGAGGATGACGCCGCCGATCAGCGTTCCCCACATATTGCCGAGCCCGCCGATGATCACCGCCTCGAAGCCGAAGATCAGCCGCGCCGGTCCGATCGATGGATCGAAATTGGCGCGCACGGCTAAAAACACCCCGGCGATAGCGACGACGGCAAGCGACAGCGCCATGGCCATGGCGAACACGTGACGGGTGTCGAGGCCCATCAATTGCGCCACCGCCTGGTCATCCGAGGTGGCGCGAAAGGCGCGGCCGAGCGCGGTATAATAGAATAATGCCTGCAGCCCGGCGATCACCGCCACCGCGACCGCGAACTGGATGAGCGGCAGCACGCCGATCCAGACGCCGTGCAGCGCTTGGAATGATTGAATCTCGATGGCGCCGGCCTGCAGCTTGCGGCTGTCCGCTGTGAACCATTCCAAGAGCCCGTTCTGGATGATGATGGAGAGACCGAAGGTCACCAGCAGCGGCGGTAGCAGGTCGTCACCGAGCGTGAAATTGAGCAAACCGCGCTGCAGCGCGTAACCGATGACGGCCATGATCGGCACGACCAGCAGCAGCGAGGTGAGCGGATCGATTCCGAGCGCTTGCGTCACCATGAGCGCGACATAAGCGGCGAGCACGATCAGGTCGCCGTGAGCGATGTTGACCAGCCGCATGACGCCGAAGATCAGCGACAGGCCGGCGGCGAACATGGCATAGAGCCCGCCGATCAGCACGCCTTGCAGGATGACGTTGAGCCATTGCATCGCCGTCACACCCCGAAATACGCCGCCGAAATGCTCTCGCGCGTGAGCTCGGCCCCCTTACCCTGCAGCGCGATGCGGCCTTCCTGCAGGCAATAGACCTGGCGCGCGGCTTTCAGCGCCTGCGCGATGTCCTGCTCGACGACGATCAGCGACAGGCCTTCCGCGACGATTGTGGGCAGTTGCGCGTAGATGTCGCGCACCACGATCGGCGCGAGGCCGAGGCTGATCTCGTCGCACAGCAGCAGACGCGGGTTCGACATCAGCGCGCGGCCTATCGCGCACATCTGCTGCTGCCCGCCGGAGAGCGCGGGCGCGGGCAGGTGCCGCCGTTCGGCCAACACCGGGAACAGTTGATAGACGCGCTCGAGCGTCCATGGGCCGGGACGGCGCGATTGGCCGCCGATCAGCAGGTTTTCTTCGACCGTCAGCGACGGAAACAGCCGGCGGCCTTCCGGCACCAGCGCGATGCCGCGTTTGAGCACATTGAAAGCGGCCGCGCCGCCGATCGGTGCGTCATTGAATAGGATGTCGCCGCGGCGCGGCGGCACCATGCCGGCGATGGTTTTCAAGAGCGTGCTTTTGCCGGCGCCATTGGCGCCGATCACCGCCACCACTTCGCCGGCATTGATCTTGAGCGAAACGCCGAACAGCGCCTGGAAGTCGCCGTAAAAGGCGTCGATGGTGCGCACCTCGAGCATGGGATCAGACATCGACGGCGATCCCCATGTAGATCTCCGCCACTTGCGGGCTCTTGATAACCGCGTGCGGATCGCCTTCGGCGATGAACTTGCCGCCGTGCAGCACCAGCAGGCGGTCCACCGCGGCGATCAGGGCGTGAACCACGTGCTCGATCCAGACGATCGATACGCCGTCGGCCCGTACGTCTTTGATCAGCTTCACCAGCGTGGTGCACTCGTGTTCGGTCAAACCGCCGGCGACCTCGTCGAGCAGCAGCACGCGCGGCCGCGTCGCCAGCGCGCGGGCGAACTCAAGGCGCTTGCGATCGAGCAGCGTGAGACTGCCGGCGCGCCGGTTGGCTTTGTCGGCGAGACCGCAGCGGTTGAGCAACTCCGCGCAAGGCTCGTAAACCGAGGCTTCGCTGGTGCCGCCTGCGAAAGCCGCCGCCACCACCACGTTCTCGAACACGGTCATGCCGGAAAATGGCTGCGGCACCTGGAACGAGCGCGCGATGCCTTTGCGGCAGCGCCGCTCGGGCGGGAACCGCGTGATGTCTTCGCCGGCGTAAACGACGCGGCCGGCATCGGGCGCAACCGTGCCGGTGGCGATGCCGAACAGCGTGGTCTTGCCGGCGCCGTTCGGCCCGATGATGCCGAGCGCCTCGCCTTCGTTGAGCGCGATGTTGATGCTATCGGCCACCACCACGGCCCCGAACCGCTTCGAAATATTGTCCAGCGCGAGGATCGGGGCCATAGGATGTGGGGCGTCAGGAAATCGGCTGCAGCTTGCCTCCGACCGGAATCTCCGGCGCGGTCTTGTTCTCGGCGATGACGAGATCGAACTTGCCGTTCTTGCGCTGCCACTGGCCGGCCACCAGCGGCGTCTTGGTGACGTTCTTCACCGGCGCGCCGGTCCACTGGATGTGCCCGACCATCGACTGGTAGTTGGTGGCGACAATTGATTCCAGGATCGACTTCGGATCGTGCGAGTTCTTGGCGCGCTTGAGCACGTCGATCGCTACTTCGAACAGCGCGTGCTGGAAGCCGATCGGCTGCGTCCATGGCCGGCTGGTCGCCTTGGCGTAGCCGTCGGTGAGCTGCTGCGCGCTCTGGCCGGTAAGGCCAGACTTGAACGGATGATGCGGCGTCCACCAGATTTCGCTGGTCAGCCCGTTGCCGCGTTCGCCCAGCGAGTCGATGACGGAGGGGAACAGCAGCGCCTTGCCGATGGTGACGATCTTCGGCTTGAAGCCCTGTTGCGCGGCCTGCGACCAGAAGGTGGCGAAGTCGGGTGGGATCATGTTGCCGGTGACGATCTGCGCGCCGGCCGCCTTGAACGCTGAGATTTGCGAGGTGAAGTCGTTGTTCATCAGCTGATAGCGGCCCGGATCGACGAGCTGGAAACCGGCCTTCATCAGCGCCGGTGGGAAGCCGATCTTGGCATCGCCCCAGGCATTGCCATCGGCGTCGTTAGGGAACAGTCCGCCGACCACCTTGTTGGTCGGCAGCTCGTCCCACAGCGCCAGGAACGCGCCGATCACGTCTTCGAGGCCCCAGAAGAAATGATAGGTCCACGTGAAGCCCTTCTTCGGATCGCCCTTGCGGCCGAAGAAATAAGGCTGCCACGGACAGTTGGTGGTGATGCAAGGGACCTCGTTGACTTCGGCCTGGTCGGCGACCGGATTAGTGGTGTCGGGCGTGGCCGAGGCGACGATTAGGTTGACCTTGTCGCCGAGGATCAGTTCGGACGCGACTTCCGAGGCGCGGCTGGCGTTCGACTGGCTGTCCTTGGAGATGATCTCGACCTTGTAGGTCTTGCCGCCACTGACGAGGCCCTTGCTAAGGATGCCGCGCACCTTTTCGAGGATGTAGCCGTCGGCCTCGCCGAAGCCGGCGAGCGGCCCGGTCTTCGGGCTGACGTGGCCGATCTTGATCACCTGTGATTGCGCGTTCGCCGGAATGGCGCGCAGGACCGCCGGCGCGGCGAGCGCGCCGAGGCCGGTCTTGACCAGAGTGCGACGTGAGATCGTCTTACTGTCGGTCATTGTCTCCTCCTATGCGCGACTTTTAAACGTCTTGGGCGCGCGCTTTTTTAAGATGCTGCAACACTTTCAAACGCAGCGCCTGCTGCTGCGCCGGGCTCCACTTGCGGAAGCCTTCGCCGCTCTTGAAGCCGAGCTTGCCGTTCTTCACCAATTTTTTCAAATAGGGTGAAGGCCCCCGACGGCTGTCGATGTCGCGCAGCACGAACTTGTGGATGGCCAGCGTCAGATCGGTGCCGACCATGTCGGCATTTTCCAGGGGACCGAGCGCCGCCAGCCGACGGCCGAACGACGCCTTGATCACATTGTCGACGGTCTCGGCATCGCAGATGCCTTGTTCGACCAGCGCGATCGCCTCGCGCCACAAGGCGTGTTGCAAGCGATTGCCGATGAAGCCCGGCACGTCCTTCTTCACATGCGCCGGCTTTTTGCCCGCGGCGGCGTGCAGCTTCATGGTGAAGTCGACCGCGGGGGGGCTGGTCCATTGCGTCTCGATCACCTCGACCAGCGGCACCAAAAACGGCGGGTTCCACCAGTGGGTCCCGAGCGCGCGGTCGCGCCGCTTGAGCCCTTTCATGATCTTGGTGATCGGGATGACCGAGGTGTTGCTGGCGAGAATGGTGTCCGGCCGCACGTGCTTTTCGATCTCGGCAAACAGTTTCTGCTTGAGCGGCAGATCCTCGAGCACGGCCTCGACCACGTAATCGGCCTCGCGCACGGCGGTCCCCAGATGAGGGACCGGCGTCACGCGCTCGACGGCTCTCTGATCGTCGCCGAGGTCTTTCAGATTCGTCAGGATGCGCGCCTTGGCGCTGTCGAGGCTCGCCATCACCGAATCGTAAATGGTCACTTCGTGCCCGGCGAGCGCGAATACCTGAGCGATGCCGTGGCCCATCAGGCCGGCGCCGATCACGGCGATACGGGCTTTGGCCATCACTTAACCCGCCGTGTAGCCGCCGTCGGCGTAAAGGATATGGCCGGTGTAGAAGTCCGACGCTTTCGAAGCGAGGAACAGCAGCGGACCGGCGAGATCCTCCGGTTCGCCCAGCCGGCCTTTCGGCACGCGGGCGAGAAAGCCCTTGCGCACGGTCTGCGCGCGCTCGGTGTCCTCGTACATCCAGGCGGTGAGCGGCGAACGGAAAACCGTCGGGCCCAGCGCGTTGACAGTGATGCCGCTTTCGCCCCATTCGCAGCCGAGCGCCTTGGTGATGCCGTCAACCGCCGACTTCGAGGCGCAATAGGCGGTGTAGCCGGCAGGATGGCCGAGCAGCCCGCGCGCCGACGACGTCAGGATCACCTTGCCGCCGTTGCCCTGCTTGAGCATCTGCTTGCCGGCGGCGCGCGCCATCAGCCACGACTGGGTGACATTGGCGTCCATCACATCGAGAAAATCCTGCGGCTTAAGATCCCCGATCTTGGCCACTTTGTTGAGGCCGGAGGCGACCACCAGGATGTCGAGGCTGCCGAACTTGTCGACCGCGGCCTTGACGATTTTCTCGCAGTTGTCTTCCGAGTTCGGCCGCAGCGCGACGATCTCGGTTTTGCCGCCGAGCTCCGCGCATTCGGCCGCAACCTTTTTCAATTCGTCCTGCTTGCTCGCGGCTAGCACCACATTGGCGCCGGCGCTAGCCAGAACCTTCGCCGCCAGCGCGCCGAAAGCGCCCGACGCGCCGGTGATGACGGCGGTCTTGCCCTTGACGTCGAACAAAGCGAGCGGATTCTTCAAAAAGGCTTCGGCCATCATTTCCTCCGTCGTTTCTTTTTCGCTTCTCCCCGCAAGCGGGGAGAGGGAGCAGGCGTCACTTCGGCGGCATCGCCACGGCCACGACGATGGAGCAGACCTCGTTGCCGCGATTGATGATCTCGCGCGTCTCGTTCGGCTCGATCACGCAGGAGTCGTTCGCCTTCAGCACCGTCTCCTTGCCGTTGACGATAACCGTCAATTCGCCGCGCAGCACGAAATAGACCTTCTCCGGCGGCGAGGCGTCCGGACCAGCGCCGCCGCCGGGCAGGAAGTGCGAATAGCCGAACACGAGACCCTTGGTGCCGCCGGCTTCGGCGCCGAACAGGCGCAGCGAGGTGGAGGCGCGATGGTTGGGTGCGTCGTAAGCCTTGGCGTCAGCGAACCGTTTGACGTGCATTAGTAATTCCTCCCGAGCTCGATCTTATATTTTCCGCTCGGATCGACGATGGCGACCAGACGCACGATGCAGCCGTCGCCGCGGTCCCAATTCCACGGGAAATAGGCGAAGGTCACGCGCTTGCCGGTGACCTTGTCGATGTCGCCGCCGACGTTCTCGATGCCCATGATGCCGTTCTTGAACAAAATGCGGTGCACCGGCTCCCATTCGGGGAAGTCGTCCTTCCAGTCGCGCCCGCCCGACCACTCGCGATATTCCTCCGCGAGATGCGGGTGCAGCGGACCGTTGCGCTGCGGGCCGATGGCGGTGGCGAGTGGATGGTCGTTGGCCTGCGTGTCGTGGCCGACCACCTTGACCTTCTTCTTGACGAACCATTCGCCGGCCGACGGCACGAAACCGGGCGCGCGGCAGAAATAGTCCTCCGAGTCCTCGTAGAACTTGTGCCAGCCGGTGTTGATGATCACGACGTCGCGCGGCCGCACGATCTTGCCGCAGGCTTTCTCGAGGTCGTCGCCGGTGATCGGCTCCCATTTCTCCTTCGGGATCGACACCACGATGCCGGAGCCGAAGAAATGCGGCAGCGGCACCTCGTCGATGAACGGCGTGCCCTGGATCACGTGCGCGGGCGCGTCGATATGCGTGGTATTGTGCATCGAGGTGGTGATGCGCTGCGACAGCACGCCGGACTTCGCCATATAGTGGATACGCTCGATCTTGACGTCCTCGAAATAGGGCCAGTTCGGCGATTGATAGCCGAAGCGGTGGGACAGGTTGTAGAACTCCAGCCCCATGCTGTTCTTGAGGTTTTCTTCGAACATCACGCCGCGAATCTTTTTGGCCACGGCATCCTCCCTTTGAGTTTCTGCGTTTGCGGGTGTTGCCGCCATCAGGCGGCGGCGGAATTCATATGCATCTCCATGGCGCGCTTGGTGGCGAGCAGCCGTTCGGCGATCAGCGTGCGCCGGTTCTCGAAACGCTGTGTCGGCACCGGCACCGAGACGGCGACGGCATTGCCGAGAGGATCCTGCAGCGCGACGCCGGCGGCGCAGATGCCGGCGGTGTGCTCCTCGCGGTCGAAGGCGATGCCGGTGCGGCGCGCGGCCTTCAGTTCGCCGAGCAATGTATCGAGCTTGGTGATTGTTTTCGGCGTGCGCGCCTCGTAAACGCGCCCGATCAGTGCCTCGACCGCCTGCTCGCTAAGCTGCGCGAGATAGGCCTTTCCGTTGGCGGTGCAGTAGAGCGGAAAGGTTTCGCCCACCGCCGACACCGTGCGCAGGCGCTGCGGGCCGATCACCTGGTCGATGAACACCAGATGGTCCTTGCCGACGGTCGAGAGGTCCACCGTCTCGTGCAATTCCTCGCTCAATCGTTCCAGGAACGGCCGCGCCAATGCGATGAAGTCGCTGCGCACCGACGCCGCCAGCCGCAGGATGGTGGGCCCGAGCCGTACGCGGCCGTTGGGGGTTGCCGCGATCACCAACTTTTCGGTTTCGAGCGCCGAGACGATGCGCTGCACGGTCGAGCGCGCCAGATTCACGCGCTGCGCGATCTGGCCGAGGCTGAGCCCCGCGTTTTCGTCTTCCAGTGCGCGCAAGATGGTGGCCGCGCGCGCGATCACCTGCACCTGACTCTTGTCGTTGGTGACGTGGCGGTTCATCGGCAACCCGGATACGCGACAGGGCGGCCGTCAAGCCGCCTTGCATGATGGTACACGATAGCCCAATATGCGGTACAGGTCCTTCAACAAAAAATTTCGCAGCGGGTGAGGAGACGCCAATGGTCAAAAAGATCGCGCTCGAAGAGCATTTCCTCGACCCCACCACCGAGCCTTATTGGCGGCCGACCATGGTCGACGTCGCGCCGGTCAAGACCGCGCAGCTTTACGAGGCGCTGACGAGCTTCGGCGACCAGCGGCTGGCGATGATGGACAAGACCGGCATCGCCCGCGCCGTGTTGGCGATCGCAGGACCTGGCGTGCAGGTCGAGCGCGACACCGCGACCGCCATTCGTAACGCCCGCGCCTCCAATGATTTCCTCGCCAAGGAAATCCAGAAGCGGCCAGACCGCTACTCGGGCTTCGCCCATCTGGCCATGCAGGACGCCAAAGCCGCCGCCGACGAGCTCGAGCGCTGCGTGCGCCAACTCAAATTCTGCAGCGCCATGATCAATGGCCACACCAACGGAAAATATCTCGACGACCGCTCCTACGATCCGTTCTGGGAACGTGCCGCGGCGCTCGATGCGCCGATCTACCTGCATCCGGCCGATCCGGTGACGCAACCGCCGGCGCTTGCCGGTTACAATGTGCTGGCGCGGCCGATGTGGGGCTGGGGCATCGAAACCGGCTCGCACGCGCTGCGCATCATCTGCGGCGGCGTCTTCCATCGCTATCCGAAAGCCAAGCTTTTGCTCGGCCATCTCGGCGAGACGCTGCCGTTCCAGCTCTGGCGCTTCGACAGCCGCTCGGCGCCCTATGGCTGGAATTTGCCGAAGCCGCCGTCGCAATATCTCAAGGAGAACGTCTGGGTGACGACTTCGGGCATGTACGATTTGCCGCCGGTGCGCTGCTCGCTCGATGCGCTGGGGCGCGACCGTGTCATGTTCTCCGCCGACTATCCGTTCGACTGGCCGGGCTGCGAATTCATCGATACGGTGCCGCTCGAAGAATCCCTGCGCGCCGATATCGCCTACAATAACGCGGCGAAGCTGCTAAATCTCTAGGGCGTGTAGTCATGAGCCTTACCGTGCTGCCAGCTTATTCCAAGTGTTACGCACGCTTGAGGACCATCCGTGCCAGTCCAGACTAACAACATCCCAGTTCACCATCGGGCGCTGCTGAACGCTGCTCTGAGCCGTCGATTCGGAAGGATGGCCTGTCGACGCGTCATAAACATAAGCAAATCCAATCGTCAAAAAAACTCCGAGAATGACGCCGAGCAAAAGACGCATGAGCTGATTCCTCTTGTAATTGTCTTCGGTTAATCATCGAAGGGAACGCGTGAAGGGCGTTGCGGTTCCCTACGGCTGTGCGTAGCGATGGCGGCACATCGAAGCGCGGCGCCGTGGAGCGTTTGCGTCCGGCACCGGTGGCCTATGTCCGGTTTGCCGAGACTTGATGGCAACGTGCAGCTCAATTTGTCAGCGACCATCGGCGCCCTCAATCCCCGTCATTGCAGCTGCCAAAAACAGCAGAACGAAGACGCCACCGATAATTTCAAATACGATCATTGCTTAATCCTTTGATGAGTCCTTCGGGGGAAACCCGCGCCGCTGGTTCGACATGGCAGAAGAAGTCGTCCATCTGGGGCGGCCAAAACAACAAGCCTCGGCTGGGCTTCGATCTTTGGGACGATACTGCTTCACGCTAAGCTCATCCCATCGACTACGGCTATGGCACAGCGGTTCCTGATATTGTTAAATGGTCTTCCGTTATGAAGTCGACCCTGCAACTACGACATCCGAATACGTTGACCTCCGGCTCGTCGAGCACGCCCGGTATTGTCCGGGCCAGAATCATCGGTCGAGAGCAACTTGGGCAAAGCGGCGACAGGGGATGCATATTTCCTACTGACAGGACCGGTGGGTCCCTCATAGGGTGTAACGCCTCACCGATGCAATGTTTCCATCCGAACTAGCGAACAGTCGGGTGCGAGGACTATCGGATGGCCCCGCTCGGGGCAGCGCGCCTGAACCGGCCCGTTTGTCCGCCTTAGGTTAGTAGGCGGCACCTCACGCTTGTGTTGAAATGAAAGAGGCCGCCCAATTGAGGCGGCCCCCAGTTTAGAAGATCCTACGAGAAAAGAGGTCCGAGTAGAATCCTCAAGATTTGATCCGATCAATTTCATCGCGGACGGCAAAGAATTGTTTCACCAGTAGCCGCGACGGCGACCGAAGTATCCTCCGCCGCCGAAGAGCAGAAAGAGCACAACGATAACCAATAGCAAATCCATTGAAAGCCTCCTTTAGAGTGAGGCGTCGCGGAGATGTGTTACAAACAGCGTCCGCGATGACCGGCGCCGTTTCAGACCCTAGTCGTTTGGCTGAATACACAACTTAACACGCGCAGAGCCAAAAAGGTTCCAATATATTGGCCGCTTTGGGGCAATCGCGGCCGACTCATAGATGGGGTAATCGGCCAGCGTTCTTGTGGATAGCTGAAGATTTTGGGTGCTGCGCTTCAGGCTGATGGTGAAACGAGGTCCGTGTGTGACGGCCTCAAGCATCAGAATGAGAAGCGTGAGCCATGGACCATTTTGCTGGATTGGACGTATCGGACATTAGGCAGCCCGTTTATGAGTCCACACGCTAGTCATCTGGAATCGAAGTTCGCCACATTATGCGAGGGGGCTTTATCGCGGATGCAGTGGTTAGAGGCTGGCGCTGAACGCGCATGAAGGGGCGAATTTGGAGAGGCACTGTTTTGCAAGGCAGTCCAAATGGACCAAATCTGCCGACCAAATCGTTGCCACCGGTGACGCTCCTACTACAAAGCACAGCAAACATTATGCGCCGAACTTTAGATTCACGTGACTAGTCTATCATGCGCAGGCTCGTCCCGCGCATTCCGCCAAGTGGGGCAATGCGGTGGCTTTTGCGGCGAGGTGGCCGGGTTAAGCCGGCCATGACCTCGTCGGCGTCACTTCGCCTCGATCACTCTGATCGGCTTGCCGTCCAGCCAGGCGCGGATGTCCTCGACGACGCCGCTGTAAAGCACGCGGTAGTTACGCTCGCTGACATAGCCGAGATGCGGCGTCAGCACGACGTTGTCCATCTTGCGGAACGGATGGTCGAGCGGCAGTGGCTCGACGTCGAATACGTCGAGACCGGCGCCGGCGATCGATTTCGCATTCAACACCGCGATCAGCGCCTTCTCGTCGACGATCGGCCCGCGCGAGGTGTTGACCAGGTAGGCGGTCTTCTTCATCAGCCCGAGCTCACGCGCGCCGACTAGGCCGCGTGAGCGGTCGCCGAGCACCACATGAATGGTGAGGATGTCGGCGTTGCGGAACAGATCGTCCTTGGCGACGTAATCGACGTCCGCTTCTTTTGCCTTTTCGGGCGTCAGGTTCGGGCTCCAGGCGATGACCTTCATGCCGAACGCCTTGGCGATGGTTGCGACGCGCTGGCCGAGCTTGCCCAGCCCAAGCGTGCCGAGCGTCATGCCTTCCACATCCTGGCCCATGGTGATCTGCCACGGCGCGCCGGACTTCATGCGGACGTTTTCGAAGCCGATATGGCGGGTCAGTTCCAGCATCAGGCCGATGGCGATGCTGGCGGTCGGGTTGCCGAAGCCGCCGGTGCCGCAGACGGGAATGCCGCGCTCGGCTGCCGCCTTGACGTCGAAGGAATTGTTGCGGGCGCCGGTGGTGATCAACAGCTTCAGGTCGGGCAGCGCCTCGATCACCTTGCGCGGGAAGGGGGTGCGCTCGCGCATGCCGACGACGATGGCAAAGCCCTGCAGCGCCTTGATCGCCTCATCCGGGCCGGCGAACGGCTTGTCGAAGACGGTGATGTCGATGTCTTTGGCGACCGGCGACCAGTCGGCCAATTTCAGCGCGACATTCTGGTAGTCGTCGAGAATGGCTGCCTTGACCATAGACAAAAGCTCCTTGACCGCGCCCGGACCGTTCCGGGGCGCGCCAATTTAGAGCCGGTCGACCGAAAAGATAGGGGGGTTAGCGCATGATCCCGAAAAGTGGGTACCGGTTTTCGGACAAGATCATGCGCAAAGCTTAGGCCTGCGGCAGGCCGTGCTTGGCCCGGTATTTCGGGCCGGGGCCGCGCATGTAATGACGCTCGGGCCGGTAGGGACCGCCCATGTCGCGGGTCATTTCCTGCCAGAAGCCGAGCAACGCGGACTTGATGAGGACGAACGGACGGGGCAGCAGGGCAACGGCCGAAACGGAAATGGCTGCAATCGCTCGTCCCATAACCCAATTCTCCACCATGCCGGGGCACGTTTCGCCCGCACATCCCTGTGTCGCCTGGTCTAACGGCCAGGTTCATAACGGTGATCATGGCGCCAAACGGTTAAGAACGGGTAGGCGATAGGTCTCATTGGACGAAAATTGTAAATAGCGTTTCCATAGTTTTACCATCGCGGGCAGGCCGCCCCCTGCTTGCCCTTTCCGGCTGCCGCCGTTACATCAGCGGCGAATTTCCCGACATCGCGTCACCCAGCGTGCAAGACACGCGCACGGCGCGGATTCGCTGGCTTTACGAGGGGTTTTATGAACGGCCGCCAATTCATCTATCACATGCAGGGCTTAACCAAGACCTATCCGCCCGCCAAGAAGGTCTTGGATAACATCCACCTGTCGTTCTACCCGGACGCCAAGATCGGCGTGCTCGGCGTCAACGGCTCCGGCAAGTCCACTTTGCTGCGCATCATGGCCGGCATCGATACCGAGTACAGCGGCGAAGGCTGGGTCGCCGAGGGCGCCCGCGTCGGCTACCTGGAGCAGGAGCCGCAGCTCGACCCCAAGAAGACCGTGCGCGAGAACGTCATGGAGGGCGTCGCCGCCAAGAAGGCGCTGCTCGACCGCTACAACGAGATCGCGTCGAACTATTCGGACGAGACCGCCGACGAGATGGCCAAGCTCCAGGACCAGATCGACAGCAAGAACCTCTGGGATCTCGACAGCCAGGTGGACCTCGCCATGGACGCGCTGCGCTGCCCGGCCGACGACGCCGACGTCACCAAGCTGTCCGGCGGCGAGCGCCGCCGCGTCGCGCTGTGCAAACTGCTGCTCGATGCGCCCGACCTATTGCTGCTCGACGAACCGACCAACCATCTCGACGCCGAGAGCGTCAACTGGCTGGAAGGCCATCTGCGCAATTATCCGGGCGCCATCCTGATCGTCACCCACGACCGCTACTTCCTCGACAACGTCACCGGCTGGATCCTCGAGCTCGACCACGGCCGCGGCATCCCTTACGAGGGCAACTACACCTCCTGGCTGCACCAGAAGCAGAAGCGGCTGGAGCAGGAAGCGCGCGAAGACGAGTCGCGGCAACGCACGCTGGCGCGTGAAAGCGAGTGGATTTCCTCCTCGCCCAAAGCGCGCCAGGCCAAGTCGAAGGCGCGCTACGAGCGCTACGATGAGTTGCTCAAGATCGCCAATGCCAAGACGAATACCGTGGCGCAGATCACCATTCCCGTCGCCGAACGGCTTGGCCAGAACGTCGTCGATTTCGAGGGGCTGAGCAAAGGCTACGGCGACAATCTGCTGATCGACAATCTGACCTTCAAGTTGCCGCCCGGCGGCATTGTCGGCGTCATCGGACCGAACGGCGCCGGCAAGACGACGCTGTTTCGCATGATCACCGGCCAGGAGAAACCCGACAAGGGCACCATCAAGATCGGCTCCTCGGTGCAGCTCGGCTACGTCGACCAGTCGCGCGACACGCTCGACGGCAAGAAAAACGTCTGGGAGGAAATTTCCAACGGCCAGGACATCATCCTGGTTGGCAAGAAGGAAGTGAACTCGCGCGCCTACGTCTCATTGTTCAATTTCAAGGGCGCCGACCAGCAGAAGAAGGTCGGCACGCTGTCGGGCGGCGAGCGCAACCGCGTGCACCTCGCCAAGATGCTGCGCACCGGCGCCAATCTGCTGCTGCTCGACGAGCCGACCAACGATCTCGACGTCGATACCTTGCGCGCGCTGGAAGAGGCGCTGGAGGATTTCGCCGGCTGCGCCGTGATCATTTCCCACGACCGCTGGTTCCTCGACCGCATCGCCACCCACATGCTTGCCTTCGAGGGCGACAGCCACGTCGAATGGTTCGAGGGCAACTTCCAGGACTACGAGGCCGACAAGATGCGGCGGCTGGGGCAGGACAGCATCATTCCGCACCGGCTGAAGTATAAGAAGTTCTCGCGCTGATCCTCATGAAATATCTCGTCGCCAGCGGCGTTTCTGCCGCGCAATTGCCGCAAGGCTGCCGCGTTGTCGCCGACGGCGAGGCGGTGTCGCTGGAAGAGCCGTGGAGCTTCGGCGCTCCGGTCATCGCCCAGGTCGAGGGCGGCGCCGACCTCGATGCGCTCAAGTCGAAACCCGGCGTCACCGCGTTCACGGTCGAGGACGCTTTGCCGCCGGGCGAGGGCAACGCCTTTGCCATCGGCGCGCACCGCATGCGCGACGCGGAGGCCTTCAAGCCCTACATCGCGCGCGTGCCCGACGTCATCGCGCCTTATGGCTGCCGCTACATCGCGCGCGGCGGCGCGGTGACGCCGCTCGCCGGCGCGTTCACGCCCGACCGGCTGGTGCTGATGGAATTCCCCAGCGCCGACGACGTGGTGGCGTTCTATTTCTCCGACGCCTATGCGCCGCTGTTGCGCATTCGGCTCGCCGTCACCGAGCCGCGCTTTGTCGTGATGGCGCGCTCGGGCGCGCTGCCGCCATCCGCCGCCCGCGTCATCGCCGAGCGCCTGGGCAAGGTTTAGTCGCAAAGAATCGACTATAAGCGTCCTGTTTCTTCCGCGCGGAGCCGGACCAATTGCGCATTGCACTCTTTCTCGTTACGGCCGTCCTGCTGGCGATGCCAAGCGCGCACGCCGCCGACGCCGCCTTCCAGCAATGGCTGCAAAACCTGTGGCCGCAGGCGCAGGAACTCGGTGTTTCGCGTAGCGTCTTCGACGCGGGCATCCGCGGGCTGGAGCCCAATTATGCGCTGCCAGATCTGGCGCTGCCGGGCCGGCCGGAAGCCGTGCCGCAGCAGCCGGAATTCGTGCAGACGCCGGCGCAATATCTGCGCGAGCCGACGTTTCAGCGGCTCGCCGCCCAGGGGAAGAAACTCGCCGCGCAATACCGCGACACGCTGGCGCGCATCGAGAAAACCTTCGGTGTGCCCGGCGACGTCGTGCTGGCGATCTGGGCGCGCGAGACCGACTACGGTTCCGAGCGCCAGCCGCACGACGCGCTGCAGGTGCTGGCGACGCAAGGCTTTGCCGGCAAGCGCAAGGACTTCTTCCGCAACGAGTTCCTGCACGCGCTGAAGATGCTGCAGGACGGCGTGCCGCGCGCCAATCTGCGCTCGTCCTGGGGTGGCGCCATGGGGCTGACGCAGTTCCTGCCGTCGGAATATTACAAATACGCCGTCGATTTCGACGGCGATGGCCGCGCCGACATCTGGCATTCGGTGCCGGACGCGCTCGCCTCGGCGGCCAAGCAGCTCAAGGATAAAGGCTGGCAGGCCGGCAAGCCCTGGGCCATCGAGGTACGGGTGCCGGGAAACGTCGACTGCACGGTCGCCGAGCCGAGCCACACGCTGCCGGTCGCCGAATGGCTCAAGCGCGGCTATGTGCCGGCCTACGGGCGCACGCTGACCAAGACGGAGCTCGCCGCCGAGGCGTCCTTGCTGCTGCCGGAAGGCACCTACGGCCCGGCCTTTCTGACGCCGAAGAACTATTACGTCATCAAGGAATACAATTACTCGGATCTCTACGTGCTGTTCGTCGGCCATCTCGCCGACCTGATCGGCGGCGGCAAGCCGTTCGAGCATCCGTGGAGCAAGAACGCGCAGCTCCATACCAAGGAAGTTGAGTCGATGCAGCGGCGGCTGACCGCGCTCGGGCTTTACAGCGACAAGCTCGACGGCAAAGCCGGCATGCTCACGCGCGCGGCGCTCGGCGCCTATCAGAAGAAGAATGGGCTTAAGGTCGATTGCTGGCCGACCGAGGCGGTACTCGACCACATGCGGCGTTAGCCGCTTACGGAAAACGAAACGAGGCAAACGTTATCGCCGCGGCCACCGGAGCGGCCGCGGCGAATGGAATGAACGTTTGCGTCGACGCACCCGCGGGCTGAAACGTGTCAGCCCGGATCGTAGAACGTTACGCGGTCCGTTACGCGATTAACGGCAGAACCAGCGCGGGCGGCTCCAGCCGATGAAGTTGCCGTAGCCGTCGTACATGCGCCGGCGGGCCCAGTAGCCGTCGCATTCCACCGGCCTCGGGCCATCGTATTCGTAGCCGTAGTAGCCAGGATGGCTGGCGATTGCCGAGCCGATGATGGCGCCGGCGGCCACGCCGCCGAGAATGCCGAGACCGACACCGCAGCCGTAGCAGCGGGCTTCGGCCGGTGTCGGATTGCCCAGGCTGCCGACGGCGAGTGCCGCGACCGCAGCAAGTGCGAAGATGGTCTTCTTCATAGAGTTCTCCCTCCAAGGGTCGGGGCCGGCCGGGGCCGACCGCCAATCGGTGAACTTAAAGCCTGTCCCGGCTCCAATCAAAGAGGCAGGCTGGAAATATGTCGAAAATTTGGTGGTGTAGGTTCACCCCTTTTTCGGACAAGCCCGGAATTTTTAACGATTTCCGGGCTTTCCGATTCACCTTTATCCTAATTCGGCCGGTGGGTCAGTCGCAAACCCGCACGCGCCGTACATGCCAAGCCCAACCGTTCCAGAACCGCCGGTGCGTCCAGTAGCAGCCGGGGCCGCGGTAATAGACCGGTCCGGGGCCGTAGTAATAGCCAGGGCCGTAGTAGCCGTAATAGGGGCCGTTGGCGGCCGCGCCGAGGATGGCGCCGGCGGCAAGTCCGCCGATGACGCCGGCGGCAATTCCGCCGCCATGATAATAATGTGCTTGCGCCGGTTGCGGGACGGCTACGGCTGCGACGGCAATGGTCGCGGCGGCCGTGAGTGCTGTCAGGGTCTTGGACATCTTGGTCATAGGGCGCTCCTTCGCTTCGCCTTCGACTTGCGTGGCCATTTGGATTGAACGACCGCCGCGGGGATTTCCTGCGATATTCGCTCGTGACGACAACGTTCGTCTTGAGCGCAGGGTTCCATTTTTCCCGTGAACGCACGCTGAATGGTGCGTTCGGAAACGTTTACCGGGTGCCCTATGTCCATTAAATTTTGGCAAGGCTTGCGGCAGGATTGCGGCGTGCATTGCTGCGGTGCGCCGGGTTAGCGGCGCGACCGCCGCCTGCTGCGCTTGCCACTTTTCCGTCGACTGACGCTGCGCCGTTTGGCGGCTCTGCCGGCACTTTTGCGGCGCGCGTGCTTACGGCGCCGTTTGAGGATACGGCGCCCGACATGGCGCAGGAACAGCTTCTCCAGCGGATAGCTCAGCCGCCGAACCGCCGCGGCGAGCGGCAACCACTCGACCGCCACGATGTCCTTCATGACGTCACGGCTCGGCCGTTCGTCGGCCTTCATACGCCAGAACTGCACGACCTTGGGCCGGCCGCGCGCGCGATAGGTGATGGCGCCAAGAAACTCGTACACCTTCACGCGATGGCCGGTCTCCTCCACCGCTTCGCGGCGTGCGCCGGCTGCCGGATTTTCGTCGCGCTCAAGCTTCCCGCGCGGCAGCACCCAGGCATCGTCCTTGCTGCGCTGGACGACGGCAATGCGCGGCCGCGCGCTGCCGCCGCGCACCACGATGCCTCCCGCCGCGTGAATGATCTCGCGCGCCATCTCTGCTCAGCCAATAACCAGACGTAACTCATGTAAGCAAAAACGCGCGATGCATGAAGCAAAATGCGCGCGGCATCTGTGCGGTTGTGCACAACGTCGCGCCGGCGCCGCCTGTCATAATTTGGTCATGCGAGAAACGGAGCGGGGGTGTGCCTTTCCTAAATCCCTCTCCCCCGTGGGAGAGGGCCGTTTTTGCGGCACAAGTCGGAATAAGCTGCGCGGCTATTTCCAGCCGGCTTCCCGGTCGCAGGCCTGGCGTTCGGTGGCGTGGGTCTTTTCCCACTGCGTGATCGATTGGGTTTCGTTGTTGCTCATCTTGTTGTTCATGCAGGTGCAATATTTCAGCACCACGTCAGCGGCTGCGTCGCCTTTGTTGTCGTTGACGCACTGATTGATCCATTTGACGTCGTCGGTCGTGGCGGCGAAAGCGGCATTGGCGCTGCAGCAAACGGCGGCGAGCGCGAAGGCAAAAGCGACGGATTTCATCAAGTATCTCCCTGTAAATAGCTTCTTGTTAGGCGCGGCACTCTGGACTTTGGCGGGTGCTTAGGCAAGGCGCCGGCACCCCGTTGCGCGAAGCCGCCGGCTATGCGCTAAATTGCCGCAAAACGTCGCAACGGGAGAAACGCCATGGCGAACTTTACCTGGGATCATGTCCACCTGCGCACGCCGGACCCGGAGGCGATGGCGCAATGGTTCGAACGCACGCTTGGCGCGCAGGTGCTGCGCAGCACGCAACAGGGCAAGCCGCGCATCGATCTGAAGCTCGGCGGCGCCAACATCTTCCTTGCCGAGGTCAAGCCCGGCGACGGCGTCAACGCCGCGCCCGCCACGCCCTATCAGGGCCTCGATCATTTCGGCTTGACCGTCAGCGGCATCGACGCTGTCGCCGCCGATCTCAAGAAGAAGGGGGTCGAGTTCACCAAAGAGCCGCACTCGCCGCGGCCGGGCATCAAGATATGCTTCATCCGCGGCCCGCAGGGCATCTCGATCGAGCTGTTGGATCGCGATCCGAAATATACTTGAATGCGGGTTGGCTAGAACAGAGCCTAAGAAACATAGGGAGAAATCTGTGACGGGAATCGGACGGCGGAATTTCATCAAAGGCGCGGGCGGTCTGGCATTGGCGGGCGGGATGCTGCCGCAACTGGCGGCGCCGGCGATCGCGCAAGCGGCATGGCCGAACAAGCCGGTGCGCATCATCGTGCCACTGGCGCCTGGTGGCGCCATCGATTTCGTCGCCCGGCAATGCGCGCAGGTGCTGTCGCAGACCTACAGGCAACAGTTCTATGTCGAAAACCGCACCGGCGCCGGCGGCACCCTCGGCATGGACGCCGCCATGAAGAGCGAGCCGGACGGCTATACCATTCTCATCACCAACGACAACGCGGCGAGCGCGCCGCACATCCTCAAGCTCAGCTACGATTACACCAAGACGCTGGTGCCGATCATTCTGATCGCCACTCAGCCGCAGATTTTCGCCGCGCATCCTTCGCTCGGCGTGAGCTCGGTCGCCGAATATGTCGCCTACGTCAAGAAGAACCCCGGGCTCGGCTTTGCCTCGTCGGGTGTCGGCTCCAACCAGCACGTGGTGGGACTCTGGTTTGCCAAGGAAGCCGACATCAAGCTTGAGCATGTGCCCTACCGCGGCGCCGGGCAGGCGGTGACCGACCTGCTCGCCGGGCACGTGAAGTCAGCCTTCCTCGGGCCAACCTCGATGATCCCGCACTGGAAGGCCGGCAAGCTCAAATTCCTGGCGCAGACTTCGGCCAAACGCGCGCCGACGCTGCCGGAAGTGCCGACCATGGAGGATGCCGGCTTCAAAGGTCTGGTGCTGGAGGCCTGGTACGCCGCTTTTGCGCCGGTCGGCACGCCACCGGAGCTGGTCAAGACGCTCAACGCGGCCATCGAGAAATCGATGACCGATCAAAATCTGCAGGCAAACTTCGTCAAGGGTTCGCTGGAGTCGGTCGGCGGCCCGCCGGAGAAACTCGACAAGCTGGCCAAGGCGGACTCGGTCAAATACGAGCGGCTGGTCAAGGAATTGAACATCAGCGCCACGTAACTGCGGCGCGGGGTGGACGCATCAGCTGCTTGCGGTCTCGATGCGCATGACGGCTGCGGCCACGCCGACCACTACCGCGAGCGCCAGGCACCAGAAGCCGACGAGCCAAAACAGCGTCGCCGACGCCGCGCAGCCTGCGGCGAAATAGACGATGCTCAGCGCCACGCGTGCGAACCGCGCGCGGGTTTGCGGCACTTTCTCCGGTTCGGGCGCGACGAGCAGATCGACGGCGTCGATCGTCGCCTGCGTGGTGTTGCCGGTCATGATCGTCGTCGGCGGCGCGCTGGCGAAATGGACGCGCTGCAGAGCGTTCTGTAGCGCCATGGCGGCGATGCCGGCGAAGCCGGCGAACAAAGCGATCGGTGTGTCGGGATTGGCGAACGGTCCGAACGTCACCGCCAGCGCGAAAAACGCGAGCAGTAGCACGGCCTCCGCGGCAAGCAGGATGCGCAGCACCGGCAACGCGCGCTTGCGCAAGGCGGCGCCAGCCAGCCGCGTCAGCGCGACGACTAAAACGAATTCAGGCAACGCAAGAAGTTTGCCGATGACCCCGTGGCTGCCAAGCACCAAGGCTGCGCCGAGCGTGACGAAATTGCCCGTCACATGCGAGACGAACAGGCCCTGCAAGCCGAGGAAGGTGGCGGTATCGACAAAACCGCCATTGAACGACAGCAGTCCGATGATCGTGGCCGGTCCGCCGAATCTCCGCATGGATACTCGCTTAATTCAATCCTTGTCCTTGATGCGGGTGTCGGGACGGTCGCCGCCGCGCGCGGTTTCCGTGTGCCACTTGCCTTGCTCATCCTCGTATTCAATCTCTTCGGTCTGGCCGGGGGTCTTCTGCTCGGCGGCGGCGGCCTGCGCCGCCTTGAGGGCTGCGGCATGCGTCGGAAACGGCTCGGAGAAGACGCCGCCGACCTTGTAGGCCCAGCCGTCGTCATGCTCGACGATCTCGTACGTGACTTCGGACATGGCACACCTCTGGCGATTCAAGGGTTCAAGGCGTCAATGTACCCGCAATAATGAACGATGGCACGGAAAGTTGCGATGCCCTTGACCACCGCCGCGGTTCACAGGCCCCGCTGTCTTTTCATGCGATCGATGTAAGCTTCGACGTCGGGCGGCAGAGTCTGCAGGCCTTGTCGGCCTAAATTCGACAGCACCGGCCGCCATTGCGAACCCCTGAGGAAAGCCGGGTCACGTCCAGGCGGGATGATGCGGTCGAACACCAGCACCAGCACGATGGCCAGGAGACCGACGCGGACCGCCCCGAGCAGCGCGCCGGCGACGCGGTCGGGAATGCTCACCTGCGCGCCGACCAGTTCGTTGACCGCGGCCCGGCACATCGCACCCAGCGCCAGGCCGGCCACCAGAAAGATGGCGACGAATTCGATCCAGGGCTGGGTCGGCGGCAGATGCAGCAGCTTGGTGAAAGATTGTGACACCAGGGGCGTCAGCATGACCGCGACCGGCGCCGCCGCCAGATAGCCGAAGATCGTCGCCAGGCTGCGCAGCAGCCCGGACATGAAGCCCATGACGACGGCCACGAACAAGGCGAGATAAATCGCGGCGTCGAACAGGTTGATCGGCGAGGAGGGCATTGCGATTTGTCCCGAGCGGATTACGCTTTGCGCAATAACGGATGCAGAGGAGACGTTAACATGGCGTTCACGGTCACCAGCAACAGCTTCAAGGACGGCGACTATCTCGGCAAAGATCACATCCTGTCGGCGAATTTCGGATTCGGCTGCGCCGGCGGCAACATTTCACCGCATCTCAAATGGTCGGGCGCTCCGGCGGGCACCAAGAGCTTTGCGCTCACCTGTTTCGACCCGGACGCGCCGACCGGCTCGGGCTTCTGGCACTGGGTGGTGGTGAACATCACTGCTGATGTCAGCGAACTCGCGGCCGGCGCCGGCAATCCGGGCGGCAAGCTGCCGGCGGGCGCCCTGCAGACGCGTACCGAACTGGGCGCCAGCGGCTACCTTGGTCCGTGCCCGCCGGAAGGCGACCATCCGCACCGCTATTTGTTCACGGTGTTTGCTGTGAGCAAGGACAAACTCGACGTCGCCGCCGACACCTCGCCCGCCGTGGTTGGCTTCAATCTGCATTTTGCGACGTTGGCGAAGGCCGAGATCATGGGCTTGTTCAAGCGGTGACGTTCGCTACTGGTGCTGCACCACAACCTTGGTGCCGACCGGCACGCGACTGTATAAATCGATGATGTCGTCGTTGACCAGACGGAAGCAGCCCGACGACACGGCCTGGCCGATCGTTTCCGGCGCGTTGGTGCCGTGGATGCGGTAGACCGTGGTGCCGATGTAGAGCGCGCGCGCGCCGAGCGGGTTGCCCGGGCCGCCTGCCATGAAGCGCGGCAGATAAGGCTGGCGTTCGATCATCTCCGGCGGCGGCGTCCAATCTGGCCATTCCATCTTGCGCGTGATCACGTGAATACCGCCCCACTGGAAGCCGTCGCGGCCGACGCCGATGCCATAGCGCAGCGCGACGTTGTTGCCCATGACCAGGTAGAGATAGCGGTCCGCGGTGTTGACGATGATGGTGCCGGCTGGATAGTCGCTGCGGTAGAACACCGAGGTACGGCGCAGCTCCGGCGGCAGGTCGGCGTCGCGCGCGGTATGGTCGATGCCGGGAGCGACGTCCGGCGCGGTCGGCGCGTAGCGCGGGGCGAGCCAGTTTTGCGCGGCGGCGGGCTGCGCGAGCAGCAACGCACTCAACACGATGGACACGGCGAGGCGGAACATTTTGCGGCCTCGACAATTGCACGAGGGATGATAGCAAGGATCGCACAAAAGAATCTTTAATTCTTCTGCCCCTAAGTACAGGGGAAGACAGAGTCATACGCGAATATGATATAAGGCCGCATGGCACGGGGACCCATCCGCGACAGCCGCTCCGAGGCCGAGAAGGCCTTCAAGGCGGCGACCACCAAGCCGGCCGATCTGCCGCCGGCGGCGCCGGCGATTCCCGGCGCCAAGGAGACGGTGTCACTGCGCATCGACCGCGACGTGCTGGATTTTTTTCAAGCTGACGGCCCCGGCTGGCAGGACCGCATCAACGCGGCGCTGCGCAAGGCGGCGGGCAAGTAGGGAACGCTTCACGCAGGCTGCAACAGGAAACCCAAAAGGAGATACAACCATGCGCCTCTCATTCGGATTTCGCGCTGCCCTAATCGCCTTGACCGTCGCCTTCACAGCCGTGGCCGCGTCGTCCGCCGCGCGCGCCGACAGCGGCACCATAAGCATCCGGATCTTCAAGGCGGGCTTCGTGATCGGCGGCTCGGCCGGCAGCGGCGTGCTGCATTTCCACGGCCGCAGCTATCCGCTGTCGATCGGGGGCTTAAGCTACGGCTTCACCTTCGGCGCGTCGGAGACGCGTTTCCACGGCACCGTCAGCAATATCCGCCGGCCATCTGACGTCGCGGGAGTCTATGGCCAGGCCGGCGCCGGCGCGGCCGTCGTGCGCGGCGCGCAGGCGGTGGTGCTGACCAACCAGAGCGGCGCGGTGCTCACGCTCTCGGGCGGGCAGACCGGCCTCATCGTCAGCGCCGATTTGAGCGGGCTCGCGTTGTCGCTGAAGTAGCGGCTTCGCTCGTTCGCCGTCCCGATTCGATTGTCAAACAGCCCATCCATTGTCATTCCGGGACGGCGCATTAGCGCCGGACCCGGAATCCAGAACCCCGCGCAGTGTCTGCATCTCTGGATTCCGGGTTCGCTCGCATAGCGCGTCGAAGACGCGCGTAAACGCGCTTGTGGCTCGCGCCCCGGAATGACAGGAGAAGCCAACGCTCCGCCGCCCGTATTCTTTGCGGCCCCGGGTAGGCCGTCGTCTTCCCCGCCTGCGCGGGGACAAGCTTTTTCCCCTCGCGCAAGATGAGGGGATGGAGCACCGAGTGGCGCACCAGTCTTTCCGTCTTGCCGCGGCCCTGTTGCCAGGACCGCGGGCGCCTCTCGGGGCTCGATCGCGGCGATTTCCGTCCCCGGGGCCGTAACTTCCGGGCGCCGACCCGGGCGGCTTTTGGCTCGACCCGATCCGGCGGGCTTTCGCCCGCCTTCGTCCGCACCGCGTCCGGCCATTGAAGGCAGCCCAACGTAGTTGGAGCGGACGGCTACCCGGGGCCTCCCGGAGGCGCGAGGAGCGTACCCTCGCGCCCGCGGGCGCCGCATCTCCTCCCGCCCGCACGACGCCTCATGAGAGCGCCCTCACGCGGAGGAGACGATCTGAATATAATCCTAGCTAGGAATAAATGCGCATTTATATACTTGACTTAGCAGACTGTTCATGCCATAAAGATCGGGACAGGGACGAAAGCCATGAAACCAACCCACACAGCCACCGGAATATCGGTAAGCAAAATTGCGTCAGGCTTCGCCTTGGATGTTGTTGGGAAGGGCGGAGAACACTTGCTGATAGCCCTAACCGACGCTCAGCTTCGCGGGCTCGCGCTCCTAATTGCAGCAACTCTGCCACCACCTCAGGATCAATCGGCTGGCCATTAGGCCCAATCCAAATTTGAGAAACCGTCATGTCCGACATTTCTGCACCCCAGTTCACTAACGAAAAGGCAGCCATTGCCCATCTAGAGGCCTCCCGTTGGCCGGATGGAGTGACATGCCCGCATTGTGGTTCGGTCAACGTTCATCGCATGGGCGGCGAAACACAGGCCGGAATGTTCCTTTGCAACGATTGCCGCGACAAGTTCACGGCTCGCACTGGCACAGTCATGGAGCGCTCGCATATCCCGGTCCATAAATGGCTGCTGGCAATCCACCTTTTGTCGGCCAGTAAAAAGGGCATGTCGGCCCATCAGCTGCACCGCATGATCGGCATTACCTACAAGTCGGCGTGGTTTCTTTGCCATCGCATCCGCGAGGCAATGTCCAATCCCAATCCTAAGACCGGCATGGGCGGCGTAGGCCATCAGGTGCAAGCTGATGAAACCTATTACGGCAACACGTCCAAGCGCGCGAAAAGCTACAAGAAAGGCCACTCCAATAAGTCTAGTGTTGTTGCGCTAGTTAACCCCGCCAATGGTGAAGCTCGCGCGTTTGTGGTCAAGACCGCGACCGCCGAGAAGGTCGGAGAAATTCTTTACACAAACGTTCATCGCGGCACGACTCTCGTTACTGATGAAAGCCGCCTTTATGGCTTCGCCGGGCAGCAATTCCGTGACCATCAGAAAGTTCACCACACAGCCGCCGAATACGTGAACGAGGACGGCTACACCACGAACAACGTTGAGAACTTTTTTGGCATTTTCAAAAAAGGAATGGTCGGCGTCTATCATTTCTGCGGCGAACAACATTTGCAGCGTTATTTGAACGAATTTTCATTCCGCTATTCAAACCGTTCTGGCGTCGGCACTAACGACGTGGAGCGTGCGGCACTTGCGCTTAAGGGTATCGAAGGCAAGCGCCTCACGTATCGACGGCCTAATTAAGCCCAAGACTCGCAAGCATTTGGCGCGTAAATTCCTCGCATGGAGGAACCGCCATGAACGAACCAAATAAGTTAGGGCCTGGCGAGATAGAGGACCGTGAATCCGGCAACCTGCACGGAATCAGAATTATTCTTTTAGCTCTCGCCAGTGTCCACCCGCACAAGAAGGAACTTCTCAACGAACTAAACAGCCTCGAACAATTCGCTTTAGCGCAAGTAGAATCGTCCCTCTTAAGGGACCATTATTTGGAGGGTATGCGCGAGATAATTGGCGTTGTTCGTAAGCTTTTACGTAAGCATCTGGGATTAGGCTGAACCTATAACATTCGTCTTGCTGTCTTATTTCTTCTTTTTCCGTTTTGAGACTCGCTTTTTGCCTAATTTCATTTCTGAATGAGGCTTTGGCGGCGCGCTCAATAGGTTGCCTAGAACGCGCTTAAATTCAGGGTCTTTTGTTGGGTCTTTTGCCATGCCTCAACTTCTCAGCAATATCAGGCCACACATTCATTCCGACCAAGTAACTCTAACGCCAGAGGCACTCCTACGAAGGAGATGGTTGCTCAAACACGCGCTTCAGCACTCCTCCAATTATCCACCTTAAGGCTGTTTCGTGAGGCGCTGGACCGGATTGAGAAGGGCAAGAAAAGTAATCCTCAATCTCAGCCCTAATTGCCGTCCTGATTTCATCAGGCGTGACGACCTTCGGAACATATTCACCCGACATGGGCCAACCTCTCTAGGTTGGCACCTATCTACTTGATGGGACTCGCGTTTTACCTCCGCGACTCGCTAACTCAAGTATATAAGTGCGAATAAATGTCAAGGGGCGTGTTGCTCACGCCCGCTCGACTCGTGCCGCGTAGCAGCCGGGCGCGGCGAAATGAATGTGCAGGTATTGCGCGGTGCCGTTGGCGAACTGCCGCTCGATCGCTTGTTCCAGCCAAATGCCTTCGATCAACTCCCACCCGGTCATCATGCCATGAGCGTCGAAGCCGCGCACCGCCAGCGTGCGCCGGCGCAACTGCACGGGCACGCTGTCGACGGCGTCGAAGGTTTTTTCGCCCGGCCGCACAAAGATGGCAAAGCGCATGCGGTAAGGCGAGGCGACGGCGTGATGCTCATGGTTGACCAGGATCACCTCGTCGCCCGGCTCGGCATCGGTGAGGCTGACGCGGCACGGGCGCGGCCCGTCGGCGATCTTGCGCAGCGCGCCGTGCGCGGCGAGTTCGGCGTCCGTCAGCGTGAACAGGTGCGCGAATTGTTCGGCCGGCAGGCCGGTGATGCGGAAGTTCATGGAGCCCTCCAAGGTGTTGCGGAGGACAATGGGGACCACGACGGCACAGGGACACCCGATTTGGGCACCCGATTCCTGGTTTTGTTGTAGCCAACGTAGGGTGGGCTAGCGGAAGCGAAGCCCACCGCATTTCGGCAGCGGTGCAACCGATTGAAACGATATGCTGTTGCCGCGCGGCGCGTGGCGCTCCATGATCGATCCGCTGGGACGGGCAGGGCGAACACCTGCAAAAACCAAAGGGAGGACCACATGCGCCTTTCATCCGGGCTGCGGGCGGCTTCGATCGCGCTGACCCTGCTCGCCGGCGTTTGCGCCCCGGGAGCCGCGCGCGCCGACAGCGGCACCATCCGCTTCGCGGTGTTGAAAGGCGGTTGGTTCGTCGGCGCCTCGGGCGGCGACGGCGCGCTGTTTTTCCACGACAAGGTCTATCCGGTCACGGTCGGGGGCCTGAGCGCCGGCCTGGTGTTCGGCGCCTCGCGCACGAGCTTTAGCGGCACCGTCACCCACATCCGCGGCCCGTACGACGTCTCCGGCGTCTATGTCGCCGTCGGCGGCGGCGCCGCGCTCGGCGCCGGCGGGCAGGTCATCGTACTGCAAAACGAGAAGGGCGCGCGGCTGACGCTGTCCGGCAAGCAGATCGGCCTGCAGGTCAATGTCGATCTCAGCGGCTTGGCGATTACGGTGAAGTAGCGGGCGGAGAGCGGCGCATCTCCTCCCGCCCGCGTGACGCCGAATGAGGGCGCCCTTCCCCTCGCGATGGTGCTATCGCCGGGAGTTACACCACCTCAAAAAGTAAAATATCGGGTTGAATACACGGGGAAGATTTGGGGCCATGCCATTGAAGGCATGCTAGTACGTTCCCGCGAAGGTGATCAGGTGCGAAGTCTGCTTGATTCCTCAGACGGAAGTACAAAGTTTCTGATGGTTCTAAGCGAAAGTGGTGACGAGATTCGGGTAATTGAAAATCCACGGGGCAGTGCGCCTCAGGATTATACTCTTAAGCGCAACGTAAGCTCTTCCTAGGTTCACAACGCCTTATTACTCTCCTTCACCTTCTCCGCGTCGACATAAACCTGCTCGCCCAGCGCCCCGGTTCACGGCGCGCAGCGCAAGATTTTCTTTGTCACGCTGTCGGCCGCCCAATCGGTGCGGCGCCAGGCATAGGTATCCGGATTCTGCAGGACGAGCACCCAGATCACGCGGTCGCCGTTGCCGGTGCGGCGTGTCTCGCCTTCGAGATACATCGTGATCTTGTTGTCCTCGGCATAAAGGACGTTATAGCGGCTCGTGTCGGTCATGGCGCCGGTGGCGCTCTTGAACGGTTTGCCGGCCTTGTATGTCATGTGCGCGTGATCGGCGGAGAACGACAAAGTATGCGCGCTGTCGCTGCAGCTCGTTCCCTCCCAGGCCCATTTGCCGGCGACCGCCTTGAATAAATCGGCGACCGGAACCGGCTTGGGCGCCGCGTTTGGATCGTTGGCCGCGGCCGGCAGCGGCCACGCGCCGCCGGCCAGCAAAGACAGCAGCAATAAAGCAACGCGCATGTGATCTCCCGCCCGCTAGATATTCGCCCCGCGATTGAAGGCGTCGACCAGCTGATTGTAGTCGCGCAACAGCCGCGGCGGCGAGCCCTCGACCATCCAGCCGCTCATGGCGTTGCCGAGCATCATCCTGTCGCCAGAACTGTATGGCACGTGATCGCGGATGCGGCGCATCAGCGCCTTGGCCGTGACCAGAAACGACTTGGCGTTGTTCATGAAGAACGAGCCGATCTTGCCGTCGGCGCCGCCGGCGGCGAATTGTTCGGACTCCTTGACGACGGTCTCGTAATCGGCGAGCGCCTGCGTGATCGCGGCGAGGTCGGGCTTGGCCTGGTCCTCCGCGCGCAGCAGGCGCTTGGCCTGGATCATCAGCGCCTGGACATGGTAGTGCGCCTTGCGGCCTTCGCTTTGCTCGATGGCGGCGAGCTTCTCCAGCGCGCGTTTGTCGTTGATGGCCTCGACGCCGCCGCGCAGGTTCTTGTCGGCGGCGGCAAACGCGTCCCAGGCGGCGACGAGCAGCGGATGCAGCGTCTTGCCCTTGGCCATCTTGTCGTCCTTGTAGTCAGCTTGCGTGTAGTAGTCGTCGGCCTCCTTGAGCAGCAAGCCGAGCTTGGCCGCGGCCGTGGCGTAAGTCGTAGCGGCAGCTTCAAGCTCGGCGTCATGCGGCTCCAGCGCGTTGGCCTTGTCGACGTTCTTTGCGCAATCCGAGGTGTCGTAGATGGTGTAGAGGCCGTAGATGATGCGCTCATGGCCGGTCGGGCCGCTCTTTGCCGCCCATGAGAAATAGCGCGCGCGTGAATCGAAGGCGCGCGCCGACAGCCGGTTGAGGCAGCCGACATAGGCGTTGATTTTCGCGACCGCCGGCGGCGTCTGCGCGAAGGCCGTGGGCGCCGCGAGCGGGGCGTAAAGAAGAGTTGCGCCGAGGACGGCTGCGGTAAACGGCTTCATGATGTCACCCCCAATGCCAAAAAACGCGCGCCTTGCCGCGCGGGTTCCTTGGACCATTGGTCGCACGACGGGGCTTGCAGGTTCAAGGCTGCGGCAGTGACGCGTCAAGGCCGATGCGCCACCCGCTCATTCCCGCGCAAGCGGGAATCCAGGCTTTTGGCTTAAGAACTGGGTCCCCGCTATCGCGGGGATGAACGGTGTTTGGATCGCGTGGACGAACGGAAAGACTACAGCGCCTTGTTGCTTTCCTTCACCTTCTCCGCATCGACATAGACCTGCTGGCCCATGGCGTTGAACTTGTCGCTCATCGCCGCCATGCCTTGTTCTTTCTCGTTCAACCCGGCCGCATAGTCGCGCACATCCTGCGTGATCTTCATCGAGCAGAACTTCGGCCCGCACATCGAGCAGAAGTGCGCCACCTTGTGCGCCTCCTTGGGCAGCGTCTCGTCGTGGAATTCGCGCGCCGTCTCCGGATCGAGCCCCAAGTTGAACTGGTCCTGCCAGCGGAAGTCGAAGCGCGCGCGGGACAGCGCGTCGTCGCGCAGTTGTGCCGCCGGGTGGCCCTTGGCCAAGTCGGCCGCGTGCGCCGCGATCTTGTAGGTGATCACGCCGTCCTTGACGTCGTCGCGGTCGGGCAGGCCGAGATGCTCCTTCGGCGTCACGTAGCAGAGCATGGCGCAGCCGAACCAGCCGATCATGGCGGCGCCGATGCCCGACGTGATGTGGTCGTAGCCCGGCGCGATGTCGGTGGTGAGCGGCCCGAGCGTGTAGAACGGCGCCTCGCCGCATTCTTTCAGCTGCTTGTCCATGTTGATCTTGATCTTGTGCAGCGGCACATGGCCGGGGCCTTCGATCATCACCTGGCAACCTTTGTCCCAGGCGATCTTGGTGAGTTCGCCCAGCGTCTCCAGCTCGGCGAACTGCGCGCGGTCGTTGGCGTCGGCGATCGAGCCGGGGCGCAGGCCGTCGCCCAGCGAGAACGACACATCGTACTTGCGCATGATGTCGCAGATCTCGTCGAAGCGCTCGTACAGGAACGATTCCTTGTGCCGCGACAGGCACCACTTCGCCATGATCGAGCCGCCACGAGAAACGATGCCGGTGACGCGGTTGGCGGTGAGGGGGACGTAGGCGAGGCGCACGCCGGCGTGGATGGTGAAATAGTCGACGCCCTGTTCGCACTGCTCAATGAGCGTGTCCTTGTAGCATTCCCAGTCGAGTTTGACCGGATCGCCGTCGACCTTCTCCAACGCCTGATAAATGGGAACGGTGCCGATCGGCACCGGCGAATTGCGCAGGATCCATTCGCGCGTGTTGTGGATGTTGCGGCCGGTGGAGAGGTCCATCACCGTGTCGGCGCCCCAGCGGATCGCCCACACCATCTTCTCGACTTCTTCTTCGACCGAGGAGGTGACGGCCGAATTGCCGATATTGGCGTTGATCTTGACCAGGAAATTGCGGCCGATGATCATCGGCTCCAATTCGGCGTGGTTGATGTTGGACGGGATGATGGCGCGGCCGCGCGCGATTTCGCTGCGCACGAATTCAGGCGTCACGAAAGCGGGCAGGGCGCCGCCGAATTGTTCGCCGTCGGCGAGCGCAGCTTCGGCGCGGTCGAGCATCTTCTTGCGGCCGAGATTCTCGCGCTCGGCGACGTAGATCATTTCCTTGGTGATGATGCCGGCCCGCGCCCATTCGTATTGGGTGAGGGGGTGATGGCTCTCACCCCGTTCGTCCCCGCGCAAGCGGGGACCCAGAGCTGCGCGCTCCGAGTTCTCGGCTCCTGGGTTCCCGCTTTCGCGGGAACGAACGGCGACAGCCCGCCACGGCTTCGGTGTATTGGGGAAATTGCGCGCCAAGTGCTTGCCGGTGACGTTGCCGTTATCCACGGGCTGAATTGGCCGGCCTTCGTATTGTTCGACGCCGCCGCGCGCCTTCACCCACTCGATGCGGGTGCGGGCGAGGCCCTTCTCAACGTCAATGGTCGCGTCCGGATCGGAATAGACGCCGGTGGTGTCGTAGACCGGCAGGTTCGGTTCCTTGGCGCCCGCTTCGAGGATGATCTCGCGCACCGGCACGCGCAACTCGGGCGCCGCGTCAGGCCGCGCGTAGACCTTGCGCGAGGCGGGCAGTGAACCGGTCGTGACTTTCGGGGTGACCAGATCGGCGGAGGTGACGGGCTTGTTCATTGTCTTGTCTCCAACTGAAGTGCTGCGGCGCTCATGCCGCGTAGCCTTTGAAGGTGAGGGTGCCGCCGAGCGCGAGCAAGACGATGCCGGCGCCGACGAAAAAACCGCCGTGCGTGAAGATGGTGCCGCCGACATAGGTGACGAATTGCGGCGCCAGGATACGGAAGGTGCCGGCACAGGTGGCGATCCAGCCGACGGCGGTGATCAGGCTGCGCCAGTCGCGCGTCCAGGCGTGGTGCCTGTTGAGGATGGCGAGGCCGGCGAGCAGGGCCAGGATGCCGGACAAGTAGATGATCGGATAGAGGGTCAGGAACTGGCCGGCCATCTGGCGGTAGACGACCCCGTTCGTCAACATGCCGATGCCGATGACAGCGAGCACCGGGCCCATCAACCTCGCAATGGTCAGCGCTGGTTCCATCGAAGTGTCCTGTCCCTTCGCCGGCATGACCCGGATCAGGTTCTAAGGGTTTTTCTCAGCCCTAACCGGGCACCCCTCGGAACTGAGTTTAATGTAGGCAAGGGAGCGGGGGTGTCAATGCGAGGGCAGCCGCGCAGATGGATCGTTTGCGATGCGGGGGCGTCCATGGGCTTTACCGGTCGTGTCTATTACGCCGCCTGCGCGGCGAGGCCAAGCCAGGCGCGCACGCGCGCATCTGGGTTGCTGTTTTGGGTGACGTCGCTGACGACGGCGATCGAATCGGCGCCCGCGGCATAGACCGCGTGGCTCAGTTCGAGCGTGATGCCGCCGATGGCGACCAGCGGCATGGTTCCGATGCGCTTCTTCCATTGTGTGATGCGATCCAGCCCCTGCGGGCCGAAGCGCATCACCTTCAGCGTGGTCGGATAGATCGGTCCGAGCGCGACGTAATCGGGTGCGTGACGCAGTGCGTTCTCTAGCTCGGCCTCGTCGTGCGTGGACAGGCCGAGCGTCAGGCCGGCGCGGCGGATGGCGGGAACGTCGGCATCCGCCAGATCCTCCTGGCCGAGATGCAGATGCTGCGCCTTGGCGTCGATGGCGGCGCGCCAATAGTCGTTCACGACGAGCTTGGCGTTCCCCGCCACGGCAAGCGCCTCGCGCATCAGCACCGCGGCTTCATCGTAGGTGAGGTCCTTCACGCGTAACTGGATCGTACCGACGCCAAGCGCGGCCAGCCGACTGACCCAGGCGACGCCGTCGACGACGGGGTAGAAGCGATCAGGATACGGCATGCCAGAACGGTGCCCCAACCACAGGCGTTGACGGCGAGGCGAAGTCGCGCGCGCCCATCAGCCCGGCCTCGTAAGCGGTGCGGCCGGCCTCGACTGCCAGCCGGAAGGCTTTGGCCATGGCGATCGGATCGCCGGCTTTCGCGACGGCGGTGTTGAGCAGCACGGCGTCGTAGCCGAGTTCGAGCGCGTCGGCGGCGTGCGACGGCGCGCCCAACCCGGCATCCACCACCAGCGCTACGTCCGGCAGCCGCGCGCGCATGAGCTTGAGCGCCTCGCGGTTGGTGATGCCGCGCGCGCTGCCGATCGGCGCCGCCCACGGCATGATGACGCGGCAGCCGGCGTCGCGCAGGCGCTGTGCGACGGTCAGATCCTCGGTGCAATAGGGGAACACCTCGAAGCCGTCCTTGATCAGGATGTGCGCGGCTTCCACCAGCCCGATCGGGTCCGGCTGCAAGGTCTCATCGTCACCGATCACCTCAAGTTTGATCCAGGACGTGCCGAACAGCTCGCGCGCGAGCTGCGCGGTCGTCACCGCCTCGCGCACGCTGCGGCAGCCGGCGGTGTTCGGCAGCACGGTGACGCCGAGTTCGCGGATCAGGTCCCAGAAGGCATTGCCGATGCGACCGCCGGAGGATTCCCGCCGCAACGAGACCGTCACGATCTCCGCGCCGGAGGCGCGCACGGCCTGCTGCATGATGGCCGGCGAGGGATAAAGCGCCGTGCCGATCAACAGGCGTGAGGAAAATTCTTTGTCGTAGAAGCTCACCATGGTCTTGCGTCCTGCAACTTCCCGCTCATTCCCGCGAAAGCGGGAATCCAGCACTTGTGGCTCTGGGTCCCCGCTTGCGCGGGGACGAACGGAAGCATTGCTTATCCTCCTTGCCGTGGCGTGATGATCTCGATCTGATCGCCGCTGTTCAACGCGGTTTCGCCCCAACGCGCGCGCGGCACCACCTGATAGTTCACCGCGATGGCGACCTGCGTGCCGGGGTAATCCAGCTCGCCGAGCAGGCCGCGCAGGTCGGTCGCTGCAATCTCCGTGCGCTCGCCGTTGACGATCACGAGCATCGCACCACCTCGTTGTCGGTGCGCTCGCCGAGCACGTGCGCGACGGTGAGTTCGGCGACCGCCGGCGCCAGCAGAAAACCATGACGGTAAAGCCCGTTCACGGTGATGCGCGTGTCGTCGACCGTGACGCGCGGCAGGTTGTCGGGGAAGGCCGGGCGCAGGGCGGCGCCCATATCGACAATGCGCGCTTCGCCAAAGGCCGGGTGTATGGCGTAGGCGCCGGTCAACAGTTCCAGCGCAGAGCGCACGCTGACTCGCTCGTCGTCGGCTTCGATGGAGGTCGCACCAATGAGGAACCTGTTGCCGGAGCGCGGCACGATATAGAGCGGCCAGCGCGGATGGACCAGGCGGATGGGACGCGAGAGCGCGATCTCGGGCGCCTCGACGATAATGATCTCGCCCTTGACGCCGCGCAGATCGGGGCAGGTGTCGTCGCGCGCGGCGATGCCGCGGCAATCGATCACAACGCCGTCGAAATCGTCCGGCGCGGCCGCCGATTTGAATTTGATCGGAACGCCGGACGCGCGTAGCGCATCGTGCAAAGCCGGCAGCGCCTGTCGCGGGTCGACATGGCCCTCCTGTGTGAAGAACAGCCCTTCCCGGAAGCGGCCGGCGAGCATGGGCTCGAGCTCGGCGATGTCGTCGGCGCCGACCCGCTGGTGCGGGCCGGCAAGCCGATCGAAGCGATCCATGTCGGCGCGGTCGCGCGCATGCGCGACCACCAGCGAGCCGTTGAAGCGGGCCTGAGGCAGTGTCTCGCGCCACAGATCAAGCGAGCGCAGGCCCAGACGGGTGATCAGGTATTCCGCAGTCTCGCCTTCGCAATAGGGCGCCAGCATGCCGCCCGCCCAATGACCGGTCGCCTGAGTCAGCGACGGGTCGCTGCGTTCGTACAGCGCGACCTTGCAGCCGGCTTTGACGAACATCAGCGCCTGCCACGTACCGGCAATGCCGGCGCCGATAACGCTGACGCACGCGGGAACGGGTACGCGAGATTGCAGCGGGTTCATCTTTCCGTCCCTTCGCCGGCATGACCCGGATCAGGTTCAAAGGGTTTTTCTCAGCCCAATATGGGGCACCCCTCGGAACTGGCTTTAATGTAGGCGAGGGGGCGGGGGTGTCAATGCGGGGGAATGGATAGCAGCAGCGGCCCCGGTCACATCCGCGGCAGATCGCTGACCGCTACCGCGGCGGTGCCGTCGGCCTCCGCGATCACGCGCAGGGTTGCCGAGTTGAAAGCGATGCCGGTGAGGCGCAGGTCGTTGATCGCGGTGGCGACGCGCACGCCCTCGCTGCTTTTCTCGAAATCCGCCAGCACCAGGCCGATCTTCTTTTTGGCGTCGGCGGCGAACGGCTTGAGGTCGACCACCGCTTTGTCGGCCAGCGCGTTTTGCAGGTAGGGGATGCCGGCGCGCGCGGCGGCGCCAAGCAGGCCGTAGGCCGCTTCCGACTCCACGGCCACCGACAGATCGGTGAAGCGCAGCACCTGGTTTTTGGCGTCGAGCGCCGGCTTGCCCCAGATGTTCACGGTCGCTCCCGCGCCGAAGCCGAACCAGCTCTTTTTCTCGTGCGCCTTCACGCGCAGCGAAATCAGCAGCCGGTCGCCGGCGGCGGCGATGCTCGCGCCGCGCACCTCGACGTCGACCGGAGCGCTGCCGTCCTCGGGATAATGATGCCCCTTGAGCTGCGCTTCCAGGAGCTTGTTGAGTTCGGTAAACGGCACGTCGATCGGCACGCCGACCGAGACGCGGCCGTTGTCCATTGGCGGCACCAGTTCGATCTGGGCCGGGAACGGGCAGTCCGGCTTGCTCTGCGCCGGCGTGATGCGCGTCTCGGCCACCACGCCGATGGTGAGCGTGACGTTGCGGCCGTCGATCTGCGGCTGCGCGGCGGCGGCGCGCACCGGGCGCATCTCCAGCCACAGCCGCGGCAGGCCGGTCTTGTCGCCGCCGAGCGGGATCGAGCGGCACATCTTGGCCCACTGTGCGCGCGCGGCGCGCTCGATGAAGGGGTCGTTGCGCAATCGCGTCTGCAGACTGGCGACCTGCGCGTTGACCTCGCGGTCGATCAAGGGCTTCGCTTCGCTCGCGACAGTGATTTTGAGTCCGGCGAGCGTGACCGCGCTGTCGGCGAGCGTGACCTGCGACGTCAGATTGGGCTCCAGCCGCCAATTGGCGGTGATCGCAGGCCGCGAATGCACCACCACATTGCCGCGCAGATCGGCGTGCTGGTCGAGCACCTTGCTGGTGAGCTTGCCGACACCGTTGCCGAGCGAGCGGTCGAGCAGGCCGGTGAGCGTGCCGGTGATGTTGCCGGCCTGCGTGGCGATCTGTCCAGTGACGCGCAAGGTGCCGTTGATTGGCGTGCTGATCGCAAGCTCGTTGGGTCGGCCGCTGACGGCAAATGCGCCGCGCGCGACGGTGATGCCGATATCGGCTTTCGACAGCAGGCTGCTCACCGGATTGTCGTTCTTGCCGGCGAGTTCGCGTGGCGCCGCGGCGTCCATGCTGCTCCGGATGGCGCCCAGCGCGACCGCGACCGGCGCGATCACGTAAGAGGAGCGGGTGATGGCTTGCAGCGGCGGCGGCGGATTCATGATGGCCAGCGCCGTCTCGACGCCGGTGTCGGCGGGGATAAAGCGGTTGAGCGCCCACAGCGTGGCGGCGAAGCAGCCGGCCGTGACGCAGACGGCCCCAAACGCGATGCGGAACCAGCGCGAACGCCCGAACAAGCGGATCGGCGCGGCCAGGTAGTAGGTCGCTTCGTCGAGCATGCGCCGCATGACCGGCCCCGATGATTCGCGCGCCGCGGAATTCTAGCGCGCGGCGGTTAAAAATGCGAAGCATGGGTCGTTATGGCGCAGCCCTTCGTGCAGCCCTGCGACAACGGCGTGATCGCCGCGCAGCCTGATCCGCGCGCCCTCGGACGCGAGATTGCACCGCAGCGCCGGCGCATCGTGCTCACGGCCTGCGTGCTTGCCTCGTCGATGGCCTTCATCGACGGCTCGGCGCTGACGGTGGCGCTGCCCAAGCTGCGCGCGTCGTTCGGCGCCGATCTTGCCTCGGTGCAATGGGTGCTCAACGGCTACGTACTGGCGCTGGCCGCGCTCACGCTGATCGGCGGCGCGCTCGCCGACGTCCACGGCAAGGCGCGCATGCTCGGCATCGGCTGCGCCGGGTTCGGTCTGGCCTCGGCGGCCTGTGTATTTGCGCCGTCGATCGACTGGCTGATCGCGCTCAGGGTGGCGCAGGGGGTGTCGGCGGCCATTGTCACCCCGGCAAGTCTGGCGCTGATCGGCGCGACCTATCCCAAGCCGGAGCGCAGCGCCGCCATCGGAATCTGGGCGGCCGCTTCTGCGCTGACCACGGCCGGCGGCCCCGTGCTCGGCGGCTGGCTGACTGAAAGTTTTAGCTGGCGCTATGTGTTCGCGATCAATCCGCCGCTGGCCGTAGCGGCGATCGTTCTGCTGATGATGCATGCGCCGGACGACGTGCGCGAGCGCCGCCGCTTCGATCTCGCCGGTGCGGCGATTTTGGCGCTCGCGCTTTCGCTCGTCGCTTGGGCGCTGAGCCAGATCGGGCCGAGCAGAATGGGCGACGCGAATATTCCGGTCCTGGGCGCTGCCGGGCTCGGGCTGGCGGCGCTCGCCGGCTATGCCTTTTGGGAACGCGCCAGCGCGCAGCCGATGACGCCGCCGCGGCTTCTCGCCAATCGTCCCTTCGTCGGGCTCAACGCGGCGACGCTGCTGATCTATGCTGGCCTCGCCATCATGTTCTTCGTGCTGTCGTTCGACCTGATCGATCGACGTCATTTGGCGCCGGCGCAGGCTGGCCTCGTCTTTTTGCCGTTCACGCTCGGCGTCGGCCTGCTGTCGCGGCCGTTCGGCGCCCTCGCCGACAAGATCGGCGCGCGTGTCATGTTGATTGCCGGGCCGCTCGCTGCTGCGGTCTCGTTTTTATGGCTGGCGCTCGGCCGCAACGCTGCGCTCACGCCCGGTGTGCTGGCGCCATTGGCCCTGCTTGGGTTAGCCATGGCGGCACTTGTCGCGCCGCTCACCGCTGCCGTGCTGTCGAGCGTCGCCGACGCCGACGAGGGCCTCGCCTCCGGCATCAACAACGCCATGAGCCGCGGCGCGCAATTGGCCGGCGTTGCGCTCGCCGCCGGGCTGGCGTCTTATGCCTCGGGTTTTGCGGCGAGCATGATCGGCGCCGCGGTGTTGGCCGCTGGCGGCGCGGGCGTCATGGCGGCGACGGTGCCGCGCCGCGCCGGAAAGCGAGGGAGAGTGCGATGAGCCACCGGAACTGTCCGCACGTGCATGATATCCGCGAGGTGACGCCGAGCGCGCTCGGCTGCGAGGAATGCCTCAAGACCGGCTCGCCCTGGGTGCATTTGCGCCTGTGCCGCACCTGCGGCCATGTCGGCTGCTGCGACGACTCGCCCAACAAACACGCCACCAAGCACTTTCACGCCACCGGCCATCCGATCATGGAAGGCTACGATCCGCCGGAAGGCTGGGGCTGGTGCTATGTCGACGAAGTCTTCGTCGATCTGCCCGACACGACGCCGCAGCGCACGCCAATTCCGCGTTTCGTCTAGGCCGTGCGCGCCGGGAGCGGGATCGGCGCCAGCGCCTGCGGCTGAAAATGGGCGAGCGACTGCATCGCGTCGGCGTCGAGGAATTCGACCACACGCTCGTTGTCGACGATCAGCTTTTCCGCGCGCAACTGCTGCATCATGCGGTTGAGATGCGGCACGCTCAAGCCCAGCACGTCGGCGATCACCTCTTGCGAGAACGGCAACGTAAAGCGCGCCTTCTCGGCGCGGCCGACTGCCTTGAGGCGGGCGTGTAGCTCGAGCAGGAAATGCGACAGCCGCTCGACCGGCGTGCGGCGGCCGACATCGATGACGTGCTCGGCATAGGTGGTCGCCTCCTGCACCGCGATCCAACTCAACGCGAGGCCGTATTGCGGGTGCCGGTAGCAAAGCTGGACGTAGGCGTCGAGCGAGCAGACGTTCATGCGCAGATCGGTGATGGCGGTGACGGCGTAGACCGCCTTTTCATAGAAGCTGCCGGGCAGACCGATGATATCGCCCGGAAGGATGACGTTGAGGATCTGCCGCTTGCCGTTGCGCAACAGCTTGTAGCGCACGGCGTAGCCGTCCTTGACGAAGCACAACTTGCGATATTCGTAGCCGTCGGCGATCAGGTCGCGCCGCTTGCGGATCACCAGTTCGCCGTCGATGATATCGTCGAGGGCCTTGAGACCGGCGGCTTTGAGATCGACAAGCTGCGTCAGCCGCGCGACGAACGGATGCTGATCCAACGCATTACGTGAGGCCGGCGCGCCCATGGGTCAAAACCAGCAGTTAGCGTAACCTCGTTCATTAATTTGAATCAATAACCCGGATGAAAGCGCGCGCTCGCGCTGCCGGGGCAGACTTGCCTTTGCCGCCCTTCCCCTCTGGAACGGGTGGCATTGACCCAAGCTGAAACTTATGGCCGCGCCGCTCGCGGGCGGCCATTTTTGGTCGGGCGCGTAACGATCCCGGTATTGCGGCCATGGTGGCGGACGGCAACGCGCAGGAATCGGAAACAGAGGACTGGGCCGACCGCGTCGGCCAACGCACGTCCGCGATTTTCATCGCGGCCTTGGCCGCCCTGCTCGCCTACGCCTATCTGGGCCCGGCCGTTTTCCGCTAGCGCGTTACTCGGCCGGAACCTTGTGGTCGCTAGGCAATGCCATCTCGGTCGGCAGCGCCTTGGGCGAGCGCAGCCGCACGACGATCTGCATGACGATCAGCAACGCGGACAGGCCGACGAACACGGCGCTGATCGGATGCTTGACGAACACGAAAATGTCGCCGCGCGAGATCAGCATGGCACGGCGGAAGTTTTCCTCGAAGCGCGGCCCGAGCACGAAGCCGAGCAGGATCGGCGCCGGGTGAAAGTCGAGCAGCAGCAGGATATAGCCGACCAAGCCGATGAGCACGACTTCGCCGACCTGGAACATGTCGTTGTTGGTCGAGTAGACGCCGATCGCCACGAAGAACATCGCGCTCGGATAGAGATATTTGTAGGGGATAGTTAGCAGCTTCACCCACAGGCCGATCATCGGCACGTTGAGGATCACCAGGATGATGTTGCCGATCCAGAAGCTGGCGATAAGGCCCCAGAAGATGTCCGGATGCTCGCTGATCAACTGCGGGCCGGGCACGATGCCCTGGATCATCAAGGCGCCGAGGATCAGTGCCATCACCGCGTCGCCGGGAATGCCAAGGCTCATGGTCGGGATGAAATCGCCCTGCACCGACGAATGGGTCGAGGCTTCCGGGCAGGCGACGCCTTCGATCATACCGGTGCCGAACTTCTCCGGCGTCTTGGAAATCTTCTTTTCGGTGGCGTAGGAGATGAACGAGGCGATAGTCGGGCCGGTGCCCGGTATCAGGGCGCACAGGCTGCCGATGATGGTGCCGCGGAACATGGCGGGGATAGCGCGGCGGAATTCGTCGCGCGTCGGGCGCAGATCCTTGAATTTGACGTTGGTGTATTTGGTGTCGATCTCGGAGAGCTGATTGACGCTCTTCATGAACTCGGCGATGCCGAACAGGCCGAGCGCCAGCGCGACGATTTCCACCCCGTCGAACAAATTGGGAATGCCGAAGGTGAAACGCGGCGTGCCGGTTTCGATGTCGCTGCCGACGATGCCGATCAGCAGTCCGCAAACGGTCATGGCGACGCCCTTGAGCGGCGAACCGCGCGCCAGCGTCGAACCGGCCAAGAGGCCGAGCAACATCAGCGAACAGATTTCCGATGGGCCGAATTTAAGCGCCACCACCACCAGGATCGGCGACAGGAAGATCATCTCGGTGATGCCCCACGACGCGCCGACAAATGACGAGATGACCGTGATGCCCAGCGCGGCACCTCCGCGGCCCTTCTTGGTCAGCGGGAATCCGTCAAGACACGTTACCGCGTGCGGTGGATGGCACGGAAGATTGAGCAGGATCGAACAGATCGCGCCGCCGTATTGCGAGCCGTAGAAAACGCCCGCCAGCATCAGGATGGCGCCGACCGGCTTGATGCCGAAGGTCAGCGGCAACAGGATCGAGATAGTCGCCAGCGGGCCCATACCCGGCAGCACGCCGACCATGTTGCCGACGAACACGCCGATGAAGCACCACATGACGTTGTGCGGCTCGAGCGCGACGCCAAAGCCGTACCAGAGATCGGTAAGCGCGGTTTCGAACATCAGAAGCCCCACCGGAATAACGGAAACGGGATCTTCAGCACATAGGAGAACAGCGCCACGCCGAAGACGGTGACGCCGGCCGCGAGAATGGCCGAGCCTTTCACCGTGGCGGTGCGATCACCGAGCGCAGGGATCAAAACGCAGGCGAAAGTCGCCGGCACCAGGCCGAAAAATTCGCCGAGGATGATGAACGCGACCGGACCGGCCAGAATGCAGCCCCAGGCGAACCATTCCGGATTTGCCGGCAGAATGCGTTCGTTATCGCTGAGCGGGGTGGCCATCGCGGCGCCCAGGATGAGCACGCCGACGAAGGTCAGCGTGATGCCGAGCATCAAGGGGAACATGCCCGGCCCCATATGGGTCAGGGTGCCGAGGGTATAGGTGAGGGAGTCGAGCGTGACCGCGGCGCCGAGCAGGGTCATTAAACCGCCGGCGTAGAAGTCCCGCTTTTTCAGAAGCGTACCGAACAAGGCTGTATCCTCCAGGGCATTTTTCTTGTCGTTTATTCAGGGTGCGGTTTGCCGTCCATTATCTTTAGTCTAGTGCCAACCCTTTTTCTATATCCGCCGCCGACCGATGCACGGCTGTTATCGAGTACTCCGGTGTTTTGTCGCACGAACGACAGGGCCTGCCAATCCTGCCCCGGTAATAAGAACCCCGTTCCCGGTCGGTTCTTTCATGAGTGTTTGATAGCGACGCCGGCGTTGGCCGGGGCGGGGAAAGTTGCCCGGTATTTTCAGGGCTTTAGCCGAGGACCCCGCGCGGCCCGGCGGTGCCGCCGACCGCCGGTTGTCCGCCCGCCGCCGGCGCGATGCGAGAAGAAGCGGCGCCATACCGGCCAGCCGGCGTCCTTGCTGTTGCGGCCGCTCGCCGCCGCTACGGACCCCCCATGCGGTGGAGTTTGAGCACGGTATAGACCGCGTCGCTCGCCGGGGTCGGGATGTTGTACTGGCGGCCGAGCGAACGTACCTTGCCGGCGAGCCAGTCGAGCTCGATGCGATTACCGCGCTCCAGATCGTGCGCCATCGAGGCCTTCATGCCGGGCTCGATCGTATCCAAGAATTTCATCCGCCCTTCGATGAAGTCGGACGCGAGCGCCACGCCCTTCGCCCTGCCGACAGCGTAGGCCTCCTGCATCAACGCGCGGAAGAAGCCGCGCAATTCTGGATCGCTGCGGATCGCGCCGATGGGCGAACGCGTGCTTCCGGTCGCGCCGGCCATGGCGGTGAGGAAGATGAATTTCTCCCACAGTTCGACGTCGATGTCGGGCGAGATGTCGATGTCGAGCTTGGCGGCTTTGCCGGCATCGGTGAAGGCCTGTAGTATGGCGTCGGGCTTCTTGTCGGCGCGGCCGTAACGTATCTTGGCGAAATGGCTGGTCTGTTTGATGACGCCGGGCGCGGCGATCACGGTGGCAATATAGGCGGCGCCGCCGACGGTCTGCGCCTCCCCGAGAATCGGCGTTATGCGCTCGACGCTGTCGACGCCGTTTTGCAAGGTAATGACGCGAGTGTTGGGGCCGACCAGCGGCCGCGCCTGCTCGGCGGCGGTCTCGGTGTCCCATAGTTTGACCGCGAACAGCACGATATCGACCGGGCCGACGCTTTTCGGGTCGTCGGTGACGTTCGGCTTGGGCAGATGCAGATCGCCGTGCACGCTCTCAAGCTTGAGGCCGTTCGCTTTCATCGCCGCGAGGTTGGAACCGCGCGCGATGAAGAACACGTCGTGGCCGGTCGCCGCCATGCGCGCGCCGAAATAACCGCCGACCGCGCCCGCCGCCATAGCCGCTATCCGCATGAAGCCGCTCCTTCAAAAGAGGCGCAACGTATAGCCCGCCCAGCGCAGCCGGCCAACGGTGCGCCGCCCGGCCTCACAAGCGATTGATCTTGGCGATACGGCGGATGACGTCCGGCGGCGTCTCGTTGTCGGCCATGGTCTTGAGTGCCAGTGCCTTGCGCGCGGCCGGCCGCTCCAAGCAACGCGCAAGCCAGGCCTTGAGGTTGGGGACGGCGGAAAGATCCATGTCGGCCGCGCGGCTGATGACGGCGGCGACGTTGAGATCGGCCACCGTGAAATCATCGCCGAGCAGATGCGTCCGCCTCGCGACCGCCGCCTCGAGCACCTTGAACGGCGCCGCCAGAACCTTCAGCGCCTCGTCGCGCCTTGCGGCATCGCGTTCGGCCGGCGGCAAACGGACGGCATGCAGCGACCAGATGTTCACGCCACGGTCGACCTCGTTGAGTGCCCACGACGTCCACTGCCAAGTCGCGGCTTCGCCTTCCAGCGTGCCGGGATAGAGCTTGCCGTGGGAGTGCTTCTTGGCGAGGTAAAGCGTGATCGCCAGCGACTCGAACAGCACAAAGCCGTCATCCACGATGACCGGCAGGCGACCGTTGGGATTGAGGCTGAGAAACTCCGGCGTACGGGCGCCGGCATCGCCGATCTCGACCGGCAGGTGCTCGTAAGCGAGCCCGAGTTCCTCTGTCACCCAAAGCACGCGGAACGCGCGGGTGCGAGCAATGCCGTAAATGCGTAAGGACACGCAGGTCTCCCCAAGCTTGCGGCCGAGTTTACCCGATCGCCGGGGCCCTGTGCCAACCCCGCAAAAATTGCCCGCCGCGATGAGCGCGGTTAGCTTACGCTCCAGCTGAAACAACCGAAGTGCATACGATGGGTCGCGCATTGATCATCGGCGGCTCGCTCGGCGGGCTGTTCGCGGGCCTGCTGCTCCGCCAGGCTGGCTGGGAGGTGACGGTGTGCGAGCGCAGCACCGGTGATCTCGCCAGCCGCGGCGTCGGCATCGGCACGCATGTCGAGATGTTCGAGGTCATGCGCCGGCTCGGCATCGTCGTCGATCAATCGATCGGCCAGTCGTTCTCCTCGCGCTTCTGCCTCGACCGCGACGGCTCGGTGATCGCCGAGCTGCCGTTCGACAAAATCCTGACTTCGTGGACGCTGCTTTATCGCGCGCTGCGCCGGCAGTTGCCCGATGCGTGTTACCGGGCAGGCATGCAGCTCGACGATATCGTGCAGCGGGAAAGCGGCCTCACGGCGATCTTTGCAGACGGCACACACATGGAAGGCGACCTGTTGATCGGCGCCGACGGCCTGCATTCGACCGTGCGGGCGCGCGCCTTCCCGGCGGCTCCGGCGCCGGTCTATGCCGGTTACGTTGGCTGGCGCGGCGTCATCGACGAGAATGCCGTTCCGCAAGAAGCGCGCGGCGAGTTGTTCGAGTCCTACGCCTTCTATCTGCCTCCGCGCGAAATGTTCCTCGCCTATTTGCAGCCGGGCGCCGACGACGACCTTACGCCCGGACGGCGGCGCATGAACTGGCTCTGGTATCATCCGGAGAACGCGGTGGCGCTGCGCGACATGTGCACAGATGCTTCCGGCCGGCATCATGTCGCCATTCCGCTGCCGTTGATCCGGCCGGAGGTCCTTGCCGCGTTCCGGGCGGAAGCGAAGGCAATTCTGCCGCCGCAATTCATTGCACTGACCGAGGCCACGCCCGCGCCGTTCTTCCAGCCGATCTTCGATCTCGAGTCGCCGCGTGTGACCGCCGAACGCGTGGCGCTATTGGGCGACGCGGCTTTCGTCGCGCGGCCGCATGTCGGCGCCGGCGTCACCAAGGCCGCGTTGAACGCGGCCTGGCTGACCGATGCGCTTAAGGCGATGCCCGATATCGATAAGGCGCTTTCCGCCTATGACGCGCAGGCGCGGGCCTTCGGATCGGCGCTGGTTGCGCGCGCGCGTTTTCTCGGCGCGTACCTGGAAGACCCACCGCGCGCGAGGCTCAAAGCCGATCCGGTGACGCTGATGCAGGCGATCGGGGCGCCGCTGCGCGATATTCCGGAGGTCGCGGCCACGCTGCGTTAAGCGAGCCGCGCTTGGTCTCCGTCAGGTGGCGGCAACTTTTGCCGCGGGCAGCGGCGCGGCTTTCTTCTCGACCGCCGAGGCGCCCGGATCGAGCCAGAACGCCCAAACCGCGGCGCCAAGCACCAGCAGGCTGGCGGCGACAATGAACGGCGCTTGCCAGGAGCCGAACTGGACCAGCACGCCGAATACGAGCGGTGATAACGCGCCGCCGATGTTGCCGGCCATGTTCATCATGCCCGACACGGTGCCGGAATGTTCGCCGCCGATATCCATCGGCACCGCCCAGGACGGACCGATGGTGCATTCGAGGAAGAACATCGAGACGGTCAGGCAATAGACCGCGGTATAGGCGTTTTCGGTCATCGCGGCCGGCACGATGAAAATCGCGCAGCCCAGCATGCCGGTGATCGCCACCGCGCGGCGGGCGAGCTTGATGTTGCCGGTCTTGGCCAACAGCCAGTCGGTGGCGAGCCCGCCGACGGTGTCGCCGACGACACCGGCCCACAGCGGCAGCGAAGCGAAGATGCCGACCTTGATCAGCGTGAAGTGGCGGAACTCGATGAGGTAAGACGGCAGCCAGCTCAGGAAGATCCACAGGCAATAGACGTAAGTGAAGTAGGCGCACATGATCGCCCACATGTTGGGCGAACGCAGCATGGTGCCCCAGGGCACGGTCGGCTTCTTGCTGATGTTGGCTTTGAGCGCATTGCCCTGCGCATCGGTGCCGCGAATGGCTTTGAGTTCGTCGGCATTGACCAAGGCGTGGTCTTCCGGAAGGTCGCGATAGGCGAAATACCACAACACCGACCACACCAGGCCGACTGCTCCACAGATGTAAAACACCGAGCGCCAGCCGAGCGTGGTCATAATGAGGACGACCAGTGGCGGCGCGATGGCCGCGCCGAGCCGGCTCGCGCTGTGGGTAATACCCTGCACGAAGCCGCGCTCGTGCTTGGGGAACCACAGCTGCATGGCGCGCGTCGCGCCGGGGAAGGCGCCGCCTTCGCCGACGCCGAACATGAAGCGCAGCACGATGAACGAGGTCGCGCCGGTGGCCCACGCCGTCGCCGCGGTCATCACCGACCAGTAGCCGACGATGACGGTGAGTACCTTGCGCGGCCCGAAGCGGTCGCCGATCCAGCCGCCGGGAACCTGGAACAATGCATAGGCCCAGACGAAGGCGCTGAAGATCACCCCCATGGTGATCTTATCGAAGCCGAATTCCTTGCTAATGGCGGGCGCCGCAGTCGAGATGTTCACGCGGTCGAGATACGTAATCAGATACATCAGGCTGATCAAAATGAGGATGTACCAACGGCCCATGCTGGGCCGCACCTTTGGCTGTTGCATCTGGATGGCTCCCGGTGAATTGGCATCGTGTGAGCCGGCCGCCCATCGTCGGTCGAGGCGCGGCCGCAAGAGTATCGCCCTACCTCGATAAAGCGGTTGCGATGGCCCGGCGATGATTCAAATCAATAATAGGTGCGTTGCGCGTCGGCACAAAAAAATGGCCCGGCGCAAGCGCCGGGCCAAGTCATTGGAGGTTGAGGGGGAAATCAGTAGAGGCTGGACGCGCTGTCGACATTCCAGGACATGCGCTCATTGGCCGCCGGCTTGGGCGCCTGCTGCGCGGTCTGCGCCGGCGCGCTCTGCGGCAGCACGATCACTTTCGCGCCGACTTGCATGCGGTTGTAAAGGTCTTCCACATCCTCATTGGTGAGACGGATGCAGCCCGACGACACGCGCTTGCCGATGGTGGTCGGATCGTTGGTGCCGTGGATGCGATATTCGGAACCGCCGAGATACATGGCGCGCGCGCCGAGCGGATTGCCCGGCCCGCCGGCCACCATGCGCGGCAGATAGGGCTGGCGCGCGATCATCTCGGACGGCGGATACCAGTCCGGCCACTCAGCTTTTTTCGCAACCTGCTTGACACCGGCCCAGGTGAAGCCCTGACGGCCGACGCCGATGCCGTAGCGGATCGCCTTGCCGTTGCGGAGTACATAATAGAGGAAGGTGTGCGCGGTATCGATGATGACGGTGCCGGGCGCTTCGTTGCTGGCGTAGTTGACGACCTGCCGCTGCAGGCGCGGATCGAGCTGCGCGTCCTCGGCCTGATCGTTCTGCTCGATCGGCGCGTATTGCGGCGCGGCCGGTGAGTTAAAGGCGAACTTCGGTTGCGCCTGCGCAGTTCCACATGACAAGGCGGCGGCGATCAGCGTGGCCAACGAACCGGCGGTGAAGAACTTGGCGGACATGTGAGCCTCCCCGATGAATCCCGTGATCCATCATTCGTCGGGGCAAGCGCCGGGGAGGTTCAAAGGTTCCCGTTCAAGGGCTCCTCAATTCTTCTCAACTTACGGAACAAATACGCTCCGGCCTTTTTAGGGCCCTTTTGGCGCTAATCCTCGCGCTTGCGCCAGCCGACCACCGCCTCGGGCACGCTGTCGGTCGAGGCGTAATAGGGCTTGATGTCGAGCAGCGGCGTACCGTCGAGGCAGTCAAGCCCGACCACCGAGAGCGTGCCGGCCCCGACACCCAAGAGCTTCACCACGCTCATGGCGATTGGGTTGGGGCGCGCCGGCGAGCGCAGCGCAAAGGTGCCGTGTTGCGTGCCGTAATGGTTGGGTACTTGCAGCATTAGGTCGCGTCGCGAATTGTGCATCCAATAGAGCAGCACCAGATGGCTGCAGGTCTCGGCGTCCTTGAGGCCCTGCTGCCAACGCGGATCGACCTCGACCGTGCATACGGCGTCGGATTCGCGGGCGTTTTTCGGGCAGTCCTTGCGGTGCTTCCAGGGCGTGCGGATGCGGCCGATGTAATAAAGACTGGCGTCGTATGCCTCGGGCAGTTCGATCGCCACCTCACCGTCGCGGATACTGGAATCGCTGCTGGTCATGGCCGTTCCTCTAAACTCCCCACGGTACAACGCTGCCACCGGCAGGATTTCCTAACCACTCCGGTAAATGCCTTATCTGACGGGCTTGCCGCCAGCCGTTTCAACGTATAAAGATATCTTTATATAGTGGGAACACGCCCATACCTTCGATCGTTAGGCGGCAATGAGCTCCGGCGCCACGCTACGTTTCGACTCACTGAACGCGGCCCTCAAAGCCGCGGGCGAGGAGACGCGTCTGCGCGTGCTGGCGCTCTTGGCCGAGGCCGAACTGACGGTCTCAGATTTGACCGATATCCTGCGTCAGTCGCAGCCGCGTATCTCGCGCCATCTCAAGCTGTTGGCCGAAGCCGGCTTGGTCGAGCGCTTCCGCGAGGGCACCTGGGCCTTTTTCCGGCTGGCCGAGCATGGCGGCGGCGCCGAACTCGCGCGCGCGCTGCTCGAGCGGCTTGATGCGGCCGACCAGACCATCGCGCGCGACCGCGCCCGGCTTGCCTCGGTGCGGCAGGCGCGCGCCGCCGCGGCGCAGGCTTATTTCCGCGCCCACGCCGCGGAATGGGACCGCATCCGCAAGCTGCACGTCGCCGACGACGCGGTCGAAGGCGCGATCCGGGCCGCGCTTTCCGGCAAGCCGTTCCGGTCGCTGCTCGATCTCGGCACCGGCACGGGGCGCATGCTCGAACTGTACGGTCCCGAGATCGAGCGCGGGCTCGGGCTCGACCTGTCGCTCGACATGCTTCTTCTGGCGCGCGACCGGCTGGAGCGCGCCGGCCTGAAACATTGCAGCGTGCGGCAGGGCGACATCTACGACCTGCCGCTCGGCAACGATTCCTTCGACGTCGTTATCTTGCACCAGGTGCTGCACTTCCTCGACGACGGTGCACGCGCGATCAGGGAAGCGGCGAGGGTGCTGCGCCCGGGCGGCCGGCTGCTGGTGGTCGACTTCGCGCCGCACGAGCAGGAATTTCTGCGCGAGCAGTTCGCGCATCGGCGGTTGGGTTTTGCACCGGAGACCGTCGCGCAATGGATGACGGCGTCCGGCCTTGAGCCGGTGCTGCACAAGAGCTTGGTGCCCGAGCCAGGTTCCGAGGGCAAGATCGCGGTGTCGCTGTGGCTCGCGCGTGACGTTCGCGCCGTGCAAGCGGTGCCGTCGGTGCGGGAGGTGGCGTGATGAACGTCCGCGCCAGCCGTTTTGCACGGGGCGAAGGCCGCCGCATTGGCGTCTCGTTCGAATTCTTTCCGCCCAACAGCGAGGAGATGGACAAGATCCTGTGGGAGTTGATCGAGCGGCTGGCGCCGCTCGCGCCGAATTTCGTTTCGGTCACCTACGGTGCCGGCGGCACGACGCGCGAGCGCACGCACGCGACGGTCAAGCGCATTTTGGCGGAGACGCCGCTGACGCCGGCCGCGCATCTGACCTGCGTCGCCGCCACCTGCGCCGACGTCGACGCCATCGTGCGCAATTATCACGATGCCGGCGTGCGTCACATCGTGGCGCTGCGCGGCGATCCGGTGGGCGGGGCGGGCACCCAATATGCGCCGCATCCGGGCGGCTATCGCAATGCCGCCGATCTGGTCGCCGGCATCAAGCGCATCCATAGCGATTTCGAGATCTCGGTGTCGGCCTATCCGGAAAAGCATCCCGAACTCGCCAAACGTCGATGCCGACATCGACATGCTCAAGGCCAAGGTCGATGCCGGCGCCTCCCGCGCCATCACGCAGTTTTTCTTCGAGAACGACCTCTATTTCCGTTATCTCGACAGCGTACGCGCGCGCGGCATCGATATTCCGATCGTGCCGGGCATCCTGCCGGTGCAGAACTTCAAGGCGGCGACCAATTTCGCCGCACGCGCCGGCGCTTCGGTGCCGGACTGGCTGGCCGAGCGTTTCCACGGCCTTGATCACGATTCGGCGACGCGCAAGCTGATCGCCGCCGCGGTTGCCGCCGAGCAGGTGATCGACCTGGTCGACCGCGGCGTCACTAACTTTCACTTCTACACCATGAACCGCGCCGATCTCGCCTATGCGATTTGTCATCTACTGGGCTTGCGGCCGGTGGTTGAACCGGTCGCCTGAATTTGGAGCTGCGTTAAGTGACTGCGCCCAAGACCAATGTCCGTGCCGCCTTTGCCGATGCGATGAAGCAGCGCATCCTGGTGCTCGACGGCGCCATGGGCACCATGATCCAGGCGCTCAAGCTCGACGAGGAGGGCTATCGCGGTGCGCGCTTCGACGCCTGGAACCGCGAAGTGCGCGGCAACAACGACCTGTTGAACCTGAGCCGGCCGGACGCGGTGCGCGACATTCATCTCGCCTATTTCCGCGCGGGCGCCGACATCGTCTCCGCCAACACGTTTTCCTCCACCACCATCGCGCAAGCCGACTACGGCATGGAGGATATCGCCTACGAGCTCAACCAGGCGGGCAGCAAGCTGGCGCGCGAGGCGGCGGCGCTGGCGGAGAAAGAGGATGGCAAGCGCCGTTTTGTTGCCGGTGCGCTCGGGCCGACCAACCGCACGGCGTCGATCTCGCCGGACGTTTCCAATCCCGGCTTCCGCGCCATCAGCTTCGACCAGTTGCGCGCCGCCTATGGCGAGCAGATCAAGGGGCTGCTCGACGGCGGCGCCGATCTCCTGCTGATCGAGACCATCTTCGACACGCTCAACGCCAAGGCCGCGATCTGCGCCATTGCCGAGGCGTGCGCCGAACGCGGCATCGACATTCCGGTGATGGTCTCCGGCACCATCACCGACATGTCGGGCCGCCTGCTGTCCGGCCAGACGCCCGGCGCGTTCTGGAACGCGGTGCGCCACGCCAACCCGATCACCATCGGCCTAAATTGCGCGTTGGGTGCGCGCGAGATGCGCGCGCATATTGCCGAACTCGGCCGCCTCGCCGATACATTCATCTGCGCCTATCCGAACGCCGGATTGCCGAACGAATTCGGCTATTACGACGAGAGTCCGGAATTCATGGCCGAGCTTTTGGGCGAATTCGCTTCAGCCGGCCTGGTCAATGTCGTGGGCGGCTGCTGCGGCACCACGCCCGATCACATCGCGGCGATCGCCAAGGCCGTCGCAGGCAAGACGCCGCGTCCGATTCCAGGAATCCCGCAGCAGCTTCGGCTGTCGGGCCTGGAAGCCTTCTCGCTGACGCCGGAAATCCCCTTCGTCAATATCGGCGAGCGCACCAACGTCACCGGCTCGGCCAAATTCCGCAAGTTGATCACCGCCGGCGATTACACCAGCGCGCTCACCATCGCGCGCGAGCAGGTGGAGAACGGCGCGCAGGTGATCGACGTCAACATGGATGAGGGGCTGCTCGACTCGGAAGAGGCGATGAAGACCTTCCTCAATCTGATCGCCGCCGAGCCCGACATCGCGCGCGTGCCGGTGATGGTCGACTCGTCGAAATTCTCGGTGATCGAGGCCGGCCTGAAATGCCTGCAAGGCAAGGCGGTGGTCAATTCGATCTCGATGAAGGAAGGCGAGGCGGCCTTCATCGAGCACGCCAGAATCGTGCGCCGCTACGGCGCCGCGGTGGTGGTGATGGCTTTCGACGAGAAGGGCCAGGCGGACACACTCGAGCGCAAGACGTCGATCTGCAAGCGCGCCTACGACATCCTGACGAAACAGGTCGGCTTTCCGCCCGAGGACATCATCTTCGATCCGAACATCTTCGCCATCGCCACCGGCATGGAGGAGCACAACAACTACGGCGTCGACTTCATCGAGGCGGCGTGCTGGATCAAGACCAACCTGCCGCATGCGCATGTTTCGGGCGGCGTGTCGAACCTGTCGTTTGCCTTCAGGGGCAATGAGCGGGTGCGCGAGGCGATGCACTCGGTGTTCCTCTATCACGCCATCAAGGCCGGCATGGATATGGGCATCGTCAATGCCGGGCAGATCGCGGTCTATGACGGCCTCGATCCGGAATTGCGCGAGGCCTGCGAGGACGTGGTGCTCAACCGCCGGCCGGACGCCGCCGAGCGGCTGCTCAAGCTGGCGGATAAATTCCGCGGCGCCGGGCAGGCGGCCCGCGAAGTCGATCTCGCCTGGCGCGAACGGCCGGTCGACAAGCGGCTGGCGCATGCGCTGGTGCACGGTATCACCGAATTCGTCGAGGCCGACGTCGAGGAAGCGCGTAAGGAAGCCAAGCGCCCGCTCGACGTGATCGAAGGCCCGCTGATGGACGGCATGAATATCGTTGGCGACCTGTTCGGTTCCGGCAAGATGTTCCTGCCGCAGGTGGTGAAATCGGCGCGCGTGATGAAGCAGGCGGTGAGCTACCTGATGCCTTACATGGAACAGGCCAAGGACGGCCGCAGCCACGGCGGCGCCAACGGCAAGATCGTGATGGCGACAGTGAAGGGCGACGTGCACGACATCGGCAAGAACATCGTCGGCGTCGTGCTGGCGTGCAACAATTACGAGGTCATCGATCTCGGCGTCATGGTGCCGGCGGCGAAGATACTGGAAACCGCGCGCGCCGAGGGTGCCGATATCATCGGCCTGTCCGGGCTGATCACGCCCTCGCTCGACGAAATGTGCCACGTGGCAGCGGAAATGGAGCGGCAGGGCTTCGAACTGCCGCTGCTGATCGGCGGCGCCACCACCAGCCGCGTGCATACGGCGGTGAAGATCCATCCGAACTACAAACGCGGCCAGGCGGTCTATGTGAACGACGCCAGCCGCGCCGTCGGCGTGGCGCAGGCGCTGATGTCGCGCGAGGCCAAGGGCAACTACGTTTCGGAGCTGCGCGGCGAATACACCAAGCTCGCCGCCGCGCACGCGCGCGCGCAAGCCGACAAAGTGCGTCTGCCGCTTGCCGCCGCGCGCGCCAACGCGCCCAAGCTCGACTGGTCGGGCGCCTACGTGCCGCCGAAGCCGGCGTTCCTCGGCACCAAGACGCTCATCGATTATCCGATCGCCGAGTTGATCGACACCATCGACTGGACACCGTTCTTCCAGACATGGGAGTTGCAGGGCAAATATCCCGCCATTCTCGACGATGCGAAATTCGGCCAGGTGGCGCGGTCGCTCTACGACGATGCGCGCGCCATGCTTGACAAGATCGTCGCCGAGCGCTGGTTTACGGCGAGCGCAGTGGTCGGCTTCTGGCCCGCGCAGGCGCAGGGCGACGATATTTTGGCGTACGCCGACGAGGCGCGCGACAAGCCGCTCGCGGTTCTGCATTCGCTGCGGCAACAATTGTCCAAGCGCGAGGGCCGCAACAACGAAGCGCTCAGCGATTTCGTCGCGCCGCGCGACAGCGGGCTCAAGGATTACATCGGCGCATTCGCTGTCACCGCTGGCCTCGGCGAGGACGACGTCGCCGAGCGCTTCAGGCGGGCGAACGATGACTATTCCGCCATCCTGGTCAAAGCGCTGGCCGATCGTTTGGCCGAAGCCTTTGCCGAACGATTGCACCAGCGCGTGCGCCGCGAATTCTGGGGCTATGCGGCGGATGAAAGACTATCCAGCAACGAACTGATCGCCGAGAAATATCGCGGCATCCGCCCGGCGCCCGGCTATCCGGCACAGCCCGACCACACCGAGAAGGGCACGCTGTTTCGCTTGCTGCAGGCCGAACGCATCGGCGTGAAATTGACCGAAAGCTTCGCCATGTGGCCGGGCGCGGCGGTCAGCGGCCTCTATTTCAGCCATCCGCAGAGCCACTATTTCGGCGTCGGCAAGATCGAGCGCGATCAGGTCGAGGATTACGCCAAGCGCAAGGGCTGGAGCGTGGCGGAGGCCGAGAAGTGGCTGGCGCCGATCCTCAATTACGACCGGCCGACGACGCCGAACATCGTCGCGGCTTAGGCCGCGGCACGCGCAAAGACAAAACACCGGAGAGGATCGCTCTCCGGTGTTTCAATTGTCGGCCGGTTTCACACCGGCAATGATTGGTTTGGCGTCGTCGCTGGCCTCTTGAACTCAGAATGCCCCCAGCAAAACCGCGCCGACGAAAGCGAACACGGCGCATACGGCGAGCACATCCCACTTCAAGGTAAGCTCCACGGCTGTGCCTCCTTGTTGATGTCAGGCAAGGCTAGCAGAAAACGTCCGTGCTCTGAAGGTAATAGCGCGCCGAAGATGCAAAAATTGCGCTTCGCGTCATGCGCGGGAGGAATGGCGGCGGCAAGCGATTGATCGCGCGCCAAAAAGTTCGTCGTGACAACAAATGCGGCAGTGCAAAAATTCGTGGTAGGTGCAAATCAATAGCAAATCCACGACTGCCTGCGGCCAATTATCGAAGTCAGCCGTGGCGGGTTGCAAGACCGACGCTTTAATGCATGCATGGGCGAAGTCCTATGCACGTACTGCGGTGGAACGACGGCGGCGCTGGACAAATCGCCCGGGTCCATTCACAAATTTGTCGTCAACAAAAAAACTGCTGGGGGAACGCCAATGCGCCGTCCGCTGTTTCAATTAACCGGGTTCATCTTTCTCACCCTCGCCGCGCTGGTATCGACCAGCGCCCCGTCGTCGGCACAGAACTGGCCGACGCGTCCGGTCCGTTTCATCGTTCCGCTCGGCGCCGGCTCGGGCGTTGACATCACCGCGCGCGTCTTTGCCGACAAGCTATCGGCCAAGTGGGGTCAGCCGGTGGTGGTCGAGAACAAGCCGGGCGGTGACGCCATCATCGCCATCACGACGGTGATCGGCGCGCATGACGATCATGTTCTGCTGTTTGCGCCGGCCTCGACATTCACCGCGCATCCGCTGTTGCACGACAAGCTGCCGTATAACATCAATGACCTGGCGCCGATCGCGCGCGTGACCAATACATTGATCGTGCTGGCGGTGCCTACGGAACTAGGGGTCTCCAGCGTCAAGGAATTGGTCGCCAAGATCAAAGCGGCGCCGGGCAAGCTGAATTACGCGTCGGTGACGGGTGCCAACGATCTGATGTTCGAGGCCTTCCTGAAAACCGAAAAGCTCCAGATGGCGAAGGTGCCGTACAAGAATCCGGTGGCGGCCATCAACGATCTTTCCGAGGGGCGCATCCAAGCCTTTGTCGGCGCCTATGCCATCATGCGGCCGCGCATTCTGGCCGGAAAAGTGAAAGCAATCGCCTTGACTAACCTGCAGCACGCGGCAGCGCTGCCGGACATTCCGACCGGCAAGGAGGCTGGATACAAGTCGCTGGAGTTCGATGGCCTGGTCGGCCTGTTGGGGCCGAGTGACATGCCACTGGCCGTACGTGAGCGCATTGCGACGGACATTCGCACGATCGCCGCTGAGCCGGAGGTTGTGGCGCGGCTCAGCGCCACCGGACAGGTCGTCAATCCGGGAACACCGGCCGAGTTCGCCAAGGCGCTCGCCGATCAAACCGAGGCCGTCATGGCGATCGGCAAGACGCTGGGGATCAGGGCGGCGAAATAATACGCGTTAGCAACGATTCCTTATCCTTAACGAATTCCCGCACTGTCACTATTGATGCATCGTTAAAGAAACTGCTCGCATTTTTGCGGGCATGAAGGGCCGAACCCGTCTCTATCTCGGCGGCACGACGGTGCTGCTGCTGGCGCTCGCCGGTTGCGGGCGCAGTTTCTTGAACTTTGGCGAACGTCCGGCCTGGCGGCATGACGAAGAGGTCGCCTGCCTCAAATCGGGTGCGGTCAAGATCGGAGTCGGCGTCGAGGAGATGAAGCCGATCGAGGGCCCCGGCATGTGCGGCGCCGATTTTCCGCTCAAGGTGTCATTGCTCGGCGAAGACCAAGCGATGAGCTACGGCGACGATCTGCGGCCGCCGGGCGCGATCCCCAACGTGCCGGCGGATCAGCCGCGCTGGCCGCCGCTCGACCAGCGCTACGCGCCGCCGGCGCCGGTGCAAAGCGAGCAGTTGCGCTGGGTGCCGGGACCGCCGCCGGCGGCGCGGCCGGCAGCCGAGCCCACGCCTTACACGCCCGCGCCCTATGCGCCGGCAACCGAACTGCCGCCTCCAGCGCCCGCCAGTCAGCCGATGTCGATCTATGCGCCCGGCGTCGCGCGGCCCGACGACATTCCTGACGATGCCGTGCTGCCGCCCGGCCGCTATCAGCGCACGCAGCCGGCCTATAACGCACCGGTGTACCAGCCGCTGCCGCAGCGCGCGCTGCCGGCGCTCGGACCCGCGCGCGGCCCGAATATGACGGCCGCGATCACGTCTGCGGCGGTGACGCCTCCCGCCACGCTCGCCTGTCCGATGGTGTCCGCGCTTGACCGCTGGGTCAGCGAGGGCGTGCAGCCGGCAGCGTTGCACTGGTTCGGGACGCAGGTCACCGAGATCAGGCAGATCGGTTCTTATTCGTGCCGCGAGATGGTCGGCTCGGGAACCTCGACCATGTCCGAGCATGCGTTCGGCGACGCGCTCGACATCGCCGGTTTCACGCTCGCCGACGGCCGCAAGCTCACCGTCAAGGACGGCTGGCACGGCACGCCGGAAGAGCAGGGCTTCTTGCACGACGTGCAGCTCTATGCCTGCCAGACCTTCACCACGGTGCTGGCTCCGGGCTACAACGTTTATCACTACGACCACATCCACGTGGATCTGATGCGCCGCCGCGCGGGCTATCGCCCCTGCCGGCCGGATGCGATCCCGGGCGAGGTGGTGGCGGCGCGCGCGCGCGCGGTCTATGCCAGCAAACATCGCGTGCCGGCCTATACCGGCTCGGTGACGCGGACGAGCAAGCTGCCGGTCGCGGTGCCGGGTCAGGACGGCTATGTCGCGGGTGACGACGACGATGATGTGACCGGATCGATCGGCGCGGTCCCGAAAAAAGCGAACCCCGCGGAGCAGGAATTCGACGAGGAGCCGGACGCCGTCGTGCCGGCGCGGAAATCGGCGGCCGCGGTGGCGGGCGATGCCGCCATCCGTGCCGAAGAGCTTCGCGCCAAAGCGTATTAGCGATCTGCCGAACCGCCGTTAGAACACCGTCTCCAGCAACATGGCGGCGAACAAAATCAGCCCAGCATCGCGGTTCGATTTGAACAGCTTCAGGCAATGCGCGGAGTTGTTGATGTCGAGGCGCAGCACCTGCCAGGCCAGTTGCGCGGCAAAGGCGATCAGGCCCAGCAAGAAGATGAGTTGGCCGCCGGCCAGCAGTCCGGCGATGCCGATCAGCACCACCGCGCCGGCGTAGAAGCCAGCCAGCATCGGCCGTGTCTTCTCGCGGAACAGCAGCGCGGTCGACTTGATGCCGATCAGGAGATCGTCGTCGCGGTCCTGGTGCGCGTAGATGGTATCGTAACCAATCACCCAGCAGATCGATCCGGCATAGAGCACGATCGCCGGCCAATCGAGCCGCCCGAAGGCTGCCGGCCATCCCATCAGCGCGCCCCAGGAGAACGCTAGACCGAGCACGATCTGCGGCCAATAGGTGACGCGCTTCATGAACGGGTAGATCACGATCACCGAGAACGAGGCGAGACCGGTGATCACCGTATAGCGGTTGAACTGGAGCAGCACCAGCAAACCGATGAGCGCTTGCAGCCCCATGAAGACGGTGGCCTCGGCGACCGTTACCTGGCCGGAAGGGATCGGGCGCAAGCGGGTGCGCTCGACCAGCCCGTCGAGATTGCGATCGACCAGATCGTTCCAGGTGCAGCCGGCGCCGCGCATGGCGAAGGAGCCGATGAAAAACAGCACGATGTGCCAGAGGCTGGGGGATTGTTCGGCGCGCATGCCGGCGAGGCCCACCGACCACCAGCACGGTATCAACAGCAGCCAGGACCCGATTGGCCGGTCGAGGCGGGCGAGCCGCAAATAGGGGCGGGCGAATGGCGGCGCGAGACCGTCGACCCAGTTCCCGGTCGCATCGGCGACGCGTCCGGCGTTCTCGCTCATCGGTTGCCGAGCGGGGTACCGGTTAGGGTGTCGAAGGTGCCACGGCCGGTCTTGATGTTGTTGGAGTCGGTAATGGGCGCGCCGAGTGAATCGCTTAAGGTTGGGCCCACCGGTCGTGGCGGCGCTGCGGCGGCTTGGCAAACGCGCGTGCGGATTTCCTCGGTCTTGGCGTGCTGCTGCTTAATCTGCGTAATGACTTGCGGAGGAATGCCGCACCAGACCGAATTGGTCTCGGCATATTTCGCCATTTTCTCTTCCGCGGCCGAGAACGCGTTGAATAATTTACAAGCTTCGGCCGGCGGCGCTTTGCGCGCGCTCGCCGCCCGGATCGCCACCGCCTTCTTGCCCGCCTCGTCGCGCAGCTTGCCGAACTCCTGCACGCAGGGAGGTTCCTGCTGCGGTGCCGGCGGAAATTGGGCAACGGCCATCGCGCTGCCGAACGGCATCAGGCACGCGGCGATCAATAATGCCCGGCGCAAGTTCATAACTCGATCCTCTCCGGCCTCGGACGCAGTATAGCAGGTTGGTGTGCAATTGACCGTATATACCAAGCGGCCGAATGCGTCGGGATCACGGCAATCCAGCCACAATCGGCACCCCTCGCCAAGGCCCCGCCAAATAGCGGGCGATCCGTTCAGAACCCTCTGTGCTTGCCTAACATTTTACTGGCGCATGATGTTTTCCGAAAACCGGTTCCCACTTTTCGGCATCATGCGCTAGCGTAAACCGGCCCGGACCTCGGCTGCGCCGCAGCCGTCATGATTGACGACCATGCCGCACTACGATTTCCGTACCCCGCGCGTCTATCTCAATGCCCCGCTGGCGGCCGGGCTTGAGGCCTCTTTCGACCGCGCCCAGGCAAATTATCTACTGAACGTGTTGCGGCTTAAGGACGGGGACGGACTGTTGCTGTTCAACGGCCGCGACGGCGAATGGCAGGCCCAAGTCGCCGGCGCCGGCAAACGGGCGCTGACAGCCGTTATTGGCGAGCGCATGCGGGAGCAGCCGCGGTCCTCCGATCTGCATTTCCTGTTTGCCCCACTCAAGCACGCCCGGCTCGATTATCTGGTGCAGAAAGCGGTGGAAATGGGCGCAGCTCGCCTGCAGCCGGTGATCACCCGGCACACGCAAGTCGCGCGCGTCAATCTCGATCGTATGCGCGCAAATGTCATCGAGGCGGCACAGCAGTGCGGGATATTGACCTTGCCGGAGGTCGCCGAGCCAGTCCCATTCAAAGCGGCGGTCGAGCCGGCCGGGGGCGACCGTTTGCTGGTATTCTGCGACGAAGATGCCGAGGTAAAAGACCCGGTGGCGGCGTTGGCTGCGGCCGCGCGCGCCGGTCGGCCGCTTGCCGTGCTGATTGGTCCGGAAGGCGGTTTTGCCGGCGAGGAGCGTGAGGCGCTGCTGAGGCGGCCGAATGTGGTGCGCCTGGCTCTCGGGCCGCGCATATTGCGAGCCGATACCGCAGCGGTGGCGGCGCTCGCGCTGGTGCAGGCGGTGCTGGGCGATTGGCGCGGCAACTAGACTGGAATAAGGTGCCGCGAGTTCGAGCGGGAGTTCGGTCATGGCTGACGCGTTTCGTTGCTTGCGATTCTTGCGGTTTTTTCGGTTCTTGGCGGCCGCAGTGTTGATCGGGTTCGGCACCGTGCCGCCGGCGCAGGCGGCGGGCTGGCTGGAAAAAAACTTCTATCTGAGCGGGCAGAACTACGACGGCGAATTGCCGCCGTGCGAGGCCGCGCTCGGCAAAATCGCCGCGCGTTTCGCCGAAAAAGAGGGCCGGTTCTGGAACTCCGACCTGCAAATCCTCGACTTCGAGCGGGTGCGTGAGATCGCGTACCGATCCTGGGTCGCCGGAACCATTCCGCGCCGCTATTGCAGCGCGGTTGCCGTGGTCAGCGACGGGCGCAAGCACCGGGTGAACTACTGGATTGGCGAGGACACCGGCATGATCGGCATGACCTGGGGCGTCGAATGGTGCGTGGTCGGCCTCGACCGCAACTGGGCCTACAACCCCCGCTGTAAGATGGCGCGGCCCTAAAACCGGACGGTTATAACCAGTCCTGTTTTGTTTCTTTTTGTTCTTGAAATGTTCCTGCTATTCCGCTACGGTTTCCTGGAACCGTTGTGAAAAATCAATTTCCGGTTTGTTCCGGTTCCCGTGTGATGCGGGGTCCGATGTCTCCTGCGCTGCTTCGTCATCGCCTGAGCAGTGCGGTCCATGCCGCTGCCGTAGCGTTGAGTTTCCTGCTGCTGTTTGCCGTCGTCGCCTTGGCGCAAGACCGCCGGCAGAATGCACCCGGCCAATTCGATTTTTATGTGCTGGCGCTGTCCTGGTCGCCATCTTTTTGCGAAGCCGCACATGAACGCGCGCCCGAGCGGGCGCCCGACCCGCAATGTGGCGGGCGGCCGTTTTCTTTCGTGGTGCACGGGCTTTGGCCGCAATACGAGCAGGGCTTTCCGGGGTTCTGCCAGGTGCCGGCGCCGCGGCTCGAGCGCACAATCGTGAGCAACATGCTCGACCTGATGCCGAGCCCGCGGCTGATCTTTCATGAATGGGATCGTCACGGAATCTGCTCGGGGCTTTCACAAACTGGCTATTTCGAGGCTGTGCGCAAGGCCCGCGCGGTAGTCAAGATTCCCACGGAATTTATCGAGTTGGACAAGCCGCTCATGGTCAAGCCCGACGACGTGGCGGAGGCCTTCATCAAGGCCAATGCGGGATTGCCGCGTGGGGCCATCGCGGTCGCCTGCGACAGCAAGCGCTTGAGCGAAGTGCGCGTCTGCTTGAACAAGGATTTTTCGTTTCGCGCCTGCGCCGAAGTAACCCGCCGAGCCTGCAAGAGTGACAGCATCGCCATGCCGGCGATGCGCGGCGCGTGAGTCGGCAATAGCGTTAAGCCGCCACTAACGATGGCCGCAGGCGTTGTGGGGATAACTCCGGCGCGTCGAGAATTGGCGCAAGATTTTAGTAAGAGAAATCCGCAATGTTCCGCACGCGATAAGCGCCGGGGAGCGCGCGGCAATGACTCGGGTATGGGACTATATTTCTTTTGCGATCTGGTTCGCCGGGCTTGGCTACATTGTGATGTGGCTGCTCGGTTCGCCCGGTCATTTGGTGCTGCCGCCGGCCCTGCATGCGATCGGCGTGGCTGCGGCGATGCTTATTCCTGTCCGATTGCTCTTGCGGATCGTCAAGCGGCGGCGCGCCGGGCCCGGCGTTGTGCCCGTCATCGATACGCGCCAATCCGCCGTGATTCTGCGGCCACCACGGCGAAAGGCGACCTATCCGATTCGCGCCGTCAAGCCGCGCAGCCATTTCGGCCTGCGCGGCTCGCCGCATTGAAACGAGTTGTGGCATAAGCTCGGCGGCGCCGGCGCTAAATGCCGGCTATGGGCCGATCCTTCGAGCGAGTTCGTGAACTACCGCCACGCCTTCCATGCCGGAAATTTCGCCGATGTGTGCAAGCACGCGGTGCTTTGCCGCATCCTGGATTATTTGCGCACAAAACCTGCCGCGTACCGCGTGATCGATACCCATGCCGGCGCCGGCCTCTACGACCTGGCCGGTCCGGAAGCTAGCCGCGGCGGCGAATGGCAAGACGGCATTGCGCGGCTGCTGGCCGCGCAACTCGCCGCGCCGGTCGCCGCGCTGCTCGCGCCTTTTCTCGAGGTGGTGAACGCGCTCAACGAACGAGGCCGGCTCAGGACTTATCCCGGCTCGCCGGCGCTGGCGCGCGCCTGGCTGCGCCCGCAGGACCGCCTGATCGCCTGCGAGATGGAGCCGCGGGCCGCCGCAGCGTTGCGGCAAAATCTGCGCGGCGACGTCCGGATCAAGACGCTGGAGATCGATGGCTGGACCGCGCTCGGCGCCTATGTCCCGCCGCCCGAACGCCGGGGTCTGGTGCTGGTCGATCCGCCGTTCGAGCAGGACGGCGATTTTGGTCGCCTCGTACGCGGGCTCGCCGCCGCCCACCGCAAATGGGCGACCGGCGTCTACGCGCTGTGGTACCCGATCAAGGGCAGCAGCGAACGGGACGCGCTTGCCAAGAGCCTGCGGCGCCAGAGCATCGGAAAAATACTGCGTGCGGAATTGACCGTTGCGCCGCTCAGCGACCCGGCCCGTCTCAACGGCTGCGGCATGATCCTGGTCAACCCACCCTGGACGCTGGAAAGCGAGCTTTCCGTGCTGCTGCCGGCGCTGGCGGGGATCCTCGGGCGTGACGGCAATGGCGGTTTCCGGCTCGATTGGCTCTGCCGCGAGGGGGTGCCGGCCGGCCGGTAACGTTGTGGGCCCTTTCCACACGCGCCCAGTTGGTGTGTAGTTCAGTCATTGGCAGGTACGTTCCGCCTCCTGGTTGGGGGCCGGCGGAGTGACAGAGGCCGTCCGCGGCTGACGCTTTCCCCGAATACGAATGTCCGGCCGAGCCGCCGAGCGTGGGGCTCGCGCGGTGGAGCAGTGCGGGGAGAGGAGCATTCCCGATGGCGCAGACTGGTGTGGTGAAGTTCTTCAACAGCGAGCGAGGCTACGGTTTCGTGAAACCGGATGACGGCGGGCGCGATGTGTTCGTGCACATTACCGCCGTGGAGGCTGCCGGACTGAAAGGTCTGAACGAAGGACAAAAGATCAGCTTCGACGTCGAACCGGACAAGAAGGGCAAAGGCCCCAAGGCCGTCAATCTGGTCGTGACCGGCTGACCGCGTATCGGGGCGCGCCGGCAACGGCCGCCCCGCCGAATTATTCTCGATCTTCACCAGTAGCGGGTTCCCCGCGCCTGTCGCGGAGGAATATTACTGCCAATGATCCTACGTTCTTCTCCTGCCTCGCCGTTCGCGCGCAAGGTGCGCATCGCAATGGACGTGCTCGGCATCGCCGACAAGATCGACGTGCGCGAAACCGATCTCAACGACCCCGGCGACTCGATCCGCACGCAGAATCCGCTCGGGAAAATTCCGGCGCTGGTGCTTGACGACGGCACAGTTTACTACGATTCACGCGTGATCCTGGAAGTTCTCGATCATCTCGCTGGCGGCGGCCGCATCATTCCGCGCGAGCCGACAGCGCGCTTTGCGGCGCTGCGGCTGCAGGCGCTGTGCGACGGCATCCTGGATGCCTCGGTGCTGCAGGTCTACGAGGGCCGCTACCGGCCGGCCGACAAGAAAGTGCAGGTGTGGGTCGATCGCCAGGCCGGTAAGGTCGCGCGTGGCTTGGCGGCGCTGGAAGCAGCGCCGCCAGCCCCCACGCCGGTTCCCGACGTCGGACAGATCGCGCTCGCTTGCGTGCTCGGCTATTGCGATCTGCGCTTCGGCGGAAACTGGCGCAAGGACCACCCTCGCCTAGTGGCCTGGCACGACAAATTCGCCGCTCAGGTGCCGGCCTTCGCCGCGACCAAGGTGACGGCGTAACGCGCCACGAACAAACGAAAGCCCCGGAGCAAATCCGGGGCTTTGCCGTTTGTCGCGCGCCGGATCGATCAGAACTTATAGTTCAAACCGACACGCACGATGTTGGCCTGGAATTTGGAGTCCGATCCGAGCACCGAACCGCCGCGGCCGAGATCGACATAGAGATATTCGAGCTTGGCCGACCACGGTCCGCTTATATGCGCCTCGATGCCGCCGCCCGCGGTCCAGCCGGCTTTGGTGTCGCGCGCGTCGCCGACCCCGGCGATGGAGGACTTGATGTCGCCGAAGGCGGCGCCTCCGGTGACATAGGGCATGAAATTGCCAAGTGCGTAGCCGACGCGCCCGCGTGCCGTGCCCAGCCAGTTGTTGCGGGTTTCGCACGTCGTGACGCCGCAGGGGGCGCTGCCGTGGATATCGCTCCAGTCGATATCGCCTTCGAGCCCGAACACCACATTATTGTCGAGCTGATAGTTGTAGCCGATCGTGCCGCCGACCAGCCCGCCGGAGGTATCGAATGAGCCGGTGGGGGAAGGGGCGGAGAAGTCTGACCGGCCAAAGCCCCAGCCGCCGTTGATGCCGATGTAGGGTCCGGTCCAACTCCAGGCTGGCGGCACATAGACCGGCGCCTTCTCCGGCATCGCCCGGTGGCGCGGCAGATCGGCCGCGGACGCCGAAACCACGCCGAGCGCCAGGATACCGGCGCTTGCAAGCAACAACTTTTTCATGACGCACCTCACTGCAATTGTGCGGACGGTCGCGGATGCGCCGTCCCCCGATTGCGCAATAAACGCGCGATGCTTGAAAAGGGTTCCTGCGCCGCATCGCGAGCGCGGCAGACTGCGGCCAAACGGCAACAATTGCCCCGATTGCGCCATGATTGCGCACGGGGTTGTGTCGCCGAAACGAAAAAGCCCCGGAACTTTGTCCGGGGCTCTTTGCTGCTTTAAACGTGATGCCGATCAGAAGCGGTAGTTGACGCCGGCGCGCACGATGTTGCTGGTGAAGTTCACGTCGGTCGTGGCGCCGCATGCCGCGAAACCGCAGCTTGCCTTGCCGAGGTCGACGTAAAGATATTCAATCTTCGCGCTCCACGGACCGGCGATGGCGACTTCGGCGCCGCCACCGAGCGTCCAGCCGGCGCGGGTGGTGGTCTGGCTGCCGAAGCCGGCGAGCGACGACTTGATGTCGCCAAACGCGCCGCCGCCGGTGACAAAAGGCATCACGCGTCCGAACGAGTAGCCGAGGCGGCCGCGCGCCGTCGCGAGCCAATCATTGCGCGTCTCGCACGAGAGACCGCCGCAAGTGCCGCTGCCGCGCAGATCGGCCCAATCGATGTCGCCTTCGAGGCCGAACACGGTCTGGCCCACTTGATAGTTGTAACCGACAGTGCCGCCGACGAGGCCGCCCGACGTGTTGAGACCGGTGCCGTAGGCATCCCAATTCGAATGGCCCCAGCCGGCGCCGCCGTTGATGCCGACATAGAAACCGGTCCAATTGTACGGGGCCTCATACATGGGCGCCTTAGTCGGCATCGCGTGCCGGCGCGGTAGATCCGCCGCGTTCGCCGCCCCCATCATTGTCACGACGGCGAGTGCACCGAGACTCGCCAAAATCAAACGCTTCATCACCAAACCTCCATCACTGTGGCCCCCCACAATCGAGGCCGCATAAGTATTCAAAATGAGCGTAGCGTCTAGTGTGTAAAAGACACACTACTGAACCAAGTTATCGAATGTATAACCTCAATTGCGCCGATGAAATGCCACGTTATTGCCTTGATCAAAACTGGACATCGCCTGCAACGTCGTAAAGGATTACTTAAGACTTAAGTCGCGGTTCCGATGCCCAACGGCATGGTCGCGCGAAAGAAAAACCCCGGACCGTGGGGCCCGGGGTTTTCCGCCACGCATGCGACGAGGTGCCGCTCAGAAGTGATAGTTGAATCCGAACCGGAACATGTTCGCACGATAACCATTGTCCATGCCGGTGATCCCGAACCCGCGATCGGCTAAATCCATGTAAAGGTACTCGCCTTTGACCGACCAGGCCGGCGCTAAGCCGACTTCCGCGCCGACGCCGCCGGTCCATCCCGCCATGGTGTGGGTCTCGACGGCGCCGCCCAAGTCACCCCGCAGGTCGCCATAGGCAAGGCCGAGCGTGCCGTAGAGCAGGATATTGTTGATGGCGTAGCCAGCGCGTCCGCGCAGGGTTCCGAACCAGGGATTGGAGAACTTGTAGCCCGCGAACGTATCGTCGGCGCCAGTCCCCTGCAGATCGGTTTCGGCGCCATACACGAACTGGCCGCTCTGCCAATTCACGCCAAGCTGGCCGCCGCCCAGGATCCCGCTCGGGTTGACGCCGGTGTTGGTCACCTTGCCCCAGCCGTAGCCGAGGTTGAGACCGGCATAGACGCCGCTCCAGTTGTAGATGCTGGCCTGCGCCGGGTTGTAATAGGGAGCCGGACTGCGCGGCAGATCGGCTGCGACAGCCGCGCTGGCAGCGATGGCTGCGGCCGCAAGTGTTCCCGCGAACAGCGTTTTTTTCATCTTACCCTCCACTCACCTTCGCGCTTTCAGCGCGTGCGAACTCGCCGAATTTTTGGGCGGAACTCGCGATTATCGTGAAGGATTTATCGGGCCTTTTAAGTTAAGCGGTCATGAATCGTTTAGTAAACAGCAGTCGTTATCCCTAAAGAACTGTTAGAGATGCCTATTCGTCATTTGGATTTACCATCTTCGCTCAGTAAACATTTACTATGTCTACCAAGTGCATGAAGGGGCATGGACCAGAACGCCGCCATACGCACGGTAGCAGCGACGGATGCTCTGGCGTATGACGGCGGCGGGGAGCGGGGATGAGGCGGGATGACGAACGACGAGACACAGCCGCGCGCGGCGCTGATCACCGGGGCGGGCCGCCGCATCGGCCGCGCTATCGCGCTGGCGCTATCGCGCGCTGGCTACGCGGTAGTGCTGCACGCCAACGCGTCGCGCGCTGAAGCCGAAAAGCTCGCCGGCGAGATCGCGGGCGCGGGCGGCAAAGCGCGCGTGGTGCTGGCCGATCTCGCCGATGCCGAGGCTTTGCGCGGGCTTGTTCCAGCGGCGGCGGCGTTCGGACCGCTCACGCTGTTGATCAACAACGCCAGCCAATTCGACGAAGACGAGATCGCCACGCTCGATCGGGGCGCTTTCGAGCGCATGCTGGCCGTCAACCTGACCGCGCCGGTGTTTCTGGCGCAGGCCTTCGCCGCGCAGGCGCTGGAGCGCGCCAATGCCTCGATCGTCAATATTGTCGACCAGCGCGTGCTCAAGCCGACGCCGCGCTTTTTCTCCTACACCTTGAGCAAAAGCGCGCTGCACGCCGCGACCGTGACGCTGGCGCAGGCGCTGGCGCCGAATGTGCGGGTCAACGCGGTGGCGCCCGGCCCGACGCTGCCGAGCCCGCGGCAGTCGGCGGCGCAATTCGCCGCGCAAGCGGCGTCCGTGCCGCTCGGACGCGGGACGATACCTGAGGAGATCGCCGCGGCGGTCGTCTATCTCGCGCAGGCGAAAAGTGTCACCGGCACAGTGATCGCGGTCGACGGCGGCCAGCACATCGCCTGGCGCACGCTCGACAGCGACGGCGCGGAGTAGCGCCCTCGCGCATTAGCGAGCCACGCCGGCATCGTGCCGCCATGCCGAAGGCCTGGAAAAATGCCGATGATACGAACGGCCGCCGGACAATAAAAAGCACATCGGGAGGAAGGGAATGGGCCGCAAGATTGCCATCGTCGGAGCGGGCGCGGTCGGCGGCTATGCCGGCGCCCATATGGTGCGGGCCGGTGAGGATGTGACGTTCGTCGATCCGTGGCCCGCGCATGTCGAACACATGCGCCAGCATGGCCTGCGCGTGACGCACGCCATGAAGGAGCCGGAATTCATGGTGCCCGTGCGGGCGCTGCACGTGACGGACGCGCAGCAACTCGCCAAGGAAAAGCCGATTGACATCGCCTTCGTGTGCATGAAGTCATACGACACGGCCTGGGCGACGATGCTGATCCGGCAATATCTGGCGCCAGATGCCTACGTGGTCTCGCTGCAGAATTGCATGAATGAAGAAACGATCGCCGGCATCGTCGGCTGGGGCAAGACGCTCGGCTGCATCGCCTCGAGCATCACGGTCAATCTGCCGGAGCCCGGCCACATTCACCGCGGCGCCGCCAAGCACGGGGCGGCGCACATCGTATTTCGCACCGGCGAAGTACACGGCCGCATCACGCAGCGCGCGGAGGAGGTTTGCCGGCTGGTCGCCTATGCCGACAGTGCCAAGGTGACCGACAATCTTTGGGGCGAACGCTGGTCGAAGCTGGTCGCCAACGCCATGCAAAACGGGCTCTCTGCCTGCACGGGCCTCGGCGGCGGCGACATGCTCAAGAATGATCCAATCCGGCGCTTCGCGACACGTCTGGGCAGCGAAGCGATTCGTGTCGGACAAGCGCAGGGGTATCAACTGGAGGACATCCTCCACCTGTCCCCCGAAACGATCGCGCGCGCTGGCGAAGGCGATGCGGACGCCGCACGCGCGTGCGACGAACAGCGTTTCAAGGATGCGGGCCGCACCGCATCCGGGCAGCGCCCCTCGATGGGTCAGGACATGGAGAAGGGCCGGCGCACCGAGATCGAATTTCTCAACGGCCTGATTGTACGCGAAGGCGAAAAGGTCGGGCTCGCCTGCCGCGCCAACGCGGCGCTGACCGATATCGTCAAGCGCGTCGAGCGCGGCGAGTTGAAGCCCGATCCGCGTCATATTACGGAACTGCGGCTGAACTGAACCGGGGGCTTCAAGATCCTCGACAAGTCCAGTTGGCCGCCATCTTGCGGAAGCGCCGAAAAAAAGGCGAATATGTCGGCGGCCACCACACAACAAAAACGACAGGTGGTTTTAGGGAGGAATCATGAACTTCGCACGCGCGGTCGCGGCGGCGCTTTTCGCCGCCTGTCTATTGGCCACCGGCGCCGCTTCGGCGCAGACTTATCCCAATCGCCCCATCACCATGTTGGTGCCGTTCCCGCCTGGCGGCGCGACCGATACGATCGCGCGCATTCTCCAAGACCCCATGCAAAAATCGCTGGGCCAGACGATCGTGATCGAAAACGTCGGCGGCGCTGGCGGCATGATCTGCGCGGCGCGCGGTGCTCGTGCCGAGCCCGACGGCTACACGTTCATGATCCATCAGGTGGCGCTGGCGGCAGGCATGTCGCTTTATCCGGACCTCAAGTTCGATGCCGTGAAAGATTTTGCCTCCATCGGCCTGATCAACACGGCCGCTTCGACCCTCGCGGCGCCGGCGAGCCTGCCACCGAAGAATTTCAAGGAACTGCTGGCCTGGATGAAGACCCCAGGACACACCGTCAGGATCGGGCATCCCGGCGTCGGCTCATACGGTCATTTGGCCGGCGTGCTGGTCGCCCAGGAGCTCGGCGTAAAGGCCACACAGGTTCCCTATCGCGGCGCCGGTCCGGCGCTCGTCGACCTGTTGTCGGGTCAGGTAGACCTGGAGTTGCAATCGGCCATCGTTTCGGGGCCCTTGATCAAATCCGGCAAGCTCAAAGCCTATGCCATCATCGGCAGGAAACGGTTCTCCGGCTTGCCGGACCTGCCGACATTGGGCGAACTCGGCTACAAGAAGCTCAATATCGATTTCTGGCACATGTTGCTGGCGCCGGCCGGCACGCCGCGGCCGATCATCGACAAGCTGAACGCCGCGCTGCGCGTGGCACTCGCCGACCCCAAAGTGAAGAAGAGCTTTGCCGAGGGCGGTATGGATGAGTTCGGGCCCGGAGAGGAAACGCCGGAGGCCGCAGCCGCCTTGCTCAAGCGCGAGATCAAGCTCTGGGGCGACGTGATCCGCGCCAACAAGATCGCAGCAGCCAAGTAGACGGCCTCGCCAGCCGTCGTTGAAGACGGACCGGGCCGGCGGCTCAAGCCGCCGGCGCCACTTTCTCGTTCGTTCCTGATTCCGGAGTTAGCGCCGCGGCCTTGAGGCCCTGCTGGACCTTGGGCACCGTGATCTTGACGTCGGTGATCGGCAGGCCATGGGTCGGCGCGATGGTCTTGACGCCGAGCCGCGCGATAAGCTGGTCGAGCCGGTCGCAATACACATTCATGTCGGCGAACTTGGTCCAGAACAGCGCCAGGTCCGCGAAGGTCGACGACACGTCCGGCAGATCGAGTGAGACCGCCTCTTCGGCGAGGAGGCCGCAGTGGCCGTCCTCGTGATAGTGGCTGTAGGCGAAGCCATCGCCGGGAAACAGCACCTTCTCCTTGGTGTCGAAAGCCCACCAGGTTGTGCGCAGGTCGCGGATCACCGGCTCGACCACCCGCAACGTTCTGCCGCCGAGGTCTATCTCGTCGTCTTCCTTCATCCATCGCATGCGGTGTTCGTACTGCGGAAAAGCGAGGTGATAGTCGCTGACGTCGCCGCACAGGACGGCTTCCGGATAGGTTTTGAGGACGCGGCCGAGGCCGCCGCAATGCGGCGTCTCCTGGTGGGTGACGAACAGATATTTGATCGGCGGCACGCCGCGGGCGAACAGCGCGTCCATGTGGCGCTCGATGACCGGAAAATCCTTCGGGTGGCCGGTCTCGACCAGGCACGACGCGGTTTTTCCGGCGACCAGGAAGGCGGCATTGTAGCCGTGATAAACCTTGCCCTTGTGGCGCTGCACCAGGCAATCGCCGATCCAGAACACGCCGGGCGCGATCTCGCGCGGCATTCTGTCGGCAGGCTGCATGGCCAGCATCTCCACCGTGTCGAGCATGCTTCAGCGCTCCTCGTCGCGGGTGACATAGCGCGACACAGCCACGCTCTTGTCGCAGCCTTTTAGAAACTCGTCGAGCATCCGGTAGTGCCGCGCCACGACCTTGCGCCCGCGTAGAATGCAGCCGTAGCCAGGCGCGATGGTCTCGATGTCGTATTTGTCGAAGATGTCGCCGATGCCCTTGCGCATCGAGTTGGTCGAAACGCCTTCCAGCCACCAATAGCGCGTGTTGAGCATGAAAGAACGGACGTCGCGCAGTGACGTCGAGTCTTCGTCAGTCTCGGTGACGATCCAAGGCCCCGTCGCGCGGTCGCGCCAGACGTGAGTGAACATATCGGACGAAAACAATGTGCGGGTCGCGCGGTCGTAGAGCCAGCGCGTGGCGATCAGACGGATCGGCGCCTGCATGACGTCGATGGCGCGGCCGCCTTTGCCGAGTTCGATCGTGTCGGCCCGCATGACGGCGGTGACTTTCATGGCGTCGAGAACGCTGCGGCCGTCCGCCGTGGCGCCGAAATCGAACCACAACGCCGCGTCGGGATTGCTGGTGTAACATTGGTCGATGTTGAAATGCCCGGCGAAGCTCTCGACGTTGTTGATCGACATGAATTCGTTGAGCCGCAGCGGAAACATCGACAGCGGCAGCCCGGGCGCAATCAGGCGTTCGATCTGCGCCCGGATCACTGGCTCATCCTTGCCAAAGCCGGTGTCGATCAGCATCGCGGCGTCGGGCTGCGTCAGCAGGTAGCTGTTCGCCACCGAAAAGCCCCGGGCGCCCGCCGGATAGGAACTGACCCGGCCGTCGAGGATCAAGGAATTCTGCAGCGCGTAAAGCTGGTCGTCCGCGAGCGACGCAATGCCGCCGATAAAACTTTGCGGCTCGCGAGCGTTCGGGGGCGTTTGCTTGGGCGCTTCTTTGGGCAGGTCTTGGGTCGAGACGGACATGCGGGCTGGAGCTTATCGGGCCTGTGACAGGCGCCGCAATGCCTATCGACGCTGGATATTTGATCGTGGGATAACGATATCGGACGAAGCAAAGACGAGGTGTGCCATGCCAGTTCGTCGGATCGATCATATATTGATTGCCATGCCGGCAGGCCGGGAAGAAGAGGCGCGCGCATTTTACAGCGGTATGCTGGGTTTCGCGGAAAAAACCAAACCGCCGCAGCTTGCCGCCCGCGGGGGCTGCTGGTTCGAGAATGGCGCGGTGACGGTGCATCTCGGGGTCGACAAGAATTTCATCGCGGCGCGCAAGGCGCATCCCGCGTTCATCGTCGACGGCCTCGCCGATCTCGAGACCAAGCTGAAACAGGCCGGCTACAAGGTGACCGAAGACGAGCCGATCGAAGGCTGCGACCGGCGCCACGTCGAGGACCCGTTCGGCAACAGGATCGAGCTGATCGAGCCGTTATGAGTGTACGCCCAAGTTCCCGATGAACGGCACGCCCAAAGACATCGACCCGGCAAGCGACCTGCGCGAAGAGGACGACGAGCAGGCGTTGCCTGAGCTGGAGAGCGCCGAAGCGCCCGCCGGCACGCTTGCCGCCGGCCGCGCCGCGATCGCGCGCGCTGTCAAGCACGCGCCGTCGTCGCCCGGCGTCTACCGCATGGTCGACGCCAAGGGCGAGGTGCTCTACGTCGGCAAGGCGAAAAACATCAAGAAGCGGGTGACGGCCTATACGCGGCCGACCGGCCACGACAACCGTATCGTGCGCATGATATCCGGCACGGTGACGATGGAATTCGTCTCCACCAAGACCGAAACCGAAGCGCTGCTGCTCGAAGCCAACCTGATCAAGCGGTTGCGCCCGCGCTTCAACGTGCTGTTGCGCGACGACAAGTCATTCCCTTTCATTCTCATCACGTCCGATCATTGGGCGCCACAGATCCTCAAGCATCGTGGAGCGCGCACGCGGGCAGGGCATTACTACGGGCCCTTCGCCAATGCCGGCGCGGTTAACCGCACCATCAACGCGCTGCAGCGCGCGTTCCTGCTGCGCTCGTGCTCGGATTCGTTTTTCGAAGCGCGCACGCGGCCCTGCTTGCTCTATCAGATCAAACGCTGCTCGGCGCCATGCACGCAGGAGATCGATTTCGCCGGCTATGGCGAGTTGGTGCGCGAAGCCAATGAATTCCTCTCCGGTCGCAGCCGGCTGGTGCAGAAGGAGATGGCGGCGGAAATGGACACCGCCTCGGCGGCGCTCGATTTCGAGCGCGCCGCGGTCTACCGCGACCGCCTGGCGGCGCTGTCGGCGATCACCTCGCATCAGGGCATCAATCCGCGCACGCTGGAAGAGGCAGACGTATTCGCGGTGCATCAGGCCGGCGGCTACACTTGCGTCGAGGTGTTCTTCTTCCGCACCGGGCAGAACTGGGGCAACCGCGCGTATTTTCCTAAGGCGGACCGGGCGCTCAGTGCCGGCGAGGTGCTCAGCGCATTTCTCGCGCAGTTCTACGACGACAAGCCGCCGCCGCGCCTGGTGCTGGCGTCGCACGATTTCGAGGAACGCGTGCTGCTGGCGGCGGCGCTCACCACCAAGAGCGGGCGCAAGGTCGAGGTCGGCGTGCCGCAACGCGGCGAGCGCAAGGAGCTAGTGCAGCATGCGCTCGCCAATGCGCGCGAGGCGCTGGCGCGTAAGCTCGCCGATACCTCGTCGCAGCAAACGCTGCTGAAAGCGTTGACCGAGACCTTCGCGCTGCCGCGCCCGCCGCGGCGTATCGAGGTCTACGACAACAGCCACATCGGCGGCACCAATGCCGTCGGCGCCATGGTGGTGGCGGGACCGGAAGGCTTCCGCAAGAACCAGTACCGCAAGTTCAATATCCGCTCGCAGGAGCTCACGCCCGGCGACGACTACGGCATGCTGCGCGAAGTGCTGCAGCGTCGGTTCAAGAGATTGTTGGAGGAGAACCCGCGGCTGACGGCCGACGCCGCGCTCGCCGCCGTGCTCAGCGGCGAGGCGGACGAGGGCGACGAGCAACCCTGGCCTGATCTGGTGCTGATCGATGGTGGGCAGGGGCAACTCAGCGCGGCGGCCGGAGCGCTCGCCGCGATGGGCGTCACCGACGTGCCGCTGGTCGCCATCGCCAAGGGGCCGGACCGCGATGCCGGGCGCGAGACGTTCTTCATGCCCGACCGCGCGCCGTTCAAGCTGCCGCCGCGCGATCCGCTCTTATATTTCATCGAGCGGTTGCGCGACGAGGCGCACCGCTTCGCCATCGGCTCGCACCGCACGCGGCGCAAGAAGGACATCCGCGAGGCCGGCTTGCAGGAAATCCCGGGAATCGGACCAACCCGCAAGCGCGCGTTGCTGCGCCATTTCGGCACCCTGAAGGCGATCGAGCGGGCGAGCCTGCCCGATCTCGCCCGGGTGCCGGGAATTAATGCGGAGACGGCGCGAAAGATATATGAGTTCTTCCACGAACACGCGTCGCAATAGGGAATTCGCTACATGCTCATCAAGCGGCAGGAAGACGTCACCGACGTGGTGGTGGACGCGTTCAAGAACACGGCCAATCCGCGCGTGCGCGAAATACTCACCGCACTGGTTAAACACTTGCACGCCTTTGCGCGCGACGTGCATCTGACCGAGGAGGAGTTCGAGAGGGCGGTGGGCTTCGTCACCGCGCTCGGCCAGAAGACTACCGACACCCACAACGAGACGGTGCTGATGTCCGGCTCGCTCGGCTTCTCGACGCTGATCTGCCTGCTAAACAACGGCAACAACGGGCAAACCGAGACCACCGCCAATCTGCTCGGGCCGTTCTGGCGCCTGAATTCGCCTGCTACCCAAAACGGCGGCTCGATCGTGCGCTCGCCGACGCCGGGGCCGGCGCTGTTCGTCAATTGCGCGCTGCGCGACCAGGGCGGCAAGCCGATCGAAGGTGCCGAGGTCGATGTCTGGCATTCCTCGCCGGACGGGTTTTACGATCAACAGGATCCCAATCAGGCCGACATGAATCTGCGCGGCAAATTCACGACCGACGCGCAAGGCCATTTCGGTTTCCGCAGCGTGAAGCCAGCAGGCTATCCGATCCCGGTCGACGGACCGGTCGGCGATCTGGTGCGCGCTACGGGCCGCCATCACTACCGCCCCGCGCATCTGCACTTCCTGATCTTCAAGCCGGGTTTCAAGACGCTGATCTCGCAGATTTATGTAAATGACGACGACAAGCTGGAAACCGACGTGCAATTCGGCGTTACCCGCGCGCTGATCGGCGACTATGTTCGCCACAGCGGGCCGGCGCCCGCCCCGGACGCGACCGGCGAGTGGTATTCGCTCGATCAGACTTTCGTGATGGAGGCGGGCAAAAGCCGGCTGCCCAAACCGCCCATCCGGTAATCGCCGGGGAAACGCGACACGCGGGCGTTGACCTCGCGACTGCGCGGGTGTTCCTTGTGCTCCGATGAATACCGTCAGTTCCCGACCGTTGCCGGCGCGTCCGCTCGCGCTGCCGAATCTTTTGACCTATGGGCGCATCGCCGCCGTGCCAGTGGTGGTGGGGCTGATGTATTGGCAGAGCATCATCGGCGGCGGCCTGTGGCTGCGCTGGCTGGCGCTGGCGATCTTCATCGCCGCCGGGATCAGCGACGTGCTCGACGGCTATTTCGCCCGCATCTGGGGCCAGCAGTCTTCGCTCGGCCGCATGCTTGACCCGATCGCGGACAAATTGCTGGTGTCGTCCTGCCTGCTGATGCTGGCGGCCGAAGGCACCATCCGCAGCTGGCACCTATTCGCCGCGGTGATCATCCTATGCCGCGAAATCCTGGTCTCGGGCCTGCGCGAATATCTTGCCGAGCTGCGGGTCGGCGTGCCGGTGACCCGGCTCGCCAAATGGAAGACGCTCGGGCAGATGGTGGCGATCGGATTTTTAATCGCGGGCGACGCCGGCGACGTGGTTCTGCCGGCCACGACTGAGATCGGCATCACGCTGCTGTGGCTATCGGCGATCCTCACGCTCTATACCGGCTGGGACTATATGCGCGCCGGCCTGCGCTATATGATGGACTAATGACGATCAAACTGCGTTATTTCGCCTGGGTGCGCGAGCGTGTTGGCAAACCGGAAGAGGACATCGAGATTCCCGCCGGTATCGCTACGGTGGCCGAATTGATGACTTGGCTGTCAGCGCGCGGCGAAGAATATGCCCATGCCTTCGCCAACCCCAAAATCATCCGCACTGCCATCGACCGCACCCACGTCAAACCGCAGGCCCCGATCAAAGGCGCCGGCGAAATCGCCTTTTTCCCGCCGATGACGGGGGGTTAGCGTCACGGGCGCGGGCGCGCTACATTATCCCCATGACCGCGTTGTCCACCGTGTGCCTGCAGCGCGAGCCGTTCGACGCCGCCGCCGAAGCGAAAAAGCTGACGCGCGGGCGGACCGACGTTGGCGCGGTCGTCGCCTTCACCGGCATTTGCCGCGGCGACGAGGCGGGCGAACCGATCGCCGCGCTCACACTCGAGCATTATCCCGGCATGGCCGAGGCCGAGATCGAACGCCACGTGACCGAGGCGCTCGCGCGCTGGCCGTTAATGGGCGTCACGGTCATTCATCGCTACGGCCGGATCGTGCCGGGCGAGGACATCGTGCTGGTGGTGGCGGCCTCATCGCATCGCGCCGCGGCCTTCGCGGCGGCGGAATTCCTGATGGATTATCTCAAGACCCGCGCTCCATTCTGGAAGCAGGTCGAAAAGGCCGGCGCGAAAACCTGGGTTGAAGCCAAGGCCGACGACGACGCGGCGGCCGGACGCTGGAATAAACGGCAGGCGGCTGAGTGAAACGCGCAAGCGCATGATCCCGAAAAGCCGGTACCGGTTTTCGGATAAGATCATGTGCCAGGTCGTGAAATGGGGCTGACATGGTTCGGGTGATTGCCGCCGCGGTGGCGGTGCTTGCGCTCGGTGTCAAACCGGCGTTGGCGGCGGAGGTCAAATATTTCGACGTGCCGCACGGCGCGCATCCGCACGACGTGGCGCCGGCGCCGGACGGCACGGTCTGGTACACCGCACAAAGCCAGGGCGCGATCGGCATCCTCGATCCGAAAACCGGCAGGACGACGCAGATATCCCTTGGCGCCGGCGCGGCGCCGCACGGCGTGATCGTCGGGCCGGACCGCGCCGCCTGGGTCACCGAGGGCGGGCGGAACGCCATCGCGCGCGTCGACCCTGCGACCCGGGCGGTGAAGCTGTTCCCGCTGCCGGCGAATTTCCCCGACGCCAACCTCAACACCGCCACCTTCGACCGCAAGGGTATTCTCTGGTTCACCGGCCAGAACGGTGTCTACGGCCGCGTCGATCCTGCGAGCGGCAAGGTCGACACCTGGAAGGCGCCGAAAGGGCCGGGGCCTTACGGCATCACCACCACGCCGAACGGCGAGGTCTGGTACGCCTCGCTCGCCGGCGATTACATCGCCAAGATCGACACCGTGAGCGGCGACGCGATGGTGGTGCCGCCGCCCAAGGCGGGTGTTGGCCCGCGCCGCATCTGGTCGGATTCCAAGGGCCTGTTATGGGTAAGCTTCTGGCACACCGGCGAGGTCGGCCGCTTCGATCCGATCGCCAAGACCTGGAAGGTTTGGGCGCTGCCGAAGAGCGGGGCTGGCTGCTACGCGGTCTATGTCGACGACAAGGACAAGGTCTGGCTCAGCGATTTTCTGGCCGATGCGATCGTTCGCTTCGACCCCGTGAGCGAGAAATTCGAGAGCTTCCGCAGCGACAAACGCGGCGCCTCAGTGCGGCAGCTGCTTGGCCGGCCGGGCGAAATCTGGGGCGCGGAGTCCGGCACGGATCGCCTGGTGGTGGTGAGAGATTGACCACCCGCTCGTCTCCGCGAAAGCGGGGACCCAGAGTGGTGGGTCTCGGGCCTTATGGCTCTGGATTCCCGCTTGCGCGGGAATGAGCGGATCGTGAGGCTATGATTGGATTGGATCATGATTGACGCAACGATCGGCCGCAGGAGCGTCCTGCAATGGTTCGCCGGCGGCACGGCATGGGCGGTTGGCGCCGGGCCTGCGCTTGCCGGCGAAAAGCGCATCGAGCGATTGATCCATGAAGCGCGCGGGTTTGCGACGATATCGCAGCGCATTGATTTCATTTCCAGCGCGCTGCGCGGCACGCGCTACCAGGGCTACACGCTGATCGGTGGGCCGCGGCGGCCGGAACAGTTCGTCTTGCGCGACGACGCCTTCGATTGCGTCACCTATTGTGAAACGGTGCTGGCGGCGTCGCGCGCACAGGATGTCGGCACTTTCGAGAACGCGCTGCAAGAGATCCGCTATCGCCACGGTTTCGTGAACTGGTTCGAGCGCAACCACTATTTCTTCGAGTGGTGCCAGAACAATGTCGACAACAAGACCTGCCGCTGGATCGACATGGACGGTGCGGTCGTTGTCAGCAAGACGGTCGACTCGCAGAAGGGCCTGAGCAAGCGCCGCTTCGCCATGCGTGTCATCCCGACCGCGGTGGTCCTCGCCAACGCCAACAAGCTCGCGACCGGCGATATTGTCGGCTTCGTCAGCCGGCGGCCGGATCTGGATTATTTCCACTGCGGCTTTGTCGTCGCCGTGCCGAACGGCCCGCTGCTGCTGCGGCATGCCGCCGAAAGCCGGCGCCGCGTACTGGACGAGAGCATGGACCGTTTTCTTGCGCGCTATAGCGTCCGCTACGTCACGCTGCTGCGGCCGGAAGAGCCGGCCGCTGCCGTCGCAGTCAAAAAAGCGATTTGATCAAGCCGCAGCCGCCTTACCGGACGGGTTCACCGCCGCGGTGTAGTCGTCCATCAACTGCTTGGTCATGCCGCCCGGATTGAAATTCCACTGGCCGCCGATCTCCGCCACGGCGGTGACTTCCGCCGCCGAGCCGGTGATGAAGCATTCGGAGAAGCCGCTCAGCTCTTCCGGTAGGATACGCCGCTCGATCACCTCGAAGCCGCGCTTGCGCGCGAGCGCGATCACGGTCTGGCGGGTGATGCCGTCGAGGAAGCAGTCGGCGATCGGCGTGTGGATCTTGCCGTCCTTGACGAAGAAGATGTTGGCGCCGGTGCATTCGGCAACGCGGCCCTGCCAATCCAGCATCATGGCGTCGGCATAGCCGCGGCGCTCGGCGCGATGCTTGGAGATGGTGCAGATCATGTAGAGGCCGGCGGCCTTGGCGAGGCACGGCGCGGTCTTCGGATCGGGTCTGCGGTATTCGGCGAGATCGAGCTTGATGCCCTTGAGCCGCTGCTCGGGATCGAAATAGCTCGGCCATTCCCACGAGGCGACGGCGAGATGGATGGTGTTGTTCTGCGCCGAGACGCCCATCATTTCCGAGCCGCGCCACGCAATCGGACGGACATAGGCTTGCTTCTTGCCGTTCTTATCGACGACAAGCTGTTTGGCGGCGACGATGTTCTCGATCGAATAGGGGATCTCGAAATCGAGCACCTGGGCGGAACGCTTGAGCCGCTCGGCGTGTTCGCGGGTCTTGAAGATCTTGCCGCCATAGGCGCGCTCGCCCTCGAACACGGCGCTCGCGTAATGCAGGCCGTGGCTGAGCACGTGCAGATTGGCGTCCTTCCAGGGCACCAGCTTGCCGTCGTACCAGATGACCCCTTCGAGCCGGTCATAGGACTGCGCAGCCATCGCTTCCTCCTTCAACTCATTGCCGCACGGGCGATCTCATGTGCCGCTTCGTGCCTCGGTCATGGCGCATTTTTCGCGCCCATTCCAATACTTTGCGTCGGCGCGCAACACCCGGTATGAATGGGGCCGGACCGGACCTATCGGACGGTTGCCGCCACCAAGCCAGCGGAAAGGGCCGTTCCGGTACGATCCTTTCGTCTATGCTAGTCCTTTTGTAACATAAAAACAAAATATGTCAACATGGCTGACATAAATGTGAACGCCAAAATCGTCGCCGCGAACAGCGGCCTGGCCGAGCGTCCGACCGCTGCGGTCGCGCTGGGCGAGCCGATCTGGGACATCATCGAGCTGTTGTTCTTCGCCTATCGCGATTTCGTTGGCGACCCGGACGAGGTGCTCTCAAAGCTCAGCTTCGGCCGCGCCCATCATCGGGTGCTGCATTTCGTCAACCGCAATCCCGGCATGAAGGTCGCCGACCTCCTGGAGATCCTCAACATCACCAAGCAGTCGCTCGGCCGGGTGCTCAAGCAAATGGTCGATCAGGGCTACGTGGTGCAGAGGGAAGGCGAGCAGGACCGCCGGCAGCGGCTGCTATTTGTGACATCGAAGGGCGAGGCGCTGGCGCTCAAGCTCGCCGGCCTGCAGACGCAACGTATCACTCGTGCCTTCGCCGAACTCGGCCCCGGCGCCCACGACGCGGCGCGGCGCTTCCTTACCGCCATGATCGATTCCGACAATCGCGATGGCGTGCTGAAACTAATCGCGCGCGCCGAGCGCGCCGCCAAACCGCGGGTTTAACGGATGCTGCTGCCTGCCACGCTATCGGACGATGCGCCGCATTTACTGGTGGTCGACGACGACCGCCGCATCCGCGATCTGCTGTCACGCTTTCTGTCGGGCGAGGGCTATCGCGTCACCACCGCCGAGACCGCCGCCGACGCGCGCGCCAAGCTCAACGGCCTGAGCTTCGATCTGCTTATTCTCGACGTGATGATGCCGGGCGAGAACGGCTTCGACTTCGCCAAATCACTGCGCAGCACGTCGAGCGTGCCGATCCTGATGCTGACCGCGCGCGACGCCGCCGAGAGCCGCATCAAGGGCCTCGAGATGGGCGCCGACGATTATCTGTCGAAACCATTTGAACCACGAGAGCTTTCGCTGCGCATCGCCAATATCCTCAAGCGTACGCAACCGGCTGCCGCGCCCCTGGTGGAGTCCGTCCGCTTCGGGCCCTTCGTCTATCATCTGGCGCGCGGAGAACTGCGCAAAGGCGAGGAGGTCATCCGGCTGACCGACCGCGAGCGCGAGATGCTGCGCGTCCTGACGGCGACGCCGGGAGAGACCGTGGCGCGGCTGGCGCTCGCCGGCAATGGCGGCTCGGTCTCGGAACGCGCCGTGGACGTGCAGGTCAACCGGCTGCGCCGCAAAATCGAGCAGAATCCTGCCAATCCGCTGTTCGTGCAGACCGTGCGTGGCATCGGCTACCGGCTGGTGGCCAGCACATGACCAGCATCGACACCGGGATTCGCACCATCCGTACCGCCTTCGAGCGGCTCGCCGAAGTGTGGCGCTGGTACGATTCGATTCCCCCGATCCGGCGCATTCACGCCGTTCTCGCGCGCATCCCCGACGTGTGGCGGCGGATGAGCCGCTGGCTCAACAGCGTGATGCCGAAGGGCCTCTACGCACGTGCGCTGCTCATCATCATCCTGCCGATGGTGATCCTGCAGTCGGTGATCGCCTTCGTGTTCATGGAGCGACACTGGAACGTCGTCACGCAGCGGCTGTCGGCGGGCGTAGTGGCTGATATCGCGGCGTTGATCGACGTCTACAAGGGTTATCCGCAGGATGCCGACCGCACGCAGATCCGCCGCATCGCGCAGGACCGGCTCGGCCTGGTGGTCGATTTTCTCCCCATCAGCGACATGCCGCCGCCGGGGCCGAAGCCGTTCTTTTCGCTGCTCGATCAGACTTTGTCGGAGGAACTGCGCAAGCAGATCGGCCGCCCGTACTGGATCGACACGGTCGGCCGCTCGGCGCTGGTCGAAATCCGCGTGCAGCTCGACAATACGGTGATGCGCGTGTTCGCGCGGCGCAGCGCCGCCTATGCGTCGAATTCGGAAATCTTCCTGCTCTGGATGGTCGGCACCTCGCTGGTGCTGATCGGCGTCGCCATCGTCTTCCTGCGCAACCAGATCAAGCCCATCCTAAAGCTTGCCGACGCCGCCGAAAGTTTCGGCAAGGGTCGCGACGTGCCGAATTTCCGTCCGCGCGGCGCGCGCGAGGTACGGCGAGCGGCGGCCGCCTTCATCGAGATGAAGACGCGCGTCGAACGCGCGATCGAACAACGTACCGCGATGCTTGCCGGCGTTTCGCACGACCTGCGCACGGTGCTCACGCGCTTCAAGCTCGAACTGGCGCTGATCAAGAAGAAAACGCCGGAAACGGAGGCGATGAAGAAGGACATCGATGAGATGGCGCGCATGCTGGAGGCCTATCTCGCCTTCGCGCGCGGCGACCTCGGCGAGAGCGCGGCACCGACCGACATGGCGGCCTTTCTCGACGAGCTCAAGGACGACGCCGAGCGCAACGGCCACAAGGCGAGCGTGGTGTTCCATGGGCCGCCGATCGTCACGGTGCGGCCAGCGGCGTTCAAGCGCTGCCTCGGCAATCTGGTGTCGAATGCTGCGCGCTTCGCGCGGTCGATCTCCATCACCGGTCATCGCGACCACCGCTATCTCAGCGTCACGGTAGACGACGACGGGCCGGGTATCGCGCCGGACATGCGCGAGGAGGTGTTCAAGCCGTTCCTGCGGCTTGACGATGCGCGTAATCAGGACCAGGGCGGCACCGGCTTAGGGCTCGCCATCGCGCGCGACATTGCGCGCTCGCACGGCGGCGACATCACGCTTGGCGAAAGCCCGCTCGGGGGATTACGGGCGACAGTGCGGGTGCCGGTGTAACTGTCGCCGTCATTCCGGGACAGCGCGAAGCGCTGCACCCGGAATCCAGATGCAATCTCAGTGCGTGTTTCTGGATTCCGGGTTCGCGAGCTTCGCTCGCACCCCGGAATGACAGAATAACTTTACGCCGCTTCGGCTTCTTCTTCCTCATCGCGATGCCGGCGCCGACGACCGCGGATTGCGCAGGGGATGGCGCAAAGATCGCCGACAAATCCATCCCAGCGCTCGGCGCTGGCGAGACCGCGGCCGAGCGCGGCCATGGTGCGATCGAGGCCCGGTTCATCGTCGTCGAACCAGACACGGAGTACGCGGGCGAACATCAGCGCGGCGCCTTGCGCACGCAGCGCGCCGCGCGGACCGTGCGCACCGATGCCGGCGGCTTCCAGCATCCACTGTTGCGAGCGCACCGCCATGGCGTTGAGCGCCAGCGCCAGACCCGGATTGCGCCGCGCCGAACGCAGCAGCGAGCGCACCGCCTCCTTGTAGGGCCCAAGCGCTTCGATCCGGCGCATCAATACGTCGAACAGGCGCTCGCGCGCCGGTTCCTCTGTCATGTCGCCAGCGTCGCCGGCGAGCACGGCGCGGTCGATATCTTTGATGTGGGCGGCGACGATCGCCAGCGTCGAGCCGAATTCGGCGCGCAGCTCGGACAGTTTCAGCCCGGCGCGTCCGGCGACCTCGGCCAGTCCGATCTCTTCGAACCGATGTTCGGCGAGCAGCGCCATCAGCGCGTCAATCGCCTTGTCGCGGTCGCTGTTGCCGCGCGGCGGAGCCGGTTGTGCTTTGCGAGAATGCTTCTGCTTGCGGGCCATCGTGGCCTCCTGCGGGCTGTTCAGTTACGTCTAATCTAGGCCCGCAAAGGCGCCGGTTCTAGGGCAGGGAACTAGCCGGCGAGTTCGCGCCCGCGCCTTGTGGCGGCGGCGATGGCTCTGGTGAGCAATTCGTCGAAACCGCCCGGCCCCATCAGCACATTGAGCGCGGCGGCGGTGGTGCCGCCAGGGGAGGTGACGTTCTGCCGCAACGTGACGGCATCGAGCAGCGAGCGATGCAGCAGTTCGCCGGAGCCGGCAACGGTCTCGCGTGCGAGCCGCGCCGCGAGGTCTGCCGGCAACCCGGCGGCGATTCCGGCTTGGGTCATCGCTTCGGCCAGCAGAAAGACGTAGGCCGGCCCGGAGCCGGACAGCGCGGTAACGGCGTCCATCAATCCTTCGTCGTTCGCCCATTCGACCTTGCCGATGGCGGCGAGCAGCTCGGAGGCGAGTTTGCGCTGGCGCGCGGAGACTTTTGCATTGGCGACCGCGACGCTGATACCGCGGCCGATCGCGGCCGGCGTGTTCGGCATGGCCCGCACGATCGCCGTCCCGCCCGGCAGCGACTTTTCCAGGAAACCGATGGTGCGTCCGGCCATGATCGACAGCACCAACGTCGATTTGCCTACGTGCAAGCCAAGCGATGGCACCGCCTCGGGCGCGGTCTGCGGCTTGATCGCAATGACGATGGCGGCCGCGGCTTCAGCTTTGGCCTTGGGACCGGGCTTGGGATTGAGCTTGAGTCCGCGGCGCGTCAGCGCCTTCACGGCTTTGGCGGGCCGCGGCTCGATCACGACAATCCGCTTCGGCGCCAGCCCGCGCGCGATCCAGCCGTCGAGTATGGCCGACCCCATCTTGCCGGCGCCGACCAGGACCAGGGAGCCGGACAGCTTGCTCAGCGTCCGTTGGCTTGTTGCGCGTCGTGTCATGCCGGCGATGATAGCGTCAAACGGACGAAATTGCGCGTCAGGCTTCGCCCGAGGTTTCGAACACGGCGGCGTCGAGCGCCTCGCGCGCGCTTTTTCCTGCCCAGACCACGAATTGGAAGGCGGTGAAATAGCGCTCGCAGGCGTCGAGCGCGGTGCCAAGCAGCGCCTCGCATTGCTTGCCGGAGGCCTCCGTGCCGCCCGGCAGTACCAGCGCGTGGCGAAACATCAGGATGCCTTCGGTGATCCACAGGTCGAAATGGCCGACCCACAGCCGCTCGTTGATCAAAGCGATCAGCGACTGCACCTCGGCGTGACGGCGTTCGGGCACCCGGAGGTCGAAGGCGCAGGCCAGATGCAGCGCCTCGATGCCGCCCATCCAGGTGTAGGAGACTTGGTAGTCGGTCCACTTGCCGGTGACCAAAATGGTGATCTCGTCGTCGCTGGCGCGCTCGAACGACCAGTCGTTACCCGACGCCAGACGCTCCACCACGTCGAGCGGGTTGATTCCTGGTTCGTCCGCGTAGGCGATCTGAGGCATGACGTCTCCGCATTGCCGAATTGAAAAGGGAACGCACGCCACCGTACGCGCACGGCATCAGCCGATCGGATTGTGACGCAGGATACGGGGACGCCTTGACGGCAGAAGCGAATCACTAGGCCAACTGACTATAACCCGTGCGATTCAGCCCGCCAGAGGCATCATCGATGCACAATGGGCCGTGATTTGCCTGTCATAGGCAATCGCGCGGAGATGACTCTCCACAACGAATGCGGCGCTCAAGCGAATCTTTTGGTGGATAACTTTGCCGTTCGGAATCCGTTCGCCGGCCGATTCCGTTTTGTTCTCGAAGCCGTTCAGTCGAACAGACTCGACACCGACTCTTCGGTCGCGGTGCGCCCGATCGCCTCGCCGATCAGAGTGGCGATCGGCAGCACGCGGATATTGCCGGAGGCGAGCAATTCCTTGGTCGGCTGAATCGAGTCGGTAATGACCAATTCCTTGAGCCGCGATTTGGCGACGCGCGCCACCGCGCCGCCCGACAGCACGCCGTGGCTGATATAGGCATAGACCGCCTTGGCGCCCTGAACGAGCAGGGCGTCGGCCGCGTTCACCAGCGTGCCGCCGCTATCGACGATGTCGTCCACCAGCACGCAGGTATAGCCCGAGACGTCGCCGATCACGTTCATCACTTCGGATTCGCCGGCCCGCTCGCGCCGCTTGTCGATGATGGCGAGCGGGGCGTTGATGCGCTTGGCGAGGCCGCGCGCGCGCACCACGCCGCCGACGTCGGGCGACACCACCATGACATTGTCGAGCTGGAAGCGTTCGCGGATGTCGCGCACCATCACCGGCGAGGCGTACAAATTGTCGGTCGGGATGTCGAAGAAGCCTTGGATCTGCCCGGCATGCAGGTCGAGCGTCATCACCCGGTCGGCGCCGGCGCGCGTGATTAGGTTGGCCACCAGCTTGGCGGAAATCGGCGTGCGCGGTCCCGGTTTGCGGTCCTGCCGGGCATAGCCGAAATAGGGGATCACCGCGGTGATGCGGCGCGCCGAGGAGCGGCGCAGCGCGTCGATGATGATCAGCAATTCCATCAGGTGGTCGTTGGCTGGAAACGAGGTGGACTGAATGACGAAGACGTCGGTCCCGCGCACGTTTTCCTGGATCTCGACGAAGACCTCCATGTCGGCGAAACGCCGCACCACCGCCTTGGTCAGTGGGGTTTTGAGATAGTCGGCGATCGACTGTGCCAGGGCAGGATTCGAGTTGCCGGCGACGAGCTTGATCGCTCCGTTCTTGCCCGCCATCCCTCAATCCTCTTCTGCCCGACAGCCTGACGCGCGCGACCGTACGGGTCCGCCTGCGCTTAGGCGCGCAGGTCATAACAAGGCAGGAAGGGGCTCGCAATACGAGTCCAAATCATTGTCCCGAAGCTTTTCGGCAGGGTGAACGAGCCGTCCACTCAGGGATTTGCGGCCGCCAATGTCAGCGTTTCCCGGGCCGAAACGACGGTCGCTACGGGCGGGCGGCGCGGCGGCAGCGGGACCGGGTTGGCGCCGTCGGCGGGCTCGGCGTCCTCGTTCGGCATCGGGTCGGCATTGGGCTGGGAAATGCGGAAGATGCCCGCCGCTTCGGGCGAAGCATTGGCCGGCCCGAATGCCACCGTCTGGGGCGCGCCGTCGGGCGTCCCCGGCGCGACCTCGGGCGACGTCAGGAAGGCGGCAAGCTGGTCCATGCTGCTGCGGGCGATCCGTTGCAGCATGGCATCGTCGGCGGCGGACCAAGCGTCGCGACGCCGGCCTTTGGTGGTTTCCTCGCCGGTGATGCGCAAGGCACGCCGATCGTCGCCGTCGAACACGTCCCAGACCCAAGAGATCGTGGTTTCCCGCTTCGCCACTTTGGCGGCGAGATAACCGCGCACGCGGTAGGCCGACGGGCTTTCGCGCGACGTCACCGCCAGCCGGCGTGTCTGCGCCTCGTTGTTGAGCGCCTGCACCAGCTCCCGGAATTGGCCGGGCGGCAGCCCGTCGATGGATTCGAATGCGACCGTGGCGCCGCGCGGCTGGTCGGTCAACGCGCCCGGATGATTCTCGAGACTGCAGGCGCCGAGCGTCAATGCGCAGGCGGCGGCCAACAGCACGCCGGACCGAGACAAACACCTCGCGGCGCACCACGCGCGCCCGCCCAAACTCCGCAACATCGACACCCCTGTCGCCGGCCGTTTTTTCTTTGAGCCCCTCGGCCTTCCCCAAGCGTAGCGGTTGAGGCGCCCAAGAGTCCAGACGAACGGCGGCAGGCGTCAGTCGGCGAGTGCGATGGCGTTGACATGCCGGCCATAATCCGGCTCGCCCTGCTTCGTGGTGCGACGGTAGCTGAAGAAGCGCTCTGGTTCGGCGTAGTTGCACAACGCCAAGTCCTCAAATTCCACAATCCCTGCACGTTGTATGCGGTCGGCGACATAGCCCGCGAGATCGAACATGGCGTGGCCGGCGCGTTCCGACGGTGCAAAGAAGCGCGCGTTGTCGGCGTCGGCCGCCACGAAACGCGCGACGAATTCAGGCCCGACTTCGTAGTTCGGCTGTCTAATGGCGGGGCCGAGCGCCGCCACGATGCGCGCGCGTTCGGCGCCGAGCTTTTCCATGGCGGCGACCGTGGACTCGATCACCCCGGTGAGCGCGCCGCGCCAGCCGGCATGCGCGGCGCCGACCACGCCCGCCGCGGTGTCGGCGAATAACAGCGGCCCGCAGTCGGCAGTGGATACGCCGATGGCGAGCCGCGGCGTGCGGGTGACGATGGCGTCGGCGCGCGGACGGCTCTCGTGCGTCCAGGGCCGGTCGGCGACCACGACGTCGGGCGAATGGATCTGGTAGGCGGTGAGAAAGCGGTCCGGCGCAACACCCAGGGCTGCCGCCATGCGCGCGCGGTTCTCGGCGACACTCTCGGGCGCGTCGCTGGAGCCGATGCCGCCGTTGAGCGTGGCATAGACGCCGCGAGAGACGCCGCCTTCGCGGGTGAAGAAGGCGTGGCGGACGCGGGCGAGCTTAGCGAGCGAGGCGGCTTGCAGCATGGTCAGGTCTCGAATCCGGGCGGCACGCCGAGCGAAGGATGCGCGTAGGCGGCGGACTTGAACAGCGCGCCCATGCCCGCCTCGCCCTCGCTGATCAGGCGCCGGAGCTCGGAGTCAATGTTGGTGGCCGCCGCGTCCGCGGCTTTGGCCTTGAGCGAGGCGGCGCGGGTCACTATGCCAAGGCGGCGCAGGAACTGCGACTGTGTGATCGGTCCGAAACCATTGGTCCCCATGGCTTCAATTGCGTTGCCCATCGCCTGGAAGTCGACGTGCGCGGTAAGATCGATGCTGCCGGGCGCGCTGAGCGGGTTGGCATAGGCGTGCCTGCCGACCGCCTGCAGTGTGTCTCCGGTCGCGCTTTGATCATGACCGTAGTCGATCACAAGCGCCGCGCCGCCGTTGCGCGCGAGACGCGTGCCCAACTCCATCGCCATATTACCGGCGCGCCATTCGAAGATCGAATCCTCCGGCGCATTACGCAGCGCGGGCGGCAGCAGGGTGTCGAAATGCGGAATCGGATCGGGCGCGACCGTGAACGCGAGATAGCCGGCGGAATCGATTTCGATCTGGCGCTCGTGCCAGCCGCGTTCGGTCTTCACCGCCTGACTGATCGGCAGCGCGTCGACGAATTCGTTGGCGAGGACAATGGTGGGGCCTGCCGGGACGTCGGCCAGCGCGGAATGCCAGGAGACCGGCATCGACAACGGCTCCAGCGTGCGCTTCTGGTACGCCATCAGCGCCGGACTGATCTCGACCAGATGGATGTCCACAGTTTCGAGGAATGCCGGTATCACCGTGGCCGCGCGCAACGCGTCCTTCATCATGGTGCCGCGGCCGGGCCCGAGTTCGACGACGTGCAGGTTTTTCGGCGAGTCCATCTGCTTCCAGACCGACACCATCCACAGTCCGATCATCTCGCCGAACATCTGGCTGACTTCCGGCGCGGTGATGAAATCGCCACCGGCGCCGAACGGGTCGCGCGTAGTGTAGTAGCCATGTTTGCCGTCGGTGAGGCACAGCGTCATGTATTCGTTGACCGGCATCGGGCCGGCTATCGCGATGCGGCGGCGGATTTCGGTTTCGAGCGGCGGAAAATCGATCATGGTCTATTCTGCAGCGGCGGGTGCTTCAGCGCATAGACGATGAAGGCGACGCCGGCGAGGAATAGCGGGATCGACAATAATTGCCCCATGGTGGCGCCGCCCCACAAGAAGCCGAGCTGGGCGTCTGGCTCGCGGAAGAATTCGCAAGTTGAGCGCGCGATGGCGTAGAAACAGGCGAAGCTGCCGACAATCAGGCCCGGGCGCTTGAGCGCGCCGGCGCGCATCAGCAGCGCCAGCACCGCGAGCAGCACCAGGCCTTCGAGCGCCGCCTCATAAAGTTGGCTCGGATGCCGCGGCAGCGGGCCGGCGCCGGGGAACACCATGGCCCAGGGCACGTCGGCCGGGCGGCCCCATAATTCGCCGTTGATGAAATTAGCGATGCGGCCGAGGAACAATCCGATCGGGCCGACCGCACAGGTGATGTCGCCGAGCGAGAGCACCGGAATGCCGCGTTTGCGCGCGAACAGGAACACCGCGACCACGCAGCCGGTGAAGCCGCCGTGGAATGACATGCCGCCGTGCCAAAGCTCGAAAATTTCCAGGGGATGGGCGGCGAAATGCGGCAGGTTGTAGAACAGCACGTAGCCGGTGCGGCCGCCGAGGATGATGCCGAGCGTCACCCAGAGCACGAAATCGTCGAAGTCGATGAGCGTCATCGGCGCCGGCCCGCACCACAGCTTTTCGGAGCGGATCAGCACGCGGGCATAGACCCAGCCGAGCAGGATGCCGACGATATAGGCCAGCGCGTACCATCGGATGGCGAACGGGCCGAGATGCACCAGTACCGGATCGAAGGCAGGGAAGGGAATGACAAATAACGGCATTGCGGATTCCGGGTTTCAGGCGCGCCCGCCATACGTGGTAGCATGCCGCCTCTTGCAGCGGGATGACCTGATTGCCATTGTTACACCCACGATCCAGAAAAGTGGGTGCCGGTTTTTGGCTATGATCACGCGCAACGATTATTCCGGAGGCGAAGCATGACACAGACCAGCAATCGCATGTTCGACGAGATGGCGCGCCTGATGAACGATGCCGCCGGGGTTGCGCAAGGGGTGCGCAAGGAATTCGACACCCTGTTCCGCAGCCAGGCCGAGCGCATGTTGCGCGACCTCGAGGTGGTCCAACGCGAGGAATTCGAGGCGGTCAAGGAAATGGCCCGCCTGGCGCGCGAGGAAAACGAGGCGCTGAAAGCGCGCATCGCCGCGCTCGAGGGCAAATCGGCCGATAAGCCGTCGAAGAAAACGATAACCCCGCCCCCGGCCGAGTGATTGTTCGGGTTTCTTGCCCTTTCGGACCCGCGCCGCTATAAGCCAGCGCGACACGCGGCCCCCGGCACCCCTGGAGGCTTGCCGCGTTCGCGGGCGGCGGAAAAAGCCGCCTTTTCCATTGGCTTAGATGAGGGTTTCAACATGGCGACCGTCCTGGAATTGAAGGCGACGGTGCGTCCGAAAGGCGGCAAGGGGGCCGCCCGGGCAGCACGTCGCTCCGGCAGTGTGCCGGGAGTGATCTACGGTGAGAACAAGCCCCCCCAGATGGTCCTGTTGGACCACGCCGAACTGCGCAAGCGCATCTATGCAGGCCGCTTCCTCACCACGTTGTTTCACATCGATTTGGATGGCGCCAAGCACCGCGTGATTCCGCGCGACTTCCAGCTCGATCCGGTGAAGGATCTGCCAATGCACGTGGATTTTCTCCGCGTGGCCGAAGGCGCCGTCATCCGCGTCAACGTCGCGGTGAAGGTGCTCAATGCCGATCAGTCGCCCGGCGTGAAGCGCGGCGGTGCGGTCAACATCGTCACCCACACGATTGAAGTCATGTGCCCGGTCGAGACCATTCCGGAATCGATCGACGTCGATATTTCCAGCCTCGACATCAACCATTCCAAGCATCTCAGCGACGTGACGCTGCCGCCGAACGTGCGGGTGATCGCCCATGGCGACATCACGCTGGTCACGGTGGTGCCGCCGTCCGGCTACGCCGAAGAAATGAAAGCCGCCGCCGAAGCTGCTGCTGCCGCCGCCGCTGCGGCTGCCGCTGCCGCCGCCGCGGGCGTGGTGCCCGGCGCCGAAGGTACGGCTCCCGGTGCAGCACCTGGCGCACCCGGTGCTGCGCCCGGCGCCGCTCCGGCCGCGGGCGCGCCCGCTGCCGCCGCGCCGGCGAAGTCCGACAAGAAGTGAGGAGGCTCGTAAGCCTCCTCGCTCGCTCTCGCGCGATCGGTCCAGGATGCCGTTGAGCCATGCTGCTTTTCGTCGGCCTCGGCAATCCTGGCGAACGCTATGTCGGCAACCGGCACAATATCGGCTTCATGGCAGTGCAGGCGATTGCAAAGCGCCATGACATCGCGCCATGGCGCCGGCGCTTCCAGGGCGTGGCGGTGGAAGGCGCGATCGGGACTGAAAAGGTTCTGCTTCTGCTGCCCGGCACCTATATGAACGAGTCGGGCCGCGCAGTGACGGAGGCCGTGCACTTCTACAAACTCGAAGTCGGTCAGGTCGTGGTGTTTCACGATGAGGCCGAACTGCCACCCCGCAAAGTGCGGTTGAAACTTGGTGGCGGCAATGCCGGCCACAACGGCTTGCGCTCGATCTCCGAGCATATCGGCAACGACTATCGCCGCGTCCGCATGGGCGTCGGCCATCCCGGCGACAAGAAACTGATGGAAACCTACGTGTTGCAGGATTTCGCCAAGGATGAACGGCCCTGGGTTGAAGCGCTGTGCGATATTGTTGCCGACAACGTTGCGCTGCTGATCGAGGGTAAGGATTCGACGTTTCAGAATAAGGTGCATCTCGCCATGGACGCCAAAGGCTTTGGCGGAGGCGAGGAGCCAAAAAACTCCGAATAACAATCTAACGGCGCGGACCAATTCATGGGCTTTAAATGCGGCATCGTCGGCCTGCCGAATGTCGGCAAGTCGACGCTCTTCAATGCGCTGACGCAGACCGCGGCGGCGCAGGCGGCCAATTATCCGTTCTGCACCATCGAGCCGAACGTCGGCGAGATCGCGGTGCCGGATCCGCGGCTCGACAAACTCGCGGTGTTGGGCAAATCCGAGCAGATCATCCCGACCCGCATCACCTTCGTCGACATCGCCGGCCTGGTGCGCGGTGCCTCGAAGGGCGAGGGGCTCGGCAACCAGTTCCTCGCCACCATCCGAGAGGTGGACGCCATCGTGCATGTGGTGCGTTGCTTCGAGGACACCGACGTCACACACGTCGAAGGCAAGATCGATCCGATCGCCGACATCGAGACCATCGAGACCGAGCTGATGCTGGCCGACCTCGACAGTCTGGAAAAGCGCGTCGACAATTTGGAGAAAAAGGCCAAAGGCACCGGCGAGGACGCCAAAATCGCCAAGGAAATGCTCGGTCTGGTCAACCGCTCGCTGGCGCTGCTGCGCGAGGGCAAGCCGGCGCGCCTGGTCGAGCGCAAGCCCGAGGAGGAAAAGCTGTTCCACTCGCTCGGCCTACTGACCTCGGCGCCAGTGCTCTACGTCTGCAACGTGGACGAAGGCGCGGCCGCGACCGGCAACGATTTCTCCAAGCGGGTCGAGGCGCGCGCCAAGGAAGAGGGTGCGGTCGCGGTGGTGATCTCGGCCAAGATCGAATCCGAAATCGCCACTCTGCCGCCGGCCGAACGCGCGGAGTTTCTCGACGCCGTCGGCCTCAAGGAGACCGGCCTCGACCGGCTGGTCAACGCCGGCTACGCGCTTCTGCATCTGGTGACCTATTTTACGGTCGGGCCGAAGGAAACCCGGGCCTGGACCATCACCAAAGGCACCAAGGCGCCGCAGGCGGCAGGCGTCATCCATTCGGATTTCGAGCGCGGCTTCATCCGCTCCGAAACCATCGCCTATGACGAATTCATCGCTCAAGGCGGCGAAACCGGCGCCAAAGAGGCTGGCAAGATGCGCCTGGAAGGCAAGGATTACGTGGTCGCCGACGGCGACGTCATGCATTTCAGATTTGCCACGTAAAATGGCGAATGCGGTGTGACAAGCCCGCCCGGGTCGGGCTAGAAATCCGCCATGCCGAAACGTCACTGGGAAGACTTCCAAACCGGCGCGGTCGCCGTGTACGGCCCGCGGCTGGTGACGCGCGAGGAGATCGTCGCCTTCGCCGCCGAGTTCGATCCGCAGCCGATGCATCTCGACGAGACGGCGGCGAGCGCCACCATCCTGGGCGGGCTGGGCGCCTCGGGCTGGCATTCCTGCTGCCTGCTGATGCGCATGATCACCGACGGCTTCCTGCTCGACTCCAATTCAATGGGCTCGCCCGGTATAGACGAGGTGCGCTGGCTCAAGCCGCTGCGGCCGGGCACGCAGATCCGCGTGCGGGCGACCGTGCTCGACACGCGTGTCTCAAACAGCCGGCCGGAGATGGGCTTCGTCAAATTCCAGTACGAAGTGCTCGACGAACAGGACGCCGTGCTTACCACCTTGGCGAGTTCGATGATGATGGCCCGCCGCGAACCCGGGACGGCACGATGAAATTCTTCGAGGATATCCAGGTCGGCGACGTGTTCGAGTACGGCCGCTACACTTTCACCGCTGAGAATATCAAGAATTTCGCCACCCGCTTCGATCCGCAGCCGTTCCATGTTGACGAGGCGGCGGCGGAACGCTCGCATTTTGGGGTGCTGGTCGCCTCCGGCTGGCACACCGCGCTGGCCTGGATGCGGCTGATGGTCGATCATCGCCGCCGCATGGGCGAGGCCATGCGCGCGCGCGACGAGCCAGTCGCCGGTATCGGGCCGGCGCTCGGCTTTCGCGAGCTCAAATGGCCGAAGCCTGTCTATGTCGGCGACACCGTCGACTACAAAAGCGAAGTGATCGAACTGCGACTGTCCGGCAGCCGGCCGCACGCCGGGCTGATGACCTTCCGTTCGACCGGCGTCAACCAGCACGGCGAGCCGGTGCTCTCGCTCGTCAGCACCACTTTCGTCGAGCGGCGCGAGAAATCGCCATGATGGCCGCGGCCGACAGCGTGCGTACCGACGAGCGGCGCGCGCTCGGTGTGGCCTGCGGCGCGCATGCGCTGCACGACGGCTATACCGACCTGATCTACGTCATGCTGCCGATCTGGCAGCACGAATTCGGCCTCGGCTTTGCTACGCTCGGGTTGATGAAAACGGTGTTCTCCGGCACGCTGGCGGGCTTTCAGATTCCCTCCGGCTTCCTGGCCGAGCGGTTCGGTGCAGCGGTCGTGCTTGCGCTCGGCACCGCGCTCGCCGGTATTGGCTATTGTTTTGCCGGCTTCAGCAGCGGCGTCCTCCCGCTGGTGGCTGCGCTGTTCGTCGCCGGGCTCGGCGCCAGCACGCAGCACCCGCTGGCGTCCTCGCTGATCGCGCGCGCCTTCGCCGGGGCGCGTTCGCTGAAGATGCTCGGCACCTACAATTTCGCCGGTGACATCGGCAAGATGACATTGCCGGCGACGGCATCTCTGCTGTTTGTCGTGCTGCCTTGGCGCCATGCGCTGATTCTGCTGGGCGGCATCGGCGTGATTGCAGCCGTCGTTATCTTCGTGCTGATTCCGCGCTTTGCCGCCGAGACTACGGCGCCGCGCAAAGCCGAAGGCGGCGCCAATGCCGGCTCGCGGCTCACCCAGTTCGGCTTTCCGCTGCTGCTCTCGGTCGGCGTGATCGACAGCGCCACCCGCATGGCCTTTCTGACGTTCCTGCCGTTCGTGCTCACCGCCAAGGGCGCCAGCTTGCCGACCGTCGGCTTTGCGCTCACACTGGTATTCGCCGGCGGCGCGGCCGGCAAACTCGTTTGCGCTTTTATCGGCGCGCGCATCGGTGCGGTGGCGACGGTATGGCTGACCGAGGCGGTGACCGCGCTCGGTATTGTCGCGCTGCTGCCGCTGTCGCTCGACGCGGCCATGATGTTGCTGCCGCTGGTCGGTATCGCGCTCAACGGCACCTCGTCGGTGCTCTATGGCTCTGTGCCGGACCTGGTCGAGCCGTCGCGGCGCCAGCGCGCCTTCGGCATTTTCTATACCGGCACGATCGGCGCCGGCGCGGTGTCGCCGGCGGTTTACGGCTTGCTCGGCGACGCGGTCGGCGTGCCGTCGGCGCTGATGGTGGTGGCCGCGGTGGTGCTGTTGACGTTGCCGATCACGCTGGCGCTGCGGCCGGCCTTGGCGAGCGTGAAACTTTCCTAACACAGGCCTGCTTCGCCACCGCGGCGGCACCCAGCTGAGGGAACCGGCGCGGCCTGCGTTCATTATAAACTTGCCATGCCAAAAATGCCGTCCGCCAACACCGTGCCGCCGATGACCGCCGAACAGGCGGCGCGGCTCCGGCAGCTTGCAATCGACGCCTACGAGCCGGATGCGTTCAAGTCCGATCTCACGCAAGCCGAAGCGGAGCGGCGCATCGCCACGCTCAGCGCAAAACTTAAATTGCTCGACGAACCGCCGCACACGTTGTGAGCCGAAACTTGCGCGCGGAACGCATTTTGGCGGTGAGCGTTTCCTTGGCTCGTAGCCGAAACAGCCAGGAGGAACCCATGACATATTTTCGCCATGCCGCGATCGCGGCCGCGTTACTCGCCGGCATCGGCAGCGCGAGCGCGCAGACCACGGTCATCACGCGTGAGCCTGTGGAGACGCGGACCGTCGTGACCACGCAGCCGCTCGCGCTCACGCCGGTGCAGCGGCAAACCATCTATCGCACGATCGTCCGTGAGCCGGTCGAAACGGCGCCGCCGACGGTTGAATACCGTGTCGGTACTCGGATGCCGGAAGGTGCGCGGCTTTATGAGGTGCCGCGGGAGGTGGCCGTCGAGGTGCCAGCGATCCGGCGGTACCGATATATGCGGGTCAACAACCACGTCGTATTGGTCGATCCGGCAACCAGCGAGGTTGTGGCGGATTTCAACGACTAAAATTTCATCCACTAGGGATGAACAAAATTAAACAGCGGCCCGGCGCTTCACCGCCGGGCCGTTTCATTGTGTGAAATCGATTTACCTTAGCCGGTCGGCCGGCCGCGTGCGGGGCCGCAGACGCTGGATTTTTGGCGCTTTCGGGGCCATATTAGAGCCTAAGGAGTTAGTACTGATGTCGATGATCAACTATCGGGCCCCGTCCGAGCTGTTTCCCAGCCGTAGCCGCAAGTCACGCCGCCCGATTGGCTACAAGCGTTTTCCGACCGCGGCGGAAGCCATCCGTTTTGCTATCGAGGAATTGCCGCCTGAACTGTTGCTCGGGGCCTATCTCGAGGTCGAGGAAAAGCGTTTCGACGGCAACGGCATTCGCCGGCTATACGAGAGCGAAGACTATCCGCTGCCGCGCAAAGCTCCAGCCAACTGAGCTGAATCCGCCCATTCGTCTTGCAAAAGAACCCCGCAATTGCGGGGTCTAGTTTGTGGGAGGATTGCCCGAAGACGAAACCGCTTCTGTCGCCTGTCGCAGCAGTCTCGACTCGCAGCGGCCGCATGCGACGTGGGCCGCTTTCGAACGCCCGCACTCTAGGCATTGGCATCGACGGGCGGCGGTGTCCGGTTCCGCTGTCCCGGTAATCCACAGGCCAAGCGGAGCAATTGCCGAGGGTTTCCCACCGAATTCATGAAACCCGCAGGCGCGCTCGGCCGTTGTCACGGTAGGACAACGGAGGCGCCCGATGAGACATCGTCAGCAACTCGCATCCATCGCCGCGACGCTCATTGTTGGCGCAGCGTTCGCCATGCCGGCGAAGCCTGCTGCCGCCTTTGCCGGCAATAACGTTGCCGCGCTCGACCCGGGATTCGTACCCGATACCGGCCAGATCAATCGCGGCTTCGACGAAAAGGTGCCGACCAGCTCGCGGCGGCGCCCGATTCCGACGGCGGCGCAAGTCCGCGCGGCCATTGCGATGCCGGATAGCGATCGACCGGCGCTTGGTGGCGCCAACGGCACCACCGGCGTGGGCTCGCCAGGCGCGCAATCGCCAGGTCCGCCAGGCCCGATCGGTGCGACGGGGCAAACCATGCCGGCCAAATTCTCTCAGCGGAACGATACGCTCGACCGCGTGCCGGTCATGGCGCTGCCGATTCCGCTGAGCGACAATGACCGCCAGCGCATCTATCAGGCGGCGATGGCGGACAAGACAGCCGCCGCCGAAGATGCCGGCAGGCTCGCCCCGGCAAGCGAATTGAACGCCAACCAGGCCCTGAACGAAACGCATTCGCTGCCGGCGAGCGTGCGCGGCATCCGCGGCGTGCAGCAGTTGGGTTACGTGAAAACCAAGAACAAGGTTTTTCTGGTCGAGCCGGCGACGCGCATCGTGGTCGCCGAGATATCGTCGTGAGTAGCGGCCGTCGCCGAAATCATCCGGTGACGGCGTAGCATCGATTTCAGATCAGCTCGCGCTGCGCCGGGTTGGGTTGATGGGTGCGTCCTTCCACTGCTTGAGGCTGTCGGCGATGACCTTCATCGCGGTCATCGACGCGTGGCTCAAGCTGGCATAGCTGGAGAGTTCGCGGCTGACGCGTTCGCCCTCGCTGCGCAGCATGTCGCGCACGCCCTGCAGTTCGAGAATGACGCGGTCGATTTCCTCCATCGACGCGCCGGCGACGCGCCGGATCAGCGCATTCAAGTGTTCGGCGGCGGGATCGGCGCCTGAATCCACCTCGCCGCGCTGCCGGCGCAAGGTCGCAACGTCACGCCGGACGAATTCACGGATCTCGCCCTCGAACGACGTCGCCGCCGCCTGGTCGACCTCGCCGAGTTTTTCCGTGATGCCGCGGTTTGGAGCGTATTTCTCCGGGCCGGCTTTCTCGGATTCACTCTGGTCTGCACCAAGCCGCTCGGGTCTGATGGCCGTCATGCTTCACCTCTACACAAGCGCAAATCGTTGCGCTGACGCCCCCCGTCCGAGCGGATTGCCGCATGGAACTGGGGCGGCTGTTGGGCGGGGCGGGGGCGGCATCGGGGCGCTGCACAGGGCAGGCTCCGACGGCTTCACCAATTCAGCTTGAGGCCGGCGGTAATGCGCTTGCTGACGGTCGGCTGGCCGACATCGGTCAGCGCCGTGGTGACGTGGAGCGGGCCGTACAGTTTCTGGTCGGCGCTCAGCGTGTTGTGGGTGACCGGATCGTTGCTGGCGGTGACGATGCCGGCGCCGAACGTGGTGCCAGTGGTCAAGACGTCGAATTTGACGGTCGACTGATTGGCCCAGATCTGCGGCGTCGTTACGGGCGTCGTCGTGGCGGCCGGCGCCGTCATCAGCGGTACGGGCGAGGGGGCGGTGGTGGGTGCGCCGACCGATTGAGTGACCGAATAGCTGTCCTGCAACGTTAGAGAATATCTGCCGGCGAGCGGGATCGAGTGTTTGAAGGTGGTGCCGACTTTGCCCTGATCGTTGTTGGGATCGACGCGCGCGTCGACCGTGGCGAGGTTGGGCACGCCGACCGAGGCCCAGGCGACGCCGGAATCCTGGGCGGCGGAGGTTACCGGCACCGGCTTGTCCGGCTGATAGACATCCGTCGGTGCCGGCGCGAGATTGAGATCGGCGCCGACCTTGGCGTCCCACTCGCTCGTCGCCAGCGGCTGCTTGACCACCAGCGTGCTGGAGCCGTCTGGCTTGCCATTCCGGGTGATGTCGAATTTGTCCGGGTTGGTCAGGCTGGGCAGGCGTGGCGCCTTGGCCGGCTTGGCATCGGCCAGATTCTTTGGATCGAACGCCAGCGCATTGCCGAGCGTGTCAGCTTCCTCGGGCGTGCGCGGCGTTTCGGCTTGCGGATCGGGGGCGACGACAGGATTTTCCGGCGGCGCGAGTGTGTCGAACGCTGCGGCGGGCGCATACTGCGCGGCGGCAGGCGTTGCGGCGAATCCACACGCGATCGCTACCCATGCAACGCAGATGATCGCGCCCGCTCGCATCCCGAATGTCTCCCCCGATCTGCCTTTACGGTTTTCGACGCGCGAAGGTCGGCGCAAACCGGTTAAGCATTGGTTGCGCTGTCGCATGGAACTTTGGCGAAGGTGTGAAATCCGCTGACGATAATTTGTCACGCGGCTGCCTAATTCAGCTGCAACGCGCCGCGATCGAACTGTTGATGGTTTCGACATCGGCATCGAGCCGGCCGAGTTCCCGCTCGCGCTCCGGCCCGTTCTTGCACACTGCGGTGATGGCGCGCGCCTTCACGACTTCGAGAAAATAGAGCCGGGTAGCGGCGCAGGCTTCGGCCCCGTGCGCCGATTTCGCGCGCGCCTGCAGGACTGTCACATTGGCATAGGCGTCGGTCAGATTGCGCTCGCAGCCCGATTGTTCCAATGGGGCGGGCTGTGCCGGGGCCACCAGCAAAGCGAGCACGAAGGCGGCCGGAAAAATCAGCCCGATGAATGCGATAGCGGCGACGAGAAAACGTTTGGCCACGGTAATCCCCTTCCGTTGTCCTGTTTAAGTCGGGCCGGGCGGGCAAAAGGTTCATGGCCGAGGGGCATGAATTCGCGGCGCGAATGGGCTAAAATGCAACCTGGTTTTGGGCGACGCGTTTAATCGGGCGACGAAACGGGAGAATTACCATGCCCGCGTTTCTGCCGGTCATCCTGGCCGGGTCCTATCTGGTGCTGGCGGCAAACCATATCCCCAAGCTCGATACCGATCGGAGTTGCCACACCGCAGCGAGCGCCGCGGCCGCGGTCGACCGCAATGAGGCCGCCTGCAAGAAGGACGAACGCGACGCGCGCGCCAAGCTGGAACAACAGTGGGCGCAGTTCACGCCGGCCGAACAGGCACGCTGCCTGTCGTTGTCGAAGCTCGGCGGCTTTCCGAGCTACGTCGAGCTGCTCACCTGCCTGGAAATGGCCGCCGACGCGAAAAAGCTCCCCGCAGCCGACAAGAAAACCGGCGGCATGCCGAAATAAACGCTACTTCTTGCCGGGCGGATTGCCGTAAGTGCTGCCCGCAGAGCCTTGCATCTGCGACAGCTTGTAGGCGGACAGCTGCTTCGGCTTGTCCTTGTCGGCCTTCGGCTTCTTCTTTTCCTTGGGAACGCGCATCTGACCCTTCGCCATGACGACCTCCTAAACGGCTTGGGAGCGGGATCGTGATACGGCGGCAGGCGGCCCGCAAGGGGCGGTGGGCGGCTTGTCCCCGGCGCTCAGGGCTTTTTGTCGGGCGTGTCGGCGTCGGCCGGTTTCTTGTCTTTCTTGTCCGTCGCGTCTTTCTGGTCTTTTTTCTCGGCGGCGGCCGCGGGTTTCTTTTTCTGGCCATCGGCGGAGGCAGCGGCCGGCTTCTTCTTTTTGGTCTCGGGCGCCGGCGTGAGCTCCGCCGCGCCGGAGCCGCCCTTCATCTTGTCCTCGATGCATTTGTCGACCAGGTCGGCGCGCTTGTCGAGCGACATGGTGGTGGCGCCCTTTTCGGTCGACATCCAGCATTGCTCGGCGGCGCGCGTATGCGTCATCGGCGGCTCCGGCGGCTTGGCGGCTTCCGGCTTGACGTTGGTGCCTGTGCCGGTGGTTTCGCAAGCCGCCAGCGCCAGGGCGGCGAGAACGAGCACGAGGCTGCGGAGGCAAACGCGGGCGGACGGCGTCATGGCGGCACTTCCAAAGCTCTCTCAGCCGCCCCCGGTGGGAACGAATTTCGGAATGCTCTATATCGGCACTTTTCCCGCTTCGGCAACAGTTTTCATGCGGGCCGCACCAAGCTCCCCCGCTTGCGCCGGGCGGGCGGATCGCGTTCCCTTGCCGCGCAAGCGGGGAGGGACCTGCGCCCTCACGCCGCAACGGGAGGAGACCATGCGTATTTTTGTCTGCGCCGCCGTCATGCTGGCCGCCGCCGCATTTCCCGCTTTCGCCCAGATCGCGCCATCGCCTGCTGTGCTCAAAGACCTGGCGCCGACCGGAAAGCTGCGCGCCGCGATCAATTTCGGCAATCCGGTGCTGGCGCAGAAGGGCCCGAACGGCGAGCCGAAGGGCGTCTCCGCCGAACTGGCCGCAGCGCTTGCCAAGAAGCTCGGCTTGCCGCTCGACTATGTGAAGTTCGAGGCCGCCGGCAAGGTGTTCGCGGCGCTCGCCAAAGGCGACGTCGACGTCGGCTTCATCGCCATCGAGCCGGCGCGCTCGGCGCAGGTCGACTTCAGCCCGCCTTACGTCATCATCCAGGGCACCTACATGGTGCGCAAGGATTCGCCGCTCAAGGACGTCGAGGACGTCGACAAGCCCGGCATCAAGATCGGCGTCGGCCTCGCCTCGGTCTACGACCTTTATCTGACGCGCACGCTCAAGCACGCGACTTTGGTGCGCGCCAAGGTCGGCGGCGCGGCGGCCGGCATTCCCGTCTTTCTTGACCAGCACCTCGACGCCGCGGCCGGCGTGCGCGAGCCGCTCGACGATTACGCCAGGGACCATCCCGACATGCGGGTGATGAAGGGCGCCTTCGAGCAGATCGGCCAGGCGATGGGCACGGTGAAGGGCCACGCGGCCGGTGCGGCTTACGTGCGCGCCTTCATCGAGGAGATGAAGGCGAACGGCATGGTCGCCGACGCGCTCAAGCGCAGCGGGCAGAAGGCGCCGGTCGCGCCGAAGGCGATGTAGCGCGCGCAAGTCTCTCCGTTGTCATTGCCGGGCTTGACCCGGCAATCCATGAGATGGAGCAACAAAGGAAGGCTTACCGTAAGTCTGTCGTTGCGGCATCTCATCATGGATGCGCGGGTCAAGCCCGCGCATGACCCCTGAGTATGCAGTGCGTCTTCGCCGCGATTCAATTTTCAAACAGCCAATCCATAGTCATTCCGGGACGGCGCGTCAGCGCCGGACCCGGAATCCAGAGCCCCGCGCAGTGCCTGCATCTCTGGATTCCGGGTTCGCTCGCCATAGCGCGTCGCAGACGCGCGTAAACGCGCTTATCTGCTGCGCACTCCGCCTCGACCGCGCGGTCATCCAGCCCGCGCTCCCCTCAAATTACATCGTTCCACCACATCCACCCTGCGAGCCACAGCGCGAAGCCGAGGGCGGCGCCGAGGAGGGCGCCGCCGATGCGGTGGCGGCGCCAGACGAGGGCGCCGATCACGCCGCCAATCGGCAGGCCGGGCGCGCCGAGGATCAGCAGCACGAAGGCGATGCTCCAGGGATCGTTGAGGATGCCGATGTCGGACATGAGTCAGGTTTGCCCAGGCGGTTCTCCGCCCGTTCAGTCTTCCGCCTTCAGCGCGCCCAGCGGCGCGATGCGCACCGCGTAATAGGCGGGCAGGCCGCCGATCACGGTGCCGGCGATTTCGAACAGATTCATGGTCGTGAAATGACCTTCGACCGCGTTCTTGATCAGCAAGGCGAGCGGAAATAGCAAAGCCAGCGCCCACAGCGCCAGCGCGGCCGCTTTGCCGTTTTCGCGCGGCACGGAGAAAGCGCCGGCCAGCACGGCGCAACACGTCGCGAGCGCCAGGATCCAGCGCGACGCGCCCGCAGGATCGCCGCCGAACGCCTGCCACATGAAAAAGCCGACGGCGAAGGCGGCGACATAGGCCGCAACGCCGGCAACCACGGCGCCGGCCCAGCGCAGCACCCGCCCGACAGTGACCATAGGGAAGCCCCGACTCATCGCGGAGGGCTGCGATTCGCGCCACCCCTGCGCCCCGCGGCCAGACTCAACCGATCGCCGGCGCGGGGTCAAGACGGCCCAGCCGCGATTACCGCCGCTTGAAGCCACCGCGCATGCCCGGCTGGCCGAGCTTGGAGCGCGGACTTACCGTTGAAGACGCGCTTCGCGCTTTTGCTTCGCCGCGCGCCGGTTTCACCTCGTGGCCGAGGGCGATGCCCATTTCGTCGAGGCCGGGTTTGTGCGGTCTTTCCGGTGAAGACGCGCTTCGCGCTTTTGTAACGGCCCTTCTTAGCTTCGGGTCCTGCGTGACCATGATGTCGCGCGCGGTCGGGTTATCCACCACCGCCAGCTCGGTCTGGCGCAGCCGCTTGATCTCGTCGCGCAGGCGCGCGGCCTCTTCGAAGTCGAGATCGGCGGCGGCTTCGCGCATGCGCTTTTCCAGGTCGCCGATCACCGCCTCGAAATTATGCCCGATGGTGGCGGCGTCGGCGAACTCGCCTTCGCCCGCGCCGCCGGTGGAAATCAGCACGTGGTCGCGCTCGTACACCGAGTCCATGATGTCGTGGATCGAGCGCTTGATGCTCTCCGGCGTGATGTTGTTGGCGGTGTTGTACTCGACCTGCTTTTCCCGTCTGCGATTCGTCTCCTCGATGGCGCGCTGCATCGAGCCGGTGACATGGTCGGCATAGAGGATGACGTTCGAGTCGACGTTGCGCGCGGCGCGGCCGATGGTCTGGATCAGGCTCGTCTCGCTGCGCAGAAATCCTTCCTTATCCGCGTCCAGTATTGCAACGAGCGCGCATTCCGGAATGTCGAGGCCCTCGCGCAACAGGTTGATGCCGACCAGCGCGTCGAAAGCGCCGAGCCGCAGGTCGCGGATGATCTCGATGCGCTCGAGCGTGTCGATGTCCGAATGCATGTAGCGCACGCGGATGCCCTGTTCGTGCAGATATTCGGTGAGGTCCTCCGCCATGCGCTTGGTCAGCACGGTGATCAGCGCGCGGTAACCTTTCAGCGCCACCTGCCGCACCTCGCCGACCAGATCGTCGACCTGCGTGCGCGCCGGGCGCACCTCGACCGGCGGGTCGATCAAGCCGGTCGGGCGGATCACCTGCTCGACGAACACGCCACGCGCCTCGTTCATTTCCCAGTGGCTGGGCGTGGCGGAGACGGCCATGGTCTGCGGCCGCATGGCGTCCCACTCCTCGAAGCGTAAGGGACGGTTGTCCATGCAGGAGGGCAGGCGGAAGCCGTATTCGGCCAGCGTCGCCTTGCGGCGGAAGTCGCCGCGGAACATGCCGCCGAGCTGCGGGATGGTGACGTGGCTTTCGTCGGCGAACACCAGCGCGTTGTCGGGCACGTATTCGAACAGCGTCGGCGGCGGCTCGCCCGGCCGGCGGCCGGTCAGGTAGCGCGAATAATTCTCGATGCCGGCGCAGGAGCCGGTCGCCTCCATCATCTCCAGATCGAAGGTGGTGCGCTGCTCGAGGCGTTGCGCTTCCAGCAGGCGGCCGGCGGCGTTGAGCTGGTCGAGGCGCGCCCGCAGTTCGGCCTTGATCGAGTTCATCGCCTGGATCAGCGTCGGGCGTGGCGTGACGTAATGCGAATTGGCGTAGATTTTGACGAATTCCAGTTCGTCCGTCTTTTGCCCGGTGAGCGGGTCCATCTCCTCGATCTTCTCGATCTCGTCGCCGAACAGATGCACGCGCCAGGCGCGGTCCTCGTAGTGCGCCGGGAAGATGTCGACGGTGTCGCCGCGCACGCGGAACGAGCCGCGGTAGAAATCGGCCTGGGTGCGCTTGTATTGCAGCGCGACGAGATCGGCGAGCAGTTGCCGCTGGTCGATCTTGCCGCCCTGCTTCAGCGTGAAGGTCATCGCCGAATAGGTTTCCACCGAACCGATGCCGTAGATGCAGGACACCGACGCGACGATGACGACGTCGTCGCGCTCGAGCAGCGCGCGCGTGGCCGAGTGCCGCATGCGGTCGATCTGCTCGTTGATCGAGGATTCCTTCTCGATATAAGTGTCGGTGCGCGGGACGTAGGCTTCCGGCTGGTAGTAGTCGTAATAGGAAACGAAATATTCGACCGCGTTGTCGGGGAAGAACGACTTGAACTCGCCGTAGAGCTGCGCGGCGAGCGTCTTGTTCGGCGCCAGGATCAGCGCGGGCCGCTGCGTCGCCTCGATCACCTTGGCCATGGTGAAAGTCTTGCCCGAGCCGGTGACGCCGAGAAGGACCTGCGTGCGGTCGTTGCGCTTGACGCCTTCGACCAGTTCGCGGATCGCCTCGGGCTGGTCGCCCTTCGGCTCGAATTCGGACTTGATGACGAATTTCTGGCCGCCTTCGGACTTCTCCGGCCGCGGCGGGCGGTGCGGCGTCCACGGCACGGCGGAAATTTCCGGCCGTCCCTCGCGCAGCAAGCGTTCAAGGGACTCCGCGGTAGCGGCGACGCCCATCGAACTGAGCCCGCTGCCCGGCTGCGGCAGGTCGGCCTTCGGCAGCCGGTATTTCGCATCGCCGCCGCGTGCGATGCGCTCGGCTTCGCGGGCGGACTGCGCGTGCGGGTTGGGCGGGGCGTCGCCGCCCAGGCCCAATTCCTGCGCCAAGGCCGGATCGAGCCCGGTGATCGGCGAGGCCGCGTAGTCGCGCTGCGGCGCTTCCTCGAAACCCGTTTCTTCCGGAAGCCTGGCCGTCGACTTGCGCGCTTTGTGCGCGGCGGAGAAATCGGCGCGGCGGTCGAACGAATTGTCCGGTGGCGGCTGAAGGCCAATCTTTTCTGTCATTCCGGGACGGCCCGCAGGGCCGGACCCGGAATCCAGATGCTTGTCGGGAGTTTGTTTCTGGATTCCGGGTTCGCTCGTTTCACTCGCGCCCCGGAATGACGACGAAGGACCGGTACCGGAACCCATGCCCGCGGTGCCTTTGTTGATGGCCGGATTGAGCAGATCGGCAAGCGCGTCGGGCGTCGCCGGCTCGACCGGCCGCGCCGCCTTGGCGCGCGTGGGTTTCGCGGGATCTTTTGGTTTTTTCGGGGGCTTCGCCATTCGCCCGAATATGGGGCGAGTCCGGCGGCGGGGAAAGGCCTGCCTTACGCCGTGCCTTCCGGATGCTAAGCTGGCGGCAAGAGAAGTCAGGGAGGACGCGATGACGACAACCAAACTCACCCGCCGCACGCTGCTGGCTGGTCTCGCCGCCGCCCCGCTCATCGAGCGGGCCAACGCGCAGGCCGCAAATTCCGAAACTTGGCCGAACCGCAATGTGCGCGTGATCGTGCCCTATCCGCCGGCCGGCGGCGCCGACACTACCGCGCGCATTCTCTACGCCAAGGCGAACGACATTCTGCATCAGCAGTTCGTGGTCGAGAACCGCGGCGGCGCCGGCGGCACCATCGGCGAAGCCATCGTCGCCAAGGCGGCGGATCCCGACGGTTACATGCTGCTGCACGACGGCACCGGATTTTCGGTGAACGGTTCGCTTTACCCAAACCTGTCGTTCGACTACCGCAAGGATTTCGAGCCGGTATTCTTGGTCTCGCTGGTGCCGAACATTCTCGTCGTCACGCCGTCGCTGCCGGTGACAACGATGGCCGACGTCATCGCCTATATCAAGGCGCAGCCGAACGGCGTCAGCATGGCCTCGTCCGGCAACGGCACGCTGCAGCATCTCTGCCTGGAGATGTTTCGCTTCCAGACCGGCCTCAAGATCAACCACGTGCCCTACCGCGGCGGCGGGCCGGCGCTCACCGACGTGATGTCGGGGCAGGTGAAATTCTTCTTCGCCAACGGCTCCTCGGTCGTCGGCTTGATCAAGGGCGGCAAGCTGAAGCCGATCGCGCACACCGGGACGGGCCGTCTCGACAGCCTGCCCGATATTCTGCCGGTGTCCGATACGATTCCAGGCTTCGAAGCCAACGAATGGAACGGCGTCTTCTTCCCGCACGGCACGCCGAAGCCGATCGTGGCGAAGCTCAACGCCGCGCTCAACCAGGCGCTGGTGTCGCCGGAAGTCAGCGCACGCTTCAAGCAGCTCAACATCGTCTCGCGCAAGAATACGCCGGAGCAGTTCCACGAGTTCGTCGAAGGGCAGATGAAGCTGTGGAGCAAGGTGGTCAAGGACGCGAATATTCACTTGGGCTAAATCCTTGGCACACGCACCTGTAGCTATCGCCGGCCCCGTCGCGCGGCCGAAGAAGCCGCGCGTCATGCTGCCGCCCGGCGCGTGGGACGCGCACGCGCATGTGTTCGGTCCGGCCGATAAATTTCCCTACACGCCGGGACGCGGCTACACGCCGCCCGACGCGCCGGTCGAGAAGTTTATCGCGCTGCTTGATCATAACGGCTGCGAGCGCGGGCTGGTGGTGCAGGGCAACGCGCACGGCTACGACAACCGCGTGGTGCTCGACGCCATTGCGCGCTATCCGCAGCGGCTGCGCGGCGTCGCCATCACCGACACGCGCGTCACGCCGGAAACGCTGCGCGACTGGCACAAACTCGGCATGCGCGGGCTGCGCTTTCACCTGATGGCGCAAAAGCCTGGCTATGTGCGCGGTGTCGGCCTCGATGTGTTCGAGGTGTTCCGCAAGACCATGGCCGAGCTCGGCTGGGTGATGCAGATCTTCTGCGACGGCGGCGTGCTGGCGGAGAACGCGCCGCGCCTACGCGATATCGCGTGCGACCTGCCGGTGATCGTCGATCACTACGGCATGATGGACGCCGCGCGGGGCGTCGATGAGCCGAATTTCCAGGCACTGCTGAAGCTGGTCGGCGAGGGCGCCGCCTATGTGAAGGTGTCGGCGCCCTACCGCATTTCTAAGCGGTATCCGGACTATCCCGACGCGCGGCCGTTCCACGAGGCGCTGCTACGCGCCAATCCGGAGCGGCTGATGTGGGGCACCGATTGGCCGCATCCTTCGATACCGGCCGACGTGATGCCGGACGACGGGCAACTACTCGATTTGTTTTTCGACTGGACGCCGGATAAGGCGGTGCGGCGGAAGATTTTGGTGGAGACGCCGGAGAGGTTGTTTGGGAATTTAGGTATTTCCTATTTGTGCGCTGACCCGGGTCCGCAAAATATTACATGGCGTGGCAGAAATTAGCCACGCTGATATCGTGCCTTTTGGGACCAGAGGGGAGTTTTTCCGTGGCGAAAGCATTGCGCGCTTTGGGCCGCTCGCTGTCGGACTTTCCGAATCTTAACGACGCGGAAAGAGAGGTCGTCTTAGCTACGCGTGAGGGCCGTCTTGCCGATTTCGGCAAGAAACCTCCGGAGACAGACGAGGAAAAAAGACCCGTACTGTACGCACCGGCTTGGTGCGCTTCTTGGCGCTTGGCGGTGATGAGAAGTGGCCGGTCCATGAGCGAGGCGTTCAGGTCCAGGGCGCGGTTCGTTTCAGTGGCGGCAAACTTCATCAAGCGTATGGATATGGAATAGGCGCTACGCCGCCTTAGCCCACAATTGCTTCGACGCGCGCTTTGCGCCTTCGGCGAGGGAAGCGAGCTTCATCCAGACGATCTTGCTGTCGACTTGAACGCGCCCCGCAAAGGTGCCGAAGCCACAGTCGACGCCGGCGATCATGTTCTCGCGCCCGACGATGCCGGCATAGTTCATGATGCGGTCGGCCACCAATTCGGGATGCTCGACGAAATTCGAGGTGGAATCGATCACGCCCGGGATGATGATCTTGCCGGCCGGCAATTTCACGTCGCGCCAGACCTTCCATTCGTGCTCGTGGCGCGGATTGGCGCCGGGGAACGACACCGCTCGCGGCCGCGCGCTGAGCACGATGTCGACGATGTCCTTGAGTTCCACGTCGGTGTGATGCGGCGCCACGGTCGAGCCCCAGCACACATGCATGCGCATGCGCTCCGGCGGCAGGTCGCGCACCGCGTGATTGAGCGCGGCGACGTTGACGCCGATGATCTTGCGGAAGTCGGCGAGGCTTTTGTCGAGATAGACCATGTGCCGCAGCATCGCCAGATCCGGGCAGTCGAGCTGCAGGATCAGGCCGGCGTCCACGATCGCCTTGTATTCGCGCCGCATCACGTCGGCGAGCGCGAACACATAGGCTTCCTCGGTCGGATAATATTTGTTCTTCAGGTAGCGCGCGATCTGCCCGGGCGATGGCGAGGTCATGAAACATTCTTCCGCCTTTTTGTCGTCTTTGGCGCCGGCGAGCGCGGCTTTGGCGGTGTCGATGTCGGCCTGCGCCGCAGGCCAGTCCTTCCAGCCCACCGGGCCGGAACAGGCTGGGCGGTGCTGGAACGGCGAGGCGAACTGCTTGAGCAACAGCGCCAGCTCGGGAAATTCCTCGTCGCCGGTGCCCATGGGCGGCGCGCTCTCGCCCTCGTAGCCGGTCAGCCGGTCAAGCACGTGCACCGTATAGTCGGTGCGGCCCTGCTCGCCGTCATTGATGATGTCGAGGCCGCATTCGATCTGCTTGCCGACCACGTAGCCGACGGCTTCGCGCACGGCGGCCTGTAGCTCGGCGCGGCGGGCGCCCGGCTTTTTCTGCTCGGCCAGCAGCAGCTCGACCACCTTGGCCGTGCGCGGCAGGCTGCCGGTGTGGGTGGTGAGGATGCGGTCCGTGCTGCGTTTCATGACCCTCTCCGTCATCCCCGCGAAAGCGGGGATCCAGAGCAACAAGCTAATGCTTCAGGATCTCGCTCTGGATTCCCGCTGGCGCGGGAATGAGCGGGTGAATTCAGAACCCGTGCACCACCTCGGTGACGTGCTCGACATTGGGCGGCGATGCGAAGCAATGGCCGACCAGCTTGCGCCATTCCTGAAAGTCGGCGGAGCCGCGGAAGTCGACGGTGTGGTTCTCCAGGGTCTGCCATTGCACGAACAACCGGTAGCGCTGCGGATTCTCGTGCGAGCGTTGCAGCGCCATGCCGCTGCAGCCTTTGGCGCGCTTGAACAGCGGCGCGGCGCTTTTCACGCCGGCCTCGAAGTCTTTTTCCATGCCGGGCTTCACGTCGATCTGGGCGATTTCGGTGATCATGTTGACGGTGTCCGATTGGCGGAAGCGGCATTATGAGTGTTGCGCCGCGCGCCGCAAGGGCGGGCGTTGGCCCACTCTTTTTGTGGTGACCGCTATGCGTTATCGCGTGCGACCGCCGCCTGGCGCACGCAGTCCGGGCACAGGCAGTCTTCGATCTCGCCGGCGCTCGTGAGCGGTAGCCGGTAGGGCTCGGCCGCGCACCAGCAGTCGCCGGCGAGGCCGCATTCGAATGCATTGCCGCAGCGCACGCAGGCGAGGCGGCGTGTTGGGGGCGATGGTGCGGCGCTGGTCATTTGTCACATTGCAGAACCGAATCAGTTCTATGGCAAGCCCCATGCCGACCGTCCCGCTTATCGATGTCATCGGCGTCACCGGCGCCGCGCTGACCACGCTGTGCTGGCTGCCGCAGGCGTTGAAAGTCATCCGCGAGCGCGAGACGCGCGCATTGTCGCTGGTGGCGACGGCCGGGTTTACCGCCGGCGTGGGGCTGTGGCTGGTCTACGGGCTCGCCATCGGCGATTGGCCGCTGATCGGCTCCGACGCGGTGACGCTGGCGCTGATGCTGCCAATCCTCGCCACCAAGCTACGCTACGGCTAGCGCCGCGGCCGATAGGCTTTACCTCGAACTCGACGTCATCGAAGAAGCCGCGGATCGCGGTGTTGAAGATTTTGGGCTGCTCGATATTCGAGATGTGACCGGCCTGCTCGATCTCAAGGAAACGTGCGTTCCTGATCATCGCCTGCATCTGGCGGCTGTTGTCCGGCGGGGCGCCATGGTCTTCGCTGCCGCAAACGACAAGTGCCGGAGCATTGATTTCATTCAGCCTGGGACCGTAGTTCAGCCGCGCCAACGCGGCCGCGCAACCGCAATAGCCATTGGCTGGCGTGCGGCGGACCATGGCTTTCATCCGTGCCACCGCGGCTGGGTTCCGTTCGGTCAGTCCTGCACTCGACCAGCGAGACACGGTCGATTCGACGATGGCCTCGACACCTCCCTTGCGAACGGTGTCGGCGCGCTGAAGCCAGGCCTCGGTGAACTCCGGTGTGGTGGTGTGCCGGGAATCCGCAATGACCGCGCTTTTCACGCGGGCCGGGTGGTTGATGAGCATCCCTAGCGTGATCATGCCGCCCATCGACAGTCCGGCGAAGTGGGTTTGATCGACGCCGACCGCATCCAAAATGCCGACGGCGTCGGCAACAAGCATATCGAGCGTGTAATCGCCTGCCGGTGCCGCCGATCGTCCGTGGCCGCGCGCGTCGTATCGCAGGACGCGATAACGGTCGCTGAGCGCTTCGGTGAGTTCGTCCCACATTGACATGTCCGTCGCTAGGCCATGGCTCAGCGTGACCCAGGGACCGCGATCCCCGTCCGTCCGGCAATTGAAAATAGATCCGTTGGCTTTTATTTTCATGGGAGACCGATGTCAGGAGCGGACGGTGACAGGCGTGAATATCCGGCAAAAGCGCCGATTGATGAGGATGCACTCTCGAAGGCTAACTTACTGCGGCTCGCCGCCGCCGACATAGCCGCCGATTTTCCAGTCGCCGTTGTCCTTGACGTAGCAGATCTGGTCGTTGCCGATCGGCGCGATGGAATTGACCGAGACATAACCGATTTTGCCGTTTGGCGTGGCGATGCGCAGCCAGGACGGCGGCGTCGACGCGGTCTCCGGCATCATGCGCACGAAATAGAGGCCAAGCTTCTCGATCACCGGTGCGTTGGACTGCGGCATCGCATGCGCGGCGATCTCGGTCGACACCGGGTAGCCCCATTCGGTGATATCGCTGCTGGTCGCGGCGAGCAGATCGGCGAGCGCCTTGCGGTCGTAGGCCGGCTCGGCCGGCGCGCAGAGGGCGCCGGCACGGCCGGGCACCGGCGAAGCGGTCGGATCCTCGGTGGTGCTCGCCAGGATTTCCCAGCCGGCGCCTTCCTTGTTGTTGAATCCAAGCGCCGCCGCCAGCACGTCGAAGCCGGCCTTGCGCTTGTTGGCGATGACGCGGTTGTCGCGCAGCCAGAAGAAGCCGTGCGCGACCACCAGTTTCGCCAGGGCGGCGCGATCCTTGCGCTGTGCGGCTTCGCCGACCTGCTTGCGCAGGGCGTCGAAGCCTTCGTCGGTCACCGGCGCGGACTGTGTGATGGCGACCGGCTTGTAGGGCGCCGGCGCCTGGGTGCGGGTTTGCGCCGTCGCACTAGCCGTCAGCAAAACGGCCCCGGCAGTGATGAACGGAAGGATGCGCATGACCCGCCGAGACTAACATAGCGGCGGATAAAAAAAGGCGGTCCCGGAGAGCAGGGTCAGCCACACAGGACCGCTAAAAAAGGGGATTACTCGAACTCAACAAGCGACAGAAGCATTATCCGGATAGCCTATGCGTGTGACGCGGCCATGACATCCGGATGGCCGCGGCGCGCCGTTATTTTGTTTCCATTCCCGAGGACTCCATGCCCGCCATCTCGCCCTACCTGCTGCCGATCGTCATGCTGGTCGGCTCCAACGTGTTCATGACCACCGCCTGGTACTGGCACCTGCGCTTCAAGGAGGTGCCGTTGTTCAGCGTCATCCTCATCAGCTGGGGGCTGGCCTTCGTCGAATATTGCCTGGCGGTACCGGCCAATCGCTACGGCAGCGCGGTCTATAATCCGGCGCAGCTCAAAACCATGCAAGAGGTCATCACGCTCCTGGTGTTCGCGGTCTTTTCCGTGGCTTACCTCAAGGATCCGTTGACCTGGAGCCAGGGCTTCGGCTTCACGTTGATCGCGGCCGGCGCGTTCTTCGTGTTTCACAAATGGTGAATTACTATTCCGGCGCCAGGCGCAGGATGCGGCCGGCGGCATTGTCTGTGAGCAGATAGAGCGCGCCGTCGGGACCCTGCCGCACGTCGCGGATGCGCTCGTGCAGGCCTTGCAGCAGGCGCTCTTCCTTCACCGCTTTGTCGCCTTCGAGTTCGAGCCGCGACAGCAGCTCGAATTTGAGCGCGCCGTTGATCAGGCTGCCTTTCCAGCCGGGGAACAGGTCGCCAGTGTAGAACGCCATGCCGGACGGCGCGATCGACGGCGTCCAATGCCAGATCGGATCGGTCATGCCGGCCGCGTGCTGCTTGCCGGTGCCGACGGGCGTGCCATCGTAATTGACGCCGAACGAAACCACCGGCCAGCCGTAGTTCTTGCCTTTCTCGATGATGTTGATCTCGTCGCCGCCTTTGGGACCGTGCTCCTGCTCCCAGAGCTTGCCGTCGGCAGGATTGAAGGCGAGGCCTTCCGCATTGCGCAGCCCATAGGCCCAGATTTCCGCCAGCGCGCCTTGTTTGCCGACGAAGGGATTGTCGGGCGGCACGTTGCCGTCCGGGCGGATGCGCACGATCTTGCCGATGTGGTTGTCGAGCGTCTGCGCCATCGCGGCCGCCGAGAAATGATCGCCGAGGGCGACGAACAGGATGCCGTCATCCGCCTGCGCCATGCGGCAGCCGATGTTGAGGCCGCTTGAGGTGGGGCCTTGCTGATGGAAGATCGTCTGCACCGCCACCAGACGCGGCGTGCGGTCATTCTCCTGCAATTGCCCATGTGCGACCGCAATGCGGCCGCCGCCGTCCGCGTGTTCGGCGTAGCAGAAATAGACGGTGCGATTTTTTTCGAAATCGCGGCCGAGCATCACGTCCATCATTCCGGCCTGGCCTTGCGCATAGACATCCGGAACGCCGGCGAGCGGCGGCGACAATTCACCGCCGCGCGTGACGATGCGCATGCGGCCGGGCCGCTCGGTCACCAGCATGCGGCCGTCGGGCAAAAAGGCGAGCGACCAGGGGTGCACCAGCCCGCCGGCCACGGCCTCGACTTTGAGTTTGCCGGCGGAGGAAGGGAATGTTTGCGGTGCCGCCCAAGCGGCGCGCGGCGGCGGCAGCAGCAAGGCCGCCAGCAGCAGAAGATAGCGCATGTCCGTCTCCATCGGTCCCGCGTCAACTATGGGGGATCGTGGAGAGTTCCGACAGCGCTCGGGTTAGTGCTTTTTCGGCTTGTGGGTGGGCAGTGTGAATACGGTCAGGCCGCCCATGGCGACAAAGATCAGGCCGAGCACCAGCGCCACACCGAACAGGCTGCCTTCGTTGCCAACGACATCGCTGGCGACGTCGGCGCGCGCAATGCCGACCGACACTACGGTGGCGGCGACAATGGTGGACAGCGCAAGCCCGACGATCGCGACCAACTCGGCGAACGCGACGGTGCGGCGTTCCGTGCCGAGCGGGCGGCCGGACGGAGCCTTGAAACCGGCGCTTTCAATGGGCGTGGGCATCATCAGCCTGTAAACGAATCAGTTGTCCAACAGTTCCGTCTTTGGCGCGGCATGTCGGCGACCGTTCGGCCCCATTGCGGCAAAGCCCGTTAGGAACTGCGGCGTTTTCGTGATTATGGTAAACAAAAGGTAAATCCGGGTTCACCCGGCCGCACTGAGCTTCTCCGGGTGCCACCCCATGGTGACGTGGTCGGGTTCCGCGGCCACGCGGTCGAGCCATCGGCGGGTCGCCGGGAAGCGCGAGAGATCGTAATCGCACTGGTTGGCGACGTGGGTGTAGGCGTAGAGCGCAATGTCGGCGATGGTGAAGCGGTCGGCGACGAAAAAGTCGCGGCTGGCGATGTGCATCTCCATGACGCCGAGCGCGCGATAGCCGTTTTCCATCCAGTCCTCGAGCGCGTGCTGCTGCAATTCGCGCCCGCCCTTGATCAGCGCCAGCCAGAAATAGGCGGCGCCGATATTGGGCTCCAGGCTGTGCTGCTCGAAGAACATCCATTGCAGCGCTTCGGCGCGTTCGATGCGGTCTTCCGGCGCCAGCGTCGTGCCGCCGGCGACGTACCAGAGAATGGCATTCGATTCGGCGAGATAGCGGCTGGGCGCGACTTCCAGGAGCGGAATTTGCCCGCTCGGATTCTTGGCGAGGAATTCAGGCGTGCGGCTGGCGCCTTGCAGGATGTCCACTTCCACGAGGTCGAACGGAATCCCGAGCCGGGCCAGCGCCAAGCGGACCTTGTAGCTGTTGCCGGAACGCTGATCCGAATAGAGCGTGTACATCCAATACCCCGAAGCGGCTCTCACGACGACTAAGGCAGGCAGAGTCCGGCAATTACAAGGCCGCGCTGCGCAACGCGTTGCCAAATTGGTGACGCGTTGCAGCAAATATCGCGCGTAACATACTCAAATAAAAATATTTATTCCGCGGCTACGCGGTGCGCGCGCGCGTATTCCAACAAAGCATCGTCGTCGACCGGCACGATCGGGGTGAAATCGCGATGCGCGATGAATTCTGGCCGCGTGAACTTGGTAATGTGGTTCGAGCAAGCGCACAGCGTCAGATAGACGATCTTGCGCGGGTAGGGCGTGATGTTGGGCGGCGAGGCGTGCACCATGTTGCCGTGGAACATCAGCACCGAGCCGGGCTTGCCGGTGGGCGCCACGATGCCGGCGCCGTCGGCGGTTTCCGCTTCGGCGGCGAGCCGCGTCACCGTCTCCTTGTCGAGGGTCCATAACGGATAGGACGTGGTGAGCTTGTCGTGGCCGGCGGCGAACACGCCCTGCTTGTGGCTTTTCGGAATGAGCAGCAGCGGGCCGTTGATCGGCATCACCTCGTCGAGAAACACCGCGATGTTCATGGCGCGCGCATCCGGCATGCCGTCGTCGCGTTGCCACGTGCCGTAGTCCTGGTGCCACTGCCACACGTCGCCTTCGAAGGCGGCCTTGGCGTTGAGCTTGAACTGGTGGACGTAGACGTCCTCGCCGAACAATTGCCGCAACGGTTCGACCAGGCGAGGATGGCGTGCCAAGAGCCCGAACACTTCGCTGAAGGTGTGCGCGGCGAAGGCCGTGCGCGGGGCGCCGGTCTTCTCGCGCCAGACTTCCGGGCGATCGAGCTTGAGGATGTTCTCGGCTTCGACACGCAGCAGCGCGATCTCTTCTTCAGAGAAGCAGTTGGGAAAAAAGACGTAGCCCTGCTCGTCGAAGGCGCGAAGCTGTTCGGCGTTGAGCTGCATGAGCGGCGCTCCCTGTTGCGGTGGCGGCCTTTGAGTCGGCTCTTGCGCTCTATTGTAGGGGACGTGGCGCCAAATTCCAGAGTCGCGGCGCGCCACGTTCATTTTTGGCGCGGCGCAGCAAAACGATTAACGCCAGCAACATCATTGGAACCGCTAACGGAATAAGCGTTGCTTGTGGAATCGAGCGGGCGACCAGTGGAACTATCCACAGCCCGGCAAGAATTGACTTCTCGTAAGGGGCAAAGCCGCGCACGAAACCGTCGGCGCAGAGGTAAGCGATTGCCGGCGCCAAGACCATCAAATCGTAATCGAGACTGTAAGGCGTCGCCAGCAGACTGCCGATCAACAGCCCAGCGGCCTTGAGCGGATAGGCGGCGGAACTGCGCCACAGCCAGACGAGCGCGGCGGCGAGCACGAGCATCGTTACAATCTGCGCTGTATAGGCAAGCGCGATGCCGCCGCTCCACATGCGCACCCAGGAAAACACGCTTTGGATTTTGTACCAGCCGGTGCCGCCCTGCTCGAGCACCACGGCGCGCGTGAATTTGGTTGAGGCGAAGAACGCGGTCCACACCTCGCTGCCGAAGGCGAGGGTGACGGCGAGCGTCATCAACGCGACGGTGACCGCGGCGGCGGCGAAGGCGCGCCAGCGGCCGCTGGCGACGAGCGCCAGAGGAATGAGAACGCCAAATTGCGGCTTGTAGGCGAGTAGCCCGATCAGTACGCCGGCGACGATCGGTCGGCGGTCGAGGAGACAAAGCGCAGTGCCGATCAGCGCTGCGGTGAGAAAGCCGTTATGCGCCTGGCCGAGATTGATGAACACCGCGGGGAAGGCGATGGCGAGGAGAAGCCACATCTTCTCTTTCCCTTCCGCTGCCGGGGAGGGTGGGGAGAAAGCGATCGCGCGGATAGCGAGCAGATACAGAACGAGTGTCACGCCCTGCCAGACCAGCAGCGATAACCAATAGGGCATCGTCGCTAAGGCCGCCGCGAGGCCGAGGAAGTAGGGCGGGTAGTGCCAGCCGTAGAATTGCGTGGCAGCCCCAAAGATCCCCCGTTCGCGGGCGAATTGTTTGGCGGGATCGAATGGCGCTGCCGGCTGGCCGTCGAGTACGTAAGTACCGGCGGCATAGACGTTGGAGAAATCGGTGCCGAGCGGACGGCCGACGCGGTCGTTCAGGCCGTTCGAGGTGGCGATCAGGAAGCCGGCGCCGGCCAGCATCGCAACGAGCAGGGCGAACGCGACCAGACGCATCCGCGCGCGGGTCAGCCAAGCGCCGGAGCGCAAAGGATCAATAAATCCGGCCATGGCCGAATGGTTTAGCAGGGCAGGCTTAAGGGACGGTTAGGCCATCAACAGACTTGATGAATGCATCATTCTTTGCGTCTTGCTGTCGCCGTTTTGGCCCGTTACGACACTGTCAGACCGCAGCGAATCCTAGATTTTGGAGACTTTCGATGGCCTTCCTCGCGGACCAGCTCAAGCGCGTCAAGCCGTCGGCGACCATCGCCGTCACCGACAAGGCGCGCGCGCTCAAAGCGTCTGGCCGCAATGTCATCGGCCTGGGCGCCGGCGAGCCGGATTTCGACACGCCCGACAACATCAAGGAAGCGGCGATCAAGGCGATCCGCGACGGCAGGGCGGCCAAGTACACCAATGTGGACGGCATCGCCGAGCTGAAGGACGCCATCGTCAAGAAATTCAAGCGCGAGAACGGTCTCGACTATAAGCCGTCGCAGGTCACCGTCGGCACCGGCGGCAAGCAGGTGCTGTACAACGCCTTCATCTGCACGCTCAATCCGGGCGACGAGGTGATCTTCGCCGCGCCCTACTGGGTGAGCTATTTCGACATGGTGCTGCTCGCCGGCGGCGAGCCGGTGGCGGTCCAGACCTCGATGGCGGCCGGATTCAAGCTGACGGGCGCGCAGCTCGAACGCGCCATCACGCCGAAGACCAAATGGGTGCTGCTCAACTCGCCGTCGAACCCGTCGGGCGCCGCCTATACGCGCGCCGAATTGAAGGCGCTCACCGACGTGTTGGTGAAACACCCCGAGGTGCATGTCATGACCGACGACATGTACGAGCACCTGGTCTACGACGACTTTAAGTTCAGCACGCCGGCGCAGGTAGAGCCGTCGCTCTATCCGCGCACGCTCACCATCAACGGCTGCTCGAAGGCCTATTGCATGACCGGCTGGCGCATCGGTTACGCGGCAGGTCCGGAGGCTTTGATTAAGGCGATGGCGATGGTGCAGTCGCAATCGACCTCGAACCCGGCGGCGGTGTCGCAATGGGCGGCGGTGGAGGCGCTCACCGGGCCGCAGGATTTCATCGCCAAGCACAACAAGATCTTCAAGGAGCGGCGCGACCTGGTGGTGTCGATGCTCAACCAGGCGAACGGCATCAAGTGCCCGACGCCGGAGGGCGCGTTCTATGTCTATCCGTCCTGCGCCGGCACTATGGGCAAGACCGCGCCGACCGGAAAGAAGCTGGCGAGCGACGAGGATTTCGTCACCGAATTGCTGGAATCCGAAGGCGTTGCAGTGGTCCAGGGCACGGCGTTCGGGCTCGGTCCCGCGTTCCGCATTTCCTACGCCACTAAGACCGAGGACCTGGAAGAAGCCGGCCGGCGTATCCAGCGCTTTTGCGGGAATTTGAAATAGCGGCAGGTCGCCGCGGCAAACGTGTGACCGGTCTAGCGGCTGAGCCGGCCGCGTTTTTGACTTCGCCTTCGGTTCCGCTCACAATTGCGCCAGCAGGGCACAATCACAAAGGGGGGATGCATGCGTCGCATTTTCGTAAGCTTAGGCATTATGGCATTTGGCTTCGCCGCAGCGATCGGCGGCGCGGCCGCGCAGGATCGAGTCAAAGCCGGTACGCTGGTCTGCGATGTTTCCGGCGGCCTCGGCATGATCATTGGCTCGAAGAAGGGCGTACAGTGCCTGTTCAGCCCCAGCCTGGCCGGCCCAGCCGAGGGATATATTGGTTCGATCACCAAGCTCGGCCTCGATATCGGCGCGACGACGGCCGGACAGATGGTGTGGGCGGTCTGGGCGCCATCGTCATACGGCCCGGGCATCCTTGCCGGCGTCTACACCGGCGCAACGGCTGAAGCGACCATCGCGGTCGGTCTCGGCGGCAACGCGCTGATCGGCGGTTCCAACCGCACGGTTGCGCTGCAGCCCCTGTCGGTAACGGGCCAGACCGGTCTCAATCTTGCGGCCGGCGTCGCCTCGCTCGAATTGCGGCCGGAGCGCTGAAGAAAAATTTCGCGACGGCTTTTACGGCCGCCTGCGGGCGGCCGTTTCGTTTAGTGCATCATCGCCTCTTGCCAGTCGCGCACACTACTGCGACGATGCTGTGACAGGGCCGGGATATTGGTCCGACCTCCCGGCCGGCACGGGAGGTATTTATGGGACAGAATGCCACGGGTCCCAATGTCATAAAAAATAAGGGTCCACGGTGCATCGCGCTGGTGGGCCCTTTTCAAAGCGGCAAAACTACACTGTTAGAAGCAATTCTCGCGCGCACCGGCGCGGTGCAGCGGCAAGGCACGGTGGACGCGGGTACCACCGTCGGCGACGCCAGCAAGGAAGCCCGCAGCCACAAGATGAGCGTCGAAGCTTCGGTCGCCACCACGACATTCATGGACGACAGCTACACCTTCATCGATTGCCCGGGTTCGGTCGAATTTATTCATGACATGCGCAGCGTTCTGCCGGCGGTCGACGCCGCGGTCGTGGTCTGCGAGGCCGACGAAAAGAAAGTCCCGCAGCTGCAATTGATCCTGCGCGAGCTGGAAGACCAGAACATTCCGCACTTCCTGTTCCTCAACAAGATCGACAAGGCCGACAAGCGCGTGCGCGAGACGCTCAAGCTGCTGCAGCCGGCCTCGCGCGTGCCGCTGCTGCTGCGCCAGATTCCGATCTGGAACGGCGACCTCATCGCCGGTTTCGTCGATCTCGCGCTCGAGCGTGCCCATGTCTACAAGGAGCACGCGCCATCCGAGGTGATCGAGTTGAAGGGCGAGGATGCCGAGCGCGAGAAGGAAGCGCGCTTCACCATGCTGGAGACGCTCGCCGACCACGACGACGAACTGATGGAACAGTTACTCGAGGACATACAGCCGCCGCGCGACAAGGTGTTCGACGATCTTGCCAAAGAACTGCGCGATCGCTTGGTCGTTCCGGTTCTTCTTGGTGTTGCGACCCGCTCGAACGGCGTGCTGCGCCTGCTCAAAGCGCTGCGCCATGAAGCGCCCGGCGTGGCGGAGACCGTCGCGCGCCTCGGCGCCAAGGCCGGTAACGATCCGCTGGCGCTGGTGCTCAAGACCTACCACACCACCCACGGCGGTAAGATGTCGGTCGCGCGCCTGCTGGCGGGACAGGCTGGCGACGGCACGACGTTCAATACGCCGGAAGGCGAGGCCGGCCGCGTCTCCGGCGTGTTCAAGGTCATGGGTCAGCATTTCGAGAAGCGCGGACAGGCCATGGCCGGCGACACCGTCGCTTTCGGCAAGCTCGATCATGCCAAGACCGGCGACACGCTGTCCGCCGGCAAGCACGTGCACGCGGCGCTGGTCGAGGTGAAGCACTACGCGCCGGTATTGGCGCTGGCGGTGCAGGCCAAGGAACGCAAAGACGACGTCAAGCTCGGCGCCGCTTTCACCAAGCTGACCGAAGAAGATCCTTCGCTCACCGTCGTGCACAACGCCGAGAACCACGAGGTGGTGATCTGGGGCCAGGGCGAGATGCATCTGCGCGTGGCCGCCGAGCGGCTCGGCGACCGTTACGCGGTGCCGGTGACGACGCGGCCGCCGACGGTCGGCTACAAAGAAACCATCCGCAAGCCGGTCACCGTGCGTGGTCGGCACAAGAAACAGTCCGGCGGCCACGGCCAGTTCGGCGACACCATGCTGGAGATCAAGCCGCTGCCGCGCGGCTCCGGCTTCAAGTTTGAGGACCGCATCACCGGCGGCGTGGTGCCGCGCAACTACATCCCGGCGGTGGAGGAGGGCGTGCTCGACGGCCTCAAGCACGGTCCGCTCGGCTTCCCGGTGGTCGATATCCAGGTGGCGCTGATCGACGGCTCCTATCACACGGTGGATTCCTCCGACATGGCGTTCCGCATCGCTGGCCGCGTCGGCATGGCCGAAGGCCTGCCGCAGTGCCAGCCAGTGCTGCTGGAGCCGATCTATCTGGTCGAGATCGTTTGCCCGACCGACGCCACCGCCAAAATGAACGCCATCCTGGCGGGACGGCGCGGCCATATCCTCGGCTTCGACACCCGCGACGGCTGGCCGGGCTGGGATACGGTCCGTGCGCAGATGGCGGAAGCCGAGATCGGCGACCTCATCATCGAGGTGCGCTCGGCCACCGCCGGCGTCGGCTCGTTCGCCTTCAAGTTCGACCACATGGCCGAGCTGACGGGACGCACCGCCGACCAGATCATCGCGGCGAGAAGGGCTGCGGAGTAGAACCGCTCCCGCATCCGTGATTTGCCAGTGAGGCCATCGCGCTTTACCCCTTGAGCCACGATTCCGAGGGGTATTGCCATGCACGTTATTCGGCGCCGCGGCTGGGAAATTCCCGAACGCCTCGCCGCGCCCGAGCATTTGTTCTTCAACCGCCGGGCTTTTTTGGCGGGCGGGGCGAGCGCCTTGGCGCTGGCGCCGCGCATCGCCGCCGCGCAGCGCGTCACCGACCTCGCCACGCTGCCGGACCCGACCGCCGACCTTTATCCGGCCAAACGCAACGAGAAATACGTGCTCGACCGCCCGATCACCGACGAGAAGATCAACGACCATTACAACAATTTCTACGAATTCAATTCTTCGAAAGAGGTCTCCGACCAGGCGCAGCTGCTGCCGGTGCGGCCCTGGACGGTGAAGATTGACGGCTTGGTGGAAAAGCCGTTCGAGATCGGCGTCGACGAACTCATCCGCAAGATGACGCTTGAGGAGCGCACCTACCGCCACCGCTGCGTCGAGGCTTGGAGCATGGCGATCGCCTGGACCGGGTTCCCGCTCGCCAAGCTGGTCGCGCTCGCCAAGCCGCTCGGTTCGGCGAAATTCGTGCGCATGGAAACCTTCATGAACCCGAAGGTCGCGCCAGGCGAGCGGATGACCTGGTTCCCATGGCCTTATGTCGAAGGCCTCACCATGGCAGAGGCGACTAACGAAGTCGCCTTTATCGCTACCGGCGCCTACGGCCATGCGATGAGCAAACAGCACGGCGCGCCGTTGCGCCTGGCGGTGCCGTGGAAATACGGTTTCAAGTCGATCAAGTCGATCGTGCGCTTCAGCTTCGTCGAGCAGCGGCCGAAGGGTTATTGGGAGGCGCTGCAATCGTCCGAATACGGCTTCTGGGCCAACGTCAATCCGGCGGTGCCGCACCCGCGCTGGAGCCAGGCGACTGAGGAAGTGATCGGCACCGGCGAGCGCCGGCCGACACTGCTGTTCAACGGCTACGGCGAGTACGTCGCCGGCATCTATAAAGGCCTGGAAAAAGAGCGCCTGTGGGCGTGAACGGTATTGCGGTCCGCACACGCGATTTTGAGGAACGGAAGCCGCCAGCCTGAGTTAAGCTAGCTTATTCGTGGCTCGTTGGGACGACCGGAGCCGGCGAAAGGTTTCTTGTCATCTCAGCGCGTGCCGCGTCCACCTGAACACCGGGTTTCAGGAGACCATCATGGCGCATTCGCATATCCTGCTCGGCGCCGGCGCAACGCCGGCGCGACTGTCCATTCGACGCATCGGCTTCGCCGATCTCAAGGACGCGCTCGCCAAGGGCGTCGCCGATTTCATGGCGATGCCGACACACGCCATGTTCCTGTGCGCGATCTATCCGATCATCGGCTTGCTGCTGGCGCGGCTGGCATTCGGCTACTCGATCTTGCCGCTTCTTTATCCTCTGGCCAGCAGTTTCGCTCTGATCGGGCCATTGGCGGCGCTCGGACTGTACGAGCTGAGCCGGCGCCGCGAAGCCGGATTGCCGGGAGCGGCGACCCACGCTTTCGATGTGTTGCGGTCGTCGTCGATCGGGGCGATCGCCGCGCTTGGCATTCTGCTGTTGTTGGTCGTCGGCGTTTGGCTTGCGATCGCAAACGCGATCTATGTGGCGGATTTCGGCTATGCGCCGCCGGTATCGTTCGCGAGCTTCATCCATGAAGTACTGACCACGCGGGCCGGCTGGAACCTGATTATCGTCGGCAACGGCGTCGGCTTCTGCTTTGCCGTCGTCGTGCTGACGATCAGCGTGGTCTCGTTCCCATTGCTGCTCGATCGCGATGTCGGCGCGGCGGTCGCGCTGCTTACGTCGATCCGCGCGGTCGTCGAAAATCCGCTGACCATGGCGGCCTGGGGTCTGATCGTCGCGGTCTTGCTGGCGCTCGGTTCGCTGCCGGTTTTTCTGGGACTGACCGTCGTGCTCCCGGTGCTCGGGCACGCGACCTGGCATCTCTACCGCAAGGTGGTCGAGCCCGCGGCGAGCCCGCGACCGGACTTCCGCAACGATCCGCCACGGCACTCCGCGGTCGATTTCCCGGCCAATCTTTTTCCCTGGGCCCACTAGCGACAAGGAAGGGGCGCTCGTGGAGCCCCTTCCGCCGCTCTCACCCAATTCCTATCTCGCAAAGAACGCCAACCAGCGTGACATGGAGGGTTTCTTGCGCGCATTTGTTGTCTTGCTTGTCGCCGGCTTGACGGCGCTGAGTGCTTTGTCCGCGGCCGCGGCGGAGAGCCGGATCTCACCTTCAAACGCTCGACGGTGCTCAAGTGGCCGACGCCGAACAACAAACTTGCGACCTATGGGCTGGACTATCCCGAGGTCGAGGGCGTGGCCTGTCATTTCACAGTGCCCGAGCGCGGCGGCCTGAAAGGCTGGATCGGCGTGGCGGAGGAAGTCTCCGATATTTCGCTCGCCTACCGGCAGATCGGGCCGATCCATTTCAAGGCCAAATTCGCGCAGGGCGAGGACGTATTCCGCAAGCGCCGCTCACTGTTCTTCAAGAAGATGCAGATCGTGCGCGGCTGCGACACCAAGCGCAACGTGCTGGTTTATATGGTCTACAGCGACCGCCCGATCGAAGGCTCGCCGAAGAACTCCACTTCGACCGTGCCGATTCAATCCTGGGGCACTGACGCCGCCGTGCCGAAATGCGCGGATTGGGTGGAAAAATAATCCGTCTGGGCTCGATCCGGCGTTCTTAAAGCAGCTATGATGGTGTGGGGGCAAAAGGAGATTGCCATGTCCGCCAACCAACCCGATATCGCCGGAATTCAACGCGCGGTCGTCAGCACCCTGCACGAGCACTGGGTGCTGTTTCTGGTCGAGGGCGTCGTGCTGCTGGTGCTGGGCGCAACCGCCATCGCCATTCCGCCGCTCGCCACCTTGGCGCTGACCATCGTCATCGGCTGGCTGTTCCTGGTCAGCGGCGTCGTGGGTCTGTGGACCACTTTCATGATGCGCCGGGCGCCGGGCTTCTGGTGGGCTTTGATCTCCGCCGTGCTCGGCATCTTGGTCGGCCTGCTGCTGCTGGCGCGGCCGATCTCGGGGGCATTCTCGCTGACCCTCGTGCTGGTCGTCTTTTTCGTGATGGAGGGCGTCGCCTCGATCATGTTCGCGCTCGACCATCGGCGCGAACTGTCCGGCCAATGGGGCTGGATGCTGGTGAGCGGCATCGTCGACCTGGTGCTGGCCACGCTTGTCTTCGTCGGCCTGCCAAGCACGGCGGCCTGGGCGATCGGACTTTTGGTCGGCATCAACATGGTGTTCGGCGGCTCGGCGCTGATCGCCATGGCGCTGCACGCGCGCAAGGCCGCGTCGTAATCCATCCCGCTCGTTCCCGCGCAAGCGGGAATCCAGTTCTTAGCGAGCATCAGAAAATTGCTGCCGGGGGTCCCCATTTGTGCGGCGACGATCGGGATTTGGCGATTGCGGGGATGATGGCTTATCATATGGATGAAACTGAATGAAACCGCGCCGGTCCGGCCGGGGCCGGAAATTGGAGCGAGATATGCCGATGGATATCCCGGCCGATCAAGCCGATATCGACAATGCTGATATCGAGGAGGTTGAGAGCAAGATCGTCAAGGCGATGCACGAGCACTGGCGGCTTTATCTTGGCGAAGGTGCCGGCTTGCTGATCCTCGGGCTGATCGCCGTTGCCGTGCCGCCGCTGACGACGCTGGCCGAGACGATTTTGTTCGGCTGGCTGTTCATGGTCAGCGGCGTCATCGGGCTGTTTACGACATTCTGGATGCGTGGTGTGCCCGGCTTCAGGTGGTCATTGGCCTCGGCGGTCCTCGCCATTCTGGCCGCCATCTGGCTCTTGGCCCGGCCGATCGCCGGCCCACTGACGCTGACCGCCGTCCTTATCCTATTCTTTCTGATCGAGGGCATTTCCTCCGTCATGTTCGCCATCGACCACAGGCGCGAGCTGTCGGGCCAATGGGAGTTCATGCTGTTGAGCGGCCTGGTCGATCTGGTGCTGTGCGTGATGATTGCCACCGGGCTGCCGAGCACGGCGGTCTGGGCGCTCGGGCTTCTGGTTGGCATCAATATGGTGTTCGGCGGCTTTGCGCTGATCGCGATGGCGCTGCATGCAAGGAGCGAAGCGCAAGGTTTACTCGCTGCCTAGACGCTCCGCGAGCCGCCGGTCATAGTCGAGCACGGCCTGGAGCAGCACCTGGGCGCCGGCGGCGCATTGCTCTTTGGATGAGTATTCCGCCTCGTTGTGGCTGATGCCGGCCTTGCACGGCACGAAGATCATCGCCGCCGGCGCGACCCGCGACACGAAGGCGGCGTCGTGGCCGGCGCGTGAGATCATGTCGCGGGCGGAGTAGCCGGAAATTTTCGCTGCCGCGCGCACTGCGGCGACGCAGCCGGCGTCGAATTGTACCGCCGGCTCGGACGAAATGGTCTTGAGCGCGACTTCCAGGCCAAGCTCTGCACCAATGCCGCGGGCCTTGGCGTCGATCTCCTGTTCCATGCGATCGATCACGGCCGCGTCGGGATCGCGCAGGTCCATAGTGAGAAAGACCTCGCCGGGCACCACGTTGGGCGAGCCGGGCTTCACCTCGAGCACGCCGACGGTGCCGACCGCGGATGGATATTGCCGCGCAGTGCGGTTGACCGCATCGACCGTGCGCGCGGCGCCGAGCAGCGCGTCATGACGGCGCGGCATTGGCGTCGTGCCGGCGTGGGTGTCCTGGCCGACGATCGTCATTTCGTACCAGCGCATGGCCTGCACGCCGGTGACGATGCCGATGTCCTTGCCTTCGGCTTCGAGATAGGGGCCTTGCTCGATGTGCAGTTCGAAGAAGGCTGACAGTTTGTGGTCGCCGCAAGGCTGCGGGCCGCGATAGCCGATCTTGTCGAGCGCGGCACCGAAGGTCTCGCCGCCGCGGTCGGCGCGGGCGCAGGCCCAGTCGCGGCTGTAGACGCCGGCGAACACGCCGGAGGCGATCATCGGCGGCGCGAAGCGGGCGCCTTCCTCGTTAGTCCAGTTAACGACCTCGATGGGCGCGAAGGTTTCGTAGCCGGCGCGGTGCAGGGTACGCAGGGCCTCCAGCGCGGCAAGCACGCCGAGTGCGCCGTCGAACTTGCCGCCGGTCGGCTGGGTGTCGAGATGGCTGCCCATAGCGATGGCCGGAATGTCGGCGCGCTGGCCTTCGCGCCGCGCGAACATGCTGCCCATGTCGTCGACGGTGACCGCACAGCCGAGCGCGTGCGCCTGCGCCTTGAACCAGTCGCGCACCTCGCGGTCGAGTTCAGTCAGTGTCAGCCGGCAGATGCCGCCCTTCGGCGTCGCGCCGATCTTGGCGGTCAGCATCAGGTCGTCCCAAAGCCGCTCGGCGTCGATGGCCAGGTTTTTGATCTGGCGATCAACCATCGACGATCGCCACTGCCCGCGTCCAGCCGGCGGAGCCGCCGCGCACTTTCACCGGAAAGCAGCTCACCGTGAAACCGGTGGAAGGCAGTTCTTCGAGATTGTGCAGCTTCTCGATATGGCAATAACCGATTTCGCGTCCGGCGCGATGACCTTCCCAGATCAGCTTGGGATCGTGCGTCTCGGCATATTTCTGCATAGTGTAGATGAAGGGCGCATCCCAGCTCCAGCCGTCAGTGCCGGTGACACGCACGCCGCGCTCAAGCAGATAGAGCGTCGCCTCGCGGCCCATGCCGCAACCCTTGGCGACGTAGTCGGGGCGGCCATAGGCCTCGCCCGCGGCAGTATTCACCACCACGATTTCGAGCGGCGACAGCGTGTGACCGATGCGCTTGAGCTCGGCCTCGACGTCCGCTGCGGTCGCCACATAGCCGTCGGGAAACTTGCGGAAGTCGAGCTTCACGCCAGGCTGCAGGCACCAGTCCAGCGGCACCTCGTCGATGGTGATGGCGCGCTTGCCGTGATCCATGGTGGAGGCGAAGTGATAGGGCGCGTCCAGATGGGTGGTGCAATGGGTCGACAGCCGCACCCATTCGAAACCCCAGCCTTCGCCGTCGGGAAGGTCGTCCTTTTTCAGGCCGGGAAAGAACTTGAGAACGTCGGCGGCCGTCGCCTGATGATCGAGGTATTCGATCTTGGGACCGTAGCCGGGCGGGTCGGCGGCCACGTCGTTTTCGAGCGGAACCGAGATGTCGATGATCTTGCGCGGCATGTCGCTATGACCGATGTTCGGGAGACAGACTGATGCCAGTCTCAATCACGGCAATGACACTGTCCAGGAGGTAAGGATGCCGGCTTATTGGGTTGCGCGCTCGAGAATCAACGATCCGGTCGAATACAAGAAATACACCGACTTGGTGCCGGCCATCATTGCCAAGTTCGGCGGCAAGGTACTGGCGCGCGGCGGCAAGTTTCAGATCATGGAAGGCCCGGACAAATTCCACCGCTTCATCGTGATCGAGTTTCCGACGCTGGAGCAGGGCGTCGCCTGTTTCACGTCGCCGGAATACGACAAGGCCGCGGCTTTCCGGCGCAGCGGCGCGGGGGAGGTCGAAACCATCATGGTGGAGGGGGTTTAGCCCACGTCTGCCCACCAGCGACCCTCTAGCGCGTGGCTGTAAATTGCGGATATGATCAAAAAAAACAAACATCAACCAGGGAGGAAATAATGCTGCGTTATTTCAAATCGGGGGCATTTGCCTCGGTTGTCGGGGCGGCTGTCGCCCTGATCGCCGGCGCGCTGTTCGTGGTATCCGCCAGCGCGCAAAATAAGGAGCCGATCAAGATCGGCTTCAGCATGGCGTTGACCGGACCGCTCGGGCCAAACGGCAACCAGGCGCTACTCGGCATGAATATCTGGGCGGAAGAGATCAACGCCAAGGGCGGTCTGCTCGGGCGTCCGGTGAAGCTCGTCTACTACGACGATCAGAGCAATCCGTCGACCGTGCCGGGCATCTACACCAAACTACTCGACGTCGACAAAGTCGATCTGGTGCTCGGCCCCTATGCGACGAACATGATTGCGCCGGCCATGCCCGTCGTCATGCAGAAGGGCAAGGTCTTCATCAGCCTGTTCGGCTTGGCGGTGAACCACGAATTCAAGTATCCGAAATACTTCTCGATCCTGCCGAGCGGGCCGACGCCGCGGACGACCTTCACCGAGGGCTTCTTCCAGGTGGCGGCGGCGCAGAATCCGGAGCCGAAGACGGTCGCGCTGGCGGCCGCCGACGCGGAATTCTCCAAGAATTCGTGCGACGGCGCACGCGAAAACTCCAAGAAGTTCGGCTTGAAGATCGTCTACGACAAGACCTATCCGCCGAGCACCGCCGACTTCTCGCCGATCGTGCGCGCCATTCAGGCGGCCAACCCGGATCTCGTGGTGGTCTGCTCCTATCCGCTGGACTCGGTCGGCATGGTGCTGGCGGCCAAGGAAGTCGGCCTAAAGCCGAAGATGTTCGGCGGCGCCATGGTCGGACTGCAGGCCACGGTGTTCAAGAACAAGCTCGGCCCGGCGCTCAACGGCATCGTCAACTACGAGACGTGGGTACCGGAAGACAAGTTGATGTTCCCGCAGACAAAGGAATTCTTCGCCAAATACCAGTCGCGGGCTCCGGCGCTGAAGATCGATCCGCTCGGTTATTACCTGGGCGGCTGGGGCAACGCCTATATCGATATCCTCGGCCAGGCGGTCGCCGCGACCAAGAGCCTCGACGACAACAAGCTCGCCGACTACATTCGCACGCACGACTTCAAGACCGCGATGGGCGACATCAAGTTCGGCAAAGAAGGCGAGTGGGCCAAGGCGCGCTGGATGCAGGTGCAGTATCACGACATCAAGCAGGGCGCCGGCTTGGATACCTGGAAGAGCATGAGCTATCAGACCGTGCTCACCCCGCCGGAACTGGCGACCGGCAAGGTGATCTATCCGATGCAGAAGGCCGAATAACGCCCTGACGGCCCACGCTCACAACAACGGCGCGGAGCCATCCCGCGCCGTTTTCGTTTGCCGGTCACATGCCCAGATAAAACTGGCGGATCAGGTCATTGTTGTTGAGCTCGTCGGCCGAGCGGCCCTCAAAGGCGATCTTGCCGTGCACAATGACATAGCCGCGGTCGGCAATGCGGATGGCCTGGGTGAAATTCTGCTCGGCCATCAGCACCGTGAGTTGGTAGTGCTCCTTGAGCTCCTTGATGGCGTCGATGGTGCGCGCGACCAGAAGCGGCGCCAGACCGACCGAGGGCTCGTCCACCAGCAGAATGCGCGGCGCCAGCATCAATGCGCGGGCAAGCGCCAGCATCTGCTGCTCGCCGCCGCTCATCGAGCCGGCGAGTTGCCTGCGCCGCTCGGCCAGGCGCGGGAACGCCTGGAAGCAGAACTCCAGATTGCTCTTAATCTGCGCGCGCGCCTTGGGCCGGAACGCGCCCAGCAGCATGTTCTCTTCGACGGTCAGTTTCGGGAACAGGCGGCGGCCTTCCGGCACCAGTGCGATGCCGAGATCGACGATCTGCTCAGTCGGCATGCCGACCAGGTCGTGCTTTTCGCCGTCGATTTCCGCCACGATGCGGCCGGCCACTGGGCGGAGAATGCCCATGATGCACTTCATCAGCGTGCTTTTGCCGTTGCCGTTGGTGCCGAGCAGGGCCACCGTCTCGCCGGCGTTCACCGTTATCGAAACGTCCTCGATCACCCGTACCGCGCCGTAGGCGGCGTGCACGCCTTCGATGGTGAGGCTACTGGCCAATGTATGCCCTCACCACATGTTCGTCGCGCACGACGTCTTCCGGCTTGCCGTCGGCGATCTTCTTGCCCGAAACGAGCACGGCGAGCCGCTGCGAGAAACTCATCACCGCGCTCATGATGTGCTCGATCAGGATGACGGTAATGCCGCGCTCGTTCAGCCGCACCAGCAGCGCCAGGATATCGTCGATCTCGGAATGCGACAGTCCGGCCATCGATTCGTCGGCAATCAGCAGCTTCGGTTCTGCCGCCATGGCGCGCGCGAGCTCGAGTTTGCGCATTTCGACCTGCGTCAGATCGCGCGGAATTTTCTTGGCCTTCGCCGCCAGCCCGACCATGTCGAGCAACTCATCACAGCGTGCGCCGAGGTCGCTGTGGGCGTGCAGCATCCCCTCTCTTGCGCGCACGGTGTAGAGCAGGGGAATGCGCAGGTTGTCGGCCAGCGACATGCTGTGGAACGGGCGCGGCAGCTGGAAACTGCGGGCGACGCCGCGATGAGTCCGCTGATGGGCGGCCAGTCCGTCTATCACCTGGCCGTCGAAGCGCACCGAACCGGTTTCATTGCGCAATGTGCCGCAGATGCAGTTCACCAGCGTGCTCTTGCCCGAGCCGTTCGGTCCGATCAGGCCGAGCCGCTCGCCCGGCTGCACCTCGAGATCGATGCCGTCGAGCGCGACGAAGCCGCCGAACCGCTTGCCGATATTGTCGACGTGCAGCAGCGCGGTCACGGCGGGCTCCGGCGCAAGCGCTTCTGCACCAGCCCGATCAGGCCGTTCGGAGCGATGATGACAAAGGCAACCAGCATCAGGCCGACGATCAGCAGGTTGACCGCCGAGGAGATCGTCACCGTGGCATATTGCTGGGCGGAGCCGAGCAGAACGGCACCGACCAGCGGGCCGACCCAACTGGTAGTGCCGCCGATCATCGGCATGGCGATGGAATTGACCGCATAGTCCAAAGCGAAGGCAGACTGCGGTTGTAGATAACCGATGTAATAGGGAAACGGCGCGCCGGCCATGCCCATGAAGGCGCCGGAGAGCGTGGTGGCGATCAGTTTCAGCCGCAAAGTCGGCACGCCGCAGGCTTCCGCCGCCAGTTCGTCGTCGCGGATCGTGGCGAAACCGAAGCCAAGTTGCGAGCGCTCGATTGCGCGCGCCGCCGCCAGAGCGGCGACCGCCAGGATGAGCATCAGCACGAACAGATACACGATGTAGTTGACCTTCAGCCCAGCAAATTCCAGATTTTCCGGGTGGAGGATGTAGGCGCCGCGCGAGCCGCCGACAAAGTCCCAGTTAATCACCAGCGTCTGCACCACCACCGCCATGGCCAGCGTGGCAATGGAGAAGAAGGCGCCGCGCAGCCGCAGCGTCAAATAGCCCATGCCGAAACCGACAATGCCACACACGACCGCGCTCATCAGCATCAGCAGCGGAATCGGGAGCGGATAGAGTTTGTACATGAAAACCGTCGTGTAGGCGCCGAGCCCGAAGAACGCCGCGGTGCCGAAATTCACGTACCCGCAATAGCCGCCGAGAATATTCCACGCCGTCGCCAGCACGATGAACTGGAGGATCGTGTAACCGGCAAAATAAAAATAATCGAGCCCCAGCCATTGCGCAAAAGCCACGACCGCGAATCCGACTGCCGTGGCGATTGCAGAGAATGACAGTGTGTTCACGAGGCTACCGTCCCATGAGTCCGGCCGGCCGGAAGGCCAGCGTCAGAAGGAGCAGGCCGAACGCTACTGCCGGCGCCCATGAAGGGCCATAAAAGGTTGCCGTTAGACTCTCGACCACGCCGAGCAGCAGGGCGGCGATCAAGGTTCCCGGCAGACTGCCGAGCCCGCCCAGCACGCAGATCGCAAAAACCCGGCCGATATAATCACGCCCGACAGAGGGCTCGACCGGTTGAATAATGACGAGCAGCGCACCGGCGATGGAGGCGGTTGCAATCGAGATGCCGAAAGCTATGCGCTTGATGCGGATTGGATCGGCCGCCATCAGTTGCAGTGCGAGCTGATCCTGCGATACCGCCTTGATCGCGCGGCCGATGAAGGTGCGGGTCACGAACAGCTCGAGCGCGCCGAACAGCACGAGTGCTACGCCGCACGGCACCAGCATGCGCAGCGGCAGCTCGATCAAGCCGATATGGATGCTGGGGCCGATGTAGGCGGCTTCGACGTAGCGATAGTCGACGCCGAATACCAGGATGAGCGACACCTCGGTGACGAACAGCAGACCGAAGAAGAAGGCAAGCCCGCGCAACGATTCCTGGCCGCGCTTTTCGAACGACAAATAGTAAACCTGATAGATCAGCGCGCCGAGCGCGTAGAACGCCGGCAGCACGAGGATGCTCACCACGATCGGATCGACATGAAAATTGATGTTGATGAAATAGGCGATGTAGGAGCCGAGGATGATGAAGGCCGGGTGCGCAATATTGACGATGTCGAGCATGCCGAAAGAGATCGATACGCCGGCAGTGACGGCGGCATAGAAGCCGCCGAGCAAAAGCCCCGCGGCGATGGCGTTGATCAGCAGATCCCAGGAAATTTCCATACAACGTCCGGCCGGCGCATTCGTTGAAAGAGGATCGCGTCTTAGGAACGGATACCGGCGCTGCGTCGCGCGGCACGCGGTCGCGATCCGTCGGTCGAATAAGCCGGCTTTGTTTCCCCTCTGAACTTACTTTTCTTCTTTGCCCGAATTGGCATTCGGGCCTTGGCGTAGCAGTTTGCAGGAAGGACGCTGGCTTGGCTAGCCCATTGATCGATCAACCGAACCCGCCCACTGCGGCAATATGAAACGCCCGCCGTCGGGCCATGGGCCGGGGCGGCGGGCGTTGACGGAAATCCTTGGCTCAGGCGGCGGCTTGCGGGCGGACGCCCGCGGGCAAGGCCATCGGCTTGTTGGCGCTGTCTTTGAACTCGACGGTCATGAACACCATATCCTGGTCGCCAAGATTTTCCAGGTCGTGCACCTTGAATTCGCCCTTGCCGTAGGTCTCGTGCCGCGTCTCGCCCGGCGCGTAGGTGTATTCGACCGTGGTGCCGTCGTGCACGTGCTGACGGCCACGGCCACCGTTAACCGAGGTCCAGAAATAATCGAGCACGTGGCGATGGAAGCCGATGCGTTCGCCAGGCGCGAGACGGATGATCCATACGCGCGTGCGTTCAGTCTCTGACAGCAGCGTGGACCCGACACACGGGTTCGGATTTTTCGCCTCGCGCTCGAATTCGGCGGTGAGTTCCGCCGGCCACTGCGATTTGTCTTTCTTCTCTGCGGCCTTGTCGAGCATGCTCAGAGCCATGGGAATTCCTCCGGTGCTATTTGCCGTCATATATAGCATATTCCGGTAAACGGGAAGATTGGGGACGATCCATTGCCGGGGTCCAAGGCGATTATCATCGGCGGCTCGATGAGCGGCCTGCTGAGCGCACTGATGCTGCGTCGCGCCGGCTGGACCGTGGATATCTATGAGCGGGTGGGGAGCGAACTGTCCGGCCGCGGCGCCGGCATCGTGGCCCAATATGAGCTGATCGATCGCTTGCGTGCGCTCGGCCTCGCCACCGACGCGCTCGGCGTCGCCATCACTACCCGCAAGATCCTCGACCGCGAGGGCCGGCTGACCGAGGAGTTCCGTTGCCCGCAAGTACTCACCGCCTGGGAACGTGTCTACCGGCTGCTGCGTGACGCCTTTCCGCCCGAGCGCTATCACCGCGGGCGCGGGCTTGCCGGTTTCGAGGTGGGTGCCAATGCGGTGTTGGCGCGGTTTGCCGACGGCGAGACGATCGAAGCCGATCTGCTGGTCGGCGCCGACGGCACGCGCTCGACCGTGCGTCAGCAGGCGCTGCCCAAAGCCGTGCCTCTTTACGCCGGCTATTGCGCCTGGCGCGCGCTGATCGCGGAAAGCGCGCTGCCGCCGGACGTGCACGACGAACTGTTCGAATACATGACGTTCACCTTGCCGCCCGGCGAGCAGTTACTCGGCTATCCGGTCGCGGGGCCGGACAACGATCTGCGCCCCGGCCACCGCCGCTACAACGTGGTGTGGTACCGGCCGGCCGACGAAAAAACCAAGCTGCAATGGCTGCTCACCGATGAGCGAGGCACCACACACGCGATCTCGATCCCGCCGCCGCTGATCCGGCGCGAGGCGGTTGCCGAGATGCGGGCGGATGCCGAGCGGCTGGCTGGGCCGCAGTTTCGCCGGATCGTACGGCTGATGGACGAGCCGATCCTGCAGCCGATCTACGATCTCGAATCGCCGCGCATGGAATTCGGCCGGGTGGCAATCCTCGGCGATGCGGCCTTCGTGGCGCGCCCGCACGTGGCCGCCGGCGTCTCCAAGGCGGCGGACGACGCGGCGGCGCTGGCGCAGGCGCTCACGGCCGAGCCCGACGTCCCGGGCGCGCTCAAGCGCTACGAGGCGGCACGCCTGCGCGAAAACCGCCGCATCATCGAACGCGCGCGCCATCTCGGCGCCTATCTGCAGGCGACGCAAACGCAGGAGGAGCGGGCGCGCGCCGGGCGGCACAGCACCGACGCCGCGGTGATTGAAGAGACGGCGGTGCTGGATTTTCTGCGCGGCTAGAGACGCAACATTTTCTTTGCGTTGCCGCCGCAGATCGCAGCGCGTGTCGCGTCGTCGAAGCTCTCGACCGACGCGACATGGCCGACTGGATCGTACTCCAGCATGTCGAACGGATAATCCGTGCCGATGACGATGCGGTCGGCACCATAGGTCTTCACCAGCGCTTCAAGCTGGTGCGGCGTAAAAACGACCGTGTCGAAATAGACATTTCGGTGCAGATACGTCGTCGGCGGCTTCGGAAGGTCGCCATGCGCGTCCGACCGTGCGCCCCAAGCGTGATCGATGCGGCCGGAATAGGCGCCGAGGAAACCGCCGCCGTGCGCGGCGAGTACGCGCAGCTTAGGATGCCGTTCGAAGACGCCGTCGAAGATGAGGTAGTGCAGCGCCATGGTGGTGTCGAGCGGATTGCCGATGACGTTGTTGAAGTAGAAGCGCGCGAAACGCTGCGGCTGGGTGAATCCGGTCGGATGGATGAACACCAGTGCGTCGAGTTCCTCCGCCTTTTTCCAAAACGGCGCGAAGGCCGGATCGGACAGCTCCTTGCCGTTGACGTTGGTGAGAATTTCGACGCCCTTGAAGCCGAGCTGCTTCATACCGCGCTCAAGCTCCTTGGCCGCCTCGTTGCCGTCCTGCATCGGCACGCCACCGAGCGCGACCAGCCGGTCTTTGTGCTTGCCGACATATTCGGCGATGCCGTCGTTGAGCGCGCGCGCCGCCTGCACGCCGACATCGAGCGCAAGATTGTAATAAATCTGCGGCGGGGCGGGGCAGATGAGCTGCATATCGACGCCCATCTCATCCATCACGGCGAAACGTTCATCCGTTGTGCTCATGCGCGTGCGGATGTCGGACGCCTGCCTCGCCATCAGCGCCTGCGTTTCCGGCATCGATGTCGCAACCAGCGGATCGGTGGATTGCTTGAGATGTGGCGTCACGATCTCGGCGACGCGCGGCACCGATACGTGGGCATGCATGTCTAGCGTGAGGCCCTTCGGTCTCACCTCGCGCCCTGGCTTGCCGTGATTGCGCGCCGCGGTGTTCGCGTATTTGTTCCAGACTTCAGCCATGTCGCTGCCTCTCTCTAAGAGTCATGCCCGGCCTTGTGCCGGGCATCCACGCCTTTGTTTACATGTCATCCAAGACGTGGATAGCCGGGTCAAGTCCGGCCATGACGATGTGGAAACTCATCAGAAAACGCCGAGATGCTGACGTAGATCGACGCTGTCTTTGTCCAGTTGCGCCGGGGTGGAAACCACCGCGACATGGCCGGTGTTGAGGATGACGATGTCATCGGCCATGTCGAAAACAAGCCGGGGGTTCTGTTCGACCAGCACGATCGACAGCCCGCTTTCCTTCAGCTTGCGGATGGTGGCCATCACCTCGGCCACGATCTGCGGCGCCAGCCCTTCCGACGGTTCGTCCATCAGCAACACGCGCGGATTGCCCATCAATGCGCGGCCGATAGCCAGCATCTGCTGCTCGCCGCCGGATAGGTGGGCGGCGATCTGTTTGTGCCGCTCGTGCAGGCGCGGGAACATCGCGAACACGGTATCGGCGGTCCACGGCGCGTGCTTGCTGCCGGCATCCGGCTTGCGCGCGGCGACCATGAGGTTTTCGCGCACCGTCAGGCTCTTGAAGATGCGGCGGCCCTGCGGCACCAGCGCCACGCCCTGCGCCGCGACCATCTCGGGCGGGAGACCCGTGACCTTGTCGCCGAAAACCACGACGTCGCCGCGACGCGGCGCCAGCAGGCCCGTGGTGACGTTCATGCAGGTCGACTTGCCGGCGCCGTTGCGGCCGAGCAAGCCGAGCATGCGCGCTTCGCCGAGTTCGAACGACACGTCGGTCAGCACGTGGCTGTCGCCGTAGTAGGCGTCGATATGGCTGAGGCTGAGCGCGCTAGTGGCCAAGATAGACCTCCCGGGTGCGCGGGTCGGCCACCACTTCGGCGCGGGTGCCTTCGACGATCACTTCGCCGAAATACAGCAGCGTGATGCGCTCGGCGAATTCCAGCGCCACGTCCATGTTGTGCTCGATCATCACCATGGTGACGTCGCGCGGGATCGCCATCAGGCATTTCTGCACGTCACGCCGCTCGTCGATCGACAGGCCGGCGAACGGCTCGTCGAGCAGCAGCACCTTCGGGTTCTGCGCCAGCGCCATGGCAATCTCGACGCGGCGGCGCTCGCCGTAGGAGGTCTGCGCCAGCGGCCGCTCGGCGATATCGGCGAGGCCGACGCGTTCCAGAGCGGCGCGGCCGTGCTCGATCAGATGACCCTGGTGCTTGATGTCGGTCAGCGGGTTCCAGCGCGCCGGCGACAGGCCGAGTAGCGCCAGCGCAACGTTGTGGATGATGGTGTCGTGCGGAAACAGCGTGATGATCTGGTAGGTGCGCGCCATGCCGAGGTGCGGGCGCCTCCGGCTCGGCACCCGGGTGATGTCGCGGCCGAACAGATGGATCGAACCCTTGTCGGGCATGATCTCGCCGGTGATCAGATTGAACAGTGTGGTCTTGCCGGCGCCGTTGGGACCGATGATCAGCCGCCGCTCGCCCGGCTCGACGTTGAGGCCGACTTCGTTGGTGACGTGCAGGCCGCCGAACGCCTTGCACAGCCCGGCGATGGTGAGCGCGCTCACGGTTTGCCCTCTGCCGCGACGGCTTTACCGGACGCGTTCATCTTGCGCCAGGTCAGCCGCCACAGCCGTGCGCTGCCCGGCACGATGCCTTCCGGCATCAGGATGACGATGGCGACGAAGATGGCACCAAGCAGCATGTTCCAGCGCTCGATGTAGCCGCTCACCACGCTCTTGACGATGACGACCAGCGCGGAGCCGACAATCGGTCCGAGCAGCGTGCCGGCGCCGCCGGAGATCACCATCAGCAGCACTTCGGCCGAGGAGGTCAATTCCAGCGTCTGCGGGCTGATGAACTGCGTGTAGTAGACGAACAGGACGCCGGATACGGAAGTGAGCAGGCCCGAGAACATGCAGGCCCAGAAGCGAATCGCCCAGACGTGGAAACCGAGCGCGTTCATGCGGCGCGGCTGGTCACGCGTGCCCTCCAGGGCAGCCCCCATCGGCGAGCGCACGAACATCGTGACCAACATCACGGAAATCACGAACACGACGAGCGTCGTGTAGTAAAAGGCGGTCGGCGGCTCGAGCGAAAAACCGAACGGCATCGGCCGAGTGTGCACGTTGATGCCGTTGTCGCCGTTGGTGACGCTGATCCAGCGATAGGCCAGCCCCCAGACTATCTCGCCCAGCGCGAGCGTGATCATGATGAAGCCGATGCCGGTTGCGCGCAGCGACAACACCGCAAAAGTGGCCATCGCGATCATGCCGGCCACCAGTGAGGCGAGGATGGCGACGATGTGGCCAAAGCCGGCCTGCAGCATGTAGGCGGTGGCATAGGCGGTGATGCCGAAGAGTGCGGCGTGGCCGAGCGAGACCAGTCCGGCATAGCCGGCCAGGATGTTCAGGCCGAGCGCGAAGATGGCATAGAACAGGATCTGGCTGGCGACGTTGATGTAATAATCGCCAGTCAGCCAAAAGGGCAGGGTGACGAGCGCAACCAATGCGACGGCGAAGGCGATAACGCGCGCGTTCATGGGATGACGCTCATGGGATGAACCTGCCGAAGAGGCCTTGCGGCCTGAAAATCAGCACCAGCAGCATGGGCAGGAACAGAACGAAATATGCGAGCTCCGGCAGCAGCGCCTGGCCGAAATTATAGATGAAGCCGATGATCAGGCTGCCGACGACGGAGCCGAGCAGACTGCCCGAACCGCCGAGGATGACCACCACCAGCGCCAGCGGCAGCATGTACTGATCGATGCCGGGATAGACCGTCAAAATCGGCGCGCCGATAATGCCGGCGAAAGCGGCTACGCCGGCGCCGAGCGCGAAGACGATGGTAAAAAGCCGCGAGATGCGGATGCCGACCACGCGCGCCATGTCGGGATCGTCGACGCCGGCGCGGATCATGGCGCCGAGCCGGGTGCGATCGAGCAACAGCCAGAGGCCGATCGCCACGACGGTGGCGATGATGATGACGGCGAGGCGATAGTTCGGAAAAATAAACGGGCCGGCGCGGACAAAGCCGGTAAGGGCTTCGGGCGCCGCTACCGAAATCGGATCGCCGCCCCAGACCATCAGGCAGAAGTCGGCGACGATGAAGGAGATGCCGAGCGTGACCAGCACCTGCGCCAGTTGCTGACCGGGTAGCTGGCGCAGCAGCAACCGTTCGAGCGCGGCGCCGAACGCGGCGACGAGCATGGCCGCCAGCAGCGCCGCCACCCAGAAATTGAACATCGTGCCGAGCATGCCGCCGACCATGGTGGCGCCGAAATAGGCGCCGAGCATGAACAGCGAGCCGTGCGTCAGGTTCGGAATCCGCATCAGCCCGAAAATCAGCGAAAAGCCCGCCGACAACAGGAACAACAAGCTGCCGAAGGTGATGCTGTTGACCGTCAGCAGCAGCCAAAAATTCATATGCGTCGTCTTTCGCTACGCGCCGCGCCGTGATCGTGCGCGGGCGCCGGCAAGCGGCGCCCGCGGGAATCGTTGCTTCAGATCAGCACTTCTTCAGCGGCGGATAGTCGCGCGAATAGACCGGGTGGGCCAGGAACTCCTTCTCCGGCCAGGTCCAGAACTGGCTGACGTTGTCGTAGGTCTTCAACGTTTTGTTCCAGAGCTTGAGGCCGTAGGGGTTCTTCACATTTTTCTCGATACGGCGGACATAGAAGGAGCCAACGACATTGCCGAGATGGTCGAAACTGATCGGTCCGCGCGGCGTGTCCTTGAGTTTCACGGCCTTGAGCGCGGCCATGAACTTCTCCTTGTCCTCGGTCGATCCGCCGGCGCCTTTCAGGCCGGCTTCAACGACCTGGCAGTTGACGTAGAGACCGGCCGCATAGAAGCCGGGGACCACGTTGAAGTCCTTATGGATGGCCTGGGCGAACTTCTTGTTGGCATCGGTGTCGAGGTCGAGCGTGTAGGGGCAGGCGCTCATCATGCCGACGGCCTCGTCACCGAAGGCGTGCAGCAGGGCGTCGTCGCCGCCGGTCTCGCCCGTCACCACCGGGGATTTCAGACCGACATTGGCGTACTGCTTCATGAAGGCCAGCGGGCCCGAGCCGGCGAAGCCCTGGCAGAGGACGTCCATGCCGCTCATCTGGGCGAGGTAGGGCGTGTAGTCAGGCGTCCCCAACGGCGCCCACAGTTTGTTGGCGACGCAGCCGCCGTCCTTTTCGAACGCCGCCTGGAAGCCGCCTTCCTGCTCGTAGCCGAAGGCAAAATCATAATCGATCGTGATGGCCTTCTTCTTGCCCATCTCCTTCGCCGCGTAATGGCCCATCACATGCATGGCCTGCGAGGAGGCCGCCGACGGCCGCAGGAAGAAGGGATTGGGACGGCGTTGGGTCAAATCGTCGGCCCCAGCGAGGCTGAGCGTCGGTGTCTTGTGCTCGCGGATATAGTCGGTGATCGCCAACAATTCGAAAGCGGCGAGCGGGCCGAGGATGACGTCAACCTTGTCGCGCTCGACCAGTTCCTGCGCCTTAGTCTTGGTGCCGGCCGGCTTGCCGCCGGTGTCCGCTGAGAAGAACTCGACCTTGCGGCCGGCCATCGTGTTGTTGTGCTCCTTCAGCCAGGTGAGCACGCCCTGTTCCATCTGGATGCCGCCCTGGGCGAGCGGCCCGGTCTTGACGGTGAGCAGGCCGAGCTTGAAGGGCGCGGCTTGCGCGATGGCCGGTGCCGGGAATCTGAAGGTCGCCAGCGCGGCGCCGGCAGCCGTCGCGGCCATAAATTTACGGCGGGTAACTTTACGAGACATAGTATCCTCCCTCTGTCGCCCCTGGCGGGGCTGTACGTTTTAAGCGGCGTCGTGCGGGCATCTTTGAACAGCCCGCACAGCCGAATTCAACTCGAATATCAAAAACCGTCATTTCGGGCCGTCGGGGCAAGGGCGATGGACCGAACCATAGCCATCATCGGCCAATGTATTCCGGTCTGTAAAGCCCGGTTGCGGCGTTGCGCCGCGGCACGTTGATACGCCTTTATTGGGCGGCTCCCGACAGGTGGGCACTTTTGGCAACTCGCCGAGCGAGCGGCGCCGCTCGGCGCGCTGAACCTTTGGCCTAAATCCCGAGATAGCTCGACTTGATCTCGTCGTTGGCCTTGAGCGCATCGGGCCTGCCCGAATAGACCACCTGGCCCTTGCTCATCACGTGCACGTAGTCGACCAGTTTGAGGGCGAGATGCGCGCTCTGTTCGACCAGCAGGATCGACAGGCCTTCTTCCTTTAGCTTGCCGATCGCTTCCCACAGGCCCTGGATAATGATCGGCGCCAGCCCTTCCGACGGCTCGTCCATGATCAGGCAGTCGGGATTGGTCATCAACGCGCGGCCGATCGCCAGCATCTGCTGTTCGCCGCCGGACAGCGTCTTGGCGCGTTGGTTGCGGCGTTCACACAGGCGCGGGAACAGGTTGTAGACGCGCTCGAGGGTCCAGCCGTGGCGGTCTGGGTGGCGCTCGGCGACCAGCAGATTTTCCTCGACCCCGAGCGTCGGAAACACGCGACGGCCCTGCGGCACCAGGCCCATGCCGCTGCGCACGGTCTCGAACGAGGATTTGCCGGTGATGTCGTCGCCCTTGAACACGATCTTGCCGCGGCGCGGCGGGTTGAAGCCGACAATTGAATTCACCAGCGTGGTCTTGCCGACGCCGTTGCGGCCAAGAAGACCAAGAATTTGTCCTTGTTCCAGCTGCAAAGACAGTCCTTGGAGGACATAGGCGTCCCCGTAATAGGTATGGATGTCCTTGACTTCGAGAATCGCCATGAACTTATTTCCGTTGGCGCATGATCTTATCCGAAAACCGGTTCCCACTTTTCGGAATCATGCGCTAGTCGGTTCCCAGATAGATTTCCTGTACCTTGGCGCTGGAATGGATTTGTTGCGGCGTTCCGGTCTCCAGAACTTCGCCGAAGTGCAGCACCGAAATCTGCGAGGCGACGTCGAACACCACGTCCATGTCGTGCTCGATCAAGAGGATCGCGAGTTTCGGATCGAGCTTCATCAGAAACTTGGCCATTTCGGTGGATTCGCCCGAGGACAGGCCGGCGGCGGGCTCGTCAAGAAGAAGAATCTTCGGATCGCTGGCAAGGCCAAGGACGATCTCGAGTTGGCGCTGCTCGCCGTGCGACAGATTGCGAACTTCGACATCCTTGCGGTCGAGGAAGGCGGCGTCTTCCAGCAGTTTGTAAGCCTTGTCGTAGACGTCCTTGTAGGACGACAGAAAACGCCACATCACGAATTTCGACGGCTTCAGGCCTTTGATCGCCAGGAGAACATTGTCGAGCACGGTCAATTTCGGAAACAGGCTGGTGACCTGGAACGTGCGCGCCATGCCGAGCGCCGTACGGCGGTGGCTGGCCCAGCCGGTGACGTCTTCGCCGAACAGCAGAATTTCGCCCGAGGTCACCGGGAAAATACCGGTAATGAGATTGAATAGCGTGGTCTTGCCGGCGCCGTTCGGGCCGATGATCGCCTGGCGGTCACCCGGCATGACGCGCAGCGTGACGTTGCGCGTGGCCTGCAAGCCGCCGAAACTTTTGCACAAACTTTTCAGTTCGAGAGCGGCGGTCCCGCCGTTGGAGGATGTGTCTGTGCTCACGCGCAGTCCTTCAGGCTAAAGAGGACGCCGGGGCTTTTTGTCTAAGCCCCGGCGCAGTCGGCGTTATTCGCAGAACTTGCAGGGCGGGAAGTCGCGGCTATAGACCGGCTGCTTGAGGAACTTGTCCTTGCCGTAGGTCCAGAACTGGCTGACGTGCGGATAGGTCTTGATCACCGTGTTCCAGAGCTCGTCCTTCGGGTAGCCGAACATCTTCTTCTTCTCGACCTTCTTGATATAGACGTTCTCGATAGGATTACGCATGTCGTCCAATTCCACCGGCCCGCGCGGCGCGTCCACTTTTATGCTCTGCATCAGCTTGATGAACTGTTCGGGGCCGGGAAACTTGCCGCCCGCCTTCTTGATCGTCTCGTCGATCCATAGGGCGGTCGTATAGTTGTTCTCCGAATAGTAGGACGGCACCTTGCCGTACTTGGCGCGGTAGGCTTTCACGAACTTTTCGTTCGCCGGAGTCTCGATCGCCGCGCTGTAGTGCAGGGAGGAGACGTCGCCGATCACTTCGTCGCCCATGAACGGCAGAACGAACTCGTCGTAACTAGTGCCGCCGGCAATGATCGGCCTCTTGTCGCCGGCGCCGCGCAGCTGCTTCGGGAATTGCAGTGACATCGGGCCGACCATCAGCGTGTAGATGGCGTCGGCGTCACTCTTCATCGTCGGGATGTAGGGCCCGAAGTCCTTGGTGCCGAGCGGCGGCCAGATTTTCTGGATGATCTTGCCGCCGCAGTCCTCGAACGCCTTCTGGAAGCCGCCGACCAACTCGTAGCCAAAGGCATAGTCGGCCGCGATGGTGATGATCTTCTTGTGACCCTGATCGCAGGCCCACTGGCCGAGCGGATGGTTGGGCAGCGACGACGACCAACTGGTGCGGATGAAATAGGGATACTTGCCGAGCTGCCGCTGCGTGAGGTCGTCGGCCGAAGAGATCGACGAGATGTAGAGCGTCTTTTCGGCGGTGCTCACCGGCGCGAGCGCGTAGCCGGTCGAAGCCAGCAGGCCGCCGATGAACATGTTCACCTTGTCCTGCAGGATCAGCTTCTTCGCCTTGGTGACGGCGGTGTCCGGCTTGCCCTGGTTATCCTCGACGATGAACTTCACGTCCATGCCGCCGAGCTTGCCGCCGTGCTCGTCCAGATACATCTGGAAGCCGTTGACCATGTCCTTGCCGATCTGGGCGAAGATACCGGTTGTCGGCGCGATGTAGCCAATGCGCAGTTCTTCCGCTTGTGCGGGGGATGCGAGGCTTAGCCCCGCCACGAGAGCGCTTCCCAGCAGCAGCGGACTTACCTTAGGCAACAGTCTCCTTGTCATGGTCGTTCTCCCTGAGTTTTTGTTTTTGCCGTCCACTCAGGACGGCGCGGATGCCAGTGTTTTTGTTTCTCCCGATTTGCTCGGTGTTTTGTTCGACGTGCTTCGCATCTGACGAAGTCGCGCCGGGATTCCCATCAATCCCATCGGCAGATAAAGGATCGTGAGCACGTAGACGCCGCCGAGCACGTATTGCCACCACGGCACCAGCGTCGAGAGATATTCGCGCAGGGCGAAAACAATGGCCGAGCCGATGGCGCCGCCGACCAGCGTGCCGGCGCCGCCGAGCACGACCATCAGCAGCGAATCGACCGAGGTGGTCAGCACCACGGTCTCCGGGCTGATGAGGCCGTTGGTATGCGCCCACAATACACCCGCCAATCCGCCGAAGGCGCCGGCGATGACGAAGGCGATGTATTTATGCAGCCACGTGTTGTAGCCGAGGATCTGCATGCGCAGTTCGCGCTCGCGGATGCCTTCCAGGCTGCGGCCGAAAGGAGATCGCACCAGGACGTAAAGCACGATCAGGCTCGCGACGAAGAAGGCAAAGACCAGAAGGAAGAACGTCCTCTCGTTGTTGAGATCGAGCCCGAAATCCGGACGGCTGGTAACGTTGATGCCATTGTCGCCGCCGGTCAGCGAATTCCAGCGATAAGCGAGGCCCCAGACGCATTGGCCGAGCGCCAGCGTGATCATCAGGAAGTAGACGCCGCTTGCGCGCATTGCGAACAGTCCAAACAGCGCGGCCAGCGCCGCGCCGATCAGCATCCCCAAGATCACCACGAGCCAGAAGTCCCAGCCCAGCCCGACGTGATACCGGGCGGCCAGGATCGCGGTGAGATAGGCGCCGACGCCGAAATAGGCCGCTTGCCCCATCGAGGAGAGGCCGGTGAAGCCGAGCAGTAGGTCGACGCTCATCGCCAGGATGGCGAAGCACATCGCGCGCGTCGTCAGCAGCACCACGAACGAGCTGGTGTGCGGCACGATATAGGCGATCGCCACCAGCGCCAGCGCAACGATCAGGATTTTCATGTTCTGGGTCATCGGTCGCCGCTCAGTCGCGTCCGAACAAGCCGGTCGGCCTGATCGCCAGGATGAGAACCATCGGGGCGTAAAGCGTGAAGTAGGACACTTCCGGGAACAGCGCCTTACCGAAATTGTCGGCGAGGCCGACCAGCAGAGCGCCGATCGCGGCGCCGCCGAGCGAGCCCATGCCGCCGATGATCACTACCGCGAAGGCGAGCGGCAGCATTTCGAAATCGAGACCAGGATAGATGCCGAGAAAGGCGCCGCCGGTCACGCCGCCGAGCGCGGCGAGAAAGGCGCCGAGCGCGAAGATGAACATGGAGACGCGGTTGGTGTCGATGCCGACGCCGCGCGCCATCTGCGCGTCATCGACGGTGGCGCGCACCGCGGCGCCCATGCGGGTCTTCTCCATCACCAGCCACAGCAGGATGCCGATCACCAGCGCCGTGGCAATCATGAAGATACGATAAGCCGGGAAATACATGCCGGCCAGCACGACGCTCGTAGTCAGTTCCTTCGGCGGGTTGATGTCCATGTTGTTGCCGCCCCAGATGTCGAGCGCGCCCTGCTGGAATAGAAAGGCGAAGCCGACCGTGAGCAGCACTTGACGAAGCACGTCGTTATCGATGGGCAGAATGGAGATGCGGCTCAATATGAAAAACAGCACGATGCTGGCGAGCGCGGCGACCGCAATGAACTGGGGCCAGCTCGCGGCGACAGCCGGAAACCCGCGCGCAACCGCCAAGGCAACGAGGATTGCTATGCCGACTGCGATGACGGCGTTGCGCAGGTGGGCAAGACCTTCGGAGCGCAGGAACAGGCGCTCCATGACGAGGCCGATCGCCGCGACGGCGAGCGCCGCCACTGGCAACGATAGCGCCCACGATCCGGTTGCGGCGATGACCGAGAGGGCGATGTAGCCGCCCCACAGAAAATAGGCGCCATGGGAGAGATTGACGATCCGCATGACGCCGAAGATCAACGACAGCCCGCTGCCCACGAGAAAGAGCAGCGCGCCATAGGATATGCCGTTGAACGCCTGAATGACCCAGAACTGTGTATTCATACTCTCCCTCTGGACCCTTCTGTTAAGCCGAAGGTTGCCGCTAGCTTACCCGAGCTTTGCCGGGAAGGAACACCTAATTCGACGCGGGGTGAATTGCGCTCATTCCCGCGCAAGCGGGAATCCAGTTCTGTCCCCGGTCCCTGCTTGCGCGGGGAGGAACGGACGGTGCCGGCTATTTTCCCCAGATCAAATTATTTCCGCCTGCGCCGTTTCTTGGCTGCCTGTTTTTTCGGCGGAATGATGGGCAGCAGCAAATAGGGCGCCTTGCCGCCGCTGAAATGCAGGGTTGTGGTGCCGTTGAAGATCGTGGGCGGGCGGTCCTTCGGGTGGTTGTGCAGGAACGGGCCGCAGCCGGTGAGTTCGTTCTTGAAGTTCGACAGCTTGCCGCCGCTGGCGCCGCCATATTCGTAGTCCTTGCCGCGGATCGACAGGCCGATGCGGTAGCCGGCCGGCACCGCGATCGAGGTTGGCCAGATCTCGATGTCGAGGTCGACCGGCTTGCCCTTGCTGAGCGGCTGCTTCTTGTCGTGGGTGTGGTAGGGCCGGTAGGGCAGCGACATTTTCTTGTCGAGCTTGCGATGCGAGGCGCGCAGCCAGCCCTGTGCAATGGGCGTATGCGGATCGATGGCGCCCTGGAACACGACTTCCTTCAGATCGCCGGTGAACACGCGCAGTACGATGAAGAAGTCGGCATCCTTGGTGGACGACGAGGCGACGAGCTTGAGCGCCGACGGGCCGGTGACCTCGGTCTCATGCTCGAGCACTGGGGTGAGGAAGGTGAGGCCTTCGCCCATGGCGTCGAAGGCAAGCTTGGCGCCGCTGGACGGCTTCTTGGTGGTCAGCGCCATCGACTTGGGGTCGAGATAATATTTGGTCCACTGCGTGCGCGCGATCGGCCATTCGTTTTCGGCGCGGGCGACGAATTTTTCGCCTGGATGGCGGACCTGCAGCAGCACTTTCGGTTGCTTCGCCCAACCGTTCTTCTTGCCGTGCAGGAAATAGTCGAAGAAGCGCAACTGCTGCTCGCGGCCGTAGTCGGTGTAGAAATGCGTCCAGTGCTCGATGCCGTGCGCCTCGAGCCATTTCTGCTTGGAGGCGGCGCGCACGAAGCCCTCGAAATTGCCGCGTGGATGCAAGCCCTGACCGCCCCAATTGGCGGCGGAGAACAGCGGCGCCGTCACCTTCTCCCACACCGGCGAGCGGTCGCGGTGATACTTGTCGTCCATCGGATGTTTGAGGATGTTGCCGCCGAAGTCGGCGCGGTTCTTGGCGAGTTCCTCGTCGCTCAGCATCTCTGGGCCGCACACCAGTTCGCCGTGTACGCGGCTGCGCTTGCCGCGCTCGCCGACGCCGTACTGCACGGTCTTGACCTGCATATCGAACCAGTTTTCCCAGAACGTCGAGAGGATACCGCCGTGGTGCGTCATGTCGCGGTACCAGTCGGCCGAGCCTTCCCACACGCACATGGCGGCGAGATGCGGCGGCTGCAGAGACGCCACGTGCCATTGGTTCATGCCATAATAGGAAATGCCGTTGAGGCCTACTTTGCCGCTCGACCAGGGCTGCACGCCGGCCCATTCGATGCAGGCGTAGAAATCCTTGGTTTCGGGTGGCGAGAAATGATCGATGACGCCGGGCGAGCAGCCGGTGCCGCGCGAATCGACGCGCACGCAAGCGTAGTCGTGCGGCACCCATTTCTCGGGATCGACCACTTCCCAGTTCTGGTACTTGTTGGAAGAGTTGGCGGTGACGTCCGGGTGCTTCTCCGCCATGATGTTCCAGGCGCTCGGATAGCCGTCCTGGAAGGCGAGGTTCTTGGCGTAGGGGCCGTAGGTGAGCAGGACCGGATATTGGCCGTCTTTCACCGGACGAAAAACGTCGGCGCGCAACACCAGGCCGTCGTCCATGGTGATCGGCACGTTCCAGTCGATCCGCATGCCGTCGCGGATTTCGGACAATTGCTGCAACGACGCCATACTCGCCTCCCGCGGCATTATTTTGTTGGGCGGAGGCTACAGAGATGAATGGGTTCGATACAAGCCCCATTAGCGCGTCGTCATTCCGGGGCGCCCGCTTGGCGGGCGCCCCGGAATGACGAGGAGGCTCAACGCTTCTTGCGCTTGAACTTGGCCATCTTCTCCAACACGGCGCAAACCGCGGCGGTGTCCTTGGCGCCGAGGCCGCTCTTCATCGCCTTGATGTAGACCGGCTTCGACGCATTGAACATTGGCGTCGGCACTTTGATCTTGCGGGCGTAGTCGCCGATCACCTGCATGTCCTTGTCCCACACGTCGATCTTCATGGTGACATCGTCGTATTTGCCCTTCACCATCATCGGCACGCGCAATTCGAACACGCGCGAATTGCCGGCGCCTGGGGTGATGAGATCGAAGATCAGTTGCGGCGGCAGGCCGGCCTTCATGCCGAGCACCATGGCTTCGGCGCTCGCCACGTTGTTGATGGCGACCAACAGATTAGCCACGTATTTGATCTTGCTGCCGTTGCCGAATACGCCGACGTCGTAGACCTCGCGGCCGAAGGCCTTGAACATCGGGCGCAGCCGCTTGATCAGGCCGGAATTGCCGCTGGCGTAAAATATCAGATCGCGGACGCGGGCCTGTGAGCCGGTGCCGCTGACCGGGCAATCGAGCATCGCATGGCCGGCCTTGGCCAGCACACGCGCGGCTTTTTCCTTATCGGCAATCGCGAAGGTGCCCATTTCCACCAGCACCAGGTGCTTCAGCTTGGCGGCGGCGATGGCGCGCACGGTGTCCATCAGCGCCTGCGGTTTGGGCAGGCTGGTGAGGATGGTCGGCACGGCGGCCGCCAGCTCGACGGCATTGCGGGCAATCTCGACGCCGCCGCGGGCGACCTCGCGGCGGCGCGCCGCGCTGATGTCGAAACCGACGACGCGCCATCCGGCGGCGGCCAGGTTCTTCGCGAAGGCGCCGCCCATGATGCCGAGGCCGATGACGCCGACGGTGCCCTTGTATTTTTTCGCCGCAACCATTCACACTTCCCCATCGTAAGATTCAAACGCCGCAATGCGCCGCGTTGCGAGTTTCATAGTGGGCGGCGGCGGGACTGTCGAGTGTCAAACGTCACAATGCGGCTTTCATGCGTCGCGGCAATCGCCTATCGTCGCCGGCAAAAGCAGTGAGGGAGGAGTCATGCAGATCGGAGTTGCGGGTCTTGGCGCGATGGGCGGCAACGTCGCCCTGCGGCTGATGGAAGTCGGCCATCAGGTCACGGTCTGGAATCGTTCGCCGGACAAAGCCAAGCCGCTGGCGGAGGCCGGCGCCAAAGCCGCCGCCACGCCGGCCGCCGTTGCTGCCGCATGCGAAGCGGTCATCACCATGCTGACCGACGGCGCGGCGATCGACGCCGTCTACAACGGGCCGAACGGGCTGTTGTCGGGCGACGTCAAGGGCAAACTGTTCCTCGAAATGAGCACGGTGGCGCCCAAGGTCGAGACCGATCTCGCGCCCAAGGTGCGGGCGAAGGGCGCGGCACTCGTCGAGTGCCCGGTGGGCGGCTCGACCGCGCCGGCGCGCAAGGGGCAACTCCTCGGACTCATGGGAGCAGAACCGGCCGATGCTGCGCGGGCCAAGTCCATCCTCGATCAGCTCTGCCGCAAGGTCGAGCATTGCGGGCCGGTTGGCACTGGAGCTGCGATGAAGCTCGCGATTAATCTGCCGCTGATGGTGGCCTGGCAGGCCTATGGCGAAGCCTTCGCGATCGCCAGAAGCGTCGGCTGGCAGCCCAAGCGCCTGCTCGACCTGTTCGTCGAGAGTAACGGCGCCAACAACGCACTCAAGATGCGCGCCGACATGATCGTCGCCATGCTGGAAAACCGGGATCCCGGAGCGACCACCTTCTCGATCGCCAACGGCGTGAAGGACCTGCGCACCATGATCGCCACGGGCGAGTCCTTGGGCGCCGACATGATCGCCACCAAGGCCGCGCTCGCCGGTTTCGAGGACGCCACCAAACACGGCTTCGGCGGCGGCGACGGTTCGCGCATGACGGTCTATTGGTCGGGACGCAAATCGTAAAAGTCTGTTCGGGAGAACATCCATGAAACTGTTTTCATTCTGGCGCTCGCTGGCGACGTTCCGCGTGCGCATCGCCCTCAACCTCAAGGGCATCGCGCCCGACGAGGTGATCGACGTCAACCTGATGCAAGGCAAGCAGCGCGACGCGGCCTTCGCCAAGGTCAACCCGATGAAGGCGCTGCCGGCGCTGATCCTCGATGACGGCACGGTGTTGTTCGAGTCGCTCGCCATCCTCGAATATCTCGACGAGACGTATCCCAATCCGCCGCTGTTGCCGAAGGAGCCGAAGGCGCGCGCGCGTGTGCGCGGCCTGGCGCAGATCATCGCCTGCGACACACATCCGCTGATCGTGCCGCGCGTGCGCGAGTATCTGGCGCACGAATACAAGGTGGACGAGCCGGGCGTGGTGAAATGGGGTCACCATTGGCACGTCGAAGCCTTGAAGGCGCTAGAGACCAATCTGTCGACCTCGAAAGAGACCGGCCGCTTTTGCCAGGGCGACCAGGTCACCATCGCCGACATCTGCCTCGCAGGCCAAGCGGCCGGCTCGAGCTATTTCAAGGTCGATCTGGCGTCGTTTCCGACGGTCAAGCGCATCGTCGATCTGTGCATGCAGAACGACGCCTTCGCCCGCGCGCATCCGATGAAGCAACCGGGCGCGCCAGCGGCGGCTTAACGCATGCTCAACACCGCAATCGTCGGCCTCGGCTGGTGGGGCAAGACTCTGGTGACGGCGGCGCGCGATTTCGGCGCGCCGATCAATTTTGTGCGCGGCGTCACGCTCGAGCCCCGCACCGTGCGCGATTTCGCCGCAGAATATAAAATTCCCATCGGCACCTCGTTCGAGGAGGTGCTCACCGACCCCGCCGTGCAGGCCGTCATCCTGGCCACGCCGCACACCAAACATCCTGAACAGGTGAAAGCGCTGGCGGCGGCCGGCAAGCACATCTATTGCGAAAAGCCGTTTGCGCTGAGCAAAGCGGAAGCCGCGGCCATGCTCGATGCGGTCAAGCGCGCCGGCGTCGTCATCGGCGTCGGCCATCATTTCCGGCTGATGCCGTCGATGCGCATTTTGGCCGAACTCAAGGAGCAGGGCGCCTTTGGCACCATCATGCATGCCGAAGGCAATTACAGCCACAATTGGCTGGCCAACTATCCGGCCGATAGCTGGCGCATGTCCGCGGAGGAAAGCCGCGCCGGCGGCATGACCGGCATGGGCATCCACGTGCTCGACTGCTTCCGCGACATGGTCGGGCCGATGAAGCGCATCAGTGCGCTGTCGAAGGCGCGCGCGCTCAAGCTGCCGACCGGCGACACCACCGCCGCGCTGATCGAGTTCGAGAACGGCGCCACCGGCACGCTCGGCACCACCATCAAAACGCCGTTCCGCTGGCGCATCGCCATCTTCGGCGAAAACTGCTGGGCGGAAAGCGTCAGCGAGACGCGCGCCATCGTGCGCCGCGCCGGCAAGGACGAGCCGGAAGTGATCGACCGGCCGACCGACAACCACCTCGGCCGCAACCTCGATTATTTCGCCAAGGCCGTGCTCGGTCAGGGCACGTTTCCGATCCCGCCTGCCGGTATTTTGCAGACCGCGGCCGCGCTCGAGGCCGTGTTCAAATCGGTCGACGCGGACGGCGCGTGGATGACGGTCTAAATACGGCTTCGCGGCGAACGTGCTTTAATGCACAGGCGGCCATTTGCCGCGGGTGGCCGGAACCCCAAGTTGACGTGGGTCAATGCAAAACCCGCAAACTTCAGGAATACATTTCGTTGGGACGATGAAAAGGAGGGCTCACATGTCAACCTCCGCGGCGGCACTACGAATTTCAACGGCGTGCGATCGGTGCAAGACATATCTGATCGCGCCGGAATGGTCGGAGGCCATCAACGAACGGGAGACGGTCCATATCTGGTCGTGCCCCGTCTGTGGCAACGAGTTTCAGACAGTCGATGACCGCGCCGAGCCGGTGCTTTCCGACGATGAGTTGGTGCAGGAGTTTCTGCCGAATCTTTTGGTCGCGTGAGCGATTGGCGCCGCCTGTGCGGAGCGCCGGCGGCGCACGACATGGCGGTCAAGCCGGTCGACGCCGCGCAGCGTGGATGACGTGATTGGGGCATGAACGCGAAAGGCGCCGCGGCGACGGCGCCCGGCCTTGCGTCGGCTTCGAGCCTTCCATGCGCTCGACGTACGCCTTGGAGACGCGCACCACGTCGGTCACCAGGCCGGGCTTTTCCAACGCCAGAATGATCAACCCATTGAGGTCGAACTCGTACCAGGCGTGCGACAGGTAGGCGTCGCGGGGGGTGGCGTGGCCCGGCGGTCGAGCGAACCGCCACCGGGCGCCGGGGGCACCAGGCCGGCTCGGCTCATTGCGCCTTGATGCCGGCCGCTTTGATGATCGGCCACCACTTGTCGATTTCTGCGCGCTGAAACTTGGCCAAAGCCTCCGGGCTCTGCTCGTCGGGCGGGAAGATGTCCTGGGCGAGCGCGGTGAGCTTGTTGCGGATCTCGGGGTCGGCCAGCGTCGTCCGCAACGCGCCGTTGAGCTTGGCGATGACGTCTTTGGGCGTGCCCTTTGGCACCCAGAAAGCGTGCCAGAACGTGAAATAGAACCCCGGCAGGCCGGCCTCGTCCGTCGTCGGAATGTCAGGCGCGGTTGCCAGCCGGCGCTTGTCGGTGACGGCGAAGACCTTGACCTTTCCGGCCTTGAGCTGCGCCATGGAGACCGCCGGCGTATTGAGCAGCACGTCGATCTGTCCGGACACGATCGCCTGCGTCGAATCACCGGCGCCGCGATAGGGGATCATCTGGATCGGCGAGTTGATCGCCTTCTGGAACAGAATGCCGCTGACATGGCTGGGCGAGCCGATGCCGGAATTGCCTTGGGTCGCCTTGTCCGGATTGGCCTTGATCCAGGCGATCAGTTCCTTGAGGTTGTTGGCGGGGATAGTGGCGCGCGCCACGATCAGGAACGGCTGCGTCGCGATTAGCCCCACCGGGTCGAGGTCCTTCAGCAGATCGAATTTGAGATCGTAGATCGCGCCGGTGGCGACATTGGTGCCCCATTGGCCGATCAGCATGGTGTAGCCGTCGGGCGCCGCACGAACGACGCGGTTGACGCCGATCGTGCCGCCGGCGCCAGAGGTGTTTTCCACGACGACGGTCTGGTTGAGCGCCTTACGCATTCCTTCCGCCATCAGCCGCCCGATGACGTCGGTGGAACCGCCGACGCTGAGCGGGACCACCAAGGTGATCGGCCGCGACGGATAGTCGTCGGCCGAGGCCGGGGCGATGCAAGCCGCCGCGAGAGCTATGCCGAGCAGCCATTTCTTCATGAAGTACCTCCTCGATGCGTTGTCGTCCTTTTGTTCGCGCGCGGCGGACTATTGACGGCGTCGGTCGCGATTTCAAGCCGGTCGGCGCGGACGGGCGTGTGGATGGCAACGTAAATCCTTGCTACAGCGGATTTTGTCCGCGTAAGAACACGCGCATCGGGACGGTATCTTATGCTTCAGGATCGATTTGTGCCGCCGAGCGGCGCCTTCACCCGCAGTGTTACGGTGCGGTTTTCGCATTGCGACCCCGCTGGTATCGTCTATTTCCCGCATTATTTCGACATCTTCAACGGGCTGATCGAGGACTGGTACGGGGAAGAACTCGGCTATAACTATGCCGACCTGATCATGGGCAGCCAGTTCGGCTTTCCCTTCGTGCACATCGATTGCGACTTCAAGATCCCGAGCCGGATGGGCGATATCATCGAGCTTACCATTCTGGTCGAGCGCATCGGCCGCTCCTCGCTCGGCATCGCCATCGTCTGCCATCACGACGGGATGGAGCGCCTGCGCGCGCGCATGGTCACCGCCATGATGTCGCTGGAGACGCGCAAGCCGGTGGCTTTGCCCGACGCGCTGCGCGACAAGATCGAAGCCTACCAGCGCAAGACCGCGGGCGGCTGACGGCGCGCGCTACTTCTCGATCGGGAAGCCGACGATGCTGCCCCATTCGGTCCACGAGCCGTCGTAGATCTTGACGTTCTTGAGGCCGAGGAGCTGGCCGAGAGCGATCCAACCGATGGTGGCGCGATGGCTCAGCCGGCAATAACAGACGATATCGTCGAATTTTTCCGGCGCGATGCCGGCGACGGCAAGCGTGTCGCGAAGTTGCTCCGCCGACTTGAACGAATTGTCCGCGTTCAGCAGGTCCTTGAAATAAAGATGCACGGCGCCGGGGATGCGCCCGGTGCGTTCGGCGCCGTGATCGACGGCGAAGGAATAGTCCGAGACGCGCTCGCCCGAATATTCCTCGGGCGACCGCAGGTCGATGAGCAGCCGTTGCGGCTCGCGCAGATGCGCGCGCACATCGTCGCGGCCGACCCGCATCGCTGAGGTGCCCGCCGGTGGCGGATAGGCGACGGCGGGAAAATGTGGCTCGTCGCGCGACAGCGGCCGCCTCTCCATCACCCATTTGCGCCGGCCGCCGTCGAGCAGCTTGAGCTTCGCGTGCCCGGCCATGGCAAAGGCCCAGTAGGCGTAGCTGCCGAACTGGACGGGATCGCCATACAGCACGATGGTCGTCTGCGGGCCGATGCCGATGCTGCCGAACAGCTTTGCCATCGCGGCCGGCGTGACGAAATCGCGATCCGTCTCGTGCCAGCACGCCGTCTTCCAGTAGAACCACAGCGCGCCCGGGATATGTCCCTCGCGATAGGCCTTGTCGTCGCGGATATTGCAGACCTCGATGACGCGCAGATCGGGATCGGCGAGATGCTGTTCGAGCCAGGCAGTGGAGACGAGTGGTGAGGGTGCCATCAGAAATCTTCCGTTACAAAAGAATGGCAAGCCGGAACTTCAGGCGGACATTTTCCGCTTCGCCGGGCCGGCCAGCGTTCGATCCCACACCGCGTGTATGTGTGCGACTTCCTGCTCGAAGCGTTGCAGAAATAGCCGCGCCTGCGTCGACAGCGTGCGCCTTGTCGGCTGGATCACCACGAACTCGGCGTGCAGTTCGGGTTGAACGATCGGATTGACGATCAACTCGCCGCGGCCGATGTCGTTGATCGAGATCACGCTCGGCAGGATCGTCACCCAGTCGGAACGCGCGACGAATTCGAGCGTGGCGATCATGGCGTCCATCTCCAGCACGGCTTCGACTTCGACGCCGTGGCTCTGGAAATAGGTTTCCAGATTGCGCCGGCGGATGTTGTCGGGCCCCGGCAGCAGGAATTTCAGCGGCTTGCATTCGGCGAGCCTTAAGGGAGCGAGCGGCGCAAAGCCGCGTTTTGGGCCCGAGATCAGCATTTCCCGGTCGCGCACCAGCAAACGCGACTTCAGCCCGATGGTGCCTTCGAAGGCCGGCACCACCGCGAAGTCGAGTTCCTCGTCGAGCGTCATTTCGGTAAGCAACCCGCTATAGCCCTCGACGATGTGCAGGCGCACCTCCGGGCAGCGCGGCACGAAATCGTCAAGCACCGGCGCCAGCACCGCGCGGGTGAAGGTCGGCATCAGGCCGATGCGCAATTCGCCGGTGACCTTGCCGGACAGCGAGCGCGCTTCCTCGGCGGCGTTTTCCAGCGCGCCGATCGCCTCGACGCAGCTCTTGTAGTAGCGCAGGCCCGCCGGCGTCGGCTTCACCGCGCCGCTCGTGCGCTCGAACAGCTTTACCCCCAGCGTGCGCTCGACGGAGGCCACGTGCTGGGAAATGCCCGATTGCGTGGCGTTTTCGCGCTCCGCCGCGCGGGTGAAAGAGCCTTCCTCGCAGACCGCAATCACGGCGCGAATTTGCCTTAAGGGGACGTTCCGCATCCTATTACCGTCATTAGAAAATATAATGGCCAAACACCGATTATATTATTTCTTCTGGACGCGCCAGCCGAATAACATCGTACCCAATTCAACGAAAAACGGCGCGGCCGGCGCACCGCTTGGGAGGATGCCATGGGTACTGCGAATTTCGGCATGATCGGGATGGATTGGCAGCAGCGGGTCAACTGGGACCGCCTGCGTGAATACCGGATCGAGCGTGCGCGACAGATGATGAAGAAGCACGGCCTCGGCGCGCTGCTCTGCATGTACGACGAGAACTGCCGCTACATCACCGGCTCGCTGACGCCGGGCTGGAACAAGCTAAAGCCCGGCCTGAAATATGCCATGCTATGCGGCGACGGCCGTCCGGTGCTGTTCGAGCAGGGCGATATCGGCATGCAGGTCGAGCGCCACTCGCCGTGGCTGCCGAAGGAAAATATCCGCCACTCCTTCGCTTGGATCAAGGGCGCCGCCGGTCCGGCTGCGACCTCGCAGGTGACCAAGTTCACCAACGCGATCATCGAAGAGATGAAGCGCCACGGCGTCGCCGGGCAGAAGCTCGGCTGCGACTTCATCGACATCAACATGATCAACGTGTTCAAGGAAAAAGGCATCCACTGGGTCGACGGCATGACGCCGATGATGGAAGCGCGCGCGGTCAAGAATGAGGACGAGCAGGAATGCTTCCGCATCGTCGGCGCCATCGGCGACGCCACCCACTGGGAGTGCATGAAGTTCCTGCGCCCCGGCATCACCGAGAACCAGGTGACCGCGCATCTGATGGAATATCTCTACAACTTCCCCGGCATCGAAGACGTCGAAGACGTGATCGTCTCCTCCGGCCCGAACACCTGGCCGAACTGGCGCAACTTCTCCGACCGCATCATCCAGCCGGGCGACATCGTGTTCATGGATTTGGCCGCGCTGACCTGGAACGGCTACAAGTCGTGCTATTACCGCACCTACTGCGTCGGCAAGGAGCCGTCGCAGGAGCAGAAGGACACCTACAAGACCGCGCTCGGCTGGCTCTACGATTCGATCGGCGCGGTGAAAGTCGGTGCCACTACGCGCGACATCGCCTCCAAGTGGCCGTCGGCGATGGAGACCTGGGGTTACGAGGACGAAGACCAGGCAGCCGCCAATCTGTGGGGCCACGGTCTGGGCTTAGCCCAATACGACCAGCCGGTGATCTCGCGCATCTGGTCGCTCGATCATCCGATCGACATCAAGGAAGGCATGACCTTCGCGCTCGAAACCCAGCACGGCAAGAAATTCCGTTACGGCGTACGGATCGAGGAAATGCTGATCGTGAAAAAGAACGAGATCGAGATCGTGTCGAACTTCCCGGTCAAGCAGATCACGGTCGTCGATCCGCTGCCGGGCTACGGCGATCACGTGAAATGATCTTCACCTCTCCCCGCTTGCTGGGAGAGGTCGACCACGCGAAGCGTGGTCGGGTGAGGGGCGTTTGCGCAATTTTGGGCATTTGATTTTGCCCCTCACCCCAATCCTCTCCCCGTAAGAACGGGGAGAGGGAGCGCACTGAGAACGTGGCACTGCTGAGAACAAAACTCGCGATGACCGCCTTCATCCTTCCGCTGACCGATCCCGCCGCGACCGATCCGGAACGGGTCGGGCCGAAGGCTGCCAATCTGGCGACGCTGACACAGGCCGGGCTGCCGACACCGGGCGGCTTCGCGCTCACGGCAGAGGCCTATCGTCATCAATTGCGCCGGCTCGGCGTCGCCGACCAGGCGGCGCTGTACAATACCGCCGAGCGGCAGATCTCGCGCAAGCTGTCGGTGCAGATTCGCCTCGCGCTCTACCAAGAGCCGATCGCGCCGGAGATTCTCGAGCCGCTGCTTGCGGCCTGGCGCGCGCAACGGGCCGAAACTCCGCTCGGCGCGGTGCGTTCCTCGGCGCTGATCGAGGACCGTGAGGGCGCGAATTTCGCCGGCCAGTTCGAAAGCTTCCTCGGGCTTTCCGATGAGACCGAATTCTTGACCGCGGTGTGCGCCTGCTGGGCGGCGTTGTGGACGTCGCAGGCGCGCCGCTACATGGAAAATCATGGCCTGTCGCCGGCCGATACCGCGATGGGCGTGCTGATCCAGCCGCTGATTTCCGCGCGCGCCTCGGGCGGCGGCTTGAGCGAGACAGCCGAGGGCCAGATGCTGATCACCGCCACCTGGGGGCTCGGCTCGGCGATCGCGCAGGGCGAGGTGGTGCCGGACCGCATCGTGCTTAGTAAAACGGGTTTCCTGCGCACGGTGGAAGCCGGCCGCAAGGGCCACCGCGACACCTGTGATCACGGGGTCGCTGCGCCGCAGCTGGTGCCTGCGGATCAGGTGAACGAGCCATGTCTGACGGCGGGCGAGGCGGTGACACTCGGCCGTCTGCTGCGCAAATGCGAACAGCTCGCCGGCCAGCCGGTCGAGATCGAATGGGCGCTCGACGAGAATGGCTTCAAGCTGCTGCAGTCGCGGCCGCTGCATGTCGAGGCCGCCATCGTGCCCGACGAAATCTGGCTGCAGCATCCCGGCATCCGCGGCCATGCCGCTGGCATCGGCTGGGGTTCCGGCAAGGCGGTGGTGGTGAATTGCGAATGCGAATTGGCGCGCGTCGGCCACGGCGACATCCTGGTGACGCGCGTGGCGGGACCTGCGCTCAGCCACATCCTGCCGCGGGTTGCCGGCGTGGTGGCCGAGCTTGGCGGCTCGACCTCGCATATGGCGTCGTTGGCGCGCGAACGCGGCATTCCGATGGTGCTCGGCGTGCTCGACGCCACCCGCAAGATTCCCGACGGCGTGCAATGCGCCGTCGACGGCGTCGCCGGAATCGTACGGTGGCAGCGGTGAGCGGCAAACCGCGCATCTTCGTCACGCAGCCGGTCGCCGACAGCGCGATCAAGCGGCTGCGCGCCATGGGTAGCGTCAAGGTCTTTCCCGACGACAGCCGTATCATTCCGCACAAGACGCTGATCTCTGCCGTGCGCAAGGCCGACATTCTCTTCTGCCTGCTGCACGACAAGATCGACCGCGCGGTGGTCGCGGCGAATCCGAAGCTTCGCCATATCGCCGCGCAGTCCATCTCGCCGTCGAACATCGACGTCGCCGAGGCGACCGCGCGCGGTATCCCGGTCACGGTCGTGCCGCCGGTGACGACCGAGGCAACCGCGGACATGGCCTTCGGGCTGATGCTCGCGGTCGCGCGGCGCATGATGGAAGGCGACAGGATGGTGCGCGCCGGCAAGTTTCCCGGCGGCCAATCGCGGCACCTGCTCGGCGCGATCGTGCAGGGCAAGACCGTCGGACTCGTTGGCGGCGGCGGCCTCATCGGCAAGGCGGTGGCGCGCCGCGCGCACGGCTTCGGCATGCGCGTGCTTTATTCGACGCCGCGCCGCAAGCCGGAAGCGGAGGAGCGCGAGGCCGGCCTCGAATACGTGCCGTTCGAACAGTTGCTGCGCGAATCCGATTTCGTTTCACTGCATCAGCCGCTCAATCCGGAGACGCGCCATCAGATCGGCGCGCGCGAGATCGGGCAGATGAAGAAGACAGCGTTCCTCGTCAACACGGCGCGCGGGCCGATCATCGACGAGAAGGCCCTCATCCGCGCGCTGAAGGCGCGCAAGATTGCCGGTGCCGGGCTCGACGTGTTCGAGCAAGAGCCGAAAGTGCCGACCGAGTTGAAGAAGATGAAGAACGTGGTGCTCGCACCGCATCTCGGCAGCGCCACCGTCGAAGTGCGCGAAGAGATGGCCAATATCGTGGTCGACAATATTCAGGCATTGATCGACGGCCGCCGGCCGCCGAATTGCGTCAATCCACAAGTTTTGCCGCAGGTGCTGAAGCCGTCCTGACGGCGCAGCATTGCAGAACCGGGAGAATAACAATGGCTGATTTGCCCAAGCTCGACGTTGTAATCGCGAACAACTTCGGCCATCTGCCGATGTTCATCGGCGCGGAGAAGGGCTACTTCAAGCAGCACGGCGTCGACGCAAGCTTCAAGGTGGTGGATACCGGCACCGATATGGTCAATGCGCTGCACGACGGTCTCGCGCAGGTCGGCGACATGAGCACGACCACGTATCTGAAGGCGGTGCATGCCGGCAATCCGTTCCAGGTCATCGGTCTGATCATGAACGACGCGACCAACGATCGCTGCGATACGCCGCTCGCGATCGTCACCAAGAAGGGCAGGGGCGTCAATGTCGGCAAGATCAGCGATCTTGTCGGCAAGAAGGTCGGCCTCGCCAAGGGGCAGACCTCGGACGAATATTTCAAGATGGTGGTGCGGCGCGCCGGCGTGAAGTACGCCGATGTCACCGTCGAGAACATCTGGTCGCAGTTCGGCCTCGCGCCAGCGCTGAAGGAGGGCAAGGTCGACGCCATCGTGACCTGGGAGCCCTACGTCACACAGGCGCTCACGGAAGTGCCGGATTCGTATGAAGTGATCCGCGGTGGGCAACATATGTCCTACGTGATGGTCGCAGTGGCGCACGGGCCGACGGTCGAGACAAAACCGGGCGTGATCAAGAGCATCGCCGCTGGCCTCGCTCAGTCGTCGTACTTCACGCGCAAGAATCCCGACGAGGCGGTGGAGATTTTCGCCAAATGGGTGCCGGGCACCGATGTTGCCATCGGCAAGAAGGCGATCAAGCACATCAGCTTCGATCCGCGCATGTCGCCGAAGGTGCTGCGCGCCTTCGAGAACGCCGAGGACGAGGTGCTGATCAATACTTTGCCGGGAGCGCCGCGTCTCAATGTGCCGAGCCTGTTCAAGCCGGAATTCATGCAGGCCGTCGAAAAAGAGCACCCGGAATATTTCGCCGATCTGCCGAAGCTGGCGTAGCTCCGCGCAGGGGCATCGAATGCGTCATGGCCGGGCTTGCCCCCGGCCATTTCGCTAGTGGGGTGGCCTAAGCTGGATCGCAGCCTATTTGTCGCGCTGCCAGGTCACGATCACCCGCACGATCTTGTTGTTGACGTTGGGATGCGGCATCGGCGGGCTTTCGATGTGCAGCAGATTGTCACCCTCGAAGCGAATGAAGCGCACTTGCTCGCCGCCGACCCAGGCCTCGTTCCAGGCCACCTCGACCTTGGTGATCACTTTGTCGTTCTCGACGCGGTAGCGGCCGCTGTAAGCAATCATCGTTCGCAGCGCCTTGGCCCGGTCCTCGTCGGTCTTCGGCACGGGCCGCCCGTCGGCGGTTACCAGCGCCAGCCAGCGGCCTTCCGGCGTCGCAATCTGGTAGCCGCGCGGATGCGCGCCGAGCACCGGCGTCTGCTCCTTGGTTTGAGCGTCTTCGTACATCACAGCGACGAGCTTCCAGGTGCCGACGATACGGTCCTTGTCGGCGGCGTGGGCCGGCGCCACCGCCAGCAGCAGTGCAGCGAAGATCAGCACGCGCATGACATCCTCCCGAGCGAGGCGATAGCCTAGTCAGCCGTCCAGCCGCCGTCGAGCACCAGCGCTGAGCCGGTCATCAGCGAGGAGGCGTCGGAGGCGAGGAACACGATGGCGCCGGTCAGTTCTTCGAGCTGGCCGAGGCGGCCGAGCTTGATCTTGCTCAGCACCTCGTCGCGAAACGCCTTGTTCTCGAAAAACGGCCGCGTCATCGGCGTCTCCAGGAAGGTCGGTCCCAGTGAGTTGACGCGGACATTGTCGGGCGCGAGCTCGACCGCCATCGCCTTGGTGAAGCCCTCCACGGCGTGCTTGGCGGCGCAATAGACCGTGCGGCGCGCGGCACCGACATGGCCCATCTGCGAGGAAATGTTGATGATCGAGCCGGGGAGTTTCTCTGCGCGCAGCCGCAGCGCCACCGTCTGCGCCATGAAGAAGGCGGCGCGCACGTTGAGATTCATGATGGCGTCGAAGTCCGCGACCGTGACGTCCGGCAGAAAAGCGGGCCGGTTCATGCCGGCATTGTTGACCAGCACCTGGTAGGGCGCCCGCGCGGAGAGCGCCTTGCGCGCGGCTTCGATGTCAGTGACGTCGAGCACGAGCGCGTCGGCCGATTGACCGCGGGCGCGGATCGCCGCGGCCGCTTCCTCGATTTCGCTTTGGGTGCGCGCGGCGAGCGTTACATGCGCGCCCGCATCTGCGAGCGCGGAAGCGGCGGTCAGCCCGATGCCGCGCCCGCCGCCGGTCACCAATGCGCGCCGGCCGTCGAGGCGGAAGGAGGTGGTTTTGGTGAGGTCGATGGCCATAAATCGACTATCGCTTTCTTGTCCCTCCCCTGAAAGGGGAGGGTCCGGCGCGAAGCGCCGGGGGTGGGGTTACGCCGGAGATTGAACGAGAGCGCACCCCACCCGGCTCGCTACGCTCGCCACCCTCCCCGCGAAGCGGGGAGGGATAAGAGAGTCTACTCCGCCGCCTGGGCGTAGGGCACGTTACGGCCGCTATAGCGGCGCACGCGGATATTGGCCTGCTCGGCGTGCGCGGTGAAGCCTTCCAGGATGCACAGCCGCGAGCAGACTTCGCCGATCTTGGCGCTGGCCTCGTCGGTCAAGACCTTCTGATAGGTGCAGGTCTTGATGAACTTGCCGACCCACAGTCCGCCGGTGAAGCGCGCGTTCTTCTTGGTCGGCAGCGTGTGGTTAGTGCCAATCACCTTGTCGCCATAGGCGACGTTGGTGCGGGGACCTAAGAACAGCGAGCCATAGTTCTTCATATTGTTGAGGAAATAATCGGGATCGCGCGTCATCACCTGCACGTGCTCGGACGCGACGCGGTCGGCCTCGGCGACCATCTCGTCGACGCTGTCGCAGACGATGACCTCGCCGTAATTCTTCCAAGACTGGCCGGCGAGATCGGCGCTGGGCAGGATCTTCAACAGCCGCTCGATCTCGCTCATGGTGTCGCGCGCGAGCTTCTCGGAATTGGTGATCATCACCGCCGGCGAATTCGGCCCGTGTTCGGCTTGGCCCAAAAGATCGGTGGCGCAGATTTCGCCGTCGACGTTGTCGTCGGCGATGATTAGCGTCTCGGTCGGGCCGGCCAGTAGGTCGATGCCGACGCGGCCGAATAATTGCCGCTTGGCCTCTGCCACATAGGCGTTGCCGGGGCCGACGATCATGTCGACGGGCTGAATCGTCTCGGTGCCGAGCGCCATGGCCGCCACCGCCTGCACGCCGCCGAGCACGAAGATCTCGTCGGCGCCGCCGAAATGCATGGCGGCGACGATGGCCGGATGCGGGCCGCCCTTGAACGGCGGCGCACAGGCGATGATACGTTTCACGCCGGCAACCTTGGCGGTGACAATCGACATGTGCGCAGAGGCGACCATCGGGTAGCGCCCGCCCGGCACGTAGCAGCCGATCGAGTTCACCGGGATGTGGCGGTGGCCGAGCACGACGCCGGGCAGCGTTTCGACCTCGAGGTCGTGCATGGTATCGCGCTGCTTCTGCGCGAAGTTGCGCACTTGTGCCTGGGCAAATTTGATGTCCTCCAAGTCGCGTTTCTTCACCTGCGATATGGCGCGCTCGATTTCCTGGGCGCTGAGGCGGAAATCCTTCGGCGACCATTTGTCGAATTTCTCCGACAATTCGCGGATCGCCGCGTCCTTGCGCTCGTCGACCTGGGCCAGGATGCCTTCCACCGTCTCGCGCACCTTCGCGTCGGCGGCTTTGATTGCGCTTGCGTCCATTCCGCGCTTGAGCCAACGGGGCATGTCACTCTCCCAGTACTACTTGTCATTGCCGGGCTTGACCCGGCAATCCATGATGATCTGCGGCAATTTGAAGCGCCTCATGGACCAACGAAACTCGGGTTTACCCGAGTTCCGCATATTTTGAAATCGCAAGTCGGGTATACCCGACTTGCGTGTCAAGCCCGGGGGTGACGGTGGAAGCTGCTGCGACGCCGGCGGCTACTTGATCGCCTGCGGATTGATCGGCGAACCCGTGCCGCCGGTAATGATCAGCGGCGGGCCGCAGAAGAAGAATTCGTAGACGCCGTCTTCGTCGCAGTCCTCGGCCAGTTCCTTGAGGTAGAAGATCTCGCCCATGCACAGCCCCATGGCCGGGATCACCACCCAGTGCCAGGGCTGGTTGGCGTCAGGGGTCTCGTTCGGCCGCACTTCGACGCCCCAGGTGTCGGTGCAGATGGCGGCGACCTGCTTGTCCTGACACCAGTAACAGTTCTCGAACTTGACGCCGGGCGCGTCGCCGCCGGCATAGCCGCCCCATTCCTTCTCGGCGAGACAGCGCTCCATCTGTCCGGTGCGCACGATGACGAAGTCGCCGCGCCCGATCGAGACGTTCTGTTCCTTGGCGCATTTGTCGAGCTCGTCGTTGGAGATGCTTTCGCCGTCCTGCATCCATTTCACGCCGCGGAAGCGTGCTATGTCGAGCAGCACGCCGCGGCCGACCATCTTGTTCTTGGAATTCTCGATACCGAGCACGGAGAGCCCGCGCGAGTCGATCAGCTTGGCGTCGTGGCCATTGTAGGCCTTGTCCTCGTAGAAGACGTGGCCGAGCGCGTCCCAATGGGTAGCGCCCTGTACGCACAGCATCAGCGTGTCGTCGGCGTAGCGGATCTTGTTCCAGTCCTGCTGGCCGGCGACGGCATCGGTGCCGGTGGCGAGCATCTGGTGGATCGGGTTGAAGCGGCCGCCGAACAGTCCGTTCTGCGGGCCCTCACGATCGAGCGGAATGCCGAGCGCGAACACCTTGCCGGTGCGGATCAGGCTCGCCGCCTTGACGATATCCTCGGGTTTGACGTGGTTGAGCGTGCCGGTCTGATCGTCCTTGCCCCAGCGGCCCCAGTTGGAGAGCTTTTTCGAGGCCTCGGCGATCGCTTGTTTGCCGACCTTGATATCCATGGCGTTCATCCTGTTGTTGAAGTTTTTTACAAGGCCGCGGCGTGGAAGGCCGGCCATTTCATTGGCAATATTGCGCCGGGTCGCGGTGTTTCAGCAAGCGGATATGTGTGCGGCTTTGACAGTCCCCGCGCCGCTTGCGCATGATCCAGCAACAAGCCGGCTCGTGAGTGCCGCCGAACATCAGGGAGGGTTTCATGAAACGAAACTTGATCGCGACGCTCGTTGCTGCTGTAGTTGTTGCCGGATTCGCGGCCAACGCGCAGGCCGCCGACATCGTCGACGAGTGGGCAAGCATAAAAGCGCCGCCGCCGCCCGCGCTCAAGCCAGTGACGGTCGATCCAAAGACTACGGCGCTGCTGATGCTCGACTTCATGAACCAGAATTGCGGCAAGCGGCCGCGCTGCATTGCCACGCTGCCGGCGATGAAGAAGCTGCTGGGCGAAGCGCGCGCCCACAAGGTGCTGGTGGTCTATTCGATCATTGTCAATACCACGACCGCCGACGTAATGGCCGACGTGGCGCCGCTCGCGAACGAGCCGCACGTGCAGTCGGGACCCAACAAATTCCGCAACACCGAGCTTGAAACAATTCTCAAGAACAAAGGCATCACCACCGTGATTGTCACCGGCACGGCGGCGAACGGCGCAGTGCTCTCCACTGCTATGGGCGCAACTTTGCGCGGCTTCACCGTGATCGCGCCGGTCGACGGCCTGTCGTCGGTCGAGGCCTATGCCGACCTCAGCACCGTCTATACCTTCACCACCGCGCCCGCACTTGTGGGCAAGAGCACGCTGACGCGGAGCGGGATGATCAAGTTTTGATCACACCTTCCCCAGCGCCTTCAATATTTTCCCCGGCGTGAACGGCATATCGGTGAGCGGCTGCGCCCCGAGCGGGCGCAGCGCGTCGTTGATCGCGTTCATCACACATGCGGGAGCACCGGCGGTGCCGGCTTCGCCGGCGCCCTTGGCGCCAAGCTCCGAGTCGGCGGTGGGCGAGACCACGTGGCCGCATTCGATGTCGGGCATTTCCGCCGCCATGGGCACCAGATAGTCCGCCATGTTGCCGTTGAGCATCTGCCCGCGCTCGTCGTAGAGGCACTGTTCGAACAGCGCCGCGCCGATGCCCTGGACGATGCCGCCGCGGATCTGCTCGTCGACCAGCTGCGGATTGATGATGGTGCCGCAATCCTCCACGCACCAGTGCTTCAGCAGCTTGACGAAGCCGGTATCGGTGTCGACCTCGAGGTAGCTCGCCTGCACGCCGTTGGTGAAAGCGAACGGCCAGGCGCGCGGCACATAGTGACGTGTCGCGACCAGTTCGGCCTGCACGCCGGAGGGCAGCGTGTCGGGACGGAAGTAAGCGACACGCGCGAGTTCTTCGAGCGGCAGCCGTTCGGTGCCGGTGGTAGCGTCGACGACGATACCGTTACGGATGTCGAGCGCCTCGGGCTTGGCCTGCAGCATCGCGCCGGCGACCGCGAGCACGTTGCCGCGCAAGGCCTTGCCGGCCTGCCAGGCGGCTTCGCCGCCGATGCCGGCCGCGCGCGAAGCCCAGGTGCCGCCGCCATAGGGCGTGTTGTCGGTGTCGCCGGTGATGACGCGTACTTTGTCGATGGACACGCCGAACGACGTGGCGACGCATTGCGCCACCACGCTTTCGGCGCCCTGGCCCTGCTCGGTGACGCCGGTCGCCACGTTGATGTTGCCCTGCGCGTCGAGCTTTACCGTGGCGCCGTCCTGCGAGGTAATGCGCGCGCCGCCGACGCCGTAGAAAGCCGCGGAGGGATTGGTCACTTCGATGAACGAGGCGAAGCCGATGCCACGATAGATGCCTTTGTCGCGCAGCTTCTTCTGCTCGGCGCGCAGACCGGCGTAGTTCATCATCGAATCGAGATGGGCAAGCGACTCGTGATGCGACAGTTTTTCGAATTTCAGCCCAGCGGCCGATTGCGCCGGATAGCCGTCGTCGGGAAACAGGTTACGTCGGCGCAATTCCAGAGGGTCCATACCGATTTTCGCCGCCGCCAGTTCCACCAGCCCTTCGGTCACCGCTACCGCGAGCGGATGGCCGACGGCGCGGTATTGGCACATGACATTTTTATTGGTGAACACCACGCGCGCCTGCGCGCGATAATTCGCGCAGGTGTAAGGGCCGCCGACCAGATTGACCACCTGGTTCGCTTCGATCCCCGAGGTGCGCGGATAGACCGAGTAGGGGCCGATGCCTGTCAGGTCGTCGATCTCGAAGGCGGTGATAGTGCCGTCGCTCTTGACGCCGATTTTCGCTTTCACGCGATGGTCGCGCGCGTGAATATCGGTGACAAAACTCTCGATACGGTCAGCGACGAACTTCACCGGCCGCTTGAGCAGCTTGGACAGCGCCACCGTCGCCATCTCGTCGGCATAGGTGTGCACCTTGATGCCGAACGAGCCGCCGACGTCTTTCGTCAGCACGCGCACCTGCTGGTGCGCCAAACCGAGATGCTTGGCGAACAAGTCCTGCATCATGTGCGGCGCCTGCGTGCCCTGGTACACCGTCATGCGCTGTTCGCTCGGGTTCCAGTCGGCCACGATCGAGCGCGGCTCGTTGGTGACACCGGTATGGCGGCCGAACAGGAAGGTGGTTTCCACCACCGCGTCCGAGCCGGCAAAGGCCTCGTCGACCTTGCCGACGTCGAGCTTGCGCTCGAAACAGAGATTGTCGCCGAGCGATGCGTGAATCACCGGCGTCTTGATATCGAGCGCGCTCTCTGGATCGGCCACCGCCGGCAGTTCCTTGTAAGTCACCTCGACCAGTTCGCAGCCATCTTCGGCCTCGGCGCGCGTGCGCGCGGCCACGGCACAGACCGCCTCGCCCTGCCAGCAGGCGACATCGACGGCGATGGGAGATTGTGGCGCCGATTTGAGACCCTTCAGATGTGTGAGGACGCCGACCCAGGGGGTCATGACTTTCGCCAGTTCGGCACCGGTGACCACGGCGATCACGCCGGGTAATTTCTTCGCCGCGGCGACTTTGATGCCGACGATGCGCGCGTGTGCATACGGCGAGCGCACGAAAGCCACATGCGCCATGCGCGGTAGCGTGACATCGCTGACATATTGCCCGCGCCCTTGCGTGAGGCGTTGCAAATTCGGCCGCGGCACCGAGCGGCCGATATACGAGTTCGGCCGATCGAGCGCGGTGAGCACGGACGGGAAGTCGTCGGTGATTTTCATGGTCGCACGCTGCGATTATTCGTTCGTCCCCGCGAAAGCGGGGACCCAGGGCCGCAGGCGATGAGCTTTTTTGTGTACATCTTGGCGAGCCGCCGGAACGGAACGCTGTATATCGGCATGACGGACAATCTTGTCGACAGCGTTTGGCAACAGCAAGAGGGGTTAATTCCCGGGTTCACAAAAACGTATGGTGTCAAGGCTCTTGTTTGGTACGAAGTCCATGAAACACGAGAGGCTGCAATTCTCCGCGAACGGCAGCTCAAGAAATGGAATAGGCGCTGGAAACTCGAGTTGATTGAGCGGCGAAACCCAGCATGGAATGATCTTGCCAAGGAACTGACGCCCTGAAGAACTGGGTCCCCGCTTTCGCGGGGACGAACGGGAAGGGTCATGGCTTCGCTCCCGCGCGAGCTTGCGCGACAGCCTCGACCGCATCGACGATGGCGTGATAGCCGGTGCAGCGGCAATAATTGCCCGAGAGGTGTTCGCGAATCTGGTCGCGCGACGGAACGCCGCCGCTCTCCTTTGCCTGCAAAAGCAATTCCTGCGCCACGGCGATCATGCCGGGCGTGCAATAGCCGCATTGCAGCGCATTGCGCTGCTCGAATGCCGCCTGCAGGTCGGCAATCTCTCCGCTGTCGGAGAGGCCCTCGATGGTCTCGACCGTGGCGCCGTCGCACTGCACCGCCAGCATCAGACAGCCGCGTACGATCTCACCGTCGACGCGCACGGTGCAGGCGCCGCAGACGCCGTGCTCGCAGCCGACATGGCTGCCGGTCAGGCCTAAATCGTCGCGCAGGAAATCAACCAGCGTCTTGCGCGCTTCGACGCGTTCGCTGACGCGCTCGCCGTTGACGGTCAGAGAAATGTCGAGGGCGCGCTCGCTCATGGCCGCGCCTCGCTGAGTTGTATTGCCACCCGCCGAAGCAGCACGCCAGCGAGGTGCTTTTTCACCACCCCGCTTGCCTGCACATCGTCGGGCGGATCGAGATCGAGCGCGGCGACCGCGCCATCCACGTCGCCTTTCGCCAGCGCAGCCTCGGCTTTTATCGCGCGCACCGGCGTGGCGCCAACGCCGAAGTAGGCCAGCCGCACATCGCTGAGCTCCTTGCCGTCGGCGCGCGCGCTGGCGGCCAAGCCAACGATGGCGTAATCGCCGTGCCGGCGCGCCAGCTCGGCAAAACCGGCGCGCTTGCTCTTGTCGGCGGCGGGGATGCGCGCCGCGGTGAGCATTTCCTGCGGCCGCAACGCCGTTTCGAACAGTCCCGTGAAGAAAGCGTCGGCTTTCACCTTGCGTTTGCCTTTGGGCCCAGCAATTTCGATCTCGGCTCCGAGCGCGAGTAGGCAGGCGGGCAACTCCGCCGCCGGATCGGCGAAGGCGATGGAGCCGCCGAAGGTGCCGCGATTACGGATGGCGGGATGCCCGATATGCGGCATGGCGAGCGCGATCAGCGGCGCATACTTGGCGATCAGTTCCGAACGCTCGATCTGGGCATGGCGCACCAAGGCGCCGATCTCGACGAATTTGCCTTTTTTGGCGATGCCGTCGAGTCCCTTGATGCCATTGATGTCGATCAGCAGGTCCGGCGCCGACAGCCGCATGTTGAGCGTGGCGATCAGACTTTGCCCGCCGGCCAAGAGCCGCGCATCGTCCTTATGCTTGGACAGCAGCGCAACCGCTTCCTTGAGCGTGCGCGCCTTGGTGTAGGCGAATGGCGCCGGCTTCACGTTTCTCCCTCACAATTTTTCTTATTGTGACTGGGAACGCGGGCAGGTCAATGTATAAAGCCCGCACAAAACAGGGGGAACCTATGGCGAAAGAATTCGAGGGAAAAGTCATCGTCATCAGCGGCGGCAGCCGCGGCATCGGCCGGGCCATTGCCTTGGCCTTTGCGCGCGAGGGCGCGCAGACGGTGCTGGCCGCGGCCAATGAGGCCAATCTCGCCGAAGCCGCGAAAGCGGTCGCCACGGTGGGCGGACCCGCGCCGATGACCGTTGCCGGCGACCTGCGCACATTGGCGGGGTGCGAGCAGCTTTTCGCCAAGGTCAACGAGCGCTTCCAGCGCTGCGACGTCCTGGTCAACAATGCCGGCGCCACCAAGGGCGGCAAGTTTTTTGAGCAGCCGGACGAATTTTGGAGCGATGGCTTTGCACTGAAATTCCACGCTGCGGTGCGGCTGACGCGGCTGTTCTGGCCGCTGCTCAAGGCGGCGCACGGCAATATCGTCAACATCATCGGCGGCGCCGCGCGCACGCCGGGCCCCGACTTCCTGATCGGAGGCGCGGTCAACGCGGCGATGGGCAATTTCGCCAAGGGCCTCACTGCGCTCGGCAACCGCGACGACATCAATATCAACGTCATCCATCCCGGCCAGACGCAGACCGACCGCGTCGAGCAGCTCTTCGCGCAATTCGCCAAGGCGCAGAACAAGACCGTTGAACAGGTGCGCGAGGAGGCGCTGGTCAAGAGCGGCTTGCGCCGCATCGGCCAGCCGGAGGACGTCGCCGAGCTAGCGCTGTTCCTGTGCAGCGCGCGGGCCCGCCACATCCACGGCACGGCGATCGCCGTCGATGGCGGCGGCACGCCGGGGTATTATTGAGTTTGTCATTCCGGGTTCGCGCCTTTGGCACGCCCCGGATTGACTAGATAAGTGTCTTCACAATATCCACCGCGCGCCGTAGCAGCGTCATCGAGGCTTCCAGCGTGCGGAAGGCGGCGTGCGCGGTGAGCGTCGCGTTCGGCAGTTTCGCCAGCGGATGATCGGGCTTCAGCGGCTCGTTGTGGAACACGTCCAGACCGGCATGACGGATGTGGCCGCCTTTGAGCGCTTCGATCAGCGCGGCTTCATCGGCCAGCGCGCCGCGCGCGGTGTTGACGTAGATGACGCCGGGCTTCATGCGCGCGATGCGCTCGGCCGAAAGAAAGCCGCGCGTCTCGTCGCCGAGCGTGAGGTTCATCGACACCACGTCGCTACGCGCCAGCAGCGTGTCAATGTTGACCAGCGGCACTTTGATGTCGGCATGCTTGGTGCGGTTCCAGCCGATCACCTCCATGCCCATGCCTTTGCCAATGCGTGCGACCTCGCGGCCGATGCCGCCGAGCCCGATCACGCCGAGCGTCTTGCCGAGCAATTGCACGCCTTCATGCGGCGTCCACACGCCGGTGCGGACTTCGCGGTCCATGCGCGCGACATCGCGCGCGGCCGCCACCATCAGCGCAATCGAATGCTCGGCCACCGCGGTGTCGCCATAGCCCTTGATGATGTGCACCTTGATGCCACGCGCTTCCAACTCGCCGACATTCATGTAGCTCGCAGGTCCCGTGCCGAGGAACACGATGTGTTTGAGTTCGGGGCATTGCGCGACCAGCGGCGTCGGCATGTAGGAATGGTCGTCGATGGCGATGTCGTAGCCGCCGAGCACACGCGGCAAATCCTCGCGCGCGAACGCCGCCCGGTTGACGTCGATGGCCGGGTCGTCAGGACGAATGACGCGCGCCCATACCGGCGCCAACTGGTCGTTGCAGTCGAGGAAGACGGTTTTCATGGAATCCCGGCGTTGACGCCACCGCGCGCACAGAATACATGCAAGCGCGCGCCGCGCATCCCGCAGCATATCGCCGAACCGCCGACGGTTCCATGCCGCCGGGGAAAAGGGCGCGGCCGACTGGAAATCTCAATGAAATTGGCAAGCTACAAGGTGCGCGGGCGGGATAGTTTCGGCGCGGTGGTTGGCGAGGGCGTGGTCGATCTCAAGACGCGGCTTGCCCCGCAGTTCACCAGCGTGCTCGACCTGTTGCGTGAAGGCGGCCTCGACATCGCGCGCGAGGTTGTGCGCGGGGTGCGCGCCGATTTCCCCCTGCGCGAGCTTGAGTTTCTACCGCCGGTGCTGACGCCGGAGAAGATCGTCTGCATCGGCATCAACTATGCCAACCGCAATGCCGACTACGGCGAGGTCGAGCTGCCGAAATATCCCAGCATCTTCTTCCGCGCGCCCGGCTCGCTGGTCGGGCACCGGCAGCCGATCGTGCGGCCGCGCGAGTCCGAACAGCTTGATTACGAAGGCGAGATCGCGCTGGTGATCGGCCGCGCCGGCCGCCGCATCGCCGCCGAGCGCGCTCTGAATTATGTTGCAGGGACCACGCTGTGCAACGAGGGCACGATCCGCGACTGGATGCGGCATGGCAAATTCAATGTGACACAGGGCAAGAATTGGGACGCCAGCGGCAGCATCGGCCCGTGGCTGGTGACGTCAGACGATATTGAACTCGCCCTGCCGCTGCACATTACGACGAAGGTCAATGGTGAGATCACGCAAGACGACACGACCGGCAGCATGGTCAAGCCGTTTACCGATATCATCGCCTATGTCAGCACCTTCATGACGCTCAAGCCCGGCGATATCATCGTCACCGGCACGCCGGTGAAATTGGGCCCGCGCCGGGAGCATCCGGTCTGGCTCAAGCCGGGCGACGTGGTAGAAATCGAAGTGCCGCAGATTGGCGTGTTGCGAAACAGCGTGGTGGCGGAAGTATGAGCGAAGATCGAAAGGCAGTCTGCATCATCGCCTGGCCGGCCGGGCATTCGCGCTCGCCGTTGATCCATAATTATTGGATCAAGCAACACAAGCTCGACACCGAATACCGGCGCGAGGCGGTGCCGCCGGAACAACTTACGGATTTCATCGCCCACTTCCGCGAGCGCGGCTATATTGGCGGCAATGTCACTGTGCCGCACAAGCAGGCGGTGCTTGCCTTGAGCGAGCCTGATGAGCGCGCCAAGGCGGTCGGCGCCGCCAATTGTCTGTGGTACGAGGGCGACAAATTGCGCTCGACCAATACTGACGTCGAAGGCTTCCTCGCCAATCTCGATGCCACCACCCCGGGCTGGGACCGCGGCTTGGAGACCGCCGCGGTGCTGGGCGCCGGCGGCGGCGCGCGCGCGGTGGTGTTCGCGCTGATTCAGCGCAATGTCGGGCGCATCTACGTCATCAACCGAACGGTCGAGCGGGCGGAAGCCCTGAAAAAGAAATTCGGGGCGCGCGTGCACGTCGCCAGATGGGAGGAAACCACCGGCCTCCTGGGCGGCGCCGGGCTCCTGGTCAACACCACGACTTTAGGCATGGTTGGGCAGCCGCCTCTGGACATCAATCTGCGCTGTCCGGCTTCGCTGGTGGTGGCGGATCTGGTGTACGCGCCGCTGGAAACCGGCCTGCTGAAGCTGGCGCGCGAACGCGGCCTGCGTACCGCCGACGGGCTCGGCATGTTGCTGCACCAGGCGGTGCGCGGCTTCGAGCGCTGGTTCGGCATCAAGCCCGAGGTGACGCCGGAACTCCGCGCCCTGGTCGAGGCCGATCTGGGCGCGACCAAACCGACCGCCGTCGCGGTCGCTCAAGAAAAAGTGAAACCGCAGGCCAAGCGAGCCCGGGGGAATAAAGAACGCGGCTAGGGGTTCTCCGCTTGACGGCGCTGCGCAATGACGCCAGCCGCGCGGGAGGACGACAATGCCGAACATCCTTATGACGTGGCGCGCGCTGGGCGCCGCGGTTATCGTATTGAGCCTATCGGCGAGCGCTGCTTTGGCGCAGCAGCCTGGGCGCATCCGCGGCCAAATCGAGAAGGTCGACGGTTCGATGCTGTCGCTCAAGACCCGCGACGGCGCCATGCTGAATGTGAAGGTTGATGACACGGCGCGGGTGGCGGCGCTGGTCAAGGCCTCGCTCGCCGACATCAAGACCGACAGCTTCATCGGTATTGCCGGCATGCCGCAGCCGGACGGCAGCATCCAGGCCTTCTCGATCCACATCTTTCTGCCGGCGCAGCGCGGCGTGGTGCCCGACCGTCACGGGCCCTGGGATGCGCGGCCGGGCAGCACCATGACCAACGCCTATGTCGAGAACATTGTGGCCGCCAAGGACGGCGAGACGCTAATGGTGAAGTACAAGGACGGCGAGAAGAAAATCGTCGTCACGCCGCAGACGGTGATTGCTGCAGCCGCGCCGGGCAGCAAAGAGGAACTCAAGGTCGGCGCGCAGCTCATTATATTTGGCTGGGATAAACAGACGGACGGCTCGGTGCTGGCGAAGGTCATGTATGTCGGCCGCGGCGTCACGCCGGCGATGTAGGTCATGCGCGTGTTCAGACAAATAGCGCTGGCGTCGGTATGTCTCGCATTCGCGGCTGGCGCCTTCGCGCAGCAACCGCCAAGCGTGCGCGTCGCCGGCACGGTCGAGAGCTTCGACGGCCACGTGCTGGCGATCAAGTCGGATAAACTCGGCGAGGTGAAGGTCAATCTCACCGGCGATGTGGCGGTGTTCGGTGTGAGCAAAGCGGCAATCGTCGATATCAAGCCCGGCGCTTATATCGGCGTCGGCGCCATGCCGCAGGCGGACGGCAGCCAGCGCGCCATCCAGGTGACGGTGATGGCCGAATCGCAGCGCGGGCTGAGTGAGGGTCATAGGCCGTGGGATGCGCGGCCGAATAGCACCATGACCAACGGCGCCGTCGAGCAGACGGTGGAAAGCGTCGACGGTCGGGTATTGATGGTCAAATACAAAGGCGGCGAGCAGAAGATCGTCGTGCCGCCCGACGCCGTCATCCGCGCTTATTCGACCGGCGACAAGGCCGAACTCAAGCCGGGCGCGCATATTGCGATCGTTCGCGCGGTGAAGAAGCCGGACGGTACGCTTGCAGCCGACCGCGTCAATGTCGGACGCGGCGACGTGGTGCCGCAATAGGATCAGCCGGCCCGCCGCGTCGGCGCGTGCGCCGAACCGGGAGCGGGGACGTCGAGATCTGCGGCTAGCTCGGGCATCTCGCGCATCAGCCGTAGCAGCCGGTTGCGGCCACCGAACGCGTGGGCTTCGCGCTGGTCCTCGACAGGCCGTCGCACCTCGTCGGCGCGGGTAAGGCTGTCGATGTCGGCGCCCTGTTCGGCCAAGCGCCCCAACAACATGGTCAGGTCCTCGAGCCGGTCCGCCACCACGTGGATGACGCCCGATTCCGCCTGCACGCGGCCGGCGACCGCTACGTAGCGCGCGCCGAGCACGACGGGACGCACGCGCTCGAACACCTTCGGCCAGACGATGACGTTGGCCACCGCGCTCTCGTCCTCGATGGTCATGAACACCACGCCCTTGGCCGAGCCCGGCCGCTGCCGGCAGGTGACCAGGCCGGAAATCTTCACGCGTGTGTTGTTGGCGATGCCGCGCAGCGCTTCGTTGCATAGAATTCCGCGTTGGCCGAGATCGGCGCGCAGGAATTGCGCCGGGTGCGCGCGCAGCGACAGGCGCAGGAAGCGGTAGTCGTTCACCACTTCCTCGCCGAGCGGCATGGGCGGCAGCGCCACATCGGGTTCGCGCGACACGATGGAGAGGAGTGAGACGTCGTCATTGGCGGCGAACAGTGGCAGATCGTCATCGCGGTCGCCGACGCGGCCGAGCGCCTTGGCCGCCCACAGCGCCTCGCGCCGCGTGAGGCCGAGCGAGGAAAACGCATCGGCGTCGGCGAGCCGCTCCAGCACGCGCGGCGACAAGCCGGTGCGCAGCCAGACATCGCGAACGGAGTCGTAGTTCACGCCGCGCCGCTCGACGATAAGCTTCCCATCCTCCTCGCTCAGTCCCTTGATCTCGCGCAGTCCAAGGCGGACGGCGTGCGTTGCGCGCACGTCGTCGTGCATGTCGCGATGCAGATCGTGCAGGCGACCGATCTCGGGTTTACCCGAGATCGGCATTGTTAATTGCCCAAGTCGGCTATAGCCGACTTGGGTGGCGGCGCGCGGACCGGGCTCGAGTGTCGAATCCCAGTGCGAATGATTGACGTCGGGGCCGCGCACCTCGACGCCGTGTTCGCGCGCGTCGCGCACGATCTGAGCCGGCGCGTAGAAGCCCATCGGCTGCGCGTTGAGTAGCGCGGCGGCGAAGGCGTCCGGATAGCGGCATTTGAGCCAGGCGGAAGCGTAAACCAGCAGCGCGAAGCTCGCCGCGTGGCTTTCCGGGAAGCCGTATTCGCCGAAGCCCTCGATCTGGTGGAAGCAGCGCTCGGCGAAATCGCGCGCGTAACCGTTCGCCAGCATGCCGTCGATCATCTTGCGCTGGAAGGTGCCGATGGTGCCGACGCGCTTGAAGGTGGCCATGGCGCGGCGCAATTTGTCGGCCTCCGCCGGCGTGAAGCCGGCGGCGACGATGGCGATCTTCATCGCCTGCTCCTGGAACAGCGGCACGCCGAGCGTCTTGTGCAGCACCGCCTTGAGTTCGTCTTTGGGGTAGCTGACCGTCTCCAGTCCCTGCCGGCGACGCAAATAGGGATGCACCATGTCGCCCTGGATCGGGCCCGGGCGCACGATCGCTACCTCGATCACCAGGTCGTAGAAATTTTTCGGTTTCAGCCGCGGCAGCATGGTCATTTGCGCGCGACTTTCGACCTGAAACACGCCGAGCGAATCGGCGCGGCCGAGCATGCGGTAGACGGCGTCTTCTTCTGCGGGGATGGTGGCGAGGGTGAGTGTCTCGCCGTAGCGCTGTTCGACCAGATCGAGCGCCTTGCGCAGGCAAGACAGCATCCCCAGCCCAAGCACGTCGATCTTGAGAATGCCGAGCGCGTCGAGGTCGTCCTTGTCCCATTCGACGAAGGTGCGATCCGGCATGGCGCCGTTGCCGATCGGCATCACCTCGTCGAGCCGGCTGCGCGTGATGACGAAGCCGCCGACGTGCTGCGACAGATGGCGCGGGAAGCCGTTGATCTCGTTGGCGAGGGCGAGGATCTGGCGCATGCGGGCGCTCTGCGGGTCGAGGCCGGTGCGCGTCACGGCGTCCTGCGACACCGCGCCGCCGCCGCCGCCCCAGATCGAGGACGACAGCGCGCCGATGGTGTCCTCGGAGAGGCCAAAGGCCTTGCCGACTTCGCGGATGGCCGAGCGGCCGCGATAGGAGATGACGGTGGCGGCGATGCCGGCGCGCTCGCGGCTATATTTGCCATAGATATATTGAATGACCTCCTCGCGCCGCTCGTGCTCGAAATCGACGTCGATGTCGGGCGGTTCGCGCCGTTCCGGCGAGATGAAACGTTCGAACAGCAGGTCGGCGCGGTCGGGATCGACTTCGGTGATGCCGAGGCAGAAGCAGACCGCGGAATTGGCCGCCGAGCCGCGGCCCTGGCAGAGGATTCTCTGCGCGCGGGCGTAGCGCACGATGTCGTAGACGGTGAGGAAGTAGGGCGCGTAGGCGAGTTGCGCGATCAGCGCCAGCTCGTGCTCGATTGCGGTGCGCACTTTGCCGGGCAGGCCGTTCGGGTAGCGCTGGGTGGCGCCTTGGTAAGTGAGGTGTGTCAGCGCCTCCTGCGCGGAGGCAAAACCATCGATCGACTCGTCGGGATATTCGTAGCGCAATTCGTCGAGCGAGAAGGTGAGTTGTTCGCTGAGCGCCAGCGTTTCTGCGATCGCCTCGGGCGCGTCGCGGAACAGCCGCGCCATTTCCTCGCCCGGCTTCAGGAAACGCTCGGCGTTGACGGCGAGCTTACGCCCGGCGCGGTCTATGGTGACCTTCTCGCGGATGCAAGTCAGCACGTCGGCGAGTGGCCGCCGGCCGGGGTGATGGAAATGCACGTCGTTGACCGCGATCAGCGGCACCTCCGCCTCGCGCGCCAGCGCGGTAAGGCGCTTGAGCCGCACGTGGTCACGTCCGCGATAGAGCATCGAGGCGGCAAGGCGCACGCGGTGCGGGACGGCGGCGCGAAGGGTAGAGAGCAGGCGCGCATCTCCGCCCATGACGACCAATTCCAGCTCAAAACTATGCGCCAGCAGATCGTCGAGCCGCAGAAGGCAGTCGCCCTTCTCGGCGCGCAGGTTGCCGACGGTGAGCAGCCGCGTCAGCCGGCCCCAGCCGGCACGGTCGCGTGGGTAAGCCAAAATGTCCGGCGTGCCGTCGGCGAAAACGAGCCGCGCGCCCGGGTGATATTTCAGCGTCAGGTTCTGCTCGCGCTTGGCGAGATGCGCGCGCACCACGCCGGCAACCGAATTGCGGTCGCAAAGGCCGATGCCGGCCAGCCCGAGATGGGTGGCCTGTATCATCAGCTCTTCCGGGTGCGACGCCCCGCGCAGGAAGGAGAAATTCGAAGCGGTGGCGAATTCGAGGTAACGCATTTACTCACTCAGGAACTCACGCAAACGTCCCATGCAAAAACCAGGTCGGTGCGGCGGCACCCTGCATCAAGTCGCGGTAGAGCCCGGCGCGGAACAGCCAGAAGCGCAGGCCGCTTTTGTCTTCCACCCGGAAGTAGTCTCGCGCAGGCCCGCCGTGCTCGCTCCACCAGGCGCCCTCGATGCGTTCGGGGCCTTCGGCGGCGATCACCTCGTGCAGCGCGCGCCGCCACCTGAAACGCAGTGGCGGACCGTCAGGAACTTCGGCGATGGCCTCGATCGGCTCCGGCCGCGTCAGCAGCCGCAGCGGACGGGGCGCCAATTCAACTTCGGCACAATAATGACGATAGGCCTGCCAGCCGGGATCAACGGGCGCCGTCTGCGCCGGCACCGCAGCGGCGGCGATCTCCGGAATATGGCTGTCCTGCGCGATCAGCCGGCGCACGCGGCGCGCGCCCAATCGCGCGCTCAGGCGGTCGACCAGGCGATCGACTTCGGCCGCGTCCTCGCTGCCGCCGATGCCGATCTGCTCGGGCGGGCAGGGCTCTGCGGTCAGAACCGACAGCCGCGCCATGTCGAAACCGAAGCCGGGATCGAATGCGTCAGCGAGCGCGGCGAGCCGCTCGACGAACAGCGCGCGGATCTGCGCCGGATCGCGCAAGGGGCGTGAGGTGCCGGCGGCGATGCGGCGCACCTCGCCGTCGGTACGGAACAGTGTGAGTTCAAGCCGGCGGGCGCCGTCGCCGCGCCGCTCTAGCGCGAATTGCAGCCGCGCCGCCAGCCGCGTTAGGACCGCCATCACGTCCTCCTCGCGCGCGATCGGCTCGGCGAAGCGCTGCTCGGCGAGGTAAGGCGCGACCGGCAGGCGTGGATTGAGCGGCTCGTGCTCGTTCCCAAGTGCGCGGTCGAGTTGGCGCAGCAAGTCCGTGCCGAAGCGGGCGGCAAGGGGGCTACGCGGCAGGTCGATCATGTCGCCGATGCGTTTGAGGCCGACGCGCGTCAGCGCCGAAACGGTTTGCGGCGGAAGCCGCAGCGCGGCCAGCGGCAGCGGCGCGAGCAGTGTGCGCTCCTCGCCACAAGGATAACTCGCCGGCTCGCCGAAATGCGCGGCGGCGCGAGCCGCGCCGATGCTGCTGGCGATGGCGATGGTGTAGGCGAAGCCGGCCTGCTCCAGCCGGCCGGCAAGATCGGCGACCAACGCCTCCTCGCCGCCGTAAAGATGCGCGCAGCCGGTAATGTCGAGCAGCAAGCCGTCGGCTGCGTCGGCCGCCACCAGCGGCGTGTAGCGCAGGCACCAGTCGGCGATTTTTTCCAGCAGGGCCACGTCGGCCTCGGCGTCTTCCGCGATGACCTGCAGCGCCGGATGCATGGCGCGCGCTTGCGCCAGCGCGAGGCCGGCGTGCAGGCCGAGCCGTTCCGCCGCCTCGTCGACGGCGACGATCAATTCGGCATTGCCGCGCTTGCCAGTGATGGCGAGCGGCGCGGAAACCTCACGCGACTTGTCGTGCAATTTGGCGATGCGGTCGGTCGAGAGCCGGCGCAGCCACAGGCTGAGCATGCGTTGCGAGCAGGAAGCGCTCATCGCTGTCACTCCATTCGAGAATCCACGCGCCGAGCGGGCCGCGGCGATTGCGCACGAGCTGCGCGGCGAAGCGCGGTCTTATTTCCTCGTCATTCCGGGACGGTGCCATAAGCGCGTTTACGCGCGTCTTCGACGCGCTATGGCGCCGGACCCGGAATCCAGATGCAGCCTCTGAAGTCGTTTCTGGATTCCGGGTTCGCTCGCTTCGCTCGCGCCCCAGAATGACAAAATTGGCGGGCGCGGCGCCGACGATCCAGCGGGTGGCGGCGGTGGAGGCGTCGGTTGATGGCGCGCAGCGCAGCAGCAGCGCCAGCGCGCCGCTCTCCGCCGCGGCGAGCGCGAGCCGGCGCAGCGCCACGGTAATGACCGCGCTGTCGCGCACTTCGCCGATCACCACGCGCACCGCGCGGCAGCGCAGCGCCTCCTCCATCGCCCACAGCAGGTCGCGGGTGTGTGTAGCGGAAACCGTCAGCAGCCGCTCGGGTGCCAGGCCAAAGGCGTCGAGCCCGGGTCCGTAAGGCGCGCCGCTTTCGGCCAGCGCCATATCCTCGGCGATCCAGACGACGCGAGCTTGCTCATGCGCCGCCAGCCCCAGCGCGAACCCCGTTGCCGCGGCGAGATGCGCTTCGCTCGCTGCCGCGATCTCGTGCAGCGCGCCGCGCGCGAGACCGCCGCCGAGCGCCGCGTCGACCGCCGCGATGCCAAGCGGCAGGGCGTCAGGACCGTCCCCGATCCCGGCGGGTTTCTCCAGGGCGCGCAGGCGCTGGCGCAGTTCCTCGATCATGGCGCTAAACCTCTGGCGACGCAGATAAATCCGGCCAATTAGGGCAGGTCGCGCGTCCACTATGTTCACTATTTGTTCTAATGTGACTCCGTGCTGCGGAACCGTCAAGCCGCAAGGGAATGGGGATGGAGGGGCGAGGCTGGCACTATGGCTAGCAGTATTCTCCGCTCGTCCCCGCCTTCGCGGGGGCAGGCTCCAGCGGGGACCCAGAGCCAAAAAGAACTGGATTCCCGCTTGCGCGGGAATGAGCGGAGCAGGTTCAACGCTGCCGTAACACCGCTTTTCCACGCCGCGTGAGCACGAGCCGGGACGCCTGCATGCTGCTGCCGTTCTGGAAGCGCACCAGCCCGTCGGAAATCGCGTCTTCCCAGATCGACAGATGCGGGCAACTGCGCCGCCAGGCCTCCGCGTCGGCATAGGAGCGCGAAGCTTCCTCCACCCAGGCGAGGAACTGCTGCGTCAGTGCGTGCGCGGCGGGGTGCATGGCGGCGGGAAAATACGCTTACGCGCGTCTATTTCAAGCGCCGCCACCAAAAATCCGTTCATTCTCGCGCAAGCGGGAATCCAGTTCTTTCGTAAAATGCTGGGTCCCCGCTTTCGCGGGGACGAACGGAATGTACGTCACCGCTCCACCGTGTGGATGTCGATCTTCGACTCCAGCGTCTGATGCACCGGGCATTTGTCGGCGATCTCCATCAGCTTCGCCCGCTGCGCGGCGTCGAGCGGGCCTTCCAGCGTGATGGCGCGCTCGATGTGATCGACCTTGGTGACCTTGTCCGCGCAGTCCTCGCAGTCCTTGGTGTGGATCTTCTTCTCGTGGTTGAGCCGCACCGAGACGTTGGTGAGTGGGATTTTCTTGAACTCGGCATAGAGCCGGATGGTCATCGATGTGCAGGCGCCCAAACCGGCGAGCAGGAAATCGTAAGGCCCTGGCCCGCTGTTCAGCCCACCCAGTTTCACGGGCTCGTCGGCGAGCAGGCGATGCGGCCCGGTGAGGATCTCCTGCTGGAATTTGCCGCCATGCGTCTCGCGTACCAATACCAGGCCTTCCTCGACCTCCGCCTCGGTCATGACCTCCGGCTGGTCGAGATAGCGATCGGCCCAGGCGGCGATCACGTTCGCGACGTAGGCCGCGTCACTTGCCTTGCTCAACAGGTGATCGGCGCCAGAGAGCGAGACGAAGCTTTTCGGATGCTTGGCGGCGACGAAAATGTGCGTCGCGTTGTCGATGCCGACCAGATCGTCGGTCGGCGAGTGGAACACCAGCAGCGCCTTGCGCAAGCTGGCCAGGCATTCGTTGAGCTTCTTCTCGGCGACGTCGTCGAGAAATTCGCGTTTGATGGTGAACGGCCGTCCGGCGAGTTGCACTTCGAGTTCGCCCTTTTCCTTGATCGTGCCGACGTGCTCCTTGAACAGGCCGACGACGTGCGCGGGATCGTAGGGCGCGGCGATGGTCGCGACCGCGCGCGCCTCGGCAATGCGGTGCGAGGCGGCCAGCACCGCGCAGCCGCCCAGGCTGTGGCCGATCAGGATCGCCGGCGCGCTGTACATCTTGCGCAGGTGGTCGGCGGCGGCGACCAGGTCCTCGACGTTGGAGGAAAAATGCGTGTTGGCGAATTCGCCTTCGCTAGCGCCGAGGCCGGTGAAATCGAAGCGCAGCACGGCGATGCCGTGGATAGTCAGCCGTTCGGCGATGCGCTTGGCGGCCAAGTTGTCCTTGCCGCAGGTGAAGCAATGCGCGAACAGCGCGTAAGCCGTCGGCTTGCCGAGCGGCCAGTCGAGCGTGGCGGCGAGCTGCTCGCCTTTGGTGTTGGGGAAGGTGAAGCGTTCGCTACGCATATCGGAGCCTCGTCATGTCGGCGTTGCTGCCCTATGTACACGCGCTGGCGGACCTATGCGCGCGGCAAATGCGGGCATGACGGAAAAGTTATCGCGGTTTGACTGGCTTGAAAAACCGGCGCGGCCCGCCCAGTTTTCCTCTTTGCCGAGCACCCGACCAGGAGATCGCGATGAGTTTCGTCGACACCCGATTTGACCAGATTTTTCCGGTGCTGACGCCGGCGCAGATCGAGACCGCCAAACGCTTCGCCAGCGGCGAGGCCAGGAGGTTCGTTCCGGGCGAACTCGTCTACGACGTGGGCGTCCGCAATGCGCCGGCCTGGCTGGTGCTCGGCGGCGGGCTCGAGATCATGCGCCGCGACGGCCTGCATCGGCAGACCTCGGTCGTCCAGCTCACCGAGGGTCAGTTTTCCGGCGAGGTCAGCCAGCTGGCCGGCCGCGGCACGCTGGCGGCTGGGCATGCCGGCCCCGACGGCTGCACCGCGCTGCCCTTCGATGCGGCGCATATCCGCGCGCTGGTGATCGGTTCGGCCGAACTCGGCGAGACCGTCATGCGCGCCTTCATTCTGCGCCGCGTGGCGCTGATCCAGGAAGGCGGCGTCGGCTCGCTTCTCATCGGCCGCCCCGGCTCGCCCGATCTGGTGCGGCTGCAAGGTTTTCTGTCGCGCAACGGCTATCCCTACACGGTGCTCGACGCGGCCTCCGACGAGGAGGCGCGCGCCGCGGTGGAGCGTTTCGGCGTGCAGGCGGACGAGCTGCCGCTGATGATCTGCCCCGACGGCTCGTTCTTGAAGCGGCCGACCGATGCCGAAGCCGCCATGTGTCTCGGCATCACGCCGGAGCTTGATCCGAAAACCGTCTATGACGTGGCGGTGGTCGGTGCCGGACCCGCCGGGCTTGCCGCCGCGGTCTATGCCGCGTCGGAAGGCCTGTCGGTGATCGTGCTCGACCAGCGCGCCATCGGCGGACAGGCCGGCGCCTCGGCGCGCATCGAGAATTATCTCGGCTTTCCCACCGGGATTTCCGGCCAGGCGCTGGCCGGCCGGGCGTTCAATCAGGCGCAGAAGTTCGGCGCCGAAATCGCCATCCCGCTCGAGGCGGTGCGGCTCGATTGCGGCGGCGCAAGCGGCGGCAAGCTGCTGCGCGTTGAGATCGCCACCGGACAGGCGGTGCAGGCGCGCACCGTCGTCATCGCCTCAGGCGCGCGCTATCGCCGTCCGGCGATCGTGAACCTGTTGGACTTCGAGGACGCTGGCGTTTCCTACTGGGCCTCGCCGATCGAGGCCAAGCTCTGCGAAGGCGAGGAGGTGGCGCTGATCGGCGGCGGCAATTCGGCTGGGCAGGCCGTGGTCTTCCTCGCGCCGAAGGTGAAGCGGCTGCATCTGATCGTGCGCGGCAACGGCCTCGAGGCCGGCATGTCGCGCTACCTGATCGACCGCATCGAGGCGCTGCCGAACGTCGAACTGCACACCGGTAGCGAAGTGATCGCGCTCGACGGCGACCGCTCGTCGGGGCTGACGGGCGCGACATTCCGCAACCGCGCCAGCGGACAAACCCGCAGTGTCCCGCTGCGCCATCTGTTCCTGTTCATCGGCGCCGATCCGAACGCGGAGTGGCTGGCGAACTGCGTCGCCGTCGATGCCAAGGGATTTGTCGTCACCGGCAACGGCTTTTCATCGGGTGCCGGCCGCGCGCCGCTGCCGCTCGAAACCAGCATGCCCGGCGTCTTCGCCATCGGCGACGTGCGCGCGGCCTCGACCAAGCGCGTCGGCGCCGCGATCGGCGAGGGCGCCGCGGTGGTGGCGCAGATCCACCAGGTGCTGGCGGCGCAACGCGCGGCCTAGCTTTTCGGCAGGGCTGCCCAATTTTGGCGCAAGATTTGCTTGGCTTTCGCCGTCAATAAATTCGCGGCACGACCAAGGAGTTAGCCATGACACGCGACGGCCTGACCGAAAAGCTTCTCGACATCAAGCGCGAGAAGGGCTGGACCTGGAAATACATCTGCGGCGAGATCGGCGGCGCCTCACCGATCCTGGTCACCGGCGCCATTCTCGGCCAGATGAAGCTGACCAAGCCGCAGGCAGCTAGCGCCGCCAAGCTGTTCGGGCTGACCAAGAGCGAGCAGGCGCTGCTCAACGAGGTGCCGTTCCGCGGCACCGGCACGCCGATGCCGCCGACCGACCCGCTGATCTACCGCTTCTACGAGCTGATCATGGTCAACGGCCCGGCGCTCAAGGCGCTGATCGAGGAGGAATTCGGCGACGGCATCATGTCGGCGATCGACTTCGACATGGACATCACGCGCAAAAGCGACCCCAAGGGCGACCGCGTCGCCATCGGCATGACCGGCAAGTTCCTGCCGTACAAATATTACGGCGCGACGGGCAATGCGTTGGTGTTAGGATTGAAGGAGGAGTAGCGACGATATTCGTCGGCGCCGTCCCAAATTCCGTTCATTCCCGCGAAAGCGGGAATCCAGGAGCAGGCGGGAAAAGCTAGTGGATTTGGCCCTGGGTCCCCGCTTTCGCGGGGACGAGCGGATAATTCCAGCCTCGCGCCGCGCTGTGCGTTTATGAGCCCATGGCCTAGTGACCAACGGTGCCCGTCTGTCTCAGGCGGGCTGCTTTCACCCAGCCCGAAACGGTATTGCCGGTCTTGGGGTTCGAATACATGACAGAGGACCATCCGTCGTCTGATTGGGCATACGCAATCAATTCATCATTCGGGATGACGAAAACGCCCTTCATCACGCAGTGCGGGTCGAGCGCTGAATAGAACTGCAGCCGTCCCGGGCCGGTCACGATTTCGCTGAGCGGCGGCGAGAATACCGGGATGTGTTTTGTGCCTGTCTCCGGCTCCCGGCAGGCCGCAAACGCAGAGCCGGAGAGGAGTGAAAGTACGACGACAAGGGTTGTTCTCACGTCGAGGTTCCGTTTTCGTTATTGTGCCAGCGCATCGGTTCATCCCAGCAGCGGCGGCAAGCGCGTTTGAGAGAATAGCTCGCGTCGGGCGGATGGGCTGGCGGTGAGGCGACACCGCTCGTCGCCGCGAAAGCGGGGACCCAGTTCTTTAAAGTCTGGATTCCCGCTTTCGCGGGAATGAACGGAGAATGGGGCGCCGCTCAGCTTTTCTTCCTGGCCGCCGCCTTCTTCACCCCGTCGCCGACGATCACATGGCCGTCGATCTCGGACATCTTGTTGACGCCGGTCAGCGCCATGGTGACGCTGAGTTCCTTTTCGAGAATATCGATCGCCTTGGCGACGCCGGCCTGTCCGCCGGCGCCGAGCCCGAAGGCGTAGGCGCGGCCGATCATGCAGGCGCGCGCGCCGAGCGCCAGCGCCCGCATGGCGTCGGCGCCGGTACGAATGCCGCCGTCGAACAGCACCTCGATGTCGGCGCCGACCGCGTCGGCGATCGGCGGCAGCGCCGAGATCGACGACGCCGCGCCGTCGAGCTGGCGGCCGCCGTGGTTCGACACCACGATGGCGTCGGCGCCGAGCTTGACCGCGGTCCTGGCGTCGTCGGGGTCCATGATGCCCTTGAGGATCAGCTTGCCCGGCCAGATGCTCTTGATCCATTCGACGTCCTTCCAGGACAGCGCCGGATCGAACTGCGAATTGGTCCACTGCGCGAGCGAATTGACGTTCTCCATGCCCTTCACGTGGCCGGCGAGATTGCCGAAGGTCTTGCGCCTGCCGTTGAGTACGCTCCAGGCCCAGGCCGGCTTGGTGGCGATGTCGATGATGTTCTTGATGCGGATTTCCGGCGGCACCGTCATGCCGTTGTGCACGTCGCGGTGGCGCTGGCCGAGCACCTGCAAGTCGACGGTGAGCACCAGCGCGTTGCATTTTGCCGCCTTGGCGCGCGCCAGCAGGTCTTTCGAGAAGCCGCGGTCCTTGATGACGTAGAGCTGGAACCAGAACGGCTTGCGCGTCGCCTCCGCCACGTCCTCGATCGAGCAGATCGACATGGTCGAGAGCGTGAACGGGATGCCGGCCTCGTTGGCGGCGCGCGCGGCGAGGATCTCGCCGTCGCCGTGCTGCATGCCGAGCAGGCCGACCGGCGCAAGAATGAAGGGCGACGACAGTTTCTGCCCGACCACCGTGGTGGCGAGGCTGCGCGCGGAGACGTCGACCAGGATGCGCTGGCGCAGCTTGATGGCTTCGAGGTCGGCGCGGTTGGCGCGCAGCGTCTCCTCGTTGTAGGAGCCGCTGGCGGCGTAGTCGTAGAACGCGCGCGGAACCCGGCGACGCGCGAGCTGCCGCAGGTCTTCGATCGAGGCGATATTTTTCATTGGAAAGCCCGGACTTTCGCAACTAGATGAAAATCCGGTAGCACAGCGCGGCACGGCGCGAAACCGGCGATTCCAGTCTGTTTTTCCCTGAAAAGGAGGACCCGGCCACCGTTTGTTGACGGCGAGCGGTAATGATTCCTCACAATTTTTGAAGTAAATTCACGGCGTTGGCCCTATTATGCGGCCGCGCGGGCTGGCGTTGCCGTCCGCCAATAAACCAGCCATACCGGGCTCGAAACCGTAAAGTAGGCGTCAGGGGCAGTTCATGGTTCGACGTTATTTCGGCACCGACGGCATCCGCGGCCGGGCCAACCGCGTCATTACCCCCGAATTGGCGCTCAAGGTCGGCCAGGCCGCCGGGCTGATGTTCAAGAACGGCGAACACCGCCATCGCGTCCTGATCGGCAAGGACACCCGCCTCTCCGGCTACATGATCGAGACCGCGCTGGTCGCCGGCTTCACTTCTGTTGGTATGGATGTCTTGCTGACCGGTCCGATCCCGACGCCGGCGGTCGGCATGCTGGCGCGTTCGATGCGCGCCGATCTCGGCGTGATGATCTCGGCCTCGCATAACCCTTATGCCGACAACGGCATCAAGCTGTTCGGGCCGGACGGCTTCAAGTTGAGCGACAAGGTTGAAAGCGAGATCGAGGCGTTGATGGATTCCGATCTCAGCAAGAAGCTCGCTAAAAGCGACGATCTCGGCCGCGCCAAGCGTATCGACGGCGTGCAGGATCGCTACATCGAATTCGCCAAGCGCACACTGCCCAAGGCGATCGATCTGTCCGGTCTGCGCGTTGTGATCGATTGCGCCAATGGAGCCGCTTACAAAGTCGCGCCGGGCGCGTTGTGGGAACTGGGCGCCGACGTGGTCTCGATCGGCGTCGATCCCGATGGCTTCAACATCAACAAAGAATGCGGTTCGACCGACCTCGCCGCCGTCTGTCACAAGGTGCGCGAGATGCGTGCCGATATCGGCATTGCGCTCGATGGCGACGCCGACCGCGTCATGATCATTGACGAGCGCGGCCATGTGGTGGACGGCGACCAGTTGCTCGCCGTCATCGCCGAAAGCTGGAAAGACGACGGCAGGCTGCAGCGCCCGGGCGTGGTCGCCACCGTGATGTCCAATCTCGGGCTCGAGCGCCATCTCGGCGGTCTCGGCATCGAACTGCTTCGCACCCCGGTCGGCGACCGTTATGTGCTCGAGCATATGCGCACACACGGCTACAATGTCGGCGGCGAGCCGTCCGGCCACATTATCCTCTCCGACTACACCACCACCGGCGATGGTTTCGTTGCCGCCTTGCAGGTGCTCGCCGTGGTCAAGCGCAGCAACAAGCCCGTATCGGAACTCTGCCACCGCTTCGAGCCGTTGCCGCAAGTGCTCAAGAACGTCCGCTACAAGAACGGTAAGCCGCTGGAAAATGCCGGCGTGCGCTCGGCCATTGCCAGCGCCGAGAAAAAGCTTGGGCTGAGCGGCCGCCTGATCGTTCGCCCGTCCGGCACCGAGCCGGTGATCCGGGTCATGGGCGAAGGCGACGACAAGTCACTGGTCGAGGCGGTAGTGGACGATGTGGTCGAGGCGCTGGCACAAGTCGCCGCTTAAGTTACGACCTGCCCGCCGCTGCAAGTGTTCTGCCCACAATTGATCTTCGCATGTGACGGATGCGATGCGCCGATGCCATGCGGCTCGGCGCCCGAGCCGAAGGGCCTGCGGTGCCGGCCGTTTACGGAAACATTATTCGATGCGGTCTCATAAAATTGCGGTCCGCGGCTAATGACATTTCAGGCCGGCCGGACGATTCTCAATACTGGGTTGTCGCGCCGACAGTTTTGTTGCGCGTATAACCGGTCCTTCCAGCGTCCGAATCGCGCGAACCGCCAAGCCATGAATAAGCACCCGCGCAAACCCGGCAACAACGTTGTGCCCTTGCCAACGAAGCCGCGTTGCGGCTGCAATTCGGCGCGCGAGTTTGCCGACGATCCGGCGGTCCCCGCGACGGCTGCTTGCGCCGGTGGCCGCGACCATCCGCGTACCAACGAAGCCATGCAGCTGATCGAGGTATTCCTGGCCATCGAGGACGCCTCGGCGCGCGCCGCGCTGATCGCCCTGGCCGAGAGCCTGGTCACCCACGACTGGCTGCGCCGTCAGCAAGAGCGCTGAGCGCAGCGAAGACCGGCCGTCCGCCGCGCCACAATCCTAAACGCTTCGTTAAGCGCTCGCCGCGACCGCGCGCCGCGCTCGGGTTTGGTTAAAAATCGTCGTTAAAAAACACGGTTAAGCCCCACTTAACGATTTGCTGGCAAGGTCCCTCGATATCGCGCTCGGAGTGAGCGCCGGATTCCACGAGGGACGATCATGGGCTCGCGTTTCACAATTCCCACATTGGCGGTGCTCGCCGCTCTGATGGCGATCCCGGCGGCGCGCGCCGCCGATATGCCGCTGCCGCCTCCGCCGGCCGAGCCGTGCTGCAGCAACTGGTATCTGCGCGGTGACATAGGCTTCAGCAATCAAAGCGTCGGGAGTCTCGGCGGCCAGAACTACGCTGGCTACGATTCTGTCGCTAGCATCGACAAAGGCTTCGACGCGGCGCCGTTTTACGGTCTCGGTGTTGGTTATACCTTCAACAACTGGCTGCGCTTTGACGTAACCGGCGAATATCGCGGCAGTGCAAACTTCCATGGCATGGATATCGGTTATGTCGGCGCCACCGTTTTCCCGGATAACTATTCGGGCAGCAAGTCGGAATGGACGTTCCTGACCAACGGCTATGTCGATCTTGGCACCTGGAATTGCATCACGCCGTTTATTGGCGCCGGCATTGGCGTCAGTCGCAACACCATCAGCAATTTTACCGATGTGAGCAATTGCATCGCCTGCGGCAACCCTGGCGCAAACACCTATTTCGATTCAGCCAGCAAATGGAGTTTCGCCTGGGCATTGTACGGCGGTCTGGCCTATCAGGTGTCGCCCAACGTGGCCGTGGAACTCGCCTATCGCTATATCGATCTTGGCGATGCGGCGACCGGAACCGGTCACTCCTTTAATAACGTCCTTACGTTTGCGCCGTTCGAGTTTCAACATCTGACGTCCAGCGACGTCAGGCTCGGTCTGCGCTTCAACTGCTGCGAAGTGCCGCCACCGCCGCCGCTGCTGCACAGCAAGGGCTAATCACACGACATCTCAGCGCGCCGTCCGGTTAACGGCGCGCTGAACACGGTGAAAAATCTTGGTTAAGCGCCGCCTAACGAGCCGCGGCCTGTCGAGTGGTAGCGAAGGAAGAGTGGTCATGGATTGCCCGAGGACGTCAGGCGATTCCGGTGCGGCATCCGCGATTTCGGATGTGCCGCGACATCGCCGCCGGGGCCTATCCCGCCGCGCCGGGCTTGCGGCGCTCGCCCTGATCGCCCTGATCGCCATGGCGCCAGGGGGCGCTCTCGCCGCCGATATGCCTGATTTTCTGCGTGGCTCTTACACGCCGACCTACACACGCTGGGAAGGCTTCAGTTTCGGCGTCCAAGCGGGCGCGTCGAACATGACCACGGATTTCGGCAACAGCACGAGCGGATTGATAGCCTATAGCCTGCGCAACACCGAGGTTGAAGACCAGTTCTCCCCTTCGACCTGGACGACGCTGCCTTCCAACACGACCAACGGACAACAATACGGCGCCTTCATCGGCTATAATTGGCAATGGGATCAACTCGTCGTCGGAGTGGACGCCGCCTATAATTCTCTCTCTTCCTTGAATGCGTCTGCGAGCGATTCAATCACGCGCCAAGTGGTAACCACGCCGGATAATGTCAACAACACCCTGACGATCACGGCGCAATCGTCGCTCAAGCTGGTCGACTATGCGACGCTGCGCGCCCGCGCCGGCTATGCCATGGGCCAGTTCTTGCCCTATGCTACGCTCGGTGCAGCGGTTGGCCGCTTCAACTATACGAATACAGCGACGGTGCATAACGTCGGAACGCCTCCAGGGGGCAGCCCTATAGCGCCCTTCGATGTCACGGACACGCAATCCAACGAGAAGAACAATGCAATTGTTGGCGGGTTCGAGGTCGGCCTCGGCATGGACGTGGCGGTGCTTCCGAACGTATTTTTGCGCGGCGAATGGGAGTTCGTTGCCTTCGCGCAGCTCGCCGGAATCCGGGCCAGCATGAATACTGGCCGGGTCGGTATCGGGATGAAATTCTAGTTCCGAGCGGCGACGTCTTCTTACGATTTCCGGAAACCAATACCGCTTTATCGCAGCAATCGGCGTTCCGGCACATTGACCGGACGCCGTAACTCGCTTATGTCCGCCAGTGGGACACCTCTCCCCAACGAGGGGCGCCTATCTGGAAGGGTAGACATATGACAGCAACCAAGCCCGGCGTGCGGCCGGCTATCCCGCACTTTTCGTCCGGCCCCTGCGCCAAGCGCCCCGGCTGGAGCTTGCAAGCCCTCACCGACGCAGCTTTAGGACGTTCGCATCGCGCCAAGATCGGCAAGGCGAAGCTCAAGCGCGCCATCGACCTCACCCGTGAAGTGCTCGAAGTGCCGGCCGATTACCGCATCGGCATCGTGCCTGCGTCCGACACCGGTGCGGTGGAGATGGCGCTGTGGTCGCTGCTCGGCGCACGGCCCGTCACCATGGTGGCCTGGGAGAGCTTCGGCGAAGGCTGGGTCAGCGACGTCACCAAGGAACTCAAGCTCAAGGACGTGACGACGCTCAAGGCGCCGTATGGCGATCTGCCCGACCTGTCGAAGATCGATTTTGCGACCGACGTGGTGTTCACCTGGAACGGCACCACTTCCGGCGTCCGGGTGCCGAACGGCGACTGGATCGAGGCCGACCGCGCAGGCCTCACCATCTGCGACGCCACCTCGGCGGCCTTCGCGCAGAGGCTCGATTGGCCCAAGCTCGATGTCGTTACCTTCTCCTGGCAGAAGGCGCTAGGCGGCGAGGGCGCGCACGGCATGTTGATCCTTTCGCCGCGTGCGGTCGCCCGCCTCGAAAGCCACAAGCCGGCCTGGCCGATGCCGAAGATTTTCCGTCTCACCAAGGGCGGCAAGATCAACGAAGGCGTCTTCCAAGGCGAGACCATCAACACGCCGTCGATGCTTTGCGTCGAGGATTATCTCGACACGCTCGGCTGGGCGAAATCGATCGGCGGGCTCAAGGCCACCATCGCGCGCTCGGACGCCAACGCCAAGGTGCTGGCCGACTGGGTCGCGGCGACGCCCTGGGTCGCTCATCTCGCCAACAACGCGGAGCAGCGGTCGAACACCTCGGTGTGCTTGAAGGTGGTCGATCCGGCGGTGACGAAGTTGTCGGCCGACGAACAAGCGGCGTTCGCCAAGACGCTCGCCGGCCACTTGGAGAAGGAAGGCGTCGCCTACGACATCGCCTATTACCGCGACGCGCCGCCCGGCCTGCGCATCTGGTGCGGGGCGACAGTGGAAACCAGCGACGTCAAGGCGCTCACGCCTTGGCTCGACTGGGCCTTCGCCGAAGCGAAAGCCGTGTTGCCGAAGGCGGCGTAACGCGCTCTCTTTCTCCCCCGATGCGGGGGAGTTGACGACCAAGAAACCCCATTCAAAAAAGCAGCAATCGCCATGCCCAAAGTTCTTATTTCCGACGCGCTGTCGCCCGCCGCCGTGCAGATCTTCAAGGATCGCGGCATCGAGGTCGATTTCCAGCCCGCCCTCGGCAAAGACAAGGAGAAACTCGCCGAACTGGTCGGCAACTACGACGGCCTCGCCATACGCTCAGCCACCAAAGTGTCGGCGAAGATCCTGGAAAAAGCCAAGAACCTAAAAGTGATCGGCCGCGCCGGCATCGGCGTCGACAATGTCGACATTCCGGCGGCGACCGCGCGCGGCATCATCGTGATGAACACGCCGTTCGGCAATTCCATCACCACCGCCGAACATGCGATTTCGCTGATGCTGGCCTTGGCCCGCCAGATTCCGGAAGCCGATACGTCCACGCGCGCCGGCAAATGGGAAAAGAACAAGTTCATGGGCGTGGAGATTTTCTCCAAGACGCTCGGCGTCATCGGCTGTGGCAATATCGGCTCGATCGTCGCCGACCGCGCCATCGGGCTGAAGATGAAGGTGATCGCCTATGATCCGTTCCTGTCCGAGGAGCGCGCGCGCGATCTCGGCGTCGAGAAGGTCGAGCTCGACGATTTGTTCAAGCGGGCCGATTTCATCACGCTGCATACCCCGCTCACCGATAAGACCAAGAACATCATCGACGCCGCCGCCATCAAGAAGATGAAAAATGGCGTGCGCATCATCAATTGCGCGCGTGGCGGCCTGCTCGACGAGGCGGCGATCGCCGAGGCGCTCAAGGCCGGGCAGGTGGCGGGCGCCGCTTTCGACGTGTTCGTCGAAGAGCCGGCGACGCAGAGTCCGCTGTTCAGCCTGCCCAATGTCGTGTGCACGCCGCATCTCGGCGCCTCCACCAGCGAAGCGCAGGAAAACGTCGCGCTGCAGGTCGCCGAACAGATGTCCGACTATCTGCTGCGCGGCGCGATCTCCAATGCGGTCAATTTTCCCTCGATCAGCGCCGAGGAAGCGCCCAAGCTCAAGCCCTTTGTCGCGCTCGCCGAGAAGCTCGGCTCGTTCGCCGGTCAGTTGACCGAAAACCCGATCAAGGAAATCCACATCACCTACGAGGGCGCGGTCGCGCATATGAACATCAAGGCGCTGACCTCGGCGGTGCTCGCCGGCCTGCTGCGGCCGATGCTTGGCGACGTTAACGTGGTGTCGGCGCCGCTGGTGGCGCGCGAGCGCGGCATGGCGGTGGAAGAAACCACGCGCGAGGCGGAAGGCGATTACGAAAGCCTGATCACAGTGAACGTGCTGACCGAAAAACAGACGCGCTGGGTTTCCGGCACCGTGTTCGCCGACGGGCGTCCGCGCATCGTCAACATCAAGGGCATCCGCATGGACGCCGAGTTCGGACCCTCGATGATCTACATCACGAATCTCGACAAGCCGGGCTTCATCGGCAAATTCTCCTCCACGTTGGGCGAGGCCGGTATCAACATCGCCACCTTCCACGTCGGCCGCGAGGCTGCCGGCGGCAACGCCGTCGCGCTGATCGAGATCGACGGGGAGCTTCCCGATGACGTGCTCGCCAAGGTGCGCGCGCTGCCCCAGGTGCAGCAGGCCAAGTCGCTGCATTTTTAGAAATAGCGCTGGTCTGCCAAGTTCTTAACAGACGCCGCCCGAGGTCGTCCGGGCGGCGTCCTGCGCCTTGCCTCCGCCGCTCGCTTCCTTTATCCGAAGGTGGACCTGGCCGGCACCGCCCGGCGTCAGTGTCCTAAAAGCGCTGGCGCAGGGAAGCTATTCGTATGGCGAATGTGGTGGTTGTCGGGTCCCAGTGGGGCGACGAAGGCAAGGGTAAGATCGTCGACTGGCTGTCCGAGCAGGCCGATATCGTCGTGCGGTTCCAGGGTGGCCACAATGCCGGCCATACTTTGGTGATCGACGGCATCACCTACAAGTTGTCGCTGCTGCCGTCCGGCGTGGTGCGCGGGGGCAAGCTGTCCATTATCGGCAACGGCGTGGTGGTCGACCCCAAGGCGCTGATCGATGAGATTGCCCAGCTTAAGAAACAGGGCGTCGCGGTGACACCGGACAATTTGCGCATCGCCGAAAACGCGCCGCTGATCCTGCCGCTGCATCGCGAACTGGAAGCGGTGCGCGAGGCGGACAATTCGGCGACCCGCATCGGCACCACCAAGCGCGGCATCGGGCCCGCCTATGAAGACAAAGTCGGCCGGCGCGCCATCCGCTTCATGGATCTGGCCGATCTGCCGGCGCTGACGCCCAAGATCGAGCGCCTGCTCGCCCATCACAACGCGCTGCGCCGCGGCCTCGGTCTCACCGAACTCGATAGCGCGACGATCTACGACTATCTCGCTGGGATCGCGCCGCAGGTTCTCCCTTATATGGATTCGGTATGGTCGTTACTCGACGCCAAGCGGCGCGAGGGCAAGCGCATCCTGTTCGAAGGCGCGCAGGGTGCGCTGCTCGACATCGACCACGGCACCTATCCTTACGTTACCTCCTCCAACACGGTGGCGGCGCAGGCGGCGACCGGCAGCGGCGTCGGGCCGAACGCGATCGATTACGTGCTCGGCATCTGCAAGGCCTACACTACGCGGGTGGGCGAGGGACCGTTCCCGACCGACCAGATGCGCAATGAGATCGGCAAGACGCTGGGCGAACGCGGCCGCGAATTCGGTACCGTCACCGGCCGGGCGCGCCGCTGCGGGTGGTTCGACGCGGTGCTGGTGCGCCAGACCGTGCTAAACTGCGGCATCGACGGCCTTGCGCTTACCAAGCTCGACATTCTCGACGGCTTCGACGAGATCAACGTCTGCGTGGCCTACCGGCTCGACGGCCGCCAGATCGACTATCTTCCGGCCGGCGAACGTGCGCAGGCTCGGGTCGAGCCGGTCTACGAGACCATTGCGGGCTGGAACGAGCCGACGGCGCGCGCGCGTTCGTGGGGGCAATTGCCGGCGCAGGCCATAAAATATGTGCGCCGGGTCGAAGAGCTGGTGGGATGTCCGGTGGCTCTGCTCTCGACCAGCCCCGAGCGCGAGGACACGATCCTGATGAAGAACCCATTTGAGCTATGATTGCCAAAAAAGGACATGAAGTAGGGTCACAGGAGCACGATCCCGAAAAGTGGGGACCGGTTTTCGGAATGGATCATGCTCAAGTAAAATGACAGCCAATGACTGACTATTACCCTCTGATCGGACGCGCGGTTAACGGCCTCGACAAGAACACCGGCGAAAACCGCCGGGCGTTGTACGAGCGGGCGCGCACCGCGCTGGTCAATCAGTTGCGCAGCGTCGAGCCGGCGCTCGACGAGGCCGACATCACGCGCGAGAGGCTGGCGCTCGAGGACGCGATCCGCAGGGTCGAGGCGGATGCGGTCAAGCACATGCGGCCGGACACTGTCGAGGTGTCCGATCAGCAAAAGTCCATATTGGATCAGGGCCTGCGCGGCTTCCGCGAAACCGTGGCCGACGCCGAGAGCCTCGGTGGGGCGGCCGCGGCGGCCAATCGGTCGGCGCACGAGGTCTACGACGCGGTGCCCGGCGATCATCCGCCACGTATGAGCGATATCGGGCAGCCGCCGGCCGAGCCGCATTTCGCGCCGGCCGCGGCGGAAGCGTACGACCCGGGCGAAGCGCCGCATGCCGATGAGCGGGCTACGCCATTGGAGCATGCGGCCGCTCCGCCGCCTTCGTCATCGCGCTTCGACGGGAACGAGCGGATCTACGCGCGCCCGGCGCGTTCGTACGGCCGCGTCATTCGGTTTTTCCTGCTGCTGCTGGTATTGGCGGGCCTCGCCGGCGGCGCCTACTGGCAGCGCCACACCATCATGGCGACGGTGGCGAGTTATCGCAAAGCGCCGGCGCCGAAGCCGCGTGAAGGGGCCACTCCCGCAACCAAGCCGAAGATCGCCGACCGCATCGGACCGGCGAGCGGCACAACGGTGCCCGCCAACGCGCCGGCGGCTGCGGTTGCGCAAAAGGTCGTGCTCTACGACGAGGATCCGACCGATCCGAAGGGCAAGCGCTATGTCGGCTCGGCGCTCTGGCGCACTGAGACGGTATCGCCGGGGCCGGGGCTTGCGCCGGAGCTCGCGATCCGCGCCGATGTGGAAATCCCAGAGCGGCACATGCGCATGACCTGGTCGCTGCGCCGCAACACCGACAAGGCGCTGCCGGCGAGCCACACGATCGAGATCCAGTTCACGCTGCCGGCGGATTTCTCCGAAGGCGGCATTGCCAACGTGCCCGGCGTACTGATGAAGCAGGATGAGCAGGCGCGCGGCGTGCCGCTCGCCGGCATTGCCGTGAAAGTGACCAACGGCTATTTCCTGGTCGGTCTGTCGGCGGTCGATGTCGACGTGCAGCGCAATATCCAGCTGCTCAAGGATCGCGACTGGTTCGATGTGCCGATCGTCTACACCAGCGGCAAGCGCGCCATCCTCGCCTTGGAGAAGGGCACGCCCGGTGTGCGCGCATTCGAGGAAGCGTTCAGGGCGTGGGGCGAGTAAGCCTCGTTAGATTCTTCAGACAATACGAAAATGGCCGGGATTGCTCCCCGCCATTTGAATTTTTGAATGTCGCGGCAAGCGCCTTAGTGCACCGCGCTGGAGATCGCCGGCGTTGCTGCCGGCTGCTCCATGGCGGCGATGCGGTGCTTCACCGCCTTCTGCACCTTCTCGAAGGCGCGCACCTCGATCTGGCGCACGCGCTCGCGCGAGACGCCGAATTCGGCGGCCAGATCCTCGAGCGTAATCGGATCGTCGGCGAGACGGCGCGCCTCGAAGATGCGCCGTTCGCGGTCGTTGAGCACGTCGAGCGCGCCGATCAGCGCCTGGTGACGATTATCGCTTTCCTCGTGATCGGCCAGGATGCGTTCCTGACTGGGCGCATCGTCGACAAGCCAATCCTGCCATTCGCCGCTTTCGCCGTCGTCGCGAATCGACGCGTTGAGCGAAGCATCGCCGCCCAGGCGTCGGTTCATATCGACGACGTCCTGCTCGTTAACGCCCAGCCGCTTGGCGATGATCTTGACCTGATCGGGCCGCAGGTCGCCTTCGTCGAGCGCGGAAATCTTGCTCTTGGCCTTGCGCAGGTTGAAGAACAGCTTCTTCTGGTTGGCGGTGGTGCCCATCTTCACCAGCGACCACGAGCGCAGGATGTATTCCTGGATGGCGGCCTTGATCCACCACATGGCGTAAGTGGCGAGCCGGAAGCCCTTCTCGGGCTCGAAACGCTTGACCGCCTGCATCAGGCCGACATTGCCCTCAGAAACGACTTCCGAGATCGGCAGGCCGTAGCCGCGATAGCCCATGGCGATCTTGGCGACCAGGCGGAGATGGCTGGTGACGAGCTTGTGCGCGGCTTCACGATCGCCGTGCTCACGCCAGCTGCGTGCCAGCATGTATTCTTCCTGCGGTTCCAACATGGGGAACCGGCGGATTTCTTCCAGGTAGTGAGAAAGGCCGGATTCGGCCTTGAGTGCCGGCAAAGCGGCTGAACGGGCCATGATAGCGCCCTCCTTATTTTGCCCCCGGTGAATCGGCGGGCGATTGTCGCCGCCGCTCCCCGAGCCGACGGCACGCATCCGATTGTGCGACCGCGAAAGCTTGATCGCAGGTGCAGCATAGCGGAACCGGACACCGAAAACCAGTATTGGCCCGTCACGTCGCCGTGACCCCGACGTTAACGACCAAGCCATTGTCTAGATTGGCCTATTTCGTCCGTTGCCGCCCTTGGTTGCGGTTTTCCGTAGCCAGGGCATCACGTAAACGACGCAAATCGCCCGGCAGTTCCGATTGGAACCGCAGGCTTTTTCCGGTTTGGGGATGTTTGATGCCCAGTAGATAAGCATGCAAAGCCTGTCTGCCAAGACCCTCAAGCGCAGCGCGGGCGTCCAGGGAAAGCAGGCTGGCCTTGGTTTTGAAGCCGGTGCCGTAGGTGGCGTCGCCGAGGATTGGATGGCCGATATGGGCCAGATGCACCCGGATCTGGTGGGTGCGGCCGGTCTCCAGCGTACAGGCCAATAGGCTTGCCACCGGCTTGCCGTCCGGCCTGGCGAATCGCTCCAGCACCTGCCAATGGGTCACGGCTTCCCGGCCGCCTTCGCGCACGGCGCGCTTGTCGCGGGAATGCGGGTGGCGGTCGAGCGGCGCGTCGATGATGCCCTTCGGCTGCGTCGGCGCGCCCCAGACCAAGGCAAGATAGCCACGCTCGATACCGCTTTCGGTCTTGTTGGCGAACTGGTCGCTGAGATCGCGGTGGGCGGCGTCGGTCTTGGCGACGACCATGAGGCCGGTGGTGTCCTTGTCGAGCCGGTGCACGATGCCCGGCCGCTTGACCCCGCCGATGCCGGACAGACTGTCGCCGCAGTGGGCGATTAGCGCGTTGACCAGCGTGCCCTTGGCGTGGCCCGCGGCCGGGTGCACCACCAGGCCCTTCGGCTTGTCGATCACGATCAGCGCATCGTCCTCGTAAACGACATTGAGGGGGATAGCCTCGCCCGCGGGCTTGGCTTGCTCGGGCGCCGGCAGCGTGACGGTGACGGTGTCGCCGGATTTGACGTGGCTGGCCGGATCGCGGATCGTGCGCGCCGCGATTGCGACGCGACCGTCGAGGATCAGCGCCTTGAGGCGCGAACGCGACAGTGCGGGGATGCGGGCGGTGAGCACGCGGTCGAGCCGCTGGCCTTCTTCTTCGGCGGCGATCTTGATTGCCTCGATTGTCACTTCAGCCATGGTAGCCGATGTCCGACGACCAGACGCCCTCGAATTCGGAAGCCGCCGCGGCGATCGCCAGGGTGCGGCGGATGATGATCGTCATTATGACGACGACCTTCGTCGCCATTGCTGTCGTGCTCATCGTCATCGGCTACCGCCTTTTCCATGTGAAGGAAAGCGCCCCGTCGCTCGCCGACGTCACTGAGGCGCTGCCGGCCGGCGCCAAGGTGATCTCGACCGCGGTCGGCAGCGATCACATCGTGGTGACGATCGAGGTCGGCGGCGTGACCGAACTGCGCACCTTCGATCCGGATACGCTGAAGCCGCTTGGGCGGCTGCGGCTCGAACAAAAGCGCTAGGTCAGTCATTCCGGGGCGCCGCGAAGCGGCGAACCCGGAATCCAGAAACAAGCACTGGGTCTGGTTCTGGATTCCGGGTCCGGCCCCTCGGGCCGTCCCGGAATGACGGTTATCCCCTGATCTTCTCTAGCACTGGCAACAGATAAGAATTGAATTTCTCCGGATCCTCGCTCATCGGGAAATGGCCGAGGTCCTTCATGATCACCGCCTCGGCACCCGTGCGCTCAGCGACCGCCAGCGTGCCCTCGGCGGTGCAGGAATAGTCGTATTCGCCAGTGAGCAGAAAGAGCGGACAGCGCGTGATGTCGATCTCGCGGAGCTTGCCGCGGATGTCGCCGTCGATCATGTAGAAATGCAGGTCGCCTTTGAACACGCCCGGGCCGCTCTGCATGTAATGCCACAGCGTTTCCCAGCGGCCGTCGTCCGGCGCCGTCGGCGCCACCAGACCGGAAATCACGCCGGCGCAGACCATGCCGCCGTGCACGTCGGGCCGGTTGAGCCAAGATAGGTCGTAATAAGGCTCGGTGTGCGCCGCCGATTCCAGGCCGATTAGTGCGCGGAAGCGTTCCGGGCACTCATGCGCGAGATGCAGCACGATGCGTCCGCCGATCGAGCAGCCCATGGCGACCGGTTTGTCGAGGCCGAGCGCGTCGGCGACTTCCACGATCATGCGCACATAGTCGCGCGAGGTGAGCTGGTATTCGGTGTCCTGCCAGCCGGAGGGCGGCGACGACTTGCCGTGCCAAGGCATGTCGAAAGCGATGACGCGAAAGTTCGCCGTGATGCGCACATCGTTCATCAGGCCGCGATATTGCCGCGCATCGGAGCCGGCGGTGTGCAGGCAGAGCAGGGGAATGCCTTGGCCCGCTTCCTCGACATAAAGCCGGTGCGGCTTGCCGAGCAGGTCGAGATGCAGATAGCGGCCGGTGATGGGTTCGAAGCGTGGGTTCATCGCACGGCCTCTTTTTGCTTTATTTGGCGCGGCGCGGCGATCACGTCCTTGAAATAGAGCAGGTTGGCCATGAAGGGATGGATGTCGCCTTCGACCCGCATCAGTTTCTGTTTGACCAGCGCGAAGATGTCGGTGAAGCCAAGCGGCGGCAGCGGCTGCCAGAACTTTTCCCACACGCCGCGCGAGGCGCGCAGCGCGAAGCTGTAGTCGGGCGTGATGAACGGCCCCGGCGTCACCTTGACGATGCGGCCTTCCTGGATGCGGATGAGCGTATAGGCCTCGTCGATGGCGACCATGAAAGTGGTGTCGACGAAGCGGCCGCGCCGGACCAGCTTGGCGTCGGCGTTCACGAGACTAGCAATTTTATCGATCATGTGGAGCGCTCCCGAATTCCTAATCAGGGTGGAATGCCGGGCCGCCGGCCGCAAGGTAGGCGCCCTGAACGAGTGTGCTTGCGTGCTCCGGTGATCGAGGCTATCTCGAAGGCCTTGGCCCAAGCTCCCTTCGTCTAGCGGCCCAGGACGTCGCCCTCTCACGGCGAAAACAGGGGTTCGAGTCCCCTAGGGAGCGCCAAGCAAATCAAGAGCTTAGCTGGTCCACGCTGCCGATTCAAAGCCGGTCGGCGGCGCGCCGCTGCTAATAAGATTGCAGGTGCGCAAAGACCATTCGATGCAAGGTCAGGTCGATCTTGTGCGCGACGGCGCGGCGCAGCATGTGCCCGATGATGTGATCCGCGGCTGCGACCGGATTAGCGCTTGGCGCAGAACCGGCAGAACTGATAGCGCTCTTTGCCGGTGACCAGGCGCAGCGCAAACGAATCCCGGTCGACAATCCGGCGCACCTCTATGGCTTCTAGCGTCTAGTTGTTGGCGGCAAGCGTCGGCGACAGGTCCGGCTTGCCATGAATGGCGCGCCAGACCCGTTCCGGCGTGGCCGGCATTTCGACGTGACGAACGCCGAGATCGGCCAGCGCGTCGACAATCGCATTGACGGTGACGGCGAGCGCTGGCGCCGTGCCGCCTTCGCCGGCCGGTCGGATGCCGAGCGGGTGCTCGGGAGTCGGCACTTCGCTGATCTGCGTGTTGAAGAACGGGAAATTGTCGGCGCGCGGCATGGCGTAGTCCATGAACGAGCCGGACATCAGCTGCCCGCTGCCGGCATTGTAGGCGCAATGTTCAAGCAACGCCTGGCCGACGCCTTGGGCGATGCCGCCATGGGTTTGCCCGTGAATGATCAGCGGATTAACGGCGCGCCCGACGTCGTCGACAGTGGTGTAGCGCACGATCTCGACGTTACCCATCACCGGGTCGACCTCTACCTCGCAGACATGGGCGCCATAGGGGAAGGCGGCTTCCTTGACGACCTTGTCGCAAGTAGCGGCCAAGGGACCGCGCAAATCGTCGGGCAGATCGTTGCGTTCGACTGACGCGGCCGCGAGCGCGAACAGGCCGATGGCGCGGTCGGTGCCCTTGACCCAGAACTTTCCGCCGCCAAAGGCGATGTCGCCCGGCGCGGCTTCCAGCAGATGGCCAGCAAGCCGCTTGGCTTTGTGTATGATCTCGTCGGATGCGATCTTCATGATGTAGCTCGCGAGCCGCATGCCGCGTCCGGAATGGGTGCCGCCGCCGACCTTCACGATGTCGGTGTCGTGCGTGATGATCCGCACCTTGTCGAGCGGGACGGCGAACCATTCATTGATCAATTGCGCGAAGCTCGTCTCATGGCCTTGGCCGTTCGATACCGTTCCAATGACGACGTCGATCCAGCCGTCGCGCTGGATGGTGATTTCGGTGCGTTCGCGCGGCTGCCCGGTGGCGGTGTCGACATAGTTGGCGATGGCGATGCCGCGGTATTTGCCGCGTTGACGCGCTTCGGCGCGGCGCTCGGGGAAGCCGCCCCAATCGCCTTCTCTCAACGCCCAGTCCATAACCTCCTGGTAGTGTCCGCTGTCGTAGGTCATGCCGAACGGATTCCTGTAGGGCAGTTCGTCCGGCGTGAGCAGATTGCGGCGGCGAATGTCGACCCGGTCGAACCCGAAGTCGCGGCAGGCAAGATCGATCAGCCGCTCCATGACGTACATGACTTCCGGGCGGCCGGCGCTGCGGTATGGGCGCGTGGGTGAGGTGTTGCTGAGCACGGCGCGGGCGCGGAAGCTCGCCGCCGGCATCCGGTAGATGCTCGACATGATCTCGACGCCTTTTTGCAGCGGCGAAAAGTTCGTCGTATGCGCGCCGGCATTGCCGATGTTGGACCCGCGCATGGCGAGGAAATTGCCCTCGGAGTCGAGAGCGAGCTCGGCCATCACCGCCAGATCGCGCCCCTGGTAGTCGCAGAGGAAGGCTTCGCTGCGCTCGCACAGCCATTTGACCGGGCGGCCGACGCAGCGTGCGGCCCAGGCCGCGAGACAGAATTCCGGGTAGATCATGCCGCGCGTGCCGAAATTGCCGCCGACATCGTGCATGATGACCCGGACGGAGTCTGAAGGAACCCCCAGCACGGTCGCAAGGTCGTTCTTCAGGCGCACCGCGCCGCCGCTGCCGGCGTACAAGGTGTAGCGCTTGGTTTCCGGATTGTATTCGCTGAGTGCCGCGCGCGGCTCCATCGGCGCGCCGGTGATGCGCTGGACCCAGGTTTCGAATTTGGCGACATGAGCGGCGCGCGCAAAGGCGGCCTCGGTCTTGGCTTTGTCGCCGAGTTGCGCATCGAGACAGACATTGGACTTTGCTTCGTCGAACAGGCGCGGCGCGTCGGGTTCCGCCGCCGCTGCCGTATCGGTCACGGCGGGGAGGGGCTCATAGTCGACCTCGATCTGCTCGGATCCGTCCTTGGCCGCCGCGATTGACCTAGCAACAACGACGGCGATTGCCTCCCCGACATAGCGGACCTTGTCGATGGCCAGCGGATAATGCGGCGCCGTGAACATCGGCGTGCCGTCGCTGTTGACCGGCTGGATCTCCGCCGGATGGGCCAGGAGAGGAATATGCGGAATCGGTTTTAAGCCGTCGGACAACAAGTCCTTGCCGGTGAGCACGGCGAGAACGCCGGGCACGGCCATGGCGTTCTTGATTTCGATCGACTTGATCCGCGCATGCGCATGCGGCGAGCGCAGCATCACGGCGTGCACCTGTCCGGGCAGGTTCATGTCGTCGCTGAAGCGGCCTTGTCCGGTGATGAGCCGCTTGTCCTCCAAGCGGCGGACCGGTTGTCCGATTCCGGCGCCGGTTGCGCTTTGGCTCATGCGATATCTCCGGATGGCCGTATCATTGGGGTTTGGGCGCTTGTATCGCAGCGTCGACGGCGCGCTTGAGCATGACGGCGACCGCGTGCGCCCGGTACTCAGCCGTGGCGTGCAGGTCGCTGCTCAGAGTGCCCGGGTCGACCTTGATGTCGTCGACGGCGCTCGCGGTGAACTTCTTCGATAGCGCCGCTTCCGCATCCGTGAGCCGGAATACGCAAGGACCGGCGCCGGTCACCGCGACGCGAACGCCATTGGCGATCTTGGCGACGAACACGCCGACGAGGGCAAAGCGCGACGCCGGATTGGGGAACTTGACGTAGCCGGTGGCGAGCGGGATCGGGAAGCGTACCGCTTTTATGATTTCGGCGGGCTCCAAGGCCGTCTCAAATAGCCCGGTGAAGAAATCGTCGCCAGCAATGCTGCGCTTGTTGGTGACGACCGTGGCGCCAAGGCCCAGCACCGCGGCCGGATAATCGGCGGCGGGATCGGCGTTGGCGATGGAGCCGCCGAGGGTGCCGCGATTGCGCACCAGCGGGTCGCCGATGCCGCCGGCCAGCGCCGCCAAAGCGGGGATCGCTTTCCTGACCACGTCGGAACTCGCGACATCGTAGTGACGCGTCATGGCGCCGATGACGAGTGCGGCGCCGTCGCGCTTGATGCCGCTGATGCCTTCGAGCGCGGCAAGATCGACGACGTTCGAATACTGCGCCAGACGCAGTTTGAGCGTCGGCAAAAGGCTCATGCCGCCGGCGAGCAGCTTTGCATTGTCTTTCGCGGCAAGCAGGTCGGCCGCCTCGTCGACGCTCTTGGGCTGGTGATAGTCAAACTCGTACATCGCGCGTACTCCCGGGAGGTGCCGTCATGGTCCCTTCATGGCTGCGGCGCCGGCCTGAACGGCCTTGACGATGTTGTGATAACCGGTGCAACGGCAGATGTTGCCCTCGAGCTGCTTGCGCACCGTTCGCTCATCGAGATCGTGGCCGTTGCGGCGGACCATGTCGATGGCGGACATGATCATGCCGGGGGTGCAAAACCCGCACTGCAACGCATGGTGCTCGTGGAAGGCCTCCTGCATGGGATGCAATTTCCCGTCAGCCGCAAGGCCTTCGATCGTCGTCACGGCGGTGCCGTTCAACGAAATGGCCAGTGCGGTGCAGGACTTGAGCGCGATGCCGTCGACATGAACCGTGCAGCAGCCGCACTGGCTCGTGTCGCAACCGACATGTGTTCCGGTCAATCCGAGATGCGTGCGCAGGAGTTCGACCAGCAGCGTGCGCGGCTCGACGTCGGCGCTGACCGGCTTCCCGTTCACCGTCATGGAAACGACCGGCATCAGTGAGCCTCCACACTGATCTCGATATGGAAAAGTTTAGCCGCGGTGCCGCCGATAATGGCGCTGCGTTCCTTGTCGCCGAACCCCGACGCCTCGACGATTTTGCGCGGCTCCAGGTCGCCGACGGAGAAGGGAAAGTCGGAGCCCATCATCATTTTATCGACGCCGGCGGCTTCGCAAACAAAGCGCAGCGCACGTGGATTGAACACGATGCTGTCGAAGTACAGCCGCCTAAAGCCCTCAGCCGGATCGCCTGGAGTTTTATTGGCCAGATAGCTGCGCTGCAGCCGCCCCATCACAAAGGGGATGGCAGCGCCGCCATGCGACAGCACGAGCTTTACCTCGGGATAGCGCGTGAGATGACCCGAATAGAGCAGCCGCGCGACGGCGTGCGTCGTATCGGTCACGCGGCCGACGGCATTGACGAGACCGTAGTCCGCCAGACGGTCGTCGCCGGTTGCGAACATAGGGTGAAGGAGGAGCGTGGCGTTGCGCGCGGACGCCACCTCCCAGAACGGGTCGAGATCAGGGTTGTCGAGCACGCCACCTAGTCCCTTCGGCTGCGTGCCGATCATGGCGCCGTGGAATCCGGCATCGAGCGCTTCGTTGAGCACCTTGGCGGCAAGTTTGCCGCTCTGCATCGGCACGGTCGCAATCGGAATGAGTTCCGGAATTTGCGTCACACCGTTGAGCAGATATTCATTCAGGTAGCGGCTCCAATCGGCGCCTTCTTCCGGCGGCAACTCGTAGGCGAACATGTCGAGCCAGCCGCCGACCACCTGCTTGTCGATGCGCTGGGCGGCCAACCATTCGCGACGCTTGGTGACGTCGCTCATCAGCGGCATGACCGGCCGCGTCGGCTTGTTGCCGGCGAAGGACATGCATAGGCCACCCTTCTCCATCGTCGTCTTCACCGAAGGGAACGCGCTTTGCTTCGCCAAGTCGTCGAGCAAGGCTTGCGGCACGAAATGGGAATGCATGTCGATGATCATGGCATTGTTTTCTTGACTTGGACGCATACTAGCGTGCGGGCGTTCAATCGGACGATGCACGGACGGCAGCCATCATTCGGATTCAACGTGCGTTTGAGGTGGGTGTTTCATTCGTAACCGGCCACGGCCATCTCGGCAAGCCGTCGCTGGTCGGCCTCGTGCTCGCTGGTTGTGCCGATGGCGGTTGATGGATTTTCCGGGCGACTGACGCAGCGCGGCCATTTGGTGCCATTGCCGACGTCACGAAGAGCTTTCTCGATTTTGTCGTCGAGGTAATGCCAAGCGCCCATATTTCGCGGCTCTTCCTGGCACCAGACAAATTCGGCATTCGGAAATCGTGCCAGCTCCGCTTTCAGCACGCCTTCCGGGAAGGGATAAAGCTGCTCGATGCGAACGAGGGCGACGTCGATGATTCCAAGTTCGACTATCTTTGCGTACAAGTCGAAATAGATCTTACCGCTGCAGATGACCACGCGCCGAACCACCCCCGCGACTTTGTCGGGGCCGATCACGCGTCTGAACGACGAGGTCAGCAGGAAATCCTCCGCTCGCGACACGACCTGCTTGTGCCGCAGCAGAGATTTCGGCGTGAACACGATAAGTGGACGCCGCGGTCTCGCCTTGGCTTGCGAGCGCAGTAGATGGAAAAGATTCGCCGGTGTCGTGCAGTTGGCGATCCGCATGTTGCCGCCCGCGCAAAGCTGCAGGAAGCGCTCGATGCGTGCCGACGAATGATCCGGACCTTGTCCCTCCAAGCCGTGCGGCAGCAGCAGCGTCAGACCTGAGGCATCGAGCCATTTGTCTTGGCCGGAGGCGATGAACTGATCGATGATCACCTGGGTGAGGTTGGCGAAGTCGCCGAACTGCGCCTCCCAAACGACAAGGCTTTCCGGTGTATCCAGCGAATAGCCGTATTCGAAGCCGAGCACCGCATACTCGATAAGCGGGCTGCCGATGACCGCGCAGCGCGCCTGCTCTGGCTGTATTCGATTCAGCGGCTCGTGAAGCGCGCCGGTGTCCTGGTCGACCAGAATAAAGTGCCGTTGCGAAAAAGCGCCGCGTGGCGTGTCCTGCCCGCTCACGCGCACCTCGATACCTTCGCAGGCCAGCGAGCCGTAGGCGAGCGCCTCGGCGAACGGCCATGAGATGTTCTCGCCACTGCGGATGGCGGCTTCACGCTCGGCTAGCTGACGCACGATCTTGGAATTGACCGCAACGCCTTCAGGCGGCCGCGACAGCGACAAGCCGATGGCCTGCAACCGCTCCGGTGCGATGCCGGTCGGCGGTTCACTGACCGCGCCGGCTGTTCGGCCATTGGCGCCGGAATCGCCGCGCCCGAAAGTCTCAACGCTGTTCGGGCGGAAACTCTCGATGGCTTCATAAGAGGCCTCGAGCCGCCCGATATAATCGCGCGATATCCGTTTTTCGTCTTCTTCCGTTAAAACGCCATCGCCGATCAGTCGCGCGAGATAGCTCTGGCGGACGGTCGGATGGTCCCCAATGCGTTTGTACATTTTCGGCTGTGTGAAAGCCGGCTCGTCGACTTCGTTATGGCCGCGGCGGCGATAGCAGACGAGATCGACGACGATATCGGCGTTGAAGCGGTGCCGGTATTCGGACGCGATCTCGGCGCAACGCCAAACGGCGTCGATATCGTCGCCGTTCACGTGCAAGACCGGAGCGCCGACGATCTTGGCCACATCCGTGCAAAATGTGGAACTGCGGCCATTGCCTGGATCGGTGGTGAAGCCGACCTGGTTATTGATGACGACACGGATCGTGCCGCCCGTCCGGTAGGCCGGCACGCGGCTCAATTGCAGCACTTCCGCCACGGCGCCCTGGCCGGCAAAGGAGGCGTCGGTGTGGACCGTGACGCCGAGAACCGCGCGCCAGCCGGCTTGTTCGTTCTCGTATTCACTTTGTTGCGCGCGAACGCGGCCCTGCGCTACGCCATTGATGGCTTCAAGGTGCGACGGATTATGGCAATAAAGAATCTTCAGCGTCGCGCTGCCGTAGCTGCGCTCGGCCGTATAGCCGAAATGATAGGGCACATCGCCGGAAACGCGAATGTCGTCGTGGAAGGGGCGATGCCCTTTCATTTCATAAAAGATGGCGGTGATCGGCTTGCCGACGATGTTCGCCATCACATTGAGGCGCCCACGCGCAGTGCCGCCGATGACGACCTTCTCGACGCCGAACGTCGCGCTCTTTTCCAGCAGCGCGTCGAACCATGGCAGCATTGCCTCGCATCCCTCGGCGCCGAAACGCTTTTTGCCGAGGAAGCGGCGGTTCATGAACTGTTCGAAATCATCGGCTTCGATGATGCGTTCGCCGGCGGCACGGCGGGCAGCGGCATCGGGTTGCGCCGAACCGTGTTCGGCGACTTGCTGTAGCCAGCCGCGCGCGGCGTGATCTTCGACGTGCGCGAAATCAAATCCGATCGAGCCCGCATAGGCCGCACGTAAGCGGGCAATGAGCGTGCGCAAGGTGCAGCGTTCAAGTCCGAAACTTTCCGGTGCGCGGACTTCGGTGTCGAGCGCGGCGTCATCGATGCCAAAAGTGGCGGGCAGCAGCTCAGGCGGTGCCGCCGGCGCCCATAGCGAAAGCGGATCGAGCTTTGCGGCGAAGTGCCCGCGCTGCCGATGGGCTTCGATCAGTCGCGCGGCTGCGGCTTCGACGCCAGGGACGGCTGCGGATTTCGCGTCCGGGGGCGGCCCGTAGATATCTTCGAAAAAAGGTTTCCAGCCGGGATCGACGGATCCGGGATCGCGCAAGTAGCGATGATACAGATCGATGAAGAAGTCGGCACTGGCCGCTGGAAATGGCGCGCTCATTCTGGCACTTCCGCGCGGGTCTTTACGCGATCCGTGGCGTTTCGATTGATACGATCATGGGCGATGTAAACTTACGCGCGAACGGCGGCATGTGGCAATTAACCAGATACGATGGCAGCTATCACGAATTTAGCCCTCGCTAAACCGCCGTCATGTCTGACATAATTACGCCAACGGCCCGCGGGGCACACCGCGTCGAACGCAGACAATGCGCTGCGGCTCAAAAGGTCCGAGCGTTCGCCGACCAACGGTCGGGGCGAATGGGATTCAAGGGAGGAATCGTTATGAAATCGCTGAGGTTGATAGGAGCGGTCCTGTGCATGGCCGGAACCTTGTACATGGCGCCGGTGAGCGCGCAAGCGTTGGACAAGGTGACGATCGTCATTTTTGGTCCGCCTTCTCTGGGCGCGTTCCTGCCGCCGATCATCAAAGCCAACAAACTGGACGAGAAGAACGGCCTCGATGTCACGTTTACCGAACGGCCACCGGATGCCTACACGGTGCAGTTCAACACCGGCGAGTTTCAGGTCGGCGGCAGCGCGGCCGTGCTCACGGTCGGATTGGCCGCCGCTCGCGGCATCGACGTGCAGTACCTCTTCAATCTGTTTGACTACTGGTCCTACGTCGTGACCTCGCGGCCGGACGTCAAGACGCTGAAGGACATCGAAGGTAAGGACATGGCCGCCGCCAAGAGCACCTCGAGTTATCGTATTTTTACCTGGTTTGCGAAGCAGCAGGGCGTCGACATGTCGAAGGTGTCGGTCGTCAACACGGCTCCTCCCGGGCTGGTGGCCTATGCAATGACCGATCGCGCAGCCGCGATCCATATGTGGAGCCCCGGTTATGACGTGCTCGAGGCGAGAAAGCCCGACGCGCGCACACTCGATCTGAAAATCAACGAGACGTGGAAGAAGTTCGCGGGCAGCAAAAGCATCCCGTATCTGGGCGTCGCCGCACATACCAAATGGGTGAACGAACACCCCACTCTTGTGCCCAAACTATACAATGCATACAAGGCGGCCGCCGATTGGACGCTGGCGCACCCCGATGAGGCGAGCAAGTTGATCGAGCCCAGGGGGACCGCGGAATCACAAAAGGCCATCGCCGCCTTGATCAAGGCGAATGATCGCCTTGGCATGAGTATTACGTGGGCCTCCGACGTCAAGAAGGAACTCGATTTGATATACAAGATCGGTCTCGACGTCGACATTCTGCCCAAGGAGCCAACCACGAAAACGTTTTACGATGGGCCGAGGCAATAACTCTCTCCGAATGCAGGCGTAGCCGCTGATTGGGATCATCGGGCCAAAAATGAACGGGATAGAGTCATTTGTCCGCCGCGCGGCGATGATCGCGGTCCCGTTCATTTTCCTTGCCGTGGTGTGGCAGGCGGTGGCCCTGGTGATGCCGGCGTTCGTGTTTCCATCGCTCGGCAACATCTTCAATCGCACGCTCAATATACTGGAAAGCTGGCGGCAGTTTTCCGATGTGTTGGCGACGGTCAGCCGCATTCTTGGCGGGCTCGCGGGCGCATTCATCCTGGGGGCTATATTCGCGTCGTTCATGATGCGTTTTCGCTTCCTCGATAAGTTCATTTCGCCAATCCTGACGTTCTTTCAGGGTATTCCGGCGCTATCCTGGGTCGTCTTCGCGATCATCTGGTTTCGCGGCACGGAGTTTCGCATTTTTTTCATCATGGTGGTGACGACGCTGCCGGCCTTCACGTTCCAAATTCTTGATGCCTTGCGTGGAATGCAGAAGGACCTGATCGAAATGGTGCAGTCGTTCCGCCCGAAGCGCCGAAAAATACTGACCGCGCTGGTCGTTCCGGCCATTCTTCCGGAAGTGCTCACCGCCTGGAAGGTAAATCTCGGCAACGCGTCGCGCGTTGTCGTGGTCGCGGAGCTCGTCGGCGCCACCGACGGAATCGGCTATCAGTTGATGCAGCAACAACAGCTGTTCGACATGGCGGGCGCGCTCGCATGGACGTTGCAAATCGTCTTCTTTGTCGTTGTCGTGCAGCAGATTATCTCGCTGATCGAGACCAACGTCTTCCGCTACCGCGCGATTTTGGAGCGCACGATATGACGGTCGGGCCGTTCGCGATTTCCAATGTTGAAATCAAGTTCGATCACGTCACCAAGGCATTTTTGCGCGACAGCCGCAATCGCGACAATGTGCTGTGTGCGGTCGACGACATTTCGCTGGAAATACACAGCGGCGACATAGTTGCCTTGCTCGGCAAGACAGGGTGCGGCAAATCGACGATGTTCAACATGATCGCCGGTCTGCTCGATCCGTCCGGGGGAAATGTTCTGGTCGCCGGCAGAGATCCTTTTAGAGAGTTCGATTGGTTTCGCGGAAAAATCGCTGTTGTCTTTCAGAACGACCGGCTTTTGCCGTGGCGTACCGCGATCGGCAACGTCGAGCTGGGCCTGGAGATGCTCGACGTACCGAAGGAGACGCGCCGCGAGATCGCACAGCACTGGCTTTCCAAGCTCGGATTGAACGGGCATGAAAAGGATTATCCGCACGCTTTGTCGGGCGGAATGCGCCAGCGGGTGAGCATCGCCAGGGCGTTCGCCACCGACGCCAATCTTCTGCTCTGTGACGAACCGTTTTCCGCGCTCGATGAAATGACCGGGCAGCGGTTACGCGATGAATTCGCCAATCTGGTGCGCGAGAACAAGAAGACGGCCGTCTTTATTACCCATTCGATCGATGAGGCGTTGCAGCTTGGCGACCGCATCGTCGTGTTGAAGCGGCCGGCGAAGATCGCCTACGAGACCAGGCTCGGCAGGGACACCCCGGTCGAGCAGCGGGAAAATATCCGCTCGCGCATCCGAGAAGTGTTGGCGGCCTGAGCCGCCGGCTATCCGCGCGTCTCATCGTTCAGTGCGAGCCCCAGAACGAGGTAGCTCCAGGACTTGCCGTGCGAGTCGAGATTGAGCGAGGCATTGACTCCGCCCTCAAGCGCGTCCTGCATGACGAAGTTGAGGCCGCAAAGATGCGGCAGCTCATAGCGTGTGACTGTGCCGCGGACGAGGTGCGGGAAGGCCCGCTTGATGCGCTCCGGCGTCAGAACGCGTTTGAGCAATTCGTAATCGGCGGGATCATAGGCCCATACGTTCACGTTCGAGGTATTGCCCTTGTCGCCGGCGCGCGCATGCGCGATGTCGCGCACGATTCGGGGCGCGTTACGGCCGGGCGCGGTCATGCGACCTTGATGTCGAACGTCGGCCTCACCCGCTCGCGCGGGATCAGCACCGACTTGGTCATAACGCAGGGCGTTATGGCGCCGCGGTAGCCGCCGCCGCCCGCCGGCCCGCAACAGAGCAGCGATTCAACTTCCCACAGCATAAGCTCGGCATCTTCCTTCTCGCGCGCGCGCAGCGTTACATGCAGCCGCACGTCCTGCGCGTCGGCGGAGCTTAGCCCCGCGGTCGCGAACAGCGAACTCACCCCGATCAGGTCGACGCGCAGATCGGCATTGCCGTTGAGCCGCGCCAGCCGTTGCTTGACGATATCGGCCGCCAGTTGCCCGCGCTCCTGCGCGGCGGGTCCGGCGTAGCTTACGCCGGCTTCGCCCTGAAAGCCGCCGTCGAAGCCGACCGTCACCTTGAGCGTGGCAGGCCGCGCGCTGCCGGAGGCGTTCGACACTTTGACGCGGTCGGGGCCGGCGACGGCGACTTGCACGCGGCTGAAGTCGGCGGTCACGTCGGGTGTCAGATACCGCGCCGGGTCGTGTACTTCGTAGAGCAATTGCTCCTTGACGGTCGCGGGCGTGACGCAGCCGCCGGTGTCGGCGAGCTTGGTGATCACCGCACTGCCATCGGCGCTGACTTCGGCAATCGGAAAGCCGCATTGCGCGAGATCGGACACGTCCTTGACGCCGGGATCGGCAAAATAGCCCCCCGTCACCTGCATGCCGCATTCCATTAGGTGTCCGACCAGTGTGCCAGCGCCCATGCGCGCGGTGTCCATGGCGTCCCAACCGAAGCGATGGGCGAGGGGCGCCAGAAACATAGACGGATCGGCCAACCGCCCGCCGATGATCACGTCGGCGCCGGCCGCGAGCGCCGGGATGATCGCGTCGGCGCCGAGATAGGCGTTCATGCTGACCGTCGGCATGTCGACGTCGGCAAGCGTGCCCGGTTCGTCCATGAAAGGTTGGTCGCGCGTCATCAACGCCGAGACATCGTCGCCTTCGATGCAAGCGACCTTGAGGCCTCGCAAACCAAGTTCGCGCGCGACCGCCAGCGTCCGTTCGGCCGCCGCGCGTGGGTTTGCCGCGCCCATATTGGTGATCATGACGGTGCCGGCTTCGCGGCAGGCCGGCAGCAGCGCGCGCATGCGCCGCTCGAGGTGCGCGTTATAGCCGCGCTTAGGGTCGGCCAGGCGATCGCGATGGGCGAAGGCGACGGTGCGCTCGCCGAGACATTCCAGCACGATGGCATCGAGCGCGCCGCGCTCGACCAGATCGACGGCAGGCTCCAGCCGGTCGGAAGAGAAACCCGCGCCGGTGCCGATGCGAAAGTCTTCGCTCATATAGTCTGTACGCTCAATCGCGTTTGCCAGCCCCCTCGGGGAAGAATGGATCGTTGATCGACGCAGGGGCCAGCTTGATCGAGCCGATCTTGCAACGCGCCCAAGATCGGGCCGTCGTTCATGACGCCGGAGCCGGCGACCTTCGCCCATTTCACGTTGACGCCGGGCAAGCCGAGTTTCGCAGCGTGCTTTTCGACGAGGCTTTCCTTCTGCATCACCATCAGCGGCAGGAAGCTCACGCCATATTGCTGGGCGATGGTGATTTCGCCCACTTCGGCGCGGACGTTTGTTGCGGCAAAGGCGGTCAGCGCGGCGCAAAGCGCAACTATGGTTTGGTGAAAACGCATCGGCCCCCTCCCTGGTCTCTTTATCTTGGCAGACCCGCGATGAAACCAGCAATTTCATCTGTGCGCTATCCCATGACCTTGGCGAATAAAGCTATGCCGGCCACGCATCGGGCGGCCGCGCTGTGACGGCTAGTCGCGCGCGGCGTAGCGGGATACATCCCCAGTCATGACCGATTCCGTCGCGCCGCCGCCCGCCGCCTTTCGTCCCTCGCTGTCGGAACTGTTTCTCGCCTTTGCGCTGATGTCGGTCTCTGGCTTCGGCGGCGTGTTGCCCTGGGCGCGGCGCACCATCGTCGAGCGGAAGCGCTGGATGACGACGGTGGAGTTCAACGAGACTTTCGCGCTCTCGCAATTCCTGCCTGGGCCGAATATCATCAATTTTTCAGTGGTGTTCGGCTCGCGCTTCGGCGGCGTGGCCGGAGCGGCGGTGGCACTTGCCGGCTTGCTCGGGCCGCCGCTGGCCATCGTCATGGTGCTGGCGATCCTGTACGAGCGCTACGGTGGCATTGAGACGCTGAGCCGCATTCTCACGGGCGTCACCGCCGCCGCCATCGGCCTTCTAATTGCGGTGGTCGCCAAGATGGCCGCGCCCATGTTCCTCAAGCGATGGGATTCGGCGCCGGCGTTCGCTATCCTCGCCTTCGCCGGCGTCGCCCTCATGCATTGGCCGTTGCCTTACGTGTTCCTCTGGCTGGCGCCGTTCAGTATCGCCTTCGCCTGGTTCAAGCAATGAACCAACATCCACTCACCTCGCTGTTCGGCTATTTCGCGCTGCTGTCGCTGTTCGCGGTCGGCGGCGCCAATGCGGCGATCCCGGAAATGCATCGCATCGCGGTTGACGTGATGCAGTGGATGAGCGACCGGCAATTTGCCGACATGTACGCGATCGCGCAGATGTCGCCAGGACCGAACGTGATCATTGTCGCGTTGATCGGATATCACGTGGCGGGTTTTGCCGGCGCCGGCGTCGCCATCACGGCGATGTGCGGCCCGACCTGCACGCTGGCGTTTTTTGTGGCGCGCACCTGGGATCGTTTCAAAGAGGCGCGCTGGCGGATGGCTATCCAGGCTGGCATGGTGCCATTGTCGCTGGGGCTGATCGCGGCGAGCGCTTTCGTGTTGGTGCGCTCAGCCGACCATACGATCTATGCCGGCCTGATCACCGCGGCGACCGCGGCGGTGGCGTTCTTCACGCGCATCAATCCGCTGTGGATGTTTTTGTGCGGCGGCCTGTTGGGGCTGAGCGGCTGGCTTTAGCTCAGCCCGTGAAGGCACCACTCACTGTGACGATTCCTGCGGCCAGAAGCAGTACCTGGATCGAGAAGACGGTAATGTTGGCGTCCCATTTTTTGGCGATGATCGGGATCGGCGCATTGAACGGCTGGTAGCCATTTACGTCATAGGCCGCGCCGCCATAGAGCGGCATGGTGATGAGCGCCGCGAAGAAGGCGGCATAGACGATGACCGACATGATGGCGACCAGATAGAGCCGCTCGAGCGCGAGCGGGCCTGGCCACCACAGCAACCCCAGCGCCAGCAGGCCGAAGCCGATATAGCTCGAGATCTGCCAGACCACATGGAAGCGCGCATGCGGCAGCCATTTCGGATTGGTGGCGTGGGTATTGTTGAAGTCGGCGATGACCGTGACGGCGGAGTAGCCCGCGGTCGTCAAGGTGAACAGGATGCGGGAGAGCAGAATACGGTCCATGGCGATAGTCCCCCAAAGGTTGGCTTATCCTAGCAAAGTTTCGCCGTTGACAAGCACCTGCCGCGCAGTTGCCGGGAGGGGTAAACTTCCCCATCTTGAGTCGCGGAGATGACCCCGGCGATGCGCCAATATCTAGATCTGATGGAACATATCCTAATCCGCGGCGCGGAAAAGCGCGACCGCACTGGCACCGGCACGCTGTCGGTTTTCGGCTATCAGATGCGCTTCGATTTGGCCGACGGATTTCCGCTGCTCACCACCAAAAAGCTGCATCTGAAATCGATCGTGCACGAGCTGCTGTGGTTCCTGGCCGGCGATACCAACATCAAATATCTTAACGAGCATGGTGTGCGCATCTGGGACGAGTGGGCCGACGAGCGCGGCGACCTCGGGCCGGTCTACGGCCAGCAATGGCGCTCGTGGCCGGCCAAGGACGGCAAGACCATTGACCAGATTTCTCACGTGATCGACATGATCCGGCGTAATCCGGATTCGCGCCGGCTGATCGTCACCGCCTGGAACCCGGCCGATGTCGACAAGATGGCGCTGCCGCCCTGTCACTGCCTGTTCCAGTTCTATGTCGCCGATGGCAAGCTGTCGTGCCAGCTCTACCAGCGTTCGGCCGATGTCTTTCTCGGCGTGCCGTTCAACATCGCCTCCTATGCGCTGCTGACCATGATGGTGGCGCAGGTGATCGGGTTCAAACCAGGCGAGTTCATCCACACGTTCGGCGACGCGCATCTTTATGCGAATCATTTAGAGCAGGCGCGGCTGCAGTTGTCGCGCAGCACCCGCGCGTTGCCGGCGATGAATATCAATCCGGCGGTGAAGGATATTTTCGGCTTCCGTTACGAGGACTTCACAATCCAGGACTACGATCCGCATCCGCACATCAAGGCCGAGGTGGCCGTGTGAGCCTCACGATCCGCAGCGCGCGCCCCAACGACAGCGCGCTGGTGTTTGCGCTGGTGCGCGAACTGGCGGACTACGAGAAGCTCACAGCGGCAGTCGATGCGACGGAGGAACAGGTCGCCGCCGCGCTGTTTTCGGCAGAGCCGCGGCTTTTCTGCGACATTGCCGAGTGGGACGGAGAGCCGGCGGGCTTTGCCGTCTGGCTCCTGAATTTCTCGACGTTCCGCGGCCGCCACGGCATCTATCTTGAGGATATTTTTGTGCGGCCGGCCTGCCGCCGGCGCGGTATCGGCAAGGCACTGCTCAAGCGGCTGGCGCAGCGTTGCCTCGATGAGGGCTACGCGCGTTTTGAATGGGCGGTGCTCGACTGGAACACTCCGGCGATTGAATTCTATCGCGCGTTCGGCGCCGAGATCATGTCCGAGTGGAGAATCTGCCGGCTCAGTGGCCAGGCGCTGCGGCATTTTGCCGTGACGAAAGACGACGCTTAAGCCGTCCATGGAACCGCAGATGGACGAGCGCGGAGGTTGTCCAATCTATTGTGGAATAGATGTCTCCGGTTGCGTCGCGGGCAGCGCGAACCAAACCGCGCGGTCGAATTAGAGTATATATCTGGTTATCAGGTCCCTGTGCTTTTGTTGATTTCGGCATATTAAATGCTTGGACGAGAGTGCTAGAGATCGGGCAAACGGAAAGCCGACTAAGGCGACATGAGACACGGCCCCCGGGCAGAGGCGCCCCCATGAAAATCAGCATTGTCGCCGCTATCGGCGAAAACAATGTGATCGGCCGCGACGGCCAATTGCCGTGGCGGCTCAAATCCGACCTAAAGTATTTCCGCGCCCTGACGATGGGCAAGCCCGTGATCATGGGGCGCAAGACGTACGAGTTGATCGGTAAGCCGCTTGAGGGGCGCACCAATATCGTGATGACCCACAAGTTCGGGGTCAAAGTGCCCGGCGGCGCGCTGGCGACCAGTCTCGACGCGGCGCTCGCCTTCGCTCGCGAGGACTGCAGGAAGCGCGGCATCGATCAGATCATGGTGATCGGCGGCAGCGACGTTTTTGCCGATGTCATGCCAATCGCGGACCGGCTTGAGATTACCCATGTCCATGCCGCGCCGGAGGGAGACATATATTTTCCGCCGATCGACCCTGACGTCTGGCGCGAGGTCGCGCGAAGGGAATATCCCGCGGGCCCCGATGACAGCGCCAGTTTCGCGCTCGCGACTTATTTAAGGCACTAGAAGGCGATAAAACGCGGCAAAAGGCGGCTTTCCGGCGCGTTGTAACCGCCCGTCCGCTCCCCTATAACCCCACCCAACAAATCAGCCGGCAGGAAAGCATCCGGCGTCGGGAGAGACTTGCATGCCATGGAGTAATCAAGGTGGTGGTGGGGGCGGCGGCCCTTGGGGCTCGGGCGGCAAGGGCCCGTGGGGCTCCGGACCGCAACCGTCCGGATCGACGCCGCCGGACCTGGAGGAAATCCTCCGCCGCGGCCAAGACAAATTGCGGCGCGTGCTGCCGGGCGGCAATCTCGGCGGCAAGGGCTTTGCGCTGCTCGCGCTCGCGGCCGTCGCGTTGTGGGGCTTTTCCGGCTTTTTCCGGGTCGAGCCGGACGAACTCGGCGTGGTGCTGCGCTTCGGCAAGGATGTGCGCGAGGTACAGCCCGGATTGAACTATCACTTGCCTTATCCGATCGAGACCGTACTCACGCCAAGGGCGCTGCGCGTCAACAAGATCGACATCGGCATGCGCCAGGTCGAGGACGGCCGCCGGTCCGCCTCGCGCGAAGTGCCGGAAGAAAGCCTGATGCTGACCGGCGACGAAAACATCGTCGACGTTGATTTCGCCGTGTTGTGGAAGGTCAAGCCGGCTGGGGTCGGCGATTATCTGTTCAATATCCAGAACCCGGAAAGTACGGTGAAGGCGGTGGCGGAAAGCGCCATGCGCGAGGTGGTTGGCCGCGCGGATATTCAGCCGATTCTGACCGGCGCGCGGCAGGGCACCGAGACCGCCGTGCAGGACTTGATGCAGAAGACGCTCGATCACTACGGCGCTGGCATCGACATCACGCAGGTACAGCTGCAGAAAGTCGACCCGCCCACGCAGGTGATCGACGCCTTCCGCGACGTGCAGGCCGCGCGCATCGACCTCGATCGCTCGGTCAACGAGGCGCAGACCTACGCCAACCGCGTGGTTCCGGAAGCGCGCGGCAACGTGGCCAGGATCACACAGGCCGCGGAAGCCTATAAATCGCAGACGGTGGCGCAGGCCACCGGCCAGACTTCGCGCTTCTTGCAGATCTACGAGCAGTACAAGAAGGCGCCCGACGTCACCCGCGAACGCATGTATCTGGAAACCATGGAGCGCGTGCTCGGCGGTTCCAACAAGATCATCGTGGATGCCAATCAAGGCTCCCCGGGTGTGGTGCCCTATCTGCCGCTCAATGAACTCGGCGCCGCGCCGACGCCGAGAGTCCCGTCACCGACTGGAGGCCAGCGATGAAACTCAATGTCATCGGTGGCGTCATCGCCGTTCTCGCTTTCGCCGCGCTGATCATCGTATACAGCGCGCTGTTCACTGTCTACCAGACCCAGCAGGCGCTGGTGGTGCGGCTGGGCAAAGTGGTGCGCGTGGTCGGCGAGCCGGGCCTGCACGTCAAGGTGCCGTTCATCGACAACGTGCTCGATATCGACAAGCGCATCCTCGACCTGGAGGCTTCAGCGCAGGAAGTGATTGCTTCCGACCAGAAGCGGCTGGTGGTGGACGCTTTCGCGCGCTACCGCATCAAGGATCCGCTGCGCTTCTACCAGACGCTCGGCTCGAAAGACGCCGCCGATTCGCAGCTCAATATTCTGCTCAATTCGGCGCTACGCCGCGTGCTCGGCGAGGCGACCTTCATCCAGGTGGTGCGCGACGAGCGCGCTGAGTTGATGGCGCGCATCCGCGATCTGATCAACCGCGAGGCCGCGAGCTACGGCATCGAGGTGGTGGACGCGCGCATCCGGCGCGCCGACCTGCCGGAACAGAACAGCCAGGCGGTCTATCAGCGCATGCAGACCGCGCGCCAACGCGAGGCGGCCGAGTACCGCGCCCAGGGGCTACAGCAGGCCCAGGAAATTCGCGCGAAGGCTGACCGCGAGGTCACCGTGCTGGTGGCCGACGCCACCAACAAGTCCGAGCAGATCCGCGGCGAGGGCGACGCCACCCGCAACCAGATCTTTGCCGACGCCTTCAACAAGGACCCCGACTTCTTCGCCTTCTACCGCTCGATGCAGGCCTATGAGGCCGGGCTCAAGCCCACCGACACGCGCTTTCTGCTCAAGCCGGATACAAACTTCTTCCGCTACTTCAATAATCCGTCCGGCAAGCTGCCCGCAGTGACGGCGCCGCCGGCTGCGGCGCGCTAACGCCGGCATGGAAGATTTCCTGGCCGCGATCGGGCTGGTCTTCGTCATCGAGGGCCTGGTCTTTGCCGCTTTTCCTGGCCCGGCTAAGCGGGCGATTGCGAGCGTCATGGAAACGCCGGAGGCGTCCTTACGCGCGATCGGCATCGGCTCGGCGGTCGTCGGCTTGATCGTGGTGTGGTTGGTGCGCGGTTAGGCTTTGATTGCGCCTGACCGTATCCGAAGACCGGTAGCCATCCCCGATCAAGCCGCGGGCAGACTTTTAGGGATCATGCGCGTGCTTTTGCAGGCAAATCGGTCTCTCATGATGTTGATATTTGATGCCCTTGAATCGCCTTGAAGACAGGGCCACCTTGCTGCAACCACTTTTCCAGGAGAATCGACGCCCATGGGCGCACTCTTTCCCCGCATGACGGCACCGGCAGGCCGCATGGCTATGGCGGTTTTATTCGCCGCTGCAATCGCTTGGCCGACAATGACTACTCAAGCCGCCGCGCGCGGGCCGGACAGCATTTCCGACGTGGCGGAAGCCGTGATCGACGCTGTGGTCAATATCTCGACCAAACAGACCGTAGACATGAGCAACAACGCCGTGCCGCAGTTGCCGCCCGGCTCGCCGTTCGAGGAGTTCTTTGACGAGTTCTTCAAAAACCGCCCCGGCCAAGGCGGCCAGACGCCGCGCCGGGTCAACTCGCTCGGCTCCGGCTTCATCATCGACCCCGCCGGATTTGTAGTGACCAATAACCACGTCATCGCCGACGCCGACGAGGTCAGTGTCATCCTCAATGACGGTACCACGCTGAAGGCGGAGATCGTCGGCCGCGACACCAAGACAGATCTGGCGCTGCTGAAGGTGACGCCGACCAAGCCGCTCAAGGCGGTGAAGTTTGGAGATTCGGACAAATTGCGGCTGGGCGAATGGGTGATCGCGATCGGCAATCCGTTCAGCCTGGGCGGCACGGTGACCGCAGGCATAGTCTCGGCGCGTAACCGCGACATCAATTCCGGACCTTACGACAACTACATCCAGACCGATGCCGCCATCAATCGCGGCAATTCCGGCGGGCCGTTGTTTAACCTCAATGGCGAGGTGATTGGTGTCAACACCGCAATCATTTCGCCATCAGGCGGCTCGATCGGCATCGGCTTTGCGGTGCCGTCGAAAACCGTGATGCCCGTGATCGATCAGTTGCGGCAGTACAAGGAAGTGCGGCGTGGCTGGCTCGGCGTGCGCATCCAGCAGGTGACCGACGAGATCGCCGACAGCCTCAGCATCAAGCCGCCGCGCGGCGCGCTGATCGCTGGCATTGACGACAAGGGGCCAGCCAAGCCCGCCGGCATCGAGCCGGGCGACGTCATCGTCAAGTTCGACGGCCGCGACATCAAGGAAATGCGCGACCTGCCGAAGATCGTCGCCGAGACGCCGGTCGGCAAGGACGTCGAGGTTACGATCATCCGTAAGGGCAAAGAGGAAAAGAAAACCGTCAAACTCGGCCGGCTTGAGGATGAAAAACAGGCCGCGCTGACGACCAAGAAGGACAGCGCCGACGAAAAGCCAGTGGTGAAAAAGGCGCTGGGCCTCGATCTCGCCAACCTGACCGATGACCTGCGCAAGAAGCACAGCATCAAGGACAACGTGAAGGGCGTGCTGATCACCGCAGTCGAGCCAAACTCGGCAGCTGCGGAAAAGCGCCTGATGCCGGGGATGGTGATCGCCGAGGTGCAGCAGCAGCCGGTGTCGACCGCCGCCGAATTGCAGCAGCGCATCGACAAGCTCAAGAAAGATGGCAAGAAGGCCGTGGTGCTGCTGGTATTGACGCCCGGCGGCGACCCGAGCTTCGTAGCGCTCAGCCTGCAGTAACCTGAAATTTCATGCCCCGCGAAAGCGGGGCATACAATCTTCAATCCTATTTGTGTCTGGTCGTATTTTTGGTTCATTCGCTTTCGCGAATGATGGCAGCCAGACTATGCCGCCACAAACTGATCGTGCCGATACCCCTGCACATATAAGAGCGCGCTGAGATCGCCGCGATCGATACGCGCCGTCGCAGCCGCCGCAACTTGCGGTTTGGCATGAAAGGCAACGCCCAGGCCGGCTTCGGCGATCATGTCCATGTCGTTCGCGCCGTCGCCGATCGCCATGGTATCGTCCTTGGCGAGGCCAAGCTCCTGACGCAGTTCGATCAGCGCGGCGCGCTTGCCGTCGCGGCCGAAGATCGGCTCGGCTACTGTGCCGGCGAGCTTGTGGCCATCGACGATTGTCAGCGTGTTGGCGCGATTTTCATGGAAGCCGATCATGGCAGCGACGCGGTTGGTGAACAAGGTGAAGCCGCCGGACACCATACAGGTATGTGCGCCGTTCGCGCGCATTGTCGCGACCAGTGCGCGCGCTCCGGACGTGAGCCGGATTCGATCGCGCAGTACTTCTTCGATCACCGCCACCGGCAGACCTTCGAGCAGCGCAACCCGCTCGCGCAAGGCCGGCTCGAAGGCGATCTCGCCGCGCATGGCCCGTTCGGTGATGGCGGCGACATGCGATTTGAGGCCCACATAATCGGCCAGTTCGTCGATGCATTCCTGCTGGATCATGGTGGAATCCATGTCGGCGAGGAACAGCTTCTTGCGGCGATGCGCGACCGGCTGCAGGACGATGTCGTAGCTATCGCCGAAGGCAATACGCAGCGCTTCGACAGCCTTGCGGTGGTCCATGCCTTCGACCGGCTCAAAAGGAAGGTCGGCGGCGTCGGGCCCGAGAGCCTTTGGCTCGCCCGGGTAAGCAAACGCCGCGCGCGCACGTTTGAGCGCGTCGAACGCATTGGGGCCGATGAGAGTGGCGACGTAAGTCATGGCGAGAGGCCGCGCGAATAGGCGGTGCTTATTGCAGGCCCCGCCGCGACCGGCAAGCGCGCTACAAGGCGAGCATGATTTCCGATTGATTTCGGCCGACAATTCCTGCACCTCACAGGGCATGAGCGACGAAGATGCAATTCTGGCCGCCAACGCGGCCTATTACCGCGCTTTCTCGGGCGCTGATTTCGCGGCGATGAGCCGCGTCTGGGCGGACGACAACGTGTCCTGCATTCATCCCGGATGGCCGGCGCTGGTCGGCAGGCCGGCGATCCTGGAATCATATCGGGAAATTTTGCGCAATCCGGATCAGGAGCGGATCGACCCGCGCAATGAGACGGTTCTGGCTGCAGGCGACGAAGCCCGTGTTATTTGCGTTGAATTCGTCGGCGGCGCGGCCTTGGCCGCAACCAACATATTCAAGCGCATCGATGGCGAGTGGCGGATGACCCACCATCAGGCCAGCCCGATCGCGGCCCTGGTCGAGGAGGCGATTTCGCAGCCCCCCTCGCGGCGGTTGAACTAGCGCAACGCGGGCCACCATTAGCCCATGCGCAATCCCACGGTCATTCTCATCGCCGGGCCGACCGCGAGCGGCAAGTCGGCGCTGGCGCTGGCACTCGCCGAAAAACTCGGCGGCACCATCGTCAATGCCGATTCCATGCAAGTCTATCGCGATCTGCGCGTCATTACCGCGCGGCCTTCACCTATAGAGGAGGCCCGCGTGCCGCATCGGCTTTACGGCCATGTGGACGCCGGCGAAAATTATTCAGCCGGGCGCTGGTGCCGCGATGTCGCCGAGGCGTTGGCAGAGATCGCAGATCAAAACCGTGCCGCGATTCTGGTCGGTGGCACCGGTCTCTATTTCAAGGCGCTGACCAGCGGCTTGGCCGCCGTGCCGCCGATCCCAGCCGATATTCGGAGCGACGTGCGCGCGCGCCTGCAGAGCGAGGGCGCCGTGCCGCTATATGCCGAGCTTGCACGACTCGATCCTTTGACCGCGCAGCGATTGAAGCCGAACGACCGTTCGCGCATTTCCCGCGCGCTGGAGGTGGTGCTGGCGACCGGACGCTCCCTCACCGACTGGCACCGCGAAGGTCAACCGGCGCTGATCGATTCCAATCGCGCGGCCAAGGTGTTTGTCACATGCGAGCGCAAGCAACTGGTCGCGCGGATCGAAAGGCGGTTTGCTACCATGTTGGAGGCTGGCGCGCTCGACGAGGTGAGAAGGCTTAGCCAGCGCCAACTCGACCCCTTGCTGCCGGCCATGAAGGCGCACGGCGTGCCATGGCTGATCCGCCATCTCACGGGCGAAATCTCCCTCGATCAGGCTGCTGCGGGCGCCATCATGGACACCCGGCGCTATGCCAAGCGGCAGATCACCTGGTTTCGCAATCAGATGCCCGGCTGGAGCGCATCAAAGCCCGAAGATGCCTACGATGCGGCAATTGAGCAGAATGAGAAACTCGACTGATAAAATGGAGGAGAAATTAGCTTATCGAGATTGCAGCGGGCATTTAGGTCGAGATTAGTAAGCTATGCTCATTTTACGCCAGCGCAGGCCGCAATTGGCGCTTGCCGACGCAATGCATTTCACTCATCGACAAAGGATTTGACGCATGAGAATTCACCGTGACCACCGTAGTCCAAGGCGCGGCCGCGATCATGGCTAACGAGCGGTAATCAAGCGCCAGTCCGTCCGTGGCGACGATCATCATAAAATAAGAACGTAGTTCGAAGACACTATTAGAAATTACCGGCGGATTAGGAATTTTTATGGATAGTCCACGCCTGTCGCGTGATTGCAAGCAAACTGAGCGACACGTGGCTCGGAACACAATCAGGGAAGGTTGAATATGCGTACTCAAATGTTGGCTGCTGTGGCGATTGCTTTTCTTGCTGGCACCGCCGTTGCGTCCGCTGCGACCAAGGACGACGCCGTGGCAATGGTGAAGAAGGCTGTTGCCACGATCAAGGCAGATGGGCCGGAGAAGGCCTACGCAGAAATCAGCGCGCCCGGCAGCAAATTCGTAGATGGCGAAGTCTATGCCTACGTCGCTGGTATCAATGGCATGACGCTCGCGCATCCCACCAATCCGAAGCTGATCGGCAAGAACATGCAGGACGTGCAGGACGTCGATGGAAAATATTTCGCCAAAGACATGAACGAACTCGCCAAGAAGCAAGCCTCGTTCTGGTATGAATACAAATTCGTGAATCCGGTCACCAAGAAGATCCAGGTTAAGGACAACTACTGCGAAGCCCTGGGACAAACGCGCGTCTGCGCGGGCGTGTACCAGGAGTAAGGACCGGCGACAGCAGTTGCCGGTAAAAGGTGCCTGAATTCCCGGCGCGATGAGTCAACCTTCGTCGCGTCGGCAATTTTTTGTCCACTCGCACAAAATCGACGGCCGTCATGCGGCCGGTCATCAAAAGCTGTTAAAGCGGGCTTCCACCGCGTGAAGCGCCCCCGGGGACCAAAATGCCCTTGACCGGTGCATGGGCTGGGATTATAAGGCCGCGCAATGAAAGTTCGGCAGGGCCCAATGTCGCGCAATATTGTTATCGTAGTAAAGGTTCGGACGCAGCCAGGATCGCCCTGACAGGGGCTTTCCAGGGAAGCGTCCGGACATGGCCCTTTATGGGCCTTTTTTATTGCGCGACGAAGGGCAAAGCACAGACAAGGACGACGACCATGACACGCGAAATGACCGGCGCCGAAATGGTGATGGCGGCGCTCGCTGACCAGGGCGTGAAGCACATCTTCGGCTACCCAGGCGGAGCGGTGCTGCCGATCTACGACGCCCTCTTCGCGCAGGACAAAGTGCAGCACATCCTCGTGCGGCACGAACAGGGCGCCGTCCATGCGGCGGAAGGCTATGCGCGCTCGACCGGCAAAGTGGGTTGCGTGCTGGTCACCTCCGGACCCGGAGCTACCAATGCGGTCACCGGCTTGGCCGACGCATTGTGCGACTCGATCCCGATCGTCTGCTTCACCGGGCAGGTGCCGACCCACCTGATCGGCAACGACGCCTTTCAAGAGGCGGATACGGTCGGCATCACGCGCCCCTGCACCAAATACAATTACCTGGTGAAGCGCATCGAGGATTTGCCGCGCGTGCTGCACGAAGCATTCCACATCGCCTCGAGCGGTCGGCCCGGTCCGGTCGTGGTCGACTTGCCGAAGGATATCCAGTTCGCCAAGGGCATCTATTCCAAGCCGAAGGATTTCCCGCACACCGGCTACAAGCCCAAGCTCAAAGGCGACATGGACAAGATCAAGCAGGCGATCGACCTGATGGCACATGCCAAGCGGCCGCTGTTCTACACCGGCGGCGGTGTTGTCAATTCCGGCAAAGCGGCGTGCGACCTGCTGCGCGAATTGGTCAAGCTCACCGGCTACCCGATCACGTCGACGCTAATGGGGCTTGGTGCCTTCCCGGCTGCCGATCCGCAGTGGATGGGCATGCTCGGCATGCACGGCACGCTCGAAGCCAACATGGCGATGCACGACTGCGACGTGATGATCTGCATCGGTGCGCGCTTCGACGACCGCATCACCGGCCGCATCGACGCCTTCTCGCCCGGCTCGAAGAAAATTCACGTCGATATCGATCCGTCCTCGATCAACAAGAACGTCCACGTCGACGTGCCGATCGTCGGCGACTGCGCGCATGTGCTGGAGGACATGGTCCGGCTCTGGCGCGCCAGCGCAGTGCATCCCGACAAGAAGGCGCTGGAAATGTGGTGGACGCAGATCGACAAATGGCGCGGGCGCAAGTCGCTTGCCTATCGGTCGTCGAACGAAGTGATCAAGCCCCAATATGCCATCCAGCGGCTCTACGAGGCGACCAAGGACCGAGACTGCTATATCACCACGGAAGTCGGCCAACATCAGATGTGGGCGGCGCAGTTCTACGGCTTCCAGGAGCCTAACCGTTGGATGACCTCGGGCGGGCTCGGCACCATGGGTTATGGTTTGCCGTCTTCGGTCGGCGTGCAACTCGCGCATCCGAAATCGCTGGTCATCGACATTGCCGGCGAGGCCTCTGTGCTGATGACCATGCAGGAACTGTCGACCGCGGTGCAGTATCGCCTGCCGGTCAAGATCTTCATCCTCAACAACCGCTACATGGGGATGGTGCGGCAGTGGCAGGAATTGCTGCACGGCGGGCGGTATTCGGAAAGCTATTCCGAGGCGCTGCCGGATTTCGTCAAGCTGGCCGAGGCCTACCACGCGGTTGGTATCCGCTGCGAGAAACCGGGCGATCTCGACCATGCGATCAAGGAGATGATCGACATCGACCGGCCGGTGCTGTTCGACTGCGTGGTGGATCCCAAGGAAAACTGCTTCCCGATGATTCCGTCCGGACGCGCGCACAACGAAATGATTCTCGGCGACGCGGCTGAAAGTCTCGACAGCGCGATCACTGAGCAAGGCAAGGTGATGGTGTAGCTATGAAACTCGCTATCATCGGCGCCGGCAATGTCGGCGGCGCGCTAGGGGCCAATTGGGCGCAGAAGGGTCATGACGTGTTCTTCGGCGTGCGCGATCCAAACGCCGAAAAGACGGAAGGCTTGCTGCGTACGATCGGCGGCAAGGCGCGCGCCGGAACGGCAGCGGAGGCGGCGGTTTTTGCTGATATCATCGTGCTGTCGACGCCGTGGCCGGCGACAGAAGCAGCCATCCGTGCGATGGGAAATATCAAGGGCAAGGTCATTCTCGACGCCACTAACCCGCTGACGCGCGGGCCGGACGGCATCAGCCTAGAGATCGGTCACAGCATTTCTGGCGGCGAGAAGGTCCAGGGCTGGGCGGCGGACGCCTCGGTCTACAAGACGCTCAACACCACCGGCTTCGGCAATATGGCGAAGCCGATCTACGGCGGCGTGAAGTCAGTGATGTTCGTTGCCGGCGACGACGCGGCGAACAGGCCGAAGGTGATCGACCTGGTCGCACAACTCGGCTTTGACGTGGTAGACGCCGGGCCACTTCGCAGCGCCCGCCTTTTGGAGGCGCATGCGATGCTGTGGATCGATCTCGCTCTGGCGCGCGGACAGGGGCGCGACTTCGCTTTCGCAATCGTGAGACGTTAAGGACCATCATCATGAACGCTCCCTCGACAAGCCACTATCCGGCAGCGCCGACGGCGCAGAAGCAGGAAACCCATACGCTTTCGGTTCTGGTCGACAACGAACCCGGCGTGCTGGCGCGCGTCATCGGTCTCTTTTCCGGCCGCGGCTACAATATCGAGTCGCTGACCGTGTCGGAGACCGAGCACCAGGCGCATCTGTCGCTGATCACGGTTGTCACCACCGGCACGCCGATGGTGATCGAGCAGATCAAGAACCAGCTCGACCGGATGGTGCCGGTGCACCGAGTCGTCGACATGACGCTGACCGGCCGCTCGATCGAGCGGGAATTGGCAATGGTCAAGGTGAAGGGAAAGGGCGAGAACCGGGTCGAGGCGCTGCGCCTCGCCGACGCTTTCCGCGCCCGCGTGATCGACGCCACCACCGAGAGCTTTATCTTCGAGATCACGGGCGCCAGCAACAAGATCGAGCAGTTTGTGGCGCTGATGCTGCCGCTCGGGCTGGTCGAGGTCGCCCGCACTGGCAGCGCCGCCATCGTGCGCGGGCCGGAAGGGATGCACGCGCGCTGAGCCGGGCTTGTCCCGGCGGCTCAACCTCTCTAGAAGCAGCGCGGGAAAGAACCAAAGGCCCTACCGAGCGGCCGATGCAGGGGTAAAAAATCATGCGTGTTTACTACGATCGCGACGCCGACCTGAACCTGATCAAGGGCAAGAAGGTCGCCATCATTGGCTACGGCAGCCAGGGCCACGCCCATGCGCTCAATCTGCGTGATAGCGGCGTGAAGGAGGTCGCGGTGGGCCTGCGCAAGACCTCTGGCGGCGTCAAAAAGGCCGAGGGCGAGAAGTTCAAGGTCATGGAGGTGGCGGACGCCGCCAAATGGGCGGACGTCATGATGATGCTTACCCCTGACGAATTGCAGGGCGACATCTATCGCGACCATCTCGCCGCCAACATGAAGCCGGGCGCGGCGCTGATGTTCGCGCACGGGCTCAACGTCCATTTCAACCTGATCGAACCGCGCGGCGACCTCGACGTGCTGATGATCGCACCAAAAGGTCCCGGCCATACCGTGCGTTCGGAATACCAGCGCGGCGCCGGCGTGCCCTGCCTTGTGGCGATCCACCAGGATGCCTCTGGCAACGCCCACGACCTTGGTCTGTCTTATGCCTCGGCAATCGGTGGGGGCCGTGCTGGCATCATCGAGACGACATTCAAGGAAGAATGCGAGACCGACCTGTTCGGCGAGCAGGCCGTGCTGTGCGGCGGCGTGGTCGAATTGATGAAGGCGGGTTTCGACACGCTGTGCGACGCCGGTTACGCGCCGGAGATGGCCTACTTCGAATGCATCCATGAGATGAAGCTGATCGTCGACCTGATCTACGAAGGCGGCATCGCCAACATGAACTACTCGGTGTCGAATACCGCGGAATACGGAGAATACGTCTCCGGCCCTCGTGTTATCACGCAGGAAACGCGCGCCGAGATGAAGCGCATTTTGGCCGACATCCAGTCTGGTTGCTTCACGCGCGATTGGATGCTCGAAAACAAGGTTAACCAGACCTCGTTCAAGGCGACGCGCGCCAAGCTTGCCGAGCACCCCGCCGAGCAGGTCGGTGCCAAGCTGCGCGAGATGATGCCTTGGATCAAGCAGCGCGCGTTGGTGGACAAGAGCAAGAACTAACCTTGCGCGTTCTTTTCGCCATCATTGCAGCGGCCGCCCTTGCCGGGGCGGCCGCGTCTGCATTTGCCGGTGCCGAGGGCAATCCGGACGAATGCACCGGCTCGACGCCGGAGATGGTCGATTGCCTGATGGCGCAGCATGCGCGTTGGGACAAGGAACTGACCACCGCCTATCAGCGGGCAATGAAGGACGCGGTGCCCGCGCAGAAAGAAAAACTTCGCGACGCTGAACGCGCCTGGATCAAGTACCGCGACGCCAATTGCGATTATTACGCTGCGGGTGAGGGTACCATCGCCCGCATCGATGCGGCTGCCTGTCTACGCGACATGACGAAAAGACGCGCCGAAGAATTATTGAGCGGCGGCGCCGGACCGGACAATCCGGGCAAGGAAGACCGCGATTAGAAGCTATTTGCTCTCGGCTTTCTGCCACAGCCAATTCGCGACCTCGGAAGGTGACTTATCGCCTTGAGAAGCCCGTAAGTTTGCCTCGCGCATGAGCGCAACTGGAATTGTATTGATCAAGGGCCGAAGTGCGGCAATCAGCCTCTCGTCATTGGCACGCTTTGGGGACAGCAGGAGGATGGCGTCATAAGGCGGGATGGCATGCTTTGGATCGTCGAGCACGGCGAGATCGTATTGCGCAATGCGGCCGTCACTGGTGTAAGCCGACACCACGTCGACGTCGCCAGCCTTGGCCGCTTGGTACATGAAATCCGACTGCATGGTGCGCTGCTCGCGGAAGTGCAAGCCATAGGCGTCACGGATGGCTTTCCACTCCGGGCGTTCGAAGAATTCGTAATCGCCGGCGATCGAGAGCTTGCTCGCATGGGCTGCGAGGTCGGCAATCGAACGGATGCCGAGCTTTTCGGCGCGCATATGCGGCATCGCCAGCGCATAGGCGTTCTCGAAACCGAGCGGACCGAGCAGGCGGATGTCGTGCGCCGTGGCGAGCCAGCGCGATACGTCCGCCAGCACTTCGGCGCGCGGCTTGACGTCGCTGCGGTGCATTTCATTTGCCCAGATTGTGCCGGAGTAGTCGACATAGGCGTCGATGTCGCCGGATGCGAGCGCGGTGAAGATGACGCCGGAGCCGAGACCGGCGCGCTGCCGCGCCGAGAGGCCTCCCGCTTTAAGCCTCTGCTCGATTAGCGCGGCCAGCACGTATTGCTCGGTGAATGGCTTGGCGCCGATGACGTAAGTCCCTTGCACCCTGCCATGGCCCGGTAATAGTGCTGCCAAGACCACGAGTGCCAGCCCACTCGCGCCAACGGCGGTGCGCGCACGGTTGTGCTCGACAACGCCCCGCTCCGTCAGTGCCAGCATTTGGTCGACAATCAGTGCCAGCGCGGCGGCGGCGACACAGCCGAACAACACAAAGATCCAGTTCTGTGTTTGCAAGCCGGCGAAGATGTAGTTGCCGAGGCTGGTCTGGCCGATGGGCGTCGATAGCGTGGCGGTGCCAATCACCCATACCACGGAGGTGCGGATGCCGGCCATGATCACCGGCATGGCGAGTGGCAACTCGACGAGCCACAAAATTTGCTGCGGCCTCAGCGCAAGCGCGCGCGCCGCGTCCCGCATGCCGTCGCCGACGCCGGCAAGTCCCACCGCCGTGTTGCGTAGCACTGGCAGCATCGAATACAGCGCCAGCGCCAGGACCGATGGCAAGAAGCCAAGCGCCGAGAAGCCTTTGCCAAGTAGGTGCTCGGACACGGCGGCGAGCGTCAGCAGCAGCGGGTAGAACAGCGCGAGCAGGGCGAGACCGGGAATTGTCTGCACCACGCTGGCGAATGTCAGCAGGACCGCCCGTAGCGCTGGACGTCGCCGCGAGGCGATGGCCAGCGGCAGGCTGATGCCGAGTCCAAGGGCCAACGCCGTGACGCTAACCAGCACGTGGCTGCCGAGGTAGTCGGGCAGGCGTGCGAAGGCGTCGGCGAGGCGGGTATCGGCGGTCATTGCGGCGATGATGGCATGCGTGGTGCTGGACAGGAAACCACCATTTATCGCGGATTTTGGTCCATCGCATTGAGCGGTAAAGGAAAATCTTGGCGGCGAGGCTCCGGACAACTTGCCATGACGATTTGATTACAGTCTTATGACAGCGGGGCCGTCCGGTCGCTGCGTGGGGCCGCGACCGACCGGGCCGTCGTGGGGCCATGCCGCCTGTCGCATCCGCACTGCTGGCGCATTTTGCGAGCTATCCGGCGCTGCCGCGCCGCGACCGCGCGGCTCTCATCATCACCGGCGTTCTGCATGTCGCCGCTCTCATTATCATGGTGGGGACCGAGGCCGATCTGGAAAGCAAGGTCACTTTCCTGCTCACCTGGCTGATGCTGAATTTTTTCTGGCTGGCGCTGCTGCGCCGTCCGGCGGCCGCGGCGCTTATATCGCTGGCGATGTTCGCCACGCTCATCCTCCTGTCGCAGTTCAAGTACGACAAGCTGATGATGACGGTGAATTTCGTCGACGTCATGATCATCGATCCCGACACCGTTTCGTTCTTTCTGACGATTTATCCTGATCTGCTGCGCCGGGTGATTCTGAGCGCGCTGGTCGCCATTCCGGCGCTTGGACTTCTCTGGTGGCTCGATCCCTATCGCGTGCGGCTCCGCGTCGCCTCCGCCGGCGGGATGCTCAGCCTCGCCGCGGCTGTCGGCATTTCGATCGCGGCGCCGATGGAGCCGTATGCGGCCTTCTCCGGCGACGGCTATGTTTCGAAATTCGTCAATTCGGGTGTCGATGCGATCGTCGATTATATGGCTCACGGCTATATGGAATCCGACGCGCATGTCGCGGGCGAATTTCGGCTGGCAAGCGCGGGCGCTTGCAAGCCCGCCGCGAAGCCGCCGCACATCATTATGATCCTCGACGAATCGAGTTTCGACATCCGCAGGGCGCCGGGCATCAAACTGCCCCAGGGCTACGGCCGACATTTCCATTCTTTCGATGGCAAGGAGCGGTCGTTTATCGTGGAAGGCGCCGGCGGCCCGACATGGTTTGCCGAATACAGCGTGCTCACCGGACTGTCGGCGCGCTCATTCGGACGTTTCGCCTATTTTGTCACCCGCATCGCCGCCGGCCGCGTTGAGCGCGGACTGCCGCACATGCTGCAACGCTGCGGTTACCGTACGTTCACCCTCTATCCGGCGCGCGGCGCTTTCATGAGCGCGCGCAGCTTCCAGAAGACCACCGGCGTTCAGCAGTTCTTCGACAGCAAGGATATGGGCGCCAAAGGCGTCGAGCCGGACGCGTATTTCTACGACCAGGCCGCGCAGGTTATCGCGCGCGAACGCAAGAACGGCCCGCTGTTCATATTCTCGTATCTCGCCGCCAATCATTTCCCCTGGGACTATACCTTCCGCCCGGATCTGACGCCGGACTGGCATCAGCTTGGCAACGCGCCCAACGTCGATGAATATGTGCGGCGGCAGGGCATGAGTGAGCGCGACTACACTGCGTTCCTCGAGCGGCTGCGCCGCGATTTCCCGGGCGAATCGTTCTTGCTGGTGCGGTTCGGGGATCACCAGCCCGATTTCGCCGATCACATCATCGACCCGAAGCTCAATGACGACGAGATCGCGGACCGGTTGGACGCCTACGACCCTCGTTATTTCAAAACTTACTATGCGATCGACGCGATTAATTTCAAACCCGTCAATGTGTCGTCGGCGCTGCCCACGCTGGAAGCGCCGTATCTGCCACTGGTCGTCCAGGAGGCGGCCGGCTTGCCGCTCGATCCAACCTTCGCGGAACAGAAGCGGATTCTGCAACGCTGCAACGGCCTGTTCTACGGCTGCGCCGGCGGCGCCGAGGCGCGCCGTTTCAATCGCCTGCTGATCGAGGCTGGTTTCATCAAGGGGCTTTAAGGGGACAGGCTTTGCAAGCCGCGTGGGGTCCGGCTAGCTTCCGCGCGGAGAAACCGCGAGGGCAGGGCAGGGCAGGGCAGGGCATGGCATGGCAAGCGACGCGACAACAGCTGCGCAAGACATTACGGCAGCCGCCGTCGCGCTCAATGATGTGTCGATTGCTTTCCGGCTCGCTGGCGGCGGCGTTTACACCGCGGTCGCCGGCGCCAGCCTGCATGTCGCGGACGGCGAGTTTGTTTCCATCGTCGGGCCGACGGGTTGCGGCAAATCTACCGTGCTCAATGTCGCTGCCGGGTTACTCGCGCCGGCGTCCGGCCGGGTTGACGTCTACGGCTCGTCGCTGAATGCGCTCAACTGTCAGGCCGGCTACTTATTTCAGGCCGACGCGTTGTTTCCCTGGAAGACCGCGCTTGAGAACGTCGCCATCGGCCTGGAGACGGCCGGCATACCGTCGGCCGAGGCACGTGCGCAAGCGCAAACCTGGCTCACGCGCGTTGGCTTAGGCTCATTCGGCGACCGCTATCCACACATGCTGTCGGGCGGTCAGCGCAAGCGGGTCGGGCTTGCGCAGGTGCTGATCCGCGATCCGAAGATCCTGCTGATGGACGAACCGTTCGGCCCGCTCGATGCGCAGACCCGGCAGATCATGGGCAACCTCCTGCTCGACCTGTGGAGCGCCGACCGCAAGGCGGTGCTGTTCGTCACCCACGACCTCGAAGAGGCGATCGCGTTGTCCGACCGCGTCGTCATTATGTCGGCTGGGCCGGCCGCGCGCGTCATCGGCGACTGGCGGGTGCCGCTGCCGCGCCCGCGCGACATCGGCGAGATCAAGCTCGATCACGCCTTCCACGAATTGCACCGCGATATCTGGCGCATGCTCAAGGCTGAGGTGGTCAAGGGCTATGCGCAGACGGAGGGGGCCTGATGCCGCCGGAATTTTATGGCGCTACCGTTGTTAGCGATAAGGCCTGACAAATCACACAGGGAGACGACGCAATGAGAAAACTGACCTTCGCAGCCGCCGCTGGCGCGCTGCTTCTTGCCGGACACGCGTATGCCGCCGACCCGTTCACGCTCACCTCGTCGGCATTCAAGGATGGCACCTTGATGCCGAAGAAAATGGCGGGCGCCAACAAGGCCAACCCGAACTGCGTCGGTGAGAACGTTTCGCCGGCTTTGTCGTGGGCTAACCCGCCGGCGGGCACGAAGAGCTATGCGCTGCTGATGTTCGACCCCGAAGGTAGGCCGCCGGGAGGCGTCAGCCATTGGGTCGCGTACGGCATCCCCGCGTCGGTGACCGGCTTTGCCGAAGGCGAGGTCAGCAAGCCGAGCGACAAATATGTGGGCGGCACGAGCCTGTTTAAGGTGGGGAACTACAATGGTCCCTGCACGCCGCCGGGCCCGCCGCATCACTACACCTTCACGCTGATCGCGACCGATCTCGATCCGACCGCGCTCAAGCCCGGCCTGACGCGCGACGAGGCAATCAAGGCGATCGAAGGCCACGCCAAGGCTGCCACCGGCCTGATCGGTCTGTTCAAGAACCCGTATTGATCGGTCGTCACCCGACGCAGCCAGGAGGAGCCTGAGGAATGTCGCGAACTACGCTACTCCTGCTGCAGATTCTGGTCGCATGCGTCGGCATCGGTCTGTGGTACGCGCTGTCCACCTATCCGGTGTTCGGCCACATCCTGCTGCCGCCGTTCTTCTTCTCTACGCCGGTGGACGTCGCGAGCCAGATCGTCGACTGGTTCGCGACCGGCGTTATCTGGAAGCATCTCTGGATCACGCTGGAAGAATCGATCCTGGCCTTCGTGCTCGGCTCGATCGGCGGCGTCGTGGTGGGCTTCTGGTTCGCACGCCAGCCGCGCACGGCGGCGGTGTTCGACCCTTATGTGAAGATGGTCAATGCGCTGCCGCGCGTGGTGCTGGCGCCGATTTTCACGCTCTGGCTGGGGCTTGGCATCTGGTCGAAAGTGGCACTCGGCATCACGCTGGTGTTCTTCATCGTTTTCTTCAACGTCTACCAGGGCGTCAAGGAAGTCTCGCCGACGGTGCTCGCCAACGCGCGCATGCTGGGCATGAGCGAACATCAATTGATGCGCCACGTCTATTGGCCGTCGGCGTTGTCATGGATGTTCTCCTCGCTGCACACTTCGGTCGGATTCGCCGTAGTGGGCGCGGTGGTTGGCGAATATCTGGGCTCCGCGGCGGGCCTTGGCTACCTGATCCAGCAGGCGGAGGGCGTGTTCGACGTGGCCGGCGTGTTCGCCGGAATGTTCGTGCTCGCCGCTTTTGTGATCGTGATCGATACCATCGTTACGTTGGTCGAGAGACGCCTGCTGGTCTGGCGCCCGTTGGTGGGTGATGGCGGGCCCTAGGCAGAAACGCTGCACTGCCTTATCGTCGTCGCCGAAATGGCCTGTTGAAAGGCCAATGATACAAGGGAGGACGTCATGTCCACACTATTCCGGCGGCTCGTAACCACGCTCGCCGCGCTTTTGCTCTCGTCGGGTTTCGCGGTCGCGCAATCGAAGGTGACGCTCGCGATCGGCGGCGCATCGTGCCTTTGCTATCTGCCGACCGTGCTGGCCAATCAACTCGGCGAGTACAAGAAGGCCGGAGTCGATGTCGAAATGGTTACCTTCAAGGGCGGTTCCGAGTCGCTGAAGGCGGTGATCGGCGGCAGCGCCGATGTGGTCTCCGGCTATTTCGACCACTGCGTCAATCTCGCCGCCAAGGGCCAGCATCTGCAGGCTTTCGTGGTTTATGACCGCTTCCCCGGCTTGGTGCTGGTCGTGTCGCCGAAGCACAATGCTGAGATCAAATCCGTGAAGGACCTCGCCAATAAAAAGGTCGGTGTCTCGGCGCCGGGCTCATCGACGGACTTCTTCCTCAAGTATCTATTGAGCAAGAACGGCGTCGATCCGAACTCTGTCGGCGTCATCGGCGTAGGCCTCGGCGGCAGCGCTGTCGCTGCAATGGAGCAAGGCCAGATCGATGCCGCCGTGATGCTCGATCCGGCGGTGACCATCCTTGCCAACAAGTACAAGGATCTTCAGATACTCAGCGACACGCGTTCGCAGAAGGACACGCTCGCGGTGTTCGGCGGCGAGTACCCGGGCGGCGCGCTCTACACCAAGGCCGACTGGATCGCCGGTCACGAGAAGGAAGTGCAGGGCATGACCAACGCGATCGTGGCCACGCTGAAGTGGATCCACTCGCACACGCCGGAAGAGATTGCCGACAAGATGCCGGCGGAATATGTCGGCAAGGACAAGGCGACCTACATCGCCGCGTTGAAGAACATGCTGCCGATGTATTCGCAGACTGGCCGCATGGACCCGAAGGGAGCCGAAGCGGTGCTCGCCGTGTTCAGTCAGTCCTCGCCTGCGGTGAAGGCGGCTAATATCGACCTGTCGCAGACCTACACCAACAAGTTCGTCGACGCGGCGAACAAGAAGATGGGGATGAAGTAGGTTCACCCCGCACGCGACTATCTAAAGGTGGGCACACGGCGGGGGATTTCCCCGCCGTGTTTGTTATTATCGGAGCCATGAATATCCTCTCCATCCAATCCCACGTCGCCTATGGCCATGTCGGCAATTCCGCAGCAGTGTTTCCGCTCCAGCGCATGGGTGTGGAGGTGTGGCCGATCTACACCGTGCAGTTCTCTAATCATACGGGCCACGGCAACTGGCAGGGCAGGGTATTCGATGCCACCATGATTCGCGAAGTGGTCGGCGGCATCGCGCAGCGCGGGTGCTTGGGTAAATGCGACGGCGTGCTGTCGGGTTATATTGGCGGGGCCGACATCGGCGCCGCCATTCTCGATACGGTTGCGACGGTCAAGCGCGCTAATCCGGCGGCGCGCTATTGCTGCGATCCGGTGATCGGCGACGTCGGGCGCGGCGTTTTTGTGCGCGAAGGCATACCGGAATTCATGAAAAGCAAGGCGGTGCCAGCGGCCGATATCGTCACACCCAACCAATTCGAGTTGGACTATCTTAGCGGTCGCGAGAGCAAAACGCTGGCCGACGTGCTGGCGGCGGTCAAGATCGTGCACGACATGGGCCCGCAAGCCATTCTGGTGACCTCGCTGCATGCCGACGACACGCCGAAGGACTCCGTCGATTTACTTGCCTCGGACGAAACCGGACGCTTCCGCTTGCGCACGCCGAAGCTGCCGTTGATGGCGAACGGGGCGGGCGACGCCATTGCGGCGTTGTTCTTCGCTCACTATCTGCGCCTCGGAAAGATTGACGAGGCGCTATCGCGCTCCGCGTCCGCCATCTTCGGGGTGTTGACCAAAACCGCGGAACTAGGCGCGCACGAAATTCAGATCGTCGCGGCGCAGCAAGAGATCGTCGAGCCGAGCAGGGTATTCAAGGCGGAAGAACTATGACGATGTCGTCATGAATGAAGCGCTGTCCGTCGTTCACCTTGATCGGTTGCAGCTCGCTTTCGCACCAAAGCCATGGGCCTTTGCGGCCGAGCGACGTGCCGAGATCGACGCTTGGTTCGCCGCGCGGCGGCGCGAGAAGCCGGCGTTGTGGAACGGCCGCGTACTGCTTCTGCACGACCACGCCGTGGCGGACGACGTCTTTAGCGGGCATTTCCTTGAAACCGACTTTGCGAGTTTTTCCGCCTGGCGCGCATGGGGCAAGCCGCCGGCGGCGGTCTACAATTGTTTTGGTGCGGCGGCGATACTTGCCGCAGACGGCGGGTTCCTGCTCGGGGTGATGGGCCCGCACACCATCAATTCCGGTCGCATCTATTTTCCTTGCGGTACGCCTGACCGGGACGACATCGTGGGAACGTGCGTTGATCTCGATCTCAGCGTGCGGCGCGAACTCAAAGAGGAGACCGGGTTGGACATTGCCGAGTGCACCGCGGAGCCAGGATGGACGACCGTGTTCGACAGATCGCACATCGCCCATATCAAGGTGCTGCGGAGTGGCGATACCGCGGAAACATTGCGTACCCGTATCCTCGATCATCTGCGCCGCGAACGGCAGCCGGAACTCGCCGATATCCGCATTATGCGCAGCGCCGTTGATTTCGATCCGGCGATGCCGCGGTTCGTCACTGCTTTCCTGGCGCGCCGGTTCGCCGTGCGATAGGCTGCCGGCCATGAAGCTCGAACACATCGCCAAGCGTTTCCGCATCGACAAACTGGACAAATTCCGCCTGTCCAAGCACGATCCGGCCGAGTGCTGCGGGCTGACCGTCGACAAAAAAGAGGCGCAGATGATGCTCGCCGGCGGCATCGAACGGCTCGCCGAATTGCAGCAACGGCTTTACGCGGACGACCGCTGGTCGGTGCTGATCGTGCTGCAGGCGATGGACGCCGCAGGCAAGGACAGTATCATCAAGCACGTGATGAGCGGTATCAATCCGCAAGGCTGCGAGGTGCACTCCTTCAAGCAGCCGAGCGCGGAGGAATTGCAGCACGATTTCCTTTGGCGGGTTGCGCAGCGGCTGCCAACCAACGGACGCATCGGTATCTTCAACCGCTCGCATTACGAAGAAGTCCTGACCGTGCGCGTGCACGAGGAATTGCTGGCGCGCGAAAAACTTCCGAAGCAGCTCGTGAACAAGGATATTTGGCAGCAGCGTTTCGAGGACATCCGCGCTTTCGAACGTCATCTCGCGCGCAATGGCACGCTGATCTTGAAGTTCTTCCTCAATGTCTCGAAGGATGAGCAGCGCCGCCGCTTCCTCGATCGAATCGACGAGCCCGCCAAGCGGTGGAAATTCTCCATGAGCGACGTCGCCGAGCGCAAGCGGTGGGACCAATATATGGCCGTCTATGAGGACATGATCCGCAATACCAGCATGCCGGAAGCGCCTTGGTTCGTGGTGCCGGCCGACCAGAAATGGTTCACCCGCTTGGTGGTGGCGGCTGCGGTCGTACAGGAACTCGAGGCCCTCGATCTTCACTACCCAAAGGTCGAGGGCAAGGAGCTGAAAGGATTGCGCAAAGCAGAGCGAGCGCTGAAGCGGGAGAAGTCCTAGCGCGGGCTTGCAAGCGTACTGACAGCAATGCTGACCTATCTGTCGCTTGCAATGGCCCAGGCCTTTCCAGTAGAACGTGCCGTTCCTGGCGGCGGTTAACGCGGACTTTACCTTATTCCGCGACCTTAGCCGGCGAAGACGAGGGTTTTTAGGCGATGTCGACGCGGCAGAACATCTGCGCGATCGGGCGGGCGGCGCAAGCCGAACCCGCGGCCACCCTCATTCTGGGCACGCTCCTTCTCCTTATCCGCCCCTGAGGGCCGGCTGGGCCATATGCGCCTGGGCACTCGGGGGACCTTCGGAAAGAGCACCCCATAGAGCGCCCTTAAGCGGCGCATTCGACGAGAAGGATCAATGCCATGACGAGCAAGACCCAGTCCGACAAGGACCGCGTCGTGATCTTCGACACGACGTTGCGCGACGGCGAGCAGTGCCCGGGCGCGACCATGACCCATGAAGAGAAGCTTGAGGTCGCCGAACTGCTCGACGCTATGGGCGTGGATATCATCGAAGCCGGTTTCCCGATCGCCTCGGAGGGCGATTTTGCCGCCGTCAACGAGATCGCCAAGCGCACCAAGAACGCGGTGGTGTGCGGGCTCTCGCGCGCCGCCTTCAAGGACATCGACCGTTGCGCCGAAGCCATCAAGCCGGCCAAGCGCAAGCGCATCCATACGTTTCTCTCCACCTCGCCGGTGCACATGAAATACAAGCTCCAGAAGGAGCCGCACGAGGTCTACGAGATGGTGATCGCGCAGGTCACGCGCGCGCGTGGCCATACCGACGACGTTGAATGGTCATCCGAGGACGGCACCCGCACCGAGCACGATTTCCTTTGCCGCTGCGTGGAGGCCGCGATCAATGCCGGCGCCACCACCATCAACATTCCCGACACCGTCGGCTACTCGACGCCCGAGGAGTACTTCGACCTGTTCAAGATGGTGCGTGAGCGCGTGCCGAATTCCGACAAGGCACGTTTCTCCACCCATTGCCACAACGACCTCGGTATGGCGGTGGCTAATTCGCTCGCCGGCGTCAACGCCGGTGCGCGGCAGATCGAATGCACCATCAACGGTATCGGCGAGCGGGCGGGCAACGCCGCGCTCGAGGAAATCGTGATGGCGATTCGGACGCGTAACGACAAATTCCCGTTCGTGACCGGCATCGATGCCACGATGCTCACCCGCGCCTCGAAGCTGGTGTCGGCGGTGACCTCGTTTCCGGTGCAGTACAATAAGGCAATCGTCGGCCGCAACGCCTTCGCACACGAGAGCGGCATTCACCAGGATGGCATGCTCAAGAATGCGCAAACCTACGAGATCATGACGCCGGAGTTGGTCGGCGTGAAGCAGACCTCATTGGTCATGGGCAAACATTCCGGCCGCCATGCCTTCGTGCATAAGCTGGAAGAGCTCGGCTACGAATTGGCCAACAATCAGCTCGAGGATGCGTTTGTGCGCTTCAAGGCGTTGGCCGACAAGAAGAAGCAGGTTTACGACGAAGACATAGAGGCTCTGGTAGATGAAGAGATCGCTACCGCGCATGACCGCATCAAGATCATCTCCTTGACCGTGATCGCCGGCACCATGGGCCCGCAATCGGCCACGCTCACCCTCGACATCGACGGCAAACACGTCACCGTGCAATCGACCGGCAATGGTCCGGTGGACGCCATCTTCAAGGCGATCCGCGAATTGGTGCCGCATGAGGCCAAGCTCGAGCTCTATCAGGTGCATGCGGTAACCGAGGGCACCGATGCACAGGCGGAAGTCTCGGTACGGCTGTCGGAAGATGGCCGCTCCTACACTGCCAAGGGCGCCGATCCCGACACGCTGGTGGCGTCGGCCAAAGCCTATCTCGGCGCGCTCAACAAGTTGACCAGCAAGCGCAACCGCACGCCGGGAATCGTGCAGCGTATCCATTCCACCGACGTCGGCTGAAAATTTTGCGACGAATGCAAAATACCGCCTCGCAAGGGGCGGTATTTTTGCTTTTGGCAATTTGGTTTTGGTAAATGCTCGGCGCGGAACCCGAAAAAACACATTTTGCCCGCATTTCGTTCGCTTTTGGGGCGGAATTGGCAGCTATCGCCCGTGCTCGCAACCTAAAGCAGAGACGGGGATATCAAGCGGATGAATAGGGCAATATCCGCGGGCGCGTTCGCGCTCGCGATGATCGGTTTGTTGTCAAATGTTCCGACCGTCAGCGCCGGTGAAATGGGCAACAGCTATGCAACGCAAAGTCCCATATCGGCGGCGATCGATATCGACCGCATCCGAAGCGTACTCAACCTGACGCAAGAGCAGGAGCGTTATTGGCGGCCTGTGGAGGCCGCGTTGCGCAGTCTTGCCCGCCATCAGGAGCGGGCCGAGAACGACGGCTTCCTGCATCGCGTCAGCCGACGACTCGTGCAGATTGTGCTCGACAGCGCGACCGTCGAGCGGCTGGCCGTTGCTGCCCGGCCCTTGATTGCTCGAACTCGACGACCGACAAAAGCAGGCGGCCGGCGAGCTCGCACAGGAAATGGGCCTAGGGCCGGTGGTGCTGGCGGCGCTGAATTAAACGTACCGGTGGCTGGCGTTCCTCGCGACTTGCCGGGCCAGCCGAGACGAGGCGGCGGCCCGCCCAGCAGATCGCCAATCACTCCTCTGGCTTGAGTGGACATATCAGGCTACCGCCAACTGACGCGCGGCGACACAATACACCGTGCCGGCCGGGGTGCGTCAGTTTGACCTGCCTCAATCCTAAATCAGCTCCGGCTCTTTATTATTTTACCGTCGTGTTCCAATTGGCTGTTTGACACTTGAAAAGTGTCGGCGCAATTCTGGGCAATAATTGCCCTGCAACGGGCAACTTTCGGAGGAGCCCATGAAAAAAATTCTCTATCTGGCGGCGGCGGCAATGCTGTTCACCGGGAGCCCGGCATTCGCCCAGGAAACCATCACCATCGGTTTCACCGCCTCGCAAACCGGCGCCTTGAACAACGACTCGACCGCGCAAATGCGCGGCATCGAGCTGTGGCGCGATGACGTCAATGCCAAAGGCGGCATCAAGGTCGGCGGCAAGAGCTACACCGTCAAACTCGTGACCTACGACGACGAGTCGCAGAACATGCGCGTGCAGCAGCTCTATACCCGTCTGATCACCCAGGATAAGGCGCAGTTCCTGATCAGCCCGTATTCATCCGGGCTGGTCGCGACCGCGGCGATCATCTCCGAGCAGTACGGCAAGGTGATGATCACTACCGGCGGCGCTCTGGAGAAGACCTATCAGCTCGGCAACAAGAATCTGTTTCAGCTCTACACCGGATCGAGCCAGTATCTCGCCGGCGCGCTGCTGGCGTTGAAAGAGAAGAATGCAAAGCCGCACGTCGCTTTCGTCTATGAAGACGACCCCTTCAGCAAGTCCGTGGTGGCGGCGGTGCGCGATACGGCCAAGAAGCAGGGCGACGTGATCGCGGTCGACGAATCGTATGCCGGCAGCACCACGGATTTCTCGCCCGTCATCAACAAGGCGATCTCGGCCAAGGCGGACGCGCTGCTCGGCGGCGGTCATTATGCCGACGGCGCGACGCTCGCCCGCCAGTTGCATGAGCAGAAGGCCGGTGTGAAGTGGGTCACGCTGCTGGTCGCGCCCGACAGCCCGAAATTCGCCGAGCTCGGCGACGCGGCGGTCGGCATCTCGGTGCCCTCGCAATGGGAGCCCCAGGCGGCGTTCAAGCCGGACTTCGGCCCGACCGTTCCCACCTTCACCAAGGCGTTCGCCGACAAGTACAAGATCGCGCCCGCCTATCATGCCGCCGGCGGCTACGCGGCCGGCTTGATTCTGCAGCACGCGATGGAGAAGGCCGACTCGATCGACCCAGCTAAGGTGGCGGCGCAACTCAACGCCATGGATGTCACCACCTTCTTCGGCCGCACTAAGTTCTCCAACGATCCGAAGTCGCACGGGCTACAGATCGGCCACGACATGGTGCTCGCGCAGTGGCAGAAGAAGAACGGCAAGCTGGTCAAGGAAGTGATCTGGCCGAAGGCGGCGAAGACCGCCGATGCCCTCTATTGATTGAATCGGCCACGGCGGCGGTCAGCGCCGCCGCCGTGCCGCACCCAACATGATCGGCATTCTCGCCTCGGTTATCGACGGCATCCTTATCGGCGCGGTTTATGGACTGGCCGCTATGGGCCTGACGCTTATTTGGGGCGTCATGAACGTCATCAATCTCGCCCACGGCGCGATCGTCGTCATCGGCATGTTCGTGCTTTATACGGTGGCGAACATGCTCGGCCTGCACCCTTATGCCGCCGTGCCGTTAATGATTGTTTTCGGTTTCGTCATCGGCATCGCGTTGTATTGGATCGGCGTGCACCGGATGGTCGGCCGCCCGGAACTGATGAGCCTGCTCTCGACCTTCGCGCTCAACATGGTGTTGATCGGCCTCGGCACCGCCTGGTGGACCACCAGCCCGTACAACGTGCAGGTCAACATGCCGAGCGTCAGTTGGCAGGGCTACACCTTTACCGGCACGCATATCACCGCGGCAGTGCTGGCGGTGGTGATCGCCGGCCTCCTGTACCTGCTGCTTTATCACACGCGCATCGGCAAAGCGGTGCGTGCGGTCGCCACCAATCGCGAGGCCGCCGAACTGTGCGGCATACCGACGACCCAGGTGCTGGCCATGGCGTTCGGCCTCGGCGTCGCGCTTGCCGGCGTCTCCGGCACGCTGATCGCGACCATGTTTCCGTTCACGGTGTTGTCGGGCGAGGCCTATCAGCTCAAGAGCTTCGTGGTCACCGTGCTCGGCGGGCTCGGCAATCCGGCGGGCGCCCTCATGGGCGGCATCGCGCTCGGTCTGATCGAAGGCCTGGCGACGCCGTTCATGCCGGTGAGCTGGATTCCTATCGTCGAGTTCGGCCTGTTCGTGTTCTGCCTGATCGCGTTCCCGCGCGGCATTTTCTCGTTCACCAAGGCTTGATCCCGTGTGGCGTCGTCCTTTTCCCTGGTTCATCGTCGCGGCGGCGCTGCTCTACGCGCTCTATCCTTATTTCACCGACGATGTGGGCTTGCGCGAAAGTCTGCTGCTGGCGGCGGTCTACATCATCCTGGCGAGCAACCTCAATCTGATGATCGGCTACGCCGGCTACGTCAATTTCGGCAATATCGTCTTCTTCGGCCTCGGTGGCTATGTCTGCCTCTATCTGGTCACCGCGCTGCATTGGAATGTTATCCCGGCGGCCTTAGTCGGCGGCATCGCGGTGAGTGCGCTGGCGCTGCTGTTTGGTCTCGGCATCCTGCGGCTGCGCGGCGCCTTCTTCGCGCTCGCGACCATTGGCGTGAACCAGGCGATTCAGCAATTGGTGGTCAATTTCGAGCCATGGGGCGGCGCGACCGGGATTTATCTGTCGCTCGACTCCTACGGCTCGCTCGGCGGTCCGATGCAGGCGCTGTGGACCACTTATCTGTTGATCGTCGCTGCGACCGCGGCATCGTTGCTTGCGAGCTACGCCATCAGAAATTCGAAATTCGGTCTCGGCCTGCTTGCGATCGGGCAGAACGAGGACGCTGCATCGGTGTTGGGCGTGCCGACCCCGCTTTACAAGGCGATGGTCTATAGCGCCTCCGCTTTCCTGCCGGCGATCGCCGGCGGGCTTTACTTCTTCAAGAGCGGCATCATCGAGCCGACCAGCGCCTTCAACTTGCAGACCTCGATCGAGGCGATCGTGATGGTCATGCTCGGCGGCTCCGGCACAATCCTCGGACCAGCGCTCGGCGCCTTTCTGTATGAGGAATTGCGCGGCTTCCTGTTGACGGCGCAGAGCTTCTCGCAGTTCCAGTTGGTGATCGCCGGCGCGCTATTGCTCTTGATCGTGCAGTTCGTTCCTGGCGGGCTGCTCGGCTGGCTGCACCAGCGCTGGCCAAAGACGAGGAAGTGGCTGGAATGAGCACGCTCCTCGAGGTCAGCCGTATCAGCAAGCGTTTCGGTGGATTGCAGGCCGTCGACCGGCTAAGCCTGACCGTCAACGAAGGCGAGATCCTCGGCCTGATCGGCCCGAATGGCGCCGGCAAATCGACCGTGTTCAACCTGATCAACGGCGTCTATCCGCCCGATAGCGGCAAGGTCTTTTTCGCCGGGCAGGACATCACCGGCGGACCGCCTTATCGCGTCTGCGGTCACGGCATCGCGCGCGCCCACCAGATCGTGCAGCCGCTCGGCGGGCTGAGCGTGCTCGACAATTGCACCGTCGGCGCCTGCTTCGGCCGGGAGGCGCTGCCGCTTACCGCCGCGCGCAAGGTGGCACGTGAGGTTGTCGAGATGATCGGCCTCGGCGATCGCGCCGATACGCTGGCGGGTTCGCTGACCACCGCCGGCAAAAAGCGGCTCGAACTGGCCCGCGCGCTGGCGGCGCGTCCGCGCCTGCTGCTGCTCGACGAAGTGCTCGCCGGGCTCAATCCGACCGAAACCGAAGGCATGATTGAGACGGTGCGCAGGATTCGCGACAGCGGCATTGCCATCCTGATGATCGAGCACATCATGCGCGCGGTCATGAGCCTGTCGGACCGCATCGTCGTGCTCAATCTCGGCGCCAAGCTCGCGGAAGGTTCGCCGCAGCAGGTTGCCGACAATCCCGATGTGATCGCCGCCTATCTCGGCGATTCCAAATTGCTCAACGCAGCGGAGCAGCCGGCGTGACCGACACTTTGCTGCAGGTCGAGGCCCTCGAGGCCGGTTATGGCGACGTGCAGGTGCTCTGGGGCATCTCGCTCAAGGTCAAGCGCGGCAGCATGACCACGCTGCTTGGCGCCAACGGCGCCGGCAAGACCACCAGCCTGCGCGCGATCACCGGCGCCTTGCGTCCGCGCGGCGGCAAGATCGTGTTCGCCGATGAGGACGTCACCTGGCTGCCCGCCCATGCCAAGGCGGCACGCGGCCTCGTGCTGGTGCCCGAGGGGCGGCAGCTGTTCAGCAATATGACCGTCGAAGAGAACCTGGAGATGGGCGCTTATTCGCACCGCGCCCGCCGGTGCTTCAATACCCAGCTCGACCAGGTCTACGGCATGTTCCCGCGGTTGAAGGAGCGCCGCAACCAGAAGGCGGGAACGTTCTCCGGCGGCGAACAGCAGATGCTGGCGATCGCCCGCGGCCTGATGGCGGTGCCGGAAATCCTGATCATCGACGAGTTGTCGCTCGGTCTCGCCCCGGTCGTGGTGCAGCAACTGGCGGAAACGCTGAAGGCGCTCAAGGCGGGAGGCGTGACCGTTCTGCTGGTCGAGCAAAATTTGCATCTGGCGCTGGCGCTCAGCGATTATGCTTATGTCATCGCAGAAGGCCGCTCCTTCCTTGAGGGGCCGAGCGCCGAAGTCGCGGCCAAGCCGGAAATCCGCCAAGCCTACTTGGGCCTCTGATCCCCCTAGCTCGACACCTCCGCCCGATTGTGTGCTGCGCTATGCAGGATACCGCGGCCTACTTGCCGTTTTGACGGTTAAATGCCAGGGTAACCGTTCGAAAAACCAACAAGAATCTTTAATTCAACGAACCGTAGCGGAGGAAAATTCAATGCGTAAATGGCTTCTGGTGGCGGCGGCGGTTGCCGTTTTTGCGGCGCCCGGTACGGGCATGGCGCAAAATCCGATCATCATCAAATTCAGCCACGTCGTGGCCAACGACACGCCGAAGGGCAAGGGCGCGCTCAAGTTCAAGGAGCTCGCCGAGAAATATACCAACGGCAAAGTGAAGGTCGAAGTCTATCCGAACTCGCAGCTGTTCAAGGACAAGGAAGAGATCGAAGCGCTGCAGCTCGGCTCGGTGCAGATGCTGGCGCCCTCGACCGCCAAATTCGCGCCGCTCGGCGCCAAGGAATTCGAAGCGCTCGATCTGCCGTGGCTGTTCAAGGACGACGCGACCTACGACAAGGCGATGAAGGGCCCGGTCGGCAAGTGGCTGTTCCAGAAGCTCGAGAGCAAGGGCATCACCGGATTGGCTTACTGGGACAACGGCTTCCACATGGTCTCGGCCAACCGGCCGTTGCTCAATCCGGCGGATTTCCAGGGTCTCAAGATCCGGATCTCCGGCTCCAAGATCGCCGACCGCTATTTCCGCGACGTTGGCGCGATCCCGCAGATCATGGCCTTCTCGGAAGTCTATCAGGCGCTGCAGACCGGCGTGGTGGACGGCTGCGAAAACACCCCGTCGAATTATCTGACGCAAAAGTTCCACGAGGTGCAGAAGCACATCACCGTCTCCTATCACGCGCACCTGCAATACGCGGTGATCGTCAACAGCAAGTTCTGGAACGGCTTGCCGCCGGATATTCGCAAGGAACTCGACAAGGCGATGGCGGAGGCGACCGATTATACCAATTCGATCGCCATGAAGGAAAATGCCGACGCGCTGGAAGCGATCAAGGCGTCTGGCAAGACGACGCTGCACTATCTGACGCCCGAGCAAAAGTTGGCTTGGCAAAAGGCGATGCAGCCGACCTACAAGTGGGCCAAAGGTCGCGTCGGCCAGGAAGTCCTCGACCTAGTAGCCAAGGAGTTGGACATTAAGATGAACTGACGGTCGGCTTCGTCAGCAGAAAAGAACAAGAACGGCCGGGGGCTCAGGGCCCCCGGCCGCATTGGTTCCAGACTGGGGGGAATCGCGCGTGCTCAAGAGGCTCAACCGGGCGCTCGACCATTTGGAAGAGTGGCTCATCGCGACGCTAATTGCAGCGGCAACACTTTTGATTTTCGTTGCCGTGCTGCATCGCTATGGCACCGGCATCTCAATCAATGTGTCGAAATGGGCGGACGCGCATGGCGTGCCCATCGTACCCTGGGTCCTCAAGGACATTTATCTCTGGCTCGCGTCCCTGGATTTGTCCTGGGCGCAGGAGCTGTGCATCTACATGTTCATCTGGATGGCCAAGTTCGGCGCCGCTTACGGCGTGCGGACAGGCATCCATGTTGGCGTCGACGTCTTCGTCAATATGCTTCCCGCGGCATCACGCAAGCGGGTCGTCGTCTTCAGTCTGCTGTGTGGCGCGCTGTTCACCGGCATTGTTGCGGTGTTCGGCGGTTCGTTCGTGGGGGAAATGTTCAAGACCGGCCAGCAGTCCAACGATCTCGAGTGGCCGATGTGGGCAATCTATTTGACGCTGCCGCTCGGCTCCGGGCTGATGTGCTTCCGTTTCCTGCAGGTCGCCTGGTGGTTCTACTGGACCGGCCAACTGCCGCATCACGACGCGGCCCATGTCGACGGCATCGAGGCCGATGCTTTGCATCCCGCCGACATTGCCCGGCGCGAGAAGCGCGACAGTGAAAGCAGCCCGCTCGGCGTCATTTTGATCCTGGCGCCGCTTTTGATCGTGGCGATCTGCGTCGCGCACGCCACCGGTTTTATTGTGCTGCCACAGGGCATGCGCGCGGTCATCATGTTTGTCCTGCTGCTCGCGCTGATGCTGACTGGCATGCCGGTATCGATCTCGCTCGGCCTGACCGTGCTGACTTTCATGTTCACGCTGACCGACGTGCGCACGGAATCGGTGGCGCTCAAGCTGTTCACCGGCCTGGAAAGCTTCGAGATCATGGCGATCCCGTTCTTTATCCTGGCCGGCGGCTTCCTCACGCATGGCGGGGTCGCGCGGCGCATGATCAGCTTCGCGACCGCCATGGTCGGGCATTGGTATGGCGGTTTGGCGCTCGCGGGCGTTCTTGCCTGCGCGCTGTTTGCGGCGGTGTCCGGTTCGTCTCCGGCGACCGTCGTCGCCATCGGCTCGGTCATTCTCCCGGCGATGGTGGCACAGGGCTTCCCCAAACGCTTCGGCGCCGGCGTGATTACCACGTCGGGCTCGTTGGGAATCTTGATTCCGCCGTCCATCCCGATGGTGCTCTACGCCGTCGCCACCAATTCCTCGGTTGGAAAGCTGTTCATCGCCGGCATTGTCCCCGGCATCGCGCTGGCAACGACGCTCGGCGCAGTCACGTTCTACCGCGCCTGGCGTAACAATTATCCGCGCATGCCGAAGGCGTCCTTCGGCGAGCGCCTGCACACGTTCCGCGAGTCGATCTGGGGTCTTCTCCTGATCTTCATCGTGATCGGCGGCATCTATTCCGGCGTCTTTACGCCGACCGAAGCGGCTGCCATGAGCGCGGTCTACGCCTTCGTCGTCGCCGTGTTCGTCTACAAGGATCTCAAATTGCGCGACGTGCCGCGGGTACTGCTGTCGGCCGCCAATCTGAGCGCGATGCTGCTCTACATCATCACCAACGCGGTGCTGTTCTCGTTTCTGCTCACCTACGAGAATATTCCGCAGCATTTGGCGGAGTGGATGACCGCCCAGGGCCTCGGCTGGGTCTCGTTCCTCTTGGTCGTCAACGTGCTGTTGTTATTGGCCGGCAACGTGATGGAAGCGTCGTCGATCATCCTGATCATGGCGCCGATTCTGTTTCCGGTTGCGATCAAGCTCGGCATCGATCCGATCCACTTCGGTATTCTGATGACGGTCAATCTGGAAGTCGGCCTGTGCCACCCACCGGTCGGATTGAACCTGTACGTCGCGTCGGGTATCGCCAAGATGGGTATCACCGAACTCACCATCGCCGTCTGGCCTTGGCTGCTGGCGATGTTGGGCTTCTTGGCCGTCGTGACCTATTGGCCCGGTCTGTCGATTTGGCTGCCGCGCGCGCTCGGCATGATGTAAGCGAGGCGCGCGGTAACGAATGACGCGGCAATTTCCTGCGCTCATTTATACTGAACGCGCGTACATCTACATTGCGTGACTTTAACTTGAAAAGGCAGGGCGCAACTCCACTATTGGCATTATCGGAAATGCCATTGGAGGAATGCCATGTGGAAGACTGTACTCGCCGGCTCGACCGCGCTTGCGATCGCCGGTGCTACGCTTGCCTACGCGCAGCAAAGCCCCGCAGAGCGCGACTTCGCGCCGCGCTGGCGGCCGAGCGCGCAGGACATCGCCGCGTTCGGCGATGCACGCATCGCTGCGTTGCATGCCGGACTGAAGCTCACCGCCGAGCAGGAGAAGAATTGGCCGGCGGTGGAAAGCGCATTGCGCGATCTCGCCAAGCAACGCTCGGAACGCTTCGCCGCGCGCGCCAGCGCCGATCGGCCGAAGGATCCGGTCGAGCGCCTTGCGCTCCGCGCCGATGTGCTGTCGCAGCGCGGCGCCGCGCTCAAGAAGGTCGCCGACGCCGCCGGTCCGCTCTACAAGAGCCTGGACGAGGCGCAGAAGCATCGTTTCATGGTGCTGGCGCGGTTCGACCGGCGGCATTTCCGCGGGCGCGGCATGCACGGTGAGCACGGCTGGATGCATCGCGGTCCGGGCGGCTTCGGCCACGGCCCGATGGGCCCCGACGGCGGTCCGCAGCCGCAATAGGCCACAGCAACGAGAAGCAGGATGGCAGCTGCGGCGTTTTCCCCGAGACGCCGGGCCGCCGTATCCTCAAGCCGCCGGGCGCCCGGCGGCTTTTTCTTTGCGAAGTGGACGAGGGGCTTGCTTGGCTGGACACCCCCTCTCACCTTTGCTAAGCGAACCCGGCCTTGGCGGGGTTCTCCGCAGTCGGCAATCCGGGCGCATAGCTCAGTTGGTAGAGCAGCTGACTCTTAATCAGCGGGTCCCAGGTTCGAGCCCTGGTGCGCCCACCACTAACATCCTGAAAAATATCAATAATCATTAGCTTTGCCGGGAACCTGCGGCGTCATGCGGCGTTTTTGGGAAGCTTTTGGGAACAGCGCCCCATGCAGCTGCAAGGCGGGCGGTGCTCAATCGAGCACCGCCCTTCGTGGCCGAAGCCTAAGCGTCGGCCTGTGCGGCGGGCTTCGGCTCGATCGCGCGAATAACCAGCTCGGCGTCAGGCGAACGCGGGATGAAATTGAGCGTCACGCCATAGCCCTTGCCGTCGCGGCGGGGCCACGCGGCACCGATTTCGAGCCAGGTACCTTTCTCGCGGCCTTCCTTCTTGATGACCGCGTAAACGCGATGCGTCGGGCGGTTGCTGTTGGTTTCAGTCGTCATGGTGTCGTCCTTTCGGCACTTGAGCTCGCCCCAATGGCGGCCTCGATGCCGCTCACAGGCCGAAGCGTTCAAGCGGTGCTGTCACAACCTGGCCGCCAGGCCAGCGAACAAGATCGGCCCCGACGTGGCCAGGCGGCGGGCACAATGGAAGAAATATCAAGGCCGGCTTGATCCGGCGCGCCTGGTCTTCATCGACGAGACATGGGCCAAGACCAATCTGACGCGCACCCATGGGCGCTCGCCGCGGGGAGAGCGGCTGATGGCGAAAGTGCCGCAAGGCCGCTGGCGGACGCTCACCTTCCTGGCCGCACTGCGGAGCGATCGCATCGAGGCCCCTTGCGTCATTGACGGTCCGATCAATGGCGAGAGCTTCCTTGCCTATGTCGAACAGTTCCTGGTGCCCACGCTCAGGCCCGGCGACATCGTCATCATCGACAATCTCGGCAGCCACAAAGGAAGGGCCGTGCGCCGGGCTATTCGGACAGCCGGCGCCGAGCTGTTCTTCCTGCCACCCCACAGCCCCGACCTCAACCCGATCGAACAGGTCTTCGCAAAGCTCAAGACCCTACTGCGCAAGGCTGCAGAACGAACCATCGAGGCGACATGGAAGCGCATCGGCGTCCTCCTCATTGCCTTCACACCGCAGGAATGCGCAAACTACATCGCCAACGCCGGATACGCTTCAGCGTGAGACGATCATGCTCTAGAAACGCCTTGAAAGCAGCTTCGGCGCGTCACGTTAGTCGCCGCGCGTGATCTATGCAGGTAAGCGGGTTTGGTCCGAATATTACATCTACTCGACTGACGAAGGTCGCGCCGTCGCAGCGTCGTTTGCTTCGAGCGCAAGATGCGCGACTACCTCACGGCGTGGCGCCGAGGGGCTTGAGTTCGAGCGCGGCGGCGTTCGCTTCGATCAGGGTTTTCGGGCACTCGCGTGCCGCGACACGGAACCGACGCGCCGCCTCGTCCTTGGCGCCTTGCCGCAACGCCCATTCGCCGGAATAGAAATTGGCCTCGCAGACTTGGCCGGTTTTCTTGGCGGCATTCGGATCGTCGGCGGCGGCAAGCACGGCGGCGGGCGTCATCTGGCCGAGATACATGCGGATGACCGGCGCCGGCCACTCCTTCATGTTGAGCGTGGCAATCGCTTGCAGCAGCGTGCTCGGCACCTTGCTGCGCGCCTCGGCGATGTCGAGCCACAGCGCCGTATAGGGATATCCCGGGGTAATCGCAAGCGCCCGCTTGTAGTCTTCAATCGCCTTGGGGAGAGCGCCGGCAAAAAGATTTGCGCGCGCCCGATTGAAATACGCAATCATCGCCTGCGGATCAGTCCGGACGGACTCGCTGAATGCGGTGATGGCGCGCGCGAAATCGCCCTTCTCCATATAGGCCAGCCCCCGAAGATTGTGGGCGTCGGCCGCCCCCTTTGGGTTGACGCGGATCGCCTCATCGTAATCGGCGAGGGCGCGCTCGATGTCACCTTTGTAGCCGTATGCCTTGCCGCGCGTTTCGTAGGCGTCGACGGATTTGGGATCGAGCCGAATCGCTTCATTCGCGTCGGCGAGGGCATGGTCGAAATCGCCCTTTTGGTCGTGGGCAGCCGACCGGCCAGTATAGGCAGCGACGTACTTGGCGTCGTGCTGGAGCGCCTGGTCGTACTCGGCGATGGCGCGATCGGGGTCCTCCCGGTCTAGGTAGACGTCGCCGCGACCGCTATAGGCGGCGGCCATATTCGGGTCGAGCCGGATCGCCGCGTCGTCGTCGGCCATCGCGCGGTCGTCGTTGCCGATGGCAAAATATGCGCTGGCGCGGCTCTTGTAGACGTTCGCGCGATCTTGGGGACTGCCTTGCGCGGCCTCGATCAGCGCCGTGCAGGCCTTGACCTGCTGGTTCCAGTCCACGCCCGGCTTTCCCGTGCAATCCTGCGGCTGCGGCGCCGGTTGCGCCTCGGCGTGGGCGGCGAGCAGTATCGTTGCGGCGAAAGCGAAAGCGGCGGCGCGGAAAAGCTCACAGCGCATGGGTTCCCTCGTTTCGGACGATCGCGGGCCACCCTACCACACCGCGCGGCGCGGCGATACGAGAGCACCGCCGGATTCCTTGCAGTTAAGCTAAACGTTATCGTCGCTTGTGTCGGACCGCACTCGGCGCTCAACTACAGGCCGCCGGCGCCGCAGACATTCGCGCCCTTGGCTCACCATCTAGTGGTCAACTTCATACGCTTGAGTCCGCCGTTAGTGCAGACTTCTCATGGCTTTTCGCGTTGTTCGTAGGGTACCAAGCGTCAGATTCGATCCACTAGATGAGATTGTACCGATGCAGCAATCTCTATCCCGCTGGTTCAAAAAATCCGTCGGGTCAGGGCCAAGTTGGACTTTATCGCCGGTCCGGTTCTGCTTTGGCACCAGACCGATCCACGCCGAAAAATGGCGCCCGGATTTAAAAACCTTGGGGGACGAACCTACCGCACCAGCCTCGCCCTGGCAGAATCGCGTTGCTGAACGGCTGATCGGATCAATCGGGCGCGAGCGCCTGGACCATTTCATTGTCTTCGGTGAAGCGCATATACGCCGCATTCTGCGAACCCACGCTCGCTATTACAACGACATCAGGACGCAACGGCCATTGGATAAATATACTCCGGTCTCGCTCCCCGTTCAGCGGGCCGGAATCGTCAGTTCGCACCCGATTCTTGGCGGGCTTCATTACCACCAGGCGCAAGTTTAGTTTCGGTACATAACAACTCAAAAAAGCCAGGCGTTTCATCATGCCTTCGGCAGTGGTGAACCGGACGGCAAATTGCGCCGTACCTGCGAAAGGAAGGCCGTCCGGTCGTCAGCCGATTGGATCTGGCGGGCCAGCCTGTCATGGAAGTCGTCGAGAGAGTCTGCGGCGGTCGCGGCCTTGCGCACGAGAACAAGAGCGATCGGACCAATATAATGGGTAAGGGCTGCCCGTGCCGTCTCAACCGCTTGGTCCGAGATCCGAATGTCGACCCGCTTGCGGGGCACGGTCGGCGAGGGCGCTGGATCGGAGGGCAAAGATAGGCTGGTGATCGCGTTAACAAGGTCGTTGATTGCATTCTCCCAGTCGTCAAACGCGTCGATCCATTGCCGGGTCGCGAGTTCATAATGGAGTGCACCCTGCGGCATCGTGTTTTCAATCCGCAGAGGGATGACGGAAAGCTTGAACGCGCTGGCTAACGACAGTTCCTTGCTCACCTCCTGTGAAAGGTTTGTGCGCGATGAAAACACCAGCACCATAGTTTTCGCGGACTGCAAGGCCTGCACGATGGCGGCTTGGTAGTTCTCGCCCGGGCGCACGTCGCGGAACGAAACCCAGCACTGCAGGCCGCTGCGTTCCAGCGCCTCGCACACGGCCGCTGCCTTTTTCTGGTCAGCCGACGAAAAACTGATGAAAACCCGATCGGTCACGACAAATTCGTCCAATGGAACCCGCCCCTCACCAGGAACTGTTCCGACAATATAGCCGCGCGATGTTGAGCCGTCGATTTGTAAGTAGCCGCCGCTCTTCTACTCGTGCCGAATTAACGCGCTTGAGCGGTTTGACCGCCTGGAATATAGGATACTTGTAAAGGCGCAGGCGTAGTCATCTCTCCGCCTGGCCTTATTTGGGGGCACGTTCGATGGGGTTGCGAACCAAGTTCAATCTTGCAATCCTGGCTGCGTTCCTCTTCGGATTTTGTGTCACCGGAATTCTCCTGAACCAAAGATTCGTCGCCAGTGCCCGCGAGCAGGTGATCGCCAGTGCGCGCGTGATGCTGTCGGGCGCCAATTCGGTTCGCCACTACACCACCGAGGAAGTCGAGCCGCTCGTCGGAATGGAGCGTAACGGCAAGTTCCTCGCCGCTTCGGTTCCCTCGTTCGCGGCCCAGGCCAATTTTCGTGGCATTAGCGCCGAGTTTCCGGCCTATTCATACAAAGAGGCCGCGCTTAACCCTACCAATCCCGGCGACCGCGCGACGGATTGGGAGGCCGACGTCATCAATGCTTTTCGGCAGTCGCCGAACCTGATAGAAATCGTCACCGAGCGCGATACGCCGACCGGCCGGACCTTGAGCCTGGCTCGTCCGCTTTCAGTAACCGAGAGTGCCTGTCTAACGTGCCATAGCCTGGCTTCGGTGGCGCCGGCAGCCATGCTGGCGACCTATGGAAGCGCAAACGGCTTCGGCTGGCACCTTCACGAAGTCATTGGTGCTCAGATTATATCCGTCTTGCTGGAGACGCCGTTGGCCAAAGCGCGGCAGTCACTCATCCTGTTTCTTGCTATGCTCACCGGCGTTTTCGTCGTGATGCTCGCCATTCTCAACGTGTTGCTGCATTACCTCGTAATTCGTCCAATGACCCAGATGTCGCGCATCGCGACGGAGGTGAGCCTCGGCAACATGGCGGCGGATCAATTCAAGGCGACCGGTCACGACGAAGTCGCCTCGCTATCGGCCGCCTTCAATCGCATGCGGCACAGTCTGGAAACCGCTCTGCACATGCTGGAAGAACGGGATGCAGCTCCAGAATCCTGACGCGAGCGAGGCCGGCATCGATCGCCACGGCCCGCCGCGCCCGCGTCTCGTCCTCCGCGTCGGCGTGACAGGCCACCGTCCTGGCAACAGCCTGCCCGAGACGGAGCTGGCCCGTGCCCGCGCGCAAGTGGCCGCGCTGCTCGCTCATGCCGCGCATGTGGTGAGAGCGCTTCACCTGCAGTATCGCTCAGCGTTTTCCGAAGAGCCGCCCCTCCTGGTCGCGGTCTCGGCGCTCGCCGAAGGTGGCGACCGGATCGTCGCGGAAGAAGCTCTGCGCGCGGGCTGGCAGCTCGACGCGGTGCTGCCATTTGCACGCCAGGACTATGAGCAGGATTTTACGACGCCCGAATCCCAGGCGAGCTTCGCTAACCTGGTTCAACGCGCCCGCGCAGTATTCGAGATCGAAACGCCGTGGTTCGAAGGGGACCGCAGCGTGGCCTATGAAGCGGCCGGACATGTCATGCTGGACCATGCCGATCTCGTTGTCGCGATCTGGGACGGCCGGGAAAGCGGAGGCCGCGGCGGCACTCGGGAGATCATGGATGAGGCGTCGCGCCGCGATTCGCCGGTGGTCTGGGTATCCTCGGCCGTCGATCAGGCGCCGGCTTGCTGGCGCGATGCGGCCGCGGTTCCCCTCGATCTCGAAGCAGAGCGCGGCGCCGGCATGACCTTGGCGGGCCTGATCGCGAAGGCGCTCGCCCCGCCCGCGCCCACGCTTATGCTCGAGGAACCCGGAAAAAAAACGGATCCGATAACGCGGTTTCTCCGCTTCCTCGTCGAACGCGAGGGGCGTTCGCCGCGCTGGGCCGGCGCGCACGATCTGCTGCTCCGCTTTCTGACCGGGAAACCGGCCGCTGCGCCAAAGCCGCTGGCAGACCGCCAAGCTGAGTGGCAGCATTTCTTCGATGCCTTGCCCCCGACCGGACCGCTCAGTGGCGCGCTCGGCGATGTGTTGCTCAAGCGTTTCCTATGGGCCGACGGTAAGGCGACGCAACTCGGCCGGCTCTATCGTAGCGCCTACGTGTTGAGTTTTTTGCTCGCCGCGCTCGCCGTGTTCGTCGGCCTGCTCTCCGTTCTTGACGCCTGGGATCAATTGTTTGGCGGTATTGCCGAGGCCAAGACTTTCTGCGCGACGGCCGAGCTTGCGTTGATTTTATTGGTCACCGGGATCGCGCTCGCTGGCCGGCACGCCCGCTGGCACCAAAGATTTCTCGATGCACGGGCGCTTGCCGAATTGCTCCGTCATGCGCGCGTCTTGGCGCCTATCGGCAGGATCGGGCGCATGTATACGGGGCGCGCTTCCGCCGTGGAGATCGACGATAGCTGGACGATTTGGTACGCGCGCGCGACGCTGCGCGAATTGCCTTTGCCGAATGCGCGGGTCAACGCGGAATTTCTTCAACGTGCGATTACAGCGGTTCTCCGTTGCGAAGTCGAGGGGCAAATCAAATACCATCATGCCAACCACCAGTCGCTCGAACAGGTGCATCACAGGCTGGACAAGGCCGGCGAAACGCTATTCCGGACAACGATATTCTTGTGTCTGGTCTGGCTAGCTGTCGTCGCTATCTTTGGCTTCGAAGGTGCCAACGAGCGCGAGTGGATTTCTCAAACCCTGAAATCCATCATGACGTTCTTGGGAGCAGTTCTGCCGGCGTTTGCTGGCGCACTCGCCGGTATCCGCGCGCAAGGAGATTTCCGCGCCTCAGCGAACCAATCGCTCACCACGGAAACGGAACTCGAGGATCTATTGAAACGGGCCAAAATGAAGATGCCGCAGACTTACCCCGCAGCTTTCGTATTGCTCGAGGCCCTAGCCGACAGCATGACGTCTGAGCTTGGGAAATGGCGCCTGATGTTCCGCCATCGTCCGCTTGCGATGCCAGGCTAGCCGCTCGATTCTCAAGGCGACCTAATGACCTGTCGTCCACATGGATAGGCCTCGCGCGCCAGCGATACTGTGTCCGATGTATGAAGGAATTTATTTGGGCTGGGATCGATCAGTACCGCAACCCTGAATTAATCCTTCTTGACCTTGAATTCGATCCGCCGGTTTTTCGCCCTGTTCGCCTCCGTGTCATTCGGTGCGACGGGATGGGATTTGCCGTATCCGGCTGATCGTATGCGTGCAGCGCCGACGCCCTTCGCTATCAGATAGTCAACGACCGACTTTGCCCTTTGCTCGGATAGCCTTTGATTAAAACGCCTGCCGCCGACGTTGTCGGTATAACCGACGACTTCGAACTTGACGGAAGGACAACGTTTAGCGATGTCTGCGCCGCTATCAAGGAGCGGCTCGCTTTCGCGGTCGAGTTCGGCGCTTCCTGTCTTAAAGTAGATAGCGCCGGTTTGGGAGATTACGCTGAACCGGGTCTCGCAGCCTTCGTTTGAAATTACCTTGGCTTCTTGTTCGGTCTTGTCCTTTGACTGCGCCGCCTCGATCTCAGGTTTTAGTTTGCCCGTCGCGAACACCAGATCGAAGGTTACTGAGGCGGCCGGCGCGATTCTTATTCCGCCCACGGAATCCGCCAGCTTGGCGACGTTTTTAGTAAATCCAAAGCTTTCCGCAGTCACGACGATCGGCTTAACCGTTGCGACCGTCGCGGTCGAATCGCTGGTGCGCGTGACCAAAACATCCGTTTTTAGCTCGCTTACAATGCCGTGCATGCTGACTTTGAGCGTGAGCGGATAGGTCATGCTGGTTTTGGTTGCGAGTTCCCGCAACTTGCCTTTATCCAGCTTGGCGCTGATTTCCGCGTAGGGGAACTTGTAGGTTTCGAACAACAAGAAGCGCATACGCACGTTACGCAGATCGATTCCCGTTTCGAGCGAAGCCAAGTCGATCCTGACGGTCGCATCCCCATTCTTGCTGACGCTGCCTTCGACCGTGGTGAATGGCCGTTTCTCGATAACCGAATTGAGCTTATCGGTTTCCATATAGACGTGCGAAAGCTTCGGATTGAGCACCCAATCCTGGTTCAGGAAGTCTTGCGCATCGGCGCGGCCTACACCTGCCGCCGCAGTAATGAGCGCAAGTATGAAACAAATGCGAATCTTAATCGTGTGCATGCCAATCTCCCGAGATCGCTCAAGCTGAGTGCAAAGCAACAAAACGAGGCGATCGCGGCGTCAGTCGCACCCGCTTTTGGCCCATCGCATGAGGGCGAGCTTGAGGGTGCCGCCGAAAGGATGCGGAACGCGGAGAACGTTCCTCGGCGCCCTCACATAACTTAAGGCCTGTTGGCACAATCGATCCTTGTTCCATTTGTGGCACGAGGTGCACTTCTTCTTCCAAAGCCCCTCGTCGAGGCCCTCGACCGGAGAGAACAGCGGAACGCTTTCGATCATTTCCGCAATCGAATGACCGTTCACTGGGAACGGTCCGAACGGAATCGGCTGGTCAAAATGCAGTATGTCTTCGGGACGCACTGCGCCCGCTGGTTTCGCCGGGGCCGCCGGAGGTGCGGCTGCGACAGGCGCCGGAGCTGCGGGAGCGGGAGTCGCAGCGGGGACAGGAGGTGCAGCAGGTCCTTTAGCTGGCGGCGCTGCCGCAGCTAAAATGGCACTGGCGTCGGCCGCGGACAGTTCCTCCAGACGTTGAAGAGGCGACCAACCCTCGACCGGCGTACGGACGTTTGGCGGTTCCACCTTCTGCGCGATGAATCCCCAGTCGGCGCCTTTGACGTTCTGCTTGCGGGTGACGCAGGCAATGTCGCCATCAAACAGCGCGTCAATGTAGCGCTCGCTTCCAGGGTCCTTGGCGACGGGGAGCGTGCTTGCATTCACCTTGTAGAATGTGCAGGCGGGTTCCTGTGCAGAGGCCATTTCCGCGCCGCACGCGAGCGCCAGACATAAGATTATACGCCAGATCATCCTCGCTCCCCCTTCAATATCTTTATGATTGTGCCGGCCGGTGCGGCCCGCATTTAACGGCTGCGTAAAGCACGGATCGATGTCGAATATGACCGCTCCTGCCCCTCCAGGTTAGGCGCCCCCTGTAATGTGCAGCGCGGGTATCGGCATTACGCCCTGACAAATTGAAAAATTGCAAGTCCAAATAATACCCGAAGTGCGCTTGCGTCGTTCACCCACCCGGAAGCTGCCGTCCCAATGTCGCGTCAATAATGAACGTCATGAGCGGCGGGATGACGTTGAATGTGACGTGCGCGATGGTTGTTGCTGTCGCCACTGGGCTCTTGGCTCGCTATCTGCGCGAAAGCGGACTCGTCATGCTCACTGTAAGCTTTTCCGAGTCTAACCCATATCAGATATCCGTGCCTTTGCCTAAATGCCGTGGTGATGACAGGTCACGCGACCAAGCGTGCGATCAATGCAAGAACAAGCGCGGCCGGGATAGCAATCGTCAAGATTGTGGCGGCGGTCAATGCCAGGCCGAGGACGAGTACGACCGCGACGGCAATTACGAGCCCACTGACAAGGATGGCTGCGCCGACGATCGCCCATTTCCGCCAACCGGTCACCTGCCTCCCATTCCGCTTTACGACAAGCTTCATCCATCACCCCTGCTATTGGCTCGTGTGCCCCTCATACACCACGCATCAATAGGTGAGCGACAAGGTGAGAGCAATTTCATGTCCGATTCCGGAGGCAATGCTTCCTGGTAGCCATTAGTGGACAGCAGGCAAACGTCAGTTCGGCGCCAGCGGATCTGGACCGAAACGGTTTGTGCCGGCGGTGCCTTTCATGCAATCCCAGACCAGCAGAACAATCGCGCCGATGCCGGTGAAATAAATGAGCAGCCACCATCCGCTGCGATCGAGATCGTGCATTCGCCGGATGGCGACCGCGACGTCGGGAAGAAGCAGAGCCAGGGATATCAATGGCGAGAACAGGCCCGTATCGGTGTCCCCTAATATTGCCACATCGACGATAGCACCCGCGCCGGTCACCAGAAATGAGAAAAGGACCCAGTACCAGAACTCCGAGCGGGCCGCGCGGCCCGAAGCCGAGGCGTAGCTTCGAAATCCGTTTTTGATAGCGCCGACGAAATCCATTGCCCCGCCTTTACCAATGAACCGGAGTTTTCCGGTGAGTCCCAGAGAATGGTATCGAGTTTTGGCTTGCTCGGAAGCCCGCACCTTAAACTTGAATCGGAACCGCCGAGAGCTCGGTGCGTAGCGAGCAAGTGTGAGTTCCAAACTGGCGAACCAAATGAGAAATTCGAATGATGTCACCGAAAGCCCCCAGCACGGTCGGCCCGCGCACGTAACCGTCCAAAGGTCTATTGACGAATGCTACCGTGCTGTTGTCAAAATTAGCTGTTCAAGTTTTGGCGAATGGGGGCTTCGGCGGATGCGGGGAGGACGCGATGAGTAAATTTGGTTGGGTTCTCGGGGGGTTGGAGGAACTATCGTTCAAACGGGCGCATGACGGCTGGCTGTTTACGTCGCGAACAGTGTGGCCGAGGCGAACCTATCTCGTGACCGATGCGCAGAAGGCTAATCTGGTTGGGCCGCTGCGCCGGATGTTGGCGGTGCAGTTCGTGCTGATCATCGTCTTCGTCATCATCGCAACGAATCTGGCGGCGAACTACGAGCCGTCGACTCGTTGGCTAATCTTTGGGGTCACGATGGTCGCGGCTACCTTCCTTTCGTGGCTCTATTGGGCTTTCGCAATTCGTCCACTGGTATCCGGCTTGGTACCGACCGACGAGCGCATCACCTTTTCCGACCGATTCAAACGTCAGGCCACGATATTTCCGAAGGCGGTCATCATTGTCATGCTCTTGGGCAGCCTTGTGTTGTTTGCCGGAGGTGTGGCTGTTTCGCTGCACGGAGCTCGGGATTTGATGGACATAGCGGGCGCGATGTTCTTCGGGATCCTGAGTGTATATTGGATCGCCCTTTTCGTTGCTAAACAGAGGACGAAGGCACAGGCCTGAACCGCGCAACCGATGCTGGGGCGTGTTGCGGAACGATCCAGCCTAGAAGGAAACCCACATGATCCGTTTGTGTGTCCATGCTCTGCTCATTGTGACCTGCGCAATGGCGCCCGGGATCGTCCTGGCGCAGGACGTCACGCTCAAGCAAGCGATCCAATGCAAGGAATTCAAGCATAATTCGGACGGAAGCTGGTACGCGGATTCGGCTTCATTGAACTACGGACCCGAAAAAAAGCAGCAAATGAACTTCTTCGACGCGACCATCAAGAAAAAGGCGGTCAAAGCCGACGAGCCAGACATGTGGGCGCTGCTTAACGAGAAGTGCGGGACCGGGCATTAATGTGCCACTAAACGGGCGCTTCAAATTCGCAAATACGGCGGCCACCTCTGAGCGCGCGCCTGCCGTCTGCATTTCGAGTCAGTCTTGGATGGACAGACAAACGGTAATGGCGTCAGTTTGACGCCAGCGGATCTGGACCGAAGCGGTTTGGCCCAGTCGTCCCTTTCATGCAATCCCAGACTAGCAGAACGATCGCGCCGATGCCGGTGAAGTAAATGAGCAGCCACCAGCCGCTTCGGTCGAGATCGTGCATACGCCGGATACCGACTGCGACGTCGGGAAGAAGCAGCGCGAGGGATATCAATGGCGAGAACAGAGCTATATCGGTATCCCTGAATATCGCTAAATCGACGATCGTACCCGCGCTGGCTGCCAGAAATGAGAAAAGACACCAGTACCAGAACTCTGAACGGGCAGCACGACCCGAAGCGGAAGCATAGTTCCAAAATCCATTCTTGATTGCGCCGACGAAATCCATTGCCCCCGCCCTTGTCAATGAACCGGAGATCTCCGGTAAGCCCCAAAAAACGGTAGCGAGTTTTGAGCTAGCGCGAAAGCCTGCGTCTCGAACTTAAGTCGCCGCGGCCGGAAACATTGTGCACCGGGCGCAAATGCGAGTTCCACACTGGCGAGGCAAAATAGCCAATCCGAAGAAACCACCGAAAGTTCCCGGCGCGATCGGCCGGCTCATGTCACCATCCCGAGGTCTATTGACCATGCTAAGGTGTCGTTGGCCAAAATAGCGGTTCAGAGTTTTGCGAGTAGGCTTTAACCGAAGCGGGGGAGGGCGCGATGAGCAAATTCGGATGGATTCTCGGCGGCTTGGAGGAAATATCGTTCAAACGCGCGCAAGATGGTTGGGTGTTTAGGTCGCTGAGTATTTGGCCGCGACGAACCTATCTCGTGACCGATGCGAAGAAAGCCGCACTGGTCAAGCCATTGCGCCGAATGCTGATGGTGCAGTTCGTGATGATCATCGTTTTTTTTTTTTTGCAATGGCGATCGCCGAACGTCATCCGCGCGGCGATGGCTGGCCCGGCGCCCTGCCCACTGGCTCTCAGTTGGGGGGAAGCATCGCCAGGCGGAAATCGTGATACTTCTTGGTGAGCGCCATCCGCACGACGACAAATCCCCACGCCATGCTGACAAGCGCTCCGGCAATGCTGCTGGATGCCGTGATGACCTGTTCCGACAGGCCCATCGCCCCCTCGACGAAACCAATAATGGCCCCGACGACCGCTCCAAGAATAACGCCGCCAAGCCCAGCCCGCCAGACGATCAGCCACCAAACGCTGGCCACGCGTTTCCCCGTTTTTTCCAATTCCTGCATATTTCCCTCCCTGCTTGCGCTTCAGCGCGGTTGACCAAGAGTTAGCGTGACATCCGGCGCAGTGGAGGTGGCTAACAGCGTATAGACTCTCCGGCCACAGAGAAAGACATCCGATTTTTCGGATCAATCCCCAATATGGTCGTTATTTATATCATCGGCCACGATGCAATTCGAACGATCTTTCGTGCGCCTGCATGCTCGATACCGGACAACGTAACTCTCGAATTTAGCCTTTGCTTCATCTGGCGACAGGCGGCTAAGGATTCCTGCTAAACGCCTGCTTACTTGGAAGTGCTGGTAGTCTATTGGATCGTCCCAATAGCCACCCCAAATCATGAAACCATCATTGGCAAATACTTCAACCGCCGCTTCTGCCAAGCCTAACCGGGATATCTTTCCGGGGCGATCATTAAGCCTGTTAGCGTAGTAGATTCCCGACGGCGGGTTGAACATCAACGAAACTCCAGAGCGCGTCGCAAAAGGATTTTGAATAGGGTTGAGGTCGATCGCCAAACCGTAGGCATGCAGCGACAGAGCACCTCCACCGGTCATCGGGCGATCATTGAATGCCGAAGTATTATTATCCGCCATCGATGCAAAATCGTTACCATCATAAGCATTCAGCAGTTTCGCTTTAGCGATCGGAAATTGCATGTTTTTTAATATTGTAAATATGTTACGAACGTGTTCAGCCACTGCATCCATGACGACGATCTCGCCATCGTCGTGAATTTTGCTATCAAAACCGAAGTAACTAAACTTCACGAGTTTTAACCGGTCACAGCCGACCGGTGTGCTTGGATTAAGCACATGATGGGTTTTCATGCCCTCGCATTGCGCAGCGCTAATTGATTCAACGATACTTTGATCCGCCGTTTTCGCGCCCGATGGGAGCACGATAAAAGATACCGCAGGGAAAAGCACTGCACTCATAAGACAGATCGTTGGAAGTTTGCTCGGATACATTTGAAGCGGTCTGCCGATATGTGATTTCGCGCGGTTGCTTTATGACTTCAGCGGTTTCGCCAATCAATATTGTCCTGATGCGACCAGCCTGCACTTACGCTCATGGGCCTTTCAAGGAGAAGTTTGCGCTATTAAGTACCCATGTCTGAAAGACTAAGTACCCATGTCTGAAAGACCTATTGCAAACAACAGGTAGTTTGGCCTTGTAGCCTGGGATAGCGATGTCCGCTTCTCTAATCGGCCGTTCGGGGTCAAGTGCTTTCAGACCATCCGCCACTGCAGTGTCGATGTCACTCACGTTCGGCATCTATGTCATCGCCGGCCTGATGTACGGATGGCTGCGCTGGCGCGGCGGCAATACGGCCGTGACAATCATCCCCCACGCCTTTGACAATCTAAACATTCAGCTTTCGCCGCTCCTTGCTTCCGCCTTGACTGCTTGAGCAAGGCGCCGGCAATACGGGTTGTTCGAGGAACTCGCTGAGAAAGCCCCCGCCGGTCGAGTTCCATTCCCAGGTGGTATTTATTCGTTGCGGCGCGGCGCGGATGGGATACTGTAAGCGTAGCCACATAAGCGGAGTTTCACTCCGCGCGCCATGACGTTAACGCGAGCTGCAAACAAAAAAGCAGATGGCGGGCGTCAAATGGGAGAGAACATGCGACGCTTTGCTGTTGCCGCTGCATCGATTGCAGCGATGGCCTGTTTTTTCATCCTTCCTGCATCAGCCCAGTCGCGCCTGGCGTTGGTGATTGCCAATAGCGCCTATCAAGGCGCACCGCCGATCGCGAGCGCGAGCGCCGATGCGAATCTCGTGGCCGTCACGTTGCAGGCCGCCGGCTACGATGTGACCCAATATGCCGATCTGACCAAGGATACCATCGGCGCCGCCTTTGGCCCATTCATCGAAAAGATCAAAGCCGCCGGACCAAACGCCGTCGTGTTCGTGTACTTCTCCGGTTATGCCGCGCAATCGAATGCCGATAACTACCTGATCCCGGTCGACGTACAGATTGCCACGGCCGACACTGTGCCGGACGCGACGCTGCCATTGTTGTCGGTGATTAAGGCCCTCTCCGACGTGCCATCAGCTGCGCGCATCATCGTGCTCGATGCCGCACGCGACGGCGGCTTCGGCGCTGCGGGCGGACAGCCGGTGCCTCCAGGACTGGCGCTCATCGGCGCGCCGCCGGGCGTCCTGGTCGCGTATTCGGCGGCGCCGGGCACTTACGCGCCGGATGTGCAGGGCGCCAATAGCCTGTTCGCAAATGCGCTCGCGACGCTGATGCGCCAGCCCGGGCTCGACATCGAGCAAATCTTCAAGGGCGTCCGTCTGCAGGTCAATCAGGCCACGAACGGAACGCAGACTCCGTGGATGACCTCCGCGTTGAATGTCGAGGTTAAATTGTTCGACGCCCCGGCCGCTGCCGCGGCGGCGCCCAAGACACTTGTGCCGTCGCTCGGCGTCGCCGGCATCGCCGTGCCGCCGGCCACCCGGCGCCGCGTGACCAAGGTCGCCATGCGTCGCATGCCTGCCGACGAGGCCTATCGCGTCGCGATCGAGGAAGATTCTCTCCCGGACTACCAATGGTTCGTCGAGTCTCACCCGGACTATTCGCTGGCCGGACAAATCTGGGACATCATCACCAATCGGCGCGAGGGAATCCTGTGGCGCCGGACGCTGGCGAAGGGAACGACACGCGCTTATTGGAACTATCTCGACCGCTATCCGAATGGCGGCCATTCAGAAGAGGCGCGCCGCTGGCTCGATTTCCGCGGTGCGCCGATGCCGTCGGATTACGTCGCCGTGCCGGAGGAACTTCCGCCCGGCTACTACGACGAAGCCATCGGGCTGCCCGATCTCGTGCCGGAAGGTTTCGGCCCGCCGGCGCGTGTGTTCTTCGGCGGCTCAGGACCGGAGTTTGTGCCGGCGCCGCGTCCGTGGCGTGACCGTCCGGTGACGATCAACATCAACCTTCCGCCGCCGCCGCCGCAGCATCTGAACAACAACTTGCCGCTGCTGAAGCCGAAGCCGAAGACGGACATCGTCCAACCGGTGCCGACCATTCTGCAAGGGCAGGCGACCGCCGAGCAAAACAAGTTGATGGCAGATCTCCAGAAGCGGCTCGCGGCCGAGGGAAAGAAACCGGCAAAGCCGATTGCGCCGCTCGTCAGTGCCGATCAACTGCAAAAAGAAGTGCAGAAGCAGCTCGACGCACAGATCAAGAAAGAAAAAGAGAAGGCGGCGGCAGCCGAAGCAGCAGCCAAGAAGGATCTAGGGCCGCCGGAGAAAGTAGTGCTGCTACCGAAGGAACCCAATCAGCCGAACCGGTGGCAGGAATTGCTGAAAAAAAAGGAAGCAGAACGAAAGGCCGCTGCGACGCTGACACCCAACTCGCCTTCGAAACCCATAGTTCAAGGTAAGGTCGATATCGTCGACTAGGTCGAATTTGGCACAGCCGGCAGCCGGGTCATCGACGCCTGTGGCCGAACAAATTGAGGTTGTCATGTTGACTCACAAGCGCGTTCAAACCGGGTTATGTGCGGCAGCGGCCTTGGCGATTTTATCGGTGGCGGCGCCGGAGATAGCACGGGCGGACAATTGCCCGCCGGGGACCGTCAAGGTCGGAGAACGGCGAGAGGAAACCGCGACTAATATCATCGTGCACGCGCAGTGCAGCCACGCCGCCGCAAAACGTAAGGCCGCTGATGAAGCCGCAGCCAATGCGGCCCGGCAGAAGGCCGCCGCCGCCGGCAGGCCGGTAGCCGTCCCGCAGGCGCCTACCCCGGCGCAACCGGTGTCGATCCCGATGCGCCCGACCACGCCCGAGCAGCAAAAGCTGATCGACGCGCAGCGGCAGCAACTGCAGAACAAGCAAGCGCAGCCGACGATTCCGGCCCGGCCCACAACGCTTCCTCAGATACATCCGGTGACGATCCCGATGCAAAAGGCGACGCCGGAACAGCAGAAGCTGATCGACGCGCAGCGGCAGCAACTCCAGAACAAGCAAGCGCAGCCGACGATTCCGGCCCGGCCCACAACGCCTCCTCAGATACATCCGGTGACGATCCCGATGCAAAAGGCGACGCCGGAACAGCAGAAGCTGATCGACGCGCAGCGGCAGCAGCTCCAGAACAGAACAGAAGCGATCGACGCGCAGAGGCAGCAGCTCCAGAACAAGCAGGCGCAGCCGACGATTCCGGCCCGGCCCACAACGCCTCCTCAGGTGCATCCGGTGACGATCCCGATGCAGAAGGCGACGCCGGAGCAGCAGAAGCTGATCGACGTGCAGCGCCAGCGGCTTCAGAACAAGCAGGCTCAGCCGGCGGCACCTACCGGCAAGCCGGCCGAGAAGCCGTTCATGGAGTTCAACTCGCAAGTCGGCGCAAAGCAGACACCGCCGCCGGCTCCGCCGGCCACCACCGCCCAGCCGGCACGTCCGGCTGGACCGACCCCTGCGCAGCAGCAACTGCAGGCCCAACAGGCGCAGCAGTTGAAACTGCAACAGGAGAGGCAGCAGCAAGAGCAGATCAAGCAACAGCAAGCGGTGCAGGAGAAGCTCAAGCAGCAGCAGACCCAGCAGCAACAACTGCAGCAGGCGCAGCAGCAGAAACTGCAACAGGACAAGCTCAACAACAGCAGACCCAGCAGCAATTGCAGGCTCAACAGGCGCAGCAGCAGAAACTGCAACAGGACAAGCTCAAACAGCAGCAGACCCAGCAGCAACAACTGCAGCAAGCGCAACAGCAGAAACTGCAACAGGAACGGCTTCGGCAGCAGCAGCAGTCTCAGCAGGCGCAACAGCAGAAACTGCAGCAGGAGCGGCTCAGGCAGCAGCAGCAGTCTCAGCAGGCGCAACAGCAGAAACTGCAACAGGAACGGATGCGGCAGCAGCAGCAGGCGCAACAGCATCAGCAGCCGTCATGTCCGCAGGGCACCCACTTGGTGAATGGCCGCTGCATGAACTGACTGAGCTTCACCTTCGACTTGAAAGTGCGGCTTCAATTGATCCGCTTTAAATACTTGCGGATAAACGGCTGAATGGTGGAAGAATTTTGATGCGCAAATCTCACCTTAGAACGCGGCTCTTCTCAGTCGCCGCAGTCGTATTGAGCGTCGCAGGCGGCAGCCTCATCGTCTCGGCCACGGCGCGCCCGGGGGCTGCCGCCGACTGGGCGCAAGCCCATAGCGATTTACCGGCCGACCCAGCAGTTCTTTTCGGCAAGCTTGCAAACGGCATGCGCTACGCGATCATGAAGAACGCCACGCCAAAAGGCGCGGTAGCGATGCGCCTCGTCATCGACGCTGGATCGCGGCAAGAGAGTGACGCGCAACAAGGGCTCGCGCATTTCCTCGAGCACATGGCCTTCCGCGGCTCCCGACACGTGCCGGAGGATCAGGTCTGGCCGGGCTTGCAGCGACTTGGCATGACGCTCGGCGCCGACGCCAACGCGACGACCGGTTTCAATCAGACCAACTACCAGTTCAATCTCCCGCTCAACGATGCCGAAACGATCGATACCGGATTGATGCGGCTGCGCGACATTGCTGGCGAGCTGACGCTCGCACAACGCGCCATGGATGACGAGCGTGGACCTATTTTGTCGGAAGAGCGGCTGAGGGACACACCGAACGACCGGAGCATGAAACAAGTGTTCCAACTGACATATCCTGGCAGTATAGCGGGGTCGCGCTTCCCGATTGGAAAGATCGATGTCGTCAAGCATGCGCCGGTCTCTCTAGTCCGTGATTTCTACAATGCCTATTACCGACCTGAACGAGCGACGCTGATCGTTGTCGGCGACATCGACCCGAAAGTTATTCTGGCGAAAATCACCGACCGTTTTGCGGACTGGAAGGCGGTCGGGCCGGCGGGTTCCGATCCTCGTCAAGTATCAACTGCCTCGCGCATTCCGGAAGCTAAACTGGTCGTCGGGCGTGGCGCTTCATCGTTGGTCGCTGTCAATTGGGTAATGCCAAAAGAACCAGATACGAAGGCGCGCGAACAGGCCGATCTGGTCAAACTTGTCGGAATGAAGATTTTACATTTTCGTCTGCAAGACCTCGCTAACGGCCCCCAGCACGCTTTCACGCAGCCCGAGCTCCAAATCGACGGTTCGGTTCCCGAAGGCTATCTTTGGGGCGTCATTCTCCAGACCCGACCGGATGACTGGCGCATTGCAGTGCAGGCGGCAACGTTAGCGGTACGTCGCATGCAAGAGTATGGCGTAAGCGCAGACGAAGTGACGCGAGCCATGGGCGAATTGCACGCGCAGTTGCAGGCCGAGGCAGCCAAAGCCGCCACGCGGCCCAGTCCAGCGATTGCAGATGGGATAGCGAAGTCGCTCGACGAAGGCGACGTGTTCGTAAGCCCGACCGAAAGTCTGTCTGTCGCCGAGGAAGTATTCAGCAATTTGACCACAGAAAAGGTCAACGCCGGACTTGCCGCAATGATGCGCAGCCACGGCCCGGCACTTTATCTTGTCAGCCCGTCGCCGATTGAGGGCGGCCAGGCGGCATTATCTGAGACATTCGACGCAGCCGAGCGGGTGCCGTTGGCGGTCGCGACCGCCGCGGCACCGGTGGTATGGCCCTACAGCAGCTTCGGCTCATCCGGCCAAGTCGTCGATCGAAAGATGATCGCAGATATGCAGACGGCGTTTGTCCGTTTCGCCAACGGCGTGCGGCTAACGGTCAAGCCAACGTCTTTCACGACCGGCGAGATATTGGTTAGAGTCAGCGTCGGCAATGGCCGGCTCGGACTCCCCGCAGATCGGGACAGTGCCATCTGGGCGTTTAACCAGAATAGATTTGTGTACGGCGGCGTGAAGGCAATCGGTCTCGACGACATGCAACGCACACTGGCCGGCAGACTCTACAAGGTAGACACCAGACTTGAGGATGATGGGTTCGTTCTGGGCGGACAAACACGGCCCGCGGATTTCGTTACACAGCTTCAAGTGCTCGCCGCCTATGTGAGCGCGCCCGGTTGGCGGTCTGGCGCAGTCGAGCGCGCCCGCGGCGAAGAGATCAGTGAACTGACTCAATTCAGCGGGTCACCTATGGGGGTGTTCCAGCGCGACATCGGCAGTCTGTTGCATAACGACAGGCGCTGGTCCACGCCCTCGCTTGCCGAAGTGCAAGCTGTCGGGCCGAACAGTCTAAAAGATCTGCTCGAACGGCAGTTGGCCTCGGCACCGATTGAAGTGACGGTGGTCGGCGACGTCTCGGTCGACGCAGCCGTTCAAGCCGTAGCCAGTACGTTCGGCGCACTTCCGCAGCGATCGGAGGCCACCGCGTCGCCACCCGCCGCCATGAATATCCACTTTCCCGCGGCTACAGCTGTGCCGATCGAACTTCATCACAACGGGCGCGCCGATCAGGGCGTGGCCGTAGTTGGGTGGCCGGCTGTCGATGAATTCGACCAGAAAACCCTTCAGGATTTGCGCGTGCTGGAACAGGCCTTCGCAGCGCGCGTGCTCGATCAGCTGCGAATTCGCGATGGCGCCACCTACAGCCCCGCTACGATGCTCGGAGCGTCAAGGGTATTTCCGGGCTTCGGTTACTTCGTCGCTGCTACCGAGTTGCCGTCGGCGAAGATGCCGATGTTCTTCAGTGTATCGCAATCGATCGCCGCCGACTTGAGGGCGCATAAGATCTCCGCTGACGAATTGGAGCGCGCCCGCAAGCCGGCCGTGGAAACAATGATCACCCAGCAGCAGACCAACGGCTATTGGGCCTACTGGCTGATGGGGGCGCAGACCGATCCGCGCCGACTCGACATCATCCGCGATACCATCCCTGACCTGAAGCGCGTCACGTCGGCCGATGTCCAGCGCGTGGCGAAAACGTACCTGATCGACGCGAAAGCCTGGAAGGCTGTAATCACGCCGGAGCCGGCGGGCCAACATTGAAACTTGTGTGTACCGAAAGCCTAAACGCGGACGTAATGGTGGTGAAGTCCGCCGAGCAGGGCGTGTGATTTGATATTTCCGGTTCGCTGAACCGGACGAGAGACGGGCGCATCTTTGTTCAATGACCAATGCGTTCTGATGTTATTGTAATAGCTGGCATAGGTTCGAAGGATCCGGCGCAGATGCGCCTCACCCAAGACGACCAAATGATCGACACACTCGCGCCGGATCGATCCGATCAGCCGTTCGGCAAACCCATTCTGCCAAGGCGAGGCCGGTGCTGTAGGCTTGTCCCGGATGCCCATGGCGCGCAATCGGTGCGTGATGACGGCGCCATAGGTGCGATCCCGATCGCGGATGAGGTAGCGCGGAGCCTCATTCCATGGGAATGCCTCTGTTATCTGACGCGCAATCCATTCCGCCGTCGGATGTTTTGTGACGTTGATCCAGACTAGGTCTCTACGGTCTAGCCGAACGATGATTAAGGCATAGAGTAGATCGAAGCCAATGGTCGGAACAACGAACAGATCCATCGCGGCGATGTCTGGCGCGTGGTTCCGCAGAAAGGTGCACCATCCCTGGCTTGGCGGTCCGCGCCGCCTCACCATGTATTTGGCGACGCTCGACTGCGCGACATCAAAGCCGAGCTTGAGCAACTCGCCATGGATACGGGGCGCTCCCCAAAGCGGATTGTCGGTGCTCATGCGCCTGATTAGCGCGCGGAGGTCATTCTCGATCTGTGGCCGCCCTCCCAGTGGACGCGATTTCCAACGCCAATAGTAGCGAAGGCCCGCCCGATGCCAGCGCACAAGGGTTTTGGGACGGATGATCGCAAGAACCTGCAGGATCGACGGAAACCAGCGATACAGCTGTATAAAGAACCAGCGGTCGCTGTTCGTGAGCCGAACGCGACCGTGCACTTTTCGCCGCAAAACGATCAACTGATGTCGGAGCGCCGCGTTCTCGGCTTCAAGCCGGCTCGTCGACTTGAATGGCAACGCCAAGACGGCCAGAATGAAACAGAGCAGGGCGCACATTATCCTCTGACGTTAGGCGATTCCTTCGGTTAATCAATGTGTATAAGGTTTCGGTACACACAGGAGAAAAGCTATGAACATTGACATTAGCGTCACAATTCCCGGAGCTGTTCAGGCGCTGATTACCGGTGCAATTATCGCCATCATCGGCAAGCTTTTCGGCATCCCCTTCAGCTTGCTCCAGGTCGTTATCGTCATGGTGGTCGTTGTCATAGCGCAGTTCCTGACCCAGCGGTTTGCTAAATCATTTGCCTCAAAGTGAATTGTGGTGAGCGATAGATAGGCTCAAGACCGAAAGCTGGAAGCCTTTGCCACAATCAAACTGAGACACTAGTGCGCCAGGAAGCTGGCGAGATCCAGCCGGTGAGAGTCCGGCCCAGGTAAGGGGTAGCACCGGCCTGGTAGCGAGTGTTGCGCTATGGAAGGCAACGACCATGGCGAAGCGTACACAGCAATCATGTGGGGTGGGATATTGAGCCGCGAAAGCAGTAATATCGTAGGGGACGAGGCTTTTAGTGTAGCCGAAGGCAACATGTGTGGCGGCATCATTGCTATCGAACAATCTTGGTGCAAGTATATTCTCTCTCGAATTCAGAACCAGGACGAGGTCACGCTACGTCGTCGGTTCTTTGTCCAGCAGTCGCCCGCTGCGCATACGGCGAAGCATCTGAACCGAGGATGTTGCTCCCGATTGCTGCGTTGCCGATCGATGCTAGGTCGGTGTTTTTCGTTCGAAACATTTTGTAAAATTAAGGTGGCGTGAATGGAGAGGAAGGTCTGGCGACGAAAATTGGCAATTGATTGGATATGGCTCGGCTTCATTGTTGGCCTGGCTTTTTTGATGACCGGATTTTTCCTCGGTCCTCGCCTGCCAGCCGAGTATCAAAAAGCGGCTTGTGTCGGAAATGTCAATCTGCCGAGGCCGTTTGGATTTGAACTCAATTGCGACTCGCCGGAATTCATGTGGCTTGCGCGCGAGCCCTCCGGCCTGCTTATAAAAAATAGTCCACGCCAGGCGCGGCCTGGTCTTATCATCGCCGCAGCGGTCCTACAGGTGCCGTTTTCGCTCGTCGTGGCGTATAGGGGACCACCACAACCGATTGGGCAGGGGACCCGCGATACGGCGGGCATCATTAAGTCTTTCGAAAACAATCTGCCGACGTATCTTGCTTATGTACTGCTCAATATCGGCATGCTGTTCATAAGTTTCTTCGTCCTGCGAGGGGTGATGGAGCGCGAGTATGATGGCCACCCGATCGATTTTGCGGGCGCGCTCATCATTATTTCGAGCGGCTGGTTGCTTGTGGCGAACGATGTCACCAAGGCCTTCGTGTGGTCGCCGCATACGCAGATGTTCAACATCCTGGTGCCGGTCCTTTCTCTTTACGTCACATTGCGTCTTCTACGCGGTGGCCTTTTCGATCGCCCCTTTGTCCTCGGTATCGGTATTGTGGTGGGCCTTGGAATGACCGCCTATCCGTTTTTTGCCATCGTTACCGTCTGCGCCATTCCACCGGCGATCTTCGCGATGGTCACGGAAAGAACACGTCGTGGGCGCGCCGCCACGCATTTGGCCGCATTGCTCGTGCTGAGCGTTGTTCCTTCGTTGCTCAGGTATGCCTTTGTACGGGCGACGACGGGTTCATTTTTTCAGTACGAGATGGCGCAGGGCGAAATCGTATGGATGGGCGAAGCCTGGGCAAAGGGCTTTGGACCATTCCTTGACAAATGGTTCGGAAATTTATGGGGATTATTGGGCTTCGCGGCGCCGCAGGCGATACCACTTGCTGTCGTTGTCGCGTGGTTGTCGATTTTCGCGCTGCGTCATCGCGCTGCGCTTCGCGGCGCGGACCAAGGATGGTTAATCACGGCCGCCGGTCTCTATGTCAGCATCGCGGCGCTCGGCTTCTACACCTGCGTCGGCTGGATCGTCGATCGCTTGGCCTATCCCCCGATCCCGCCGCTGATCGCAGCGGCCGGCGCGATGGCTCTGGTGCTGAATAGAAAGCTGCCGGCGACTCAGCGGCGGGAATTGGCAGCGGGATTTCTAATTATCGCGCTCGCGCAAATAGCCTTTGTTGTAGTCAAGGACGGTCCTTGGTCCTGACTCGCGTTCCGCACAATCTGCTGCAGTGCAAACTCATTTTAACCCGCATCCCCCGGATGACGCATTGATTTGCGCAACGCTCGCGCCGATTTAGATATAGCCATCAGCACTTTATTCTGGATCGAGCGAGGCCGCGATGGCGAACCCAGCGGGTGAATCAAACGACGAGATTCTGAAGCTCGATTTCGACCGCAGGCTAGCGTACTAGCTTCCAAAGCTGGTGTTCCATCAATCTCGCGCGGGGTTGTGATTCCGGATTGCCAATTTTCGTAATGAAAACAACCATTTCCCTTATCAAAAGAAAAATTGCGATATAAGGTTTTTTTCAGTTGGCAAATCTAGCTTAGAAGGCTGATATTCTAGGGAACATCACTCCGCGGCTTCGATATCCTCGACGCGCCGCAGATGATTCCACAGCGGAGCGGGAGCAGAAAGCGCACCACGAAGTCGAAAAGACCGAAGCCGCGCGGTGTTTTGAGGACAAGCCTCGTGAGAACAAGACTCGTGATGCCAAGAATTGTCGTTGCCGCACTCCTGCTCGCCTGCGTCGGTCTCGCGTCGGCGCTCGCGCCCGCATGCGCCGACGAGGGCATGTGGACATTCGACCGTTTTCCCGCGGCCGAGGTCGCCAAGAAGTACGGCTTCAGGCCCGACCCGAAATGGCTCGATCATGTCCGGCTTGGCTCGCTGCGGCTCGCCGGCGGCTGCTCGGCGGCGTTCGTGTCGCCGCGCGGCCTGGTCCAAACCAACCACCATTGCGCCGTCGAGTGCATCGAGCAGCTCTCGACCGCCGACCGCAACCTGGTCGCCGAGGGCTTCTACGCGCGCGCGGAAGCGGACGAGCGCAAGTGTCCGACCATCGAGGCCAATCAGCTCATCGAGATCACGCCGGTCACGGACCGCATCAAGCGGGCGACCGACGGCAAGGACGGCGCCGCCTTCGCGGCCGCGCTCAAGGCCGAGAAGGCCAGGATCGCCGCCGAGTGCAGCCGCAACGACGACAACCTCCGCTGCGACGTGGTCGAGCTCTACGGCGGCGGCGTCTACGATCTCTACAAGTACCGCCGCTACCAGGATGTGCGGCTGGTGTTCGCGCCCGAGGTCTCGATCGCCTTCTTCGGCGGCGACCCCGACAATTTCGAATTCCCCCGCTACGACTTCGACGTGAGCTTCCTGCGCGTCTATGTCGACGGCAAGCCGCTCGACACCAGCGCGAGCTACCTCCGCTACGCCAAGGCGGACGCGCGGGTCGCGGACCTCGTCTTCACGTCGGGCAATCCGGGCTCCACCAAGCGCCTGGAGACCGTCGCCCAGCTCGAGTACCGGCGGGCGGTCACGCTTCCGCGCGACATCGCCTGGTATTCCGAGGAGCGCGGCCTGCTCACGCAATTCGCCGCCGAGTCGCCCGAGCACGCGCGCATCGCCCGGACCGTGCTGTACGAGGTGGAGAACGCGCTCAAGGCCGAGAAGGGAATGTTCGCGGCCCTGATGGACCCGCGCATCATCCACGACCGTGCCGTGGCCGAGCAGGCGCTCCGCGCCAAGGTGGACGCCGACGCGACGCTGGGCCGCCAGTATGGCGCCGCCTGGGACGGGATCAGCGCGACGCTGGAGCGCTATCGCGTGCAGGACGATCGCCTCTTTCTCCTCGCGAATAACAGGGGGTTCCTCTCGGATCTGCTCGAGCACGCGCGGGTGCTGGTGCGCCATGCGGCCGAGAAGGTGAAGCCGGATGCCGAGCGCCTCGCGGATTACACCGAGGCGAGCTTCCCCGAGCTGCGCCAGAAGCTCGTGTCCGAGGCGCCGATCTATCCCGAGCTGGAGAAGCTGCGGCTCACCTTCTCGCTGACCAAGCTGCGCGAGGTCCTCGGGCCGGACGATGATTTCGTCAAGAAGGTCCTCGGCAACCGATCGCCCGCGCAGCTCGCCGCCGAGCTGGTCGACAAGACCAAGCTCGCCGATCCCGCGCTGCGCCGGCGGCTGCTCGACGCTGATCTCGCGACGCTGAAGGCATCGGACGACCCGATGATCAAGTTCGCGCTTGCCATCGACCCGGATCTACGCGCCGCGCTCAAGGCGCGCAACGATGGCCTCAACGCGGCCCTCGCCCGCTATGGAGCACAGATCGCAGCCGCGAGATTCCGGGTGGAGGGCACCTCGACCTATCCGGATGCGACTTTCACGCCGCGCCTCTCCTATGGCGCGATCACGGGCTACGAGGTGGGCGGCCGCAAGATCGCGCCGGTGACCTATGTGCGCGGGCTCTATGCCCGCGCCACCGGCGCCGAGCCGTTCCGGCTGCCGCCGAGCTGGATCGCGGCGCGCACCGCGCTAAATCCGGACACGCCGATCAACCTCGCGACCACGAACGACATGGTCGGCGGCAACTCGGGCTCGCCGCTCATCAATAAGGACGCGGAGGTCGTCGGGCTCGCGTTCGACGGCAACATCCAGTCGCTCGGCGGCGACTACGGCTATGACGCCGCCGTCAATCGCGCCGTCGTGGTTAGCGTCGGGATCCTGCGCGAGGGGCTCGCCAAGGTCTATCACGCAGACCGGCTCGTCCGGGAACTCGCGCAGTAGAAACTCCGGCGTCATGCCCGCGCACCTGCTAAGCGTCTAATGGCAGCGTGGGTTCGGCGGCGAGGCCGCCGCAACGGTGCGAATAGCGGGCGAAGTTCAGCACCCGTGGTTGCTCATGCACGCGTCTATGCACGCTCTCTGCTTGGCAATGGCAGTACGGGTCATCGGATCCCAGCCTCCGGCAAATTCGCATTTGTGAAGGCAGCGCTGGTGCAGCGTACGCTGGTCGTTACAGGCGATCGTTTCCAGGTAACATGTAGCGCATGAGAGTTGCATTTCATTGCATCGACGGAGGGTGTGATTGGCAGCGCGACGACTGACGCCCCAGGCGACAGCAGCGCTATTGCGGAGCAAAGCAGTACGGAGCATATTGGCTTACGCAAGCGGATGCCGATCGAAGCTGACATGGATGGACGCCGAACACGATTGTTGAGGAACTTTCTGGCTATCGCGGCGGCCCAAGGAGAACCATGTTGAGCCTGATCACGGTACGCGATCCAGCGCGTTGCAACGACTCAATACTGAATCCGCACGCTCGCTTCAAGTGAAGCAGCGACAGGTCCGCCCTTGTTGGAAGCGCCGCCGCTCGTCGCATTCAGGTGCGCAGCGACCGGCCGATGAGGCGAGCGGTAGTCTCGGTCAGGGTTGACGCAATGCTTCAGTCCGGAAATGGCTCGAAGCGGCGGTTCACTGCGATGCGGCGATATGTGTGGAGTTGGGGATGAAGCGGACTCGATGTGCTCGCGATGGGCGTTTCCCGGTCTGACCCATCTCTACCATCGGCCGGCATTTCATGGTGCAATGGCGAAAACCGAATTGCGGAGGATCAGCGATGACCCCCACTCGCATGACCATCGAACCCCAAGCGGGCGCCCCCTCGGGCAGGCCGTGGGGAGCCTGGACCAGCATCGCCTGGGTCGTGGCGGCGGTGGCGCTCTGGCTGCTCCTCTCGTTTTGGATCGTGCACTCGCCGTCACTACGGCACAGCATGGGCCCTGTGCTCGTCTTCCTCTCGTGGGCCATCTCGCCGGTCGTGCTCGTGATTGCAGTGCTGGTCCGCCGTCTTTCGATTGCCTCCTATATGGCCTGGACCGTACCGCGCCCACGCGATGTGCTCATCGCGGTCGGCGCTGCGCTCGTCGTCATCTTTGGCATCGGCGTCCTGGACTATGTGCTGAACGGAGGCACGTCGATCGGCGTCGATGCCGGCGCATACCGTCAGTACCTCGCCGCCGGTGGCACGCCATTAGGTTTTTTGTTGAATTCATATGGAGCCTGGATTTACGCGCCTATCGTGGAGGAGACGGTGTTCCGTGGTTTCCTCTGGCGCGGTCTTGCGGCGTCCCAGCTCGGCAATTGGGGGGCATGGCTGCTTACTTCCGTTTTCTTTGTCGCTAGCCACACTGTCTATTACGCAAACCCCGCGGTGCTATTATCGCTGTCGCCATCGTGGGCCTAACGTTGGGCTTGGTCCGCTGGCGCACCGGCAGCAGTACCGCCTGCATGATTACGCACTGTCTATTTAACCTGTGGACTCACGCCGGTGCCATGCTGGTCGTCGCCGTCGGATGGCCATGAACGACTCGTCCCGTCCAAAGGACCAATAGCACTGCGAACTGGCTGACGGAGCCCGAGACAACGCGGGCATGGCGATGTCGCCTCATGGCCCGAAGCGGCGGTTCGTTGCGCCGCAGCGACATGTCTGGAGTTGGGGGTGAAGCGGAAATCTTCCGCTCGATCAGAGCATTACGGCTTTTGATCCCAACCGGACCTCGGGGACCGCGGCCCGATCTCGCCGAATGTCGTCTGCGTTGAAGGTATTGACAACCGCCACAACCCCATATTGTTTTTCGCGCGGCGTCTCCTTTCTGCAATAGTGATCTCAGGGGCAGCATGCTAATCTAATGTCATCGCCTGGATCGGGAGGGATTGAGCCGTGCCCAAATTCCCCATGTGCGCCGCGCTGGCACTTGCCCTCCTTGTGGTGATGCAATCTTCGTTGCCGGCGATGGCAGCCCAAGGCAGCCGGGCAACCAGCTGTCGCGAGCAATGCGTAAGACGGGCATGCCAAGCATCTCCAGCGGTGTGTCAACAATTGCGCAAGTCATGTCTCGCCGCCTGCCGGTGATCGGCTCGGCGCAGACGGATCGGGAACGATCGGGACGCTGACCACTCCCTTTAGCAACAAACTCAACTAGGCTGGCGCCTACCCATCAGCGCTGCTGACAATGGTAGAAGCGCAACTCCGCGTCGGCGCATACATGGTATTTCGCTGCACAGTACTGCATCGCCCCCTCATGGTACTTTTGGAAATCACGGGTGTTTATGTATGGCCTCGTCTGGTCGTCCATGCATTTATGCGACATTCTTAAACATCTGGCTCTCAACCGAGCGCAACCCGGATTTTCCGCGGCAAATGCCTGCTGGGCGAGCCCAAAACATAAGATCGTAAAGCCCAGAAGCGCAAAGGCGCGCGGCATACGAGGTAATTTCATGACGGTCCTCTTTTCTGAGGCCAGGATATATGGGGCAATGAGCGCAAGCAACCCGTGTTGAAGAAAAATCAAGCGGATCGTCAAAAGGCGTTCGGTGGCGAAGGCTATGAATTTGCATTGAAGCGGGGCCATCGGATTCACGCTGATGTTCTGTGTCAGTAGCTGCGATAAGCAAATAAGGTCGAAATATCCAAGATCACCGGCAAATAAACACCTGTCCCTGTCGTAAACCTCATCCGGCTGGCAGTTGATCGAGAATCGGCCGATCCTGTTGTGCGATGAGAGATCTTTGCAGGCTCATTGGTTGGACGATTATCGATCTGATCCGGTAGCGGGCAACGCTCGAGGCGGAGATTTGGGCGTTGCGGCAGCAAATAAACGTCCTGCGGCGGGCTGCTCCAAAGAAGCTCTCCTTCAATACCATCGACCGATTGATATTCGTTGGTCTATATCGGTTGTTTGCTAGAGTTTGCGATGCATTGGCGATCGTTAAGCCGGACACCATTGTTCGCTGGCATCGCGCCGGTTTTAGGTCGTATTGGCGCTGGAAGTCGCGACGCCGTGGCGGCAGGCCTACAGTGCTGCTGGAGGTCCGCCGGCTGATCCGCGAGATGAGCATTGCCAATCCGCTGTGGGGCGCGCCGCGGATCCACGGCGAGCTGCTCAAGCTCGGCATTGATATCGGACAGACGAGCGTGGCCAAGTATATGGCCAGGCGAAGAGGGCCACCATCTCAAGGGTGGAAGACGTTCCTTCACAATCATGCCGATGGCATTGCGGCGATGGATCTGTTCGTCGTGCCGACAATCTCGTTTCGTCCGCTCTATGGCTTGTCGATCATAGGGCATGGTCGACGACATATTTTATGGTTTGGCGTTACAGCGCATCCGACCGCGGAATGGATCGCAAATCAGATTACCGAAGCTTGCGGCTGGGATCAGGCTCCCTGCTATTTGATCCGTGATCGGGATAGAGCCTATGGTGAGATCTTCATCCGAAGACTTCGATCAATGGGCATTCGTGACCGACCAACGTCGCCGCGCTCCCCGTGGCAAAATGGATATGCTGAACGGCTGATCGGTTCGATCCGCAGGGAGTGCGTCGATCATATCATCGTCCTAGGCGAGCGACATCTTCGTCATGTGCTTCTGTCGTATAGGAAATACTACAATGAGGTCCGCACGCATTTGTCCCTAGATAAGGACGCGCCTGTGTCGCGTGCCATTGAGCAAGCCGGATACATTCTTTGCCGTCCGGTCCTGGGCGGGCTGCATCACCAATACGTTCGGATTTGATTTACGACAGGCACAGGACCTTGACCTACCGGATCGGATTACAGAAGCATGAATTCCGGAAAAGCTAGCTCCCACACTGCGCCGCGATCATCGATTTGGTGCGCTTGTTGATTTTCGGAGCGCCGTTGCCCTCGCACTTTGCGTTCAATTGTTGCTGGATGGCCGCCTCGTCCAGGTTCTCAATGTGGTCCAGCGTGAAGCAGTCGTGCTTGCAGTTTGCATTGACGAAGCTGTTGTCGCAGCCCGCCAGCAGTAAAGCGGAAATCACGGCCGTGACACCAAGAAGCTTGCTCATCCCTTATGCCCCGCTCCAGCCTCGCCCGGCGTGGACGCTTGCATGCCGGCGGCAGGGAAGTAAAGGCCAGCGCCGGTTAAGGCGTCGTTCGCTTCGGTTCCGGTTGCGGAACCGTCAACGGCGACGGTTTTAGATTGACCGGATTGCAACGCTTCGCCACCCTGACATTCGGGCGAACGCTTTTTGAGTGATACTTTGTCTAGCCAGGGGCCTTCATGTCCGAACTTGTCAGCAGGCCGCTCGCCGCATCTGCGGCGCCGGATGCTTTGTCGCGGCCGTGGGGCATCTGGCTTTCAATGGCCTTGGCGATCGCCGCCGAAGCGATCCGCAATGGCGCTGCCATCACTGCGACGTGGTTCGCATGAATCCAAGAGAGATTATCGGTCGTTGCGATTAGTGGGTTTTGCCGGCCGGCAGGCGCGGCTTATCGCCGGCAGCGGGTAGGAGAAACTTGCAAAAGAATATCCACGTCGTCAGTGCAGACCCGACTGGCGGGAGCGCCGACGGCAAACCTTGGGGGGTCTGGACGACCGCGCTCTGGGTCGCGGCGGCGATGGCGTTGTTCGTCGATCTCTTTCCGCGCTTCCAGCATCTGCTGCTCAACGGTACCGCCGTCGGCCACGCGATCGGCGCGCATTTTGCGCTGGGCGCGTTGAACCTTGCGCTGCGCTGGGCCGTTCCGATCCTGCTGCTGCTCCTTGCCGTGCGGATCAAACGTATCCCGGCGCGGGATTATTTCGCCTGGGTGGCGCCACGGCCCGGTTACATTCTGATTGCAGTGGCAGTTCCTTGGCCATCAACCCCGATACCGCGCGAGAATCGAGACCTTCGCTAAAGGGAATGACCGCCACGACGCCGGCCGGAAGATCGAAAAGCCCTTGCTGAGGCTTCTGCAACACGCGTTGCCTTTTCACAAACCGGAGGTTCCATAGGTCCCCGGTCAGGAATTGCAGAGCGTCACGCAGCGAAGATGAAACGTTTTCCTTGTTCCAGGCATCGGGATCATGAACGGGAATTCTCACATCAAAATTCCGCCCCCAACCGAGCTTGGGACGTTTTTTGATTTTGTCGCAAAATTCGACGACGGCCGCGACCAGCAGCGCGTCGAAAACGACCGGCTGCCATTCCGCGAAAAAGTAGGAGGCAAGTGACTCAGTCGAAAATATGACGTTCGTGCCAATCTCGCACGTCGTCCAAGGGTGGGGCTTTTGACCGAAGAGACAGGGGCTTCTGACCGAAACAAGTGGGGCTTTTGACCGAAGAGAACTCGCGCCAAAACACCAAAATGTGTTGCAATAAAACGCCGGTCCACAAACGACGCGGCGCGCCTTATATATTCCAATAGATATTCCACACAGGATGTGTGTTTTTCTCAATAAAGAAAAAGGAAGGGCGCTGCGACCGGGTACAATCGCCGGTACAATCCCGTTTGTACCCTGAGCGACCTACTCCGAACCCGCAAATCCTTGCAGGTTCTCACAATATTTCCCCGCTTTTGTCGGGCTACAGGCGAGGAACGGCAGCGCGTAGAGCAGGAATGACCAGGGCGCCCATTCGTAGAACGCCATCTGCAAGTTGGTGGTGGTCGGATGAACCTTAGATTGCCAGTCGTGGGTTTTGCCGTTCGAGCATGTAACCCGCCAGACGAAGCAATCCTTGTTGCAGGTGCCCGGCGCCCACCAGTGCAGGATACGGTATGAGGCAGGCGCCGCCGGCCGACACCATGCTGCCACGCTGTTTTCAAGATATAGATCAGCTCGGCTGAGTTCGACGCTCGCGCAGAGCCCCGACAGGATCAGCGCGACAAGTGTTATCCATCGCAGCAGGCCCGGCAGGTTTGACAAAATCCGGCTAACCCATTGATCGATGGTGGCCGGTTTGACAGCTTTCACTTTGCTAAGTTGCTGATTGGATTCGAAGACTTGCTGACTCTTAATCAGCGGGTCCCAGGTTCGAGCCCTGGTGCGCCCACCACTAACTTCCTGAAAAATATCAATAATCCAAAGCTTCGCTGGGAACCTGCGGCGTCGTACGGCATTTTTGGGAAGCTTTTGGGAACACCGCCCAACGCAACTGCAAAGGCGGGCGGTGCTCAATCGAGCACCGCCCTTCGTGGCCTAAGCCTAAGCGTCGGCCTGTGCGGCGGGCTTCGGCTCGATCGCGCGAATAACCAGCTCGGCGTCAGGCGAACGCGGGATGAAATTGAGCGTCACGCCATAGCCCTTGCCGTCGCGGTGGGGCCACGCGGCACCGATTTCGAGCCAGGTGCCTTTCTCGCGGCCTTCCTTCTTGATGACCGCGTAAACGCGATGCGTCGGGCGGTTGCTGTTGGTTTCGGTCGTCATGATCAGTTCTTTCAGTACTGAGCCCGCCACGATGGCGGCCTCGATGCCCGTGCACTGGCCGAGGCGCCTAAGCGGGGCTGTCACAGGCTGCCGTCAGGCCACCCGAAGGGCGTGGAGCTGCACAAACCGCAGGTGCGGAAGCGAACGGCCTTGATCAGCCACGCGCGCTTCGGCAAGAAGAGGGGCACTCTTAGAGGACGCCCGCTTAGCGGGTTTGCTGCGCCGAAAGGACGATGACGGCAGAAACGCATTCACGCCCCATGCGTAGAAAAGCGAAAAATCGCAAGGCGGCCCTTGAATGGTTCAAGATCAAGGTGACGGCATCTGCCGCGAGCGTCAGTTATCGAGGCCCGGGCTTGTCGCGAATTGACCCCGACGGCGACGCCGATAGCGTTATCAAGATCGAAGGGACTCTTTACCGCCCGGTGTTGAAGCGGGCCACTGCCTTCATGTGTTTTCTGTCGCGCAACCGTTGGGGACAATCCCGGAAGCGCCATCGGCGCAACAACGGCCTGGCAACTCGTTGTTCGCCTGCCCCGCGAGCAATTTACGGACCTGCTGGTGATCATCACGGCGCAGCGGCTCGTGGAAGTGGAGCTGCTATTGGATGGGTTAAGTCGCCGTACGGGCAAAGTGCGGTCGGCAAGTTTCTACACTGAACCCCTACCATATGAGCGAGATGAAGATGTCGAGGAGACATGAAGCGCGATCAGGAAGACCGCCTCCTTCGGGACGAGGGGGTCGCAGGTTCAAATCCTGCCACTCCGACCAGCTATCCAGCTGATTTTGAACGGTTTTTGAAAAGCGGTCTATAGCCACATTTTCTACCGCCACTAAACCGCCACTGAAACGACTTGGTCGATACCGTTCCGCGAGCTTTAGGGGTTGGGCACCTCATCAACGCGGATAAGGTTTTCGGTACACACAGCTTCGGAATGTTGCGAAATGTTTCGTTTTGTTGCGTGCACACCTGTGCACCACCCAGGTGCGGGTGGCTAAAGTGGATGATTGCGCAGTGCGCAGAAACCTTGCGAAGGGACATCAAGCGCGGCATTGAATTTCGATGATAGATTCTGGAACGCTATTAAACCCGTCAATTCAATAACCGCTTTGTCATCCCATTGCTGATTGAGTTGAGCGCGCAAATTGTCATCGACGCCCTGACCGGGGAGAGTCATTGCCTCAGCATATTCCAGAGCTAAGCATTCCTCCAGCTCGAAAAGTGCGTTATCGCGCCAGTTGCTGATGGCGTTCACTTTCTCCATCGAAACGCCGCGTTTGACCAACGTTGCTGAGTTGATGTCGATGCAAAAAGCACAGTGATTGATCTGTGAGACGCGCACGGTGACAAGGGACCGCAGGGCTGGTGAAATAGGCGATGACCTGCGATCTAAGGTGCCATAAAGCAGGGCGACAGCTGCAAAAACCCAAGGTGACCGACCCCAAAGCAGTCCGGGATCAAGGATGCGACCATAGGTTCGTTTTTGCTTCCAGAAAAAGAGCCTGATGAACCAAGGGTATTGAGAGAGTGGCTTGGCGGTAATGGTGGACATGATCGACCCAATCCGAATGAACTAAGTCATTGCGAAAATTCGAGAACGTCACACAGGTGCCGATTCCCGAGACTACAAACCACCCGACGTAACCTCTGCGATACTCAGCCCTCTGTGCTTTTTGCGAATCGGGATCGCCGCAATTCCGATGAGGGAGAAATGAATTATCGGAGGAATAGAGAAGCGCGAATAATGCGGACGATTTAGGGCTAGCCCGCATACCGGCATCTTGCTGCCTCGATATGAGCTCGAAGTCCTTTGTTTTGCGTTTCGACGGCGGGTGTCTAATGATGCTCCGCGAAGTTTATCCCTTATCTGCTCAACGGTTCGCACGTCACCGCAAGCGTGGCATAGAAAGGTGTGGAGTTCGGGGAAGGATGCGACCTTAGGCGTGATTTGGGCAAGCGCCATAAGCCTCCCACATGTCGGACATGGAGGTAAAGGGGACGAATGAACAGGGTTCATTATTCAATTCTCATCTGATTAGTAAATTCATAGCGCCACACGAAAACTCGAAACGCGTCGGTCAGCGGGGACAAAAACATTCAGTACTCACTGCACCATGCAACGCATCGCTTAGGAACTATTCTGCCGCCTCAGAATTTATTCAGCTACTAGCTAGTTGCGCGGATACTGAGCAGCTTGCGCCGCCAAGAACACAGAAGCGCGCGCAGTGCGGATGATTTAGCGCAACTCGCCTGCTGGCATCTCGCAAGGTTGATCCGAGCTCGAAGCCTTTTTCATACGGCAGGAGAGTGCAGGCGACGACGGAAGGGCGGTCGCTCCCCTTCCTTTTTACCACCATGCGCGAACGCGAACACATGACGTCAGCTGGGGACTTTCCGAGAATATCCCAACAACGGCAGGTAATCTCCCGAATATCAACTCGCGCGTCCATCTCCGGAAAAAGAATAAGCCGCATGGGGTCGTTTGCATCGATAGTGATAGAATGCAGCGCAAAAAGTGAGGCATAGCCTGACCGTTCCACCGCGAGATCCTCTCCCCACATTGTGCGGCCGGCGACGCTCACATTGAATCCGTTTCGTGAAAGCCAAATCAGTCCACTAAGCGTTTTATCGAAGGTATCCGGACCTCGTTCGTCTTCATGGCGGTCTAACGTGTAGTGATCCAGCGACACGCGGATCTTCAAACGGCCTCCGCCGCTTAATTTAAGATCCAGAAGCGCCCGCTTGAGGCGCTGCATTGGCAGCATGCCGTTGGTAAGCACCAGCACTTCGAAGCCGCGATCGAGACAATCCGTGATCATTTCGAGAATCTCCGGATTCATAAACGGCTCACCGCCGGTGAATCCGATCTCTCGGGTTGGGTGGCCGTCCCGCGCAATTTCCCCAAGGTAGCTGAGCGCCTCACCACGACTGAGATAAACAAGTCGATCGTTCTTAGGCCCGGATTCGATGTAACAGTTTCTGCACTCAATATTGCAGAGCGTGCCGGTGTTCAGCCAAAGTGTTTCCAATTGTTGTAGTTCAACGATCGCTCTGGTCTGGCCATCTGCGGTTACTCGGGGATCCTTGAACTTTTGCTCGGAGAGATGCGGCAAACCGTCGCGTTCGTCCTGCGGCCATAATGCTTCGGAGAAAGCAGGTAATCTTGATTTCGACGCCGACGGATAAGGCCATGATATGGGGTTTTCGGCGAACGGGACGCCCCGCTCTCTGATCTCGGTCGCAGGCAATGTATCGCAGTTTGGCCAAAGCCCAGTCTCAAGGGCCATTGCATATTCGTTCGGCAATTCGGCAGTCCGCATTTTGGCCGCGGCTGCGTCGTGGTCATAGTTTATCGCGCGATGTTGAATTTCGAGACCTCGGTCAACCGGCTTAATGATGCTGAACCAAACTCTTCTCGTCCCATCATTCGCCGGCATCCCCACCGCGCCAGAATTGTGCCACAGGCGGCCCGCAACGGATTGGGAGAAAGGCAAGCCACAGTGCCCTCCTATGACGCCGTCAACCTCGGCCTGGTTGAACTGGAAGACTTTCGCCTTCGCACTCGTCGATGCGAATATGAATTGATTGATCTGCTGCGTACCGCCGTGCACGACCGCCAGCCGCGCTCCGCCGAATTGAAGATCGATACGTCGAGGTAGTGTGGCCATCCATTCGCGCGATTCAGGCGAAATCTGTCTATCAGCGTGCGCGAACCAAGCTGAAGAAAGGCGCTGACACGCACTACCTTCCGGAAAGCCACAACCGCAGTCCGACTTCGCGGCCGCGAGGCTTTCCTCGCAATTTCCCATTACGACATGATCGGCGGCATTGCGCACCAATTTGACACAAGCTTCAGCATCGGCTCCGTACGCAACGATATCACCGGTGCAGATGCGATGACTTGCAGGTATACCAAGTCGCGCTATTAGTTGAAACAGAGTGAAGGTCGCTTCAAAATTGCTGTAACAGCCGCCAAAAATCGCGATTGGCGCATCGAAGCGGATAAGTGGTATTTTTGGTTTCATGGCCTGTCTTTTGTTCGCATGGCCCGGATCGGTTGACCGGCGATATCGGCACTTCCGGCACCTTGTCTGTCATTATTTTCGTTTGTGGAGATTGGCTTACCCTTTGACGCTTTTTCTTTCAAAGCGCGAGCGGACGGCGAGCGCGAGGAGGGATAGGACGGAAAGTCCCACAAGTGCCGCGATGATCGTCGGCGTAAACACCGACCCGATCGAGAGCTCTGAGCCGCGTTCGAGAATGTCTCCAAGCCCGGCACCGGAAAGTGAATAGACAATGCTCCCAGGCATTATGCCGAAGAACGTCGTAAGCAGATAAGTCGGCAGCCTGACGCCGACAACCGCTGCTGCGAGATTCACGAAGAAAAACGGAAACAATGGGATGAGGCGCATCACCAGAAGGTAAGACCAAGCATTCCTGCGAATACCAGCCACAAGTTGCGGATACTGATCGCTGACTTTGGCTAAGGCATGATCGCCGAATAGCGTTCGCGCAAACAGAAATACAACTGTAGCGCCGGTCGTCGCCCCGATTGAAATAAGCATTGTTCCAAATACAGTTCCGAACAGAAAGCCGCCGGTCAGCGACAGCAATGCAGCGCCCGGCAAAGATAATGCAGTCGCTGCAATATAAATTACAACATATCCGATCGAGGCAAGAACCGTGTTGGCCGCAACCCACACCGTCAGATCGCTGCGATATACGCGTAATGTATCAAGTGAAATCAGCGTTCCGATAGGCGAAACGCGTACGATAATGACCATCGCCACCGCTGCTATGGCAATCCAGAATTTGTAGCTTTGCAAGAAGTTGGGGGTCATTGATACAAATCCAGATTCCTAAACGTGCCGACGATGTTAATTGCCGACACTCTGTACCCGCGTGAGCTCATATACGCGAGCGCCCTATTCGGTATACCCGTATGCGACTGCAAACCGATTCTGAATTTATTGTGATCGACATCGATCGACCAATTGCAGCGCGAGGTCGCCGCAACGGTTGGATGTGCAATCCCCGATAAATGACCGAATCGGCAGGACCGTATATGTATCGCCGCTAGAGCTGCGTTTGATCTCGGGCTCTCATGGGTACCGTTGAGCATATTCCGACCGCACGGCATGCTGCGAATGCAGTGCAATTTCAGTTATCGGCATTCACGAATGCAAGGTTGGGCCGAATTCTTGTCAGGTGTCTGTCAGGTTCATCCCGAGGCGCTAGGGCTTGCAGGCTTGCGCCACAATTTACTCATGATGAGTCGGAACATAGACGGCGCCCAGTTCCGACTTAGCGGCTCATCTTCCACAGCGTCCTAACCCACAACTCTCAATCGCTCAAAACAGAACCGGCGAAACGGTATGAGGATTAACAGGCGGTGGGATGATCATTTATATGAGGTGCAACCACTCGCGGAGTGCAAGCTGATAATTGTCGCGACGCCAGTCGTTATTTTGCGATTGCTGTTCAGCCCTGCGGATCGCGCAAAATTCGAAACTGCGGTCTAGGACTTCGGAATGCATTTGTTGCATCTAAGCAGGAACCAACGACGCGCCTTCGAACTGCTACTATCCGCGGGGGCTATGGTTTTCTTAGTGGGTTGCGCGGCATTCGATCAACCGACTCGATCTGACCATCCTCCTCGATCCGATCAGGAATTCCAGTCGACGGCGATTAAAGGGTGTTTCGCTTGGTTCACAAAACTGGACGAAACCATCGACCGGGCTGGGGTGCGGGATGCCGAGGCATATCGAATTCCTGGGTTTCCCTATCTCCGTGTCAATCGTTTTTTGGCGTCGTTTCGGCAGCAGGCGCAGAATGATTCGGTCGTCTTTGCTGCATGGACAAAACGCTTGAGAGACCTCGACGAACGCACCCGCAGTTATGAAATAAAGAACCTGCCTCTGGATTTACTGGTAACGCTTGAAGTCAACAGCCGGTCGGAAGCGACGACGCGTACGAACCAATGTGCCAGTTCACTGGCGACCATCGATGCAACTACCGCTTCGAGGAGGCGTATGTTGGTGGAGCGCGCGCACGTACCGGATGACTACGACGATTTGAAACGTACAGTGGGGATATACCCTGTCTTCCGCTTGGCATTCTTCGAATTCTCCAAGAAGTGGCAAAAAGAAGCCGGCGAAATGTTCCAGCGGACAGCGGCAGAGGCCATCGACCAACAGGGGCTTATTCGATATCAGCCGCCGGATAACGCCGCGCCGGCCCAGCGTATTGCCTCGATTCTTGCAACTGCAAAGACGGATGCGCTTGGCATCCCCCAATTCGGCGATCGCGAAACCGAGATCCTGTTTGCGACGTTTGCTCCGGTATTCGAGATCGAAACCACCGGTGAGTATGATCGGTTCGGGCCGCTGCGATGGGGTGCTGGCGAAACACCCGAAGTAGACGTCTCGCGCCCCACCGTGTACCGCCGCCTCGCGTTCACACGCTACGGCGGGCGGACGCTCGTGCAGTTGGTTTACATGATCTGGTTTCCGGAGCGCCCACAGAGCAGCTCGCTGGATCCGTTGTCGGGCAAGCTCGACGGAATCGTCTTTCGAGTTACTTTAAATCAATCAGGGCGTCCGCTCGTCTATGATTCCATTCACCTTTGCGGCTGCTACCATATGTTTTTCCCGACGCCATTAGTCAGACCCATACCGCCGCCTGATCCGAAGGTCGAATGGGCTTTCGTGCCGCGCACACTGCCAATGATTGAGGCGCCGCAGCGCATTGTGGTTCGCATGACAACTCGGAGTCACTATCTTATCGACGTCCGTCCAGACATTGGTGGGCACGGTGTGGGCTACGCGATGGCGGATGATAGTGAACTGCGAACCATCCCCACCGCCGACGGTACACGCAGCGCATTCGGACCAACGGGCATCGTGCCCGGCACGGATCGCGGTGAGCGGCTGGTCACTTGGCCGTTGGGTATTGAAAGTGCCGGCGCCATGCGGGAATGGGGCCGCCATGCCACTGCACTGGTTGGGCGACGCCAATTCGACGATGCGGATTTGATCGAGCGCAGATTCGAGATCTTGCCATTTGGCGGCAGCTAAAGCTGAGCGCCAACGCGCGCTGCGGTCGTCTACGACTGAAACGAGGGAATGGTTTGGCTCAATTCCGGCACGCGAGAGGTACTTTCCAATGCCCCCAATTTTACGCCGCTCGATACTAGGCGGTGGCCTAGCATTGATCGCCAACGCCATCGCATCGCGATCGGGCATATCGGCTCCGGCCGCGCAGCTTTGGCAAAAATGGGCGGCGAACGATACGACCTCTCGGGTCGTCATTGATCATCAAGCGTGGGGGATATTCCTGCGCCGCTACCTCGTCGAGGAGCCCGACGGAATATACCGACTGCGCTACAGCGAGGTGTCCGCAATCGATCAACATGCATTAGGTCGGTATATCGAGAACATGTCTAACGTTGTTGTCCACTCGTTAAACCCGGGTGAGCAATTCGCTTATTGGGTTAATTTGTACAATGCGCTAACGGTCAAAACCGTTCTCGACCACTATCCTGTAAAGTCGATCCGCGAGATCTCTCTTGGCGGCTCATTCCTTCCCAACTTCATTACGGGCGGGACGGGACCGTGGCAGGCAAAGTTGATGCAGATCGAAGGCGAAGCGGTCGCACTCGATGATATCGAGCACCGCATCCTGCGCCCGCTATTTAAAGACAACCGTATCCATTATGCGGTCAACTGCGCCTCCATTGGATGCCCTACGCTGATGCCTACGCCCTTCGCTGCTAAAAGTTTGCAAGCCATGCTTGATCGCTGCGCGCGCCTCTACGTCAATCACCCTCGCGGTGTCCGGGCTGAAGCCGGCGGCCTTACCGTCTCATCGATATACAAGTGGTACCAGGAGGATTTTGGCGGCAGTTGGCAAGGCGTTCTCACCCATCTTCGCCAATACGCGAATTCAACGACGATGCAAATTCTGGCACCTTTTGCGACTATTCACGAGGACACTTACGACTGGCAATTGAACGACGCAGCGACTGTTGGGAAAACCATGCAGGAGCCCGAGCGGGTATAATCAGACGATGTCTTCACAACTGCCTACGGGCACCGTTATCAGCATAGGCGCGAGCGACACGCGTCGTGTTGCGATATGCATGAGTGAAGCCTTCGGACAAGACCTTTGCGCGATCGGCATTGGTTTGGCCGATTTATTATTTACCACCGACGTGCTGCAAAAATGCCGTGACTCATCGAAGTCCTTGCACACCGCGGCAAAGCTCGCCTGCCGCGGCGGTTGAGGAATGTTCCATGTTTCAGGCAATGCATAGCGACGATAATAGCGAGAATCTTTACGAGCGTTACGTCAACCCACAGTGGGTCAGATTGCTCGACGTATTGCAGATGAATGTGAGTTACGTGCGCTGTAGCGGAGCCGAACTTCATACTGCAGACGGCAGAGCTATTCTGGATTTTAATTCAGGGTACTGCGTCCATAATGTGGGGCACAATCATCCGCGGGTCATTGCGGCTCTTAAAGATGAGCTCGACAAATCCGGACCCGCGATGCTGCAGAGCCACGTCGCTGAACTCGCGGGGGCACTTGCCGAGAGGCTTTGCGGGCTGGCCGGTGGTCGTCTTACCAAGGCCTTCTTCGCGAGCTCGGGCAGCGAGGGCGTCGAAGCGGCCATTAAATTTGCCCGTGCCCACACCGGCCGCCCCGGCATTTTGTCCGCATCGGGAGGGTTTCACGGTCTCACATGCGGTGCGCTTTCCTTGATGTCGAATGCCTTCTGGAAGGAAGGATTTGGATTGCTGCTGCCCAACACAGAGTTCGTTCCGTACAGTGACACTGAGGAACTGGAACGGAAACTCGCCACCAAGGCGTTTGCCGCATTTATCCTAGAGCCGGTCCAGGGTGAGGGCGGCGTTATCGTGCCGTCGCGGGAGTACCTCTCCAATGTTCAAGCGCTCTGCCGCCGTTATGATACGCTTTTCGTCCTAGATGAGGTCCAGACCGGTCTGTACAGGACGGGTCCATTTCTCGCTGCGCACCATTTTGCCGTCGAGCCCGACATGGTCGTTCTGGCCAAGGCCCTCAGCGGCGGGCTGGTCCCATGTAGCGCTGTGCTGATGTCCGATGCCATCTACAATTCGGTTTATAGCTCGCTGAAGCGCGCGCTGATCCACACATCTACCTTCGGCGAAAACAGCATGGCGATGCGCGCCGGCTTGGCCACCCTCGATATCCTCGAGGATGAGAAGCTCGGTCAGCGCGCGACAATAGTCGGGGAGAAGCTTCGTCGCGCGCTCGTCGAGCGTCTGGCTAAATATGAAATGATTGGCGAGATCCGCGGCCTCGGGTTACTCAATGCAATAGAATTCAAGGCACCGCGTTCTCTTAAATTTCGGATACCATTCGAGACATTTGCAAAGATCCATCCAGCAATATTCGGCCAGATTGTGGTCATGCGTATGTTTCGTGATCATGGAATATTAAACCAGGTTTGCGGCAACGAATTCATGGTTTTGAAAATATCTCCACCGCTTACGGTCAATGACGAGCAACTCGATCGTTTTGTGTCAGCTATCGGGAAGGCTGTGGACTCGATGCACACTTCCAGCAGCTTCTGGACCGAAGCGCTTGGTATCGCACAACGCGTCGTCGGATCCATATGAGCATGGCTAATCGTGCGACAATTTATGTCATAAGCGAGCGAAGCAACCATCAAGCGGCGGCGCAGGTGAGCGCCTGTGCGGCTAAGTGAAAAACCAGAACCATTTTATTGAGGAGATGCAAATGGAAATTTGTGGGTGCGGCGACGACGCGAGGCAATACCTATGAGAATAGCCGGCGTAGCGAGTGCGATGCCCGAGCATCGATATTCTCAGGATACTATCACCGCGGCGCTCAAAAGCATTTTTTGGAAAGGTAAACTGGAAAAGCCAGAAAGGCTTGAGCAGCTCCATTCCCGCGTTGGAGTAGACCATCGCCATTTAGCCTTTCCACTGGAGCGATATGGCCAGTTTGCTTCGTGGGGCGAGACAAACACCGCCTGGTTCGAGGTGGCGCAGGAATTGGGAATTCGTGCAATTGATGCAGCGCTCGATCGTGCGGAGATGTCCAGGCACGATCTGAATGCGCTGTTCGTCGTGTCAATAACAGGTATTGCAAGCCCTTCGTTGGATGCGCGATTGATTAATCGTATGCAGTTACGACCTGATATCAAACGTACTCCCATTTTTGGTGTTGGATGTGCGGGCGGTGCCGTCGGTCTGAGCCGAGCAGCCGACTACACGCTAGCCTATCCTGATCATACTGCGGCGATTCTTGCAGTGGAGATTTGCTCTCTGACGATGCAGCGCGACGATATGTCGACGGTCAATCTGATAGCGGCCGGACTTTTCGGCGATGGTGCCGCGGCGGTGGTCGTGAGGGGCTCCAAGACGGACGATCCCACTTCATCTGGTTCGCGAATCTCGGCGCGTGAGGGACCAAAGATTTTGGCCTGTGGTTCGGTATTCTACCCCGACACGGAAGAAATTATGGGTTGGGATATCTCGGAAAACGGCTTCAAGGTCGTGCTATCGCCTCGCTTGCCGGAACTGATCAAGCAAAATCTGGCTGGGGATGTCGATACGTTCTTAGGCAAGCACGAGCTACGTCGTGCCGATATTGGAAACTGGGTGATCCACACGGGTGGACCAAAAGTTCTGAACGCTATTCAGGACACCTTGGGCCTGCGAGATGGCGATTTGGAACAATCCTGGAATAGTCTGAAACGGTTCGGGAATCTTTCCTCCGCGTCAGTTCTCCTCGTGCTTGAGGAGGTGCTGATGAATCACACCCCCGAACCAGGGACCTATGGTGTGCTGCTGGCAATGGGGCCGGGATTCTGTTCGGAAATAGTTTTGATGCGGTGGTGATCGTGCGCGTTGTTCCATCGGAAACGGACGTTTTCATAGTTGGCGGTGGTCCGGCCGGCCTCGCTTCTGCAATTGCCGCTCGCCGGAGCGGCTTAGAAGTTGTTGTTGCGGATGGGGCTCAAGCGCCCATCGACAAGGCTTGCGGTGAAGGCCTGATGCCCGATGGAGTTGCAGCATTGAATCGAATCGGGGTGGAACTGGGTCTTGAGCACGGGGCGCCCTTTCGAGGCATACGGTTTTGCGACAACGAAATAGAAGCTGAAGCGCCCTTTCCAAATGCAGATTTTGGTCTTGGTATTCGCAGAACCCTGCTCCATCGGGCCCTAATGGAGCGTGCGGAGGATGCGGGCGTCGTAACGTGTTGGCAATCGCGGGTAGAAGGTGTCGACCCTTCTGGGGTCAAGATTGGCGATAGAACGGTGCGCTGCCGATGGATCATTGGGGCCGATGGGTTCCATTCTCGGGCGCGCCAGTGGGCCGGGCTGCAGCCGGTTTGGTGTGGCGCTCGTCGGATCGGAATGCGTCAGCACTTTCGCATACGACCGTGGACCGATTTTGTTGAGGTTTACTGGCACAATCATTGCCAAGTATATGTGACGCCTATAGGAGCGGACGAGGTGTGCATTGCGATGCTTGGAAGTGCAACGGGGGTGCGCTTATCGCATTTGCCGACCCTGTTTCCGGTGCTTGCGAGCCGCCTCAGGAACGCAGAGTCGATCGGTCCACCGCGCGGCGGAATTTCGATGTCGGTCAAATTGCCCGCCGTGACCCGAGGCCGTATCGCATTGGTGGGAGATGCATCCGGTTCAGTTGATGCTGTTACGGGGGAAGGGCTCGCCTTGGCGTTTCGCCAGGCAGGCTCCCTAGCAAAGGCATTAGCGTCCGGCGATCTTAGTAACTATGAAGCAGACCATCGCCAGATCGGACGGACGCCACGGCTGATGGCGCGTCTATTGCTTCTCATGGACTGCCGAGATGGCTTGCGCCGACGTGCGTTGCGTACGCTGGCGGCACACCCTCGCACCTTCAGTCGCCTGTTGGCCGGTCACGTGGGCGCGCTCGGTCCATCTGAATTATCGCTCGGCGTCCTCGATTTGGCTTGGCGGCTGCTCGCATCGCAAATGACGCTCGGGCGAATTGTGTGAGCTGGCAGAATGTCCAGAACCGGTGCAGTCATCAAATCCGCGCTTGCGCCCATTTCCAATCTGTGTACACGCGTGTTAGCCATTTCACTTAGGCGGCGCAGGACGACGCCAATGTTTGGTGGCAGTTTATGGAAGAAAAAGGTCGCGTTTGCGCAGGCGCGCCTCCAGCGTCTGGCTTATTACCTTAACCGCAGCGCACCGAGCGCAGTATTGTCGCTGCTCTTGCTGACCACTGCGCAGGCGGACGATCCAAATCGCATCGAGATGCGAATTGAAATGTTTGGTACCGCGGGCATCCACGTGGCGACAAACCACACCATAGTGGAAGAAGCAGCTGACCGCTATGCGATTTCGACGGACGTTGAGAGCCGAGGCATTGCCGCCGTGTTTATCGCTCTGACGAGCCACTCTGAAGTTCGTGGCAGACTCACCAATAATGCAGTATTCCCAGAAGCATATTTGGGAATGGTGCGTCGGAACGGGGTTGTTAACGAAAATGAGGTCAATTACTCAGCCAACGGCGTGGTGACCGGCGAGTTGACGCCACCGGCCGAAACGCACATGCCAGTTACACCGCAGCTGATACGCGGCACTGTCGATCAGCTGACAGCTTTTTTTTTGATTGAGCGCCAACTCGCCAATCGAGGCTCATGCGCACTCGTAGTCGCCGTCTTTGACGGGCGCCGCCGTTACGACCTTCACTTCACTGATGCAGCACCTAAGGTTTCCCAGGTGAGCGGCGATCGCAATGTTGCTGGTGCGACGCAAGTCTGTCACATGCGGCGTGTCGCAATCGCCGGCTTTTTGGATGAGAGCGGGCTAACCGAGGGAGCCTATGCGGGCGAACTCTGGTTCGCGCGGCTGTTACCGGGCGATCTGATGATCCCGGTTCAGATGGAGTTTAGCACTGAGTTCGGGAAAGTTACCGGGCGTCTCGCCGAGTTGCGCGGCAGGGGTGTCCATCAGTTATTCACGAAGTGATAATCGCCCGAGACTTAGATTCAAGACACGATCGATCCGGCGATCACGACAACCACATGTGCCATCGCACGGTCGAATGCGGGCTATTGGCCGGTGTAGGTACCGACAACCTTATTCGGCGACTGGTGATTCATGATCGCAAAGGGGTCCATCAATCGGGCCCAAATGAACAACCCGGCTCAAGGGCCGGTTTGTTCACTAAATACTCGTGACATTTAGGTCTTCTTATTAACGACAGCCCCTGTACCCGGAGCCGGAGCAGCTTGAACTGGGGCCTTAACGCCCGCGTCGTCGGTATCGCCGTCATGATCTGGACCGGGCCCTTCGGCTTTTTCGGAATTGACCGGCGGGGTGTTAGTCGGGCGATAGCTGAAAATGCTTATTGGGAAATCCCTTCACGCATTACAAAGGTCCGACAAATTGCATAGAGAGCTTAAGTTTTGCTGCCATGCCCCGATGGCCGGTCTATTAAGTCAATCTTAACTCATTTCGCTTGGATCAATGGATGTTGGATCTAATGGTTTCTGATCGTCGGTAACGGGCTTTTTACGAACCATCATTATAGTTAGTACTTCGTAAATGTGGGAACGTCTGGAGAGAGCGATGACAGTAGCGATTGCCGCCGTTGGTGGCCCCCCAAGTTTGCAGATTGTCTCGGGCGCGAGCGGGAACATGCCACCCAACCAGAAGATGTCGAATTTGTTTGATTCGATCGATACAAGCGGCGCGGGGTCGATCAATCAATCTCAATTCAATCAGGCCTTTCAAACGCTTAACCCGCCAGCAGTATTCGCAGCGCAAGGTGCAAACGCCATTTGGAATTCGCTTGATCCGAACGGAACCGGAAGCGTCTCGAAGCAGGATTTCGTCAATACGATGAAAGACCTGATGGCGCAGCTTCGTGCCGACCCATCGGGGCCGTCTAGTCCGGTAGCTCCGGGTCAGACTGTGGATTCCAGCCTTCAGTCTCTGAATATCTTGGCCTGAATTTCCTAGCGCGCTCAATTGCCAGGGCGTGAGTTTGGCGGAGGCACTGGCATGGTGCCGCCACAGACGCCGCCTTCGTCCACAAACAAATGTTTCAGACCGAGTCCGGACAGCCAAGGAATGCCGTCGCGGCCCTTTAGCATTGCAATAGTCGAGACTGTTCCCGCTACCAGACATCGGTCTGCCATGACGCTCACAGCAGCCAGGCCTTGGCTAGGCCAGCCCGTTAGCGGATTGAGTATGTGGCAATAGCGCTGCCCATCGACCATCATGTAACGCTCGTAATCGCCGCTGCTCGCAAGTGCGCCAGAATGGAGTGCTACAGAGACGATACTAGATTCGGCATATCGCGGATGTCTGATGCGGATGTTCCACGGCGCGAAATTTGGGTGCGGGCCGATCACAACGATATCTCCGCCAAGGTCGACTAAACCATGGCGAGTTCCTAACGCAACGCAAACCGCCGCTGCCTGATCGGCGGCATACTCCTTTCCAATTCCCCCGAAATCGAGCTCCATCCCAGCGACCGCAAATGCAAGCCGTGGTCGCTGCCATGCCACTTTGGCAAGACCAATTCGTGGCAACAGGTCGTCGATTGCTCTGCGGTCAGGCAAGCGGCCGGATTTGAAGTCCCAAATTCTGCGGAGAAGGCCCGATGTGATGTCAAATAAGCCGTCGCTGCGTTCGTAGCAGGCAAACGCGTAATCAAGCAATTTCGCTGTTTCATCGTCCACTTCGATGTTGCCCGCGCTTTGAGCCACATTGTTGATCTCTGCGAGTACGTTGTCGGCACGATACCGCGAATAGCGCCGCTCAATTCGCGCAACTTCGTTGATTGCTGCTTCTGCAATGGTTTCAACCTCGGCTGGATTGTTACCATAGAGATGAACCGTACAGGCGGAAGCCATGGCCGAGAACGGAAAGCTGAAAAGCTGCAGCATCAGTAGCCTTATTTGCCACGAAGGCGAATCACTTCTCTTCGAGTATACAAATTGGATTGTTTTGATTCTGATCAAGTTCAATTGCAGCCCCGCGCCTCAATCTCATCATGATTTAAGGCATTCTGCACCCATATCGGGGGTACGGCGCTAACTGAGAGGAGATATGATATGAATTTCTACCGCGGGCTAGTCGATGCCGCTCTTGCGCGTAAGGATCATAAGGCAAAGAAATTATTTGCATCATAAATCATTCTGGAATGCCGCAAGGAAGTACGTGATGTTAAAAAAGGCTAGAGCGGCCGTTGTTGCAATTGTTGTACTCTCGTTCGTAGGCGACTTTAGTGTCGTCCAAGCATTTGAAAACCGAGCTCTTAGTGCTGAAATTAGACTTCTCTCACGCGATTGGGAGCGCGCTAAGCTTCAGGCCGACAATCGCGATGAGCAGGAAAGGCAGATGGCTATTCTTGCGCATCATGTCGCCGATATCGCACGACGATATCAGGGCAGTCCCGAGGCGACGATTTGGGTTGGAATTATCACCAGCGAACAGGCCTCGATGGCGAGCCAGAATGGGAGTCCGCTCAAGGCTCTCGTCCTGGCAAAACGCGCGCGCGATATTCTAGAAAAGGTTGAGAAAATCGATCCCGTGACGCTGGATGCAGCAGCGCCGACGAGCCTTGGAGTGCTCTACTATCGGGTTCCCGAGTTTCCGTTAGGCTTTGGCGACAAGTCGAAAGCCCGACATTATCTCAAGGAAGCAATCAGGAATGCTCCAAATGGATTGGATGCAAATTACTTCTATGGTGATTTTCTCTACGACCAGCACGAATATCCGGAGGCTATAATGGTCCTCAAGCGGGCGCTCACGCTGCCAGTTCTCTCCGAACGACCGATTTGGGATCAGTCTCGACGAAAGGCTATACAAGAGCTGCTAGCGAAGATGCAGAACAATATTCGAAACTAAAGAACGATCGTAAAAAGATCACGCGGGATCGGTCAGCGTCGGGATCCCAACGCCCAAATGCACTCCGAATTATAAGGCCACTTCAATAGCATAGGTGTTCGCAGTTTTATTCTGACCGGCGCGCCAGAAAAATCAATAATTTCTTGCATTTTTGCCCACTCCACACGCTGCTAAAGTATCGCTGGGGACGCGCTGGGGACGCAAAACCTTCCGGTTATCCTTTGCCAAACGTGGTTCGCGGTCAGGTCACCCGCTGCCTCATACCGGCATCCCGCTATTAAGAGTAGCAGACCGTCGGGAAGGAGAAGCAGCCCTACCACTTCACGCGCCGCGACGGTCAAACGCGCCCCAAAGCACCGTCCTGACGGCCCGTGGGATGCAGAGGACTACGACGTGTCAGATGGCGACCGGCATGTCGGACGGGTGGGTGAAATGATAGACGCCACCAAGTCAACTCCGTAAACATCCGTATTTTCTTCAGCAAGCAACGGCCGGTAGCCTTCGCAGCTACTGTGATCCAAGTCGCAAAACCTAAACCACCAAAACAGTGCCCAGTCTGTCAGGTGGCAATGCAGGCCGCCGAGACAGAGCATGGCGTCGTTCACACATGCGAACGATGTGGCACGGTTATAAGAATCGAGAAACCGACGCGCTTAGAAGTTGGAGCGGGCAAGTGACAATTACCGCGCTTGTGTTTGCTGTCGTCCTGCTGCTTGTCGTGCGTTATAGGTCGTGCCGGTACTAGAAAGGCGGCCGCTTGCGCCTGTGCCTAACGCCGATGGCCTAGTCTAATCCCCACAATCCCAGCTTTCTGTCTTAACGCCCCAGGCGTCCTTTTCATCTCTTTGGAAATCTTCGCAACGGACGTTCTGGATCTGGAATGAGCCTTAAGGTCGGCAATGTCTTTTTTCGTCCAAGCGCGCAGTTTACGTTTCGCCATATAAACCTCCATTAAAAAGCGAACGGGCGACTAGCAGAATAGTGTTCAACTATCCATTGCCTTTGGCGTGTGTAGCACAAGTGCGGCGTGGCAGCGCGGGCCGTAATCCTCAAATTGGCGTTAGCAGCGGCGACTGATGGAGTTGCGGTTGAATATCGTTGCCCCGCACGGATGCGCTCTGCAATGGGGGATAAACACGGTGCAGTTCGGCGGGGTCAATCTGCCACTCGCCGTTCTCGTCCTTGGCAGCTAAAATCTTTCCGGCTTCAATTGCCCGCAGGATCGCGGTCTTGTTCCGGCCGACCGCCGCAGCGGCTGTAGCGATGGTGTACATGGTGTCTTGCGTACCCTTTTTCGCACTACTCGTCTGAATGCACCATGGGTGTGCGCAGCTGTGATTCTCAAGTCGGAAACGTATAATTTCCACCGCCTCGACCTCACCCGACAAGGCGGCTTCATCGTGACCATATACGATGAAGACGGGCTGAGGCTGGCCGCAACGACACCGTTTTCAAATTCTGTCGAAGCTTTCGCGGAAGCGCGAAATCCCCAGCGCATCACCGTCATGGGCGCCCGCGCGGTACCGCCAACATACGTAATGTTACCTAATGGCCGCTTGTTCAGCATATGGGCATTTTGCATTTGTCCGCACCGAATTTGATTGATGCATTCCTTAGGGCGTTCTCAATGCCGACCACATGTCCAACTTGCTCCGGTAGCGGCGCTGAAACATGCTCAGCTTGTGGCGGGACAGGTAAAAAATCCCCAGCGCCCCGCCTTGATCCTCCAGGTACGTCTTCGAGTTGCGACTTTTGTAATGGGAGCGATCGAATAACGTGTAGAACGTGCGGAGGCAGGGGAAGGATTGGTTGATTGACGCCAAATAAAATTAGGACCTTGCCAAAGGCCCAATCGGATTATTCTCCGGCGGTCTAGCCACTGGCAAAAACGGCTACCGGAGGCCAAAGTGTTCATATGTTGCGCCCTAGCACCGGCCATATACTAGCGGGCAACGGCATGGATACTCGGCGGCTCTAGCACTTGCTAGGCCACGCTTCGATAACGAACGCCGTGCGGTACACGACCATGAACCCTGAGCCGTTCCGAGATATCTGGCGCGATTAGAGAACGGCGGCTTTAGCCTTTTGTAACCGATTCAAGCCATCCTGATTTGGCGTTTCTAGTCTCGCGTGGCGCAATTAAGAGCCTCGGCCTTTGGGACAAACTGGCCGGGGCTCATTCTGTTTCGGCCGCCCGCTCTGGCGCCTTTAACAAATTTGGACCTATATCAGCCGATACTATTTTGGTGCACGGTAGTCTGATAATGAATTATCGCTATCTCTATTCATGGGATGGATTCGTATCGGCCATTTGCACATATAATCCTAGCGGCCGGTAATAACTTGACGAAAATCTTACTCACAATGCCCTTAAATCGGCTTACAAGCGACAATTCTTGTCTGAAAATCGAAGTCGGGATACGGGAAGAGGCCAATTCTTAGGGCCGTCTGTTCTGAAAGATACCAATTCAAGCATACGTTGCGGCATGTAAGGGGTCCCCATGCTCACGTTGTTTCAAGGCGATTTCGGAATTCGCGACACGATTCGCTATATCGAAGATACGCTCGGTGCTGGGCTCTGGAGCTGGGACTTGAAGACTAATGCGATGGAGTGGTCGCGCGGTCTGTTTAGTCTATTCGATTTGCAGCCAGATGCAGTCTCACCACATTTCGATGTGTTCGCGAGCATGATCCACCCGGATGACCGCCTTCCACCAAGTGACGTTAAACGCACCATTGCAGCGATGCCGTTACATCGCGAGTTCCGCATCATTTCGCGCAACCGACGTGTTCGCTGGGTTTACAATCAAGGCGAAGCCCTGATCGAACCCGACGGAAGTGCAACACGGGCTATCGGCGTGATGCGAGACGTGACCGCATACCGCGAAATGATTGGCAAGATACAGATCAACGAAGGGCGCCTGCAGGCAATAACCGACGCCGTCGGTACGCCATTTTGGATCACGGATATAGATGGCGTAACCACCGCGTTGGGAAACTGGAGGGAGCTGCGTGACGACCGTGTGGATGCGGCGCCTGGCGCTCCGCGGATCGACTTAGTACATCCTGACGATCGTGCTGCTACGCTCGAAGCTTGGGCCGGCGCACGGTCGCGATGCGAAGTCTATCAAGTAGAGCATCGTGTATTGCAACCGGACGGAAGCTACCGTTGGCAATTATCGCGCGCAATACCCTTGAAATCCTCCGATGGCAAAATCGAGGAATACGTTGGCACCACGCTAGATATTCATACCGCCAAGGTGTTGCCTTCGATGAAGGATGCGGAGCGCCGGCTGACTGGCGCACAGATCCGCGCTGCGCGCGGCATCTTACGCTGGTCTGTGCGTGATCTCGCCGATCGCGCAAATGTTTCCGCTGCGGCCATTCGTCGTCTTGAAGAAATCGATGGCGCTACGGAGGAGGACCTTGTTGCGCCGATTAGTAGAGCGTTGAAGGCTGCCGGCGTCGACTTTTTTGCGGCGTTGGTCGGTAAACCGGGCGCGTCCCCCAGTTAGTGTCGCAAATTTTCTGCGAAGTTCATACGTACTACGCAATTTTCGCGACATACTGTTGGATGAAGGTATTTCCATCGCAAAATTTCCAAGACCTAGAAGATTGGACGCAAGTTTTACTTAACAAGGCTCTAACGCTTCGGCGCTAAATTCACGAAGAGACGAAAGCTATTTGTGGCGCGCAACTCACTAGCCGTAGTGAGCCGAAACCAGCACCTAACACAAAGTCGCCGGCTGGCAATGACGCAGTGGACTACCCCAATAGTCGGCTGTGGATTTCTTCCGTGCAAACGTGAGTCACAAGCACATGAATCAAATTGTTGCTCCCCTAAATATTCCTTCTAGCCAGGCAACACCAAGCAGTTGGGGAGATGCTGGACGCAGCGAGCATGCCGCGACGCAGAATCAATTTATCAACTTTGCCATCGGCACCGATCAATACGGCGTCGACATCATGGCGGTACGCGAGATCAAGGGCTGGTCCGATATCACCCGTCTTCCGAAACAACCAGAATATGTGCGCGGTGTGCTCAATCTGCGCGGCGTCATTGTTCCGATTCTGGATCTGCGCTGCCGCTTTGGTCAGGGGCTGACCGAAACCACTCCTCTGCACATCGTGATCATCGTGCAGATCAAGGGTCGGCAGGTGGGCCTTTTGGCCGATCGGGTGCTCGACATTGTGAGTGTTGACGCTGCCCAGATTCAGCAGGTGCCACGCACCGCGCAAGGGGCGACCAGCGACTTCCTGTCTGGTCTGGCGACGCATGACAAGACCATGATCGCGCTGATCGATCTGCCCGATCTTCTTACGGCGCAGGTCGAGGGCGGCGACTTCGCAATATCCGAGCGAAAAGCAGCCGCCTCGACACAAGAGGCCGATTCGCCAGCCGCCCAAGCAACAGTTGCCGCGGCATGAGCATGGAAAATCCGACGTTGGCGCCTCTCGCCAATCCAGCCAGCAAACGGTCGAAGCGCGCCATTCACCGCATTCGAAATCAATCCGACGAAATCTGAGTTTTTGGAGAACTGCCATGTCCTTCCTAGCCCGCTTCCGCGTTATTACCAAGATCATCGCCGTTGTTGTGCTGTTATCGGCGGTGGCGACCGGCATTACTTTCCTCGGTATTAGCTCGCTCAATCAAATGAGTGAACAAACCGACCTGGTAGCAAAGACCGGGAATGAGGCCCTGCTGCTCAAAGGCATTAATTCAAATGTGTTGGCAATAAACCGGGCCGAATTCATGATTGCGAGCGATCCGCGCCCTGAAACGAAAACTGCCGCTAGGGCTCAAATTGATGCAGAGCTCAAAACAATGAATGAGCGCATCGCAGAGCTGAATAAAAAGCTGACAAGCGCCGATTCGAAAACCCGTCTCGAAGCAATAGAAAAAGAGGCTTCTCGTTACACTCATGAACTCGATGCGGTGTACAAGGCTGCCGACGCCGTCAAAGACTTTAAAATGACGCAGGAGTTGGAGAAACTCCACGACGCTGCCTTGAAGAGCGACAAGGAGGCGGAAGGCGTTCGGACAAGCGTCCGAAGCTTTGTCGATGTCTATGAAAAGCGCATCGATACGGTGGTCCAGGAAGCCGAGGCAGAGCATGCGCGGGTTTCCATGATGATGATGATCATCGCGGCGATCGGCATCGTGCTTGGTCTGGCGCTGGGCTTCATGATTGGCCAGTTCGGTATTGCCAAGCCGATGCGCTCTCTCGTTGTCCTGTTGCAGCGGATGGCCAAGGGCGAAACCATCGAGATCACCGGCACCGAGCGTAAGGACGAGGTCGGCGAAACCGCCCGTGCCGTCAATGACATCAAGGACATGCTCGCGGAAAAAGCCCGCCAGGAGGCGGAGGCGAAGGCCGAGCAGGACAAGCGTGCCGCTGGCGAGCGCGAAGCGGCGATGAAGAAGATGGAAGCTGAGTTCGAGGCCGCGATCGGCGGCATCGTGCAGGCGGCGGTCGCCGGCGACTTTGGCCAGCGCGTCGATCTTGAGGGCAAGACCGGGCTGGTGCTCAATGTCGGCACCGCCATCAATTCGCTGTGCGAGAACGTCGCCAAGGCGCTCGACGATCTCATCAAGATGCTCAACTCGCTGGCCGAAGGCAACCTGACCGACCGCATCACCGCCCAGTATCAAGGAAATTTCGCGACCCTGAAGGATAACGCCAACAAGACGGCGGAACGGATCGGCGCGACCATTTCGGAGATCAAGTCTTCGGCGGCGGAAGTGACCAACGCCTCGGCGGAGATTTCCACCAGCACGACGGACCTCTCCCAGCGTACCGAGGAGCAGGCCGCGAGCCTGGAAGAGACCTCGGCCTCGATGGAGGAAATCTCTGCGACGGTGAAGAAGAACGCCGAAAACGCGCAAGCTGCCAATCAGTCGGCTGGCGAAACGCGCGAGGTCGCAACGCGCGGCGGCCAGGTGGTCGCCGAGGCGGTCACCGCCATGGCGAAGATCGAGGACTCCTCGCGCAAGATCGCCGACATCATCGGCGTCATCGACGAGATCGCGCGGCAGACCAACCTGCTGGCGCTCAACGCGGCGGTGGAAGCCGCACGCGCCGGCGACGCCGGCCGCGGCTTTGCGGTGGTCGCATCCGAGGTGCGCAGTCTGGCGCAGCGCTCCTCGCAGGCCGCCAAGGACATCAAGGACCTCATCACCAACAGCACCGTCCAGGTGAAAGAGGGTGTCGATCTGGTCAACCGGGCGGGCGTCTCGCTCAGCGAGATCGTCGAATTGATCAAAAAGGTGGCTACGATTGTAAGCGACATCGCCCATGCGAGCATGGAGCAGGCGAGCGGCATCGAGCAGGTCAACAAGGCGCTCGCCCAGATGGACGAGGTGACGCAGCAGAACTCGGCGCTGGTCGAGGAAAACGCCGCCACGTCCAAGACGCTGGAGCATCAGGCCAAGGCGATGGACGAGCGCGTCGCCTTCTTCCAGATCGACGGCGCCGCCGCCGCGGGCGGACATGCCGCGCGGCCGGCACATGTTGCCGAACGCCGCCCGGTGGCCGCCGTTCCGTCGCGGGGGCCCGCCGCAAAGAAACAACAGTCGGCTGCGGAGTTTAAACGGGAACCCAAGCGCGCCGCCGCCGGCGGCAATGGCGGCGGCCCGGTTGCGCGCATGCAGACGGCACTTGCCGCCGCCGTCAATAGCGAGCCGGAGTGGAAGGAGTTCTAGCGTTTGGGCTGTGGTGAGGCGGCTGCAACCAAAAGTTCTATCGCAGTTGCATCCGTCGTCGTTCCAAAAAGTTCAGACCAACGAATTTAGGACAGTAGCGATGAAGACCTCGGTCAAATTAAGGAAAAAGAGTGCCGCGCTTGTTACCAGCACTGACGTTCTGGATCTCTACCTCAAAGAAATTAGCTGGAATCTGCGAACGATGAGGGGTCAGGCCGATGTGCTAGAATTGGTAATATTGGAGATGAAAATCAGCATTGCGAATATATTACGCGGCGATATCGCCAAAACGTCTCAATATCCAATTGCGTCGGTTTCTATGTCGTCGGTAGCGCATCAGGTGATGGTGCCTCACTTCGAAATAGAAACATAGTCTGAGACATAGGAAAGAAAGACCGATTGATATTTTTGCGATGGCAGATCGCTCTTTTGCCCTTAATAGATTCGGCTTTAAGTGGAGGGTGATATGACCAACTGGTTCAAGAGTGTTTTGGAAAAGTGTAATATGATTTGCAAAGTACCTGATGAGATAGCCGTTTGCGAGTTTGACTGTAGGATAAATGACTGCAAGTTGGACCAATGGAAAAACTGCAGAAGAAGAATTGCTTACGTAGAAGGATTGTCACTGATCACCTACTCGGCCCGGCAGCCGGCAAAGTTCCCGGCGTCCGACATGGCTCATTTCGGTCAGTAAGCTTGCGATAACGCAATCGGGTAATGGAGCGCCGCTTTAATGGCGCCTTCATTCGTGTCGGATAGAGTTGACCCAAATTTATCAAGTTATTCCGTGGCACCTACCAATGGGTGGCAGTCTAAAAAACTTTCACAATCTCAAGGTCGCTGCTGTAGGTCTCACCTGCGCGGCTGCACTCGCCATCGGCTTCACAATTTGGTGGCTGCGCTCGGAAGCGATTTACGATGCGTCCGTCCATACCGAGAACCTAGCAACCGTCATAGCGGGGCAGATTAATCTCTCGATTTAATCAATTGATCTCATGGCCGACGAGGTGCAAAAGGATGTAAGCGATCTTGGCGTCCAAACTTCAGATGACTTCCACAGGTTGTTAGAGGGTGTGGCTACCTACCAACTGCTAAGAGAGCGGCAGCGGCGTCTGTCGCAAATCGCTGTTATTGCGCTGGCGGACAAAAGTGGCAATTTGGTGAGTTCGACAAACAGTTGGCCCGTGCCGCGTACGAATATTTCCGATCGCGAACATTTTCAATACATAAAAAACAACAACGATCGCACCGTATATATTTCCAGCCCTGTCATCGACCGCGTTACCGGCTTACCGACCATTTTTTTCAGTAGACGCGTCAATGGCGCTAACCACGAATTTCTCGGAATGGTTTCGGTAGGCGTACGATTGAGCTATTTCGAACTCGTATACAAGTCGATCGAATCATTACGCGCTTTATCGCTTCTCTTTCTTCGTAGCGACGGCTCGGTGATCTTGCGCTACCCTGACCGTCAGGAGCATCACGCAAAAAAGGTCCCAGCGGCTTCTTATTGGTATCGATTGGTTTCGCAGGGGAGCGGGCATTATAGATCTTCAAACTATTTTGGCCGGGGACCATCCCTTGTGGCTCTGCATACGCTGGCTAATTATCCGCTTGTCGTTAATATAGCTGTATCAGAAAGCGCGGCACTTGCGACTTGGCGACTCCAGGCGATAATTCTCGGTTTCGGCACGGTGCTCTTGCTGCTTTGTGCAGCGTTCCTCCTCAGATCTTTAAGCAGTCAATTTCGCCGTCTTGCGACGGCGGGGGAGATGCTTGCCAAAAAGACCGAGGAGTTGAGACGTTCCATGCTTACGATCGATGCAGCGCTCAACAACATTTCGCAAGGCATCGTAATGTTTGATTCGTCGGCCCGAATATTAGTCAGCAATCAACGTTACACCGAAATGTACGGTCTTTCCTCCGAAGCCGTCAGGCCGGGGCGCACTTTGCGGGAACTCCTCAACCTGCGGGTCGCGACCGGCACCTTTTGCCCCGATGAAATTGAGCAAAACATTAGCAATCAGACTACCGCCGTTAGTCATGGAAGTATATTTAAAAGAATAGCATATTTACGCGACGGCCGCATCATCTCCATTGTGAATCACCCAATGGAAGGCGGCGGGTGGGTTGCCTCCCATGAGGATATTACCGAGGCAAAACGTGCCGAAGAGCGATTAGCGTGTGAGGCATATGTCGACACGCTGACCGATTTGCCCAATCGAAAGGCGTTTTACGAACAGCTTGAGCAGGCACTTGATGGCGTCGCGCAGGGCAGACGTCTGGCATTATTGTACCTCGATCTTGATCGTTTAAAGCGAGTTAATGACACGCTTGGACATCTGACGGGTGACGCGCTGCTAAAAAGTGTCGCTGATCGGCTGCGCGAATGTGTCAGGGATATAGGGTGGGTTGCTCGTCTGAGCGGCGATGAATTTGCCATCGTTCATTCGATGTTCGACCAACCCAAAGATGTGGAATTGCTGGCGGAGCGGATCATCGAAGCCATTCGTGAGCCGTTCGATATCGATGGTCATGAGATTTCAGCGAGTGTCAGCGTTGGCATCGCTATCGCACCAACCGATGCAACCGAAACTAATGAGCTTTTGAAAGCAGCGGATATCGCGCTTTATGAAGCCAAGAATATCGGTCGCGGCGCTTATTGCTTGTTTGAGCCACAACTACAAGAGCGCATACAGAAGCAGGCCCAATTGGAGCAGGAACTACAGCAGGCATTCGTCAGCGGCGAATTTGAGTTGTTTTATCAGCCGGTTGCAAGCCTTGCGAATAACAAGATCGTTTCCTTCGAGGCCCTCCTGCGGTGGAACCACCCAAGGCGTGGCATAGTCTCGCCGGCAGAGTTTATCCCAATTGCCGAAGAGACAGGTTTGATCGTTCCGCTGGGCGAATGGGTCCTACGGACTGCCTGCGCCGAAGCCGCTAGATGGCCCGCTGACATCCAAGTTGCCGTTAATCTCTCTGCAGCCCAGTTGAGCAATAAGAATTTGGCCAATGTTATCGTTGGTGCTGTAGCGGCGGCAGGCATACCGCCATGCAAACTTGAATTAGAGCTTACCGAATCCGTTCTAATACAGAACACACCCACCAATGAGGCTAAGCTAAAAAGCTTGCATGAATTAGGAATTCAATTTGCGGTGGATGATTTTGGTACCGGATATTCCTCGCTTTCCTATCTGCTGAGTTTCCCATTCCACAGAATCAAGATCGATCGCAAGTTCATCACCGCACTGGCGGATCATGAAAATTCTCGCGCTATCGTGCGCGCTATCGGCGATCTGGCTCAAAATCTTAATATGCGGGTAACCGCCGAAGGTATTGAGACCGAACGGCAATTGCAGCAGGTCCGAAAGCTCGGATGCACGGAAATTCAGGGGTACCTGCTCAGTCGGCCTCGACCTGCCGCCGAGGTATTGCAGCTTTTACCACAGCGCGGTGAGACTGAAGTAAATCCAACATCGGTCGATGTGTGGACGGCTAATAAAAACCAAAAGATGTGTCACGTAAGGCCCGACCTCGTTTGCAGTCATCGGCTGACAGAGCATGAATGCGACGTCATGGCCGGTATCGTGGCCGGTGAGTCTTGCGAAGAAACGGCTCGTCAACTCAATCTAAGTCCTCAGCTTGTTGAATCTCGTCGCGCGGCTATCAATGAGAAACATGGCGTCGAAACCTCAGCCGATGTCGTTCGAATCATGCTGACGAAAGGTTGTGCGCCTTTGCCCGCAAAGTCCGCTTCTCACAGGTCAGAAATCAAGGTCGCGTCTCGATCTCGATGACACCTGTGTATAGTCAAAACATCATCCGGTATTGATTTCGAATTTGCTGGTGAAATTCCCTGTTTCTGCGCCAAGGTTCCCTGTGCCGCCGAAATAATTTCCTGTTCGGTCTTCCCTATCGGAGGCTTTGCAGTTCGCCGCTTCGCCGGGCGTGAGGTGGAAGGCAATTGGGCGGCCTCTGGAATCACCGAGACAATGAACTTTACTGGTGAACCCGCCCCGCGAGCGGCCAAAAGCTCGTTGATGAGCCCCCTTTGCGCCCGCTGCCGAGACATGAGCGCGAACCGTGGTGCTGTCGATGTTGTATTGGCCGCTCTCCGCCACCGTTTCGGCGGGAGCGATAGCGACGCTCTCCCAGACACCGGAGGCGCTCCATCTGTTCTGGCACCGTCCCCGATTATTGATGTGATTGCTTTTGCGAATGGCTAAGCCTTTCCGCCGTAGTGTCGTAACGGTTCTGATTTCGGCCATCGTTCGTTCCTTGGACCGATATACCAGATTTCTAATCTGGTTTTGATTTCACGGTTTGTCCGGAACAAAGGGTGGCATTCCACGATGGTTGTGGCGTTTGCTCCTTAAGATCGGCGATAACGCTCCGCCAATCCTATATTCGTACTTACCGGTACTCTGCGGAGGCGGCTTCCTGTGCGCCGGTCCTAGATTCGGTGGCGTTCACGTCGCCCCCATAAGACAACAATCGAGCGTCTGTTTAACCTCAGGCATCCGTCAGCAATTCCGTATATCGATTGCATTAAAGGCTCCCGATTGAGCCGCCCCTCCGCCTCGTCCTCTCCTGGCTGAAGATGCTTTTGTGCCTGATGCTGGCCGCTCTATCGCGCGCGTTCACTGCCCAGCCCGGGATCAAATTGACTTCTTAACGGCAGACAAAATAAGGATGCCGACCGTCCACGAGCGGGTGGTGCCGCCGCCTGTCAGGGCGTGAGCAAGCGGAGCGAGGCTGGGACGGCCGGCGGCAAGTGCATAGCCTGATCAGCTGACAAGACCCTGACCGCGCCGCACTCAATAGAAGCCTATGGTTTGGTCAAACCAAAACACCATCCTGATTGCCACCGAATGCGGAAGCCACGACGTTACTGAAGGACTTTAAGGATTATCTATCTGATGTTAGGCAACAATTGACTGGGCAGCGTTGACAAAGTGCCGTATGCGAGCAAATTCGTGCGCGACAACCGGCTCTTCAACCACATCTTCAAGTCCTGCGATGGTCTCATCGACCACCGCTGCGAGGCATGGAACAAGCCCATCGACCAGCCTTGGAGAATCATGTCCATCGGATTGCGCCAATAGGCACGTGGGTTTTGATAAATGGACTTGATATTAGGCAGCTATTGTTGAACCTGCGTTCGGCGCAAACTAGCTTCGTCGATTATTCTGAGCGAACGGTCACTGATCTCGATCAGGCCATCCCGTTTAAACAGTCCCAATATCTTGCTGACGTGAGCTGGGGTCAATCCCATGGCGTTGGCGATATGCTTATGGCGCAACGGAAAGTCGATAGTCTCACCGCTCGCCATTCCGCGGGCTACAAGTCTCTTTGCCAAGTTCAAGATTAGCCAAGCGATTCTTTTCTCAGCTCCCTTTTCGCCGAGGTTTAATGCCAGTTGATCGGCTTGAACTCGCTCGTCAACTAAGTCCAGCGACAGCTGTTCCAGCAATGCACGGCTTTCAAATAATGCTTCTTTGAAGTCGCATTGTCTGAACTTTCGATAGGTCACCCCGGTTATAGCTTCGACGTAATAGCCGGGCGACGATTCAAAGGGGCTCGCCGCAGAGATGAGATCGCCAGGCAGAAGGAAGGACACGATCTGCTTGTGACCACTCGGCGCCACGATCATGCGGGCTGCCCATCCGCGACAGACGATCAAAACAAATTCGGTGCTTTCTTTCGGATGAATAATTATATGACGCGCGGGGATTGTGTGCATAGATGATGATATGGAAATCGGCATTTCGATGAGGCGGTTATGATCCGTCATGACAGTTTTTGACATGCCGACACACAAATCGAAGTCATAGACAAAACACGCGAAGCTATCGCAATCCGACGACGGCAATGCGGCATGATACCTTTGGGTCGACAGCGCGCCGTGCCTTGGTTGGCGTTGCGGACCGGTCATCGATTTAAACTAAAATTGTCGTCGGTGGATTTTAGCGGTCATCGAGGTAATGACCATTTCAAAATGATTATCCGCGGAGGAAACGACTGGCGCTCCACCCCCTTACTCGCTTAATCGAATCAAAGGTCACCAGCGATTACGTAGAACTACGTAAGTTTTTGCTGATGCCTCCCCCAATCACGGTGCGCAGTCAAAAATTGGCGGTATTGCTGCAGCTTGACGAAATGCCGCCCGACCTATCGCAAGCAATCTTAATCTAATTTATCAACCTGTAATGTCGGTCCGTAGACACGAGAACCTAAATTAAATGCACATCTATTTGAATTAAATTTTCAAACGTGAATTCCGCAGCCGAAAAAAGGCTGCGAAAAGCGAGTTATTGCTCATGAGTCAAATCGTTGGCCAAGTCATCGCTTCTGCCGCCGCTGATCCCGTCCATCCCACCCTCGCAGAGGACATCCGCGCCGAAGGCACCGTGAATACGGTGGGGCGAACAGAATTCATCAGCTTTGCCATTGGTGACAACCAATATGGCGTAGACATCATGGCTGTGCGCGAGATCAAGGGCTGGTCGGAAGTCAGCCATCTGCCGAAGCAGCCGGATTACGTGCGCGGGGTGCTCAATCTGCGCGGCGCCATCGTTCCGATTGTTGATCTGCGCTGCCGCTTTGGCCAAGGGCTGACGGAGACAACGCCGCTGCACATTATCATCATCGTGCAGATCGGCGGACGTCAGGTCGGCCTGATTGGCGACCGCGTGCTTGATATCGTATCGGTCGATACGACCCAGATTCAGCCAGTTCCGCGTACTTCCCAGGGGCCGGCCGCGGATTTCCTATCCGGCCTAGTGACCCATGACAACGCCATGATTGCGCTGATCGACCTCCCCCACCTGCTGTCCGAGCATGCCGGCGGCAACGCTGATAGTCCAGGTGGAAAACCGGAATCCGCCGCATCGATGCAAAAAAACTGACATGAGCAAGAATCCTTACCGGAAATCCGGCGAAAGGCATCACCCAATCAAACCCGCTTCGTCTCACGACGCAGTCCTATCTTCGTTCTAAGGAGACCGCTCATGTTTCGGCTTTCCAATTTCCGTATCGGAACCAAACTCACAATCATGTCCGGCCTCGGCATTCTGCTGGTGCTCGGAATGATCGGCGCGTCGATGTATGGCAATTCGCTTGTCAAAAGCTCAAACGAAGAAGCTATGCACCAGCAGAGTATCGCGCACGAGATTACCAAAATCGAAGCAGCGTTCGTTACCGTCCGCTTGGCCGTGCGCAACATCCGCTTGGCTGAGAGCGCGGCTGAGTTAAAGAGCGCCAATAATTTAGAGGGACGGCAAAAAGCCATCGATAAACAATTCGAAGAATTGGTTGCTAAATTTAGAACGCAGGCAAATCGTGATCTGGCCGAGAAACTCCATGGCTACATCACGCAATATATCACCACCGCCTTGAAGGAAACGGTGCCAACGAAGACTAAGGCGCTCGGCCTCGATCCCAAAGAAAGCGCCGGCATTCTTGCTTTGGCCCACGAAACGCAGCGCATCCAGCATGAGGATTTGGATCCAGGCGCCGACAAAGGCATTGCCTTGCTGAAGGAATTCAGCGATGCGCGAGTTAAACAAGCCGAACGAGAAGGTGACAATGCCGAGCAGCAGATGGTCTCATCGGGTCGTCTCGGCATGGGCATTGGCGCCGCAGTCATTTTGGTTCTGATCGGCTCGGCGATATTTGGCGCCATGACGATCGCCAGTCCGCTGCGTAAAATAGCTTCTGTTCTAAATGATCTCGCCACCGGCAACAAAGCTGTTGAGGTGCCCTATGCCGACCGCGGCGACGAGATCGGCGACAATGCGCGCGCGGCCAAGACTTTCAAGGAAAACCTGTTGCGCATGGAGCAATTGGAGGCCGAGCAGAAGGAGGCTGAATCTCGAACCGCCGCCGAACGCGAAGCGGCGATGCAGAAGATGGCCGCTGAGTTTGAGGCGGCAGTCGGTGGCATCGTGCAGGCGGCGGTCGCCGGCGACTTCAGCCAGCGCGTCGATCTGCAAGGCAAGACCGGGATGGTGCTCAATATTGGTACCGCCATCAACTCACTGTGCGAGAACGTGGCCAAGGCGCTCGATGATCTCATCAGGATGCTCAACTCGCTGGCCGCAGGCGATCTGACCGATCGTATCACTGCCCAGTACCAAGGCAACTTCGCGGTCCTGAAGGAGAACGCCAACAAGACGGCGGAGCGCATCGGCGCGACCATCGCCGAAATCAAGGCATCCGCGCAGGAAGTGACCAACGCCTCGGCCGAGATTTCTGGCAGCACGACTGACCTGTCGCAGCGCACCGAGGAGCAGGCCGCCAGTCTGGAAGAGACCTCGGCCTCGATGGAAGAGATCTCGGCAACCGTGAAGAAGAACGCCGAGAACGCCCAACTGGCCAATGTGTCGGCCAGTGCGACCCGCGACGTCGCCGACCGCGGCGGTCAGGTGGTCGCCAAGGCGGTGGAGGCCATGGCGAAGATCGAGGATTCCTCGCGTAATATCTCCGATATCATCGGCGTGATTGACGAAATCGCGCGGCAGACCAATCTGCTCGCCCTCAACGCTGCGGTCGAAGCTGCGCGGGCCGGTGAAGCCGGCCGCGGCTTTGCAGTGGTGGCCTCGGAAGTGCGCAGCTTGGCACAGCGCTCCTCGCAGGCGGCCAAAGACATCAAGGACCTAATCACCAATTCGAATGAGCAGGTCAAGGGCGGCGTCGATCTGGTCAACCGGGCGGGCGCTTCGCTCAGTGAAATCCTCGATTCGATCAAGAAGGTGGCCGAGATCGTGGCCGACATTGCCAATGCCAGCGCCGAGCAGGCGAGCGGCATCGAGCAAGTCAACAAGGCGCTGACCCAGATGGACGAAGTGACGCAGCAGAACTCGGCGCTGGTTGAGGAAAATGCAGCCACCGCCAAGACGCTGGAACATCAGGCTAAAGCTATGGACGAGCGTGTCTCCTTCTTCAAGCTCGACGATGCCGTCGGGCATCGACACGCGGCGCAGCCAACAGTCGTTCGCGACCAGCACTCGCCTGCGGCGGTGCCGCTGCTTGGACCCGCGGCGAAGAAGCCGGTCGCTGAGCCCAAGCAGGCCGCCGCCGGCGGCAACGGTGGCGGGCCGGTCGCCCGTATGCAGACGGTGCTCGCCGCCGCCGTCAACAGCGAGCGGAACTGGAAAGAGTTCTAAGTTCGGGATTGAGTTGAGATCCGGTTACGGCCGGTCGTCATTCTCGAATTTGAAGCTATCCAATTCAGGATAGGACAGCGGCGATGAAGCCTTCGGTCAAATTGACGAGAAAAGGCGCTGCGTCACTTGCCCGTACAGACGCTCTCGATATGTACCTTAGCCTAGGCCGCAGCCGAGGAGGGGCGCCGCCGGCCGCCTTTCGTTCCGTTTTTGTCGGAATGAAAATGAGCTTTGTCGGAATAGTGGCGACCCCGGCTGAAAGGGCAGGGGTCAAATACGTCAATGGCTTAGACTGACTAACAGTCCTAACGGCACGGGCGGGAAGTAAAGGACTTCTCAGAGCAGTGACTAACAGCCCGTGCATTCCGGCCATCCACGCATCAATTTGTACTCAAATCCTGAACGGTCGTTATTGGGGGGCGGATTTAATGGGTCTGCGCAACACCTTCTTCTAATCTTACGGGATGTGGGAGGTGTGCGATGGTGACGTCACGGATTCGGTTTACGGCGGCGCAGAAGGCCGAGCTCTGGGAGCGATGGAGAAACGGGCAAAGTGCTGCGGCCATCTCGCGGGCGCTGGAACGGAAGAACAAGACTGGCGTTGAGCGGGTCGTAGTGCTCCATGGAGGGATCATGCCGGCGCCGCGCCGAAGAGCGTTGGTCGCACTAAGGTTAGAGGAACGCGAAGAGGTTTCCCGTGGTATAGCGGCGGGCCGGTCGATCCGGCAGATCGCCCAGTGCCTCGGCCGAGCGCCATCAACAGTAAGCCGAGAGATCAGGCGCAACGGCGGCACTCAGACCTATCGTGCAAGCCGGGCCGATTGGCGCGCCTGGGAGCGGGCGTTGCGTCCCAAGTCTTGTCGCCTGGCGCTACATAGGAAGCTACGATGGCGCGTGGCACAGAAGCTCTCGTTGCAATGGTCTCCGGAGCAGATCTCCGGTTGGCTGAAGCAAGAGTTCCCAACCGACCAAGACATGCAGATATCCCACGAAGCGATTTATCGCAGTCTCTTCATCCAGACCCGCGGCGTGTTGAAGAAGGAGCTGACGGCGCACTTGCGTACTGCGCGGCGGATGCGCCGCCCCAAGAGCCACAACGCAAAGAGTGGACAAGGGCGTATCCTAGATATGGTCTCCATCCGCGAGCGATCTGCCGAGGCTAAGGATCGCGCCGTGCCGGGCATTGGGAGGGAGATCTTCTTACCGGGGCGAACGACACGCATATCCACCCTCGTCGAGCGCAATACCCGCTTCACGATGCTCGTCAGGATTCCCCGCAAAGACACGACGACTGTCGTTACTGCGCTTGCCAAGCACATCCGCAAGCTGCCTGAGGAACTGCGACGCTCTCTGACCTGGGATCAAGGCAAGGAGATGCACGCCCATAAGCGCTTCACGCTTGCCACCAATGTCCAGGTTTACTTCTGTGATCCGCGCAGCCCGTGGCAGCGCGGATCAAACGAGAACACCAACGGCCTGCTGCGTCAGTACTTCCCGAGAGGGACCGACTTCTCGCGCATCTCTCAGAGTTCTCTGAACGCGGTTGCCCTCCGGCTCAATCAACGTCCGCGAAAGACCTTGGGCTTCGAAACGCCATCCGATAAACTACAAGCGATGTTGCACTGACCGGTTGAACCCACAGGGGCATAGCCGACATTGGTCGGCACTGGCGCCGAATGGATTGGTAGCAAATGACCCACAACGGCCAAAATAAACAAAACGGAAATATTAGAACGGCCGCGACCCCAAACGCGACATGCGTCGCAATCGGTCTGGACCGTCATCGGTCCATTGCCGAATCTGACCGCGCTACCCTCGATTTGTGTGGGGGGGTAAATGGTAATATAAGGATACTCAATGCTCGGTGGCCGGCGGGGGGATGCCGATGCCGTTCGCGCTCGGTTTTCAAATCTATCCGTGGGTCGAACGCCTCTTGCGGGTGAGGCAATACCCGTTTGCCGCCTACGGATTGGCATTGGCAATGGTCGCGCTTGCGGTGTTCGTGCGCGGGCTCGTCGCGGAATTTGCCGGCGCAGCAATGCCGTTCGTCACTTTTTATCCGGCGATTATCGTCGTAGCGCTCATCGGGGGTATTGGGCCAGGTATCCTTGCTACCGGTCTTTCAAGTGTGGCGGCCTGGTACCTTTTTATTCCGCCCTTTTTTGCCTGGACGTTGAGCGGACGCGAACTCACAGAACTTTTTCTGTTCGTCTTTATCAGCGGCGTCGATGTGGCTATTGCCGTCATCGTCAGTGCAGTGGTTGATCGCCTGATCATTCAGCAACGAAATATCCGCGTTCTTCTTGAATCTGCGCCGAACGGTTTCGTGTTGGTGGATGAGCGCGGAACAATCAAGCTCGTCAATGCGAGTACGGAGAGGCTGTTTGGTTATAGCCGAGAGGAAATATTGGGAAGGAACGTGGAGGTCCTGGTACCGGAGCAGCAGGTCGGCGATCATCGCAAGCTGCGCGCCGCGTATCAGGAAAAGCCGGAAGTGAGATTGATGGGTCTTGGACGCGATCTCAGCGGCCAACGCAAAGATGGCAGCGAATTTCCCGTCGAGATTGGACTTAATCCAGTGGGCCGCGGGCGAGCGACCGGCAGTGCTGGCCACAGTGATTGACATTTCCGCTCGCAAACGGGCGGAGGAACATCAGCAATTAGTTATCGGCGAATTGAAGCACCGGACCGGGAATTTACTTTCCGTTGTCCAGGCAATTACCACCATCACCCTCAGGAATGCCAAGACGGTTGCGGAAGCTGGCTACGTCTTGAAAGGCCGACTGGACGCATTATCGGGGGCATATTCGATGCTTGCCGACCATGCGTGGGAAGGCACATCGCTGGCTAAGCTTCTTAGTAGGCAAGTCTATCCTCGTTTCCGAACGCGTCAGCATCGAAGGTTGCGAAATCGTCGTTACGCCACGGGCCGCACAACAATTTGCAATGATCACCCATGAGCTTGCAACGAATGCGCTCAAGTATGGAGCTTTATCTGTTCCTGACGGCCGCGTTTCAATCTCAGGTAAACTTGATCGGTCCAATGGCAGCGAATCGTTTGTCTTTTCATGGCGGGAAACCGGTGGTCCGAAGGTATCTCAGCCGACAAGGAAAGGTTTCGGAAGTGCGATCCTGGTGGAGTCAGCAGAGCAATTCGGCCACGTCACCATGAAGTATCTGCCGGAGGGTCTGATCTACCAGATCAATCTCGACCTGACGGCTATCGAAGGACCGAAAACGTCGTAACGCTACTTCGACAGAACGTTTGAGTGCCTCGTTTCGAGCCGTATCAAGATCGCCGACGAAATTCTTGCCCCTTCTGTTCCCGCGGGCCAGCAGGGTTCCCCGATTAACTTATCGTAATGAAACACGGCGCGATTGCCGCGCGTTAATATTCATGTTCCTCGGACATAAGAGGAGGTCAAAATGAGAAAACTTTGGCTTGGAGTTGCTGCCGCTACGGCGATGCTTTTTGTCGTGGCGCCAGCTAATGCACAACTTTATGTCGGCGCGGACCCAGGCGGTGTCGGCGTCCAGGTGGGCCCGGTCGGCGTCGGCGTCGGCCCCGATTACTGGGGCTACCATCATCGGTATTATCGGGACTACGCCTATGAGCCCTACTGCCATATCGTTCGCACACGAATCGTGACGCCGCATGGTCACGTTATCTGGCGAACACGCCGGGTATGTGATTAGGAAGCTGCCGCGGCGTCAGTCCTTATCCTCCGAACTAAGCGCGAGTGTTGGCCCCGCTCCCGAAAAAATGGGAGCGGGGCCTTTTTATGTTGCCATAGCGCGACACTGATTTTGGGGAGATCATCGCGAGGCGGGCTCCGTTAATTGTGCGCGGCGTTGTCGCTCAAGGCACGTGACGTCATTCGTGACACGGCACCACATAGGACGCCATTGGATAACCACGGACAAAGGGCGGCGTCGGGGCTGAATTACTCGGTCGCGATTGGCCCCATTAGCGGACATCCGTTGAGCAAGCGTCAGTCAATCAGTGGTGATTTGCTTCACGTGCAGGTGGATCAAGATACCAAAGTGCAATGACCACGGCTTGCGATCGTTTGTGATCCTCGCCATTCAGGATAGCGCAGGTAGCCGTCTGACTGTTTACAGGCTGGATACTGTCGCCCTTTGCGGCGAGCCAATCGTTCACCTCTTTTTCGAGTTTAGAAAAGTTCTCTGGCCCGCTCGTAGAAAATAACTTCAGTTGTGTCGGCATAGCATCCTCCAGTGAAGCTCGCGGGGGCTAATGCCCTTCAGTTACAGCGGTTCCGCGGCAAAGTGGCGGTGCGGTTTCGTGAAAAATAGGACGCTGCATTGGCACTTCGATTGCCCTCAATCTTGCATGACTGTCCTGCATCATCGCGGTGCCGCTGCCGCGGCAAATTGCGGCGCCGGAACCAAAGCCGCCGCGCAGGCGCGGCTAACGGGAGTCGTGTTTTGCGGTCCGGTCCAAGTCTGCGTACCGGTCAGCGTGCCGCCGCTTGGAGTGAGCGTGCCGCTGTAATCGCCCACGGCGGTGTTGCCGAGATACGTCCACGTGGAAGTCAGGTGTAGCTTGCCATTTGCGTCAATCGTGCCGGTGCCCAATTCGCTGCCGAGCACTCGCGTGCCGTTGAGATTGAACAATGGCCGCGCGAACTGCACGCTGTTCCCTTGAATGACCAGATCGAGCGGCGTACGTAGAATATCTCGGGTAAACGGTGTTTTCTCACACACATAGGCGCCGCGAAATTTGCCTTCGACCGCCTGCGCGCCAACATTTGCCGATGCGAGGTTGCCCACGGCCAAAGCGGCCAGAACGAAACTTTGTTTGTTGATCATCAGGTTCCCTCCATCGCGTCACATGCGCCCGCTCATGCCCAACAGGATAACAGCGGCCGACAATTGAGGTTCCCGGTCATGCTCTCGGCGCGCCACGCGTAAAGCAGCGGGCCTGTCTCGGGCGTGATGTCTGCTTGACCCAAGAGGACATTGGAACAGAGATGTAGTTGGCCGAGTTTACAAGTAGTTTGGGGGCCTTGGAATGGAACGTGTGATGACGACGCTAATAATTGAGGGCCTGCATCGTGACGTTCTCAAAAAACGATCGTTTGTAACTGTCACGTGGAAGGATGAACCCGAGAAGCGTCTCGGTCTTCCTGTGCCCTTCGACTGCCAACTTGATGCGTTGAAGGCTGAAACCGAAATGGCGGTCCGGGCGCTCGCGAAGGAACTAGTATCGGCAACGATACAGGGTCCTTAAGGGTCGTGATTCAGCCGCCTCTTTCATTTTGGATACCCGTTTCCTTCCTGTCCCTGTCGGAAACCTCGTCCGCTGGCAAATGAAGTCGAATCGGATGATGCTGCGGTCCGATGAGGGATATCTGTAGCCTGCTCTGGTGCGCACTGTTCGGATTGTTCCGGTCGCGGGCATTGCTGCAAGCTGAGGTCCTGACACTTCGTCAACAACTCAACGTGCTGCAGCGGAAGGTACCGGCGAGACCGGCATTCCGGAGCGTCGACCGGTTCATATTATCGGTGCTGTATCGTGTCGCGCCGAGCGTGCTGGACGCCCTCACCATCGTGAGGCCGGAGACCGTGATCCGCTGGCATCGGGCGGGTTTTCGAGCCTGGTGGCGCTGGAAATCAAAGCCGCGCGGCGGCCGGCCGAAAACACTGCTTGAGATCCGCCGGCTCATCCGTGACGTTAGTCTTGCCAATCCGCTCTGGGGCGCACCGCGGATCCATGGTGAACTGCTCAAGCTCGGCATCGATGTTGGGCAGACGACGGTTGCCAAGTACATGCCGCGGGTTAAACGGCCGCCGTCGCAGGGATGGAAGACATTTCTCCACAACCATGCCAACGGCATCGCGGCGATGGATTTATTCGTCGTCCCGACGATGTCATTCCGGCTTCTGTTCGGGTTGCTTATCCTGCGGCATGACCGGCGTGAGATCCTATGGTTCGGCGTAACTGAGAATCCGACGGCCGAATGGATCGCTCGGCAGCTGACGGAAGCATTCGGCTGGGAGATGCCGCCGCGATATCTGGTGCGCGACCGGGACCATGCCTATGGTGACGTGTTTGTCCGGCGTGTTCGGGCAATGGGCATCCGGGATCGGCCCATCGCGGCGCGGTCACCATGGCAGAACGGATATTGCGAAAGGGCGATCGGCTCGATCCGACGGGACTGCCTTGACCATATCATCGTGTTTGGCGAGCGACATCTGCGCCATCTGTTGCGGTGTTACGCGAGTTACTACAATAAAGCCCGAACACACCTTTCTTTGAACAAAGATGCGCCAGTCAGGCGATCTGTCCATGCCGCCGGGTGCATCGAAGCGAGGCCAGTTCTCGGCGGCCTACACCATCAATATGTCCGGATTTGATTTCCGACAGGCACACGTATCGCTCTCCTTGAGAGGTTCTGGCAGGCTCGACACCCGCCTCGATACGCCGCCTATCTCATACCGTCATCACCCAGTTTCCCGCTTAGCTCGACAACCACTCCCATAGGCCTGAACATTGATGCCTGTGCATGAAGGCAAATATGATGGTTGCGATGCCTTCAATAACAAAGAAAGAAATCAGTAGATTAGTCATTCGCGGGGCGCTGTCGACGCGCCATTCGATTAGAACGATTCCGACCCCTAAGGCGAACAAGGTCGAGAGTAATAGCCACCAGTATCCCGGAGTGCGCCGTGCTATAAAGGTTGTTATTAGCCCAACTAGGCCGCCAACAAAAAAAAGACAACCGAGAATAATAGTCACTGCCAAATTGACAATTGGTGAGACAATGACCACCCACAGACCTTGTGCAATGAGAAAAATCTCCCCTGTAATTATTACGCGCTGATGTCGAACCAAACTTGTGAAAGGTACATCATGAACGGATACTTGCACCGTCTTACGCTCCCGTAAAAGTCGTGTATTTGTTTGCTGTGCGTTCGATGAGACTAGTGGCCCCGGGAACTTATAAAATCAACTTGTCTTTTTAGCCAGCGCCTCATTCTGGGAATGCGGCAGTTGCCCGGCCAGGACCGCCGTGACGTTTTTCGCCGCAGTAAGAACGTGCTGCTCTCTTGCCTTGCGCGCGAGTTTACCATCGCGTTGCGTCAGAGCGTCTAACAGGATGCGCTTTTCTTCGATTGTTTGCCGTGGTCGTCCCGGCTGCTTTAGCGAGATGCCTCTCAATCGACGCAAACGGCTTCTCAGCGACTGGAGATAACCGGCCAGCATCTGGTTGCCCGAAGCTTGCAGTAGCTTTTCGTGGAAAGTATCCAGAACGTCCAACATCTGCTTTAGGTCGCCGCGCTGCTCTGCCGCGGCGAGCTTCTCGACTAATCCTGACAATTCGTCCAGGTCCTCGTCCGATGCGTGTTCTGCGCATTGTTTGGCCGCCCAACCTTCGAGCACGGCGCGGATTTCATATAGCTGGCGTGCTTCGTCCGCCGACGTCGCGGCCACAATCGGCCCGCGATACAGCACGTTCTCGACGTGGCCTTCCGCCTCGAGCTGCCGCAGCGCTTCGCGCACGAGCGTTCGGCTCACGCCCAGCAAATAGCAGAGGTCCCGCTCGATAAGACGGGCCCCGGGCGCAAAATGGCCGTCGACTATCGCTTTGCGCAGCTTCTCGACGACTTGCGTACGGAGATTCCCGGCGGGGCGCGCCACCGACAGCGAGCGTTTGACCTCATCTGACGATGTCACGCGTGAAGCTTCTCCTTGCTAGCTAATCGCATAACGAGCGCCGCAATTACGGTGGTAGCCGGCTCTGCCATGCAAATCAGCGTAAATATCAGTTCCGACTTGCCAAGGTCTGGGCTCCGGAATAACGATTGTATTATGGTATACCATAATCCAACAAAATGGCGATAGTGTTCACACGTCAAAATAGGATTCCCCCACATGTACGCCGCGCCGCCGCTCGTTCAGACCGAAGTCTTCACCCGCATGCCGGAGAAACTGTACAAGACCGACGCCCATTCCGACTGGGTTGCCCATCGCGGCGCTGGCCCGCTGCATTCGTTTCTTGAAGGCCCTTCCTTCGATCGCGACGGCAACCTGTTCTGCGTCGACCTCGCGCATTCCAGGATTTTCAAGATTTCGCCAAAAGGCGAATGGGACGTCTTCGTCGAATATGAGGGAGAGCCCAACGGGCTGAAAATTCATCGCGATGGCCGAATCTTCGTCGCCGACCATGTGAAGGGTCTGCTGTCCTTCGATCCGAAGACTGCGGCAATGAGCGTCGTGCTCGACCACCCGCATCGCGAAGGTTTCAAGGGCCTCAACGATCTGACCTTCGCCTCGAACGGCGATCTTTATTTTACAGATCAAGGACAGAGCGCCCTGGAAGACCCAACCGGGCGCATCTATCGCTTGCGCGCGAGCGACGAACTCGACCTGCTGTACAAAGGGCTGGAAGGGCCTAACGGGCTTGTGCTCAACCGGGCTGAGAACATTCTTTACGTTGCTGTTACGCGCACAAACCGCATTGTCAGCATACCGCTGCGGCCGAATTACAAAGGCATCAGTAAGGCCGGCATCTTCATCCAGCTTTCGGGCAGCCCGACCGGACCGGACGGCATGGCGCTCGATGAAAGCGGCAATCTTGTCATCGTCCACGCCGGATTCGGCACCGTTTGGGTTTTCAGCGCGCTTGGAGAACCGGTCTACCGCATCAAGTCATGCGCCGGTATGCGCACGACAAACGTCGCGTACGGCGGCCCGGACCGCAAGACGTTGTTCATTACCGAAGCGGAGCAGGGGGTCATCCTGAAGGTGACGCTGCCTGTGCCTGGCGTCAAAATGTACGGGCTCTCGTAATGAAGTCTCCGCTTGGTGTCCTGAAGCTGTATGCGCCGCACGAGTATGCTCTGTGCGGCGCATTTGAAAGTCGTCGGGCAATATGCGGAGACAAGCCGTTCCTGCTGTTTGAGGGGGCCGTGCTTTCCTGGAACGCCTTCGGTTTCAAGGTGGCAACACTGGCCGAGGCGTTTCATGCGCGCGGCGTGGTCAAAGGCGACCGCGTCGCCATCATGGCGCGCAATCACATCGGCCATGTATTGACGTTGTTCGCCCTGGCGCGACTGGGAGCGATCATGGTTCCGGTCAATCCCGATTTCAAGGAAGCGGAAACGCGCTATGCGTTGGGTCATGCCGCGATCAGTGGTGTCCTTGCATCCCTGGAAACTTTGACCACGATTAGGCGAGCCGTCGTGGGCCTCGACACGGCGCCCTGGATGATCCTTCTCGACGGCAGCGATGAGGGGGCTCCGTCGTTCGACAGCGTGCTGGCGCAAGCCTATCCCGCCGCGCCTCCGAACGTTGGTGCAGGCGATGATACCTGCGTGATCATATACACCTCGGGAACCACCGGGGTTCCCAAAGGCGTCATGCACAGCCAGAGGAACTTCGTCACTGCGGGCGAAGCCTTTGTGCAGCGCGTGCACCTGCAGGAGAAGGATCGCGTCATGATCGTGCTGCCGCTCTTTCACATGAATGCGCTGTTCTACTCGGTCGCCGGCGCGCTCGCAGCCGGCGCCAGCGCGATCATTGTGCCGCGATTCTCCGCTTCGACTTTTTGGCAGACCGCAGCCGATAACGGTGCGACCGAGGTCAACATAATTGATGCTATGGGGACGATCCTCAAGTCACGGCCACGCAGTGAATATTGCGCGGATCATACGATTCACACCGCCTACGGCGTGCGTGAGAATGTGGCCAAGACATTTCGCGAGGAATTCAACATTTCTGACTTATTCAGCGGCTTCGGAATGAGCGAGATTCCGGGCGTGACCTGCAATCCATTCCGCGCGCTCAATAAGCCGGGCAGCATGGGCGTGATCGGCCGGCATCCTGACCCGGCCCGGCCCTGGGCCACCTGTCGTATCCTTGATGACAATCGAAATGACGTAGCGGATGGGGAAGTCGGCGAGCTTGCGGTCAAGACTCCAATCGTGATGCAGGGTTATTTTCGCGACCCTGAGCAGACCGCCGCTGCCTTTCACAATGGCTGGTTTCTCACCGGCGACATGGTGCGCCGGGACTCCGACGGCTTCTATTTCTATGTGTCGCGCAAGAAGGACATTATTCGTCGGCGCGGCGAAAACATCGCCGGCGCCGAGCTCGATCGCGTCATCGGGCAGCATCCGGACGTGCTCGAGGTGGCCGCGATCGCCGTGCCGTCGGAGCTCGGCGAAGACGAGATCTTGGCGGCAGTCGTTCGCCGGCCAGGCACCGACGTGAAAGCAGCGGATATCGCACAATGGTGCCGTGAACGTCTGGCGCCGCAGAAGGTGCCGCGTTTCGTATGCTTCGTCGAGCACCTGCCGCACACGCCCACGCACAAGATAGCCAAAGAGACGCTCAGAAAAGATCGAGCATTGGTCGCAATCGCGGTGGATCTGCAGAAAGCCACTGCCGCCTCATAGAAAGGGGGAATCAAATGTCGCACCGAATTTTCACATTGATCGCTGCTTTTGCCGCGATCTTTTGTATGGCGCCGCAGGCGCGGGCGGACGACTACCCCAGCCATGTCATCCGTCTCATCGTGCCATACGCGCCCGGTGGCGGGACGGATGTGATGGCCCGGCGGCTCGCCGAGGAAATGAGCATGAGCCTCGGCCAACGCGTCATCGTCGAGAATGTCGGCGGCGCCGGCGGAAATATAGGCATGCAGCAGGTCGCTCGCGCGGCGCAGGACGGGTATACGATCGTGCTCGCGCTCACCGCTCAGTTCGCCGTGAATCCGAGTCTGTATCGGAAGCTGCCTTATGATCCTGTCAAGGACTTCGATCCGATCACGTTGCTGGCTGTTGCACCTTACGTCCTGGTGGTGCACCCCAGTCTTCCGGTTCACAACGTGAAGGAACTCATCGAACTGGCAAAGAAAGAGCCGGGTAAGCTCGCCTACGCCTCGGCCGGCAATGGAAGCGGCGCGCATTTGTCGGCGGAACTGTTGAAAAGTATGGCCGGCATCGACATGATCCACGTGCCCTATAAAGGCGCCGGAGCTGCTTACGCCGACCTGCTGGCAGGTCGCACTCAGGTGATGTTTTCGACTTACGCTCCGATCGCCGGTCATCTCAAGGCGGGGACGCTGCGCGCCATCGCCGTGAGCACGGAAAAAAGAGCCCCCGGGCTGCCCGATGTGCCCGCGGTTTCCGAGACGCTTCCGGGTTATCGTTCAGACGTCTGGTACGTGATGGCGGCACCTGCCGGGACGCCAGTTGACATCGTTGCGCGTCTGAATAAGGCGGCGCTCGGTGCCCTCAAGAGTCCCGCTATCCGCGAACATCTCGCAAAAGACCTCATCCAGGTGATCGGCAGCCGGCCGGACGAAGTCAAACCGTTCATCCAGAGCGAAATCACCAAATGGGGTGAGGTCGTTAAGAAATCCGGAGCCACCATAGACTGACACTTAAGCGCTCGAGTCCCTCGCCGCCAACATCACGGAGGTCCGGAATGGCCGGCCGAAAGACGTTACGTTCCGACCTCGCTTGGTCTACGCCCGATCGCATATTCATCAAGGGCTATGACCTATGCGAAGAGTTGCTAGGCAAGCTTTCGCTTGGCGACATGGCCTTTCTCGAGATGACGGATCGGCGCCCGACGATTGAGGAATCCAATGTCTTCAATGCCATGGCTCTGACTCTGGTCGAGCACGGTTTGACGCCAAGCGCGATTGCAACGCGCATGACCTTGGCGGGCGCACCGGAGGCGATGCAGGCGGCGATTGCTGCGGGCCTTTGCGGGCTTGGCAGCGTATTCGTCGGCAGCATGGAGACTGCGGCGCGCGTCCTGCAGGACGCTTTGCCGTCATCGCAAGCGAGCGGAGACATCACCTCGCTCGCACGTAACATTGTGACGACTCATCTCGCGACAAAAAAGCCGATTCCCGGCATTGGCCATCATTTCCACAAGCCGGCAGATCCACGCGCGGGAAAGCTTTTCGAGATCGCTCGGGCCAACGGTCTCTCGGGTCGCTATGTTGATCTCATGCGCGCGGTGGCGCAGGAAGCCGAGCAGCAACTCGGCAAACCGCTTCCGGTCAATGCGACCGGTGCTATTGCCGCACTTGCGAGCGAACTCGGAATACCCTGCAATATCGTCCGTGGGATTGGTGTGATAGCGCGCGCCATCGGCCTAGTCGGTCACGTCCACGAAGAGCTCAAGAATCCGCTTGCGCGCGAGATCAAGACGCGTTCGGAAGAAGAGGCCACGTCGCACCTGCGGGAATTATTGCAATGAGATACGCACGCAATTGTCCCTAGATAAGGACGCGGTGGTGCCACGCGCCGATCGCCACCTGTATAATGTGCTATAGTATGACGAATGCGATTAAGAAACTTTGCAAATAAACGAACGCCGACATGTTCGATAAAAATTGGCGGATTCGTGCACGGCCTCGGATTAATCCGAAGCTATTCCTGTTAGTGTTGGTTGCGGTCCTGCTGTTTGACGTCCTCGCAAGCGGGTCCGCGGAAGACGCTGTCAAGCGTGTATTGCACTTTCTGATAGGGTGAAGTGCTAGACTTGCTGGAAATTTGGCGGAGTGCATCCTTGCGGATCAGGTGATCTCCCCCCTGTCCCTTCCGAAAAGTCTATCCGGCCTGGATTCGCATTGTGAGGCGGCGGCTGACCTCTCCAATGGGCATCGCGAACGGTAGGGCTGACGGTCTCGGCGTTAATCTTGGTATCCGGGTATTTCCCGGGTCACATTTGTTCACGTTCTCTCCTGGGGTCACACCGGGGTCACAGAAGCGGAGAGAACGGTGGCAATCGCAGGGGATCAATGATGTCGGGCGCAAATGTTCGAAGTGAACGGTAAGGCGATGATTTCATAGGGAAGTCTAGGCGGCTACACTTCCCATAAAGCGACTTACGGCCACGGCGAATGGCAGTGGCCAACTGACTCTTAATCAGCGGGTCCCAGGTTCGAGCCCTGGTGCGCCCACCACTTTGATATCACACCAGAATTTACCTTTCCTCTAGGCAGTCAAAACGACCATTTTGAGCGTTTTCTGGTGCGTGGCTGGTGCGCGCTACAAAAAGCCATTTTGTGCCACGAGCCAATGTCGTTTCGATCTGACTTTTGGCGTGCAGCGGCGCCGGTTTTTCGCCCGCTCGGCATCATTTCGATTCTAAAGCGTTCGCTGCCAGCCCAATTCCGGCGTGGCCGAAACGCACCGCGTGCCTTCTTGCCGCCACCAGGAGTTGGCCTCGGATAACATTTTTGCGCTTGCCGACGCGGATGATAGGGGTGGCATGTAACATAGGCTTGATGGTGCCAAAATGGCCGTCAAAAACGACACTGCTGTCCAAAACGACACTGCTGCAAGCCGATATCCGGCCTGCCTCGAGCGGCCGGATCTCGGCGGTCGCGTCCGCGTTCGGGCGCCGGAGACCGCGGCGGAATACCGTAAGCGCTATATCTGGCTACGCAAGCGCACCGCACGCTTCCAGCGCACCAACGTAGAAGCTACGACCGTCGCTGATGTAGCCGAACGGCTCTTCAAGACCGCTTCCACGTTGCGGCCGTCGTCTTATCGTCAATACCGCGCCGCCATCCACCAGGAACTGAGGGACCTGTGGGACGCCAACAGGATCTCGCTCGACGAAGTCGAACAGATTGCCGCGTCAATGATCCTGTCGCGCGATCCAGACGCGCCGTCGCCGTATGCGCCCATGCGCGGTCCTTTGCGCACGTCCGCCGGCAGGGCGAAAAGTATCGCTCAGGACAAGGCTGCTGCCCTGTCACGCTTGGCGGCCGCCCGCAAAAGCGCTGCAGGACGCAATCTTGCCGATCATTTGAGATTTGGGCCCAAATTTGGCTTGCGGAATTCCGAATGGCTTGAAGCCGTACTCGAAGGAACAAATCTTAAGGTCCCCTGCGGGAAATTCTCAATCCCGAATGGGCGCGGAATCTCGGAATATCGCACGCTGTTGGCGCAGGACCTCGATGCTGGCGAGCTGGCAGGCTTGGCAGAATTCTTAGCGCGACTGCGATCTGAGATGCGAGCAGCAAATGGACGCGGCGATCTTGTGCTGCGTCGACAAAGCTACCTCTTACGTGACATTCGCGATCAAGCTCATGCGCCTCGTGTCACGTTGCGGACCGGCAGGCACCAGTTCACGGCAAATATGCGTAAGGCGAACTATTCTCGCGAAGAAAGAGCTGCCGCGCTTGGTCATGCTGCGGCTGACACGTCGGATGACCACTATGGCAAACCAAATCGCGGTTGGAAGGGCTTGCGACGCTGGATTGAATTGCCCGCGGATTTGACGCTGCGGGTGCGCCCCGGTGCAAAAACTGAATCTAAGGTCCGGCGTGGCAAACCTACGACACGCTCGGAATGGGAAGGTAGCAAACTGCCAGCGCCCGGCATGTGATTGTTGATGAATTGGCGTAACATTGGATGCCATCTCATCGCCGCCTAAATCGCTGCCTTTGGCATCGAGCACGTACGTTGGCGATGATCCGAGCTTGCCCCGACAGAGTGACCCACCAGGATAGAGCAGCGGTTTCCTAAACCGAAGGTCGGAGGTTCGACTCCTCTCGGGACCGCCATGAAATCAAATGAGAATTTCAAATTTGTAACCCGAGCGAATCTTACTTTGTTCGCGAAATTGGCCTCTGGGGCTACACGGGGCTACAAGCGTGGACGCAGCCGTGCCGGAAGGACCGTACCTTCGGTTCGAAACTCACTCCCTCCGCCAGAG
>CAWGFC010000002.1:0-330461 GCA_963821785.1 uncultured Alphaproteobacteria bacterium | reverse complement strand
TCCGGCGCCTGATCGTGCCAGACGACGTCGATCGGCTTTTTCTTGCCGTCCTGCCCAGATCCTTGCCCATGACGCCGTGCTTGGTGCCGAGCAGGTGCTTGAGAAAATACTCGTGGCCCTTGCCCGACGCGCCGAGCAGATTGGAGCGCCAGACAAACAGATTGCGCGGCCAGTTGGCCGGATTGTCCGGATCGTCGCAGGCAAGCTTCAGTTCGCCCGATTTCAGCGCCTTGGCGACGTAGTCCTTGGCTTCGAGACCCGACGCGGCGGCCTGCTTGGCGACGTCGAGCGGATTGGCCTGCAACTGCGGCGCCGACGGCAGCCAGCCCATGCGTTCGGCGCGCACGTTGTAGTCGATCAGCGCGCCGTCCCACGGCCCGGCCGGCGCGGTCGGTGAAAGAATTTCCGACACGTCGAGCGTCTCATAGCGCCATTGGTCGGTGTGCGCGTAGAACGCCGAGGTCGAATTCGCCTGCCGCGGCGGACGGCTCCAGTCGAGGCCGAAGGCGAGCGGCAGCCAGCCGGTCTGCGGACGCAGCTTCTCCTGGCCGACATAATGCGACCAGCCGCCGCCCGATTGGCCGACGCACCCGCACATCACCAGCATGTTGATGATGCCGCGGTAGTTCATGTCCATGTGGTACCAGTGATTGAGACCGGCGCCGACGATCACCATCGAGCGGCCCTTGGTCTTCTCGGCGTTGAGCGCAAACTCGCGCGCCACCGTGACGATCTGGTCGCGCGGCACGCCGGTGATTTTTTCCGCCCAGGCCGGCGTGTAGGGCTGCAGGTCGTCGTAGTTTTTCGCGAGATGCTCGCCGCCGAAGCCGCGGTCGACACCGTAATTCGCCACGAACAGGTCGAACACCGAGGCGACCAGCGTCTCGCCCTCGACCAATTGCAGTTTCTTCACTGGCACGTTGCGCACCAGCACGCCGGGATGGTCGGTGCCGAGGAAATGATCGTGCTCGCGATTGCCGAAATAGGGGAAGCCGACGGCAGCGACATCGTCCTTGATGCCGGCGAGCGTCAGCCGCAGCTTGCGTCTCTTTGCCGTCCGAGGCCTTTTCCTCCAGATTCCACTTGCCCTTTTCGCCCCAGCGGAAGCCGACCGAGCCTTTCGGCACCACGATGGCGTCGCTGGTCCCGTCATAGGCCAGCGTCTTCCACTCAGGATTGTTGGCCTCGCCGCACGATGTCGCGAAATCGGAGGCGCGGATGAAGCGCTCGGGCACGTATTGCGCGCCCTGCTTCACCAGCCGCACCAGCATTGGCATGTCGGTGTATTGTCGCGCGTAGTCCTCGAAATATTTTGCCTGTCGGTCGATATGGAATTCGCGCAGGATGACATGGCCCATGGCCATGCCGAGCGCCGCATCCGTGCCCTGTTTCGGCGACATCCACAGATCGGCGAATTTCGAGGCTTCCGAATAGTCCGGGCAGATGACCACGCTCTTGGCGCCGCGGTAGCGCGCCTCGGTATAGAAGTGCGCGTCTGGCGTGCGCGTCTGCGGCACGTTCGAGCCCCACAGCAGCAGGAAGCCCGAATTGTACCAATCGGCGCTTTCCGGAACGTCGGTCTGCTCGCCCCAGGTCTGCGGGCTGGACGGCGGCAGGTCGCAATACCAGTCGTAGAACGACATGCAGACGCCGCCGAGCAGCGACAGATAGCGCGAACCGGCGGCGTAGCTCACCATCGACATCGCCGGGATCGGCGAGAAACCGAACACGCGGTCCGGCCCATAGGTTTTTGCCGTATAGGCGTTGGCCGAGGCGATGATTTCGTTGACCTCGTTCCAGGTCGAGCGCACGAAGCCGCCGAGGCCGCGCTTGCTCACGTAAGACGCGCGCTTGCCTGCGTCTTCGACGATCGATTTCCAGGCGGCGACCGGCGTCCTCAGCGCACGCGCCTCGCGCCACAGCTTGAGCAGCCGCGAACGCACCAGCGGATATTTCACGCGGTTGCCGGAGTACAGATACCAGCTGTAGCTCGCGCCACGCGCACAACCGCGCGGCTCGTGGTTGGGCAGTTCGGGCCGTGTGCGCGGATAATCGGTCTGCTGCGTTTCCCAGGTGACGATGCCGCCCTTGACGTAGACTTTCCAAGAGCATGATCCGGTGCAGTTCACGCCATGCGTCGAGCGCACGATCTTGTCGTGCTGCCAGCGCTTACGGTAGCCGTCCTCCCAGCGGCGGTCCTCGTTGGTCACAATGCCGTGGCCGTCGGAGAAGTCATCGACAACACGATTGAAGAACGTCAGCCGATCGAGAAAATGACTCATCGTCCGGATTCCTTTATTCGGCCGGTTGCGGGGCGGCGGGCGGCAGCAGCCGTCCACGCTCGATGTCGTGCAGCAGGCCACCGCGGCGCGTGTAGAAGAACCAGGTGATCGCCACGCAGGTGACGTAGAACGCCATGAACCCCCAGAGCGCCACGCTCGGCCCGCCGGTGAACGCGATCGACGTGCCGTAGGCCTTGGGGATGAAGAAGGCGCCGTAGGCCGCGACCGCCGAGGTGAAGCCTATGATTGCCGCCGATTCCATTTCCGCCTGCCGCTGCCGCAGCGGCGGGCTCAGGCCCGGCTCAAGCCGTGGAATTTCCAAACGCATGATCGCCGGGATCATCTGGAAGGTGGACGCGTTGCCCACGCCGGTCGCGAAGAACAGGATCATGAACATGGCGAAGAAGCCCCAGAACGCCTGCGGCTGGTCTTTGATGCCGAGGAAGTAGAGAACACCCGCCACGCCGAAGATCATCAGCATAAACGTCCACAAGGTGACGCGGCCGCCGCCGTAGCGGTCGGACAGCCAGCCGGTCGCCGAGCGCGACAGCGCGCCGACCAGCGGCCCGAGGAAGATGAACTTGAGCGAATCGACGTGAGGGAACTCGATCTTGGCCAGCAGCGGAAAGCCCGCCGAGTAGCCGATGAACGAGCCGAAGGTTCCGGTGTAGAGCCAGCACATCAACCAATTGTGCTTGCGCTTGAAGATCGCCGACTGATCGGCAAACGACGCCCGCATATCCTCGATGTCGTGCATGCCGAACCATGCGGCGAAGGCCGACACGACGATGAACGGCACCCAGATGAAGCCTGCGTTCTGCAGCCAGAGCTTGGTGGCGCCGTTCGCGGCGACCTGCGGGTCGCCGCCGAACCAACCGAACATGCCGGTGGTGATCACCAGCGGAATGACGAATTGGCCGACGCTGACGCCAAGATTGCCGAGCCCGGCATTGAGTGCGAGCGCATTGCCCTTCTCCGCCTTGGGGAAGAAGAAGCTGATATTGGCCATCGAGGAGGCAAAGTTGCCGCCGCCGAGGCCACACAGAAAGGCGAGCGACAGGAAGATGATGTAGGGCGTGTCGGGGCTCTGCACCGCAAGACCGATGCCGACCGCAGGAACGATCAGCGACCAGGTCGACACCGACGTCCACAAACGCCCGCCGAAGATCGGCGGCATGAACGAATAGAAGATGCGCAAGGTCGCGCCCGACAGGCCGGGCATTGCCGCCAACCAGAACAACTGATCGTTGGTGAACTTGAAGCCGACCGCCGGCAGCTTGGCGACCACCACCGACCACACCATCCAGATCACAAAGGCCAGCAGCAGCGCCGGAATCGAGATCCACAAATTGCGCCGGGCGATGGCGCGGCCCTTGCCCTCCCAAAACGCCGGATCCTCCGGCTTCCATTCCGCCAGCACGTGTCCGGAGAGGGCGCCGACATGCTTCTCCTCGTGGATCGGCTCCATTTCCGGGAATTCGGGCAGCTTGTGCAGCCCGGTGGCAAGCGCGCCGCGTTCCATGCGTTGGACGGCGAAATGCATCCACAAGAGCGAGCCGCCGGCAATGAGGAACAGCAGCATGAAGCAGCTGGTCCAGATGCCGGTGAGGTCGTTGAGCGCGCCGAAGGCGATCGGCAGCACGAAGCCGCCGAGGCCGCCGATCATGCCGACCAGCCCGCCGACCGAACCGACATTGTCCGGGTAGTAGACCGGGATGTGCTTGTACACCGCGGCTTTGCCCAGGCTCATGAAGAAGCCGAGCACGAAGATAAGGCTGGTGAAGGTGACGACGCCGGTCGCCATGTGGAAGTGGATCGGGCCTTGGTTGCTCAACACGACATATTCAGTGGGTGGATAAGCGAGGATGAAGGTGATCAGCGCCGAGACGCCGAACATCCAGTACATGATGCGGCGCGCGCCATAACGGTCGGACAGCACGCCGCCATAGGCGCGGAACAAGCTCGCCGGGATCGAATAGGCCGCGGCCAGCATGCCGGCGCTTTCGATGTCGAGCTTGTAGACGCCGATCATGTAGCGCGGCAGCCACAGCGACAAAGCGACGAACCCGCCGAAGGCGAAGAAATAATAAAGCGCGAAGCGCCAGACCTGGACGTTCTTGAGCGGTTCGAGTTCGAGCCAAGTGCTGCGCGGCCGCTCGCCTTTAGCGCGACGCGCCATCTCGACCGGGTCCTCGCTGGTGGTGAACCAGAACACCACCGCCATGATCGCGATGGCGCTGGCCCAGACTTGCGCCGTCGTCTGCCAACCATAGGCGACCAGCACAAAGGGCGCGCAGAACTTGGTCACCGCCGCGCCGACGTTGCCGGCGCCGAAAATGCCGAGCGCCGTGCCCTGCTTCGCCGCCGAATACCAGCGCGACACATAGGCGATGCCGACCGCGAACGAGCCGCCGGCGACGCCGACGCCGAGCGCGGCGATCAGGAACTGAAAATAGGTGTGGGCGTAAACCAGTAGGAAGGTCGCCACCGCGGCCGCCAGCATCACCGCCGTGTAGACGCGGCGTCCGCCGTATTGGTCGGTCCAGATGCCGAGGAAGATGCGGACGATCGAGCCGGTGAGGATGGGCGTGCCGACCAGGAGGCCAAACTGCGTCTCGTTGAGGCCGAGCTGCTGCTTGATCTGAATGCCGATGATGGCAAAGAGCGTCCACACCGCGAAACAGACGGTGAAGGCGATGGTGGAGATCCAGAGCGCGCGGCCTTGTCCTGGGATGCCGGCTACCGTTTTGTTTTGCATGTTTGCCCCTTTTTCGGATCCGCTTGTGACGTTTGTCAGTCATGACAAAGCAAATGTCAGGAATAACCGCTTTGAGGTCGGTCAATAAACTCAAACATTATTTATTGCCTACCAGATTTACTGAGTTTGATTGACGGCCTAATCTTAGTAATACTTGTGATTGATATTTTTGTGGATTGGATTGATTATTATCAAACACGCGGCGCGGCGCCGCCGTAGGTTTTTCGGAAATTGGGAGCAGCTCATGCGACAGGCCGAATGGAAGCTCATCCGGGCATTGCCGTTGTTTCGCGACGTGCGCGAGCCCCAGTTCAAGCGCTTGATGGGCGCGGCGTTCCTGCAACGCTTTCCCGAGCGGATGACCCTCATCAAGGAAGGCGAGTTGCCGGACTTCCTGCACATTGTCGTCGAGGGGTCGGTGGAGTTGTTCGGCAGCGATGAAGACCGGGAGACGACCATCGAAATCTTGCACCCGGTCAACACGTTCATCCTGGCGGCGGTCATTCGCGACGAGGTCTATCTCAAGTCCGCGCGCACGTTGACGCCGGCACAGATCCTGATGATCCCTGCGGTCGCCGTGCGCGAAGTCTTCGGTCGTGACGCTGCTTTCGCGCGCGCCATCGTCAACGAGTTGGCCGTGCGCTACCGCGGTCTGGTGTGCGCGCTCAAGGACGAAAAGCTGCGCACCGGCGCTCAGCGGCTCGCCAACTGGATTCTGCGCGCCAACTCGCAGGACCATCGGCACAATATTGAAATGGAGTTTGACAAGCGCACGCTGGCATCGCTGCTTGGGATGACGCCGGAAAATCTGTCGCGCAATTTTGCGCTGCTCAAGAGCCACGGCGTGAAAGGCTCTGGCCGCAAGATCGTCGTCGAGGATGAGAGCGCGTTGAAACACTTCGCCAAACCGAATGCGCTGATCGATGGATGATTGATGTGGCGGGCAGGATGCCCACTGTCTCGATTTTGCGCCGCGGCCATTCCGCAATGATCGGCGGCGGGGCTCCGCTCAGGCCTCGAATCTCGGGAACAGGATGTTGTTCTCGATGTGGATGTGCTCGGTGAGGTCGTCGCGAAATTTGCCGAGCCCGGAATAAAGCGCGCGCCAAGTATTGCAGGCGTCCGTCGGAAGCGTCAGGTCGTTCGTCAGCTTGGCCAAAGCTGCAAGCTCTTCGCCGTGCGAGTCGTGCTCGTGACGCATCATGCCGATGGGGTGCACGATCATCGGGTTGCCGCCCGAACGCATCATCGGGAACAGAATCTGCTCTTCCTTCTGCATATGCGATTCCATTTCGCCACGCATACGTGCCAGGAGATCAGAAAGCCCCTTGGGCACGACGGGATGTTCCGCGTGCACCGCCTCGACGCGCTGAGCCAGCGCGAGCAATTCCGGCATCTCTTGCCGGTGCACCTGATGATAACTCTCGACAATGAGGTCGATCAGCCCGTCGACATCGTCCGGCACGGTATTCGGCTCGGGCGATAGCGAGGCAAGCTCCGCTTCGATCTGCGCGAGATCGATCCCTTTGTGCCGGGCTGCCTGTTCGAGGCTTTCCGATCCGCCGCAGCAGAAGTCGAGTTTGTGCCGGCGGAAAACGGCGGTCGCTCCGGGCAGGCTGGCGGCGATATCGCCCAGGCTGCGCGATGCCACCGTTTGAGATACGTCCCCGCTCATGAAATTCTCCTTTGCGCCATACTGGTATTTTAGTTACCACTACGCTTGGAATATGGTAACGTCAATACCAATATAAGGCGCAAGCAAATGACGGTATCCGGAGAGGACAATCGCGCGCAGCAGCGCGGCCGGCGCGCGTGCGAATTCACGATGATTGCCGCGATGCTGGCAATGTATTGCCGCGCGCATCACGGCGGGGATGCGGCGCTTTGCCCGCACTGCGCCGAGCTGCACGATTACGCCCGACGTCGTCTCGAGCGATGCGTCTTCGGCGACGCCAAGCCGACCTGCGCTAACTGCGCGGTGCATTGCTACAAAGCGAACATGCGCGAGCGTGTGCGAGTGGCGATGCGCTGGGCCGGCCCGCGCATGCTCTGGCGCCATCCCGTGCTGGCGATCCGGCACATGATCGACGGCCGCCTGCCGGCGCCGGCGCTTCAGCGGTCCCGGTAGCGCGGTTGCAGACTTTGGCTGCGCAGAAGGATGCCGGCGAACGCGCTGATAGCGGCAACGGCGGCGAGGATTGCTCCCGCACGCAACCAAGGCTGGCCGAACGCCATGCGCTCCAAGGCGATTTGCCATGCCGTCCACAACCAAAGACCGGCGGTGGCATAGGCCAGGCTTTGCAGAAGCAGCAGGCTCCAGCGCCGGCGTACGAAAAACAACAGCGGCGCGGCCAGGCACAGCGCGACGCCGACAAATTCGCCGACGCGGAGGAAATGCGCGGCAATGAGCAAGGCGGCAACGACGTAGAGCGAAATTCTGGCAATCATGGCGGACACTCCCCGGTCAAAGCGCTGGTGAACTACGCTTGCAATGTGGTATCGTCAATACCAATTCTGGAGAAACCGCATGCGCCTGCTAGCCTCGACCGACTTTGCCTTGCGTGTCCTGATGCGCCTGTCGGCGGCACCCGACACCCATGTCAGCACCGACACGCTGGCGCGCGACCTGGTCGTTTCGCGGCATCATCTGCACAAGATCGTACAGTACCTCACCGAGGCGGGCCTCGTGCGCACGATCCGCGGTGCGCACGGCGGCGTGATGCTGGCGCGCCCGGCAAGCGAGATCAAAGTCGGCGAAGTGATCCGCAGTCACGAACACGATCAGGCTCTGGTCGAATGCTTCCGCGCCGACGGCGGCGCCTGCACGTTGCTGCCGCGCTGCCGCCTGCGCGGCATGCTCGACGCCGCCAAGAATGCGTTCTACCGCCACCTCGACACCTTCACCCTGGCGGACTGTCTCGCCGGACCGGGGTTATCGGCGCGCGAGCAACCAAATCGAAAACGACAGCGCAGCTCCCAGCACGCTGCGCACCAGAAGAGTACGGGATGAATGTCGGCCGCGATGGCTGCGCATTTATGATTGAGCGCCCCAACAGCCCGCCAAGTATCAACTCTGGGCGCAACATGAACTAAGTGCTTGAAATAATTGGAGCGGGTGAAGGGAATCGAACCCTCATCTCCAATGTGAATATGGAACCAAAGTGCAAAGAGCGACCTCCATGCCAGCGGGCGTCTCGGGCGTCGCGTCGCCGATGTGAAAGTCACTAGCCTCGGCCGGGCCGTTGATCACAAACGGAAACGCCTGCGTCAGAACGGCGCAAAAAATGATGCAATATCAATGTGTTAAATGGTCGGGGCGGCAGGATTCGAACCTGCGACCCTCTGCTCCCAAAGCAGATGCGCTACCGGGCTGCGCTACGCCCCGACTGTCGACGCGATACTTGCTTCGCGTCACCCAAGGAAGCAAGCCTCAGTGGGCGTTGAAAATCGGTGAAGCCACCCGGTCGCCCGGGGCAATGCCAAACTTCCTGGCGGTCCCGGCGATGACTTCCAGCACGGCCCGCACAGGCCCCCCGGATGGGATGATTCGCGTCGACAGCGGCTCGGTATTCTCGGCAATGCGCAGGACACGCCCGTCACCGCGGATAAAGATCATATCGAGCGGGATATAGGTATTCTGCATCCAGAAGCCGACCTCCTGCTCGGCGTGAAAATCGAACAGCATGCCGCGACCTTCCGGGAGTTCCTTGCGGAACATCAACCCCTTCTCCCGCTCAGGCTCGGTATCCGCGATTTCGACTATAAACGCGTGGACCCCGGTCTTGCTGGCGATCTCAAGCGTCTGCTGCCCGGCCGGCCTGGCCGGACCGACGGCGACCAGAAATCCAATGAGGAGAAGGCTAGTCCATTGCCAGGCGCGCATGGCTTCGCCTTTACGCGGATGCCTGTCGGGCCGCAATCGGAAAATCGGCTGAACGTCCGGAAGGGGTCAGTGCGAAGCTGGACCGAGCGATCCACCATCGGGACGAACCTCGGCCGCCATCAAGCCCTTCGGTCCGGGCCCGAAACGGACCAGCACGGTCTGCCCCGGACGCAGTTCGGCGAGGCCATAGCGGCGCAGCGTCTCCATGTGGACGAAGATGTCGGGCGTACCCTCGCCGCGGGTGAGGAATCCGAAGCCACGCAAGCGGTTGAACCACTTCACCTGGGCGCGCTCGAGCCCGCTGGTCGGCGTCACGGTGACATGGGTGCGCGGCGGCGGCATCTGCGCCGGGTGCACTGCGGTCGACTCGTCCATGGACACAACGCGGAACGCCTGCAAGCCCTTGGGGCGTTGCAGGACCTCGCATACTATTCGCGCGCCCTCATAGGCGGTTTGAAATCCATCACGGCGCAGGCAGGTTACGTGCAGCAGCACGTCCGGCATGCCGTTGTCGGGGATGATAAAACCGAATCCCTTGGCAACATCGAACCACTTGATGACGCCCGTCACCTCGATAAGGGTGCCGACCGTTTCATCGACGAGTTCTCTGACGTCACCCGGCCGGAGATTGCTTCCAGGCATTTTTTGTTCAACCCCGTCCGACGCCATGACGCCGCACGCCGCCGCTTCTCTGGCGCCTCTTCCAGGGCGCTTCAACGAATCTGTGGATTCAAGATAACACCGGGCCCGAAGCGGCAAAGTGCAAAATGGGCTTGCGCACAGTTCTGTGCACAGCGCAGCAAACCGCGAATCAGTTCGCGATGAAGGGTCCGAGCACGTCGCCGATGTCGTGATTTATCACCAGATCCGCAATCTCATCGAACTCGGTCGGCTCGCGATTGATGATGACGAGGGCCGCGCCGTTGCGCTTGGCCATGAGGGGAAAACCGGCCGCCGGCCACACCACCAGCGACGAGCCGATGGCGAGAAACAGATCGCATTGCTTGGTCAATTGCTCGGCCCGCTGCATCGCAGCGGCCGACATCGATTGTCCGAACGATACGGTGGCTGTCTTGATGTAGCCGCCGCAGGCGCAATCGGGCGCGTGCCGGCCGGCGGCCTCGAATTTTTGCTTGACCCACGCCAATTCGTAACGCCGATCGCATTCAAGGCACACCGCATAGGTCGTGTTCCCGTGCAATTCGACGATGTCTTCAGGCGCGACGCCGGAGGCCTGATGCAGATTGTCGATATTCTGGGTCACCAGTGCCGGCACTTTGCCGGCACGATAAAGGCTCGCCAGCGCCCGATGCCCCCGCCCCGGCTTCGCATTGGCGAAACTTTCCTCCATGACCAGGCGCCGCCGCCAGGCCTCGTCGCGCATCTCCCGGCTGGCGAGGAAGTCGCCGAACTCGATCGGCCGGTTCTGCGTCCACAGGCCACCGGGCGAGCGGAAATCGGGGATGCCGCATTCGGTAGAGATGCCCGCCCCCGTGAACGGAACGATGGCACGCGCATCCTCGATCAGGTCGCGCAGGCGCAAAATCGCTGTCTCCGGATCGGGCGCTGCCATTATTATTATATAGTCGTAGGGTCCCGGGCGGGCCGCCCATCGTTCATGAGGTTTGAGCCATGAGATATCTGCACACCATGCTACGCGTCCGCAATCTCGATGCCGCACTCGATTTTTATGTCGACAAGCTCGGCCTCAAGGAAACCCGCCGCCGGGTCGACGAAAAGAACCATTATACGCTGGTGTTCCTGGTTGGGCCGGATGACGAAAAGCGGGTCGAAGATAGCAAAAAGAACGGGCGCCCCGGGCCGGAGGTGGAACTCACCTTCAACTGGGACACCGAGGACTACGGCGAAGCGCGTTTTTTCGGGCACCTAGCCTACGAGGTGGACGACATCTATGCCACTTGCGACCGGCTGATGAAGGCAGGCGTGACCATCAACCGGCCGCCGCGCGACGGAGTCATGGCCTTCGTGCGTTCGCCCGACAAGCATTCCATCGAGCTGTTGCAGAAGGGCGCCGCCAAGCCACCGCAGGAGCCGTGGAAGTCGATGCCGAACACCGGAAAATGGTAATTGCCGCTGGCGACGAAGCTCTTTATACGTCCCCGCCTGAGCGAAAACTAAACTAACGCGCCGTTCCGGCCGCGTATGCGCCCTTCGTCTAGAGGCCTAGGACACCGCCCTTTCACGGCGGTAACAGGGGTTCGAATCCCCTAGGGCGCGCCAGGTATCACTTAACCCCAAACAATTCCTAAATAAGCAGTCTCCCAAGGGCTTCGACCTGCCGCACTGGTATCAAGCGGTGGGATAATTCATGCGCGTCTCCATGGCCATCCTCAAAAATAGCCATGGCGTCTATTGTCCTAGAACTCCTCGGTCATTGGATCGCGTTTGAAAGCGGTTGCGAGCGCGGACTGCATCCGTGCAACGACGCCACCGCGCTTGGGGACCGGTTGCTTGGCAGCGGACGGTGGTGCTTCTTGCGACGAACTCGCTGACTTCAATGACACGACGTGATGGTCGGACTCATCAAGGCGAAAGAACGCAACCTGTTGGCCCATCGCCTGCGATTGATGCTCCAGCGTCTTGGCGGTGGCAGCATTTTCCTCCACCAAGGCCGAGTTTTGCTGCGTGACCTCGTCCATCTGGTTCAAAGCCTTGTTGATCTGCTCAATCCCGGTCGCCTGTTCGACGCTGGCATTGGCGATTTCGGCGACGATTTCCGCCACCTTCTTGATCGAATCTACGATCTCGGTGAGCGAAGCGCCGGCACGATTGACCAGATCGACACCGTCCTTGACCTGATCGTTCGAGTTGGTAATCAGGTCCTTGATGTCCTTGGCCGCCTGCGAGGAGCGCTGCGCTAGACTGCGCACTTCAGAAGCGACGACGGCGAAGCCGCGGCCGGCTTCGCCGGCGCGGGCGGCTTCCACCGCTGCGTTCAGGGCGAGCAGGTTAGTCTGCCGCGCGATCTCGTCGATGACGCCAATGATGTCGGAAATTTTGCGCGAGGAATCCTCTATTCTCGCCATAGCCTCGACCGCCTTGGCGACCACCTGGCCGCCGCGGTCGGCGACATCGCGGGTGGTGTTGGCGGATTGGTTGGCGGCCTGCGCACTCTCAGCATTCTTCTTCACGGTCACCGCGATTTCTTCCATCGAGGCGGAAGTCTGCTCGATGCTTGCGGCCTGTTCCTCGGTACGTTGCGACAAGTCGCTAGTGCTGGTCGAGATTTCGGCCGAGGCATTGGTCACCTCGTTCGCCGCCACCTTGATTTTTGAGATCGTCTCCGACAAACGATCGGCGGTGATGTTGGCATTATCCTTCAAGATGCCAAACATTCCTTGATAGTCAGCATTGATCCGGCGCGTCAGGTTGCCCTCGGCTAACGCCGCGAGCATGTCGCTCATGTCATTCATAACTTTGCTGAAGTTCTCGCACATCGTATTCATGGCGCCGGCAAGGTTGAGAATCACGCCATCTTTGCCCTCGAGCGATACCCGTTGCGAGAAGTCGCCGGCCATCGCGGCCTTGACGATACCGCCGACAGCAGCGTCAAATTCAGCCATCACCTTGGCGGTCGCAGCCTCGCGTGCGGCGGCGGATTGCTTATCCTTCTCGATGGCCTCCCCTTGGAGGCGGATGTTGGCTTGTCCCGCCTCTTTGAAGGTCAGGACCGACTTGGCCATCAGGCCAAGTTCGTCGCCGCGGTCGGTTCCAGGAACTTCGGCGTCGAGCTTGCCGCCGGCGAGCACGTCCATGGTGCTGGTCAGTGCCACGATCGGCATGGTGACGCCACGGCCAATATACCAGGCGATTAGCATGCCTAGCGCCAGCGCAACTCCAGCAAGCGCAAGGCTGAACATAACCGTCGATGCGATTCCAATGTCGGCCGAATTTTTCAGCGCGGCAAGGCTGCTCACCTGTCTTGCCTTCATCTCGGCCATGGCCTTGGCCATGCCGGCGGCGAGCGTTGTATTGACGTCGTCGACTAAACGGGCACGCTCCGCCACAACCTTCACTGCTGAGTGGAACGCAGATATAAAGTTCGGTGTCTCCTTGATCACTTGGGCCACTATCGCCCGACGCGCGTCGTCGTTCGTTACTTCGTTAAGGCCCTTCAGTCCCGTCATCAAAATAGCGAATTGTTGTTCGCTCATGCTGACCAATTTCGCGTCGTTCGTTATAAGAAAACCGTTTACATTGAGGCGGGCTTGCATGAGCTGCTGCTGCACCATGCCCGCGTTTGCCGCACCAGACATGTCGGCATCATCCATCGCGCTTTTAATGATAGTTGCGAGCTTTGCGCTGAGCTTGTCGCCCAGCGGATTCATCACGTCGTTCAGGTCTCGGTTAAGCTCGGCTTGAATTTTTAAAATGGCCTCAAAATTTGCCATGAATTGATCTAGCGAAGTCAGGAGGCGCTTGGCCTGTTCTCGTTGCTCGGCGGCTAAAGCTCTCGTTTCCAATGTATTAAATATCTCGCGGGCGTGTTTTCCTACCTCGTGGACACGGTCGATCGATTCTTTGTTGCTGGTCCGGATATATTCTCGTAGATTGCGACGCAGGCTGACAATGTCGCGGTCGGCTTCTGCGACGTTCAGGGTATTGGCAGAAATAAGGGCATATTGCTGGAAGGTAGCGCTCACGCCCGTGAGGCTAAAATAGCCCACCGCAGCCAATGCCGACAGTAGAGCAAGGACGATGCCAAACCCAACATAAATGCGGATTCCAATTTTGAGCCTAGAGTTTAGATGCGTGAGGAAAGACATTATTCGGGTTCCCAAAACGGTGACGTGGGCACTAATCCTCGCCAGTCGAAGACCGAGTAAACTCGATGCGATCCCGACCTTGTCGCGGCAAGCCAAGCAATTCTGATCATAATTCGCTTCGATTTCGTTAACCAAGGTCATTGGCCAATGGACCACCAAATTCACTTGATATTCAAAAATCTAATAAACGCGGGCGCACCGCTATCGTCGACGCGTTGAGTACCCTAGATGGCGATTAATGATTCCTAAACGGCGAAAGCAATATTTGATGTATCCTCATAGGGCACAAACGACGGTCGATGCGGTTTCGATATCGCAGCTTATCAATACAACTCCTGCGCTGTCGGCTGTGTCACACGACGCTATTCTAGCGCAGCTGCGAATTAGAAATTAAGCCGAACATCAAGACCGGCCGCCTAAAAAACTGCCAAGCCCCTCGCAGAGCTTGGCAGTTGAAAGCGTGAACTTAGCGCGATGATTTATTTCCCGTAGCCGACATAGTAGATGCCGATGGTGGCGCCGGAAGCATCCTTGATTGGTTCATAGCCGGTATCGAAAAGCTTGCCCAGAATGTCGACGTCGCCATAAAAGGCTTTGCCGACGTTAATTTGCACGATCACTTTACCCTTGGGGTCAAGAATGGTGCCAACGGCGCGCGAACCATCGTCTTTTTTCACATTCGTCGCCACGCGGACATATTCATCACCGCTTTTGACAAAAAGCGTAGCCGTGCCGCCGACCGCCTTCACGACGTTGTCGACCAATGTGAAGTTGTTATTCATTTTGGTCGTTCCGAAAAACAACGCCGGAACCGTCTTGCCAGCAACAACGTCGGTCCCCTCCACTTTGGGAGCGCCGAGTTTCTCTGCATTGGCCTTCAGCAACGCCATGGCTTTCGTTACCTTGGGATCTGCCTGAGCATTTGCTGCAGTCGGAAGCAACGTCGATCCTGTAATTACGACCGTCGCGAGTATGCCAACGATTGCATTTTTCAAGGTCATGATTTCGCCTCCCTTTCGATAAATCCCCCGGTCTTTGTAAGCTGAGTCGGCCTAAAAGAGCGATACTTACCTAAACGCCACTTACGATGGGATTTCAGATGGCCAATTATAGTCCACATCGCGACAGCCCACCGGGTGTCAACTCGGGGCGCGGTACCGCCAAGCCACTGAAAGCAATGGAGCGGGTGAAAGGAATCGAACCCTCGTCATCGGCTTGGAAGATCGTAGGAAAATCCAATGATTTCAAAGGGCCTTGCGTCAAATGGCGGCCCAAAATTGTCCTAGACGCCCCTATTTTTGCAACGGGCAAAATGGGCAATAAGACCGTCAGGTCCGCCAACTGAGGCGGCTTCAATCGAATAGTCAAAATCTAGATCAGACTAAACCAGATCGCCGGTGACCGTGACGGGCAAGTTCTTACCGGCGTTCATCTGTAGTTCCATGACGTTCACGGTGCCGACGGAAAGCGTCGCGCTTTGCGTGGCTGTTCCGTATTGCGTCGCAAGCCCAGCGATTGCTGCGGCAAAAACAACGGCAGAAAAAAGCATACGCATTGACGTTCTCCCAAGAGACAATCTTTATGTGTTGGACTAGGCGAAAGACCTAAGCCTGCGTTCCGAAAGGCGATTCAATAAGTCGTAAGAAAACGCCGTTTTCAGAACAGATTGCTGGCCTCAACATTCGCAGCGGCTACAGAAAGCGTTCCGCCATTCATGGTTGCTCCATACTGCATGGCAAGACCAGAGATGGCCGCGGCAAACAACAAAGCCAAGTAACGTACAGGCATTGGTTCCTCCCAAGTTGATCTTCAAACGCGACACTACGCTAATAAAATTAAGCCAACGTTCTGAAGAGTGATTGCTAAATTGTTAATTCCACGAGCGATTGATGGCTGACCTCAATGGGGCCAGGGCTCGTGTTTGCTTTTATACGCCTTCAAGCGCGGCAACAGGTTACCGCACGGCCAGTCTCTTATCTGCCACTCGCCCGATTAGCCGAAAGGCGCAAACAATTAGAACGAGCAGCCACGCCTTAACCCGCGATAGCGCCGCGTACACGGCATCATGGCTGGCATGCATGGATATTCTTCATCTCAGGCGATATTTAACGTAGAAATTATGGGCCGGATGATTCCGAGTAGCTAGATTAACTGCCTAGGCGACAAGTTCCCTCAGGGGACCTCAGGCCATGATGAAAAGCAAAAATGTGGTGGCAGCGCTGCGGCGCGACGCACACTTCGTCATGAACGCGGTGGTCGCCGTAGTGTTCATCGGCTTTGCCAGCCTCGCAGTGGCGGCGGCCCTGTTCGATCTGCTGGCGATCCGCCACTAGGCGCGCGCGCTACTCCCGCACAAGCGGAGTTGGCGGATAGCGATGCCGGCGCCCCTTGTAATCCTCGACGATGACATGCGCGCTGCCGTTTGAGCCGGTCTGCGTGAGATAATTGGGGCCGATCGGCGATTTGCCGTGGCCGCCGGGGATATCGAGCACGTAGGCCGGCTGGCACAATCCCGACAGACGGCCACGCAGGACACGCATCAAGTTCTGCCCAGTGGCAATGTCGGACCGCAAATGCGCGGTGCCGGGCGCGAGATCGCCGTGATGCAGGTAGTACGGCTTGATACGGCATTCGACCAATGCGCGCATCAAGTTGCCCAAGACCTCTGGCGTATCGTTGACGCCCTTGAGCAGCACCGACTGGCCGAGCAGCACAAGCCCGGCATCGGCCATGCGGGCACAGGTGGCACGCGCCGCATCGGTCAATTCGCGCGGATGGTTGATATGCAGCGCCATGTAAGTCGGCTTGCCCTTGACCTTGATCGCCCGCACCAGTTCCGCCGTGATCCGCGCCGGCTCCGCTACTGGCACGCGCGTGTGGATGCGCAGCACCTTGACGTGCGCGATGCCGGCAAGTTCCCGCATCACCGCGCGCAGGCGGCGTGCCGACAGCACCAGCGGATCGCCGCCGCTGAGGATCACCTCCCAGATTTCCGGACGGGCGCGGATGTAGTCGAGCGCGGCGTTCAGCGCTTCCGCCGACAGCGCCTTGCCCTTCTCCGGCCCGACCATCTCGCGCCGGAAGCAGAACCGGCAATAGACCGCGCAAACCGGCGTGAGCTTGAGCAGCACGCGGTCGGGATAACGATGCACGATGCCCTCGACCGGCGAGTGCGCGTCGTCGCCGATCGGATCAGCGAGCTCTTGCGGCTGAACGTCGAGCTCAGCCGCGTCAGGAACGAACTGGCGTGCGATCGGATCATGCGGATCGTGCGGATCGATGATATCGGCCAAGGCCTGCGGCAGCGCCACCGCGTAGCGCGCCGCCACCGCGCCCAAGGCGGCGCGCTCCTCGGGCGGTGCCAAGCCTCGATGGCACAATTGGGCCGAGGTACGGAGGGTCGATGACGGCATGATCTTGGCTCCACTCATCATGCCCGGCCTTGTGCCGGGCATCCACGCCTTTAACAAGTCCGAAAAGCAAGACGTGGATGGCCGGGTCAAGCCCGGCCATGACAGATTAGGTATCGATCACCGGCGTCCAAATCACCTGTTCGATGCGTTGTGCGCCCGTGGCCAGCATTACCAGCCGGTCGAATCCAAGCGCGATGCCCGATGCCTGTGGCATCGTCGCAAGCGCCGCCAGAAAATCCTCATCCATCGGGTAGCGCTCGCCGTAAATGCGTTGCTTCTCCTCCATCGCGACCTCGAAGCGTCGGCTCTGCTCGGCAACGTCGGTGAGTTCGCCGAACGCATTGGCGAGTTCCACCCCGCAGGCATAAAGCTCGAAGCGCTCGGCGACCTTGTCGCTGCCCGGTTTCGGCCGCGCCAGCGCCGCCAGTGGCAGCGGGTACTCATATAATAGAGTAGAGCGGCCAAGGCCGAGATGCGGCTCGACCCGCTCGGCCAGAATGCGGCAGAAGATATCGCCCCAGCTATCGTCGGCCGCGGTGGCCAACCCGGCCTTGGCCGCTGCGGCGGCAAGCTTTGTTCGGTCGCCCCGCCCGCCGGCAACCGTCGCCAGCAGATCGACGCCGGCGTGACGTTCGAACGCCTCCGCCACCGTCACCCGCTCCGCCGCGGCGTAAGGGTCGACGGTCTTACCGCGGAAGGTGAATTGCTTGGCGCCAGCCGCGCGCGCCGCCTCGGCCAGCAACGCCGAGCAATCGTCCATCAGCGCCTCATAGGGCTCGTTTGCCCGGTACCATTCCAGCATGGTGAATTCGGGATGATGCAGCGCGCCCCGCTCGCGGTTGCGGAACACGCGGGCGAAATCGAAGATGCGCGTCTCGCCCGCCGCTAGCAGCTTCTTGCAGGCGAACTCCGGCGAGGTCCGCAAGTAAAGCGTCCGCCGCTCCCCGCCGGACCCGATCAGCTCAGTGGCGAAGGCATGCAGATGGGTCTCGTTGCCGGGCGAAATCTGCAGCGTGGCGGTTTCCACTTCGACGAAATCGTTGGCGGTAAACCAGGCCCGCACAGCGGCGGCAATGCCCCCGCGCGCCCGCAGGAAGGACTGGCGGCCGGCATGTGCGCCGGGAAGCCAAAATGGCGGGCTTTCTCGCACATTTACCTCAAGGGAACGGGGCAAAAACCGGACATGAGAAAGACTGGCATCCCGCGCCAAGATCGCTATGGTGCGGCCCGAAACCGCGGTTTTGTACCGCCCACAAATCAAGGATTGCTATCGTGAAGGTCATCGCTAGCCAGCTCCGCAAAGGCAATATCGTCGAAATCGACGGTAAGCTCTATGTCGTCCTCAACGCGGAAAGTTTTCACCCCGGCAAGGGCACCCCCACCACGCAAATCGATATGCGCCGGATTTCCGACGGCGTGAAGACCCAGATGCGTTACAAGACCACCGACGGGGTCGAACGCGCCCATGTCGAGGAAGTGGAATATTCCTACCTCTACCAGGACGGCGACGGCTTCCATTTCATGAACGACCAGACTTACGACCAGGTCGCCCTGCAAGCCGATATCGTCGGTGACATGGCCGCCTATCTGCAGGAGGGCATGAAAGTCCAGCTTGCCATCCACGAAGGGATCGCCATCTCGCTGGAGATTCCGCAGAAGGTGACGCTGGAAATCACCGAGACCGAACCGGCGATGAAGGGGCAAACCGCGTCGGGTTCGTTCAAGCCGGCGATCCTCTCGAACGGCGTGCGCACCATGGTGCCGACCCACATCGTGCCCGGCACCCGCGTGGTGGTGATGACCGCCGACGGCGCCTATGTCGAGCGCGCGAAGGATTAAACTCGCACACCCGCCCTTACTTCCTTCGGAAACAGGTCGTCCGGCGTCAGCCGTTGCGCCGTGACACCCTGGTCGTGGGCAAAGCGGCAGAAGGCGTCGAGCGTCTTGCGGTTGGCCTCGAGGCCATAAGGAAACGGATCGGCGCCGAAGCCCTTGCCGAATTCATCGGTAATCGCCGCCGACCACGGCACCGGAATGCGCGAGGCGGTGAGGTCGCGGACCCGATCGAGGCTGCGCTCCTTGGCTTGGTCGAATGCCTTGAACAGGTTCATCGCCGCCCACGGATAGCGCTCGAACACGGCGCGGCGCATGGCGATGACATGCATGATCGGGAAGATGCCGGTCGCCTCGTGATAGCGCATCTCCTCGTCGCGATAGTCCGGATAGAGCCGCGCGATCTTGCCCGCGCCCGTGATGAAGGCGTCCGGCACGCGCGCGGAGATCGCCGCGTCGAGTTCGCCCGACTTGAGCATGGCGCTCAGGCTCGAGTCGCGGCGCTGCGAATATTGAATGCCCTTGGGCAGCGTGAACTCGACTTTCTCCTCGCGGCCGGCCTCGTTCATGCCGGCCTGCACCCATTTGATCTTGTTCAGATCGACGCCCGCCGTCTCGCTCAAGAAACCGCGCGCGTAGATCCCCGCAGTCTGCGCCCATTCCGGAATGCCGACGGTTTTTCCCTCGAGGTCCTTCGGCGACTTGATGCCGCGGTCGGCGCGCACATAAAACGCGGAATGACGGAACACGCGCGATGGAAACACCGGAATGCCGATGAAGGGCGAATTGCCCTGCGAGGCATAGCCGATGAACTTGCCGAACGACATTTCGGAAACGTCCCACTCGCGGTTCTTGATGAAGCGGAAGAAGATTTCCTCTACCGGCAGCACGAAACCGGTGAGCACGATGCCTTCGGCGCGCACCACGCCGTTCATCAAGTCGCGCACATGATCGTAGTCGGTGGTGGCGAGCGTCAGGTGCAGCCGGGCCGTGCCGCCGCTCTCGATGATTTCCGGCTGGCGCTCGGCGCCGACCAGCCTGCCTGCTTCATTGACCGTCATATCGCGCGTTTCTCCGTCTATTCCGTGAGGCGCGAGCCTACACCACGGCGCCGCCCTTGTATGCCGGGAAGCGATACCGCTAAGTTCGGCCAACCGACCTTGCAGTCTGGGCTGGCGGGCCGGATGAGGGACGCTTGTTGAAACGTGCCGTTGTTGTAACCCTGGCGTTGCTCGTCGGCGGGCCGGTGATCGCGGGCGAGATGGAAAGCCCGGTCATCACGCTGGGCGACGTCAAATGGGACGCGGCGGCGGCGAGCCTGACCGGCCGTGCGGCGGAGCCGCCGGTCGAGGCCTTCGCCCGCCTCAACGCGATCACCGGCAAACGCTTTGCCGGCATCGCCAAGAGCACGGTGCCGGTGCTGCTGCCGTTCGACGTCGATGCCTTTCGCAAGGACGTCGCCGACGGCAAGCCCGAGGCCGAAACATCCGACAAGTATTTCGGATCGTTCCGTCCGACGAAGTTCTTTCTGCCCGGACCGGCAGGCTACGACGCGACCTTCGTTGCCGAGGGCTTCGACACCCATTACAGCAAGCCGATCGTGGCCGAGATCACCGGCGCCGCCTTTGTCTACGCGCTCGACGGCCCCAACAACATTGAAAAAGAAGACCCTCCGCCGAAGGAGTTGCTCGACGCATTTCCCGGCATCCGGCGCGTCTTGAGCGAAGCGCATATGCGCTATGTGTTCCAGCGCGATGGCGTGCCTTACGTGCTCTCCATCCAGTGCTACGACATGCACCCGTCGTCGCGGCACCTGGCATGCAAGGAGGCCGATCCGATCGCGGTCGCGTTCCTGCGCCAGTTGCGCATCGCCGGCGGCGCGCCGGCGAAATTGGCTGAACCGACGTCTGACCTCAGCCGGCCGGCGGCCAAATCGGATTTCACCTATTACGCGCCCGGCGATCTGATCGACAACACCGGCTGGAGGAAGATGCCGGGCCGCACCGACTACCATGTCTATGCGCACATGCGGTTTCCGATCGCGTTTGCGCCGGCTTACGTGAAATCGCAATCGTTCATGCCGTGGGGCGATTGCTACAAGACGGGTATCAGCGGGCGCACGGGCCGCAAGGGGGCGCCATACGAATGCAAAGTCAATGGCCTGCCGCTGGTGTTCGACGAATCGGCGGCGGTGAATTTCACTTATCCGTGGCGCGACAATTTCTGCGAACAGCGCGACTTCCTAGTCGGCCAATGTCCCGGCGGTTACGGCCACCAGGGCGAGGATATCCGTCCGGCGAAATGCACGCTCAACAACGCCGAGGCCGACCGCTGCCTGCCCTATCAAGATTACGTCGCCGCCGTTGCGGACGGCACGATCCGGCGCGTGCCGGGATATCTTGGCGCCTATATCGTGGTCAATACCGCCAACGAGCACGTGCGCTTCCGCTACCTGCACATGAATCCGAAATTCATGGACGCGGACGGCCTGCTCAATGGAAGGCAGGTGAGCGAAGGCGAGATCATCGGCAAGGTCGCGACCTGGGGCGACTTTGAGAACGGCACCTCCTATCATCTCCATTTCAACATTCAGGTGTTCACCTCGATCGGTTGGGTGTGGGTCAATCCCTACATGACGCTGGTCGCGGCCTATGAGCGGCTGATCGGCGGCCGCGGCACCGAGATCAAGCCGGGCGAACCGTCACTGCCGGTTCCAGTCAAACTGCCGGTGATCTTGCATCCGACGCCGCCAGACGAAGCCGGCGCGGCGCCGCCCGCGGCAGCGCCGGAACCGCCGGTGAAGGTGCGGGAAGCCGCCCCGGAGCGCGCCAAGCCGCACCGGCGCCGCCACGTCCATCGTATCCGCCACCGGCGGCGTCACGAGGCCGAGAACTGACGCCGGTTCCATCGTGAAGTTCTACCGCGGGCTATTGATCGCAAGCCGCGGCGCATAGACTGCGGCCATGCCGCGAATCTCTTCCAGCCGTGTCCTTCGATCGATTGTGCCGGTGACCCGGCGCACCTGCCTGTCGTTCGCGCTGGGCGCAGGCGCGAGCCTGGCGCTCGGCCGCGCATCACTTGCCGCGCAACCGCCCGCCTTCGCCCGTTGGGTCGCCGGCTTCCGCGCCCGCGCGATCGGGCGCGGCGTTACGGAGGCGACCTACGACCGCGTCATGACCGCGGTCACGCCGGACACCAGCGTCATCGCCGAGTACCACGCGCAGCCGGAATTCACCGAACAAGTCTGGCAATACATCAACCGCCGCTGCTCGGACTGGCGCGTCATCACCGGCAAGGAGCGCGCCAAGGAATATGCGGACCTCTTGGCGCGCATCGAAAAGGACTACGGCGTCGACCGTTACATCATGCTTGGCCTGTGGGGCATGGAGTCGTCGTTCGGCGACGTCATCGTCAACCGCAAATACATGCGGCCGGTGATTCCGGCGCTGGCCGCGCTCGCCTGGGGCGAACCGCGCCGCCGCCGCTATTGGGAGACCGAACTCATCAACGCGCTCACCATTGTCGATCGCGGCTGGGCGAAACCTGCCGACATGATCGGCTCCTGGGCCGGCGCCATGGGCCATACCCAATGGATGCCGGAGGTGTGGCTGCACATGGGCGTCGACTACGACCGCGACGGCCGCATTACGCCGTTCGGCAAACCCGACGACTCGCTCGCCGGCACCGCGCGCTTTCTGGTCGAGCGCGGCAAATACCGGCGCGGCGAAGCCTGGGGCTGCGAAGTGCGCCTTGCCGGCCGCGCGCCGGGCGGCTGGCGCTCTTACGCGCAATGGCAGGCGCTCGGCGTCAAACGCGCCGACGGCAAGGCCTTCGCGCGTGCGAGCGACCGTGCCAAATTATGGGTCCCGGTACCCGGCGGGCCGGCCTTTCTGGTCGGGCAGAATTTCTACGCCGTGCATGCCTACAACCCGTCGACCAGCTACACGCTGGCGCTGTGCCACCTCGGCGACCTGATCCGCGGCGACCCGCCCTTCGTCCAGCAGTTCCCCGGCGGCGAGCGCGTGCCGACCCTCGCGGAAGTGAAGGAGATTCAGCGCCGCCTCAACGACCAGGGTTTCAAGACCGACGGCATCGACGGCCGCACCGGCTCGGACACGATCAAGGCCATCCTCGCTTTCCAGCGCAAGGTCGGCATGGAGCCGGCCGACGGTTATGCCGGCCTCAAGGTGCTGGCCCGGTTGCGTCAGGGCTCGTGATCCGGTTCAAATGCCGCCCAGCCCCGCATGGGCGGGCCAAACCAGTAACATGCCAGGATCCAACACGTGTCGAATTCCCAACGCGACAGCGCGAAAAAGCCTTCCGCGCGCGATGCCGCCATCGCGTCGCTCGATCGCCCGGTGCTGGCCGGCGTCAACGCCGCCGGCTTCGGCAGCGACGTAGTGGCCGACGCGCTGCGCGCGCTCGACATCCCCTATATCGCGCTCAATCCCGGCGCCAGTTATCGCGGCTTGCACGACAGCCTGGTGAATTATCTCGGCAATGAGCGGCCGCAGTTGCTGCTCTGCCTGCACGAGGAAAGCGCGGTCGCCATCGCACACGGCTATGCCAAGGTCACCGGCAAGGCGATGGCCGCGGCGGTGCATTCCAATGTCGGGCTGATGCACGCCACCATGGCCTTCTTCAATGCCTGGTGCGACCGCATGCCGATGGTGGTGCTCGGCGCCACCGGCCCGGTCGACGCCGCCAAGCGGCGGCCGTGGATCGACTGGATCCACACCGCGCGCGACCAGGGCGCGCTGGTGCGCGGCTACACCAAATGGGACGACCAGCCGGCCTCCCCGCTTGCCGCGCGCGAAGCGATCCTGCGCGCCGGCTGGATCGCCAATACTGCGCCGCGCGGTCCGACCTACGTCAATCTCGACGCCGGCATGCAGGAGGAAAAGCTCGCCGACCCTGTGCCGCCGATCGACGCCAAGCGTTTCATGCCCGAGGTCGCGAGCGCGCCGTCCGCCGAGGCCGTCAAGCAGGCCGCCGATCTGCTGCGCAACGCCAAGCATCCGGTCATCCTCGCCGGCCGCGCCTCGCGCAGGGAGACGGCGTGGAACGAACGCGTCGCGCTCGCCGAGCGGCTGAATGCGAGCGTCGTGACCGATCTCAAGATCGCCGCTTCCTTCCCGACGTTCCATCCTCTCCACGCCGGCGCGCCCGGCGGCACCGTGCTGGCGCCGGAAGCAGCCGAAGCCATCAAAACGGCCGATGTCATTCTCAGCCTCGATTGGCTCGATCTCGCCGGCGTCTTCAAGAAGGCCGGCAAGATCGCCGCCAAGGTCGTGCAGGTGTCGGTCGATCATCGCCTGCACAACGGCTGGAGCATGGACTATCAGGGCCTGCCGCCGGTCGACGTCCTCATCGATTGCGAGCCCGATGCCGCCGTGCCAGCGCTGCTCACCGCGCTCGGGCCAGGCGGGCCCGGTGTGGTCGCGAGCCGCGCCAAAGAGTTCTTGAAGCCGAGCGGCGACAAGCTCACAGTCGACCACCTCTCGACGGCGCTGCGTGAAACAGTCGGCGAACGGCCGGTGAGCCTCACCCACATTTCGCTGTCCTGGAACGGCGCGAGCTGGGCGTTCAATCACCCGCTCGATTATCTTGGCTCCGACGGCGGTGGCGGCGTCGGCGGCGGCCCCGGCATTTCGGTCGGCGCCGCGCTCGCGCTCAAAGGCTCTGGCCGGCTGCCGGTCGCGGTCTGCGGCGACGGCGATTTCATGATGGGCTGCACCGCGCTGTGGACGGCGGCGCATTACAAGATTCCGCTGCTGATCGTGGTGGCCAACAACCGCTCCTTCTTCAACGACGAACTGCACCAGGAGCGCGTCGCCCGCACGCGCAACCGCCCGATCGAGAACCGCTGGATCGGCCAACGCATTTCCGAACCCGACATCGACATTGCGGCCATCGCGTCGCGCACAAGGCGCGCAAGGCTTCGGACCGGTCACCGCGATCGGCGATCTTGCGTCCGCCTTCGCCAAGGCGATCGCCGCGGTCGAGGCCGGCGAGGTCGCCGTGGTCGACGTGCGCGTGGAGCCGGGCTACACGGCCGACGTGACCGCGGCGATGACGCGCAAGAGTGAATGACCATGCTCGCCGGCGGACATAACGCTGACGACGCCATCCTGCTGGTGGATGACATCGTCGTGCGTTACGACACGGCGGAAGGCCCGATCACCGCGGTCGACAACATATCGTTCAAGGTCAGGCCGGGCGAATTCCTCTCGGTCATCGGCCCGTCCGGCTGCGGCAAATCGACATTATTCAACGTAATCGGCGGCCTGCTCAACCATCACCAGGGCGTGGTCAGCGTCGCCGGCGAAACGATTGCCGGTCCGCACAAATCGATCGGCATGGTGTTCCAGGAGGAATCGACGTTTCCCTGGCGCACGGTGGTCGACAATGTCGCCTTCCCACTCGAACTTATCGGCATGCCACGCGCGCAACGCGCCGAGCGCGCGCGGCATTTCATCGCGCTGGTCGGCCTAGCCGGCTTCGAGAACCGCTATCCGGGCGAACTCTCCGGCGGCATGCGCCAGCGCGTTTCGCTCGCCCGCACGCTCGCCTCCGAGCCGAAGATACTGCTGATGGACGAGCCCTTCGCCGCGCTCGACGAGCAGACGCGGCTCCTGCTCGGCGACAAGGTGCTGCAGATCCAGCAGCAGCTCAAACAAACGACTTTGCTGATCACCCACAACATCACCGAAGCCGTGCAGATGTCCGACCGCATTTTGGTGATGACCTACCGGCCGGGCAAGACGAAGCGCATCGTCGATATCGACTTACCGCGCCCGCGGACCTCGGAAGTCGTTACCAGCGACGCCTTCGGCCACTATGTCGCGGCAATCTGGAACGACCTGCGCGAAGAGGCAAGCCGCGGCATGCAGGACGAGGAATCCCACGTGCTGCACCACGAAGGCCCTGCGTCGTGACCGCCGCCAAGCCCGTCAGACTTTCAAGCGTCGGCAATTCCACGGCCGCGGTCGTCGGTATAGGCGGGCTGGTGCTGTTCTTGCTGGCGGCCGAAATTCTCATCCAGACCGGCGTCATCAACCGCTTCATCGTGCCGCCGCCTTCCGAGATCATCAGCAGCTTCTACCGGGTGATCACAAAAGAACACGTGTTGAGCCGCTTCATGCTCACCGCCGCGGAATGTCTGACGGCCGGCGCCATGATCACCGTGTTCGGCATCGCCGGCGGCGTCCTGATGCACCGCTTTAAGCTGCTGCAACAGGCCTGCGAGACCTGGGTGGCCGCCATGGCTTCGGCGCCCGTGGTGCTGATGTATCCGTTGTTCATGGTGATCTTCGGCCGCAACGCCTGGACCATCATCATGATCGGCTTCATCGCCGCGCTGCCGCCGGTGATCCTGAAAACGATCGAGGGCATCGCCGGCACCCGCAAGGTGCTGGTCAATGTCGGGCGCAGCTTCAATCTGACGCCCTCCCAGCAGTTCTGGAAGATTCTGTTTCCGGCGGCGCTGCCGACCATTTTTGTCGGCTTAAGGCTGGGGCTTATTTTTGCGCTGATCAACATCGTCGGCGTCGAGTTCCTGATCAACTACGGCGGTCTTGGCCAGCTCATCGAGGATCTCGCCGAGCGCTACGATCTCCCCGGCACCTATGCCGCGATCTGTTTCGTCATTCTGGTGAGCGTGTTGTTCTTCATGGCCCTGGAAAAGATTGAGCGATGGCTGAGACCGGTCGATTGATGCAGGCGGCGGCTCCCGCCGCGAGGCTGAGCCCGGTGACGCTGCTGCGCGCGGCGATCATTCTCGGCGCTTTGGCGGCCTGGGAATTTCTTTCCCATTCCGGCTGGCTCTACCGTGACGTGGTGCCTTCGCTGCTGTCGATCCTGCGGGCGTTGATCGGACTGCTCATTAGCCCCAGCTACTATTTCAACCTCGGCGTCACCGCAGCCGAGATCGGCGTAGCCCTTTTGATTGGCGGGCTGTCGGGGCTCGTTGTCGGCATCCTGCTCGGCGCCAATTCGTTCCTGTCGAAAGCCTTCGAGTCCTACATCTACTATCTCGGCCCGACGCCAAAGATCATCTTTTTCCCGGTCATGATCATGTGGTTCGGCGTCGGTCCCGAATCCAAAGTCGCGCTCGGCACGCTGTCCTGCTTCTTTCCGGTGGCGCTCAGCGTCGCTGCCGGCATGCGCGGCATTGACAAGGTGCTGATCCGCGTCGGCAATAGCTTCCGCGCCAACCCCTGGCAGATGGTGATGAAGATCTATCTGCCCGCCATGCGCCATCCGATCATCAACGGCATCCGGCTGGGCTTAGGCGTCGCGCTGATCGGCACGCTGCTGGCGGAAACCAAGCTGTCGAACAAAGGGGTCGGCTTCCTGATCATCAATGCTTACAGCACCTTCGACATGCCGCGCATGTACGCCATGCTGATCGTTCTGTTCGTGCTGGCGATCGCGGCCAATGCGCTGGTCGGCCGGCTCGGCGGCCTCGACAGCATCAGGCGGACCTGACCGGTCAATCCGCCAGCGGATCGAAGCCACAGGCGAACCACACCTTGCGGCTCTCCGGCTCGGTCAGAAACCGAATGAACTCCGCCGCCGGCCCGGGCGCCTTGCTGACGGCGGTGACGCCCGCGCCATAAACGACGTTTAAATTCAGCGCCGCCGGCGGCGCGCCCGCCGACGCGACTCCCGCGGCATTGGCGATCTCGCTGTTCGGGAAAATGCCGAGTTCCGCTTCGCCGCTCGCGATCATGGCCACACCGCCGGCAAGCCCCGCCTTGTGCGTGACGCGGCCCGCCAGGGCCTGCTCGAGCCCGAGTTCCTTGATGATCTTGTCGCTCTGCGCGCCGCTCGGCGTCGCGCTCGGCGGCGCGTGCACGACGGTTCGCGCTGCCAGCAGCGCTGCGCGTAGCGTCTCCGGCGTCGAGACATCCGGAATTTTGCTTCCGGCCCTGACGCCGACAGCGAGCCCGATATTGGCGAGCGCCGCGCGTCCGGCCGGCAACACCGTGCCGTCCCGCACGTAAGCCTCGATCAGCGGTACCGGCATGACAAGGACGTCGAGCGTCTCGTGCGCCACCACGCGTCCTGCAATGCCGCTCATGGTGTCGTAGAGGGCGTTAAGTCTGTAGCCAGCGCGCTGTTCAAATAACGGGCCGAGCCGGTCGAACACCGGCTTGGGCGCGCCGCCGGCAATGCTGGTGACGGTGACTGTCATAGACGTCAATGCGGCGGCTCGAAGCCGGCTTCTTTCCAGACAGCGCGATTTTCCGGCGCCGCCATGAATTTGACGAAGGCCGCCGCAGCATCGGCCACCGCGCCGCGGGTCATCGCCGCCCCGCCGTAGACGATGGTGAGGTCGATCCCCTCCGGCAACGGCCCGACCATGCTGATGCCCTTGATGCCGGCGACTTCGCTCGCCGGATAGATTCCGATCTCCGCTTCGCCCGAGGCAACCAATTCAACGCCGCCGTCGAGCGCCGGCTTGTGGATCACCTTCTTGGCCATGGCGTCGCCGATGCCGAGCTGTTCGATCACCTTGGCCATGTGGTTGCCGCTCGGCGTCTGCCCGGGGGTCGCGTGCACCACCGATTTAGCGGCGAGCATCGCTGCCTTGAATTTCTCCTTGGTGGAAATATCGGGCTTGGCCGCTCCCTCCTTCACCACCACACTGATGCCCAAGGTACCGAACATCGCGCGCGCATCGGCGCGCACCTTGCCATCCTTGGCCAGCGCATCAAGCACAGGCACTGGCATTATCAGCACGTCGGCTTTCTCCCCCGCCGCGAGTTTCTCGCGGATCGCGGTGATAACCGCATAGGTGAACTTCACCTTGTTGCCGGTCTGTTGTTCGAACTTCGGCGTGAGCAGCGCGAAGACTTCCTTCGGCGCGCCCCCGCTCATGACGTTAATTTCGGCGGCTGATGCTGACATACTGATACCCATGACGGCGGATAGTGCGATTAGAGCGGGCAAGTCCTTCATCGTCACCTCCCGGCTAAAGTTTGAAGCCCTCGTGCGTGCCGGGGTGGAACATCTCCTCCGGCGTCACCAGGCGCGAGGACAAGCCCTGCGCGTGATGGTGGCGCAGGAACGCCTCCAGCGTCTTGCGATTTGGTGCGAGGCCGTAGGACCAGAAATCATCCCCCATTAGGGCGCGGGCTTCGGCCAGCCGCTCCTCGACGAACGGCAACGTCACCTTGGTCGCCGAAGTATCGCTCAAAAGCTCGAGCGCATGCCGCTTCGATTGCTCGAAGGCCTTGAGCACCGCGCCCGGCAGCCATGGGTGCTGCTCGGCGAGGCTGCGCCGCACGCCGACCAGATGCATGATCGGAAAAATGCCAGTGCGCTTGAAATAGTCCTTAGCGGCCGCCACCGGATCGGGAAACAGCCAGCCGACATTCGGCGTGTTCCGCACAAAAGACGGCGGGCGCGGCGCGATGAAACCGTCGATCGCCCCCTCCGCCAGCAAGGCCGAAATCGATTTGTCCGCGGACGCGTCTTCCAGCTTCACATCGGGTGGCAGCTTAATGCTGATCTTCTCCGGCCGGCCGGCATCCTCGATGCCGCCGCGCACCCATTGGATGTCGGACGGCTTGACGCCGTGATCCTCTTCCAGGATGGCCCGCGCCCAGACATTGGCGGTCAGTTGATATTCCGGCACGCCGACTTTCTTGCCCTTCAGATCGGCCGGCTTCTTGATGCGGTCAGTGCGGACATAGATCGAGGTGTGGCGGAAGGCGCGCGACACGAAGGCCGGCACGCCGACATAGGGGCATGCGCCTTGCGCGGTCTTGACCGTGAAGCTCGACAGCGACAATTCGCAGATGTCGAATTCGGCATGGCGAAAGGCGCGGAAGAAGATTTCTTCCGGCGACAGCGTCATGCCGGTGGCGTTAACGCCGTCGATCCGCACGGTGCCGTCGATCAGCGCGCGCGTGCGGTCATAGGGGCCGACGGCCAGGGATAGATTGAGTTTGGTCATGAAGAATTCCGGCTAGGAGTTTGCCGTGATGTCATATGCGAAATTCTGCGCATAGGCAAAATAGCCCGCTCGTCCCGGCGCAAGCGAGGACCCAACGCGAAAAAGAACTGGATTCCCGCTTGCGCGGGATGAGCGGATGGTGGAAGCGCGGAGTCTTACTCGACCCCTTGCTTCTTGCCCTTGTCGTCTGGCGTTACATCGACCGCCTGCGCATGGCCGGTGATCTTCACAGGCGCCCCACAATTGCTCATGCAGGGGCTGGCGCTCCAGAACGCCTTTTCGGTCTTTTCGCGGTCGTCGTCGTAGAAGCCGTTGGCATTCGGCATTTTCACCTGCGCCCAGGTTTCCTTCGACAGCACGAACTTGTCATCGACGATATCGTTCAGGTTGAGCACGTAGGCGACAACGGCATAAAGCTCGTCGTTCGAGAGCGACTGCGCGTCGCCGAACGGCATGGCGCGGCGTACATAATCGAACACGCTCGACAGATACGGGAAATACGAGCCAACCGTCTTTACCGGATTGCCGGAGGCGAGCGTGCCGCTGCCTTGCGCGAGTTGCGGCCAGCGCCCGGCGCTTTCGCCGAACTCGCCGTGGCAAGCTGCGCATTTGTCCATGTAGACCTTCTCTCCTTCCTTCACCGAGCCGTGGCCCGGCGGCGCGCCCTGCCCGTCGGGACGTACGTCGATGTCCCAACCGGCGATCTCGGCCGGCGTGGCGGCGTGGCCGATGCCGTAATTGCGGGTAGTGTCCTTCTTGCCCTGCGCCAGCGCCGGCGCGGCGAGCAGAAGCAGCAGGGCGGCGAAACTAACCAACTTCGACATTCTCGACCTCCCCGTTGGCTTTGACCGACCAGGTCTGGATGCCGTTGTTGTGGTAGATCGAATTGACGCCGCGGATCTTGCGCAGGGCGTCCTTGGTCGGCTGCACATAGCCGGTCTGATCCATGGCACGCGATTGCAGGAGCAGCGGCTCGCCGTTCCAATCGATCTCGGCGTAGAAGCGCACGCAGGCCTTGTCGAACACCGGCCCGTCGATGCGCGCGGTCCCCCAGTTACGGCCCCCATCCAGCGAGACGTCGACGCGCTCGACCTTGCCGCGGCCAGACCAGGAGAGGCCCGAGATCACCGTGAAGCCCTTCTGCTTGAGCGGCGCCTGCGGCGACGGCGAGGTGATCACCGATTTGGCGTCCATCACATAAGTGAACTTGCGTGCGCGGCCGTCGGGTAACAGGTCGGTGTATTTCGATGTCTCTTCACGTGTGTACCAGGGCTGATCGCCGACCTTGATGCGGCGCAGCCATTTCACCCAGACATTGCCCTGCCAACCAGGCACCACCAAGCGCACCGGATAGCCCTGCTCCGGCCGCAGCATCTCGCCATTCATGCGATAGGCAACGAGACAATCATCGAGTGCCTTGTCGAGCGGGATCGAGCGGTCCATCGCCGCAGCGTCGGCGCCCTCGGCCAGAATCCATTTGGCGTTCGGCTTCACGCCCGCCTGCTCCAACAAAAGCTTGAGCGGCACGCCGGTGTACTGCACACAATGCAACATGCCGTGGGTATATTGGCAGCCGTTAAGCTGCGCGCCGTGCCATTCCATGCCGGAATTGGCCGCGCATTCGAGGAAATAGATTTTGTTGACGCGCGGCAGCCGCTTGATGTCCTCGAGCGTGAAGATCAGCGGCTTGTCGACGAGGCCATGGATCATGAGCCGGTAGTCGTGCGGATCGACCTCGGCGAGGCCGCCGTGGTGGCGCTCGAAGCACAGGCCGTTCGGCGTGATGATGCCGTCCAGCTCGTGCAGCGGCGTAAAGGCAACTGAAGACTCCGGCGTCGCAGTGAGCCAGGGCACGGTGCGGCGGATGACATCCTTTTCATATTTCGACGGCACGCCGTAGGGCGTTTCGCCGACGCCGGCGCCGAGTTGGCGCGTCCAGTCCGGCACGTTCGGCGGCAAATTCTTGACGTTGTCGGCGAGCGCGGCGCGCACGCTTGCGCCCGCGGCGGCAAGACCTGCAGTGAAACCTGCAGCGCCAGCAAGAAATCGGCGGCGCGAGGCCTTCATTCGGTTGATTGGCTCTGTCATCGGCAGCTCCCGGCGGATGGCCCGCTCTTATCACATTCTAATTATTGAATGTAATAGTCAACTGCGCTTAGGCCCCGGAAATTTTCACGCTGCTGTTGGGCGTCACCCGTACGGTTTTCTCCGCCGCCACATAGCGTTCCACGAGTTCCCACACCGGCGGACCTTGCGTACCATCGTTGACGCTGGCCCAGCCGGCCACGGTGTAATCCTTGTTCGGTTCGATGGGCTGGCCGGATTTCAGATGCGTCATGGCCGAAATGCGGCTCCCGATCGGCTTCGAGATGTCGATGGCGTAGCCGAGCCCGCCGCAGCGCACCATGTCGCCGCCCTGCTGGTAATAGGGATCGGGGTTGAACAGGTTGTCGGCGACGTCCTCCAGCACGTCCTTGAGCCGCTGGCCGTTCATGCTGATACGATAGACCTGCGGATAGGTGATGGCGGTGGCGTTGTGGATGTCCTCCAGCGTGATCGGCTGGCCGGGCAGCACGCTGGTGCCCCAGCGGAAGCCGGGCGACAGCGCGATCTCGGCGTCGCGCTCCTTCAGAAGCGCCGCGCAGATCACGTCGTCGAAGGTGCCGTTGAAATTGCCGCGCCGGTACAGCAGCGAGTCCGCCTGCCCCACCACGCGCGCCAAATCCTTGGCATAGGGCGCGCGCGCTTTGGCGATCGCCGCCGTCATTTCGGCATCCGGCGCGATTGCGTCTGCGAACAGCGGGATCAGCTTGTAGCGGAAGCCCTTTACGGCACCGTTCTGCACGTCGAGGTCGAGCCGTGAAACGAACTTGCCGTGGCTGCCCGAGGCAATCAGCAGCGTGTTACCGACCTTGATCGCCTCTGGGATAGCGTCGTGCGTATGGCTGGTGAGGATCACGTCGATGCCGGCAACGCGCGTGGCGAGCTTGCGGTCGACGTCGAACCCATTGTGCGACAGCAGCACCACGAGTTGCGCGCCGCCTTTGCGCGCTTTCTCGACATTGGCGCGCACATCCTCTTCGCGGATGCCGAACGACCATTTCGGTATCATCCAGCGCGGATTGGCGACCGGCGTATAAGGAAAGGCTTGTCCGAGCACGGCGATCTTGACACCGCCCTTCTCGAACATCTTCATCGCTTCGAACACCGGCTCGTTCCATTCGGTGTCGCGCACGTTAAGCGCCAGGAATGGAAAGCCGAGCGACTTGGCCAGCTCGTTGACACGCGTCTCACCATAGGTGAATTCCCAATGGCCGGTCATGGCGTCGGGCTTGAGCAGCGCCATGCAATCGACCATGTCCTGGCCTTTGCTCATGTTCGCGCCCATCGAACCCTGCCAGGTATCGCCGCCGTCGAGGAACAGCACTTTGTCGCCGCGCTCGGCACGCACGCGCTTGATGACGGTCGCTAGCCGGTCGAGCCCGCCGATGCAGCCGTAGCTCTTCGCCAGCGCCGCAAAATCATCCGAGGTCAACGCGTAGGCCGCGGCGGACTTCGCCGGAATGCCAAAATGATTGAGGAAATCCTTGCCGGTCAGATGGGGTGGCTGTCCCCGCGCTTCGCCAACGCCGAGATTGATCGATGGCTCGCGGAAATAGACCGGCACCAACTGGCCGTGGATGTCGGCCACATGCAACAGCGTGACGTTGCCAAGCGCGTCGAATTTCAGCAGTTCCGCCTCGGCGACGCGCTGCTGCGCCAGCGCGCGGGTGAAGCTGTCGCCTCCGGCCATGAGAGCCGCCGTGGCGGCGCCGACTTGGAGTATTTCACGTCGGGTGATCATCTTTTTTCACCCCTTCTCGATAAGAAATAACACGGAGCTCAGCGGACGATGGCCGCAGTCCAGGCCGTTTCTTCCGCCTTGACCTGCACTATGGACGCGTTGGCCAGGGCCTCGGCTTGGTTTGCATGCTCGACGGCCTCGTCGAAATTGCCGCTAGCGGCGGCTTTCTGGGCGGCTTTGAGTGCGTTCGCCGTCGTCGTCCATTGATTCTTGAGAGCGCCGGCTTGCTTGTTCGCCGCTTCGGCCTTGGCCAGGGCCGCCTTGAAGTCATCCGCGGATGCGGCCAAGGCCGCCGTCGTCAGGCCCGCGACCGAGAGAATGACCGCTAGCCGGATCAAAGCACGGGTGCGCATGTGTTTCCTCCAAAAATGTCGGCGATCCGTCAAGCGGACCGCCTTCGACCCTGTTTATGGACGCGCGCCCGGTCCCGAGATCGGCAGGCCGTTGCCCATGTACGAGAGATAGTATTCGACATTCCGATAGAGTACGTCCTGCCCCGGGAGCGGAACTCCGCGCACCTGACTGTTGCAGGTCCGGAAGCGGCGGGTAATCGTCCCCATGTTCTCCCAGGCGGAACGGTAGATCGGCATGGCGTTGAGAATGCCGAGGGCCGGCGCAAGAACCTCGGTGCGGATATGCCCGCCCGGGCTTTGCACATGGCAGCTCGCACAGGAGAAATTAAGCTGACCGCGGCGCGTGTAAAAGTATTGCTCGCCGCTGCGATAAGCCGCCAGCGCCCTCGGATCGTTCGGAATCTTGATATCGAAGGGCTTTCCGCGTGAGGTGAACGCCATATAGGCCGTCAACGCGGCCATGTCTTGTGAGGTGTAGTCGAACGGCTTCTCGCCATTGGCCTCGCGGCATTGGTTGAGCGCGAGTTCCAGCGTGATCACTTCGCCGGATTTGGTGTCGAAATAGGGATAGTTCTGGCGGATTCCGATGCCCTTGTTTGGAAAGCAGTCGCCAAGGGTCTTGCCGCTCTTGAACGGCTTCGCGAACATATCCTTACCGCGTTCCACCGCGAACTCATAGGGCGGAAGCTCCTCGATCGACTTCCACTGCTTGCGCAGCCCCTCGTCCATCGAATAAGGGCCGTTGACGAAATCGTTCAGCGGCACTTTGGGGAAACGCTTGGTGAAGTACTCCCGAAATGCCTTGAAGTCCGCCTGCGGGTCAACGGCATTGTCGGCCAGCAGAGGCTGCGCCGTGCCGAGCACGAATACAGCCGCTACGAATATCTTGCGCAGCATTCAATCCTCCCTGTAATTTCAGCCGTTCAGGCTTGAGCTTTTTATTGACTCGCTGAATCCGAGGCGCTTTGCGCTATAGAGTCTGAAGAAAATCGACGATCTCCTCGATTTCTTTGTCGTTCAGGATAAGGTTTCGCTTGAACGGCGGCATCACGGTGAGCGGGTTGCGCTTGGTCTCATCGGATACGATCGCGATGAGGTCTTTGCGGTCCGGAAAGCGCGCCTTCATGTCGGCCAGCGGCGGACCCAGGTTGCCCGGCGCCGGGCCGCCCTTGATCTCATGACAGGTCAGACAGTTGCCCTTGGCACGATCGAATGCCAGCTTTTGGCCGTCCGCCGGCGCAGCCGATGCGGCGCTCCAGCCCAGCAAGGCGGCGCCGAGAAGGCCGCCCGCCACAGCCGCCAATACAAAATGAGATTGCCTCAATTCCATCGGTTGTCCTCCCACCCAAGCTATTGTTTACGCAACCTTATTTTGGTTGCATGTCGTCGTTTCGACCGCTTCGCGCGCGGCGCTCGCCAAAATCCCTCCACGGGTCATTGCTTTCCTCCCCGAATGAATTGTTGTCGTTATATCGTCCCGTATCCGCGCGGAACGGTCGTCAGGCCACGGTAATTTTTTCTTCCGCGGTGGTGACTGTGCCGTCGTCGTCGGTCCAGGTGAACTTGAACGTGCCGCTCTCTTCCACCTTGGCGTAGAACTGTATATACGGGTTTGCCGCGATCGCCGGTTCGAGATTGGCGCTGAACACCTGCTTGCCGTTGAAGTCGCAAGTGAACTTGTTGATGATCTTGCGCCGGATCACCTTACCGTCCTTGTCCTTGCGCTGACCCGACTCCATGATGTGCGGCATTAGCGTCTTGATCTCGATCAGCTCGCCCTTCTTGGCTTCCTTCGGCAACTTAAGCCGCGGTTTTTCCGCCATGATTCTCTCCCGATTTTTTTCGTTTTTGGATCAGCCGCCGCAGCCGCCGATGGTGACTTTCACCAGCTTCTGGCCGGTGAAATATTCGCCTTTGCTGGTCTTGGCGACCACGATGATGTTCTGCGTGGTGGCGAGCCTGATGCGGGTCGCGGCTTCCGCCTTGCCCGACATGGCGGAGAAATGGAACGTGACGACGCCGGGGTTCGGATTGCCTTCGGCGACCACCATGACCTCGCTGACATAGTTGTCGGCGGTCATCGGCGCGTCGACCGCAAACGACAGCGGCACGGTGTTGCCGTTCTCGGCAATCTCGGGCAGTTCGATCGAGACCTTGCCCTTGGTGGCCGGCTTGACGCCGGTGAATTTGGCGATCTGGTCCGCCGCCGCCTTGGCGTCGGCCTGTGCGCGGCCGCCCCAGCCGAAAACCGTGAGCGCCGCGCCACCGGCGCCGAGCGCCAATGTTGCGCGACGGGAAAGCTGTCGCATCGATCAATCCTCCCTGCATATCGTCTTGGGGCAGACAAACGAGGCCCCGCCCGGCAGCGACCATAGCGGCGAGCCGCGCCCGTTTCAAATCATATTCACAAAAAAGAATGTCATTTCGCCAAGCCGCTCGTTCCCGGATCAACTCGGCAGCGATTTGACATAATCGCGGAAACTCTTGGTCTCATAGGCTTTTTCGCGGACATAACGGAACATGGCGAGAAAATCGTCGGGCCGCATATAGCCCGGCAGGCGCGCCACCTCGCGTTTGGCGGGTTCCAACCTCTTGAGCGGACCGGCGCGTTCCGGGAAAAACTGGAAGGTCGGCGTGAAGCGCACGCCATATTTCGCGGCCAGCGCCTTTTCCGACAATTCGGCCCCGTCAAAATCGGTCACCCTGCGCGAACCGATGATGTTGAGTTGCAGCACCTCGAAATTCGCCTTGATGTAGTCCGCGATGTCGGGCCGCGCGAAATTGACGAAATGCGTCTCCTTGCAATAGGGGCAGCCTTTCAGCTCCCACATGATGGCGAGACGCTTGCCTTCCTTGTGTGCGCCTTCCAAGTCGTCGGCGAGTTCGAGGAAGCTTTCCAAGAACCACGGCTCCTTGTAAAGCCCATCGTCGGTCAGCATAGGCTCGGCGCGCGCGCCGGACGCACCAAGCGCGGCCAAAGATGCGGCGCCGATCAGCAGATTTCGCCGTGTCGTCATGGTGCCGTCTCATAAACCACACGGACGAACGGCCCTCGCCGCCCCGTCCGACGCGGCTTATATTGTGAAACTAATATGGCTCCGCGTCAAAATCCAGTGAAGATCGATGCTGCCTAGTATTGCCCGCGTTGCATGCCTCGCGCTCGTTTTTGTGGCGTGCGCGGCCGTGGCCGACGATCTGTCCGATTTCAACGCAGCAGTGGAAAAGGCGGCGAGCCATAACCGGGTTGCCATCGGCTACCTGCGCACCGGCAATGTCGACCTCGCCTGGATCGAATTTGACCGCCTGCGCGACTCCTGGGGCGCCTTGCAGCAACGTTTCGCCGGAAACAGGCCGCAAATTTTTGACAGTAAACACTACGTCACCGCGATGACCGACATCGCCATGCGTCTCATTACCGCCGACATGCTGCTCAAGAGCGGCCACCCCGACGTGGCGCGGCAATCGCTCGATGCGATTCGCGGCGATCTCTACGACTTGCGCAAAAGCGCCGGCGTCAATGTGCTGGCCGACTGTGTGCGTGACGCCAATACCGCCATGGACGCGTTGATGGTCTATAACGACCGCGCGCTCGACTGGATGAAAGCCGAAACGCGCGACGGTGTTGCCAGCAAAGCCTCACGTTACGCCGCCATCCTCGACCGCTGCGACGGCCTGGCCGGCGACGCGGTGCGCAAGGCGCCCGAATTCCGCCGCCTGGTGGATGGCGCCAGGGCAAGCCTGACGTTGATCCCGAAAGCCATCGCCACCCGCGACGGCAACTTGTTGCACCGCGTCCTGATCGAGCTACGCTCGTTCGATAATCTGCTGACATTTCGTTACGGCTAGGCCGCGCCGGCATCGACATATTCTCGTTTATGATATATTTCCGTGCCTTAGAAGCAGGTTTTTCAGCCATAGAATAAAGTGAGTGAGCAAACTGCGCATGCAAGAATTATTTTCTCGTGCTGCACTGTTCGGCGCTATGTTTATTGCGTTGGGTCTATCGCATGCGCAGGCCGCCGAACTCGTGATGTTCGAGCGCACCGGCTGCGCCTGGTGCGAGGCCTTCGACCGCGAAATCGCGCCAATCTACAGCAAGGCCGAAGAAGGCTTGCGCGCACCGCTGCGCCGCGTCGATACTGTACAGCCGATACCGCCGGACCTGGCGTTCATCGAAACGGAACGGCAGACGCCGCTGTTCGTGCTGGTTGACCGGGGCCGCGAGATCGGGCGCATTCGCGGTTATCCCGGCGAGGATTTCTTCTGGGGCCTGTTGGGGGCGTTAATAAAAAAGTTGGACGCCTCCGCGACAGGCGACGAACGCGTGCAGCTGATTGAGAATGCTTTGCGCGCAAACGACTGATTGCCGGTAATCTTGCCGGCAGCGGCGAACATTGGTGTCCGCATGGAATTGCAACGACTGGAAACCCGCGGCCATTCGCACGACCTCGACCGCATGGTCGACAACGCCAAGCGCGCCAGCGCATTCCTCAAGGCGCTCGCGCACGAAAGCCGCTTGGTCATTTTGTGCATTCTCGCCCAGGGCGAGAAGTCGGTGAGCGAACTGGAGCTGGAACTCAATTTGCGCCAGCCGACGGTGTCGCAGCAGTTGGCGCGGCTGCGCGCGGAAGGCCTGGTGTCCACGCGGCGCGACGGCAAGGTCATTTATTACAGTCTCGCCAGCGACGAAGCGCGCACCATCATCGGCGCGATCTACGACGTGTTCTGCAAACGGCCGCGTCGACGCTGATCGTCGTCTTGCTGGCGCAGGCCGCGCCGCGCGCCTAGAACTGTTTCCAGTCTTGTTCGCTTTTCAGCGCGGTCGCCGCGGCCGCCAGGCCGCGTCTGACGGCTACGGGCGCCGCCGCTTGCTGTTTCGGCGCAGCAGTACCGCGCGTCGGCACGCGGGTCACAGGAGGCTCTTGGCGGGCCTGCCTCGCCAACTCCCTGGCTGCGCCCTTCGCCGCCCCGGCGTCGATCTTGAAGATTGCAATGCGTTCATCCATCGCCCCGGCCTGCTGTTCCAGTGTCTTGGCCGTCGCGGCATTCTCTTCGACTAAAGCCGAGTTCTGCTGCGTCACCTCGTCCATCTGGTTGAGCGCAATGTTGATCTGGTCGATGCCGGTCGATTGCTCGGAACTGGCGCTGGCGATATCGGCGATGACGTCCGCCACGCCCTTGATGGACTCGACGACCTCGTGCAGCGCGATGCCGGCATCGTTGACCCGATCAACGCCCTCTTTCACCTGCCCGTTCGAATTGCTGATCAGGTCCTTGATATCTTTAGCCGCCTGCGAAGAGCGTTGCGCCAGGCTGCGCACTTCCGTGGCCACCACCGCGAAGCCGCGGCCGGATTCACCGGCGCGCGCGGCTTCCACCGCGGCGTTAAGCGCCAGCAGATTGGTCTGCCGGGCGATCTCGTCGATGACACCGATGATGTCGGAAATCTTGCGTGACGACGATTCGATCAGCGCCATGGCGTCGACCGCCTTGCCGACCACTTGGCCGCCGCGATCGGCCACATCGCGCATGCTGTTGGCAGACTGATTCGCGTGTCGGGCATGCTCGGCGTTAAGTTTGACTGTCGACGCGATCTGCTCCATCGAGGCGGAAGTCTGTTCCAGGCAGGCCGCCTGTTCTTCCGTGCGCTGCGACAAATCGGTCGTGCTGGCCGAGATTGCTGCGGTCGCGTTGGTGACTTCTCGGGTTGCTGCCAGGATCGCCTTGATCGTCTCCTGCAATTGCGTCATGGCTCCGTTGAAGTCGTCGCGAATTTTCTGGTAAGCCTCCGGGAAATCGCCCAGGCGGAACGTCAGGTCGCCTTCCGCCAGGTTCTTGAGACCATCCGCCAGCGAGTTGATGAGGCTTGCCTGCTCGGCGGCGGCATCGATGCGCGCTTTCTCGACGGCCTTTTCCTGCGTTTTCACCGAATTGTTGATGATCTCGGCGGCAACGCGGAACGAGCCTTGCAGTCCTCCGTAGAGAATGCGCCGGTAATAGACATTGCGGCAGACCGCTTCGAGACTGGCCGTCGCTTCGCGCACAAACGCGTCGCAGCGGTCGATCGTGTCGTTCACCCGGTGCTGGGCATCCGCCAATACGCCGCCTTCCGTCACGCTGCCGATGCGCGCCTCGAAATTTCCTTTGCAGATCTCGTCGCAAACCGCCGTAATCTTGTTGATGACCTTAGCTTCGACGCTTTCGCTCTTCTTCGTCTCTTTGCGGTCGCCTTTCGCCAAGACGACGAGCAGGAAAACACCGGCGATCACCGATAAACCAATCGCGACGTCTCCGACAAGATTGAAACCGGTTACGCGCGCCATCGTCGCGCACACCGATGCGGCGAGCACAACGGCGCCGATCGTCACCGCCCGCGACGAAGCGTCAAAGCGAAAAGATAAGCGCGTCATAGCTCGTGTTCCTCGACTTCAGGAAATTGATGACGAAATCGAAGCCCGCCGCGAGCTCCTTCTGCCCGTTTTGCTGCCGCTTCTCCTCACGCAAAATGTCCGTGTAGAGCGGGATGATTGTCTTCGTCAGCACGTTGCGATCCGGCACGCGCCGGCTTGAATGAAAGCCGATAACGCTCCCCTTGGAGTCGTAGGACGGCGTCACGTGCGCAAATACCCAATAATAATCGCCGTTCCTCGACATATTCTTGACGTAGGCGAAGATCTCGCGGCGATCCAAAACCGTGTCCCACAGCAGCTTGAACACGGCGCGCGGCATGTCGGGATGACGGATGATGCTGTGCGGCTGCCCGAGCAACTCAGCCTCGGTATAACCGGCCATATGACAAAACGATTGATTAGCGTAAGTGATGCGACCTTTGATGTCTGTCTTGGAGACGATGATGTCGTCGTCCGCAAAGAAGCGTTCAGTATTGGTCGGCGTGATAGCCGTCTTCATCAGACAACCTCGGCATTGGCGCGTGCAACAGGCGCGATCGTCGTGCGAGGCCGTCTTGTTGCAAGCGGCGGGAAGCGCCTCAATCAAATACCAAATTCACTTTATGAAATTGTTAATTTGAAGCGCGCGCACGCTCTCATTGCCTTGATTTAATTTCCAATCTGAAGCACGCAAGTTAATCTAGATGCTCAGTTTATATTTTGCATTTCGATCTACTTGATCGAGAGCCCCAATGTCTTGACCATTTTGCCCCATTTTGCGACTTCGGCCTTGAAGTAGGTATCTGCATGCTCCAGTGATCCTTCTATCGGATCGAATCCGATTGCGGTGAGCTTCTGTTGCAGCGCTGGATCTTTCATTACTTGCTCGATCGTTGCGTTGAGTTTGGCAAGGATCTCCGGACTCGTGCCGGCCGGCGCGAACACGCCGACCCATGACGACGCGTCGAATGGATAGCCGGCCTCCGCGTAAGTCGGCACATTAGGCGTCACCGCCGCGCGCTTGTCGCTGGCAACGCCAAGACCCTTAAGCTTGCCATGCGCAATCTGCGCCGCCGCGCCGCCGCCCAAGGTTGTCGCCATGAGATCGACCTGGTTGCCGATGGTCGCAGCGATCGCCGGCGCGCCGCCCTGGAACGGCACGTGCACGGCATTGATCTTGGCGATCTCCTTGAAAAAATATTCAGCTGCAATATGCGAGCCGCTGCCGACGCCGGCGGAAGCGAAGGTAATGCTTTTACCTTTTGCGTTTTTGAGGAATTCGGCGAGGTTGGCGGCGGGATTGTTCGGTCCGGTGACGAAGGCTTCCGGCGACGACGCGACGATGGCGATCGGCTTCAAATCGCTCGCCGCAAATCCCTTGGTCGGGCGCAGGGTCTCGTTGATCGCCACCGCGGTGGTGGTGACCAGCAGCGTGTAACCGTCGGGCGCAGCGAGGGCAACGCCCGCCGCCGCGATGTTGCCGCCTGCACCGCCGCGATTTTCCACGACCACCGTCCGCCCCAACCGTTCGCCCAGGCCCTTGCCGATAAGACGCGCCAATGTATCGGCGACGCCACCCGGCGCGAACGCGACAATGAAGGTGATATCCCGCGCCGGATAAGGCTGCGCGCCCGCCGAACCCGCGCCCAGCGTGGCAGCGGCCAATGCAACGAAGGCGTGTTTGAAAATCCGCATGTTCATCATAGCAATCCTCCCATTACTGAATCTTGATGTGCGCCGCCTTGATCACGTTATCCCAGCGGTCGACTTCCTCGTGCATGTATTTGGCGGTCTTGGCGACTGAGCCGCCGTAGATCTCCGCCGACAATTTCTTCAGTCGGTCCTGCACCTCGGGCTCCTTCAGCACCGCGTTCACGTCGGCATTGATTTTATCCAGGATGGCCTTGGGCGTCAGCGGCGGCGCCACGATCGCATACCAGGCCACCGATTCGAAGCCCGGCAATTTTTCCGCCATAGCCGGGACGTCCGGCAGCGACGGCATCCGCTGCGCCGAGGCGATGGCCAGCAGCCTGAGCTTGCCGGCTTTCACCAGCGCGAGCGAGACGCCGAGATTGTCGAACATCATGTCGACATTGCCGGCGAGCAGGCCCTGCAGCGCCGGCGCCGAGCCACGATAAGGGACGTTGCGGACATTCACCTTGGCTTTCAGGTTGAACAGCTCCGTCGTCAGATGCGAGGTGGTGCCATTGCCCTGTGTGGCAGCGGTGACCGTGTCGGGATGTTGTTTCAGATAATCGATCAACTCGGGCAGAGTCGCGGCCTTGAGCTTGGTCGGATTGATCAGCAGCGCATTGGGTACCTGCGCTGTCACCAAAATCGGCTCGAACTTGGCCGGATCGAATCCGAGGTTCGGATACAAATTCTGATTCACCACCAGCGGCGGCGGCGGCGCCGACAACAGCGTGTAGCCGTCCGGAGCGGATTTATAGACGAGTTCGGCGCCGATATTGCCGCCCGCGCCGGCGTGATTTTCGATGATGACCGGCTGGCCCCATTTGCGCGACAGCCATTCGGCGAGGATCCGCGGGATGGCGTCGGCGGTTCCACCGGCCGGAAATGGCACGACGATTTTGACCGGATGATCGGGAAAGCCGGCGGCCTGGACCGGGCCCGCGTAGCCCTGCCCGGCGGCAAGGCCAAGAGCCAATGTGATGGCGATCCTGCCGGCAACGCCCCACCCTCTCGCGAACATTTCGCGCATTGAAAATCCTCCCTGAGTCCCGGCGGCGCTTGATCCGCGCCTTTATGGAGACAAGATTGCGATAGTATCGCCGGGGATACAACACGCATGGTTCTACGCCGGCAGATTTTTGAACGGCCAGGGGCGATCGAGCGAAAGAGTTGATGAATGGCGACGGAGCGGCCCAAGGTCGTAGTGGTCGGAGGCGGCATCGGCGGCTTGTTCGCCGCCAACGCGCTGATCGCGCACGGCCTCGCCGTCTCGGTCTACGAGCAGGCACCCGCCCTTGGCGAAGTCGGCGCCGGCGTATTCCTGACGCCCAACAGCGTGCGCCATTTGCAGCGGGTCGGCCTCGGACCGGCGGTTGAGAAGTGGGGGGCGCGGGTCGGCCCCGGCTCGCATTATTTCCGGCACGACGGCGCGCCGATCGCACCGGTGCAGGTGACCGACTCCTCCGGCTGGAACGCGACCTTTGGCATGCACCGCGCCGACTTCGTCGATTTTCTCGCCAAGGCCCTGCCCGCCGGCGTCGTGCACACCGGCCACCGCGCCGCCGGCTTCGCCCAATCCGGCACCGTGGCGCTCGTATCCTTCGCCAATGGCGCGACCGCCGAGGGCGACGTGGTGATCGCCGCCGACGGCATTCATTCCGAATTGCGGCCGTTCGTCTTCCCGCCGTCGCGACCCGTCTTCCACGGCACGGTCGCCTATCGCGGCGTGGTCGACCGAGAGCACGTTCCCGATTGGCCGACCGAGCGATGGCTGATGTGGCTCGGCATTGGCAAGCACTTCCTCACCTTCCCGCTGCGCGCCGGCAAGCTGATCAATTACGTCGGTTTCGTGCCGGCGGATCAGGAGATGAAGGAATCCTGGTCGGCGCCCGGCGACCACGACGTGCTGCGCCGCGAATTCGCCGGCTGGGACCCGCGTATCCAAGGACTGTTGCGGCAGGTGCAAAAAACATTCCGCTGGGCGCTCTATGATCGCGAGCCGCTGCCGAACTGGACCAAGGGACGGCTGAGCCTGCTCGGCGACGCCGCGCATCCGATGCTTCCGCATCTTGGCCAGGGCGCCAACCAGTCGATCGAGGACGGCATGGCGTTGGCGACGATCCTGGCGCGCGCCAGCCGGGAGACCGCCCCGGCAGCCCTGCTGGCTTATGAGCGGCTGCGCCGCGAACGGGTGGCGGCGGTGCAGCGCGGCGCGCGCGAGAACGGCTTGCGCTACGATTCCGCCTATTCCGACCTCGGCTTGCGCGACGCTGAGATCACCGCCCACGCCGAATTTCGCAAAACACTTTACGACCACGACGTGGTGCCGGACGCGCAGGCCGCGGCGGCAGCCTTGGTGTAATTCCGCCATGCCCGCCGGCGGCGCCCGCCGTCCGCCCAGTTGCGTGGCAGGCGAAAAACGACCAAAACACCGCAGTCGCCTCGCAAGGACGATCCGCGAATGAAAGATACGTGCAACCAACGCCTGCGCGATCTGTTGCGTCAGCGCAAAGCCGTGCTGCTGCCGGGCGCGGCCAACGCGCTCTCCGCGCGCGTCATCGAGGACCTCGGCTTCCAGGCGATCTACGTCACCGGCGCCGGTATCACCAATACCTTCCTCGGCATGCCGGACATTGGCTTGATCACGCTGAGCGAACTCGCTGCCCACGTCAGCGCGATGCGCGATGCGGTTGGCCTGCCCTTGATCGTCGATGCCGATACCGGCTTCGGCAACCCGATCAACGTGGGCCGCACGATCCAGGTGCTCGAGCGCAGCGGCGCCAATGCCATTCAGCTCGAGGACCAGGATTTTCCGAAGAAGTGCGGCCATTTTTCCGGCAAGAGCGTGATCGCGCGCACCGAGATGGTGCAGAAGATCCACGCCGCCGTCGATGCCCGCGTCGATGCCGACCTGGTCATCGTCGCACGCACTGATGCGATCGCCGTCAATGGCATCGAAGACGCCATGGAGCGCGCCGCCGCCTATATCGAAGCCGGCGCCGACATGACCTTCGTCGAGGCGCTGCGCAGCAAGGAACAGATCGCCGATATCCCCAAGCGCCTCGCCGTTCCGCAGCTTATCAATATCGTTGCCGGCGGCCTGACGCCGATGATCGGCTTCGATGAACTGGAGACCATGGGATACTCGATGATCCTCTACGCCAATGCGGCGCTGCAGGCCTCGGTCGCCGGCATACAGAAGGTGCTCGGCCACCTCAAAACACACGGTTCGCTCGACGGCGTAGCCGGCGAGCTCGCGAGTTTCGCCGAACGGCAGCGGCTGGTCGGCAAGCCGGACTACGACGATCTGGAAAAAAAATACTCGTAGCCCAATCAAGCTCACTGGAAACCGCGCATGTCAGGCTCAAGCGACAATCCGCATACCCGCGCCATCGCGCAATTCGTCTCGCAAATCCGCTACGAAGATATTCCGTCCGAGGTCATCGCTCGCATCAAGCTGTTGATCTTGGATTCGTTCGGTTGCGCACTCTACGGCAGCGATCTCGAATGGAGCCGCATGTTACGGGCGACGCTCGGCCAGATCGACACTACAAAGGCGTGCCGCGTGTGGGGAACGCCGGAATTTCTGTCCGCGCCGCATGCCGCGCTGGTCAACGGCACCCTGATTCAAAGCTTCGAGCTCGACGACGTGCATCGCCAGGGCGTGCTGCATGTCGGCGCGGTCACGCTGCCGCCGCTCCTGGCGGTCACCGAACTGCGGTCCAGCCTGAGCGGCCGCGATTTCCTTACCGCTGCCGTTGCCGGCTACGAGATCGGCCCGCGCGTCGGCAAATGCATGGGCCCGCAACACATCGGGCAAGGCTGGCACTCCGGCGCAACCGTCGGGGTGTTTTCCGCAGCGGCGGGTGCGGCGCGCGCGCTCAGCCTCTCGGTCGACCAGGCCGTGCACGCGCTCGGGATTGCCGGAACGCAATCGGCCGGGCTGATGGCGGCACAATACGGCGCCATGGTCAAGCGCATGCATGCCGGGCGCGCAGCACAGAGCGGGCTTTACAGCGCGCTGCTAGCGGAATCGGGCTTTACCGGCATCGTTGACGTATTCGAGTCGCCCTATGGCGGCTTTTGCACGACGTTTTCGCGCTCGACCGACCGTTTCAATCTCGACGAATTGTCGTGGGAGCTTGGCCGGCAGTGGGAGACGCTGCGCATTTCGTTGAAATTCTATTCCTGCGTCGGCAGCAACCACACTACGCTCGACGCCATCCGCATGATGCAGGCCAAGACGCCGTTCGGTCCCGACGATATCGCGTCGATCGTTGTGCATGGCTCGCACGTGACTGTCGAACACGTCGGCTGGCCCTATACGCCGCAAGGCCTGACTTCGGCGCAATTGAATCTGCCGTTCTGCGTCGCCACCCTGCTGCTCGAAGGCGACGTGTTCGTCGACCAGTTCACCGACGACGTGGTGGACGACAAGCGGCGCATCGAGATATCGAAAAAAATCAGTGTGATGGAAGACCCTTCAATCACTTTGCGCGGCTCGAACTACCGCCACATGGTGCGCGTCGAGGTGGCGCTGAAAAGCGGCACCAAACTCGAGCAAACGGTCGAAGCGCCGCGCGGCAGCGAGCAGAGCTTTGCCTCGGAAGCCGACATCGTGCGCAAGTTCAAGAATCTGGCGACGCACACGGTCAGCACGGCCACAGCCGACGCGATCGTCAACCTGGTACTCGGCGCCGAGAAGCTTGCGCGCGCTGATGCGATCGCCGCGGCCTTGAGCAACAGCTGACGCGTATCGTCACTTCTCCTTGGTCGCCTTGATCTTGGCCGCGAGGTCGCTCAGACGCTGGCGCTCGGTCTTGGTGAAGGTGACGAACTCGGCGACCGAACCGCCGGCCGGTTCGATGCCAGTCTTGATCAGTCTGTCTTTCACCTCGCCGGTCTTGAGCGCCGCCTGCAGCGCCGCGTTCATGCGGTCGATGACCGGCTCCGGCGTGCCCTTTGGCGCGTACAAACCCGCCCAGTGGCCGATCTGCACTGTCGGATAGCCTTGCTCGGCCGTCGTCGGGATCGACGGATAGATGCTGATGCGTTTAGTGTAGGTCGTCGCGATCGCCTTCAACAATCCGGCCTTGATTTTCGGGATGACGACGATGCTCGCTTCCGAGGTGGCCGAGACGGTGTTGCCGAGTACGGCGTTCACGCTGTCGCCGCCGCTGCGATACGGCACAATGGTGGGGGCGACGCCCGTCGCCTCCTTGATCATTTCGGCGACGAATTCCGGCGTGCTGCCAGTGCCCGCGGTCGACCAGGTCGCCTTGCCGCCCTGCGCTTTGGCCCAGGCGATGAATTCCTTCATGTTGTTCGCCGGCACGCTCGGATGGACGATGATGGTCGAGGGCGCGACCGCGATCATGCCGACCGGCACCAGGTCTTCGTCTTTGTAGGGAAGATCCTTCAACAGAAGGCTGTTGGTAATGGTGCCCGCCGCGCCGACCAGGAACGTGTAGCCGTCCGGCGCGGCATGCGCGACATAGGCGGTGGCGATCACCGCGCCGGCGCCGGGCCGGTTTTCGACGATCACGGTCTGGTGCAACTGCTGGCCGACACCTTCAGCCGCAAACCGCCCGATCAGATCGTTGGCGCCGCCGGGCCCGAATCCGACGATGAAGTGGATCGGCCGATCCGGCCATTCTGCGCGCGCCATCGGTGCGGCGACGGCGAAAATGAGCAAGCAAGCGGCGAAGATGATGGTCAGTTTTTTCATTCATTCCTCCCTCGACCCGGCGCGAATTCTGCTCCCGGCAGCCTACCCTCGCAATCGTACAAAGTCTTGCGCGGCAAGACGGCGCGCCACGCTAACTCATCGCCACATCGACGAGGCGCATCTGCACGCGCTCCTCGCCTTGCCAACGGTCGATGGCGAGATTGCCGGCCGCGTGCATGGGCCGGCCGCGATTGTCGAGCAGCGCCTGCCCGAGCGGCTTACCGGCTGCGCGAAAGGCGATCGCGTTGACGATCTTGCCATCGCCGGATTTGAAACGCGCGCGAACGTGGTTCTCGCCGACCGGATCGGCATAGCTCAGCGTGTGCGCCGGTAGCGCCAGCAGCGGCTCAGGATTGGCGGCGCCATAAGGTCCAGCGCGCGCCAGCAGCTTGGCCAGCGCCAGATTGACGGCGCCGCCGCTCACCGCGCCATCGATCAAGAGCGCGCGTTCGCGCCGCGCCACCTCGACCGAAGCGCCCAGCACGTCATCGAGAAAGGCGCGGAACGCGGCAAGTGCGTCCTTCTTCAGCGTGATGCCGGCTGCCATCGCGTGGCCACCGCCTTTGAGTAAGAGCCCATCACGCACCGCACGGCGGACCGCCTGACCGAGGTCGACGCCGGCGATCGAGCGGCCCGATCCGGTGCCAGTGCCGCCCGGTTCGAGCGCAATCGCAAAAGCAGGCCGGCCGTAGCGCTCCTTCAGCCGCGCGGCCACCAGTCCGACCACGCCGGGGTGCCAGCCCTCCTGCGCGGTGACGATGACGGCGCCCTTCTCTTCCAGGCCGAGCGCGGCCATCGCTTCGGCTTCCGCCTGTGCCACCGTTGCAAGTTCGATTTGCTGGCGCTCGCGATTCAGACGGTCGAGTTCGGCGGCGATGCGCGCGGCCTCGCTCGGGTCTTCCTCCAGCAGCAGACGAACGCCCAAGTCGGCACGCCCGATGCGACCGCCGGCATTGATACGCGGGCCGAGCAGGAAGCCGAGATGCCAAGGCTCCGGTGGGCCGGACAGACGCGCGGCATCCATCAGCGCGGTCAGCCCGACGTGATCGCGGCGCCGCAGCGCGATCATGCCCTTGGCGACAAAGGCGCGGTTGAGGCCGGTGAGCGGCACCACGTCGGCGACGGTGCCGAGCGCCACCAGATGCAGGAGCGACAGCAGGTCCGGCTCACTGTGCGAACCGGTCCAGAAGTTTTGCCGGCGCAACTCCCGCGTCAACGCGACCAGCGCGATGAACACCAGGCCGACCGCAGCCAAGTGCCCGAGGCCGGAGAGATCGTCGGCGCGGTTCGGATTGACGATGGCGACCGCCGGCGGCAATTCCTCGTCGGCCTGATGATGGTCGATTACGATCGTATCGAGGCCGAGCTTCTTCGCATCGGTCAGCGGCTCGACGCTTGTGGTACCGCAATCGACAGTGATCAGTAATTTGACGCCACGCTCAGCGAACGAGCGGATAGCGTCAACATTCGGGCCGTAGCCTTCGAAGATGCGATCGGGAATGTGGACAATCGGATCGAGGCCGCACTGGCGCAAATAGTAAGTGAGCAAGGCCGATGCTGTGGCGCCGTCGACATCATAATCGCCGAAGATGGCAACGCACTCGTTGCGGGCAATCGCATCGGCAATGCGCGCCGAGGCCACCTGCATTTGCGTCAGCGTGTGCGGATCTGGCAGCAACCGCTTGATGGTGGGATCGAGAAAGGCCTCGACGTCTTCCGGCTCGACACCCCTGCCCGCCAATACGCGCGCCAATAGTTCCGGCACGCCCGCGCGCTGCGCGATTGTCAGCGCGCGCGCCTGCCCGCGCTCATCCAGACGGTCACGCCAACTCCGTCCGGTCACGGATTTCTCCACGCCGAGAAAGAAGCGTTCAGAATCGTTCGTTGCCAGTGCGGGCAAAGCCGACATTGTCGAGCCGTCATATAGGAACGCAGGCGCGAAACGCCCACGACGAACGCTAGCCTAAATGGAACTTGCTGAACTGCCGGTGGTCGGAGCGCACCCAGCGCACGGTGCCTGTAGCCGAACGCATCACCACCGTCTCGGTCTCGATCACGTCCTGGCCGAACTTTACGCCGGCCAGCATGGCGCCGCTGGTCACCCCGGTGGCGGCGAACAGGCAATCGCCCTTCACCATGTCGTCGATCTCATATTTTTTCTTGGCGTCCTCAATGCCCATTTTCAGGGTGCGCTCGCGCAGGGCTTCGGTGTCGATGATCAGCCGGGTCTGCATCTGGCCGCCGATACAACGCAAGGCCGCCGCCGCCAGCACGCCCTCCGGCGCGCCGCCGCTGCCGAGATAAATGTCGATGCCGGTCTTCGGATCGGCGCACAGGATCACGCCGGCCACGTCGCCGTCGCTGATCAGGCTGACCGCGGCGCCGAGCTTGCGGATCGCGGCGATCTTGTCGGCGTGACGCGGCCGGTCGAGTAGGATAGCGGTGATTTCCGACGGTTTGACGCCCTTGGCCTTGGCCAGGGCGATGATGTTTTCTTCCGCCGGCGCATCGAGGTCGATGGTGCCTTTCGGATAACCGGGCCCGATGGCGATTTTGTCCATGTAGCAGTCTGGCGCGTGCAGGAGCGTGCCGCCGTCGGCCATGGCGATGGTAGCGATGGCGCCCGGCATGTTCTTGGCGCAGAGGGTGGTGCCTTCCAGCGGATCGACCGCGATATCGACCTTCGGTCCGGACTTGTTGCCGACCTTCTCGCCGATGAACAGCATAGGCGCTTCGTCGATCTCGCCCTCGCCGATCACCACCGTGCCGTCGATCGGCAATTTGTTCAACTCGCGACGCATGGCGTCGACGGCGGCCTGGTCGGCGGCCTTCTCCTGCCCACGCCCGCGCAGCCTCGCCGACGACACCGCCGCGCGTTCGGTCACGCGCACGATCTCGAGGGTGAGAATGCGCTCCAGCAGAAATTCGGGCTGGACGGTAATCGATGCCATTTCTTCAACTCCCCCAAAACAAACCCGCCGGCCCGGCCGTTAGTTCTTCTCGATCCGGATCACCTGCGGCGTCCCGGAGATCACCCTATCGCGCCCCACTGCCGCAAGGGCTTTGCGCACGGCATCCTCAGTTGTCGCATAAGTAATGAGGATAACGGGCACGGAACCGGCCTTCTGGTCGGTATCGGCATGCGCCTGGTGGCGCTGCACGATGGATTCGAGCGAAATTTCCTGCTCGGCAAGGCGTGTGGCGATGGTGGCCGCGGTCCCCGGCTTGTCGCGCGCGAGCAGCCGGATGTAGTAGCCGCCCTCGTGCCGCTGCATCGGCGCCTTGCGCACGCTTTTCAATCGCGCAATCGGCCGACCGAATGGCGAGGTTCTCACGCCGCGCGCGACGTCGCCGATGTCGGAGAGCACCGCAGAAGCGGTTGCGGCCCCTCCGGCGCCTGGCCCAATCAATGTGAGCGGGTTAATGCCTTCCACATCGACAGTGACCGCGTTGGTCACGCCCATCACTTGGGCGATGGCCGAATCCTTGCGCACCATGGTCGGATGCACGCGCTGCTCGATGCCCTTGTCGGTCTTCACCGCGACGCCGAGCAGCTTGACGCGATAGCCGAGCTCGTCGGCGGCGGACAGATCGGCCGGCGAAATCGAGGATATGCCTTCGACATAGACGGCGCTCTGGTCGACCTTGGTGCCGAAAGCAAGCGACGCCAGGATCGCCAGCTTCTGCGCCGTGTCGTGGCCCTCGACGTCGAAGCTCGGATCGGCTTCGGCGTAGCCGAGGCGCTGCGCGTCCTTGAGACACTCCGCGAACGCCATCTTCTCCTGCTCCATCCGCGTCAGAATGTAATTGCAGGTGCCATTGAGGATGCCGTAGATGCGTTCGAACGAATTGCCGGCGAGACCCTCGCGCAAGGTCTTCACGATCGGGATGGCGCCGCCGACCGCCGCCTCGAAATTCAGCGCGACGTGATGCATTTCCGCCAGTGCCGCGAGCTTGACGCCGTGCTTGGCGAGCAGCGCCTTGTTGGCGGTGACAACGGACTTGCCCGAAGCGAGCGCCGCTTCGACCGCGCTCTTCGCCGGATCGCTGGCGCCGCCCATCAATTCGACGAAAACGTCGATGCCTTCCGCACGCGCGAGCGCCACCGGATCGGCAAACCATTTCATCTTCTTCAAATCGACGCCGCGCTCCTTGGCCCGCGAACGTGCGCAGATCGCGGCGATCTCGATGGCGCGGCCGCAACGCGCGGCAAGCGCGTCTTGCTCGCGCAGCACCTGGGCGATCAGGGCGGCGCCGACCGTGCCCAATCCGGCGACACCGACTTTCAGAGGCTGGATCATAAGAGCTAGCGCCGCGTGGCGAGCGGAACGACGTTGTGCAGTTGCTCCGGCCCGGATTTCAGGAAGCGGCCGACGTTGCGGGCGGCCTGGCGGATGCGTTGCTCGTTCTCCACCAGCGCGATACGCACAAAGCCCTCGCCGTATTCGCCGAAGCCGATGCCGGGCGAGACGGCGAGATCGGCCTTTTCCACCAGCAGCGTGGAAAACTCGACGCTGCCGAGGCTTTTGAACGGCTCCGGGATCGGCGCCCAGGCGAACATCGAGGCGCGTGGGCTCGGCACGTGGAAACCGGCGCGGCCAAAGCTCTCCACCAGCACGTCGCGGCGGCGCTTATAAACCTCGCGCATTTCCTTGATGCAATCGTCGGGCCCGTTGAGCGCGGCGATGGCCGCCACCTGGATCGGCGTGAAGGCGCCGTAATCGAGATAGGACTTCACGCGGCCGAGCGCGGCGATCACCCGCTCGTTGCCGACGGCGAAGCCGATGCGCCAACCTGGCATCGAGTACGTCTTCGACATCGAAGTGAACTCGACCGCGATATCGATGGCGCCCGGCACCTGCAACAGCGAGGGCGGCGGATTGTCGTCAAAATAGACTTCCGCGTAGGCGAGATCGGACAGGACCAGGATCTCGTGCTTCTTGGCGAAAGCAACCAAGTCCTTGTAGAAATCGAGACTTGCCACCCAGGCGGTCGGATTGGCCGGATAGCAGACCACCACCGCTGTCGGCTTCGGGATCGAGTGGATGATCGCGCGCTCCAACGTGTGGAAAAAATTCGGCGTCGGCTCCGACGGCACCGATCGCACGGCGCCGCCCGCCATCAGAAAGCCGAAAGCGTGGATCGGATAGCTCGGATTGGGAACGAGCACGACATCGCCGGGTGCGGTGATTGCCTGCGCCACGTTGGCGAAGCCTTCCTTGGAGCCGAGCGTCGTGACGACCTGGGTCTCAGGGTTCAACTTCACGCCAAAACGGCGCTCGTAATATTTTGCCTGCGCGAGACGAAGCTTAGGAATTCCGCGCGAGGCCGAATAACGGTCGGTTCGCGGCTTGCCCAGCGTCTCCTTGACCTTCTCAATGACATGGGCAGGCGCGGGCAGATCGGGATTGCCCATGCCGAGATCGATAATATCGGCTCCCGCATTGCGGGCGCGCGCCTTGGCCCGGTTCACCTCTTCGAACACGTAAGGCGGCAGGCGGCGGATGCGGTAAAAGTCTTCCATTGTCTCAAACCTTTAGGTCGGCTGCCCTGTCCAGCCGGCCGATATGACCCCGGCAGGCTTTTATCATGGGTTGGTCTTTGCGCCATCCTTGGCGGCGGCGTCTGTGTCTTTCTTGGCGGCGGGCTTCTTTTTCTTCTGCGGCTTCTCCGGCGCTTCGGCGGCCTTTTCTCGGGTTTCCTGCCGATCGCGCGCGGCCTCCAGGTCTTTTTCCAGCTTCACCTGTTGCTCCTCGGTCATCGGCGCGGCCTCGCGCGGCGGCGGCATATCGTGCACCGCGGGATAGACGTAAGGGGTGACTGGCCGCTCCGGGGTTCCGGCCGGCAATGCCATTTCTCCCGGCATCTTGTCGATCATCGCCCCCGGCGTGCAGCCGCAAAGCAGCGCCCCCAGCCCGAACGCCGCCAGAACCGGTCGTACAAAGGCTCGCGCCATACCCCGCAACACCTGTCCTTGGTTAGGGAAATCGATGGAGACTCAATGAATTATACCATAAGCCGGGTATCCGGCTATTATGGCTTGAGCAAGGTCTAAGCGCTGTCATCGGCGCCATACGAAACGCCGGATAAGCCATCCGCGCAAACGCACCTTGCGGCAGGACCCGGTCCGGGCCAATTCTCATGGCGGGGGGCCGATTCAACATCGATGAAAAAGCGTAGCACCGCGCCAGCCAAACAACCGGTCAAGGAAACGACCAAGGGACAGGCGAAGATCGGCTCGGCCGAGATCGAGGCGCTCGCCCACAATGTCGCCCGTTTGGTCGAGGAAGGCGGCAAGGCGCTTGCGGCCTATATGAAGCCGCGCGAGGAAGGCAAGATCAAAAGCGACGCGGCCGAAGATATCGCCGACGTGGTCAAGACGGTCGGCCAGATCCTGGAATATTGGCTGTCCGACCCCGAACGCGCGCTCGAACTGCAGACCAGTCTCGGCCGCTCCTTCCTCGAACTATGGGCGGTCGCGGCCAAACGCCTGGCCGGCGAGGAGGCTGCGCCCGCCGTCGCGCCCGACCCGAAGGACAAGCGCTTTGCCGACGCGGAATGGTCGCAGAATCAGTTCTTCGATTTCCTCAAGCAGGTCTATCTGCTCAGCGTGCAATGGGCCGAGCGCATGGTTAGAGATGCGCAGGTCGACGAGCACACGCGGGCAAAGGCCGCGTTCTATATCAAACAGATCGCCAACGCGATCTCGCCGACGAATTTCGTACTCACCAATCCGGAACTGCTGCGCGAGACGCTCGATTCGAAAGCGGAAAATCTGGTGCGCGGCATGCACATGCTCACCGAGGACATTAAGGCCGGACATGGCCATCTCAAGATCACCCAATCCGACCTCAACGCGTTCGAGGTCGGGCGCAATCTCGCGCTCACCCCCGGCAAGGTGATTTTCCAGAATGAACTGATCCAGCTCATCCAATACGAGGCCACCACGCCGGAGGTACTGAAAATACCACTGCTGATTGTGCCGCCCTGGATCAACAAGTTCTATATCCTCGATCTGACGCCGGAAAAATCATTCATCAAGTGGTGCGTCGATCGCGGCCTCACCGTCTTCGTGGTGTCGTGGGTCAATCCGGACGCGCGGCTTGCCAAGAAAAGCTTCGAGCAATATATGCGCGAAGGTGTGCTGGCAGCGCTGGACGCGGTCGAGGAAACGACCGGCGAGAAGCATGTCCACGCCATCGGCTACTGCGTCGGCGGCACGCTATTGGCGATCACACTCGCTTATCTTGCAGCCAAGCAAGACAACCGCGTTATTTCCGCCACGATGTTCGCGGCGCAGGTCGATTTTACCTATGCCGGCGACTTGATGGTGTTTGTCGACAAGGAGCGCATCGAGCAACTCGAAGCGCATATGCAGCAGCAGGGCTACCTGGAAGCCGACCGCATGGCGACCGCCTTTAACATGCTGCGCTCCAACGACCTAGTCTGGCCTTACGTGATCAACAACTACATGCGCGGCAAGAAGCCGTTCCCTTTCGATATCCTGTTTTGGAACTCTGACGCCACCCGCATGCCGGCGGCGAACCACTCGTTTTATCTGCGTAACTGCTATCTCGACAACATGCTGGCCAAGGGCAAGATGAAGCTCGCCGGCGAGACGCTCGATCTCAAGAAAGTGACGGTGCCGGTCTACAATCTGGCGACGCGCGAGGATCACATCGCGCCGGCGAAGTCGGTCCTCTTCGGCTCAAAATTCTTCGGCGGCCCGGTGAAATACGTGCTGGCCGGCTCCGGTCATATCGCCGGCGTGGTCAATCCGCCCAGCAATAAGCCGAAATACCAGTATTGGACCGGCGAGATGCCGAGCGGAAGCGACCTCGCCGACTGGCTAGCAAAGGCAACCGAACATGCCGGCTCGTGGTGGCCGGACTGGCTGGAATGGCTCAAGGGCCAAGGCGTCGAGACCGTGCCGGCGCGTGCTATCGGCGGCGGCAAGTTTAAGCCCATCGAGAACGCGCCGGGCTCCTACGTCAAAGTGAAAAGCTGGACCTGATGCCAACATGTGGCGGCGTATGATGACGGCTTGTTGATGCCGCCCGGGTGCGACAGCGGCGCGCCCGTCTACTAATCTGCGAGCCGCTGGCTTACTCAAGACATGGGGGATGGCAATGTCCAAGGAACTGATGTGGCTGACGCTGACGGTTATTCTGACCGGGATTATGTGGGCTCCCTACATTCTCGACCGCATCGTGGTGCGCGGCCTGATGGGCGCCATGGCCAACCCCTCGCGCACCGACAAACCGCAGTCGCCCTGGGCGCAGCGGCTCTATTTCGCGCACACCAACGCGGTCGAGAACCTGGTGATCTTCGCGCCGCTGGTGCTGATCCTCGACCTCCAGCATCATTCGACGCAAAGCACGGCGCTTGCCTGCGCGGTTTATTTCTGGGCCCGGCTCGCCCACGTCATCGTCTATACGCTCGGCATTCCGGTGCTGCGCACGCTCGCCTTTGCCGTCGGCTTTGCGGCGCAGGTCGCGCTGGTCGTGGCGGTGTTCGGGAAGCTTTAATTCAGCGGCGTCGCCCGTTCGACGATTGCGCGCAGATCCGCGCCGCGCGGTAGCGTGCCGAAGGCGCCGCCGCTTTCCCCGCTAAACCGCGACGCGCAGAACGCGTCGGCCACCGCTGCCGGGGCATGTTTGGCGAGCAGAGCCGCCTGCAAGCCGAGCACCAGATCGCGCACCAGCGCGCGCGCCTGCGCCTCATCGTTGCGCTCGGGCGCCGCCAGCCGGTCGAGCAAACGCTTGGCAAAGGTCTTGAACCGCGCATCGCCGCCGTCGAGTTCGGTCCGCAGCACGTCGGCGATATTCGGCGTACGCCCGATGGCGCGCAGCACGTCGAGGCACATCACGTTGCCCGATCCTTCCCAGATCGAATTGACCGGCGCCTCGCGGTAGAGCCGCGGCATGATGCTTTCCTCGATGTAGCCGGAGCCGCCCAAGACCTCCATCGCCTCCAGCGTCACGAAAGGCGCGCGTTTGCAGATCCAGAATTTACCCGCCGGCGTCACCACGCGGCGGATTGCCTGCGCCGCCTCGTCGCTCTCGTCATAGGCGCGCGCCAGCCGCATCGACAGCACGGTGGCCGCCTCGCATTCGAGCGCCAAGTCCGCGAGCACGTTGGTCATCAGCGGCTGGTCGACGAGCTTCTTCTGGAACGCTGTGCGATGGCGTGCGTGATGCACCGCCTGCGCCACCGCCTGGCGCATCAGCGACGACGAGCCGATGCAGCAATCGAGCCGCGTATAGCCCGCCATCTCGATCATGATCGGGATGCCGCGCCCCTCCTCGCCGACGAGTTCGGCGTAAGCGCCGTCGAATTCCACCTCGCTCGACGCGTTCGACTTGTTGCCGAGCTTGTCCTTGAGGCGGTTGATGCGCAGCGCGTTGTGCTCGCCGTCCGGGGTCCAGCGTGGCATGAAGAAGCAGCTCAGCCCCTTGGGCGATTGCGCGAGCACGAGGAAGGCATCGCCCATCGGCACCGACAGGAACCATTTGTGGCCGTGCAGGCGAAAACCGCCACCGGCAGGCTCGGCGCGCGTCGTATTGGTGCGCAGATCGGAGCCGCCCTGGTTTTCGGTGAGCCCCATGCCGATCAGCACGCCGGCCTTTTCACCGATCGGGATGAAGCGCGGGTCGTAGCGCGGCGCGAGAACTTTCGGCAGCCATTGCTCGGCGATCTTGGGTGCGTGCCGCAGCGTCGGCACCGAACCGTAGGTCATGGCTAGCGGGCAATAGACGCCGCTCTCGATCTGGTTGAGCAGGTAGCAGCCTGCGGCGCGCACCACATGCGCGCCGGGTTTGGGATCGGCCCAGGGGCCGGAATGCAGGCCGGCGCCGAGCGCGATAGTCAGCAATTCGTGCCAGGCCGGGTGGAAGTCGACCTCATCGATACGGTGGCCGAAACGGTCGAAACTGCGCAGGGTCGGCAGAGATTTGTTGGCGTCGAAGCCGAGTTGAATCGTCTCCGGCTTGCCGAGCGTCGCGCCGAGCGCGTTGAGGCGGGCCTCGCCCCAGCCCGCGTCCTCGCGCTTGACCGCCTCGCGCAGCACGATATCGCTGGCGAACAGGTTATAGGGCTCGAGCGGCGGTGGCTGGTTGCTGACGTCGAACATAATTTCCCCCGTCATTCCGGGACGGCCCGGAGGGCAGGACTCAGAATCCAGAAGCAGACTCGACAGATTGTATCTGGATTCTGGGTTCGCGGGCTAAGGCCCGCGCCCCGGAATGACAACCTCACGGAAACAGCGCCACCTGCTCCAGCCCCATGGCCTCCGGATAGCCGAGCACCACATTCATGTTCTGGATCGCCTGGCCCGAAGCGCCCTTGACCAGATTATCGAGCGCCGAAATGACGATGGCCCGGCCCGGAACGCGGTCCTTGGCGACGCCGATAAACGTCATATTCGAGCCGCGCACGTGTCGGGTCTGCGGCGTCTCGCCGAACGACAGCAAATGGACGAAGGGCTCCTTCGCGTAGAACTTTAGAAGTACTGCATGAAGTTCTTCCGGCGTCCGGCCGCGCCGGCCCCGCACGTAAATCGTCGAGAGAATGCCCCTGTTCATCGGCACCAGATGCGGGGTGAAGGTGACGATGACCTCGCGCTCCGCAGCGAGCGAAAATTCCTGGTCGAGTTCGGCCATGTGGCGGTGGTGCCCCACGCCATAGGCGTGGAAGCCTTCCGACACTTCCGAGAACAGCATGGCTTCCTTGGCCGCGCGCCCGGCGCCGGTCATGCCAGACTTGGCGTCGACCACGATCTCGTCGAGTTCGATCGCCTTGGCCTTGATCAGCGGGATCAGCGGCAGCTGTGCGCAGGATGTGTAGCAGCCGGGGTTAGCCACCAGCCGCGCCTGTTTGATCTCGCGCCGGTGGATTTCGGTCAGGCCATAGACCGCCTCCTTCTGCAGCTCGGCCGCATGATGCTCGTGGCCGTACCATTTGGCGTAAGCAGCTGGATCGGCCAGGCGGAAGTCGGCCGACAGATCGACCACTTTGGTCGCCGGCGCCTTGGCCAAAAGCTCCTTGATCACCTTCTGCGTTGTGGCGTGCGGCAGCGCGCAGAACGCGAGATCGAGCCCTGCGCCCGCCCAATCGATGCCCTCGATCGCCACCAACTTCGGCAGGTCGAACGGCGAGAATTGCGGAAACACGTCGCGCATCGCCTTGCCGGCGCTGCGCTCGGCGGTCAGCAGAACGATCTCCGCGCGCGGATGGCGCAGCAGCATCCGCACCAGTTCGGAGCCGGTATAGCCGGAGGCGCCGAGGACGCCAATTTTAGCCTTGGTGACCATGATCAATCCTCATCCAGAGTCTTAACGGACCACCGGACGAAGGCCAACAGCGTGGAATTTTTATCGGGGGATGACGTCATACCGCGGGCCCTTAGACCGGCGGCACGGGAAGCGACTAAACGCGACAGCGCGCCCGTGCCAAGGTGGTACGGCGGCGGAATTTCAGCGCTGCAAAGGGCTTTGTCATATTTGTCATCTCGCGCCCGCGATATAGGGCCGCCGCCTCCGCCCGTCAACCGGACCCGCGCAAGGGCAACGGCTGGTCCGCCAACATCGCCTTCACCACCTCGCGCGCCAATGCCGGGTCGATACCGCGCGCCGCGATCATGTCGCCGCAATCGGCGACGATGGCGTCGGCATCCTGCATGATCTTCAGCCGCTTGAAATGGTCGTCGTGATGCAGACCCATGCTGGCGCCGACGATGTCGAGAATATTCACGATTCTGAATGGCCAGTCGCGCTCGTGCGCGCACAGGTCGCGATGGTCGGGGTGATAGATCGCGACCAGCGCGTCGATGCCGGCGGCTTCCGCCGCCTCGAGCTCGGCCAGATGCAGGCCTCGCTTATAGTCGGGCAAGGCGTTGAGGAAATTGCTCATCAGGCCGACCGCCGGCTGATTGAGCTCGACGACCTCGATGCCCGGCACCATTTGCAATAGCGCGGTACCGGCTTCGACCACGCCCTTGATGCCCGGATGCTTGTGCAGTGCGACTTTCATCGGCACTGCGCGCGTGAGCAGCGGCTGCAAATCGGCAAAGCGCGTCTGCAGGAACAACATGAACGGCGCCATCTCGAACGGCCGTGCACCGCGCACCTTCTCGATCGTCGGCAACGTCGTTTCGGTGAACTGCACATGGCAGCTTGCGCACCAGGAAATGACGCCGGTTTTGCCCTCCGCCAGCTTGTCGAGGGAATTGGTGGCGACGCGGCCGGAGACTTCGATGTCGCCGGTGCGCGCCTGGACGATGCCGCAGCAGTGGCTGGGGCCGCCCATCACATTATAAGTGACGCCGAGCGCGTCCATGATGTCGAGCGCCAGAAGCGCGATGTGCGGCGTCTTGAGCACGTTGCAGCCGGTGTAGAACACAAAATCTGGGCGCTCGCCGGGCTTGGCCGTCGAGCTGCTGTGCAACCGCTTGCCGACGCGCTGGCCGAGCCGCACCAGATCGGCATCGTCGATCAGCATGCGCGAGAGCACGTTGGCGCCGTCGGCGACCAAGCGGAAATTCTCGACGCCTTTCTTGCGCCGCTGGCGCGGTTCATCTTGCTTTCGCGCCATAGCGACGCGCGCCATCGCCAAGAGGAAACGCGGATTGACGCCTTCCGAGCATGCTTCGACGCAGTCGCCGGTGAGCGCGCAGCCTTTCGCCCAGGACTTTGCGGCCTGCGCGCCATCGCCCATACGTACTATATCGAGCACGTCCGCGATCACCGCCCTCGGAGCTGCGTCGCCGACGCCAGCCGGTCCCGTCACCGGGCAGATCTCCACGCACTTGCCGCATCGCGTGCAGGCGTCGAGCATATCGGCCGTCCGCTCGGCCAGGGCAATTTCAAATGCGGTTTTCGGCATGTGAGAACTCAATTGCAAAGGCTGGCCCAGACTCTACTCATTCGGCGATGCGTCGGCCAGCGCGCGTAAACCCCAGTGCCTGCGACTTATTCCGCAGCGCGGTCGCCGCGAATGACAGCGAGCAACCCGTATAGGCGAGCGCCCACTTGTTGGCTAAGCTGCCCACCTCGACGGTTCAGCGCCAACGGCGCCGGATCAAACAATGCCGGCAACGACCGGCCTATTACGTGGGAGGACTAAAAGATGCGTCGATTGACGATGATGGCTGGCGCCTTGGGCGTCGCGCTGGTGATGAGTTCGGGTGCCTTCGCGCAGGTGCCGCCCGATCCGAACAATCCGAATGAGCAAGTTCCGGAAAAGATGACGTATTTGCCGTACGGCGAACCGATCGATCTGGCGACGGCAAAGAAGGTCGCTGCGGCCGCCGTCGCGGAAGCGACGAAACGCGGCTGGGCGATGTGCGTCGCGGTCGTCAGCCCAAGCGGCGATCTGGTCTATTTCGAGAAAATGGACGGCTGCCAATACGCCTCAATCGACATTTCGCAGCACAAGGCGCGTGCGGCCGCGCGTTTCCGTCGCCCAACGGTCGTATTCGAACGGCTGCTCGGCAAGGGTGCGTTCTTCTCCTACCTGCCGACGCTCGGTGACGCCTTCATTGCCTCGCGCGGCGGCAATCCGCTGGTGGTCGGCGGCAAGATCATCGGCGCCATCGGCGCGAGCAACGGCACCGGGTCGCAGGACGACACGATCTCGCTGGCCGGTGCAGCCGCTCTGAAATAATACACGGAACGTAACGATAAATTCCGCCGGGAAAAAACCCCGGCGGAGTTGCTCATTACATCGGGAGGAATGCCATGATTGAAAAAATGACGACGGGACTTGTGCTCGCAACCTGTCTCGCCGGTCTGCAACTCGCGGTCGCGCACGCGGCATCGGCGGCGGCGCTCAAGGTGAAAGTCGACTTCGTCAAGAGCGGTGGAATGATTCCGACAAAATACGGGTTCTGCATGCCGGCAGCGCAGGGCCATCTCGGACCCGGCCCAGACATCAGTCCGCCTGTCTCATGGTCGAAAGGGCCAAAGGGCACGCAGTCTTATGCCGTCATCCTGACCGATACCGACTCGCCGAAGACCGATCGCGAGAAAATGAACAAGGAAGGCATGACGGTCCCCAAGACGGCGGAACGGCAGACTTTCTACCATTGGGTCTTGGTCGATATCCCGGCCGATGTCAGAGTGCTGAAGGAGGGTCACGATTCGACGGCGCGCGTGGTGCACGGCAAGCCGGCGACGGAGCCCGCGGTCGGCAAGCACGGCCTCAATATGTTCACCGTGGTCACCGCCTCCAACGATGCGCTGAAAGGCAAATACTATGGCTATGACGGGCCGTGCCCGCCCTGGAACGACGAGAACATCCATCACTACCACTTCAACGTCTACGCGCTGGGCGTAAAGTCGCTCGGTCTACCGGCGGACTTTGATGGCCCCGCAGCGCTGCAAGCGATGAAAGGCAAGATCCTCGCGGAGGGAAAACTGGACGCGATCTACACAACAAATCCGGCGCAAGGCGCGAAAATTCCAAAATAGAAGTCGCGCGATAAGCCGACTTCAAATTCCGCCGGGGCGAAAACGCCGGCGGATTTTTTCACCACAGTCCGCGCAGCCAGTGCAGGCCGACCGATATGCCGTCGCCCAGCGTCAGCAGCACCGCGGCCCAAACGAAGGCCGAGGAAAAATTCGCCAGTTGGAAACGCCAAACCGGCATCTCGAAAATGCCGGCGATGAGCGGCACCACCGCGCGCAGCGGCCCGAAGAAGCGGCCGATGAAAACTCCGGGGATGCCCCATCTCTTCATGAAACGTTCGCCGCGCGGAATGAGGTCGGGATGGCGCGACAGCGGCCACATATGGGCGACACGATATTCGAGCTTTAAGCCCACCCAATAGGACAGCCAGTCCCCGCAGGCCGCGCCGAGCGAAGCGGCAATCCATACCGGCCAGAAATTGATGCCGCTCGTGCCGAGCAGAGCGCCGATGGCGACCAGGGCGCCCCAGGCCGGAATCAGAAGCGAGATGAAAGCGAGCGATTCCCCGAACGCCAGCGCAAACACGATTGGCGGCGCCCATGCCGCGTTGTCGCGCACGAAGGCGATGACCGACTGGACGTAAAAATCAAAACCCATGCGGGAGAGATTGGCGTGAGAAAGCGCGTGTCTTATCTAGCCCGGCGGGCCGTTCTGCGCCAGCCGGCCGTTTGCAATGAAGCGCTAGCCCGGCAAGCTGAGATCGTCCCCCGGAAACAAGTGATGCGCGGCAACGAGCCCGATGATCAACAGCGGCGTCGCCAGGAATGCGCCGACCGGCCCCCACATCCATGCCCAGAAGACCAACGACAGGAACACCGCGAGCGGGCTCAGGGTCAGCCTGTGACCGATGATTGTCGGCGTGATAAAATTGCTCTCGATCGTCGCAAGCGCAATGAAGATCGCCGGTGCGAGCAGCGCTTGGGTCGCGGTCGGAAATTGAATGAGACCGGCGCCAAACAGCACCAAGACCACGATGCCGGGACCGATATAAGGGATGAAGCACAGCACGAAGGCAAGCGTCCCCCATGCGGCAGGATTGGACAAGCCGACAAAATATGACGCCAGGCCGACGCAGAGCCCTTCAACAAAATAGATGGCGGCGACGGTGGCAAAATAAGCCGTCAGATTGCTCTCCACCTCGCTCAATATTCGCAGGGTCCGTAGCCGCGACTCGCGCCCGGCGAACAGAATCGCCGTGGCGCGACGCATCTGCATCCTCGAGGACAGCAAGAAGAACAGCGTTCCGACAAAAATCAACAATTGGCTGATCGCCGGCGTCACGAAACTGATCGCCGGCGTCAGCAGGCTGAGCGCCGGCTGGATGAGGTTCGACACGCCGAGATCGAGCGGCGCGCTGTGATCGCCCCCCGGATTGAGCGTGTCGCGAAGTCCGCGCAGCCACTGCAGCGGATAATCGATCAGCGACAATTTCTCCTTGAGCCGGGCGGCGATCTCCGGCCCCTTGCTCACCCAGTCGCTCACTGGGGCGGCTAGAATGAGGACCAGCACGTTCATCGCAACGACGAGCAACACGACGAGAAATATGGCAGTAACCCATTGCGGGATGCGATGCACAGCCCCTCGCTCCGCGATCGGCCCCAGCATTGTGCCGATGACGAAAGCAGCCGTCACCGGCAACAGCAGCAGCCGGGCGATGTCGAGAAAGGCGCCGAACAAAAGCAGAAAAATGCCGACCGTCGCCACGTGCGCAGCCACGCGCCAGAAACCTACGGCGCCGGTGACCGGCCGCGGCGCCTCTGGATCAGCGGCGCGCTCCCGCGCATCCGAATTGCGAACGTCCATCTGAACTCCGTGCCCATCCACCCGGTGCGGACTCATGTTTAATGCGGCATGAGGTCTTTCGTTGCGTGGGACCGCCGGGTCTGATCTTGCCGTGTCCAGTCAGATGGCGATGTCTGCCGGCCCCCTGGCAAAATCGGCTGTTGGCCGCCCTAATCCGGCTGGAAAGCTGCCATTAAAGCTCACTTTACCTCAAACCACCATTGGCCAAGGACGCTCTCAGCCACCGCCCTCGCATGGCATAGTAACTAGCAACTGATTCGCTCGGCCCCTATGTGAAGGCATCCATGGCAAAGACCGCGACCAAAAAGAAACCGTCGAAACAGCCCGATTTGTTCGACAGCGCCTCATCCTCGTCCAAAGCAGCCGCCCGCAAGCCGGCCGGCCGTGGCGCCGCCAAGGCTTCCAGCCGTGCCAAGCCGGCGCGCGGGCGCAGCGCCGAGTCGGGCTACACCGCCAAGCACATCGAGGTACTTGAGGGGCTCGAGCCCGTCCGCCGCCGCCCCGGCATGTATATCGGCGGCACCGACGAGAAGGCGCTGCATCACCTGTTCGCCGAGGTGATCGACAATTCGATGGACGAGGCGCTTGCCGGCCACGCCGACTGGATCGAAGTGGAAATGGAAGCGAACGGCTTCGTTTCCGTCACCGACAACGGCCGCGGTATCCCGGTCGACCCGCATCCGAAGTTCAAGAACAAGTCGGCGCTCGAAGTGATCATGTGCACACTGCACGCCGGCGGCAAATTCGACTCCAAGGTCTACGAAACCTCGGGCGGCTTGCACGGCGTCGGCGTCTCGGTCGCCAATGCGTTGTCCGAGCGCATGGAGGTCGAGGTCGCGCGCGAGCAGCAACTCTACCGGATGGCGTTCGAACGCGGCAAGCCGAAGGGCAAGCTGGAAAAGGCCGGGCGCGCGCCCAACCGGCGCGGCACAAAGATTCGTTTCAAGCCCGACCCCGATATTTTCGGCGCCAAGGCCGCGTTCCAGGCTGAGCGCGTGTTCAAGATGGCGCGCTCCAAGGCCTATCTTTACGGCGGCGTCGAGATTCGCTGGCGTTGCGACAAGGAACTGTTCAAGGGCGTCGAGGACGTGCCGGAAAAGGCGACGTTCCATTTTGCCGAAGGCTTGAAGGATTATCTCGCCGCCAGTCTGTCGGGCGCGACGCTGGTGCATCCCGACATCTTCACCGGCTCGGCCGGCAAGACCGGCCGCCACGGCGCGGTCGAATGGGCGGTGGCCTGGACCGCCGACGCGGACGGCTTCCTGCAGTCTTACTGCAACACCATCCCGACGCCGGACGGCGGCACGCATGAATCCGGCTTGCGCACCGCGCTGCTGCGCGGCCTGAAGGATCACGCCGCGCGCGGCGGCCAGGAAAAGCGCGCCAAGGACGTGACCAGCGACGACGTCATGACCGGCGCCGGCTGCATGCTCTCGGTGTTTGTGCGCGAGCCGGAATTCCAGGGCCAGACCAAGGACCGCCTCGCCACCGCCGGCGCGCAGAAGATCGTCGAACAGGCGATCAAGGACCCGTTCGACCACTGGCTGTCGGGCAACCCGCTGCAGGCTAACAAGCTCCTGGATTTCGTCATCGAGCGTGCCGAGGAACGCCTGCGCCGCCGCCAGGAAAAGGACATCGCGCGCAAGACCGCGGTGAGGAAGCTGCGCCTGCCCGGCAAGCTTGCCGATTGTTCAAGCTCGGCCTCGGAAGGCTCGGAGATTTTCATCGTCGAGGGCGACTTGGCCGGCGGCTCGGCCAAGCAGGCGCGCGATCGCCGCTCGCAGGCGGTGCTGCCCTTGCGCGGCAAGATTTTGAACGTCGCCAGTGCCGGCAAGGACAAGCTGGCGCAGAATGCGCAACTCGCCGATCTCATCCAGGCGCTCGGCTGCGGCACCGGCGCGCACTACCACGATAAGGATCTGCGCTACGAGAAGGTCATAATCATGACCGACGCCGACGTCGACGGCGCACATATTGCTTCGCTGCTGATCACCTTCTTCTACCGGCAGATGCCGAAGATGATCGAGGACGGCCGGCTTTATCTGGCGGTGCCGCCGCTCTATCGCCTGCAGCACGGTGGCAAGATCATCTATGCGCGCGACGACAAGCACAAAGACCAGTTGATGAAGAAAGAATTCAACGCCAATGCCAAGGTGGAGGTTTCCCGCTTCAAGGGCCTCGGCGAAATGATGGCGGCGCAGCTCAAAGAAACCACCATGGACCCCGGCAAGCGAACCTTGCTGCGCGTGGTGTTGGCGGAATCCGATTGCAAGGCAACCGCCAAGGCCGTCGAGCGGTTGATGGGCAACAAGGCCGAAGCGCGCTTCGATTTCATTCAGGAGAACGCGGAATTCGCCAGTGAGGCGCTGCTGGACGTCTAACGCCCTCTCCTATTCACACTTGTTCAGCACCGGCGTCTTAGCGCCGCGCGCGAGCACGATGCCGTCCTTGACGCGCACCGGACCGTTGTCCGGCTGGTTGAACATCGTGCGCCGGGTATCCTTGCGCACCCGGAACACCAGCTTCTGACGCTCTTCGGTCTCGGTGCCGGGCTGGAAGATCACCTCCACCGACAGATCATCAGGAGAAAGCCGCTCCGCCGACAACATGCTGTAGTGATTGACCGCATAATTCGGGCCGAGGTTGTGCTCCTCCTGCACCAATCCGGGGCTTGGTCTCGTGATACTGACGTGCGGATTGGCGGGCGTGGCGGCCTGCGCGCAGTCAGGCGCCCAGGTTCCGAACAGGCCAAACTCCTGAAACAATGTGTCGACAGGTTCGGCGGCGGACGTCGCGCCAACGAGCACCAGCACCGCCACCAATCGCATCACCTGACCGCTCCACCGACTCGAAAAATGCTCCGGCGACAATAGCAGCGCGCCGCGCGGCGGCAATCACCGCGCGCAAATTCATAGATGCTGTGGCGCGATTGTTACTTGAACGTCAGCTTGGCCGCCTTCACCACATCGCCGAAGGTCTTGATGTCGGCATCGATGCGCTGCTTGAATGCGTCGCCGGTCGGGCCGCCCGGCCTCACCGCCATTTTCCTCAAGCCTTCCTGCACGTGGCTGTCGGCCAGCGCGCGGCCGAGTTCCGTCGTGAGTTTGGCGACGATCGGCGCCGGTGTGCCGGCCGGGACGAAGAACCCGCTCCACAGGTGGATATTGATCTCGGGATAGCCCGCCTCGGCCATGCTCGGCACATCGGGAAGCTCGGGCGATCGTTCGGAACCGGTCACCGCCAGCGCGCGGGTCTTGCCGCCTTTCACCAGTGGAACCGCCGGCCCGCCGTCGGAAATGGTGAACAGGCATTGTTCGCTGACCACGCACAGATTCGATTCGTTGGTGCCCTTGAACGGGATCGCCACGCCGGGCATGCCGGTCTTGAGCTTGAGCAGCTCGCTGGCAATGGTGAAAGGCGGCGCCGACGTGCCGTAATTCGACTTGTCGGGATGCGCCTTGGCCCAAGCCACCAGTTCCTTCACGGTCTTGACCGGGCTGTTGGCTGGCACCACCAGCACCAGCGGAAACGAAGCGATCATATTGAGCGGGATGAAGCTCTTGGTCGGGTGGTACGTGAGATTGGGATAGATCGCGGCGGCGATCGACATTTGGCCGGTTGCGGCGACCAGCACCGTGTAGCCGTCCGGCGGTTGATGCGCCACGTAGTCGGAGGAAATCCGCCCGCCGGCGCCCGGCTTGTTTTCGATGATGGTGGTGGCGCCGGTGTTCTCATGGAACTTGTTCACCACCAGCCGCGCGAACAGGTCATTGCCGCCGCCGGCGGCAAAGCCGACGATAAAGCGGATGACGCGGTTGGGATAAGCGTCTTGCGTGCGCGCCGTGCCGGCCGCGGCCAAAACCAACCCCATCGACAGACAAACAACCAGGCTGCATATCCGCATCGATCCCTCCCAGCCGTTCACTGCCGGAACGGTCCGGCGAAGTGTATACCGGCCGCCGACAATCGGAAATCGCGATGTGTTATCGTTCGCCTGGCAACAATCCCGCCGAGCCAGGATGACCGCAACTCCCGCAACCATTGCCGATACCCCGGACGCGCGGCCCGACCTTTTCGGCCATCCGCGTGGTCTCACCTTTTTGTTCGCGACCGAGATGTGGGAGCGCTTCTCCTACTACGGCATGCGCGCACTGCTCATGCTCTATATGGTCAAATACCTGCTGCAGCCGGCAGCAGCGGGTTCCGTCCTTGGGCTTGCCTCATTCCGGGCCGCGCTGGAGACGGTCTTTGGCCCACTCGATCTGCAGCCTTTGGCCTCGCAGATCTACGGCTTCTACACCGGCTTTGTTTACCTGACGCCGATCCTCGGCGGCCTACTGGCCGACCGCGTATTCGGCCGCCGCCGCACCGCCATCCTCGGCGCCGCGTTGATGGCGATCGGCCACTTCATGATGGCGTTCGAGCATCTGTTTCTGGTCGCGCTCGGCTTTCTCATTCTCGGCAACGGCGCCTTCAAGCCGAACATCTCGACCCAGGTCGGCGCGCTCTATGCGCCCGGCGACCGCCGCCGCGACCGCGCCTTCTCAATCTTCTATGTAGGCATCAATCTCGGCGCGTTCCTGGCGCCGCTGGTGTGCGGCACGCTGGGCGAAGAACTCGGCTGGCATTACGGCTTCGCCGCCGCCGGCGTCGGCATGACCACTGGGCTTGTCATTTATCTCTTCGCCGCGCCTGCATTGCCGAAGGAGAGTTTTGCCAAACGCACGACGGTACAGCAGCCGGTCGAGCGCACCGTCTGGCAACCGATCGTCGCGCTGTCGCTTCTGTTCGTGCCGGTAAGCCTGTTCTGGGGCATCTACGAGCAGCAGGGCAACACCATCGTGTTGTGGGCAAGCGACTACACCGACCGCCATTTGTTCGGCTGGGACATTCCGGTGACCTGGTTCCAGGCGCTCAATCCGTTCATGATCTTCGCCTTCACGCCGTTCATCGTTTCGCTATGGCGCCGCCAGGGAGCGAGCGAACCCTCGACCGTCGCCAAGCTGTCGATCGGCTGCTTTCTCGCGAGCCTCGCCTATCTCCTGCTGGTCGTCGCCGCGTTTCTATCCGGCCGCGGGCAAGCAAGCTGGCTCTGGCTGTTTGTCTATTTCGTCGTCCTCACCGTCGGCGAACTCTATCTGTCGCCGACCAGTCTCTCGCTCGTGACCAAGGTTGCGCCGGCGAGTCTGCTCTCGATGATGATGGGCGTCTGGCTCGCAACCAGTTTCGTCGGTGGATTTCTCGCCGGCTATCTCGGCACCTTCTGGTCCGCCATGAGCAAGGACCATTTTTTCCTGATGCTGGCGGTCATTGCCGCGGCCGCCGGGCTCGCGATTGCGCTGCTCAATCGGCCGCTACGTGCCGCCCTAACGGACTAATCGAGCGGCAGCCCGACATATTGCTCGGCCAGCATTTTTGACGCGGCGTCCGAGTGCGTGATGTAGTCAAGATCGGAAAGCTGGCGCCGGCGGTCGAAGGCCGTCTCGTGCGGGAAACGGTGCAGAATCTGCGTCATCCACCAGGAGAACCGCTGCGCATACCAAACCCGCCGCAGGCAATTCGCCGAATAGTTCTCCAACAAATCGTCGCGCCTGCTTTTGTAGAATGCGTCGATCGCGCGCGACAGCACCACCACGTCGGCGAAGGCCAGGTTCATGCCTTTGGCGCCGGTCGGCGGCACGATATGCGCACTGTCTCCGGCGAGGAATAACCGGCCGTGCTGCATCGGCTCGACCACGAAGCTGCGCATTGGCGTGATGCCCTTTTGCAGAATCTTGCCTTCGGCGAGCTGGCGCGCGCCGCCCAGCCGCTTATGCAACTCGTTCCAAATACGGGCATCCGGCCAGCCATGGATGTCCTCGTCGTGGTCGCATTGCAGATAGAGCCGTGACAGCGACATCGATCGCATGGTGTAGAGCGCGAAGCCGCGGTCGGTATAGGAATAGACGAGTTCGTGATCCGGCGGAGGCGACTCCGACAAAATGCCGAGCCAGCCGAATGGGTAATCGCGCTCGAACACGCGGAGCACACCGTCCGGAATGCTCGGCCGGGCGATGCCGTGGAAGCCGTCGCAGCCGGCGATGAAATCGCACTCGATTTCCTGGGCCCGGCCTTGATGGGTAAAGCGGACAGTCGGCCGCGGCGATGTCAGGTCATGGACGCTCACGCCATCGACCTCGAACAGCAACGGCCCGCCGTCGGCAAGCCTTCGCTCCACCAGATCCTTCACCACTTCCTGCTGGCCGTAGATGGTGACGCGCTTGTCAACCAGCGCCTTGAAATCAATGCGGTGCAAGTCGCCATTGATGCCGATATTGATACCCCAGTGCGGGATGCCTTCGGCTTTCATGCGCTCGCCGACGCCTACCTCCGTCAGCAGATCGGCGGCCCAGTGTTCGATCAGTCCGGCGCGGATGCGGTTCTCGATGTAATTGCGGCTGCGGTTTTCGATGATGATCGACTCGATGCCGGCGAGATGCAGCAGCCGCACCAGCATCAGACCGGCCGGCCCTGCTCCAATAATGCCGACCTGCGTGCGCATGCGTTCTTCTCCGGGCGAACGACTCTCAGGCTCCCTATATGCGGTCGCTTGCGCGCTGGCAAAGGGATGAAGCCCGGGAAGCCTGGGATAAATTCGCGTTGCCGGCTAGAGCGGCACGCCGTAGCGCGGCACGCGTGCCTTGTAGGCGCGATAGGCGTCGCCGAATTTTGTCTCGAGGTAGCGCTCCTCGCGTTTGACCACGCCGAAATGGATCACCAGCACAAAAGCAATCGTCATCACCAGCATCCAGTCGGATGCCAATGCCAGCGATAGCGCAACGAGGAACAGCGTCAGACCGACATACATCGGATTGCGCAGCCAGCCGAAAATGCCGCCGGTCACCAGCGCGCTTGCCGGTTTCCACGGCTCCACATGAGTGCCGGCCGAGCGGAAGCCGAGCAGCGCCGGGATTGCCAATGCAGACCCCGCGCCCAAGAGAATGACGGCGATGAAGAGGCGCTCCCACAAGGTCAGCAATACAGTCAACACATAGGCCGGCATCAGCCAATCGAGCGCAAGGCCGAGCACCACCGCCGTCAGCGCAATAAGCGGCGGCGGCGCGATCACGCCTGCGTTGTCGCGGGTGTCGGTCAAAACCATGGCTCCTTACAACGCGCAACCGGCGCGCCGGTTCACGCGCGCAGCCATTCGGCGAGCACCGCGTTCACCGCCTCCGGTTGTTCGAGGGTGGTGAGATGGCCGCTATCCGGAATGACCGTGAGCTTCGCGCCCGCAATACCGTCGGCGATTTCCTTGTTGAGTTCCGGCGGCGTCGCTACGTCGGCGTCGCCGACCGCGACGAGCGTCGGACAACGGATCGACGCCAGCATCGGCCGCGAATCCGGCCGTGACATGATCGCCCTAAGCTGGAGCACGAAAGCCTCCGGCCCGGTTTCGGCGATCATCTGGCGTACAATCCCCGTGAGCCGCTCGTCGCGTTGATGTTTCGCATTCAGATAACGCGGGATCGACAGATCCGGAATCTCGGCGTAGCGGCCCGACTGCGCCATGGCGATCTGCGTTTGGCGCCCCGCGGTTTGCTCCGGCGTGTCGGAACGCGCCGAGGTATCAAGCAGCGCCAGCCTGGCAATGCGCTCGGGCGCGAGCCGCAGCATGGCCAAGGCAATGTAGCCACCCATCGACAGACCGGCGAGCGCGAAACGCGGCGGCGCATCCTTGAGAATTCGCGCGGCGATCGCCGCCATGTCTGCATCGCGCCGGTGGTCGGCGACGGCCACCTGTCCGAACGGCCACAGCGCCGCGATTTGCGCACCGTAGAGCCGCGCCGTGCAGGTCAGGCCGGGCACCAAAACGAGAGGTAAAGATTGCAGCATCGTGACGCTCCGAAAGGCAAAGAATAAGCGTTAACGGCCCTTATTGCACGGCCATAGCATTGACTTTCGGCCCTGCGCCCCTATGTTCCCGTCAAACGGCTTCGAACGAAGAGTCGACCGTCCTTTCTCCGCGCATCGAAACCCGTTTTTTCAAATCCGGCGCGGGCGCCAGACGGTTCCAATCAGAGGTTATATGTCTTTTTCGCATCTTGGCTTATCCGCCAAAGTTCTATCGGCCATTGAATCAGCCGGCTACAAGACCCCGACCCCCATTCAAGACCAAGCTATTCCGCACGTTCTTGCGCGCCGCGACGTGCTCGGCATCGCCCAGACCGGCACGGGCAAGACCGCCGCTTTCGTGTTGCCGATGTTGACGATGCTCGAACAAGGACGCGCTCGTGCGCGCATGCCGCGCACACTGATCCTCGAGCCGACGCGCGAACTCGCCGCCCAGGTCGAAGAACAGTTCATCAAATACGGCAAGAACCACAAGCTCAACGTCGCGCTGATCATCGGCGGCGTGTCGTTCGGAGACCAGGACACCAAGCTTGTCCGCGGCGTCGACGTTTTGATCGCCACGCCGGGCCGCTTGCTCGATCATTCCGAGCGCGGCCGCCTGCTGCTCTCCGGCGTCGAACTGCTCGTCATCGACGAAGCCGATCGCATGCTCGACATGGGCTTCATCCCCGACATAGAACGCATCGGCAAGCTGGTGCCGTTCACGCGCCAGACTTTATTCTTCACAGCGACCATGCCGCCGGAAATCCAGCGCATCGCCGACAACTTCCTGCACAATCCGATACGCGTGGAAGTCTCCAAACCCGCCACCGCAGCCACCACCATCACCCAGTTGAAAGTCGCCACCGGCCGCGATCCGCACGAAAAGCGTGAGACGCTGCGCCGGCTGATCCGCTCGGCGGAAGGCTTCAAGAACGCCATCGTATTCTGCAACCGCAAGCGCGAGGTCGCGCAACTGCATCGCTCGCTGCTGCAGCACAAGTTCAACGCCGCCGCATTACACGGCGACCTGGATCAGTCGGCGCGCACCGCGGCGCTCGAGTCCTTCCGCAACGGCGACGTGACGCTGCTGGTCGCCTCCGACGTCGCCGCGCGTGGCCTCGATATTCCGGCGGTCAGCCACATCTTCAATTTCGACGTGCCGCATCACCCCGACGACTATGTCCACCGCATCGGCCGCACCGGTCGCGCGGGCTTAAGCGGCACCGCGATCACCATCGTCGCGCCGATCGACGGCAAGTCGGTGACGGCGATCGAACGACTGATCGGGCAAAGCATCCCCTGGATGGGCGAGCCGGCGCCGGCCGAGACGCGCGAGAGCCGTCCGCCCGAGGGCGAGCGCAGCCGGCGTGGCGGGCGCAATCGTGACCACAGCCGCGAACGCCAGCCGCAACCCCGTCCGGAGAAGCAGCGCCCGCATGCTGCCAAGCCGCAACCCCAACAGCGCCCGCAGCCGCCGCGCGAGGCCGCCGAGGATTCCGATGGCAGCCAGCTGCCCGCTTTCCTGCTGCGTCCGGTGTCGCTGAAGGCCTGATAACGGGCCAATTCGGCGCCGGCAATGATACAGGTTGCAAAGCTTTTAGATGCAACTTTTTTTAAATTTACCGGCGATTCACCTCCCTAACCTACCGTCCGCACAGGCGACGACGCGGCTATTCAGCCGCGCGGCCTGCAGCTTATGGGTAGAAGGCCCGTTCGGGGGTTTGGCGATGCCCGAGTACGCCGACGAGCACGAACGCACCATGGCGTTCGCGGAGATTGCGCTCGGCCAGATCAAGGCGCTGCGGCAGGCGGCCACACCGCGCAACTACGAGATCTGGTACGCCTACGCCACCGGTTATCACCCTTCACTCAATCAGAAGATCAACGAAACGCTCAAGCAAAACGGCGCCCTCGCGGAAGCCAATCTTGAGAGTATTTACGCGACTTTTCTGTCGCCGACGCGGTTAACCGACCGTATCGACGAGGTCGGCAGCCAGGTCCAAGGCGAGATCGAGCAAGTGATGTCGATGATCGACAGCGCCGCAGGCTCTGCTTCGAGCTACACCGAGAGCCTCGTCGACATGTCGGAAAAGCTCCATCAGTCGAAGGACCGCGAGGGCCTGCGCACGATCGTGGAAAGCCTGGTGCACACCGCCAAGGAAATGGAGGTTTCCAATCTCCAGCTGGAAGAGTTGCTCAACGCATCCAAGCGCGAAATCCTCGACTTGCACGCCCATCTCGAGGCGGTGCGCAGCGAAAGCCTGACCGATCCGCTCACCCAACTCTCCAACCGCAAATTCTTCGACAGCACGCTGGAAAAAGCGATCGCGGACGCTCGCGCCAAGAACGAGGCGCTGTCGCTGATGCTGGCCGACATCGATCATTTCAAGAATTTCAACGACAGTTTCGGCCATCTCACCGGCGACCAGGTGCTTCGCCTGGTGGCGATGGCGTTGAAGCAGAACGTCAAGGGCCAGGACGCCACCGCCCGTTACGGCGGCGAGGAATTCGCCGTCATCCTTCCGAACACGGTGCTGCGCTCGGCGACCACGGTGGCCGATCACATCCGTCGCGCGGTGATGACCAAGGAATTGATGAAGCGCTCGACCGGCGAGCATCTCGGCCGCGTCACGGTCTCGATCGGCGTCGCGACGCTGCACAGCACCGACACCTTCCAGTCCTTGATGGAGCGCACCGACGGCTGCCTCTACGCCGCCAAGCGTCACGGCCGTAACCGGGTGATCTGCGAGACCGACCCCGAGGTGGGCGCCGGAACCACCACCATGCAGGTGGCCTAGCGAAATCGTCGCGCCCTACTCCGCCGCGTCCTTGGCCGGCGTGAGCTGCACGGATTCGCCGCAGCCGCAGGCCGACGTCTGGTTCGGATTGTTGAAGACGAACTGCGCCGACAGCTTTTCGGCCTTGTAATCCATTTCGGTGCCGAGCAGGAACAAGACGGCCTTCGGATCGACCAAGATCTTGACGTCCTTGTCCTCCACCACCTCGTCGGTTGGCTGCACGCTGTCGGCATACTCCATGGTGTATTCCATGCCGGCGCAGCCGCCATTCTTGACGCCGACGCGCACGCCGACGACCGGCTTGTCCGCTCGCGCCATCACGTCCTTGATGCGCAGCGCGGCGGCGTCGGTCAGCCGCATTACCTGGGGTCGGGGTCGGGCCATGGTCGTCCTCTTTAGCCTAATATAGTTCACCACATATTGAGCACGAGTTGGGCCTCGTCCGACATCCGACTCGGGTCCCAAGGCGGGTCCCACACCACCTCGACCTTGGCGTCGCGCACGCCCGCGACGTTCGTGACCGCATTCTCCACCATGATCGGCAGTTCCTGCGCCGACGGGCAATTGGGCGAGGTCAGCGACATGTCGATCTTCACCGCCCGGTCGTCGCCGATATCAATCTTGTAGATCAGGCCGAGTTCGTAGATGTCGGCCGGAATCTCCGGATCGTACACGGTCTTCAGGCCGGCGATGATGTCGTCGGTGAGCCGGTCGAGTTCATCCTGCGGCAGCGCGGAGGAACCACTGATGGCGGCATTCTCCGCAGGCTTTTCCGCGGCGATATTCTCGGTGACGGGGGTGTCGTCGGTCATGCGAAAAATTCCTGCGCATTGATCAGCGAGGCAGCCAAGATGTCCACCTCGTCTTTGGTGTTGTACATCGCAAACGAAGCGCGGCAGGTGGCGGTGAGGCCATAGCGCGCGAGCAGGGGCATCACGCAGTGCGTTCCGGCGCGCACCGCGACGCCGGCACGGTCGATGATGGTCGCAACATCGTGCGGATGCGCGCCTTTCATCTCGAACGAGACGATCGGGCCTTTGTCCGGCGCGTTGCCGATGATGCGCAGCGAATTGATCTGGCCGAGACGCTCCTGCGCGTATTTGACTAGCGCGCCTTCGTGCGCGCGGATGCGCGGCTTGCCCACAGAATTGATGTAATCGAGCGCCGCGCCGAGCCCAATCGCCTGCACGATCGACGGTGTACCCGCCTCGAAGCGATGCGGCGGCACGCCATAGGTGATGCGGTCCTGCGACACGTCCTGGATCATCTCACCGCCGCCGTTGAACGGCGGCATGGCGGCGAGCAAATCGTATTTGCCATACAGCACGCCGATCCCGGTCGGGCCATAGAGCTTGTGGCCGGTCATGACGTAGAAGTCGCAATCGATATCGCGCACATCAACATCAAGGTGTACCGCGCCTTGCGCGCCGTCGACCAGCACGGGGATGCCGCGCGCATGCGCGCGCTTGACCACCTCTTTCACCGGTACCGCAGTGCCGAGCGCATTCGACATCTGGGTGATGGCGACCATCTTGGTGCGCGGCCCGAGCAGTTTCTCGAACTCGTCGAGTAGGAAGTTGCCCTCGTCGTCGACCGGCGCCCATTTGATCACCGCGCCTTGGCGCTCGCGCAAGAAATGCCAGGGCACGATGTTGGAATGGTGCTCCATGATCGAGAGCACGATCTCGTCGCCTTCCTTGGTGCGCTCGCGGCCGAAGGTATAGGCGACCAGATTGATCGCCTCGGTGGCGTTGCGCGTGAAAATGATTTCTTCCGCGCGCCCGGCATTGAGGAAGCCGCGCACGGTTTCGCGCGCGCCCTCGTAGGCTTCCGTCGCCTCGTTCGCGAGATAATGCAGCCCGCGGTGCACGTTGGCGTATTGCTCGGTATAGGCCTTCTGGATGCGGTCGAGCACCTGTTTCGGCTTCTGCGCCGAGGCGGCGTTGTCGAGATAGACCAGCCGCTTGCCATAAACCTGCATCGCCAGCGCCGGGAAATCGGCGCGGATCTTGGCGACGTCGTAGGAGCCGTTGCTCACAGCCGGATGCGTCATGGCCGGCTCCCCAGCCATTTGAGCGCGGCAAACATCAGCGCGTCGCGGAGACCCTCGTGCGCGATTTCCTCGATCACCTCGTCGATGAAGGCCTGGATCAGCAGCGCCTCCGCTTCGGCCGCCGGAATGCCGCGCGACATCAGATAGAATTTGAGCCCCGGATCCAGCGCGCCGGCGGTGGCGCCGTGGCCACAGACCACGTCGTCGGCAAAGATTTCCAGCTCCGGCTTGTTGTCGGCTTCGGCCTCGTCCGACAGCAGCAGCGCGCGCGTCATCATCTTGCCGTCGGTCTTCTGCGCGTGCGGCTCGACGATGATCTTGCCCTGGAAAATGCCGTGGCTTTCGCCGTCAAGCACCGACTTGAACCGCTCGCGGCTCACGCAGTGGCCGGCGGCGTGGCTAATCACCAGTGTATTGTCCACATGCTGGCGGCCCTTGAGCAGGCTGGCGCCGTCGATCGCGCCCTCGCTGCCCTCGCCGCCAAAGCGCACGAAAGTCTGGTTGCGCACCACTGCGCCGCCGAGGGTGAAGGCGAAATCCCTGTAAGTGGCCTTGGCGCCGACCGTGACGCCTAGCGTCGAGACGCGCAGGGCTTTGTCGCCATCGCAACCGATTTTGATGTGATCGACGCGCGCGCCGTCGCCGATCGCCAGTTCGAGCGCCGAATTGACCTGATAGTCCATGTCCTCAGGCCCCGAGAACGACTCGACCACCGTCACCTGCGCGCCCGGCTCCACAATCACGACAACACGCGGATACATCGCGGCCGCGGCATCGCCGGAAAACACATGCGCGATATGGATCGGCTTGGCGATGGCCGTTCCGCGCTTGACGCGCAGCGCCACTCCGCCGCTCATGAACGCCGTGTTGAGCCATTGCGCCGGGTCATCGCCGCCGGGAACCTGCCCCAGCCGATAATCGTGATTGTCGGCGAGGAACTTGAACAATTCGGCGAAGCTGACGCCCGGATCGGACCCCTTGAAGTTGCTCCAGGCCGGTTCATAGCGGCCGTTGACGATGGCGATGCAATCGGCGTCGACGCCGGTCAGGATCGGCGCGATGTCGCCTTTCGGCTTTGCATCGGCCGGGCCGGCCAACGGCTTGGCCTCGCGCATCAGCGCGCGCAGGTCGGTATATTTCCATTCCTCCACGCGCCGGTGCGGCAGGCCGTTGGCGTCAAATCGCTTGAACGCGTCGTCGCGCAAGGCCGCGACCGCGCCTTTGCCGGGCAACGTGCCGCGCGCCGCCGCAAAGGCGCTGGCAAGCGCCTGCTCGGCCGGGGTTTTCGCGTTGCGCACTTCCACGTTCATCACGCCGCCTCGTCCGCGAATTGCGCGTAGCCGGAGGCTTCGAGTTCGAGCGCAAGCTCCTTGCCGCCCGACTTCACCACCCGGCCCTTGGCCATCACGTGCACCACGTCGGGCACGATGTAATTGAGCAGCCGCTGGTAATGCGTGATCACGATCATCGAGCGGTCCGGCGAACGCAGCCGATTGACGCCATCGGCCACGATCTTGAGCGCGTCGATATCGAGACCGGAATCGGTCTCGTCAAGCACCGACAGCCGCGGCTGCAGTACGGCCATCTGCAGGATTTCGTTGCGCTTCTTCTCGCCGCCGGAGAATCCGACATTGACCGCACGGCGCAGCATCTCCTGGTCGATGCCGAGATGCTTGGAGGTCTCGCGCACCAGTTTCAGGAACTCCGGCGTGGAGTATTCCGGCTCATTGCGCTGCTTGCGCTGCGCGTTGAGCGCGGTGCGCAGGAACGTCATGGTGGCGACGCCCGGGACTTCCACCGGATACTGGAACGCGAGGAAAACACCCTTGGCGGCGCGTTCGTCCGGCGCCATGTCGAGGATGCTCTCGCCGTCGAGCTTAACCTCGCCCTCGGTGACGCGGTAATTGTCCTTGCCGGCCAGCACGTAGGCGAGCGTCGACTTGCCCGATCCGTTCGGCCCCATGATGGCCGCGACCTGGCCCTTCTCGATGGTCAGCGTCAGGCCCTTGAGGATCTTCTTGTCCTCGACCTCGACATGCAGGTTCTTGATTTCCAAAAGTGCCACGTCTTCGTCCTCACAAACTTGAATAAATCGATTCAGATTCCCGTTGCATCCGAGCGGTTGCCCCAGCGCCAACGCCACTCGCCGTCGGTCCGACGGCGGCAGAAATGCACAAACCACCATGTTCCCGCTGCGATGAGCGTGGCCCAGGTCAGGCACGCGACCGCATTGGACCGCGCCACCAACAGATTCATCGCGAAGACCGATCCAGCCACGACGATGACGGCGGCAAACGTCACTGCCCAGCCTTCCCAGGTCACCGGCGTCGCGCCATAACCGTAGTTCTTCGGCTTGAACCAATATTGCGTCATCACCTTACCCTACGCTGCCCTCGAGCGAGATCGAAATCAGCTTCTGCGCCTCGACCGCGAATTCCATCGGCAACTGCTGCAGCACGTCCTTGACGAAACCGTTGACGACGAGCGCGGTCGCCTCCTCCGCCGACATGCCGCGCTGGCGGCAATAGAACAGCATGTCCTCGGAGATTTTCGAGGTGGTGGCTTCGTGCTCGAACGTGGCGGAGGAATTCTTCGCCTCGATATAGGGCACGGTGTGCGCGCCGCACTGGTCGCCGATCAAAAGCGAGTTGCAATTGGTGAAGTTGCGCGCGCCCTTGGCCTTGCGGTGCGCGGTGACCAAGCCGCGATAGGTGTTGTTGGATTTGCCGGCGGCGATGCCCTTGGAAATGATGCGGCTGGTCGTGTTCTTGCCGAGATGCAGCATCTTGGTGCCGCTGTCGACCTGCTGGCGGCCATTGGAGATAGCGATCGAATAGAATTCGCCGCGTGAATTGTCGCCGCGCAGGATGCAGCTCGGATATTTCCAGGTGATGGCCGAGCCGGTCTCGACCTGGGTCCAGGAGATCTTCGAGTTCTTGCCGCGGCAGTCGCCGCGCTTGGTGACGAAGTTGAAGATACCGCCCTTGCCCTCGGCGTCGCCCGGATACCAGTTCTGCACGGTCGAATATTTGATCTCGGCGTCGTCGAGCGTGACCAACTCGACCACGGCCGCGTGCAACTGGTTCTCATCGCGCATCGGCGCGGTGCAACCCTCGAGATAGGAAACGTAAGCGCCCTTGTCGGCGATGATCAGCGTGCGCTCGAACTGGCCGGTATTGGCCTCGTTGATGCGGAAGTAAGTCGACAGCTCCATCGGGCAGCGCACGCCGGCCGGCACGTAGACGAACGAGCCGTCGGAAAACACCGCGGAATTCAACGTCGCGAAGAAGTTGTCAGTCACCGGCACGACCGAGCCGAGATATTTCTTCACCAGATCGGGATGTTCGCGGATCGCCTCCGACATCGGCATGAAGATCACGCCGGCCTTCTTCAGCTCCGCCTTGAAGGTGGTGGCGACCGAAACCGAGTCGAAAACGGCGTCGACCGCGACCCCGCCGGACCGGAACTCGCCGCCGATCGCATCGCTGTCGAGCGTCGACGGCTCGCCCTGCCTGCGGACGCCGGCGAGAATCTCCTGCTCCTTGAGCGGAATGCCGAGCTTCTCGTAGGTGCGCAGAATTTCCGGATCGACCTCGTCGAGCGAGGCCAGCGCCTTCCTCTTCGGCGCAGAATAATAATAGGCGTTCTGGTAATCGATCTTCGGATAGTCGACGCGCGCCCAGGTCGGCTCGCGCATGGTCAGCCAGCGCTTATAGGCTTCCAGCCGCCACTCAAGCATCCAGGCTGGTTCGTTCTTCTTGGCCGAAATGAAGCGAACGGTATCTTCCGAAAGGCCCTTGGGGGCCTTCTCGGATTCGATATCGGTCACGAACCCATATTTGTATTGATCAACGTCGATGCTGCGGACCTGCTCGACGGTTTCTTGTACGGCCGGCATTCTTTCCTCCGCTACGGTTTCAAGGACCGCGGGTTGAATTTGTCGGTTATGGTCGGTTCGCGTTTTGCGTTGCGATCGTCCTTATGCTGGAACTCAGGCGGCTAGCCCTGAGTCCGAGCGTGAATTCTTATGGCTCTTAAGTAAGAACGAACTGACTTTAGTCAAAGCATTCAGCAGTTTCTCGACGTCGCGGTCGCTCGTCGACCAGCCCAGGCTGATCCGCACCGCGCCCTGCGCCAGCGATGGTTCCACGCCCATCGCCGCCAGGACGTGCGAGGGCTGCACCTTGCCGGACGAGCAGGCGGAGCCCGAAGATACAGCTATCCCATTGAGATCAAATGCGATTACGGCTGTTTCCGCCTTCATCCCCGGAATCGCGAACAGCGTGGTGTTGGGCAGCCGTGGCGTGCCTTTCCCGAAAATCACGGCCACAGGCATTGCCGCCTTGAGGCCAGCCTCGAAGCGGTCGCGCAAGCCCGCCATGCGGGAAGCGTCCGCCTGCTTTGCGGCGATAGCGGCCGCGGCGCCGAAGCCGGCGATGGCGGCGACACTCTCGGTTCCCGCGCGCAGACCACGTTCCTGGCCGCCGCCCTTGATCATCGGCTCGGCGATATGGAAATCGCCGCGGCAGATCAGCGCGCCGGCGCCCTGCGGCCCGCCGAGCTTATGCGATGAGATGGTGAGCAAGTCGGCGCCCAGCGCCACGATATCGCAATCGATCCGCCCGGCGCCCTGCACCGCGTCCACATGCAGCACGCCGTTGGCGGCATGGACGGCCTCGGCGATTTCGCGGATCGGCTGGATTACGCCTGTCTCATTATTGGCGAGCATGACCGAAACAAGCGGATGCTCGGCCAGAGCAATAGCGCTTCTAAGAGCATGAAGATCGACCACGCCGTCGCCGGTCACGAGCAATTTGTCGACTTGTTCCGCGGCAAATCGGCCGCCGCTCAGCACAGAGGAATGCTCGATGGCGGAAACGAACAAGCGGTCGCATGCGGTCTTGCGGCCGCCGACTTGCAGCACGGGCGTCAGCGCCAGCATGTTGGTTTCGGTCGCCCCGCTGGTGAAGGTCACGTTCTTGGCCTCGCCTCCGACCAGGCTGGCAACCTGCGCCCGCGCCTTTTCAACCAAAGCCCGGGCGGCGCGACCTTCCGCATGCACCGAAGAGGCCGTAGCTGTGACGTCGAGCGCGGCCAGCATCGCCGCGCGCGCCTCATCCCGCAGGGGAGCACTCGCATTCCAGTCGAAATAAGCCCGTTCGCTCATGGACGGTGTAAGTATCCAATTACCATTGGGGCCCACACCTCGCGCAAAAAGCTTGCTTTTTGCCCTAGGGGTCGTGTTAGAAGCCGCCATCACGCGGCAACTTATAGCCTGTGTTGCAGCCGTGAACAGCGGAATTCATATATTTAGAATTATTCTAAACTAGCGCCCGATCCATAGATTTGATCGGTCGTCGGACACAAATCCAGTGCCGCGAACAGCCGCGGCCAGCCTGCTTCGAGGTTTTAAGCGATGCCTGAAGTCATCTTTACCGGTCCAGCCGGACGGATCGAGGGACGGTACCATCCGGCGCGGCAGAAGAACGCGCCGATCGCCATCGTCCTGCATCCGCACCCGCAGTTCGGCGGGACGATGAACCACCCGATCATCTACCAGCTCTACTACGCCTTCGTGCACCGCGGCTTCTCGGCGCTGCGCTTCAATTTCCGCGGCGTCGGCCGCAGCCAGGGCTCGTTCGATCACGGCACCGGCGAATTGTCCGATGCCGCCGCCGCGCTCGATTGGGCGCAGACCATCAATCCCGAGGCCAAGAGTTGCTGGATCGCCGGTTTCTCGTTCGGCGCCTGGATCGGCATGCAGTTACTGATGCGCCGGCCGGAGATCGAGGGCTTCATCTCGATCGTGCCACCCGCCAATCTCTACGATTTCTCGTTCCTGGCGCCCTGCCCCTCGTCCGGGCTGATCATCCATGGCGACAAGGATGCGGTAGTGCCGCCGAAAGACGTGACCACGCTGGTCGACAAGCTCAAGACGCAAAAGGGCATCGTCATCGAGCAGAAGGTGATACCGGGCGCCAACCACTTCTTCGACGGCAAGGTCGAGCCGCTGCTCACCAATATCTGTGCCTATCTCGACAAGCGGCTGAAGACCGACCGCAAGCCGACCGCGGCATAGAGCGTCGTCTAAGAAAACTTCTTCACCGCCAAGACAGCGTTGAGCCCGCCGAAGGCAAACGAGTTCGACATCGCGGCCTCGATCGGCATCGCGCGCGCCTCGTTCGGCACGTAGTCGAGATCGCAGGCCGGATCGGGACCGAGATAGCCGATGGTCGGCGGCACGATTGCGTCCCGGATCGCCAGTATCGTCGCCGCCAGTTCAAGCGCGCCGGCCGCGCCGAGCGCATGGCCGATCATGGATTTGGTCGACGATATCGCCAACTTGCGGGCGTGTTCTCCGAACACTTGGTGCATTGCCCGGGTCTCGGCCAAGTCGTTTGCGGCGGTGCCGGTGCCATGGGCGTTGACGTATTGGATATCTTGCGCAGTCAATTTGGCGTCGTTAAGCGCGCCTTCCATCGCGCGCGTCATGCCGCCGAGATCCGGTGCGGTGAGATCGGCGGCATCCGCGCTCATGCCGAAACCGACGATTTCGCCAAGGATTTGCGCGCCCCGCGCCTGCGCGCGCTCCAGCGGCTCCAGCACGAACATCGCCGCACCCTCGCCGAGGATCAGTCCTTTGCGATCCCGTGAGAACGGCCGGCAGGCGTCGGGCGCCATCACCCGCATCGCTTCCCAGCCGCGCAGCGTGCCGAACGTAATGCAGGCCTCGGTGCCGCCTGTGACGGCACAATCCACTGTGCCTGAGCGCACCATCTGAAATGCAAGGCCGATCGCATGGGTGGCCGAGGCGCAGGCGCTCGCTACCACGAAGGCCGGTCCGCGCAAGCTGCAATGCATCGATATCTGGCTCGCCGGCGCATTGACCATCAGCTTTGGAATGCTCAGCGGAAACACGCGCGTCTTCTTCTCCAGGTAGACGCGGCGGAAGCTCTCATCGAGCGTGTTCTGGCCGCCGGCGCCGGTGCCGATAATGGTCGCGGTGCGCAGCGAGAGCGGCATATCGAAGGTAAGGCCGGATTGCGCGATCGCCTCGCGCGCCGCCACCACCGCGAACTGCGAGACGCGGTCGAGCGTGGAAAGCTCGCGATCCTCGAAATGCTTGAGCGGATCGAAGCCCTTGACCTCGCCAGCGACTTTCTGAGTCAGCTCTTCCGGCGTCACCGACAGCGTGATCGGCCCGAGCCCGGAGACGCCCTGCCTGAGGTTTTCCCAATAAGCGGCGACGGTGTGCCCAAGCGGCGTGATGGCGCCGAGGCCGGTGACGACGACACGGTTCAAGGCATTCACGATTTCTTGTCGACCAGTTTCTGGATCGCCTTGACGACGTCGCCGACGGTATCGAATTCGTTGCGCGGATTATTGGTATTGGCGTTGTACGGAATTTCGATGTCGAACTTCTCTTCGAGATCGAAAATCATCTCGACCGCATCGAGCGACTCGAGCCCCAGTTCCTCCAGGCGGTCGGACAACTCGACGGTCGGTTTATCCACGCGCTTCTTCTTGGCAATGATCGCAACCACGTCGCTTGTTACGTCGCTCATAACGCTAGAGCCCCTCTCATTTCTTATCCGTTCGTTCCATTGCGTCGACACGCGATGCCAGGCGTTCCAACTTTTCATGAAACCGTTTTTGCCGGCCCATGTAGATATATTGCTCCAACGCGCGGTGGTGCGGGATCGCCGGAGAGCCCGACACGAAGGCTCCTGCCGGCACATTGGTGGCAACCCCGGAGCCGGCGCCGATGACCGCCTGATCGCCGACCTGCATATGATCGCCGATGCCGACCCCACCGCCGATCCGCACGCGGTCGCCGATGGTCACGCTGCCGGAAATACCAACTTTACCGCACAAAAGACAGCTTTCGCCGATGCTGACATTGTGGCCGATATGGACCTGATTGTCGATTTTCGTGCCGTTGCCGATCCGGGTGGATTCGATCGTGGCGCGGTCGATGGTGGTGCCGGCGCCGATTTCGACGTTGTCGCCGATCACGACGTTGCCGAGCGAGTGGACCCGCGTCAGCGTCACACCGGGCGCGAAGACCGCCGTCGACATCAAGTCGGGCGCAAAACTGAAACCGTCGGAACCGATGACCGCGTTGGCGTGTACGATCACCCGGTCGCCGATCACGCAGCGGTCGCCGATCCGCGCGCCGGCATGGATCAAGCTCTGCGCGCCGATCGCAACATCGGCGCCGATCGTGACCTGCGGCAGGATCAATGTCCCGGCGCCGATACGGCTGCGCGCGCCCACCACCGCGAAAGCGCCGATGCTCACCTTGGGACCGAGCTTGGCGTCGGGTGCGACAACAGCTGTCGGATGAACGCCCTCAACGTGTTCAGGTCCGCGGTCGAACAACGCGGTCAGATTCGCCAGCGCAATGCGTCCTTCGCTGATGGCGATGATCGCCCGATAGGACCCGGGCGGAACCGGATTATCGGCTGACACCACCACCGCTTGCGCCTTGCTGCCGCCAAGCGCCGCAACGGCGTTCGGGCTAATGGCCAGCGCAAGGTCGGACAACCGTTCAGCCCGAGCGGGGTGAACGATGCGGTCAATCTCCATTGCGCCGTCGCCGTCGAGCCGGCCCGCAAGCGCCTCTGCGATATCTTTGGTCCGCATGAATTCTATGTGGGATTCTAGATGGTTAGCCGAACACCCAGCTGGGCAAAAAGGGTTATAACAAGGCGGCGAAACTGCGCTAGATCGGCCATCCGGTCAACTGCGCGGAGGGCTGATGATACCACCCCGCAAGGGCTCTTTAACGCCGGTCGTGGCCGGAAACGTGATCGGTAGGCCGTTGAGTGTGCGCACGGCGAGGTAGGCGAAAGCCTGTGCCTCGATCGATTGCGACGACCAGCCGACCGCCTCGGCGGTTTCCACCGTCGCTGGCTGCAGCCGCTGCGCCAGCATGCGCATGAGCGTTGGATTGCGCGCGCCGCCGCCGGCCACGATCCATGCGCGCGGGGTGGCGGGCAAACGCGGGACAATGCGCGCAACCGATGCCGCGGTCAGCGCCGACAACGTCGCAGCGCCGTCGACGATGGAAAAATCCGGCAGGCCGATATTGGCGAACGCGAAGGCATTACGGTCGAGCGACTTCGGATACGGCAGCGCGAAAAAGCCGTCTTCCAGCACGCGCATGACAAAGGCCTCGTCGACGCGGCCCTTCGCCGCCTGGTCGCCATCGCGGTCCAGTGGCGCGCCGGTTCGCGCCCGCATGAAATCGTCGATCAACGCATTGCCCGGACCCGTGTCGCAGGCGATCGGATCGCAACCATCGACATAAGTGACATTAGCGACACCACCAACATTGAGCACGGCGATCGGGTGCGGGCGATCGAGATCGCGCGCCAGCGCCTGATGGAACACCGGAACCAAAGGCGCGCCCTGCCCGCCCGCGGCGACATCGGCGGCGCGGAAATCATGAACCACGGTCATGTCCAGCCGGCGCGCCAGCGCGGCGCCGTTGCCAATCTGCACGGTCAGCCGGGCGGCCGGCTTGTGCAGCACGGTCTGGCCGTGGAAACCGACAACAGCGACACTCGATTTATCGATAGGCTCGGTAGCGAGAAAATCCTCCACCGTCTCGGCATGCACGCGGGTCACGAAGGCATCGGCTTCCGCCAGCACGCCCGGTCGCGCGGCGCGGTCGCTCAGGGCCGCGCCCTCCTGCAGCGCCTGCCGCAGCAGGGCCTGCTCTGCATCCGAATAGGGCCGGTAGCCGGTCGGCCCGAATTGGGCGATGCGCTGGCCGTCGGTGTCGATCAACGCCACATCGACGCCATCGAGCGATGTCCCGCTCATCAGCCCGATAGCCCGCACCACGCCCACGCCAGAGCCCCTTTTCCTTTACGCCGGACCTGTTACACCACCGCCCCAAGCACCCGGCAAGCCGCGTCCAGAGCCCGATCAATGAGCGCCTATAAATCCGACTTTCTCAACGTTCTCGCCGAGCGCGGCTTCGTCCACCAGGTGTCGGAGCCGGACGTGCTGGACGCGCGCGCTTCGGCCGGCGCGATCACCGGCTATATCGGTTTCGATTGCACGGCAGCCTCGCTGCATGTCGGCTCGCTGCTGCCGATCATGATGTTGTACTGGATGCAGCAGACCGGACACCGGCCGATCGCGCTGATGGGCGGCGGCACCACCCGCGTGGGCGATCCTTCCGGAAAGGACGAGAGCCGGCGCATTCTCACCGACGAGATGATCGAGCAGAATCTCACCGGTATCCGTGCGGTCTTTTCAAAGTTTCTGAAATTCGAGGGTGCCGGCGGCAATGCCGTCATGGCGAACAACGCCGACTGGCTGAACAAGCTCAACTACATCGACTTCCTGCGCGACGTCGGCCGGCATTTTTCGGTTAATCGCATGCTGTCGTTCGATAGCGTGAAGATGCGGCTCGACCGTCAGCAGGAGCTCTCGTTCCTGGAATTCAACTACATGGTGTTGCAGGCCTACGACTTCGTTGAATTGCACAAGCGCTATGGTTGTATTCTGCAGATGGGCGGTTCCGACCAGTGGGGCAACATCGTCAACGGCATCGACCTCGGCCGCCGCATGCTGAACGCGCAGCTGTTCGCGCTCACCTCACCGCTGATCACAACCTCGTCCGGCGCCAAGATGGGCAAGACGGCGGCGGGCGCGGTCTGGCTCAACGCCGATCGGATGAGCCCTTACGACTACTGGCAATACTGGCGCAACACCGAGGATGGCGACGTCGTGCGCTTCCTCAAGCTGTTCACGGTGCTGCCGCTCGACGAGATCGCGCGCCTTGGCGCGCTCAAAGGCAGCGAGATCAATGAGGCAAAGAAGGTGCTCGCCACCGAAGCGACCGCACTGGTGCATGGGCGCGACGCGGCGGACCAAGCAAGTGAAACGTCGCGCAAGACGTTCGAAGAAGGCACGCCGGCCGAGACATTGCCGACAATCGAAATCGAAAACGGAATCGGAATCTTAAATGCGGCTGTCGCAACTAGCGTCGTATCTTCAACCAGCGAGGCACGTCGCCAAATCAAAAGCGGTGGCATCAAACTGAACGGCGTTGTCGTAACCAACGAAAAAATGACGCTAACTAACAGCAACGCGACGCCCGAAGGCGTGCATATCCTGTCGTTTGGCAAGAAGCGTCACTTTCAACTCACGCGCAAGTCAGAATAATCGCGTGTCTATCGTTGAGGTGGTCGTATGGCTCACCGCGATGGCGCAATGAAATTATGGTCGAAGTTATCGGGCGACGGGATGAATTTGCGCAGCAGCCCGGGCGCGATCGCGGTCACTGGATTGACCGTGATGCGCGGTGAACCAGGCGGACCGGACGCCTCATAGGTGATGCCGACCAGACCCTCGTTGCTGCCAGCGCCGAGGAACAGCCCGACGATCGGGATCTGCCCGAACATGTTGTTGAGGCCGTAGAACGGCACGAACGTCCCGCGCAGGCGGACGTCGTTTTTGACGTAGTCGATCTGTCCTTCGATGGTCGCCCCCACCGCCGGTCCGCGCACCACGCCATCGCGCACCGCCATGCGTCCGGGCACCCGCGTGAATTCGCAATGCAGTTCGGAAAACTGCACGCCGCCGGACGTCTGGCCGGGCGCGCCCGAGACGATGCGATCCAGCCCCGGCTCGCCGCGTACGACGAAATTGCGGATATAAAGATTGCCGATCTGCGGCGGATGTTCCGGCGTCGGCGCGTCCATCGCTACCCACATCTTCCCGCCGAACATGCGCGGGTACATGTCGGTGAACCGGAACAAAGCGCCGGCATCGTCCGTCTCGAAATAAATAACCTGGTGATTGTCACGGCTGCGCATACGCAAGTCGCCATTGAGCGGCGTGTCGCGCCCAATCTTGGCGTTCATCGCGAAACTGCGGATGTGGCCGCTCCGGCGCATGAGCTTGAGATCGAGCCCGCGCAACGTTTCGCCATTGTTGCCGATGACGGTGCCGAGCTTGATGTCGAGATCGAGATCCGGTTGCTTGGGCTTGGACTTGTCCGGCGCCACGTCGGCCAGTGAGGACTTGACGAAATTGGTTCCGTCGAAGACGTCGCCGCGCATCGCCACGCGCAGCGCGCCGTCGCCGGCGCGGTCGGCCTTGAGCGAGGCCTTGTCGCCCTCCGACAGGCTGAATACCGGGAAATTCGCCGACACGATGTCGCCCGCGCCGTCGAGTTCGACCGAGCCTTTCACGTTCGTGCCCGAACCGGCGATGGCAAGATCGTCGATATGCACGGATTTACCGGTTTTTGATAGCGTGTAAGTGGCGTGTGCTGGCTTGCCGGCCGGCTTCACCCAGCCGGGCAGCAGGTTGTCGATCTTCACTGGCGTCAAATCCGCGTCCACGCCCATCGGGGCATCGTTGCCGTTGTCGCTGAGCCGCGCGGCGAGTTTGATTGGAATCGTACCGGTAATGGCGCCGCCGAAATCGATGCCGAGCCGACGGCGCGCGGCTTCGTCGATCATCGCCTGCAATCGCAATTCGGAGTCCGTGGTCCCTTTTTTCTTGCTGAGATCGATGGCCGCCGGCGTACTATTAATTTTGACGTCGCCGGTGATTTCGTAGCCGTCGCTGGACGCGGTCACCCGCAATGCCGAGGCTTCGACCTTTTGCCCCATCAGCATATTGTCAGCGGCAAAATTGGTCAGATCCGCCGTGATCGTATAGCTCGAGCTATCTTTAGGGACATTGCGTCCAATCAGAAGCTGGACGTTGACTTGAGCGGCGACCGTGCCGCGACTTGCCGCTGGATCGAGCACGATGCCGACCTTATCGCGCAGCCCGTCGCTGGCCAGTAGCGTGACCGCCGCCGGAACCGCTCCGTCGATACGGAAGCTGGCGCGCGCCGGCGCCACCTTGAGATGGGTATCCGGAATTTCGAAAATGCCACTCGCAATATTGAGCCTGCGTCCCGGCGCCACCTCCACGGTGCCGCGGCCGAGGCTTACATTGGCGGTAGCGCCAGTGATACGAATTGTGAGATCGGCATCGCGGATCGCCGGCAAGCTCTCGAGTGGACGCAGGGTCGTGCCACTGGTCTCGATGTCGACCGAAAACCCTTCTTTAGGCATGGGCGGGCCTTCGGGTTTGAAGTCAGGCAGCGGCGCGCTAGCGGCGATTACGACGCGCTCGATCATGCCGCCGGAGATATGGCTCTCGACCCACTCGCGCACGTGGACGGTGGTAATCACCGGCCACAGGCGCATCATCACCTCCATCGGCATGCGCGTGCCGGCAACGCCGTATGCCAAATGCGGGACGGCGCCCGAATAATCCAGACTGCCGGTGACGGCGACGGCGACGTTGTATGCCGGCCGCGTATCGACGCGGCTGAAGTCGCCCTGCTCGAGATCGATGCGGTGGTGCACCGTGTCGATGCGCGCGCGCACCGCGACCCGGTTGAGCGCAAACGCCTCCTCGTCGGATTTTCCGGCCGAAGCCAGGATGACCGGGTCAATGACCGAATCGCTGCGCGCTACGTTTAATAACCAGATGCCCTTCTGATCGGCCGGCACTTCCAGCGTGGCGCGCAACGTGAATTGATTGCCGCCCGACTGGATCTGAAACGGGATGAGCAATAACCGCTGGCGCGCGTCCCAATTGAACCGGACGTCGGCGCGATCGATTTTCACTGCGACAGTGTCGGCGCCGTGATCGGTGATGGTGCCGGCATCCGCGAACACCTGACCTTGCAACCGGCGCAGCGTTCCATCGGACGAAATTTCCGCGCGCACGCTTGCCGACAACGGCAAGTCGACGTCGAGATCGCCCAGGTTGAGGCGCATGGCCAGTAGAATGTCCTTTGACGATACGTGGCGCGCCTCGATGCCGACCGCGCGCACGCCATCGCCGAGCGGCCGCATCGCGGCACTGAACACCCAGGGCCGGGCAGGTTCGTCGGACGCCAGGCGAAAAATCACGCCGCCCTGCTCCGGGCGCGTCAAGCTGACGTTGATCCGGCTAAACGTCCAATGCTTGCCGTTGCGCTGGTCGTCGACGATTAGATTGCCGTCCTTGAGACCGAGCTCGCGCAGATCATGGCCATCGAGCCCGGTCGCGCCCAAACCGTCGATCCAGGCGAGAAGGCCGACAATGTCCCGCGAGGCGCCACGCAGCGGTCCCGGCGGCGCGGTCCCGGCCGCCTGGCCAGGCTGCGCCGCAGGCAACTTGGTGGATGCGGTGGCGATCGGCCGCTTGTTGGCGCCGGCAAACACGGTGACCCGGCCATCGGTTTCGATCCGCACCGACATTTCTGCGCCGACCAGATTGAGGCTTTCGGCACGCACATTGCCGGTCAAGAGGCCTAGGCCCGAAAGGCCCACTTCGGCTTTTGGCGCGCTCGCCACCACGGCGCCGTCGGCGTCGCGCACGACGATGTCGCGCAAGCGCAAGGATGTGCGGCCGTTCTCGTCGCGCTCGATCTGGGTGCCGCCGACCACGACGGTCTGCTTGCCGCCGAAGTTCTTCTCGATCGCCGCTTTCAACCACGGCGTCGCCATATCGAGTTCGATCGGACCATTGGTGAGACGCCACCATAGGCCGGCAAGGGCGACCGCAATGACGCCGACGGTAAGCGTCGTGCCCCAGAGGATCCGGCGCACCCATGGCAGCCGGAAAACTTTGGCCACGCCGCGGCGCCAGGCGTTCTTATGCCCGTGTCCGGAACGATGCGGATCATGAGGCTCGTGATGAGACTCATGATGAGGCTCGTGATGAGGCTCATGATGAGTTTTGTGATGCGTCCGATGGCCAGAACCCGCGGCATGGCGGGCCGAACGCTTATGATTGTGATCGCTCGGTGTCATGCGCTATCGGGCGCCCCTCGTCCGGCACATTGCGCGTTTATTGCCGCCGGCCGAAAAATCGTCCAGTGCGGCACGCAACACGTGTCCGTGGAACCGCTTGCGCCCACCCGACGCAACTGGCATGGCCTCCATTGACCGGTCGAAAGCGACGAAAGGAAGGCATATGGGGCGAGAACTTGTCGCGGGTTCGAAGGCGCCCGCCTTCAGCTTGCAGCGCGACGGCGGAACAAAGGTGGCGTTGAAGGATTTCAAGGGCCGCAACCTCGTCCTCTATTTCTATCCCAAGGCCGACACCCCGGGCTGTACCAAGGAAGCCGCCGCGTTTTCGCGCCTGCGCGCCGCCTTCACCAAAACCGGCACTGACATTCTCGGCGTTTCGGCCGATTCGGTTCAGGCGCAGGATAGATTCAAATCCAAGCATAAGCTCAAGATCGCGCTCGCCTCAGACGAGACCAGAAAGATGCTGGAAGCTTATGGCGCTTGGGGCGAGAAATCGATGTACGGACGCAAATACATGGGCGTCATCCGCAAGACCCTTCTCATCAATGGCGACGGCCGCATCGTCCGCATATGGCAGAAAGTGAGTGTACCGGGCCACGCCGAAGAGGTACTCGATGCCGCAAAAGGTCTGTAAATTGCGAGCTTCCGCGGGCAGAGATACCGGAAAACGGCGCGAATTTCCGCTTTTTTAACCATAACAGATTGATATCGGCGAGCTGGGCCACCGGCTTCGAGCGCGGCCCACCCGGCGCGGAGAGTCGATGTCGAATTCGTCCCAATCGTACTACCCGACCGCCCCTCACGCCGGCCGCCGCACACAATCGGCCGCCGCCGTGTCCCGCCATCTACAGCGTGCGCACGGCGACTACACATTGGTCCACGGCGGACGCCAGGTCCGCATCGGCCCGGTCGCGTTCTGGATCGTGGTCGGTACGCTGGTGGCCATGGCGATTTGGTCGGTCGCCACCGGAACTTATTTCGCATTCCATGACGACGTGCTCATCCGGCTGATCGGGCGCCAGGCCGAGATGCAATTCGCCTACGAAGACCGCATCGCCGAATTGCGCGCACAAGTCGATCGCATCACCAGCCGGCAATTGCTCGACCAGGAACAGTTCGAACACAAACTCAACGCGCTGCTGCAGCGGCAAGCGACGCTCGAGCAGCGCACCACCGTACTCGGCGACGATCTCGCGACTACCGGTTCGATCCGGCCCACACACAAAGCGCTGCCGGCATCCGCGCCGGTCGAGCTTCCGATCAAAGCCTCTCCGATCAACGACACCGTGATCTTCACGGCGCCGCCCGATCGTGAGGCACGGCTAGAATCGCGCGAATTGCCCGCGAGCATGACGCGTATCGCCAGCCGCCGCGATGGCGGCGGACTCGACAGCATTCTTGGGCGGATTTCCGCTGCGCTCGATAAGGTCGATCGCCGTCAGACCGCCGTGCTGACCGACACGGAAGAGCAAATGGACGGCAAGGCGCGCCGCATGCGCAGCGTACTCAGCGACCTCGGCGTTAATCCCGCCAAGGCACCGGGCGGCGTCGGCGGTCCGTTCGTGCCGCTGAAGCCACCGCGCTCGAGCGCCAGCGCCTTTGATCGGCAGCTCTATCGCATCAATGCCGCGCGCGCCGAGATCAACCAATATTCCCACACGTTGGTTTCCGTACCAGTGCGCAAGCCGGTGACTGGCGAAGTCGACATGAGCTCGCCCTTCGGCATGCGGCTCGACCCGTTCCTTGGCCGGCCCGCGATCCATACCGGCATCGACCTGCGCGGCGAAATCGGCGAACCGGCGCACGCCACCGCCGCGGGCCGGGTGACTATTGCTGGCCGCGAAGGCGGCTACGGTAATATGGTCGAGATCAACCATGGCAATGGCCTCGCCACCCGCTACGGCCATCTGTCGAAGATCCTGGTGAAGGTCGGGCAGACCGTGCACATCGGCGAGGTTATTGGACTTATCGGTTCGACCGGCCGTTCAACCGGGCCGCATCTGCACTATGAGACCCGCATCAACGGCGAAGCGGTCGATCCGCAGAAATTCCTGCGCGCCGGCGTCCGACTTGGCAGCGCGCTGTCAGGCTAGGCCCTACTCCACGTCCTCGACCTGCTCCGGTCCGCCACCGAACGCTTTTTGCGCCAGTGCGGCCTGCATGAACGGATCGAGATCGCCGTCGAGCACACCGCCGGTATCGGACGTCGACACGCCGGTGCGCAGGTCCTTCACCATCTGATACGGCTGCAAGACGTAAGAGCGGATCTGGTGGCCCCAGGCGATATCGGTCTTGGCCGCCTGATCGGCGACCGCCTTGTCCTCGCGCTTCTTCATCTCGGCTTCGAATAGCTTGGCGCGCAGCATGTCCCAGGCCATGGCGCGGTTGCGGTGCTGCGAGCGGTCCTGCTGGCACTTCACCACGATATTGGTGGGGATGTGGGTAAGCCGCACCGCCGACTCGGTCTTGTTGACGTGCTGGCCGCCGGCGCCGCCCGAGCGCATCACGTCAGTGCGCACGTCCTTCTCGTCGATCTCGATCTTGATGCGGTCGTCGACCACCGGAAAGACCACGACGCTGGCGAACGAGGTGTGTCGGCGCGCGTTGGAGTCGAACGGCGAAATGCGCACCAGCCGGTGCACGCCGTTCTCGCTCTTGAGCCAGCCATAGGCATTGTGGCCCTTGATGACGACGGTCGCCGACTTGAGGCCGGCGCCCTCGCCTTCGGTCTCCTCGATCCACTCGACCTTGTAGCCGTGCGCTTCCGCCCAGCGCACATACATGCGCATGAGCATGCCGGCCCAGTCCTGGCTCTCGGTGCCGCCGGCGCCGGCGTGGACCTCGAGATAGCAATCATTGGCGTCGGCCTCGCCGGACAGCAGCGCTTCCAGTTCGCGCCGCGCCACTTCCGCCTTCAGACGCTTGAGCGCGGCTTCCGCCTCAGCGACCGTCTTGTCGTCTTTTTCGGATTCGCCGAGCTCAATCAGCATGAGCTGGTCGTCGAGCTCCTGCTCCATGCGGCCGATGGCTTTGAGGCTATCTTCCAACGCGTCGCGCTCGCGCATGGTGCGCTGCGCTTTGGTCTGGTCGCTCCAGAATGCGGGGTCTTCGGCCGCCCTGTTCAGCTCGGCCAGGCGGCGCGTCGCGGTATCGACGTCAAAGATGCCTCCTCAGCAGCTTCAGCGACTGCTTGATCTCTTCGACAAGGTTCTGGGTTTCCGCGCGCATAATTCCCGTCCAGTGCCGCCCGGGCGGCGTTACGATTCAAGATGGGGATTTAACGTCGCAAGTCCGCCAGCGCAACTCTCGACGCCGGCTCGGCAGGCTCAATAGAGGCCGCCCGTGCCCGAGCGCACAGCGCGATCGGCGTCGGGGCTGACCCGGAAGAAGCCGGGCGCACTACGTCCTGGCGTTTGTCCTGGCTGCTGCTGATCATTGCCGTAACCGACCACCGAATAGTTGTCCGGCGGCGCGGTGCCCGGCTTGAAGGCTTCCAGGATCACCTTTTGGCTGTCCGGCCCGGCGCGCTGGCCGGTCTTCAGGTCGACGCGGATGAGCTTGATGCCCGGCGGCACGCGGAATGGCGCCGCCGGCTTATCGGCGAGCGCGACCTTCATGAACTCCTTCACGATCGGCGCCGCCAGATGGCCGCCGGTCGCGCCGCGGCCGAGATGGCGCGGCTTGTCGTAACCCATGTAGACGCCGACCACGATGTCGGGCGTGTAGCCGATGAACCAGGCATCCTTTTCATCATTGGTCGTGCCGGTCTTGCCCGCGACCGGTTTGCCGACTTCCTTTTGGAAGCCCGCGCCCGCCGCCGTGCCACGAAGGACCACGCCTTCCATGATGGAGGTGATCTGATAGGCAGTCATCGGGTCGAGCACCTGCTCGCGCCTGTCGATCAGCGAAGGCTCCGGCTGATTCTCCCATTTCTTGGCGTCGCAGCCGATGCATTCGCGCTCGTCGTGGCGATAGACGGTGTGACCGTAGCGGTCCTGGATGCGATCGATCAGCGTCGGCTTGATGCGCCGCCCGCCGTTGTCGAACATGCCGTAGGCCGTGACCATGCGCAGCAGCGTGGTCTCGCCGGCGCCGAGCGCGAACGACAAATAGGGCGGCAAATTGTCATAGACGCCGAACCGCTTGGCGTAGTCGGCGATCAGCGGCATGCCGATGTCCTGTGCCAGCCGCACCGTCATCACGTTGCGCGAGTGCTCGATGCCGAAGCGCAGCGTCGACGGCCCGTAGAAATCGTTTTCGTAGTTCTCCGGCTTCCAGACGCCGAGGCCGGGGCCCTGATCGATCTCGATTGGCGCGTCGAGCACCAGCGAGGATGGCGTGTAGCCGTTGTCGAGCGCGGCAGCGTAGACGATCGGCTTGAACGAGGAGCCGGGCTGGCGCAGCGCCTGGGTGGCGCGGTTGAACTGGCTCTGGTCATAGGAGAAGCCGCCGACCATGGCGAGCACGCGCCCGGTCCAGGGGTCCTCGACCACGATGGCGCCGGAAACTTCCGGAATCTGATGCAGCCGGTACTGGCCAGCGAGTTTGGCCGGCTCGACATAGACCACGTCACCGGGGTTGAGCACCTGGCTAACTTTGGTCACCGCCTTGCTGCCGGTCTTCGCCCACTTCACGCCGTCGAGCGGCACGATTCCGACGTCGCGTGCCTTGCTGACATCACCACCCGGATCACGCCCCGGCTGCAAGCCGACGCGGGCCGACTGGTCGCTCGTCTCCAGCACCACCGCCACGCGCCACGGCGCCACGTCGGCAAGCGCCTTGACGTCGGCCAGCTTGACGCCCCAGTCGCCAGAGATGTCGATCTTGGCGACCGGCCCGCGCCAACCTTGACCCTCGTCAAATTTGACCAGTCCTTCGGTCAGCACCTTGCGCGCCAGCACTTGATACTTGGTATCGAGTGTGGTGCGCACCGACAGGCCGCCTTCGTAGAGCTTCTTCTCGCCATAGCGGTCGAACAGCTCGCGCCGCACTTCCTCAGCGAAATATTCCGCCGCAAAGGTATGCGCGGTGGTCGGCTTCTGCGTCACACCGAGCGACGTGCGCTTGGCCGCTTCGGCTTGCACGGCTGTGATGAAGCCGTCCTGCGCCATCTGGTCGATCACCCAATTGCGCCGCTCGAGCGCACGCTCGCGCTGGCGGAACGGGTGATAATTGTTCGGCGCCTTCGGCAGTGCCGCGAGATAGGCGGCTTCCTGCACAGTAAGTTCGTTGACGCCCTTGTCGAAATAAGTGAGCGAGGCCGAGGCAATGCCGTAGGCGCCGAGTCCGAGGTAGATCTCGTTCAAGTAAAGCTCGAGGATCTTGTCCTTCGAGTAAGTACGCTCGATCTTGAGCGCCAGCAGCGCCTCCTTGATCTTGCGCGAAAACGAAACTTCATTTGATAACAAGAAGTTCTTGGCAACTTGTTGTGTGATGGTCGAAGCGCCTTGCGGGTGGCGGCCGGAACCGAAATTCTGCACATAGTTCACCGCCGCGCGCGCGATGCCCATGAAATCGAGCCCGCCATGCTCGTAGAAGTTCTTATCCTCGGCGGCGAGGAAGGCATTGATCACCAGTTTCGGCACCGCCTGGATCGGGATGTACAGGCGCCGCTCGCGGGCATATTCGGCGACCAGCGAACCGTCGGCCGCGTGCACGCGCGTCATCACCGGCGGCTCGTAGTCCTGCAATTGGGAATAGTCCGGCAGGTCCTTCGAGTAATGCCAAAGCAAGCCGGAGACCGCAGCCACGCCCACCACGAACAGGATGGTGCCCGCTGCGAACAGGAAGCCGAGGAAGCGTAGGATGAGCTTCATTAATGAACCGTCCCGCCTGGCATCCAGCCGCGGCCCTTGGTGCCGCCCGCCGGCCGCGCGGCCCGCAAAACCGACAGGATTTTCATAAGCCTGCCACCGTCGCCGGGCCATCCGGCCGAGGCTGCGGCGCAGCCTTTTGGTGGCGCGGTTTTATGTTGAAACTGAGGCCGGGCGCCCATCTCAATTGGCTCCGCTGGTGCCGGCTATGCGCGGCGCGAAAAACTCGTCTACAGCATGGACCACCGAGTCAGCCGTGCGGCTGCGCCAGTTGGTCGACATCAGATTCACCAAATCGTCCTTGGTCGACATGTAACCGAGTTCGACCAGCACCGATGGCACGTCCGGCGCCTTGAGCACGATGAAGCCGGCCGACTTCAGCGGATGCTGATGCAGCCGCGTGGCGGTCTTGAACTCGCCGACCAGATTGCGGGCGAACTGCAGCGAGAACGCCTTGGTTTCGCGCTGCGCCAGATCGATCAGGATATTGGCGACATCATTGGGCTCGGAAGTCAGATCGACGCCGGCGATCACGTCGGATTTGTTTTCGACTTCGGCGAGCCGCGCCGCTTCGGCGTCGGAAGCGCGGCTGGACAAAGTGTAGACCGAAGCGCCCTCGGCCTGCCCTTCGCTGCGCGGGATTGAATCGGCGTGGATCGAGATGAACAGTGCCGCCTTGCGCGCGCGCGCGAAGCGCACCCGTTCGTCGAGCGGGACGAAGGTGTCGTCGCTGCGCGTCATCGCCACGCGGTATTTGCCGGTCTTTAAGAGTTTGTCGCGCAGCATCAGGCCGAAGGCGAGCACGACATCCTTCTCGTCCTGCCCGTGGCCCGACTTGGTGCCGCTATCGATACCACCGTGACCGGGATCGACCACGATCAGCGGCCGCGCGTCGGCGTCGGCTTCCGGCTGCGGGCTGACACTGGCCTTGCTGCTGCTGTGCAGGCTGCGCTCCTGCATGGTGATGCCGCGCAGGAAGCTCTCGCGGTCGGTGGCGGAAAGATCGATGACCAACCGCGCCGGCTGGTCGTCGACGGCGGCCAGCGTGAACGCCTTGTCCACGCGCACCGGCCCCTTGGTATCGAGCACGATGCGCGAGCCGCCCTGCATGATCAGCCCGAAGCGGAACGCCTTGACCAGGCCGCGGCCGTGCTCGCCGGCTTGCGCCGGCAGCTTGAAGGTCACCTGCGGCAGATCGATCACCACCCGGTACGGGTCGGCCAGCGTGAAGGTCGCCACATCGATTTTCTGACTCAGATCCACGACAAAACGCGTCTGCTTATCGTCGCCGCCCACCCGCACGTCGGTGGCGACCGGAAATGACGTCGATTCTGCGGCAGGCGTGAGCTTGTGCGCCGTCACACCCGGCTCGGCCGCCATAGCAGCCAAGCCGGCGAACAGACTCACGCCCAATACCAATGAGATCGCGCGGCCAGTCACGAATCCGGACCCTTTGCGCCCCTTTTTACTCCATTAGGGGCTGTTTCGGTTAACGGAACTTGAGCGAAAGCGACGTTCTGCGCGCGGGTGTGGCGCGCCTGCACAAGCTCCCTTGCCATCAAGGGTTTTGGACCGTATGTAGGGGTCTGCTGACGGTTAAAGTTCCGGTTGTGCCGCGTTCGGGCCCCGGCCCGCCAGTCCAGGATCGCCCCCTCGAGGAAGCCGGGCGAACGGACGGCGAAGCGAGCCGAAACCCTTGTGAAGGACTTCCGGATCAGCGCGCGGCCACACGGGCCGTTCGCGTTCAGACGGTCAGCGACGAGAAACCTCGGCGGCGCCCCATGGGCGCGGCTGCAGCGCTACGGGTCGTAAGTTTCATGCTGCCAAGTCCGCAGCAAAAGCAATTCGAGGCCCCCCGCTTTCGCGAGACAATCGTGAGTGCGCGGCTTGCTATGGGCCCCGCGAAGCTTTCGCGTGAAAACGCGCCCCTTTCCCTCAATACTTCCCTTAACACCAAAATGGCCGACCGCCCTTCGTGTCGCCTTGCGCCGTCAACAGTGCGCGAGAACGCGGGAGCGTCCGCCTCAGTGAGAATTTCCAATGGCCGACAAAATGCTCATCGACGCAACCCATCCGGAGGAGACCCGGGTTGTGGTGCTCCGCGGCAACCGCGTCGAGGAATTCGACTTCGAGTCCGCTAACCGCAAGCAGCTGCGCGGTAACATCTATCTCGCCAAGGTCACGCGCGTCGAACCGTCGCTGCAGGCGGCGTTCGTCGATTACGGCGGCAACCGCCACGGCTTCCTGGCCTTCTCCGAAATTCATCCCGATTACTATCAAATTCCGGTCGCCGACCGGCAGGCGCTGCTCGCCGAGGAGGAGCGCGATCACCACGCCGCCGATGCCGACGCCGATCACCGCGCGAACCGGCGGGGCGGACGTAATCGCAACCACCACCGTGGCGCCGAGCGTCCGCGCGACGTGGTCCGCAGCGAGGACCAGCCGACCGCGGAAACGTCGCCAGGCGAAGCTGCTTTGGGAGGCCTGCCGCCAGAGTTGCCGCTAGAGGCTGAGATGCCGGCATCAACGCCAGCCCCCGCCGATCTCGAAGCGCAAGCAGAGGCTCAGGACGAAGCGCGCGAGGCTTACGAAAGTCCGCTGGGCGATATCGAGCCCGCGGTGCCGGCCGTCGAAGCCGCCGAGACCACCGAGGTTGAAGCTCCGGTCTATTCCGCGCCGACGCCGGAAACCGCCGAAGATCATCCGGAAGGCGGCGAAGACCACGGCGAGACCGGCGATCACCTCGCCATCCCCGCTGAGACCGAGCCGTCCGACGAACCCGGCGCGCGCAGCGATCACAACAACGGCGACGAGCACCACGAAGACGAACAGGTTGAATCCGTCGGCGGCGCCGACGCCATGGAGGAAGTGCAGGAGCGCATGCCGCGCTTCCGCCGCCAGTACAAGATTCAAGAGGTGATCAAGCGCCGCCAGGTCATGCTGGTGCAGGTGGTCAAGGAAGAACGCGGCACGAAGGGCGCGGCGCTCACCACTTATCTATCGCTCGCCGGCCGCTATTCGGTGCTGATGCCGAATACCGCGCGCGGCGGCGGCATCTCGCGCAAAATCACCTCCGGCGAGGATCGCAGCCGGCTCAAGGAAATCGCCCAGGAGCTGGAAGTGCCGCAGGGCATGGGCGTGATCCTGCGCACCGCCGGCGCCAGCCGCACCAAGACCGAGGTCAAACGCGATTTCGAATACCTGCTCCGGCTCTGGGAGACGGTGCGCGATCTGACGCTGAAATCGATGGCGCCGAAACTGGTCTACGAGGAAGGCTCGCTGACCAAGCGGTCGATCCGCGATCTCTACACCAAGGACATCGACGAGATTATCGTCTCCGGGGAGGAAGGCTACAAGGAAGCGCGCGAGTTCATGCGCATGCTGATGCCGAGCCACGCCAAGCACGTGAAGCTCTACAAGGACAATCAGCCGCTGTTCACGCGCTACGGCATCGAGAGCCAGCTCGACGCCATGTTCTCGCCCACGGTGCAGCTACGCTCCGGCGGCTATATCGTAATCAACCAGGCAGAAGCGCTGGTCGCCATCGACGTCAATTCGGGCAGAGCTACGCGCGAGCACCATATCGAGGACACCGCGCTCAAGACCAATGGCGAGGCGGCCGAGGAAATCGCCCGCCAGCTGCGCCTGCGCGATCTCGCCGGACTGATCGTCATCGACTTCATCGACATGGACGAAGGCCGCAACAACCGCACCGTAGAGCGGAGGCTCAAGGACGCGCTCAAGCACGACCGCGCCCGCATCCAGGTCGGCCGCATCTCGCATTTCGGTCTGCTCGAAATGTCGCGTCAGCGCATCCGCACCTCGGTGCTGGAGTCCTCGACCGAGAAATGCCCAGTCTGCGGCGGCTCCGGCCACGTGCGCTCGGTGTCGTCGGTGGCGCTGCAATTGTTGCGCGCCATCGAAGAGACGCTGATCAAGGGCGCCACGCACAATCTGATCGTGCGCACGCGCCCGGAAGTCGCGCTCTATGTGCTCAACCACAAGCGCGCGCATCTGCGCGACCTGGAAGAGCGTTTCCGCATCACCATCACGATTTCCGCCGATGCAACGGTGAACGCCCAGGTGCCCTACGTCGTCGATCGTGGCGAGCAGGTGCACACAGTGGAGGCCGCCAAGGCGCTGGCGGCGGCGGCGCAGCCGCCATTGCCCTCGATGGTCGAAGCCGATGAGGACGTGCTCGATGCCGCGGCCGAGGCCGACGACGAAGAGCAAGCGGAGGCCGAAGCCGAGAGTGAGGGCTACAGCGGCGAGGTATCCGAGGCGCCGGAATTTGCGGGGGCCGAACGCGGCGGCGAACGCGACGGCCACCGGCGACGCCGGCGCGGACGGGGGCGTGGCCGCGGCCGTGGCGGCGAACCACGCGAGGGGGGCGGGCCCCCGTTCACCCGCGAGACGGTGCCCGAGCACGCCGTCGCGCACGAGGATCACGAAGCCGGTGCACCCGAAGATATAGCTCTCGACGAGCAGCAGCCGCGTCAGGGCGGTGCCCCGGAAGATGTCGAAGGCGGCGAAGTCCGCCGCCGGCGCCGGCGCGGCCGGCGCGGCGGACGCCGCAACCGGCAGGGCCGCGAGGGCGAAGCACCGTTCCAGAGAAACAATGGCGGCGGAGCGGAACGTGAAAGACAGCATGCGGGCGCGGAGTTTCCGCCTGTAAGCGACGAGGATGCGTCGGCCATCGCGCCACCATCCGACGAACCGATGACAGAACGGCCGATCATCGACCGGCCGTACAGCCAGCCGCCGGATTTCTCGTCCGAGCCGCAGCCGGCCGCGCCGACGCAAGCCGTCACGCCGATACAAGCCGAGCCGGAGCCGCCGCGCCGGCGCTCGACCATCCGCGAACCGGCGCCGATCGCCATTACTGGCGCATCGCCGCCGGCTCCGGTTCCGAGCGCGCCGCCGCCGGCCCCGATCGTCTCCTCGACAGCAAGCGAGGAGACAGGCCAACCCAAGCGCGGCTGGTGGGCCAAGCGCCTGCTGGGCGACAAGTAAAGACAGGCACGCGCATGATCCCGAAAAGTGTGAACCGGCTTTCGGGTAAGATCATGCGCAATCTAAAATGAAGTCGGTCTGGGTCGAGCGCGACGCTAAACAGGCGGTCGATCGCTATGGCAAAGCCGGCTTCGACCCCGATCTGGCGCTGCGGATTTATTCGACGCGCCTCCTCGGTCGCGATCCCAAACTCGTCCTGCATGGCGGCGGCAACGCATCGCTGAAGACCACGGCGCGCGACCTTGGCGGCGCCGAGGTCGCTGTGCTGCGCGTCAAGGGTTCGGGCTCCGACATGGGCACCGTCGAGCCCGCCGGTTTTCCGGCGGTGCGGCTCGAACCGCTGCGCACCTTGCGCACGCGCAAGATGCTGTCCGACGATACGATGGCCAGGGTGCAGCGCGCTTATTTGATCGATCCGCAGGCTCCCTCGCCTTCGGTTGAGATGCTGCTGCACGCTTTCATGGCGGCAAAATTCGTCGACCATACCCACGCCACCGCGGTCTTGAGCCTGATCGACCAGCCGAACGCGGCCGAACTCACCGCCGAAGTGTTCAGCGGCCGGCTGGGCTTCGTGCCCTATTTGATGCCGGGTTTCGGCGTCGCCAAAAAATCCGCCGAAGTGTTCGACAAGCATCCGAAAGTCGAGGGGCTGATCCTCGACAAGCACGGCATCTTCACCTTCGGCGATGACGCGCGCGAGGCGTACGAGCGCATGATCGGCTTCGTCACGCGCGCGGAAAACCACCTCAAGAAGAACCGCAAGGCGGTCTTTGTCAGTGCCAAACTGCCGCAAAGGATTGCGCCCGCGATCGAGGTCGCGCCGATCCTGCGCGGCGCCTGCGCCTTGCGCGACGTCGGCGGCGAAGGCGCCCACCGGCGTCCGATTCTCGACTTTCGCACGAGCGATGCGATCCTGAATTTCGTCAACGGCAGGGACGTCGCGCGTTACGCCCGTGCCGGCGTGATCACGCCCGACCATGTAATCCGCACCAAGCCCTGGCCGCTAATCTTGGCCGCGCCGCAGGCGGGTGAACTCGACGCCTTCCGGCGCACCGCGCACAAGGTCGCAAAAAAATTTACCGATGCGTACACCGCCTACTTCGCCCGCCACAGCAAACGCGCCAAGGGCGCCGTCATGCACGATGCGGCGCCACGCGTCGCGCTGGTGCCGGGAGTTGGTCTGTTCGGTCTCGGCAAGAGCGCGAAAGATGCCCGCATCGCCGCCGACATCGCGCAAGCCGCGGTCGAAGGCATAACCGATGCCGAGGCGATCGGCCGTTTCACCTCGATTTCACAGGCCGATATGTTCGACTGCGAATATTGGCCGCTGGAACTGGCCAAGCTCGGTACGCGCCAAGAGTTGCCGCTTGCCGGCCAGGTCGCGGTCGTCACCGGAGCCGGTGGCGCCATTGGCGCCGCCACCGCCCGCGCCTTCGCGGCGGCCGGCGCCGAGGTGGCGCTGCTCGATCTCGATTCCGGCGCGGCGCTGGAGAATGCGGCAGCCATCGGCGGATCGGCGATCTCCGTGTCGTGCGACGTGACCGATGCCGCCTCGGTGCGCGCTGCTTTCACCCGGATCGTCGCTACGTTCGGCGGCATTGATATCGCGATCTCCAATGCCGGCGCGGCTTGGCAAGGCAAGATCGGCGAGGTCGACGAAGCGATTTTGCGCAAGAGCTTCGAATTGAACTTCTTCGCCCACCAAAAAGTGGCACAAGCCGCGGTGAAGATCATGCTGGCGCAAGGCACCGGCGGCTGCCTCTTGTTCAACGTGTCGAAACAGGCGGTGAACCCGGGCGCCAATTTCGGCCCTTACGGCCTGCCCAAGGCGGCGACGCTGTTCCTGGTGCGGCAATACGCGCTCGACTACGGCGCCGACGGCATCCGCGCCAATGCGGTCAACGCCGACCGCATCCGCTCCGGCCTGCTCACCGACACCTTCATCAAGCAGCGCGCCAAGGCGCGGGGGTTAAGCGAGAAAGATTATATGACCGGCAATCTGCTCGGCCGCGAGGTCACCGCCGAGGACGTGGCGCAGGCCTTTCTGGCCCAGGCGCTGGCGCTGAAGACCACCGCCGACGTCACCACCGTCGACGGCGGGAATATTGCGGCGGCGCTGCGATAAAATGCTATCGTGATTCCGTATCGAGACCCGTCAAAGGAGCTATGACCATGCTGCGCACCATAGCCGTCATCGGCCTGCTACCTCTCCTGCTGCTGGCGAGCCCGGCCTCCGCCGTTCCCACCAAGGCGCAGAAGATGGAGACCTGCAAATTCGGCGCCGAGGACCAGAAGCTCGAAGGCGCCAAGCGCAACGCGTTCATCAAGAAGTGTATGGCCCAAGGTAATTTCGAACCGCCGGGACGCAAAGTCGCCAAGAAGCCGGAGCCGAAGAAGCCGGCCGCCATGGCCGCCCCGCAACAGCCGGCGCCGCCCCCGCCGCCAAAACAATAGATCAAAGACGCGCGACCGCCGCGTGAGCCGCCACCGGCGGCCGCGAAAAGGAAACGACATGCCGGAAGCCGACAAAGCAGGCGAACGCTACCAGGCCGACCGCCCACAGGCCGGGCCCGGCTTTTTCCTGAAAGGCTCGCACCAACTCGATTGGGGCATGACAAACCGTCTTGCCCGCGTGTTCAATCCGGCGTCGGGTCGCACCGTGATGCTCGCCGTCGACCACGGCTATTTCCAGGGGCCGACCTCGGGTCTCGAGCGCATCGATCTGTCGATCGTACCGCTGTTGCCGCAATGCGACGCGCTGTTCTGCACCCGCGGCATCCTGCGGTCGGTGATCCCGGCGGATTCGCAGAAACCGATGGTGCTGCGCGCCAGCGGCGGACCCTCGATCCTGCGCGACGAATTGTCCGACGAGCAGATCGCGATGGACATGGACGACGCGGTGCGACTCAACGCCGCCGGTGTCGGTATCCAGGTGTTCATCGGCGGCGAACACGAGACGCGCTCGGTGCACAACATGACGCGGCTCGTCGATGCCGGCCTGCGCATCGGCATGCCGGTGATGGGCGTCACCGCCGTGGGCAAGAACATGACGCGCGACGCGCAATATTTCCGCCTCGCCTGCCGCATCATCGCGGAACTCGGCGCGCAATACGTGAAGACCTATTACGTGGACGACGGCTTCGACACCGTCACAGCCTCCTGCCCGGTGCCGATCGTGATGGCCGGCGGTAAGAAACTCCCCGAACTCGACGCTTTGACGATGGCTTACAACGCCGTACAACAAGGCGCCGCCGGTGTCGACATGGGCCGCAACATTTTCCAGTCGGAGGCGCCGAAGGCGATGATCGCGGCGGTCAATGCGGTGGTGCACAAGAACACCGAGCCGGCCGAGGCGCTCGACCTCTATAGGTCGCTCAAGGCCAAAGGCTAAGGAACGTTACGGACTTGACGCCGCTGGCTCCGCTTGTGACACCGCCGACGCGAGCTCAAGATCGTACCGGGGCAACGGAGTGCTGGGGTAGTTATGTTCAAAGTCTTATTGGCGGCGACATGCTTAGTATTCTTTGCCACGACCGTGCAGGCTGGCAGCGCCGACGACCTCAAGGCCGCCAATGAAGCGGCCCAACAAGGCAAAGTTAACGATGCCATCCGCCTGTTCACCCAGGTGCTTGGATCAAACGATCTTTCGCCTGCCGATCAGCTTGCCGCTCGTACGACCCGCGGTAACGAATTCATTTCCGCCAGCCTGATCGCTGACGCTTTCGAGCGGCTCGACCAAGCGCGCAACCTGCGTGACGATGCCATTGCCGATTTTACGATCGTCCTCAAAGCCAAGACCGATGACGACGCCGTCTATGTCGCGCGCGGCCACGCCTACGACCTGAACGGCCAATACGATGCTGCGATCGCCGACTTCAGCGCGGCACTCAAAATTAAAAACACCCCGATCACGCTAGTATACCGGGCGGGCAGCGAAAGCGCCAAAGGCGACTATGATGGTGCGATCGCCGACTACGGCGCCGCGATCGAACTCGTCGGCAAGGACGCCAAGGATGCCGGCATCGACGCTTTGGATATCAACAGCCAACGCGGCTATTCACAATTCATCGCCGGACGCTATGCCGCAGCCGCTGCCGATTTCGACAAGGCGCTGACGCTCGGCGCGGCGACGCGTAGCGGCGACGTATTGTGGATGCCGTATCAGGCGGCCTGGCTGCATATCGCGCGGGCGCGCGCCGGCGAAAACGACGCCGAAGAACTCGCACGCAATGCCGGCAAGATCAACGTCAAACAATGGCCCGGCACGCTGGTCGCGTATTTTCTCGGCCAGGCCAAGCTGGATGAACTGACGCCGCCTTCGAGCCACGGCTCCATGGGACATGCGCGCGAATGTGGCGTAGCGTTCTTTGCCGGCGAGCAGGATCTGGCTAAGAAAGACAACGCGGCGGCGGCGCAGCAACTCACGCGCGCGCGCGCGGCGTGCAATATCCACACCGTCTACTATCTCGCCGCCGGCGTTGAACTGAAGCGCCTGGGAAAATAACGCCTGGCGCTTTCAAGCGGCCCGCGCCGCGGGCCGCTCCAGCGGTGTCACCTCGAACGTCCGCAAGGTTCCGCGCCGCAGCACATCGATGACGAGCTTGCGTCCGATCCGTTCGCTGTTGAGCAGCCGGATCAAGTCGTCGACGCCGGTAACCGCCTCGCCGTCCGTCCGCACAATGGTGTCGAGCGTCATCAACCCGGCGAGCGCCGCCGGTCCGCTCGGCTCAAGTGCGGTAATCATGGCGCCGGCGGCGTTGTCGATACCGGCGTTGCGCGCTTGCCGGCGCGGCACCGCCGCGGTCTGTCCCGACACGCCGATAAATCCACGCCGCACGCGGCCGTGCTTGATCAATTCGCTGAGCACGAATTGCGCGGTGTTGCTGGCGACCGCGAAGCAAATGCCCTGCGCGCCCACGATGACCGCGGTGTTGATGCCAATGACATCGCCGCGCGACGACACCAGCGGACCGCCGGAATTGCCGGGATTGAGCGCGGCGTCGGTCTGGATCACGTCCTCGATCAGGCGGCCATTTCTGGAACGCAGTGAGCGCCCGAGCGCCGAAATGACGCCGGCGGTCACGGTCGACTCGAATCCGAGCGGATTGCCGATGGCGATCACTAACTGGCCGCGCCTGAGCTCTTTGGAATCGCCGAGCCTGGCGTGCGCCAGATCTCGCACCGAGCCCGCGCGCAGCAGCGCGAGATCTGTGTCCGGGTCCTCGCCCAGCGTGCGCGCCTCCATAACGCGGCCTTCGGCGTCGGCGAGCCGTACCTCCTTGGCGCCGTGCACCACATGGCTGTTGGTGAGCACAAGACCGTCCGGCGCGATCACCACGCCGGAACCGACCCCACTGGGACGGCCGTTGGCCGCGCGGGTTTCGACGCGCACTACCGCCGGGCCGACGGCGTCGGCCACGGCGATCACCGCGCTGGAATAGGCGTCGAGCAGTTCGATGTCGGGCGAAGGCGCTGCCCCCGTCCCGCCGATGTCCTCGACGTCGGATGACGAAGTAAAATCGAGCATGGGATGCTTCAGGGTTTGGTTGACAAACAGGGATGTAGGTATCGGCCTGGCAAAATGGAATAGTGGGCAACCGGCCACCCTGATTACGTCCCCGCATTCGCGCTAGGATACGACCATGACGATGTCGGCGCTTGCTCCCCTCGAACTCGCCGGACGGCTCGCGCTCGCGGTCGGGCTCGCCGTATTCATGGGGCTCGCCTTCGAGGAGGCCTACAAGACCGAGGAGCGGTCGATCCCAGGCGGTATCCGCACGTTCCCAATGTTCGCCATGTGCGGGGCGACCCTTTATCTGATCGAGCCGACGCACGCGGTCGCCTTCGTCGCCGGATTGGTGGGCTTGGCTGTCTGGCTGCACGCCTACTTGCGCAACGCCCCGCAATCGCGCGAGGCGCCGACTTTCATGACCCCGGCGTCGAACTTGCTCGCCTATGTGATAGGGGCCATCGCGCTGATCGAACCGCCCTGGGTGGCGGTCGCCCTCGCCGTCACCGCGGTGCTGCTGCTTGGCGCGCGCGAACGCCTGCACCGGCTCATCCACGTGGTACCGCGCGACGAATTGATCACAGCCGGCATGTTCCTGATTCTGGTCGGCATCATCCTGCCGCTGGTGCCGCACAGGCAAGTGAGCAGCCTGACGCCGCTGACGCCATACGGGATTTGGCTGGCGGTGGTGACAGTCTGCACGTTGTCCTATCTGAGCTATCTGCTGCAGCGTTATGCGCCGATCAAGGATGCCGCACTGCTGCCGGCCATCCTCGGCGGCGCCTATTCCTCCACCGCCACCACCGTCGTGCTGGCCAAGCGCCTGCGCGAGGCCAAGCACGTGCCCGCGGATATCTCGGCCGGCATCGTGGCGGCCACCGCGATCATGTACATCCGGCTCGGCATCGTCGTTGCCGTATTCGACGTTAAATTCGCGCTGACGCTGGCGCCAGGGTTGGCGGCCTTGAGTGCCTGCGGTGCGGCGCTGGCGATCTACGAATGGCGCCGGCCGCGGGCGCGCAACGCCAAGACAAATCTGGCCGTTGCGCCGAAGAATCCGCTGCAGATTCCGACCGCGCTCATCTTCGCCGTGCTCATCGTGGTCATCTCGATCGTCTCGGCCTGGGTCAAAGGCGCGTTCGGAGAAAGCGGCATTCTGGTGCTGTCGGCGGTGGTGGGCTTGACTGACATCGACCCCTTCGTGCTCAATATCGCGCAAGGCGGCATCGGCGGCATGACGGTCGCGAGCTTGTGCGCCGCCGTATTGATCGCGGCCTCGTCGAACAACTTGGCCAAGGCCGCCTATGCCATCGGCTTCGGCGGCGCTGCCGCGCGCCGGTCTGCCGCCATGCTGCTGGTACTGTCTATGTTGGGGCTCGCCGCCGCCGCGATCTACTTCTTGTACGTCTAGGCCGCAGCGCGACACGCATAACCATACGCGGCGAGCGTCTGGCCGACAGGCTCGCGCCAGACGCTCTCGACACGCGTTAGTGTTTCACCACCCCGGGCTGCTGTCGCGCGATCATGTGCTCGGCAATGAGTTGCGCCGAAAAACGGCTGATCGTGTCCAGATCGGTGATGATCGACTGGGTGTTGTTCTGCGCCTTGTAACCTGTGCCGCCCGCCTTGCCGGGCGTGACAAACTGGCCTTCGCCCGCGACCGACCAGTTGGTCGAGCCCTCGCCGGCGACCCTGCCGTCAGCGACAAAGCCTTTGGTATGGCTGATTTGGTGCGTGGCGGATTGACCGATAACGACGTGGGTATTGAAGCCGGCCATATCCTTGGATTCAAACTCTTCGATCAAAGCCTTTTCGTGCGGACCGGATGCCTGACTCTTGTCCAGGGTGACCATCATGGTGATGGTCGCGTCCTGGGAAATCTTAATCAGGATATCGTTGAGCTCGGGGTCGTCGTAACCGAACATATTTAGATAGAGCGACACGCTGACACGCGACAGAACGTGCTTGAGAATCCCGTGCACGTCGTCGCGGCCGACGTAGAACAGGTGGAAGTCTTTGCTCGCGGTGGTCGAGTAGGTTTTTTCCTGGGTGTATTGCTGCAGATCGTTTAGATCGAACCGCTGCAGGCTTTCCGACGGGATGTCGATGACATTGGTGGCGGTCGAATTCGCGGACGCCGCGCTGACGGTATCGACGCTCGTGGTCGTTACTTTGGTAACGCCGGCTTTGGCCGGTTTTGGCGACTTCTTCGCGGTGGATTTGGCCATGGCAAGGCTCCCCGATGAAGGAGCGCCAAGGCTATTCGCCCACCGGCACGGTTTCAATCTATGATTGAAAAATTGATGCCGCCTTTATTTTCAATCACTCTGCAAAATGACGTTCTTCACCATCGGATAGATCTGGTTCTGCCAAGAGCGGCCCGAGAACACGCCGTAGTGTCCGACGCCGGCCTGCATGTGGTGGCGCTTGCGGTAAGGCCGCAGCGACGTGCACAGATCGTGCGCGGCCAGCGTCTGGCCGACCGCGCAGATATCGTCCTTCTCGCCTTCCACCGTGAACAGCATGGTGCGCCGGATCGCCTTCGGCTCCACTCTGCCGCCTTCGTAAGTGAGCGCGCCGAGCGGCAGCACGTGCTCCTGAAACACCAGCTGCACCGTCTCCAGATAAAACTCCGCGGTGAGATCGAGCACAGCGAAATATTCGTCGTAGAACGCCTTGGTCTGCGCGGCCTTCGCTTCGTCACCCTTGGCGATATGCTCGTACAATTCGCAATGCGCCTTCAGATGCCGGTCGATATTCATGCTCATGAAGGCGGCGAGTTGGACGAAGCCGGGATAAACTTTGCGCCCGCCTCCGCCATAACGGTAGGGCACGGATGCGATCAGGTTCTTCTCGAACCACTCGATCGGCTTGCTCTTGGCAAGTTCGTTGACCTTGGTCGGGTTGACGCGGGTGTCGATCGGACCGGCCATCAGCGTCATCGAACGCGGCTGCGCCGGACTGTCGCCCTGCGCCATCACCGCCGCCGCCACCAGCGCGGCCACGCAGGGCTGGCATACCGCGACCAGATGCGCGCCAGGTCCGATCTTTTCCATGAAGCGGATCAGGTGGCCGATATATTCATCGAAGCCAAAGCGGCCGTCGGCCGTGGCGACGTCGCGCGCATTGTGCCAATCGGTGATGTAGACATCGTGCTCGGCCAGCATGGTGCGCACGGTGGCACGCAACAACGTGGCGAAATGACCGGATAGCGGCGCGATCAGCAGCACGCGCGGCTGAGCCTGTTCGATGTCCTTTTTGAAATGCAGCAGCGTGCCGAACGGCGTCACATCGGCGGCTTCCTCGGTCACCGCGACCTCGCGGTTGCCGACCGTGATGCTGCCGATGCCGTAAGGCGGCCGCGCATGGGTCAAGCCGGCGCGCGCGATCAACTCGTAAGCAGCGGTGAGATTGCTGAGCGGCGACGGCCGCAGCGAACCATTGAGCCTGGCGCCCACCGAACTTGCAGCCATGTTGGCCAGGGCCCGCACCGGCACCATGATGTCGGAATGCGCCTGATACGCCTGATAGAGCATCCATTCCCCGGCGGCCCCGGCGAACCGCAGCGCGAAGCTAGTGCATTTTATGTTGCAGTGCGAGATATAAATCTCGGCGGGACCGCCCGGGGACAAGCGTCCAGCCATGCCTTTTTGCGGTACGGGAAGGTATTGAACGGGCAGAACTTTCGTCTAAGCTCCCGGTTGCCGGGCCGTGTGAAATAGGGACGATTGCGCCCAATGGCCAAGGCTACCCTTACCATCGCCAGCAAGAATTACGGCTCCTGGTCGCTGCGCGGCTGGCTACTGTGCAAAATGGCGGGGCTCGACTTCGATGAGCAGGCGGTCGCCAGCGACGATCCTTCCACGCGCGCCGAGTTGCTCTTGCTGTCGCCGTCGTTCCTGGTGCCCTGCCTCACTCATGACGGCATCAAGGTGTGGGACACGCTGGCGATCGGCGAATATCTCAACGAGATTCTACCCGAGGCCGGCCTGTTGCCGGCGGACCGTGCTGCGCGCGCGCATTGCCGCTCGATCTGCGGCGAGATGCATTCCGGCTTTTCCAACATGCGCTCGGCGCTGCCGATGAACCTGAAGGCGCATCACCCCGGCTTCAAGATGTGGGCCGGCGCGCAGGCCGACATCGACCGCATCATCTTCATCTGGCGCGAATGCCTCGACAACCATGGCGGCATGTTCCTGTTCGGCGACCAGCCCTGCATGGCCGACGCCATGTTCGCGCCGGTAGTGACGCGCTTTCTCACGTACGACGTGAAACTCGAGGCCGATTGCGCCGGCTATTGCAAGGCGGTGATGGCGCTGCCGCACATGAAGGAATGGATCGAAGGCGCCAAGGTCGAGCCGGACGAAGTGGTCGAACTCGATGTGGAGTTTTAGCGCGGCGCTTTATCTAACCAGCCGCCGATCCTCGCCACCGCCTCGCGCATGTCGGCCGCAGAACCCGCGTAGCAGAAGCGCAAATAATTGTGTCCGTTCACCGGGTCGAAATCGATGCCGGGCGTCGCCGCCACATGCGCCTCGTTGAGCATGCGCTTGGCAAAATCCAGACTGTCGCCGGAAAACATTGAAATGTCGGCGTAGAGATAGAACGCGCCGTCGACCGGTAAGAATTTGTCGAGCCCAACTTTCGGCAACCCTTCGGTGAGAATGCGGCGGTTCTCCTCGTAGCCATGCTTGACCGCTTCCATTTCGGCACGGCCATCGAACGCGGCTTCCGCCGCCACCTGCGCCAGCGTCGGCACCGAAATCGCGAGATTACCCTGCAGCCGCTCGACCGCGCGCACGAGTGTATCCGGCACCACCATCCAGCCGACACGCCAGCCGGTCATGCAGAAATATTTCGAGAACGAATTGATCACCAGCGCGCGCTCCGACAGCTTCGCCGCCGTCTCGGCGGCGAGGGCATAGTCGAGCCCATGATAGATCTCGTCGGAGATGACGCGGATGCCTTCGGCCTCCGCGGCCGCGATCAAGTGTGCGAGGGCGCTGGCGTCCATCATAGTGCCAGTTGGATTGGCCGGGCTCGCGACCATCAAGCCGGCGAGCGGCTTCTTCCGGTGCTCGGCGATCAGCGTCTTGGCCGACAGCGCCCAGCGCGTCTCGGCCGAAGTCTCGATCAGCACCGGCTCACAGCCAAGCGCCGAGAGGATATGCCGGTAAGGCGGATAGCCTGGATTGGCCAGAGCCACCCGGTCGCCTGGCTCGAACAACGAAAGGAACGCCAAAACGAATCCGCCGGAGGAACCGGTGGTGACTACCACGCGCGCCGGGTCGAGCGCGAGGTCATAGGTTTCGCCGTAATGGCGGGCGATTCGAGCCCGTAAGGTCGGGACACCGAGTGTCTCGGTATAGCCGATGCGGCCGTGGGCGAGCGCCGCCCGCGCCGCGGCGATGGCCGTGGCCGGCGCGGGTGCCGCCGGTTGGCCCACCTCCATATGCAGAATGTGGGCACCCTTGGCCTCCAGAGCCGCCGCCGCGGCCATCACGTCCATGACCATGAACGGCGGCACATCGCTGCGTTTGGAAGGCGTTAGCAGGTGTTTTGCCACCTCATGCATCGCTAACCGCTCCGTGCGGCATGGGTCCCGCCCCGCTGTTGCCCTATTTGCCGGGTTGCTTGGCGGCTTGCGTTTTCCATGACTCAGACGTGATCGCAAGCCGCGTTGACCGCCCCAAGGCGCGTCACTAGGTTCACGCGATCCGGTAGCACATAGATCGGCATGAGCGAGAAAAGGACACCTATCAGGGCATGGCGCACGGCGCCAGCAGGGCGAGCGCTCGCCTTTGCGACCGCTATCGCGGTCGCTGGGGCCGGTGGGGGCCAAGTCTTCGAGCCGGCGCGCGCGCAGGAGCAGGCTACACGCGGCGTGCCGCTCATCCGCGACACCGAGATCGAGAATTTGATGCGCGACTACGCGACGCCGATCCTGAAGACGGCGGGCCTTGCCCAGCAGAACGTCCGCGTGGTTATCCTCAACGATCCCACATTCAACGCCTTCGTCATGGACGGGCGCCACATCTTCATCGATTCCGGCGCGTTGTTCGAAGCCAAGACGCCAAACGAAGTGATCGGGGTGTTTGCGCACGAGACCGGCCATCTTGCCGGCGGACATCTGATGAAGCTGCGCGAGGAACTTGCCCGGGCGCAAACCGCGTCGATCGTCGCATTGCTGGCAGGCGTCGGCGCCGCTGTCGCCGGTGCACGCTCCGGTGGCAGCATCGGCAATGTCGGCACTGCGGCGATCATGGCGCCACAATCGATGATTCAGCGTTCGCTGCTCGCCTACGTCCGCACCCAGGAAGATCAAGCCGACCATGCCGGCGTGAAATTCCTCACCGCCACCCACCAATCGGCCAGAGGCATGCTCGAAATATTCAAGCGCCTGAGCAACGAAATGTTGTTCGGTTTGAGCCGAGCCGATCCCTATTTGCAATCGCACCCGTTGCCGCCCGAGCGCATCGCCGCACTTGAGGTCATGGCTAAATCGAGCCCTTATTGGGACGTCAAAGATTTGCCCGAACTGCAGTTGCGCCACGATATGATGCGCGCGAAATTATCCGGCTTCCTGGACCGGCCCGACACGGTCTATCGCCGCTATCCGCTCAGCGATCATAGCCTGCCGGCGCGCTATGCCCGCGCCATCTCGACCTATCGCTATGGGAATGGGCACGACGCCATCGCGCAGATCGACGGCTTGATCCAGACACAGCCGAACAATCCGTATTTCTATGAACTCAAGGGCCAGGCACTGCTGGAGGGCGGTCACCCGGCGGAGGCGATTGCGCCGCTGCGCCACGCGGTGACTCTCGCGCACGGTGCGCCGCTAATCGACATTATGCTCGGCCAGGCGCTGATCGCCACCAACAACACTAAAAATGCCGAAGAGGCCGTCCCGCTTTTGCGCACGGCGCTCAGTCGTGAACCGGAATCGCCCGACGCCTATGCCCAACTCGCCATGGCCTATGGCCGCAAAGGCGACCTCGCCCAGGCCGACCTCGCCGCCGCCCAGGCCGCCTTCACGCGCGGCGACGTCAGGACCGCTCGCCAACTCGCTTCACGCGCCAAAACCCGCCTGCCCGTCGGCTCGCCCGCCTGGGTGCGCGCCGACGATATCGTCAGCGTCAAGGCCCCGGCCACCCCAATCAGATGATCACAGCAAGGACAAAACCGATGACCTCGAGCCTGCGCATTATCGCCGCCGCCTGTGCCGCGTTGCTGGCTGTCGCTGCGCCGCAAGGCGTGCGCGCGCAGAATTTTTCGCCCGCGCAGCGCTCCGACATCGAGCGCGTGGTGCACGACTATCTGCTCGCGCATCCGGAAGTGCTGCAGGAAGCGATGAGCGAATTGGAGAAGCGTCAGACCGCCGCGCAGGCCGAGAAATATAAAGTCGCGGTCAAGGAGCACGCGCAGAAGTTGTTTTCCTCGCCCAACCAGGTCACGCTCGGCAATCCGAACGGCAATGTCACCTTCGTCGAGTTCTTCGATTACAATTGCGGCTACTGCAAACGCGCCATGGACGACATGCTTACGCTCCTGAAGGACGATCCCAAGCTCAAGGTCGTGCTCAAGGAATTCCCGGTGCTCGGGCCCGGATCGCTCGAAGCCGCGCGCGTCGCCGTCGCCGTGCGCATGCAGAATCCGAAGAAATATCTCGAATTCCACACCAAGCTCTTGGGTGGCCGCGGTGCCGCCGACGAGGCGCACGCGCTTGCGGTCGCTAAGGAAATCGGCATGAACATGGCCCAGATCCAGAAGGACGCGAAGAGCCCGGAAGTGAAGGCCACACTCGACGAGGATTTCAAGCTCGCCGAGGCGCTCGGCCTCAACGGCACGCCGAGTTACGTGATCGGCGCCGACGTGGTGGTGGGCGCCATCGGCCTTCCCGGGTTGCAGGAAAAGATCAATACCGCGCGCTGCGGCAAGCCGACCTGCTGACGGCGGCTTAACGCCCACCTATCTCCGTCGCTTTACCCGTAAAGAGGCCGTCGGCTCGCCCGGCGGCCGTTTTTACGCCACTATGCGGCGGGGAACCCACCTTCGCCCGAACGGGTTGTTGCGCGCATGTATACGGTCGGCATGGAAGAGGAATATTTCGTGTTCGACGCCAAGACGCGCCGGGCCGTGCGTCGCATCGACAAAAAATTCTTGACCCTCGCCCGCGAGCGACTCGGCGATCGCGTTATGACCGAGATGCTGCAATCGCAAATCGAGGTGGCGACGCCGCCCTGCCACAGCATGAGGGCGGCGCGCGAGCATCTCGTGCACTATCGCCGCACGCTTGGCGACGCCGCGGCCGAACGTCAGCTCGGTCTTGCCGCCATGGGCACCTTCCCGCTCGCGTTCTGGCCCGAGCAGATCGTCACGCCGAAGGCGCGTTATGGCGCGATCATGGACGACCTGCAGATGATCGGATACCGCAACATGTTATGCGGCATGCACGTGCATGTGCAGGTGCCGGACACCGACCGGCGCATCAATCTGATCATGCGGCTGACGCCCTATCTGCCGCTGTTGCTCGCGCTCTCCACATCCTCGCCGTTCTGGCAGGGCCATCTCACCGGCCTCGTCGGCTACCGGCTCGCGGCCTACGACGAACTGCCGCGCACCGGCCTGCCCGAACTGTTCCGCACCAACGACGACTACAACGAATTCGTCGCCGCGCTCACCTGGGCGAAGATCATCCCCGACGCGAGTTACATCTGGTGGGCGCTGCGGCCGTCGCTGGGAAACCCGACCGTCGAATTGCGCGTCGCCGACAGTTGCACCCGGCTTGACGATGCCGTTGCGATCGCCGCCTTGTTCCGCTGCCTGGTGCGCGCGCTCGACAGTGACCGCGCGCTCAATGCCGGCTTCGACCGCGTCGGGCGCGCCATCACCGCGGAGAATAAGTGGCACGCCCAGCGCTACGGCATTGCCGCCACCTTCGTCGATCCGTTTTCCCGCTCCCCACTCACGCTCCAGCAATGGCTCGACCAGGTCTTCGATTTCATCGCCGAAGACATCGACGCGCTCGGCTGCGCGGCCGACATCCGCCGCCTGCACCGGATTGTCGCCGAGGGCACCAGCGCCGACCACCAGATCGACCTCTATACGAAAGCCAAAGCCGCCGGCCGCAGGCGGTTGACGGCGATCAAGGAGGTGATCGATTGGGCGGAGCGCGAGACCCAGGTGGTCGGCGGCAAAGACCTGTAAATCCGAACCCGGTCCGGGCTTCCCCTTGCCGCCTGGGCCACCTATAAGATGCCGAAGTTTCACGCGTATCGACCACGAAAACGCTCGCCAGCCGCCGGGAAATCATGCCCAAGACGCTCTACGTCCTCAACGGACCAAATATGAACCTGCTCGGCAGCCGCGAGCCGGAAAAATACGGCCGCACGACCCTCGCCGACGTGGAGAAGTTGTGCCGCACGACCGCCAAGCGCTTTGGCCTCGACATCGTATTTCGCCAGTCGAACGTCGAGGGCGAACTGGTCAACTGGATCCAGGAGGCGCAGGCCAAGAAGGCCGCCGGTCTCATCATCAATCCGGCCGGCTACACAACGACCTCGATCGCCATTCTCGACGCACTGCTCACGCTGAAAATGCCGATCGTGGAAATCCACGTCACCAATATCCATCAGCGAGAAACATTCCGGCACAACTCCTATGTCTCCAAGGCAGCGAAAGCCGTGATCTGCGGTTTCGGGGCCGATGGCTACGCACTGGCGATCACCGGGACGGCCGGCATGGTCGGCGCCAAACCGAAAAAATAAAAACGGAATGCTTTAATGGCAAAAGCGCCGAAGCGCCCCATCGTCGATCGCGATTTGATTCACGAGCTGACCAAGCTCCTGGACGAAACCGGCTTAACCGAAATCGAAATCGAGCAAGACGGCCAGCGCGTCCGCGTCGCGCGTAATGCTGCGGCGCCTGTCCCGATCGCCGCCGCACCGCGCGCGGTAGCGGTGGCCACGCCGCTACCGGTGACGGCGCCGCTCGATCCCGCAAAACATCCTGGCGTTGTGATCTCGCCCATGGTCGGCACCGCCTATGTCGCGCCGGAGCCCGGCGGCAGGCCGTTTATCGAGGTCGGCTCCCGGGTGAAAATCGGCGATACGCTGCTGGTCGTGGAAGCGATGAAGACCATGAATCAGATTCCGGCACCGCGCGCCGGCACCGTGATCCAGATTCTGTTTGAGGACGGCCAGCCGGTAGAATTCGGCGAACCGTTGGTCATCATCGAATGATGGCGCCAATGACCGCGCGTTGGCCGGACCAGTCCTATGTTCGATAAAATCCTCATCGCCAATCGTGGCGAAATCGCCATGCGGGTGATCCGCGCCTGCAAGGAGCTCGGCATTCTAACCGTGGCGGTGCATTCCACCGCCGATGCCGACGCCATGCATGTGCGTTTCGCCGACGAGAGCGTGTGCATCGGCCCGCCGGCGGCCAAGGACAGTTATCTCAACGTGCCAGCGATTCTGGCCGCCTGCGAGATCACCGGCGCCGACGCCGTTCATCCCGGCTACGGTTTCCTGTCGGAGAACGCGCGCTTTGCCGAAATTCTGGCCGAGCACAACGTGCACTTCATCGGCCCCAAAGCCGAGCACATCCGCCTGATGGGCGACAAGATAGAGGCCAAGCGCACCGCCAAGAAGCTCGGTATTCCGGTGGTGCCGGGCTCCGACGGCGGCGTCACATCCGATGTCGAGGCCGGTAAGATCGCCGACCGCATCGGTTATCCGGTGCTGATCAAGGCAGCCGCTGGCGGCGGCGGTCGCGGCATGAAGGTCGCGCACACGCCGGCCGAGCTTTCCGTTGCGCTGTCCACCGCGCGCGCGGAAGCCAAGGCCGCCTTCGGCGACGATGCGGTCTATCTGGAGAAATATCTGGAGAAGCCGCGCCACATCGAAATCCAGGTGCTGGGCGACGGCAAGGGCAAGGCTATCCATCTCGGCGAGCGCGACTGCTCGCTGCAGCGGCGGCATCAGAAGGTGTTGGAGGAAAGCCCCTCGCCCGCGCTCAACCGCCAAGCGCGCGATACCATCGGCGAGACAGTCGCCAAGGCGATGCGCGAAATCCAATATCTCGGCGTCGGCACCGTCGAGTTCCTCTATGAGGGAGGCCAGTTTTATTTCATCGAGATGAACACGCGAATCCAAGTCGAGCATCCGGTGACCGAGATGATCACCGACATCGATCTGATCTTCGAGCAGATCCGCGCCGCCGCCGGCAACGACTTCACGCTCAAGCAGAGCGACATCGAATTCCGCGGCCACGCTATCGAGTGCCGGATCAATGCCGAGAACCCGGTGTCGTTCCGCCCTTCGCCGGGAAAGATCCTGCACTACCATGCGCCAGGGGGCCTGGGCGTGCGCATCGATTCGGCGGTGTACCAAGGCTACGCCATCCCGCCCTACTATGACTCGCTGGTCGGCAAGCTGATCGTGCACGGTAAGACCCGCACCGAGGCGCTGATGCGCCTCAAGCGCGCGCTCGACGAGGTGGTGGTGGACGGCATCGAAACAACACTGCCGCTGTTCCGCGCGCTGCTCACCGAGCCCGATATCATCGACGGCAACTACCACATCCACTGGCTCGAGCAGTTCCTCGCTCGAGGCGGCCTGGTAGAAAGCGAGCCGCTGAGTTCTTAGTCTCGTTTCTGCGCAGACGGCGGCGGCAGCGCAACCGTTGCCGCATCTGCAGAAGTTTCCGAGGGCCGCGCTGGTCAAAATAGCCGCTGCTTATCGGCTTATCATCTAAAGTTATGAACGAATTGCCCGCCACCTTGATTTAACGCAAGGCGTGCATTCGCCACTCTGCTAAACGGACATCAACAAATCTGCGGATGCTGGGACCCTTGATGCGGGGCGATCCAGCCCCTGATCTCCGGTTCCGGTCCTCGCGGGTAAAGAAACGCCCAAGGAGATGACCGATGACACCGCGCAGCGAAAACCACGATTACATAACCGGCAGCCCTGCAGGAATACTGACATTGGTGATCATCGCGGCCGGCCTCGTACTGCTGGCAGCGTGGTTCTACGGCCATTGAATGGCCGATGATGGCGGCGCCCGGCCTTGACCCGGGTTGTCGGCAGCTTGCGATAAATTTATTTTTCGGTGGGCGGGTCGATGGGTTTGCCTGTCCGGCAGATCGCAGATCTCAATGCCGCCTGTCTACCGTCAACCGCTCCAGCAGGCAGCACAAATCGGTCGGACTGTAAGGCTTCTTGACGAAGAGGGAACGTGGCACAGGCGGCGCCAGCGTGGACGGCGAATAGTGCCCGGAACAATAAACCACCGGCAATTCGGGGCGTTGCGCGCGCGCCTCGCGCGCCAGCGTCGCGCCGTCCATCGGCCCGAGCAGATTGATGTCGGTAAACAGCACGTCCACATCCGCGCCCGATTCGAGATAGCGCAAGGCCTCCTCACCGGCTGCAACCGCATGGACGGCAAAGCCACCTTCGCTCAAGACCTCGGTAATCAGATTGCTGATGAAGACCTCGTCTTCAACCACAAGCACACTGGTACGACGCGTCGGCATGTCGCATTTCCCCAAAAATTCCGATCCCCACGACCGGTTCTTGCGCTGGCCCAACGCACGGCAGCGACTTGTGTTCAATCTTTCGCCAATTTGGCCCGGTTATGGTGAGCGGCCGGTTAAATTCCGCCCTCCCCAACCACCCCGCTGGCGCCTAGAATGAAACTTTCTCAGCGAATCCGGTCCGCATGGCCAACCGCGAAAATAGCCTGATCGACATCACGCCGGAGGTGCTGCTCAAGGCCTATGCTTGCGGCATCTTTCCGATGGCGGAAAGCGCGGACGATCCGGCGCTCTATTGGATCGAGCCGGACATACGCGGCATCATCCCGCTCGAAGGGTTCCATCTGCCGGCGCGCCTGGCGCGCACCGTGCGCACGACGCACTTTACGGTTTGGGTGAATCGCGATTTCGACGCGGTGGTTGACGGCTGCGCCGAGGCCAAGCCCGATCGCGCCCGCACCTGGATCAATGACCGCATCCGCAAGATATACCGTGGTCTGTTCGAGCACGATCATTGCCATTCCGTCGAGGTCTATGATGGCAACACCTTGGTGGGCGGGCTATACGGCGTCTCGCTCGGCCGCGCCTTCTTCGGCGAAAGCATGTTCCACCGCGCGCGCGACGCCTCCAAGATCGCGCTAGTTCATCTGATCGCGCGCCTGCGTGCCGGCGGCTACCGGCTGCTCGACACCCAATACGTCACCGATCATCTCAAATCTTTCGGCGCGGTCGAGATAGCCAAGCGTCGCTATCACCGTCTGTTGGAAGACGCGCTGGTGGGCGAAGCCGATTTCGCTGCCCTTCCCTTCGACCGTCCGGTGAGCGGCGAGCAGGCACTTGCACAACTCCGCTAGCGGATGAACCCAGGCTGTTGCGCGCGAGGCGGCGAACGTCGCGGCGGCGGGCGCGCCGGCTGCTTGGGCGGCGGCTGGTCGGCCGGGGCTTCCGCCACGTTTGGATTTTTTCCGCCTTTACAGTCGGTCAGCCACACGTCGTAGATCGGATGCTCGACCGCGTGCAGGCCGGGGCTCGCCGCGAACATCCAGCCGGTGAAAATGCGTTTGATCTCGCCCTGCAGCGTCACCTCGTCAACTTCGACAAAGGCATCGGTGTTTGGCGTCTCGGTTGGCGGACGCGAATAGCACACGCGCGGCGTCACCTGCAGCGCGCCGAATTGCACGGTTTCGTTGATGGCGACATCAAACGAAATGATGCGGCCGGTGATCTTGTCGAGGCCGGAGAATACCGCGGTCGGATTGCTGATGCGCTGCGGCGGCGGTTCGACCACGATCTCGTCGCCGGGCTGCGGCGCGGTATCTCCCTGCAGCGGCGCGCCGCGCGGCTGCTTGATGCCGGGCGGCAGCCCGGGCAGCGTCGGCACCGGAGCGGCGGCTCCTTGCGGCGGCGGGGCCGGCGGCGGTGTTGTCGCCTGCGGCGGCGGCGCTGTACCGGGCGGCGGCGCGAGCGGCTGCGATTGGATATTGCCGCCGCCGGGGCGGTTCGCCGGCGGCAGACTCATGGGCGCCGGCAACGGTTGCGCCGGCGGCTGATCGGAGCGGACGTCGCCTGGCGGGCGCATGCTGTCGTCGCGCGGGTAACTTCGCGGCGGTGGATTCGGATAGTAGACTGGCGGCGGTGGCACCGGCGGCATGTTCGGCACATCGGCCGGCGGCCGCGGCGGGGCATCGTTGAAGATCGATTGCGCGTAAACAGGCGTGGCCAGCAGCGCCGCCACGACAAGCCAGCAAGCGGTGAGCGAAGTTCGCGCCATATAATCCGGGTGTTTCCGTTGGGTGAACGGCGCGGGTTCGCCGTCGCCCGCGGCAAAGCCCGGTTAACACGGGGAATACGGCGGCGAAAGGGCGATATGCCGCCCCTTCCAAGCCCGGTTTACGGGCTCCACGCCTTATAGTCGCCGGTCGCCTTCGGGCGGCGGTTGGCGGCCAACGTCGAACCGGGCGGCCGATAGGCGCCGGCCGTGCCGGTCATGTTGGGCCGGTGCGGCTTCTCCCACTCGTGCGGCTTGTAGTTCTCTTGCGTGGGCGGGGTGTCGACCGTGTGATGCAGCCAGCCATGCCAGGACGGCGGTACCGCCGAGGCTTCGGCATAGCCGTTGAAAATCACCCAACGCCGCTCGAAGCTGAGCATGCGCGGATCAATCTTACCTGCGCGGGTACGGTAATAGCGGTTGCCAAATTCGTCTTCGCCGACCGATTCGCCATACATCCAGGTCCAGAACTGGGTACCGAAGGTCTGCGAATTCCACCAGGTGAACAGTTTGAGCAGGAAACTTTTCATCGCCGCCGCGCATTGAAAATCGTTGAATACGAGGCCTTCTGCCACCTCGCCAAGCTCCTGTCCAGGGCGCACTTTTGCTAGACTGCCATGGCCGCCGCTATGGCATGAAAGCTGTCAAATCCCCATGGATTCGATTCGCAACGTGTTGACCGCCATCAAAAACCTGCTCGTTTGGCTGCCCGACCCGGTGGCCGCGGCCATCATTCTGGCGCTGGCGGTGGTGATAGCCTTTTCGCTTCACAAAATAGTGCGCGAGCTCATCCGCCGGCTGTTGGCGCAGCGTTACCCGTTCGCGTTCTCGATCTTCAGCCAGATGCGCGGCGTCACTCAGCTCGCGCTGCTGATTCTGGCCATGGTGATCGCCGTGCCGGTCGCCCCACTCGACCCGGGCACCACCGAATGGCTTACGCGTTTGCTGCTGATCGGGGCGATTGGGCTGATCGGCTGGGCCGCGATCACTGCACTCAAGATCTCCGCCGACCTTTATCTCCAGCAATTCCGGCTCGACGTCGAGGACAACCTGTTGGCGCGCAAGCACGTGACGCAAGTGCGCGTGCTGCTGCGCACCGCCGAGGGACTGGTTGTGCTGGTCACGCTCGGCGCCGCGCTGATGACCTTCGACTCGGTGCGGCAATTTGGCGTGAGCCTGTTCGCCAGCGCCGGCGTTGCCGGCATCGTCGCTGGACTGGCGGCGCGGCCCGTGCTGACCAATCTGATCGCCGGCGTGCAATTGGCGATGACGCAGCCGATTCGCATCGACGATGCCGTGGTCGTCGAGAACGAATGGGGCACCATCGAGGAAATCACATCCACTTATGTCGTGGTGCGGTTGTGGGATTGGCGGCGCATGATCGTGCCGCTCTCCTACTTCATCGAAAAGCCGTTCCAGAACTGGACACGCGAGAATTCGTCGCTGATCGGCAGCGCCTTTCTCTATGTGGATTACCGCGCGCCCGTCGGCGTCATCCGCGACAAGCTCCACGAGATCGTCAAGGCATCGAAGAGCTGGGACGGGAGCGTGGTGAACCTGCAGGTCACCGACGCCAAGGAGAGTACTATCGAATTGCGCTGCCTGATGAGCGCGCGCTCGGCGGGACAGGCGTTCGACCTGCGCTGCGAGGTGCGCGAAAAGCTCGTTGATTTCCTGCAGAAGCACCATCCGGGTGCGCTGCCGCGCCAGCGGTCCGAGGTCGCGGTCTCCGACGATGTGAATGGCAAAACGGCGAAAACAAAGGCGGTGCATCACACCGCCGCCAGCAACGCGGCACAACGCTAACTCAGCCTATGTTGCAGCGCATGTTGCGTTTTCTCCGCTGAGGCGATTATCCTGCCTAGGAATTCATCAGCGCAGGGCTTGAGTCGCCTAGTTCTGTCTCCGCAGCGCTGAAATTCGGGAATGACAGTGCCGGTGCGAAAGGCGGACCCCAATAAACGGGTCCGCCTTTTTCGTCGGAAAAGAAATCGCCCGGCAGTAACCGCCGGCGCTTTGCGCCACAAAATTGAATTCACAGGCTTGGGTATCGTCCTCGCCCTCCGGCAGCGCCCGCGCGTTATGCCTAAGACACTGACCTCATTTCGAGAATCAGCGACTCCTTGAGGCCGACCAGGCGGCTTTTCCCCGCCTTATCCCCGGCCGCGCCGGAAAGACTAATTTGCTGCGGATAACCGCGAAACCGCGATTTTACGTCATTTTTCCGTCACGGCCGCAGGAATTTTGCCCTATCGGTTCACGCGGATAAAAACGCTTTCCGCCTCCCGCCAATCGCTCAATACTGACGCTGGATTTAGGCCAGTTATCCCCGGAATTAGCCGCTTAACCACAAGACTTAGTGTTTGATTCAGATTTGATCACTATCTGTTGTTGACGACGGGTACGAGTCCTCCTAGCTTTGGTGCGTTCGGTGCCAGTTGAGTTTCGGTTCCCTCCGAACCCTCATATCGACGCCAAGTCGCCAGCGCACCCACGCCAGAAATGGTGTTTTGGGACAGGGAGTTACTGCCCGTCAGGGTAACAAAATCGGGAGTGACCGGTGCTGGAACCATGTACCGGACCTAAGTGTGTGAGTAGCGGGTCGTCAAACAGCGTGCCGAGCAAAACAGACGGACAAGACAGAGTCCGTCAGGGATAATGGGGCGGCCGCCAGCCGCCCGGCATTGAAGGGGCTAGAGAAAAAATGCGGATCGAACGGCGATACACGAAAGAAGGACAATCGGCCTACGCAAACATGACCTTCCGTCATGTCGGAAGCGAGATCCGCAACCCGGACGGCTCGGTGGTGTTCAAGCTCGACAATGTCGAAGTCCCCGATTTCTGGTCACAAGTCGCCTCCGATGTGCTGGCGCAGAAATATTTCCGCAAAGCCGGCGTGCCGGCACGGCTCAAGAAAGTCGAGGAAAACACCGTCCCCTCCTTCCTGTGGCGCTCGGTGGAAGACACCGAACATCTACTTCTTCTTCCTGAAAAGGAACGCTACGTCGGCGAACATTCGTCCAAGCAAGTGTTCGATCGTCTGGCCGGCACCTGGACCTACTGGGGCTGGAAGGGCGGCTATTTCGACAGCGAAGAGGACGCCCAGGCCTTCTTCGACGAGCTGCGTTACATGCTGGCGGCGCAGATCTGCGCGCCCAATTCGCCGCAATGGTTCAACACCGGCCTGCACTGGGCCTACGGCATCGACGGGCCGAGCCAGGGCCACTACTACGTCGACTTCGAAACCGGCAAGCTGACCAAGTCGAAATCGTCCTACGAGCACCCGCAGCCGCACGCCTGCTTCATCCAGGGCATCAACGACGACCTGGTCAACGAAGGCGGCATCATGGACCTGTGGGTACGCGAGGCGCGCCTGTTCAAATACGGCTCCGGCACCGGCTCGAACTTCTCGGCGTTGCGCGGCGAAGGCGAGAAACTGTCGGGCGGCGGCCGCTCCTCCGGCCTGATGTCCTTCCTCAAGATCGGCGACCGCGCGGCGGGCGCGATCAAGTCGGGCGGCACAACGCGGCGCGCGGCCAAGATGGTGATCGTCGACGTCGATCACCCCGACATCGAGACCTATATCGACTGGAAGGTGAAGGAAGAGCAGAAGGTGGCGGCGCTGGTCACCGGCTCCAGGATCAACCAGAAGCACCTGAAAGCCGTGCTCAAGGCCTGCGTGAATTGCGAGGGCTCGGGCGACGACTGCTTCATGCCGGAGAAGAACCCCGCGCTCAAACGCGAGATCAAGCTCGCGCGCAAGGCCTACGTCCCCGACAACTTCATCAAGCGGGTGATCCAGTTCGCCAAGCAGGGCTACACCGACATCCAGTTCCCGATCTACGACACCGATTGGGATTCGGAAGCCTATCTCACCGTCTCCGGGCAGAACTCGAACAATTCGGTGCGCGTCACCGACGGCTTCCTCAAAGCGGTCGAAGCCGACGCCAAGTGGGACTTGACCTTCCGCAAGAACGGCAAGATCGCCAAGACGCTGGACGCCCGCGCGCTGTGGGAACAGATCGGCTACGCCGCCTGGGCCTCGGCCGATCCGGGCCTGCAGTACCACACCACCGTGAACGACTGGCACACCTGCCCGGCCTCGGGCGACATCCGCGCCAGTAATCCGTGCTCGGAATACATGTTCCTCGACGATACCGCCTGCAATCTGGCGTCGATGAACCTGCTCACCTTCCGCGATGAGAAGAGCAAGGTCTTCAACGTCGAGAACTACGAGCACGCGGTGCGGCTGTGGACCGTGGTTCTGGAAATCTCGGTGCTGATGGCGCAGTTCCCGTCGAAGCAGATCGCGCAGCTCTCCTACGAGTTCCGCACGCTCGGCCTCGGCTACGCCAACATCGGCGGCCTGCTGATGTCGTCCGGCATTCCGTACGACTCGGACGCCGGCCGCGCCATCGGCGGCGCGCTCACCGCCATCATGACCGGCATATCCTACGCTACCTCCGCCGAAATGGCGGCAAGCCGCGGCACCTTCCCCGGCTTCAAGAAGAACCGCGAGCACATGCTGCGCGTGATCCGCAATCACCGCCGCGCCGCTTACAACGAGCGCACCGGCTACGAGAAAGTGGCGACGCCTCCCGTTCCGCTCGACCACGCCGCCATTCTCGACGGCGCGCACCACTACACGGCGCTGGTCGCCCGCGCCAAGAGGGCCTGGGACCTGGCGCTCGAACTCGGCGAAAAGCACGGCTACCGCAATGCCCAATCCACCGTGATCGCGCCCACCGGCACCATCGGCCTGGTGATGGATTGCGACACCACCGGCATCGAGCCCGACTTCGCGCTGGTCAAATTCAAGAAGCTCGCCGGCGGCGGCTACTGGAAGATCATCAACCGCGCGGTGCCCGAGGCGTTGCGCACGCTCGGCTATTCCGAAGCCGAGATCGCCGAGATCGAGGTCTATGCGGTCGGCCACGGCTCGCTGGCGCAGGCGCCCGGCATCAACCACACCACTTTGAAGGCCAAGGGCTTCACCGACGAAGCGATCGCCAAGGTCGACAAGGCGCTGCCGACCGCCTTCGACATCAAGTTCGCCTTCAACAAGTGGACGCTTGGAGAAGAGTTCTGCCGCGACAAGCTCGGCATCTCCGCCGAGGACCTTAGCCTTCCGACCTTCGACCTGCTCGCCGCGCTCGGTTTCTCCAAGCGCGAGATCGAGGCCGCCAATATCCACGTCTGCGGCGCCATGACGGTTGAAGGCGCGCCGCATTTGAAGGCCGAGCATTACGCGGTATTCGACTGCGCCAATCCGTGCGGCAAGATCGGCAAGCGCTACCTCTCGGTCGAAAGCCACATCCGCATGATGGCGGCGGCGCAGCCGTTCATCTCCGGCGCGATCTCCAAGACCATCAACATGCCGAACGACGCCACGGTCGAGGACTGCAAGTCGGCCTATCTCCTGTCCTGGAAGCTGGCACTGAAAGCCAACGCGCTCTACCGCGACGGCAGCAAACTGTCGCAGCCGCTCAACTCGCAGCTGATCGCCGATGAGGATGACGAGGACGACGCGGTCGAGCAATTCCTCGAGCGTCCCGCCGCGGCGCGCGCCACGGGCTTGGCCGAAAAGGTCGTCGAGAAGATCGTCGAGCGCATCACGGTCTTGCGCGAGCGCGAGAAGCTGCCGTCCCGCCGCAAGGGCTACACGCAGAAGGCTGTGGTCGGCGGGCATAAAGTGTATCTGCGCACCGGCGAATATGACGACGGGCGGCTCGGCGAAATCTTCGTCGACATGCACAAGGAAGGCGCGGCGTTGCGCTCGCTCTTGAACAACTTCGCCATCGCCATTTCGCTCGGCCTGCAATACGGCGTGCCGCTCGAGGAGTACGTCGACGCCTTCACCTTCACCCGCTTCGAGCCGCAGGGCCCGGTGCAGGGCAACGACTCGATCAAATACGCCACCTCCATCCTCGACTACGTGTTCCGCGAGCTGGCGGTGAGCTATCTTGAGCGTTTCGACCTCGCCCATGTCGATCCGAGCGAGGCCGGCGGCTTCGACGCGCTTGGCAAGGGCGAAGCGGAGGGCAAAGTCACGCCGGCCTCGAACTTCGTCTCGCGCGGCCTGACGCGCTCGCGCACCGACCGGCTGTCGGTGGTGAGCAGCGGCACGCAGGCGGTGTCGGCGCCCGTGACCAGCTCCAACGTCACCGCCTTCTCGGGCGCGGCGACCGCGCTCAAAGCCGAGCCGGAGGCGAAGCTCTCGCCGGCCGACAAGCTCGACCTGCGCATCGACCCGCAGGACGCGCGCGTGCACGCCAAGCACGCGGCCTCCGAAAAGCGCGCCGAGGCGCGGGCCAAGGGCTACGAGGGCGAGGCCTGCGGCGAATGCGGCAACTTCACTTTGGTGAGAAACGGGACCTGTATGAAGTGTGATACATGCGGCTCGACGACGGGGTGCTCGTGAGCTCGAAAACCCCGAAGGACATGGAGCGCGCGCAGGCCGCGTTCCACAAGAAGGAGCTGCAGCAGCGCGAGGGCGCGACCGCCACGGCGGAATACAATGCCGCCAGCATCGCTATGCGCGCCAAGACCGAGCGGCTGAAGGCGCTCCGCCTCGCCAAGGAAGAACAGGACCGCGTGGCCGCCGCGGCCGCGCCGCCGCCGGCGCCCAAGGGTAAGGTGAAGGCGGTGAAGGGGAAAAAGAGGAAGTGAGCGGCTGCGGCAGTTAGCAGCGGTGGGCGCTGGCGCCTTACGCGCACTGCGACGGATCGGCCAGTGTCATCCACCAGTGAAATTCGGGCGGCTCGCGCGTCTCCGGCGTCCGCTCCTGCGCGTCATACACACGCACCTCATGCCTGCCGTCCTTGCGCCGAAGCTCGAAGCCCGCCTTCAACGCCGCGGTGATGCTGCCGTATTCCGAGTTGAACTCGCCACCGACTTCGATGACGTAGCCCTCGCACGGATGAGCGGCGGCCGGAATGGGATCTTTCATGAGACCCTCCTAGGCGCGGCAAAGCGGTGATGCCGGCGCCAATGGCATAGGCGGCAAGGCCTTGCGGCCCGTTTAAGCGATCCGGTTAATTTCCCCTGAAGCGGCGCCGTAGTGCCGTAGCCCCGTGGGGCGGAGCGGCAAAGGTCAGTAACTATGACCCAATTGAGTGTTCACTAAGGAACATTCCTGAGTTGCTGTGGTTGCTCGGTACCGCCATTTTGCCGGTATGACGGTAAAGTTTCAGAATCTGCCCGAGGACTGCACGTGCGGCGGAGAAGGCCTGGCGCCGGTCGGCAACGTGCCGCGCGTCGGTCCGCTCCCCGAACTGGTCACCTATCAATGCCCGGCCTGCGGACATGTCGAAACGATCGAGAAGCAGCCGTCCTCGCCAAAGCCACGCGGGGCCGGTTAGCGCTTTTCGCCACGCGGATGTTATTACGGCAGCACCGGATTGGTCAGCAGCGCAAGAAACAATAACGCCGCGATGAAGACGATGAGCGCGTAACCGCAGGCACAGCTGTAGCCGCTCGATAGAGGTTCCGACAGATTGTAGTGCGCAAGGCTGATCATGGGCCCTCCCGTTAGGTGCGGGACACCGACAGCATGCGTATTTTCAAGACCAATCCGCGAACCGGCGTAATGATTTGGATCAAACGCGGCTATCAAGCCGGTAACGCAGATGTGCGATCTTAAGTTCCTCAAATGAATTGCAGTCCGGCCTTGGCCCCCTTCCAATTCGTCCGCGTTGTGATACATCGCCGCCGCCCTGCCGCCCGGAGCAAGGCCAAGTGAGCGAGCGCCGTGAAACTCACCATCAAACAACGCGTCCTCATTCTCGTCCTCACCATCGCCTCGCTGATGACCTTCGCCGCCGCAATGGCGCGGGCCGAGACCATCGAGGTCAGCGACAATCACGGCGGCCGCGTCGCCGTCTATGACGCGCGCTGGGCGGCCTATGCGCGCCAGGGCGTCAGCGTGCGCATCGTCGGCCCATGCCAGTCGGCCTGCACCGTGCTGCTGCGCCACATTCCGCGCGGCCGCATCTGCGTCACGCCGCAGGCGAGCTTCGGCTTCCACCAGGCGCACCTGCCGCAGGCGACCGCGACCTTGTGGGGCGGCTACGCCGGCGACATCAGGGCCTGGATCAACGCCCATGGCGGGCTGCAGAAGGACTTCGTCTGGATGCGGGCGCCGGACATCTATCGCTATTTCAAGAAGTGCCGAGACGCTTAAGTTTTCACGCCCGCTGCCGGTCATTGTCGATCGGGATCACCTGCCCCGAGATCGCCCTGGCCGCGTCGGAGGCAAGAAATACGGCAAGCTGCGCGATGTCCCAGGGGTCGATCATGGCCTTGATCGACTGGTTGGCCATCGCCTCCGCCTGCACTTCCTCCAGCGACCGCCCGCTGATCTGAGCCCTGCCCTGGAACACGCGCACGATGCGCTCGCCCTCGACCGCGCCCGGCGCAATGGCGTTGGCGCGGATGCCCCATTCGCCGAGCTCGGCGGCCAGCGTCTTGGTCAGGCCGATCACGCCCCATTTGGTCGCCGAATAGGGGCTGCGGTTCGGAAAGCCGAAGCGGCCGGCGATCGAGCTCATGTTGATGATGCAGCCGCCCTTCGACCGTTTGAGGTGCGGGATCGCCAGCCGGCTGACGTCGAACATGGCGGTGAGGTTGACCGCGACCACCTTGTCCCAGGCGTCGGGCGGCATCTGGTCGACCGGCAGCGTCAGCCCGGCGATGCCCGCGTTGTTGATCAGCACGTCGAGCCCGCCGAGCGCGATCACCGCCTCCGGCACCATGCGTTCAATCTCGGCGCGCAGCGCCATGTCGCAGTGGCTCGCGATCACGCCGGGGATCTCCTGGACGATCGCCTCGATCGCCTTGTCGTCGATGTCGCAGATGAAGACTTGCGCGCCATTGGCGGCGAAGGCGCGGGCGAATTCGCGGCCGATGCCGGCGGCGCCGGCGGTGATCAAGACATTTTGCGGCATGGGGTCCCCCGGTTTTCAGCTTTTGTTGTTTACCCCAGGCGCGTCTCAGTTTCACCACGAACGGCGCCGCCAATGCGCGTTCTGCACTATCGTGCCGGAAGGCCTTTCATGTTGCGAACTTTGTCCGCCGCCCTCGCTTTTGCCGTGATGCTGTCGGTCGCGGCGGCGGCCGCGCCCGCCCACAAGAAGCATCACGTCACCAAGCACTGGCACGGCTACGGCTTCCTGCCCGGCGTCCGGCCGCCCGAGGTGGTGGAGCGCGAACGCTGGGAGCATTACGACCGGCTTTACGGCCACCATTATTACGGGCCGGCCTGGCCGCGCTTCTATCGCGGGCGCTGGAATGGCGGCGGCTTCGGCCCCTGCTATACGCAGACGCCGATCGGCTACATGTGGAATTGCGGGCGGTAGTGCATGATCCCGAAAAGTCGGAACCGGTTTTCGGATAAGATCATGCATTATCAAAATAAGGCGCGCGCCAACGCGCGCAGCGGACCGCCGCGCCGCAGCGCTAGTGGATGAACCGCTCAGCCCAACCGACAAAGGCCGTGAACTGGTCTGGGTAGAGCGTGAAGTACAGAATCGCCGCTACCGGCGCCACCGGCCAAAACCACTCACGCACGGGTACCCCCGAATGCAAGACAACGGCGGTATTCTGCTGTGCAGGTGTATAAGATCGGCTAGTGAGGTGAGCAAATTTTTCGACAAATTCGAACGAACGGGCGACCGCCTATTCTTCCTTCTCGGTTGTGAAATAGAGCGGATAGCCCTTGGCCTTGCCCATTTCGGTCGCCTCCTTGGCCTTGGTTTCCGCCACGTCGCGGGTATAGACCGCGATCACGCAGGCGCCCTTCTGGTGCGCGGTCATCATCACGCGATAAGCTTGGCTTTCGTTCATGCGGAAGACGGCTTTCAGGACCTGCACGACGAATTCGCGCGGGGTGAAGTCGTCATTGAGCAGGATCACCTTCCAAAGCGCCGGCCGTTGCGTGACCGGCTTGGTCTTAGTGCGCGGTTTGACGAGGGTCTTCTGGCTCATCGCGAGCGTCCAGCACGGATCGCCGCCGATGATTCAACAATGCCGGGCGCCCGCGCAAGCCCGTCGCCGCCCCGCCTCCTAACCGCGCTTGCGGCCGAGCAGCGCGTCCAGGCTCCACGGCCCGGCGCCGGCGAAGGCGAAATACAGAAACATGAAGCAATAGAGGATCGCTCCGTCGCCGCGATTGAGAATCGGGAAGAAGCCGTGCGGCGCGTGACTGAGGAAATAAGCGAAGGCCATCTCGCCCGACATGATGAGGGCCGCAACGCGCGTAAACAGGCCGAGCGCGACCAGCGCGCCGCCCACCAGTTCGATAGCGCCGGCAAACCAATACGTGCTGAACAGCACCGGCGTCGGCAGCGGCGATGGAAAGCCGAACAGCCGCGACAGGCCGTGCTCGAAAAACAGCAGCGCCACGACGATGCGGACGATGGACAGGACGTAAGGTTCGTAGCGCGCGACAAAGTGAATAGAGTGGCGCGCGGCGGATCGCGGCGCGTCGCTTCGTTCGATGTGTAGCACTCGTGATCCTCGGCGTTAACGAATTCGCCTGACGTATAACCAAACCGGCGCGTTGATACACATCACGATTCCGTAAATGCCGTCGAAGCCGCCGCGCATCAGCTATGCGCATCGGAGACGGCATCGCCACAAGTTTGACTCAATCTGTCTCGTTCCGTCGCAAAAATTTCATCCGACTCTGATCCTGTTACGTCAGCCTTGCTGCTTCACTCCGGCCCGCGTCGCGATACGATGCCTGCAACAAACATCGGGGTGGAACGAGGCACAACAAAAAATGATCGGAGGATACCCCATGGACCTTCATATTCGCGGCGCCGCAAGACGCCGGCGTTCACGCCTGCAAATTGAATGCGCGCAGTGCGGCGAGTCGCTGTTCATGCCGGAATGGTCGGAACTGGTTGATGAAAGTCGTGTCCGCCATCTGTGGCAATGCGACACCTGCGGCTATGCGTTTGAGACCACAGTCCGGTTCGCGGCGGCCGCTTAACACCGAACGTGGCGGCCGTTTCACGGAATTTTGTGCGCGCGGGCGCCGTCGGTAGGTATACTAGGCGCCATGATCAATCGCCGATATTGGCTGCTGGGGGCCGCGCTGACGGCACTGCGCCCTGGTCTGGCGCGAGCCGCCACCATGAGCCGCGTCACCGCATACGCCTTTACCTTCAAGGGCCTGGACGGGGCCGATATCCTGCTCGCGTCCTACGCCGGCCATCCGGTCCTGGTGGTCAACACCGCGTCGCTGTGCGGTTACACCCCGCAATACACCGGCCTGCAGGCGCTGTGGACGCGCTATCGCGCCAAGGGTCTAATGGTGCTGGGCGTGCCGTCCAACGACTTCGGTGGCGAGGAGCCGGGCGGCAAGTCCGAGATCTTGCAGACTGCCCAGGGCGACTACCATGTCACCTTCCCGCTTACGGAAAAGGTCACGGTCAAGGGCGTGGACGCCCACCCATTCTATAAATGGGCGGCCCAGGAACGGCCGCTCGAGGCCCCGCGCTGGAATTTCCATAAATATCTGATCGGCCGCGACGGCCGTCTGAAGGCCGCCTTTACCTCGGCGACTGAACCGAACGATCCGCGCCTGATTGCGGCGATCGAACAGGAATTGGCGTCGGAATAGCCCTAACAGGCATTGTTACTTGCCGGTGTTACTTGCCGGTCACATTTCGAGCCTTCTGTCACAAATCCGATAGATTCCAGATTGACGAATCGGCCTGCCCATGACGTGGTCATGGCGCAATTTTAGTCACGCGGGCCGGCGCTTGAGTGCCGACCCGTTACGAGGTTCCTCCCGCGTGGCGTTCAGACTGGGCGGCCGCGAGGCCGCCCTTTTTCGTTCGCCGTACGTGACGGATTGCGGGCTCAGGCGGCGCTGACTTGCGTGCCGATTTGGCCGTTCGCCAATTTTTCTTTCGGCGCGGCCGCCGCCACCGGATCGATGGCTTCAACCAGCTGCAGGAAGGCTTTGCCGGGCAGCGGCGGCGCGAACACATAGCCCTGCGCGGAGCGGACGCCGAGTTCGCGCAGATAGACCACCTGCTCGAAATTCTCCACGCCCTCGGCGACCACGTCCATGCGCATATTGTGGGCAAGATCGACCAGCGTCTCGACGATGGTGGTGGAGTTGCGGTCGGTGCCGATGGCGTCGATGAACATCTTGTCGATCTTGATGATGTCGACGCCGAGCTTGAGCATGTAGGACAGTCCGCTGTGGCCGGTGCCGACGTCGTCGATGGCGATGCGCACGCCGAGCTCCTGGAACGCCGCGATGGTCTGCCGCGTCGCGGTGAAATTTTCGATCGGGTCGCGCTCGGTTACTTCCAGCACCACCTGCGAGAGCTTGATCGGCGAGCCGGAAAAGATCTTGCGGACGTCCTTGACGATCGAGTTGTCGCTGAACAGCTTGCCGGCGAAATTGAACGATATCTTCAGCGCCGGCCGGCGGCCAAGGGCGCCGCCCGCCTCGACGCAGACCCGCCGCATCAGGTCGCGGGTCATCTCGCGGATCAGCCCGCTCGACTCGGCGAGCGGGATGAACGCGCCAGGCAGCACCAAGGTGCCGTCGGGCTTGCGCCAGCGCACCAGGACTTCGGCGCCGCGCAGCTGGCCGGAGCGGATATCGACGATCGGCTGGTAGTAAGGCACGAATTCGCCGGCCCGCAGCGCGTCCTCGATCTCGGTCACCGGATTTCCGGGCGTGCGCCGCGGGATCAGCGCGGAAAATACGCCCAACGCCAAGACAATGGCGCCGGTGGCGAACATGCTGAGCCACTTCAGCTCCGTGTGCCCCGCAATCACGCTGCTGCGCGACATCGATATTTTTGCGTCGAATCCGAATTTCTCAGATTTAAAATTGCTGACGAAAGCAGCGGTGTCGACGGTAGGCTGCGCGCCGCTATTGGCGATCACGGTGCCGTTCGCGGTGGCAATGTGCGCATAGGCGTTGAACGGATCGCCTTGGCTGGACACCTGCGGCAGGAACAGAAATGCCGGCACCAGCGCCGCAATTCCATTGGGACCTGCGCCGACCATACGACGCAGACGAACCATGACATGAACGTGATCGAGTTGGATGATCTCGATCGAATAGCCGTCGACGCCGAACAGCGGTTCCGACGAGACCAGCTTGCGATTACCGATGGGCAGACCGAGATCGGTGCACAGCGTCTGCCCGTCGGGACCGATAATTGCGATTTCCTTGATCGGCGCGGCGTCGAAGTTGGCTTGCCGCATGGCCTCGATGCTGTTCGGCTGGCATCTGTCTACGTCTCGCTGCGCCAGCTCGTTGAGGATGCCGATCACTTGCGTAATGCGGGATTCAGCAAGTGCGATAGCGCGCTTGGCAGAAGTGTCAACTTCCTCTTGACTCTGCCGGTCGATCAGGCCGCCAAGCCAAAGATCAAACGCAAGCACGGGAGCGCCGGCGATAAACACGCCGACGAAAACCGCAAAAATATTCTTGCGCGTGAGTTCGCGCACAATCAGACCCATTCTGGCGTCCGGCAAACCGATCCCATCCTGGTATCCGCCCAGTGAGCCACGCCCCCGTTAAGGTCTGACTAAGCCTACGGCGGCGCGCGTCTATCAGACGGGTAAATGGGGCCCTGGCAACCGCGCGTGGTTAACAAAGTGTTGACGGCGGAACCGTGGATTACCGAGCGCCTATTCGGCTACGCTTCAACCCAGTCGGGGACAGCGGAGCCGGCCAACCGCCTGGCGATTCGCGCGTCGAGGACTATGAGGGGAGGACCGCTTTGAAACTCTACATGCATCCGGTTTCCATGACCACGCGCCCAGTGCGCCTGTTCATGGCCGACAGCAACATCGAGGCCGAAGAAGTGTTCATCGACCTGATGACCGGCGCGCATATGCAGCCGCCCTATTCCATCGTCAACCCGAATTGCCTGGTGCCGATGATCGAGGATGGCGACCTCAAGCTCACGGAAAGCTCGGCGATCCTGAAATATCTCGCCGACAAGATCGGCTCGCCGGCCTATCCCAAAGACCTCAAGCAGCGCGCCAAGGTCAACGAGGTGATGGACTGGATCAACACCAATTTCTACCGCGAATGGGGCTACAATCTCTGCTACCCGCAACTGTTCCCGCATCTCAAGCGGCGCAGCGACGAGGCGCAGGCGGCGACGCTCGAATTCGGCAAGACCAATGCCAAGCGCTGGCTGCAACTGCTCAACGACTATTGGATCGGGCCGAACAAGACCTATCTCGTCGCTCATAGCATTACCATCGCCGACTATTTCGGCGCCGGCATCGTCACGCTGGGCGAGATCATCGGCGTCGATTTTTCGCCCTATCCGAACGTGCAGCGATGGCTCGCCTCGATGAAGAAGCTGCCGAACTGGGGCAAGGTCAACGAGGCCTTCGACGGGTTTCGCGAGGCCGTAAAGGGCCAGCAATTCGTGACCTTGGCATGACGCGCACGGCATTTAGCAGATGAGGAGTCGAGCATGAGCTTTTTCCCCGGCAAGGACCCGCAGGCGGGCGACGCCTACGCCTGCGAAGCCATCGCGCATGTGGTGGTGCCGCGCACGGTCGATCTCGGCGACGGCTTTTCGGTGCGGCGTGCGCTGCCCTCGGCGCGTTCGCGCATGGTCGGGCCGTTCATCTTTTTCGATCATTTCGGTCCTGCCGAATTCAGCGCCGGCAACGGACTCGACGTACGGCCGCATCCGCATATCGGTCTCGCTACCGTCACTTATCTGTTCGACGGCGAAATCATGCACCGCGATTCACTTGGCACCGCAGTGGCAATTAAGCCCGGCGAGGTGAACTGGATGACGGCCGGGCGCGGCATCGTGCATTCGGAGCGCACCGGCGCCGAGAAGCGCGCCGCCGGAGGGCCGATCCACGGCCTGCAGATGTGGGTAGCGCTGCCCGCGGCGAAAGAGGAGATGGACGCGGGCTTCGCCCATCACGACACCGACGAATTCCCGATGATCAACGACGACGGCGCCTTCGTGCGCGTCGTCGTCGGTTCGCTCTACGGCAAGACGTCGCCAGTGCCGACGGTGCACGACACGCTGTTCGCCAATATCGCGCTGCGCGCCGGCGCCACGCTGCCGCTCGATCCGGTGTATGACGAGCGGGCGCTCTATGTCGTGGACGGCACGATCGACATTGCCGGCGACACGTTCGAGCCTGGACGCTTGCTGGTGTTCAAGCTGGGCGACAAGGTGACGATCAAAGCCGCCACCGACACGCATTTCGTCATCGTCGGCGGCGCGCCGATGGACGGGCCACGCCACATCTGGTGGAATTTCGTGTCGTCGCGCAAGGACCGCATCGAACAGGCCAAGGCGGAGTGGGCCGCCGGCCATTTCGGCAAGGTGCCGGGCGACGAGATCGAGTTCATTCCGTTGCCGGAGAAGTGACGATTCTTGTCCCGGGCGCAGCGCAGCACGCAGTGATGCGCTGCAGACCCGGGACCTTAATGTATTCGGAGATTGGAACGGTCCCGGATCAGCGGCGCATCGTTTCGTGCTTCGTGCCCACGCTGCGCCGCATCCGGGACATGATGCCCATTACTTCTTCGGCAAATCCAGGCGGATGCTCAATTCCTTGAGCTGCTTCGGCGTGACTTCCGACGGCGCGCCCATCATCAGGTCCTCGGCGCGCTGGTTCATCGGGAACAGCACCACCTCGCGCAAATTCTCCTCGCCTGCGAGCAGCATGACAATGCGGTCGATGCCGGGCGCAATGCCGCCGTGCGGCGGCGCGCCGAGCGAGAGCGCGTGCAACATGCCGCCGAATTTCGTCTCCAGCGTTTCTTCCGGATAGCCGGCGATGGCGAAGGCCTTCTTCATCACCTCGGGGCGGTGATTACGAATGGCGCCGGACGACAGCTCGGTGCCGTTGCAGACGATGTCGTACTGGATCGCCTTGATGGAGAGAATCTTCTCCTGGTCGTTGGCGTCGAGCGCGAGGAATTCCTCGACGCCTAGGTTCGGCATCGAGAACGGGTTGTGCGAGAAGTCGATTTTCTTGTCTTCCTCGTTCCACTCGTACATCGGGAAATCGACAATCCAGCAGATGTCGAAGCTGTCCTTGGCGATCAGGCCCAATTCTTCGCCGACCTTGGTGCGCGCAGCTCCGGCAAACTTGACGAAATCCTTCGGCTTGCCGGCGACAAAGAAGCAGGCATCGCCAGCCTTTAGCCCAAGCTGCGCACGTAACTGCTCTGTACGCTCCGGGCCAAGATTGTTAGCGAGCGGGCCCGCTCCAAGGAGTCTTATCGCTTCAATGACCTTACCTTCTTTGAGTCGCTTTTCAACGCTGTCTCGAAGCGCTTTTTGGTCGGGATTCGATAAATCAAGCGTTCCTTCAATATTGCCATCGGAAGCTTTGGCCTCTTCGCGCCAAAAAATGTAACCCAGCCCTGGCTGGCCTTCACCTTGCGCCCAAGAGTTCATGCGATCGCAAAACGCCCGCGAGCCACCGCCGGACGCCGGAATTGCCCAGACCGCATTGCCCGAAGTTTCCAGAATGCGCGCGAAAATCTTGAAGCCTGATCCGCGGAAGGCTTCGCTCACATCTTGCATTTCGATCGGATTGCGCAGGTCGGGCTTGTCGGTGCCGTATTTGCGTAAGGACTCGGCGTAAGGAATGAGCGGAAACTTCGGCGTCACGTGCTTGCCGTTGCCGAATTCCTCGAACACGCCGCGGATCACCGGCTCGACAGCGTCGAACACGTCCTGTTGCGTGACGAAGCTCATCTCCAGATCGAGCTGGTAGAATTCACCGGGCGAGCGGTCGGCGCGTGCGTCCTCGTCGCGGAAGCAGGGCGCGATCTGGAAATAGCGGTCGAAGCCCGCCACCATGATGAGCTGCTTGAACTGCTGCGGCGCCTGCGGCAGCGCGTAGAACTTTCCCGGATGGATGCGCGAGGGTACCAGATAGTCGCGGGCACCTTCCGGCGACGACGCCGTGAGGATCGGCGTCTGGAATTCGAAGAAGCCGCCCGCCTTCATGCGGGCGCGCAGCGAGTCGATGACCTTGCCGCGCAGCATGATGTTGGCGTGCAGCTTCTCGCGCCGCAGGTCGAGGAAGCGGTATTTGAGCCGGGTCTCTTCCGGATAGTCCTGTTCGCCGAATACCGGCATCGGCAGTTCGGCGGCGGGGCCGAGCACCTCGATCTCGTCGATATAGACCTCGACCTGGCCGGTCGGCAGCTCGGGGTTTTCGGTGCCGGCCGGGCGCAAGCGCGCCTTGCCGTCGATGCGCACCACCCATTCCGCGCGCAGCGTCTCGGCAAGCTTGAACGCCTTGCTGTCGGGGTCAGCCACCACTTGCGTCAGGCCGTAGTGGTCGCGCAGGTCGATGAACAGCACGCCGCCGTGGTCGCGAATGCGGTGGCACCAGCCGGACAAGCGGACCTGTTTGCCGATGTCGGATTCGCGCAGGGCGCCGCAGGTATGGGTGCGATAACGATGCATAAGGTGGTCCGGCCGGCGATTCTGTGCTGGTTGTGAGGCGCGCGAAAAGCGCATGGGGGACAGGCTTTGTCAAGGTAACGGCCCGGCAAATGCCTCGACAGCGTGCGAGCGATCTGCACATTCTGCCCGCGAACAGACGGATCACCCCATGCCCAAACAAAAACGCCCGATCAAAGCCAAAACAGCTGCCGCCGAGATGTCCACCGGCGAGGCGACGACCACCGCGCTGGTCGCGCATGGGCTTAATACCGTCTATGCGCTGCCGGGCGTGCACAACGACCACCTGTTCGATGCCTTCCACCGCGCCGGCGACGCGTTGCGCGTGGTTCACACAAGGCACGAACAAGGCGCGGCCTATATGGCGCTGGGCGCGGCGCTCGCGACCGGCAAGCCGCAAGCCTATGTTGTGGTGCCTGGCCCGGGCCTGCTCAATTCGGGCGCCGCGCTGCTCACCGCCTATGGCATGAATGCGCCGGTGCTGGCGGTCATCGGACAAATTCCCCATGGCGCAATCGGCCGCGGCCTCGGGCAACTGCATGAGATCCGCGACCAGGCCGGCATCATCGCCCGGCTGGTCGATCATTCTGCGCATATCCACGCGCCGGCCGAAGCGCCCAAAAAAGTCGCCAAGGCAATTGCTTCCATGCGGCAAGGACGGCGCGGCCCGGCCGCGCTCGAATGCGCCATCGACGTTTGGGGCAAGCGCGCAGCGGCGACACCGGTGCCGCCGCTGCCAGAGCGCGCGCCGCGCATCGACGAGGACGCCGTGCGCGCGGCGGCGAAACTGCTCGGCAAGGCCAAGCGCATTCTCATCGTCGTCGGCGGCGGCGCGCTGGATGCCTCGCCGGAGGTGACGCTCATCTCCGACATGTTGCAGGCGCCCGTGCTCGCCTACCGGCGCGGCCGCGGCGTGCTCGACGGCCGCAGCCCGTTCAGCGTCACGCTGCCGCTCGGCCGCGAATTATGGAGCGAGGCCGACGCGGTGCTCGGCATCGGCACGCGGCTGCTCAATCCGATGGCGGCCTGGGGCGTCGACAAGGAATTGCAAATCGTGCGCGTCGACGCCGACCGCGAGGAGCCGGCGCGCCAGCACAGACCGAAGGTCGCGCTGATCGGCGACGCCGCGCCGGTGCTGCGCAAGCTGATCGACGCGCTGGCGAAAACCAATACGCGCCGCGCTTCGCGTCACGACGAGATGCTGGAGCGCCAGGCGAAATGGAAAGCCCGGCTGCAAAAGATCGCGCCGCAACTTGCCTTTGTCGACGTCATCCGCGCCGCCTTGCCGGAGGACGGCATCTACGTCGACGAGGTCACGCAGGTCGGCTTCGCCGCCCGCCTCGCCTACCCCGTCTACAGGCCGCGCACGTTTCTCTCGCCCGGCTACCAGGACAATCTCGGCTGGGGCTACGCCACCGCGCTTGGGGCGCAATGCGCGCGGCCAGACGTGCCGGTGCTCTCGATCAACGGCGATGGCGGCTTCCTTTATACCGGCAACGAGCTCGCCACCGCCATGCGCCACCGCATCCCGCTGGTGGCGGTGGTATTCGCGGATGGCGCCTTCGGCAATGTACGGCGCATCCAGCAGGAGCAGTTCGGCAACCGGGTGATCGCGTCCGACCTCGCCAATCCGGATTTTGTCAAATACGCCGAAAGCTTCGGCGCCGCTGGCCGGCGCGCGCGCAGCCCGGCCGAACTGGGCGCGGCGCTCAAGGCCAGTTTTGCCGCCCGTGAGCCGACCTTGATTGAGGTGCCGGTCGGGCCGCTGCCGAGCCCGTGGGAATTCATCCACATGCCGCGCGTGCGCGGAATTTAAGGCAGTTGCCATGACCGTGCCGGATCGGGTTAGGTTGCCCGCAACCATGGAATTGATCACCACGAGCGGAGAACTGGCCGAGGTTTGCACGCGCATGGCGCGGCACCCCTTCGTCACCGTCGATACCGAGTTCCTGCGCGAGACCACCTATTACCCCCTGCTCTGCGTGGCGCAGCTGGCCTCGCCAGACGAGGCCGTGGTGATCGATGCGCTGGCCCCCGGCATCGATCTTGAACCGCTGTTCGCGCTGATGACCGACGAGACCGTGGTCAAGGTGTTCCACGCGGCGCGGCAGGACATCGAAATCGTCTGGAACATGGCGAAGAAGATCCCGCACCCGATTTTCGACAGCCAGGTCGCCGCCATGGTGCTCGGCTACGGCGACTCGATCTCCTACGATCAGTTGGTGCAGCGCATCACCGGCGACCAGCTCGACAAGTCGCACCGCTTCACCGATTGGACGCGGCGGCCGCTTTCCGACGCACAGGTGACCTACGCGCTTTCCGATGTGACGCATTTGCGCGCGGTCTATCTCAAGCTCGCCGAGGATCTGGCCAAACGCGAACGCACCAGCTGGGTCGAGGCCGAGATGGGCGTGCTCACCTCGCCTGAAACCTATCGCGCCGAGCCGGAACGCGCCTGGGAACGGCTCAAGAGCCGCGTGCGCAAGCCCAAGGAACTTGGCGTGCTGATAGAGATCGCCGCCTGGCGCGAGCGCGAGGCGCAGACGCGCGATGTGCCGCGTTCGCGCGTGCTCAAGGACGACACGGTCGGCGACATCGCCGTGCAGGCGCCGACGACGGTCGAGCGGCTCGGACATCTGCGCTCGCTGCCGAAAGGCTTTGAGCGTTCGCGCTGGGGTGAAGCGATTATCGACGCGGTCAAGCGCGGGCTCGAACGCGATCCCAAGACGCTGCCGCGGCTGGAGCGCTTTAAGCCCGCGCCGAACGGCGCAGCCACAGTCGAGCTGTTGAAGGTGCTGCTGCGCATGACCGCCGAACGGCACGGCGTCGCCGCCAAGGTCATCGCGACGGTCGACGAACTCGATCGCATCGCCGCCGACGACGAGGCCGACGTGCCGGCGCTCAAAGGCTGGCGGCGCGAACTGTTCGGCGACAAGGCGCTCGCGCTCAAGCATGGGCAGCTGGCGCTCGCCGTCGACAAAGGTCGCGTGGTGGCGGTCGAGAAGAACTAGGCCGCCACTCGTATTCGCCAAGGGCCGGCGGCATAAGATAAATTTGCAATTAAATTGAAATTAGCTTGTGAATTAATTTTTAAAATCTCCGACTTAATGAACATCGAGATGTCTAATTCGGGCGTAATCGATGTTAGAGCGCAGACAAGAGCCCCGCATTTCGGTATCCAAACGTGGGATGATCAAGTTCGGTGCGGCCGAGTCCGTTTGCAGCGTCCACGACCTGACGCCACGCGGCGCCGGTCTCAGCGTTATCAGCAGTTTCGGCGTGCCGCGTTCGTTCCAATTGGCGATCGACGGCGAAACTGCAAGCCGGCACTGCAAAGTGATTTGGACGGACGGCAAAAAGCTTGGCGTTTCATTTGAGTAAGTGTCGCGCGTAAGTGTCGCGCGGACGCATCCCTTCGGGATTCGGCTACCGTATTACGATCCCGTACGTCTAACCCTCGATCACCGGCTCTCTGCCGATCAGCCGTGCAAGCTGGCGCAAGCGGCCGTACAGCCGGTCGCTGCCGAGCGGCGAAAATCGACCGGGCAGTGTGAGCACCAATTTGCCGCGTCGCACCCGCATTGGCGTCCTCGGCAGCACGCCACCCTGTCCGGCGGTGATGATGTAGGCGACTCGCATGGCGGCGCCGAGCACGCGCGCGCGATCCAGCATGCGGGTGGTGGCGAGTTCGCGCAGGCGCGGCGACAGGTCCTCCTCGCTCAGCCCTGCGTGCCGGAAATAGACCGACAGCGCCAAATAGGCGCGACTCGGATGATCGACCGCGACGAAGGCGCCATGCGCGATGATGTTCATCGACTGCTCGCCGCGATAATCCGGATGTGCGCGCCAGCCGATATCGGCCAGCAGGCAGGCAGCATGGCGCAGTCGGCGCTCTTCGGCGGTCTCATCCAGGCCTGAAGAGGCCATGAAGCGGTCCGTCCAATCGATCAGTTCCTCGCCGTGATACGGCGAGCGCGAGCGCAGCACGTTGAGGTCCGCGGCGGCCTGGATCAGCGGGTCGCGCCCACGCTCCTGCGGTTTGAGCAGCGAATAGAGCAAGCCCTCGCGCACGCCGAGCACAGAGATGATCACCTGCTTCGGTTTGATCGTGCGCACCAGGTGTTCCATCACCAACGCGGCATAGGCGAGCAGCGGCCGGCGGGCGGCGTTGACGACCTCGATCTTGGACAGCGTCTCTGTATCGACCCGGTGCACCAGCCGCGAAAATTCCAGCGCTTCGCGCGCGGAGATGCGATAGTTGTGCATCACATGGAACGGGTATCCGGTCTGCCACATGTGCAGGCGCGCCAACGCGCGCCAGGTGCCGCCGACCGCGTAGAAGGTGCGGCCCTCGCCCTCGTGCAATATGTCGAGATCTTCGAACGCCTCCTCGACGATTTTTTCCGCTTTCTTGAGCGACCTTCCGGCGATGTCCTGCAAAGCCAGGCCGCCAAACGGCAGCGTCACGCCGCCGCGCACGCGCGAGCCGTAGACGTCGGTCAGTTCGAGCGAGCCGCCGCCCAAGTCGCCGACGATGCCGTCGGGTTTGTGGATACCGGACACGACGCCGAGCCCGGTGAGGTGGGCTTCGCGTTTGCCCGACAGGATCACGATCGGCGTGCGGCAGATGCGCGTCGCCTCTTCGATAAAGGCACGGCCGTTGCGCGCGTCGCGGCAGGCGGCGGTGGCGACTGCCCAAATCTTACGCACATGCAAAGTGTCGCACAGCGCACGGAACCGCTTAAGCGTCTCCAGCGCGGTGTCGATGGCGGCCGGCGCCAGGAGGCCGGTCGTTTGCACCTGGCGGCCGAGGCCGGCCAGCACTTTTTCATTGAAGATCGGTGTCGGCGAGCGCGTCAGCGCTTCGTAGATGACGAGGCGCACCGAGTTAGAGCCGATATCGATGACCGCGATTGGCGGCCCGTGGTCGAGCCGGCCCTTGGCCGAATTCACGCTCGGATGCTTGACGGGCGAACGCTTACGCCCCTTCGACGAGGCGGCGTATAAGGCTGCGCGGTGAGGATTCTTTGAGCGATTTCCCACGGCCCGACAGGCTCGGATTAGTCATGAAATACTTGTGGGCGTTGAACGGTTCCTCGCCCGGCGCGGCCTTTATGCGCGTGGAACTGCCGTCCGGCAAGAGCTTCCAACTTTGCTCGTTATCCTTGAAGTTTGCGGCCATGATCTGGCCCAGAACCTGCTCATGCACCGTCGGATTGAGAATCGGGCACAGGACCTCGACGCGGCGGTCGAGATTGCGCGGCATCATGTCAGCGGAGGAAATATAGATGGCCGCCTTGGCATGCGGCAGCGCATGGCCTGAACCGAAGCAATAGATGCGGCTGTGTTCCAGGAAGCGGCCGACGATGGATTTGACGTGGATATTGTCGGACAGTCCAGGCACACCCGGGCGCAGGCAGCAGATGCCGCGCACCACCAAATCGATTTCGACGCCCGCGCTCGACGCATCGTAAAGCGCATCGATGATGCCGGGGTCGACCAGCGCATTCATCTTCATCCAGATCGAGGCCGGCTTGCCGGCCTTGGCGTTGGCGATCTCCTGGGCAATATGCTCGAGAATGCGTTTGCGCAGATTGATCGGCGAGATTGCCATCTTCTCGAGTTCGGCCGGCTCGGCATAGCCGGTGATATAATTGAAGATGCGCGCCACGTCGCGCCCGATCACCGCGTCGGCGGTGAAGAACGACAAGTCGGTGTAGATGCGCGCGGTGACCGGGTGATAATTGCCGGTCCCGGCATGAATATAAGTGGCGAGCGCCCCGCCCTCGCGGCGCACCACCAATGACAGCTTGGCGTGGGTCTTCAGTTCGATGAAGCCGTAGACGACTTGTACGCCGGCCCGCTCGAGATCGCGCGCCCAGCGGATATTCGCCTCTTCGTCGAAACGCGCCTTGAGTTCGATCAGCGCGGTCACAGATTTTCCGGCTTCCGCCGCTTCAATCAGCGTCTTGACGATCGGCGATTCGGCGGACGTACGGTACAGCGTCTGCTTGATCGCGACCACATCGGGATCGCGCGCCGCCTGCTGCAGGAACTGCACCACCACGTCGAAAGATTCGTATGGATGGTGGACGATGAGATCCTTCTGCCGGATGGCGGCGAAGCAATCGCCACCGTGATCGCGGATGCGTTCGGGATAGCGCGGATTATACGGCACGAATTCGAGATCGGGACGGTCGAGCCTGTTGAGTTGGGACAGATCGTTGAGCGCGATCACGCCGTCGACAAGAAAAACCTCGTCGTCAGCCACCGCCAGCGCGCGCTGCACGAAGCTGCGCAACTCCACCGGCATGGTGGCGTTGAGCTCCAGGCGGATCACCGAGCCGCGGCGGCGCTGCTTCAGCGCGGTCTCGTATAGCCGCACCAGGTCTTCCGCCTCTTCCTCGATTTCAACTTCCGAGTCGCGGATGGCACGGAAGGCGCCCTGACCTTTGACCGTGTAACCGGGAAACAGCCGGCCGATGAACAGCGCGGTGGTCTCCTCAAGCGTGATCAGCCTGATGCCCTGCTCGGGCTCGCTCGGCAGCCTGATGAAGCGCTCGATCTTCTGCGGCATGCGGATCAGCGCGTTCATGGCGCGGCCGTCCTTGGCACGCGACAATTGGAGCGCGATCGAGAAGGCAAGATTGGGAATGAACGGGAACGGGTGCGCCGGGTCGATAGCGAGCGGTGTCAGCAACGGAAACACATGGGTGAGGAAGCGCTCCTCCAGCCAGGCGCGCTCGGCCCTCTTGAGATCCTTGCCGTCCACCAGAACGACTTCCGACGCCGCCAGCGCCGGCCGCAATTCCAGCCAGCGCTTCTGCTGATCGCTGGCGAGCTGCGACACCGCCTCGCCGATCCGCGTCAGCTGTTCATTGGGGGTGAGCCCGTCCGGGCTCTGGGTCGTGATGCCTTGCCGCACTTGGCCTTTCAGGCCAGCGACACGCACCATGAAGAATTCATCGAGGTTGTTGGCCGAGATCGACAAGAAGCGTACCCGCTCCAGCAGCGGATGGTTCTCGTTGCCGGCCTCGTCCAGGACGCGGCGGTTGAAGTGCAGCCAGGACAATTCCCGGTTAATGAATCGCTGCGGTTGCGACCGCAATCCCGCGCTCGGCGCGGATTCGGGGCCCGGAGGAGCATCGTCGCGGTCGACGACCGGAACGATTTCCTCAACCGAGGCAATAGCTTGTGCGCGATCTGCCATTGTAATGAAGGCCTGAAGGGCCGAATCCCTAACCGAAAATAATGGCCGGCGGATGACAGTTCGCGCCCGAATGACCCGCTTCGTCAAGCAAAAGTGGTTCGTGTCGTTAAGCCGTGGTGTCTTTGAAAAGCTCGGCCGCAAGCGTCCGCGTCACCGGGCGGTGCTGGCGCATCGACTCTTCGTCGAGCCGCGCAACCGCGGCGCGGGCGCCGGCGAAGGATCGTTCGATGCGGTTGACCAGATAGTTCACCAACCCCTCGTCGACGGTGAGCTGACGATCGGCGGCGAGCTTGACGATCAGCTTGCGCAGCAGCGCGTCGTCTGGGGCGGTCAACGCAACGCTCGGCAGCGCGCGCAGGCGCGAGGCGAGATCGCGGATCGACACCGGAAAAGTCGCCAGCGGAGAGCGCGAGGTAATGAGGACAAAAGCGCCCTCCTCGCGCGCCAGATTGATCAGATGAAACAGCGCGCGCTCGTCGAGCTCGGCGTAGGCCACATCCTCAAGCACCAGCGCTCCGGTGGTCAAGGCCGCCGGCAGATCGCCATGCTCGAGCAACTTCCCCGCCAGCACGCGTGCGCCTGTCGCTTGCGCCCAGATCGCGGCGAGATGGCTCTTGCCCGAGCCTTCTGGCCCGATCAGCGCCACGATGCGATCCGGCCAATCCGGCCAACGCTCGATCAGCGCCAGTGCCGCGGCGTTCGACGGCCCGGCCAGGAAATCCTCGCGCGCGAAGCTTGTCGCGTGATCGAGCGCGAGCACAAGCTGGCGCGGACTGACTGCCATGCCGTTCACGCCGATGGCTCCCCGGTGTAGAGCGCGCTTTCGCGGTAGCGGTGCAAGGTGAAGCGCACGAGCACGCCGATGGTGGCGGCCAGCGGCACCGCCACCAGCAGTCCGACGAAGCCGAACAGATAGCCAAAGGCGAGCAGCGCGAAGATCAGCCAGACCGGATGCAGGCCGACGCTCTCGCCGACCAGCTTTGGCGCCAGCAGATTGCCTTCGAGGAATTGGCCGACCAGGAACACGCCGAGCACCATCAGGATCGAACTATAGTGCGGCCAGAACTGCGCCACCGCGACGCCGAGCGCGAGGATCAGGCCGGTCATCGAGCCGACATAGGGAATGAAGGTGATCACGCCGGAAAGCAGCCCGATCAGCAGGCCGAAATTGAGACCGGTCAAAGTGAGCGCCACGGCGTAGAACGAGCCGAGAATCAGGCAGACCGCGGTTTGTCCGCGCACAAAGCCGGCAATGGCGGCGTCGATCTCGCGCGCAAGCTGGCGCACGGTTTTGCGCTGGTTGACCGGGATCCAGCTGTCGGCGGTGCGGATCATGCGGTGCCAGTCGAAGATCAGATAGAACGCGACCACCGGCGTCACGACCACCAGCGAGAACAGCGAGACCAGCGCGCGGCCGCCCGACCACAGCGATTTCAAGAAGGCGGTGAGCCAGCCCACCCCTTGCGTCACCAGATCGCCGATCGATTTGTCGGCACTGAAGCTCGCACCCAGGATCTTCTGCAGCCACGGCCGGCTCGGATCGCTGAGCAGCGACTGTAGCCGCGCCACATAGCCGGGGATGTTGTCGATGAAGGACGACAGCTGGCCGCCCAGGATCGGCGCCACCAGCAGGATGGCGATCACGATCGCCAACACCACCAGGCTGATGATCGACAGCGCGGCGGCGAGCCGGTTGACGCCAAGCCGTTCGAGCCGGTCGGTGAGCGGCGTAAGCAGATAGGCGATGGCCGCGCCGGCGACGAACGGCAGCAGGATATCGCTCAGCAGCCACAGCATGAGCACGAGGACGGCAAGCGCGGCCAGCCAGAACATGACTTGCTGCTCGAACGTCATGCCGACGCCTTTCGGCGGCTCAGGAAGCGGATGCGGCTTAGCGCGCGGGCTCACGGTCCGGCCGCCGTCGTATTCATGTGCCTCACCCATTCCGCGACATAGGCGGCGACCGACAGCAAGGTCAGAATGGCGACCAATCCCATGAGGATGAGCGTGAGCGTCGGCAGGTCGTAGTTGAAGCCGAGTTCGCCGAGCACCGCGCAGGCGAAGCCGATCTGCGCCACGGTGTTGAGCTTGGAGACGAGCAGCGGCTTGATCTTGAGCGGGCTGCCGACCACCCACGCCAGCATGATGCCGCCGACAATCAGGATGTCGCGTGACACCACCAGGATGACCAGCCAGCGCGGGATCAGGTTGTTGATGCCGAGCGTGAGGTAGATCGAGACGATCAGCGCCTTGTCGGCGAGCGGATCGAGATAGGCGCCGAGCACGGTGGTCATGGCGAAGTGCTTGGCGAGAAAACCGTCGACGGCGTCGCTGACGCCGGCGGCCAGAAACAGCACGAAGGCGATCCACATGGCGCCAGGTGTCGCGATCGCCCAGACGACGATCGGCACCAGCAGAATACGCGCCAGCGTAATGAGGTTCGGAATACTCAAGGCGATCCCGGCTGTGGACTGTAACCCCGGCTGGTTCCCCCCGAACGCGCCGGCGATTTCGGCAGAGTATAACGGTGCCCGGACCATTGCGCGACTTGCGATTTCCACGTAGGACCCCGGCGTTGGAGCGGCCCATCATGACAGAAAAGGAGCGCGGCCTCACTTACGCGCAGGCCGGCGTCGATATCGACGCGGGCAACCGGATGGTGGACCTGATCAAGCCGCTGGTGCGCGCCACCGCGCGCGCCGGGGCGGACGCCGAAATCGGCGGCTTCGGCGGCCTGTTCGACCTCAAACCACTGGGATTCAAGGATCCGATCCTGGTGGCAGCCAATGACGGCGTCGGCACCAAGGTGAAGATCGCGATCGAGACCGGCCGCCACGACACCATCGGCATCGACCTGGTCGCAATGAGCGTCAACGACCTGGTGGTGCAAGGCGCCGAACCGTTGTTCTTTCTCGACTACTACGCATGTGGAAAACTTGAGCCCGAAGTCGGCGCCGCCGTGGTCGCCGGCATTTCGATCGGCTGCAAGGAAGCCGGCTGCGCGTTGATCGGCGGCGAGACCGCCGAAATGCCGGGGCTCTATCAGGGCGACGATTACGATCTCGCCGGTTTCGCGGTCGGTGCCGTCGAGCGCGGCGCGCTGCTGCCGCGCGGCGATATCGCGGAGGGCGACGTCATAATCGGGCTCGCCTCCTCCGGTGTACATTCCAACGGTTATTCCCTAGTGCGCAAGGTCGTCGCCAAGAGCGGGCTGTTGTGGAGCGCGCCGGCGCCATTCGATGCCACCTGTTCGCTCGGCGAGGCGATTCTGACGCCGACCCGCATCTATGTGAAATCCTGCCTCGCCGCGATCCGCGCGACCAAGGCCGTCAAAGCCCTCGCGCACATTACCGGCGGCGGATTTCCCGACAACATCCCGCGCGTGTTGCCGAAGGGCTTAGGCGCGCGCATCGATCTCGCCAAGGTGCCAGTCAAACCGGTATTCAAGTGGCTCGCCGCCGAAGGCAATATCGCGCAAAACGAAATGCTGCGAACCTTCAATTGCGGCATCGGCATGATCGTGATCGCCGCGCCCAAGGATGCTGCCGCGGTGATGCAGGCCTTTATGCAACAAGGCGAGAAGGCAGTCGCCATCGGCAGTGTGGTGCATGCCGTCGGCGACGCGCGCGTCGTCTATGACGGCACGCTCGATCTTGGGTGACGCGATGCAGCGCAAGCGCGTCGCCGTCCTGATCTCCGGCCGCGGCTCCAATATGGCGGCGCTGATCGAAGCGGCGAAGGACAAGGATTATCCGGCCGAGATCGCGCTGGTGCTGTCGAACAAAGCCGACGCCGCCGGGCTGAGCGTCGCGCGCGCCGCTGGAATAGCAACCGAAGTGGTCGATCACACGCCGTTCGGCAAAGATCGCGCCGCGTTCGATGCCGCGGTGCAGGCAGTGCTTGAGAAGCATCACATCGATTTCGTTTGCCTCGCCGGCTTCATGCGGCTGCTCACACCGGGCTTTGTCGCTCAATGGCCGCAGCGCATGCTCAATATCCATCCGTCGCTGCTGCCTGCGTTCAAGGGTCTCGATACCCACAAACGAGCGCTCGAAGCCGGCGCGAAAGTCCATGGCGCCACCGCGCATTTCGTGGTGGCGGAACTCGAACTCCGGTCCGATCGTCACGCAAGGCGCGGTTGCTGTGCAAAACGGTGACAGCGAGGAGACGCTCGCAGCGCGCGTGCTCAGGGTCGAGCACCAAATCTATCCGTTCGCCCTCAAGCTGTTAGCCGAAGGCCGGATCAAGATCGAGAATGGACGCTGCCTGATCGATGGCGTGCCGGTGCCGGATGCTGCCCAACTTACGCCCGCCCCGTAGCGTGGACAATTTCGCGCTGCAGCAACACAAATGTGAATAAGTGCGGGTGCGCGGTGTTATAGACTCCCGCAGCGGTCGGGCGACGCCACCTATCGAGTGGCGCGATCAAACAAAGGGGAGACGCGATGAACGGCCAAGGACAAACGAAACTGATCTACCCGGGACTTGCGGGCTTTTACGAGACAATGATGCCGATTGCCGCCACGCTGGTCCGCGTCGTCGTCGGCATCATGTTTTTGATGCACGTTTCGGTCAAATTTAAAATCGGCGCCGCTGCGGTTGCGGCCAACATCATGGCCAAGAGCGGCCTTGAACCGGCGCTAGGCTTTGCTTACGTAGCGATGGCATTGGAATTGATCGGCGGCGTGTGCCTGATCATCGGCCTGTTTACCCGCTTCTTTGCGGCTGCTCTCGCGATCGAGATGCTCATTGCCTTGATCTTTTATCATCTCCCGAAGGGCTACGCGGCCGGAGCCGGCGGATACGAATACGTTCTGCTAATCGGCGTCGTGTGTTTCACCATTGCCATGCGCGGTGGCGGGCCCTACTCGGTCGACGCCAAGATCGGCAAGGAACTGTAGAACCCGCTTAGGCGGCGCGCCGCGCCCACACCTTGTTGTCGTGGAAGGCCGCGCCGCCATAGGGCGCGATCGAATCGGCGCCGGTGAGCGAGTTGATGCCGCAGCCATCAGCATAGGCCGAATTCGGCCAGATCGATTCCGCGATCAGCACGCCGCGCCGCACGCCGTCGAATAGCTTGGCGTGCAGGCGCACCTCGCCGCGCGTGTTGCCGAGCACGACAAAATCGCCGTCACCGATATGGAGTACGGCGGCATCGTCGGGATGGATCAGCACCGTCGGCCGCTTCTCCTGCGCCAGCGAGGTCGGCGTCTCATTGAAGGTCGAATTGAGAAAACCCCGCGCCGGCGACGTCGCAAGCCGGAACGGATGTTCGCGGTCGGCATTTTCGATCGACGTCCAATGGTCGGGCAATTTCGGCATCTGATCGACCGGCCCGCTCGTGTACGGGCTGCGGAACGGCACGTTGTTCCAATCGGGCTTGAAGCGAAACCTGCCACCCGGCCATTTGAAACCGTCGAGAAAATGCGACTCGCGGAACGGAGGCTGGCAATCGAGCCAGCGGTCGGCCTCGAGCTTGGCCAGCGTGCCGCGCATCGACACTTGCAGCATCTGGTCGATCAGTTCGCGCGGGCTCATCGTAAAGCCGCGATGCTCGGCGCCGAGCCGCTTGGCGAGACCTGAGATCACTTCGTGATTGTTGCGGCATTCGCCCGGCGACTCGACCAGCTTGGGCCCGAGGACGATGTATTGGTGGCCGCCGCCGCGATAGACGTCGTCATGCTCCAGGAATGTCGTCGCCGGCAGCACCACGTCGGCCATTTTCGCGGTCTCGGTCATGAACTGCTCGTGCACGCAGACGAACAGATCCTCACGCGCGAAGCCGCGTTTGACCCGGTTCTGATCGGGGCAGACCGAGACAGGATTGGTATTTTGAATGATCATTGCCATCACCGGCGGCCCGGCGTGCAGCGCCACGGCGTCGCCGGCCAAGATCGCGCCGATGCACGACTGGTCAAGCATCCGTACCGAGCGATCCCGGACGTCGAGGCCTTCGATAACAGTCTTGTCGAGCTTGAAAATGTCCGAGCTGTTGTGGAAGGCGCCGCCGCCTTCCAAAGCCCAAGCGCCCGTCACCGCCGCGATGCAGCTCGCCGCATGCATGTTGGCGGCGCCGTTGCGCGAGCGCGAGAAGCCGTAGCCGAGCCGGAAAAAGGCGCGCTTGCGCTCGCCAATTAATTTGGCGAATTCCTCGATCGTTTCGACCGGCGTCCCGGTGATCGCCGACGCCCAAACGGGATCGCGGCTGCGCAGATGCGCTTCCAGCTCGCGCGGCGCATCGGTGTATTTGTCGAGATAGTCCCAGTCGGCTTTACCGTCGCGGAACAGACAATGCATCACCGCGCAGGCGAGCGCGCCGTCGGTGCCCGGCTTCACCAACACCGGCAGATCGGCCTGCGCCATGGTGCCGTTCAAGTAGATGTCGACCGCGGCGATCTTCGCCCCGCGTTCTTTCCGCGCGCGCACGGCGTGGGTCATCACATTGACCTGGGTACTGACCGCGTTGGTACCCCAGATCACCACCAGATCGGATTTCGCCATCTCGCGCGGATCGATGCCGGCGACGGTGCCTGTTCCAGCGGCAAAACCGGCAAAGGCCGGGTTGACGCAGATCGTGGAATGGAAGCCGGAATATTTCTTGGCGTGGCGGAGGCAGTTGATGCTGTCGCGCATCACCAGGCCCATGGTGCCGGCATAATAGTAAGGCCACACAGATTCGGCGCCGTGGCGCTGCTCGGCCTGCAGAAATTTCTCCGCGACCAAATCGAGCGCGTCGTCCCAGGAGATTTTCTCGAATTGGCCGCCGCCCTTCGTGCCGATGCGCCGCAACGGATGCAGCAGCCGGTCCTTGTGATGCTCGCGCTCGGCGTAGCGCGCGACCTTGGCGCAGATCACGCCGGCGGTGTAGTCATTATCCTTGGCGCCGTGCACGCGGCCGATGGTGCGCTCGTCGATCAGTTCGACGTCCAGCGCGCAGGTGGACGGGCAATCGTGTGGACAGACGGAGTAGCCGATCCGCTTTGTGTTGCTAAGTTTGACGGCCTGATTCATTGCGCCGGCAGTATAGCCGTGATTGTGGACGTCGGTAAGCGCGCACTCACACTTCGCTTTCGCGCCTCGCCCGCCGCCACAACCCTCCGACGATCAGCACCAGCACAGCGCCGGCCGCCGCGGCGGCGTACTCCACGGTGTGCGCAATCGCAACGCCATAGGCGTGGATCAGATAGGCCGTCACCACGGGATCGGTCGCGACCACCTCGCCGACGATCCAGCCGAGCAGCGCGGCGCCCGCCCAGACCAGGATCGGGAACCGGTCGAGCAGCGCCATGATCAAGGCAGCGCCCGCCACGATCAGCGGAATGCTGATGGCGAGACCGAGCACCAGCAGCGCCATGTTGCCACCGGCCGCGGCCGCGATGGCGATGACGTTGTCGAGGCTCATGATGATATCGGCGACGGCGACGATGCCCACCGCGCGCCAGAGGTGCTCGACCGCCTCGGTCTCGCTCTCATCCGGCTCGTCAGGCACCACGAGCTTGGCGGCGATGTAGAACAGCGCCAGCCCGCCGGCGATCTTGAGATAAGGGAGCAGCAGCAGCGAGGCGACCACGCCGGTGAAAACGATGCGCAACACGATGGCGACGCCGGCGCCGATGATCATGCCCCACATCCGCTGCTGATGCGGCAGTCCGCGGCAGGCCATGGCGATGACCACGGCGTTGTCGCCGGAGAGCAGGATATTGATCCAGATGATCTTGGCGACCGCGACCCAGAACTCGGCCTCGCCCAGATCATTCCAGCCGCTCGTCAGCAACGCGGCCCAGTGCGCCGGATCCAGCATCTGCGCCAATGAATGCACCGGGCCTCCATTGCGCGCGAGCGCGGCTAGCCGATGATCTCGTTCTCCGAGAAGAACTGGGCGATCTCGCGCGCCGCGGTGTCGGCGGCGTCGGAGCCGTGCACCGAATTCTCGCCGATCGATTTGGCGTGCACCTTGCGGATGGTGCCTGGCGCGGCCTTGGCCGGGTCTGTCGCGCCCATCAATTCGCGATAGCGTGCAATGGCGTTCTCGCCCTCGAGCACCTGCACGACCACCGGGCCCGACACCATGAAATCGACCAACTCCCCGAAGAACGGCCGCTCCTTGTGCACCGCGTAGAACTGCCGCGCCTGCGGCAACGAGATGTGCACGCGCTTCTGCGCAACGATGCGCAGGCCCGCGGCCTCGATCATGGCGTTGATGGCGCCGGTCAGGTTGCGCGCGGTCGCATCGGGTTTGATGATGGAAAAGGTGCGCTCGAGCGCCATCGGGTCATCCTTCACTGAGATTGATCGGAGCGTTGACTTGCATTGATTGGAGAAACGATTTCGCGCGGCTTATACCGGGGGTCGCAGCATGCGGCAAGATCGCGCGTTTTGCTCCGTTTTAGCTATGATTTGGCGCGCGGGAGGAGATATCCATGAAGTCCCGTTACCAGATGTTCGCCGGCTATAACGCTTGGTGCAACGAGCGGCTTTATGCCGCTGCATCGACCGTGTCGGACGCTGATTACCGCGCCGACCGCGGCGCCTTCTTCAAGTCGCTGCATGGGACGCTCAATCATCTCCTGGTCGGCGACCGTATCTGGATGCGGCGTTTCACTGGCGCTGGCGCGGTGCCGCCGAGTCTCGATGCCGTTCTGTACGACGACTTCGAAGCCCTGCGCGCCGCGCGGCGCAGCGAGGACACACTCATCAGCCACTACATCGCGCGCTTGAGCGACAGCGACCTGATCGGCACCATCCGCTACCGTACCTTTGTGCGGCCGGTCGACATCGAGCAGCCGCTGGCGCCGGCACTCGACCATTTCTTCAACCACCAGACCCACCACCGCGGCCAGGCGCATGCCCTGCTCTCCTCGATCATCGGCAACGACACGACGCCGAGCTTCGACCTGATCATTTACCAGCGCGAAACCGGGCAAGGCGGTTTGCACAAGCCGGACTAACGATTCTCTTGCGTCACACGGCGCGCTCGGCCAAAAGGCGCGGGCCATGCTCGTCATCGACGACCTCACCGTCCGCATTGCCGGCCGCACGCTGCTTGAAGGCGCCTCCGCTCGCATCGTTCCCGGGGCGCGGGTCGGCTTGGTCGGCCGCAATGGCTCCGGCAAGACCACGTTATTCAACGTGATCGCGGGCGATATGTCGTCCGAACACGGCTCCATCGAGCTGCCGCCGCGCTGGCGCATCGGCCGGTTGGCGCAGGAGGCGCCAAACGGGCCAGAAAGCCTGCTCGAGGTGGTGCTGAAAGCCGATCGCGAGCGCAGCGCGCTTCTGGCCGAGGCAGAGACCGCGCACGACCCGCACCGCATCGCCGAGATCCAGACCCGGCTCGCTGATATGGGGGCACACGCGGCCCCTGCCCGTGCGGCATCCATCCTGTCGGGCCTTGGCTTCTCCAACGCCGACCAGGCGCGACCATGCTCGGAATTTTCCGGCGGCTGGCGGATGCGCGTCGCGCTCGCCGCCACGCTGTTTTCTGAGCCCGATCTGCTGATGCTCGACGAGCCGACCAACTATCTCGATCTCGAAGGCACGCTGTGGCTGCAGGATCATCTGGCGCACTATCCCCACACCATGATGATCATCAGCCACGACCGCGACCTGTTGGACAACGCCGTCGACCAAATTTTGTCGTTGGAGGCACAAAAGCTGACTTTGTATCGCGGCGGCTATTCCGACTTCGAACGCCAGCGCAGCGAGCGCATGGTGCTCGACCAGAAGATGATCAAGAAGCAGGAGGCGCAGCGCAAGCATCTACAAGCTTTTGTCGACCGCTTCCGCGCCAAGGCCAGCAAGGCACGGCAGGCACAATCGCGCGTGAAAATGTTGGCCAAGATGCAGCCGATCAACGCGCTGGTGACAGACGAAGTGCGCCCGATCCACTTTCCGGCGCCGGATAAGCTTTTATCGCCGCCGATCATCGCCACCGACGACGTCGCGGTCGGCTACGAGCCCGGCCATCCGATCCTGTCGGGCCTGACGCTGCGCATCGACAATGACGACCGGGTTGCCTTGCTCGGTTCCAACGGCAACGGCAAATCCACGCTGGTGAAGCTGCTGGCCGGCCGGCTCGCGCCCGAGCATGGCACGGTGACGCGCGCGGCAACCCTCAAGGTCGGCTATTTCGCCCAGCACCAGCTCGATGAACTGGACGAGGAGCGCAGCCCCTACGATCACGTCCGCGACCTGATGCCCGATCAACCTGAAGCCAAAGTGCGCGGCAAGGTGGGCGCGATCGGGTTTTCAGGGCTTGCCGCCAATAACGCGGTGAAGACGCTCTCCGGCGGCGAAAAGGCGCGGTTGCTGATGGGCCTGGCGACATTCGCCGCGCCGCATCTGGTCATCCTCGATGAGCCGACCAACCACCTCGATATCGACAGCCGCGGCGCGCTGATCGAGGCGATCAACGACTATCCGGGCGCGGTGATTTTGGTGTCGCACGACCGTTACCTGTTGGAGGCCTGCGCCGACCGCCTGTGGCTGGTCGCGGGCGGCAAAGTCGCCCCGTTCGACGGTGATCTCGACGATTACCGGCGGATGGTGCTGGCCGGAGAGGGTCAGGGAATTACGGTCGGGTCGAAATCATCGGCGCGCGTCGATCCGGTGCAAGCCCGCCGCGCCGCGGCCGACAAACGCGTGGAGACCGCGCCGCTGCGCAAGCGAATATCGCAAGCCGAGGTCTTGATCGCGCAGCTGACGCGGCAGCTTCAGAAACTCGATACGACGCTCGCCGACGGCGCGTTGTTTGCAAGCGATCCGGCGCGCGCCGCCGACCTTTCGAAAACCCGCTCGCGGGTGCTGGCGGCGATTGCCAAGGCGGAAGAGGAATGGCTCGCCGCCAGCGCGGCGCTCGAGACGGCGTAAGCCTTAATTCGCTCATTCCCGCGCAAGCGGGAATCCAGAACAAAATTGTGTCGTGCAGAGTTGTTGCACTGGGATCCCGCTTTCGCGGGGACGAGCGGAAAAATTAGCGCACTACTGCACGTATTCGCGCTCGGTCTCGCGGGTCGCAGTTTTCGGTTTGGCCGTTTTCTTGGCCCTTTGTTTTTGCTTTTTCGCCGGCTTGACCGGAGTCTCCGGCACCGGGGCGCGGTCGACGACCTTTAGCCGGCCCGCGTCGAACGTGTAGATGCCGGGCCAAGTGCCGCTGAGATAGGTGAGTACCACTTTGCGTTCGCCTTTGTCGCCGGCGCCGATATTGATGTTGCCGGGAAGACCGGCCCGCCGCACCACAGCGCATTCAGTCATGCCGAGCGCGATCCCGCCCATAGCGGTGGACCCGCCGTCCGGCTGGCCTTGCGGGACGGCATTGGGGTTGGCCGCGCCTGGGGCGGCAGCCGGCATAGGCGCGCTGGCGAGGTCGCCCGCCATGGTGCCGACCGGCCGGTCGGCCGGCGGGCCCGCTGGAGCCGGCGCTGCCGCTGGAGCCGCCGGCGCTTCCATTAAAGCCGGTGCGCCGCAGCGGCCGTCCGCGCTAACTAACTCTTCCGGAGCAACCGGACCGCGCGGATTAAGTTGGACATTGCTGTCGTCGCCGGTGGCCCGCGCCCAACTGGGCTTGGCGAACATGTCCACAGGCTTGGAGAACCAGCCGCCCTCATTGTTGTCCGGGAGCAGCTGTACCGAGTTCGTGCAGCCGGCGATGGCCGCGGCGAGCCCGATGGCACACCCAACGAGCACAATCCTGGAAACCACGCGACGACGCAAAAGAGTCTCCCCCGGAGCGATCTATCCGCTTGTCCCTTAAGACGTATTTTGCGTCATCACGATGGCGGCGGCAAGCCAAAGGCTGGCCAAGGAGTTAACCAGGCCATTGGCGGATAGGGCAATGGCGGATAGGGCAATGGCCTAGCTACCGATTAGGTCTTCTTCGCCCACCGGCCCTGCTCGTCCGGCTGCCAGTAGGTCGCCTCGAAGCCCTTGGCTTTGGCCTCGGCCCAGTGCACGCGGGCAGCGGCGACCGCGTCCTCGTCGTCGCCGTTGAATACCAGCACGATGCGCTGATAGGCCTCGGCATTCGCCGGCATCGGCGCGCCTTCGATCAGAAACCGCACGCTCGCGGCGTTTGTATTGCCGTCATTGACCGTGAGCAGCACCGGCTGCGCCGCGGCATCGGGCTCGCGCCAGGTGCCGTGCGGCAGGAAGCCGTCGTCGCGGTACGTCCACAGATGCGCGTCGAGCGCATCGATGCGCTCTTCCGACGCGCCCTGCACGATCACCGTCCAGCCGCGCTCGATCGATTTTTCCAAGAGCGGCGGCAGCACGCCTTCGAGCTTCTGGCCTTGTAGGTGATAAAAGAGGACTTCGGTCATGGCGCTCGCGCCCTCACCGCTCGTAATAATCCGCCACCAGGCGATCCAACAGCCGCACGCCCCAGCCGGAGCCCCAGCTCTTGTTGATGTCGCTCTGGCGGGAGTCCATGCCGGTGCCGGCGATGTCGAGATGCGCCCACGGCGTCTTGTCGGCAACGAAGCGCTGGATGAATTGCGCCGCGGTGATGGCGCCGCCCCAGCGCGAGCCGCCGGTGTTCTTCATGTCGGCGAATTTGGAATCGATCATTTTGTCGTAAGCGGGCGCGAGCGGCATGCGCCAAACCAGTTCGCCGGTCGCCTCGCCGGCCTTGGTCAGGCGTTCTGCCAGCTTGTCGTCATTGACGAACATGCCGGCATATTCCTGACCGAGCGCGATGATGATGGCGCCGGTCAGCGTCGCCAGATCGACCATGAATTTCGGCTTGAAACGTTTGGCCGTGTACCAAATCGCGTCGGCCAGAACGAGGCGGCCTTCGGCGTCGGTATTGATGATCTCGATGGTCTGACCCGACATCGAGGTGACGATGTCGCCTGGCCGCTGCGCATTGCCGTCCGGCATGTTTTCGACCAGGCCGATGACACCGACCGCATTGACCTTCGCCTTGCGCGCGGCCAGCGCCTGCATCAAGCCGGTGACGCAAGCCGCGCCCGCCATGTCGCCCTTCATGTCCTCCATGCCGGCCGCCGGCTTGATCGAGATGCCGCCGGTGTCGAAGCACACCCCCTTGCCGATGAAGGCAACCGGCGCGTCGCCCGCCTTGCCGCCGTTCCAGCGCATCACCACCACGCGGCTTTCGCGCGCCGAACCTTGGCCGACGCCGAGCAGCGCGTTCATGCCGAGCTTCTTCATCGCCTTGAGGTCGAGCACTTCGACCGTAACGCCAACTTTTTTCAGCGCGCCGGTGCGGCGGGCGAACTCCTCCGGATAAAGGACGTTGGCCGGCTCGTTGACGAGATCGCGCGCCATCAGCACGCCGCAGCCGACTGCCTCGCGCGTCGCGTAAGCCTTGTGCGCGGCTGCGACATCGCCGACCGCGATCATGACGTTGCGCTTGGCCGGCGGCTTCTCGTCGTCCTTGCGCTTGGTCTTGTAGCGGTCGAAGGCATAAGCGCGCAGCACGATGCCAAGCGCCAGGTCGGCCACCTGTTCGGCCTTCAGCGCGCCACTTGGCAATTCGGCGAACACCAGGCCCTCGCTGGCGGCAAGCGGCAGCTTACCCATGGCGAGCCCGCCGAGCTTGAGTAGATCCTTCTGCTGCAGGCTCGCGATCTTGCCGGCGCCGATCACGACCAGGCGGGCGACTTTCAGCCCCTCCGGCACGATCAGCTCGAGTGTGCTGCCGTTCTTGCCGGTGAAGCGTTCCGCCTTGGCGGCGCGCGCGATCAGCCCGACGGCAGCGCCGAGCACCTTAGCGGTGGCTGGGCCGAACTTGAGGCCATCGTCGCAAAACACGACGAGAACGCCCGACGCGCCGATTCTGGCTGGGGTGGTGAAGGGAACAAACCCGAGCTTGAAGGCATCGGACATCGGCTCGATCCTTAATCTTGGCGACATTGGGGGTAGGCGGGCGCTGAAACCCATATGGCCCGGCGCGCGCCCTCTGCAAAGCCCAGAATCGCTCGAATTCCAGGCTTTTCAGCGCGGCTGGCAACCTATCCCACGCAAAGAAGCGGCTTACGGCTGGATTTAGGGGCAAAATCCGCCCTTGAGGCACCTTCAGTGGATCCCCGGCTTTTACTTTTTGTTGTGCATATTCAAAGGGTTTGCCTTTGCACGGCCATTTTGTAGGTGGATCAAGGTAAGCCTGGATGGGTGGGGATTAGGTTGGCTACGCTGAGCGTCCGGTAGGGGTATCGGGCGGACGGCGAGGCATGCCGTATTTGGGGACGATGCGTCGGATGGGGTCGATCGGCCGATATATCTTCCGCACGACCATCAGTGCGTTCCTGGTCATTTTGATCAGCCTGACCGCCGTGATCTGGGTCACGCAGGCGCTGCACGATATCGACCTGATGACGACCCAGGGTCAATCGATCCTGATTTTCGTCGGCATCACCGGCATGATCATTCCGTTGCTCATTCTAGTGATCGCGCCGATCGCGCTGTTGATCGCGGTCGTGCACGTGCTCAACAAAATGTCGACCGACAGTGAAATCATCGTGATGAATGCATCCGGCATGTCGCCGTGGATTCTGTTCCGCGCCTTCCTGGCGGCAGCGGTCGTGGTATCGATTCTGGTGATGGCAGTCAGCGCCTATTTCGCGCCCAAGGGCCTGCGCATGCTGAGCGATTGGCTCACCGAGGTGCACGCCGACGTCGTGGGCAACCTGGTGCAGCCGGGCCGCTTCACCAACGTCGGATCCGGCGTCACGATGCGGATCCGTGAACGGCGCAGCAACGGCCAGATGGTCGGCATCTTCCTTGACGACCAACGCGATCCGGCGCAGCGCGTGACCGTGATCGCGGATGTCGGCGAGGTGCTCAACAGCCCGAGCGGCACATTTCTGGTCCTGCAGAACGGCATGGTGCAGCGCTTCGAGGCCAAGGAGCGCGACCCGACCATGGTGGTGTTCGATCGCTATGCCTTCGACCTGTCGACGCTGATCCCCGGGCGGCAGGCGATAACCTATTCGATCCGCGAGCGCTATCTGTGGCAGCTGTTGTTTCCCGATCCGAACGACAAGCTCTACGTCAACGAGCCGAACCAGTTCCGCGCCGAACTGCACGACCGGATGATCGCGCCGATCTATCCGATCGCGTTCGCGGTGATCGCATTCGCCTACCTTGGAGCGCCGCGCACCAACCGGCAAAGCCGCACGATTTCGATGCTTGGCGCCGTCGGCGGCGTGGCGCTGCTGCGGCTGGCCGGTTTCGTGTCGACCGTGTTCGGCGCTGCCGTACCGTGGATGCTGGCACTGCAATACGTAGCGCTCGTGCTTGCTTTTAGCGGCGGTTTGTTCGTGATCCACCGCGGCCTGATCCTGGAGTTGCCCGCGTTCATCGACAATTGGCTGGCGGCGATCGCCGAGCGCGTGATGCAACGCGTCGCCACGCAATGAGTTCGCCATGCGGATGATCGGCGGAACACTTGGGCGTTATTTCGGGATACGTTTCCTGGGCTCGGTGCTGCTGGTGTTCGGCGCCATCTTCGCGCTGGTCGCGCTGATCGACTATATCGAGACGATGCGCCGCGCCAGCGATATTCCGCACGTCTCGGCGATTCTGGTTGCGAAAACATCATTCTACCGCGTTCCGCAAATTACCGAACGGATTTTGCCGTTCTGCGTACTGATCGGCACGATGGTCTGCTACCTCAATCTGTCGCGGCGGCTGGAATTGGTGGTCGCCCGTTCGGCTGGCGTGTCGGCTTGGCAATTCATTTCGCCGGCGGTGATCGTGGCCCTGCTGCTCGGCGTTGTCGCTACCACCGCATACAATCCGCTCTCGGCGATCATGCAGGAGCAATCGAAACGCTACGAGGCGATTCTGTTTGGCAACAAATCGAGCGAGTTGCGCGGCGGCGGTCCATTCTGGACCAGCCAGCGCAACAGCGAAGGCCAGGCGATCATCAATGCCAAGGCCAGCCGCGACCAGGGCGTCAACCTCAGCGGCGTGACAGTCTTCGTCTTCGACGATGCCGGCCATTTCAAGCGGCGCATCGAGGCGCGCTCGGCGACGCTGGAACCCGGGGTCTGGCGGCTCATGGATGCTCGCGTCAACGAACCGGGGACCTTGCCGGCCAATCAAGCGTCCTACGCGCTCAAGACTAGCCTGACGCCGGAACAGGCTCGCGAAAGTTTTGCGACCCCAGAAACTGTGCCTTTTTGGCAGCTGCCAGCGTATATTACGATTGCAGACCACGCAGGTCTGGTCGCCGCAGGCTATAAATACCAATTTCAAAAGCTTCTGGCGCAGCCATTTTTGCTGGCTGCCATGGTATTTCTTGCAGCCTCGGTCAGTCTACGTTTCTTCCGCTTCGGCGGGGTGCAAAAGATGATTTTAAGTGGCGTCGCATCAGGCTTTCTGCTTTATGTCTTATCGAAAGTGACTGAAGATATGACGAAGGCCGAGCTGATGCTCCCTGCGGCAGCGGCTTGGCTGCCCGTGCTTGCCGGGGGCCTGACGGGGTTTATCGCGTTGTTGTACCAGGAGGACGGGTGATGGCGGGGCCGGTTCGCGCTCGTCCACCAGTGCCGAAGCCCCGTTGGCGTGCCATCGCAGGGGCCATTGCCGTCCTTGCCGTGTTGGCTTGCGGCAGCGTGCTGACATGCGCGCCCGCTCACGCCCAGCAGATTTTCAGCTTCCCACCCAGCCCGCCGCCGAAACCAAAATCCGCGATTGCTCTGTCGCGTGAAAAGCCCGGCACGCAGCAGCAGATGCTCGTGAAGGCGGATGAGATCGACTACGACTACGCCAATCACCGCGTCGCCGCGGTCGGCAATGTGCAGATCTATTATCGCGACTCCACGATCGAAGCCGACCGGGTCATCTACGACCAGACGAAAAAGCGCCTGCACGCCGAAGGCAATGTCCGGCTGACCGAAGCGGACGGCAAGATCACCTACGGCGCTATCATGGACCTATCGGACGATTATCGCGACGGGTTCGTCGATTCGTTGCGTTTGGACTCGCCCGATCAGACGCGCATGGCGGCTGCCCGCGCCGAACGCAGCAATGGGAACACCACTGTCTTTCACAGCGGCGTTTATACGGCGTGCGCGCCGTGCAAGGACGACCCGAAGAAACCGCCGCTGTGGCAGGTGAAAGCCGCACGCATCATCCATGACCAAGGCGAGAAGATGATCTATTTCGAGGACGCGCGCCTCGAATTCTTCGGACAGCCAATCGCCTTCTTGCCCTATTTCTCGGCACCCGACCCGACCGTCAAGCGTAAGACCGGCGTGCTGACGCCGTTCATCACGTCGAGCACCATTTACGGACAGGCGGTTGAAATCCCCTACTACTGGGCGCTGGCGCCCGACTATGACGCCACCTTCTCGCCGATGATCACCACCAAGCAGGGACCGCTGCTGCAAGGCGAGTTTCGCCAACGCCTGCTCAACGGCGCCTATTCGATTCGCGGCGCCGGCATCTACCAGCTCGACCCCGGCTATTTTTCGAACAACAACGGCGTGGTGGCGCCCGGTGATCGCAATTTCCGCGGCAGCGTGGAAAGCGAGGGCAAGTTCGCCATCAACGACAAGTGGGTCTGGGGCTGGGACAGCATCCTTTTGACCGACAAGACGTTCCTGTCGGACTACAACCCGCGTCTGTCGTCCTATCACTTCACCGACACGCTCGGTGGCGCCGCCAATTCGGGCCTCTCGCAGATCTATCTCTCCGGCAAGGGCGACCGCAGCTATTTCGACATCCGTTCGATCTATTACTACGGCTTTTCGACCGCCGACGTGCAGACCCAGATCCCGGTCATCCACCCGGTGCTCGACTATGATTACACTTTCAATCGTCCGATCATGGGCGGTGAGCTCGGTTACAACGTCAACTTCACCAGCCTGACGCGCAGCCAGGCGGAATTCGACGCGATCACCCAGGCGGGTCTCACGAACTGCGCGAATCCCATGTTGGTCAACCCCAACGATTGTCTGTTGCGCGGCATTCCGGGCACCTATTCGCGTTTCACGGCGCAAACCCACTGGCGCAAAACCATCACCGACTCGCTTGGGCAGCAATTTACGCCGTTTGCGTCGGTGCGCGCGGATGCTGGATCCATGCAAGTCGACAATGACACCGGCGTGGGCCAGTACATCAACACCGGCGACACCAATCTGGTGCGAGCCATGCCGACGGTCGGCCTGGAATATCGCTTCCCGTTCATCAACGTGCAGTCCTGGGGTACGCAGACCGTCGAGCCGATCGCACAGATCATCGCGCGGCCGGCCGAGCAGCAGATCAACAAATGGCCGAATGAAGACGCGCAAAGCCTGATTTTCGACGACACCAATCTGTTCAAGGTCGACAAGTTCTCCGGCTACGACCGCGTCGAGGGCGGCGGACGCGCTAATTACGGTCTCACCTACACGGCGCAATTCAACCAGGGTGGCAATTTCAACGCGCTGTTCGGCCAGTCTTACAGCCTGTGGGACAATTCATTCGCACAGGGCGGCATCTCCAACACCGGCCTCGACAGCGGGCTGGATACTACCCGCTCCGATTATGTGGCGAGGGCGACCTTCCAGCCCAATGCTACCTATAAATTCAGCTCGCGGTTCCGCTTTGACAATGACACTTTCGCGGTCAAGCGGACCGAGCTCGAGGCCACCACGAACTTCGACCGCTGGACCGTCAGCGTAATGTATGGCGACTATGCTGCCCAGCCAGATATCGGCTTCCTCGCCCGCCGCCAGGGCCTGCTCAGCTCCGCCTCGGTCAAACTTGACGCCAATTGGGTGCTGCGCGGTTCGGCGCTCTACGACCTGGAAGCCGATAATTTCTCCCAGAACTCGCTTGGCGTCGCCTACGTCAACGACTGCCTAATTTTGGGCCTAAATTACGTGACTAGCTATGCTTACGGAACCGGTTCGCCGCAGCTCAACCATACGATCACGTTGCAATTGAGCCTACGTACGCTCGGCGATACATCAGTGAGCCAGAACGTTGGGTCAAGCGCGAATTCGCACTGACAGAAACCGCGAATGATGCATCGGAACACCGGTTGCACCCGTTGCAATGGAAATCGCGATGCCGAGGGTTAGCTTGAGATTTACTTCTATCCGCGTGTGGATTATTGGCGCCGCGCTCGCCGTTGCCATGCCGGCTGCCGCCTTCGCGCAGGTTGTGGTGGTCGCCAACGGCTCGCCGATCACGGTCTACGACATCGAGCAGCGCACCAAGCTGATGGCGACCTCGACCCACAAGACTCCCACGCGCCAGGAGGTTATCCAAGAACTCATCGACGACCGCATCAAGATCGCGAAGGCCAAGACCTACGGCTTCGAGATCAGCGACGCCGAGGTCGACGAGGCGTTTGGCAACATGGCCAAGAACCAGCACATATCGGTGGCGCAATTCTCACAAATGATCGAGCGCGCCGGCATTGCCCCGGCGACCATTAAAGCGCGGATCCGCGCCGAGCTGACCTGGAGCCAATTGGTACGCGGCAAGTTCAGTTCATCCTTGCAGGTCGGCGAATCGGACATCGCCAACGCCTTGCGCTCCCGCAACGAAAACGACACCGACACGGTCGGCTATATCTACACCCTCTATCCGATCATGATCCTGGTGACGCCGGGATCGAACGGAGCAGTTGTGGAAGCCAAGCGGCGCGAGGCGGAAAACCTGCGCGGCCGTTTCGTCTCGTGCATAGAGGGACTGGCCTTTGCACGCGCGCTGCGCGACGTCGCGGTGCGCGAGCCGATCACGCGCAGTTCGGCCGATCTCGCGCCGCAACTGCGCGATGTGCTCGCCAGTATACCGGTCGGTCACCTGACCGCGCCGGAGGCGACCGAGCAGGGACTGCAGATGTTCGCGCTGTGCAACAAGAAGGAGAGCAAGGTCGACTCTCCGCTCAAGCGTGAAATGCGCCAGGAACTTTTCGCCAAACGCTACGACGCCGAGGCCAAACGATACCTCGACGAAATCCGCAAACAGGCGATGATCGAATACAAAGACAGCAAATACAAAGACAGCAAATGAGCGCGCGCGCCCGGCTTCCTCTGGCGTTGACCCTCGGCGAGCCGGCGGGCATCGGTCCCGATTTGACGCTCGCCGTTTGGCGGCGCCGGGTCGAACTCGACGTGCCGCCGTTCTACTTCATCGGCGACGCGGATTTTCTGGCGAGCCGCGCGCGTATCCTCGGCCTCGATGTGCCGCTCGCCGTCGTCGTACCGGCGGAGGCGAATGCTGCCTTCGAGCGCGCGCTGCCGATCGTTCCGCTTGAACTTGCCGTCACCGCCGCGCCTGGCAAACCCGACGCCGGCAGCGCGCCCGCCGCGATCGCCTCGATCCGCCGCGCGGTCGCCGATGTCATGGCCGGCCGCGCCGCCGCCGTGGTCACCAATCCGATCGCCAAGAACGTGCTTTATCGCTCCGGCTTTGCCGAGCCGGGTCATACCGAGTTCCTCGCTAAGCTCGCCGCGGAGGCGATCGGCCAAACTCTGCATCCGGTGATGATGCTGTGGTCACCTGAGCTCGCGGTGGTGCCGGTGACCATTCACCTGCCGCTGCGCGACGTGGTGTCGCGCCTCACCAGCGATCTCATTGTCGAGACCGGCCGCATCACCGCACGCGATCTCGCCGCCCGCTTCGGCATCGCCCGCCCGCGCCTCGCGGTCGCCGGACTTAATCCGCATGCCGGCGAAGAAGGCGCGCTCGGCGAGGAGGACCACACTATCGTGGCGCCGGCGGTCAGACAATTGCAGTCTGAGGGCATCGATGCGTTCGGCCCAATGCCGGCCGACACGCTGTTCCATGAGCGGGCGCGCGCGGGCTACGACGTCGCGCTCTGCATGTATCACGATCAGGCGCTGATCCCGATCAAGACACTGGCCTTCGACAATGCGGTGAACGTGACGCTCGGCCTGCCCTTCGTGCGCACCTCGCCGGACCACGGCACCGCCTTCGACATCGCCGGCACGGGCAAGGCCGCTCCGTCGAGCCTGGTAGCAGCGCTGGCGCTCGCCGCCCGGCTGGCAGCGCACGCACCGGCTCTTGTTCCAGCGAAATAGAATGGCGCAGATCGACGACCTGCCGCCGCTGCGCGACGTCATCCGCCGGCACGGTCTGTCCGCCAAGAAATCCCTCGGCCAGAATTTCCTGCTCGATCTCAATCTGACCGCGCGCATCGCGCGGGCCGGCGGTCCGCTCGGCGGCGTAACGGTGGTCGAAGTCGGCCCTGGACCGGGCGGGCTGACGCGCGCGCTGCTGGCGGAGGGCGCGCGGCGTGTCATCGCCATCGAGCGCGACGACCGCGCGATCGCCGCACTGGAGGAGATTGCGGCGCGGTATCCCGGCCAACTCGAGATCGTCCCCGGCGACGCCTTGGAATTCGATGCGCGCGCCCATCTTGGCGACAGCCGCGCACGCGTCATCGCCAACCTGCCCTACAACATCGCGACCGCGCTGTTGATCGGCTGGCTGACCGGGCCGTGGCCGCCCTGGTATGACATGCTGGTGCTGATGTTCCAGCGTGAGGTGGCCGAGCGCCTCGTCGCCGCACCGGGCAGCAAAACCTATGGCCGGCTGTCGGTGCTGGCGAACTGGCGCTGCGAGACCAAGATTATGTTCGATGTGGCGCCGTCCGCCTTCGTGCCGCCACCGAAAGTTACGTCCTCGGTGGTACGGTTGGTCCCACGCACAAAACCGCTCGCCTGCGACGCAGACGCCTTGCAGAAGGTGACCGAGGCAGCGTTCGGGCAGCGACGTAAGATGCTGCGGCAGAGCCTCAAGTCCCTGGACGTGGACGCGCTCGCGCTGCTCGCCGAAGCCGGTATCGAGCCGACCACGCGGGCGGAGGAAATACCAGTCGAGGGGTTCGTCGCGCTGGCCAATATTTTCGCTGGGCAGGCGAAAGCCCACGTGTAAAGTCCGGCAATCATGCAGATGCACCGCCAATCCCTCACCGCCTATGGCGCGCCGTTGTGCGAAACGGTGGTAGAGGCCCCGCAGCCGAAGGGCAACGAGGTGCTGGTGCGCATCGCACGCTGCGGTGTCTGTCATTCCGACCTGCACATGCAGGACGGCTACTTCCAACTCGGCGACGGCAAACAACTCGACGTCCGTGCCGGGCGCACGTTGCCGTTCACGCTCGGCCATGAGATTGCCGGCGAGGTCGAAAGCGCCGGGCCTGACGCCGGCATCGCGCCCGGCACCAAGGGCGCGGTTTATCCGTGGATCGGCTGCGGCCAATGCGCGGCCTGCAAGGTCGGCGACGAGAACATTTGCGTGGCGCCGCGCCACCTCGGGATCACCGTCGACGGCGGCTATGCCACTCATGTGATCATCCCGCACCCGCGCTATTTGATCAACACCGCACCGCTATCGCCGTCCTATGCCGGCGCGCTGATGTGCTCGGGGCTCACCGCGTATGCGGCGCTCAAGCGCCTCGCCGACCGCGCCGGGCGCGCGCCGCTGCTCTTGGTCGGCCTCGGCGGTGTCGGATTGATGGGACTAGCGCTGGCGCGAGCCATGTACGGCACGGCGCCATACGTCGCAGACATCGATGTGACGAAACGCCAGGCCGCGCTCGCCGCCGGCGCCAAGGAGGCCTTTGACCCTTCCGACACGAACGCACGCAAGGTGCTGCTGAGGGCGAGCGGCGGCATTTACGCGGCGATCGACTTTGCCGGCTCCGACAAGTCGCTCAATTTCGCCACCGGCGTATTGGCCAAGGGCGGCAAGGTGGTGGTCACCGGCCTGATCGGTGGCGGCTATTCGACCGCGGTCGCCATGTTCTCGCTCAAGGCCATGACCATCGAGGGCACGCAGACCGGCACTCTGGCGGAAGCGCGCGAGCTGATCGACCTGGTGCGCGCGAAAAATATCGCACCGCCGCCGATCGCCGAGCGGCCGCTCGATCAGGCATCAAAAACGCTCGACGACCTGCGCGCGGGCAAAATTGTTGGACGGGTTGTGCTGACGGCGTAACGGCTAGGCGCCGAGCTTCTTCAAATCGGCCAGCAGGCGGTCGGCAAAGCTTTCCAGATCGAGCATCTTCACGCGTTTGAGCCGCTCCGCGGTCAGGATCGCGCGCACGCGCAGGAAGCTCTTGTCCAAATCTCGGTTGACCAGAATGTAATCGTATTCACGCCAATGCGAAATCTCTTCGATGGCGTTGCGCAAACGCTGCGCGATGATGACCCCGCTGTCTTCCGCCCGACGCTCCAGCCGCGATTTGAGTTCTTCCGCGGAGGGCGGCAGCACGAACACCGTCACCACGTCGTCGCGCATCTTGTCGAGCAATTGGCGTGTACCCTGCCAATCGATGTCGAACAGCACGTCGCGCCCGTCGGCAAGCGCCTTTTCCACCGGCTCGCGCGGCGTGCCATAGAAATTGCCGTGCACTTCGGCCCATTCCAGCAACTCGCCGCCGTCGCGCATGGCTTCGAAGTGCCGCATGGTCACGAAGTGATAATGCACGTCTTCGATTTCGCTGGGCCGCCGTGCCCGGGTGGTGACCGAGACCGACAGCGAGACGTTGTCTTCCTGCTCCAGCAGATTGCGCGACAAAGTTGTCTTGCCCGCACCGGACGGCGAGGACAGCACCAGCATGATGCCCCGGCGGGTTATGTCGCCATCTTGGCTCATTCCAGATTTTGCACCTGCTCGCGGAACTGCTCGACCACGCTTTTTAATTCCAGGCCGATATTGGCGAGGTCGACGTCGTTGGCCTTGGCGGTCAGCGTATTCGATTCGCGGTTAAGTTCCTGCGCCAGAAAATCGAGCCGGCGGCCGACTGGCCCCCCATCGTCGATCAGCTTCTGCGCCTGCGCGACATGCGAGGCCAAGCGGTCGAGTTCCTCGCGGATATCGGCCTTGCTAGCGAGCATGATCGCTTCCTGGTGCAGGCGGTCCGAATCGAAGCGCTGCGAGGCCGACAACAGCGTCGCCACCTGCTCGGCCAGCCGCGCCCTGATCGCCTCCGGCTTGCGGCCAGGCGCGGCTTCCGCGCGCGCGGCGAGCGCGGCGATTTCCGCAAGCCGCGCCGACAGCAGGCGGCCGAGCGTTGCGCCCTCCGCCTGCCGCATGGCGACCAGATCGGCAAGCGCCTGCTCGAAGCCTTTGAGAATCGTGGCCTCGGCGGCGCGGCGATCCTCCTCGCGCTCGTCTTCCTCGGTTACCTCGATCACGCCCTTGAGCGCGAGAATGCCGTCGAGCGTCGGCGGCGCGGCTTCGACCTTGCCGCGCAAGCTATTGAGCGTCGCCAGCACGGCGTTGAGCACCGGCTCGTTGACTTTGACCGCCGGCGCCACGCCTTTGCGGTCGACGGTGAGATTGGCGTACACCGTGCCGCGCGACAGCTTCTCGGTTCCGCGCGCGCGCGCCGGCACTTCGATCGCGTCCCAGCCCGGCGGCAGACGCAGCCGCAGATCGAGGCCCTTGGCGTTGACCGATTTAAGCTCCCAATTCCAGGCATAGGCGCCGGCGACGCCGTGGCCGCGCGCGAAACCGGTCATGCTCGACAAGGCCATCGGGGTTCGATCTCGTGTTTGAATCGGCGGAAAGCGCGGGCGAACACTAGCGCATGATCCCGAAAAGTGGGACCCGGTTTTCGGAAAAGATCATGCCATGCAAAGTAGCCGTGCGTCTTCGCGCTCACAAGCGATTATGGCTTGGCCGGCGCCGGGTCCGGCGTGGCGGTGTTCTTTTCGATCGCGCGCAGATGCGCGACGTTTTTCTGGTGCTGCTCGTAGGTTTCCGAGAACACGTGGCCGCCGCTGCCGTCGGCGACGAAATAGAGGTCCTTGGTGCGCGCCGGATTGGCCGCGGCTTCGAGCGAGGCACGACCCGGATTTGCGATCGGACCCGGCGGCAGCCCGTCTATCACGTAGGTATTGTAGGGCGTCGGCTGTTCGATCTCGCTCTTCATGATCGGGCGGCCGAGCGAACCTTTACCGCCGGTCAGACCGTAGATGATGGTCGGATCGGACTGCAATCGCATCTTGCTCTTGAGGCGATTGACGAATACCGAGGCGACGCGCGAGCGCTCGTCCGGTTTGCCGGTTTCCTTCTCAACGATCGAGGCGAGGGTGACCAGCTGTTCCGGCGTCTTGATCGGAAGATCCGACATGCGGTGTTCCCAGACCTCCTGCAACAAACGCCGATGCGCCTGCTGCATGCGCTGGATGATCTGTTCGCGCGTCATACCGCGGGTGAATTTGTAGGTCTCCGGCAGCAGCGTTCCTTCGCGCGGAATTTCCTTGATCTGGCCGGAGAGCGACTCGGTTTCCAAAAGCTTGGCGACAATCTGCTCGGAGGTCAGCCCTTCAGGGATCGTCAGCGAATGCTGCACCACCTTGTTCTCGACGATGGTGGTGACCACGTCGGCAAGGCTCGCGCCCTTGGTGAACTGATATTCGCCGTGCTTCAGGTCGCCGCGCGCCTTAAGCACCATCACCCCGCCGATGAATACCCAGGGTTGGTCGATCACGCCCTCACGCTGCAGGAGATCGGCAATATCGCGAATGCCGAGCCCGCGCGGAATATTGACCACCTTGTCGGCGGCGAGCGGCCCGGGCGTTTCGAAACGCTGCCGGCCGATGTAAAGCGCGCCGCCGACGACGACCGAGATCAGGATCAACACGGTAAAGATGGCATTGCCGGCGATCACCAGCGGATGGCGCACCCGTTGCGAGCGGCGATTGGGTAACGGCACGCGTTCCGGCTCGAGCGCGGCGCGCGGGCTGCGCGGCGGCTTGGGCGCGCTCGCCGGAGGCGGCGGCACCGGCACGGGCCCCGGCTTGCTCGCGGCCCGGCGACCCTCGCCGTCATGGGGCGGATCGGAACTCACGCGCCCACTCCCGCTATGGCGATCTGAAAGCTCACCTTCGACACACTCCCGTTCGGCGACCAGCCGCGGCTGAATTGGAAATCACGAGCAGCCTTCGCACGGTAGGAAGAATTGTGGCGAAAACTGGGGACGCGGCAAGGCAGGCTAGCCGGCATAGCGGGTGAAGATCAGCGAGGCGTTGGTCCCGCCAAAGCCGAACGAATTCGACAAGGTGATGTTGATCTCGCGCTTGCGCGACTTATGCGGCACCAGATCGATCGGCGTCTCGACCGACGGATTGTCGAGATTGATGGTGGGCGGGGCCACCTCGTCGCGGATCGCCAGGATCGAGAAGATTGCCTCCACCGCGCCCGCCGCGCCGAGCAGATGGCCGATGCAGGATTTGGTCGACGACATCGATACACGGCCGGCGGCATTGCCGACGAGGCGCTGCACCGCGCCGAGTTCGATCTCGTCGCCGAGCGGCGTCGAGGTGCCGTGCGCATTGATGTAGTCGATATCGCCGGCGGTAATCCCCGCGCGCTTGAGAGCCATGCTCATGCAACGGAACGCGCCGTCGCCGTCCGGCGATGGCGCGGTAATATGATAGGCGTCGCCCGACATGCCGTAACCGATCAACTCGGCATAAATCTTGGCGCCGCGCGCCTTCGCGTGCTCGAGCGCTTCGACCACCACCACGCCGGCCCCCTCGCCCATCACGAAGCCGTCGCGGTCCTTATCGTAGGGACGCGAGGCGCGCGTTGGTTCCTCGTTGAAGCCGGTGGACAGCGCGCGCAACGCGGCAAAGCCGGCAAGCGAGATGCGGTTGACCGGCGATTCCGTACCGCCCGCCACCATCACCTCGGCATCGCCGAGCGCCACCATACGCGCGGCGTCGCCGATCGCGTGCGCACCGGTCGAACAGGCGGTGACCACGGCGTGGTTTGGCCCCTTCAGACCGAATTCGATGGAGACGTAGCCGGAGGCGAGATTGATGATGCGGCCGGGAATGAAGAACGGCGAAACCCGGCGCGGTCCCCTCTCGTGCAGAATGACGGCGTTGGCGGCGATGCCTTCGACGCCACCGATGCCGGAGCCGATCAGGACGCCGGTGGTGGTCTGTTCCTCATAGCTCTGCGGGCGCCAGCCGGCGTCATCGAGCGCCTGCTTGGCCGCGGACATTCCGAACAGGATGAAATTGTCGACCTTGCGCTGCTCCTTCGGCTCCATCCATTGGTCGGCATTGAAGGTGCCGCCGCTGCCGTCGCCGCGCGGTACCACACACGCGATCCTGCAGGAGATGTCGGAAGCGTCGAAGGTGTCGATCTTCTTGGCGCCGCTTTCGCCTTTGAGCAGGCGTTGCCATGTCGTTTCGACGCCGCAGCCAAGCGGAGAGACCATCCCCATACCGGTGATGACGACACGCCTCATGCCAGGCTCCGAATCAAGTCAAGCGCTCCTATGTGCCGCATTACCGGCCATAGCCCATGAATTTGTGACGAATGGAGCTATCGAACAGCCGGAGCGGTTACGCTCAACTTTTGGCGTTCTTTTCGAGAAACTTGACGGCATCGCCGACGGTCAGGATCGTTTCGGCGGCATCGTCCGGAATCTCGCAGCCGAATTCCTCCTCGAAAGCCATCACGAGTTCGACGGTGTCGAGACTATCGGCGCCAAGATCGTCGATGAAACTCGCTTGCTCGGTCACCTTGTCGGGTTCGACCCCCAGGTGCTCCACGACGATCTTTTTAACCCGCTCGCCAATATCACTCATCGTTCCAACCTCGTGCTTTTTAGATTGGGCTGCGTCCGGGACCCGATCGCAACCATCGCGGAATGGCCTCGTCGTGGTTGACGGCGGTGTGACGACCTTCGATCGCAGAGCATCTGTTTCGACGTCCGCCATCGGCCGCCCCAGCCGGGCCGAATTTCGGTTACCACACTTCAAATCCGTTGACTAGCGCGCGCGAGCGTAGCCCGATGCGCCCTGAAAAGCCAAGCATTTCCGTCCCTTGTTTGCGCGCGATCTCGCCGGGATCATGCGTTATTTGGGCGTGGTCTTGTCCGGAAAGCGCTGCCATCCCCGATCGAGCCGAGGATAAACTTTTCGGGATCGCGCGTTAAATCATCGCCATACCACCATTGACGTGGATGGTCTGCCCGGTGACATAGCCGGCCTCTTCCGAGGCCAAATAGACCGCAGCCGCGGCCACGTCGGCCGGCGCCCCGAGCCGCCCGGAGGGCACCCGAGCCACGATCGCCTCGCGCTGCTTGTCATTGAGCCGGTCGATCATGGCGCTGGCGATGATGCCGGGAGCAATGCAATTGGCGGTAACGTTGCGCTTGGCGTATTCGGCGGCGACCGATTTCAGCATGCCCACCAGGCCGGCCTTTGCGGCGGCATAGTTGCCCTGCCCCGGATTGCCGGTATAGCCGACGATCGACGAGATACCGATCACGCGGCCCCAGCGCCGACGCATCATGGCTTTCACCGCCGCGCGGGTGAGGCGGAACGTGGCGGTCAGATTCACCGCAATCACCTTGTCCCAAGCCTCGTCGGTCAAACTCACGAACAGATTGTCATGATTGACGCCGGCATTGGCGACCAAGATATCGAGCTTGGTCATTTTTTCTTCCGCGCCCGGCACCAAAGCCTCGACCGCGTCTTTGTCGGCGAGATCGCAGGGCAGCACATGCACGCGGTCTTTCAGTTCGCCGGCGAGCGCATCAAGCACCTCGCGGCGCGTGCCGGAAAGCGCGACCACCGCGCCCTGCGCGTGCAAGGCGCGGGCGATGGCGCCGCCGATGGCGCCGGTCGCGCCCGTCACCAGCGCAGTCTTGCCCGTGAGATCGAACATCGGCAGCTCCTAACAAATTTGCGCGGTGCGCGCAGCTTTGAACGCAGCGATATCTTCCGGACTGCTGATCGCCGTCGCGCTTACGCCCTCGGCGATGCGCTTGATGAGTCCGCTGAGCACCTTGCCGGCGCCCACCTCATAAAACGTTTTGGCGCCGGCTGCCGCCATGGTGGCAACGCACTCGCGCCAGCGCACGGTACCGGTGACTTGTTGCACCAAGGCGCGCACGATTTCAGCCGGATCGCTGATCGGCTTGGCCAGCACATTTGCAACCACCGGCACTACCGGCGGCTTGACGCTCACTTGCGCCAAAGCCTGCGCCATCACATCGGCGGCCGGTTGCATCAGCGCGCAGTGGAAGGGGGCGGACACTTGCAGCAGCATGGCCCGCTTGGCGCCCTTGGCTTTGGCAAGTTCGACCGCGCGTTCGACCGCCGCCTTGTCGCCCGATACCACCACCTGCCCCGCGCCGTTGTCATTGGCGGCCTGGCAAACCTGACCTTGCGCGGCTTCCGCCGCCACCGCCACGGCCGCGTCGTAATCGAGCCCGAGCAGCGCCGCCATGGCGCCGACGCCGACCGGGACCGCCTTCTGCATGGCCTGCCCGCGCGTGCGCAGCAGCCGTGCAGCATCGGCGATGGTGAACGCGCCCGCTGCGGCGAGCGCTGAATATTCGCCGAGCGAATGGCCGGCGACGAATCGCGCGTCGCGTTTGAGATCGAAACCGGCTTCGGCTTCCAGCACGCGCATCGTGGCGAGCGAAACCGCCATCAGCGCCGGCTGCGCATTCTCGGTGAGCGTGAGCGCATCGGCTGGACCCTCGAACACGATGGCGGAAAGCTTGGCGCCAAGCGCTTCGTCGACCTCGTCGAAAACCTGCCGGGCCGGCGCAAAATTCGCCGCCAGCGCCTTGCCCATGCCGACTGCCTGGCTGCCCTGGCCTGGAAACACGAATGCGACCGCCATACCCCCTCACAACTCGTCTTTTGCCTGAATTGGGCCGAGAGACACCGCAGCAGGGGTCCTGTCAAGTTAGGCGGGAGCCGTTAACCCAGCGAAATGGCGTATCCGGCTAAGGTACCTTTTATTGCCGGTATGGCCGTTTCGGCGCCGCAATTTGTCAGCGAAAAAAATGGCCGCTCAGGTGGTTTAACGGTCCGCGCTCAGACGGGTGCTTTTGCTTGCCTTTTCCGGCCCAATCCGCCTATAACCCGCCCGCTCCGTCGATCCTGGTTGGGAGCTGAACGGACGGTCGTTTCATGACCCTCGGTCATGAACGGTAGGGTCAGTGGACCCGTCGTCCCGTGTTCCCGCCTTCAGAGCATTCGAGCCTTTCCCGAAGGGCTCGAGGGGCTAGGCGCCAGGATCGAGGACAATGGGCCCAGTGATTGGGTAACATTAGGAAAGGCTTTTCATGCCGCTCTACGAACACGTCTATCTCGCGCGCCAGGATCTGTCCGCGCAGCAGGTCGAGGAATTGACCGCGAAGCTTTCCGGCGTCATCACCGAAGCCGGCGGCAAGATCACCAAGACCGAATATTGGGGGATGAAGTCCCTCAACTACCGCATCCGCAAGAATCGCAAGGCGCACATGACGCTGCTCAACGTCGACGCGGCACCCGCCGTGCTCAGCGAGATCGAGCGCCAGGAGCGGATCAACGAAGACATCCTGCGCTACCTCACCATTCGCGTCGAAGCGCACGAGGACGGCCCCTCGGCGATGATGCGCAAGTCCGACCGCGACGATCGTGGTGACCGTGGCGACCGCGGAGATCGTGGTGACCGTGGCGATCGTCCACGCCGTCCGCGTCGCGATGACGATGTCGATGTTGCCGCGGTGGAGGAATAGATCATGGCATTCGGATCATCCCAAGGCGGTGGCGGTGGTGGCGGCGCGCGCCGTCCGTTCTTTCGCCGGCGCAAGACCTGTCCGTTTTCCGGCGCCAACGCGCCGAAGATCGACTACAAGGACGTCAAGCTGCTGCAGCGCTACGTGTCGGAGCGCGGCAAGATCGTGCCGAGCCGCATCACCGCGGTATCGGCGAAGAAGCAGCGCGAACTGGCGCAGGCGATCAAACGCTCGCGCTTTCTCGGCCTGCTGCCTTACGTAATTCAGTAGTTTCTGTCATTCTGGGGCGCCGCGCAGCGGCGAACCCGGAATCCAGAAATGATCACGGCGTGTTTATCTGGATTCCGGGTCCGCGCCTCCGGCGCGTCCCGGAATGACGAAAGAGAACGAGGCTTGCGGGGACACCGGCGAGCCGATGGTTGGGGCGGAATGGTTCCGTCTCTAACCGCTCGAAACTGAGCGGGACAGCTCGTGATGATGCAGCTCGGATTGATAGGTATTGGTGCCGGCGCCGCGGCGGCTTTGCTGTTCGCCTCGGTGACGTCGGGCGTTTGGCTGTCGATTCCGCTGTTCTATCTCGCGCCGCTGCCGATTATGATCGCCGGGCTCGGCTGGAGCCATTGGTCAGCTATGACCGCGGCACTTGCGGGCGCACTCGCGCTCGGCATCGTGTTTGGCCCCGTGTTCTTCTTCTCGTTTCTGGCCGGCGCCGGACTTCCGGCCTGGTGGCTCGGCTATCTCGCAATGCTGGGGCGCCCCGCCGGTAACGGCGGCGCGGCGCTCGAATGGTATCCGCCAGGCCGGCTGGTGGTCTGGTCGGCCCTGCTCGGCGGACTGGTGGTGATCGTCGCCATCCCCAATTTCGGCCTCGATGCGGAAAGCTTCCGCGCCGGACTGCGCCACGCGCTGACCCACATCCTGCGCGTGGAAACCGGAGCCGCAGCCGGAGCCCCGCCCATCGTGCCGGGCGAGACCAATGCCACCCGTTTGATCGATTTCCTGGTGGCCGCCATCCCGCCGGCGGCTGCCGTGCTCGCCACCATCACTAACGTGCTCAATCTGTGGCTCGGCGGCATGATCGTGAAGTTTTCCGGCCGGCTCAGGCGGCCGTGGCCGCCGCTCGCGGCCATGACCTTCCCGCGCGCGGTGACCGCGGCGCTGGCGATCGCCATCGTCTTGAGCTTTGTCGGCAGCCTCATCGGCATCGTCGCGGGCGTGTTCTCGGCCAGCCTGCTGATGGCCTATGGCGTGCTCGGCTTCGCGGTGCTTCATGCCATTACCCGCGGCATGGCGAGCCGTACGTTCCTGCTCGCCGGCGTTTACATGGCAGTCATCGTATTGGGCTGGCCGGTACTGGCGCTCTGCCTGCTCGGCCTGATCGAGGCCGTCATCGATCTGCGCGCGCGCATTGCCGCAAAGCGCGGCCCGCCGGCCCGCACCTGACGACGCGACATTCACCAATGACCGAAATTCAAATCAACCAAGTTCAAATCAAGGAGAGACGACAATGGATGTGATCCTGCTCGAGCGCGTCGGCAAGCTCGGCCAAATGGGCGACGTCGTGCGCGTGAAGGACGGTTTCGCCCGCAATTTCCTGCTGCCGCGCGGCAAGGCCTTGCGCGCGACCGCCGACAACAAGGCTCGCTTCGAGGAAATGAAGGCCGAGCTGCAGGCGCGCAACATCGAACTCAAGGGCGGCGCGGAAAAGGTCGCCGCCAAGCTCGATGGCAAGACCGTCGTGGTGATCCGCCAAGCGAGCGAAGCCGGCCAGTTATTCGGCTCGGTATCGCCGCGCGATATCGCCAGCCTGCTCAACGCCGATGGCGCCGAGGTGAACCGCTCGCAGGTCGCGCTCAACGCGCCGATCAAGACCATCGGCCAGTACAAGGTGCCGCTGACGCTGCACCCGGACGTCGAGACCCTCATCACCGTCATCGTCGCGCGCAGCGCCGGCGAAGCCGAACGGGTCGCGCGCGGCGAGGACGTCACGGTGCAGCGTACGGAAGCCGAGGAAGACGCGGCGGCCGCGCTGGAGGCTGCGGAAGCCTTCTTCGAGCCGGAAGCGGCCAAAGCATTGCGCGAGGGTGAAGAACCTGCCGCCGAGGCCGAGGCCACCTCGGACGACGACAAACCCGCGAAGAAGGCCCGTAAGAAAAAAGACGAGGAAGCCTGAGGCGCTAGTCGGACTTCTCCGGCTTATCCGGTTTAGCGGCCGGCACGTCGTCCGATTTCGGTTTGCTCGTTTTGTCCTTCGGCGGCGGAGTCTTGGCGTCTTTCACGTTCGATTGCGCCGCCTTCGCCTCGCCGGTCTTGTGTTCGGTCGTCTTGGGCTCGGTCGTCTTCGACTCGGGCTTCTTGGCGCCGATCTTCCGCTCGGGCTTTTGTTCAGACTTTTGCTCGGATTTGCTCTTGGTCTTCGGCTCGGAGGTCTTGGCCTCTTCGGGCTTGTGAGTTTTGTCGGATTTTTTGGATTTGGCCTCGTCGGTCTTCGGCTTGGGTTTTTTCTCCTCGTCGACTTTGGCCTTTTCTTCGCTCTTGGTCTTCTCCTCGCCCTTGGCCTCGCCGGCTTTGGCCTTGCCCTTCTTCTCGTCGCCGATCTTGGCCTTCTCGTCGCCCTTGGCTTCGTCGGATTTCGATTTCGCCTTTTTCTCCTCACCGACCTTGGCTTTTTCCTCGCCCTTGGCCTCGCCGGATTTGGGCTTGGCCTTCTTCTCCTCGTCGACCTTGGCCTTCTCCTCGTCCTTGGCCGGGCGTTTGCCCGCGCGTTTGGTCGGCGCCGGCGCATTGCCGGACGATTGCAGATAGGCCGCTATGGCGGCAGCCGACTCTTTGCTCGCCGTGTAATGCTCGCGCAGGAAACCGGACAGGCCGAACAGACCGCCGGGCTTGTTCAGCGCCTGCGGGCTCTTGTGACAAATGGCACAGTCGGCGGCGTACAACTGCGCGCCGGTCTTGCCGGAATCGAGATTTTCCTGTGCCCCCGCCGGCGCCGTCAGAACAAGCGCCAAAACCGCCATCGCCGGCCCGATGCCGCGACCAACCGCCGTCATTATCCTAGACCTTTCAATGGTTTAATTCACGTTACCTGGCCGCTTCCGGCCGTTTGCCGCCGTGTTGATAGCCTAATATTGCGGCGTTGTGACCGGCCTTTCGCCGGATGCTTGCATCCAATTTGTGGCATTGCTGGGCCGGTGGAACTTTGATTGAATACCTCCGTTAAGTATCAGAGCACCCATCATGGTAGTTGGGTGTGGGGAGGCCCTAACCTGTAGCGGCGATAGTCAGGGTGGCGGGGGCGGCCGATGGACCGGTTGCTTCAATTTCTACTGAAGACCTTTATCCGGCGGGGGACATTCCAGGTTACCACCTCGCGCGGAACGGTTTTGACCTTCGGCGATGGGACCGGCCAGCCGGTATCGGTTCGTTTCGCCACCCGCAAGGCCGAGTGGGGAATTCTCCTCGATCCCGAGCTCAAATTCGGCGAGTCCTATATGAACGGCACGTTCGTGGTCGAGCAAGGCTCGATCGCCGACGTGCTCGCCATCATGCTCGGCCAGAAGTCCGAAGTTCCGCACTGGGCGCGGCCGCAAGGATTGCTACGCTACCTCAAGCGCCGCTTGCAGCAGTTCAATCCGCGCCGGCGCGCGCGCCATAACGTCGCGCATCACTACGATCTCGACGGCCGGCTTTATTCGCTGTTCCTGGACGCCGACCGGCAATACAGCTGCGGCTATTTCGAAAGCCCCGAGCAATCGCTCGACGACGCCCAGCTCGCCAAGAAGCGCCACCTCGCCGCCAAGCTCATGTTGCGCGATGACCGCGACTTGCGCGTGCTCGACATCGGCTGCGGCTGGGGCGGTCTGGGTTTGTATCTTGCCGAGGTCGCCGGCGCCGACGTGACCGGCGTTACGCTGTCGCAGGAACAGCACGCCATCGCCAACGAGCGCGCAGCGGAAAAGGGCCTATCCGACCGCGCCCGCTTCAATTTGCAGGACTATCGCGATCTCGCGGGATCGTTCGACCGCATCGTGTCGGTCGGCATGTTCGAACATGTCGGCGTCAATCATTACGACACCTTCTTCCGCAAGAGCGCACAATTGCTCGCCGACGACGGTGTCATGGTGCTGCACTCGATCGGCCGTTCGGAAGGGCCGAACGTAACCAATCCCTGGATCGCGAAATATATTTTCCCGGGCGGCTACATCCCGTCGCTATCCGAGGTGCTTCCCCGCATCGAGAATTCCGGGCTGCTGATCACCGACATCGAGATCCTGCGCCTGCATTACGCCGAGACGCTCAAGCACTGGCGCGAACGTTTCCTCGCCCACCGTGAGGAAGTTGAGCGGATCTACGACCAGCGCTTTGTGCGGATGTGGGAATTCTATCTGGCGGCGTCCGAAATGTCGTTCCGCGAGCAGAATTTGATGGTGTTCCAGATCCAGCTCACCAAACGGCAGGACGTGGTGCCGATGACGCGCGACTACATCGGCCGCGAGGAGCGCAGGCTGCGCGATGCCGAAGGCGAGCGTCACCCGCCGCTGCGGCTCGCCGGCGAGTAAGCGGCGGCAATATTGCGCCAGCCAAAAACCGTCAAGTCTCGTCAAGAGGCCATACCTGCTATATTCATCGACGGTGAGTTGCGTGGACAACGGCGATTATTTATAGCCGGGCATCGCGCAATCCCCCTGAGGGTGTAAGCCAAGGTCAATCAAAGTTTCGTCAAATTGACGGAACAAGGAATCCTATGGCGCCATTCGAATCAGTTGCCCGCAAGCCGGTCGAAGAATCCGCCCAAAGCTTTCGTTCCGCCCCGCACAATATCGAAGCGGAGCAGGCGCTATTGGGCGCCATCCTGGTCAACAACGAGGCCTTCTACCGGGTCTCCGATTTCCTCAATCCGGAGCATTTCTTCGAGCCGATTCACCAGAAAATCTATCAGCTTGCGCGCGATCTGATCCGCGCCGGCAAGGTGGCGACCCCGGTCACGCTGAAGACCTTCATCGGCGCCGACATCGATATCGGCGGTATGACCGTGAGCCAGTACCTGGCGCGGCTTGCCGCCGAAGCGACCACCATCATCAATGCCGAGGATTACGGCCACACCATCTACGATCTGTCGATCCGCCGCGCGCTGATCATCGTCGGCGAGGACATGGTCAACGTCGCCTTCGACGCGCCGGTCGATTTTTCGCCGCGCAACCAGATCGAGGACGCCGAGCGCCGCCTGTACGAGCTGGCCGAGACCGGGCGCTACGACGGCGGCTTCCAGCGCTTCGCCCAGTCGCTGACCACCGCGATCGACATGGCGGCGCACGCCTTCCAGCGCGACGGCAAGCTGTCCGGCGTCGCCACCGGCCTCGACGATCTCGACCGCATGATGGGCGGCTTGCAGCCGTCCGACCTAATCATTCTTGCCGGCCGTCCCGGCATGGGCAAAAGCGCGCTCGCCACCAATATCGGCTACAACGTCGCGCGCGCCTGGCGCGGCGAAGTGCGGGCCGACGGCCATACGGTGACCGCCAATGGCGGCATCGTCGGCTTCTTCTCGCTGGAAATGTCGGCCGAACAGCTCGCCACCCGCATCATCGCCGAGCAGACCGGCATTCCGTCGAACCAGATCCGACGCGGCGGCATCAGCGAGGCCGAGTTCGAGCGCATCAAGGACCACTCGATCGAATTGCAGAACCTGCCGTTCTTCATCGACGAGACCGGCGGCCTGTCGGTCGCGCAACTCACCGCCCGCGCGCGCCGGCTCAAGCGCCAGCGCGGCCTCGATCTGTTGATCGTTGACTATCTGCAGCTACTGCAGGGCTCGACGCGCCGCTCGGCGGAAAATCGCGTGCAGGAAATCACCGAGATCACCACGAAGCTAAAAGCACTCGCGAAAGAACTCAACGTGCCGATCCTGGCGCTGTCGCAGCTTTCGCGCCAGGTGGAAAGCCGCGACGACAAGCGCCCGCAGTTGTCCGACTTGCGTGAATCCGGCTCGATCGAACAAGACGCCGACGTGGTGCTGTTCGTGTTCCGCGAAGAGTATTACCACAAGATGCGCAAACCGCTGGAATCCGATCGCGAGAAATTCGCACAATGGATGGCGGACGGCGAAAAAGTCGACGGCAAAGCCGAGGTCATCATCGGCAAGCAGCGTCACGGCCCCACCGGCACGGTCGAGATGCAGTTCGAAGGCTCGATCACGAAATTCTCGACCCTGGCGAAGGCCGACCACCTACCGGAGCGCATCGGCTAGCGCCCTCGATCCCCGCATGGACGGCCCGCACCGGTGCCGCTAAACCCTTGCCCATGGCCGAGGCAGAAACCGCAATTCATCAGGAAGCCAGCCCGCCGGACGAGGCTCCGGCGGAAAAACTCGTTACGACCGGTCCGCCGGCGGCGCAGGCCGGCGGCATCCTCACCGTCGATCTCGCGGCGATCGAAGCCAACTGGCGCGCACTCGGCCGCCGCGCCATGCCGGCGGAATGCGCCGCGGTGATCAAGGCCGACGGCTATGGCTGTGGCATTGAACAAGTCGCCGCGGCGCTCGCCAAAGCCGGCTGCAAGACGTTCTTCGTCGCCGACCTCGCCGAGGCCGGCCGGGTGCGCGCCGCCGCGCCAGACCAGACGATCTACGTCCTCAACGCCCTGCTCCCCAGCACCGCGGCCGCCTACGCCGACCTCCGCGCGCGGCCGGTGATCGGCAGCATGGTCGAATTGGCGGAATGGGACATCTTCTGCAACGCCAATCAATGGCGCGGCGGCGCCGCGCTGCACGTGGACACCGGCATGAACCGGCTCGGCATTTCGGCAAATGACGCCGCGGCGCTGGCGCATCGCATCCGTTCCGAAAACCACGGCATCACGCTGTTGATGAGCCACCTGGTCAGTTCCGAAGAGCCGGAACATCCGCTCAATGCGCGGCAGATCGAGGCGTTCCGCGAGGTGCGCATCCTTTACCGCGGCATCCCCTCCTCGCTCGCCAATTCGTCCGGCATCTTTCTCGGCGACAAAGCGCATTGCGACATGGTGCGCCCGGGCGTCGCGCTCTACGGCGTCAATCCGACGCCGGGGCAGAAAAATCCGATGCAGCCGGTGATCGAATTGCAGGCGCATATCGTGCAGCTGCGCAGCGTGCCGCGCGGCGAGACCGTCGGCTATAACGCCGCCTGGACCGCCAAGCGCGCGACCCGCATTGCCGTTGTCGCGGTCGGCTATGCCGACGGCTATCCGCGCGCGGCCAGCGCCTCGGACGCAGCGCCCGGCGGCGACGCCATCGTCGCCGGCCAGCGTTGTCCGCTGGCGGGCCGCGTCTCCATGGACCTGCTGGCGATCGACATCACCGATCTGCCCGACAACGCCGCCCGCCGCGGCGATCTCGTCACGCTGATCGGCGGTGAAATGACCGTCGATGCGGTGGCCGCCGCCGCCGGCACCATCGGCTACGAGGTGCTCACCAGTCTCGGACGGCGGTACCACCGGGTTTATCGGGGCTGAGGGGGAAATCCCCTCAAATCAGCACTTTCTTAAACAATGTTCTTGTAATGTTCTTATGGACGCATTAGCGTCCAGACGACTGATTTGACGGCGATTCCAGCATGTCCAAGCGCAATCTCAGCTTTGTCTGCCAGAACTGCGGCGCCGCTTTCAGCCGCTGGCAGGGCAAATGCGAGGCCTGCGGCGAATGGAATTCGCTGGCCGAGGAAGGCGCCGAGCGCCCCGCCGGTCCGGGCCGTAAACCCGGCAAGGGCCGCCTGTTCGCGCTCGAGCCGCTGACCGGCGAGGCGCACGAGGCCCCGCGCCTGCCCTCCGGCGTCGCCGAATTCGACCGCGTCACCGGCGGCGGCTTCGTGCGCGGCTCGGTGCTGCTGATGGCCGGCGATCCCGGCATCGGCAAATCGACTTTGCTGCTGCAGGCGACAGCCGCCATGGCGCGCGGCGGGCATCGCGCCGTCTATATCTCCGGCGAGGAAGCGGTCGCCCAGGTGCGGTTGCGCGCCGAGCGGCTGTCGTTGAGCGATGCCAAGGTTGAACTCGCGGCGGAAACCTCGGTCGAGGACATCATCGCCACTTTGTCCGAGGGCAAGACGCCGCGCCTAATCGTCATCGATTCGATCCAGACCATGTGGACCGAACTGGTCGAATCCGCGCCCGGCACGGTGACGCAAGTGCGCGGCAGCGCGCAGGCGCTGATCCGTTATGCCAAGCGCTCCGGCGCCGCCATCATTCTGGTCGGCCACGTCACGAAAGACGGCCAGATCGCCGGTCCGCGCGTTGTCGAGCACATGGTCGATGCGGTGCTATCCTTCGAAGGCGAAGGCTCGCACCAATTCCGCATCTTGCGCGCGGTGAAGAATCGCTTCGGCCCGACCGACGAGATCGGCGTGTTCGAGATGACCGGCTCAGGCCTGCGCGAAGTCGCCAATCCGTCGGAGTTGTTCCTGTCGGCGCGCGATCTTGGGAGCCCCGGAACGGCCGTGTTCGCCGGCATCGAGGGCACGCGGCCGCTGCTGGTCGAGATCCAGGCGCTGGTGGCGCCCACTTCGTTGGGTACACCAAGGAGGGCCGTGGTCGGCTGGGACCCGAGCCGGCTGTCGATGCTGCTGGCGGTGCTGGAGGCCCATTGCGGCGTCAAGCTCGGCGGCCATGACGTTTACCTTAACGTCGCGGGCGGCCTGCGCATCCAGGAGCCGGCGGCCGATCTCGCCGCTGCCGCCGCGCTGGTTTCTTCGCTGGCCAATGCGCCGCTGCCGGCCGATGCGGTCTATTTCGGCGAAGTCTCATTGTCGGGGGCCATACGCCCGGTGGCGCAAGCGCCGGCCCGGCTCAAAGAAGCCGCAAAGCTCGGCTTTACCCGCGCCGTCGTTCCGGAAGCCGCGCGCGCGGAAGCCGGGGAGCCCGGCCTCAAGGTTACCGACGTGGCCAGCCTTGCCAGCCTGGTCGCCGACATCGCCGCCCGCGGCAACCGGGCCAAGGACGGTAAAACCCGTGGACAAGACGGGTGACGGCACCGTGATGCCCCGCTATACACGGGGCGTCGAAACCGCCTCGCGCGGGCCTCACAGGCCGGTGCCGATGCGAGCAGAAATAGGCGTCAAATTAGACACTTAAGGCCCACAGCGCCGCCCTGTTTCTCAGCCGCCGCGGCACAGGCGGATTCGCCTCGCCGCCGTGCCTTGGTGCGCGGCCGCCGCCGCGCCCGGCCGGCAGACTGACGAGGCCGCGATGCCGATCACGCTGCTCGACATCATTCTCCTGGTGGTCATGTTGATCTCCGGCCTGCTCGCCATGATCCGCGGCTTCATGCGCGAAATTCTGTCGATCGGCGCCTGGGGCGTCGCCGCGCTGGTCACGCTCTATTCCTATTCGCGCGTGCTGCCGATCGCGAAGCAGTACATCTCCAGCGACATGGTGGCGACCGGCGCCAGCGTCGGCGCGGTGTTCCTGCTGACGCTACTGGTGGTCTCGATCATCACCGTGCGCATTTCCGACATGGTGCTCGACAGCCGGGTCGGCGCGCTCGACCGCACGCTCGGCTTCCTGTTCGGGCTCGGCCGCGGGCTGATCATCGTGGTGGTCGCCTTCCTGTTCTTCGCCTGGCTGGTGCCCGACCGTAGCCAACCGGAATGGGTGCGCGGCGCCAAATCGAAGGTCGTGTTGCAAAGTACGGGACAATGGTTGATGTCCATGTTGCCGGACGACCCCGAAAGCACCATCTTAAAGCGGTTGAAGCGTCAGAAGCCGGAAGACCAGGAACCGCCGGACAGCGCTCCCGATCGGAAGTCGGAGCTCACCCCACGGACGGGAACGCCATAGCAATGCAGCAGCAGCCGCAAGACCTCGTGCAGACGGCCGGCGCCGAATTCGATCCGGATGCCGACCGGCTCCGCGAAGAGTGCGGCGTGTTCGGCATCTTCGGCCATCCCGACGCCGCCGCCATCACCGCTCTCGGCCTGCACGCGCTGCAGCATCGCGGCCAGGAAGCGGCTGGCATCGTCTCCTTCGACGGCAAGCGCTTCCACTCCGAACGCCGCCTCGGCCTGGTTGGCGACGCTTTTGCCAAGCGCGATGTAATCGATCGCCTGCCCGGCAACTCGGCGATCGGCCACGTACGCTATTCGACGACGGGTGAAACGGTGCTGCGCAACGTGCAGCCGCTGTTCGCCGAACTGGAAGGCGGCGGCTTCGCCATCGGCCACAACGGCAACCTGACCAACGGCATCGCGCTGCGCAAGCAGTTGGTGCACGAAGGCGCCATGATGCAGTCGACCACCGATACGGAAGTGATCCTGCATCTGGTGGCGCGCGCGCGCCGCAACCGTTTCGTCGACCGTTTCGTAGAAGGGCTGCGCCAGCTCGAAGGCGCCTATGCCTTTGTCGGGCTGACCAACAAGAAGCTGGTCGGCGCGCGCGACCCGCTTGGCATCCGGCCGCTGGTCATCGGCAAGCTCGACGGCTGCCCGATCCTCGCCTCGGAGACCTGCGCGCTCGATATGATCGGCGCGCAATACGTGCGTGACGTGGAAAACGGCGAGGTGGTGGTGTTCGACGAGGACGGCGCGCAATCGCACAAGCCGTTCCCGCCGATGGCGCCGCGCCCGTGCATTTTCGAATACATCTATTTCTCGCGGCCGGATTCCATCGTCGGCGGCCGCCACGTCTACGATGTGCGCAAGACCATGGGTGCCGAGTTGGCACGCGAAGCGCCCGCCGCCGTCGATGTGATCGTGCCAGTGCCAGATTCAGGCGTGCCGGCGGCGATCGGTTTTGCCCGCGAGTCCGGCATTCCCTACGAACTCGGCATCATCCGCAACCACTATGTCGGCCGCACCTTCATCCAGCCGACGCAGGCGATCCGCGATCAGGGCGTGCGCATGAAGCACGCGGCCAACCGCGCGGTGGTCGAGGGCAAGCGCATCGTGCTGGTGGACGATTCCATCGTGCGCGGCACCACCTCGCGCAAGATCGTGCAGATGATGCGCGACGCCGGCGCCAAGGAAGTGCATTTCCGCATCGCCTCGCCGCCGATCACGCATCCCGACTATTACGGCATCGACACGCCGGAGCGCGACAAGCTGCTCGCCGCCACGCACGATCTCGAAGGCATGCGCCAGTTCATCGGCGCCGATTCGCTGGCTTTCCTGTCGGTCGACGGCATCTACCGCGCCATGGGCCTGCCGGGCCGCGATCCGGTCCGCCCGCAGTTCACCGACCACTGCTTCACCGGCGACTATCCGACGGCGCTCACCGACCTCGCCGCGCAGGAAGCGAGCCCGCGGCAATTGTCGCTACTCGCCGAAGCGATCTAGGCTCTTGCGCTAGCGTTACCCCATGTCGAAACCCCTCGCCGACCGTATCGCGCTCGTCACCGGCGCCTCGCGTGGCATTGGCGCGGCGCTCGCCTTGCAGCTCGCCGAGACCGGCGCCCATGTGGTGGCGGTGGCGCGCACCGTCGGCGGCCTGGAAGAGCTCGACGACAAGATCAAGGCGGTAGGCTCCTCGGCCACGCTGGTGCCGCTCGATATGAAGGACTCGGACGGCATCGCCCGGCTCGCGCTCGCGCTCAACGAGCGCTATGGCCGCCTCGACGTCTTGGTCGGCAATGCCGGCCTGCTCACCGTACCCTCGCCGGTCGGACATATCGATCAGAAGGACTGGGACAACGTCATTGCCGTCAACCTCTCGGCCAATTGGCACCTGATCCGTGCGCTCGACCCGTTGCTCAAGGCAGCGGCGGCCGGCCGCGCCGTTTTTATCACCTCGGCGGTCGCCTATTTCGCGCGCCCCTATTTCGCGCTCTACGCCGCGTCCAAAGCCGGCCTCGATCAGCTGGTGCGCACTTATGCCGCCGAATGCGACAGCACCAAAGTGCGGGTCAATTTGTTCAGCCCGGGCCAGACGCGCACGCGAATGATGGCCACGGCCTTTCCCGGCATCGATCCGGAGACGCTGCCGACGCCGGAACAAGTGGCAAAGACGATCGTGCCGTTGTGCCTGCCCGAATGCGGGGAGAGCGGAAAAATCTACGATTTCCGAGCGGGCAGGTTCTTGGAGTTCAGAGCGCCGGCTTAGGCCTGCTCGCGGCCAAGTTTAGGCGCGCGCTCTTCGATTGCCGTGCCAAAGACATGGTCCCAAAAGGCCGTCGTCACGCCGAAATTTCCGCTATCGGGCAAGTGGTGGTGACGGGCATGGCGCAGCCGCGCCCGGTAGATGTAGGTGCCCCGGCGCGGCTGCCAATGGTGCGTCGCGTAATGGACGAAGACATACCAAAGATAGCCCGTGACGAGGCCCGCCGTCGCCGCGGTACCAAGGCCAAATCCAAGCGCCGCCCAGGCTGGGCCTGCAATCGCGACCAAACCAACCAAAACGCTCACCCATGCGGGCGTGCCAATGAAGTCGTTTGGCGATTTGTGATGGCGATCATGGATCGGCGCGAGAAGCGGCGCGTGATGAAACAGCACGCGATGCAGCACATATTCGAACAACGTCCAGGCCATCAGGCCGGCACCGTAGACAAGCAGCCATGTCAAAGGCGACGGCGGCATCGCACTGCGAAACGCAATTAGCGACGCGACAAGAACGAGCGGCGGGAAAAGCAGAAACTCGGAAAAATAGCCAAACTTGCTCATTTTCATGGCGTTACCCCAGAGGCCGTATGGCCGGCGACCGCAGGCCATTGCCGCATGCGCCGCCCCCGAGTTACGCGAAACGATACCAACAAAGCGCCCTCGTTAGAACAATGTTCCGCGCGTTGTCGGAAAAATACGCCGATCTGTCACCCGACTAGGGCAATAAAGCCTCCATGATGGCGGCATTGTGCCCTAAATCGACTATGGGTTTTCAATAGCAGAGCGATCCTATGGCAAGCCGGGTCCGTCCTAGCCGCACCGGCAATTGGCGGCCTTGGTCTGATCGAACAGAACCGCCTGGCCATGCGCCACATCGATATCTGCCTGCGTTCGCCGCCTGACGCAACTTAGCGTCCTATCCAGGAATTCCTGACGGCGATCCGGGTTTCGTCCAAGCGCGATCCGCGTTAGCTTTGTTACAAGGCACGATAAGAATCGTCTTGGAAAGACGCCCGCCTCGTTCGACCGACCAGGCCGTCTTGTCCATCTAGGGGAGGAACACCATGCGACTTCCAACCATACTGGCGCTCGTTGCCGCCGCCTTCCTGCTGGCCGGCTGCTTCGAGGGACCGCAGGGGACGCCCGGATTGCGCGGCTCGCAAGGCCCCGCCGGCGACCAGGGGCCGGCAGGCCCTGCCGGACCGGCTGGCCCAGCCGGGCCCAAGGGTGAGGCCGGGGCTGCGGGGCCGAAGGGCGATCCGGGCCCGAAGGGGGAGCAAGGACAGCCGGGTCCGGCCGCGGGGCTGCGTGTGGTCACGCTCGGAGCCGCCGATTGCAGTGCCGCGGGTTGCAGCGTGACCTGCAACGCCGACGAAGTTATCGCCTCGGCCGTATGCGTCGCCGCCAAGCCGCTCGAACCGTTGGTGCAAACATCCTCGGCCAAATGCGGCCCCGCCACTGGGATGAACGCGATTTGCGCCCGTAAGTGACGTGGGCACAATGGCACGAGCGATGGCCGCCTGCGGGCGGCCCCGCGATCGCCAAATAGCGGTTGTCAATGCTTGCGCTTGGCGCGGCCCTTGAACGGGTTTGCCTTCTCGCGCAGCGTCAGGCGGATCGGCGTGCCGGGCAGTTCGAAGTTCTCGCGCAGTGAATTGACCAGATAACGCTTGTAGGCGTCGGGCAGCGCGTCGGCGCGGGTGCAGAACACGACGAAGCTCGGCGGCCGGCTTTTCGCCTGCGTGATGTAATTGAGGCGCAGCCTGCGGCCCGACACGGCCGGCGGCGGATGCGACTCGACAGTCGCCTCGAACCAGCGGTTAAGCGCAGAGGTCGGCACGCGCTTGTTCCAGACCGCGAACGCATCGACGATCGCCTGCATCAGCCGGTCGAGGCCTTCGCCGGTCATGGCCGAGACCGCCACCAACGGCACGCCCTTCATCTGCTTTAGCTTCTCGTCGGCCTGCTCGCGCAGCTTGCCGATGGCGCCGGCGGTCTTTTCCTTCAGGTCCCACTTGTTGACCGCGATGACGACGGCGCGGCCCTCCTGCTCGACCAGATCGGCGATACGCTGGTCCTGCTCTTCGAAGGCGTTCCCGACGTCGAGCAGCACGACCACCACCTCGGCAAAACGCACGGCGTTGAGCGCGTCGGCCACCGAAAGCTTTTCCAGTTTCTCGTCGACACGCCCACGGCGGCGAATACCGGCGGTGTCATGGATGCGAAATTTTTGCCCGCGCCAATCGAGATCGACCGCGATGGCATCGCGCGTGGTGCCGGCCTCCGGCGCGGTGAGCAGCCGTTCCTCGCCGAGCAGCCGGTTGACCAGCGTCGACTTGCCGGCATTTGGACGCCCGACAATGGCGACGCGGATCGGATGCGGACCCGAAGGCCCGGCCGCCGCTTCGATCTGTTGGGCGGTGCGCTCGGGCAAGGCGGCGCGCAGCGCGTCGTAAAGATCCACCAGGCCCTCGTTGTGCTCCGCCGAAATCGCGACCGGGTCGCCCAGGCCGAGCGCGTAGGCATCCAGCCTGCCCGCCTCGCCGGCGGTGCCTTCCATCTTGTTGGCGATCAGCACGGCAGGCTTGCCCGACTTGCGAACCAGTTCGGCGAACACGCGGTCGACCCCGGTCGGACCGGCGCGCGCGTCGATCATGAAAAAGATCGCGTCGGCCTGCCCGATCGCCGTCTCGGTCTGCGCCCGCATGCGGCCGGTGAGACTTTCGGGCGCGGACTCTTCGAGGCCCGCGGTATCGATCACGGTGAAATCGAGATCGCCGAGCCGGCCCTCGCCTTCGCGGCGATCACGCGTCACGCCCGGCCGGTCGTCGACCAGCGCGACGCGCCGGCCAACCAGCCGGTTGAACAGGGTCGATTTGCCGACATTGGGACGGCCGACGATGGCAACGGTAAAGCTCATGGTTCTTTCTATCCCCTCTCCCTCTGCGGGAGCGGATAAGAAAAGATCAGCGCGACATAGTGCTGGGAGGCGGCGGCGCCGACAGCCAAGGATCGCTGCCTGGCGCGGGCTGTTGCTGCGGCGCCGTGCCCGGCCACGGCTCGAGCTTCTGCTCACCGCTGCCTTGGCTTTGGGCGGCCGGCTGCACGGTGACCCGCGTGGGCGGTTGTTTTTTTGCGGTAGCCGGCTTCGGCTTGCGCTTCGGCTTCGGTTTGACCTTGGGCTCCTGCGCCGGCTCGATCGCGGCGGTTTTTGCCGGCGGCGCGGCTTTGTCGCCGGGCGCTGGTGCGGCAGCGCCATCCGGCGCCGGCGCAAGCGCCGTGTCCGCCTGCTGCTGATTGCCCTTCAGATATTCGGGTGGAATGCCTTGCGTGACGCCCGGCACGCCGCCTGGAAACACCTCCTTGCGCTCACCGGGCAGCTTCTTCTTCTCGTTGAGGTGAAAAATATCGAGACTGTCCATGTCAAAATCCGCACAGCCGGCGAGCACCGGCGCCAGCGCGACCAGTCCCGCCATCAACGCAGTACGATACATGCGGCGCATGGAATAACCCTCAACTCTTACTGCCGTCGGCGGCAATCAGCGCCGAGAGTACATCGGCGCGCGCGCGTGTACCGGGCGGCGTTTCGCCGTCGGCCGCGATCATGTCGATATAGCGGCGTGCGGCGGTGAAATCGTGATTACGCCAGGCCGACAGCGCCAGCAGTTCGCGCGCGCTGTGGCGGAAGGCGTGGCCCGGCTCAGCGACCGGGTCGAGCCGGCGCTGCATCTCGGCGAGCGAGGCGGTATCCACCGTCAGCATGCCGGCACGCACCGCGGCGAGGTCCTGCAAGCTCGCGCCGAGCGAGGTGTCGGCGGCGAGTTCGTCATAGGCCTTCACGGCGTCGGCCGGTTTGGTTTGCGCGAGCTCGCCGGCGGCACGCAGGCGCGCCAGCATGCGATAACCGGCTGGCGCTTCGGCGGCGATCTTGGCGAAAGCGGCATCGGCCTCGGCGTGCTTGCCCTCTTCGCTCAGGCTCAGCGCGGATTCGAACGCGGCGCCGGCGGCGGCGGCTTTTTTGGCGTCCAACCATTGATAGGCCTGCCAGGCGCCGATCGACGCAACGATCAGGACGGCGACCCCGATGATATAGATGCTGTAGCGATCCCACAGCTTCTGCAGCCGCTCTCGCCGTACTTCCTCGTCGACTTCGTGAAAAATATCGGCCACGAACAGCTCCACACCCCGAAAACGCCCGTCCCCCGGGCCGATGGCGACGTAACCTAGCGATGTGGCGGGTCCAAGGCAAAGCTTGTCCCCGACAATCGTTAAGATTCAGAGGGTTCTAGGGCTTTTTGCCTTTCATCGGATAGACGTGCTCGGGGCCGGGAAAGGCGCGCGAGCGCACGTCGGCCGCGTAGTCGGCCACCGCCTTTTCGATGCCGGGGCCAAGGTCGCCATAGCGCTTGACGAATTTCGGCACCCGCGGCGACAGCCCGAGCATGTCTTCCAGCACCAGGATCTGCCCGTCGCAGGCAACGCTCGCGCCGATGCCGATGGTGGGAATGCGCACCGCCGCGGTCAGCTTGCGCGCAAGCGGCTCGGCCACCGCCTCGATCACCACCGAGAACGCGCCAGCCTCGGCGACCGCGATGGTGTCCTGCTCGATGCGCGCCCAGTCGGCTTCCTCGCGGCCTTGCGCGCGGAACGAGCCAATCGTGTTGATCGACTGCGGCGTCAAGCCCACATGCCCCATCACCGGGACGCCGCGTTCGACCAGGAATGCGATCGTTTCGGCCATGCGCGTGCCGCCTTCGACCTTGATGGCGCCACAACCGGTCTCCTTCAGCACGCGCGCCGCGTTCATGAAGGCCTGCTCCTTCGTCGCTTCGTAGGAACCGAACGGCATGTCGACCACGACCAACGCGCGCTTTGAGCCGCGCATGACCGCATGACCCTGCAGGATCATCATCTCGAGCGTGACCGGGACGGTGGTTTCCAGCCCGTGCATCACCATGCCGAGCGAGTCACCGACCAGGATCACGTCGCAATATTTGTCGACCAGGCGCGCGGTATGGGCGTGATACGACGTGAGGCACACGATCGGCGCGCCACCCTTGCGGGCAAAAATATCCGGTGCGGTGATCCGCCTGATCTCGTCTTGCACTGACACGGACGTCTAGCTCCCGAACACCGGCACGCCGATGACCATCGGATGGAAGGCGTAGCCCAAGGCGAGATAGACGACGATGCCGACGACGACGACGATGACGTCGTTGATCCAGCCGGCGGGCGCCACGGTAGCGCCGAGATCGCCGCGCCGCTTGGCGGCGATGCGGGCATAGACGCCCCAGGCCAAGAACGATCCGAACAACAGGATCGAGGCGAGATCGCCGTTCGACAGCAGATGCGCCAAGGCCCAGGTCTTCACGCCGGCGAGCATGGGGTGCTTGAGTTTGGCTTTGATGTGACTGGGGATGAAGGCGGCGGTGACGAAAATCACCCCGAACAGCATGAGGCCGACGGTGATGTGCCGCATAAATGCGGGCGGCGACCAGATTTGCGGCGCGTGCGGATGATACTGGGCGAAGCCCCAGACGATGAGCGTAAGGCCCGCAATCGAGACGATTGCGAAGACCGCGCGGTAACCGTTCATGCCCAGTTTCGCGATCACATCGGCGCGCGCGCCGCGGAACGTTATGAAAACGTGGGCGCCGAGCATGACGACCAGGCCAAGAATGAGGACGCCTAAACCCATGCTATCCTCGCTACGCAAATGTACCCTTCACAAGCGCCGCAGTAGAGGATAGTGCCGTTCAAATCAAGTGACCCCCGGCGCATAGGATATCGACGATGATCGCAGTCCGGTCGACCTTTTTTTACAAACGCCTGGCATTGGCGCTTTTGCTGCTGCTGGCGGCGACGCTGCCCGCATCCGCGCAGACCTGGCCGCCGAAAACAGTGCGCATCCTCGTACCGTTCGGCGCCGGCTCGACGCCCGACATCGTCGCCCGCGTCGTCGCCGATGGACTTTCGCGGAAGTATCCAAAGAGCGCCTTCGTGGTCGAGAACAAGCCGGGCGCCAGCGGCAATATCGCCACCGACGCGGTGGCCAAGGCCGCGCCCGACGGTGCCACCATCGGTGTAAGCATCGGCGGCCCGCTCGCCATCAACACGCTGCTGTTTACGAATTTGCCCTACGATCCGCGCAAGGACATCGCGCCAATCACCCTTCTCGTCACCCAACCGAGCGCGCTCGCCATCAATCCCGACCTCAAGGTGAATACCGTCGCCGAACTCGTGGCACTGCTCAAGGCCAACCCGGGCAAATACAATTTCGCCTCGATCGGCAACGGCTCGCTGTCGCATCTCGCCATGGAGGCGATCGCCATTAAGTCCGGCACGAAAATGGTGCACGTGCCCTATCCGAGTTCGCCGCAGGCCATCACCGCGGTGATCCGCAACGACGCGCAGATGGCCTGCCTGCCGGCGATCTCGGTGATGCCGCAGGCCAAAGCCGGCAAAGTGAAGATACTGGCGGTGTCGACGGCGAAACGCTCGCCTTATCTGCCGGACGTGCCGACGCTGAAGGAAAGCGGCATCGACGTCGAGGCCGACGCCTGGAACGGATTGATCGCGCCGGGCGCAACACCCAAGGCGGTCATCGACCAGATTAACAAGGACGTCGTCGCAATCATCAAGGAACCGGCGGTGCGCGACAAGCTCGCCGCGCAATTGATGGAGCCGGTGGGCTCTACACCGCAGGAATTCCGCGCCCGCATGAACGGCGAAATCGCGCGCTGGGCGCCGGTGATCAAGGCGGCAAATATCAAGATTAATTGAAACCCGTCATGCCCGGCCTTGTGCCGGGCATCCACGTCTTAGGCGATGAAGCAAGTAAGACGTGGATGGCCGGGTCAAGCCCGGCCATGACGACTAACTTACTCTGTCCTTCACGTCTTTAATGTCAGTGAAGGTGATGCCGGGGGCGCGCTCGCCGGTGTAATCGAGAATGAACTGATTGCGCGCCATGAACACGCGGTCGCCATCCAAGTCCTCGGCAACGCTGGAATAATTGGCCTGCACGAAATCGTCGAGCTTCTTGCCGTCGGCGCAGGTTATCCAGCGCGCGAGCTGGAATTCCGGCGTCTCATAGCCAATGTCGAGGCCGTATTCGTCCGACAAGCGCACCTTCAAGACGTCGAGTTGCAACGGCCCGACCACGCCGACCATGGCCGGCGCGCCGTCGAGCGGGCGGAACACCTGCACCACGCCCTCCTCCGCCATTTGCTGCAGCGCCTCTTTAAGCTTCTTCGCCTTCATCGGATCGCCGAGCTTCACCCGCCGAAGAATTTCCGGCGCGAAGTTCGGCACGCCGAGGAAGGCGATCTCCTCGCCCTCGGTCAGCGTGTCGCCGATGCGCAGCGTGCCGTGGTTGGGGATGCCGACCACGTCGCCGGCATAGGCCTCGTCGGCGAGCGCGCGGTCCTGCGCGAAGAAGAACTGCGGCGCCGATAGCGTCATCGGCTTGCCGGTGCGCACCAGTCTTGCCTTCATGCCGCGGCGCAGCTTGCCCGAGCACAGCCGGGCGAAGGCGATGCGGTCGCGGTGGTTGGGGTCCATGTTGGCCTGGATCTTGAACACGAAGGCGGTCATCGCGCTTTCATGCGCATCGATTGTGCGCTTGTTCGACACCTGCGCGCGCGGCGCTGGCGCAAATTGCGCAAGCGCGTCGAGCAGGTCCTTGACGCCGAAATTCTTCAAGGCCGAGCCGAAGAACACCGGCGTCAGATGCCCCTCGCGGAACGCGTCGAAGTCGAACGGCCGGCAGGCCTCCTTCACCAACGACAGTTCTTCGGCAACCGCCTTGGCGTCGAGCATCGGATTTTTCGCAGCCAGCGCAGCAAGGTCGAGCGGCCTGAGGTCCGCCGTCTTGCCGTCGTCATTGATCAGCCGCATCTCGCCCGAGGCGATGTCATAGGTGCCGGCGAAGTCGCGCCCCTGCCCAATCGGCCAGGTCATCGGCGTGGTGTCGAGCGCCAGCGTCTTCTCGATCTCGTCCAGGATATCGAACGGGTCGCGGCTCTCGCGGTCCATCTTGTTGATGAAGGTGATGATCGGGATATCGCGCAGCCGGCAGACCTCGAACAGCTTGCGGGTGCGCGCCTCGATGCCCTTCGCGGCGTCGATCACCATCACCGCCGAGTCGACGGCTGTCAGCGTGCGGTAAGTGTCCTCGGAAAAGTCCTCGTGGCCGGGCGTGTCGAGCAGATTGAAGACGCGGCCGTCGTAATCGAAGGTCATAACGGACGTGACGACGGAAATCCCGCGCTCGCGCTCGATCGCCATCCAATCCGAGCGGGTGGCGCGGCGGTCGCGCTTGGCCTTGACCTGGCCGGCGAGATTAATGGCGCCGCCGAACAGCAGCAGCTTTTCGGTCAGCGTGGTTTTGCCGGCGTCGGGATGCGAGATGATCGCGAAGGTGCGCCGGCGCTCGACTTCCGCGGCGAGCGGCGTGAGCGGGATCGAATCGGCGGGGCGCAAGGGGACGTTCATGAGGCGCATGTGGCAGGGAAAACGGGCCTAATCAAGGGGCGGCTAGCGCCCGACGCTGATGTGATTCTGCCGCGCAATCTCGGTCCAACGCTTGATCTCCTCGTCGACCAGGCGGCCAAGAACCTCTGGCGGGCCGCCGGCGACGACGATTCCCTGCTTGTCGAGTTTCGCCGCGGTGTCGGGCTCATGGATGATGCGGTCTATCTCTTTATTGAGCCGCGCCACGATCTGGCGCGGCGTCCCTGCCGGCGCGAAAAGGCCGACCCAGGTGACCGCCTCGATGCCCGGGTAGCCCGCTTCGCCCATGGTCGGCACATCCGGGAAGTGCGGATCGCGCTGCAGGCTGCCGATCGCAAGCGCCCGCAACTTTCCCGCCTCGACCTGGGGTGCTGCGAGCAGGCTCGACATCACGGTGAACTGCGTTTCGCCGGAGATCGTCGCCAAAGTCGCCGGCGCGCCGCCACGATAGGGAATTTGGGTCGCCTCGACGCCGGCCAATTTGTCCCATTGCGAGATGACGAGGTGCGATTGGCTCGCTGTTCCAGGCGTCGCGAAGGAGAATTTGTTCGGGCTCGCTTTGGCGAGCGCGGCGAACTCGCGCAGCGTTTTTGCCGGCACGCGCGGATTGACAAGGAACAGCATCGCGTTCTTGCCGACCAGAATGATCGGCGTGAGATCTTTCTCCGTGTTGAAAGGCATATTGATCTGCACCGCCGGATTGACGGAATGCGAGGCGGGAACGACGACCAGTGTATACCCGTCCGGCGCCGATTTCGCGACGAACTCGGTGCCGATGATATTGTTGGCCCCGGCCTTGTTCTCGATCACGATCGGCTGCTTCAACGCTTCCGTCAGCCCCGGCTGAATGAGCCGCGCGACGACGTCGTTGATGCCGCCCGGCGCGGTCGGAACGATGAGCTTGACGGGATGCGTCGGATAATCTGCGGCCCGCGCCGCCACCCCGATCGTGAGCGCCAAGCCGACAACCAAGCCGACCATCGCAAGCTTCCGAATTGTCATTGACCGATCACCCTCTGTATGATCGCCGCGGCATCCGGTGCCGTGTCGCCCGCCCAGGCGACATGTTGATCGGGCCGCACCAGGATCAGGGACGCTCCGTAATTTTCCCGCGCCGGGGCCCCGCTGTCACGCACGATCTTGAGCGGAACCTGCCGCTCCCGCGCCGCTTGCTCGAACGCACTCGCGTCCGCGCCCAGCGCCAAAAGCGTAAAGCCCCGGCCAAGTTCCTCGAACGCATTGCGGCCGGTCGACAGCACCTGCGGCGACAAATGATGGCCCGCGCGGGCTTTCAGGCTGTGCGCGCCGTGAGCCGTCGTTTTGCCGCCGGGCGGTCCGAACACAATCGGCGAGGCCTCGTAGCTCGGCTCGTAGGCCTTGCGGCGCGAGCCGACGTCGGTTTGACGCGCGTTCCAGGCCGCTTCGAACTCGGCGCGGTCGCGCGACGGGTTGTAGCGGGTGAGAAACGCATCGTCTTGGCGAATGCGCGCGGCAATGAAGTCCTCGGCAACATCGCGGAACACCGGCGCGCGCTCCATTGAATAGGTGTCGAGCAGCTGGCTGCCGCCCCAGCCGGCAAAGTGCGCGGCGAGCTTCCAGCTCAGGTTGACTGCGTCTTCCAGGCCGTTGTTGAGGCCGTAGCCGCCATACGGCGGATGGCTGTGCGCGGCATCGCCGGCAATGAAGATGCGGCCGTTCCGGTAGCTCGCGGCCACCGCATTGCGCGGATCCCAGAAGCCGGCGTGCTCGACCTCGAAGGCGAACGGAAAGCCGGCGGCGTCGAACAGCGCGGCGCTGAAATCGAAGTTGCCGCGGGGCGCCTCGGGCGGCACCGGGGTGTGGAAGAAAAAGCGTTCGCCGACGTCGACACGGCCGAAGAATTTCCAGTAACCGTGCAGGTCCGGGTGCATGACGCGGTAGGTCGACCGCTCGGGGAAACGCTTGAGCTTCTCGTGCAGCTCGCGCGAGCGGAAGACGATGAGCACCATGACCCGATCGAAATCGGTGCCGCTGCGCGCGATGCCGGCCGCCTCGCGCACCATCGAATGGCCGCCGTCGCAGCCGACAAGATAGTCCGCCTCCAGCGTTTCGATTTCGCCGCGCTCGTTGGTCACGGTGGCCCTGACGCCGTCGTTCGACTGCGCCACGGCGGTCGCGGTGACGCCAAGCCGCATGTCGACATTCGGCAAGATTGCCAATTTCTGCCGCAGCACCGCCTCCATGCGGTACTGCGGCAGCCGCTCCTGCTTTTGAAAGAAGAAGTTGCCCACCACTTCGCGGCCGGCCGGCGCCTGCCAATATTCGCTCGCGAGGTTACCGTAGGCGGTGATTTCGCCGATCGGATAGCCGCGCGGCATCAGACGCGCGGCGCGCAATGGCTCATCCAGGCCCCAAAAATAGAAATGTTCGAGCGTGCGCTGGGTCAGCCCCTGCCCCTTCGGGATGTTGGCGAGACTGGTGCGGCTTTCGACGACGACGCAGGAGACGCCGCGCAGGCCGAGGTCGAGCGCGAGCGCCGCCCCGACCGGGCCGCCGCCGATGATGATGACTTGCGGCTTATTCAGTTTTATCGCCTCCCACTATCCGTTCGTCCCCGCGGAAGCGGGGACCCAGAGCCGCAAATTCCTGCCGTGCCGCTCTGGATTCCCGCTTCCGCGGGAATGAACGGAGTTGAACCGCCACTATTTTACTGACGCAGCGTACTCCTCCGGCTTGAAGCCGACGAGAAGTTTGCCTCCAGACATTTCCAGCACCGGACGCTTGATCATCGACGGCTGCGCCAGCATCAAAGCGATGGCCTTTTTCTCGGTAACGTTTTCCTTGTCCTTGTCGGGTAATTTCTTGAACGTCGTGCCGGCACGGTTGAGCAAAGTCTCCCAGCCGGCCTTCTTCGCCCAAGCTTCGAGCCTGGCGCGCGCGATGCCGGCGCTCTTGTAGTCGTGGAAGGCGTAGTCGACTTTATGCTTGTCGAGCCAGGCGCGCGCCTTCTTCATGGTGTCGCAGTTCTTGATGCCGTAGATGGTGATGGGCATATTTCGGCTCCCTAGCCGACTGACACAATCAATATTGTTCAACAACTTCACTTTGAAAACGGCATCAGCCAAAGTGCGAGCTGGATCAATCCGACGAGCAGGCCAACACACGCACTGATCGCCGCAATTAGCCGCGCCTTTCGGCTTTCCAGTAGCCTGTCAACAAAGATTAAGATGCCTCTGCCCGCGGTTTTGAGCTTTCCCTTGAGAGCCGATGAGATAACAAAACTAAAAAAGCCAACCTTCGCGATAGTGGATGTGTTCATCCTTATGAAGTCCTTCGCCTTAAAGGCCTCCGACTCTTCCTTCCCCGACAGGAATCCTTGCACTTTGCCACCATTAAGCTCCATCAGGGTGAGCATCTTTGGGTCGGCAGCGTAGTCGTTACCATAGCGGTTCTTTAGAACGTCATTCAGGTTGATCCTAACCTCGACAGGTATGCTAGGAGGCTCTTGGCTGGTAAGCACCCGATAACGATGTTCAAGATGCTCAAAACCGTATGTGACGTTGCGCATGTTCCAATGCACCCAGTACTTTTCTCGCCGGTCCCGCACAAAGTTATAGAAGTGTGTTAGCAACTCTCGTTCAATATCGTCGTATCTCAACTCCACATCATCGGGGAGTATGTGAAGATACTCTGCAGTCGTGTGCGTCGAAAAACTGACCGTTTGACCGGACGTAAAGTGTCGGACCACTATCGACGTAATCCTCGGTGATAAAGCGCCCGCTTCGGCGTCAAAGAGCGACTGAGACGAATAGTGAATAATGTAGAAGCGGTCTGGGTGTTTACGGACATCGCTAAAGAATTTTTCTGCACTGACCATAGCTTATACCCCGCTTATACACCGTCCGGTTCTCGCGTGAGTAGCGCGCCCGTGCCCGCCTGCACCTTCAATAGCTCGTTCCGCCAAACTCACTCCCACTCAATCGTCCCCGGCGGCTTACTGGTCACGTCATAGACGACGCGGTTGACGCCCTTCACCTCATTGATGATGCGCGTCGCCACCATGCCTAGAAACTTCATGTCGAACGGGTAGAAATCCGCCGTCATGCCGTCGGTCGAGGTCACCGCGCGCAGGCCGATGACGTAATCATAGGTGCGGCCGTCACCCATGACGCCGACGGTCTTGACCGGCAGCAGCACGGCGAAGGCCTGCCAGATGTTGTCGTATTGCCCGGTGCGGCGGATTTCCTCGATGTAGATCTCGTCGGCGAGCCGCAGGATGTCGAGCTTCTCGCGCGTGATCGCGCCGGGCACGCGGATGGCGAGCCCCGGCCCCGGGAACGGATGGCGGCCGACGAAAGCCTCCGGCAGGCCGAGCTCGCGGCCGAGCGCCCGCACCTCGTCTTTGAACAGTTCGCGCAGCGGCTCGACCAGCTGCATCTTCATGCGTTCGGGCAGGCCGCCGACATTGTGGTGCGACTTGATGGTCACCGAAGGGCCGCCGGTGAACGACACGCTCTCGATCACGTCGGGGTAGAGCGTGCCCTGCGCCAGGAAGTCGGCGCCGCCGATTTTCTTTGCCTCGGCGTCGAACACGTCGATGAACAATTTGCCGATGGTCTTGCGCTTCTGCTCCGGGTCCTCGACGCCGGCGAGCGCTTTCAGGAACACCTCGCTGTCGTCGACGTGGACGAGCGGGATGTTGTAGCTGTCGCGGAACAGCGTCACGACCTTCTCGGCCTCGGCCAGCCGCAAGAGGCCGTGGTCGACGAACACGCAGGTGAGCTGTTCGCCGATTGCTTCGTGAATGAGCACCGCGGCGACCGCGCTGTCGACGCCGCCGGACAGACCGCAGATCACGCGGCCCTTGCCAACTTGGCGGCGGATTTTTTCGATCGCTTCGTCCTTGAAGGCGCGCATGGTCCAGTCGCCGGTGAGCCCCGCGACCTTGCGCACGAAATTACGCAGCAGCGCCGCGCCGTGCGGCGTGTGCATCACCTCGAGATGGAATTGCGTGGCGTAGAATTTGCGCGCGTCGTCGCCGATGATGGAAATTGGCGCGTTGGGCGAGATGCCGAGCACCTTGAAACCTTCCGGCAATTTGGTCACCCGGTCGCCGTGGCTCATCCACACCGGATATTTCTCGCCCTTCTTCCAGACACCTTCGAAAATCGGGCTGTCGGCAACGACCTCGACTTCGGCGCGGCCGAATTCGCGATGGTGGCCGCCCTCGACCTTGCCGCCGAGCTGCTGCGCCATCGCCTGCTCGCCGTAGCAGATGCCGAGCACCGGCACGCCGGCGTCGTAAATCGCCTTGGGCGCGAGCGGCGCGTCCTTGTCGAGCACCGAGGCAGGACCGCCCGACAGGATCACCGCCTTCGGCTTCATCGTGCGGAAGACGGCCTCGGCCTTCTGGTAGGGCACGATCTCGCAATAGACCTTTTCCTCGCGCACCCGCCGCGCAATGAGCTGGGTCACCTGCGAGCCGAAATCGACGATCAGGACTTTGTCGTGCATAGGCGGCTTGGCCGCGAACGGCGCCGGAATCGGCTCCGTTCGAGCGGGCTTTGTGGGATTGCGCTTGGGTAAGGTCAAGGTGCGTCAGGCTCCGGTTAACTACGCCAGATTTCGACACATTCAGATAACCCTCCATTAGCCCGCGCGTGAGAGATAGAAGGCAAGAATTTCGCCATTTCCACACGTTTGGGGACCAGGCTTGGCCTACCACGCCGATCATATGGCGCTTTCCGCGCGGCCTGCGGCCGACCGCCGGGCGGCGCTATTCCACGAGAGCCTCGCCGACAGGCTCGCGCGCTGGACGCTCGGCACGGCCTGGGCGCTGATGCCGGGGCGCGTATCAGGCCTGCCGAACCTCGCCCGGCTTTGCTTCCAGGAACTGCTCGCCCCCGATTACGCCTTGCCCGATCCCGCGCACGCGCTCGCCGACCCGCCGGGTCTCGCCGGCATCGTGCACGATCTGTCGCTGCCGACGCTGCTTGCCGCCTACCGGCGCGGCCTCTACCCGCTCGCGCATATCGCGCCGCTGAAATGGTGGTCGCCGCCGCAGCGCTCGGTGCTGTTCTTCAAGAATTTCCACATCTCGAACAATCTGGCGCGGCTGATGCGACAGGATCGTTACAGCGTCACCTTCGACCGCGATTTCGAGGCGGTGATCGCCTCCTGCGCCGGACGCCGCGAGGGCCGCTGGCATCTCACCTGGATCACGCCGCGCATCATGCGGGCCTACGCGGAAGCCTACGATGCCGGCTTCGCGCATTCGTTTGAGGTCTGGAACAAGGCGGGCGAACTGGTCGCCGGCGGCTACGGCCTGGCGATCGGCGGCAGCTTTACCGCCGAGTCGCAGTTCACGTATGAGTCGAACGCTTCGCGCATGGGCATGACCGTGCTCAACTGGCATCTCGATCGTTGGGGCTACCGCTACAACGACGGCAAGCTGATCGGACCATTGTGGGAGAACATGGGTTTCCGCGACGTGCCACGGCCGGAATTCCTGGCGCTGCTCGCCGCAGCGATCAAGGCGCCGGGCAAGAGCGGCCGCTGGCAAGTCGAGACCGACATGGAAACCGTGTCGCGCTGGCAGCCGGGCTGAATTGGCCCGCTTACGGCAGACCGTTATCGATCACGTTTCCCATCAGTGGGATTTTCGCAATCCAGCGGCGAACGCGGGAACGGTGGTCGTTCGCCTCAGCGGCGGCGACCTCCGCCGGATCTGGAATCGCCGCCGGCGGGACCGGATGGCCGGCTTCGGTTCGCGGCGCGGGCGGTGCCGCGACGGCAACCGCAGGCGCCGGGACCGCGGCCGCAGGCGGCAAAGCAGGCGCAACCGGTGGAGCAAGCTGGACCGGAGGAGCCGGCGCGGCGATGACCGGCGTATTCGCAGGCGCCGCGGCTTCCCGCAGGGCCGGCCGCAACACAGGCGGCGCGGCAGGAACAACAGGCGCCTTGATGGCCTCGGGCGCAGCCGTGTTCGCTTCATGCGTCACCAAAGCCTGACGGACCGCATCGAGCCATTGCGTATCGCTGACGCCTGCCTCGCGGCGAACGCGCTCGGCGCCGGGCCATTCCGCGGCCGGCATTTTGGCGGCCGTCTGCGGACGCGGCTCGACCTTGCGGGCTACGTCCTTTGCCGGTGCTGCGGGAATTGGCGCGGCCACCGGAGCGGCCACCGCTATTGCCGGCTTATCGGCTGCCAGCAAAGCCTTGAACGCCGCCGTGGCATCCGGATCGATCGATCCGCAGGTCTGTTCGAATTTCTCGACGTCGCGGTGGACTAAGATACGCCGGGTGCTGACGTCGACGCTCTTGTCGATCATCGAGATGATGTCGCTACGTAGGCCCTGGCACGTCGTCTCGGCGGAGAAATTGGCGCGGTAGATCGAATAGGCGCTGCCGAGACCCACCGGGATCGCCAGCAGCGAGCCGATCACCTGCAGCATGCTTACGGTGCGGACGAGCCGAGGAGTACCGCCTCCCGCGGCATCGTGCGCATAGGGGGCATCGTGCGCGTCAGAATGAAAGGGATCGCGCCTCGCCACCAACATGTCGTGGAACCTCGCTTGCGGGGAATCGAGCGTGTCAGTGACGAAATTTTCGCGGAGAAATTGGGCCGGGATTGCGGCGCAAACGGGGTAATCGCGTAATAGAAGCGTTAATCCCGCGCCCGCGCTTAGGCGCGGCGGAGCACGCTGACGAAAAACCCGTCCGTCCCGGTCGTGCGCGGCGTCATCAACAGGCCTTCGTCCGACAGCCGCGCCGCCTTGACGAACATGAAGGCGCGCTCGCCCAGCGCGTTGACGACATCGGCTGGCGATTGCACGGAAAACTCCGGATGGCGCATCAGGAACGAGCGCACCTGCGCGCCGTTCTCCTCGTCCAACACCGAACAAGTCACATAGGCGATGCGGCCGCCGGCCTTGAGCATGGGCACGGCGCGGTCGAGAATCTCGGCCTGTTCCTTCTGCCGCTGCTCCAGCGCGCCCGGGCGCATGCGCCACTTGGCGTCCGGGTTGCGGCGCCAGGAGCCGGTGCCGGTGCAAGGCGCGTCGATCAGCACCAGATCGCAGCGGCCGGCAAGATCGGCGATCTCGCCGCCAACCGACTTCGGCGTGCGCACCTGCACATTACGCGCGCCCGACCGCTTGAGGCGGTCGTGGATCGGCGCCAGCCGCCGCTTGTCGTCGTCAGTGGCAAAAATCTGCCCCTTGTTTTCCATCATGGCGGCGAGCGCCAGCGTCTTACCGCCGGCGCCGGCGCACAGATCGACCACCTGCTCGCCGGGCTTGGCGCCGCTAAACAATGCCGCGAGCTGGGAGCCCTCGTCTTGAACTTCCACTAGACCTTTAAGAAAGGCCGGTTCGGCGTGGACTGCCGGGCTTTTGGCGTCGGCGGGCAGATGAATGCGCAGGCCCCAGGGCGACCAGCGCGCGGGCTCCGGTTTCAAGTCCGACAGCATGGCGGCGGCCTTGTCGCAATCGGCCTTCAACGTGTTCACCCGCAAGTCGAGCGGCGCGCGCGAAGACAGCGCCGCGCCCTCCTCCGCGCGCGCATTGCCGAAGGCGCGGGCGAAATGCGGCTCCAGCCATTCCGGATAATCGCCGGCGACATAAGCGGGTGCGCTCGCCATATCGGCGGCCTCGAGACGCTGGCGCTCGTCGCCGCTCAATGCCTCGGCCGCATATTTCTCGCCACTCGCCAGCTTCGCAATCGCGCCGCCGTCGAGGCCGCGCTCGCGCTTGAGCATGCCGAGCAAGATCGCGCGCGGCGTCTCGGCGCCCATCAGAAAGGCGCTCGACGCGCGCCGGCGCAGCGCATCGTAGACCAGTCCGGCGATGGCCGCGCGGTCGCCCGAGCCGGCGAAGCGATGGCTCACGCCCCAACTCTTGAGCGCGTCGGCCGCCGGCCGGCGCTCGCTCTCGATATTTCCGAACACCTCGATGGCGGCGGCGAGCCTTGCTGCCGGCGTCATGGCAGGGCCAGCAGAATGCGGGCGGCGAAGATCGCCCACATCGCCAGCAGAATGAACACGCCGGCGGCAAAAGCGTTGAAACGATGCCGGACATAATTCGTGCCGGTATGAATGTAGGCGTGCAGCAGACGCGACAGCACGAACAGCCAAGCGAGCACAACGAATAAGACGTCCGCCTGATGCAAGACAATCGCCAGCAACGTTAGAACGTAAAACAGAACCGGAAGCTGGAATTGGCTGTTAAAGTTGTTCGATATCTGCTGCGCTTTCGTCGGCCAGTTGAACTGCCCGAGCGCGACATCGGCCATTTTGACTTGCTTGCTGTTGAGCGCGCGGATGCGCGAACGCGCCATCCAGACCAGCAGGGCGAATGTCAGCGCGACCTGGACGAACAGCGGCAGTAGAACGAATTGGATCGACATTCGATGTTCAGCCGCCACCCGGATAATTCGGGCTCTCGCGCGTGATGGTCACGTCGTGCACGTGGCTTTCGCGCAGCCCTGCGCCCGAGATGCGCATGAATTCGGCGCGCTTGTGAAAATCCTGCAGCGTCTTGGCGCCGACATAACCCATGGCGGCGCGCAGGCCGCCGGCGAGTTGGTGCAATACGTTGGCGACCGGGCCCTTGTAGCCGACCTGGCCCTCGACGCCTTCCGGCACCAGCTTGAGCGCGTCCTTGATGTCCTGCTGGAAATAGCGGTCGGCCGAGCCCCGCGCCATGGCAGCGACCGAGCCCATGCCGCGATAGCTCTTGTAGGAGCGGCCCTGATACAGGAATACCTCGCCCGGCGTTTCGTCGGTGCCGGCGAGCAATGAGCCGACCATGGCGACGTCGGCGCCGGCGGCGAGCGCCTTGGCGAGATCGCCGGAATATTTGATGCCGCCGTCGGCGATCACCGGGATGTTCGCCTTCTTCGCCGCCTCGACCGAATCCATGATGGCGGTGAGCTGCGGCACGCCGACGCCGGCGACGATGCGGGTGGTGCAGATCGAGCCGGGGCCGATGCCGACCTTGATGGCGTCGGCGCCGCAATCGATAAGCGCCTTGGCGCCCTCCGAGGTGGCGACATTGCCGGCCACCACCTGCACTGCGTTCGACATCTTCTTGATGCGATTGACCGCGTCGAGCACCAGACGCGAATGGCCGTGCGCGGTGTCGACCACGACGAGGTCGACGCCGGCCGCGATCAGCGCCTCGGTGCGCGCGAAGCCCCTGTCGCCGACCGTCGTGGCGGCGGCGACGCGCAGGCGGCCCTGCTCGTCCTTGCAGGCGTTCGGATTGGTCACGGCCTTTTCCATGTCCTTGACCGTGATCAGGCCGACGCAGCGGTATTGGCTGTCGACCACCAGGAGCTTCTCGATGCGGTGCTGATGCAGCAGCCGCTTGGCTTCGTCCTGACTCACACCCTCGCGCACGGTGACCAGCTTGTCCTTGGTCATCAGTTCGGCAACGCGCTGCTGCGGATCGGTGGCGAAACGCACGTCGCGATTGGTCAGGATGCCGACCAACTTGCCCGGCTGGTGATCGCGCACGCGCTCGACCACCGGGATGCCGGAGATGCGGTTCTCCTTCATCAGGTCGAGCGCTTCCTGCAGCGTCGCGCCGGGCTCGATGGTGAGCGGGTTGACCACCATGCCGGATTCGAACTTCTTGACCTGGCGGACCTGGGCCGCCTGCGCCTCGGGTTCGAGATTGCGGTGGATGACGCCGATGCCGCCGGCCTGCGCCATGGCAATCGCCATCTGCACCTCGGTCACCGTATCCATGGCGGAGGCGATGATCGGGATATTCACGGCGATCGAGCGGGTGATGTGCGAGCGGATATCGACGTCGGCGGGCAGCACTTCGGACGGGCCGGGCCGGATCAGCACGTCGTCGAAAGTGAGCCCTTCGCGCGGGCTTCCGTTGTTTTGTCCGGCCATCGCCAACTCCGTCTCACCCGAAAAGGAGAACGAGGCCGGCTGCCGAAGGCTGATAAAAGCCTGCCGCGAGGGGCTCCTCGCGCGACGTCACGGCCCGCTTTTGGGTTGGCGTGGGTCGTTAGCACGGGATGAACCCGATTCCTAGGGCAATATCCGGCGAAGTGGATAGCGCGCCGCGCGACCCTCATGCGCATTCGCGGATGGCTGTTATGACCTCGCCAAATCGGCCTTCCTTCCGCCACCGCTTTGCTGTTCAAGACGCAGGCCTTGAGCCGGACACCAAGCCTATTTTCCCATGCGCCCTGACCGCATCGTTCCGCTGATCGTCGCGGTCGCGCTGTTCATGGAGAACCTGGATTCGACGGTGATCGCGACGGCGTTGCCGGCCGTCGCGGCCGATATCGGCACCAATCCGCTGGCGCTCAAGCTGGCGATCACCTCTTATCTTCTGTCGCTGGCGATCTTCATCCCGGCGAGTGGCTGGACCGCCGACCGCTTCGGCGCGCGCACCGTGTTCCGCGCCGCCATTGCCGTGTTCGTGCTCGGCTCGATCGGCTGCGCCATGTCCGGCTCGCTCACCGACTTTGTCATCGCCCGCATCGTGCAGGGCATGGGCGGGGCGATGATGACGCCGGTCGGACGCATGGTGCTGGTGCGCTCGATCAGCCGACGCGAACTGATTGCCGCCATGGCCTGGGTGACGACGCCGGCGCTGATCGGGCCGGTGCTCGGCCCGCCGGTCGGCGGCTTCATCACGACCTATGCGACCTGGCATTGGATTTTCCTGATCAACGTGCCGATCGGCCTCCTCGGCATCGTTCTCGCCACCCGCTACATCGAGGACCTGCGCGCGGAAAAGCGCGAGCGTTTCGACATTTTCGGCATGGTGCTGGCCGGCCTCGGCATCGCCGGCGTCGCCTTCGGGCTGTCGGTGCTGGGGCTGAATTTTCTGCCGTGGACGGCGGTGGCGGCGCTGGTCGTCGGCGGCGCCTGCTTTATCGCCGCTTATCTGGTGCACGCACGGCACACCGCCAACCCCGCGCTCGACCTGACGCTGTTCCGCGTGCCGACCTTCTTTGCCAGCGTGACCGGCGGTTTCATTTTCCGGCTTGGCCTTGGCGCGCTGCCGTTCCTGTTGCCCTTGATGTTGCAAGTCGGCTTCGGCATGACGCCGTTTCAGTCCGGCATGATCACGTTTGCGACGGCACTCGGCGCCATGGGCATGAAATGGGCGACCACGAAGATCCTGCGCCGGTTCGGCTTCCGCACCATTTTGGTGACCAACGCTGTGATCAGCTCGGCCTTTCTCGCGGTCTGCGCCGCCTTCACCCAGACGACGCCGATCCTCGTCATCGTACTGCTGCTGTTCGTTGGCGGCTTTTTCCGCTCGCTGCAATTCACCAGCATCAACACCATGGCCTATGCCGACGTAGAGCCCGGCCGGGTCAGCCGGGCGACCGCGCTGGTCAGCGTCGCCCAGCAACTGGCGGTATCGAGCGGGGTCGCGCTCGGAGCGTCAGTGGTCGAACTTACCCAGCACTTCAAAGGCGGCGGGGCATTGCAGGCGAGCGATTTTCCGCCCGCGTTCCTGGCGGTCGCCGCGATCTCCGCGCTTTCCGTATTGATTTTCCTGCGGCTTTCGCCCGACGCCGGGGCGGAAATGACGGATCGTCTCCCCGCCCCGAGCGATACCCCCGACCAGCGGCCTGGCTAGCGCCACCTATTCGCTACAAATTAATGGTTTATCCCTAACTCTTGGACAAACCGCTGGCGCATCACGTATTTTCGGCGCGCTTGGACCTTAGTGGAGGGGTAAGGCTGATGCAGGGGACTAGACCGGCACAGCTATTCGCGGCCGCTTCGCTCGCCGCGCTAGCCGCCGCCTTGCCGTTCGGCGCGGCCGCCCAGGCGCCGTCGCGCGAAGCGCAGCTCTGCGCCACCCAGACCGAAAGCCAAGCCGAGCAGCGTATTGCGGCCTGCACCAGCATGCTTGGTTCGGGACGCCTGCACGGCAAACAAGAAGGCATCGCCTATGAACTGCGCGGGCTTGCTTATCTCGACCGCGGCGACATCGCCCACGCCATTGCCGACCTCAACCAGGCGATCACGCTCGCCCCCGATTTCGCGCCCGCCTACCAGAACCGCGGCAACGCCTGGTATGCGCGCGGCAATTACGGCCAGGCCATCGCCGACTACGACATGGCGATCAAGCTCGATCCCAAGGCGCCGGCGCCTTACGTCAACCGCGCGACCGTGCGGCGCGACCTCGGCTATGTCGACGGCGCGCTGGAGGACTATCAAAAGGCGATCGGCCTCGGCGGCGACAGCGCCCGGCTCTATGGCGGCCGCGCCCAGCTTTATCTGCGCCAACACGACTATGCCCGCGCGCTTGCCGATTTCGATCATGCCTTGAAGCTCGACGCGAGCGCGGCGAATTACATGGCCCGCGCCCGCGCCAAGCAGGACAACGGCGACTTCGACGGGGCGCTGGCCGATTACGCGGAAGCGGCGCGGCTCGATCCGAAGAACGTCGGCGCCTACACCGCGCAGGCCGCGATCTGGACGATGAAGGACGATTTCGACAAGGCCATCGCCGCCTATGACCGCGCCATCGCCGCCGATCAGACGCGGGCGGAAACTTACGCCTTGCGCGCGCATGCCTACGATCAGAAAGGCGACCGCAAGCGCGCCTTGGCCGACATCAACCGTGCGATCAAGCTGTCGCCGCAAGCCGCCTTCCTGCAATTGCGCGGCACGCTGAAGCTGCAGGACGGCGACATCGATGCCGCGCTGCGCGACGCCGAGGCCGTGCTCAAGGGCGACGGCAACAACGCGGCGGCCTTGACGCTGCGCGGGTCGGCGCTTGCCCGCAAGAAGCAATACGACCGCGCGCTCGCCGATCTCGACCGGGCGATCAAGCGCGACCCCAAGAGCGCACTGGCCTATAGCGAACGCGCGCAGGTCTATCTGGCCAAATCCGACAACGACCACGCGCTCTCCGACCTCAGCCGCGCCATTGCGCTCGGATCCACAGGCGTCGCGCTCTATCGCGCGCGTGCCACGATCTACACCGCCAAGGGCGATACCGACCTGGCGCTCGCCGACCTCAATACGGTGCTGTCGCGCGAGCCGGATAACGTCAGCAGCCTGATCGACCGCGCCAAGATCAAACAGGCCCGCGGCGAGACCGCCGCCGCCATGGCCGACTACGATGCCGTGCTGACGCGCGACCCGAAAAACATCACCGCGCTCAGCGCCCGCGCCGCCGCACTGATCCGCGCCAGCAGCTACGACAAGGCGATCGCGGATCTCGGTCTCGTCATCCAGATCGATCCCAAGAACGCGCAAGCCTACTACCAGCGCGGCTTCGCCTACGAACAACAGGGCCAGCGCGCCAAGGCGATGGACGACTACAACAAGGCGATTGCGCGCGACGCCGACGCCACTGCCGCGCGCGAAGCGCTGACGCGGGCCACCGCCGAGGAGCGCAAGCAGCAAGATCAGCGGCTCGCGGAGCAGCAGAAGAAGCAGAAGGAATTGCAATCGGCCGAAGCGCAAAAGAGACAGGAAGAACTGCGGCTGGCCGAAGAGCGTAAGAAACAGCAAGACCAGGAACTGGCCGAAGCCAAGAAGAAGCAGCAAGCCGCGGACGAGATCGCCAAGCAGAAAGCCGCGCAATTGGCCGAGCAGAAGAGGCAGCAGCAGGAAGCGATCGAGCTTGCCAAGCGCGAGGCCGCGCAACTGGCCGAGGATAGAAGGCAACAGGAACTAAAGCTCGCCGAGCAGAAGAAACATCAGGAAGAACTGAAGCTAGCTGAGGAGAAAAAGAAACAAGAAGAACTGCGGCTGGCTGAGCAGAAGAAGCAGCGGGAGGAGCAGAAGCTCACCGAATTGAAGAAACAACAAGAAGAGCAAAAGCAGGCCGAGTTGAAAAAACAGCAGGAAGAACAAAAGTTAGCGCCGCTGAAGCAGCAGCAGGAAGAGCAGGAGCAGGCTGAACAAAAGAAGGTTGAGGCTGCAGCCGCCGCCAAAGAAGCCGCCAAGATAGCTGCCAAGACAGATACCAAGACAGCTGCGCCGCCGCCAGCCGTAGGTTCCGTTGCTCCGGACGCTCAAGCTGTAAAACAGCCGAACAAGGCCGCCGCCGTTCCGGCCGAGGCCGCGATGCCGCCGGCGCCCGAGGTCAAGCAGACAGCCGTGGCGCCACAGGAAGGCAAGACCGGCGAGGTCGTCGTCGAACCGCACGAGAAGACGGGGCACGCCACCGGCCCGCACGACCGCAGCCGGCGCGCGCTGCGCGAGGCCGAGCGCCGCCGTTACTCACGCCTCGAGCAGGCGCGCCGCCGCGCTTATTACGAAGAGGAACTGCGCCGCCGCGATCAACCGCGGTCCCGCGGCCTGTTCTTCACCGACGTCTGGCCCGAAGGCTCGTGGCATCAAGACGACCGGCGGTAACCTGTCGCCAACAGATAAAGCTCGGCCGAGTCGGAACGGCTCGCCGCCGGCTTCACGTGTTTCACGCTGGCAAAGTCGCGCTTGAGCGTGGCAAGCAGCGCGGCCTCGGTGCCGCCTTGCAGCACCTTGGCGAGGAAAGCGCCGCCGGGGCTGAGCACTTCGCGGGCAAAGTCGGCGGCCGTTTCCACCAGCGCCATGATCTTCAGGTGATCGGTTTTGGCGTGGCCGGTAGCGTTCGCCGCCATGTCGGACAACACCACATCGGCCGCTCCGCCGAGCATAGCTTTCAATTTGTCCGGCGCGGACGGATCGAGAAAATCGAGATGCATGAATTCGACGCCAGGCAAAGTATCCATCGCCAAGAAGTCAATCGCGACCACACATCCGCGCTGTGGGGCGCCGACGCGCTTGGCTGCCACCTGACTCCAGCCGCCGGGCGCGGCGCCGAGATCGATCACCCGCGCGCCCTTCTTGAGAATGCGGGCCTTGTCGTCGATCTCCATGAGCTTGAAGGCGGCGCGCGAGCGAAAGCCTTCGCGCTTGGCGCGCGCGACGTAAGGATCGTTGAGCTGGCGCTCCAGCCAAATATTGGAGGATTGCTTGCGGCGCTTGCTGGTCTTGACCCGCACCTTCAAGGCGCGCGGGCTGCCGCCTTTACCCGTCGTCACGATAGCGCCGCCTGACTGCCGCCGTCCCACACGCCGTCCTCACGCATCATCTGCACCAGCATGCCTTCGCGCAGGCCGCGGTCGGCGACGCGCAACTGCGGACACGGGAAGGCGCGGCGGATCGCTTCCAGGATGGCGCAGCCGGCGAGCACCAGATCGGCGCGCTCGGGACCGATGCAGGGGCTGGCGGCGCGTTCCTCGTAGCTCATCGCCCGCAGCCTGTCGATCACCACGGTGATCTGCTGCGCGCTCATCCAGCAACCGTCAACGCGGTTGCGGTCGTAGCGCTTGAGATTGAGATGAACGCCGGCAATCGTCGTCACGGTGCCGGAGGTACCGAGCATGTGGACGCCATGCAAGCCGCCGGCGGCGTGCTCGCGCGCGAAAGGCGCGATCGTTTCCGCCACTTCCCCGACCATCGCCTCATAGCTCTCCGGGGAAACCGACATGCCGCCGTGGCGCTCGGCCAGCGTCACCACGCCGTGCGGCAACGAGACCCAGCCGCTTATCTGCGGCAGCGGCGGCCCGCCGCGGCTCTGCTGCGGCCGGCTGAGCCGCACCAATTCCGAAGAGCCGCCGCCGATATCGAACAGCACCGCGCCGGCAGCGTTCGGATCGATAAGCGTGGTGCAGCCGGTGGCGGCGAGTAGCGCCTCGGTCTCGCGGTCGATCACCTCAAGCTCGATACCGACGTCCTGCGCGATCCGCGCGCGGAACGCTTCGCCGTTTTCGGCCAGACGGCAGGCTTCGGTGGCAATCAGACGGGCGCGGGTGACGCCCTTGTTCTTCATCTTGTTGCGGCAGATCGTGAGGGCTTCGACGGCGCGCTCGATCGCCGCCTCGCTGATGCGGCGCGAACTGGAGACGCCTTCGCCCAGTCGGATGATGCGGGAAAACGCATCGACGACCCGAAAGCTGTCGCCAGCCGGGCGCGCCACCAGCAGGCGGCAATTATTGGTGCCGAGATCAAGCGCGGCATAGCTCGCCCCGCCGCGGTCGCTGCCAACACCGCCGTCAAACCGTCCAGGCGACCGCCGACCCCATCGGGACCGCACCAGCGGCGTCCGATCCATAGCGGGGTCGAGGCCCGGGATATCCCCGGCCTCGCCGCTCATCTCTCTAAGCCTTCCCGCCGCCCCCGCGCCGCCTCCCAGCGCTTCGGGCGCAGCAATTGCTCCCTCGATCGCGAAAAGTCTAACAGCGCCGGTAGACCACGCAACCCTCCTGCCCGAAAGCTATTCTTGTCGAAGCGGCCTGCCTGCTTTATTTGATGTTTTTCCCGATACCGACCTGCAAAAGAACCGGCATGGACGATCAAACCTCCGAAAATGCACTTTCGTTGATGAAATTCGGCATCGGCCAGCCCGTGCTGCGCACCGAGGATCCGACGCTGGTGCGCGGCGAAGGCCGCTACACCGACGACGTCAACCGACCAGGCCAGGCCTACGCGGTGATGGTGCGCAGTAGCGTTGCGCATGGCGTCATCCGCGGCATCGACACCGCGGCCGCCAAGGCCATGCCGGGCGTGCTCGCGGTCCTGACCGCGGCCGACCTTTCCGCCTATGGCGGCCTCAAATGCAATCTGCCGCTCAAGAGCCGCGATGGCTCGCCGATCCGCTATACGCCGCGTCCGGCGCTGGCCGGCGACAAAGTGCGTTACGTCGGCGACCCGGTCGCCTGCATAATCGCCAAGACGGTCGCGCAAGCCAAGGACGCGGCCGAAACGATCGCGCTCGATATCGAGCCGCTGCCCGCCGTGATGACGGCGCGCGAGGCGGCAAAACCCGGCGCGCCGCAGCTCTGGAATGACGTGCCGCACAATCTCGCGCTCGACTATCACTATGGCGACGAGGGCAAGGTCGCCGAGGCCTTCACCAAGGCGGCGCATGTCGTGAAATTGCCGCTGATCAATCAGCGCCTGGTGGTGAATACGATCGAGCCGCGCTCGGCCATCGGCGAGTTCGATGCCAAGGTCGAAAAATGGACGCTGCATTCGTGCAGCCAGGGCGTGTTTGGGCTCAAGAACATGATGGCGGATATCCTTGGCGCTCCGCCCGCCAAAGTGCGCGTGCTCACCGGCAATGTCGGCGGCTCGTTCGGCATGAAGGCGGCGTCCTATCCGGAATATGTCTGCATCCTTCATGGCGCCCGCGCGCTGGGTCGGCCTATCAAGTGGACCGACGAACGTTCCGGCAGCTTCATGTCGGACCATCACGGCCGCGATCACGACATGACGGTCGAAGTGGCCTTCGACCAAGACGGGTTGATCCAGGCGTTGCGGCTCACCGGCTACGGCAATCTGGGCGGCTATTGTTCGGCGTTCGGTCCGCTGCTGCCGACCCTCAACTTGGTGAAGAATATCGTCAGCATGTACCGCACGCCGCTGCTCGAAGTCGCCACCCAATGCGTGTTCACCAACACCACGCTGGTGTCGGCCTATCGCGGCGCCGGGCGGCCGGAAGGCGCCTTCTGCATGGAACGCACCATGGACTATGCCGCCGCCCAGATCGGCATCGACCGCTTCGAACTGCGGCGGCGCAATTTCATCAAGACGCGCGAGATGCCGTTCAAGTCGGCCTCGGGCATGGCGTACGACTGCGGCGATTTTCCCGGCCTGTTCAAGGACACGCTGGCGCGCGCCGACATCAAAGGCTTCAAGCAGCGCAAGCGCACGAGCAAGCGCGCCGGCAAACTGCGCGGGCTTGGGCTTGCCTGCTATGTCGAAACCACCGCGGCGATGACCACCGAACAAGGCGCCATCCGCTTCAATGCCGACGGCACGGTGACGATCATCACCGGCACGCTCGATTACGGGCAAGGCCACGCCTCGACCTTTGCGCAGGTGCTCACCGAAAAGCTCGGCGTTCCCTTTGACCGCATCCGCCTGGTGCAAGGCGACAGCGATCAACTGGTCACCGGCGGCGGCACCGGCGGCTCGCGCTCGGTCATGCTGAGCGGCACGGCGATCGCGCAAGCTTCGGAAAAGGTGATCGCAAACGGCAAGCAGATCGCGGCGCAGGTGCTCGAAGCATCCGCCGCCGACATCGAATTCAGCGGCGGGCGCTTCGCCGTCGCCGGCACCGACCATGCGATCGACATCATGACGCTGGCGGAGCGCCTGCGCGGCGGGCTGAGCCTGCCCGAGGGCATCCCCGCCACGCTCGACGTCACGCATGTCACCGAGCAGATCGCCGGCACCTACCCGAACGGCGTTCATGTCGCCGAGGTGGAGATCGATCCGGACACCGGCCTGACGCGCACGGTGAAGTACACCGCGATCAACGATTTCGGCACCGTCGTCAATCCGATGCTGGTCGAAGGCCAGATCCAGGGTGGCGTGGTGCAAGGGCTCGGCCAAGTGTTGCTCGAAGGCGCGGTCTACGACGCGGACGGCCAATTGGTCACCGGCTCGTTCATGGATTACGCCATGCCGCACGCGCACGATGCGCCGATGATCGACGTGGCCAATCGCCCGGTGCCGACCAAGACTAACGCCATCGGCGCCAAGGGCTGCGGCGAAGCGGGCACGTCCGGCGGGCTTCCAGCCGTCGCCAATGCGGTGATCGACGCGCTCTCGGATTACGGCATCCGGCATCTGGAAATGCCGATGACGCCGGCGCGGATTTGGCAGGCGATCAAAGACGCTAAGGGCAAGCAACCCGCCAAATAGCAAACAGGGCCGCCGTTACCGGCGACCCTATGGTTTTCGTTGCTATTGGGCCATCAGGCCGGGCCCGACAGTTTCACGTTCTTGAGCAGCGGCGAACGCGCGCGCCACCCTGCCCGTCGCACATGGCCAACCCACTGGAAACGCGCTGGATTGACGCAAGCAAGCGGGCCATAGTCCGGCCCCGGCCTGGAAACCCCCACACGATGAGTTAAGCCACCAAAATCCTGGCCGTGAGCCGCGCGCCGCACACACGCATCGTCGGCGCGGTAAGCGCGGCGCATTTCGTCTCGCATTATTACATCATCCTGCTGGCGCCGCTGCTGCCCTTCGTGCGCGCGGACTATGGCGTCAGCTACACCGAAATCGGCTTCGCCTTCGCCGCCTTCAATGTCGTTTCGGCCGCGCTGCAGACGCCGGCCGGATTTCTGGTCGATTGGCTGGGCGCGCGCATTTTGCTGATCGGCGGGCTGATGATCGGCGCCGCCGCCTTCACGGTTGTCGGGCTCACCCATTCGTTCTGGCTGATGGTGGCGATGTTCGCGCTCGCCGGCGTCGGCAACACGATCTATCACCCGGCCGATTATGCAATCCTGTCGCACCGCGTTCCGTCCGGCCGCATCGGCCAAGCCTTCTCGGTGCACACTTTCGCCGGAATGTTGGGGTCGGCCGTCGCCCCGGCAAGCCTCTTGATGATGCAGAGTCTGTGGGGCTGGCGCGGCGCCTTCGTCGGCGCTGGCGTGCTCGGCTTTGCGGTCGCCGCTTTGCTACTGGCGATGCGCGACAGCGCGGAGATTACGGCCGCGCCGGCGCCGCGCGACAAAGACGGGGCCGCGCCGGTCGGCTGGCGGCTGTTGCTGTCGCCGGCGATCCTGCTCAATCTCCTATTCTTCGTGCTGCTCGCGATGATGAGCGGCGGCATGTACAATTATTCCGTGGTCGCGTTCGGCGCGCTCTATGGCACGCCGGTGACCATCGCCAACGCGGCGCTGACCGGCAATCTGCTGCTGTCGTCGATCGGCGTGCTGATCGGCGGCGTGCTGGTCGGCCGCACCACGCGCCACGGACTGGTGGCCGCCGCGGGTCTTGCCGGAATCGCGCTGTTCATCACCCTGGTCGCCGAGGTTGATGTCGGCGCGTTGGCGCTGATCGCCGCAATGTCGGCGGCGGGCCTGTGCTCTGGCATCATTATGCCCTCGCGCGACATGATCGTGCGCGAGGTCACCCCGCCCGGCTCGTTCGGCAAGGTGTTCGGCTTCGTCACCACCGGCTTCAATATCGGCGGCATCATTTCGCCGCTGATATTCGGCGCCATCATGGACCGCGGCAGCCCGAAACTGGTCTTCCTGGCTGTTGCGGCGTTCAGTCTGCTCGCTATCTTGACGGTGGCAACGCGGCCTAAGCCGGTGGCATAATCCCGGATAGAAGTATCGCCGGCCCGGGCTTGTCAAATCAGCCGAATTGCCCCATGTCAGGGGTCTCCGGCATAGCGGCAGCGGGCTATTTCGGCCGCCAATCGCCCGGCCCTGTTGGGGGATAGTTCAACGGTAGAACTGCGGACTCTGACTCCGTCAATCTAGGTTCGAATCCTAGTCCCCCAGCCAATCTCAAAATGACAAACGCCGCGGCGGTGCACAACGATAGTCCAGACGCTGCGCGCCGCTATGCGCGATCATTTTGCTGCTGATCGTGCAGAATCAAATTCAACAGGGAATTATTCACTTCGATGTGGCCGTTATAGTCGATGTAGCCCAGTTTGCGGAACTTGTTCATAAACTGATTGATGCGCGAGCGCGTGGTGCCGACCATGGTCGCCAGCATTTCCTGATTGATCGCCATCGTGATGGTATTGGACTGCGTTCCCAGTCCGGTATTCGCCAGCGTCAGAAGAATTCGCGCCAGACGCTTCTCGCTCGAATTGAACAACTGGTCGATCAAGTCCGCCTGCAGTTTTTGATTCCGGTCCAGGACAAAGTGCATGAAACTTTGTGCAAAGGCCAGATCGTCTCTGAGCGCGGCCACGACGACCGGGCGGTCGAGGCGGACAATCTCGCTGGCAGCCGTGGTCGCGATTGTCGAATTTCGCGCGAGCTGCCCATCCAGACAGCCCTCGCCAAAAAAATCGCCGGGGCCGAGAATTCCGATGACGGCTTCCTTGCCGTATTCGGATAAGATTGTGATTTTGACCGCGCCGCTGACAATATAAAAAAGGGCGTCGGCCGTGTCGCCCTGCGTGTAGATCGCATGTTTGTCGGCGTATTTTGAGACCGTGCCTCCACCATGGTTGGCAACGAAGGCACGATAATCGAACGGTTCGTTCTTTTTATCTTCCGTCACGACTCAACGTATCCCGTCATACGTCCAAACCCTGCAACCGACATCATGACCGTCCCCACCCCGCCCCGCGATCAGTAGCAATTTCTCCTCTACTGTCTTGGGTTCAACGATCTTGGTCTTGGCGAAGTTGCAAATCAGACAAATGTACATAGCGATTTTATGAACATTGCAATTTTACTGGAGAATAGTAGCCCGATTTTCGGAAAAAAATCGAGTGCCAGCATGTGGAAAACCCAACTATCAACCCGACCGACCGAGAGACTGTTCCGTTTTAAACATATCGCGGCTGGAATATTTGTTTGCAAATAAATATCGAAGCGAAAGCGTCTTGCGACGCGCCCGCATCAGGATTTTTCGCCGGAATTCTTCCGGCAACCTCGCAGATGAATATCATCCTATTACGCACGGCGCGGCGACTGACGCCGTGCCCCGCCGTGTTGCTCGTCGACAACGGGAGAAACCGGCCGCTGCACTGCACACGGCATTCGCGGAACGAGCCGCCCAGCGCCACCATCGGACTAGTCCGTCTTGGACACCACGTTCGCCCGTCCTACTCGAATCGCGGCGCGCACTCGCTGCCCTGGCCCGGACCTCCCGGTTTTCACAAATCGAAATCGCGGCGAGGCCATCAACATCGATTGTGGCGCCGCAGCGAGACAGGGCTAGGCAACGGTAAAATAGTATATCATGCTCCCAGGGTGCCTCATAAGCACGAATTATAAACGGGATAGGGGGAGTACGCCGTGGCTCAAACAATTGAGGGATTTGTCGGCACTGCGTTGGACGATGCGAAAATAACGCCGCTGCATCGAAGAGTTATCGCGCTGATAGCCGCAGGATATTTCTTCGACGTCATCGATTTTACCGTCTTCGGTTCACTCGTTCCGTACATACTTCAATCGAAGTTCGCAACGGGACCCGAGGTTGCGGCAATCGGCAGCGCCACCATTTTCGGTATGTTCATAGGCACGGCCGGCCAAGGTGAATTTAGCGACCGGTTCGGCCGAAGATTCATCTATCAATTCAACCTGCTCCTGTTCGGCATCTTCACGATCCTGGGTGCCTTTGCTCCGACCGTTGCCTGGCTCATCGCCGCGCGTTTCGTCGCGGGAATCGGCCTCGGCGCCGAGCAGCCGCTCGCTTTCGCATATGCCGGCGAGTATTCGCCCAAGCGCATCCGCGGCCGCATCTTGGCGATCGTTCATTTCATCGGCGGAGCCTGTGTGTGGCCGATCGGTACCGCGCTGGTGCTGCTGTTCGGCAGCATATTCGCCAATCCCGAGCATGCTTGGCGCGGTGTCTGGTTGTTCGTCGGCATCGGCGCGCTGATCGTCTGGGTGCTGCGCTTCGCTTTGCCGGAATCGCCGCGCTATCTGGCGACGCACGGCCGCGGTAAGGAAGCGCTCGACGTGCTGGCGCGGCTCGGCATTGCTGGACCGACGCAGCCGCTCACGACCGACGCCGCCAGCAACACCAAAAGCGATCCTTTTGGTGTCGTCTTCAGTCAGTTCCCGGTCCGCGTCATCGCCGGCATGATCTGCTTCACGGCGTTCTTCGGCGTCGCCATCGGCCTCGGCGCTTGGTTGCCGAACATGATGGGCGCCAAGGGATTCAGCATCACCAAGTCGCTGCAATACACGCTGGCGATGAACTTCGCCGTGCCCTGCGCCAGCCTGTTCATGATGTACGCGCTCGATAAGTTCGGCCGCAAGATCACCTCGATCTGTGCCTTCGTCTGCGCCGGCATCATGGCGATCGTGTTCGCCAATGCCGGCACCCCGACGCAGCTGATCGTTGCCGGCTTCATCATGATCTTCTTCGTGCAGGTCGCCGGCAATTCGATGCAGATCTTCGCCTCAGAGGTCTTCCCGACCAACGCGCGCGCATCCGGCTTCGGCTGGGCCGCGGGCGTCGGGCGGCTGGCGACGGCGTTCATCATCCCGACCATTCTGTGGATCCAGAACGGCTACGGGCTCACCACGGTGTTCGTGTGTCTTGCCATCGCGCTGGTGATCGCGGCTGTTTCGGTGACGCAGCTCGGTCCCGAGGCGCGCCAGAAAGGTCTCGACGAAATCGCCCCGCCGACCGGCTAGTGCGCGCGGCGCCAAAGCTAAAGGGGCCCGGTCCGGCGCGATGCCGGGCCGGGCCCCGCCCATTCAGCCCGGCAATTTGATAGTCTCGCCCGCATGATGCCTCCCGGCGCCTCCGCCAAGAACATCCGTTTCGTGTCGCGCTGCGATCAGGGCGGCCGGCCCGACGGCGTCCAGGTCATCCTGCACAAAGGCCACGCCTTCATCGGCCACATGTTTAGCGACGGTTTTTCCGTCGTCGACGTGCGCGATCCGCTCCATCCGAAGACGGTCAACTTCATCGCCGCGCCGAAGAACACCCGCTCGCATCACCTGCAAATTCACGGCGACATCCTGCTCGCCGTCAACGGTCCGAACATCTGGGCCATGCAGCAATACGCCAGCCAGGCAGACTACTACGGCAAGTCGCTGGCGGACTCCGTGCAGACCGAGCAGCCGTTCGGCGCCGGCATCCGCGTCTTCGACGTCTCGCAGCCGGCGACGCCGCGCGAAATCGGCTTTCTCAACACGGCGGGGCTCGGCGCCCATCGCATCTGGTGGGTCGGCGGCCGCTACGCCTATGTCTCGGTGCATTTCGAAGGCTTTATCGATCACGTGCTGGCGGTGGTCGACGTGTCGGACCCCACAAAGCCTGCGCTCGCCGGCCGCTGGTGGCTGCCGGGCATGCATCGTGCCGGCGGCGAGACGCCGCCTGCCTCGTTCGGCAAGCGCACCGCGCTGCATCACCTCATCAGCGCGGGGAACGTCGGCTATGCCGCCTGGCGTGACGGCGGCTTCACCATTCACGACCTGAGCGATCCGGCCAATCCGAAACCGCTGAGCCACCGCAATTACGCCCCGCCCTTCGGCGGCGGCGCGCACACGCCCCTGCCCTTGCCCGGCCGCAAGCTCATGGTGCTCGCCGACGAAGCGACCGCGGCCAATTGCGCCAACGGTCTTGCCTATACCTGGGTGATCGACGTGCGCGAGCCGTCCAACCCGGTGTCGGTCGCGACGCTGCCGACCCCGACCGAGGAGGATTTCTGCGCCAAGGGCGCCAAATTTGGGCCGCACAATCTGCATGAGAACCGGCCGGGCGCGCTGCAGAGCGAAGACACGATCTTCGCCACCTATCACAACGCCGGCTTGCGCGTGTACGACATTCGCAACGCGTTCGAACCGAAGCAGGTCGCCTATTTCGTACCGCCGCTGCCCGAACGCATCGTCGATCAGCGGCCGAACCCCGCCAAGGTGATCCAGTCCTGCGACGTATTTGTCGATAAGAACGGGCTGATGTATCTCACCGACACCAATGCGGGGCTCTATATCCTACAATACGAGGGAAAGTGACGAGGCATGACGGACAAGTTCGGGCGGCTCGCCCTGCATATGTGGACCATCGACACCACGCCGTTGGCCACTGCGCTCGACGCGGCCAAGCAAGGCGGCTTCGACGCAGTCGAATTGCGCCGCGCCGATTTCAAGCGCTGCTTCGATGCCGGCATGAGCAACGCGCAGGTACTCGACATCGTCAAGAAGAGCGGCATCCCTTGCGGCGTGCTGGGCGTCGAATATGGCTGGCTGTTCGCCACCGGCGAGGAGAGCAAGCGGCTGTTCAAGGTGTTCCGCGAGTCCTGCGAGAACGCGGTCGCGCTCGGCTGTGACACGCTGATGAGCGCGCCCGGCCAGGTGCAAGGGCCGATCAAGGACGCGATCAAGTTTCTCAAGGATGCCGGCGACATAGCCGCCGAATACAAATTGAAGCTGGCGATCGAATTCAATTCGCAGCACGACGTGCTCAATAGCCTGGGCGTGCTGACCGAACTGGTCGAAGGCGCCAACAAGCCAAACTGCGGCTATCTGATCGACGCCTATCACTTCACCCGCAGCGGCGCCGGCGGCCGCGGCTTCGAGAGCGTGCCGGCTGACAAGATCTATTGCTTCCAGTACAGCGATTTGTCGCCCACCCCGGTGACCGGCGTGCGACGGCCGACCGACCGGCTGCCGCCTGGCAAGGGCGTGGTGAAATGGCGCGAGATGCTCGGCCTGTTGGCGGAAAAAGGCTACACCGGCTATCTCTCCTACGAGGCGCCGAACCCCGAACAATGGGCGCGCTCGCCCTACGACGTCGCGCGCGAGGGCGTCGAACTCACCAGGAAATTATTGCGGGACGCCGTCCCCATTTACGTTAGTTGAGGTCCGCCATGGCAGAAGAACTCCCGCTCTTTCTCGGCCTGAACGACAAGACCGTCACCGATATCCCCAAGACGGTCGAGAAGCAGCGCTTCATGACCAGCGTCGCGCCCAAGGCCGCCAATCCGGGCAAATGGGTCGAGCAGCCGCGCATGCCGATACCGACCGGCGAGCACGCGGTGATCGAATGCGGCGGCAAAATCCACTCCATCGCCGGCTATGCTAAGCACCGCGTCGATCAGAATTTCCATCAGGTTTACGATCCGGCGAGCAAATCCTGGTCGCTGAAGGCGCCCTTCCCGCATCCGTGCAATCACGTGGCGGGCGTGTCGATCGGCACGAAGGTCTACACCTTCGGCGGCTTCGTCGAACAGAACCGCTGCCCGCATTCCAAGTGCTTCGTCTACGACGCCGCGACCGACCAATGGGCGCCGATTGCGCCGATCTCGCGGCCGCGCGGCGCGATCTCGGCCATCGTGCTTGACGGAAAGATTCACCTACTCGGCGGCCGCGACGTGCGCTCGGTCGAATGGCACGAGGTCTACGACCCGGAGACCAACAAATACTCCGACCGCGCCAGCATGCGCGGCTCGACCGGCACGCAGCCTTTCGTCGGCCAGCGCGACCACATGGGCGTCGCGGTGGTCGATGGAAAAATCCACGCCATCGCGGGGCGCATGGACTCTTACGACTTCAACACCGGCTTGAACGCCGTCTACGACCCGAAGACCGACTCGTGGTCCTTCCGCGCCCCGCTGCCGACCCCGCGCTCGGGCCCATCCTGCGTCTACATCAACGGCAAGATCGTGGTGTTCGGCGGCGAGGCGACCGGCAAGGTATTCGGCACCAACGAGGCCTACGATCCCAAGACCGATAGTTGGGAGCAACTCACGCCGATGGCTATTCCGCGTCACGGCTTACATGGCGCGACCTGCGCACTGATCGGCAACATGGTGCACGTCCCCGGCGGCGGTCCGGTGCCGGGCGGCCAGGTACAGGGCGCCTATCATGACGCCTTCACCTTCGGCTGAACGCGCGACAAATAAAACAATGGCCGCCCTCGCAACGAGGGCGGCCTTATTTTTGTGACTGGCTACGCGACTAAAGCTCAGCGCGCCGGGCGCAGATCGATTCCGGCGACGCCGGCTGCCACATTGAGGCCCGCCTGCCCCTGCACCGAAACCGGCTGCAAGGTCACGGTGTGGTTCGAGCCGCCGACCAGGACGTTGGCGCCGACACCGGCGCCGACCGTCGCCTCGGCGGTGGCGCCGCCATAGTGTCCGGCCAGCGCGCCGAAGCGGCGATTAGTCGGCGCATAGACCGCCCAGATCATCTCGCCACCGGCGGTCGCGCCGAGATCGAGGCCGAATTTTGTGATCGATCCGGTATAGACCTCACGCGGCCCCGGCTGCGACGGCGTGAACATGCAGGTCAGTTCCTTTTTCGAGGTAATGATCAGGCCGATGCCGGCCGAAATATCGCAGGTCAACGTGCCGGCCTTGGTCCGCTCCGGGACCCGCGCCATCGATGATGTCGGCGCGGCCAACGCCGCGACCGTTGCCAAGGCGGCGAAAGCGCTGAGACGCTTATGCATGTCAATCTCCCATTGTGATTGAGATTATCCAACAACGTGACGCGCCGCGAAAGGTTCCGTATACGTCCGACGGCGCCGTTTTTATCCCGTCAGCGGACGCGCCATTTCCGCAACGCAGCGGCCGGAGACATTGGTGCGCGCGGACGCCAATAACCGGCTGAACGGTGGATCGCATCCAATCATAACCGGCAGCGGCGGCTCGCCGACAGACGCCGGCAGGCTCAAACGGTCACCCTTGTGGGTCCGATCGACGAATTGCGTTGTTGCATTCGGTTCCGACGAGGGCGTTGCGCCAACCACGAAGCCGAGACCCACCGGCGGCGCGAAAAAATCCATCGCCAGCACCACCAGAATGCCCGCCAACAGATACGAAGCAAGACTGCGCATCGGCAATCTCCCGCGCCCCTCGGCTCGTGGGTTTTGTAGCGGTGACTTTTTGCAAGGGACGGATGGATAACAGCCGACGACGAAAAAGGTTCCATCCCCGTTCAGCGTGCGGCGAGAATTTGGCTTGCTGGAATCACAATATGACAGTGCAAGCCGTCTGGCTCAAACGTCATATCGACCTGGGCATCGAGCGCGCGCGCAAGATTGCGCTCGATCACCATGCTGCCGAATCCTCTTTTTCGTCTCGCCTTTACCTTCGGCCCCTTATGCTCGCGCCAATTCAGATCGATGGCGCTGTCGCGCAGCGACCAGTCGACCGACACGCGGCCGCCGGGCACCGACAGGGCTCCGAATGTCGCGGCATTGACCGCGAGTTCGTGCAGCGCCAGCCCGAGGTTTTGCGCCGCTTCCGGCTTGAGCGCGACGGGCTCCCCGTCGACCGCAAGCTGACCCTCGCCGCTGCCGATATAGGCGGCCAATTGCGATTGAATGAGTTCGCGCAAGGAAGCGCCGTGCCAGCTTTCGCGCACCAGCAGATCGTGCGAGGCGGCCAAGGCTTGCAATCGCGCGGAGAACTGATCGAGAAATCCGCCGATCGACCCGGTGTGACGCGCGGTCTGCCGCGCCATCGCCTGGATCACTGCTAGCAGGTTCTTCGAGCGATGGGTCAGTTCGCGCATCAGCATTCGCAAATGCGCTTCACCCTCTTTGCGCTCTGTGACGTCGACAGCCGCGCAGGTCAAACCGACGATATCGCCGGCTTCATTGCGCAGCGGTTCTATATGCAGATCATTCCAGCGCAGGCCCGAGCCGTTTTCGAAGACGAATTCCGCGCGCTGCGCCTGACCGCTCGTCAGTGCTTCGCGTTTCAATGCGATCACGGCCGCGCCGCTGTCGGGCGGCAATATTTCGTCATCGGTGCGGCCGAGAATGGCGTCGATCGCGCGCCCCAGCATGGGATTGCTGATCGAGGTGTAACGGAGATCGCGGTCCTGGGTGTACACCGTAACCTGTGAGCCGCGCAGCGCCGTTTCATAACGCGCAAAGCGGGCCCGCAGCAGACTGAGTTCCGTGCCTTGCGCACTCACCTGCGACTCGAGCTGCTGGCATTCCCGGCGCAGCCTGGCCAGTTCGGTATCCGCCGCCCCCGACAGTTCCTGTGCCATGTCGGTCAATCTGTACACGTCGTTATGGTGGTCGCAACTCGTCGCAAGCGCCGAGACCAGTGAGATTGGAGTCGACAGCGACAATGAACACGGACGGCGCCGGCTCTGTCAATCAATGAGGCCACGTCGCACCTCGTCCCTTGCCCCGTGTATGCGCAGCGGATTGGGGCAACGGAAGAATACGTAAACGTCGAGCTTCTCGAAGGGTTTCGCGCCGCATAAAGAGCCGCCTGTTCTAAGTTGTTTTGATGACGATTTTTGCCCGTCGCAGGCGTTTTGGAACCATCGTGGCGGGATCGACGTTTGCTGTAGGTGGGTTCCGTGAACAGCGTAGCAGGAATTGACGATGACCACACGTGCGACCAAATCCGCCACCGCCGAAGAAATCGCCGCCATCGAAGATCTGGTCAGCGATCTTGAGACGCGGCTGCGCCGCCTGACCGCTGGTGCAAGCCGCGAGGTGTCGGGCGCGTCTGGCAACGTCGGCGATTTCGTCAGTGAAGCGCTCGCGCGTATCACGAACCGCGTGCGGGACAGCGCGTCCGAAGCAAGCAAGTCATTGGCCGATGAAGCGACGCGCTTCGGCAGCGACGCGTTCAAGAAACTCACCGACGAGGTCGAACAACGTCCGCTGCTCATGTTGGCTGCTGCCGCCGGCATCGGATTCCTCGCCGGCCTGGCCAATCGCAGGTAGACCCATGCGGATCGAAGACGTCGCTGGCGTCGCGTTCGGCCATATATTCGGGCGCATTTTGCGCCGCGCCCTGCTCGCAGTAATCATTGCGGCCCTGGCAGTTGTGGCACTTTATTTCTTTACCCTCGCCGGAACGATCGCTTTGGAAACACGATACGGCGCGCTGGACGCGCGTGTGATCGTGGGCGTGATTTACGCCGCCGTCGCCATCGTCATTGCGATCGTGTGGGCCGCCAGCGGCAGACCCGCCGGTTCCAGCGCGCCAGTACTCAGCGGCCAGCGCGACATGCAGATCGCCATGCTCGTAGAAGCCGTGATGCTTGGCTATGCTCTGGCCCGTAAAGGCAACCGAGCAAATTAGCTCGCCTTCCGCTCCCGCCGCCGGGCGTTGCGTTCGAAGAACAGCGCCTGGCTCAGCACCGCCGACACCGTCGCCGGCTGGAATGGCTTGGCGATCAGGAACGCCGGCTCCGGCCGCTCGCCGGTGAGGAAGCGCTCGGGATAGGCGGTGATGAAGATCACCGGCACCTCGAACGAGCGCAGCATCTCGTTCACCGCATCGAGCCCGGATGAGCCGTCCGCCAACTGAATGTCGGCGAGGATGATGCCCGGCCGCTTGGCCTTGGCCAGCGCCATCGCCTCGCTATGAGTGCGTGCGACGCCGAGCACGCGGTGACCGAGGCCTTCGACCAGGCCCTCGAGATCGAGCGCGATGAAAGTCTCGTCTTCGATGATCAGCACGTCGGTGGCGATTTCGGCGGCTAGCTCGCGGCCCGAGTCCTCGACCAACTCCCGCAGCTTCGGCACATCGATATCGAGCACTTTGGCGGCGTCGTCTTCCGATAGCCCTTCCAGCGCCACCAGCAAAAAAGCCTGCCGCGGCATCGGTGCGATCTGAGCAAGATGCCGTTCGACCGGCTGGTTACTGTCCAACGCGCCGGGTTTGCCGTTGAGCGCGACCGAATTCCAGATTTTGGTAAACAGCCGGTAGAGCGCGATGCGGGTCGATGCGGTGGTGTCCAGAATTTTGGGGTCCTGGACCAGCGCCTCCAGGGTCGCCGCCACATAAGCGTCGCCAGAGGCCTGGCTACCTGAAAGTGCCCGGGCATAGCGCCGGAGATAAGGCACGTGCTGCGCAACTGTCTGAGATGTCGACAATAATCCCTCCCGAACCAATGTGCCCTGGGCGTGACGGGCAAGGCCCCCAACGTTCCGATCAAGCGTACTCAAGTGTCCTAACTAGGACACTGGAAAAAAGTTCCCTTTCCGTGGAACCATCCGCCAATTCAGGGGTTTCGCATGGACGCAGAGGGGGACCTGCGCCTGGCTTCGGCAAGGGGATTTGGGGTTGATCGATGACTGAACGCAAACCCGTGGGACAACAAAAACCAATGGAAACCGCGGAAACCCGCAACCGTAAGCCCGGGTCCAAGCCGGCCAAGCTCAGCCGCGAGGTGCAGGCGCGGCTCGGTCAGCAACTGCGCTCGATGTACGACGACGTGGTGAACCAGGGCGTACCCGACCGGTTCGCCGAACTGATCAATCGCATCAATGGCGACGGTAACAAGGACGGGCAGTAACGCATGGACGAGCAGGTCCGTAAAGCCGTTCTGGGTGCGGTGCCAAGCCTCCGCGCATTCGCCATCTCGCTGTGCGGGAATGTCGATCGCGCGGACGACTTGGTGCAGGAGACGATGCTGCGCGCGATCGCCAATATCGACTCGTTCCAGCCCGGCACCAATATGTCGGCATGGCTGTTCACCATCCTGCGCAACCATTTCCGCTCGGAATATCGCAAGCGCCGGCGCGAGGTCGAGGACGGCGAAGGCCGCTATGCCGAGACGCTGAAGTCGCAGCCGGAGCAATACGGCCGCGTCGAGTTCCGCGAATTCCGCGAGGCGCTGACGCAATTGCCAGCCGACCAGCGCGAGGCCCTCATCTTGGTCGGCGCCTCGGGATTTTCCTACGAAGAAGCCGCCAATATCTGCGGCTGCGCGGTCGGCACCATCAAGTCGCGCGTCAACCGCGCACGCACACGGCTCGCCGAATTGATGTCGATCGAGGACGCCGAGGATTTCGGGCCCGACCAGCAAACCCGCGCTGTAATGGCCGGCGGCGGGGAATAGCCGCCTCCCTGCGCCCCGATCTCCCTAAGGAATACGATAAAACGGATTGGGCAGCAGGAACTGACGCGCGCGATCGTCGGGATTGCCGCCGGCGAGATCGCTCGGCTGATCGCCCATGTTGGCGATGATGGTGTAACCTTGCACCGCGATTTTCGCCCGTTCCGGCGCCTTGAAGTCGGCGGCGGATTTCACTTTAAGGCCTACCGGCTTCATCACCAGACGAGTCCAGCCGCGATAACCGGCGCGGCGAAGATTGCTGATCGTCGCGGTCCGTTCGCTTTCGTCACGGCCGGTGATGAAGAACACGCTTACGCCTTTGCCCCGCGCGGCGTTGAACAGCAGCAGCGTCGGCTGGATGGCGGGCGCCACCGCTTTGATCTCCCACGCATTTGCACCGCAAGGGCCTTTCGGCAAGCGGTTGCAGGCGCCGCTTGGGATGTAGCCGAAATCGTCGGCGACGATCCGCGGCCAATTCGACAGCGAGGTTTCATCGATATCAAGCACCAGCGCCGGTTTCGTGACGCCGGCCGCGTGCGCTTCGACATAGGCCTGCGCCTTTGCCGCCACCGCCGCGAGGCCGCGCTCGTAGTCGCCGGAACTTTTGTAGGCGAGAAGTTGCTGCTTAAGCGCATCAATGTTGGGCGGCTGCGCGGAACGCGCTTCGAGCGCCGGTTGCGCCAGCACGACACCTGCAAACAGACATGCTGCGGCGAGCGCCGCCAAAGGCGCCCGGACGATTTCAATCCGCGAAAAGAATTTGCGCAAAATGCACATAGCGAGGGACCTCGGGACAGCGCGGCAGCCAACGCCCAATATAGCGCGCTCTGCGGTCGCGGTCGCGGTCGCGGACAAGCTATGTCGAATTTTCCAGGATCCAGGCCTTGCGCCGAGCGTCTTTTGTACGCCCCGACTTTGTGAAGGGCCGCGTCAGCGACTACATTGGATTCCACAATGACGAAAGACGAAACCGAAGTCGCAATCATCGGCGGTGGCGCGGCCGGCATTGCCGCCGGGCGGCGATTGCGCGCGGCGGGCGTCGATTGCCTGATCATCGAAGCGCGCGCACGGCTGGGCGGCCGGGCCTGGACCATGGCCGATGCATCGGGCTATGCGCTCGACCTCGGCTGCGGCTGGCTGCATTCGGCCGACCGCAATCCGTGGGCGAAAATTGCCGAGAGCCAAGGCCGCACCATCGACAAAACGCGGCCGCCTTGGACCAGACCGTCGCTGCCGATCCGTTTCCCGCTCGACGAGCAACAGGACTTCCGCGAGGCGATGGACGCGCTCTACGACCGGCTCGAGGCGATGCTCGCCAAGGGCGGCGACGTCGCCGCGAACGCGGCGCTGCCGCCAGGCGGCCGCTGGAATAATCTGGTGACGGCGGTCGGTACCTTTATCAGCGGCGCCGAGCTCGACCGCGTATCGGGACGCGATTTCGTCAACTATCAGGACACGGGAATGAACTGGAGTGTCGTCGAAGGCTACGGCACGACCATTGCGGCGGCCGGCGCGGAGTTGCTCACGGCATTCGACTGTCCGGTGACGCGCATCGATCACAGCGGACGCAAAATAAAGATCGAGACCGCGCAAGGCACCATTATCGCTGACCGGGCGATCGTGACGCTGCCGACCGCCGTGCTCGCCGGCGCTGAAGCGCTGTTCTTCCCTGCCCTGCCCGACAAGATTGAAGCCGCGCGCGGCCTGCCCCTCGGGCTCGCCGACAAGCTGTTCATCGCGCTTAGCCGTGCCGAGGAGTTCGAACCGAACAGCCGCGTCTTCGCCCACACCGACCGTGTGGCGACCGCGAGCTACCAGATTCGCCCGTTCGGCCGGCCGATGATCGAGGCCTATTTCGGCGGCAGCCATGCCGCCGCGCTTGAGGCCGGCGGCGAACACGCTTTCTTCGATTTCGCCGTCGCCGAACTAACATCGCTGTGCGGCAACGGCTTTGCGGCGCGGCTCAGGCCCATTGCCATGCACCGCTGGGGTGTCGACCCGTTCGCGCAGGGTTCCTACTCTTACGCGCTGCCAGGTCAGGCGGATGCCCGCGCGGGGCTGGCGGCGCCGGTCGACGGACGCCTGTTCTTCGCGGGCGAAGCCTGCTCGAAGGGCGATTTCTCGACCGCGCATGGCGGCTGGTTCACCGGAACCGCCGCCGCCGATCAGGCTATCGCGATACGGCAGGGTACGCAGGTCTGATATACTGCTTACGCCCCTTTGACCTAGCTCAACAACCCGGTAGCAGGATCATGCGACTTCATCTGCACCAATTGCTGGGAAGCCGCGGTGGACGACGCTACGCTCCTCGCGCGCTCCCTGCCGTAAACCCGAACGCACACCGGCTTACCTCCACGCTCGGCCGATGGCTGCCCGTAATCATTTGATCTTGCTGGGGTACTTCCATGAACAAACCGAACTTGGCGGCCGTTTCGTCGACCGATAGCGATATGCCGCACGGAATGGCGCTGCTGCGCGATCCACTGCTCAATAAAGGCACCGCTTTCACAGACAAGGAGCGTGATGCGCTCGGCTTGCGCGGGCTCTTACCGGCGCATGTCCAGACGATGAAAGCGCAGGCCGAGCGTGTGCTGACAAATCTGCGCAAGTTGCCCAACGACCTGGAAAAATACGTCGCGCTCAACGCGCTGCACGACCGCAACGAGGCGCTGTTTTTCCGCATCGTGGCCGACAACATCGACGAGATTCAGCCGCTCATCTACACTCCGACCGTCGGCCTCGCCTGCCAGAAGTTCGGCGATATCTTCCAGCGTCCGCGCGGCCTGTTCGTCAGCGCCAACGACAAAGGTCGTATCGCTTCGGTGCTGCGCAACTGGCCCTACGCGCCCAAGCTGATCGTCGTCTCCGACGGCGAACGCATTCTCGGCCTCGGCGATCTCGGCGCCAACGGCATGGGTATCCCGGTCGGCAAGCTGTCGCTTTATTCGGCCTGCGCCGGCATTCACCCCATGCTCTGCTTGCCGGTGATGCTCGATGTCGGCACCAACAACGAAGCCTTTCTGACCGATCCTTATTATGTCGGCATCCGCCAGAAGCGGCTCACCGGCCAGGCCTATGACGACTTCGTCGACGAATTCGTCACCGCCGCGCGTAGCGTTTTCCCTGGCGTGCTGATCCAGTTCGAGGACTTCGCCAACCACGCGGCGTTCCATCTGCTGCACAAATACCGCGACAAGATTCCCACCTTCAATGACGACATCCAGGGCACGGCTTCGGTCGCGCTCGCCGGGCTGTTCACCGCGCTGCGCGTCAAGGGCGGCAAGCTCAAGGACCAGAGCATCTTGTTCCTTGGCGCCGGCGAAGCGGCGACCGGCATTGCCGATCTTGTGGTGTCGGCCATGGTCGCGGAAGGCCTCTCCGAAACCGAGGCGCGCGGACACATCTGGCTGGTGGATTCCAAAGGCCTCGTGGTCAAGGATCGCGCCGGCCTCAACGCCGAGAAACAGCGTTACGCCCATCCGCACGCACCGGCCAGCGATTTTCTGTCAGCGGTCAAGGCGCTCAAGCCGATGGCGATCATCGGCGTCGCCGCGGTCGGCGGCACCTTCACGCCGGAGGTGCTCAAGACGATGGCCGAGATCAACAAGCGGCCGATCATTTTCGCCCTCTCCAACCCGACGTCAAAGGCGGAATGCTCGGCGGAGGAAGCCTACCGGCACACCAATGGCAACGCGCTGTTTGCCTGTGGCAGCCCCTACGATCCGGTGACGCTCAACGGCAAGACCTTCGTGCCGCGCCAGGGCAACAACTCCTACATCTTCCCCGGCGTCGGCCTCGGCGCCATCGCCAGCGCCACCAAGCTGGTCACCGACGAGATGTTCATGGCAGCGGCGCATACGCTGGCCGACATGGTCAGCGACGAGGACCTCAAGCAGGGTAGCCTCTATCCGGCGCTGCCGCGCATCCGCGAGGTGTCAGCGCGCATCGCGGCGGCGGTTGCCGCGGTTGCCTATCAACGCGGCCTCGCAACTGGACCGGCGCCGAACGATCTGCGTGCGCTGGTCGAGTTGCAGATGTACGATCCGCGCTATTGAGCGGCACGTATAAAACTTGAGGCCCCGTGCGGCTGCTGCCGCGCGGGGCCTCTTCGTTCGAACGTCTACGCCTGACGCTACGCTACGGTACCGTCGGTGCACGACCTCTAAAGAGGCCGACGAGCGCCGCTATGGCGAACAGAACGATCGCCACGAAGAACACTAGCTTGGCAGCCTCGATCGCCACACCGGCGATACCGCCAAAGCCGAGCACGGCGGCGATCAAAGCGACGATGAGGAATGTAACGGCCCAACTCAACATGGCAGTCCCCTTTTATCGCTTGCGGGATCAATTCGCGTGCCAAGACAACGCGATGGCCGCCCCCATTGTTCCTGTCTGAGATCGCGCCTGCAGGAAGGCAACCCGCCGGCTTCGCCATGGAACTCGGGAACCCGCCTGCGCGTTGGAGAACGCGGGTTGGCGCGTCTCGCAGCAATCGGCGCCGCCTGTCGGGGGATTTAATGGCAGCGAAGACCACGCCTCGCGACAAACGTCCGCAATGGACCGGTTCGGCCGCCCTCGCCGCGCGTTTCTCCAGGTTCGCGCAGGCGACCGCTCTATGGACCGGACATCCGGCCACATTCTTGCTCGCGGTGGCGGTGGTCGTCGTTTGGATCATCACCGGCCCAATCTTCGATTACAGCGACACCTGGCAACTGGTGATCAACACCGGCACCACCATCGTCACCTTCCTGATGGTGTTCCTGATCCAGAACACGCAGAACCGCGACACGATGGCGATTCAGCTCAAGCTGTCGGAACTCGTGCTGGCGATGGAAGGCGCGCAGAACAAATTTGCGGACATTGAGGACCTCAGCGACGAAGAACTAGCGGAACTGCACGAGGAATGCCGCGCCCGCGTCGAATTGACGGCGCGCCATCTCGACAGCCGCGGCGCCGCTAGCGGCCGCAAGCCGCGCGCCACCGCCCATCACGCAACGATGCAACGGCGCACCTCCGGCCGCGCGGAGAAATCCTAAGATCTGAGGTGCGCGGTCATACTTTAGCCGCCGGTTGCTTCTATCGACGGATAGCATGAATTGAGGGGTGTAGCGGCAAATGGCGTGGAAGAGTTTGACGACGGCCGGCCTGGCGCTGCTGTGCTCATTTGCGTGCGGTCCAACGTTGGCGCAAAGCGGCAAGCAAATTTCCGGCGTCGCCGCCTATTACAGCAAAGACTATCGGGGGCTGACCGCCTCCGGCGCACGTTACGATCCGAACAAATTCACCTGCGCGCACCGCACGCTGCCGTTCGGCACGCGCGTGCGCGTCACCGACCCCAGAAGCCACCGCAGCGTCGTGGTCACCGTCAACGACCGCGGGCCTTTCAGCAAAGGCCGCATCATCGACCTGTCGATGGCCGCCGCCAAAGAGCTGCACATGCTCGATCGCGGTCTGATCCGGGTGACGGCGGCGGTGCAGTAACCGGATTACAACGGCGCCAATAATTCAAGCAAACTGATCGGCGGCGAGCAATGTCAGGCCAAGCGTGGCGGTGAGTATCTGAAGTCGATGGCCAACCATGGCGTGCGCCCTCGCGGGTTGTGAATTTTCGGCCGACTTTGCACTATACTGACCAAAGCCTGCATCCCCGTCACGCCCGCACCCTTCCGCCGTCCTGCCCCACAAGGAAACTCCCATGCCCGCCAAGCGCCCCGCGCCACGCCTGCCCGTCCTCGACGAAGCGCAGATGAACGATGCCCAACGCGCGCTTCTAGAAGCGATCCGCTCCGGACCGCGCGGCAAATCGGTCACCCCGCGCGGGCCCTTCGCGGTCTGGCTGCACGCACCGGAATTCGGCCACCTGGCGCAGGCGCTCGGCGGCCATTGCCGTTACAAGACGGCGCTGCCGCCGCGGCTGTCGGAATTCGCCATTTTGTGCACGGCGCGGCGGTGGAAGGCGCAGTACGAATGGTTCGCCCATGCGCCTGTGGCCGAAAAGGCCGGCGTGAAGCCGAAGACTATCGCGGACCTGCGCGCGGGGCGCGAGCCAAAATCGGCACCCATGGACGAGCGCGCGATCTATGCCTTCATCCGCGAACTATACAAGACCAACCGCGTCAGCGACCGCACCTATAAGCGCGTGCACGCCTTTCTCGGCGATGCGGCAACGGTCGAGCTGGTCGGCATCCTCGGCTATTACGTGATGATCTCGATGACGCTCAACGTATTCCGCATGATGCCGCTGGCGGACGCCGAATTGGCGTTCGCCGAGCGGTAGCCGCCGCCGTCACTTCATCTGCATGCCGCCCATGCCCGGCATGTCGTGATCTGCGGCGGGCGCCTTGGCGCCGATGCCCTCGACCACGAAGTCGACGTCGACCTTGCCCGCCTTGGCGAACTCCAGCGTAGCCTTGAAACGGCCGCCCTGCTTGAGCTGGTCCTTCAAGCCGACGAACATCACGTGATAGCCACTGGGGTCGAACGTAACGGTTTCGCCCGGCTTGATCTCGAGGCCGCCGGCGACCGGCCGCATCTTCATCACCCCGCCCTCCATCTTCATCTCATGAACTTCAAAGCTCTTCGCCATGTCGGTCGAACCACCAATCAGACGGTCGGGTTCGGATCCGTTGTTGGTGATCTTCATATAGCCGCCGCCGACGCTGGCGCCTTTCGGCGTGGCGCGCGCCCAAGGGTGGTCGATCTTCAAACTGCCGACGGTATAATCGTGAGCAAACGCCAGCGACGTGGCTAATGGGGCCGACAGCGCGGCGATGATCATGAGTGCAATCCGGGTCATAATTCATTCTCCTGACGATGCAGCGCGCGCTTGTTGTTCAGCGCGGCGTGCAATTTGATTTGCGGGAATTAGGTTCGGAAATCAGACCGCGGGCGGCGCGCGCGGGATTTGCGGGCTGCGATCGGCCAAGCGCACGACCGGTTCGAGCGCGGGCGCAGGCGTCATCGTGACGGCAACGGTCGCACGGCGCGCGACCATGATTTGCGCCGGGCCGACAAATGTCTGTGCGCAGCATTGCATCCCGCAGCCGGCGGCGCAGGGGCAGCCGCTGTCGTGATTGACCGGCGATGGCGCGTGCGAGCCGCCGTCCGAGACGGCGACGCACAGGCTTGTCGCAAGGGGGCTCGCGGCCGCCATCGACAGCGGCAGCAGCAAAGCCTGCAGCGCGACCACATAGGCCGCAACCAGCGCGATGATCTGCCGGGTTCGGATGGTTTTGCTCATCGTGCGAAGTCTACGCGGGCGGCATATTTGCGTCCACTTAAGGAAGGTTCCCCCGGCGTGCTGACCCGGTCGAACAGCGGCGTCCGCCGTGATAGACTGCGGCATCATGACCGGGGATCGATCATCGTCCTCCGACCGCGACTCGCGCGTGGTGCGTTTCCCGCGCGGCCGGGCGGCCGGGCGCTGGCGGGCGAGCGCCCCGTCGCCGGTCGACGATCTTGCCAAATTCGAACGCGGCGAAGGCACCGACGACTATCGCCACCGCATGACCGTCAACATTGCCGCCTTCGTGTTCGTGCTCGCCTTGATCGGGGCCGGGCTGTGGCTCGCCGAAACAATGGCCGAGTTGCGCAAGAACGAGGACTGCGTGCTGTCCGGCCGGCGCGGTTGCGCGCCGGTCGAGGTACCCACGCGCCGCTGGTGAGGCGGGCGCGGGGGGCCGATCCGCCGCACGGCACAGGCACCCGGGCCGTTTGCCTCTTTTCCCAGCAAATACCGGCCGCCATTGAACTTGAGGCGGCGCTTCGCTATACGGGCAGCCTACCGAAAGCCGGTGAATGGCCGTGCCGAGGGCTAGCGCGCTGGACCGGACATCGCGGCCGTCCGATCGCCAGAACTCCAAATTAATCAGAGAGTTACCGATGTCTTCGACGTTTGACACCATCGCCAATATTATCGCCGAGACCTGCGACATCCCGCGCGACACCATTACGCCCGAGAGCCACGCCATCAACGATCTCGGCATCGACAGCCTGGATTTCCTCGACATCGCATTTGCCATCGACAAGGCGTTCGGGATCAAGATGCCGCTCGAGCAATGGACGCAAGAAGTCAACGACGGCAAGGCCACCACCGACCAGTATTTCGTCCTCAAGAACCTCGCCGCCCGCATCGACGAGCTCGTCGCTGCCAAGAGCGCTTGAACCGGCGACGCCGATGCGCCTTGAGTATTTTCTGCTGGTCGACCGGGTCCTCAATCTCGATCTCGCCGCTCGCACGATCAACTGCGAGGCCACGGTGCCGACCGAGAGCACGATCTTCGAGGGACACTTTCCTGGCTTTCCGCTGATGCCGGGCGTCCTGCTGATCGAAACCATGGCGCAGACCTCGGGCTGGCTGCTGGTCGCGACCAATAAATTTGAGCGCATGCCGTTTCTGGCCTCGGTCAGGGAAGCCAAACTCCGCACCTTCGTCCGGCCGGGCCAACGGCTCACAGTCGAGGCGCAAATCACGCATGATGGTTCGGGCTTCGCGATGACCGAAGCGAGCATTTCCTGCGATGGCAGGCTTGTCAGCAACGCCACCCTCACGTTCCGCCTGGTGCCGTTCCCCAGTCCCGAATTCGCGGCCGAAATGCGCAAGCGCGCCGAGGCGGTTGGCTTGCTGACTAACGAGGCGCGGGCCGATGGCTGAGGCGGCGCGCGAAGCCTGGATCACCGGTATCGGCATTCTCTCCTGCCTCGGCGAAGGCGCACAGGCGCACTGGCAAAAGCTGATGCAAGCGCAGCCGAGCGCGGACACGACAACATTCGCGCCTTTCGTCGTGCATCCGCTGGCGCCGGTTAATTTCGACGCCCAGATCCCGAAAAAGGGCGATCAGCGGCAGATGGAAGCCTGGCAGCGCATCGGCACCTATGCGGCCGGGCTCGCGCTCGACTCGGCGGGCGTCAAGGGCAAGCCCGACATCCTGTCGCACATGGACATGATCGTCGCCGCCGGCGGCGGCGAACGCGATCTTGCCGTCGACAGCACGATCCTTTCCGGCCTACCGCAAGCACAAAATCCGGCTGCCTTTCTCAACGAGCGGCTGATGAGCGACCTGCGGCCGACTTTATTCCTGGCGCAGCTGTCCAATCTTCTCGCCGGCAATATTTCCATCGTGCACGGCGTGACCGGCTCCTCGCGCACCTTCATGGGCGAGGAATCGTCCGGCGTCGACGCCATTCGCGTTGCGCTCGCGCGCATCGCCGCGGGGCAAAGCGACATCGCACTGGTCGGCGGCTCCTACAACGGCGAGCGGCCCGATCTGCTGATGCTTTATGAATTTTCCGGTTCGGCGCTGAAGGATCGCTTTGTGCCGATATGGCAGCGCGACAAAGGCGGCGTCGCACTCGGCTCGCTCGGCGCTTTCCTGGTGATCGAGGAACGCGGTCATGCCGAAGCGCGCGGCGCCAAGCCACTGGCGCGCCTGTCGGCGGTCTATTCCGACCGGTCCAAACGCGCCCCGGCCGACGTCACCAAGGCGCTCGCGCAGTTTTGGGACAAGATCAGGGACCGGATCAATCCGGGCCACGCCGCGATGCTATCCGGCGCCAGCGGGGCTGCCGCCGCGACCGCCGAAGAACGGGTTTTTCTGGCGGCGCACCCGGACCTTGCCGTGCGCGCCACCGGCACCTATCTCGGACACGCGGCGGAGCCGCAATTCGTCATGAACGTGGCGCTGGCGGCCATCGCCCTCGACCATGGTAGTCTGTTTCCGCCCTGCGACGCGACCGGGCTGGAGAAGCCGGTGAGCGGCAATTTGCAGCAGGTCGTGGTCACCGGGGTCGGACATTGGCGGGGCGAAGGCCTCGCATTGGTCGAACGGGTCGGCTGAGGGAGGGCGAGATATGCCGTCGAAGGACAGACTGGGCCGACCGACCATCGTCGTGACCGGGCGCGGCGTGATCACCTCGCTCGGCGCCGGCAAGACCGACAATTGGGCCAAGCTCACCGCCGGCGAATCCGGCATTCGTGCCATCACCCGATTCCCGACCGACGGCCTGCGCACCCGCATTGCCGGCACTGTCGACTTCCTGCCGCCGCAAAGCTCGACGGCGGCGCTGACCGAGCGATTTGCCGAACTCGCAGCCGAAGAGGCGATCGCCGAATCCGGCATCGGCGCCACGGGCGATTTTCCGGGACCGCTGTTCATCGCAGTGCCGCCTATCGAGGTCGAGTGGACGCAGCGGATCGAAATCGCGGCGAAAGCCGGCGCCAACGACAAGGTGACCTACAGCGACTTGCTGCGGGCGAGCCCGAATTTTGCCGCTTATCACGATCGGTTCATGATCGGTTCGGTCGCCGACTATCTGGCCGACAAATTCGGCAGCAAAGGTTCGCCGATCTCGCTATCGACCGCTTGCGCCTCGGGCGCCACCGCCATCCAGCTCGGCGTCGAGGCGATCCGGCGCGGCGAGACCGATGCCGCATTGTGCGTGGGCGCCGACGGCTCGATCAGCCCGGAATCGCTGATCCGTTTTTCCCTGCTCTCGGCGCTATCGACCAGCAACAACGTGCCGCAGGCTGCTGTCAGGCCCTTCTCCAAGAACCGCGATGGCTTTGTGATGGCGGAAGGTGCAGGTGCGCTGGTGCTCGAGAGTTACGACTCGGCCAAGGCGCGCGGCGCCACGATCCTCGGCGTGCTGGAAGGCTGCGGCGAGATGACGGACGCTTTCCACCGCACCCGCTCGAGCCCCGACGGCAAGCCGATCATCGGCTGCATCGCCAACGCGATCAAGGATGCCGGCCTGGCGCCGGACGACATCGACTACATCAACGCGCACGGCACCTCGACGCCGGAAAACGACAAAATGGAATATCTCGGCTGCGCCGCCGTATTTGGCGAGCGCATCAAGAATGTGCCGATCTCTTCGAACAAATCCATGATCGGGCACACGCTATCGGCGGCCGGCGCGGTCGAGGCGGTGTTCTCGCTGCTCACGCTGGAGCACCAGCGCATTCCGCCGACCATCAACTACAACATGCCGGATCCGGCGATCCCGCTCGACGTGGTGCCGAACAAGGCGCGCGAGGCGCGCGTCAGACACGCAATTTCCAATTCATTCGGTTTCGGCGGGCAGAACGTCTCGCTGGTGATGGGCCTCGAGCCGGCCTGATAGCGCCCGCCCAGCCCCGCCATGCACGCCTTAAAACTCATCGCCGATCGCAAGCTCGAACTTGCCGACGTGCCCCCTCCTCCGCCGCCCGGCGATGGCGAGGTGCAAATCCGCATTGCGGCGGTCGCGCTCAATCATCTCGACCTCTGGGGCTTCCGCGGCATGGCCTTCGCCAAGCGGAAGTTGCCTTTGGTGGTCGGCGCGGAAGCCTCGGGCGAGATTGCCGCGGCGGGCCCGGGCGTTGCCGGCTTCAAGCCGGGCGACAAAGTGGTGATGTACGGCGCCATGACGTGCGGCCGATGCGCCGCCTGCCGCGAGGGCCGCGACAATCTGTGCGAGAACGTCGGCGGCATCATGGGCTTTCACATCGACGGTTTCGCGCGCGAGTTGATCAATCTGCCGGCGCGGCTGGTGATCCCGGTGCCGGCCGGGGTATCTCTGCGCGATGCGGCCTGCGCGCCGATCGCCTTCGGCACCGTGGAGCACATGCTGTTCGACAACGCCAAGCTCAAACCGGGCGAGATCATTTTGGTGCATGCCGGCGGCTCCGGCATCGGCTCGGTCGCCATCAAGATGGCCAAGGCGATCGGCTGCACCGTCATCACCACGGTCGGCGACGATGCCAAGGCGGGAAAGGCCAAGGCGCTCGGCGCCGATCATGTCATCAACTACAAGACCGACCGCTTCGAGGGCGTCACCCGCAAACTCACCGCCAAAAAAGGCGTCGACGTCGTGTTCGAGCATGTCGGCGGCGAGGCCTTCAACGCCTCCCTGCTCTGCCTCAAGCGCGGCGGCCGGCTGGTGACCTGCGGCTCGACTGCCGGCCCGACCGTCACCATCAATTTGATGCAGCTGTTTCAGCAGCAGTATAAGATTTTTGGTTCGTTCGGCGCATCCATGCGCAACATACGCGACAGCTTGTCTAAGATGGCGACGGGCATGACGCCGATCATCGATACCGAGGTCGCGCTCGCCGATGTCGAACAGGGGCTGGCGCGGATGGAAAGCCGGCAGGTGTTCGGCAAGGTGATTGTGCATTTCTGATGCCTAATCCGTTCAGGCGAACGATCCGGCGCACGCGCCGCTCGGCAAAGCGCATCGGCGACGCCGTGATCGGCACGCTGGCGATCGGGCTGATCAAATCGTTGCGCTTGGTCGATCCCGACCGCATGGCGAACGCCGCCGGCGCGGTGATGCGCAAGCTCGGCCCGCTGCTGCCCGAAAACAAGATCGGCCGCGCCAATCTTGCGGCCGCGTTCCCGGAGAAGACATCCGCAGAAATAGAAGCGATCCTAAGCGGGGTCTGGGACAATCTCGGCCGCGTCGGCGCGGAGTTCACCAATCTCGACCTGCTGTGGGATTTCAACGTCGAGCATCCCGAACACGGGCGCATCCAGGTCGACCCGAAAGATGTCGAACGCTTCCGCACCCTGGCGGAGGACGGCAAACCGGCTTTGATCTTCGCCGCCCATCTCGCCAATTGGGAACTGCCGGCGATATCCGCGCCGACCTATAAACTCGACAGCGCCGTGCTCTATCGGCGGCCCAACATCGCGCGCCTCGATGAATGGATAACCAAGACGCGCGGCGCCATCATGGGCGAATTGATTTCGACCGGACTCTTCGCACCGATGAAACTCGCCGATGCGCTCGCACGCGGCGCCCATGTCGGCATGCTGGTCGACCAGTATTACGTGCGCGGCGTCGAAGTGACCTTTTTCGGTCAGCGCACCATGGCCAATCCGCTGCTGGCGCGGCTGGCCCGACATTTCGAATGCCCGATCCACGGCGCGCGCATTGTCCGGCTGCCCGGTCACCGCTTTCGCGGCGAATTGACCGACCAGATCAAGCCCGTACGCGATGCAGAAGGCAAAATCGACATCGCCGGCACCATGCAGCTCATCACCGGCGTAGTCGAAGGCTGGATCCGCGAATATCCGGAACAGTGGCTCTGGCTGCACCGGCGCTGGCGGCCGGAAGACCGCAAGCCAGCCGAAGCGCTGCCCTAATCAGGGAACCAGAATGCGGCCGTCGACCACGACGGCGCCAGCCGCGTCGATATGCAAAACCGCCATCTCTCCAGACGACAGATTCACGCCTGCGATCGCCTGGATATTGGTGACATGCGAGACCAGCATCGTGAACTGCTTGGGCGGAACGGTCTTCATGAACTTGGCGGTTTTTTCAGCGGTCTCGCGCATGCCGCCAACATCGGTGAGAAAGACTTGATTGAGGGCCGGCAATTCCGCTACGGGGCCAAGACCGGTGAGCTTTGCGGTTTCCAGCGCACGGCAGAATTGACTGGAGACCAGGCGCACGCGCGTGATGCCGTGCTTGCGGAATTCATTGCCGATGCGGCGGGCCTGCGCGCGGCCGGCATCGTCACGACTACGCTGGATCGCGCAATTCTTGAGATCGATGCCATAGGGCTCCGGCATCGATCCCGGCGCATTGGAATGCCGCAGCAAGACGATATGGCCGGGTTTCTTGAGCAAAGCCCACACAGCACCGTCGTCCGCTCGCGCGCTTGAAGCGGGCAACAGGCCAATCGCGAGCAGCGTCAAGATACAGAACTTATGCATGGGTTTTCTCGATATCAGCCGGTGCGGGTCGGAAGGCCAGCCGCCTTCCAGGCTATGATGCCGCCGGCAAGATGCGACTTATAGGGAAAGCCGCCGTCCTGAGCGGCGAGCGAGGCCGTCACCGAGCGGCGACCGGAACGGCAGGCAAACACCACCTGCTTGCCCTGCGGGTCGGGAATGGCGGCCGGATCGAAGGCGGAGAGCGGCACGATCGCGGCGTCAGGATAGCTTTCCGCCGCCGTCTCATGCAGTTCGCGCACATCGACAAGCAGCATGCGGCCTTCGGTCAAGCCCCGCGCCACCTGCTCCGGCGTCAGATTCTCCACCTCGTTGGCGCGCGCCATCTCATCGGCCATGACACAACTCCGGGTCCTTGAGCCGCGCTTTTTAGCTGGAATTTGTCAGACGGTCACCTGGGTACCGACCTCCACCACCCGTCCGGTCGGAATCTGGAAATAGTCGGTGGCGTCGTTGGCGACGCGGGTCAGCCCGATAAACAGCCGGTCTTGCCAGCGCGGCATGCCCGAATGGGCGGCCGGTTTGAGCGAGCGGCGCGACAGGAAGAACGACGTCGACATGATGTCAAACTGCCAGCCGAGCTTGCGCGCGATGGCCAGCGCCTTCGGCACATTCGGCGTCTCCATGAAGCCGAATCGCAGCATGATACGCATGAATGTGTCGCCGACCGGTTCGATACGCACCCGCTCCGCCGGATTGACGCGCGGCGTGTCCGCCGTCTCGATCGTGAGGATAACGTTCTTCTCGTGCAGCACCTTGTAGTGCTTGAGACTATGCAGCAGCGCGGTCGGTGCGCTTTGTGGATCGCTAGTGAAGAAGACCGCGGTGCCGGGAACGCGCGTCGGCGGCTTCTTTTCCAGGCCGGCCACCAGGCCCTCCAGCGGGATTTCCTGCCGTCTCGTCTTTTCGAACAGCAACCGGCTGCCGCGCCGCCACGTGTACATGACAATCATCACCGCAGCGCCGAGCGCGAGCGGCATCCAGCCGCCCTCCACCACCTTGAGCAGGTTTGCGGACAGGAAGGTCAAGTCGATGAACAGGAACGGCACGATCAAACCGAGCGCGCCGATCAGCGGCCAGCCCCACACTCGACGGATCACGACGATCGCCATCATGCCTGTGACCACCATGGTGCCGGTCACGGCAATGCCGTAAGCGGAGGCGAGCGCGCTCGAGGAGCGGAACAAGGCGACCAGCAGCAGCACGCCGACCAGCAGCAGCGAGTTCACGCGCGGCATGAAAATCTGCCCGAACAGCGATTCCGAGGTGTGGCGAATTTCCAGGCGAGGCAGCAGGCCGAGTTGGATCGCCTGCTGTGTCAACGAATAGGCGCCCGTGATCACTGCCTGGCTCGCGATCACTGTGGCGGCGGTCGCCAAAACTACCATCGGCAGCAGCGCCCACTGCGGGAAGAGCAGGAAGAAGGGATTTTCGATCGCCTTAGGGTTGGACAGCACCAGTGCGCCCTGTCCGAGATAGTTGATCAACAGCGACGGCAGCACGATGACGAGCCAAGCAAAACGGATCGGCCCGCGGCCGAAATGACCGAGATCGGCATAGAGCGCTTCCGCGCCGGTGACCACCAGAAAGACGGCGCCGAGAGTGTAGAAGGCGATAATGCCGTGGTGCAGGAGGAAGTGAACGCCGTAGTAGGGATTGAACGAATATAAGATCTCGAAATTCTGCCCGATATGCCAAAGGCCGCCGACAGAGATGGCGGCAAACCAGATCAGCGTGATCGGGCCGAAAAACGTGGCGACCCTAGCCGTGCCGCGCGACTGCACGGCAAACAGCGCGATCAGAATCACCACGGTGAGAGGCACCACGAAATCGTCGAACGCAGGGGTCACGACTTTCAAGCCTTCGATAGCCGAGAGCACCGAAAGCGCGGGCGTGATAATGGCGTCGCCGTAGAACAGCGCGCCGCTGATAATGCCGAGCAGGATGACGATCGCGCCGCCGCGGCTGCCGCCCAGCGCGCGCGAGGCAAGCGCCATCAACGCCAGTGTGCCGCCCTCGCCGTGGTTGTCGGCGCGCAGCAGGATCAGCACGTATTTGGCGGTAACCACCAGGAACAACGCCCAGATGATCAGAGACAGGATGCCGAGCACCACCGGCTCGCTCGCCGCCTGGCCGGGGCCTACCGCCGCCAGCACTGACTCGCGCAAAGCGTAGAGCGGGCTGGTGCCGATGTCGCCATAGACGACGCCGATGCAGCCGATCGTCAGCGCCCAGAAGCCGGCCCTGGCTGGCGTTTCGCTGCCATCATGGGCTGCGACCGAGCCACCGGCGGCGGCCTTGCTGGGTGACATGCTCTGTTGGCCTGGATTGATTATTGCAATGCAAAAAGTGTGGGACGCGGCTTATAACGCCGTAGCCCCATGTCTGCATAGTCGTTTGCGCTAAGCAGGCAAAGCGAGCCATGCGTCATTCGCAGAGCCATCTAACATAAGCTGGCACCGGATTTAGGTACCTCACGGGGCCAAATCGGCCGGAATCGGTGGCTCTTCCCGCATCAAAGTAATGGTGACGCGCCGGTTCGGCGACAGATACGGGTTGTCAGGGAACAATGGATCGGTGTCGGCCTTACCGGCCACCATGAAAATGTGCCCAGGCGGCACGCCTTCGGCAGCCAGAATTTCGCGCACCGCGTTGGCGCGGTCTGCGGAGAGTTCCCAAGCGCCGTAGCCGGGCTTGTCCGGAACTTTGCTCGACGCGGTGTGGCCGGTGATGGAGATGCGATACGGCATCGCCTTTAGCGCCGGCGCAATCTTCTGGATCAGCTTGCGGGTGCGCTCATAGGGTTCCTTGGCGCCATCCGCGAACATCGAGCGGCCGTCCTGGTCGACGATCTCGATGTTGAGGCCCTGCTTAGTTTCCTCAACCATGATCTGCTTGGAGGCTTCGGCGATCTCCGGCATGTTCTGCAAGGCTTGGCGCAACGAAGCCGTCGCCATCGTGAACTGCTGATCCTTCTTGAAGTGCTGTTTGTCGGTGCGTTCGCGATGTTTGTCGTCCGGGGCCGGCATCGAGGATGCCTCGGAGGGATCGATCTGGGCGGCATTCTTGAGTTTCGGCCGCGTCGGCAAGCCCAATATCTCGATAATGCCGGAAAAGCGCGCGGCATCCTGCACGCCGAAGGCGTCGCGCATCGAGCCAGCGACCATCTTCAGCTTCTCCTGGTCTTGCGAGGAAAATGCGACCAGCATCACGAAGAAGCTGACCAGCAACCCCATCAGGTCGGCGAAGGTCACGAACCAGCCGTGACCGCCGTGAGCCGCTTCTTTACGTCGGGCCATTGTTGTTGCCGTTCGGACGCGCCGCCTTAAGCGGCGACTACCTCCGCCTCTTTGTCTTCGTCTTCGTCGTCGGTATCGCTGTGCCGATGTTTCTCGGGCAGATAGGCGAGCAACATCTCGCGCACCAGCGTCGGACTCTTGGCTTCGCGGATCATCAGAATTCCGTCGATGATCAGGGTGCGGTTAACTTCCTCGTCGACTAGCTTGAGATGCAGTTTGTCGGCGATGGGCAGGCAGAACAGATTGGCGAGCGCGGCACCGTAGAAGGTGGCGAGCAACGCGCCGGCCATATAGGGGCCGAGCTTGGACGGATCGGTCATGTTGGCGAACATCTGCACCATGCCGATCAGAGTACCGATCATGCCGAAGGCCGGCGCGCAATCGCCGACGGCGCGGTAGATCTTCTGGCCTTCGTCGAGATGGGTGAGGAAGTTGTCGCGGTCGCGCTCCAGGTTGTCACGGATGAAATTCGTATCGTAGCCGTCGGCGACGAAGCGGATGCCCTTGGCCATGAAGGGATCTTCGCTCTCGACTTTTTCAAGCCCCAAGGGACCTTGCTTACGCGCGATTTCCGCTATCCCCGCCAGTTCATCGACCAGCTCGCGTTGGGTCATGCGCCGCATCGAAAAGGCGAATTTGGCGCCGAGCGGCAGCCCGTGCATGATGGAGGCGAACGGAAAGCGGATGAGCGTGGCAGCGAAGGACCCGCCGAAAATGACGATGAACGCATGTTCGCTGACGAACATGTGCAGGTCGCCGCCCATCAAAATCACGAGGGTCACGACGCCGGCGCCGCACAGCAGGCCTAAACTGGTGGCAATATCCATGACTTCCCTACCAACGCGTACGTCATGCAGCACAAAACAGTACAGCGGCCGCTACGAAGGACCCTAGACTGGCGCTGTTAAGAGGCGGTAAAGGCTAACTGTTGGTGAAAGAAAAACGCCCGCATTAACGGGCCCAACCCGTGACCGGCCTGCAAAAAGCTGCAAAAATCGTCGCGGATGGGCACTAAAGCCCCAAAGTCCCGACCAAGGACCCGTTAAGAATTCGGAGGAGAGCGGTATGCGCGAGATTGGCCACTTCATCGGCGGCAAGACGGTAAAAGGGTCCTCCGGACGATTCGGCGACGTCTTCGATCCCAACACCGGCGAGGTGCAGGCCAAAGTGGCACTAGCCAGGCATTCCGAGGTCGAGCACGCTATCGCCAATGCGCAGGCGGCGCAGCCGGCCTGGGCGGCGACCAATCCGCAGCGGCGCGCCCGCGTGATGTTCAAGTTTCTCGAACTGGTCCAGAAGGAATACGACAGCCTCGCCAAGCTTTTGTCCTCCGAACACGGCAAGACCCTGCCCGACGCGCGCGGCGACATCCAGCGCGGGCTCGAGGTGGTGGAGTTCGCCTGTGGTATTCCGCACCTTTTAAAGGGCGAATACACTGAAGGCGCCGGCCCCGGCATCGACCTTTATTCGGTGCGGCAGGCACTCGGCGTCGTCGCCGGCATCACGCCGTTCAATTTCCCGGCGATGATCCCCTTGTGGAAGGCCGCGCCGGCGATCGCCTGCGGCAATGCCTTCATCCTCAAGCCGTCGGAGCGCGATCCATCGGTGCCGATGCGGATCGCCGAACTGTTCCTCGAGGCCGGTCTGCCGGAAGGCATCCTCAACGTCGTCAACGGCGACAAGGAAGCCGTCGACACGCTGCTCACCGACGACCGCGTCAAGGCGATCGGTTTCGTCGGTTCGTCGGCCATCGCCGAATACATCTTCTCGACCGGCTGCGCCAACGGCAAGCGCGTGCAGTGCTTCGGCGGCGCGAAGAACCACATGATCGTGATGCCCGACGCCGACATGGACCAGGCGGTCGATGCGTTGATCGGCGCCGGCTACGGCTCGGCCGGCGAACGCTGCATGGCGGTTTCGGTGGCGGTGCCGGTCGGCAAGAAGACTGCCGATGCTCTGGTCGGCAAGCTGATCTCGCGCGTCGAGAACCTGAAGATCGGCCCCTCCAGCGACGCGCAGGCCGACTACGGCCCGATGGTCACGCGCGACCTGCTCAACAAAGTGCGCGGCTACATCGATACCGGCGTCAAGGAAGGCGCCAAGCTGGTGGTCGACGGGCGCGGCTTCAAGCTGCAAGGCTACGAGAACGGCAATTTCCTCGGCGGCTGCCTGTTCGACGACGTGAAGCCGAACATGAAAATCTACAAGGAGGAAATCTTCGGGCCCGTGCTTTCGGTGGTGCGCGCGAAGGATTACGAGGAGGCGGTACGCCTTCCCTCCGATCATGAATACGGCAACGGCGTCGCCATCTTCACCCGCGACGGCGACACCGCGCGCGATTTCGTCAACCGCGTGCAGGTTGGCATGGTCGGCGTCAACTTTGCCATTCCGGTACCGCTCGCTTATTACACCTTCGGCGGCTGGAAGCGCTCCGGCTTCGGCGATCTCAACCAGCATGGACCGGATTCGGTCCGCTTCTACACCAAGACCAAAACCGTCACGTCGCGCTGGCCGACCGGCACCAAGGAAGGCGCCGAGTTCGTGATTCCGACCATGAAGTGAGGATGCGCCGCGGAATGCCGACAATCCGGATCGCCGGCGGCACTCTCGTTGCGCTGATGGTTGCGAGCTGCGCCGGCAATCCGCTCGGCGGCGAAACCCCGGCCACGGCGCCGGTGGCGAATGTCATCATGACCGGCCGCTGGGTCTTGTCGGTCCCCAATGCACCGTCCTGCGGGATGAATTTCGCCAACGCGCCGAGCGGCCAGGAAGGCATGATCGAGCCGGAGGGCGGATGCCCGGGCAATTTCTTCACAAGCCGCCACTGGACGCTTGCGCAAGGCGCGCTGACGATCGACGACCAGAATAACCAGCCGCTGGCGCATCTCGCTTTCGCCGGTGGCCGTTTCGAAGGCCAGGCCACCGCCGGTACACCGGTGACGCTGACGCGGTAGCTCCCCCCACCAAACAGGATCCCAAATGCCCGAATATCAGCTCTACTGCTTCGCCCAGTCCGGCAACGCCTATCGCGCCGCGCTGATGCTCAATCTGATCGGCGCCGACTGGGAGCCGGTCTGGTACGACTTCTTCGGCGCGGCGCCGCAGCGCACGCCGGAGTTTCGAGAAACCATCAATGAAATGGGCGAAGCGCCGGTGCTGGTGCACGGCAGGAAGAAATTCAGTCAGTCGGGCGTGATCCTCACTTATCTCGCCAACCAGACCGGCAAGTTCAAGCCGCAAGGCGAGGACGAGGAGCTGGAGTCGCTGCGCTGGATCATCTTCGACAACCAGAAGGTCAACGGTTTCCTCGGGCCGTTTCGCTTCCTGAAGAATTTTGCCAAGCCCGCGGGCGATCCGGCGGTGATAGCGTTTTTGCAGGGCCGCGCGCAGGGCAACCTCGCCATCGTCAATAAGCGGCTGACGGGACGAAAATTCCTGGTGAGCGACAGGCCGACCATCGCCGACGTTTCGATGACCGGCTATCTCTACTATCCGGCGGAGGAGTTCGGATTCGACATCGCCAAGGATTATCCGGCGATCGCCGCCTGGCTCGAGCGCATGAAGGCCCTGCCCGGCTGGAAGCATCCTTACGATCTGATGCCCGGTTACCCGTTCGGCACGCAGGGCTACCGCAATCAGTGACCGTGGTGGTCGTGCGCATGATCGCGGTCGTGATGCGCGTGGCCGTGCGCATGCGATGACTCGTAGGCGCCGCCTTCCGGTTCGAACGGCGCCTCGAGAACGGTCGTCTTTGCGCCTAGCGCCTTGAGCAATTCTTCGACCGCGGCATCGCGGCGCGCACGGATACGATTGGGCAGCACCTGGATCGGCACGTGGCGGTCGCCGAGGTGCCAGGCGAACCACGACAGCACAGCCGCGTCGGCGGCACGCGCTTCGATCAGCGGCTCGGGCGCGGCCACGACTTCCACCAGCCCGCCGTCGTCGAGCAGCAGCAAGTCGTCGGTGCGCAACCGCGTGGGCTCATGTAGATCGATCTCGAAGGCGCCGCCTTTGACGCCGGTGACCGCGATTTTCTGCGCGCCGCTTCGCTGGACGTAGTCGAGGATCACCGTATCGACCGGCGGGCGGTCGCGGCGTTCGGCGGAGGCAAGGACGCGGATGGCGCGCATAACGTTTAAGCGGTGCCGTGGGTGCCGTCGGTCAATTCAAACGCGCGGGGCGTTCATCATCGGAGTCGCCGCCCGGGACATGGTCCGCCAAAGGCGCGTCGCTTGCGGCCGACGCGGTCGCGGCTGCGGCCGCCGCATCCTTACGTTGATAGTCGCGATGAGACAGCCAGCCGAACGGAAGACAGCCGAGGTAAGCGACCGTGCCGATGGTGAGCACGACCCACGGATAGCTGATGAGCAAGGCGAAGAACAACACCACCACCACGAACACCGGCAGCACCATATCGGGCGCCACACGCTTGCCCACTCGCTTGCCGGAAAACACCGGCAAGCGCGAGACCATCAGCAGCGCGATGGCCAAGGTGTAGACGAACGTCAGCCACACTGTGATCAGTCCGTTGGAGACGCCGAGGAAATTAAGATAAATCGGCAGCAGCACGGTGATGGCGCCGGCCGGCGCCGGAATGCCCATGAAGAAATTCGCCGCCCAGGCCGGTTGGTTGGGATCGTCGATCATCACGTTGAAGCGCGCGAGCCGCAGCGCCGCGCAGATCGCGAATACCAGCGCGGCGATCCAGCCCGCGGATTTGAGTTCGTGCAGGCCCCAGAAATACAGGATTAGCGCCGGCGCCACGCCAAAATTCACGAAGTCGGCGAGGCTGTCGAGTTCGGCGCCGAAGCGAGATGTGCCCTTGAGCATGCGCGCGATGCGCCCGTCGATGCCGTCGAGCGTAGCCGCAAGGACAATTGCCGCCAGCGCCAGATCGAGTCGGTTTTCGACGGCCATGCGGATCGCCGTCAGCCCCGCGCACATCGCCAGGAGTGTGATCAGATTGGGCAACAATGTGCGCACCGGGATCGCCTTGAAGCGGCGGTGCCGGGGTGGCGGAGCGGGATCAAACGGCGGAAAGACCATAAGACCAATATACGCGTCTACGGGCAGCCGCGCCACGGCGCGCGGACCCTGTTTTGTCGCCTGCGTTAACGATTTATCCGCTCCGGAAGGCGCGCTCGGCGTCATTATTGCTCAAATCGGCGAGCACGGTTTCACCGGCAAGCGAGGTCTGCCCCACCGCTACCATCGGCAGCGTGCCGTCTGGGAGATAAACGTCGAGGCGCGAGCCGAAGCGGATCATGCCGAAACGCTCGCCGGCGCCAAGCGGCTGGCCCTCGCGCACAAAACAGACGATGCGGCGCGCGATCAGGCCGGCGATCTGGGTGACCGCGATGCGGCTGCCGGCAGTGGCTACCACCAGCGAATTGCGCTCGTTGTCGACACTCGCTTTGTCGAGGTCGGCATTGAAAAACTTACCCGGCTGATAGACGATTTTCTCGATACGGCCCGCGGCAGGGCTGCGGTTCACGTGGCAATCAAACACACTCATGAAGATCGAGATACGCAGCAGTGGCGCGTCGCCCAGCCCAAGTTCGTGCGGCGGCGCCGTGGTGGTAATCTGGCTGACGCGCCCGTCGGCCGGCGCCACTACCAGCCCCTCGCGCACCGGGGTGACGCGCGGCGGGTCACGGAAAAAATAGGCGCACCAGAGAGTCGCCACCGTGCCGACCCAGCCCAGCGGACTCCAAAGCCAGAACAGCACCAGACTGGCGAACGCAAAAGCGCCGATGAAGGGATAGCCCTCTGGCGTAATCGGCACGATCTGCGCGCGAATCGAATCGTAGATCGACATGTCCTATCCTACTCCGCGGCGTCGGCAGGCGCCTCGATCGGCCGCGCGGCGCCGTCCGAAATCGTATCTTCGAGCGGCGGCGGATTGCGGTTAGGCGCGACCTCGGCTTCCGCCACACGGGCAAGCTTCTCGCGCGCCTCCTCCGCTTCACGCTGGCGGTTCCACATGCTAGCGTAAAGCCCCTTCGCATCGAGCAGCGCGAAATGCGTGCCACGCTCGACGATCTCGCCCTGATCGAGCACGATGATCTCGTCGGCGCCGACAATGGTGGAGAGCCGGTGCGCGATAACCAGCGTGGTGCGGCCCTTGGACACCCGCTCCAGCGCATCCTGGATTTCCTTTTCGGTGTGGCTGTCGAGCGCCGACGTGGCTTCGTCCAGTAGCAAAATCGGCGGCGCCTTCAGGATGGTGCGGGCGATCGCCACGCGTTGCTTCTCGCCGCCCGACAGCTTCAGGCCGCGTTCGCCGACCTCGGTGTCGTAACCTTTTGGCGCCAGGCGGATGAGCGGGTCAATCTGCGCGAGCTTGGCCGCCTGCTCTACCTCGGCATCGCTCGCCTCCCAGCGGCCATAACGGATGTTGTAACGAATGGTGTCGTTGAACAGCACGGTGTCCTGCGGGACCATGCCAATCGCCCGCCGTAGCGATGTTTGCGTGACCCTGGCGATGTCCTGGCCATCGATCAGGATGCGGCCGCCGGCTAGATTGTAAAAACGAAACAGCAATCGCGAAATCGTCGATTTGCCGGCACCGGAGGGCCCGACCACCGCTACCGTCTTGCCGGCCGGCACGTCGAAGCTGATCCCTTTCAAAATGCGGCGCCCCGGCTCGTAGGCGAAGCGCACGCTTTCGAAACGGATGGTGCCGCTGGTAACCTGGAGGGCGGCTGCGCCGTCGACGTCCTTGATCTCCGGCTCGCGCGCCAGGATCGAGAACATCAGCTCGATATCGGTTACCGCCTGCTTGATCTCGCGGTAGACCATACCCATGAAATTCAGCGGCTGGTAAAGCTGGATCATCATGGCATTGATTAGCACGAAATCGCCAACGGTCTTGGTGCCGGCGCGCACCTCGTAGGCGCACATCACCATGGCGGCGGCGAGCCCGAAGGTGAAGATCACCGCCTGCCCGGCATTGAGCACCGCCAACGAGGTATAGGCCATGGTGCTGGCGTCTTCGTAGCGCGCCATCGACCTGTCATAACGCTCGGCTTCGCGTTGCTCAGCGCTGAAATATTTCACCGTCTCGTAATTGAGCAGCGAGTCGATCGCTTTGACGTTGGCGTCGGTGTCGCTTTCGTTCATCTTGCGGCGGATGCCGATGCGCCATTCGGTGGCGTGATAGGTGTAGGTCATGTAGACGGCGACGGTGATCATGATCGCCAGCACGTAGCGCCAGTCGAACTTCCACATCAGCACACCGACGATCAGCGAGAGCTCGATGATGGTAGGCGCAAGCTGCAAGATCACCATGCGCACGATGGTCTCGATCGCATTGCGGCCGCGTTCGAGCACGCGCGTGAGCCCGCCGGTCTTGCGCTCGAGGTGGAAGCGCAGCGACAATTCGTGCATGTGCACGAAGGTGCGGAACGCGAGCCTGCGCACCGCATGCATCGCCACCTTGGCGAACAGCCCGTCACGCAGCTGCGTGAGCGCCGCCATCAGAATACGCATGCCGCCATAGGCAATGGTCATCGCGATGGGCGCGGCCGTGGCCCAGACCAGCCATTCGGAAGCGGCGACAGGGGCGCTGCCGTGACCGGTGAGCGCGTCGGTCGCCCATTTGTAGGTGAAGGGCACGGCAACCGTCGCCAACTTGGCGGCAAGCAGCAGCAGCATGGCGCCGAGCACACGCAGCTTAAGATCGGCCCGGTCGGACGGCCAGATATAGGGCCACAGGTGAACCACGGTGCGCAGCAGCGCGCCACGGTCACTAGATACCTGGGCGCCGCTATTGGCCGCACGGTGATGATGGTGATGGTCGCTCATTCAGGCCCCTCATATAGGCGGTTTCCCAACGGTAATCACCCCGCATCCCCACCATAGCCGCCGATAAATGATTGCCAGCTACGGCCTTGACGCTGCCCAATGCGCGATGCACATGCACAGGCATGAGTCGAATCGAGAACCCTGCGAAAATCCGAAAGATCTGCGTCTATTGCGGTTCGGGGCCGGGCACCAATCCGGCCTTTGTGGAAGCCGCCTGCATCTTCGGAGCGGTCATGGCCAAGAACGGCATCGGGCTCGTCTACGGCGGCGGCCACGTCGGCATGATGGGTGAATTGGCAGAGGCCGTACTCGCTCATGGCGGCGAGGTCACCGGCATCATCCCGGATTTCCTGGTTGTGCGCGAACATGCCATCAAAGGCGCGCACGGGCTGATCGTCACCCGCGACATGCACGAACGCAAACGCAAGATGTTCGAGCTGGCGGATGCCTTCGTCGCGCTGCCCGGCGGCGTCGGCACGCTCGAGGAGATCGTCGAGCAAATGACCTGGGCGCAGCTCGGCCGTCACAAGAAACCGATCTTGCTCGCCAACATCGCGGGTTTCTGGCAGCCGCTCTGCGCGCTGCTCGATCATATGAAATCGTTGGAATTCATCCGCGGCGATCTAAATTTTGATTTGCTGGTGGCCGACAAGGTCGACGACATCTTGCCGATGCTGCAGAAGGCGGCGGAAACAGCGCCGACGAACGCCAAAACGCTGACGCCCGAAGAAGCCGACCGGCTTTAGGTTTTACCGACGAACGTCACCGCCTCGATGCGGTTGCCGTCGGAATCGCGAATGAAGGCGGCGTAATAGTTATCGTGATATTGCGCGCGGAGGCCGGGCGCGCCGTCGGAGGTGCCGCCAGTGGCAAGGGCTGCGGCGTGGAAAGCATCGACCGCTTCGGTAGACGATGCGCGGAGGCAAATGTGCACGCCGCTGTCGGCTGCGACCGGCGCCATATCCTTGCGCCGGTTGATCCAGAATTCGGGATATTTCTTGCCATAGCCGATCGCGGCGCCTGGCCATTCGCGCAACTTAGTCATATCGAGCGTGGCGAGCAGTTCGGTGTAGAAGCGCTCGCCCGCTTTGAGGTCGCGGACGGCGATGGAGATGTGATCGATCATGCCGTAACTATCTCACGCCGGGGCGCCGGATTTCACCAGTTTATACACAATCGAATCCATCAACGCCTGAAATGAGGCGTCGATGATATTGGGCGACACGCCGATGGTGGTCCAGCGGTCGCCGTTTTCGTCCTCGCTCTCAATCAGCACGCGCGTCACCGCCTCGGTGCCTGAATTGAGGATACGCACGCGGTAGTCTGTGAGCTTCAAGCCGTCGATATATTTCTGATACTGGCCGAGGTCCTTACGCAGCGCGCGGTCGAGGGCGTTGACGGGGCCGTTGCCTTCCGCCGCCGAAATCATGTTTTCGTCGCCGACTTTCACTTTCACCACGGCGAGCGTGACCGTTACGCGCTCGCCTTTGGCGTTGTTGCGCTGCTCGACATTGACGTCGAATTGGGTGACGTTGAAATAATTCGGTACCGTGCCAAGCGTGCGGCGCGCCAGCATTTCAAACGATGCATCCGCCGCTTCGTAGGCATAGCCTATCGCTTCGCGCTCCTTGACGATCTCCAGCAGGCGGCCGATGCGTGGATCGTCCTTGTCCACTTTGAGATCGATGCGCTCGAGCTCCGCCAGGATGTTGGATTTGCCCGCCTGCTCCGACACCAGCACTTTGCGCTTGTTACCGACGCTATCGGGCGCCACGTGCTCATATGTCGCCGGATCTTTAGCGATAGCAGAGGCATGGATGCCGGCCTTGGTGGCGAACGCGCTCTCGCCGACATAAGGCGCGTGCCGATTGGAGCTGCGGTTGAGCCGCTCGTCGAGTTCATGGGAGACGTGCGCCAGCTTCTTGAGCGCGGCGTCGCTGACGCCGATTTCGAACATTTCCGAGAATTCCGGCTTGAGCTTGAGCGTTGGGATGATCGACACCAGATTGGCATTGCCGCAGCGCTCGCCCAGCCCATTGAGCGTGCCCTGGATCTGGCGCGCGCCGGCACGCACCGCGGCGAAGGAATTCGCCACCGCCTGCTCGGTGTCGTTGTGCGCGTGGATGCCGATATGGTCGCCCGGGACCACTTTGCAAACCGCAGCCACGATTGTTTCGATTTCGTGCGGCAGCGTGCCGCCATTGGTGTCGCACAGCACCACCCAGTGGGCGCCCTCGTCATAGGCCGCTTTGGCGCAGGCCAGCGCGTACTTCGGATTGGCCTTGTAGCCGTCGAAGAAATGCTCGCAATCGAGCAGGACTTCCCTGCCATTCGCTTTGGCAGCCTTCACGCTGTCGCGGATCGAGGCGAGGTTTTCCTCCTCGGTCGTCTCCAACGCGACGCGCACATGATAGTCCCAGGCCTTGGCGACGAAGCAGATGGCGTCGGCTTTCGCTTCGAGCAGGGCGGCGAGGCCTGAATCGTTCGAGGCGGAGCGGCCAGGCCGGCGGGTCATGCCGAAGGCGGTGAAGGTGGTCGTCAACCCGCGTTTCGTGCCGAACAGCTCCGTATCGGTCGGGTTGGCACCCGGATAGCCGCCTTCGACATAGTCGATGCCGAGATCGTCAAGCATGTCGGCGATCGCCAGCTTGTCGGCGAGCGTGAAATCGACGCCATTGGTCTGCGCGCCGTCGCGCAACGTCGTATCGAACAGATAGAGGCGTTCTTTGGCCATGGCGATCTCAGGCCATCCGATAGACGACATAGAAGGCGATGAGCGCGGCGGCCGCGATCACGCCGTATTTGAGCACGATGTAATAGAGCCAGTGACGCGGGAACGGGGTGTCAGGCTTGGTCATGAGGCCTCCCGCTTGGCGGCAAGTTGTTTATGCAGCGTGGTGTTGGCGAGCCATTCGTCGCCGACGGAAACGGTGTTGCGCTGCTGGGCGACGTAACGGCGCTTCTCGAAGAAGCCGCACGCCGAGTCGCTGGCATCAACCGTGAGTTTCGCCGCGCCGCGGCCGCTGGCAAGCTTCTCCAAGGCGTCGACCAGCATGGCGCCGACGCCCCGCCCGGCCGCCGCCGGATGGACATAGAGCATGTCGATCTTGGCACCGCCGGCAAGCGAAGCAAAACCGACCGGCGAGCCGGCCATGGTGGCCACCAGCGTCAAATGGCTGGCGAGCTTCTTGCCGAACTCGGCTTCGTCGTCTGCGGTGGAAGCCCAGGCGTCCTGCTGGGCCGGCGTGTAGTCCTCGTCGGTCAAATCCGCGATACTGTCGCGAAAGATTTCACGCAGCAACGCGGTATCGGCCGGCAGGAACGGCCGCAACGCCAGCTTGGGATGCGCCTGGGCCATCATCGCGCGATCTCCCAGGTGGTGCCGTCCTTGCTGTCCTTGAGCACGACTCCCATGGCGGCGAGTTCATCGCGGATGCGGTCGGATTCCTTGAAGTCCTTGGCCTTGCGCGCGGCGGCGCGGGCGTCGATCAGACTCACGACCTTGCTTTCGTCAATCACGAGCGATGCCGGACCGAATGCCGTCCACGCGGCCGCCGGCATCTGCAACAGACCGAGCAATTGCGCACTTGCCTTCAGGCAGGCGGCGGCTGGCTTGGTTCCTTTGGCGGCTTCACCGCGCAATTCATGCAGCGCGGCGAAAGCCTTCGGCGTGTTGAGATCGTCGAGCAGTGCATCAAGCGCGTCGGCGCAAAGATAGCCGGGCTGTGCGTCGGCCGTGAGCGCGTACCAGTGATCAAGATTCTTCTGCGCTTCGCGTAAGCCGACGACCGTCCAATTGATCGGCTGCCGGTAGTGCGTTTGCAACATCGTGAAACGGATGACCTCACCCGGCCAATCCTTCAGCAATTCGTGAATGGTGACAAAGTTGCCGAGGCTCTTCGACATCTTCTCGCCTTCCACCTGCAGGAAGCCGTTGTGCATCCAGTAATTCGCCATCACCGGCGTGCGGAAGGCGCAGCGCGACTGCGCGATCTCGTTCTCGTGGTGCGGAAACACCAGATCAATGCCGCCGCCGTGGATGTCGAAGGCCTCGCCGAGATGCTTCCAGGCCATGGCCGAGCATTCGATGTGCCAGCCAGGACGGCCGGGCGTCTTGATGCCGGCCGGCGACGGCCAGGCCGGCTCGCCCGGTTTCGACGGCTTCCACAGCACAAAGTCCTGCGGGTCCTTCTTGTAGGGCGCGACCTCGACGCGGCTGCCGGCGATCATCTCGTCCAGCGGGCGTTTTGAGAGTTGCCCATAGTCCGGCATCGATGGCACGTGAAACAGCACGTTGTCTTCCGCCGCATAGGCATGGCCGCTTTTCACCAGCCGCTCGATCAAAACTTTCATCTGCTCGATGTGCTCGGTCGCACGCGGCTCAATAGTCGGCGGCAGGCAGCCGAGCGCCGCCACGTCCTCTTTGAAATTCTTGTAGGTTTCTTCCGTCAACTCGCGGATCGAAATGCCGCGTTCGGCCGCGCGTGCGTTGATCTTGTCGTCGACGTCTGTGATGTTGCGCACATAAGTGACGTGCTCCAGCCCGTAGAGATGCCGCAGCAGCCGGAACAGCACGTCGAAGACGATGACCGGGCGTGCGTTGCCAATATGGGCGAAGTCGTAGACCGTCGGCCCGCACACATACATGCGCACGCGCGCGGGATCGATCGGGGTGAACACCCGCTTCTCGCGCGTTAGCGTATCGTAAAGCCGTAGTTCCATGGGTCACCGATAGCCGGCGTTCCCGCTGGCCGGGCGTCCCTTTGTATCTCGATTCGAGAAAAGACGGCCGCAGCCAGCGTGGTGCGCTAGCTAATAATCCCGCGGCAAATGCCGCAGCTATGGTTAAGGCCGTTCATGACGGGCGCACAATGATGCGTTGTGCCGGGACCGTCAAGGCCCGCCGATCCACGGCCAGTACGGTTAAGAAACCTTTAACGATTTTGCTCGCATTCTCGCGATCGGCGCCGGGGCTGGCGCCTCCAACAAACGCGGGCCTTTTCATGCGCACACTCGTGGCCGGAATCGCCGCCGTCCTCTACATCGTCACGTCCGCGCAGGCCGAACGCCGCATGTTCATCATCGCCAATGACGGCGGCGGCTATGGCGTCGACCGGTGCCTCGCCTCTGGCGACAAATGCGGCGCAGCGGCGGCCAATACCTATTGCCGGACGCACCGATTCGCCTCGGCCGCGTCCTACCGCAAGGTCGACCGCGACGACATCACCGGCGCGATCCCGTCCGGCGGCTCCGGCGGTTGCCGGAACGGCAATTGCGACGTGGTCGCCATCATCTGCTCGCGCTGAGAATCTAATTCCTCATCCCTGCAGCGCGGCCCACATTTCATGGTCACGCTCGGCGGTCCAGATCGCTGGCCATTCGATGCCGCGCGCCTCGTCATAGGCGCGCACGACGCTGAACGGCAGACAGTGCTCGTAGATCGCGAAGGTCTTGAACTTTGGATCCATGGCGAGACGCACGAAATCGAATGCGTCCTTCAGCGATCGCCCCTTGACCACGCTCTCGCTCACCGAGCCGTAGAGCGTCGAGATGAAGTCGCTGGTGAGCGCGAGGCCTTCCGCCACCATCTCCGGGGTCGTGAGTGCGGCGCCGCGGCCCGGGACCAGCGCAGCCGGCTGCATCTCGGCGAGGTGATCGAGGGTCGCCAGCCAATCGGTGAAATGCGCGTCGCCGCAATAGCAAGCGGTTTTATATTCCACCAGATCGCCGGCAAACGCTACGCCGGCGTCGGGCACGACGGCGATCGCGTCGCCTGCGGTGTGGCCGCGTCCGACGTGCATGATGCGCACCTCGCGCCGGCCGAGCCATACCGAGATCTGGTCGGGGAAGGTGACGGTCGGCCAGATCAGACCGGGAATCGACTCGGCCGCGCGGAATAGTCGCGGGAAGCGGGCGATCTCAGATTCCATGTCCTGCTTGCCGCGCTCGGCAATCAGACCGCGCGTCACGTCGGAGGCGAGTATATCGGCACCCTGGTAGGCCGAGGCACCGAGCGTGCGCACCGCGTGATAGTGCGTGAGCAGCACATATTTGATCGGCTTGTCGGTGAACTTGGCAACGCGGGCGATCAATTCTTCGGCCATCGCCGGCGTGGGCTGGGAATCGATGACCATGACGGCGTTATCGCCGACAATGATTCCCGAATTGGGATCGCCATCGGCGATGTAGGCGTAAAGCCCGGAACCGATCTGGTCGAGCGAGACTTTCTTCTCGGCTGTGTCCTCGACTGACGCAAAAGCTTTGCCAGTCATGACATCACAATTCCCGGCCAATCAGCGCGTCCAGCGACCACGGCCCGCCACCGCGAACGAGGGAATGCAGTACCACGATCGACCAGGACAGCGAGTATTCGATGCCGCGGTTCTCCCACGCGAATCCGAACTGCCAATGGTACGTGACGATGGCGACCACGAGAAACCCCATAATCGGCGCTGCGACCACGCGGATCAGCGGCTCAGTGACCGGCGCGAATCTGCGATAAAGGACGCTAAACGCCGGAATGAGCAATTGCGGCTGCTGTTGCATCGTCGTCACCGCTCGCTTGGCGCAAAAGTGAGAATAGCCTACCACGGCAGTGCAGCTGCGGCGGCGATCATGACGATATCGCCAACCGGCCTCGGTGCGGGTAAATTGCCTGTGACGTTGGCTCCGTCCCCGGGAAATAATCATGAAGCTCTATACCTATTTTCGTTCATCCGCCGCCTATCGCGTGCGGATCGCGCTTAATCTCAAGACTTTGCCCTATGAGATGGTCTCCATTCACTTGATCAAAGACGGCGGCCGCCAGCGCACACCCGAGTTCCGAGCGGTCAATCCGCAGATGCGGGTGCCGGCGCTCAAGCTCTCCAGTGGCGAGGTGCTAACCCAATCGCTGGCAATCATCGAATATCTCGACGATATCCACCCCGAGCCGCCACTGTTGCCGGCCGATGCGCTTGAACGCGCCAAGGTCCGCGCCGTCGCGCAAATGGTCGCCTGCGATATCCACCCGCTCAACAATCTCGTCACGCTGCAATACCTCAAGCGTCAGCTCAAACACGAGCAGCCGGAGATCGACGCCTGGTACCACCATTGGGTGACCGAGGGATTCAACGCGATCGAAGCGATGATCGCGCCGGGGCCCTATGCCTGCGGCGCCCATGTGACGCTTGCCGACGTTTGCCTGGTGCCGCAGGTGTTCAATGCGCGGCGCCTGAAGGTTCCGCTCGATCAATTTCCGAAAATCGTGGCGGCCGAGACCGCCTGCCTAAAGCTGCCGGCCTTCGACAAAGCGCGGCCCGAAAATCAGCCGGATGCGGAGTGACGGCGAGCGGCTGGCTTGCTAGACACGGCCCGCGCCCGCCCGCCTCCACATCTCAGTGAACCAAACGGTGACCACCAACAAGCTCGCCCGCGTCGTCCTCTGGATGGTCGGCGCGTTGCTTTCGTTTTCGGTCATGGCGGTATCGATCCGCGAATTGGCCAAGGCAAACTTGAGCATTTTTGAAATCCTCGCCATCCGCAGCGGCGTCGCCCTGTTGGTGCTGTTGCTGCTGTTGCTGTTGCGGCCGGAGTTGCGGCCTTACGCGCTGCCGCGCCGCATGAAACTCAACATGCTGCGCAACACCGTGCATTACGCCTCGCAATATGCCTGGGCGCTGAGCATCACCATGCTGCCGCTCGCCATGGTGTTCGCGCTCGAATTCACCATGCCGGCCTGGACCGCGCTACTCGCGGTGTGGCTGCTGCACGAGCGGCTCACACCGAGCAGGATCGGCGTGATCGTGTTCGGCCTGATAGGCGTGCTGGTAATCCTGCGGCCCGGCATCGCCAGTTTCAATCCGGCGGCATTTCTCGTGCTGACGGCGGCATTTGGTTACGCCATCACCATGATCACTACCAAAAAGCTGACCATGACCGAGACCACCTTCGGCATCGTGTTCTGGATGGCGGTGATCCAGTTTCCGCTTTCACTGCTCGGCAGCGATCCGACAGTATTTTTCCATCTCGAAGCGCGCCATATTTTGCCCGCAATTGGGGTCGGCACTGCGGGCCTAACGTCGCACTACTGCCTTAGCAATGCGTTCCGCGCTGGCGATGCCACGCTGGTGGTTCCACTCGATTTCATGCGCATTCCGCTGATCGCAGTTGTCGGCTGGGCGTTTTATGGCGAGCGGCTCGATATTTTCGTGCTGCTCGGCGCCCTGATCATTATCGCCGGCGTGTTGTGGAATCTGCGCGCAGAGACCATACGGCCGCACTGAGCACAAGGCTCGCACAACCATGATTTTCGCGTTAGAGTGCCGGTCATGAATGGTCGTCTACTCAAGCTTGCCGTCGTGACGGCAACAGCGATGGTATCGTGCGTCGGCGCGCTAGCGCAATCGACCAACCCGAACTGCCAGCGGCTGGAAGCGCAACTTGCTTCGCTCGATCGCGGCAACAACGACCCGGTGCGTGCCGACCAAATCCGCCGTGCCGAGGACGCGGTCCACCATCAGCAGTTCGAGGTCGACCGGCTGGTCGCGCAATCGCGCCGCATGGGCTGCGAAAGCTCTGGTTTCTTTTCGATCTTCAGCAATCCACCGCCGCAATGCGGCAGCCTGACCCGGCAAATCGACCAGCAGCGAAATGGACTCGATCGCCTGCAAAATCAGCTGGAACAGCTGAGCGGCGGCACCACCGAGCGTGCCGCACAGCGGCAATCGCTGCTGATCGCGCTCGGCAACAATAGCTGCGGTCCACAATACCGGTCTGCCGCGTTGCAAGGCCAGCAAGGCGGATTCTTCGATCGCCTGTTCGGCGGCAATGGCGGCATGTTCTCCGCACCCTCCGGTCAAATGGGCGGCACATTCCGCACTATCTGCGTCCGCACCTGTGACGGCTTCTATTTTCCAATTTCGTTCGAGACGACGCCAGATCGTTTCCATGACGACGAAGCGACCTGCCAGCGTATGTGCCCGGCGGCGGAGGTTTCGCTTTACACCTATCACAATCCCGGCGAGGACGTGGCGCAGGCGTTCTCGCTCAATGGCCGGCTCTACACCGAACTGCCAACGGCTTTCAGCTATCGCAAGGCGCTTAATCCGGCCTGCAGTTGCCGCCGGCCCGGTGAAAGCTGGGCCGAGGCGCTCAAAGCGACGGGACCCGACCAAACGGTGGCGCCCGGGGATGTGGTCGTTACCGAGCAGAACACCAAGCGACTATCGCAGCCGCGGATCGGTGCGGACGGCACGCCGATCCATTCCGATCCGTACGCGAAGACACCGGCTGCGCCGGCCTCGATTGCGGAAGCGCCGGGCGAAACCGACCGCACCAAGCGCACCGTGCGCACGGTTGGGCCAACGTTTCTCCCAGTTCACTGACTAGAAATCGACCGAATCGGTCGTTGCCGGCGTGCCCGTGGCCAGCGTCACGTCCGGCGCCGGCGGCGTGCCGGGATCGCGGAACCGGTTGGTGATCGGATAGCGGCGGTCGCGGCCGAAATTCTTCAGCGTCACTTTCACGCCCGGCGCCGCCTGCCGGCGCTTGTATTCGGCGATGTTGAGCATGCGCTCGACCCGCACCACCGTGTCGCGATCGAAGCCGGCGGCGACGATACTCGAGATCGGCTCCTCGCGTTCGACCAGCCGCTCCAGGATCGGATCGAGCACCGCGTAGGACGGCAGAGAGTCCGCATCCTTCTGGTTCTCGCGCAATTCCGCGGTCGGCGGACGCGTGATGATGTTCTCCGGAATGACAGGGCCATCTGGACCCATGGCGCCCTCGGGCTTCCAGCTGTTGCGCAACCGCGAAAGGCGGAACACTTCGGTTTTGTAAAGATCCTTGATCGGGTTGAATCCGCCGTTCATGTCGCCGTAAAGCGTGGCGTAACCGACCGACATTTCCGACTTGTTGCCGGTCGTCACCACCATGACGTTGGACTTGTTGGAAATCGCCATCAGGATGGTGCCGCGCGCGCGCGCCTGCAGGTTCTCCTCGGTGACGTCGCGCGATAATCCAGCGAATGCCGGCGCAAGCGCCGCTTCGATGCCTTCGACCGCTGATGCGATCGGCAGCATCTCGTAACGCAGGCCGAGCGCCTTGGCGCAGGCCGCAGCATCGTCGAGCGACTCCTTTGAGGTGAATTTGTACGGCAGCATGATACAGCGCACGCGCTCGGGCCCGAGCGCATCGACGGCCATCGCCGCGCACAGCGCGGAATCGATGCCACCGGAAAGGCCAAGCACGACGCCGGGGAAGCCATTCTTGTTGACGTAGTCGCGCAAGCCCAGCACGCAGGCCGCGTAGTCGGCAGGATCGGCTTCGGCGCCGGCGACCATTGGCCCGTTATCGCAACGCCATGTGTCGCTGCGGCGAACCCATTGCGTGGTGACGATCGTCTCCTGAAACGCCGAAAGTTGGAATGCGAGCGAACAATCAGCGTGCAGGCCGAACGACACGCCGTCGAACACCAGTTCGTCCTGTCCGCCGACCTGATTGACGTAAACCGTCGGCAATCCCTGCTCGGTGATGCGCGCCACCGCGATGTTGAGCCGCACATCGCCTTTATGCCGCCAATAGGGCGAGCCGTTCGGCACCACCAACAATTCGGTGCCGGTTTCGGCGAGACATTCGACGATTTCCTCGCCCCAGATGTCCTCGCAGATTGGAAGTCCCAGCCGTACGCCGCGGAAATTCACCGGCCCCGGCATCGGCCCTGGCGCGAATACGCGCTTTTCGTCGAATACCCCGTAATTGGGCAGATCGACCTTAAAGCGCAACGCCGAGATCCCTCCGCCTTCCAGCAATGCCACGGCGTTGTAGAGCTTGCCCGCGTCGACCCAGGGCGTGCCGACCAGCAGCGCCGGACCGTCCGACTCGGTTTCCCGGGCCAGCGCCTCGATTGCCGCTCGGCAGGCGGCCTGGAACGCTGGCTTGAGCACCAGGTCCTCCGGCGGATAACCGGCGATAAACAGTTCGGGGAAAACGACCAGATCCGCGCCCTGCGTGGCGGCGGTCATGCGCGCGCGGCGTACTTTTTCGGCGTTGCCAGCGACATCGCCGACGATCGAATTGAGCTGCGCGACCGCAATCGCCAGCCTATCGGAAGGTCGCCCGTTCATGTCGATGATCTAGCGCCTGCGCTTTCGCGCCGCAATCAGGGGCCTGGGCAGCGGAAAACACAGAGCTTCCAAGGGTCACAGCCCGGCAACCGCCGGCATCGGCTTGGCACGCCCATTGCGCTCTTTCCGCAGGAGTTCAGCCAGCAGAAACGCCATGTCGATCGCCTGCTCCGCATTGAGCCGCGGGTCGCAGGCCGTGTGGTAGCGGTCGTTGAGGTCGGCATCGGTGATGGCGCGGGCACCGCCGGTGCATTCAGTGACGTTCTGCCCGGTCATCTCCAGATGCACGCCGCCGGCATGGGTACCTTCGGCCTGATGGATATCGAAGAAGCCACGCACCTCTTTCAGAATGAGGTCGAACGGTCGGGTCTTGTAGCCGCTTGCCGAGGTAATGGTGTTGCCGTGCATCGGGTCGCACGACCACAGCACCACTTTGCCCTCGCGTTTGACCGCACGTACCAGCGCCGGCAATTGGTCACCGACCTTTTCGGCGCCGAAGCGGCCAATCAGTGTCAGGCGCCCCGCTTCGTTGTCAGGGTTGAGAATATCGATCAGGCGCAGCAGATCGTCGGCTTTGAGCGACGGCCCACACTTCAGACCCAGTGGGTTCTTGATGCCGCGCGCATATTCGATGTGGGCGTGGTCGTATTGCCGCGTGCGGTCGCCGATCCAGATCATGTGGCCGGAGGTTGCGTACCAGTCGCCTGTGGTCGAATCGACTCGGGTGAAGGCCTGCTCGAAACCGAGCAGCAGCGCCTCGTGACTAGTGTAGAAATCGGTGGTGCCGAGCGCGCTATCGACCGCGAAGGTCAGACCGCAGGCGCGCATGAAGTCGAGCGCGCCGGAAACGCGATCGGCAAGATCCGCATAGGCTTTCGACTGCGGTGAACCGGATACCGATTGCAGCATCCACTGATGCACGTTCTCGACGCTGGCGTAGCCACCCTTGGCGAAGGCGCGCAGCAAATTGAGCGTCGCCGCCGACTGGCGATAGGCTTCGATCTGTCGGCGTGGATCGGGACGACGCGCTTCCTCTGTGAAGGCAATATCGTTGATGATGTCGCCGCGATAGCTCGGCAATTCCTTGCCATCGCGTTTTTCGGTCGGCGAGGAGCGCGGCTTGGCGAACTGTCCGGCGACGCGGCCGATCTTCACTACTGGCAGCGCGCCGGCATAAGTGAGCACGATCGCCATCTGCAGAAACACGCGGAAGAAGTCGCGGATGTTGTTGGCGCCGTGCTCGGCAAAGCTCTCGGCGCAGTCGCCCCCTTGCAGCAGAAAAGCCTGGCCGTTGACGACACGCGCCAGCGATTTCTTCAAGCTGCGCGCCTCGCCAGCAAAGACCAGCGGTGGAAAGGTCGCGAGCTGCTTTTCCACGTCGTCCAGCGCCTGCAGGTCCGAATATACCGGCACCTGGTGGATCGGTTTCTTGCGCCAGCTGTCGGGCGTCCAGCGTTCGGGCATCAACAAATACTCCAATGACTTGCGCGGGTTATACACGAGGGTGCCCCGCCAATGCCAGATATTCACGAAAGTCGGTTAGTTTAGGGCTATTCCGCCGCCGCGCGGCTGTAACTGACGGCTTTTTCGCGCATGGTGACCAATTCCTCGGCCGCGGTCGGGTGCACCGCCATGGTGGCGTCAAAATCGGCCTTGGTTGCGCGCATCTTCACCGCGATGCCGAGCACCTGGATGAGTTCGCCCGCTTCGGGGCCGGCAATGTGGCAGCCGACCACCTGGTCATTGATGCCATCCACCACCAGCTTCATGAACACCATGGTGTCGCGACCGGACAGCGTCGCCTTCATGGGCCGGAAGCTGGTCTTGTAGATATCAACTTTCGCGAGCCGCTCGCGCGCCTGCTGCTCGGTCAGGCCGATGACGCCGAGTTCAGGCTCCGAGAACACCGCGGTCGGCACGTTGGAGTGATCGACCCGCGTCGGTTTGCCGCCATAGACTGTGTCGGCGAAAGCGTGGCCTTCGCGGATCGCCACCGGGGTCAGATTGACGCGGTTGGTGACGTCACCGACGGCGTAGATATTCGGTACCGTCGTGCGCGAATACTCATCGACATCGATGCCGCCGTGCTCATGAATTCTGACGTTCAGGTTCTCGATCCCTAGCCCCATGACATTCGGACGCCGGCCGATCGCGAACATTACCTTGTCAGCCGTGATCGTACCACCGTCGGATAGCCGCGTGATGAATTCATCGCCCGCCGACTCGATCGCCGCAACAGTGTGGCCGCAAGCGACTGTGATGCCGCGACCGCGCATCTCCTTGCGGAGGTGTTCGCGGATGTCGTCATCGAAGCCGCGCAGAATATTCTCTCCGCGATAGACCAGCGTCACCTCGCTGCCGAGGCCGGCGAAGATGCAAGCGAATTCCACCGCGATATAGCCGCCGCCCTGGACAACGATCCGTTTGGGGAGATCCTTCAGGTGAAATGCCTCATTCGACGAAATAGCGTGCTCAAGACCAGGAATTTTCGGCCCGTAATGCGGCCAGGCGCCGGTCGAGATCAGGATGGTTTCGGCGCGCACACGTTTGCCGTCCGCTAGCCGCACGTTGTGGGCGTCTTCCAGCACGGCGCGACTTTTCACCAGCGCGACGTTGAAGTGCTCGAGCGTCGCGGTATAGGCCGCTTCCAGACGTGTCACTTCGCGATGGACGTTGCCGATCAGCGTCGGCCAGTGAAACGTCGGCTCCGGCACGGTCCAGCCGAACCCGACCGCGTCCTCGAATTCGTCGGAGAAGCGCGAAGCGTAAACCAGCAGCTTCTTCGGCACACAGCCGCGGATTACGCAGGTGCCGCCGACCCGAAACTCCTCGGCGATCATCACCCGCGCACCATGGCTTGACGCGATGCGGGCGGCGCGCACGCCGCCCGAGCCGGCTCCAATGACAAAAAGATCAACCCCGTGGTTTGCCATCAATGATTGTCGCCCAATGCACCAAACTAGCCGGATATAATCCCGGCCGCTGCGGCTTAAAGGTTGTGTCCTCGCTTCTTCAATTCCTCGCGCATCTTCGCGATCACCTTGTCGGATAGCTTATTGGCCCAGTCCTGTGCGAAGCGCATGCTGGACTCGATGACCGTTGGTTGCTGTTCGAGCAGCTTCTGTCCGGTCGGAGACTGGTAGAACGCCAGGATTGCCTTGAGCTCCGGTTCAGTGAAATGCGTCGCATAAAGGCGCGCCATCTCGTCGCTCAGCTCGACAAAACGCGGCGTGAGATCGGTCCGTATCTGAGCCGCGATCTCATCGAGATCTTTGCTCAGCGCCGGGTTCTGCTGGAGATAGAGGAGTTTCGCCTGCTCGACCACACCGGCAATCAGGGGATCGAACATTGTCGTGGCGTGTGTCGAGGCGATGAGCTGCTTGGCGGTCGCCAGGGCAGCCGCCGATGGCTGCTGGCTGTGCGCGGCCGGCCCAAACGCGAGCAGCGCGACGGTGACCGCAGCCAAGCGGCTGGTGCGTTTAATGGCCTGAATAATGCGCATCATTTATTACTCCGTTTTTATTCGAGAAATTACGGCCGCTCGACGACTGTGATGCCATCCGGTCCGGCCAGAATAGCGGTCTGCGCGAGACCGATAAACAAACCATGCTCCATGACCCCGGGAATGCCCGAAAGCGCGGCTGACAGCGCTTTCGGATCATCGATCCGTCCTAGAACGGCGTCGATGATCCAGTGACCGCCATCCGTGACGAAAGCATGGCCATCCTTGCCACGTCGAACCGCCAAGGGCCCTGCCCCCGGGCACGCGGCAGTGGCTTTGTGCAGCGCGATCAGCGTCGCACCCAGGCCGAAAGGAGCCACCTCAATCGGCAACGGAAAGCGGCCGAGCCGAGCCACCCATTTGCTTTGGTCGGCGATCACGACCATGCGCGCCGAGGCTGCAGCAACAATCTTTTCCCGCAGCAGCGCGCCGCCGCCGCCCTTGATCAGGCTGAGATCTGGCGCGATCTCGTCGGCGCCATCCACAGTCATGTCAAGTTCCGGCGTTTCATCGAGCGTAGTGAGCGCAATACCGCAACGCTCGGCATCCGCTCGGGTGGCCTCCGACGTCGGCACTGCAATAATGTCGAGCCCCCCGCGCACGCGCTCCCCGATCAACTCCACGAAGTGCTTCGCGGTCGAGCCGGTACCCAGCCCGAGCCGCATGCCAGAGCGCACGAATTCGACAGCGCGAGCAGCAGCTGCGCGTTTTTGGGCATCGGCATCCATCGCGACCGGTTGCAAACTGGAGGGCGGATCAGGGATTTAATGTCACGCCTATCTAGCTCCGATCGCCCGGTCTGGGTAGCCGAAAATCGCCTCGCGAGGGCCTTCCACTTGACGGGATCATGCGCTAGCGATCTGCCATGGCCGCACCGACCATCGTTTTCGACCTCGACGGCACCCTGATCGATACCGCACCCGATCTCGTCGATACCCTCAATGTGGTGTTTAGCCGGGAAGGATGGCCGCCAGTGCCCTATGAAACCGCACGCAACCAGATTGGTGGCGGCGCCAGGGCGATGATAGTGCGCGGCGTGGCGGCAGAAGGTATCAATGTCGCGCCGGCAAAACTCGAGCAATTATTCACGGATTTCATCGCGCACTATTCCGAGCATGTTGCCGACCGCTCGCGCCCCTTTCCCGGATTGACCGAAGCGCTCGATGAACTTGTGTCTCGCGGCTGCCGGCTCGCCGTCTGCACCAACAAGCTCGAGCGATTGTCGGTACTACTGCTCAAGCAACTCAAACTGGCCGATCGGTTCGCGGCCATCTGCGGGCAGGATACTTTTGGGATGCAGAAGCCCGACCCGGAGGTACTGCGCCGAACTATCGCCGTAGCCGGAGGTGATCTGACCGATGCGATCATGATCGGCGATTCCGCCACCGATATCCGGACCGCGCGCGCGGCCGGTATCCCGGTGATCGCCGTCGATTTCGGTTATAGTGATCGGCCGGTGTCTGAGTTCGATCCCGACCGCATAATCAGCCATTTTGCGCAGTTACAGTCGGCTATAGCCGCAATTTCGCCTGCAATTTGATGCGAATGGTAGCCACAACGGTGAATACGGTATGGTTAACGGGGTGCGAAAGGTTGCACGCTGATCGCGGCAACCGTATTCTGTGAGTGGGCTGGCGCTTTCTGTCGTCAGAGCGGACGGGTTGAAACATTATGTATCGAGTGATCGCAATTGCATGCGGGGGTTTGGCCCTTGCAGCATGTTCTTCCACCCCGGATTGGATGGATGCGCTGAAGCCGGCGCCGGTCATGGACACCGTCCGTTTCGAGTTGACGCCGCCGGGCGCCGACGCCAAGACATCCAACGGACAAACTTGCCGCACGCCTTGCGCGCTCGCCTTGCCGACCACTGGGCCGTTGACTGTCACCTTCTCACTCAACGGCTACCTGCCCGACTCCGAAGACATCGATCCGGTGTCCTCCGGCTCCGGCGTGCCGGAGTTTCACCCCAACCCGGTGCAGGTCGAATTGATGCCCGCGCCGCCGCCGCCCAAACCGGTCAAAAAACCAGTGCGCGCGAAGAAGACGTCGACCGCCAAGCCGACGGTGAAACCTAAGGCCAAGCCGAAAGCTTCGACAGCGCCCGCCCCTGCCCCCGCGGCGGCTGCCCCGACGCCGCAGCAAGCTCCGGCGCCGTGGCCGGCAGCGCCACCGCCAAGGCAATAATGCTACTTCCGGATACCGATGATTTGCGTCACGGTATCGCTCGCGGCGCATGATCGAGCGTGTCGCGTCGGCTGGACGCTATGGCCAATATCGGTCAAACTTCCTATATGCGGACGGGCGCCGATTGTCGCGCGGAGACGAATTATGGTTGCGACCCCTGGCACATCCTCACTTGATCTCGACAGCGCCGGCACCGGGCCGCGCGCGCTCATCGATCCGTTTCAGCGCGCCATCACCTATTTGCGCGTTTCGGTGACCGATCGCTGCGATTTCCGCTGCGTATACTGCATGTCGGAACATATGACCTTCCTCCCCAAGGCCGACCTGCTCAGCCTGGAGGAACTCGACCGGCTGTGCAGCGCATTCATTGCCAAAGGCGTGACCAAAGTGCGCCTGACCGGCGGCGAGCCGCTGGTGCGGCGCGGCATCATGACGCTGGTCTCGTCGCTGTCGCGCCACCTCGAAAGCGGCGCACTCAAGGAGCTCACGCTCACCACCAACGCCTCGCAATTGGAAAAATACGCCGCCGAACTCAAGGCGAATGGGGTCCGGCGGATCAACGTGTCGCTTGATACACTGGATCCCGACAAGTTCCGCGAGATCACGCGCTGGGGCGAGCTTGCCAAGGTGTTGGCCGGCATCGACGCGGCGCTAGCCGCCGGCATGCAAGTGAAGATCAACGCGGTGACGCTCAAAGGCGTCAACGAGGACGAGATCAGCGGCCTGCTCGCTTGGGCGCATGGGCGCGGCATGGACCTCACGGTGATCGAGGTGATGCCGCTGGGCGAGATCGGCGAAGACCGGCTCGACCAATACATGCCCCTGTCGATGGTTCGGGCGCGGCTGGCGGAATGCTATACGCTCGAAGACATCGATTATCAGACCGGCGGGCCGGCGCGTTATGTGCGCGTCAAGGAGACTGGCGGACGGCTCGGTTTCATCACGCCGATGACCCATAATTTCTGCGAGTCATGCAATCGGGTTCGCATTACCTGCACCGGCACGCTCTATATGTGCCTCGGCCAGGACGATGCCGCCGATCTGCGCGCGCCCCTGCGCGCCTCCGAAAGCGACCATCTGTTGCATGCCGCGATTGACGAGGCGATTGCCCGCAAGCCCAAGGGGCACGATTTCTTGATTGACCGCCGCCACCGCCGCCCGGCGGTGGCGCGCCACATGAGCATGACCGGCGGCTAGGGCATGATCCCGAAAAGTGGGCACCGGTTTTCGAATAAGATCATGCTCGAAAAGGTTAAGCCGCCCGCTCCTGCGACGTCACCAGATCGCGCAATTCTTCGAGCCGCAGCCGCGCAGGCGTAAAGCATAGCCCAAATTCATCGCCAGTTCCGCGCACGACCTCGGCCGTGATCGCTTTCATGCCCGGGAACGTCAAGGCAACCTGATCGCCGACCGCAATGTTCTCCGCGGCATCGATGCGGACGCCACCTTCGCTAACGTCAAGGACCGTCACCTCGATCGCCTGCTCGGCCTGGTCCAGACGCGCGGTCAGTTTCACATCGTAGCGCGGAAATTCGCGCAAATCGGCATTGACTGCCTTGCGCACGATGTCGGGGATCTCGCGGCGTAGAATCTGCGACGTCGCTTGCATCGTCTCAGCAACGGCCGAAACGTCCTGCGCACTTGCGCGCGAGCGATGCACCATATCGGCGATGCCGGCCATGCGCCCGACGATATCGGACGTCGCGGCACTCGTTTCGCGCGCGCTAGCCGCGAAGCTCTCGGTAGCGTCCCGCTGCTGTTCGACCGCTTCGGATACCGAAACCGTGACGTCGGAAAGCTGATCGATGGTCTCGGCGACGTTCGACAGCGCAGCCACGACTTCGCGCGTGGTAGCCTGAATCTCGGCGACCTTGGCACCGATCCGCCCGGTCGATTTGCCGGTCTGCGTCGCCAGCGTCTTGACCTCGGAGGCGACTACCGAAAAGCCGCGTCCAGCCTCGCCCGCGCGCGCCGCTTCGATCGTCGCATTGAGCGCGAGCAAATTGGTCTGCGACGCGATGTTGTTGATGACGGTGACGATATCGCCGATCTGATTGGCCGCCTTGGCTAGCGCGTCGATGGTGGCACGCGAGGCATTGGCTCGGGCGACCGCTTCGCGGCCGAGCCCGCTGCCGAGCCGCACTTTTTCGGATATCTCGGTGATCGCCTTGATCACCTGACCGGACAATCGACCGGCGGCCAGATTCATGGCGTGCGAGCCTTCGGCGGCGCGGACGGTTTCGTCGAACGCCGCCCGCACGATCTCCAATGCTGCCAACATGTCCTCCGCCCTGAGATGCAAGGTCGAGGCGCCATCGACGATCGGCTGAATACCAACTTCGGTTGCCGACTCGACTTGGCGTGTCAGATTGGACAAATTGCTTCGGCGCGCGGCCTGCCAAGTGCGATCGAGATCGTTATGCACCAATTCGCGGCGCTGGCGCTCGCCAATGACTTCAGCGAGCCGGTCGGTCAACATCACCAGACGCGCAATTTCGTCGCGGCTGGGCGGCAATGGCGTCGAGGAATCCAACTCCGCATAGGCAAGGGCATCGATGGTATCTGCCACCTGAGCCAAGGGCCGCACGATTCCGCGCGCGATGACCAGGACTACCGCGCCCGCGATGCCGACGGCGACGAAGCTTATGAAAATCTTGGCGTAGGTGAGATTGGCCTGGTCGAGCGACGGCAGTAGCATCGCGGTTAAAAACGGACCGGACAGCGCGGCGGTAAGCGGCAGAAGAACGGCCGCAGTAAGCCGCTCGGCGATTGTGAGCTGCCGCATGCTCTTTCCTTGCTCAGCCGAATTCGCCCGACGGTCAAAATGGCCGGGCCGGCTCCCGAAGGGCCGCACGGCACTCTTGTAGCGGCAAGCTGGTTAACCGAGGGTTGTAAGATCGTTAACCGCGGGTTTCAGCCGCCCGCTATGAGGCGAAGGGCCCCATAGCCGTCCGTCGACGGCCCGGCGCATGGCAGTCCGCTACCAATTTGGCCATTGACGCCTTACGGCGGCATCGGATTAAGGTAGTGGGCTTGGTCGCAAGGCCAAGCCATGGGGAAATAGAACAAACATAAAAATTCCGGCCCGGGGCGATAATTTTGGCCGGCCAGAGGGGAGGTGCGCGTGGGCGCTCTCGACGCAGTTCTAAAGGCATTGCTGCCGTTGACGCGGCTCATCGACGCTATCACCACCTGGATCGGCAAACGCCTGTCCTGGCTGATCATTGGTGCGGTGCTGGTCTCAGCTATCAACGCCACCGTCCGCAAAGTTTTCGATACCTCTTCAAACTCATTTCTCGAGTTGCAATGGGTGCTGTTCAGCATCGTGTTTCTGCTGTGCTCGCCCTGGACGCTGCTGGCGAACGAGCACATTCGCATCGACATCGTGAACAACCTGCTGCCGCGACAGATACGTAACGCAATCGACGTCATCGGCCACGCATTCTTTCTGCTGCCGCTCACCGTGGTGATGATCCTCACCGCCGTCCCATTTTTCCTCGTATCCTATTCGCAAAATGAACAGTCCTTGAATGCCGGCGGCCTTCCGCAATGGCCATCGAAGGGACTGATCATGATCGCGTTCATCATGCTGTTCGTACAAGGCCTGTCCGAGCTGATTAAACGCCTCGCGATAATGCGCGACCTTATCCCAGACCCGCATGCGGACCAGAAGAGTTCGCTGGAGGTCGAGGCCGAAGAAATTATCAGCGCAATCGAAAACCATTAGTCGTTTTCTGGGATTACCGGGGTCACGCATGGAAGCATTCTTCGTCGCCAATATGGCCCCGATCATGTTCGGCGCCTTAGTCATTATTCTGCTACTGGGGTATCCGGCCGCATTTTCGCTCGGCGCCGTCGGCCTGATATTTGCCCTGATCGGGATTGAGCTCGGGCAGTTCCAACCTGATTTTCTGCAAGCGCTGCCCGATCGCGTCTACGGCGTGATGAGCAACGACACGTTGCTGGCGATTCCGTTCTTCACTTTCATGGGCTTGGTACTCGAACGATCCGGAATGGCGGAAGATCTGCTCGACACTATCGGACAATTGTTCGGCACGATTCGCGGCGGCCTCGCATATGCTGTGATTTTTGTCGGCGCGCTGCTTGCCGCCACCACCGGCGTGGTTGCGGCTTCGGTCATTTCGATGGGCCTGATCTCGCTGCCGATCATGTTGCGCTACGGTTACGACCGGCGCGTGGCGAGCGGCGTCATCGCCGCCTCCGGCACGCTGGCGCAGATCATCCCGCCGTCTTTGGTGCTCATCGTAATGGCCGATCAACTCGGCAAATCGGTCGGCGACATGTACGAAGGCGCATTCATTCCTGGCCTCGTGCTCGCTGTTCTCTATGCCGTGTACATCTTCCTGGTGACACTGATTTTCCCGAAGGCGACGCCGGGGTTGCCAGTGGAAGCAGTCGGCTTCCGCGAAACGAGCGGCAGTCGGGGCGTCTGGCAACTTGGCCTCCTCGTCGTGTTCTCCGGAACCGTCGGCCATTACGTCATTGAACAGACCGACATAAAGGCTGGCGCGGACTTCGTAGTCTTGACCATGGGCGTCGCTATTTCGTCCGCTTTCATGTGTTCAGTGCTCAACAAATACTTTGGCCAAGAGAGGCTTTATGTAACCGCCATCGTGACCGCGGCGCTGGGCGGGGCTTGGTACGTGCTCCTTGGCAGCGGTCACGAAAATTGGGCGCTGCTATCGATCACACTGTTCGCGGGCAGCGCCTATGCGCTCGCCGCGGCGTTGGTTGAAAAGGCCACTGGCTTCCGTTTCATATCGACCCTGGCCGAGCAAGTCATCTTCGTCATGGTGCCGCCGCTGGCGCTGATCTTTTTGGTCCTCGGCACCATCTTCATCGGCGTTGCGACCCCGACCGAGGGCGGTGCCATGGGCGCGACCGGCGCCCTTCTGCTGGGCGCCGCCAAGCGACGGCTGAATTTCGACCTCATCCGCCAGGCCACGGAATCGACGGCCAAACTCTCAGCTTTCGTGGTCTTCATCCTGCTCGGCGCACGCGTGTTCTCGCTCACCTTCTACGGCGTGAGCGGGCATATCTGGGTCGAGAACTTGCTCACCTCGCTGCCGGGCGGTCAGTTCGGCTTCCTGGTTTTCGTCAACGCCTTCGTGTTCGTGCTCGCCTTCTTCCTCGACTTCTTCGAGCTCGCCTTCATCGTCATTCCGTTACTCGGCCCCGCCGCCGAACACCTCGGCATCGATTTGATCTGGTTCGGGGTCATTCTCGGCGTCAACATGCAGACCTCGTTTATGCACCCGCCGTTCGGCTTCGCGCTGTTCTATCTGCGATCGGTTGCCCCGAAAGAGCCGTTCATCGATCGAGTCACGGGCAAGCGGACGGATGGCGTGACCACCGGACAGATTTACTGGGGCGCAATGCCCTTCGTCGTCATTCAGGTGATCATGGTGCTGCTGGTCATCATGTTCCCGGCCATGGTCATGCACTACAAGGGCGCATTGTCGACCGTCGATCCCAACAAGGTGAAGATCGAACTGCCGCAGATCGAGATGCCGCCGCCGATCGATTTTGGTCCGCCGGCGAAATAACCGCCGCTACGCCGCCAATAAAAAAAGCCCCGTAGCTTTCGCCGCGGGGCTCATTCGTTCCGGCTGCCTAGGCTAAGTGGCGGATCATGAACGAGTCGTAGTTCAATTCCGCGACGCGGAACCAGGGATAGGCCGCGCCCTGGAAGGCTTCCATCGAGTCATAGACCTTCTTGAAGCTGGCGTTGGTCTTGGCGATGTCGCCGTGCAACTCCTTCGCCGCTTTCCAGCAGGCTTCCATGATCTGCGGCGAGAAGGCACGCAACTGAGCGCCGTTGGCGATCAGCCGCTTGAGCGCCGGCGGATTGACCTGGTCGTACTTCGCGATGCACCAGTCGTTGGCGTAAGCCGCCGCGTTGCGCAGGATGGCCTGGTAGTTCTTCGGCAGCGAATTCCACTTGTCGATGTTGATGAAGGCACCGAGCATCGAACCACCTTCCCACCAACCCGGCGTATAGTAGTACTTCGCCACCTTGTAGAAGCCGAGCTTCTCGTCGTCATAGGGACCGACCCACTCGGCCGCATCGATGACGCCCTTCTCCAACGCCGGGTAGATGTCCGGCGCACCGAGCAACTGCGGCACGCCGCCAAGCTTCTGGATCACGCGTCCGGGGAAACCGCCGATGCGGAACTTGAGGCCTTTGAGGTCGTCGACGGTCTTGATCTCCTTGCGGAACCAGCCGCCCATCTGGCAGCCGGTGTTGCCGCAGAGCAGCATCATGACGTTGTATTTTTTATAGAACTCGTTGAGCACATCGCCGCCGCCGCCCTGGATGAACCAGCCCTGATTGAGGCGCTGGTTTGGACCGAACGCCACGGACGTACCAAACGCAAAAGTCGGGTCTTTGCCGAAATAATAGTAAGACGCGGTATGCGCGATCTCGACGGTCGCGTTCGATGCGGCGTCGAGCGCCTGCAACGCCGGAACGACTTCGCCGGCAGCGAAGGTCTGGATCTGGAATTTTTTGTCGGTGGCTTCGGCGACGGCTTTCGACAGCACTTCGCAAGCGCCAAACAAAGTGTCGAGCGACTTCGGCCAGCTCGCCGTGAGGCGCCATTTCACTTCCGGCATTGATTGGGCGACGGCCGGTGCGGCAATTGTGCTGGCCGCCAAGCCCACGCTGGCAGCCTTGATGAATTGACGACGTTTCATTCCCATTCCCTCCTTGGTTATTTTTTATTGCGGGGCGACCCCGCCACTCCAGCGGTTCTCCGCCAGAGCGCGCCCAAAAGCATGAGCGAGCGGATCGACGTATTCCAGTATGCCGTCATTCGACTAAAGTCGCAAACGACGGCCGCCGCCGCGCAGTTGCATCGCAAAAAGCAATCGGGGCCGGCTCAGCGCCGGCCCCGATGATCGTCGTTTGGATTTTGCTTAGCCCTTGGTGCGGCTGCGGATCATGAAGCTTTCGAACGTATACTCGGCGACCTGCCACCAGAGGTTCTCGTCGTTCTTGAACGGGTCGATTGAAGCCAGCACCTTCTTGTAGTTAGGGTTCTTTGCCGACTCTTCCGCGTTGACTTCGTTTGACGCCTTCAAAGAGGCTTCCATGATCGCCTGGCTGAACGGCCGCAATTGCGTGCCGCCGGCGACCAGCCGCTTGAGCGCTTGTGGATTGCGCGCATCGTAACGGGCCTGTTCTTCGACGTTGGCGTAGCCGCAGGCCGCCTCGACCACCGCCTTGTAATTCTTCGGCAGTGAGTCCCACTTGGCCGAATTGATCAGCAGGTGGTTGGTCGTGCCGCCTTCCCACCAGCCGGGATAGTAGTAGAACTTGGCGACCTTGTAGAAGCCGAGCTTCTCGTCGTCGTAGGGACCGACCCATTCGGCGGCATCGATGACGCCCTTCTCCAGCGCCGGATAGATGTCGGCGCCGCCGATGAGCAGCGGCACGCCGCCAAGTTTGGCGATGGTCTTGCCGGCCCAGCCGCCGATGCGGAATTTCAGCCCCTTGAAGTCGTCGACTGTCTTGACCTCTTTGCGGAACCAGCCGCCCATCTGCGTCCCGGTGTTGCCGGCAAGCAGGGCCTTGCAACTGTACTTGGCGGCGAACTCGTCGATCAGCTTCTGGCCCTCGCCATCATAGAACCAGGCATTTTGCTGCCGCGCATTGAGACCGAACGGATGGGCGCAGAACAGCGCCCAGGTGGGGTCCTTGCCGATGTAGTAGTACATCGCGGTGTGGCCCATCTCGACCGTGCCGTTTTGCACCGCGTCGAGCGCCTGCAGCGGCGGCACGATCTCGCCACCGGCGAACGTCTGGATCTGGAATTTGCCGTCGGTGGCTTCCGACACGAATTTGGCGATGGTCGTGCAGGCGCCGAACAGCGTGTCGAGCGACTTCGGCCAGCTCGCCGTCATGCGCCACTTTAGTTCCGGCATCGACTGCGCAATCGCCGGCTTGGCGATTGTCGCCACCGCGGCGCCGGCGCCGAGTGCGGTCAGAAATTTACGTCGTTTCATCAGGGACCTCCCTTTAAATGCCGTTTGGCTTAGTGAGCAGCCGGTCAGCGCCGCTCCCCCTATGGCGTCACAATGCGACCCGGGCGGTTCTTACGCAAGCCGCCATTGCGCAAATTGGTAACATATCAAGCTGTTGAGCGCTATTGGGCGGGCGCACATGGGCGGAAGCGCGAGCCCGTTTAGGCCGGACCAATCAGTCGCGCAGTGTGCCCAAATACCGTCCTTACGCCTCAATTACGATCTTCGGCGCGCTACGCCCGGCAGCAGCACCGCCCCTGATCTGCTCGAGCACCTTGACGGCGATATCACGGTAGATCTTGGCGTGCGGACCGTCGGGCTCGGTCGCGACCACCGGCATGCCGGAATCCGATTTCTCGCGGATGGTCATGTGCAGCGGCACTTCGCCTAGGAACGGCACGCCCTGGCGCTCGGCTTCCTTGCGCGCCCCGCCATAGCCAAAAATATCCGAACGCGTGCCGCAACTCGGACAGAGGAAATAGCTCATGTTCTCGACGATGCCGAGCACCGGCACGTTCACGCGCTTGAACATGGCGACGCCGCGCCGCGCGTCGATCAGCGCGAGGTCTTGCGGCGTCGAGACGATGACCGCGCCTTTGAGCGGCACCTGCTGCGCCATGGTCAGTTGCGCGTCGCCGGTGCCGGGCGGCATGTCGACTACCATGACGTCGAGCTTGCCCCACTCCACCTCGCGCAGCATCTGCGTGATGGCCGACATCACCATCGGCCCGCGCCAGATCATCGGCGTCTCTTCGTCGATCAGAAAACCGATCGACATGACCGAAAGACCGTAACGGTCGATCGGCTTGAGCTTGGTGCCGCCGATGGTCTGCGGCTTTTCCTTGATGGCAAGCAGCTTGGGCAACGAGGGTCCGTAGATGTCCGCGTCGAGCATGCCGACCTTCAGGCCGAGATCGCGCAATCCGAGTGCGAGATTGACAGCGGTGGTGGATTTGCCGACACCGCCCTTGCCGGAAGCAACGGCGATCACCGCATCGACTCCGGGGATGCCGGGCTGTACCCGGTCGGCGGGGTGGGCATGTGTGTGCGCCGGAGGTGCAGCCGCCGCACGGTTTTGGGCAACGTGAGACGGCTGCGGTCCACGACCGGCGACGCGCTCGGCGGTGAGGGCGACGAGGGCGGACAGCACACCCGGCACCGCGCGCACGGCTTCTTCAGCCGCTTTGCGCGCCGGCTCCCAATCCTTCACGGCCGCAGCGTCAACCGTCATGGAGAAGAACACCTTACCGTCGGCGACGACAACGTCGGACAGAACGTTTGCATCGGTCAGCGCTATGCCGCCGGGCGCCGGCACCATCGCCAAGGCCGCCATAACCTGCTCCTTGCGCACCGCCATGATCGATATCCTTAGCCCGCCCGCCTGCCCCTTTGCGCCGACACCATAGGCGCGGCAAACCGCGGGTCAATGCGAACCGGATCAAGACCGGTTGACGCGCCTGCCTGCCTTTTGAGAGATAGGCGGCACACCGGGCCGGCCAAGGCCCAGGACTAAATTTCAGGGAGAACGGCGATGGCAAAGGTGGCGTTTCTGGGCTTGGGCGTCATGGGCTACCCCATGGCCGGGCATCTCAAGACCAAAGGCGGGCACGAGGTCACGGTCTATAACCGCACCGCCGCCAAGGCCGACAAATGGGTCGCCCAATTCGGCGGCAAGTCCGCCCCGACCCCGAAGGCCGCCGCCGAAGGCCAGGATTTCGTCATGGCTTGCGTCGGCAACGACAACGACCTCCGCGAAGTGACGCTGGGCGCGAACGGCGCCTTCCAGGCGATGGGCAAGGGCAAGGTTTTCGTCGACCACACCACGGCGTCAGCGACGATCGCGCGCGAACTGCACGCGGCCGGCAAGAAAGCGGGCTTCGACGTCATCGACGGGCCGGTCTCCGGCGGCCAGGCCGGCGCCGAGAACGGCGTGCTGACCGTGATGTGCGGCGGCGACGCCGAGCCCTTCGCGCGCGTGCAGCCGGTGATTTCGGCTTATTCGCGCGCCTGCAATCTGATCGGTGCCCCCGGCGCCGGCCAGCTCACCAAGATGGTCAACCAGATCTGCATCGCCGGCCTGGTGCAGGGCCTCGCCGAGGCGTTGCACTTCGGCAAGAAGGCCGGCCTCGACATCGAGAAGGTGATTGCCACCATTTCCAAGGGCGCGGCGCAGTCCTGGCAGATGGAGAACCGCTACAAGACCATGGCCGCCGGCAAGTTCGACTTCGGCTTCGCCGTCGAATGGATGCGCAAGGATCTCGGCATCTGCCTCGGCGAGGCGCGCAACAACGGCGCCAATTTGCCGACCACCGCGCTCATCGACCAGTTTTATTCGGAAATCGAGGCGATGGGCGGCAAGCGCTGGGACACGTCGAGCCTGATCGCGCTGCTCGATCGCTGACGCGAAATACCCTCCCGCTCGTCCCCGCGAAAGCGGGGACCCAGGGCAACAATCATCTGCCTTTGCGTTTGTCGCTCTGGATTCCCGCTTGCGCGGGAATGAGCGGAATGTGGGGCAACCCCACTGAGAATATTTCAGTCCGTGGAATAGCTCTTGGCCTTGGACGTGTTCAGCGCCACGGCGGCGCGGACGAGCGCCTTGAACGCCTTGGCATCGATCTTGTCGCCCTTATGGAAATCGATGGCGCGCCTCGTGTTGCCTTCGAGGCTTGAGTTGAAGAGGCGTGCGGGGTCCTTGAGCGCGGCGCCCCTGGCGAAGGTCAGCTTCACTGCATTCTTGTAGGTCTCGCCGGTGCAGATAATGCCGGCGTGCTCCCACACCGGAACGCCCAGCGGGTTCGACGGCTTTCGCCATTTCACTTTCTCGACCACGTCAGGGTCGGCCTCTTTGACGAGCTTTCGGACTCGCGCGAGCGTCTCGCCCCGCCAATCGCGCAGCGTCTTGATGCGCGCGTCGATCAGGCGGGAGGGAGGGGCTCCGGCTTTTGCTTCGTTCGAGGCGATCTTGGTCTTCTTCATGGTGTCTGCCGCTTTCTTCATGGCTGTTGTCGCTCGCTCGTAACTTGCGTATTGCTCGTCTGCCGTAGCCCGGATGAAGCGAAGCGAAATCCGGAGCTGCATCACTGCGCGCGGGACCCCGGATTACGCGGCGCTCCATACGGGCTACAAGCTAGAACGCGATCTGAAGCCCGTCAGCAGCGACCAAAACGCCGGCGGCCCGGATTTTGTCGAGTTGCGCCAGCATGGTCGGATTCATATGCGTGACCATCAGCCGTTTGGCGCCGAGCGCTGGGATTTTTGTCTGCAGAATCTCCCAGCTCATGTGCCCTGTCAGCTTGCCGGCATAGGCGTAACATTCGCAGATGAAGAGATCGGCGTCGGCCGCGATCGGCGACAAGGCGTCGGTCCATTCCGTATCACCGGAATAGGCGAAAATTTTTTCGCCGTCGGAAAGGCGCAACGCCGTCGAAGGGGCTCCCGATTGGTGGATCGCCTCCGCGGTGATCAGCGAATGGCCAAGCACATCGGATTGGACGCCGACTGGGATCTCGTCGACTCGCCACGGAAACCGCCACTTTGACCCGGTCGACTTCGGGAAGAACACCTCGAGCGCGGCGTCGATGCGAGCCCGCGCGCCGGGTGGGCCGGCGATCAGCAATAGCTTCTCGCGCCGCGCCAGAAATTGTCCGTCGAGCAGGAAAAACGGAATTCCACCGAAATGATCGCCATGCAGATGCGAGAGCACGATCGCATCGATGCTGTTCGGATCGATGCCCTGCCCTTTCAACGCCGGCAATGCCGACGCGCCGCAATCGACCAGCAGCGAAGCCTTCGCCGTCTCCAGGAAAAAGCAGGTGTTAAACCTTCCGCCGGAGCCGAAGGCGTCGCCTGAGCCTGCGATTGTGAGTTTCATTGAGATTGGGTCCGTTCGCAATAAATGAACCGCTCGTCCCCGCAAAAGCGGGGACCCAGGGGCTAAATCGATAGGATTTGCGATCCTAGCTCTGGATTCCCGCTTGCGCGGGAATGAGCGGAGCTTGGAGACACCGGACGCAGCATGGGCTAAGCTTTCGCGCTCGGCCGCGCCGACACCGCCGCGTGCCAGCGCTTCACATGACTCAAATTGTCGGGCATTGCCAGCCTCGCCGGCTTCATGAAATCGATGGCGACCAGCGTGGTGATGTCGGCGACCGAGTAACGGTCGCCGGCGATGAATTCGCGCTTGGCCAGTTCCGTTTCTAACAGTTCGAGAAACCAGATCGCGCGCGGCCGCATCGCCTCGGCATAGGCCGGTACCTGCGGCACTTCCAGATCCTTCATCGCCGGATGCAGATGGCGGAACACCGCCGCCACGTTAGCGAAGAAATTGATCTCGCAGCGCCGGTTCCACATTTCCACCAGCGCGATCTCCTTGGCGCCGACGCCGAACAGCGGCGGCTCCGGCTGCACCGCCTCGAAATAGCGGCAGATGGCGATCGACTCGGTGATGACCGTGCCGTCGTCGAGCACCAGCGACGGCATCCGCTGCAGCGGGTTGATCGCCGTGTATTCCGGCGTCTTGTGCTCCATCTTCATCATGTCGACCTGCTCGGTCGGCAGCGCGATGCCCTTCTCGGCAAGGAATATGCGCGTGCGCCGGGGATTTGGCGCCATTTTGCTGTCGTAAAGCTTCATGGTTCGGCCCCTTATGGATTTTCCCTCGCTGCCAGCCGACCACGCAGTCGCCGGGGCTGTCAAACGGGCGGTAATAATCCGTTAACCAGCGTCTTTAGGGGAGCCTTAAGCTTGGTCTTAAGGATTTTGGGCGAGGTTGGCGCCAGCGTTTTTCGTGTCCAAGCATCGCGTTTATGCCGATTCCAGGCGAACAGATCGATCTTTCCGCACTGCCGCCGGTGACCTCGCCGGTGAAGCGCCGCCTTGCCGCGCAACACGTGCGCGAGGCGCGCGACCGGCTGACGTCGTCGAGCGGCACCCGGCCGGCATTCGATTACGAGTTGCTGCGGCAATACGCGCAAAATCGGCTGTCGGCGTCGCTGGTCATCCTGCTGCTGGTGGCGACCATCGGCTTCCTGTCGAGCCTGTGGAGCGGCGCAGTCGCCGCCGGCGCCTGGACCGCCTCGGTCCTGGTCATCCATGCCGTCATGATCAGCAAATGCCGGCAGTTCCTCGAACTGCCGATGGCCCACGTCGTGGCGCGGTCCTGGCGGCTGCGCTTCATCCTCCTCGACCTGTTCTACGGGCTCGCTTGGATGTTCATATTGATTCATCCGGTCGGCGCCGACGAAAGCTCGGGTACCTTCATGCTGTTCGTGATGCTGCTAGTCGTGGCGGTGTCGAGCATGCTGGCCTCGAGCCTGCCGATCGCGGTGTTCGCCGCCACCTTCCCGGTGACCGCGGCGATCGCGCTCGACTTCGTGCTGCAAGGCTCGCTGCGCAGCTACATCCTCGCCGTCATGGCGGTCACCGCGCAAGCCTACTTCGCCGTGCTGGCCTACCGGCTCTATTCGACGACGCTGGCGACGCTGCAGGCCCGCGCCGAAAAGGACGCCCTGATCGGCGAACTCGAACAGGCCAAGTCGATTTCCGACGAGGCGCGGCAGCAGGCCGAAGCCGCCAACATCTCGAAGTCGCGCTTCCTGGCGCAAATGAGCCACGAATTGCGCACGCCGCTTAATGCTATCCTCGGGTTTTCCGAGGTGATGAAGTCGGAAGTGTTCGGCGCACATGCGGTGCCGGCCTACAAGGAATACTCCGCCGATATCCATAATTCCGGCGTGCATCTGCTCGGGCTGATCAACGAGATCCTCGATCTGTCGCGCATCGAGGCCGGCCGCTACGAGCTCAACGAGGAATCTATTTCGCTGGTCGCCATCGTTGAGGATTGCCATCATCTGCTCAAGCTGCGCGCGGCCAATCGCGGCATCGTCATCCACGAGATGTTCGAGGCGGACATGCCGCGGCTGTGGGCCGACGAGCGCGCGGTACGCCAGATTTGTCTCAACCTGCTGTCGAACGCCATCAAGTTCACGCCGCAGGGCGGCGAGATCTGGCTGAAAGTCGGCTGGACCGCTTCCGGCGGGCAATACATGAGCGTCAAGGATACGGGGCCGGGCATTCCTGAAGAGGAAATCCCGATCGTGCTCGCCTCCTTCGGCCAGGGCTCCAATTCGATCAAGTCGGCTGAACAAGGCGCCGGTCTCGGCCTGCCGATCGCCAAGAGCCTGGTCGACCTGCATGGCGGCACTTTCGTGCTCAAATCCAAGCTGCGCATCGGCACCGAGGTGGTCGTTACCTTCCCGCCCGAACGGGTGGTCGCGGCGATGGCGCCGATGCCGTCGATGATGAATCATGCGCCGCCGATCGCGCCGGCGCCGGGCGAGCCGATCCTGTCACCCGAGGAAAAACGCCGGCTCAGCCGCCGCCCGCTGTTCCGCGCAGGCACGTAATACCGCTTGCCGTAATCGTCGCATTTGCGTTCCCCCCAGCCGTGCTTATGTTCGCTGCCGATTCGGCCCAGAGATTGCCCATGATCGAAAGTCCTTGCGTTAAGATATGCACGCTCGACGCGCGTTCGGGGCTGTGTCTGGGCTGCGGCCGCACCATCGACGAGATTGCGCGCTGGACCGCCATGACTGCCGCCGAGCGCAACCGCGTGATGAGCAAACTGCCGTGGCGTCTGGCCGCCAGCCGGCGCTCCGAAGCCGTCAGCCCGACGGGATGATGCCGTGAGCCGCCGTTTGATCTGGATCTTCGTCTTTGGCGTGGCGGTGTCGCTGGCGGCGCTGATCGCCAGCAGCGATCAGGATGCCATCGCTACTCTGCTCAAGCACGACATCGGGTCGCTCGCGCTCAAGCTCGCGTTGGTTATCTTCGCCGGCGGACTGGTGCTTGTGCTGTTCCGCGAACGGCTGTCGCAGGCACTGGAAGCCATGGTGTTCTGGGCCGTGGTCGGTCTTCTGCTGGTCGTCGGTTACAGCTACCGCTTCGAGCTGCTCGACGTCGGCGACCGCGTCATCGCCGAATTGGTGCCGGGTCATGTCGCCGGCCACGGCCGCCGTGTCGAAGTCGTGCGCAGCCGCGGCGGTGATTTCGCGGTCGGCGCCCATATCAATGGCGCACGCGTGCCGATGGTGCTCGACACCGGCGCAAGCTCCGTGGTGCTCACGCAGGCAGCGGCCAAGGCAGCCGGCCTGCCAATCGAGGTGCTCGACTACACCGTCAACGTCGACACCGCCAACGGCCGCACCCGCGCAGCCCCGGTGACGCTCGACCGCCTCGCGGTCGGCGGGTTGATCGAGCGTTCGGTGCCGGCGCTGGTGGCGCAGCCGGGTCAGCTCAAGAACAATCTGCTCGGCATGACCTTTCTCAACCGGCTTGAAAGCTGGGAGGTGCGCGGCGACACGCTGCGCATGCGCGGCAATCCTTAAGCGCGGCTACACGAGACTGGCGATAAACCGCGCGCTCACCAGCAGCAGGAAACATCCGAAGCCGATCTCAAGCTTGCGGCGCGGCAGCCAATGCGCGAGCCGGACGCCGTAGCTTGCCGTGTAACTCGATACCGGCGCCATCAGAACAAAGCCGACCACCGACACGAAGCCGATCGACAGCGGCGGCAACTGCGCCATGTGCGACCATCCGGCCAGCATGTAGCCGACGGTGCCGGCAATCGTGATCGGCACGCCGACGCCGGCCGAGGTCGCCACCGCGCGCTGCATCGGCTGGCCGTAGAGCGTGAGCACCGCGTTCGACACCGAGCCGCCGCTCACGCCCACCAAGGAGGAAAATAGACCGGTGATGAAGCCGAAGAGCGCCTGCATGGCACGGCTTGGCAGATCGCTGCCGAGATTCCAGCGGTCGCCGCCGAACAGCATCTTGGCGCTGATAAAGCCCACAAATACGACGAAAGCAATTTTGAAAACTGCCGCCGGCGCAAACGACGCAATGACCGACCCGACCACCACCCCGGCAATTGCTGGCAGCGTCCACACACGGACCACCTGGGGAATCACCGCACCCTTCTTCTTGTGCTCGATATAGGAGCGCACCGTCGTCGGCACGATAATGGCGAGCGAGGTGCCGATACACAACTGAATGCGCACATCTTCCGGCACCGCCATGACGCGGAATACTTCGTAGAGCACCGGCACGATGATGGCACCGCCGCCGATGCCAAACAGGCCGGCGAGAATGCCGACCAGGATGCCGGCGCCCACGATCCAGAGCGCGAGCATAACGATCTCGCCTATCGGATATCCCAGCACGATGGGTTTCCCTGGATAAAGCTTAAGCCGCCGCGATGTTCGACAAATCCGGCTTCAAGTCCAGCATCTGCGCCAGCGCATCAGCCATGACGGAGGCGGATGCATCGGGCTTGACACCCTCGGTCGCGAGATGCCGGCGGAAGGCGCGCGCCCCGGGCACAGCGTGGAACAGGCCGAGGACATGGCGGGTGATGGCATGCAGCCGCACGCCTTTGGCCAGCTCGCGCTCGATATAGGGGATGAGCGCCAGCGCCGCCTCTTTCGGTGACGCAAACGGCGCCGGCTCGCCAAACAACAATGAATCCACCTCCAGAAGCCGCCACGGCTCCTGATAGGCGGCGCGTCCCATCATTACCCCGTCCACGTGCGCGAGTTGCGCCTTCGCCTGCTCCAGGCTGGCGATGCCGCCATTGAGCACAATCTCGAAATCGGGATGCGTACGCTTGAGCCGATGCACGATTGCATAATCGAGCGGCGGCACCTCACGATTTTCGCGCGGCGATAACCCCTTCAGCCAGGCTTTGCGCGCATGCACGATCAGCGCATCCGCGCCGGCCGCCTTGACCGCTTCGGCAAACGAAAACAGCGCCTGCTCGGGATCCTGTTCGTCGACGCCAAGCCGGCATTTCACCGTCACCGGAATCTTCACCTCCGCTTTCATGGCAGCGACGCAATCGGCGACCAGCATTGGCTCCGTCATCAGGCAGGCACCGAAGCGGCCCTCCTGAACCCGGTCGGACGGGCACCCGACATTGAGATTGATTCCGTCGTAGCCGAACTCCTCGCCGATGCGCGCCGAAGCGCTCAGCGCGGCCGGATCGCTGCCGCCGAGCTGGAGCGCCACCGGATGCTCGAATGGATCGAAGCCAAGCAACCGTGCGCGATCACCACGCAGCACCGCGCCGGTAGTGAGCATTTCAGTGTAGATGAGCGCCTTGCGCGTCAGCAGGCGATGGAAGAACCGGCAGTGCCGGTCGGTCCATTCCATCATCGGGGCGACACAAAAGGTCCACCGGCTGAATTTTCTATTTTCCTGTGAATTATCAGTCATTTGTTCTTTTTTGTGGCTGTCTCATGTCGTACTGTTTAAGCGCGTTCCGGCCCATTTTGAAACCGCCGGTACGACAAAGTCGTACTTTTTCGCCACAATTCGTACCGGCAAAAGCAGGTGGAGCCAACTGACACTGCCGACTCTAGCGTAGGACCAACTAACTAGCATGGGCACCATAGTCGAACGAACGCGCAAGGATGGCTCCAAGGCAATTGTCGCGCAGATCGTGATCAAGCAAGGCGGACAAATCGTTCACCGGGAGGCTGAGACCTTTGACCGGCGCCAGGCCGCCAATGCCTGGATCGTTAAACGGGAAGCCGACCTGAAAAAGCCCGGCGGCCTTGAGCGAAAAGAAGACCCTATCCTCGCCGCGGTGATCGATCGCTTCATCGCTGAGTCCAAAAACGTTGTCCTGGGCACCAAGGCTCAAGTTCTCCGAACGATCAAAAACAGCGAGCTCGGTGAGGTAAAGTGCAGCGATATCACCAGCCAAACACTCGTTTCATTTGGCAAGGCATTGACGAAAAGCGTCGAGCCGCAGACTTGCGGCAATTATTTCTCCCACCTTTCGAACATTTTTACCGTTGCTCGGCCAGCCTGGGGCTATCCCCTCGCCCGGCAGGAATTTGAAGACGCCGTCACCGTCCTCAAGAAGCTTGGGCTTATTCGCAAAGGTGTCGAACGCGACCGCCGTCCGACACTCGAAGAGCTCGATCAGCTTATGGAGCACTTTGGACGCATCCGCGAACATCGACCTTCCTCGCTGCCGATGCAAAAAATCATCGCGTTTGCGATTTTCGCAACGCGGCGCCAGGAAGAAATCACCCTACTCCGCTGGGACGACATCGATGGGGATCGGATCCTCGTGCGCGACATGAAACATCCTGGCGATAAAAAAGGTAACAATGTCTTCTGTGAGCTCCCGCCAGAGGCGCTTGCCATTGTTAACTCGATGGCGAAGAACGATGAACAAATATTTCCATACTCTTCTGACGCAATCAGTGCCGCATTCACCCGCGCGTGTCAGTTTCTAGGCATCAAAGACTTGCATTTTCATGACCTTCGTCACGAAGGAGTCTCTCGGCTGTTTGAAATGGGGAGGACAATTCCCCAAGTGGCTGCTGTTTCCGGACATCGCAGCTGGGCAAGTTTAAAACGCTATACGCATATCCGACAGGCCGGCGATAAATACGCTGAATGGAAGTGGCGAGCCGCCCTTGGCAAGGCCTAATTGATTTGTCGGCACCATTTAGGGAAGTCACTTTCTGAGCCAGTTTCAAATGTCACCCCTAGGGAGGTAAGATAGCCGCCTTTCCTGGTTGTTGTTCGGAATTCCTTGTGCCTATCCGACTTTGAACATGTGATTTGTCTGGCCACGACGCCTGGGGGCCTTGGCCGAACGGGACATATCAAGTTCTTTCTGCTTCTCGGCAATGTAGGCCAGAACCGGACCGAGCCGTTTGTTCTCAACGATCGCCGCCTGATTGACCCGCGGCCGTTTATCAAAAGCCCGATAGGGCAGATCGACGCCGTTATGCCGGATTGCCAGCCGGCCATCGGGATAGTCAATCACCATCACCCGCTTGCGCGCCAGCGGACGGGTGATCTCGTTCGGTTCCAGAATGAACATCACCTGGTCGTATTGAAGCGTCAGGTTCACAGACACCGACCGTTCTTCCTTCCAGGCGAAGGCATCGTCCAGATCGTCATGGTCGGCGCAGGAACGATGCAGATCCCTGTCGCCGAAGGGCGGCTTGGCAAAGCGAGCGTTGTAGTCGGTCATGAATGCCGGCAGGAAGGCATTGCCGGCCTCCATGCTGCTGATGCCCAGAAGTCGCATCTCCTTGACTAGCCGGTCCTGCAGCGTCGCGTTCGCTCGTTCCACACGCCCCTTGGCCTGCGAGGAATTGGCGCAGATGATGTCGATGTTGAGCGCATGTAATGCCCGGCCGAACTGGGTCATGCCATCCCCGCCGGCGGCATCCTTTCTGTTGACCCGGAATACGCCGTGTTTGTCGGAATAGAAGGCGACCGGCTTGCCGTGCTGCTCCAAATAGGTCCGTGTCGCCTTGAAATAATCGAAAGTGCTCTCGCTCTCGACAAACTGCAGATGCATCAACTGGCTGGTCGCATCATCAATGTAGACGAGCAGGGTGCATTGCGGCCCACGGCTCTCGAACCACCAGTGTTGCGAGCCATCGATCTGGATCAGCTCACCAACACACTCGCGGCGATTGCGCGGCTGATGAACCGGCTTCATCCGCTGCTTGCGATCCTTCCAAAACCCGGCCGCCATCATCCATTGCCGGAGCGTCTCGCATGCAAGATGAATCCCATGCAGTTCCGCAAGCTTCTCCGCCGCCAGCGTCGGACCAAAGTCGGAATAACGGTCCTTGATGATGCTAATGACTTCGGCACGCAAAGCCGTCGGGTAGCAGCGGTTGCTCGGTCTGCCGCGTCGTCGGGAGACTAGCGCCTCAGGGCCATACTTGCTGTATGCCTTCGCCAGCCGAAATACCTGACGCCGGCCAAGCCTCATCAACCTCGACGCCTCGGCAATCTTGATCCTGCCATCTGCCAGATCGTGCAATACGCCCATCCGGTCGATCTCAGTCCGGCTCATCGTAATCACCGTCATCGGCCCAATACTCCCCAACTGAAGTTGCGGAGAGTGACATCTCTATCTGGGCCAACGGTGACTTCTCTATCTGGCGTCTACATGATTAGGGCGCATAAGGTCCATTATGGAATATTTCCCCGGGCTAAAGCTGCGAGCGGGCCGTTATAAAGTCTAACCTACCTGAGAGTGTGCGCCATATGCAGCTCTACAGTGCCACACACTAGGCGGTGTTGCCGAGAAGCGATTTCGCCAACATCGCACACGTCGCACAACCATTGCGGTGGCCGACGACGGAATGTATGGGCGTATCCGGTCGAAGCGCGGTGAGATAAACGTGCTGCACATCCAACGGCGTCTCAATTCCCGTGGCGTGGCGCAGAAGATAGGCTGCCGTTAGGAGCCCTGCCCAAAACGAGACAAACGCCACCGTGGGAATAGGTGCGTCGGTCGGATCGTCGGATGGATGCAGGCATTCCGCGCAACCCGACCGCATGTCATGAAACGACGCCATCGCGGACCAGTGCGTGGTAGCTCCGACCGCCAACCACTTGGGGGCCGCTTGTTGCACACGCCAGCGCGTTGGAATGTCGTCAACGCCGACCAATACGTTAGGCGCAAGCGGCAACACGCCTCAGCATCGGTCGCCCGGTTCAAGTCTGTGCCTTCGTTCTCTGTTTAACAACGAAAAGGGCGATCCAATATACACTCAGGATCCCGAAGAATGCCGCGCCCGTTATGTCAATCAAATCCCGCGCTCCGTGCAGCGAAACAGCCACACTTCCGGAAAACAACACAAGGCTGCCCAAGAGCATGACAATGATGACCGCCTTCGGAAATATTGTGGCCTGACGCTTAAATCGGTCGGAAAAGGTGATGCGCTCGTCGGTCGGTACCAAGCCGGATACCAGTGGACGAATTGCGAAAGCCCAATAGAGCCACGAGAGGAAGGTGCCCGCGACTAGCGCGATCCCAAAGATTAGCCAACGAGTTAAAGGTTCGTAGTTCTCCGCCAAGTTCATCGAGACGAAGACGATGACGATGATCAGCACGAACTGCACCGCCAGCATCCGGCGCAGCGGCCCAACCAGATTAGCCTTCTGCGCATCGGTCACGAGATAGGTTCGTCGCGGCCAAATACTCGGCGACCTAAACACCCAACCATCTTGCGCGCGTTTGAACGATATTTCCTCCAAGCCGCCGAGAATCCATCCGAATTTGCTCATCGCGTCCTCCCCCGCATCGGTTAAAGTCTACTCGCAAAACTATGAACCGCTATTTTGGCCAACGACACCTTAGCATGGGCAATAGACCTCTGAATTGTGACATGAGCCGGCCGATCAAGCCGGGAACTTTCGGTGTTTTCTTCGGCTTGGCCATTTTGCCTCGCCAATATGGAACTCGCATTTGCGCCCGGTGCACAATTTTTCCGGCGGCGGCGACTTAAGTTCGAGATGCGGGCTTTCGCGCTAGCGCAAAACTCGCTACCGTTTTTTGGGGCGCGACGGTCTATAGTGACCGCTCACAAACGGGAGATGAGACGGCGCAACGGATGGCAGGTCGTATCGGCCGTGGCGTGGCGGTGATCATTGTTTTGATCGCGGAGTGTGGGGCGCTCAGCATGGGGGCAAATGCGCAGCGCTCCCCCTTCCAAATCTGCATTGCGAAATGTGACGCGCAACGGAAGTCATGTCGGTCCGTGCTCCACGCCAATCTCAATCAGTGTGACGTGGGTCTTTCGCTATGCCTCAATCAGTGTTCGCAAAGATATCAGCGGTAAACCCTAGAGAGGTGCGTGCTCGACCGAGATAGAGGGCCAGCCGCGGCTCCGCGCCGGATTTGATGATGACGCGCATGCTGACGCGGCGGTCGCCGAGGTCGCGATTGGACGCTCCCAGAGATCGGACGGTTTTTGCGTTCTAAATTCCGGCGTCGCGGCCTAGCGGCCCATGCATTTCTTCATGTAGCAGACGGACGGATGATCGTAACAATTGACCTGGCTGTTGTACCTGCAGATCGGAATCTTGCAATTGCAGTCGTATTGGGCGAAGCGTTGCGGGACGCTACTGACGTTCGGCGCCGCGACCGTGCTGGCGGACGTCGTGGCGAAGGCGGAGGTTGCCGTCAGCATCAGCGCCGCGGCGCCGAAGCACAGACCAGATAATGTCATTCGAGCGCTACCAAATACCGGCATTGAGTGATCCTTTCAGGGTTGAACGGACTCCAGTAGGAGCCGGGCGTGAGTTGGTGTCAACACTCCGAACCAACCCTCGGCAGCGGTCGTCCCAAGGCAGGCCGCTTGACCCCAACCGGCCGATTAGAGAAGCGACCAAACTTTTTGCGGCGCAGCGAATGATCCGGACGTCGACTGGGATCAGCAGATCCGGAGCTGCTCGACGTTGATCCAGTCCGGTCGGGAAACGAGGCCTAAGCGTGCTGCTGCCTATAACATCCGGGGCATCGCGTACGCCGCCAAGGGCGACCTCGACCGTGCCATCGCCGACTTCAACGAGGCGATCCGGCTCGATCCCAAAGACGCCACCGCCTACACCAACCGGGGCCTCACGTACGAAAAAAAGGGCGACCCCGACCGCGCCATCGCCGACTACACTGAGGCGATCCGGCTCGATCCCAAATTCGCCAACGCCTTTAACAGCCGCTGCTGGGCCCGCGCGCTCAGCGGCCGCGACCTCGCCCAGGCGCTTGCCGACTGCAACGAGTCGCTGCGGCTTCAGCCCGACGACGCCCGTGTGCTCAACAGCCGCGGGCTGGTGCAGTTCAAGCTCGGCGCGTTCGACCGCACCATTGCGGACTACGGCGCGGCGATTGCGAAGAACGCCAAGGACGCCGGTTCGCTTTACGCGCGCGGCGTCGCCGAGCTCAGGAGCGGCGACACGGCAGGCGGCGAAGCCGACATCGCGGCCGCAAAGGCGATCAAGGCCGACATCCCGACGGTCTACGCGGGCTACGGGTAAAGTAGCCTTCACGTTGCTCGCCCTGCCGCCGACGTCACCGCCGCGAAGCCGAGCGCGGCGCCGCCTACGATCGCGCCCTTTTCCCTGCTTTCGCTTCTCCACCCGTACGCAGGCTTCATTTATAACCTCCACTTGCCGTCGCGGAGTTCGAGCGCGTATTATTGCTCCAGCAGAAGACGCTGCCATGCGCTCAACCCTCGCCGTCCTCGCCCGCCTCATGGTGTTCAGTGTGGCATTGTCTGGTGGCACAGGGGTGGACTGATCCGGAGCGGAAAGATGCGAATTGTTGTTCTGTTGATCCTGAGCATTCTGGCAATCGGATCCGATATGTCGCCGGCCAGGGCAGAGCGCCCCTTCGATCGATGCGTATCGCAGTGCATGAGACGCGGCTGCGGTCAGTATACCGAGGAAGGCCAGCGGTGCATGCGCCAAAGGCGGGGCGGATGCGTTCGTGAGTGTCAGCAGCAGAAGCGCTGGTGATCGGTTATCCCCGGGTGCGGACATTCGGGTTCAATTCATCCGGACGGGGCAAGCATCCACGCCGGGCGTGGCTGGAGCGGGGCATAAGGGATGAGCAAGCTTCTTGGTGTCACGGCCGTGATTTCCGCTTTACTGCTGGCGGGCTGCGACAACAGCTTCGTCAATGCAAAGTGCAAGCACGACTGCTTCACGCTGGACCACATTGAGAACCTGGATGAGGCGGCGATCCAGCAACAATTGAACGCAAAGTGCGAGGGCAAGGGCGCTCCGAAAATCAACAAGCGTACCAAATCGATGATCGCGGCGCAGTGTGGGAGCTAACTTATCCGGAATTCATGCATTTGTAATCCGATCCGGTAGGTAAAGGTCCTCCTAGTCACGTGAATCTAAAGTTCGCCGCATAACGTTTGCTGTGCTTTGTAGTGGAGCGTCACCGGTGGCAATGATTTGATCGGCAGATTTGGTCCATTTGGGCTGCCCTGCAAAACGGTGCCTTTCCAAATTCGTCCCTTCACGCGCGTTCAGCGCCGGTCTCTAATCACTGCATCCGCGATAAAGCCCGCTCGTATAATGTGGCGAACTTCGACTCCAGATGACTAGGGCTTCAGCTCATATCAGATTCTGGGGTAAGAGCGGTCATGCCTGAACGATGCGACCAAGTCGCATTTTGACCCTGCCTGTGTAAAAACTCATACATTGAAAAAATGTGGAAAATAAAATTCTATAGTGTGGCACCTGGTCATCACCCCGCCGGCGCGTGCGGAACTCGCCTATTTCCGTAAACATTCGGGGCGCCGACGTGCTTCGGAAATGCAGTTACCTCGGACTCGCACTTCGCATGCAAAGTGCGCTTCAGTCTGTTGTGGACAGTGCCTCCGCATGCACTGAGCAACACAGGCGTCGAACGGCCGGAGCGCATAGGAAGCCTTAGGCAATACGACTGAAGTCGCGGCTACGATCACGAGATAGAGGGGAAGATATTTCATCGGCATGCCTTCCTAGGCCCATTTGGAGTCCATGCACAGCCCCTTTCGTTGGTCCCCATGACGACTATGAGACGCGCGGGCTTATTTGGCCAGCCATTTTAGTTATTTAACTGCGACGCAAAAGTTCCGCGGCCGACAGGCGTAACTACATGGCGGGACTGACCGTGACCGTCAAGACGATTGCCAACTTTATCGAGAAAGCATCTCGGCTTTATGAGCAAAAGCGCAGCGCGGTTTTGGCCGCCACTGCGCTTGAGATGTATGCCAGGCGATGGGTCCGGTGGACGACGAGCGGACGCGTAGACCTCCTGGATCATCGTGAGATGCCATTTATAATTGGCATGCGCGTGAGGGCCAACATTCCGCAATCGTCGCCCATTGCGACTTAATCTCTCTGTCCGACATCAGCGCCTGTGAGACAGATTTAGCAGCTTGAGGAACGGAGGATTTCTGGCTCATCGTAACCATCAAGGAGTGGAGATGAGACAGAGATCCGAGCATCCTGAATCGCCGTCCGAGCGGCTGGTGAAGAACATCCGCCGGGCAACCCGCAAACGTCATTCGTCTGAAGAGAAGATCCGCATCGTTCTGGACGGCCTACGCGGCGAGTCCAGCCGGCAAGGTTCTACCGCTGGTACGATCGACTGCAGACCGGCGGCCCCGAAGCACTGGAAGATAAATCACCAAGGTCGAAGCGCGTCTGGAACCGCATCCCTGAAGGCATACGCGAGCAGATCGTTCAGCTGGCCTTGGATGAGCCCGAGCTGTCACCCCGGGAACTGGCCACGCGCTTTACCGATACGGCCGCTATTTTGTGTCAGAGGCTTCGGTCTATCGGCTGCTCAAGGCGCATGACCTGATTACCAGCCCCGCCTACATCGTCATGAAGGCGGCCGATGAGTTCAAGGACAAGACGACGGCGCCAAACCAGCTCTGGCAGACGGACTTCACCTATCTCAAAGTGACCGGCTGGGGCTGGCTCTACCTCAGTACGGTCCTGGACGACTTCTCGCGCTACATCATCGCCTGGAAGCTGTGCACGACAATGAAGGCGCAGGACGTGACCGACACGCTGGATCTTGCTCTTACAGCCTCAGGCTGTGACCAGGTACGGATCGTCCACAAGCCGCGCCTGCTCAGCGATAATGGTTCCAGCTACGTCTCGGCTGAGTTGGCAGATTGGTTGGATGCACAGAACATGGGCCACGTTCGCAGCGCGCCCTACCATCCGCAGACACAGGGCAAGATCGAACGCTGGCATCAGACGCTCAAGAACCGCATCCTCCTGGAAAACTATTATCTACCAGGTGACCTTAAGGCCAGCATTGGCCGGTTCGTCGACCACTATAACCACCACCGCTATCACGAGAGCTTGAGCAATCTGACGCCGGCCGACGTCTACTTCGGCCGCGGTCAAACAATCCTGCTGCAGAGAGAAAGGATCAAACGCAACACAATCCGAAATCGACGCTTGCAACACCGAAAGAAAGCCGCCTAAACTAAAATCAGATGAGCCGGTCCATCCCGTAGTTCACGCCGCAGTCTCTCGCAAATGATCTGACGACGGACAGCCTGATCAGTACCGAATTGGAGCTTCGCATGACCAGATACACGCTCGCTGCACTTGCCGTTCTTATGGCGACGCAATTTTCGTTGCCGGCGATGGCAGCTCAAGGCGGCGGCCGGGCGAAGAGCTGTCGCGAGCAATGCGACAGACGGCCATGCCAAGCATCTCCAGCGGTGTGCCGACAATTGCGCGAAGTCATGTCTCGCGGAGTGCCGGTGATCAGCTCGGCGCGGACGGATGCAAGGTTCATCAGATTGCGGTCGGAGGACCGAAGAAATGACGACGTGGCCTCGTGCGATCCACTAACACACCGATCCAAATGGTGAATCGCACCTCAGGTGGTGCGCGCGAGCATCTTTGCTTGGATTGGGTTTGGCGCGACCGCCCAAGGGTGCCTCCTTATTTCGGCTGAACCCTGGTCTCATGTATTGCGAAGGAAGGTAACAGTGTTCCTTCTGGCATCTAGCCAGCGTTATCGACGGCGCGGCAGCCGACCATATGGATTGCGATGTCATTGCAGCCCCGGCGGAAGCTGACCCCCAAAGCGCAATAGCTCCAAATGCAGCGACGCTGATGGCGACGGCGATTTTGCGTGACATGCGCTCTTCCTTCGCCAATTTGGTGTTCATCCAGGGAACCCGGGCTAATTACAGGATGGCTTGTTTTCAAGTCCCCCGAAATTTGAATATCTATCGTGAGTTCATAGCGCATGATTCGAGGGTCCGGTTTGGGAGTTTGAATCACGCGCCGGGCGATGCCATCAACCCACAAGGGCCCATCGCAGCAGATGCAAATGCTCTGATTTTGGGTCCGCTTTCGGGGCATAGCCGACATGGTGGGGCCTACGGCTAGGATCGTCCCGGTAGAATATGACCCATCAGCGGCATTGACTGCACGATTGCGGCGCAGTGCAGCGTGCAGCAATGGCAGGACGCCGAAGATACCGACTAGCCGCAAGGGCGCATGAAGGCACCATGTCTGGCGCCAGCCGTCCCCCGAACCGCACGAGACTGCATGCCCATCCTCATGCTAACAGCGGTCGCGCCTTGCGCTCGACGCGGCGGGACAGGGTACGTTGTCACGAAGCCCGCTAGGAACAGCACCCATGACTATACGCCTGAAGGACGTCGTTACGAACGCGAGCATCGCGGCACTGCTCATTTTTGGCCTTCAATTTATGTCAGGAGTATCGAAAGCCGACGACAACACACCACATAGCAGATGTTTGGCGGGGTGCAACGCCCAGAACCAAAGGTGTCTCGCGTTCCGCGGGAAAAATAGACCTAATTGCACTCACGTCTATGAGGCATGTAAGGCAAGTTGTCGACCACATGGGTAGCGACCATCGGTGCCAGGTCGAGTAGGTCTGCCGTCACAACCTCGCGACTACAGCCGCAACTGCATCATTCCCCAACATGACCCGTCCACTCTTCGTCCACGCACCCACTGCCTGAGATACATCTCAAGTACCGCGCTCGCATGGCCCACGCGGCACTCTTGCTCGTAAAGCCGAGATGCCTTCTCGATAAAGTTCGCACGCGTGTTCTCGTGATGCTCAGTCCGGCGCGCGTGAAGCGATAGCCTAGGAAGTCGAAGTTGCGTTCGATCCACCCGACGCAGGTCCAACTTTTTTGTGCGGCGCATGAGTCCGAAAGTGATGCTATCTCACAGCATACGAACGTGTTTCAATATTCCGCGATATGTTTCGACTCACTGAGGCGGCTCGCAGTGGGAAGGTGCTCGATTGGCTGATGGCGGGATCGGGAACGATCGGACGCTGACCACTCCCTTTAGCGACAAACTCAACGAGGCTGGCGCCTACCCATCAGCGCTGCTGACAATGGTAGAAGCGCAACTCCGCGTCGGCGCATACATGGTATTTCGCTGCACAGTACTGCATCGCCCCGTCATGGTACTTTTGGAAATCACGGGTGTTTATGTATGGCCTCGTCTGGTCGTCCATGCATTTATGCGACATTCTTAAACATCTGGCTCTCAACCGAGCGCAACCCGGATTTTCCGCGGCAAATGCCTGCTGGGCGAGCCCAAAACAAAAAATCGTAAAGCCCAGAAGCGCAAAGGCGCGCGGCATACGAGATAATTTCATGACGTTCGTCCTTTTTGAGGCCAGGATATACGCGGCAATGAGCGCAAGCAACCTATGTTGAAGAAAAATCGAGCGGATCGTCAAAAGGCGTTTGGTGTCCAAGGCTATGAATCTGCATTGAAGCGGGACCCCGCGCAAAGTACCTGCCCACACCCAGTACGCACAGCACCAGAACGACTACAACAATCCCGGCCACCTTCATGTGATACCCCTCTGGTAGTTGCCTAGCTGCTTTCTTTATCATCCGGCTTCGTGTGAGCGATTTCGTCAGCGAAGCGACCGAACGCGGCGTTGACGATCAATCTATTTCCCTAACCTGTAAAGTACCCGCACATTCGGGGTTCCACATTCGGAAACACAGAAGGAGTAGCGTCCGTAATACCAAATAAGCAATGCACGGGTCCGGAATTGACCTGGCGCGTCGGTTAGTGCGATGCAGCCGATATGTCGGAAATTGGAGGTAGGCCAGACTCGTCCGCATGCTATAATTGCATCGCGATTTTATTGAAGGATGATCCATGAAGCAAATGGGATGGGCCGCGCTTGCCGGCGCGGCGGTAGTTTTGGCCTTGGTGCTGCCGGCTGTTGCACAGACTCAACAGCAATTGGATTGGTGCTTTGATGCTTTAAGAGAACGTGTCACACCGGATTTGCAGATCAGCAGCTGTACAGTTTGGATTCAGTCGGGGAGATTAACCGGACATCAGCTTGCCAGGGCCTTCGCCGGTCGCGGCGTTGCATATGGCTACAAAGGCCAATACGACGGCGCCATCGAGGACTTCAATCAGGCGGTTCGGCTCGATCCGACTTATGCGTATGGCTTTAACGGCCGCTGTTTTACGCGCGCGCTCGCGAACGTCGAATTGCCGAAGGCTCTGGCGGACTGTAGTGAGGCGCTGCGGCTCGGTCCCAATAACGCTGATAACTACGACAGTCGCGGCTTCACGTACCTGAAACTGGGGCAGTTCGATTACGCCATCGCAGATTACAATGCCGCGCTGAAAATCGATCCAAAGCACGCATCTTCGCTCTATGGCCGCGGCGTCGCCAAACTCAAGAAGGGCGATACTGCCGGCGGCAACGCCGACATCGCCGCCGCCGAGGCGATCCAATCCAATATCGCTGACGAGATGCCAGGGCTTGGCATTAAGTAAGGTCCGCCCAGTGTCTCTTCGCGGTTGAAGGACAAGTCGCTCCTGGCCCGAAACGAACGCATTTTTGCTGCGGTGCATGAGTTTGGTTGTGACCCGACTCTGACGTTGGACACAGCCTTTGCTCGCGGTGCAGCGAAGGCTCCACATGCGTCCATAGGCGCGGAATATGCGAAAGTTATTGATGCGACGAGCCGGGGTGGGGGATAGAATGCCTTGCGGCGAGCCCCCAGGGCCGGCGTCGGCGGCTCGATGGTGGAGGCCTACCGCAAGTCGAGTTGTCATTCAACGCTCGAAGGAAAACCCATGGCAAGGTCCCACCTCCTAACCATAATCAACCGCACATCCGCCATCATGCTATCAGCCGCAGTCTTTCTCCCGGCCGTTTCGGCGGTCGCTCATGCTCAAATTCTTCCATCAGATCACTTCAGTAGCTATGACCGCACGTGCGCCCAGAGAGGCTCGTGTGTTTCGAATATCGCTTGCAGACATCCGTCAACTACAACATGTAATGTGCAGTGCGAAGCATGGATGGAGAGGGGAATATATATTAGGAGTACCAGCAAGACGGTTAGGGATCGGGAACGAGAGGGGTGTATGAATAAATGCCGCAACACATGCAGATAGAGAGAGATTAAGTCGCAATGGGCGACGATTGCGGAATGTTGGCCCTCACGCGCGCATGCCAACTATTAATGGCATCTCACGATGATCCAGGAGGTCTACGCGTCCGCTCGTCGTCCACCGGACCCAGCGCCTGGCATACATCTCAAGCGCAGTGGCGGCCAAAACCGCGCTGCGCTTTTGCTCATAAAGCCGAGATGCTTTCTCGATAAAGTTGGCAATCGTCTTGGCGGCCACGGTCAATCCCGCCGGACTGAAATGATAGCCAAGAAAGTCGAATCTGCGTTCGATCCGACCGATGTGCCCAGCACGTGGTGGGACGTGAGTTGCGCGAGGATCGTCATCCCAAAGAGACGAGGCTGGAGACCGGCAACGACAAGAATGCCGCTGTTGAGCGCGGCCGTTTTGCTGCGGCGCACTTGGTCGAAAGTGGCACACCGCTGCATTCGCTGCATTGCAGCCACAGCGGACATCGACCGAAACTAGGCAATCACGTTGCTGGTGCCTATCGTTCTACACGTGCCATGATTGCACATACGGCAGGAAAGGGACCGTCACCATGACCACCAAGGCTACCCGACGAGACATCAAGCAGAGCAACCGCGCCATGAAACAGGCGCGCAAAGACAAGCGCCACAAAGCCAGAAAAGAGGCGAAGTAACCGAGGCTTCAATGCCAACACCCGCAGCGAGACAGTGGGTGTCGCATCGGTCAAACATCTCACCGTATTTGCAAGAGCGGACAATTTGTTCAACGCCCAATACCAGGTGCCGTATGGCTTCTTTCGGCCCGGATTGGGAGTGTATGGTGGGGTGCGAGTCTCGAACTGATATTGAAATCGAAGGCAGTGTCGATGGCTTCGCCGTCAATGCGCAGATGTGCCTACCTGACGATGACGCGCCCTGACGCGATCGAGCTAAAGGGATGTGTTGTGTGTAAAGATAACCGACAAAAGGTCTATACTCTTTCGCAAATGGGACCCTAAACAACGGAAAGATGGTTATCAACGAAGTCTCAAATTATCTGACGACGGACAAGTTCATCACCGCAACCTGTCATCAGTACATCGTTGTGGAGTTCGATTCCTGAACTGCATTGGCGACAGAAAACCCTTTACTCGGACGAGGGAGTGCCAGCATCGATCATCGCGCACGAGCGCGCGACGGCCCTCAATCTAACCCCAAGAGAGCCGCATATCCATGGCGTGGAGATGAAATGTTATGAAAATGGATCAGCCGTCACTTTAGGCGATGGCCGCCGGGCGGCGCGCCGTCGCGGGCACATGTCGGCTTTGGGTCAATCGCGCGATTTACCGAACATGCTGACGCGGCAGGTTTGCCCCCAGTAACCAGACCCTCTAGCTGCCCGCTCTTTCGAGCGGCAACCAGTCACCTTGAGGCAAATGATTTGACATAAAGCTGGATCAGGAAGTGCGCTATGACGACGACCACCATGACGATGATGACCTGGAGGAGGCTGAAGGGGACGCCGAAAAGCTTGCCGATGATGTAGATAATTGCACCGGTAATCAGCGCCTGAACAGCCCCCGGAATTGTGACGCTAAGGTTAATGTTCATAGCATTTCTCCCGATCTTCAGCGGGCCGCGTGTTCCCGCGCCTCCAAGACATCAACAACATAACCAATCTCCCGAAGCCAGGAAGTCAGGCGACGCGGAACCATTCGAGGCCGAGGCATTCGTCGCGGAACTTGCCATTGAAGCTCTCTGTCACGGCATTCTGCCAGGGCTTGCTCGGCTCGATCAACACGGTGCCGAGGCTTGCGCGACGATCCAGGACAATAGCGCCTTCGCTGCGAGCTCCGGACCATTGTCGCTGCGCAGGAAGGTCGGTGCGCCACGCTCGCTGACCAATTGCGACAGCGCCTCAATCACGCGAGGCGAGCGAATGCGGCGTCCACGTCGAATTGTCATGACGCGATTTCGCGGCCGTATTTATCGATCTTGCAGCCGCATTGAGGACAGGTCGCACCGCCCCACAGTATTTCCTGCATGGAGGACGGTTTGCGGATTGCCGGTAGCAGTGTACCGCAACGCGGACAGTTCGCACCAGCGATCGCGCCGATGCCCCAGCGGCCCTTCGCTTTCGTCTGCCGCCACATAAAAGCTGCAACGCCGGCGAGAATCAACAAGCCAAGGATCGTGAATGTCATTGGCCAAATATAGCGAACAGCGAGTTGGTCGCAATAGTTAAACGTATTGCCTCAGCTTGCGAAATGGGTGCAATACGCTGCGTTGTAAGCGCGCTCAACTCACGCCAATCGCCCGGTCCATTGATATCGATTCGAGCGACACGGCCGGAAGTGCGTTCGATCCCAAGCAGCGCTGCCATTGGTCGGGAGTTGGCGCTTGCGTGCCTCGATCGTGAGCGCCGCCGCCTGCTGCCATGGCGCCCCCAATCTGGTGGCAACCGTCAAGAGCTGGCTGCGGCCGTTGAGGCCAAGCGGACAATCGCAAACTTCATCGAGAAGGCATCTCGGCTTTATGAGCAAAAGCGCCGCGCGGGTTCAGCGCGCGCGCCATTTGAGATGTATGCCGGGCGGTGGGTACGGTGGGCGACGAGCGGACGCGTAGACCTCCTAGATCACCGTGATATGCCACTATTGGTTTCCGCTCTCGCGTGAGGGCCCGCGTTCCGCTGTCCGTCGCCTAGCATCCGCCTATCGCCCGGACCGCGTTCGCCACCGGCCGCCTCTTTCACGATCTTTCCCTGCGCGTCCACAATGCACACGCTCGACAGTTCCAATGACACGTCGATTCCGCCATAATGATCCATGGCAGCCCTCCGTCTCCAGATGCTTGGGGCCGACTCAGCGTCGTGACCCCGTTTCATCATTTATCGGGGGACAGCCACTTCAACTGCTTGCTCAGAGCGGGGCCCGTTACGGCATCTAGGCCACTAGGAATAAGAATGGCCAGTCGTTTCACTACTCCTTTGGCAGTGATGAACCCGGCGGCAGACTGCGCCGTACACGTGCGAGGAAGGCCGTGCGATCGTCGGCTGCCTGGATCTCGCGGGCCAGCCGCTCATGAAAATCGTCCAGAGACTCTGCGGCGGCCGCCCCCCTGCGCACCAGAACAAGAGCGATGGGGCCGATATAGTGCGTGAGGGCCGCGCGCGCGGCCTCAATAGCTTGCTCCGAGATTCGGACCTCGACGCGCTTGCGAGCCGAGACGGGCGCGGAGCCGCCGGGCAAAGGCGGTTCGCCGTTCGATTGGATCGCACGCACCAGTTCGCCGATGGCCCTCTCCCAGTCGTCAAACGCGTCGATCCATTGCCGAGTCGCGAGTTCATAATGGAGTGCACCCTGCGGCATCGTGTTTTCAATCCGCAGAGGGATGACGGAAAGCTTGAACGCGCTGGCTAACGACAACTCCTTGCTTACCTCCTGCGAGAGGTTGGTGCGCGATGAAAACACCAGCACCATCGTTCGCGCGGACTGCAAGGCCTGCACGATGGCGGCTTGGTAGTTCTCGCCCGGGCGCACATCGCGAAAGGAGGCCCAACACTGCAAGCCGCTGCGTTCCAGCGACTCGCAGACTGCCGCCGCCTTATTCAGGTCAGCCGACGAAAAACTGATGAAAACCCTATCGGCCACGACAAATTCGTCCAACGGAACCCGCCCCTCACCAGAAACTGTTCCGACAATATAGCCGCGCGATGTCGAGCCGTCGATTTGTAAGTAGCCGCCGCTCTTCTACTCGTGGCGACTTAACACGCTTGAGCGGTTTGACCGCCTGGCATATAGGATACTCGTAAAGGCGCACGCGTCTCTCCGCCTGGCCTTATTTAGGGGCACGTTCGATGGGGTTGCGAACCAAGTTCAATCTTGCAATCCTGGCTGCGTTCCTCTTCGGATTTTGTGTCACCGGAATTCTCCTGAACCAAAAATTCGTCGCCAGTGCCCGCGAGCAGGTGATAGCCAGTGCGCGCGTGATGCTGTCGGGCGCCAATTCGGTTCGCCACTACACCACCGAGGAAGTCGAGCCGCTCGTCGGAATGGAGCGTAACGGCAAGTTCCTCGCCGCTTCGGTTCCCTCGTTTGCGGCCCAGGCCAATTTTCGTGGCATTAGCGGCGAGTTTCCGGCCTATTCATACAAAGAGGCCGCGCTTAACCCTACCAACCCCGGCGACCGGGCCACGGATTGGGAGGCTGATCTCATCAATGCTTTTCGGCAGTCGCCGAACCTGAAGGAAATCATTACCGAGCGCGATACGCCGACCGGCTGGACCTTGAGCCTGGCTCGTCCACTTTCAGTAACCGAGAGTGCCTGTCTAACGTGCCATAGCCAGGCTTCGGCGGCGCCGGCGGCTATGCTGGCGAGCTATGGAAGCGCAAACGGCTTCGGCTGGCACCTTCACGAAGTCATTGGCGCCCAGATCATATCCGTCCTGCTGGCAACGCCGCTGGCCAAAGCGCGGCAGTCACTGATCCTGTTCCTTGCCATGCTCACCGGCGTCTTTTTCCTGATGCTCGCCATTCTCAACGTATTGCTGCACTACCTCGTAGTTCGTCCGATAACCCAGATGTCGCGCATAGCGAGCGAGGTGAGCCTCGGAAACATGGCGGCGGACCACTTCAAGGCGACCGGTCACGACGAAGTCGCCTCGCTATCGGCCGCCTTCAATCGCATGCGGCACAGTCTGGAAACCGCTCTGCACATGCTGGAAGAACGGGATGCAGCTCCAGAATCCTGACGCGAGCCAGGCCGGCATCGATCGCCACGGCCAGCCGCGCCCGCGTCTCGTCCTCCGCGTCGGCGTGACAGGCCACCGTCCTGGCAACAGCCTGCCCGAGACGGAGCTGGCCCGTGCCCGCGCGCAAGTGGCCGCGCTGCTCGCTCATGCCGCGCATGTGGTGAGAGCGCTTCACCTGCAGTATCGCTCAGCGTTTTCCGAAGAGCCGCCCCTCCTGGTCGCGGTCTCGGCGCTCGCCGAAGGTGGCGACCGGATCGTCGCGGAAGAAGCTCTGCGCGCGGGCTGGCAGCTCGACGCGGTGCTGCCATTTGCACGCCAGGACTATGAGCAGGATTTTACGACGCCCGAATCCCAGGCGAGCTTCGCTAACCTGGTTCAACGCGCCCGCGCAGTATTCGAGATCGAAACGCCGTGGTTCGAAGGGGACCGCAGCGTGGCCTATGAAGCGGCCGGACATGTCATGCTGGACCATGCCGATCTCGTTGTCGCGATCTGGGACGGCCGGGAAAGCGGAGGCCGCGGCGGCACTCGGGAGATCATGGATGAGGCGTCGCGCCGCGATTCGCCGGTGGTCTGGGTATCCTCGGCCGTCGATCAGGCGCCGGCTTGCTGGCGCGATGCGGCCGCGGTTCCCCTCGATCTCGAAGCAGAGCGCGGCGCCGGCATGACCTTGGCGGGCCTGATCGCGAAGGCGCTCGCCCCGCCCGCGCCCACGCTTATGCTCGAGGAACCCGGAAAAAAAACGGATCCGATAACGCGGTTTCTCCGCTTCCTCGTCGAACGCGAGGGGCGTTCGCCGCGCTGGGCCGGCGCGCACGATCTGCTGCTCCGCTTTCTGACCGGGAAACCGGCCGCTGCGCCAAAGCCGCTGGCAGACCGCCAAGCTGAGTGGCAGCATTTCTTCGATGCCTTGCCCCCGACCGGACCGCTCGGTGGCGCGCTCGGCGATGTGTTGCTCAAGCGTTTCCTATGGGCCGACGGTAAGGCGACGCAACTGGGCCGGCTCTATCGTAGCGCCTACGTTTTGAGTTTTTTGCTCGCCGCGCTCGCCGTGTTCGTCGGCCTGCTCTCCGTTCTTGACGCCTGGGATCAATTGTTTGGCGGTATTGCCGAGGCCAAGACTTTCTGCGCGACGGCCGAGCTTGCGTTGATTTTATTGGTCACCGGGATCGCGCTCGCTGGCCGGCACGCCCGCTGGCACCAAAGATTTCTCGATGCACGGGCGCTTGCCGAATTGCTCCGTCATGCGCGCGTCTTGGCGCCTATCGGCAGGATCGGGCGCATGTACACGGGGCGCGCTTCCGCCGTGGAGATCGACGATAGCTGGACGATTTGGTACGCGCGCGCGACGCTGCGCGAATTGCCTTTGCCGAATGCGCGGGTCAACGCGGAATTTCTTCAACGTGCGATTACAGCGGTTCTCCGTTGCGAAGTCGAGGGGCAAATCAAATACCATCATGCCAACCACCAGTCGCTCGAACAGGTGCATCACAGGCTGGACAAGGCCGGCGAAACGCTATTCCGGACAACGATATTCTTGTGTCTGGTCTGGCTAGCTGTCGTCGCTATCTTTGGCTTCGAAGGTGCCAACGAGCGCGAGTGGATTTCTCAAACCCTGAAATCCATCATGACGTTCTTGGGAGCAGTTCTGCCGGCGTTTGCTGGCGCACTCGCCGGTATCCGCGCGCAAGGAGATTTCCGCGCCTCAGCGAACCAATCGCTCACCACGGAAACGGAACTCGAGGATCTATTGAAACGGGCCAAAATGAAGATGCCGCAGACTTACCCCGCAGCTTTCGTATTGCTCGAGGCCCTAGCCGACAGCTTGACGTCTGAACTTGGGAAATGGCGCCTGATGTTCCGCCAGCGCCCGCTCGCTATGCCGGGTTAGCGGCTCGAGGCCGCCCGCGCGCACACCGTTTTCGATATGCCGCTCAAGGTTTGGGATTTGTGTCGATTATAAGTTCAAGCGGCGCCGGATAGATAAAACACAGCGGGCCGAACTAATCCTTTTTTACCTTGAATTCGATCCGCCGGTTCTTCGCCCTGTCCGCCTCGGTGTCATTCGGCGCGACGTGGTGGGATTCGCCGTATCCGGTTGATTGAATGCGTGCCGTGCCTACGCCCTTCGCTATCAGATAGTCAACGACCGATTTTGCCCTTTGCTCAGAGAGCCTTCGATTAAAACGCCTGCCGCCAACGTTGTCGGTATAACCGTCGACTTCGAACTTGACGGAAGGACAAAGTTTCGCGATGTCGGCGCCGTTATCAAGGAGCGGCTCACTTTCGCGGTCGAGTTCGGCGCTTCCTGTCTTGAAGTAGATGGCACCGGTTTGGGAGGTTACGCTGAACCGGGTTTCGTAGCCTTTGTTTGAAATTACCTTGGCTTCTTGTTCGGACTTGTTCTTTGCCTGCTCCGCCTCGATCTCTGGTTTGAGGTTGCCTGTCGCCAACGTCAGATCGAAGGTCACGGAGGCGGCCGGCGCGATTCTTATTCCGCCCATTGCATCCGCGAGCTTGGCGACGTTTTTGGCAAATCCAAAGCTTTCCGCAGTCACGACGATCGGCTTGACCGTTGCGACCGTTACGGTCGAATTGTTGGCGCGCGTGACCAAAACATCCGTCTTTACCTCACTTACAATGCCGCGCATGCTGACTTTGAGCGTGATCGGGTAGGTCATGTGACTCAGTGAGTACAATCCTGTTCGTGCGTCTTCGGGTCGGTGCGACAATGAAATTGGATCGTTCCACGCGGGGTTGGCCGCCTAGCATTTTCCGCATTTTCGCACGCATCCCTGCAGGTTTGGTGCCCACCGCATTTTTTCAAGCAATTTAGATAGGCGGCGCTCTGAGCCTGGGCTTCCGGCGCGAGGACGCTCATCAGAGCCAATGACAACACGGCTATCGTTCCAAGGCTTACACATCTTTTGATCACATTTTTCATGGGCTTCCTGCGATGACACATTATGATCGTTAGTGCGTCCGCATGCGTGATTTAACAGCGGTAAACGGAGCGTGGCGGTGCGTGCGAATCTCTCCACCGAATTTCTAAAATGACAAACGGTAATGGCGTCAGTTTGACGCCAGCGGATCTGGACCGAAGCGGTTTGGCCCAGTCGTCCCCTTCATGCAATCCCAGACTAGCAGAACGATCGCGCCGATGCCGGTGAAGTAAATGAGCAGCCACCAGCCGCTTCGGTCGAGATCGTGCATACGCCGGATACCGACCGCGACGTCGGGAAGAAGCAGCGCGAGGGATATCAATGGCGAGAACAGAGCTATATCGGTATCCCTGAATATCGCTAAATCGACGATCGTACCCGCGCTGGCTGCCAGAAATGAGAAAAGACACCAGTACCAGAACTCTGAACGGGCAGCACGACCCGAAGCGGAAGCATAGTTCCAAAATCCACTCTTGATTGCGCCGACGAAATCCATTGCCCCCACCCTTGCCAATGAACCGGAGATCTCCGGTAAGCCCCAAAAAACGGTAGCGAGTTTTGAGCTAGCGCGAAAGCCTGCATCTCGAACTTAAGTCGCCGCGGCCGGAAACATTGTGCACTGGGCGCAAATGCGAGTTCCATACTGGCGAGGCAAAATGGCCAATCCGAAGAAACCACCGAAAGTTCCCTGCGCGATCGGCCGGCTCATGTCACCATCCCGAGGTCTATTGACCATACTAAGGTGTCGTTGGCCAAAATAGCGGTTCAGAGTTTTGCGAGGGGGCTTTAACCGATGCGGGGGAGGACGCGATGAGCAAATTTGAATGGATTCTCGGCGGCTTGAAGGAAATATCGTTCAAACGCGCGCAAGATGGTTGGGTGTTTAGGTCGCCGAGTATTTGGCCGCGACGAACCTATCTCATGACCGATGCGCAGAAAGTCGCACTGGTCAAGCCATTGCGCCGAATGCTGATGGTGCAGTTCGGGATGATCATCGTCCTCGTCGTCGTATCGAATCTGACGGCGAACTACGAACCGTGGACCCGTTGGCTCGTCTTTGGGATCGCGACGGTCGTGCTCATCTTCCTATCATGGCTCTATGTGGTCTTCGCGCTTCGCCCTCAATCCGCCGGCGCGCGAGAGCTGAGCTCAGCCGTCATCGCCGCGTCGAGCGATGCAATGGCGATCGCCGGATGTCATCCGCGCGGCGATGGCTGGCCCGGCGCCCTGTCCACTGGCTCTCAGTTGGGGGGAAGCATCGCCAGGCGGAAATCGTGATACTTCTTGGTAAGCGCCATCCGCACGACGACAAATCCCCACGCCATGCTGACAAGCGCTCCGACAATGCTGCTGCATGCCGTGATGACCTGTTCTGACAGGCCCATCGCCCCCTCGACAAAACCAATAATGGCCCCAACAACCGCTCCAAGAATAACGCCGCCAAGCCCACCCGCCAGACGATCAGCCACTAAACGCTGGCCACGTGTTTCCCCGTTTTTCCAATTCCTGCATATTTCCCTCCCTGCTTGCGGTTCAGCGCGGTTGACCAAGAGTTAGCGTGACATCCGGCGCAGTGGCGGTGGCTAACAGCGTATGGACTCTCCGGCCATAGAGAAAGACATCCGATTTTTCGGATCAATCCCCAATATGGTCGTTATTTATATCATCGGCCACGATGCAATTCGAACGATCTTTCGTGCGCCTGCATGCTCGATACCGGACAACGTAACTCTCGAATTTAGCCTTTGCTTCATCTGGCGACAGGCGGCTAAGGATTCCTGCTAAACGCCTGCTCACTTGGAAGTGCTGGTAGTCTATTGGATCGTCCCAATAGCCACCCCAAATCATGAAACCATCATTAGCAAATACTTCAACCGCCGCTTCTGCCAAGCCTAACCGGGGTATCTTTCCGGGGCGATCATTAAGCCTGTTAGCGTAGTAGATTCCCGACGGCGGGTTGAACATCAACGAAACTCCAGAGCGCGTCGCAAAAGGATTTTGAATAGGATTGAGGTCGATCGCCAAACCGTAGGCATGCAGCGACAGAGCACCTCCACCGGTCATCGGGCGATCATTGAATGCCGAAGTATTATTATCCGCCATCGATGCAAAATCGTTACCATCATAAGCATTCAGCAGTTTCGCTTTAGCGATCGGAAATTGCATGTTTTTTAATATTGTAAATATGCTACGAACGTGTTCAGCCACTGCATCCATGACGACGATCTCGCCATCGTCGTGAATTTTGCTATCAAAACCGAAGTAACTAAACTTCACGAGTTTTAACCGGTAACAGCCGACCGGTGCACTTGGATTAAGCACATGATGGGTTTTCATGCCCTCGCATTGCGCAGCGCTAATTGATTCAACGATGCTTTGATCCGCCGTTTTCGCGCCCGATGGAAACACGATAAAAGATACCGCAGGAAAAAGCACTACACTCATAAGACAGATTGTTGGAAGTTTGCTCGGATACATTTGAAGCGGTCTGCCGATATGTGATTTCGCGCGGTTGCTTTATGACTTCAGCGGTTTCGCCAATCAATATTGTCCTGATGCGACCAGCCTGTACTTACGCTCATGGGCCTTTCAAGGAGAAGTTTGCGCTGTTAAGTACCCATGTCTGAAAGACTAAGTACCCATGTCTGAAAGACTAAGTACCCATGTCTGAAAGACATTAGAATTGCAAACAACAGGTAGTTTGGCCTTGTAGCCTGGGATAGCGATGTCCGCTTCTCTAATCGGCCGTTCGGGGTCAAGTGCTTTCAGACCATCCGCCACTGCAGTGTCGATGTCACTCACGTTCGGCATCTATGTCATCGCCGGCCTGATGTACGGATGGCTGCGCTGGCGCGGCGGCAATACGGCCGTGACAATCATCCCCCACGCCTTTGACAATCTAAACATTCAGCTTTCGTCGCTCCTTGCTTCCGCCTTGACTGCTTGAGCAAGGCGCCGGCAATACGGGTTGTTCGAGGAACTCGCTGAGAAAGCCCCCGCCGGTCGAGTTCCATTCCCAGGTGGTATTTATTCGTTGCGGCGCGGCGCGGATGGGATACTGTAAGCGTAGCCACATAAGCGGAGTTTCACTCCGCGCGCCATGACGTTAACGCGAGCTGCAAACAAAAAAGCAGATGGCGGGCGTCAAATGGGAGAGAACATGCGACGCTTTGCTGTTGCCGCTGCATCGATTGCAGCGATGGCCTGTTTTTTCATCCTTCCTGCATCAGCCCAGTCGCGCCTGGCATTGGTGATTGCCAATAGCGCCTATCAAGGCGCACCGCCGATCGCGAGCGCGAGCGCCGATGCGAATCTCGTGGCCGTCACGTTGCAGGCCGCCGGCTACGATGTGACCCAATATGCCGATCTGACCAAGGATACCATCGGCGCCGCCTTTGGCCCATTCATCGAAAAGATCAAAGCCGCCGGACCAAACGCCGTCGTGTTCGTGTACTTCTCCGGTTATGCCGCGCAATCGAATGCCGATAACTACCTGATCCCGGTCGACGTACAGATTGCCACGGCCGACACTGTGCCGGACGCGACGCTGCCATTGTCGTCGGTGATTAAGGCCCTCTCCGACGTGCCATCAGCTGCGCGCATCATCGTGCTCGATGCCGCACGCGACGGCGGCTTCGGCGCTGCGGGCGGACAGCCGGTGCCTCCAGGACTGGCGCTCATCGGCGCGCCGCCGGGCGTCCTGGTCGCGTATTCGGCGGCGCCGGGCACTTACGCGCCGGATGTGCAGGGCGCCAATAGCCTGTTCGCAAATGCGCTCGCGACGCTGATGCGCCAGCCCGGGCTCGACATCGAGCAAATCTTCAAGGGCGTCCGTCTGCAGGTCAATCAGGCCACGAACGGAACGCAGACTCCGTGGATGACCTCCGCGTTGAATGTCGAGGTTAAATTGTTCGACGCCCCGGCCGCTGCCGCGGCGGCGCCCAAGACACTTGTGCCGTCGCTCGGCGTCGCCGGCATCGCCGTGCCGCCGGCCACCCGGCGCCGCGTGACCAAGGTCGCCATGCGCCGCATGCCTGCCGACGAGGCCTATCGCGTCGCGATCGAGGAAGATTCTCTCCCGGACTACCAATGGTTCGTCGAGTCTCACCCGGACTATTCGCTGGCCGGACAAATCTGGGACATCATCACCAATCGGCGCGAGGGAATCCTGTGGCGCCGGACGCTGGCGAAGGGAACGACGCGCGCTTATTGGAACTATCTCGACCGCTATCCGAATGGCGGCCATTCAGAAGAGGCGCGCCGCTGGCTCGATTTCCGCGGTGCGCCGATGCCGTCGGATTACGTCGCCGTGCCGGAGGAACTTCCGCCCGGCTATTACGACGAAGCCATCGGGCTGCCCGATCTCGTGCCGGAAGGTTTCGGCCCGCCGGCGCGTGTGTTCTTCGGCGGCTCAGGACCGGAGTTTGTGCCGGCGCCGCGTCCGTGGCGTGACCATCCGGTGACGATCAACATCAACCTTCCGCCGCCGCCGCCGCAGCATCTGAACAACAACCTGCCGCTGCTGAAGCCGAAGCCGAAGACGGACATCGTCCAACCGGTGCCGACCATTCTGCAAGGGCAGGCGACCGCCGAGCAAAACAAGTTGATGGCCGATCTCCAGAAGCGGCTCGCGGCCGAGGGAAAGAAACCGGCAAAGCCGATTGCGCCGCTCGTCAGTGCCGATCAACTGCAAAAAGAAGTGCAGAAGCAGCTCGACGCACAGATCAAGAAAGAAAAAGAAAAGGCGGCGGCAGCCGAAGCAGCAGCAGCCAAGAAGGATCTAGGGCCGCCGGAGAAGGTAGTGCTGCTACCGAAGGAACCCAATCAGCCGAACCGGTGGCAGGAATTGCTGAAAAAAAAGGAAGCAGAACGAAAGGCCGCTGCGACGCTGAAACCTAACTCGCCTTCGAAACCTATAGTTCAAGGCAAGGTCGATATCGTCGACTAGGTCGAACCTGGCACAGCCGGCAGCCGGGTCATCGACGCCTGTGGCCGAGCAAATTGAGGTTGTCATGTTGACTCACAAGCGCATTCAAACCGGGTTATGTGCGGCAGCGGCCTTGGCGATTTTATCAGTGGCGGCGCCGGAGATAGCACGGGCGGACAATTGCCCGCCGGGGACCGTCAAGGTCGGAGAACGGCGAGAGGAAACCGCAACTAACATCATCGTGCACGCGCAGTGCAGCCACGCCGCCGCAAAACGTAAGGCCGCTGATGAAGCCGCAGCCAATGCGGCCCGGCAGAAGGCCGCCGCCGCCGCCGGCAGGCCGGTAGCCGTCCCGCAGGCGCCTACCCCGGCGCAACCGGTGTCGATCCCGATGCGCCAGACCACGCCCGAGCAGCAAAAGCTGATCGACGCGCAGCGGCAGCAACTGCAGAACAAGCAGGCGCAGCCGACGATTCCGGCCCGGCCCACAATGGCTCCTCAGATACATCCGGTGACGATCCCGATGCAAAAGGCGACGCCGGAACAGCAAAAGCTGATCGACGCGCAGCGGCAGCAACTGCAGAACAAGCAGGCGCAGCCGACAACTCCGGCCCGGCCCACAACGCCTCCTCAGGTGCATCCGGTGACGATCCAGATGCAGAAGGCGACGCCGGAGCAGCAAAAGCTGATCGACGCGCAGCGCCAGCGGCTTCAGGACAAGCAGGCTCAGCCAGCGGCGCCTACCGGCAAGCCGGCCGAAAAGCCGTTCATGGAGTTCAACTCGCAAGTCGGCGCAAAGCAGACACCGCCGCCGGCTCCGCCGGCCACCACCGCCCAGCCGGCACGTCCGGCTGGACCGACCCCTGCGCAGCAGCAACTGCAGGCCCAACAGGCGCAGCAGTTGAAACTGCAACAGGAGAGGCAGCAGCAAGAGCAGATCAAGCAACAGCAAGCGGTGCAGGAGAAGCTCAAGCAGCAGCAGACCCAGCAGCAACAACTGCAGCAGGCGCAGCAGCAGAAACTGCAACAGGACAAGCTCAAGCAACAGCAGACCCAGCAGCAATTGCAGGCTCAACAGGCGCAGCAGCAGAAACTGCAACAGGACAAGCTCAAACAGCAGCAGACCCAGCAGCAACAACTGCAGCAAGCGCAACAGCAGAAACTGCAACAGGAGCGGCTTCGGCAGCAGCAGCAGTCTCAGCAGGCGCAACAGCAGAAACTGCAGCAGGAGCGGCTCAGGCAGCAGCAGCAGTCTCAGAAGGCGCAACAGCAGAAACTGCAGCAGGAGCGGATGCGGCAGCAGCAGCAGGCGCAACAGCATCAGCAGCCGTCATGTCCGCAGGGCACCCACTTGGTGAATGGCCGCTGCATGAACTGACTGAGCTTCACCTTCGACTCGAAAGTGCGGCTTCAATTGATCCGCTTTAAATACTTGCGGATAAACGGCTGAATGGTGGAAGAATTTTAATGCGCAAATCTTGCCTTAGAACGCGGCTCTTCTCAGTCGCCGCAGTCGTATTGAGCGCCGCAGGCGGCGGCCCCATCGTCTCGGCCGCGGCGCGCCCGGCGGCTGCCGCCGACTGGGCGCAAGCCCATAGCGATTTACCGGCCGACCCAGCGGTTCTTTTCGGCAAGCTTGCAAACGGCATGCGGTACGCGGTCATGAAGAACGCCACGCCAAAAGGCGCGGTAGCGATGCGCCTCGTCATCGACGCTGGATCGCGGCAAGAGAGTGACGCGCAACAAGGGCTCGCGCATTTCCTCGAGCACATGGCCTTCCGCGGCTCCCGACACGTGCCGGAGGATCAGGTCTGGCCGGGCTTGCAGCGACTTGGCATGACGCTCGGCGCCGACGCCAACGCGGCGACCAGTTTTAATCAGACCAACTACCAGTTCAATCTCCCGCTCAACGATGCCGAAACGATAGATACCGGATTGATGCGGCTGCGCGACATTGCTGGCGAGCTGACGCTCGCACAACGCGCCATGGATGACGAGCGTGGACCTATTTTGTCGGAAGAGCGGCTGAGGGACACACCGAACGACCGGAGCATGAAACGAGTGTTCCAACTGACATATCCGGGCAGTATAGCGGGGTCGCGCTTCCCGATTGGAAAGATCGATGTCGTCAAGCATGCGCCGGTCTCTCTAGTCCGTGATTTCTACAATGCCTATTACCGACCTGAACGAGCGACGCTGATCGTTGTCGGCGACATCGACCCGAAAGTTATTCTGGCGAAAATCTCCGACCGTTTTGCGGACTGGAAGGCGGTCGGGCCGGCGGGTTCCGATCCTCGTCAAGTATCAACTGCCTCGCGCATTCCGGAAGCTAAACTGGTCGTCGGGCGTGGCGCTTCATCGTTGGTCGCTGTCAATTGGGTAATGCCAAAAGAACCAGATACGAAGGCGCGCGAACAGGCCGATCTGGTCAAACTTGTCGGAATGAAGATTCTACATTTTCGTCTGCAAGACCTCGCTAACGGCCCCCAGCACGCTTTCACGCAGCCCGAGCTCCAAATCGACGGTTCGGTTCCCGAAGGCTATCTTTGGGGCGTCATTCTCCAGACCCGACCGGATGACTGGCGCATTGCAGTGCAGGCGGCGACGTTAGCGGTACGTCGCACGCAAGAGTATGGCGTAAGCGCAGACGAAGTGACGCGAGCCATGGGCGAATTGCGCGCGCAGTTGCAGGCCGAGGCAGCCAAAGCCGCCACGCGGCCCAGTCCAGCGATTGCAGATGGGATAGCGAAGTCGCTCGACGAAGGCGACGTGTTCGTAAGCCCGACCGAAAGTCTGTCTGTCGCCGAGGAAGTATTCAGCAATTTGACCACAGAAAAGGTCAACGCCGGACTTGCCGCAATGATGCGCAGCCACGGCCCGGCACTTTATCTTGTCAGCCCGTCGCCGATTGAGGGCGGCCAGGCGGCATTATCTGAGACATTCGACGCAGCCGAGCGGGTGCCGTTGGCGGTCGCGACCGCCGCGGCACCGGTGGTATGGCCCTACAGCAGCTTCGGCTCATCCGGCCAAGTCGTCGATCGGAAGATGATCGCAGATATGCAGACGGCGTTTGTCCGTTTCGCCAACGGCGTGCGGCTAACGGTCAAGCCAACGTCTTTCACGACCGGCGAGATATTGGTTAGAGTCAGCGTCGGCAATGGCCGGCTCGGACTCCCCGCAGATCGGGACAGTGCCATCTGGGCGTTTAACCAGAATAGATTTGTGTACGGCGGCGTGAAGGCAATCGGTCTCGACGACATGCAACGCACACTGGCCGGCAAACTCTACAAGGTAGACACCAGACTTGAGGATGATGGGTTCGTTCTGGGCGGACAAACACGGCCCGCGGATTTCGTTACACAGCTTCAAGTGCTCGCCGCCTATGTGAGCGCGCCCGGTTGGCGGTCTGGCGCAGTCGAGCGCGCCCGCGGCGAAGAGATCAGTGAACTGACTCAATTCAGCGGGTCACCTATGGGGGTGTTCCAGCGCGACATCGGCAGTCTGTTGCATAACGACAGGCGCTGGTCCACGCCCTCGCTTGCCGAAGTGCAAGCTGTCGGGCCGAACAGTCTAAAAGATCTGCTCGAACGGCAGTTGGCCTCGGCACCGATTGAAGTGACGGTGGTCGGCGACGTCTCGGTCGACGCAGCCGTTCAAGCCGTAGCTAGTACGTTCGGCGCACTTCCGCAGCGATCGGAGGCCACCGCGTCGCCACCCGCCGCCATGAATATCCACTTTCCCGCGGCTACAGCTGTGCCGATCGAACTTCATCACAACGGGCGCGCCGATCAGGGCGTGGCCGTAGTTGGGTGGCCGGCTGTCGATGAATTCGACCAGAAAACCCTTCAGGATTTGCGCGTGCTGGAACAGGCCTTCGCAGCGCGCGTGCTCGATCAGTTGCGAATTCGCGATGGCGCCACCTACAGCCCCGCTACGATGCTCGGAGCGTCAAGGGTATTTCCGGGCTTCGGTTACTTCGTCGCTGCTACCGAGTTGCCGTCGGCGAAGATGCCGATGTTCTTCAGTGTATCGCAATCGATCGCCGCCGACTTGAGGGCGCATAAGATCTCCGCTGACGAATTGGAGCGCGCCCGCAAGCCGGCCGTGGAAACAATGATCACCCAGCAGCAGACCAACGGCTATTGGGCCTACTGGCTGATGGGGGCGCAGACCGATCCGCGCCGACTCGACATCATCCGCGATACCATCCCTGACCTGAAGCGCGTCACGTCGGCCGATGTCCAGCGCGTGGCAAAAACGTACCTGATCGACGCGAAAGCCTGGAAGGCTGTAATCACGCCGGAGCCGGCGGGCCAACATTGAAATTACATACCGTCGGAGATTTGTCGCTCATTACGCCAGAGACTGCCACCTATTCCGCGATATCGAATACGCTTCAACGGCGAAGCCTTCACCCTTGATGAGGCCGGCGTCCATGCAAGCCCCGACCACTGCCTCAAATATCTGTCGGAAAATATCGCTGTCGTGGAACCGTGACATTGATCCAGACTAGGTTTCTTCGGTCTAGTCATCTGGAATCGAAGTTCGCCACATTATGCGAGGGCGCTTTATCGCGGATGCAGTGGTTAGAGGCCGGCGCTGAACGCGCATGAAGGGACGAATTTGGAGAGGCACTGTTTTGCAAGGCAGTCCAAATGGACCAAATCTGCCGACTAAATCATTGCCACCGGTGACGCTCCTACTACAAAGCACAGCAAACATTATGCGGCGAACTTTAGATTCACGTGACTAGGCCGTGTACTCATAAATTCGAGCGGCTATGATCTAAGGACGAGCCACACCTGCGCTGACCTGACGGATTTTTTGAACCAGCGGGATAGAGATTACTGCATTGGCATGATCTCATCCAGGTGGTGAGCCAAGGGCGCGAATGTCTGCGGTGCCGGCGGCCGATAGTTGAGCGCCGAGTGCGGTCTGATCGTGTTGTAGTGCTTTCGCCATTGCTCGATGACGATCTGTGCTTCCTTTAGGCTGTAGAAGACTTCACCGTTAAGCAGCTCGTCGCGTAGTTTCCCGTTGAAGGACTCGCAGTAGCCGTTCTCCCAAGGGCTGCCTGGTTCGATGTACAGGGTTTTGGCTCCAACCTGCGTCAGCCAGTTGCGCACGACCTTTGCGGTCATCTCAGCGCCGTTGTCCGATCGAATGTGCTGGGGCACGCCCCGCATGAGCATGACGTCGGCCATGGTCTCAAGTACGCCGAAGCTGTTGATCCGGCGCGCCACTCTGATGGCGAGGCATTCGCGGGTGAACTCGTCGATCAGGGTCATCAGCCGGAGCTTGCGGCCATCATGGGTCTGCGCCTCCACGAAGTCGTAGGACCAGACATGATTGCGCCGTTCCGGCCTTAGCCGGATGCACGATCCATCGTTGAGCCAGAGCCGACCTCGCGGCCTTTGCTTCTTAGGTACTTTGAGCCCCTCACGGCGCCAGATCCGCTGCACCCGATCGCAGCCCACGTCCCACCCGGCATCATCCAGTAACGACTTGATCCGACGATAGCCGTACCGGCCATACTGCGATGCGAGAGCAATAATGGCCTGCGTCAGCGCATCTTCATCAGCACGGACAATGGTGGTGTAACGTTGCGTTCCGCGCGGCTGACCGACGATCCGGCAGGCATGACGCTCCGAGAGCCCATACTTCCCCCGAATGCGTTCAACGGCCTGCCGGCGCCGTTGGGGGCTTACAAGTTTCCCGAGGCGATCTCCTTGAGCACCTGCTTCTCAAGCGACAGATCGGCAACAAGACGTTTCAGGCGAACATTCTCACGCTCCAGGTTCTTCATCCGCTTCGCCTGATCGATCTCAAGGCCACCATATTCTTTCCGCCAGCGGTAGTAGCTCTGCTGCGATATCCCTGCTTCCCGGCAGGCTTCCGGGGCAGATTTGCCCTGCGCCATCAGCACTTCAATCTGGCGAAGCAGCGTCACAATCTGCTCTGCACTGAACCTTTTCTTCGGCATGACCAAAACTCCTTTCCAAGCGTATTTTCTCACATCGCTTGGTCCAAAAAAGCCCGGTCAGGTCGGTCTGCCAGAGCTGGTTTGGCGCCGTCGTCTTGTCCTTGAACTCATCGGCCGCCTTCATGACGATGTAGGCGGGGCTGGTAATCAGGTCATGCGCCTTGAGCAGCCGATAGACCGAAGCCTCTGACACAAAATAGCGGCCGTATCGGTAAAGCGCGTGGCCAGTTCCCGGGGTGACAGCTCGGGCTCATCCAAGGCCAGCTGAACGATCCGCTCGCGTATGCCTTCAGGGATGCGGTTCCAGACGCGCTTCGGCCTTGGTGATTTATCTTCCAGTGCTTCGGGGCCGCCGGTCTGCAGTCGATCGTACCAGCGGTAGAACCTTGCCGGCTGGATCCCGAGCTTCGCCAGCGTCCGCCGTACCGGCAGGTGGGATTGCTCGACCAGGCGGATGATCTCCAGCTTCTCGGAGGCAGGGTATCTCATGCCTCGTCTCCCCCATCCGCGATCATGCTTTTTTTAAGCAGGCGCAGTTCGAGAGCCTGTTCAGCCACGACTGCCTTGAGTTCCTGCGCCTCACGCCGCAGGTCCTTGACCTCGCCACTGGTCGCCGCCCGTGCCGTGTCGCCGGCCAGCCGCTTCTTGCCGGCCTCCAGGAACTCCTTCGACCATGCGTAATAAAGGCTCTCGGCAATGCCCTCCCGGCGGCAAAGCTCGGCGATGCTGGACTCGCCACGCAGGCCGTCCAGAACGATGCGGATCTTCTCTTCAGACGAATGGCGTTTGCGGGTTGCCCGGCGGATGTTCTTCACCAGCCGCTCGGACGGCGATTCAGGGTGCTCGGATTTCTGTCTCATCTCCACTCCTTGATGGTTACGATGAGCCAGAAATCCTCCGTTCCTCAAGCTGCTAAATCTGTCTCACAGGCGCTGATGTCGGACACGCCTCAATTGGCGGGCTGCCGGTTTCGCTTTACGGATCGATCTCAGTCAAAAAAAGTTGGGCGCTTTTCGTCGCCATCATTAGTCTTTTGCTCAATTGAGCGTATGTCGCCGCAGGCGAAGCATCGGAATAGATGTAGCTCACTAAAAGAAGCGACTCTTGGCTCAACAAACACCAGTGTCATGGGTGTCCGGCAAATCGGGCATGGTGGTGCAGAATGAGTTTTCGGAGTCACCATGCATCGTAGTCGGAGCCTCCCCCAGGATTCGTTCAATACGGATGTTTGCTTAATGTGCAGGTCATCAATGGCCTAAAAGGCCATTCGTTCGGTAAAGCAGCCTACTGCAGTGGCCAAGATAAAGAACCCTTGCTCTAGATCAAAATAGGCTGGCATAGGCGATACGGATTTCATGTATGATCGATTCCGCGTTTATGGCCGCATAAACGATTACAAAGAAAATTGCAGCGGTGATGAAGCTGGCCATGCCGTCATGACGACCGTATTCGGTATTTTTGTCCCTGGTATTTTCCATAGCGAAAGTCCTATGGGCTTGCCCCAACGATTCAATGTTGTTCCAGGTCAAAAGCGGCCACTCCTAAATTGAGATGCGGCCACTATGGGTTACGGAAGCTTAAAAGGGCCGCGACATAAACACGGTTAAAATAAAGCCTATTTATAGCCCAATCTTTCTTCAATTGCCTTCAGGCGTTTGTAATGCGCACTGACCTATTACGTTGCCGCTAGACAAAACCGCAATTCGTGGCAGTCAGCCATGGAAGATCATCGAAAGAAACATCGCCAGCGGGCGCTGAAAACCGGAACGATATCCTTTGGACTAGGGGCCGGGATAGCTCGCGTCCTACGCAACATGTCTGAGGGCGGCGCCTCTCTCGAAGTCGAAACTCCGGTCGGCATTCCTAATGATTTCACCTTGGTTGTCAGGAAGGACCAGCGGCCATGCCGTGTCGCGTGGCGATCCGCGCGCAAGATCGGTGTCAACTTTCTGTAGTAGGCGGCGACAATGGATAATCTTTGCTCTCAGAAAAAATGCGAGGAATGTATATCTGAAGAAAGCTCCGCTCATTGCATCCGTCAGAAGGCGATGCACTGCATGCGCGCCGCAAGGTCGGTTGAGCATAAAGGAACCCGCGACGCGCTCGAAGGACTTGCTTTTGTACTTATGGAAGAAGCTCGCGCGCTGGATCGGGAACAATCAATTCTGCCGGTCATCAGCAATTTATAGCCGCCCGCGTCCGCTTTTTCCCCCACGACGAAGCTCTCAAGCCACTTTTGAGCCGCTGAGCCGTTCGCGACGGGATGGTGGCGGAGCGAGTGAGATTCAAACTGACAGTACGGTTTATCGACAAACAGAAGAAATTAGGCGTTGCGTGCTGCCGCAAGGCTATCTTATGCGTTTCGTGTCGGTCCGTGACCCCAGTGTGACCCTGAGGGTGGTCCTCTAAATGGCACCCCGGCCGGTCCTCGTAAGTGCCTGTCTTTTCGGATGAAGTGGTGGGCGCACCAGGGCTCGAACCTGGGACCCGCTGATTAAGAGTCAGCTGCACTAAGTCGCTATGGACCGCACGACCCGATGCGACCACTTATTCATCTTGCAACCGCCTCCGCCGCCTCTCCCCGGATTCTTTAAGCTTCCTGACGAGCTCCGCGTGGGCCCGTCCCGCCCGGCGGGTATTGATGCCAGCATAAAAATTTATAGTCGTTTTCAGGTTCTTGTGCCCAAGCAGTTCTCTGACCGATTCAAAGCTGTCGGGGTCCGCGTCGAGCTTGATCTTTGCGGCAAGGTGACGGAATTGGTGCGGAGTGAGTCTTATTCCGAGATTCCGTAGAAGGGCTTTTTCGATTGCGATCGTTAGCGCATCTTGTGTTTTCTGATTTCCATTCAGGGTGACAAATACTGCATCTGGTCGATTACCGATCACGATCGGGGCAATCTCGTCGCGATAGATGAGTAGACGATCGCCAAGTACCGCTGGGATATCGAACGCTAGAGCAACCTTGTTCTTGGTTTCGTCGACGTCGAACGTAAGGAGGGCTGGCTTGCCCGGTCCCTGCGGCCAGCGCAGATGCCGTTGAAAGTTCAAATCGTAAAGATTCTGCATTCGAGTGGGGAAGTGAAGAAAAAGATCGATCGCGAGTGCGTTTTGCACATCGATGAAAGCCTTTCGCGACGTTGCCAGATCTCGGCGCGCCTGACGCCACAGTTTGTCGGGGAGATAAGCAAGCGCTTCAAGCAACCGCGGGTCTTCGAACAGTTTCATCGTTGCGTCATTCTTCGCCGTCATTCCCGTCGGTAACGGTCCGAGCTTTCGGCGTAGCAGCTTGAGCGCTGCTATATGTTCGACCTTTGCGCCCACCCACTCCGTTGCGATAGCGATGAGGGTCCCGGCGACGCCATGCGTATAAACTTTGAGCGCGCGGCCGTCCTCTTGCCAGCGTTGCCGCAGCAGCAACTTGAAGACATGCGGCTCGACGAGATTTGCAAGTGATGTCCATAGGCTCAGGTCGACCCCGCCAGCGACAGCGGCGGTCACTGCTGAATGTATGTGATCGCGCTGGAGATCCCGCGTTCGTGGAGCAAGGGCCCTTGATCGTGTTTTGTCGTCGAGAGGGTCAGGCACGGTGCACCAAGCGAGATATTCATCGACGTTCGCACGAAACGCCGCTGGTAATGTGTCCCAGGGAACCCTCTTGGAGGTACACGGGGTCGCCGGTATCTTGACGGGGTTCAGCTTTTCTTCAGGCTTAAGACAGACCAGCCGGTTCCAGGTTTTCGTCAATGCGCGCGGCTGTTGCGAGATCATCCGGATAAGAGTGGATGCTTCAAGTTCAATTATGAAACGCTCGATGACGGCGTCGTCGACGCTTTGCGGTCTGACTTGCCGCAAGCTCGCCCAGCGGGCAAACCGCATAAGCCCTCTCAGCACGCGCACGTCGGCGATCCCCTGAAACAGTTGGGCCCAGCTTTCGGCGAACGCGACGCCGACCGTCTTCAGCATCGGCTGCAATCCGGAGGCATCAAACGCCGCCGCGAGATCGCTGCGCAGGTTGGCCCAGCGCTTGCGCGAGATCTGGGCCCGAGCCGGCACCATGCCGTCGAGAGTGGTTCTGATGACGCCGAGATCGAGCGGCAGCATCGCGGGCGCTTTCTCGCTGAGCTTGGCGAAGGTTACTACGGCCGACCGCAGATCACGCTTTCGCACCTCGGAAAGGTCGGGGTTGCCAGCTATCCGGTCGATGACGTCCTGCAGCGAGACCTTGGTATTCGTCTTGGGGAGAGATACGCGTTTCATGGGATTACCATCTTTCGTTCGTGGTCCTTTGCGGACAGCCGATGACGGGCCCGGACTGAAGCGGCCGGGGGATGATTTTCGGGAAAACTATCACCAAATAACTGGGACGATTATTCGGGTGGAGTATTCCCGATTTCCTGTAAGCCGCTGATATTCCTGCATTGTTGTGGACCGTAGTGGACATGCTCAGCAGCACCGATGTGCGGCAAGAAATGCCTGGAAATCGGCCTCTGAAATCCGCATCAGCCCGTTGAAGCGATGCGCGACGAGAAGCCCCTGATTGATCCAGCGCCGAACTGTGCGGTCGCAAACACCGACGCGCTCGGCGATCTCTTCGATCGTTAAGAGCTTCGCTAAAGGTTTTGAATGCTCTGATTTCATTCCCACCACCTCCTTCATCGCCGGCAGCACGGCACGAGGCTCTAGGTAGTGGGTACTTGGATCGTCAGGCACCTCTCCGATTTCAAATCGGAGAGGTCCGCCGTTAGCGTACGGCTACGGTGCTCGGAACGTATTCTTTGGACGCCCGCCGGGTGCTCAAAAAAGCTAGCTGCCCGTCGCTCAATCGACGATGAACAATGAAGGGTTTTTCGGATTTATGGCTATCCGAAAGTCGCCAGAGCCGTTCCGGGTTCAGAATTGGGGCTTCCTTTTGTATTGGTTTGGCTGTCAATCCGAATTCCTGCTGACCGTATGCCAAGTTAAGTACAGCATCCGGTGCGAACCAGATCGCATTAAGGATGGATGCCTCGTGCGCAGCGGTATCCCGAGCTAATCCCTCGTGAGCCAAGTAAGCGCTCGCCGCGAGGAGGTGAGCCACATCGCGAAACTCACTCCATGCTCCCCTAAGCTGCGAATGTCCTGGTAACTTGTGTTCGCATTCGCAGAGATCGATCGCTTTTGAAATGCTAGGACCACCACGGAGCACCGCACGCTTATCAAACGCTATGTCAACAATTACCTGGAATATATCCGCCACGAGGAGCCATCGACGTTGAAATTGACCGATCTCAGCCGATAGGTGATCGAGTGCCGCTTTCGCTATCGCGTTCGTTCCACCGAACATTTCCAATGTGATATCTGAACGCAATTCTATTGATGGCGCGTCGGTAGCAATCTTTTCGGAAGGTATACCCAGTCGCACGAGACAGCTTGCAACGAAGCTGTTTCGTCGGTCTTCATTGTTTGGCCACGCGAGATAGGCGGTCAAAAGCAACGAGACATGAGGCCAGGGTGTATTATTAGCTCCCAGCCTTTCCAAATAGATCCTGACACACTCATCAGCCGAATTGAGTTGAGTATGCAGGTTCGGCAAATTCATGATTCGCATCGGACTCCCCTTACGAACGGCCGCTGAGGGGAAGCCTCGAATGAGTCTCGTTAACGACTCCTGAATCACAAAACCTGGTCGACCCCTCCGATTTGAAATCGGAGAGGTGGGCTATTTCCACCAATGCTCGTAAATACAATTAAAGCAGTGACGGGGCGAGTTGCGTATTTATGTCAGATGAAGAGAAACATTCGGCGCCAACCCTGTTTCTGCTGATGGCGCAGTATAACGGGCGGACCGTTGTACCAATCGATCAAATTTGCCGCGATTTCTTCGGTCATCTCACCGTGGAGAAGCTCCTGCGCAAGGCGCTGCGCGGCGACATCGCATTGCCGATCGTGCGCATTGAAACGAGCCAGAAGGCCCAGCGCGGCGTCCATTTAGTGGATTTAGCCGCCTACATTGACAAGCGCCGAGCTGCGGCCGTCAAAGAATTCGACCAACTTTGCGGTACGACCTGAGTACGACTGCGGTACGCCGGTCGTGCCGCCCAAGGCACCCTGCCCTTGCTAATTCGGCACCGACGATAGCGTTCGTCCCATCATCAAAATCCGATTTTATTGACGCGTCGGAGATATGCCCGCTCTTGTCCAATAGCGGACAAGATGTTGCGGACCGCATGAATGTCCTCTGTGGATGGCTCCCGCATTGCAAGGAGTAAATTGACGCGGTGGCATTGGTCGGGTGCAGTCTTCTGTCCGGCCTGTTGATGCAGTCGATTGAGACTGCTGGCCGTGATGGAGTCCGCGAGCAAGGTCCCATTCTGCTTCTCAGGCTATGACGCCTTGGACATTCGGTGGGTTGTCCCTGTTCCCGGTCTGACCGGTTTGCCATCACGTCGCATCGCTCTCGCAACCTGGTGAAGCTGATCTGCTGTTCAGCTAATTCGTGTATCCTCGCTGTTATGCGGCCAGTGCCGGCTGGTGGCCGGCACGATAGGTCTCGCCACGTGTCATGATTGCCCAGATGGTGCGTGCTGTCTTGTTTGCCATGGCGACAGTTGCGACCCGCACGGGCTTTCGCGCGAGCAGATTGGCCAGCCGTGGATCGATTGCCTGAGGATTGTACTTTGCGCGTCGCACGAGTGAAGTCATGCCGACAATGAGGAGCTTGCGCAGGTACTTGTCGCCCATCTTGGAGATGCGCCCGAGCCGCTCTTTGCCACCGCTCGACTTCTGTAGTGGCGTCAGTCCCAACCAGGCGGCGAACTGCCGCCCCGAGCGGAACTGATGCGGATCAGTAACCGATGCGGCAAGTGCCGTCGCTCCGACCGGCCCGATGCCGGGGATCGTCATGAGACGCCGCGCGACATCGTTGCCACGTTGCCAGACGAGCAGATCGCGATCGATTTGACGAAGCCGAACGTGGATGTCTAGCGCCTGCTGTGACAGCGTACCAACGATCTTCGCGGCTTCAATCGGCACGTCTGGTGCTTCACCATCGACGATCCGTCTCGCCATCAGCAGCGCCCGTTCGAGACCCTTGGGAATGTTGATGCCAAACTCGGCGAGCAGGCCGCGGATCATGTTGACCAACTGCGTGCGCTGCTTGACCAGCAGATCGCGCGTCCGATGCATCGACAGTGCCGACTGCTGTTCGGGTGACTTCACCGGCACAAACCGCATCGTCGGCCGCCTTACCGCTTCGCAAATCGCTTCCGCATCGGCCGCGTCGGTCTTCCCACGCTTTACATACGGCTTGACGTAAGCCGGCGGCATCAGCCGCACCTCATGGCCGAGCTTGATCAGCTCGCGCGCCCAGTGATGCGAGGTGCCGCACGCTTCCATGCCGACCAGGCATGAAGGCAACTTGGCCAAGAAGGGCAGCATCTGCGCTCGTCGAAGCGACCTGCGGACAACGACCTGACCGGTCGCATCAGCGCCGTGAACCTGAAAAATGCTCTTGGCCAAATCGAGGCCGATCGTAGTAATCTCCATGACGGATGGCTCCCATTTGCTCGTGAATGCTTGATAGCCTTCACACCCTGGCACCTAGATGCCGTGAGCGGGAGCCATCCACCTCATCTGCTTCGGGTCACGTGTGGACGGCGCCATGGCAAGAGCTTTTTTGACGTTGTTGCAGCATTGGTCGGGTGCGGTCCACACGTGACCCAAAGCGGCCGTGTCGAGAGGCGATGAAATTGGAAGTAGCCGCTTTTGGAAAAGCTAGCGCTTGCTGAGACCACAAACTTGGACGAGATCGCCGCTCCAGCAACCTGTTTGCAAGCAGCCGGTTTTCCAGCCCACACAGTGATTGCGGCACGTTTCAGTCGATTGGGGATGTGGATGGTCCGCACGATTTCTGCCGAAGCCGTATTGTTTGCACATACTAAAACAGGTGCCGTACTGTTCACTGCAGCTATCGGCGGCTCGCGCAATATGTATTGCTGCAATTAGTGCGGGGACTGCCATTACAAACGCGACGAGAATTGCTCTAGCCAGTTGCATATCACACCTCTTAGACTACCTCAGTCGGCGGGGTCTACAATCTTTCGCAGTGTAGACCTGATGTCCGCTTCTCTAATCGGCCGTTTGGGGTCAAGCGCTTTTCAGGCTATCCACCATTGCAGTGTCGATGTCGCTCGCGGGCTCGTGCTTCTCTTCGGAATCGGCACCAAGGCCCTTCCATCATGGGATTCGAAGACGAGGCGGAACAATCTTTTGGTCGACCTTGCCGTCAAGACCAACGGCGGGTTCAAGCGGACATACGAACTCACCTCATCCGTCGTCCCGCAAGGGACATCTTTCCACCGCTCGGTGGAGCTCGAGTTATTCTCCTATCGTATTTGATCCTGCGCGGCTTTCATGCCGCTGCGACCTCCCGGGTCCAGCGGAACTCGGTGCCGTCAACCCATATGCGGTGCATGATCACGGCCAACCGGCGCGCCAGCGCCACGATCGCCTTCTTCATCCCGCGATGCCTGGCGATCTTCATCGCCCAGGCCTTGAGCCACGACCATTTTGTCGAACGCACCAGCATGATCTGGGCCGCTTCGTAGAGCATCACCCGCATCATCTCGTCGCCGCACTTTGATATTGCGCCAGTTCGCTCGCTCTCGCCCGATTGATGCGTGGACGGCGTCAGTCCAAACACCGCCCCGACCGCCTTGGAGTTATGAAAGCGGGCCGGCACGTCGACGGTGGCGCGATAGGTCAGCGCCACCACGGGACCGACACCGGGCACCGTCATCAGGCGCCGGCACACCTCATCGTCCCGTACGATGGCCAGCAAGCGGCGGTGCAGGATGCCGAGCTGTTCGCGAAGCACCCGCCGGACAATGAGCAAAGGTTCGACCAGTGCGGCCATGTCAGGCAGGTTCTCGAGGAGCTCCTTGATGCGGGCCTCGAACTTTACCGTCCCGACCATCCCGACCTTGAGCCCAAAGTTGCGTAAAGTGCCGCGCAGGTCGTTGTCGATGGCAATCGCCTTCGACTGCAGCAGCTTGCGGTGGGTCAGCAGCATCCGCAGCTTTTGACTGCGCAACGTCTTCACATGCACCGGGCGATATAGTCCGGCCCGCATCATCTGCGCCATGCCGCGCGCGTCGTTGCGGTCGGTCTTGTTGATCTGCGCCTTCAATACCGCCCGCATGTGCCGTGTCTCGACACAGATCACCGGCAAGCCGGCTTCCGCCAGAGCGCTGTAAAGCCATTGCGACAGTGGCCCGGCTTCCAGCCCGATCCGCTTGAAGCGGTAGGCGGGATTCATGAGAACCTGCAGCAGAGCGTCAGGTTCGCTCGCCACCTTCACTTCCCGCACGATCCTGCCCGCGTCATCCACAATGCAGACGCTCGTCTCCTTGACCGATACGTCCAATCCGGCAAAATGGTCCATGGCTCACGCTTCTCCTTCTGATGCTTGAGGCCGTCACCACGGACCTCGTTTCACCATCAGCCTGAAGCGCAGCACCCAAAATCTTCAGCTATCCACAAGGACGCCGGCCGATTACCCCATCTTCTGGCACTTAGCGTCATTCGCTGCGCCGCAAAATGTTTGGTCGATATCGGGTGCAAAGCGGACATCGCAGGATTTCGGCGCGAGTTAGCTCGGTCGCGAATGACCCTTAGCGGACAATCCGGTCGCGCCCCGGAGTGAAACCTAAGATGGTGTATTCACCACGGCTGCTGTGCACGCTCGGGTCTGCTGTTCTCCTTCGGACGTCGTCCAAGCTTGCGTTCCCGTAAGTGTGGCACCTTTGTTGGTTAGTACGCCGCTATAGCTGCCCTGAAAGTGCGACGCCGCTGCTTTCCAGTTCGAATTGAGTTTGATCGTACCGTCGTCCGCCACAGTACCTGTTGCAATCTCGCTGCTGACCACAAGCGTTCCTTTGAGATTGAATATCGGACGTGCGGCGATAGCGGTCTTACCGGTGACTATAATGTCGAGCGGCGCTCGCAACATGAACTGTGACGTCTTAAGTTTTTCGCAAACAATCATGCCCCGATAAGTGCCGTCGAACGTATCTGCCATGGCCACTTTGGATATCGAAAAGAGCACGACAATCGCGAACCCAATGGCCTCCAGTCTC
>CAWGFC010000001.1:0-821525 GCA_963821785.1 uncultured Alphaproteobacteria bacterium | reverse complement strand
CGCAGAGACGCCGAGATACTCAAGCCTAACTTCATTAGCGTGGATCGCCGTAAGCGCCTCGCCAAGAGGGCTTTTCAGGTACCGATCGACGAGGAGTGCCACCGCCACCATCAGCGCCACGGCGGTCAATTGCAGTACAAGATCGAATTCGGTGCGGTCGAGGGTCAGGCCGAGCACCGTCGGGGTCGCCACCCGCATCCCGTCGGAACCACCCGTCAGATTATAAAGTTTGGATAGCAAAGTGAAGAAGACCATGGAGATGGCGAGATTGAGCATGGCAAAAAATATTGCGCGATAGCGAGACAAAAACGCTCCGATTACCAGCCCCGCCACCATCGTGATTGCAGTCGCACAGATAAGCAGAAGAAATAGCTCATTCACCCCGACGCTGATCATCAGGAAAGCCGTCGCATAGGCACCGATCGCGACATAGAGCGCGTGGCCAATTGAAATGAGCCCTCCCCGCAGCAGCATGGCAACGCCGAGCGCTGCCAGCCCCTTGCCGATCGCTATAGTAAAAACGAAGCCAAGCCATGGCACCGCGACCGGCAGCGCCATTGCCGCGATCGCCAGCGCGAGGAGTTGCCACACGACCATGTCAAATACGCCGCAGACCGATGGACCCGAATAGACCATAAGGGCGAACGAGCAAGACCGCGACCATGACCAGATAAGGGACGACTGGCTGAAATTCCGGCGCCCAATAAATGGCTGAGGCGCGCGCCAGTCCGACCAGAACTGCGGCGAGCGCAGCACCTTCAATCTGGCCGAGTCCACCGATCGCCGCGACGGCAAAGGCGAGCACAATCGCTTCGGCCCCGAGGCCGGGGGCTACTCCGATCATCGGCGACGCCAGCGCGCCGCCAAGCGCCGCCAGAAAGACGCCGAGCGTGAACGCCAGAACGAATATGCGCCGGACATCGATGCCGATCGTCAGCGCCATCTCCTGGTCAGCCACCACGGCGGCGATAAGCTTGCCGATGCGCGTGTGCTTAAGCATCAGGCGTAGACCGATAGCGACCAGGATTGCCAGCACTATTAGCAGCAGCTGATAGTTAGGATACACGATGCCGCTGATGTGGCTGACACCAAACAGTTGTACCGCCGTATCCTGAGAATACGGTTGCACGCCGAAGATCATCTTCTGCATATCTTCCAGCACCAGGAACAGCCCGAATGTCACCAGGATCTGCAATGCCTCCGGGCGGCCATAGGTCCAGCGCAGCAGCGTTCGCTCGATCAACGGCCCGAGTGGGACCGCGATTAGGATCGGGCTAAGCAACAGGGCGGCGAGGCTTGCGACAACCCACCCGTGCGCTGTCAACCACATCCCAATCACGACGCTTAGATAGGCGCCCAGCGCATAGAAACTTCCATGCGCTACGTTGAGTACTCGCGCGACGCTAAACACCAAAGTCAGACCTACCGCGACAAAGAAGATCAGCGCGGCATCGACCAGTCCGTCGACGATTACGGGTACATAATTGGTGAACATCGTCCTATTTATAAGATCCGGGTTTTGGAGCTTTCGCCAACACCGCCGGTGTCAGCTTGCTGATCCACGCGATCGGATCCGTTCCGACCGGGGGCGTCACTAAGTCCGCCGGATAGCGGACCATTTTGCCCATGATCGGGAACGGATAGCTGGAACTCTTCTGCGTTACACCGACGATCTGATCCACAAGTCCGTCATTGTCTTCGCGCAGTGCGAGGGTACCGGTCAGCGTGTTGACCTTGATTCCCTTGGCCGCGGCAACGAGTTCGTCGCGAGTCGGCCAGCGGCCTTTGTTGGTAGCGAGCGCTTTGTCGTAGACCGCCTTCACAGTGTAGAGGGTATTGGCCATCTTGAACGACGGAAACACAGGATATTCGTTGAAACGCTTGCGATAGTCGTCAATGAAGGCCTTGGTCAACGGATTGGCCTGAGCTGTCGACGACTTCCACCAGCCGTCGCCGATCACGCCGATGATCACACCATCGGGAAGCAAGGTGCCCGCGTTTTGCAGCACGGATTCGCCGAGCGCCAGGATCACCTGGCTGCTGGTGAAGAGTTCGCGCGGAGCGGCTTGGCGAACAAAGTTCTCCAAATCCGCGCCCCAAAAATTCGAGAAAATAACGTCGGGCTTAGCTGCGACCAGACGCGAAATCTCGGTGTTGAAACTGGGCGAGCCTAGTTTGGGATACAGTTCAGCAACGACCTCAACATCGGGTTTCAGCGCCTTCAGGGTTTGTTTGAAGATTAGCCCAGCATCACGGCCAAACGCATAGTCCGGATTAATGATGGCTATGGTTTTCACGTTCGGCTTCACGGCTAGCAGGTAGAGCGCGTCGGCGACGAATTCCGGCACTGTGCTGCTATTAGTGCGGTAAACGTATTTGTACTTGTCCTTGAGGAAGAGCTGATGGGTGTCACAATTCCACATGAAGGTCGGCATTTGCAGCTGCTCGGCAATCGGCGCCAGTGCAAGGCAATTGGCGCTTGAGAGCGCGGCGATCATGGCTTGGTTTTTACTATCCGACGCCAGCTTGCGAAATTCCGCTACTACCGCATTGGTGCCCTGCCCTTCGTCAACATAGATCGGCTTGACTGGCACGCCCCCAATGCCACCGGAAGCATTGATCTGGCCGATGACGACGTCGGCGGCGTTGCGCCCCGGAACCCCATATGCCGCCCCCGGTCCGGAGGTAAAGGTAAAGATGCCGAGATCGACCTCGGTGGGCTTGCTGGTCTGCGCCGTCGCCGGCGCACTAATCGCGGCGAGCAACAATGCAGCGATGGCGGATTTGAAGAATTTCATGGTTGGTCCTCCCACTGTGGCAGCGTCCTGAACACCCTGCCGGTACAAAGCGCGGGCTATCCGCGCGGCTCGGCACTGCCACTGCAACTCACGACATCCGAGACGTTCGTCGTGGACGACCTCGGCAGAAGGTATCTTATCTAAAAGGTGCACAGCCCTTCTGTGATGTCAAGGTGATATTTCAGTGTTCCGCGTCCTCGCGGCGCCGTTTAAATAGGCAAAATCGAATACTCACGAGAAAATGGTCGCCTCACAGGGCTCGGCCCGGAACAATCGCGCCGAGCCAACTTGCATATCTCGAGCCGCCCGAATGTTTCATTCTTGGCGAGCGATCGCTAAAGTCCAATTCCATAAAAAGGGTGCCAGAGGCTTGCCGACCAACGACAAAGCGAATCCGGCAATCCAGTGCGTCAAATTCGATTCGGCAACAGTCAATGACACCAAATATTCCGTGGAGAGAACCATGAAGGTGGTCTTGAATCGAGCTGTCGGATCCTGCTTCAGTTTAAGCTCCGCAGCGCTGGCTAAACTGGCCGTGTTAAAAGGTCTGGATCGGCGTCAACGCGATCCACACGGACCGATTCTGGGCAGGCAAATTGTGTCCCCGACCGAAAGTGGTAGACCCGATTGGCTACTCAGCCTTGAACGAAATGACGGAGATCTCGTGCGCCTCGTTGAAGAATTTGGTCCAGCCGCAGCCGGTCCGAATGCGGAACTGATGATTGTTGAAATCCCGGATGGGCACCCCTGGAAGATTTCCGAAGTTGTTGGTTACGAGTTTGTTGTGGTCAACGGCAATGTTTCTTAGCGAAGAGATTGGATAGGCGTCTTCGGATCAATTGAAATAGTTTTTAGATCGGTTGGCTCAGGCTTCAAGGTGCTACGAAGAAAAGCAATTGAAGATCTAGTTACCACTTGAGGCTGAATGTCATCCTTTAACAATTACCCCGAGCGCCGGCCGTTAGGACACGCTCGCGACAATTCCGGTAATGCTCCCCTCAAGCCGCGCGACGCGAGCACTCTGATCGTCTGGCGTCAGGGTGTTGGGGGCGCGGAAGTATTGATGGGTCGGCGCTCGCGTAATGCGGCATTCATTCCAGACTTCTTCGTCTTCCCCGGTGGCCGGGTCGATCCCGGCGATCACGCTGTCAATGCGGCTACACCGTTCGATCCTGCCGCCATCGAGCGCATGGATGTGCGCGGGGATACCTCACTAGCCAAGGCCCTCGCCATCGCGGCAGTGCGTGAGACCTTCGAGGAAACTGGTTTGATGCTTGCTGAGAGCGGCGACATTGGCGAGGCCGCAAATGCTGAATGGGCGCATTGGAAGGCACACAGCCTCGCACCCCGGCTTCACAGCCTCACTTGTTTTGGCCGTGCCATAACTTCGCCTATCAGTCCGATCCGATTTCACGCGCGCTTTTTCATCGCTAACGCGGAAGCGCCGCAAGGCGAACTCGCCGGCTCTGGCGAGCTCAGCGAACTCTCCTTCTATCCCGTAACCGACGTGCTTGCGCACTTGCCGGTCGTTGACGTAACCGAATTCATGCTCAATCGCGTTAGCAGCTACGCCGCCGCCTCGCCCGAATTCAACCCGCTGACGCCAGTATTCTCGTATAAGGACGAGGTTCCATTCGTTCACTACGAGTAAGTGACCGTTGCGAGATTGTATCGTTTGGCTTGCCGCTCGAATTTGTGGGCTGGCTCCTATGATGCAATTATTTAAATGCGCGCCATGAATACAAGTGCGCAAGAAAGAGAGACAAATGCGACGCCTGATCGTTGGCCTGACGGGTGCAACCGGCGCAATACTCGGTGTGCGACTCCTTGAGGCGCTCAAGGACTGCGAGGTAGAGTCCCATCTTATAATCAGCAAGTGGGCCCAACGCACGATCGAACATGAAACGCCGTACACCGCTAAACAAGTGCGAGCGTTAGCCAGCGTCTACCACAGTTCAGCTAACATGGCGGCTGAGATCTCGTCGGGTTCGTTTCTTACCGAAGGCATGGTAGTGATTCCCTGCTCGATGCGTACGCTGGGCAGTATCGCCTGTGGTTACGGTGAACATCTTGTGCATCGCGCTGCCGATGTCGTTCTCAAGGAACGGCGCCGATTGGTCCTCGTCGTGCGCGAAATGCCATTATCTGAACTGCACCTCGAAAATATGCTGAAGCTTGCTCGCGTGGGCGCAACAATCCTCCCGCCAATGCCGGCTTTTTACAACCACCCTAAAACTATCAACGATATGGTCGACCATATCGTGGCGCGAGTGCTTGACCAGTTCGGCATTTCCGCGCGTTTTGCCAAGCGCTGGGACGGTCGTATAAAGAATTCTACGAAAACAGGCGACGAACGGTTAGCGAGCACGGCCGACCCACCAGGATAATTCCTCGCCTCCTATCATTTTGGCCCGAACGACAATGTCTCGCAGCACCTGAGCCAGCTAGGTGGGTTCCCGGAATTGTTGCACCTAACGTCCGCCATCATTTTTACGGCATAGAATCCATCTTAGCTCAACCAGCCGTCGAGAAACCCGAGAATGCACAAATCCATCCCCGTCTCCTTCTGATGCTTGAGGCCCGTATCCGTGAATCGGTGTCGATGAGTTGACCAAATTTGAATCGCCCGAGCTTTACATTCGGCTCATGAGCTTGTCGCGCAGCACCGTCCCCGGAATGCCGATGAAAGTCAGGAGCAGCGCCAACGCCTACATGGCCGGACAAGTTTGGGTCAGAGACCGTTTCCATCTCACGCAGATGCGCGACGGTGAGATCATCGGTCCACTAGTTGAAGAGGTTGACGAGAATGGCCATAAGCTGCCGGCGCGGCGCGCGATCAAGGGTTACATCCACGAGAACCCGCTCATCAGTGCCGACTATATTCAAAAGCTCTCCGCTGCTGCAACATGCGAAGCCGAACGACGCGCATGGATTTTGAACGATTGGAACGTGAGCCCCGGCTCGCCGCTTGGCGATCTGTGGGCTGACTACAAGAATGAGATCCTGGTGCCGCGTTTCATAGGCGATGCAGTTCCCGAGACTTGGAAAATTTATCAGTCGTTCGACTTTGGCAGCGCGAAGCCATGGGCCGCGCTGTGGATCGCGGTGTCAGATGGATCGGATGTGACCTTTGCCGACAGGTCCGTGCGCTCAACGCTCAAGGGTGACGCCTACATTGTTTCGGAACTGTACGGATGGATCGGGAAAAAAGATGTTGGCCAACGAATACCACCGGCCGAGATCGCGCGCCGCATCATCGCGCACGAGCAGCGGCGCGGCTTCAATAGAATTTCCGGGCGTGTTGCTGATACCTCGATCTTTGCAAACCTGGATGGCCGTGGTGTGTCGATCGCAAGCAACATGGCGCGCGCCGGCCTGATATTTGAGCACGTCTAGGACGGAGCGACACAAGAAGCCGCGTCAAGCAGCGGCGTTGATCGAGCACTACCGGATAAGACGGCGGCCGCGGCGCCGGCAATAAACCCGCGCCGACCAAGACCGCGCGGCCGAAGGCGCCGAAGTCCGCACACCCCCAGCATCGACGGAAGGCTGGCGCGATAGACGCCGCCGCCGCAGACGACTGCCGGCGTCTCCCTTGTAAAATGCACGAAGTGTTGTATGGCCGTTGTATAGGCCCATCTATTAACAGCATTTTTCGCCGTACAGGTTTTAAATAACCTACTGCAATCAAATACGATTTATCAATGGAGCGGGCGAAGGGAATCGAACCCTCGTATGCAGCTTGGGAAGCGTCGGCTTCCGTAGCGAGCGCGCATAACCAGTTGTCCAAGCACAAGGAATTAGCGACACGATCCCGCTTTTCTTAGAAGTATCGTAGCGGTCGCTCTAGAGATCGCTACATGCATCGTCGACGATGTCTGCCCCGCGCCGACCTCGGTCCGCTTCGCTCCAATCGCGACCATAATGGTGCGTCGCGGCGAACGCAGCAATGTGCCATAACCGGACTCATGCACTGCAACAAACAGCACGAAAATTCGCTGGGTAGGTCAGCCACGGTGATGATGTGCCAAAGGTGGCAGCCTAACTGCCGGCCATGTTCAGAGCCACCAAAGGCCCGCACCACCCTCACTTCGAAATGACGCCCTGCTGCTCGAATGCGAGCAAGCTCTCGGTTCGGATTAGATCGAGGCACTGTTCCTTTAGCGCTATATAAGCCGGATCAAGTGCAATCGTGTGGGCCCGCGGCCGCAGCAAGTGTATTATCAGATCGCGCTTAACGCGGCCAGGACCCGCACTCATAATCAACACACGATCGGCGAGGAAGATCGCCTCGTCGACATCATGGGTCACAAACACAATCGTAGTTTTGATCTGGGCCCAAAGTTTGAGCAGATGCTCCTGCATGACGATGCGAGTCTGCGCGTCGAGAGCGCCAAATGGCTCGTCCATGAGGAGAACGCTCGGCTTGTTAGCGAGCGCCCGTGCCAACGCAACGCGTTGCTGCATGCCACCCGAAAGAGTGTGCGGATAAGCATCTGCAAAGCGCACGAGACCGACCATTTCAATTAGTGAGTCGGCGGCCTCAGCGATTTCTTTTCGACCCCGACCAAGCATGCGCGGCCCAAACGCTATGTTTTGGCGCACCGACAGCCACGGAAACAGGTTCGGCTGCTGGAAGACCATGCCTCGCTCACAACCAGGGCCGATCACCTCGCGTCCAGCTACGGATAAATGGCCCTCAAAGGGTGTCGCAAAGCCGGCAATGGCGTTGAGCACGGTGGATTTGCCACAACCGGACGGACCAAGAAGACACACGAATTCGCCGCGGGAGACCCGGAATGAGACGCGATCGGCCGCAATGACTTGCCCTTTGGGAGTCTCGAAAACGATAGTGACGTTATTGACGTCAATCTCAACATTGTTCGCAAGCTGCTCGCGCTGTGACGCTTCGATCGCCAATATTGGCTTTTCGTGTCGCTGAACTGTCTCGAGAATTTTCATCGCCACCACACGACCTTCTGCGCAAGCGCCGCGAAAGCTCTATCTGCGATGAAGGACAGTGCACCGAGAACGACGAGACCGCCCATAACTTGGCCGGTCTGTAGGTTCTGCTCCGCGATATTAATCCGGTAGAAAATGCCTGCGAACGTGCCAGCGAGTTCGGCCGCCACCAGTGTATAGAACGAAATGCCCACAGCCGTGCGCAAACCGACGATGATATAGGGCAGCGCGCCGGGAAAGATGATCTCCCGTAACAACTTCCGTTGCGGCGTCCCAAGCGCTAGTGCGGCGCGGATCAGCCCTCCGTCTACCTTCTGCACCCCGAGATGGGTGGATAGCCAAACGGTGAAGAATACGCCCCAGAATATTAGGAATAACTTTCCAGTCTCCGATAAGCCAAACCACAAGATGACGATGGGTACGAATGCAATTGGTGGAATCGGGCGTAACATATGAAACAGCGGCGAAAAGAGGCTCGAAAACAACGGATATCGTCCAGTCAGGATGCCGAAGACGACGCCGAATGTAGCACCCCCAACAAACCCGATCACCACACGATATACACTGACGGCAAGATCGATTACGAATTCGCCGCTCTTGATCCACTCGAACATCGCAACGGAGACGACGGATGGTGGCGGAAATAGTACGATGTTAACGACGCCAGATCGGGAGATTATTTCCCAAAGGCCCAAGAAGATTGGGATCGACAACCCCGAAATTGCCGCATAAATGCGGAAGCGTAGAACGTTGCTGGAGCGTTTCATGCCTTGCACAATCGGGCTCGAAGCGAATCGACCACTCCGAGCCGCGTTGTTCAGTTGCCGGAGTATGTCACTCGGCTGGGATCGACTTTCTTAAGCGGTCCTGCATCGATGATTTTTAGGAAGTCCGGCATTGTCGCTTCGGGCGGGTGATTGCCACTTTCAAGGCGCCAAGCGGCGTGGGTCTTGAGGATATTCACCTGCTTATCGTCGAGCACCACGTGATAAACATAGTCCTTCCAGAGAGCAGCGAGGTCGTCTCGATTCATGCCGACCACTTGCGCGACCACAGTAATCGCGTCGTCAGGATTGGCTTTCATCCACTTCTCGGCATCAATCATTGCCGCGAGAAACTGTTCCAGCAAAGCTTCGTTCTTCTCTAGGTAAGACCGCATCACAACGATGTTGAATGTCTCCGAATAGATTCCCTTGGTGTCGAGATTGGCGGCCTTATCACCCAGCGCCTTCTTCGCGTTGGCAATGTTGGGCTCCCAGGTATCCATGGCGTCGATGCCCCCGGATGAAAGTGCCGCCAGCATTTCCTGCGGCCGCAAATTGACGAGCGTGACGTCCTTTGGGGTTAGTCCGGCCTCTTTCAACAAGGCCATTGTATAGACTTCGCTGCCGGTACCAGCGGTGAAGGCGATCCTTTTGCCTTTCAAATCGGCCTTGGTCTTGATCCCGGACTTGGTGGCGACCACCGTCTTCAGATCCGAATATTCCATGCGCGCGAGGAAGGCGATCGGTTGCTTCGCCATGGCCGCCGCCGTCGTCGGCGATTCTGCAGTAGTGGCAACATCTGCGCCGCCACCGATGACCGTGTTCAGGCATTGCAATCCATTTGTGAAGTTGCTCACCGAAATTTTGAGACCATGTTTTTCGAACATTCCTTTGGCGTTTGCCACAATGACAATGCCAGAAATTGGGGAGAGATTTTGCGCGACGCGGACTTTTATCAACTCTGCATCGGCAGGGTTGCCTACAAATGATGCAACAAATACAAAGAAAGCCGCGAAAATAATCAGCTTGAGCTTGCCTCGTAGCATTTTACGTCTCCATCGCAGCGCGGCCGGCAATAGTATGGATGAGGTAATATTCGACGGTCTCTATAAAGCGACAAGCAATTAATTGCTTTGTAAGCGCGACGCGGTCGGCGCATGATTTTTGACAGGAAAGACCTTTAGTGGAAACGAGCATCATTAACGCAGATGTCGGCATGCTGAAAACTGCAAATGTCACTTGCACTCGACTCGATGAAATGCCGTTCGAAATCCCGTCATTGCAAACGCTTTATCGTCGCGACGAAGCGAGCGCTGTGGATGTAATCCGCTCCGCCTACCAACGAATCCGTCAGGCGGAGCGGCCTGATGTATGGATCAACATCCGATCGGAGGAGGATTCCGTCGCCGCCGCGGAAGCATTGACGGGGCAATCGCCGGACACCTTGCCGCTGTATGGCGTTCCGTTTGCGGTTAAGGACAACATCGATGTCGGCGGCCTGCCGACCACGGCGGCCTGCCCAAGCTACACCTATCTGCCCGCAGAATCGGCGTACTCTGTTGCTTTGCTCGAACAGGCTGGCGCCATCTGCATCGGTAAGACCAATCTCGACCAATTCGCTACTGGTCTGTGTGGCGCGCGCTCACCTTACGGTGCTTGCGGATCAGCTTATGATCGCAACGTCATGGCCGGGGGCTCAAGTTCCGGATCGGCGGTTGCCGTCGCTCTTGGCGAAGTGGCTTTTTCTCTGGGCACCGACACCGGTGGATCGGGACGCATTCCCGCTTCATTCAATAATATCGTCGGATTGAAACCGACGATCGGTGTGATTTCCACGCGCGGTCTTGTGCCAAACTGCCGCACGCTCGATTGCGTTTCCGTATTCGCGCGAACCATACCTGACGCGGTGACCGTCGCCGACATCATGCGCGGATTTGATGCCTGCAATCCATTCTCCCGGCGTCAGCCCGCGGATTTTTCCTTCAGTATTGCCGCGTCGCCGACATCGTTCCGATTTGGAATTCCGCAGATCAAAGACCTAGAATTTTTCGGCAACGACGAGGCATCGCAGCTTTTCGCTGCGGCCACGCGGCGTCTCGAAGACCTCGGCGGCGTCGCTGTTCCAATCGACTTTTCCCCGTTCCACGAAGCCGGCATGCTTATGTTCGACGGCCCCTGGGTCGCCGAACGGCTGCAGGCGGTCGGCGGCTTCGTAGCGGAATATCCAAACGACGTGCTGGCAGTGACGCGTGGTATTTTCGAATCTGCAAATCGCTATAGTGCCGTCGACACATTCACAGCGCAGTATCGTCAGCAGGCGCTCAAGCGCCATGCCGAGCAAGTCTTCACAGCGATTGATGTTCTCGCCGTCCCAACCGTTGGAACATGGTTCACTATCGCCGAATTGTTGGCGGAGCCGGTCAAGCGCAACTCGATGATGGGTTTCTATTCATACTTCGTAAATTTGCTCGACCTATGCGCGGTTGCGGTGCCAAGTGGATTCTACAGCAATGGCATCCCCGCCGGCGTAACGCTTGTTGCGCCCGCGTTCCACGATAGTCTTTGCGCGGCGATCGCCCACAGTTTGCACCAGACTATCACCACTCGAAGCGGCCTGAAGTAATTATTGATGCCCGCTATGCGAATTGATCCGAAAGCTCAGGCCACACAGCAACGCGGCCGAGGGGAAACGAGCATCACCAATGTCCGCGCACAGTTCGGCACTTAGCAAAACTCCGCCAACCAACGCACCGCCCTCCTTTCATGTGATGGCCAAGCCGAGTGGGTCCACTTGCAACATCGATTGCACGTACTGCTTCTTCCTTTCCAAAGAACAGCTGTATCCGACTGAGAAGCACCGGATGTCCGAGGCCACGCTCGATGCCTACATTCGTCAGCTATTAGAATCGCATCGCGCACCTCAGGTGACGATCGCCTGGCAGGGTGGCGAACCGACGCTCATGAAGCTCGACTTCTTCAGGCATGCTGTCGATCTGGTTGAAAAATACCGCCGGCCCGGACAGAATATTGAGCACACATTCCAGACCAACGGTCTTCTGCTCGATAACGACTGGTGCGAGTTCTTCAAGGCAAAGAACTTTCTAATTGGCCTTAGTGTTGATGGTCCACGCGAACTGCACGATACCTACCGACTCAACCACAAAGGTGAAGGCACGTTCGATCTGGTGATGCGAGGCTGGCAGTACCTGCGCAAGAATGGGGTCGAGGCCAACATCCTCTGCACGGTCAATGCCGCCAATCAAGATCACGGCCGCGCGGTCTACCGCTTCTTTCGCGATGAACTTGGCGCGAAGTGGATACAGTTCATACCGATCGTTGAGCGCACGACTGCACAAATGCTAGAAATTGCCAACCAAGGCTGGAGTCAGCGACCCGGCCAGAAGCGCACGCTCTATACGCAATCGGGTGATATTGTCACAAAGCGCTCGGTGGGCGGCGAGCAATACGGTCGGTTCCTAATTGACATCTTTGAGGAATGGGTGCGGCGCGACGTGGGGCAAGTTTATGTGCAACTTTTTGACGTGACACTCGAAGCTTATTTCGGCCGCCATATGCTGTGCATCCATGCGCCGACCTGCGGCTACGGCCCCGCGCTGGAGTACAATGGCAATCTTTACACTTGCGATCATTTCGTCGAGCCCGGGTACAAGCTAGGCAATATCCACGCAACCGGCATGTTGGAACTTGTATCCTCGCCAGCGATGCGCAAGTTTGGTGACGACAAGCGCGACAAGCTCACAAAGCAATGCCAACAATGCGAGGTGCGCCGGCTCTGCAATGGTGGATGTCCGAAAGACCGCTTTGTGTTGTCGCGGGACGGCGAGTCCGGACACAATTATCTATGCGCTGGCTTTGAATTATTCTTTAAGCACTCGCAGCCCGCGATGCGGATGATGGCCGAATTGTTGGTGCGAGTCAGACCACCTGCGGAAGTAATGACTTGGACGGCGGCCGAAGATCGTAACCGCGGACCGTATCGGCCCTGTCCTTGCGGGAATGGTCGTAAATTTAAATTTTGTCATGGCAATTGCGCACCAAAATCGCCCTTCACCGGGGCGAGTTCTGTGAGTGACAGAAGATGAACGCCTAGCGGAGCTGAACCGCGCGTTAACTCGCGCCGCTGCATGTTCTGTCCCTAGTGCAGGAGACAGCATTGTACCGGCTCAAACGTGTACTTTGATAGAGACTGAAACCGGCATTAAAACCATTGCCGCAGTGCGCCGCCAATGTCGCTTGCGGGTCATTCACGACCGATGCATTTCACGGCTGTGCGGAGCAATGTCTGCTTTGCACCAAAAGCGACCGGGTGGGCGCTGATGAGCGCCTGTCAGCTATCAGCGACGTTTGACAAGGTCGCGCGTTGTATAATTGTTGTACGGAGCAATTATTTTTCGCGGCTGCAGCGTTATCAAATGGCACACAACCTATTGCATTATCACGCGTTTTGATTTGGAGCGGGCGAAGGGAATCGAACCCTCGTATGCAGCTTGGGAAGCTGCCGTTCTACCATTGAACTACGCCCGCGCGCCCCAACAATAGCGAAGGATGAGCGCGTGCGGCAAGCGCTCCCCGACGGCTCGCCTTACCCCTTGAAATGCTTGCTCAGCTTCAGGCTCTGCGCCTGGTAGTTCGAGCCGATGCCTTGACCGTAGAGCTTGTCGGGCTTGGCCAGCATCTTCTCGTAGACCAGCCGCCCGACGATCTGCCCGTGCTCGAGGATGAACGGCACCTCGCGCGAGCGCACCTCGAGCACGGCGCGCGAACCCTTGCCGCCGGCACCGGCATAGCCGAAGCCGGGATCGAAGAAGCCGGCATAGTGCACGCGGAATTCGCCGACCAGCGGATCGAACGGCACCATCTCGGCGGCATAGCCGGGCGGCACCTGCACCGCTTCCTTAGAGGCGAGAATGTAGAATTCGCTTGGGTCGAGGATCAGACTTTTGTCGGCGCGGACGGTCATCGGTTCCCAGAAGTCGTGCACCGCGTAGCCGGCGCGCCGCTCCACGTCGATCACGCCAGTATGGCGCTTGGCGCGATAGCCGACCAAGCCGTCCAGGCCGAGTCCTGCCAAGTCGACGCTGACCGCGACACCCTCGCTGACGTCGGCGTCGTCGGCATCCACCAGCCGCTCGCGCGCATGCAGATCGCGCAGCGCATCGGCGCCGAGCAAGGCATGGCCGCGGCGGAAACGGATTTGCGACAGCCGCGAACCCTCGCGCACAAGTACTGGAAAAGTGAGCGGACTGATTTCGGCATAAAGCGGCCCGTGGTAGCCGGATTCGATACGGTCGAAGCCGCGCATCTCGTCGGCGATCACGCGGGTGAACACGTCGAGCCGTCCGGTCGAGCTTTTCGGGTTGGCGGCGGCGGAAATGTCGTCGGGCAGCGCCAGGCTTTCGAGCAGCGGCACGATATAGACGCAGCCGGTCTCCAGCACGGCGCCGTCGGTAAGCGCGAATTCGTGCAGCTTCAGTTCGTCGATACGCCGGGCCACGGTGGTCGATCCGGGCAGGAAGCTGGCGCGCACGCGATAGGCTACCTCGCCGAGCCGCAGATCGAGGCTGGCTGGCTGGATCTGGTCGGGCACGAAGTCGGTGGACGGTAAAATCCCGCCGCTGGCGGCCAACGCCACGATCATGCGGTCGGGCAGGATACCTCTGTCCTCGATGGCGAATGTCAGTGCCACGGTGCCCTTCACTCTAGGTGCGACGATCTAACCCGACGGGTGGCTTGACGGGAAGCCGGCGGCCCCGCTACAAACACCTTATCCCGTGGTCATTTGAGCCGGCCGGCTTGCAGCCACGTAAAATAAATCGCTAAAAGGCCGGGGACGCGTGTGCCCGGCCGAGAATTTTTCTCCGGCCGGTTTTTTATTGGCCAATCACTTGGCTAAGGAGGCACGCATGGCGTCGAACCAGAAGACCTATCGCCCCGAAACCCGCCTGGTGCATGGCGGAACGTTGCGCTCGCAATTTGGCGAGACCTCGGAGGCGCTGTTCCTCACGCAAGGTTACATCTATCCGAACGCCGAGGAATGCGAAGCGCGCTTTTCCGGCAAAATCCCGGGCTACGTCTATTCGCGCTACTCGAACCCGACCATGGACATGTTCGAGAAGCGCATGGCGGCGCTCGAAGGCGCCGAGGCGGCGCGCTCGACCGCGACCGGCATGGCGGCGGTCACTACCGCGCTGATGGGCCTGGTCAAGGCCGGCGATCACGTCGTCGCCGCCAAGGCGCTGTTCGGCTCCTGCCGCTGGGTGATCGAGGAATGGCTGCCGCGTTTCGGCGTCACGTCAGCACTGGTGAATGGCAGCGATCTTGGCGCGTGGAAGGCAGCGATGCGCAAGAACACCACCGCCTGTTTCATGGAAACGCCGACCAATCCGACGCTCGAGGTGTACGACATCGCCGCGGTCGCTGCGATCGCGCACGAGGCCGGCGCCAAGCTGGTGGTCGACAACGTTTTCGCTACCCCGCTCTACCAGAGCCCGCTCAAACTCGGCGCCGATGTCGTGGTCTATTCGGCGACCAAGCACATCGACGGTCAGGGCCGCGTGCTGGGCGGCGTTATTCTCGCATCCGAGAAGCTGATCATGGACCACTACCATCAGCCTTTGCGGCAGACCGGGCCGTCGCTCTCTCCGTTCAACGCCTGGGTGATGCTGAAAAGTCTGGAGACCTTGTCGCTGCGCGTGGACAAACAGACCGAGAATGCGACCGCGGTGTCGAACGCGCTCGCCGGGCACAAGAAGATCAGCCGGCTGATCTATCCCGGCCGCGCCGACCATCCGCAGGCCGCCGTCATCGCCAAGCAGATGAAGGCCGGTTCGACGCTGTGCTCATTCGAGGTCAAGGGCGGCAAGGAAGGCGCCTTCCGCTTCCTCAATGCGCTCACGCTGATCGGCATCACCAACAATCTCGGCGACGCCAAGAGCCTGGTCACGCATCCGACCACGACCACGCATCAGCGGCTCACACCCGCGCAGCGCGCCGAACTCGGAATAGGCGATGGATTGATACGGTTCTCGGCCGGCCTCGAGCACCCCGACGATCTGATCGAGGACCTGCTGACGGCCCTGGATGCGGTCTAGCGCATAGCGATCTGGCGCTTACGGCACCATCGACATCACGGCGGCCGACAATACCGGCCGCTGCACCGCCTCGGCGATGGCCACGGTTAGCCCCTTGGCCAGGCAGCCATAGCTCCAGTCGTTCATGTGCACGCCGTCGGGCGACGCGAACGACGCAAACGTTAGGCGGTCGACGTTGTACCAATGCTGCATTACGTGGAAGCGCGGGAACAGGTCGACGTCCTCCTGCTTCGCGGTGGTGGCGAGCAGTTCGACCATCGACCCGACTTCCGCCTTGGCAATCACCTTCGGCGTGTATTGCGGATCGATCAGAACGATGTCGGCACCGATGGCGCGGATCTTGGCAAGGCCCTGGCGGATCGACGCGCCATGATCGTCGAGTCGATGGTCGCGCAGCACCGAATTGGTGCCGAGCTGCCAGAGAACAAGGTCGGGCTTAGCGGCCACCACGGCCGTATCGAAGCGCTTGAGCATGTCGGCGATTTCCTCGCCGTTGACGCCACGGTTGATCACGGTGATCGGATGGCCGGGAAAACGCAGTCTAAGTTCGGCTTGCAGTCGGCTCGGATAATTCGCGCTCGGCGACGAAGCGCCGGCGCCTGCAGTCGACGACGAGCCGATGGCGACGATGGTGACCGGCGCGCCGTCAGCCAGTTTTTGCGAGAGGTGGGGCAGTGGATTGGCAAGGCGAATGACGTCGAACGGCGTATCGCAGGTCGGCGCCAGCGTTTCGGCGCGTGCGGCGAACGGCAGCGCCAGCACGGTGAGCAGCGCAGCAACGGAAGTCCGCTTCATCGCCCCGCGGGCGACATTAATTCCCGGCACGGCAGTTTCCCCCGAATGATTCCTAACGAACACCCTCGGCATGCGGTTCGTCAGGTTTGGCCGCTTCGACTACGAGTTCGGCAAGCAGGCGCCCTATGCAATCATGAACACGCTCGGCGATGTCAAGTTTTTTCGTCGCCGAATACAGATCGAACGTTCCAAAATCGGCCCATAGCTTCATTATGCTGAAGCGGTCGAAAATCGGCACTTCTTGTTGCAGTGCAACCCAACGCATGATTTCAGCATATGTCCCGAGCGCGATCATTGATTCCGTGCGTGGACTGTACTGCGCATTGACTAATATAACGTCAGCGCCGGCGGAACGAGCAATACCTATGCCACTGTCGAGGGCCGCCTTGAATTGATCGGTGTCAATTGATTGCATCGCGTCGACCGTGCCCGTCTGCCAAATCATCAACGCGGGCTTCGCGGCCCCTAACACTGGAATCAAAGTTTTAACCATCTGATCGGCCGTGCGTCGGGATTTGACGTCGGTAGTCACCTTCACCGCGACATCCGGGAAATGCTCGGCGAGCGCGGCTCGCAGCCGCGCGGGATAAGCATTTTTGACACCGTTCGGTCCCGGCAGCTGCGAGGACCCGGCACCCAGCACCAGGATGTCGAGCCGCTTGGCGGCTAGTGCGCGCATAACCTTCGGCAGCGGAAAATCGCGCTCGATCAGCTGCTCGGCGACCTGGCAGGTGCCTGGCATCTCGGCCCAAGCCGGACTGGCAAGCGCCAGCAATGCCAGCGAAAGTAAAACACGTCCCATCATGCGTCGCCCCCCGCGTAGCCCGGCTTGATCGAAGGCGGACGCGGTCCCGGTCCTTTTCGTTCAATCCGCTTATACCACGATACCAATGCCGCTGCGGCCACCATAATGGCGATACCCGAAACGCTGACGATGACGTGCGTGAGCAGACGGTTGGACACTTCGGTGAATACGAAGTGGCCGGCGAACGCCAGGAACACGCCGAGGCAGAACGTTTCCAGCGAATGCTGCCCACAAACGATCGCCGGCCAAAAAAACCGCGACCGCAATGCCGGCCAGTCACGCGGCACGAACCACACCGTGATCACCGCCAACGACAAAAAGTGCGCGATGCGCAGCACATCGAGATTGGGCTTGTCGATCGGATAGATCGCATCGCTGACGACGAGCGGCACGAACATGGCAAGGCGCGGGAAATACCAGGTCATGGCGATGCCGAAGGCGAACAGAATGTAGGCTGCCGCGAGTCCGATCACCACCGGCGAATTGATCCAGCGGCTAAGCCGCTGCGCGCCGCCGAGCGCGCACCAGGCGCCGAACACAAAAAGCAATTGCCAGGCGAACGGATTGAACACCCAAACGCCGTGCGGATAGGCCGGGATGCTCCAGTCAAACCACCAGGTCAGCGCGTAGATCAGCGCCGAACCGGCCAGCGCGAACGACGGCATGCGGATCAGCAGCCATAACATCGGCGGGAACCACAACAGCAGCACGATGTAGAGCGGCAGCACGTCCATGTTCACCGGCTTGAACTTCAGGATTAGTGCCTGAAAGATGGTGACGTCCGGATTCTGCAGAAAATCGAGCACGCCCATTTCTTCCGTGAACAGCGGATTGGAGAAACTGTGCGCGACATAGGAGATCTCGGCGAGATAGATCGCAAACAGGAACACGTGCGCGATATAGATCTGCCAGGCGCGCTTGAGCACGCGAGCGCTGGCGACGATGAACCCATGCTCATGCATGGCGCGGCCATAGACGAAGGCCGCGGTATAGCCGGAGATGAAGACGAAAATCTCGGTCGCGTCGCTGAAACCGTAATTACGGATGGTGATCCAACTCACCGCATTGGAAGGAATGTGGTCGAGAAAGATCAGCCAGAGGGCGATACCTCGGAACAGGTCAAGCCGCAGATCGCGTTCGGTTGTTACCGGAGCCATGAGCGGCTTTTCTTTCCTGCGTTCTTTCGGCCATAATCCCGGCGCAGGCGCCGATAGCAAGCCCCGGCGAGGTAAATTGTACGGGTTATAGATAGATGTACCGCGCCACCACCCGCAAGATCGAGGTTACCGTGACGCCCCGCTTCGTTTCGGAACGTTCCTCGCCAAATAACGGCTATTACTTCTGGGCCTACACTATCGACATTGCCAATCTGGGAACCGAGACGGTGCAACTCAAGACACGCCATTGGCGCATCACCGACGCCCTCGGACGACTGCAGGAGGTCAAAGGCCCTGGCGTGGTCGGCGAGGAACCTACCCTCAAGCCGGGCGAGTCATTCGAGTACACCAGCGGAGTTCCATTGCCGACGCCGTCTGGCTTCATGGTCGGCAGCTACGGCATGGTGACGGCGGCCGGCGAGAATTTCGATATCGACATTCCTGCGTTCTCGCTCGACTCGTCTTACGCCGAGCGGACGATTAATTAACTCTCGGTCCCGGGCGCGGCGCAGCACGCAGTGATGCGCCGCGCCCGGGACAAGCGCTCAATCGGCCTTCGCCTCGACCTCGCCGGGCGCGAACACATAATTCGCGCTGCAGAATTCGCAGGTGACAGAAATCTTGCCGTTCTCGACCATGTGGTCGCGGTCGTCCTGCGAAAAGCTCTTCAACATGGCCTCGACGCTGGTGCGCGAGCATGAGCATTCCGCGCGCACCTCGCTGCCGCGGAAGACGCGCACGCCCGGTTCATGGAACAGGCGATAGACCAGCCGCTCGCTGGACAAATCTGGGTCGATCAATTCGACATCCTCGACAGTGGAGACCAGCGCGCGGCCTTCCACCCAAGCGTCGTCTTCCTCGATCACATGCGGCACAGTGCCTTCCGGCGCATCGCCGGGGTCAAGATCGGCGACACGCGCACGCTCCGGCGCCTTGGGCAGGAATTGCAAAAGGATGCCGCCGGCGCGCCAGCGATGATCGGCGCCGCCAAGGCCAGCGCGCAATTCCTCGGCCACCGCCAGCCGCACCCGGGTCGGGATCTGCTCGGAGCGGTGAAAATATTCATGCGCCGCGTCTTCCAGCGAACCGCCCTCGAGCGCGACCAAGCCCTGGTAACGACTCATGTCCGGGCCCTGGTCGATGGTCATGGCCAGATGGCCTTTGCCGAGCAGCGCGCCAGTGTTGGGCTTGGCGTCGCCAATCGCCGCGGCAACGCGATCTTTGTCGAACCGCGCGCAGGCGCGCACCTTGTCGGGAGCGGTGAAATCCACAACCAGCATGCGAACGGGGCCGTCGGTGTGCGTCTGCAAGATGAAACGACCGTCGATCTTCAGGGCCGAGCCGAGCATAACGGTGAGCACCACGGCCTCGCCCAGCAGTTTGGCCACCGGTTGCGGATAGGCATGAGCGTTGAGAATTCGGTCGACTACCGGCCCGAGCCGCACCACGCGGCCGCGCAGGTCGAGCGTGGCCACCTCGAACGGCATGACGGTGTCATCGGCAGTGGTGGCCGATGGCGCGCGTGAGGGGATTTCGATGCGGGGGCTGGCGGCGGGATCGGTCATATCGGATGTCATGGGTGCTATGTAGCGTTCATCGATGCGAAATCGAGCCCCGCCCGGTTTCTGGATTCGGCCATTCAAGCCGCTCCGGAATGACAATCAAGCGGTCGCGTGCAGGCACCAGGCCAGCAGGCCTTTTTGGGCGTGCAGCCGGTTTTCCGCCTCGTCGAAGACCACCGATTGCGGCCCGTCCATCACCTCGTCGGTGACTTCCTGGCCGCGATGGGCCGGCAGGCAATGCATGAACAGCGCATCGGGCTTCGCCTTGGACATCAGGCGGGCGTTGACCTGATAGCGCTTGAGCATGTTGTGACGGGTCTTGGCGTCGCGATCGCCCATCGACACCCAGGTGTCGGTGACCACGCAGTCGGCATCCTTGACCGCGGCCTCGGGGTCCTCGCCGAATTTGATGGCGGCGCCCGATTTTTTCACCCAGTCCATCAGCCATTTCTTCGGCTTGAGCTCAGCCGGCGTCGCCACCTTGAGTTGGAAGTCGAAGCGGTCGGCGGCATGCATCCAGGACGCCAGCACGTTGTTGGCATCGCCGGTCCAGGCTACCGTGCGGCCGCGGATCGAACCTTTCTTCTCTTCGAAGGTCATCACATCGGCCAGCACCTGGCAGGGATGCGACTTGCGCGTAAGCCCGTTGATCACCGGCACGCTGGCATGGCGCGCCAATTCGGCCACCGCCTCGGCGTCGAGGATGCGGATCATGATGGCGTCGACATAGCGCGAGAGCACGCGCGCGGTGTCGGCCAGCGTCTCGCCGCGGCCGAGCTGCATCTCCTGCGCGGTAAGCAGGATGGCTTCGCCGCCGAGCTGGCGCATGGCGACGTCGAACGAAACGCGGGTGCGCGTCGACGGCTTATCGAAGATCATCGCCAGCGTCTTGCCGGCAAGCGGCTCCGAAACGACGCCCCGCGCCCGCTCCGCCTTCATGGCCCGGCTGTTGTCGATCATTCCGGCCAGCACCGGCTTGGAAATGTCGATCAGATCGAGGAAGTGCCGCACGCCGTTTCCGGTCATGACACCGCCTCCTGCTTGGTCGGCCGCGGATGCGCCTTCGCCAGACGCGCGCAGGCGCGATCGATGCGTGCGATCGCCTCGGCAACCTCGGCTTCACCAACAATCAACGGCGGCAACAACCGCACGACATTGTCGCCGGCGGCCACCGTGATCATCTTCTCGTTGCGCAATTCGTCCACCATCTCGGACACCGGCGGCACCATGCGCAGGCCGATCAGCAACCCCTCACCGCGTACTTCGGCGACCATCGCGCTGTGGCGGTCCTTGATTTCGGCCAGCCGCTGTTTGAACAGCAAACCTATGTCGCGCACGTGCTGGATGAAGCCGGGCGCGAGCATCACGTCGAGCACGGCATTGCCGACCACCATGGCGAGTGGATTGCCACCGAAGGTCGAGCCGTGACTACCCGCGGTCATGCCTTTGCCCGCTTCGGCGGTGGCGAGGCAAGCGCCGACCGGAAAGCCACCGCCGAGCGCTTTCGCGATCGTCATGATGTCGGGCCTGACGCCGACGCGCTGGTAGACGAACAGATCGCCGGTGCGCGCGAAGCCGGTCTGTATTTCGTCGAAAATTAGCAACAGGCCTTGGCTGTCGCACAGCGCTCGCAAGCCGCGCAGGAAACTCGACGGCGGCACGCGCACGCCGCCCTCACCCTGGATCGGCTCGACCAGAATCGCGCCGGTCGCCGTGCTGATTGCCTTCTTAACCGCTTCAAGATCGCCGAACGGCACCTGGTCGAAACCATCGACCGGCGGGCCGAAGCCTTCGAGATATTTCTTGTTGCCGGTAGCCGCGAGCGCGGCAAGCGTCCGCCCATGGAAGGCGCCTTCGAAGGTGATGATCCGGTAACGCTCCGGTTTGCCGCTGACCGATTGATATTTGCGCGCCATCTTGATTGCGCATTCGATCGCTTCGGCCCCTGAATTCTGGAAGAACACGGTGTCGGCAAAGGTCGCCTCGCACAGCCGGTCGGCCAGCCGCTCGCCTTCCGGAATTCGGTACAAATTCGAGACGTGCCAGACCTTCCTCGCCTGTTCCTCGAGGGCGCTCACCATCCGGGGATGGGCGTGTCCAAGAGCATTAACTGCGACGCCGGAGGTGAAATCGAGATAGCGCTCGCCGTCAGCCGTGAACAGCCAAGCGCCCTCGCCCCGCTCGAAAGCGAGATCGACACGCGCATAAGTCGGCAATAGATGCGAGTTCACGGCCAGTTACGTCCATTGAACAATTTCGTTGGCGCATGATCTTGCCCGAAAACCGGGGATCTACTTTTCGGGATCATGCGCTTTCGTTGCGCATGATCTTTTTGCAAAACCGGCACGGCCTTTTCGGCACCATGCGCAGGCCGAAAAGAAATGTGCCGCCTCGCCGGGCGGCACTTTTTTCATTCTATTGCAGGGCTTTGCCCTGTCAACACACGGCACGAACCCGCGATTCGCGGACTCAAATTCGCCGCAAGCGCCGATTCTAAAGGAAAACCTGTTGGTAGCTGGGATCCGGGGGTTGCAAAAGCTTGCACCAGAGTCACTCCATATTGTAGCGTTTTGGCCGTCTAGTACGACATCTCGTGCTAGGAGGCGATTTCTAGTCCATCTGTGAAGCGTAAGCGTCAGGCGCGCGCGGCAGCGCCCGACGATAGGGGTGGATTCTACCCAAGGCCTTGAAAGGCTAGGAGAAAACCCGATGAGCTGGACCGACGAGAGGGTCGAACTCCTGAAAAAATTGTGGGCGGACGGGCTGTCCGCCAGCCAGATCGCGGCTGAACTCGGCGGGATCACTCGCAATGCGGTGATCGGCAAAGTGCATCGCCTCGGCCTGTCAGGGCGCGCCAAGAGCCCGTCCTCGACCGCGTCACGCCCGCGCAAGGCGCGTTCATCCGGCATGATGCGGGTGCCGAGATCGTCGATGCGCGGCAATACAGCGCTGGCCTATGATTTCGAAGTCGAGCCCGAGCCGGAATTGATCGAAATTCCGGTCGAGCAGCGCAAAACCCTGCTGCAATTGACCGAAAAAACGTGCCATTGGCCGGTCGGCGATCCGGGCGGTGCGGAATTCTACTTCTGCGGCGGCGACACCGCGAATGATTTGCCTTATTGCGCGTTTCACTCGCGCGTCGCCTATCAGCCCGTGACGGACCGGCGGCGCGACAAGCGCCCTTTTCGTGGCTAGCTCAGCTCACCCGGCCGAAACGGTCGTCTAGCGCGTAGCCCGCCCCGCGGACGGTGCGGATCGGGTCGGCCATGTGGCCGCGATTGATCGGCCTTGCGCAGCCGGCCGACATGCACGTCCACGGTGCGCTCGTCGATATAGATATCGCTGCCCCAGACGCCATCAAGCAATTGCTCGCGCGAGAACACCCGGCCCGGGCGCTCCATCAAGAATTCCAGCAGCCGGTATTCGGTCGGGCCGAGGTCGATCGGGCGGCCGTTGCGCACGACGCGTTTCTTCTCGCGGTCGAGCTCGATGTCGCCGATAGACAGCACAGTGGCAACCCTGTCCGGATTGGCGCGGCGCAATAGCGCGCGCACCCGCGCCAGCAGTTCGGGCACCGAAAACGGCTTGACAATGTAGTCGTCGGCGCCAGTTGCTAAGCCGCGCACCTTCTCGCTCTCCTCGCCGCGCGCGGTCAGCATGATGATCGGGAGTTGCTGCGTTTCCGGCCGCGCCCGCATCCGGCGGCATAATTCGATGCCGGATAGGCCGGGCAGCATCCAGTCCAGCACCACCAAGTCCGGGGCCCGTTCCTTCAATTTGGTATCGGCGTCGTCGCCGCGCGCGGCGGAATCGACCTCGTAGCCTTCCTTCTCGAGGTTATAGCGGAGCAGCATCGTGAGCGGCTCTTCGTCCTCGACGATCAGGATGCGTGCGCTCATGCTCTATCTCCTTGGCGCATGATCTTGTCCGAAAACCGGTCTCCGCTTTTCGGGATCACGCGCCGCTCCGCTATTTGTCGCCGGCCGTACGTAACGCGGCAATCGTTGTGGTATCGCCTTTCGGCCGTTGGTCGGTAATTGGCCGGCCTTCGATGACATAATGCACCGTCTCGGCGATGTTGGTGGCGTGATCGCCCATGCGCTCGATGTTCTTGGCGCAGAACATTAGATGGATGCAGAACGTGATGTTGCGTGGATCTTCCATCATATAAGTGAGCAGTTCGCGGAACACCGAGGTACAAACCGCGTCGATTTCCTCGTCGCCCCGCCATACCGCCATTGCCTTGGTGATGTCGCGCCGGGCGTAGGCATCGAGCACCGCTTTCAACTGACCGAGCACCAGGTCGGTCATGTGCTCGACGCCGCGGATCAGCTTGGGCGGCGGAAATTCGCCGTTGAGCGCAATCACGCGCTTGGCGATATTCTTGGCGAGGTCGCCGATGCGCTCCAGATCGTTGGCAAGCCGCAAGGCGCCCACGATCTCGCGCAGGTCCACCGCCATCGGCTGGCGACGCGCGATCGTGAGGACCGATTTTTCCTCGATTTCGCGTTGCAACGCGTCAATATTGCTGTCCGCCTGGGTGATGCGTTGCGCCAGCACACTGTCCCGCTTGGCCAGCGCGTCGACGGAATCGGCGACCTGCTTTTCGGCGAGGCCGCCCATTTCCGCGACCATGCGCGCAAGGTCCTGCAGATCGGTGTCGAAGGCCTTGGTCGTGTGCAGATCGTTCATCTTTGTTGTCCCTCAGTCGCCGGGCTTTTGACCGCGCGAAATTGTCGCGCTTAGCCGAAGCGACCGGTTATATAGTCCTGGGTGCGGCGATCGTTAGGTGTCGTAAACATGCGGGTAGTTTCGCCGTATTCGACCAGCTCACCGAGGTACATGAAGGCGGTGAAGTCGGACACACGCGCGGCCTGTTGCATGTTGTGGGTCACGATGGCGATCGTGTAGTCGTCCTTGAGTTCGTCGATCAGCTCTTCGATCTTGGCGGTGGAGATCGGGTCGAGCGCCGAACACGGCTCGTCGAACAGGATCACCTCCGGCCGCACCGCGACGGTGCGGGCGATGCAGAGCCGCTGCTGCTGGCCGCCGGAGAGCGAGAGGCCATTGGCGCCGAGCTTGTCCTTGACTTCGTCCCACAGCGCGGCGCGCTGCAGCGCGTGCTGCACGCGGCCTTCCAGGTCGGATTTCGACAACCGCTCGTAGAGGCGGATGCCGAAGGCGATATTTTCAAAGATCGTCATTGGGAAAGGCGTCGGCTTCTGGAACACCATGCCGACTTTCGCGCGCAGCAGATTGAGGTCTTGCCCCGGCGAAAGGATATTCTCGTTGTCGAGCGTCACTTCGCCGGTGGCGCGCTGGTTCGGGTAAAGGTCATACATGCGGTTGAGAACGCGTAACAGAGTTGACTTGCCGCAGCCTGACGGGCCGATGAAGGCCGTGACCTTGCCCTGGTACAGCGACACGTTGATGGTCTTCAGTGCGCGGTGGTCGCCGTAGAAGAAGTCGAGATTGCGCACCGCGACCTTTTCGGTGAGATCCTCGGCGGCGGACGGCCCGTGGGTGGCGGTCGGTGTGGTGAAGGTTGCTAAACTCATGACGATTTTCTCTGCGCCGAGAGGATCCGGGCGACGATGCTGAGCGCAAGCACCGCCAAGGTGATGATCAGCGCGCCGGTCCAGGCGAGCTTCTGCCAATCCGCGTAGGGGCTCAAAGCAAACTGGAAGATAACGACCGGCAGGCTGGCAACCGGAGCATTCAAATTGGTGCTCCAGAACTGGTTGTTGAGCGCGGTGAACAACAGCGGCGCGGTCTCGCCGCTGATGCGGGCGACCGCCAGCAGCACGCCGGTGACCATGCCGGCGCGGGCGGCGCGATAGGCGACCTTGGTGATCATCAGCGAGCGTGGCAGTCCGATCGAGGCGCCGGCTTCACGCAGCGTATCGGGAACCAAAGTGAGCATGTCCTCGGTAGTACGAACCACCACCGGCACCACGATCACCGCCAGCGAGACGGCGCCGGCCCAGCCGGAGAAATGGCCCATCTGGGCAACCATGATCTCGTAGATGAACAGGCCGACGACGATCGACGGCGCGCTGAGCAGGATGTCGTTGATGAAACGGACCACCGTGGTCAATTTGTCGTAGCGGCCGTATTCCGCCATGTAGGTGCCAGCGAGTACACCAAGCGGCGTGCCGATCGCCACCGCGATCACCGTCATAACCAGACTACCCACGATTGGATTGAGCAACCCGCCAGCCGAGCCTGGCGGCGGCGTCATCTGCGTGAACACCGCAAGCGAGAGACCGCTGAAGCCCTCCCACAGCAGCACGGCCAGGATCAGCACCAGCCAGCTCAAGCCAAAGGCCGTCGCGGCAAATGACAACCCCATGGTTATGACGTTGCGGCGGCGGCGTTTGGCGTAGAGGGGCGACGAGGCGCCTGATATCATGACCATGGTCAGGCTCCGACCCGCGCGTTGAGGCGCATCAACATCAAGCGCGCAAAGGCAAGCACGATGAACGTGATCACGAACAGGATGAGGCCAAGCGCGATCAACGACGACGTATAGAGGTCACCGATCGCCTCGGTGAATTCGTTCGCAATGGTCGCCGAAATTGTCGTTCCCGGCGCCAGGATCGAGCCGGAAATGCGGTGCGCATTGCCGATCACGAACGTCACCGCCATGGTTTCGCCAAGCGCGCGGCCAAGCCCAAGCATGACGCCGCCGATCACACCGACCCGGGTGAACGGCAGCACCACATAGCGCGCCACTTCCCAAGTGGTGCAGCCGAGACCATAGGCCGCCTCCTTGAGCACCGGCGGTACCGCCTCGAACACATCGCGCGAGATAGAGGTGATGAAGGGCAACACCATGATGGCCAGGATCAAGCCGGCGGTCAGAATGCCGATGCCATAGGGCGGACCCTCGAACAATGTCGAGAGCACCGGCACAGGGCCGAAAACGGTGATCAAGAATGGCTGCACGTATTGCTGCAGGAACGGGGCGAATACGAACAGGCCCCAGATGCCGTAAATAATGCTGGGAATTCCGGCAAGCAGCTCGATTGCGATGCCGATTGGGCGGCGCAGCCACATCGGGCACAATTCGGTGAGGAAAAGTGCGATGAACAGGCCGACCGGCACCGCGATCAGCATAGCGATGAAAGACGTGACGACGGTGCCGTAGATTGGCGCGACGGCGCCGAATTTCTCAGTCACCGGGTTCCAACTCGTCTGGATCAGAAAGCTGAAGCCGAAGGTGCGCAAAGCGGGCAGCGAGCCGTGGACCAGCGAAATGATGATCCCACCAAGGATAACCAGCACCGTTATAGCGGCCGCGCGTGTAAGATGACGGAACCCGGCGTCGCCCAATCGCAGTCGCTGGAGGACCTTGGCGCGATCGACCTGCTCGGTGGCCGACATGGCTCCACCCTGCAACGCAACGTCAACCACGGCTCGCCTCCCGGCGGATTGCATCCGGCCCTCCCTGCGGTTCAAGCGTATCCAGGGGAGCCACTCAAGCGGCCCATTAACCGCAGCACAAGCCGCCTTGTGAGCGGCGGTGGACAAGGAAAGGGCGCCATGCCGGCGCCCCTTCCCATGTTGTCGTGCCGATCACATCGACGCCTTGACGTCGCTCTTCCACTTGGCCTCGATCAACTTCACGACGCTGTCGGGCATCGGAATGTAATCGAGGCTTTCGGCCATCTTGTCGCCGTTCTTGTACGCCCAGGCGAAGAACTTGAGCGCTTCGCTGGTGGCGGCCGCATCCTTCGGTTCCTTGGGGATCAGGATAAAGGTGGCGCCGGCGATCGGCCATGACTTGGCGCCCGGCGAGTCGGTGATGATCATGTAGAAGCCAGGAGCATGCGCCCAATCAGCGCCGGCCGCTGCCGCCATGATGGCCTCGGGGGTGGCGACAACCACCTTACCATCTTTGTTGATCATCTTGGTCGTGGTTAGGTGGTTCTGCTTGGCGTAGGCAGTCTCGACATAACCGATCGAGCCCTTGGTCTGACCGACGTTATTGGCAACGCCTTCGTTACCCTTGGCGCCGATGCCGGCTGGCCACTCTACGGAGGTATTGCTGCCGACCTTCGATTTCCAATTCGCGCTCACTTTCGACAGATAATTGGTGAAGACGAAGGTGGTGCCGGAGCCATCCGAGCGGTGCACGAGCGCGATGGCCTGCGAGGGCAGCTTCACGTTCGGATTGAGTTTCTTGATCGCCGTATCATCCCATTTCTTGATCTCGCCGAGATAGATCTTGGCAAGGGTCGGACCATCGATGGTCAGATCGCCACTATTGATGCCCTCGAGGTTCACGACCGGAACGATGCCGCCCATAACGGTCGGAAACTGAATGACGCCGATCTTATCCAGTTCTGCCGGCTGTAGCGGCATGTCGGACGCGCCAAACGTCACGGTACGGGCGGTGATTTGCTTGATGCCGCCACCAGAACCGATCGACTGATAGTTCAGCCCATTACCGGTTTCCTTCTTATAGGCGTCGGCCCATTTGGCGTAGATCGGATAGGGGAAGGTGGCGCCGGCGCCGGAAATATCGGCGGCCTGAGCCGGAACGAAAGCAGCGGCGGCGAGGAAGCCGGCAGCTGCCAATGTCGTCCAGTGTTTCACGGGGTCTCTCCATGTTGGCGGCCAAAAGCGTGCGCGGGGCACAATGCCCCTGATTTCCGCCTTTGCGCCCGTGGTCCGGGCGGCCGCTGTTGCTTTAAGACGCTCTCCAAGACTGAGCTTCGGACAGGCTTTTTATTCGTTTGGATCGAGTGCGTTTCCGAAGTCGAAGACAGCCATAGGCGTCGCATGTCACCGTTCTATAAACTTTTGATGACAATCACATGACATCATAACTAATTGATCTATATCATATTTCTTTTGTTTTGTGAGAATCGGTGGTGTGCAAAGGCAGGTGTATTGTGAAGGTTGCTCCGGCGCCCGCCGTGCTCTCGATGGCGAGCCGGCCGCCATGGCGGTTGAGGACATGTTTGACCAGCGCCAAGCCCAGCCCGGTGCCACCCTGGGCGCGGCTGTCGGCAACATCGACCCGGTAGAACCGCTCGGTCAACCGCGGCAGATGCTCAGGCGCGATGCCCGGGCCGTAGTCGCGCACCGCCAGGCGCGCCTCCGGTGTGCCGGCGCGGGTTGGGCTGCGCGCCAGCGTAATGTCGATACGTTTGCCGGCGGCGCCGTATTTGAGCGCGTTCTCAACCAGGTTTTCCAGCACGCGGATCAATTCATCGCGGTCACCGAGCACGATCAACGGATCCGGCGGTGTGGCAACCTTAATTGTGACGTCCCGGTCGCGCGCCAGTGTCTGCAAGCCGTCCGCCACCTGACGTACGATCGGCGCGAGATCGAGCGGCGTGTTCGGCTGCAGATGCGCATTGAGCTCGATGCGCGAGAGCGAGAGCAGATCGTCGATCAGGCGCGCCATGCGGGTGGCCTGCCCTTGCATGATGGTGAGGAACTTGGCGCGCGCCACCGCATCGTCCTTGGCGGTTCCCTGCAGGGTCTCGATGAACCCGAGCAACGCCGCCAACGGCGTACGCAGTTCATGGCTGGCATTGGCGATAAAGTCGGCGCGCATTTCCTCAACCCGGCGCAGCGGCGTGAGATCGTTGAACGTCATCAACAGGATCTCGGCGCGAGCGTCGCCGATATTCGTCAGCTTCACCGGCGTCACAAAGGCTTCGAACCAGCGGTCGAGCGGCACACGCTCGAAGAATTCCACCCGTTGCGCTGTCCGGCTGGCGGTGGCGCGCCGGATTGCATCGACCAGTTCGGGCATGCGCAAGGTAATCAAAGCCGGTTCGCCGCGGCGCAGCGACGGCGCGATCATGGACGCCGCGGCGTTGAAAGCAATGACGCGGCCATCGCGATCGAGGACGATCGCCGGTCCGGGCAGACCGCCGATCAGAGACTCGATCAGCAGCGCCTGCGGATGCACGGCAGTGCGGTCGTATATTGGCAGCCCGCGCCCGGCATCGGCGTCTGCGCCCAACTTGCCGAGTAAAGCAAGCCATGCGCCGCGCAAGCGGCTCGGCCAATCGGCACCGCGCGACAGATTTGCGCTGTTGTCTTCGCTCGCCATGGTCAATCGGCGCTGATTTTCTCGGTCTTGGCTTCGATCTCGCTACGGATCGGCGCGGTCGCGCTCGTCACCGGATGCAACGCGGGTTTCGCACGCGCGCCCCGCGTATTCAGCCATAATTCACGCGCGCCCAGAATGATCAGCGCAATCACGAATGGCGCCAGATAATAAAGCAGCCGAAATAGCAGCAGCCCCGCCAGCACGGCTTCCTTGTCGAATTGCCACAAGGCCACCAGCATGGCGGCGTCAAAGACGCCAAGGCCACCCGGCGCGTGGCTGGCGAAACCGAGCAACGTCGCCGCCACGAACACAACCGCCAGCGTCACGAAGCCGATATTCGGCTCGTCCGGCAGCAGCATGTACATGGCGAGCGCGCAGCAGCCGAGATCGAGAATGCCAATGCCGATCTGCAGCAGAGTCGAAGGTCCGCTCGGAAGATGCACTTTCCACTCGCCCCGCCCGATCTCGCGTGGCGCGCTCCAGACCCAGCCGAGATAGGACGCAAGCACGATAAGTAGCGCGCCCGCGATGCAGCGGTTGGCCCAGACCGGCAGTTGATCGAGCCAACCCGCGGCGTGCGGCGAGTGGAAGATGCCGAGACCCAGTACGGTGGCGTTGCCGAGCCAGAAGGTCAGACCGGCGACAAAACAGATTTTAGCCACCTCGATGGCGTCGAGGCCATAGGCCGAATAAATGCGGTATCGCACCGCGCCGCCGGTGAAGACCGTAGCGCCGATATTGTGGCCGATCGAATAGCTGGTGAATCCGGACAATGCCGCGATCCGATATGGGATTTCCGCGCGCCCGATCGTGCGCAGGGCGAACCAGTCGTAGAACGTGAGCGTGAAATAGCCGCCGGCGACGAACGCTGCGGCGGCGACAATGTGTTGCCGCTCGACCGCCTTCAGCGCAGACATCACTTCGTTGGTATTGATATCGCGCAGCATGTGGACCAGCACCACCACCGCGACGGTGATGATGGCCAGGCTGAGAAACACGCCGACCCTATTCCAGCCGATACAGTTCTGGAAAAATCGCGCCGCCGCGCGCAGCAAATTGAGCATCTTTCCTCCGGCATCCGATCTCGGGTTTACCCGGGATCGGCTCCTCCAAACGCAAGTCTGCTATGGCCGACTTGCGGCGCACAGGTCCCCCGGCCAAGAAACCCTGCGGCACCGCGCGCCTGACGGCGTGCTATGCCCCCACTAGCAGAACTAACCCCCCGGCGCGAGTGGACTGCCGCCGGGCCGCGCAATTTGCTAGTTTGCCCCGGAAACGGCCGCACCCTTCAACCGAGGCCGATCGGAGGATACCTCATGACCACGTCCGATGGTCACATGCCGCGTCGCGCGCTGTTGCAGGGCGCCGGCGCCGGCCTCAGCGCCGGGATGCTGGCCGGATTGACCGGCTCGACCCGCGCGCAAGCAGGCCCCGCCGAGGGCGACATCTGGAGCAAGAACTATTGGGCCAAAAAAGGCGAGGTGAAGCTCTATCTTTGGCGTAAGCGCGTCGGCGCGCCCCACCCGGGCGAACCGACGCGGCCGGTCATCTTCCTGGTGCACGGCTCGTCGAACTCATCGCGCTCCTCGTATGACCTCACGGTGTCGGGCAAGGGCGAGTATTCGCTGATGAACGTCTTGGCGCGCGACGGCTACGACGTCTGGACCATGGACCATGACGGCTACGGCCATTCCGGCTCGTCCGGCAACAATTCCGACATCGCCAGCGGCGTCGAGGACCTCAAGACGGCGATGCCGGTGGTTGCGCAGGAGACCGGACAGCAGAAGGCGCATTTCTACGGCACCTCGTCGGGCGGCATCCGCGCCGCGGCCTTCGCACAGGCGCAGCCGGACCGCGTCGCCCGGTTAATGCTCAGCGCCTTCACCTATAAAGGCAATGGGGCGGCGGAGATCGCACGAAGGCGCAAGAAGATCGAGGCGCTGCGCGCGAGCCCGCGCCGCAAGCGCGACGCCAAGATGATCGGTTCCATCTTCACCCGCGACGGCCATCCCGATTTTTACGATCCGGCGATGGTCCAGGCACTGATCGCCGACGAGATGAAATTCGGCAACGAGGTGCCGAGCGGCACCTACCTCGACATGGCGGCGAACCTGCCGATCGTCGACCCCAAGAAGGTCATGTCGCCGGTGCTGATGCTCCGCGGCGAGTTCGACGGCAACTCGACCAACGCGGACCTGCTCGACTTTTTCGGGCAGCTGCCAAACGGCGACCGGCAATTCGTCATCCTGCCGCAGACGGCGCATAGCGCCGGCTACAGCAAGAACCGACATCTCTTGTTCTACGCGCTGCGCAACTTCCTGGCCGAACCGCCGCCGGCGGCGGCTTAAGGCACGCCTAAGGCGCCGCGAAAAACTCGCGCAGCGCTGCGGTCGTCTCTTTTGGCGCCTCCTCGGACAGATAGTGCCCGCTCGGCATCGCCTTGGCCGCCACGATATTCGACGCGTAGCTTTTCCAGATCTCAGCCGGTCCGGGATTGTGATTGCGCCCGACGCCGCCGGTCGCACCCCATAACAGAAGAACCGGACATTCGATCTTACGCCCAGCGTCGAAATCCTTGGTGTCCATGTCGAGATCGACGCCGAAGCAGGCGCGATAATCCTCGCAGACGGCGTGGATAGTCTCCGGATTGCGGAAACAGCGCTTGTATTCGGCGAGCGCTTCGGGATGGAAGAAACTCAGCCCCTGCTTGGTTTTCGCCAGCTTCTTCTCGATGAACCAGTCCGGATCGGCGCCCATCATTTTTTCCGGCAGCGGCTCCGGCTGGATGTTGAACAGCCAATGCCAGGAGAAGCGGCCCCATTCCTTGGTCATATGATTGAGGAGATGATGCTGCGGGATGATGTCGAGGATCGCCGCGCGCTTTACCTTTTGCGGATGATCGAGGCACATGCGATGCAGAACACGTGCCCCTCGGTCATGTCCGGCGGCGAAAAATGCGTCAAAGCCCAGGGCCTGCATGACTTCGACCTGGTCCTGCGCCATGGCACGGAACGAATAGCCCGAATGGTCGGGACCGCCCGGCGGCTTCTCACTGTCGCCGTAGCCGCGCAGATCGGTGGCGACCACGGTGAACTCCTTGGCCAGCACCGGCGCGACCGCATGCCACGACAGATGATTGAACGGATTGCCGTGCATCAACAGGAGCGGCGGCCCGCCGCCGCCGACTACAGTCACGATGCGCGCGCCGCGGGTCTTGATTTCGCTACGTTTGAATCCATCAAGCATGTCAAATTCCAAAATGCTGCGAATGCTTCTTGTTGAGTTCCACGGCCGCCGGCCGCGAGGCGAACGCCGGCCTGAGCGGCAAGGCGAATGCGCCAGCGGAACGCAATGTCGACAGGATATTCATTTCGTCCTCCCTGAAGCGTGTCGGTTCGGTCCGGAGGACCATTTATCGGCTAGCGTAGCAAAAGCCGCAGGTTTTCGCCGCCCTCCACCGATTTTGAGGCAAAATGCCTCGTTTTGCTGAGTCCGCCGCGGCTTTGGCTTGCCGAGTCATGGCGGAACGGGGGAAACTGGCGCCACTGTCCCGCCCCAGTTCCGGGCCGGGGGCGGGACAATTTTCTTCGGTTTTGCTTGAACCTAGCCGTTCCCACCAGCGACCCATTCAAGAGCCGATAGGCCTGCGATGCAAACGACTTCGGACGAAGTTCTGATCGCAAGGATTGCAGGCGGCGACCGGCTCGCCATGCAGGTGCTGTTCACACGGCACCATGTACGGGTTTACCGATTCGTGTTGCGTCTGGTGCGCAATGAGGCGACGGCGGAGGATTTGATCAGCGAGGTGTTCCTCGATATCTGGCGGCAAGCCGGAAAATTCGAGGGCCGCTCGGCCGTTTCCACCTGGATGTTGAGCATTGCGCGTTTCAAGGCCTTGTCCGCGTTGCGCAAGCGGCCGGACGAGGAATTGGACGAGGAGACTGCAGAGCAGATCGAGGACCACTCCGACGATCCAGAGGTCGCTCTGGCGAAGAAGGACAAGGCCGCGGTCCTGCGAGAAGCGTTAAGCAAGCTCTCCGCGGAACACCGTGAGATCGTGGACCTCGTCTACTACCACGAGAAGTCGGTGGAGGAAGTTGCGGGAATTGTTGGCATCCCGGAAGCGACCGTGAAGACGCGCATGTTCTACGCACGCAAGAAGTTATCGGAGAGCTTAAAGGCGCAAGGAATCGATCGAGGTTGGCCATGAACACGACAAACAAAGAAATGCACAGCGACATCGAGGAGTTGCTGCCGTGGCATGCGGCCGGAACGCTGAGCCGCCGCGATACCCAGCGCGTCGAAGAGGCGCTGGCGCGCGATCCTGAGCTCGCTCGCCGCTACGCGCTTGTGCGCGAGGAATTGGGCGAAACCATCCTGCTTAACGAGACGCTGGGCGTGCCGTCGGCACACGCGATGGAAAAGCTGTTCGCCAAGATCAACGCCGAGCCCGCGCGCAAGCGGGCCATGTCGCTCAATCTGAGCGCGCGCGTTTCTGAATTTTTCGCGAGCTTGACGCCACGCACGCTGGCCTGGTCGGCCAGCGCCGCCGCGATCGCCATCCTGTTGCAGGCCGGGCTGATCGCCGGCATCGTGATCAAGGACAGAAGCCCCGGCGGTTACGAGACCGCCTCCGCCCCAAGCACGAATCCCGGTGTCGGTGCCTTCACCATTATCCGTTTCGCGCCGCAGGCGTCGTCGGACGACATCACCAAGTTTCTCGAAGCCAACAAGCTGCAGGTCGCGGCCGGACCGATGGCCGGCGGGCTCTACAAAGTCCGCGTGTCGATGACCGGATTGCCGAAGGACGAGCTCGCGCGCATCGTCAAGCAGCTGCAAGGTGACAAGGTCGTCGGTTTCATCGCCACGATCGAGTGAGATGAGCTGGCCACACCGGAGATCTCGCCATGGGCGCGTATCGTAACGCTATAATCTGCGTGGCGGCCGCCGCGACAATGGCCTTGGTAGCCGCCGATGCCGCAGTTGCGCAAAAGATTTTCAGCCGCGGCGGATCGCCGAATGTCGGCGCCGGTCGTGGCGGCGACGGAAATGGCGGATCTCATGGCGGCGGCTATCGAGGCGGCGCATGGGGCGTTGCAATTCCCGGCGGACTGAGCCCGCAATACGGGCCGCGCGGCGTTTATATCGAGGATGATGCGTTAACGCAGGGCCCAAGACGATCGACGCGGCGCAATTCGAACGGCGCGCCGGCAGCCAATGAGCGGCGGCTGGTGCCCGACGAAGTGGTAATCGAAGTCGCCAATTCAGTCAGCCCGCAGCAAATCGACGCGCTGCAACGCCGCTATCGACTCGCCCGTATCGAATCCCTGACCTTCCAGCTGTCCGGCACGACTCTGTTCCGCTGGCGGATTCCCGACCGCCGCTCGGTCGCTTCCGTGGTACGCGCGCTGGAGGCCGACCGGGTTGTGACATCTGCGCAGCCGAATTACCTGTTCGCCCTGCAGGGCGACGACGTGAAGGCCGAAGGCGAGGCCGCGCAATACGAACTCGCCAAGCTGCATTTGCCGCAGGCACATACCCTCGCCAAGGGCGACAACGTGTTGGTCGCGGTGATCGATTCCGGCATCGACGCCACGCATCCAGAACTCACCGGCGCGATCGTGCAAAGTCACGACACGCTTTCGTCAGCAATGACGCCGCACAAGCACGGCACCGCCATCGCCGGTCTGATCGCCGCGCACGGCAAGCTGATGGGCGCGGCACCGGCCGCACATATCCTGGCGATCCGCGCCTTCGACGGCACCGGCGCGAGCGCCGAAGGCACCACTTTCAACATTCTCAAAGGTCTCGACTGGGCGGCGGCGAATGGCGCGCGCGTCGTCAACATGAGTTTTGCCGGCCCGCCTGACCCGGCACTGCACCGCGGCCTGGAAGCCGCACACAAGAAGGGTATCGTCCTGGTAGCAGCGGCCGGAAATGCCGGACCGAAATCGCCGCCGCTTTATCCCGCCGCCGATCCGGTCGTGATCGCGGTGACTGCAACCGACGCTGACGACAGATTGTTCGCGCGATCCAATCGCGGCCGTTACATCGCGGTGGCCGCGCCGGGCGCGCAAATTCTGGTCGCTATTCCAGAGGGCGGCTATGAAGTGTCCTCCGGCACGTCCTATTCCGCGGCGGAAGTAAGTGGCATTGTCGCGCTGATGCTTGAGCGCAATAGCGACCTTAAGCCCGATAAGGTGCGCGACATCCTGCTGGCAACCGCAAAGGATCTCGGACCCAGGGGCCGCGACGTCATGTTCGGCGCCGGACTTGCCGACGCCTATGGCGCACTCATGGCCGAAGAGGCCCCGGTGGCCGCCATCGTGCCGCGGCCGGTCGAGCGCGTCAGCACGGGCGCGCGCTGACGGCCAAAAAACTGGGCCGCACTGTGAACATTGCCCGGTCTCGCGCGTTGCTGCCATAGAAGCCGTGCGGCGAAGGCCGAGGGCGGCGGGGCGATGACAGCAACTCGACGCCGGTCATGGCTCGCACAATTTCGCATCCGGAAAAAAGTCCCGCACCTACACGCCGTGATTTTCTTTATATCGCGACCGCCAGTGTTGGCGCGGTCGGCGTCGCAGCCAGCGTCATTCCGCTGATCGATCAAATGAACCCGGATGCCGGCACACTGGCCGCCGGCGGACCGGTCGATCTCGATTTGAGCAAGGTCGCACCGGGCCAGCAGGTCGCGGTGCGCTGGCGCAGTCGGCCGGTTTTCGTCACCAACCGTCCGGCGAACGTGCTCGACGCGCTCAACTCGCAGGCCTTGCAGGACCGGCTCGCCGACCCGCAATCGCAGCAGAACCAGCAGCCACCTTACGCCAAGAACTGGCATCGCTCGGTGAAGCCCGAATATGGCGTGCTGGTCGGCATCTGTACCCATCTCGGCTGCATCCCGATGTTCTATCCGCAGGCAAACGCCAGCCAGCCCGCGCCCGATTGGCCGGGCGGCTATTTCTGTCCCTGCCACGGCTCGAAATACGACCTGGCCGGCCGTGTTTTCAGCGGCGTTCCGGCGCCCTACAACCTGCCGGTACCGCCCTATCGTTTCCTCAGCGACACGCAAATTCGCATTGGTGAAAATCCGCCCGGTACGAGCTTCGATTTTGCCTCGATCCGGCAGATTTAGATGGCTGCTCCCCTCTTGCCGTGGCGGCATAAATTCGCCACTTGTGGAGCAATGCATCTCTACTTCCTTGAGTATGAATTATATTTCTTGGGGATGAATGACCACAATTGACCAGCAGCCGATGCTGCCGCTGCGCGTCATGCGCAACGACAAGATCGCCGACGGCATCCACTTGCTCGAATTTCGCGATGTCGAAGGCAAGCCGTTACCGGAATTTTCCGCCGGCGCACATATCGCCATCCGCACGCCAAACGGATTGCTGCGCAAATATTCGCTGTGCAACGATCCGGCTGAGCGCGACCGCTACCTGGTCGCGATCAAACGCGAGGCCAATGGCCGCGGCGGCTCCTGCAATCTCATCGACAACACCAAGGCCGGCGACAATCTGATGGTGTCGCCGCCGGTCAACGATTTCGCCCTGCCGCAACGCGCGCAGGATTTCCTGTTCATCGCCGGCGGCATCGGCGTCACGCCGATCATGGCGATGATCCGGGAAGTTCAGCGGCAGGGAAAGCGCTTCCGCCTATTCTATTGCTCGCGTTCGCCGGAAACGACGGCGTTCATCGACGAGTTGAGTGAGCCCGAACTCAAGGACCACGTCGTCATCCATTACGACCATGGCGATCCGGGCAAATCGCTCGATCTCAAGTCGGTCCTCGCCGAGCGGAAAAACCGCGAGCATCTGTATTGCTGCGGGCCGCGCCCCTTGATGGAGGCGGTGCGCCATTTCACCGACCATTGGTCGTCGGCCGCCGTGCATTTCGAGGCGTTCAGCGAGGCGGAGACTCACAAGCCGACCGACAAGCCGTTCAAGGTTCGCCTCGCGCGTTCCGGCGATGTGATCGAGGTGCCGACTGACAAGACCATTCTCGAGGTCTTGCGCGCGCACGGCCTTGAGGTTCCGAGTTCATGCGAGACCGGCACCTGCGGAACGTGCCGCACCAAGCTCATCGCCGGTACAGCCGACCACCGCGATCTTTATCTTCCCGACCACGATCGCACCGACAGCATCATGATCTGCGTCTCGCGCGCGCTCACCGACGAGATCACGATCGACCGCTGAAAATTATTGGCGCGCCCGGAGAGATTCGAACTCCCGACCCTCAGATTCGAAGTCTGATGCTCTATCCAGCTGAGCTACGGGCGCGCGCGTTTATTGTTATAGCAGACCGGCGCGCTCAAGCCACCGGCACACCCAGGATCGCTTCGAACCGCGCGCGATAGGCCGGCCAGATTTCCGGATTGACCAGGCGCGGCGGCCGGCCGCCTTTGAGCAGGCCGACGACTTGTTCGGCACCCTCTGCGGCAACCCCGCGGCGCGCCTCAACCGTCACGCCGGCCGTGTGATAGGTCGCGATCACGTTATCGGGCGTCAGCAACGGATGCTGCAGCGGCGGCGGCTCCTTCTCCCAGACGTCGAGCCCGGCGCCGGCGAGATGCCCGGACTTAAGCGCATCGAACAGCGCGGCCTCGTCATGGATGCCGCCGCGCGCGGTGGTCACGAACAGCGCGCCTTTCTTCATCCGGGCCAAGGCTCGCGCATCGATCATCCCCATCGTTTCGCCGGTGCGCGGACAATGGATCGACACAAAGTCCGATCGCGCGAGCAATTCGTCGAACGTCACAGAACGCGCGCCGCGGCGGGCGATTTCCTCCGCCTCGACGTAGGGATCGTAGGCCAGCACGGTCATGCCAAAGGCCTGCGCGAGGTGCGCTACACGCGTGCCGACATGGCCGATGCCGATGATGCCGAGCGTTTTTCCGGAAATTTCTCTTCCCATCAGGTCTTCACGCGCGAAGCCGCGCTCGCGCCGCAGCCGCCGGTCGGTTTCGGCGATCCGCTTGGACAGCGCGAGCATGAGGCCGAGCGTATGCTCGGCGACCGCTGGCGCGTTGATGCCGGCCTGGTTGACGACGATAACGCCGGCCTTGCTGCAGGCCTCGACATCGACGGTGTCGTAGCCGGCACCGCTAGTCGAGACGCAAAGCAGTTTCGGGCAGCGTTGCAGCAGCTCGTCCGTCACAAACCACCGGCGCGGCAGCTCGTCTTTCGCCGATGAAATCATATAGACGTGCGCCTCGTTGAGCGCGGACCAGGCGAGACTCTCGGAGCCCGCCCGCTCGCAGGTGCGCAGATCGATATCGTCTTCGCGCGCAAACCGCTCGGCCATTGCCGGATGGTAGGGAAAATCAAATCGAACGACGATCTTTGGATTGGCGGGCATGGCTGATTTGTTCCTGAGCGCGGATCGAATAGTAATGCAGGACGTGATTTGCTGCTATCGTGTCCGCCGGACCGGGGAGACTTGAGAATGGCGACGACCGTCGAAGTGCTGGCCGCAGCGTTCAAGGATGCCGGCACGCCTTTCATAGTGGGTCACCCGGGCGGCGAATTGGTCGAGCTGATGGAAGCGGCGCGGCAGCGCCAGATGCGCTTTCTCCTGATGAAACAGGAAGTGGCCGGCGCCATGCTGGCCGCGACCTGGGGCGACATCACCGGCAGCCCCGGCATCTGCCTGTCGACGCGCGGACCCGGCGCCGCCAATATGGTCAACGGCGTGGCGCACGCGTTTCTCGACCGCTCGCCGCTAATCGCGATTACCGATTCCTATTCGCGCCCGACCTACGAGACCGGGCTGCGCCAGCGCATCAACCAACTGGCGCTTTACGAGCCGATCGTGAAGTGGAGCACGACCATCGACGCCAAGACCGTGCGCCAACAAGTGCGCCGCGCCATGCGCACCGCGACAGGCGCGCCGCCAGGCCCAGTGCATTTCGAATTTCCGCAAAGCGAGACCACGCGCGAGGCCGGCGACTACGCCGCCGAGCCGCCGCTGATGCCAAATTGGATCACGCCCGGTCCCGACCGCGCCGATCTCAAGCCGGCGCTCGACATGCTCGGCAAGGCGAAACGGCCGATCCTGATTGCGGGCTTGGGCGTCTATTGGTGCGGCGCGTCGGCCGAATTCGTGCAGTTCGCAGAACGCCTCGGCGCCCCGGTGCTCACCACCACCAAATGCAAGGGCATGATCCCCGAGGATCACCCATTGCGCGCCGGCTGCATCATCGGGGGGCTGATCGAGCGCAAGCTGGTGCTGGAATCCGATCTGATCGTCACGATCGGTCTCGACGCGGTGGAACTGCAGCCCAAGCCGTGGCCCTATACGCTGCCGGTGCTATCGCTGTCGTCGGTGCCCAGCATCGACGCGCTGGTACCTGCCGATCCGGAAATCATCGGCAACTTGAAAGCGGTGCTGGCTGGGCTCGCGCGCTGGGCGCCCGAAGGCACGAACTGGGGCGAGAAGTCCGCCAAAAATTTTTGCACCGAGGTGCGCGACGCCCTCAACACGCCGAGCAAGGGCCTGTCGCCACAGCGCACTATGGAAGTGGCGCGCGCCATTCTGCCACGCAATACGATTGCGACCTGCGATGCCGGTGCCAGCCGCCTGCTGGTCGTGCAGAAGTGGGAGTCCTACGGGCCGCGCGAATTCCTCACCTCGAACGGCCTCGCTTCCATGGGCTATGCGGTTCCCGGCGCCTTGGCCGCGCGCATGGCTTTTCCGGACCGTCCGGTGGTTGCTTTCACCGGCGACGGCGGCTTCCTGATGACGGTTGCCGAACTGCAGACCGCGCAGCGCGAGAACCTGCCGATTATCGTGCTGGTGTTCGACGACCGCGAAATCGGCCTGATCCGCGTCAAGCAGGAGATCAAGGGTATCCCCCTGCACGGTGTGGCGCTCGGCGGCGTCGATTGGGAGAAACTGGCCCAATCCTTCGGCGCCGACGGGGTCGTGGTGGAAACCGAACAGGCCTTGAGCAATGCGCTGCAAGCGGCGATGCAATCCAAGCGCACCACCGTGATCGGCGTGCGGATCGATGCCTCCGGCTATGTGGCGCAGTTCAACGCGCTGCGCGAGCTGTAGGCTTAACTGCCTTTGGTGTCGTGGCACTCCGGCATGTAGAGGTCCTTCCACGACGCCGGCAGCCGCTTTATCGAACCCACTTTGTGCATGAAGCTGGCAAACTCCATCGACTGTTGCGGCGCGGTCGTCCACACATTGTCAGGATCGGATATGAACTTGACCATCTCGGCTTGACTGCTGCGCTTCTCATTGGTGGTCTTGATGTAGATCTGCGCCGCCTCGTCCGGATTCTTGTTGATGAATTCCTCGGCCTCGCTGAGCGCGGCGTAGACCGCGCTGGTCACCTTCGGATTCGCATCGCGAAATTTCTTCGCCATGATCATGACGCCATTGGTCGCAGGACCGCCCAACGTGTCGTAGGACTTGAGCACGTTGTGCACGCCAGGCGTCGCCAGTTCATAATAATAGTAAGGCGCGACGGAGTAATGGCTGTTGACCTCAGTTGCCTTCGACATGACCGATGTCGCGGCGTCAGGATGCGGGAGGGTAATGGTGAAAGCATCGAGCTTGGCATATTGGTCCTGACCCCATTCCTTGGCCGCCGCCATCTGCAGACAGATCGCCTGGCTCGACACTTTGACCGCCGGCAAGGCGATCTTGTCGTGCTCGTTGAAGTCCCTGATTGTCTTGATCGCTTCACGGTTGGTCACCAGCATGAAGGGCATTGACTGCACGGCGGAGAGTGCCCGCACTTCATTCAGCGTGCCGGCGGTCTTGGCCCAAAGCGTCGCCAGGCCAGGCACGCCCGTCACGCCGAAATTCATCTGTCCGCTCAACAGCGCGTCGATCAGCGATTGCGTCCCGCCCAAGGTCTTGAAGTTGGGTTTGAGCGAGGCGACGCCGAGTTTCGCTGCATGTTTTTCGACGAGCTTGTGCGCATCCATCACCATCAACGGCAAATAGGGAAGACCGTGTTGGCTCACCAGCACGATGCTCGACACTTCGTCGGCGAAAGCCGAGCGCATCAGCATCGGCGTTGCTAGCGCAGGAGTGGCCGCGAGAACTTTACAAAACGCGCGTCTGTGGATCATGAATCCCTCCCTTAGAACTGAACCGGGCTCACCACCCAATCAGGATTGCATGCCCCAGCGTTGAACCGTTCTCGTCTCGATGAAACGGAAGATGACGTTTTCGACCGCAAGCCCGATCAGGATGATGGTGAGCAGGCCGGCAAACACTTCCGGTATGTTGAGCTGATTCTTGCTCTCGAAGATGTACCAGCCGAGCCCGCCTTGGCCTGACGAAACGCCGAACACGAGTTCGGCCGCGATCAGCGTTCGCCACGCGAAAGCCCAGCCGATCTTGAGGCCGGCGAGAATGCTCGGGAAGGCGGCCGGGATGAGAATCTTGGCGACAAAGCGCAGGCCGCTGAGATTGTAGTTGCGCCCCACCATGCGCACCGTCGTGGAGACGCTGCGGAACCCGGCCAGCGTGTTGAGCGCAACCGCCCACATCACCGAATGCACCAGAACGAAGATCAAACTGCCGGCACCGAGGCCAAACCAGATCAGCGCCAGCGGCAACAGGGCAATCGCCGGCAACGGGTTGAACATCGCAGTCATGGTCTCGAGGAAATCGGTGCCGACCCGCGTGCTAATCGCAAAAACGGTGAGCAGCCCTGCGAGCACCGTGCCAGTAGCAAAGCCGACCAACAGCACCTCGATCGAACTCAGCGCCCGGCTTGGAATGGTGCCATTGCTCACGTCCTCGACCAGCGCGCGCACCGTGTCGGCGAAGGTCGGCACCAGCAGCGGGTTGTCGAGCCAAAGCGCGTAAAGCTGCCACGCCAGCGCAAGCACGACGAGAATGGCGACCTTACGCAGCCACGCCTGGTTATAGATCTTCTCGGCCAGCGTCAGCGGCTTTTGGATGATGCCGGATTGATCGGGCCCCAAGGTCTCGCTGTAGACAATATTCGCCCGTTGAACCGCCTCAAGCATTGGGCGCCTCCTCGATTTGATCGGCGAATAGCATGTCGTGAATCTCGCGGCCAAGCGCGGCGGCCTCGTTGGAGCTTTCCTGCCCGCGCGGCACACTGTTGATTTCCGCCTTCACCTGCCCCGGATGCGGCGACAACAGCAGGATGCGGCTGCCGATCTTGATCGCTTCGGGGATCGAGTGGGTGACAAACAGCACCGTGAAACGCGTTTCGTCCCACAGCGCCAGCAGCTCATCCTGCATCCGGGTGCGCGTCAGCGCGTCGAGCGCAGCAAACGGCTCGTCCATCAGCAGGATATCTGGCTCCATCGCCATACCGCGCGCGATTGCGACGCGCTGTTTCATCCCGCCCGACAGCGTGTGCGGATAGCTGTGCGCAAATTTGGTGAGGTTGACCTTCTCGATGTAGTGCATGGCGCGCTCGTAGGCGGCCTTCGTGTCGAGCGTTCCCGTCGTCTTGAGCGGAAAGACGACGTTCTCGAAAACCGTCTTCCATGGCAGCAGTTGGTCGAATTCCTGAAACACCATGATGCGGTCGGGGCCAGGCTTTTTGATCAACTCGCCCTTCAAACGGATTTCGCCTTCGGTCGGCTGCAGATAGCCGCCGACCGCCTTGAGCAGCGTCGACTTACCGCAGCCGGACGGCCCGAGCAGGACGAAGCGATCGGCCTGCAGCACGTTGAAACCGACGCGGTAGGTCGCGGTGACCAGATGAGCTTGCGTCTTGTATTGGATGGTCACGCCACAGACATCGAGCAATCGCGTATCGGGATTGGCGCTCGCGGCCGCGCGACCGGGCGATGCCGGCTTCGCCCGTCCTGCACCCGATAAGGCAGAATTCGATGCGAGTGTCGCGCCGCTCGCCATCAACCTTTTTCTCCCTCCATTGTTATCGTTGTTTTTTAATCGACAGATTTCGGTATCCCGTATATCGCTGTCCAATAATAATTTGGACGGTTTCCATAAGCTTGTCTATTGGCCCTGCTCCGCCGCGATCTCGCGGGTCAAATGGCCGATGCACCACCGCGCCGGCCGCGCTGATGCAGCATCTCGAGTTCATGCACAAAGTCGGCCGGCTCTAGCACGTGCCATCGTCGTGGAAGGACGTGTTCTTCGCCGAGGCACACGACCTCGAGGGCAGATGACGTGCAAAAAAAAATCGTTGCGCCGTCATCGGCGCGGCGGCAATGCTGAGGCTAGTGGGCCGTGATGTGCCCCTGCTTGACGACGCGGCCCCACTTCGCCGTTTCCGCCACGATGTATTTGCCGAATTCGTCGGGCGACATCTTCACGACGGAGGCGCCCTGCGCCGCGAACTGTTTCTCCAATTCCGGCGCATCGAGCGCGGTTGAGACCGCCTTACTGAGTTTCTGGACGATCGCCGGCGGCGTTCCAGCCGGCGCCAGCATACCCCACCAATTGTTCGCCTCGTAGCCGGGTACGGTTTCGCCGATGGTCGGCACGTCGGGCAACACCGGATTGCGCTTGGCGCCGCCGGTGCCGAGTGCCCGCAACTTGCCGGACGCGACCTGCGGCGACGTTTGAATGAGCGAGCTAAAAATAATCTTTGTATGGCCGCCCATGACGTCAACCATAGCCGGCCCGCCGCCACGGAACGGCACGTGCACGATGTCGACGCCGGCCAGGAGTTTGAACAGTTCGCCGCCGAGATGCTGGAAGCTGCCGACGCCGGCCGACGCGTAGTTCAACTCACCCGGCTTCGCCTTGGCGAGTGCGATCAATTCTGCGACCGAGTGCACCGGCAACTCCGGATTGACCGCAAGCACGTTGGTGCCGCTGCCAAAGCTGGCGACTGGGACAAATGCCTTGTCGTGATCGTAGGGCAGTTTGTAGAGCCACGGATTGACCGCGTGCGCCAGCGAGATGACTAGCAGCGTGTAGCCGTCCCGAGCCGCCTTGGAGGCGACTTCGGTGCCGATCGTGCCGCCCGCACCGCCGTGATTGTCGACGTAGACCTGCTGGCCGAGCGCATCGCTTAAATGCTTAGCGACCAGGCGGCCGACCACGTCATTGCTGCCGCCCGGCGGGAACGGAATGATCAGTCTGATCGGCTTGTTCGGATAATCGTCGGCGGCAGCGCCGGCCGTCAATGCCAGCAGTACGGCGCCGGCTTTGAGGACCCGCAAAAATAGATCGTACATCTTCTCCTCCCCCTTATTGCTCGCCCGCAAATCTTGCATGCACCGCTTGATCGGGTGCCTAGGATCGAGAGCTTAAGTCAAAGCTAGCACCTCAAGAACTCATCCTCGCATTTTGCGGTTTTACCCACTGGCGAATTACGCTATATAGTAGCGCTATATAACCGAAACGAGCGTATTTTTAGATGCCGATTGAAGCGATTGTGACGTTGAAACGCGAAGACATCGCCGGCGTCGGGCGCGAACGCATCCGGCTGCTGCAGGCCGTCGCGCGCGAAGGCAGCATATCGGCCGGGGCCAAAGTGGCCGGGCTTACCTACAAGGCGGCCTGGGACGCGCTCGACGCCATGGCCAACCTGTTCGGCCGACCGCTGCTGGAAACACGGACCGGCGGCAAAGCGGGCGGCGGCGCCAGCCTCACGCCAACCGGCATTCGCGTGATCGAAGCCTATAACCGCCTTGAAGCGGAAATGACGCGCGTGCTGCGCACGCTCGAGCCTGAACTCGCCGGCAGCGGCATTTCGCCGCTCCATCTCATATCGGGGTTCCTGATGCGGACGAGCGCGCGTAATGCGTTGCGCGGCACGATCAAAAAAATTCGTTCCGACACGCTCAATGCCGAGATCGCGGTCACCGTGTCGGATGGCACAACAATCTACGCCCTGGTGACCAATGAGAGCGTCCGCGCGCTTGGTTTGTGTGTCGGGCGTGAGGCGATCTTGCTGATCAAGGCCTCGTTCGTCGTGATCGTACCCGGCGAGCAGGCTCCTCCCACGTCGGTGCGCAATTGCCTGCGCGGCGTGGTGCAGCGCTGCGACACATCTCCTATCAGCGCCGAGGTCGTTCTCGACATCGGCGGCGGCAAGACGCTCGCCGCCACGATCACGGCGGCCAGCGCCGCGGCGCTTGCCCTCGCGCCGGGTCAGCCGGCCTGCGCCCTGTTCGACGCCACCCATGTCATCGTCGCCATTGATTGATCCATAGGAGAAGACTCATGACGATCACAAAACCGCGTCGGCTTGCTCTCGGCATTGCGACCGCTTCGCTTATCGGTACCAACGCCTTCGCGGCGCAGACCGACATTGCCGTCGCCGCCAATTTCACGGACGCAGCCAAGGAAATCGCAGCCGCGTTCAAACAAAAGACAGGCCACGACGCCGTGTTGAGTTTCGGCTCAAGCGGGCAGTTTTATACCCAGATCACGCAAGACGCGCCGTTTCAGATCATGCTCTCGGCCGACGAAGACAGGCCGAAAAAACTGATCGGCGACGGTCTTGGCGTAGCCGACAGCCAATTCACCTACGCGATCGGCAAACTCGTGCTGTGGAGTAAGAACCCAGGTCTCGTGAAGGGTGAAGCGACGTTGAAGAGCGGGGCTTTCGCCAAGCTTTCGATCTGCAATCCCGTTGCCGCTCCTTATGGCGCCGCCGCTGTCGAGACAATGAAGTCGCTCAAGCTTTATGACATCTTGCAGCCGAAGTTCGTCGAAGGGGCAAACATCACGCAAGCCTTCCAGTTCGTCGCCACCAGCAATGCCGAAATCGGTTTCGTCGCGCTCTCGCAACTGCGCGGTAATATCGGCGGATCGCGCTGGCTCGTCCCGCAGAATCTCTATAAGCCGATTAAGCAGGACGCCGTGCTATTGAAGAAGGGTGCCGGCAATGCGGCGGCCGTCGCCTTCATGGCGTTTCTGAAGGGCCCGGAAGCGCGCACGATTATCGAGAAGTACGGATACGCCTTCGACAGCAACAGTTGAGCGGCCATGCAGGATCTGCCTCCTGAGATCTGGACTGCGATCCATCTGACCATCGAGCTCGCGACGACGGCGACGGTCATCCTGCTGATTGTCGCCACGCCGATCGCGTGGTGGCTGTCGCGCTCGCGCGCCCGGTGGAAAGAGGCCGTGGCCGCAGTTGTGGCCTTGCCCCTGGTATTGCCGCCGACAGTCCTTGGCTACTACCTGCTCGTCCTGCTGGGCCCTAGCGGGCCTGGCGGCTTCGTTGCCGGATTGTGGGGCGCGCGCACCCTCGCCTTCACCTTCGAGGGCCTGGTCATCGGGTCGGTCATCTATTCGATGCCGTTCGTGGTGCAGCCGATCCGAAACGCATTCGATGCCTTGGGCGATCGGCCTCTCGAAGTTGCGGCGACGCTGCGTGCTTCGCCCACCCGCGCGTTCTGGACCGTGGCGGTACCGCTGGCGCGCCCAGGCTTTCTGACAGGGACGGTGCTCGGCTTTGCCCATACCGTCGGCGAATTCGGCATTGTATTGATGATCGGCGGCAGCATTCCGGGGAAAACCAAAGTGCTGTCCGTCGCCATCTACGACTACGTCGAGACTTCTCAATGGCGTGAAGCGAGCATCCTCGCCGCCGGCATGGTCGTGTTTGCGTTCGCCGTTATTCTTGCAATGATGCTGATTGAGAAACGCGTGGCGCGGGTCGGTGAATGACCGAATCGAAAGTCATCGAGGTCGCATTTCGCGGCACGCTGGGACGGTTTACCCTTGATGCAGCGTTCACGGTTCCCGCAACGGGCGTCACCGCATTGTTCGGTCCGTCCGGATGCGGCAAGACGACCGTGCTCCGGTGCATCGCGGGCCTGCAACGCTTAAGCGAGGGCCTCTGCACCATCGGCGGGGATGTCTGGCAGGACCGCACGACGTTCCGGCCCGCCTACAGGCGGCCTGTGGGTTACGTCTTCCAGGAGCCGAGTCTGTTTCCGCATCTCTCGGTTCGCCGTAACCTTCTATATGGCGCGCCGCGCCGGCGGCAGATTTCGGCGGCGGAAACCCATTTTAAAGAAGTGATCGATCTGCTCGGCCTTGCAGGCCTGCTCAATCGTTCACCACAAAACCTTTCCGGCGGAGAGCGCCAACGGGTCGCGGTCGGCCGTGCGCTACTCTCGGAGCCGAAGCTGCTGCTGATGGACGAGCCCTTATCGGCGCTCGACCGGCAGACCAAGGACGAAATCCTGCCGTTTCTCGAGCGTCTGCATGCCAACCTGTCGTTGCCGGTCATCTATGTCAGCCATGACATCGCCGAAATTGAACGTCTCGCCGACAATCTGGTGCTGATGCAGGCCGGCCACATTATAGCCGCCGGCCCATTCAACGAAGTCAGCAGCAATCCCGCCCTGCCTCTGGCCCTCACGAAAGAAGCTGCGGTCAGCGTCGACGCAGTCGTCCGGAGTTACGATGAGAAATACGGCCTTGCGATCTTGGAAGTAGACGGAGGCCGTTTCACAGCGCCAATGGCAAGCGCACCGGTCGGCAGCCGCCGGCGCCTCACCATTGCGGCGAGCGCCGTTAGTCTGGCGCATGAGCCACCGCGCGCGACGACGGTCCTCAACATTCTGCCCGCCACGATTCTCTCGGCCACTCCCGCTGGCGAGCACGAGATCGTCGTCCTGCTCGGCCTGGGCCCGGAAGGCACCGGTAGCCACCTGCTTGCGCGCATCACGCGGCGTTCCTTGGATGACCTCGAACTCGCGGCAGGCATGAAAATCTATGCCCAAGTCAAAGGCGTCGCCCTCGCGCCAGCGTGACGTCGCGCGGTTGCACCCCGAAATCATCGGACGAGGTTAGCTGGGTCGCGCGATCCGCAATGGTAGAAACCGAGCTTATGGCGCGCCCGAAGAGATTCGAACTCCTGACCCCCAAATTCGTAGTCTGGTGCTCTATCCAGCTGAGCTACGGGCGCCGATGCCGCGGCAGGTGGATCGGACCCGCGGAATCGAGGGATAGCTATCGCCTCAGGCTACCATTGGCAAGGGTAACCGGTCTGACCGACGGACAATCGGGGTTAATATCGGTGCGCCGCGAGCGGCACTCTTGTACGCCGCGCGATGGTTCCGATCAGCTTTGGCATCATGACCGCGGCGCCCAACAGAACGCTGCGCCCGGCGCCGGTCGCGGCGAAGCCCGAAACGGCGCTTGCAAGCCGGATCGTGCGGCCGGTCAACCGCCGCGCGGCCGCGAGATACTCGGCCGGCGAACTGCCTTGCCGGATATACTCGGCCGCCAGCGCGCCCGAGCCGAGTGCGATCGCAATTCCGTCGCCGGTGAACGGAGGAATATGCGCGAGGCGGTCGCCGACGCGATAGACCGCGGGTCCGGCTTCGCTATGCAAATGGCCGCCGGTTGGACAGACAACGGCCAGAGTCTTGTCCCAAAGCGGCTCGGCGCCTTCCAGTCGCTCAGCGAGACTGGGAAGCTTGGCTGTAAGATAGTCTCGCAGCCCCTGCCATCCGGGCGCAAGCCGGGCGACAGTCGCGCGCGGCAGCACGCAGCATAAATTGGCAATACCGTCTTCAACCAACTCAAGACCGACATAGCTGCGATTGAGCAGGAAAAGCTCCACTTGCCCTCTCAGTGCACGTCGAATTTCGGCGGTGGGGCGCAGATGCATCTTCAGTCCGACCAACGAGTTGTCGCGCGCCTCGGCGATGCCACGCAGTCCCAATTTGCCGGTCGCCAGGACCAGGTGACGGCAGCGCAAAGTCTCGCCGTTATCGCACTCGACTCTCCAGGCGCGTCCATCCGGCGAGACGGTTCGCACCGATACGCTTCTCTTTACCTGCGCGCCGTGTTCCTGCGCGCGGCAGAGGAGCGTGTCGTCGAGCCGATGGCGCGAGAGCGACAATGCGCGAAACGGCAGCTCCGCCATTACGCTACGCGCCGAAGAATAGACGGCGACATGATCGATCGGCACAGCGCCGAGAGACATCGGATCGACGCCAAGCCGGCGTAACTGTGCTTGTGTCTCGATGCTAAGGAACTCGCCACAGACTTTGTGATGCGGCGCGTCGGCGCGCTCCACCAACATAACTTCGCGACCCACGCTTGCCAGACAGCAAGCCGTAGCGGCGCCGGCCGGCCCGCCACCAACAATGATCGTCTCGATTTGTTTCATCGCACCCGTCCAATCACAAAACGGTAAAGGAACCAACGTAGATCGACCGCATCGTCCGCAATCCCGGCGGACGCAATGCGATATCGCCATTCGGCACGGGTGAGCGAGCGTGCCACCGATATCCGCCCGTCATGGATGACGATCCGGTGCAGCGATGTCACCTTGCCCATCAGCCCGATGAAGAAATACGGTACTACATGCCGTTGCAGATCGTAGATCAACCAGCCCTTGCGGGCGGTCGCTTCCATCCAGCGCAGAAAGCTGACGATCATCGCATCGGAAAAATGATGCGTGAGCAGGCTGCTGACCACATAGTCGACCGGCTCGGCGGCGTCATAGTCGAATATATCCGCCACCCGGTATTCGATTTGATCGGCGGCATCCGTCGCCGTGCGCGCGATGTCGATCGTCTCACGGCTGAGATCCAAGCCGATCAGCCTGATGGCTAGACCGCGTTTGCACGACCAGCGCCGGATCGCCCGCAGCAAATCGCCGTAGCCGCAGCCGACATCGACCACCGTCAATGGCAGGTCGCGCGGCGCGTCCCTGGTGGCGCGTCGCAGCCAAGCGACGACCGGCCAATGGCCGAGCATGGCCCCGTTGAAGCGGGCGAGGTCGCGCAGCACCAGCTGCAACTCGGCCGAGCCGACGCCAGCGTCGTCCAGCCATTCGGATTCGGTGCTGCGGCGCGACAGATCGCGCGACGATGCCGTTGAGCCGGCTATTGCGATTGGCATCATGCAGCGGCCCTGAACAGCATGGTTTCCGCAGTAAGCCCCGGCCCAAAGGACATCGCACAACCCTTTTGTCCCCGGGCGCCGGATCGCAGCAGGCGTTCGATCACGAACATCACGGTCGCCGACGACATGTTGCCATAGCGACGCAAAACCTCGCGCGATACGGCGAGCGCTGACGGCGCGAGATTTAACGCGCGTTCCACCGCGTCGAGCACCGTGCGGCCGCCGGGATGCACTGCCCAAAGATCGATCGAGCCGACCGGCGCGCCCTCAAGAATTTCGTCCACGTGCTCGTGCAACGCCTCGTGGATCGCGGCTGGAACTTTGCCTGACAAGATCATGTCGAAGCCGAAGTCGCGGATATTCCATGTCATCAAGTCACGCGTGCCGGGCACCACCACGGCGCGGAAACTATCCAGCGCAGTGCCGACCGGTTCCGCGCTCACAAGACAGGCCGCACAGCCGTCGCCGAACAGGAGAAACGAGAGAATTTGCTCGATGTCGGCGGTCTCCTTAAGGTGTAGGGTGCAGAGTTCAAGGTTGACAACGAGGACGCACGCGGTTTGTTCCGAGCGCACGATGTGCCGGGCCAACTTGAGCGCGTTGATGGCGGCATAGCACCCCATGAACCCAATCATCGTGCGTTCGACGGAACTCGGCAGCTTGCAGCGCTCGATGACCTCGAGATCGAGGCCCGGCGCTGAGAACCCGGTACAGCATGTGATTAACAGATGGGTAATGCGGGCACGTTCGTTTCCGAGTTGCAGGCCGTCGATCGCGGCCTGCGCCAGTTCCGGCGCGTATCGCTCGAACAACCGCATGCGCGCCGCGGTATCGGGAAATCGGCCGCGCGTGTAAAATCCGTCGGCGTCTACGGCACCGATTTCCGGCTGCAGACCCGGCGCCAGGTATGAATACCGGTGCTCGATTCCCGCTTTGGCCGCCATCCTCCGGAACAACACGCCAGTGTGCATGTCGCCGTTGAACAGAGACTGCGCAAATCTGCGGAAGGCGTCATGGACGTCGTGCGGAGGCACCGCGACGGCGACGCGATTAATATAGGCGGTCGTCATCGGACCTCCGGTTGCGGCTTAGCCACGGCCATCGACGGACCGCACGCGCCCCGATGGCTGAACACCGGCGGACGCGCATTCATTGCCGCCGCCGGCGTTCACTTCGGCGTGAGCGCCTGCCGCGTGATTCGTCGGAATTTACGTAGTTTTAGGCGCGCTCAGGCCCGCGCCCGCTCGCCGCGTCGGGAATTAAGATCGACCGCGCGGTCTGGGATGGTGATGCTGAAAGTCGCCCCGATGGTCCCTGGCACCAGGCGGATGTCGCCGCCATGCGCGCGCACCAGTTCGGCGGCAATGGCGAGGCCAAGCCCAGTGCCTCCGGCACGCGTCGAGCCCTGAAAAGCCTGAAACATATGGACCCGCGTCTTCTCCGACACCCCGGGGCCGGTATCGGACACTTCGATCACCACCACGCTGCCTTCGCGCCGGCCGGTGATGCGGATCTGGTCGCGCGCAGGATCGCGCGCGCCGCGCGCCTCCAATGCCTGCACCGCATTGCGCGCCACGTTGACCAGCACACGGAACAACTGATCGTGATCCGCTTCCAAGGTGAGCCCGCGTTCCACCGCCACGATCCAGCGAATCGGCACATCGAGGCCCAGGCCGAGCGCCTCATGCACCTCTTCGATCAGCGGCTCGACCTCAAGCGTCTTGCGTTCGGGCGGCGGCTCCTGCGCGGCGCCGTAGGAGAGCGTCGACTGGCAGAAGGCGATGGCGCGCTCGAGCGCGCGCATCAGCTTGGGCGCGAAGCGCTGCACCTTTGGATCCGGCAGGGTCGACAATTGATCCGAAAACAACTGCGCGGACGCCAGCAGGTTACGCAGGTCGTGATTGATCTTCGACACCGCCAGACCCAGCGCCGCCAGCCGGTTCTTCTGGTGCAGCATCGAGGCGAGCTCGCGCTGCATGGCGGCAAGCTCGACTTCCGCCGTGCCGATTTCATCACCGCGTCCGGATTCCGGAATGATGCGCGCCGGATTCTCAGGATCGGCACGGAACGTGATCATATTCGCAGTGATCCGCCCCATCGGCCGCACCAGCAGATAATGCAGCGCGAAGAACACCAGCATCGCGGTGATGCCGGAGATCGCCAGCGACAGCAGCAGGATGTTGACCGAGAAGGTCAGCATGGCCTTGCGTAGCGGTGCTTCATCGAGAACGATTTCGATGAACTGGCCTTCCGCCATCGGCGCCGGCCCGACCACCCGCATCACGTCATTAGGTTCGGATAAAAACATCGTATCGAATGCATCTGCAATGGCGCGCCACCACGGCACGCCGCGCATGTCGATGTCTTGCTCGATCTGCGAAGGCACGTCGTTGGCGGCGAGCAGACGGCGCTGCGTGCCCATCTTCATGGCCACGGCGCGCGCACCGATACTTTTCAGGATCTGCTTGGCAAGGCTCTCCGGCACCATGCCGCTGGGCGCGGCGTCGAGCACCAGCGCGGCAGTGTGCGCGGCGGCCAAGCGGTCATTGAGCCAGTTGAGCCGGAAATTGGCGATCGACGGCACGTAGATGAGGACTTCCGCCACCATCACGAACAGGACGGTGAGGAACAATAGCTTGCCCGAAAGGCCGATGCGCGGGGCCGCCGCAGGGCGCGGCGCCGATGACGCAACAGGCTCGTTCGTTGGCTCGGTTTCCGGTTCCAATGGCGTCTCAACCAAAGATTCGCAACCAAGTTATGATGCGCCGCACCCAAGGGCTCGTCAAACTTGGCGTGAAATAGTCGATGGCCGCGCGTTTTCCGATTTCCGACAGCGTCGGATAAGGCAACACGATGCCAGTGATGGCGCGGATATTGAGCCCCTGCGCGATCGCTAAAGTCCACATCACGATCAATTCTCCGGCCTGCGCACCGACGATGGTAGCGCCGAGGATCTTACCCTTCCCGCTGGCGATGACCTTTATATGACCGTGCGTCTCGCGCTCGGCCTGCGCGCGATCATTGTCGTGATAGGGCCAGCGCAAGATGCGGATTTTGAGCTTGCGATCGCGCGCCTGCGCCTCAGTCAGACCGGTCTGCGCCAGTTCCGGTTCAGTATAGGTCACCCAAGGAATCAGATCGTTGTTAACCTTGGTCCGAAGCCGAAACAGCGCATTCCGGATCACCAAGCCGGCGTGATAGTTGGCGGCGTGGGTGAATTGCAATTGCCCGGCGGCGCAGTCACCGATCGCATAGACACGACGGTTGCAAGTCTTGAGTCTCTTGTTCACCCGGATGCCGGCGTGGTCATATTTGATGCCGGCGGCTTCAAGATCGAGTCCATCGGTGGTCGGCTTGCGGCCGGCGGCGACCAACAGAGAATGACCTTCGACGGTCGCTTCGCCATCTGCGCCTGCAAACGTTACCGACACGCGACCATCCGCGTGGTTGACGCGCGTAACGCTGACGCCGCTGTGGATGACTATACCGTCGCGATCGAGTTGATCGAGCACGATCGCGGCACATTCTGGATCGTCTTTGGCGAGCGGCACCGCCGCCTCCAGCACGGTCACCGCGCTGCCGAGCCGGCGGAAGGCTTGCGCCATTTCCAGGCCGACCGGACCGGCGCCGATAATGACGAGACTGTCCGGCCGATCGGTGAGTTCGAAAACGGTCTCGTTGGTGAGATAAGGACCCTCGTCGAGCCCCGGGATCGGCGGACACGCCGGCGTCGACCCGGCCGCGATCACGAAACGGCGCGCGCGGATTTCATAATCGTCGCCGACGACGACGGTTCTGCGGTCTTTAAATTTTGCGTGCCCTTTGATCACGCGCACGCCGAGCCCACGGAAACGCTCCGCCGAGTCTGTCGGCGCAATGGCGCCGATCACGCGCTGGACATGATCGTGCACTTTGGCGAAGTCGACATCGACGGCTTGCGCCGTCACCCCGAAAGCCGCCGCGGCGCGCATCGTCTCGGCCCGTTTGGCCGCCGCCAGCAGCGCCTTCGACGGCACGCAGCCGGCGTTGAGGCAATCGCCGCCCATCTTGCCGCGCTCGATCAGCACCACGGGCACGCCGAATGCGGCGGCGGCCGCGGCAACCGACAAACCGCCGGAGCCGCCACCGATGACGCAGATGTCGGGTTTGAGGGTTTCCGCCATGCCCTTACAGCTCGTGCTCGTAGAACGAATGCAAATTTCACATCGTCGCGCGTGACCGCGCGCGCAATCTTTTTACCACCACCGGCACCAGAGCGAGCAAGCCGAGCGCGATCAGCGCGCCGATCAGGTGCGGCGTCAGCACGTCCTTGACGTCGAAGACCATGTGGCAATCAGTCCGACCGGCGGCGAGGCAATCGCGATTGGCGGCCTGTTGCGCGGCGATGACGCTATCGAGGCCGGTACCGGCGAGGGCAAACGCCAGCGCTCCGGGAATGACGCCGAGTGCAGTCGCAGCGACGAACGGACCTAGCCGCACACCCGCGAAAGCCGGAACGAGGTTAACTAAGAAGAATGGAAAGGCCGGCACCAGCCGCAGGAACAGCAGATAGCTGAAGGCGTCGTCGCGGAAACCTTGCGCAAGCTGCACCGCGCGCGGGCCCGCCCGCCGCAGCAACGGCTCGCCGAGCGCGGTACGCGCCACCAAAAAGATGAGCGTCGCTCCCGTAGTCGCCCCGACGACGGCCGCCGAAGCACCGACCGCAAGGCCGAACAGGAAACCGCCGGCCACCGTGAGAAACACCGCCCCCGGCAGCGACAGAGCAACGGCCGCGATATAGAGCGCGATATAGCCGAGCACGGCCAGAACGCGGTGCTCGTGCACGAAGCCATCGATCGCCATGCGGTGCCGGACCAGCGCCTCGAGCGAGATGCCGCCGCGGCCGACCGCCAGATAGGCCGCTCCGGCAAGCAGAACGACCACAATTAGCGGCAGCAGCCGGCGGATCAAGCTGCGCGGTCGGGCTGCGGACGGCGGGGTGACGGACATCCGCGCTATATACACGAGATAGGCTAACCTGCGGCCCGGGCAGGCCGATCTCACCGTCTTGTGAGCCTTTGTGAAGCGTCCGGAAAGAACCGGCGCCCGTCCAAACGGGTCGCATTGACGCGCCTCGGCCCCTCCCTTATAAGCCGCGCAAATCGCGTGCCGACCCGTGCCTTTGCGGGTTTTCATGGCCGATCCTGGGGGCGATCCTGACGTCTCCGTCGCCACGGCGCGACCACCGGAGAACTCATCGTGAAGCGGACCTATCAACCGAGCAAGCTTGTACGCAAGCGCCGTCACGGTTTCCGCACGCGCATGGCCACCAAAGGCGGGCGTAAGGTGCTTTCGGCGCGGCGCTCACGCGGGCGCAAACGGCTTTCCGCCTGACGGCGGGACAAGAAACCGCGCGCATTGCTTCCATGGAAAGACTGAGGCAACGAGCGGATTTCCTGGCTGCAAAGTCCGGCATCAAGTCCACCGCAACGGCATTCGTGCTGCAGGCGCGCAAGCGGATCGATGACGGCCCCGCGCGGTTGGGTTTTACCGTGTCGAAAAAGGTGGGGAACGCGGTCGAGCGGAATCGGGTGCGCCGCCGCCTGCGTGAGATTGTCAGGGTCGCCGGGTCAAACCGGATACGAACCGGACATGATTATGTGCTAATTGGCCGGCGCGCGGCGCTCAAGGTTCCGTTTGCGCGAATTGCCGCGGACTTCGAGGGAGCGTTGCAACGAGTGCATGCGGGGCGCAACGACGAAACGGCTTTGGGATGACCGATAACAAAAACACCATTCTCGCCATCGCGTTGTCGGCGCTGGTGCTGATTGCCTGGCAGTTTTTCTTCGCCATGCCGCAGGAGAAGGCGCGGCAGGAGAAACTGCAGGCCGAGCAGCAAAAGCAGCAACAGACGCAGCAGCAGCCGGCCAAGCCCGCGGGCGCACCGGCGCAGCCCGGTCCGGCGCAGGTGCCCGGCCAAGCTCCCGGTCAAGTCGCGCAAAGCCCGGCGACGATCGCCGCCAACCGCGAGGCGGCGCTCAAAGCCACCCCGCGCGTGCCCATTTCAACCGACAGCCTGCAAGGTTCGATCGACCTCAAGGGCGGCCGCATCGACGATCTGTCGCTGACCAAGTTCCGCGAAACGGTCGACCCCAAATCGCCGCCGATCGTGCTGCTGTCGCCGTCCGGCGGCCCGGAGCCGTTCTACGCCGAATTCGGCTGGACCAACGCCGTCGGCGGCGCCGTCAAGGTACCCACCGCGGACACGGTGTGGACGCAAGTCGGCTCCGGCGCGCTGAGCACGACCCATCCGGTGACGCTCGCTTACGACAACGGCCAGGGCATCGAATTCCGCCGCACCATCAAGGTCGACGACAAGTATTTGTTCACGATCAAGGACGAGGTGGCGAACAAGAGCGCCAACCCGATCTCGCTCTATCCTTACGCGCTGATCTCGCGCCACGGCACGCCGCCGACGCTCGGCTATTACATCCTGCACGAGGGCATGGTCGGCGTGCTCGGCAACGACGGCCTGCAGGAATACACCTACAAGAAGATCGAAGAAAAGAAGGACGTCGCCTTCGACGTCACCAATGGCTGGCTCGGCTTTACCGACAAGTATTTCGCCGCCGCGCTGTTGCCGGACACCACGGCGCATCTCAAGGCGCATTACAACGCCGGCGAGATCGGCACGCTGAAGACCTACCAGACCGACTACCTGCTCGACGGCGTCAGCGTCGCGACCGGCGCGACCGGCTCGGCCGACGCGCGGCTCTTTGCCGGCGCCAAGGAAGTCGCCGTCATCAACGCCTACGAGCAGCAACTCAAGCTCAACCGTTTCGATCTGCTGATCGACTGGGGCTGGTTCTACTTCATCACCAAGCCGCTGTTCGTCGTCATCGACTATTTCTACCACCTGGTCGGCAATTTCGGCCTAGCGATCCTGATCGTCACCGTGCTGATCAAGGCGGCGTTCTTCCCGCTCGCCAACAAGTCCTATGCCTCGATGGCCAAGATGAAGGCGGTGCAACCGCAGATGACGGCGCTGCGCGCGCGCTATCCCGACGACAAGGCCAAGCAGCAGCAAGAATTGATGGCGCTGTATAAGAAAGAGAAGATCAATCCTCTGGCCGGCTGCCTGCCGATCGCCATCCAGATCCCGGTGTTCTTCTCTCTCTATAAAGTGCTGTTCGTCACCATCGAAATGCGGCATGCGCCGTTCTTCGGCTGGATTCACGACCTGTCGGCGCCCGACCCGACTAATATCTTCAACCTGCTCGGCCTCATCCCGTTCGACCCAACCACGGTGCCCGTGATCGGCCACTTCCTGCATGTCGGCCTGTGGGGCGTGATCATGGGCATCACCATGTGGGTGCAGATGAAGCTAAACCCGGCACCGCCGGACCCGACGCAGCAGATGATCTTCAACTGGATGCCGCTGATCTTCACCTTCATGCTCGCGAGCTTCCCGGCGGGGCTGGTGATCTACTGGGCCTGGAACAACACGCTATCGGTCTGCCAACAGAGCATCATCATGCGCAAGCACGGCGCGAAGATCGAGTTGTTCGACAATATCAAGGCGGTGTTCTTCGGGAAGAAGAAGCCGCAGCAGTAGCGGGCGAACTTCCGCTTCTTCTTCACTTTCTCGGACGTGAAGATGTCCAATCGCCGGGGCAACCTCCGGCGATTTCGTTTATGGTTCTTCTCATGACGGACTTTACCCGCGACGAGATCGAAGCCGGCCGGCGTCTGTTGACCGGCGACTGGGACTTCACCGCCGCCGCCGGCTCGGCCGTGTCGCTTCCCGCCATGCGCGGGGTGGAGATCGCGTTTGCCGGCCGCTCCAATGTCGGCAAGTCGAGCCTGATCAACGCGCTCACGGGACGCAAAAGCCTGGCGCGCACGTCGCGCACCCCCGGCCGCACCCAGGAGCTGATCTTCTTTTCCGCCGGCGGCCGGCTCAACATCGTCGACATGCCGGGCTACGGCTACGCCGCCGCCGCTAAAGCTAAGATCGCGGCGTGGACCGAGCTGATCCACGCCTACCTGCGCGGCCGCGCCAACCTCGCGCGCATCTACGTGCTGGTGGACGCCCGCCACGGCCTTAAAGACACCGACGATCAGGTATTCGAGGCCCTCGGCCAGGCGGCGGTCAGCCATCAGATCGTGCTGACCAAATGCGATGAGGTGAATCCGACCGAGCTTGCCGGCCGCATGGCCGAGGTCGAGGCCGCACTGGCCAAGCGCCCGGCGGCCTATCCGACAGTGCTAGCCACCTCGGCCCATGACGGGACCGGCATTGCGGAATTGCGCGCGGCGATTGCCCGGCTGTTGCAGGAACAAACCCGGTAGATCAACGACTTCCGTAGGGTGGCGGGCGGCCGCGGCGTTGCCTAACTATAGCGACGGCGCCCCATCCACCCCTCCCCCAGAGCCCCCATGCTGAACCCGGAACAACAGGTCCCCACGCAGACGACGCGCGAACGCTCCGGGACGAGGCATCCCCTGCGCAAGCGCATGATCATCATGCTGGTCCTGACGGGGGTGGTGCTAGCCGCCGTGTTCGGATTCGAAGCGTTCAAGAACGTGATGATCCATAAATACCTGGCGACCTTGACCAACCCGCCGCAGACCGTTTCGACCATGGTCGCGGCGTCGAGCGAATGGCGCTCGCAAGTCGAAGCCGTCGGCACCGTGCGCGCGGTCAACGGCGCGAATTTGAGTCCGCAGGTCGCCGGCACCGTGTCGGCGCTGCATTTCCAGTCCGGCGCCGACGTCAAGAAGGGCGACCTGCTGCTGGAGCTGGAATTGGCCGACGACGTCGCGCATCTCGCCGCGTTGAAGGCGACGGCGACGCTGGCGCAGATCACCTACGACCGCGACCGCAACCTGGTCAAAACCAACGCGGTCAGCCAGCAGACCGTCGACACCGACGAAGGCAATCTGAAGAACGCGCAGGCGCTGGTCGCGCAGCAGCAGGCGCTGGTCAACTACAAGTTCATCAGGGCGCCGTTCGCCGGCCGCCTCGGCATCCGTCAGGTCGATCTCGGCCAGTATCTCGCGGCCGGCACGACAATCGTGACCCTGCAGCAGCTCGATCCGATCTATGTCGACTTTTTCCTGCCGCAGCAGGCGCTAGCGCAGATCAAGATCGGGCAAGCGGCCAGCGCCAAGGTCGATACCTTTCCCAACCGCAGTTTCGACGGAAAGATTCTGGCCATCAATTCGCTGGTCGACGCCACCACCCGCAACGTGCAGGTGCGGGCGGAGTTCTCGAACAAAGACAATCTGCTGACGCCAGGCATGTTCGCGACCGTCGACATCGACACCGGTGCGCCGCAGAAATTCGTGACCCTGCCTCAAACCGCGATCGCCTATAATTCCTACGGCGACATCGTTTATCTCGTCGACGACAAGGGCAAGGACGCCAACGGCAAGCAACAGCTGGTCGCCCGTCAGGCCTTCGTCACCACAGGTGCCACGCGCGGCGACCAGGTTGCGATCGTCAGCGGCGTCAAGGACGGCGATACCGTCGTCTCCGCCGGGCAGGTCAAACTGCGCAACGGCACGCCGCTGCTGATCAACAACGCCGTGCAACCGGCCAACAATCCCAGTCCGAAACCTGTCGACTGATCATGGGCGCGCAATGATCGCGATTGCTGCCTGCCCGGCCTCGAGGCGAACCGTATGAACTTCACCGATATCTTTGTCCGCCGTCCAGTGCTGGCAACCGTCGTCAGCCTGACCATCCTCGTGCTCGGCCTGCGCGCGGTCGGTTCGCTGCCGATCCTGCAATACCCGCGCACCGAGAACACCGTGGTCACGGTGGCGACGACCTATTACGGCGCCGACCCCGACGTCATCGCCGGTTTCATCACGACGCCTTTGGAAAACGCCATCGCGCAGGCGAACGGCATCGACTACATGAGTTCGACCAGCCAGAGCGGCGTGAGCACGATCACCGTCTACCTGCGGCTCAACTACGATGCCGACAAGGCGCTGACCGAGATCGCCACCAAAATCACTTCGGTGCTCAACCAACTGCCCACCGGCACGCAGCAGCCCGTGCTGACCGTCAAAGTCGGTCAGACCATCGACGCCATGTACATGGGCTTCGACAGCGACGTCCTGCCGCGCAACAAAATCACCGACTATCTGATCCGCGTTGTGCAGCCGAAACTACAGGCCGTGCCCGGCGTGCAGACCGCCGAAATTCTCGGCGGGCAGAATTTCGCGCTGCGCGCGTGGCTCGATCCGGCCATGCTTGCAGCTTATGGGCTTACCGCCACCGACGTGTCGGCCGCCCTGCAAAACAACGACTACATTTCAGGTCTCGGCACCACCAAGGGGCAGATGGTCCAGGTCAGCCTGACGGCGTCGACCAGCCTGCACAGCGCCAAGGATTTCGCTAACCTCGTGATCAAGCAGGCGAACGGCGCGATCGTGCGTCTGAAGGACGTCGCCAACGTCACGCTCGGAGCCGACGATTATGAAACGCAGGTTTCCTTCGACGGCAAGCAGGCGGTCTATATCGGCATTCAGGTCGCGCCCGCCGCCAATCTGCTCGACGTCATTTCCGGCGTGCGCAAGGCCTTCCCTGGCATCCACGACGCGCTGCCGCAGGGCCTGCGCGGCGCCGTCATCTACGATTCGACCGATTTCGTGAACAGTTCGATCCGCGAGGTGATCTGGACGCTCGGCGAAGCGCTGGTGATCGTCACCCTGGTGATCTTCGCCTTCCTCGGTTCGCTGCGCTCGGTGTTCGTGCCGACCGTCGCCATCCCGCTGTCGCTCGTCGGCACGTTCACGATGATGCTGGCGTTCGGATTTTCCATCAACCTTCTGACGCTGCTGGCGCTGGTGCTGGCGATCGGCCTCGTCGTCGACGACGCCATCATCGTGGTCGAGAACGTCAATCGCCATCTCGATGAAGGCATGGCGCCGGTGCGGGCCTCGATCCTCGCGGCGCGCGAACTCGGCGGGCCGATCATCGCGATGACCGTCGTGCTGGTGGCGGTGTACGTGCCGATCGGATTCCAGGGCGGCCTGACCGGCGCGCTGTTCACCGAGTTCGCTTTCACGCTGGTCGGCACGGTCACGGTGTCGGCGATCATCGCGCTGACGTTGTCGCCGATGATGTGTTCGCGGATTCTCAAGCCGCACGACCCCGACCGACAAGGCTGGCAGGAGAAATTGACCGATTTCATCGACCGCACGTTCGAGCGCGTGCGCCATCGCTACCAGCGCTGGCTGCATGGCAGCCTTGGGTATTTGCCGGTGACCGGCACATTCGCGCTGATCGTGCTCGGCAGCATCTATTTCCTCTACGCCGGCGCCAAGAGCGAATTGGCGCCGCAGGAAGATGCCGGCGTCATCATTTCGTCGGCGACACCCGCGCCGAACGCCACGTTGGAACAGAAACTTCTCTATTCGAAGCAGGTCTACCAGATCTTCGCCAAGCATCCGGAGACCGCGCACGTCTTCCAGATCGACGCGCCGGGCACGTCGATAGGCGGCATGGTGTTCAAGCCTTGGGACGAGCGCACCCAGACCACCAACGAATTGCAGCCGGTCATCCAGAACGAACTCAATGCCATCGCCGGCGCGCGCGTCGCGGCCTTTCAGCTGCCGCCGCTGCCGGGCAGCCAGGGACTGCCGGTGCAGTTCGTGCTGGAAACCACCGATTCGTTCGATCGCCTTAACACCGTTGCGCAGAATTTCCTGCAGGAAGCCGTCAAGAGCGGCATGTTCATCTTCCTCGACAGCGATCTCAAGATCAACACGCCGGAGGCGACCGTCCAGATCGACCGCAACAAGACCGCGCAGCTCGGCTTGAACATGAGTGACGTCGGCGCGGCGCTCGGCGGCATGCTCGGCGGCGGCTATGTCAATTATTTCAGTCTCGACCAGCGGTCCTACAAGGTGATTCCGCAGGTGAAGCAGGCCAACCGCTTGAACACGCAACAACTGCTCAATTATTACGTCGGCACCGTAAACGGCGTGCCGATCCCGCTGTCGTCGGTAGCGACGATCACGACCAAGACGATCCCGCAATCGATCAGCCATTTCCAGCAGCTCAATAGCGCGACCATCCAGGGCGTCGCGGCGCCAGGCGTGGCGCAGGCCGACGCGCTGAAATTCTTGCAGGATCTTGCGGCGCGGTCGCTGCCGCAAGGCTATGCGGTCGATTACGGCGGACTCTCGCGGCAATACATCCAGGAATCGAGCGCCTTCATCGCGACGTTCGGATTTGCGCTGATCATCATCTATCTGGCGCTGGCCGCCTTGTTCGAAAGCTTCCGCGACCCGGTGATCATTCTCGTCTCGGTGCCGATGTCGATCGCCGGCGCGTTGCTGTTCATCAGCGTCGGCATCGGTGGAGCAAGCCTGAATATCTATACCGAAGTCGGCCTGGTGACCTTGATGGGGCTGATCAGCAAGCACGGCATTTTGATCGTCGAATTTGCCAACACGCTGCAGCAGCAAGGCAAGTCCAAGCGCGAAGCGATCGAGGAGGCCTGCGCAATCCGCTTGCGGCCGATCCTGATGACCACGGCCGCCATGGTGCTGGGTGTAATCCCGTTGATCATCGCCAGCGGCGCCGGCGCGGTGTCGCGCTTCAACATGGGGCTGGTCATCGCCAGCGGCCTTTCGGTCGGAACGCTGTTTACCCTGTTCGTCGTGCCCGCGGTTTACATGATGATCGCCGCGGACCACTCAAGGCGCACCAACTTGGAAGAGGCGGCAGAGCCGGCTTAAATGCCAGCAAAATGTCCACCGCGAGCGCTTTTTAAAAGACAGGTGTAGGCCATGTATCAGATTTTGATCGCCCTTGGCGGCTTAATGGGTGCCGTCGGCATCGTGCTCACGGCGGCCGGCGCGCATGGCAAGCCGGGCGTCGGTCTCGACAGCGCCGGCTACCTGCTGCTGATCCACGCCGTGGTCGTGCTCGCCGGCAGCATGGCGACCCAGCAGGCCCTCATCCTGCGTCCACTCGGCATCGCCGTCATCTGCGGCTTTATTCTCGGCGCTACGTTGTTCGCCGCCGACGTCGCCGCACGCGCCTATCTTGGGCATCGGCTGTTTCCCTTCGCCGCGCCGACCGGCGGCATGATTATGATCATGAGCTGGCTAGGCCTGATCGCGGCCGCGCTCGCGGCATTGCGTGCCGGCTAGCCGCCTTTTTGGCCGACAGCACTATTGTGACAGACGTGAGCCCGACCGCATTGTCGGATGCCGCTGACTTCGGCTAGAACCCTGCAGCCTTTTCACGGGAAAGTCGGCGCGATGGCCAAAGCCCCCAAAATCGACCCAGTCGAGCAAGCGCGCATCCTGTCGGAAGCGCTGCCGCACATGCAGCGCTATGACGAGGAAATCGTCGTCGTCAAATACGGTGGGCATGCCATGGGCGAGGAGGCGCTGGCGCGTGACTTTGCCCGCGACATCGTCCTGCTCGAGCAGGCCGCGATCAATCCGGTGGTGGTGCATGGCGGCGGGCCGCAGATCGCGGCCATGCTCAAGAAGCTCGGCATCAAGTCGGAGTTCGCCGCTGGCCTGCGCGTCACCGATGCCGCGACCGTCGAGATCGTCGAAATGGTGCTGGCCGGCTCGATCAACAAGCAGATCGTCGGCTATATTAACGCCGCGGGCGGCAAAGCGATCGGGCTGTGCGGCAAGGACGGCAATATGGTGCAGGCGCGCAAGGTGACCCGCACCGTCGTCGACCCGGATTCCAACATCGAGAAGGTGGTCGATCTCGGTTTCGTCGGCGAACCCGACAAAGTCGACCTCACCGTTCTCAATCATGTGCTCGGCAAGGAGTTGATCCCGGTGCTGGCGCCGGTGGCAGCCGCGGCCGACGGCGGCACCTTCAATGTCAACGCCGACACGTTTGCCGGCGCCATTGCCGGCGCGCTCAAGGCTAAGCGGCTGCTGCTGCTTACCGACGTGCCCGGCGTACTCGACAAGGATAAGAACCTGATCTCCGATCTGTCGGTTGCCGACGCCCGCAGGTTGATCGCCGACGGCACCATCTCCGGCGGCATGATTCCGAAGGTTGAGACCTGCATCTACGCGCTCGATCAGGGCGTCGAAGGCGTGGTCATCATGGATGGCAAGATCCCGCACGCCGTGCTGCTCGAACTCCTGACCGACCACGGCATCGGCACGCTGATGCATCGCTGAGGCATCCGATCGGCTAGCATGGCCGCATGATTCGCGGTTCGAACCGCATCCTTGCAGCGGCAAGCGCGACGCTGGTGCTGGCGGCGGCGGCCGCGCATGCCGAACTCACTTTGTGCAACCGCACCAGCTATCGCGTCGAAGCGGCGATCGGGCTGGAAAAGCGCCCCAATGTCGCGACCCGCGGCTGGTTTCGCATAGACCCCGGCGCCTGCCGCCAGGTCGTGGACGGGCCGCTCGACGTGGACATGGTCTATGTGCATGCGCGCACGCCGGCCGTCTACGGCAGCGCACCGCTGCCGCAGACGAGCCATGCCGAGCTGTGCGTCCGCGACGGCGATTTCGAGATCGCCAATGCGCGCAGCTGTCCACTCAATCAGCAGGCGCGGTTTACCGCCGCGCGGCCGTCCGATTCGCCGAAAGGACCGGCGGTCAACCTCGCGGAAGAAGCCGATTACGACGACACGCAAGCGCGGCTCGCCGGCATCCAGCGCCTGCTGACGATCGCCGGCTACGACGCCTATCCGATCGACGGCGTGCAGGGCGCCAAGACGCAAGCCGCGATCGCGAAATTCTCGGCCGACCGCAAACTGCCGGCCGACATGGCCGCCAAACCGGATTTTTTCGACGCGCTGCTGGCCGCCGCCGCCAATCCGGAAGGCGCCGGCTTCTCCTGGTGCAACGACACCAAATACACCGTGATGGCCGCGCTCGGCATTGTCGAGATGGGAGCGATCGTCAGCCGCGGCTGGTATCGGGTGGCGGCCGGCCAATGCCTGCGTCCGGATCTTCACGGCGATCCGCACCGGCTTTACAGCTATGCCGAGGCGGTCGACGGCAACGGCCGCACCGTCATGCGCGGCGATGCGCCGCTCGCCTGGGGCGGCAATGTTGCGCTCTGCACTCGCGACGGCAAGTTCGAACTCGCCGACCACAAGGATTGCGCGGCGCGCGGCCTCAATACGGCAGGCTTTGCGACCATCGATCTGGGCGGCAAGGCCGCGACCGTCGTGCGTTTCAAGGAACCGTAGCTCCGTGTCGAATTCTTCCCGTTCCACGCCGCGCGGATTTAATCAGGTCGATACCTGGGTGTTCGACCTCGATAACACGCTCTATCCGCATCATCTGCTGTGGCAGCAGGTCGACGATCGCATCCGCGCTTACGTCGCCGAATTCCTGAAAGTATCGAAGGACGAAGCGTTCCGCGTGCAGAAGGACTACTACAAGCGCTACGGCACCACCATGCGCGGGCTTATGACCGAACACGGGCTCGATCCGGACGACTATCTCGAATACGTACACCAGATCGATCACTCGCCGCTTGAACCCAATCCGGCACTGGGCGCGGCGCTGGAAAAACTGCCCGGCCGCAAGCTCATCCTCACCAACGGCACCCGCAAACACGCCGAAGCGGTGATGCGGCGGCTCGAGATCGATCAGCATTTCGAGGACGTGTTCGACATCGTTGCCGCCGAGCTCGAACCCAAGCCGGCGCTACAGACTTACGAACGGTTCCTGGCGCTGCATAAGGTCGATCCAACCAGGGCCGCCATGTTCGAGGACCTCGCGCGCAATCTCGAAGCGCCGCACGCGCTCGGCATGACCACGGTGCTGGTGGTGCCGGCAGGCCAGCGCGAAGTCTTCCGCGAAGACTGGGAATTAAGCGGGCGCGATGAGCCGCATGTCGACCATTTGACCGACGATCTCGCCGGATTTCTTGAGCAAATCCTCAAGCGCCGCCGCACGGCTTGACATCCCCTGCCCGGCCCCCGACAAACCGCAGCCGAAAAGCTGCTGGGGTGCCCGATGTCCAACGACAAGCTTGCCAAGACCATCGACGACGCCTTCGAGGCCCGCGACAAGATTGGCCCCAAGACCAAGGGCGCCGTGCGCAAGGCGGTCGATAGCGCGCTCGATTTGCTCGACGCCGGCGAGGCGCGCGTCGCCGAGAAACGCCCGGATAGCTCCTGGCAGGTCAATCAATGGCTGAAGAAGGCCGTGCTGCTCTCGTTCCGCCTCAACGACATGAGCGTGATCCCTGGCGGGCCGGGCAAGGCGGTGTGGTGGGACAAGGTCGATTCCAAATTCAAGGGCTGGAGCGCGGCGAAATTCAAGAAGGCCGGCTTCCGCGCCGTGCCCGGCAGTGTGGTGCGCCGCTCGGCCTATATCGCGCCCGGCGTGGTGCTGATGCCGTCCTTCGTCAATCTCGGTGCGCGCGTCGATTCAGGCACCATGGTCGATACCTGGGCGACCGTCGGCTCCTGCGCACAGATCGGCAAGAACGTGCACTTGTCGGGCGGCGTCGGCATCGGCGGCGTGCTGGAGCCGCTGCAGGCGGGCCCCGTCGTGATCGAAGACAACTGCTTCATCGGCGCGCGCTCCGAAGTCGTCGAAGGCGTGATCGTGCGCGAAGGCTCGGTGCTCGGCATGGGCGTCTATCTCGGCATGTCCACCAAGATCGTCGACCGCGACAGCGGCAAGATCTTTCAGGGCGAGGTGCCGCCCTATTCGGTAGTTGTATCCGGAACGATGCCCGGCAAGCCCTTGCCGAGCGGCGAGCCGGGACCGAACCTGTATTGCGCCGTCATCGTCAAACGCGTCGACGAACGCACCCGCTCGAAGACCAGCATCAACGAGCTCTTGCGGGATTGATCGTTTCTAGGCGAGGCTATGCTTCACCGCCGTCAATCCGTGGGGGACGACATGTCGGAACTTCCAATCAACACGCGGCAGGATGTCTTGCAGAAAGGCGGCGTGTCGAACGACACCCGCGTATTGATGCTGTTCGAAGCCAATAAGAAAACGGCGTTGGTCGCCTACCTGCTGTGGTTCTTCGTGGGCATTTTAGGCGGCCATAATTTCTATCTCAAACGCACCGGTATCGCGGTCACGCAACTCATCCTGTCGCTCACTGTCGTCGGGCTCGTCATCACTTGCGTCTGGGTGCTGATCGACGCCTTCCTGATTCCAGGCTGGGTGCGCAACCAGAACAACCTCCTGGCGATGCAGCTCGGAGCCTGAGTTTCCCGATCATGACCGCCGACCCTGTCGTTATTGCCCGTGATTTGCTGCGCTGCCGGTCGGTGACGCCGGCGGAAGGCGGCGCGCTGGCATTTCTCGAAAGCACATTGAAGACGGCCGGTTTCACCGTACATCGCATGACGTTTCACGAGCCGGGCGCCGACGACGTGGAAAATTTCTACGCCCGCATCGGCACGGCGGCGCCGCACCTGATGTTTGCCGGCCATACCGACGTGGTGCCGCCCGGCGACGAGAAGGCCTGGACACATCCGCCGTTTTCCGGCGAGATCGCCGGCGACGAGCTTTACGGGCGCGGCGCGGTGGACATGAAGGGCGGCATCGCCTGCGCGCTCGCCGCCGTGCTCGACCACCTCGCGGCCAATGGCGGCAAACCAAAAGGTTCGATTTCTTTTCTGATCACCGGCGACGAGGAAGGCATTGCGGTCAACGGCACGCCCAAGCTGCTGCAATGGGCCGCCGAGCGCGGCGAAAAATTCGACCACTGCATCCTCGGCGAACCGAGCAATGTGAATGCGCTGGGCGACACCATCAAGATCGGCCGGCGCGGCTCACTCAACGGCCATCTGATCGTCACTGGCAAGCAAGGCCATGTTGCCTATCCCGACCGCGCCGAGAATCCTATCCGCGGTCTGGTGACGCTGGTGGCGGCACTACTGGCCGAGCCGCTCGATGCCGGCAGCGCACTGTTTCCGCTCTCGCATCTGGAATTCACCTCGGTCGATGTCGGCAACAAGACAGTCAACCTCATACCCGGCGAGGCGCGTGCGCGCTTCAATATCCGCTTCAATGATAAGCACACGCTCGATTCGCTGAAGGCCTTGATTGAGCGGCGGGCGGCCAAGGCTGTCCAAGATTTGGCGGTGGGCGGCGCGATCAAATTCGCATTCAAGTGGGAACCGTCGAACGCCGGCGTATTCGCCGTCAAGCCTGGACCATTCACCGACCTCGTTGCCGACGCGATCACCAAGGCTACCGGACGCAAGCCGGAATTCTCCACCAGCGGCGGCACGTCAGATGCGCGCTTCATCACGCAATACTGTCCGGTGGTGGAATTCGGCCTAGTCGGCCAGACTATGCATGCCATCGACGAGCGCGTCCCGGTTGCCGATCTGCGCGCGCTGACGGCGATCTATCGCACGATCATCGACCGTTACTTCGGTTCGTAATCCACCCGCATCAAATACAGCCCGTCCGGCGGCGCCACCTGACCGCAGGCGGTGCGGTCGCGCGCGGCGAGCACGCGGGCCATATCGTCGGCGCTCCATTTGCCCTCGCCGGCCATCGCCAGCGAGCCGACCATCGAGCGCACCTGGCTGTGCAGGAACGAGCGCGCCGACGCCCGCACGACGATGTCGTCGCCGTCGCGTTCGACGTCGAGTTGGTCGAGTGTCTTTAGCGGCGACTTCGCCTGGCACTCGGTGGAGCGGAACGTCGTGAAATCATGCTTGCCAACCAGCCGCTGCGCGGCGGCGTGCATCGCCGCGGTGTCGAGCGGCCGCGACACCCGCCAGGCGTAACCGGCATCCAGCGTCAAATCGGCGCGACGGTTGATGATCCGATAAAGGTAGTGGCGCTTGATGGCCGAGGTGCGGGCGTTGAAATCGTCCGCCGCCCGCTCGGCGGACACGACCGCCACTGGGTGTGGGCGCAGATGCGCATTGAGCGCGTCGCGCACGATGTTGGTGTCCCAGTCCTTCGCCAGATCGACATGAGTCACCTGCCCGCGCGCGTGCACCCCGGCATCGGTGCGGCCGGCGCCCTGCACCAGGGTCTTTTCGCCCGATAGAGCCTCGATCGCCTCTGTCAGGACGCCCTGCACCGTCGGCCGGTCGGCCTGGATTTGCCAGCCGGCGAAGGGGCTACCGTCATATTCGATGATCAACTTGTAACGGGGCACGATTGATTCACCTCAAATCCGCCGGCGGCGGGTTTCCTATACTGGAGCTTGAATATGAGGGCTTTTTTCGATGAAACGCGAATTCAAGCGGCAAATTGTCGATCTGCTCAACGACCATCGTATCATGACGATTGCCACCAACCGTCCGGACGGCTGGCCGCAGGCGACCGTGGTTGGCTACTGCAACGACGGCATGGTCATCTACTGCATGATCTCCCGCGACAGCCAGAAATTCGCCAACATCATGCGCGACCCGCGCGTGTCCCTCGCCATCGCCAAGGACTACCCGCAGCCGCTGCAGATCAGGGGCCTGTCGATGGCGGCAACGGCCGCCGTGGTCACCGACCAGGGCGAGATCGATCATGCAGCGGACATCCTGCTGCATCGTTACCCGGAATATCGCGTCCTGCCGCGGCCCGACCCCCACGCCGTGCCGACCGTCCGGCTGACGCCCGAGATCGTTTCCGTTCTCGATTATTCCAAGGGCTTTGCGCATTCCGATCTGGTCCGTGTCAGCGACAACGATCTCGCCGAATTCATCGAGGCGCGGCGGCATCATTGGGCGGGATTTCATCCGGCCTAGCGCGCCCATCATAAAAGCCGCGTGCCCGGCTCGAGCTTCGTGCCGCGCAGGAATTCTTCCGCGCTCATCGGTTTCTTGCCCTCACGCTGCACCAGCGTGAGCCGCACCGCGCCGTCGCCGCAGGCAATCGTGAGGCTCTCGTCAAGCACGGTGCTCGGCGTGCCCGTTCCATCGCCGCGTGTCGCGCGTAGCGCCTTGATGCGTCCACCGCCGAACTCGAACCAGGCGCCGGGAAACGGCGACAGTCCGCGGATGTGGTCGTGCACCTGTTTCCAGGGCTTCGTCCAATCGATGCGTGTCTCGTCTTTGGAGATTTTGTCGGCGTAGGGAAAATCCGTAGTTGGTTGTCGTTTGTATCTGATTGTTCCGCGTTCAAGCGCGCCAAGTGATCGCGTGATTAGACGTGCGCCCATTTGCGCAAGTACATCATGCAACTCGCCTGCCGTCGTATCTGCTCCAATTTCAACACGTTTTTCTTTCGCTACCTTTCCCGTATCGAGCCCTTCATCCATTTTCATAATACTGACGCCACTTTCCTCATCGCCCTCCATGACAGCGCGGTTGATCGGCGCGGCGCCGCGCCAGCGCGGCAGCAGCGAGGCATGCACATTGAAGCAACCGAGCCGCGGCGCCTCCAGGATCGGCTTCGGCAGGATCAGCCCGTAAGCGACCACCACCGCCGCATCGGCCTTGTGCGCGCGGAATTCGGCCTGCGCCGCTTCGTCCTTCAGCGTCTTCGGCGTCAGCACCGGCAGTCCAAGGTCGCGCGCCGCGCGCTCGACCGGCGTCGGCACGAGATCAAGTCCCCGCCGACCGCCGGGCTTCGCTGCGCGCGTGTAGACCGCGGCGATGTCGTGCCCAGCCGATATGAGCGCTTTGAGCGTCGGCACCGCGAAAGCGGGCGTGCCCATGAAGATCAGGCGCATGCAGGCCCCGCCCGGATTATCCAATATGGTGCGACGGTTCTTTATCCTCGGAGAGCGGCTTGCCGGCGCCAAGTTTGGCCGCCTTCTTGAATCGCTTCATCACCATGTCGCGCTTGAGTTTGGAAATATAGTCGATGAACAAAACACCGTTGGTGTGATCGATCTCGTGCTGCAGGCAGGTGGCGAGCAGGCCGGCGGCCTCGATCTCGTGCGATTTGCCGTCGAGGTCGAGATATTTCACGCGCACAGCTGCCGGCCGCACGACTTCTTCGTAGTATTCGGGGATCGACAGGCAGCCTTCCTCGTAGGTCGACTTCTCGTCCGTCTTCCAGACGACTTCCGGATTGATGAAGACCTGCGGCGCGGGCGGGTCGTCCTTCTTGGCGAGATCCATGGTGACGACGCGCTGCGGCACGCCGATCTGGATGGCGGCGAGCCCGATACCGGGCGCCGCGTACATGGTCTCGAACATGTCGTCGACCAGTTTGCGAAGCGTCTTGTCGACCGCCGCCACCGGCTCGGATTTGAGCCGCAGCCGCTTGTCGGGAAGGATGAGGATGTCACGGACCGCCATGCGCGCGATGTAAGGGTAAGGCGCGGCGCGGTCAATGCGCGCCTTACCCCTTGAGCCATCGGCCTAATCGCCCTACCGTTCGCCCTTCGTTCGCATCGCCAACCGAATCAGCTAGAAGCGGCCTCATGTCCGAAACCCTCCTCGTCAGTCTCGCCTTGATCATCGCGGCCGGCGTCGTCGCTATCATCGTGCTGCAACTGCGCCGGCAGCCGCCCGCCGTGGATCCCGCGGCCGAGCAGCGGCTGGCCGAACTCAATGCGCGGCTCGATGCCATGGGCAGTTGGCTGCAGAATTCACATACGCAATTGCAGCAGACGGTGAACACGCGGCTCGATGCGGTGACGCAGAACCTCGGTGAGTCGATGAAAACCTCGACCAAGAACACCACCGATCATCTGCAGCAGTTGCACGCGCGGCTGGCGGTGATCGACTCGGCGCAGAAGAACATCACCGATCTGGCCTCGACGGTGACGTCGTTGCAAAAAGTTTTCGACAACAAGCAGCGTCGCGGCGCCTTTGGCCAAGGCCGCATGGAGGCGATCGTTGCCGACGGCTTGCCGCAGGGCGCTTATGAATTCCAGTTCACGCTATCCAACAGTTCGCGTCCGGACTGCTGCATCCACATGCCGGACAATCGCCATCTGATCATCGATGCCAAATTCCCGCTGGAAGCGACGACCGCGCTGGAGAATGCCAAGACCGACGAAGAGCGGCTGCAGGCTACGCGCCAGTTACGCCAGAATCTCGGCAAGCATATCGATGATATTTCCGGGAAATATCTGATCAAGGGCGAGACGCAAGACGTCGCCTTCATGTTCATTCCGTCGGAGTCGATGTTCGCCGAACTCTACGATGCGTTCGACGATGTCCTGCAAAAGGGCTACCGCGCCGGCGTAATCATCGTGTCGCCGTCGCTGCTGATGCTGGCGATTCAAGTGGTTCAGCAGATCCAGAAAGACGCCCGCATGCGCGAGGCGGCTGACAAAATTCTGAAAGAAGTCGCGCTCATGATCGAGGATGTGGCCCGGCTCAAAGACCGCGTCGAAAATCTCGATAAGCATTTCGGCAACGTCAACAAGGACATCGAACAAATTGTCACGTCGGCTGAAAAAATCCTGAGTCGCGGGGAGAAGATTCAGGGCGTTGATTTCAGCGAAGACCCGCCGACCGCACAAATCATCCCAGCGCCGATTCGCAAGCTGGAAGCCGGCGAATAGCGCATGACCGCCACGCCCGGTACCGCACAACCGCGCCCATCCATTCTCGACGCCGCCGCGGTCTACCTCAAGCCGCGCGTACTGATCGTCTTATTCCTCGGCTTCTCGTCCGGGCTACCGCTGGCGCTGTCGGGTACGACGCTGCTGGTGTGGCTGACCGAGTCCGGCATCGATCTCGGCATCATCGGCCTGTTCGCGCTCGCCGGCACGCCCTACACGGTAAAATTCTTTTGGGCACCGCTGACCGACGCGCTCGATGCGCCCCTCTTCTCGCGCTGGCTTGGCCGGCGCCGCGGCTGGCTAGTGTTCACGCAACTGCTACTGATGCTCACCATCGTCCTGCTCGGCCTGTGCAACCCGATGACATTCCACTGGCTCGTCGTCTTCGCCGCGGCGGTTCTGGTGGCGACGGCGTCAGCCACCCAGGACATCGTCGTCGATGCTTTCCGCATCGAGAGCCTGCCGGAGAACGAGCAGGCCGCAGGCTCCGCAGCCTATGTGGCCGCCTATCGCGTCGGTATGCTCGTCTCGACCGCTGGCGCGTTGTTTGCGGTCAGCGGCTTCCAGGCCTACGGCTTCGGCAAGGCAGCGGCCTGGCACCTTGGTTATGCGGCGATGGCGGTGCTAGTGCTCATCGGCACCGTCACTGCGCTCACCGCCACCGAGCCGGAGCGCTCGCGCCAGGCTGATGCCGAGCACGCTCATCAAAAACCATTCGCGCGCGTGGCCGAGGCCGCCATCGGCGCGTTCAAGGATTTTCTCAGCTACGAGATGGCCTTTGTCATGCTTGCCTTTGTGGTGCTGTTCAAATTCACCGACGCGCTATCGGGCGCGATGACCGCGCCGTTCGTGATCGATCTCGGCTTCGCCCGCAACGAATACGCGGCGATCGTCAAGGGCGTCGGCCTTGCGGCGCTGCTCGCCGGCGGCTTTGCCGGAGGCTACGTGGCGCGCGCCTTGCCGCTCGCCACCAGCCTGTGGATCGGCGCCATCCTGCAGGCGGCGGCCAATCTCGGCTTCTGCTGGGCCGCGACGCGCGGCCACGATCTCACCGCGCTGACCGTCGCCATCACGCTGGAGAACTTCACCAGCGCCATCGGCACCGTGATGTTCGTCGCCTATTTGTCGGTGCTCTGTCAGAACCCGCTGCACACGGCGACCCAGTATGCTTTGCTCACTGCGCTGGCCGCCGTCGGCCGCACCTATCTGTCGTCAACCGCAGGCTTCATCGCCGAATCGACCGGCTGGACGTGGTTCTTTGTGATCTGCGCGCTCGCCGGCCTGCCGAGCCTGGTGCTGCTGGCGTGGCTGCAGCGGCATGGCCATTTCAAGCGGCTGGAGCCGAAGACGGCTTAGAACAACGTCCGCTGCTTGATCGCCGCCGAGAGCGTGCCCTCGTCGAGATAATCGAGCTCGCCGCCGACCGGCACGCCGTGCGCCAACCGCGTCACCTTGACGCCGGCGTCCTGCAACAGCTCGGTGATGTAATGCGCGGTGGTCTGGCCGTCGACCGTGGCGTTGAGCGCCAGGATCAGTTCCTTCACCTGCGGCTCATGCGCACGCGAGATCAGCGCGTCGATGGTGAGGTCCTGCGGGCCGACGCCATCGAGCGGCGATAGCGTGCCGCCGAGCACGTGGTAGCGGCCGTTGACCGCATGCGCACGTTCGAGCGCCCACAGATCGGCAACGTCGGCCACCACCACGATGATCGACTGGTCGCGCTTGGCGTCGGTGCACACCGTGCAAGGGTTCTGCGTGTCGATATTGCCGCAAGTCTTGCAGATGACGATTTTCTCCATCGCCGTTTCAAGAGCGTTGGTGAGCGGCGCCATCAGCAATTCGCGCTTCTTGATCAGATGCAGCGCAGCGCGGCGCGCTGAGCGCGGGCCCAAGCCGGGCAGCCGCGCCAGCAACTGGATCAGGCGCTCGATCTCGGGTCCGGCGACGGCGGTGTGCATTAAGTCAGATTCATCCCCGGCGGCAGCGGCAGACCGCCAGTCAGGCCCTTCATTTTTTCCTGCATGACGGCTTCCGCTTTGCGACGTGCGTCGGCATGCGCCGCCACCAGCAAATCCTCAATGATTTCTTTTTCCGTGGGCTTCATCAACGAGTTGTCGATCTTGACGCCTTTGAGGTCGCCCTTGGCAGAAAGCCGCACCGTCACCAACCCGCCACCGGCGGTGCCATCGACCTCAATGGTTTCGAGTTCAGCCTGCAGCGCCTGCATCTTCGATTGCAATTGCGCGGCCTGTTTCATGAGGCCCATGAAGTCGGCCATGGCTTAATCCTCCGGCTCCATATCGGCGTCCGGCACGGCATCGCCGGCATCGGCAGCCGGCACATTCTGTGTCACGCCAACCACCTTGGCGCCGGGGAAGCGGTTGAGCACCGCCTGCACCAGCGGATCGGTTTGTACGCCGCGTTCCAATTCCGCCTGCCGCGCTTCCGCCTGCGCGCGCATGGTCGTGCCGCCCTGCTCCTGTGACACCACGACCATCCAGCGTTTGCCGGTCCAGCCGGCGAGCTTGCGTTGCAGATCATGCACCAGCGTCTTCGGCGCGCTGGCCTCGAGCGCGATCTCGAGCTGACCGTCCTCGCAACGCACCAGCCGCACGTCACGCTCCAGCGCCATCTTCATCGTGATGTCGCGCTTCTCGGCGGCCAGCGCGATCAGCGCTTCGAACGAGTCGATAGTCGGCGCAGAGGCGACAGGCTCGCTGGTCTCAGCCACTGGATTCTCGGCGGGCCGCGGCGACACCACCGCCGAGGATCGCGGCGAGCCGCGCGGTGCGTCGTAACGCGGCGCGAAATTCTGCGCCGGCGCTTGGGCAGAAACTGCGCCGCTATTGCCTCGCGGCCGAGCGGGCGGGCCGCCCTCCTCGCTCAATGAACGGACAACCTCATCGGGGGTCGGCAGATCGGCCGCGTAGGCGATGCGCACCAGCACCATCTCTGCGGCGGCGACCGGCCGGCCGGAGGCCTGCACCTCGCCGACGCCCTTGAGCAGCATCTGCCAGGTGCGCGACAGCACACGCATCGACAGGTCCTTCGCGAAGGCGCGGCCGCGCACGCGCTCGGTCTCCGACAGCGCGACATCGTCAGCGACCGACGGCACCACCTTCACGCGGGTGACGAAATGGGTGAACTCGGCGAGATCGCTCAGCACCACGCCCGGATCGGCGCCGATATCGTATTGCTCGCGCAATTCCTGCAACGCGGCGGCGACGTCGCCTTTCATCAGCGCCTCGAAAAGATCGACGATGCGCACGCGGTCAGCGAGGCCGAGCATCTGTCGCACGTCTTCCGCACGTACAGGACCTGCTGCATGCGCGATCGCCTGGTCGAACAACGACAGCGAATCGCGCACCGAGCCTTCCGCCGCGCGCGCGATCATCGCCAAGGCCGCCGGCTCGACCTCGATTTTCTCTTTGCCGGCGATGCCTTCCAGATGCTTGACCAGCAGCGCGGCATCGACGCGGCGCAGGTCGAAGCGCTGGCAGCGCGACAGCACCGTCACCGGCACCTTGCGGATTTCGGTCGTGGCGAAAATAAACTTGGCGTGCGGCGGCGGCTCTTCCAGAGTCTTGAGCAATGCGTTGAACGCCGCGCCCGACAGCATATGCACTTCGTCGAGGATGTAGACCTTGTAGCGCGCGCTCATCGGCGCGTAGCGGATGGCGTCGTTGATTTGCCGCACGTCCTCGACGGAATTGTGCGAGGCGGCGTCCATTTCCAGCACGTCGGGGTGGCGGCTCTCGATGATGGCCTGGCAGTGCAGCCCCATCGCCGGCATGTTTACCGTGGGCGCGGTAACCGAACCATCCGGTAATTCGTAATTGAGCGCGCGCGCCAGAATACGTGCGGTCGTGGTCTTGCCGACGCCACGCACGCCGGTGAGGATCCAGGCCTGTGGAATGCGCCCGCTTTCGAACGCGTTCGAGACGGTCCGCACCATGGCGTCCTGGCCGATCAGGTCGTCGAAGCTCGCCGGACGGTATTTGCGCGCCAACACCCGATAACCGGCGTTCGCCGGCGCATCGCCAAGATTCAGGCCGGTGGATTTCGCGGTTTCGCTCATCGTGCCATCCGACCGGCGGCCGCGCCTGCTGCGCTGTTGGATCGCGGAAATTGGTGGGAGGCTGACGAGCGACCCGATCCGTGCTCGTTAGGGCTGCTTCCTTCCGGACCTGACCCGGTTGGCGAGTGGCTCGTCCACCGCCAACCTCCCGGGACCTATATCGGGCCAATGGGGGCGGAAAGCAAGGCGGCGAGTTCACGCCGCCACGCGCGGGCTTGACCCGCGCAGCCATGAGGCGCTTCTGCTTGTGGAAATCTCTCATGGATGGCCGGGTCAAGTCCGGCCATGACGGCGATGGTGGAATCGAGCTGGTCATTGCATCCGCAACTTGCTGCGGACACAGTTCCTGTCGGCGACCTGCCGTTGTCGCGCGTGCTTCTGGCGAACGACGCTAATTTTCCTTGGGCAATCCTGGTGCCGCGGCGGCCAGGGTTGGTCGAACTCATCGACCTGGAAGAAAACGCGCAGATCCAGCTCTTGGGCGAAGTTGCTGCCGTAGCACGCGCGCTCAAGTCCATCACCGAATGCGAGAAACTCAATATCGCCGCGCTCGGCAACCAAGTGTCGCAATTGCATGTGCACGTGATTGCACGCCGGCACAGCGACGCCGCCTGGCCGAAGCCGGTATGGGGTGCGGCGCCTGCCGCCGCCTACTATCTGAAAGTACGCGAGGGCCTGATCGGCGCCTTGGGGGGCGCCCTTCACGTGGCGCCGGTTCGCGATTAGGCTTGGCCGCAATCCATCGCAGGAGCAAAGTTCATGACCTTCCGCATCGCCGTCGTGCAGCCGATCACCAACGCGATCGGCGAAGACGAGAAGAACATCGTCGACGCGGTCAACTTCATCGCTCGCGCCAAGGCGGAAGGCGCCGACTTCATCTGCTTTCCGGAAACCTATCCCGGTCCCTGGCGCATGCCGGCTTCGTTCGATCCGACGCCGCGGATCGCCGAAGCCGCCGCCAAGCACGGCGTCAACGCGATCTACGGCACCATCGAGCCGCTCAGCCACAACGAGGGCACCGCGCACAATCTGATCTGCATGGCCTATGGCGACGGCCGCGCGCCAGTCAGCTATCGCCGCACCCATCCGAACGGGCCGTGGATCTATACCGGCGGCAAATGGTGGGAATTCCAATACGTGCCGGGCAACGAGTTTCCGGTGTTCAACACGGCGTACGGCAAGGTCGGGCTTGCGATGTGCAGCGAGGCCTACATGCCGGAGGTGACCCGCGCGCTGGCGCTGCGCGGCGCCGAGTTGATCTTCATGCCGGCAGGTACTGACAAAGGGAAATTATGGGCGAGCTGGCGCAATTTGATCTGGTCGCGCGCCATCGAGAACCTCGCCATCGTGGTGACCACGCAGAATTTGTTCAGCCACGCCGAGCGTGGCCTCGCCATGGTGGCTGCGCCAGAGGAGATCCTGTTCGAAAGCACCGCGGCCGGCTTCTTCACCGTCGATGTCGGCCTTGAGCGCGCGCGGCTGATGCGCGCCAGCACGGATGCTGTCGGTTCCTCGGCGCAGTATGGCGCCAAGCAGGGCGTGCTCGGACCGCAGTGGCAGCGGCCGGAGCTGCGCGAGGTCATGTATCCGCGCCCGCACGCGGCGGAGTAACTCGTCGCGATTGCGCCGCGCGCGCGTCCGTGCGAATTTCCGCGCCCATGTTGCCCCGCCCCGATCTCGGCCCCAAACCACGCCTCGGCTACACGCAGAGTGCCATCGAGCGCGCCGCTGAGCTGCGTTCCGACGATGCCGCCATGGCGCGGCTCATCGCACAACCGAACGCCGGCGTGTATGTCATCGGCGGCGACTGGATTGTGATTAAAAAGGCAGCGCCGCTCAATGAGCCACTGTTCACGCTGGAGGAAGCGCGGGCGCTCGGCTCCCCTGGCGACACGGTTTTTCTCGGCCTGCTCGGCGACCTCGCCCGCTTCGGCTTCGGTCTCCAGCCGGCGGCGGCGGAGGCGCTCAAGAGCAACAAACGCTATCTCGTCACCGACCTGCGCTCGATCGCGGTGCAGGGGCTGGTTGAGCCCGAACATTTGCCGCTGCTCGCCGAGGCCAAGGCGGTGCTGCACTGGCACCTGCGCCACCGCTTCTGTTCGGACTGCGGCGCGCCGACGCAAGTCACTCAGGCCGGCTGGAAGCGCGATTGTGCATCCTGCAAGGCCGAGCATTTCCCGCGCACCGATCCGGTGGCGATCATGCTGGCGATCGCGGGCGGCCAATGCCTGCTCGGCCGTTCGCCACGGTTTCTACCCACGATGTGGTCGTGCCTTGCCGGCTTCATCGAGCCGGGCGAAGCGATCGAGGACGCGGTGCGGCGTGAAACTCGCGAGGAAGCCGGCATCACTTGCGGACGGGTCGTTTATTTCCAGTCGCAACCTTGGCCATTTCCATCGTCGCTGATGATCGGCTGCCACGCCGAGGCGCTGACCCGCAATATTGTGGTCGATCGCGCGGAACTAGAAGACGCGCGATGGTTTAGCAAGGCAGAGGTGGAGAGCATGCTGCTGCGCCGGCACCCGCAAGGGCTGACAACGCCGCCGCCAGTGGCGATCGCGCATCATCTCATTCGAGCATGGGTGGAGGACGAGATCCGTTTTGACTGACGCTGCAAACCCTCCCCGCATTCTCTGTGCCGGCGGCGCCGTGCAGGATATCGTGATGCGGGTCGACAAATTCCCCGACGCCGGCAGCAAAGTGCAGGCGTCGGAATTTTTGATTACCAGCGGCGGTCAGGCCGGCAATGCCGCCGTTGCAGCGGCCCGGCTTGGCGGCGCGGTCGGCTTCGCCGGCCCCCTCGGCGATGACAACGACGAATTCGCTCGTCGTATCGTCGAGAGCCTGCGGCGCGAGAAGATCGATTGCAGCAACGTTGTGCGCGTTCCCGGCGCGAGCTCCTCGGTGTCTCTGATCCTGGTCGATGCGGCCGGCGAAAAGATGATCGCCACCCGTCGTGACCAGGGCCTGAGCGACATCGCGCCGGTAAACGCTGCCGAGGCGGCGGCGACGGCCGACGTCGTTGTGCTCGACAACCGCTATCCGAATTTTGTCATCCCGATCTGCCAGGCGGCGGCGGCGCGCGGCATCCCGCGCGTGCTCGATCTCGACCGGGCGGCGGGACCCGACGATCCGCTGCTGCTGGCGTGCAGCCACGTCATCGCATCAGCGGAAGCGCTGCGCGGCGGCACCGCGGCGAAAGACCTGCGTCCGGCGCTGCGTAAACTTGGCGAAGGATTCAACGGATTCCTCGCCTTCACCGACGGCGCCGACGGCGTCTATTGGCTCGAAGACGGCGAGGTCCGCCATATGCCTGCCTTCAAGGTCAAGGCCGTCGACACGCTCGGCGCCGGCGACGTGTTCCACGCCGCCTTCGCCTTCCATCTGGTCGAGACCAGCGATCTGATCGCGGCGATGCGCTTTGCCAGCGCCGCCGCCGCCATCAAATGCACCCGCTTCGGCGGCTTGATGGGCGCGGCGACGCGCGCCGAGGTGGATAATTTTTTGAAGCGGAACTGACCCAGCTATTTCTTCGACGGACAGGGCGCGCCGCAGGGTGCGCAGGCGCCGGCGAAATCCTCCGGCGATACCGCGCGGCCGCTCGACGGGCTGATCAGGTGATTGCCGACGATGGCCACCAAGCCCAGCACGACGACGACGATGTAAGTCTTGCGCACCAGCTTTATCCTTGGCGCATGATCTTGACCGAAAATCGGTTCCCACTTTTCGGGATCATGCGCTAATCCTTCGACAGTCCGAACAATGGCCGCAGGCGGATGCCGATCAGGCAGCCGGGCAGCGCAGCGGCAAACCACACCCAACCATGCAGCGAGCCGGAGGAGACGCCGCCGACAAAGGCGCCGATATTGCAGCCGAAGCCAAGCCGCGCGCCCCAACCCATCAGCAGGCCGCCAATGGCGGCAGCCAGCAGCGATTTCGGTGGCGGCCAGGCCGTGGCAGCGAAAGGCTTGCTGGCGGCGGCGGCGGCCATGGCGCCGAACAACATGCCGAAATCGGTCAGGCTCGAGGTATCGGACAAAACCGACTCGGCGAGGGCGTGCTTGGGCCCCGGCCATTGCCAAAACGCGGCATGCGAAAAATCGAAGCCGAGCGCGCTCGCAATCTTTGCGCCCCATATCGTATAGCCGAAGGTCACGCTCCAGGGATGCCCGCCGGCGACGAACACGGCAACGCAGAGCAGACCGATGGCGGTGCCGCCGAGCATATAGCTTCGCGAAGGCCAATAGTTCGCGCCGCGCTGCTTGGCAACCGCAACGATCAGCGCCGCGGCCAACGCAATGCTGGCGAGCGTCGCCGCGAGGCCGCCCCAGGGACCGAGATAGTCGGAGGCAAGGATCGGATCGACGCCGCCAAGCGCCAGGAACCCCGGCAGCGACAGGCTGCCGCAGACGCTGCCGATGATAAAGAACAACAGCGCGATCAGCATGCGTCCCGAGCCGCCGCCGACTGTGTAGAGCGTGCCGGAGCCGCAGCCATTGGCGAGCTGCATGCCAATGCCGAAGGTGAAGGCGCCGATCAGCAGCGAGGGTCCGAGCGGTGCGATGGCGCCGCCGAAATTCTTCGACAGCGCGGCAACCGGCACCACCGCCAGCGCGCAGATGGCGATGACGATCAGCCCGCCGATCAGGCCACCCGCCTCGCCGCGCGTCAGGAAACGCCGCCAGGATGCTGTGTAGCTGAATTCGGCTTTCAGAAATGCGATGCCGAGGCCGAAGCCGCCGAGGATCAGCGCCGCCGACGCCGGCTGGCCCTCGAGCAACACCAGCGCGATGAGGATCGCGGTGGCGACGAGCGCCAATGTAAGGAACAGGATGTCGATGCTTGCCGCGGCGCCGGCTTTGGGCGCCGCCAATGTTGCCGTCGTCATTTCAAGCGCCTTGCCGGAATTTTAAGACCCGAGACCGAGCTTCTTTTTCAGGTCATCCCATTTGGTGCGCTCGGACGCAATGGGGCGGTTCGGATTGCTGGTCCACTCGACCATCGAACCCGCATAAAGCCGGGCATTCTTCTGCCCGAGCAATTCGTGCAGCACGAACCAATCGGTCGCGGCCCAGTGGCCAGTGTTACAATAGGTGATCGCCGCGCCGGCCGGCAGCTCGCCGGCGATTGTCGCAAGTTCCGCCTTCGGCTTCAGCCGGTTGGTGGCCGGATCGTAGAAGCGGGCGCTGTCGACGTCGACTGCGCCGGGGATGTGGCCATAGGCATGCGCCGCGGGCGCCTTTTCCTTGCCGACGAAAAATGACGCCGGGCGCGCGTCAACCAGCGTGGCGCCGCCGCTCTTCTCGATGGTCTCAACGTCGGAGGCGAGCGCCAGGATGCTGTTGTCGATGCTGGCCGTGAAGATGGCCGGCGACGGTGCGTGCGGACCCGTGTCAAGCGCATATCCCGACGCCTTCCAGGCGGCGAGGCCGCCATCAAGGATCGAGACGTTGCCGACACCGGCATATTTCAACGTCCAGTAAGTGCGAGCGGCCGAGCCGAAATCGAGCACGTTCACGCCGGCCGGCACCACAACGACGTAGCTGGTTTCGTCGATGCCGAGATCGCCGATGAGCTTTTCGAGCTCGGGCGTGGTCGGTACCATGAACGGCACGTTGTTGCGGGTCACGCGCCACCCGGCCTTGTCGTAGTCGCTGTGAACCGAGCTCGGGATGTGGCCCTGCGCGAAAGCCTCGGGCTTGCTGCCGTCGATCGCCGAGCGAATGTCGAGCACCACCAGGTTCGCATCGTGCTGATGCGCGTTGAGCCAAGCTGGGCTCACCAGCGGCTCGCCGCCGGCGGCCGCGGCGGGGGCAGCCAGCGCAAAGATGAGCGCGACACCGACGGTGAGACGGCGCAGCGAGGCGGCGAAACGATGGGTGAAGATTTTTCTCATGGGTGCCCGATCCGGTCAAAATGTTGTTTCAGCGGCAGCGACAGATTGGGCTTGAAATAGAATATTTTTCTATGTAAATACAGATGTTAGCTTAAAATAAGAAGATAATTCTAATATATGCAAGATTCGTAGGCAAAAAATTCCACATTTTGAAGGATATGGAGAATGGACGCTATCGACCGCAAAATCCTCGCGGTGGTGCAAGAGGACGCGTCGCTTTCAGTCGCTGAGATTGGCCAGCGCGTCGGACTGTCATCGACACCGTGCTGGAAACGATTGCAACGGCTGGAGGCCGACGGTGTGATCATGCGCCGCGTCGCGCTGATCGACCCGGACAAGATCGGGCTTGGCATCACCGTATTCGTGTCGATCGAGACCGGCGACCATTCGCAAGAATGGCTCAAACGCTTCGCCGAGACGGTGAGCGGAATGCCGGAGGTGATGGAATTCTATCGGATGGCCGGCGACGTCGATTACATGCTGCGCGTGGTCGTGCACGACATGCAGAGTTATGACACGTTCTACAAAAAGCTGATTGCGACGGTCCCGCTCAAGAACGTCACCTCGCGCTTCGCCATGGAGCGGATCAAATCGACGACCGCGTTGCCCATCGCGGAAGCGCGCTAAGCGCAGCGATCAGGTGCAGGCGTTGTTGTTGTAGGTCGGCGCCGAGACGCGTGGGGCCATATACATCTTATCCGACAGCGTCAGCGTGCCGCTGATGGTGTAGCCGACTGCCGGTGTGTAAGCGTAGCTTGCCTCACTAAACAGCAGCGATGCGGGCAAACTGGTTGCCGGTGGTATAAGCGCCGCGGGAATGGTGACCGCCGACCCGGCCGCGCGCGCCGTGCCATTCGCCGTGGCGGCGCTCCACGCCACCGTCACCGCTCCATTTATATCGATTTTCAAACAGGACACCGTGGCTTTCAAATTAGCCGCCGAATAGGGCGCTATGATCGAACTTGCCGCATTGAGAATATCGCTCATATTGGCCGTGGAGATGGTCGTCCCCGGTGACGACGACGACAGATTGGCGAGCGCATCGACAACCAGGCTGACTTTGCGATCGGCGGCCACGCCATCCGAAATCTCGACGCACCCAAGGTAAAGCCCGATCATCACCGGCGCGATGATAGCAAATTCGACGGCGGAAACGCCGCGACGGTCGCGCGTGAATCGCGAAAGCTGTCCGCGGGTGGAGATTTTCAGCATGCAGCCGGCCCATAAGGTTCGTTGCGGAATACCGAAGTCGCCACCAACAGGCGGTTGTTGCCGTTTTGATTGGCCAGGTTGTCGCCGAGCAGCGACACATAAATCGGCCACTCATAGTACAGCTGTACGGCGACGATGCAGTTCGGACCGCCCGGCGCATAGTTCGTTTTCGTGGTATCGAGCTGACCATTGGTGAGGGGCGCCGCCGTATTGACCGAACCGAAGCTGGAAAAGGTCGTAACGTTCACGGAAACGCCGCCGCTGCAATCGAACAATCCGCCGGCGAGATCGTTGCATACCGCGGTTTTGAAATCGTCTTTCGAGAAGCCTGCCGATTGGGCCTGACCGGTCATGATCAGCCGGCCTGCATCGGACGCGGCGGATTCCAACGTCTGCCCGGCGAAAAACACGAGCGCCGTTTCAATGATGGCGAACGTCAGCGCTAGAAATGGAATCGCGACCAGGGCAAATTCAACGGCGGCGGCGCCTTCCTGATGACGCGTGAATTGGCGTGCGACGCGCGTCGGTATCAGCCGGTGCAGGCGGGCCGCGATCTGGCTCCGAATACGTTCGAGCATGGCTACCTTCGAGACCGTTGTGAGATGCCGAAATACCGTGGGAACTCATACCAAAGCCGCGTTGTCGAATTGTTGCTGGGATCGGGAAGTAGCGCGAGTTCCGGTTAAGCGACCGATAACCATGATCGCGCCGGGAGGCGTGGCACGGGTGCGGCCGCTACGGCATAAAGCGTTCAGCGCGGTTGCGGGTCAGTCTAATTTTTTAGGTTCGTACGGTCGTGGCTCTGGTCAAGCGCAGCTTTGAAATAGTCTTTCGAGTCGCCGAGCGTGATGCGGTGCTCGCAAACCGGCGCACAACTGTAGGTTTCGCGCTCGGCGCCCTTGTAGACCACGACCAGATTGCTGCCGGATGCGCCGAGAACCTCGACGGTCATGTTCATCACGACGCTACCCTGGCGATCGAGCGCCAGCATATTGGTGGTGCCATAGCCTTTGCCGGTGACGACCCAGGCGCCGCCGCTTGCCGGGCTGACGTCGGCGATCAATGGATTGCCCGGGACTATGGTGGCGACGCCTTTAGGCAGGTGCATTACCTGCGCTTGATCAACAGCGACGGTCAGGGTCTCGGCTCGCGCTACCGGAACGCCGAGCGTAGCCGCGAAAATGATCGTCCAGGCCCAAGCGCGGATCAGTCGCCTGCGACGCCCCAACACGGCCGACATTGAACTCTCCAGTACGCTACACGCAACAGGACCCGCCGCAACGTCAGCCGGCCGACCTCAAGAGTTGACTGCAAATTGGTGAATGAACTGCAAAGACCGCCAATTCGGCGCTTAAGCGGACAGAGCGTCGAGCCACCGAAACTACCGGCAAAGCTCTACTCGTCGGTGCCACAGGAATCCGTAAACTGTTTCTCGAGGCCATCGCCCGCGCACCGCAAAATGCAAATAAGATTTCGCAATCAGACAGAGGTTCTCGATGCTCTCAACCAGCGTAATCTGGCCGCCCTATAGCCATTATTGTAAGTCTCAAACAAAAACCTGTGTATTGAGACCAGTACATTTTGAATACGATAAGTATATATCGGAACAATAATTTGTTAACCATGCTATTTTTTGCACTATAACTTGTTAACTACGATGTATACACGCGACATTGCCCTGTATTTCTTCAATCAGATTAACCTGCTCGCAAGACCTCGTCGTTACGGTCGAGCGTGGTTCGATGCAGCCGGAGCTAATCCGGTCCTTTGGACCTGCTCAGACAGCCACGTGTGGATCACCCAGGAGTTACCGATGAAAAATCTCTTCGTGCGTTTCGTGAAGAACGAATCCGGCGCAACCGCTATCGAATACGGCCTCATTGCCGCTGGCATCTCGGTCGCGATCATCGCGGTCGTGAACGGTCTCGGCACGCAGCTCAACACCACGTTCACCGGCATTACCAACAAGCTTGCGGCTCAGTAAGCAAAGCGCGCAGCAGATACTGGCTGCGCTGCCCTTCACGACTTGCGATTGGTTGCGGCTGGACCGGTAGCCCAGCCGTAACTTTATGACCGCATCTACACGTAAGAACCCCGGTAAAAGATACCGGGGTTTTTATTTTTGAGCAGCCGACAGCCCGCTGCTGTCCTGCCCTCCGGCCGCACAAGCAGAATTGCGAATTTAGCCTCCGGTGGAGTACGCGGGCAAAATCTATTGGATCTGTTTCAGTCTCAATACACGCCTGGCAGGAGCCGCACCGTGCGTGCCGCGTAATCTCGGTATTCCGGAAAGGCGCGCGACAGGACGAGTTCCTCGTTCTTCATTCGCTCCAACTGGAAGATGCATTGCAGGGCTAACAAGGCCAACGCCCAGGGCGAAAGGTATTGCAGTGTCACCCCCACAAGCGCGACCGCTTCGCCGAGATAGACTGGATGTCGGATCACGCTGTAAGGCCCGTTGGTCACCAACCGCCGCGCTTCCGGCAGCATGCTGAGCGAGCGTCCGAGTTCGAGCACCGCATAAAGTGCAAATGCGATGCCGCCAACTATCAGGAATGTCGAGGCCACATGAAGCGATACGGAAAGCTCTCGCTTGGGCAACACGACAATGGCAATGCTCATGAATGTCCCGGCCACCGCTGCAAACCGCGGATAGAAGCCGGGCGCTTTGCCGAGCGGCTGGCAGCGCAACACCATCAGCAAAGCCAACACAGCGAAAAATACCTGCGTAGCGAGATTCGAAGCGATACCGGCGAGGTCGTGGACGTCCACCGTTGCCAGGTCGAGCGATGTGATTTGATGCGCCAGGCGCGGCAATTGCAGGGTTAAGGCGAATCCGTACCATGCGATCAAAGGCGCAGCGGCCAGCAGATCGTAGAGCTTGGTCCGCTCAAATGTTCGTAGAAAGTTGACGAGGGTTTTCTTCCGCACGTCGTTTGGGCCGGCCTGATAGATCGTCACGTTTACCCCCGATTGCATCCCATGCCTTGAAGCATTCGCATCGGCAAAATGGCGCCCGCTTAGCGGAAAAAAGCTCCGCGCGCGATGCTCACTCATCCAAGTTATTGTTGTTCAAACAGTTAGGGCGGTGCAGTAAATAAAGGCTTATTTGAATTACGACCTTTTGCTTTCGCCGGCCGCTTTCGGCAGATGCTTTACGAACAATAAAGATTTCGCGCGCTAACCGAACCGCAAGCTTGCACAGCGTAACGTCTCGTCACGCAGGCGATTCACGCGCAAGGACGACCACCATGTTGACCGACGTTATCAGGCTCTTGCTGTTCCCGGCCTTGATGGCGTTCGCCGCTTCGAGCGATCTTCTGACCATGACCATCTCGAACCGGCTTTCGCTCGCGCTAGCCGCAAGCTTTTTCCTGCTGACGATCATCACCGGCATGAGTTTGACGGCCATCGGCATGCATTTGGCCGCTGCCGCGCTGGTGCTGGTGGTCTGCTTCGGCTTCTTTTCAATGGGCTGGATCGGCGGCGGCGATGCCAAGCTGGCGGCGGCAACGGCGCTTTGGTTCGGCTTCGACTACCTGCTGGATTACCTCATCTATGCAGCGCTGTTCGGTGGCGTGCTGACGGTGTTGCTACTTCAGTTCCGGCGACTGCCGCTGCCGGACATGCTCGCCCGTCATGCCTGGATCCTCAGGCTGCACAACGCCGGCAGCGGCGTGCCTTACGGTATTGCACTCGCGGCGGCGGCGCTGGCCGTCTATCCCAAAACCGGCTGGATGCCCGCGTTCGGCATTTGAAGCCCGACGCTCCAGCGCATGATCCTGAAAAGCATGCCCTCGGACTTGATCCGGCGTGGGAACCGGCATTCGGACGAGATCATGCGTCCTGAAAAATCGCGGCAAGACAAAATTAACTCGATTTAGATACCGCTCCTTAACCATACCTTGACCTTTAGCTGTTGAAATCCGGTGCAGGCGGTCGCACTGGCCGCCATGTCGATTACGCGGCCGATCCGGCCGTCATGTCTCGGTGAGAGTGAAGCGTATGAAAGCCGCGCGTCTCGTTGTGTTGACCGTTGCCATCGCCGCGGGCGGCGTCGCTGCCATGCTGGCTGGCCGTACGGAAAAGCCGGCGCAGGTCAAGACCGCGCCTGTGCAGCAGATCGCCACGGTCGATGTTCTCGTTGCCAAAGGCGACATCAGCATGGGCCAGACGGTTTCGCCAGGCGACGTGCGATGGCAGCAGTGGCCGGCCAACGCAGCTGCTGGAAATTTTATCCGCAGGTCCGACCGGCCCAACGCCATCGAGGCCCTGTCTGGCTCTATCGCGCGCGCGCCATTCGTCGGCGGCGAACCGATCCGCGAGGTCAAGCTCGTCAACGCCAAAGGCTCCGGCTTCATGGCCGCGATACTACCGACCGGCATGCGCGCCATATCCACACAGATTTCGCCGGAGACCGGTGCCGGCGGATTCATCCTGCCGAACGATCATGTCGACGTCATCCTGACGCGCCGTGAAACCGATAAAACGGCTGGCGGCGAGACGCACAGCAGCGAAACCGTTCTTACGAACGTCCGCGTGCTGGCGATCGACCAGAATGTTCAGGAAAAAGACGGGCAGAAGGTTGTGGTCGGCAAGACCGCGACGCTCGAATTAACGCCGCGTCAAACCGAGACGCTCGCGCTCTCCCAGCAACTCGGCACGCTGTCGCTGGCGTTGCGCAGCATTACCGACGCTAGACAAGACGCGCCGCAATCCGAAGACACTCTGGGCGGACGCCGCACCGGCGTGAACGTCGTGCGTTTCGGCGTCGGCACGATGACGACACCGAAATGATCGAGCGAGGGGAATCGGGGACATGGCGATGACGACTCCAATTCGTGCCGCCGCGCTGCTGGCACTCGTTTTGGGCGCCGGCTTGGCGCCATCGGTCCCAGTTGCGGCGGCCGACAAACGCATGCCTGTGATCCAAGTGGCGGCAAGCGAGGCGACTTCGCGCTTCATACCGCTCGGCATCGGCAAGTCGGTCGCTATCGACCTGCCGGCCGACATCAAGGACGTTCTGGTCGCCGATCCAAAAATCGCCAACGCGGTTATCCGTTCCTCGCGCCGGGTCTACATGATCGGCGTGGCAATCGGGCAAACCAACATCTTTTTCTTCGATGCCGAGGGCAAGCAGATTGCCGGTTTCGACATCGCCGTCACGCGTGACCTTAACGGCGTGCGCGCCGCGCTCAAGCAGACGATGCCGGATGCCGACATCCATATCGAGGGCGTGGGCGATGGTATCATGCTGTCCGGAAGTGCTGCCAGCGCAGCGGAGTCACAGCAAGCCTTTGACCTCGCCTCGCGGCTTGTTGGCGACGGTACCAAGGTGGTCAACGGCATTTCCGTGCGCGGGCGCGACCAGGTTATGCTCAAAGTGACGGTTGCCGAGGTGCGTCGCGATGTCATCAAGCAACTCGGCATCGATCTGAGCGGCACACTCAACTACGGCAGCGCCGTGGTAAATCTCAACACGCAAAACGCATTCTCTGCCACCGGTCAACCGCTCAGCAACACCGCGTTCACTGGACAATTCAATAATGTCACCGCGACGCTGCGGGCGATGGACCGCGCCGGTGTGTTGCGCACGTTGGCCGAGCCTAATTTGACCGCGATCTCAGGCGAGACCGCGAGCTTCGTCGCCGGCGGCGAATTTCCGATCCCCAACGGACTGTCGTGCGATACCACCAAGTCGCCGCCGCTCTGCCAAGCGCAGGTCGACTTCAAGAAGTTCGGTGTGAGCCTGGTCTTTACGCCGGTGGTGCTGTCGGAAGGCCGCATCAGTCTCAAGGTGATGACCGAAGTTTCCGACCTGTCGACAGACAACGCGTTGACACTGGCGGTGCCCGGCTCGACTCAGACGCTGACCATCCCGTCGATCAGCACCCGCCGCGCCGAGACCACGGTCGAAATTCCGTCGGGCGGATCGCTGGCCCTGGCCGGCATGATCCAGCAGACGACCAAGCAGCAGATCAACGGCGTCCCGGGCCTGATGCAGCTGCCGGTGCTCGGCAGCCTGTTCAGAAGCCGCGACTACATCAACAACCAGACCGAATTGATGGTTCTGGTCACGCCCTATGTGGTGCGTGCGGTGGCGCAGAAGCAACTGGCGCGGCCCGATGACGGCTTCTCCGATCCCAACGATCAGTCGACCGCGTTGCTCGGGCGCCTCAACCGTATCTACGGCGCCGGCAAGGTTGACGCGCCGCCGAGCGAATACCACGGCAAATACGGATTCATTCTCGATTGAGCGGCATGAGGAGACGATCGATGACAGGTTTGCTTACAACGATTGTCAAACGCCGCAGCGCCACGGCGCTTCGCGCGTTAGCGGTCGTCGGTCTCGCCACCTCGCTGGCCGGTTGCTACACGCAACACGTCACGCAACAAGCGGCCTATCCGGACGACTATCACGAACGCCATCCGATCACCCTGAAGGAACGCGAGCATACCGTCGAAGTTTTCGTGGGACGCAATCGTGGTGGGCTCACCCCGAGTCAGCGCGCCGACGTGCTTTCGTTCGCACAGTTGTGGCACCGCGAGGCCACCAGCGGCATCATCGTCGATGTTCCGCACGGCCGATCGATCGAGCGCGCCGCTGCCGATTCGATGCGCGAAGTGCAATCAATTCTCGCCGCGGCCGGTGTGCCGCGAAACGCGATCTATGTGCGAACCTACAAAGCGTCGGGTCCCACGCTCGCCAGCATCAAGCTTAACTATGCCAAGATCGCGGCCGAAGCCGGCCCTTGCGGCCTCTGGCCGCACGACCTCGGAACCAGCCTGGACACCGCGTACACCGAGAACCAGCCATACTGGAATCTCGGCTGCGCCAACCAGCGTAATCTTGCCGCTATGGTCGCCAACCCCGAGGACCTGGTGCAGCCGCGCGGTGAAGCGCCGGCTTATGCAGCACGCCGCTCGGTGGCGATCGATCACTACCGCAAGGGCGAAAACCCCTCCGCCACTTATCCTGGCGATTACGATAAGAACAAAATCAGCGATATCGGCAAATGATCAAACACGCATCTCAAGTCGCAGTGGCTGACCACGAGGCGAAGCCGGCGGCGGCCGATGGCACCACCGGCGAACACATCGCGCCCGCGCCACGGGTCTCGGTCCAGGCTTTTTGCGAGACGGTCGAGACCGCCGCGGCCGTGCAAGCCGCCGGGGAAGATCGTCGCCTCAGCAAGGCCCACCTGAAAATCCAGATGGGCGGCATCGCCGCCGCGGCCGAGGCTTATCGCGGATCGCCGACGCCGAACGTCATCGTCATCGAATCAGAGCGCCATTCCGATGAAATCCTGCACGGCCTCGATCAACTCGCCGAGGTCTGCGATTCCGGCACGCGAGTGATCGTCATTGGCCGCGTCAACGATGTGACGCTCTACCGCGAGATGACGCGGCGCGGCGTGAGCGACTATATGATCGCGCCGGTCGGCACCATCGACATCGTGCGCGCGATCTGCGGACTGTTCTCGGCGCCCGATGCCAAGCCGGTCGGCCGCATCATTGCCGTGGTCGGCGCCAAGGGCGGCGTCGGCGCGTCAACCGTCGCGCATAACATCAGCTGGGCGATCGCGCGCGATCTCTCGCTCGATTCGGTCGTGACGGACCTCGACCTGGCTTTCGGCACCGCCGGCCTCGATTATAATCAGGATCCACCGCAAGGTATCGCCGACGCAGTGTTTTCGCCCGACCGCGTCGACAGCGCCTTTGTCGATCGCCTGCTGTCCAAATGCACCGATCATCTAAGCCTACTGGCCGCGCCGGCGACGCTCGACCGGGTCTACGATTTCGGCGCCGACGCGTTCGACTCGATTCTCGATTCTCTGCGCAGCACGATCCCGTGCGTTGTGCTCGACGTCCCGCATATATGGTCCGGCTGGACTAAGCGGCTGCTGGTCGGCGCCGACGAGATCCTGGTAGTGGCCGGGCCCGACCTTGCCAACCTGCGCAACGCTAAGAACTTGGTTGACTTACTGCGCGCCGCGCGGCCGAACGATCACCGCCCGTATTACTGCCTCAACCAAGTCGGCGTGCCGAAACGGCCGGAGATCACGCCAGCGGACTTCGCCAAGGCGCTTGAAGACCAGCCGCTCGCGGTGATTCCGTTCGAGCCGCAGATTTTCGGAACCGCCGCCAACAATGGTCAGATGATCGCCGAGGTGACATCGAACCACAAAACTGCGGAAATGTTCCGCCAATTGGCGCAGACGCTGACCGGACGCGCCGAGGCGAAGAGATCTCGCGGTGGTCTGCTGACTCCCTTGCTAGCCAAGCTGATGAAGCGATCAAGCTGATTTTGTCCGGAGACCATTCCCGTGTTCGGTAGGCGTAGTGGAACATCTGAGGCGCGCGCTGCGGTCCCGGTGGCGGACGCAGCGGCTCCGGCGCAATCGGGCGCGGTACCTAAGCCGGCTGCCGGCGGCGGGATGGAAACCGGCCGCGCGCCGATTCCGGCGGACGGGCTGGGTGCACCGCTGATCTCGGCGCCGTCTGCAACCCGCGCGCCGACAACGGTCATTATGCCCGCGGTCGATTCACGACGCTCGGAAACCTATTACGAGGTCAAAGGTGTTATCTTCGGCGCGCTGATCGAAGCAATTGATCTGGCGCAACTCGCGCGCCTCGATGCCGATAGCGCGCGCGAAGAAATTCGCGACATCGTCAACGAGATCATCGCGATCAAAAACATCGTGATGTCGATCTCCGAGCAGGAAGAACTGCTCGACGACATCTGTAACGATGTGCTCGGTTTCGGCCCCCTTGAGCCGTTGCTTTCGCGCGACGATATCGCCGACATCATGGTCAACGGCTCCGGCACGGTCTACATCGAAGTCAAAGGCAAGATTCAAAAGACTGGCATCCGCTTCCGGGACAATCAGCAACTGCTGAACATCTGCCAGCGCATCGTCAGTCAGATCGGCCGCCGCGTCGACGAATCCTCGCCGATCTGCGACGCACGCTTGCCGGACGGCTCGCGCGTCAACGCCATCGTGCCGCCGCTGGCGATCGACGGACCGGCGCTCACCATCCGCAAATTCAAGAAAGATAAGCTGACGCTCGACCAACTGGTCAGGTTTGGCACCATCACCGAGCAGGGCGCGGAAATCCTGCGCATCATCGGACACAGCCGCGTCAACACGCTGGTGTCCGGCGGCACCGGTTCCGGCAAGACCACGCTGCTCAACTGTCTCACCCAGTTCATCGCCGACGACGAACGCATCATCACCTGCGAAGACGCAGCCGAATTGCAGCTGCAGCAGCCGCACGTGGTGCGCCTGGAAACGCGGCCGCCCAACCTCGAAGGCGAAGGCCAGGTTACCATGCGCGATTTGGTGCGCAACTGCCTGCGTATGCGCCCTGAACGCATCATCGTCGGCGAAGTGCGCGGACCCGAAGCATTCGACTTGCTGCAGGCGATGAACACCGGCCATGACGGCTCGATGGGCACGCTACACGCCAACAACCCGCGCGAAGCGCTGTCGCGTCTTGAATCGATGATCACCATGGGCGGGTTCTCGTTGCCGTCGCGCACCATTCGCGAAATGATCACCGCCTCGGTGGACGTCGTCATCCAGGCCGCGCGCCTGCGCGACGGCTCGCGCAAGATCACCCACGTCACCGAGGTGATGGGGATGGAAGGCGACGTCATCATCACTCAGGACCTATTTGTATACGACATGGCCGGCGAGGACGCGCAAGGCAACATCCTCGGCCGCCATCGCTCGACTGGCATCGGCCGGCCGCGCTTCTGGGATCGTGCCCGTTACTACGGCGAGGAAAAGCGCTTGGCCAACGCGCTCGACGCCGCGGAAGCCGTCAGCAACGCCATACGGACCTAGTTCGGGGGCACCATGCAACCAATTGCCCTGTTCTTTTTGGCGTCAGTCGCGGTCGGCGGCGTGATCTGGGTATTCATCTATCCGCTGCTGTCGGGCGAGCGCAAAGCCGAACAACGCATGGCCAGTGTCGCCAAGTCGGAGCCCGCGGTGCGCGCCACGCGCGGCCATCAGAAGTCGCGACGCGATGTCATCGAAAATACACTCAAGGAATTCGACGAGCGTCACAAGAAAACCAAACACATCCCCCTCCTCGTGCGCATCGCGCAGGCCGGCTTATCCTGGTCGAAGCAGCAATTCTTCCTTATCTCGGGCGGCATCGGTACGGTCTTGTTCGTGGTCGGCCTGTTCACCGGCGGCAACCTTCTGGTCGCTGCCGTGCTGGGTCTAGCCGGCGCGTTTGGCCTGCCGCGCTGGCTGTTGTCCTATTTGAAGAAACGGCGCGAGGGCCAATTTCTCCATGCCTTCCCGGATGCGGTCGACATCATCGTGCGCGGCGTGAAGGCCGGGCTGCCGCTGCTCGACTGCCTCAAAATGATCACGATCGAGGCGCCGGAGCCGGTGAAATCCGAATTCCGCGCGATCGTCGAAACCCAGGCTATCGGCATGCCACTCGGAGAAGCCTGTGCCAAGCTTTACGAGCAGATGCCGGTGGCGGAGGCCAATTTCTTCGGCATCGTCGTCTCGATCCAGCAGAGGTCCGGCGGCAATCTCGCGGAAGCGCTCGGCAACCTTTCGCGCGTGCTGCGCGACCGTAAGAAAATGAAAGCTAAGATCCAGGCCATGTCGCAGGAAGCGAAGGCATCGGCCGGCATCATCGGCGCACTGCCGCTCGCGGTCATGACGATGGTCTACATCACGAGTCCGAACTATATCTCGCTGCTGTGGATCGAACCGCTCGGCCGTTTGATGCTGGCCGCTTCCGTCGTGTGGATGGCAATGGGCGTGATGGTGATGAAGAAAATGATCAACTTCGATTTCTAACGTACGCGCCTCGTGACAATATAGGGTACCGATGCTCGATTTCTTGATCGACTCGCTCAATACCAAGACGCTGACGATGCTGTTCGCCGCCATCGCCGCGGTCGCCACCGTCTTGACGTTGGCGATGCCGCTGGTGCTCGCCGATCCGCTCGGCAAGCGCATGCGGGCAGTCGCGCTCGAGCGAGAAAAGATTCGCCAGCGCGAACGCGAACGCATGGCGCAGGCGCAACAGAAGGTCAATCTGCGCCCCTCGGCGAAGCAATCCATTCAGGCGATCGTCGACCGCTTCAATTTGAAGAAATGGGTCGGGCAGGAAGAGGCTCGGCTCAAGCTGGTGCAGGCCGGCTACCGTGGGCAGGCTCCCTACATCACCTACCTGTTTTTCCGCATGGTGACGCCGGCGGCGACCGCGTTGTTCGCCGCGGTCTATCTGTTCGTCGTGCTCGATTTCCAACAGCCAGCAATGGTCAAGCTCGGCATGTGCATTGCTGCCGCCTATATCGGCATGCATCTGCCGCTGATGATCCTCAAGAACAAGATCCAGCGCCGCCAGCTCTCGATCAAACGCGCGTTTCCCGACACGCTCGACCTGCTGCTGATCTGCGTGGAATCCGGCATGTCGATCGAGGCCGCGTTCAAAAAGGTGAGTGACGAAGTCGGCACGCAATCGGTGGCGCTCGCCGAGGAGCTCACGCTCACCACCGCCGAATTGTCTTATCTGCCTGATCGCCGCCAAGCCTACGAGAACCTTGCCAAGCGTACCGATCTGGAAGGCGTGAAATCGGTTTGCATGGCGTTGCAGCAAGCGGAGCGTTACGGCACGCCATTGGCGAACATGTTGCGCGTGATGGCGCAGGAAAACCGCGACATGCGCATGGCGGAAGCCGAGAAGAAGGCCGCCGGCCTGCCGCCGAAACTGACAGTGCCGATGATCCTGTTCTTCCTGCCGGTCCTGTTCGTCGTCATTCTTGGCCCGGCCGTGATCAAGGTCATGGCGATCCGCTGATCGCCGCCAACGGAATAGCGCTCATGCCAGCAAGATTAGCCGCAATCACAGTTGATTTTCAGGATCCGGCATCGGGCGCGGGGATGTGCGGCAGGCCGCCTTTTTTCGCCCACTGGCCGCGCTGCGCCAGCATCTGCCTGAGATAGGCGACGTTGGCGGCGGCTTCGTCCGGCGGCAGATCGGCACGCGCGATCTGTTCGGCATCAGCAAAACGGCCCTGCAGTCCGACCACCAGCGCAAGATTCTGCCGCACCTTGGGGGCCGCGTCGGGCCGCGCCATCGCCTGCCGCAAGGTCGCCTCGGCGCGCGGCAGGTCCTTGGTCAAAGCATAGGAGAGACCGAGGTTGGACAGAACCGACGGCTCGCCCGGCACGATCTTAAGCGCGGCGGCGTAATGCTGCTGGGCCTCGGTATAGCGGCCGAGCTGATCAAGCACGGCACCTTGCGCGTTGAGGATGCGCCAGTCCGGATTGTCCGGCGTATGTGCGCGCGTGAGGACGTCGAGCGCCTGGTTGTAGTCGCCGACGTCGGCCAGTGCCCGGCCATAGGCGCCGAGCAACTGCATATTTTTCGGATTGCGGATCGTCGCCTGCTGCAGGACGGCGACGGCCTGCGCGTTCTGGTCGGTAGCGCGCAGCGCGCGGGCATAGGCAATAGCTGCGTTGGAGTCGTTGGGATTTTCGCGGTAATGCGCGCCCCAGACATCGAGCGAACGCCGCCATTCGGCATCGGTCCGCGGTGTTTCCGGGGCGGTGATGGAACCGGTTATATCGTTGCCGGTCCTCATACAGCCGGCGACCGACAAAGCCAGTACCGCCGCAAGAGCGGCGGAGGCAAACAGGCGGGCGGCAAAGGCCGGTCTTGGCATGCCCCGAGCAATAAAACGTTAACCCTAACGAGTGGTTAACTTGTATTCTGGCCCATACAGTGGGCTTAAAGATTACGACATGAAACTGACCCTGACCCCGGATGAAATCGCCCTGCAGGCACGTGCCCGCGAATTCTCGCAAAACGTGGTGCGACCGAGGGCCGCGGCCGTCGATCGCGACGAGCAATATCCCTGGGATATCGTGAGGGCGCTCGCTGAGGGCAGCTTCTGTGGGATGACCATTCCCAGGGAGTTCGGCGGGCAAGGCCACTCCTTCCTCGATGCCGTGCTGGTGATCGAGGAAATGGCCAAATCCTGCGCGGTCACCGCGCGCATCGTGGTTGAGACCAACTTGGGCGCCATTTCGACGGTCATGGCCTATGGCAGCGAGGCGCAGAAAAAGCTCGCCGCACGGCTGGTGCTCGCGGGCGACAAGCCGGCCATCTGTATCACCGAGCCCGACGCCGGCAGCGACACGACCGCCATGACAACGCGCGCCGACAGGCGCGGCGACGTTTATGTGATCAACGGCAAGAAGCACTGGATCACCGGCGCGGGCGTTTCGAAGCTGCATCTGATCTTCGCGCGCGTGTTCGACGAGCACGGGTATGAGCTCGGTATCGGTGGCTTCCTGGCAGTGCGTGATGATTCCAAGGGACTGCACGTGACGCGGCGCGAACAGACCATGGGCCTGCGCGGCATGCCGGAAGGCGAGTTGACCTTCGAAAACCTTGAGGTGCCGGCGGACATGGCCGTGCTGCCGCCATCCGGTTTCCGCCGCGGCTTTGCCGACCTCATGAACGCCTACAACAGCCAGCGCGTCGGCGCCGGCACGGTAGCAATGGGTATCGCCGCCGGCGCGCTCGATCATGCGCTCAATTGGGCGAAGACGCGCGAGCAGTTTGGCCGCAAAATCGGCGAATTCCAGGGCCTGCAATGGATGTTGGCCGACATGCAGACCCAGCTCACCGCCGCCCAGCTCATGCTTTACACCGCGGCGCGCTCGCGCGGGCCAGACTGCAGCGCGTTCCCCGATCCAATGCTGGCGGCGCAGGCGAAGATCTTCGCTTCGGAGAGCGCGATCAAAATCGTCAACGACGCGCTGCAATTTTTCGGCGCGCGCGGCTATTCGCGCGATCTGCCGCTGGAACGCATGGCACGCGACGTGCGTATGTTCACCATCGGCGGCGGCACCGCGCAGGTGCTGCGCACGCTGATCGCCGCCAAAATGCTGGGCTGGAAGCTGCCGCAGACGCGCGACGGCTATGTGCCAAAACCCTCGATACGCGACGCCGCGGAGTAGACATGCATCCGATGTTCGTCAAAGCCGCCGATGGCGCAACGATCCCTATCCTGTTCGTCACTGCCGCCACATTCGACGGCGTCGTTCAGAAGGTCGACGACCGCGAGCAAGTCTACATCCGCGCCACTGGCTACGAGCCCAAGCCCGGCCGCCATCTCGTCGTGCCGAAATCCGACGGCACGCTAGCCGGCGTGCTGTTCGGCATCGAAGCCGCCGATGCGCCGGTGAAGGACCTGTTCCGACCGGGACAGCTTGCGACCCTGCTGCCGCCGGGCACCTACCGCTTCGCCAATGCGCCGCACGACGCGCGATTGGCGGCGCTCGCTTTCGCGCTCGGCGCCTATCAATTCACCCGTTACCGCAAGGCGGAGGCGCGTAGCATGCGGCTGGTTGTGCCCGAGGGCGTCGATGGCGACGACCTCACCCGCATCGTCGAGGGCGTGACGCTGGCGCGCGATCTGATCAACACGCCGTCGAACGACATGGGGCCGGCCGAATTGGAAGAGGCCGCTCGTGCGCTCGCCAAGCAGCACGGCGCCAAGATCGAGGTCACCGCCGGCGATGCGCTGGCCAAGCAATTTCCGCTGGTCGCCGCGGTCGGTGCCGGTTCGGCGCGCGCACCGCGGCTGATTGACATCGCCTGGGGCAACGAAGCCGCACCGAAGATCACGCTGGTCGGCAAGGGCGTGTGCTTCGACACCGGCGGCCTCGACATCAAGAACGATACCGGCATGCTCAACATGAAGAAGGATATGGCCGGCGGCGCCACCGCGCTTGGGCTGGCGCACATGATCATGGCGCGCAAGCTGAAGGTGCGGCTGCGTGTCATCATCCCGGCGGTGGAAAATTCGATTTCCGGCACCAGCTTCCGCCCGCGCGACATTTATACCTCGCGCAAGGGCATCAGCGTCGAGATCGGCAATACTGACGCCGAGGGCCGCCTGGTCCTGGCCGACGCACTCACGCTCGCCGACGAGGACAAGCCGGCGCTGGTCGCCGATTTCGCGACGCTGACCGGCGCCGCCCGCGTCGCGCTCGGGCCCGACGTGCCGGCCGCCTTCACCGATGACGATGCCCTCGCCGAAGAGATCGCCCGTTTCGGTGCGTCGGAGAACGATCCGCTGTGGCGCATGCCGCTCTGGAAGCCTTACGAGGCGATGCTCGATTCCAAGGTGGCCGACACGAACAACGTCAGCACCGGCGGCCAAGGCGGCGCCATCACCGCGGCGCTGTTCCTGCGCAAGTTCATCGCCGCAAAATCCTGGCTGCATCTCGATGTTTTCGCCTGGTCGGCAGCCGCCAAGCCCGGGCGTCCGGAAGGCGCCGAACTGCAGACGGCGCGCGCGCTCTACGCAATGCTCTGCGCCCGCTACGCATAAACAATGGTCGCACTCGATCCCCGCATCAATCCGTTCCGTCCCGAGATCGCAGCGGACTATCTCATGGGTCAAGTCGAGGCCGCACGCTTTGTTGAAGGCGCTCGCCACGAAATCATCGAGCCGATCGCGGCCTTGCGCCGCATGCCCTCGCATGAGGCTCGGCTCGACACGCAGGCGCTGCTCGGCGAAACCGTCGTCATCTATGAGACGAATGACGAGGGTTGGGCCTGGGGCCAGATCGAAACCGACGGCTATGTCGGGTGGCTGTCCGCCAACGCCCTCGGCCAACGGGGACCTGCGGCGACGCACAAGGTGTCGGTACCGCGAACGTTTGCGTTTCCCGGCCCGGACATCAAGCTGGCGCCAGCGGGAGCGCTGCCGATGGGCGCGCGGCTTGCAATCGCGCGGCAGGACGAGCGCTTCGCAATCACGGCGAACGGCTGGCATCTGCCGATCGCGCATCTCGCGCCGATCAAGGCGAGAGAGGCGGATTTTGTTGCGATCGCTGAAGAGTTTCTCCACGCGCCATATCTATGGGGCGGCAAGACCTCGCTCGGTATCGATTGCTCCGGGCTAGTACAGGTTTCGCTACAGGCGGCCGGCATCGCCTGCCCGCGCGACAGCGACATGCAGGAGCATGCGCTCGGCACATTGTCGTCGTTCGGCGAGCTGCGCCGCGGCGATCTGGTGTTCTGGAAGGGCCATGTCGCCATCGCGCGCGACGGCGAGACTTTGCTGCACGCCAACGCACATGCGATGGCGGTGGCAATCGAATCCACCGCCGAGGCCATTGCCCGCATCAAGGCCGCGGGCAGCGACGTCACCAGCGTAAAGCGGATTTAGCGACCGAGCAATTCGCGCAACCGGCCGCGATTGATCGCCAGCCATTGCAGCCCGACGATCAGCGGACCGTTATGCATTTTCCCTTCGCCTAGCGCCCCGAGTGCTGCGTCGATCGGCACGCGCATCACGCTGATATATTCGCCCGGGGTCGGCTGCGTTCGTTCCGGCACGCGCGAGGCATCGACGGCGGCGACAAAGAGCGTCACCTCCTCGTCGGTCAATCCTGGCGTGGGCAGATAGCTGAACAGCTCAACCAGCGCCGACGGCGTAACGCCGATTTCTTCCTGACACTCGCGCCGCGCGGTTTCCATCAGTTGCTCGCCAGGCTCGACGCGGCCGGCCACGATTTCGATCAACTCGCCCTTGCCATTGGCGAGATGCGCCGCCGGCCGGAACTGGCGGATCATCAAGATCTCGCCGCGTTCGAGATCGAGCGGCAGCAATGCGATGACCTTGCCGGCGCGAACGACATCGCGCGTTTGCGGGCCGGCCGGCAGTGTCACGCGGAAACGCTGGTAGTCGAAAAAGCCCTTGACCGGCCGCTCGGGCGCCGAGAGTTCGGCCGGCGCGGCACGGTCGGAGAGGTCAAGCGCGGCCATCGCTCAGCACACGACCTTGCCGCAGGCGCGCACCGAGCGGACCACGCTTTGCAGCGCCTTCAGCCCTGGGTGGCCGACGATGGCGACACCATCGATGACATAGGCCGGCGTCGCCGCGAGGCCCGCTTCGCCGCCGAACGTCGCATTGTCGCGCAGGATATTCAGCGTCGCTTCGGTATTGGCGACGCCCGCCAGCCTCTCAGGGTCGAGCCCGATATCCTTGGCGACCGCGAGAACCTTCGGGCCGTCGATGGTGCCGCGGTTGGCATAAATACGCTTATGGAATTCGAGATATTGCTCGGGCGTCAGTTGCTTGGCGGCGGCGATCTCGATCATCGCGCCACGCACCGAAGCCACCGACAAGACAGCGTAAGGCACGAAGACCAATTTGAGCTTATTGTCGGAACGGACCAGCGTATCGATATCGGCCGCGGCCTCGCGGCAATAGGGGCAATTGAGATCGTAGAACTGCATCAGCGTCACGTCGCCGTTGAGGTTGCCTACCGGGACCTTGCCCGGCAGTCTGTCGAGCCGCGCGGCAAACCCAGGCTTGAGATCGAAATTGGCGATCGCATCGCCGTCATCGGCTTTGATGGGATAGCGGGCAGGCATTTGCGCCATCGCCGCGACGGCGCCGAGTAGGCAGAATGCAAACGCGATACCGAAGGAAACCCGTTTTTTCATTGTGCTACGACGCCTTCCGGCGCGGTCTCCAGGTTGAAGGCTGCGGCGAGCAGCGCCCGCGTGTAGTCGCTTTTCGGCGCCTTGAACAGGTCGGCTGCCGCACCCTCTTCGACCACCTTGCCATTGCGCAGCACCAGCAGCCGGCTCGCCAGCGCCGCCACCACGCGCAGGTCGTGCGAGATGAACAGGTAAGTCAGATCGCGCCGTTTCTGCAGGTCGCGCAACAGATCGACCATCTGCGACTGGATCAGCATGTCGAGCGCGCTGGTCGGCTCGTCGAGCACGATAAAGGTCGGCTCCAGCACCAGCGCGCGCGCCAAGGCGATGCGCTGGCGCTGGCCGCCGGAAAATTCGTGCGGATAACGATCACGGGTGTCGGCATCAAGTCCGACATCGGTGAGCGCGGCCACCACACGGCGTGTGCGCTCCTCGGCCGAAAGCTGCGGATGATGCACCCACAGGCCCTCCTCGATGATGTCGGACACCGACATGCGTGGCGACAACGAGCCGTAGGGATCCTGGAACACGATCTGCATGTCGCGGCGGTACGGCCGCATTTCCTTGAACTTCAGCCCCTGGATGATGTGGCCCATGAACACCACCGGGCCGTTTGACGAGATCAGCCGCAGGATGGCGAGGCCGAGCGTGGTCTTGCCCGAACCCAACTCGCCGACCACGCCAAGCGTCTCGCCCTTGCGCACTTCGAGGCTGATACCATCCACCGCCTTGATGTGACCGACAATCTTGCGCATCAGGCCGCGCTTGATCGGGAACCACACTTTCAAATCCTTGGTCGAAACCACTACCGGCGCCTGCGGCCTCGGCGGGGCCGGATCCGGCTTCGGTTCGGCGGCGAGCAGCGCCCGCGTGTACGGATGCTCGGACGCGGTGAAGACGCGCTCGACCGGCCCATGCTCGACGATCTTGCCGGCGTTCATGACACAGACCCGATCGGCGAGCTTGCGCACGATACCGAGGTCATGAGTGATGAACAGCATTGACATGCCGAGCCGCGTCTGCGTGTCCTTGAGCAGTTTCAAGATCTGCGCCTGCACCGTGACGTCGAGCGCGGTGGTCGGTTCGTCGGCGATCAGCAGGTCCGGCTCGTTGGCGAGCGCCATGGCGATCATCACGCGCTGGCGCTGGCCGCCGGAGAGCTGGTGCGGATAGCTCCCCAGGCGGCCTTCCGGATCCGGAATGCCGACTTGGCCGAGCAAATCGACGATGCGGGAGCGCGCCTTCTCGCCAGCTAGGCCCTGATGAATAAGCAGAATTTCTCGTATTTGTTTCTCGATCGTGTGCAGCGGATTAAGCGATGTCATCGGCTCCTGGAAGATGATGGTGATGTCGTTGCCGCGCACATGCCGGATTTCCTCCTCCGGCATGGTCAGCAACTCGCGGCCCTTGAACACGATCGAGCCGGACGGATGGTGCGCCGCCGGATAAGGCAAAAGCTTCATCACCGACAGTGCGGTGACCGATTTGCCCGAGCCGGACTCGCCGACCAGCGCCACCGTCTCGCCCTTGCCAATATCGAACGACACGCGGTCGACCGCCGGCACCTCGCGCGCGCCCTGGCCGAAGGCGACCGAGAGATCGCGGATCGACAGAAGCTTTTCGCTCGCGCCGCTCATCGGAATGTCTTTCTTGGATCGAAGGCGTCGCGCACCGCCTCGCCGATGAAGATCAGCAGCGACAGCATGATGGCGATGGAGAAGAAGCCGGTGAGGCCGAGCCAGGGCGCCTGCACGTTGGCCTTGCCTTGACTCAACAGTTCGCCGAGCGAGGGCGAGCCGGGCGGCAGGCCGAAGCCGAGAAAATCGAGCGCGGTCAGCGTCATCACCGACGACGACAGGATGAACGGCAGGAACGTCATGGTCGCCACCATGGCGTTCGGCAACAAATGGCGGAAGATGATCACGGCGTTCGACACGCCGAGCGCGCGCGCCGCCTGGATATATTCGAAATTGCGGCCGCGCAGGAATTCCGCGCGCACCAGGCCGACCAGCGACACCCAGGAGAACAACAGCAAGATGCCGAGCAGCACAAAGAAGCCGGGCACCAGCACCGAAGAAATGATCAGCAGGAGATAAAGTGAAGGGATCGAGGTCCAGATTTCAATGAAGCGCTGAAACAACAAATCGGTCCAACCGCCGAAATAACCCTGCACCGCGCCGGCGGCGACGCCGACGATCGACGACACGATGGTCAGCGCCAAGCCGAACAGCACCGAGATGCGGAAGCCGTAGATCAGCCGCGCCAGAACGTCGCGGCCTCCATCGTCGGTACCGAGCCAGTTGTATTCGAGTTCGCCGCATTTGGCGAAGCCGTGGGTGGCGGCGAAGTCGCAATCCTTTTGGCTCAGCATCCAGGTTGGCTTGGACGGGAACGGCGACGGCGGCTTGCTCACCTGCGTGTTGTAGGAGAAACGGATCAGCGGCCAGATCACGGTGCCGCCTTCTTTCTTGATCAGGCCCATCAGATAGTCGTCGCGATAATCGGCGGCGGTGCCGAACAGGTTGGGGTCTTTGTCCCTGGCGAAGGCCGTGTCGGGATAGGTCACCACCGCCGGAAAGAACGATTGGCCGTTGACGTGGATGTAGATCGGCTTGTCGTTGGCGATGAATTCGGCGAACAGCGAAATCAGAAACAGCGCCAGGAATACCCACAACGACCAATAGCCGCGCCGGTTGACCTTGAAATTCTCCCAACGCCGCCGATTGAGCGGCGACAGCGTGAAACGGAACATCCACGGCTGCAGGCTGCCGGCAGGCGTGTCGACCGCGGCTTCCGAATAGTCGTCGCGCGCCTTGGCGTCCACCTCAGACCTCCCGCGTCTCGAAATCGATGCGCGGATCGATCCACGTATAGGTGAGGTCGGAGATCAGGTTCACGACCACGCCGATGAGCGAGAAAATGTAAAGCGTGGCGAACACGACCGGATAATCGCGGTTGAGCACGCTCTCGAAGCCGAGCAGGCCGAGGCCGTCGAGCGAGAAGATGGTCTCGATCAATAGCGAGCCCGTGAAGAAGGCGTGCACGAAGGCGCCGGGAAATCCGGCGATCACGATGAGCATGGCATTGCGGAAGATGTGACCGTACAGGACCTGGTTGCTGCTGCAGCCCTTGGCGCGCGCCGTGAGTACGTATTGCTTGCGAATCTCCTCAAGGAACGAGTTCTTGGTCAGCATCGTCATGGTGGCGAAGGCAGAGAGCACCATCGAAATAATCGGCAGCGTCAGATGCCAGAAATAGTCGCCGATCTTGGCGTACCACGGCAGTTGCCAGAAATTTTCCGAGACCAGACCGCGCAGCGGGAACCAGTCGAAGAACGAGCCGCCGGCGAACAGGATGATCAGCAATATCGCGAACAGAAAGCCGGGAATGGCGTAGCCGACGACGATCACGGTCGAGGTCCACACGTCGAAGTGCGAACCGGCGTCGACAGCCTTGCGAATGCCGAGCGGGATCGAAATCAGGTAGGTGAGCAATGTCATCCAGATGCCGAGCGAGATCGACACCGGCAGTTTCTCTTTGATCAATTGCAACACGCTGACATCGCGGAAATAGCTCTTGCCGAAATCGAAGCGGATATAATTCCACAGCATAATGCCGAAGCGCTCGTAGGCCGGCTTGTCGAAGCCGAACTGCTTTTCCAGCTTCTTGATGAATTCCGGGTCGAGCCCTTGCGCACCGCGGTATTTCGATGTCACGGCGTCGACGCCCGATCCGCCCTGCACCAGACCGCGGCTGCCGAAGTCGCCGCCGGGCGAGCCGGAAATGCGCGAGGTCGCGCCGGTGTCGGCGCCGGTCAGCTTGGCGATCACCTGCTCGACCGGGCCGCCGGGCGCGAACTGCACCACGGCAAACGCCACCAGCATGATGCCGAACATGGTCGGGATCATGAAAAGAACGCGGCGGATGATGTAGGCGGTCATGTGGCCCTCAGTATGTCATTCCGGGGCGGCGCGAAAGCGGCAACTTCCTTCTTCCCGCTGGGCTAGCCCTTTTGTTCCAACTTCGCCGCCTTATCGCGGTCGTACCACCACGTTTCCGGAATACCCCGGAAATACCGGGGTCTTGTCGCGGGCCAATTGAACACGTCCCAATAGGCGATGCGATGCGCCGGCAGATACCAATGCGGAATCCAATAGCGGCCTGAACGGAACACGCGGTCGAGCGCCCGGCAGGCAACGGTGAGCTCGTCGCGCGTTTTGGCGGCGATGATGCGGCCGATCATCGCGTCGATCGCTGGATCGGCGACGCCGGCATGATTCTGCGAGCCTTTGATCGAGGCCGCCTGCGATGACAAATAGGTGCGCAGCGAATCACCCGGCGTAGAGGAAAAGCTCAGGCGGTCGACCGTGATGTCGAAATCGAAGTCGTCGACACGCTTGCGATATTGTACCGGATCGACAAGGCGCAGGCTGGCTTCGATCCCGAGCGTGCCGAGATTCTTGATGAAAGGCAGATGGTGCGGCTGCAGGCCGGGCTCGTCATCGAGGAATTCGATGGTGATCGGTTGGCCGTTGGGCAGTAGCCGCCGGCCATTGACGACGGGGTAGCCCGCCTCGGCGAGCAGCTGCGCGGCGCGGCGCAACAAACGGAGATCGTGGCCGCTGCCATCGCTCACCGGCGGTACGTAAGGCTCGCCGAACACCTCATCGGGCACCTTGCCACGGAACGGCTCGAGCAGCGCGAGTTCGGCCGCATCCGGCTTGCCGGTCGCCATCAGCGGCGAATTCGGAAACAATGACACCGTGCGCTTATAGGCGCCATACATGATGTTCTTGTTTGTGTACTCGAAGTCGAAGGCGTCGATCAGCGCTTCGCGCAAGCGGCGGTCCTTGAATTTCTCGCGCCGGGTGTTGATGAACCACCCTTGCGCGCCCGACAGCGTTGCATCCGGTATCTCTTCGCGCTTGACGCGGCCGTCCTTGAAGGCGGGAAAATCATAGCGCGTCGCCCAGGTGCGCGAGGTGAACTCCTCGCGAAACAGATAGCTCTTGGCGGTGAAGCCGACGAAGCCGACCTCGCGGTCGCGGTAATATTCGTAGCGGATGACGTCGAAATTGTTCACGCCGCGCACCACCGGCAGTTCGGCGCCCCACCAGTCCTTGACCCGTTCGAACTCGATAAAATGCCCGACATCGAAACGTCCGACTTTGTAAGGCCCGCCGCCGAGTGGGATCGTCAGCGTCGACTGATCGAATGGCTGCTTGGCGTAGTAGGCTTGGGAGAAGATCGGCAGGCCCGCCACGAGCAGCGGTATGTCGCGCGCGCGGTTCTTGGCAAAGCGCACCACCACGGTGCGGCCGTCCGCCGCTTCGGCGCCTTGGCAATCGCGCAGCGACTGCGTGATGATCGGATGGCCCTTGTCCTTCAGCGTATTCAGCGACCACGCCACGTCGTGCGCGGTGAGCGGCATGCCGTCGTGGAATTTGGCTTCGGTCCGCAGGGAGAAACGATAGGTCAGACCGTCGTCGGAGATGCGAACGCTTTTTGCCGCCAACCCGTACATTGCGTCAGGCTCGTCGCCCGAGCGCGCCATGAGCGCGGCGAACGTGGTGTCCATACCGAAGGCGCCCGTGCCTTTCAGAATATACGCGTTAAGCGAGTCGAAGGTGAGAAAGGAGCCGTTGTAACCGCGGCTCGATACCGCTTCCGAATAGACGCCGCCCTTGGGCGCGTCCGGATTGACGTATTTGAAATGCGGAAAATCCGTCGGGTAGGCGAGATCGCCGAAGGCCGATATGCCGTGGCGTTCGACGTCCTGCGCGCCCGCCGGTGCGAGCCTCGCAGCGGCGACTGCGCCGACCGACAACACAAGCGCGTGCCGACGGGTGATCAAGACCGCTGCGGCACCTTGGCCGCCTTGGCCGCGTCCCACCACCAGATCGCGGGGAATGCCGAACGGCCGTATTGCGGCATATTTTGTGGACAGCTGAAGCGGTCCCAACGCGCCGTGCGCGTGAAGGGATAGGTCCATTGCGGCACGACGTAGAAATTCCACAACAGCACCCGGTCGAGCGCGTGGGTCGCCGCGACCAGCTCCTCGCGGCTCTTGGCGAAGATGACACGCTCGATCATCGCGTCGACCGCCGGATTCTTGATGCCGACGATGTTGCGCGAGCCGGGAATATCGGCGGTTTGCGAACCCCAGAAGTCGCGTTGCTCGTTGCCCGGCGACAGCGACTCGCCCCACGAGGCGATGACGATGTCGAACTGCCACTGCCGCATGCGGTTTTCGTATTGTGCGCTATCCACGGTGCGGACCGATACCGCGATGCCGAGGCGTTCGAGCGAGGGCTTGTAGAACAGCATCACCCGCTCGAACGAGGGATCGTCGACCAGGAGCTCGACCGCCAGGTTTTCCTTGGTCTTGGTGTTGACGAGCCTGGTGTTCTCCACCTCGTAGCCGGCTTCGCGCAAAAGCTTCAAGGCTTCGCGCAGATTGTTGCGGACGTTCTCCGGCGTGCCGTTGATCGGGTTCGTGTAGGCCTGTGTGAACAGCTCGGGTGGCACTTTGTCCTTCACGCTTTGCAGGATTTCCAGTTCCAGGCCTTGCGGAACGCCCGAGCAGGCGAGCTCGGTGCCGGCGAAATAGCTGCCGATACGCTGATACTGGCCGAAGAAGATCTGCTTGTTCATCTCCTCGAAGTCGAAGACGAAATTGAAGGCGCGGCGCACACGCGGCTCCTTGAACTTGTCGCGCCTGATGTTGAAGGCGAAGGCCTGCATCACACCGATATTGTGGATGGGGAATTCTTGCAGCACCACCTTCTTGTCGCGCACCGCCGGAAAATCGTAAGCGGTCGCCCAGTTCTTGGCGCTGTTTTCGGTGCGCCAATCGACCTGATCGCCCTTGAACGCCTCCAGCGCTACGGTGGAGTCGCGGTAGTACTCGTAGCGGATCTGCTGGAAGTTGTTGGTGCCGATATTGACGTTAAGGTTCTTGCCCCAATAGTCGGCGACCTTTTCGTAGACGATGGTGCGGCCCGGGGCGAATTCCTTGATGCGGTACGGGCCCGAGCCGAGCGGCGGCTCGAGCATCGTCTGCGTCACGTCGCGCTTGCGGCCCGACTTGTCCGTGCCTTCCCACCAATGCTTCGGAAGGACCTGCAGTTGCCCAACGATCTGCGGCAGCTCGCGATTGCCGGGACCGTCGAAGGTAAAGGTGACGTCGCGCTCGCTGGTTTTTTCCGCTTTCACCACGTGACGGTAGTAGGCGGCGTATTGCGGGCTGTTCTTCGTGAAGGTGTCGAACGAATAGATCACGTCGTCGGGCGTCACCGGCTTGCCGTCATGCCAATGCGCGTTGCCGCGCAGCCGGTAGGTGACCGAGGTGCGATCCTCTGGGTAGCTCACGGCCTCTGCGAGCAAGCCGTATTCGGTTGAGACTTCGTCTAGCGCGGGCGTCGACAGCGTCTCGTTGATCAGCTCGAGCCCGCTGGCGAGGCTGCCCTTTACAACCGCCACCACGCCGTTGAAATTATCGAACGTGCCGAAGGCGATCTGGCGGATAGCACCGCCCTGCGGCGCGGCCGGGTTGACGTAGTCGAAATGCTTGAAGCTGGCCGGATAGCGCGGCTCGCCGAACAGCGAAAGCCCGTGCCGCCACTGCCGCGCCTGGGCCGCGGCGCTACCCGGCGGCGATGCGCCGCCGAGCGCGCCCAAGGCCGGCGCGGCTAGCGCGGCGGCGGTGCTGCGCAGAACGGCACGGCGAGTTAATTTCATGGGCTAAGCTCCGGCACGGTCCATGCGCTGTCACTGCAATCGGGGGCGATTATGTCGGTTTTTCGGTCCGCCACCAGCGACCGAGCATCGCCCTACGCATGAAAACGGCCGGGTTTTGCCCGGCCGTATCACAATCACGCGATGTCCAATGTCACTTCGCCGCCGGCGGCGCCGCGGCAGGCGCCGGCGGCTTTGGCGCCTCGGCGGGTTTCGCCGTAGCGCCGCCTGCAGGCGGAGCAGCTTCCGCTGCCGTCGGCAGCGCTACAGGATTGTCCGCCAGAGTGTGCAAGTAATCGATCACATCGGCGCGCTGCTGGTCGTTCTTGATGCCGGCGAAAGTCATGGCCGTGCCCGAAACATAACCGCGCGGATCGGTGAGGAATTTGTCGAGCTCCTCAAAGCTCCATTTGCCGCCCTTGGTCTTCATGGCGGTGGAGAAGTTGAAGCCGTTGCGGTCCTTGCCGCGTTCGTCGTCGACGATATTCCAGAGATTGGGTCCAACGCGGTTCGGACCGCCCTTTTCGAAGGTATGGCAGGCCTGGCATTGCTTCGCGGTCGCCTGGCCCTTTTCCACCGAAGCTTTAGCCAACCGTACGGCTATTGGCGCGACCTGCGGCGCGGCCGGTTTCTGTTCCCCGCCTTCTGGGCTCTTCACTGCGATCGCGTAGCCGGGCTTGGCCGGTTTCTCCGGCGCGAACAGAGCGCCGGCCGCGATATTGAGCGCGAGCAGAACCAGGCAGGTGCCGAGGATGGCGCCAAGGACCTTGTTGAGTTCAAAGGAATTCATCGAAAAAAGGCTCCCGAAGGGGCGCGAACCGGCAGAGGACGGCTAGGCCGCCGAGGGCTCGGCGGCGGCGGACAGATACCGTTTTGCCTCAAGTCTGGCAACCCGTATAAGCGCCGCGGTCCACCCGACATTCGTTCAGGGCGGCCCCTGACGCCGATCGCCAAACCGATGCCCGATACCATCGTTCTCATCCCGGCCCGCATGGCCTCCACCCGCCTTCCCGGCAAACCTTTGGCGGATATCGCCGGGCTGCCGATGATCGTGCACGTGCTGCGCCGCGCGCAGGCCGCCAAGATCGGCGAGGCTGTGGTGGCGACCGATTCCGAGGCGGTACGGGTGGCGGTGGAAAAGTCGGGCGGTCGCGCCATCATGACGCGGGCCGGTCACCTGTCCGGCTCCGACCGCATCTATGAGGCACTGGAGGCGCTCGATCCCGAGCGACGCATCGGCGTGGTGGTCAACGTCCAGGGCGACCTTCCGACCATCGATCCCGCCGACATTTGCGCCGCGCTCGATCCGTTGTCCGACTCGGCGGTCGATATTTCCACGCTGGCGGCCGTGATTGCCGACAAATCGGACCTCACCAACCCGAACGTGGTCAAAGCCATCGGACCGCCCGCGGCGTCCGGGCGCTTCCGCGCGACCACATTCACCCGCGCTGACGCGGTCGGCCCCGGGCCGCACTATCATCACATCGGGCTTTACGCCTACCGGCGCGCAGCCCTGGAGCAATTCGTCAAGCTGCCGCCTTCCGCCAACGAGCAACGCGAACGGCTCGAGCAATTGCGTGCGCTCGATGCCGGCATGCGTATCGATGTTGCGGTGGTGAAAAGCGTCCCGCTCGGCGTCGATACGCCGGAAGAACTGGCGAAAGCCCGCCAAATGCTCGCCGGTTGACTAAGACGCAAAGGTCTGCGTACGGATCGGGGCTTAAGGCAGGTATTCATGGCCAAGAAAAAGATCATCTTCCAGGGAGAACCGGGGGCGAATTCGCATCTCGCCTGCCGCGAAGCTTATCCGGATCACGAACCTGTGCCCTGCCCGACTTTCGAAGATTGCTTCTCCGCGCTCACCGCCGGCGACGTCGATCTCGGCATGATCCCGATCGAGAATTCGGTCGCCGGCAGGGTCGCCGACATCCATCACTTGATGCCGACATCCAAGCTGCGCATCATCGCCGAATGGTTCCTGCCGATCCGCAATCAATTGATGGCGCCGAAGGGTGCGTCCTTGCAATCCATCAAGTCGGTGGAAAGCCACGTGATGGCGCTCGGCCAATGCCGCAGGATTATCCGCGAACTCAAACTCAAGCCGGTCGTCGCCGCCGACACCGCCGGCTCCGCGCGCGAAGTGTCCGAGAGCAAGGATGTCACACGCGCGGCTATCGCTTCACGGCTGGCCGCGGAGATTTACGGCCTCAATATCCTAAAGGAAAACGTCGAGGACGAAGCGAATTCCACCACGCGTTTCATCGTGCTGTCGCGCGAAAAGAAATGGGCGGCACCCGGTAAGGGCAAGGTCGTCACCACCTTCGTGTTCCGCGTACGCAACGTGCCGGCCGCGCTCTACAAGGCGCTCGGCGGTTTCGCCACCAACGGCGTGAACATGACCAAGCTGGAGAGCTACATGGTCGGCGGCAATTTCTTCGCCACCCAGTTCTATGCCGACGTCGAGGGCCACCCCGACGACCGCGCGTTGGTGTTCGCGCTGGAGGAACTCGCCTTCTTCTCCAAGGAAATGACGATCCTCGGCGTCTATCCGGCGCATCCCTATCGCGATACATTCAAAGAAGAGAAAGACTGAGCGCCAATCGCGGGCGTCGCCCGTGGCGTCATTTCTTTTCCGGTTTTACTTTCTTCAAATCCGCCAGCTCCAGCTGAAGCTTCGCCAGCGCCGTCTTGAGGGCGGCGAGTTCGACTTTGTGCGCGGCGAGCTCGCGGTTCGTCTCGGCAAGTTTGGCTTGCATGTCGCGTGCCTGCTTCGTCAGTGCCTGCTGAAGAAATTCGACATTGCTTTGCAGGCAGCCGGTGCGCCGGACCATCGCCTTTTCGGCGGTGCATATTTCGAGACCGCGGATGTCCTGGGCCATCGCGGGCGCGGCGATCGCGAGACCAGCCAGCAATGCCAAAAGGCGAGGCGTCATCACTGCAGCCTACATGAGTTGCAGGCGGCGGCGAGCGGGGCAGCGCGGCTGATCCGGGGTTTCCCCATACCGTTTCGTGTGCCTATGATGGCGCCGTCTCAAACTGCTGGGGGGACGTCATGACAACCATCATCCGCCTGCTTGCTTTATGCGCCGGAATTCTCGTTGCCACCGGCGCTGGCGCCGCGGGCCAATATCCCGATCATCCGGTGCGTCTGGTGGTCGGCTTTGCCGCCGGCGGACCGACCGACGTCATTGCCCGCATCGTCGCGCAGAAATTATCCGCCGCCCTCGGCCAGCAATTCTACGTCGACGACAAGCCCGGCGCGGGCGGCAACATCGCCAATGCCGAAGTGGCCAAGGCCGCGCCCGACGGCTACACCATTGCGGTGGTGAGCACGGGCTTCATGGTCAACATGAGCTTGTATGCAAAAGTCCCCTACGATGCGATCAAGGATTTCGCGCCGATCACCATGGTGGCCTATTCGCCCAACGTTCTTGTGGTCAACCCGAAGGTCGAGGCGAAGTCGGTCAAGGAGTTGATCGCGCTGATCAAGGCCAATCCTGGCAAATACAGCTTCGCCGGCCCTGGAATTGGTTCGACGCCGCATCTGTCGGGCGAGCTGTTCAAGCAGAAATTTGGCCTCGACCTCGTCCACGTTCCCTTCCCCGGCGCGGCGCAGGCGATCAACTCGACTATCGCCGGAGATACCCAGATCGCTTTTACCGCCCTGCCGCCGGCGCTCGGCAATATCAAGGCCGGGAAATTGCGCGGGCTCGCCATTCTCGCGGTCAAGCGCAGCAAGGAAATCCCCGACGTACCGACCATGCAGGAGGCAGGCTACTCCGGGCAGGAAGCCGACACCCTCACCGGCGTGCTGGCGCCGGCCGGCACGCCGAACGAGATTATCGACCTGCTGCATCGCGAGATCGTCAAGGCGGTGGCCCAGCAGGACGTCGCGGACCATCTGATGAAGCTCGGCTTCGTGCCGGTGGCGAACAAACCGGAAGAGTTCGGCGCTCGCATCAAGAGCGAAATCGCGAAATGGGGCAAGGTCGTGCACGATGCGCACCTGGGTATCGAGTGACAGGTAAGGCCGTGGGGGAATGCAACGTAAGGTGATGATCGCTTGCGCGGTGACCGGCTCGGCGGATACGCCGGGCCGCAATCCGGCCGTCCCGGTGACGCCGGCCCAGATTGCCGCTTCCGCGATCGACGCCGCCAAAGCGGGCGCGGCCATCGTCCACATCCATGTGCGCGACCCAAAGACGACGAAACCGAGCATGGACGGAGCGCTCTACCGCGAGGTGGTGGAGCGCATCCGCGCAAGCGGCACCGACGCGCTGATCAATCTCACCACCGGCCCCGGCGCGCGCTTTATCCCCGGCGCCGACGATCCGCTCAAGCCCGCGCCCGGCAGCACGCTGTCGCTGCCGGCCGCGCGCGTGCGCCACGTGGTCGAGCTCAAGCCGGAAATCTGCAGTCTCGACATGGGCAGCATGAACATGGGCGGCCAGGTATTCGTCAACACGCCGGCCCATCTCGAAGCCATGGCCGTGGGAATCCGCGAGGCAGGCGTCACGCCCGAACTCGAAGTGTTCGAGGCAGGCCACCTGATGCTCGCCAGGCGGCTGATCGAGACCGGCCACGTCAAGCCGCCCGGCCTGTTCCAGATATGCCTGGGGATTTCCTGGGGACAGCCGGCCACCTCGGAAGCGGTCGCCTATATGCGCAGCCTGCTGCCGAGCGATTGCGTGTGGTTTGCCTTCGGCATTTCGCTACACCAATTCCCTATCGCCGCGCAGACCGTGCTGCTCGGCGGTCACGTGCGGGTCGGGCTGGAGGACAATCTCTATCTCGAGAAGGGCAAACTCACGCCAAGCAACGCCGCCTTGGTCGAGAAGGCGGCGAAGATCATCGAGATCCTGGGCGATCAGATCGCCACCCCGGCAGACGCGCGGCAGATATTGGGACTGCGGGCAGCGTGACTCTACGCGTTATTCCGCCGCCTGCTTGGCCGGCGGATGCATAGATGCAAGGCCGTCCGCTTTGGTCGCCGAGATCGTCGTTCGCACCATCAGGCGCGCCTCGTCGGCAGGCCACGGCCGGCCGCGATGCATGGTGGCGCGGTTGTCCCACATCACGACGTCGCCGTTGCGCCATTTATGCGCGTAGCTCGATCCCGGCGCCGTCGCCGCCGCCATCAATTCGTCGATGAGTTGTTTACCCGCCGCGGGGCCCATGCCCTCGACCGCGTATGCGTGCGAGGCAAGATAGAGCGCGCCGCGTCCGTTGATCGGGTTCTTCCACACCATGCGCCAGCATTGCGGCGGCAGCGCCGCGCGCTCCTCCGGGCTCGCGAGGCCCGGCGCGATCTGGCCGCGCGAATGCGCGTAGTCGTGCCAGACGAAAGAATTCACTGCCTTCTTCTGCAGCGCCGGATCGAGCCGTTCGAAGGCGAGCCGGGTCGAGACGAATTCGGTTTCGCCGCCATGGTCTGGCACGATACGCGCCGACAGCACCGAGGTGAGCGCCGGCACGCTCTTGAACGATGAATTGGTATGCCAGAGCTGGTTCGCTTTGTTGCGCAAGGCAAATCGGTGATCGGACGGCACGACCTTGCCGTCCGGACCGATGGTGGTCAGCGTGATGAAGTGCGTGCCCGTGCCGAGCGAGCCGACCTTGGTCACCTCGGGCGGACCGAAACGGCGCGAAAAGGCGAGTTGGCCCTCGTCGGTCACCTCCTGGCCGCGAAACACCAGGACCGAATATTCTTCGAAAGCGGCACGTGCCGCCGCATAGGCGGCATCGTCGGCAGCCATATCGGTGAGCGTGACGCCGCGCAATTCTGCGGCAAAACCTGGACCCAGCGGGACGATGTCCATCGGCAAGTCCTCCCTGATTTTATCGTTCTGCCAATTGTCCCCCAAAACCGGCGCGCGGGCAACGGCGCTCTAGCCGCGCTCCCGCTCGTAGCGTTCGACAAATCTCGGCGACAACTTGCGCAGGCGATCGAGATCGACGCGGCCGGAGCGCGTGATGTAGCTCATCGCGAAGTCGGCTGGCGCCAGTTCCATGTGCTCGGCAAAATTCTCGTACCAGGCGGCGCTGGCCATGGCGCCGGCGACCAACTTGTCGACGATCGGCCGGCGCGCCGCCTCGAACGCCGGCAGCGCGGCGGCAATGTCGTCGTCGTGCTCGGCCAAGGCGCGGTCGAGCGCGATGGCGTCCTCCATGGCGAGCCGCGTGCCGGAGCCGATGGAGAAATGCGCCGTATGCAGCGCGTCGCCTATCAGCACGCATTTGCCGTGGTGCCAGCGCGTATTGCGCACTAACGGAAACCGCCGCCAGACCGAATTGTTGGAAATCAGCGGATGGCCGTCGAGTGCGTCGGCGAAGATTTTCTGGCAAAGGCTGCGCGATTCTGATTCTTCCATGCGCTCGAAACCGGCCCGCGCGAAACTCGCCTCGTCCGTTTCGACGATGAACGTGCTGCGCCCCGGCGCGTAGCGGTAATGGTGCGCATTGAAGCCCCCGATCGGCGTGTGGCGGAAGGTCTGCGTCAGGGTGTCGTAGCGCTGGCCAGTGCCGAACCAAGCGAAGCGATTACCGAGATACGTGACGCTGGCCCCGAATTCGTCCGCCAAGCTGCGCCGCACCAATGAATTGACGCCGTCGGCGCCCACCACCAGATCGGCGCCGACGAATTCGTCGAGCGAGGTCACCGCGCGGGAGAACTCCGGCGCGACGCCGACCGAGCGCAGGCGCTGCTGCAGCAATTGCAGCAGTTTCAGCCGGCCGATGGCGCCGAAGCCGATGCCGTCGATGACGATACGCTCGTTGCGGTGCACGAGCGTCATGTCGTCCCAGGCTTCCATCTTTGGCGTGATCGCCGCGTAGGTCTCCGGGTCGTCCTCGCGCAGGAACTCGAGCGCGCGGTCGGAGAACACCACGCCGAAGCCGAAGGTGGCGTCGGCCGGGTTCTGCTCGACAATGGTAATGTGGGCGTCCGGCCGCCGGCGCTCGAGCAGGTAGCCAAGGTAAAGTCCGGCCGGCCCGGCGCCGAGTATGGCAATGCGCATGAATTGTATCTAGCGCAGCAAACATTCTTCGTCATGCCCCGCCTTGTGCCGGGCATCCACACCTTTGCCACCGAAAATCAAAAAAACCGTGGATGGCCGGGACAGGCCCAGCCATGACGGCTTAAAGTATCGCATTACCGACACGGAGCGGACCCATGCTTGAAACCAGTATCGCCCTCGCCTTCCATGTCCTCGGCGCCATCGTCTGGGTCGGCGGCATGTTTGCCGCCTATGTCTGCCTGCGCCCAGCGATCGGCGCGCTGGAGGGACCCCAGCGCCTCAAGCTGTGGCGGAGTTTCTTCGCGAAATTCTTCCCCTGGGTCTGGGTGTCGGTGCTGCTGCTGCTCGGCAGCGGCTACTATATGTTGTTGACGACGTTCGGCGGCTTCAAAGGTGCACCGCTCTATATCCACGTGATGCAAGGCGTCGGCTTGCTGATGGTCGCGTTGTTTGTCTGGATGTTCCACGGCCCGTGGCTCAAGTTCAAACGCGCGGTCGACGCGCAGAATTGGCCGGTGGCCGGCACGGAAATCGAGCTCATCCGGCAGATCATCATGGTGAACCTGCCGCTCGGACTCATCGTCGTGGTCGTCGGCAGCACGGGACGATATTGGGATTTTTAGCGCCGTTCCCTCCCGGCGTGCAGAGAGAGAGAGGTAAAATTCAAATCGTCTGATTGTATTCGCCCACTTCCGGATGCGTGCGCAGCACGCCGTCGACCGCCTTGAACATCTCGCGCATGCGCGCTTCCGAGGCCGGGCTCTCGACCACCACCACCAGTTCCGGTTTGTTCGACGAGGCCCGCACCAGGCCCCAAGTGCCGTCCTCGACGGTGACGCGCACGCCGTTGACGGTGACGAGATCGCGGATCGTCTGCCCGGCGACCTTGTCGCCTTTCTTTTTCGCCGCCTCGAAATGCTTCACCACCGCGTCGACAACGCCGTATTTCTTCTCGTCGTCGCAATGCGGCGACATGGTCGGCGAGCCCCAGGTCTTCGGCAGCGCGTCCCTGAGCTGCGACATCTTCTTATCCGGGTTGCGGTCGAGCATGTCGCAGATCGCCAGCGCCGAGACAAAGCCGTCGTCATAACCGCGGCCGAATGGCTTGTTGAAGAAGTAGTGGCCGGATTTCTCGAAGCCGGCCAGCGCCGATAATTCGTGCGTGCGGCGCTTCATGTAGGAATGGCCGGTCTTCCAATAGTCGGTTTTGACGCCGTTCTTCTGCAGGACTGGATCGGTGGCATAGAGACCGGTCGACTTCACGTCGACCACGAAGGTTGCCCCCGGATGCAGGCTCGACATATAGCGCGCCAGCATCACGCCTACTTTGTCGGCGAAGATTTCCTCGCCGGTATCATCGACCACGCCGCAGCGATCGCCGTCGCCATCGAAGCCGAGACCGACGTCGGCCTTATGCTTGAGCACGGCATCGCGAATGGCGTGCAGCATCTCGAGGTCTTCCGGATTCGGATTGTATTTCGGGAAGGTATAGTCGAGTTCGCAGTCGAGTGGCACGACCTCGCAGCCGATTGCCTCGAGGATGCGCTGCGCAAAAGCGCCGGCGGTGCCGTTGCCGCAAGCCGCTACCACTTTGAGCTTGCGTTTGAGTTTCGGCCGCTGCGTGAGATCGGCTATATAGCGGTCGGGGAAATTCTCCACGAACACGTAGGAGCCACCTCCCTTAAGATCGAATTTGGAGGAGAGCACGATGTCCTTCAGCCGCGTCATCTCGTCCGGCCCGAACGTCAGAGGCCTATTGGCGCCCATTTTCACGCCGGTCCAGCCGTTGTCGTTGTGCGAGGCGGTGACCATGGCAACGCAGGGCACGTCCAACTCGAACTGCGCGAAATAGGCCATCGGCGTGATCGCCAGCCCGATGTCGTGCACCTTGCAGCCGGCCGCCAGCAGGCCGCTCACCAGCGCCAACTTCACCGAGGCGGAATAGCTGCGGAAATCGTGGCCGGTGACGATCTCGGGCTTGACGCCCATCTCCCGAACAAGCGTGCCGAGCCCCATGCCGAGCGCCTGCACGCCCATCAGGTTGATTTCTTTTTCAAGCAGCCAGCGCGCGTCGTATTCGCGGAAGCCGGTCGGCTTCACCAGCGGCGAGGATTCATAGGCATACGTATTGGGCGTGAGCGCGGATTTCGGGGTGGGAAACATCAAGGCCTCAAATCGGAGCGTGACAACATTCATGTGCATACCTCAACGCCGTGGCGCGGCAAAGTGATCCGGCCAAATTCCAGTGATTGCGGGATAAATTACTGCTCGAGCAGCATGCGGCCGTCGGCGACTTCATAACGCCGCAGCCGCGACAGGAACGCAACGCCGAGCAGATTTTGCGACAGCGCCTCGTCGGGCATGACCAGCGCCGGCACGTCGAACACGGTGATGTCGCCGACCTCGATGCGCTCGAGCTTGGCGGGCGCCGCTTTGGTGCGGCCGTTGGCGGTGGAGACGATCGCGGTGTAGTCGCGCGGCATCGGGTGCAGGCCGACTTGCGCGGCGTCGCTCTCGCGCAGGATTACCAGCGAGGCACCGGTATCGACCATGAAACCGACGTGCCGGCCGTCGATCCGGGCATCGACGCGGAAATGGCCGTCGCGGCCGCTGGTCAGCTCCATCTTGTGCTGGCCGGCCGAAACCTGGATGGGCGGTTCGGCCGTCTGCACCGCCGCTGCCTGCGGCGCGGGCGCCTCGACCACGGTCTTGTCGGCATAACGCGCGAGATAGCTGCCGGCGACGAGCGCCACGACGGCAAAAGCGATAATCTGACGCATGCGAAAAAGCCCGATCGTTGCGCCCGACAATCGCATGCCACCGCCCAAGGCAGCCTTAACGCCGTGCCGCGGTGCATGGCGTGCTGTGGCGATGGTGAGCAATCGGTTAAGGCGCCAATAAAAATCTTATTCACCGCGCCGCTTGGCACGCCGGGTCGCGGGCGCATGCAGCGGATCGTCCGGCCAGGGATGCTTGGGGTAACGGCCGCGCATGTCGGTCTTCACATCTTTATAGCTGCCGCGCCAGAAGCCGGGCAGGTCGCGCGTCAGCTGCACCGGGCGGTGCGCTGGCGACAACAGCTCGATCACCAGCGGCACACGTCCACCGGCGATCGCTGGATGCGTGGCCAGCCCGAACAATTCCTGCACGCGGATCGACACCGTCGGGCCCTGTTCGGCGGTGTAATCAATCGGCACAGCGGAGCCGGTCGGCGCGGTGAAATGGGTCGGCGCTTCGGCGTCGAGCTGCTTGCGCAAAGCCCACGGCAGCAGCGCGTCGAGCGCGGCGGACAGATCGTCAGCGCCGATCTGCAACAAAGCCGTCTTGCCGACGAGGAACGGCGCCAGCCAGTCGGCCGCCGCACGCGTAAGCGCATCGTTGGAAAGATCGGGCCACTCGTCGCCTTCCGCTTGGCGCAGAAACTGAACGCGATCGCGCAACTGCAATTGCCCTTTGCTCCACGGCAGCTTACCGACGCCGAGCGTGGCAATGCCCTCCGCGAGCAAGCGTGCGGTGTCGACTGAAGATTCGACCGCTTTGATTTGTTCGCTCAAGATTAGCGCGCCCAACCGGCAACTGCGCCGCGCGCGCAGCGACGCCGAGGCGGCGTCGAAGGTCACCGTCTCGCGATCCTCGATCTGGCCGACAAAGCGCTTTTCGATCTCATCGAGCGCGATCGGCGCCGCCAGGATAATGCGGCTCGCCGCCGCCGCGCCGGTCAACTCAGCCACCGCCAGAAATGGTTCGCGCGCCAGCGCCGAGGCCGCATCGACAGCGCCGCCGCGCCCGTTGGCAAGCACGAACGCACCGCTCCCGCCGCCGCGGTTCTTGGCGATGCGGTCGGGGTAAGCGAGTACGAGTAAATACCCTGGCGAAAGCCCGCCTAGCCCTTTTCCGCCGACTGTCTCTGCCCACCTTCTCACCATCGCGCGCGCGTCTTCGGCGCGGCGCGAGCGGTCGCGGCGAAACTGATCAAGGCGGTGGCGCAGGTCGGGGTCGTCGCCGCCGAGCCCGCGTTCAGTAAGCACAGCGGCAATTTGCGCGGCCAGTTCACCGGCGCCTTCGGCGGCTGCATCAACCACCATGCGCGCCAGCCGTGGCGGCAGCGGTAGCGCGCGTAGCTTGCGGCCTTCGTCGGTGATGCGGCCTTGTGCGTCGATAGCGCCGAGCTCGATAAGCAGCGCCTTCGCTTCGCTCAGTGCCGCCTGCGGCGGGGAATCGAGAAAGGCCAGCTTGCCCGGATCGCTGGCGCCCCATTGCGCCAGATCGAGCACAAAGGACGACAAGTCCGCCGACAGGATTTCCGGCCGCGTGTAAGGCTCCAACGAGCCGGTTTGCGGCTCGTCCCACAGGCGATAGCAGACGCCCGGCTGGGTGCGACCGGCGCGGCCGCGGCGCTGGTCGGCGGCGGCGCGCGAGACGCGCACGGTTTCCAGCCGCGTCAGGCCGACATCGGGCTCGTAGCGCGGCACCCGCGACAGACCGCTATCGATGACGACGCGCACGCCTTCGATAGTGAGCGAAGTCTCCGCGATCGAGGTCGCCAGCACCACTTTGCGTCGGCCGACCGGCGCCGGCGAGATAGCGCGGTCCTGCTCACGGGCATCGAGCGCGCCGAACAGCGTCACGATATCGACTTCCGGGCTCGCAACCCGTTCCTTGAGCAGCGTCTCCGTTCGGCGGATTTCGGCGGCGCCCGGCAGAAACACCAGCAGCGAGCCCGTGTCAGCGTGCAACGCGCGCTGTGCCGCGTCGGCCACCAGGCTCTCGATCCGCGCGCGCGCATCGCGGCCGAGATAGCGCGTCTCCACGGGATACGCACGACCTTCGCTCTCCACCACCGGCGCGCCGCCGAGCAGCGCGGCCACGCGCGCGCCGTCGAGCGTTGCCGACATCACTAGGATTTTGAGATCCTCACGCAACGCCAGTTGCACCTCGCGCGCCAGCGCGAGACCGAGATCGGCATCCAAAGACCGCTCATGGAATTCGTCGAACAGCACGGCGGCGATGCCCTCGAGCGAGGGATCGTCCAGCGCCAGCCGCGTAAATACGCCCTCGGTGATCACTTCGATGCGCGTGCGTTTCGAAACCTTGGAGCCGAAGCGCACGCGCAACCCCACGGTGTCGCCGACCTGTTCGCCCAGCGTCGAGGCCATGCGCGCGGCAGCGGCGCGCGCCGCCAGCCGGCGCGGCTCCAGAACAAGGATTTTCTTAGTCGCCGCCCACGGCTCGTCGAGCAGCACCAGCGGCACGCGCGTGGTCTTGCCGGCGCCGGGCGGCGCCACCAGCACCGCGTAATTGTCCGCGCGCAACGCCGCGGTGAGGCGCGGTAGGGCGTCGTCGATGGGAAGGCGGTCAGGAAATTCGCGCATATGAGACGGGCACTTTTAACCCTCTCTGCTTGCGCGGAAAACAGTTACTTCTTATCCGTCGCCCGGCGCGCCAGGTTAACTCCCGGTATATCGCCGCGCGGCCGCCCGACGCTCTCGTAAACAAAGCCGTGGCGCGTGATCTCCTCGGCGCGATAAATGTTGCGCAGGTCGATCAGCACCGGACTCGCCATGGTCGCCTTCAGCCTCTTGAAATCGAGCGCGCGAAACTGCTCCCATTCGGTCACGATCACCAGCGCGGACGCGCCCTCGGCGCAGGAATAGGCGTTGTCGAAGAACGTAACGTTGCTCATCAGCGACTTGGCCTGCTCCATGCCGATGGGATCGAAGGCGCGCACCTTGGCGCCCATGTCCTGCAGCGCGGTCACCAGCGGAATCGACGGCGAGTCGCGCATGTCGTCGGTGTTCGGCTTGAAGGTCAGTCCCAGCACGGCCACACTTTTGCCGCGCAATTCGCCGCCCAGCGCATGCGACACCTTGCGCGCCATCGCGCGCTTGCGCGCATCGTTGACCGCCGCCACCGCCTCGACGATGCGCAACGGCGCTTCATAGTCCTGGCCCGTCTTGATCAATGCCAGCGTATCCTTCGGGAAGCACGAGCCGCCATAACCCGGACCGGCGTGCAGGAATTTCGAGCCGATGCGGTTATCGAGCCCGATGCCGCGCGCGATCTCCTGCACGTCGGCGCCGACTTTCTCGGCCAGGTCGGCGATCTCGTTGATGAAAGTAATCTTGGTAGCGAGGAAGGCGTTGGCGGCATATTTGATCAGCTCAGCGGTGCGCCGGCCGGTGAACAAAATCGGCGAGCGGTTGAGATAAAGCGGCCGGTAGATTTCCGTCATCACCTCTCGCGCGCGCTCGTCCTCGGTGCCGACCACGATGCGGTCGGGATGCTTGAAGTCCTGGATAGCGGCGCCTTCGCGCAGGAATTCAGGGTTGGATACCACCGCGCAATCCGCCTTGGGCCGAGTTTCGCGGATGATGCGCTCGACCTCATCGCCGGTGCCGACTGGAACCGTCGACTTGGTGATCACCACGGTGAAGCCGTCGAGCGCAGCGGCGATCTCACAGGTGGCATCGAACACGTAACTGAGGTCGGCATGGCCGTCGCCGCGGCGCGAGGGCGTGCCAACGGCGATGAACACCGCATCGGCGGCTTTCACCGCGCTGGGCAGATCGTTGGTGAATTTGAGCCGGCCGGCGCGCGTATTGGCGGCAACCAGGTCGGTCAGCCCCGGCTCGTAGATCGGCACTTCGCCGCGCGTCAACGCGGCAATTTTCGCGGTGTCCTTGTCGACACAGGTCACGTCGTGGCCGAAATCGGCAAAGCAGGCCCCGGAAACGAGGCCGACGTAGCCGGTGCCGATCATGGCAACGCGCATGGAATGCCCTTGTCGAAATCGGTTGTTCTAGTCTGGCCACTGGGGCCGGCGGTCTCATAGCAGAGACCGCCGCGAGTGGCGAGAGCCGGCATTTTCTGTGAGCGCGTTATGCGACAGATTGATTAACGCCGCGCGCGGGCCCACATTCGGGCCATGCCGACCAGCGCAAAATCCAAGCCTTCCACCAAGTCCAAAGCCGCCGCCCCGGCCCCATCAAATCCGGCGGCGCGCCCGCTCAAGAAAGGCGACCACCTGTTCCTGGTGGACGGCTCCGGCTACATCTTCCGCGCCTACCACGCGCTGCCGCCGCTCACCCGCAAATCGGACGGCATGCAGGTCAATGCCGTGCTCGGCTTCTGCAACATGCTGTGGAAGCTGTTGGCCGAGATGAAGGACGACAAACCGACCCACCTCGCCGTGGTGTTCGACAAATCCGAAAAAACCTTCCGCACCGAATTCTATCCCGAATACAAGGCGCACCGGCCAGATCCACCCGACGACCTGATCCCGCAATTTCCGCTGATCCGCGCCGCAGTGCGCGCTTTCGAGATTCCTTGCCTGGAACAGGCCGGCTTCGAGGCCGACGACCTGATCGCCACGTACGCGCGTCTCGCCAGCGAAGCCAAGGCTACCACCACCATCGTCTCCTCAGACAAGGACCTGATGCAGCTCGTCGGCAACGGCGTCACTATGTACGACACCATGAAGGACAAACGCATCGGCGCCGCCGAGGTGATGGAGAAATTCGGCGTCGGGCCCGACAAGGTGATCGAGGTGCAGGCGCTGATCGGCGATTCCTCCGACAACGTGCCGGGCGTGCCCGGCATCGGCGTCAAGACCGCGGCGCAATTGATCGGCGAATATGGCGACCTCGAGACGCTGCTCAAGCGCGCCAAGGAGATCAAGCAGGACAAGCGCCGACAGTCGCTGATCGATAATGCCGAGATCGCGCGTATTTCGAAGCGGCTGGTCACGCTCGACCAGAACGTGCCGCTCGATGTGCTGGTCGATCAACTCGCGGTGCATGAGCCAGACTACAAAAATCTTATCGCATTCCTCAAGGCGATGGAATTCAACACCATTACCCGCCGCGTCGCGGAAAAGGTCGACATCGATGCCTCGCAGGTTGAGGCAGACGCAAAACTGGTATCAGATGCACCGTCCGCCGCGCGCGGCGCGCCGGCCGAGAAGACCGGCGATCTATTTGCGGCCGCTCCGCAAGCCAAGCCCGCCGCCAAGAGCGAAGCCAACGGCGCCCTCACCCCGATCTCGCTTGCCGTCGCGCGCGCGGAAGCCGCACGAAAGCAAAAAATCGATCGCAGCAAATACGAATGCGTCCGCACGTTGGCGCGCCTGAAGGAATGGGTCGCGCGCGCCTACGATCTCGGCGTGATCGCGGTCGATACCGAGACCACCAGTCTCGACGCGATGCAGGCCGGCCTGTGCGGATTCTCGCTCGCCGTCGCACCCAACGAAGCCTGCTATGTGCCGCTTGCACACAAAAAAGATGGCGGCGGTGACGGGTTGTTCGACGCGGGCTTGGCACCCGACCAGATCAAGGAGGAGGACGCACTGGCCGTTCTCAAGCCGCTGCTTGAGGACAGGAGCATCCTCAAGGTCGCGCAGAACATGAAATACGACTGGCTGGTATTCGCGCAGCGCGGCGTCGAGATCGAAGGCTACGACGACACCATGCTGATCTCCTACGTGCTCGACGCCGGCAAAGGCGGCCACGGCATGGACGACCTCGCCAAGCGCTGGCTCGACCACGACACCATTCATTTTCATCACGTCGCCGGCTCGGGCAAATCTCAGGTGACGTTCGACTGCGTCGCCATCGACAAGGCAACCGATTACGCCGCCGAGGACGCCGACGTAACGCTGCGGCTGTGGAACGCGCTCAAGCCACGAATGCCGGCCGAGCATGTCACCACCGTGTACGAAACGCTGGAGCGCGCCATGCCGGCGGTACTGGCGCGCATGGAGCGGCGCGGCATTTCCATCGATCGCCAGGTGTTGTCGCGGCTGTCCGGCGAATTCGCGCAGAAGCAGGGCGCGCTGGAAGACGAGATCAAGACGCTGGCCGGCGAGCCGCTCAATCCCGGTTCGCCCAAGCAGCTCGGTGACATCCTGTTCGGCAAGATGGGATTGCCCGGCGGCACCAAGACCAAGACCGGGCAATGGTCGACCGGCGCGCGCGAACTGGAGGACCTCGCCGAGCAGGGCCACGCGCTGCCGCGCAAGATTCTCGACTGGCGGCAGGTGTCGAAGCTGCGCTCAACCTATACCGAGGCGCTGCCAACTTACGTCAATCCAACGACGCATCGCGTGCACACGTCTTACGCGCTCGCCGCTACCAGCACGGGGCGGCTGTCGTCGTCCGAGCCGAATTTGCAGAACATTCCAATCCGCACCGAGGAAGGTCGCAAAATAAGGCGCGCCTTCGTCGCGTCCCCCGGCATGAAGCTCGTCTCCGCCGACTATTCGCAGATCGAATTGCGCCTGCTGTCGGAAGTCGCCGAGGTACCGACGCTGCGGCAGGCCTTCAAGGACGGCGTCGACATCCACGCCATGACGGCGTCGGAAATGTTCGGCGTGCCGGTCAAGGACATGCCGAGCGAAGTGCGCCGCCGTGCCAAGGCGATCAATTTCGGCATCATTTACGGCATCTCGGCCTTCGGCCTCGCCAATCAACTAAGCATCGAGCGCGAGGAAGCCGGCGCCTACATCAAGAAATATTTCGAGCGCTTCCCCGGCATCCGCGACTATATGGACGAGACGCGCGAGTTCTGCCGCGCCAACGGCTATGTGCTCACGTTGTTTGGCCGCAAGTGCCATTACCCGGACATCAAGGCGTCGAACCCGTCGATCCGCTCGTTCAACGAGCGCGCGGCGATCAACGCGCGGCTGCAGGGCTCGGCGGCCGACATCATCCGTCGCGCCATGATGCGCGTGGAGGGCGAACTCGCCAAGGCGGAGCTCAGCGCACAGATGCTTTTACAGGTGCACGACGAACTGATCTTCGAAGTGCCGGAGAAAGAGGTGAAGGACACCATCGCCGTCGTCAAAGAGGTGATGGAATCCGCCCCGCATCCGGCGGTCGCGCTCAACGTACCCTTGCAGGTCGACGCCCGCGCCGCCGACAATTGGGACGAGGCGCATTAGTCCTCCTTTAGTTGAGCATCCCCTTCATCACTTTATAAAGCTCGTTTTTCACCTCGAAGCCGATGCCGGGCACGTCCGGCATGGCGATGCGGCTGTCCTTGACCGCGGTGTTGTCGGCAAAGCCGCCGAACGGCGCGAACACCTGCGGATAGGATTCGTTGCCGCCAAGACCGAGCCCCACGGCAATATTGAGCGCGAACTGGTGCCCGCCATGCGGCACGCAGCGCCGGCGCGACCAGCCATGCTGCGCCAACATCTCGAGCGTGCGTAGATATTCGACCAGCCCGTAGGAAAGCGCCGGATCGAATTGCAACCAGTCGCGGTCCGGTCGCAAGCCGCCGTGGCGGATCAGGTTGCGCGCGTCCTGCATGGAGAACAGGTTTTCGCCGGTGGCGAGTGGCGGGCGGTAGCGCGTCGCCAGCGCCGCATGCAGCAGATAGTCGAGCGGATCGAGCGGCTCCTCGTACCAGCGCAAGTTGTAGGGCGCGATTGCCGCGCCGCAGGCGAGCGCCTCGTCGAGATCATAGCGGCCGTTGACGTCGACGCAGAGATTCTCGCCTTTGCCGCCGACCACTTTAAGCGCCGCTTCGATGCGCTTGATGTCGTCTTTGAGCAGCACGCCGCCGATCTTCATCTTTACGGTCGAATAGCCGAGGTCGAGATAACGCTTCATCTCGTCCTGCAGCGCGCTGATATCCTTGTCGGGATAGTAATAGCCGCCGGCGGCATAGACCCAGGCGGTGTCGTCAGCCTTGCCGTTGTTGTAGCGGTCGGCGAGCAGCCGCCACAGCGGCACGCCTTGGGCTTTCGCAAGCGCGTCCCATAGCGCCATGTCGAGCACGCCCACGGCAACCGAGCGCTCGCCGTGGCCACCCGGCTTCTCGTTGCGCATCATGACGTCCCAGCATTTCGCCGGATCGAGCATGCCGCGCGCGTCGACGATCTCCTCGGGCTTGGCGCCCTTCAGTCGCGGAATGAAGCGTTCGCGCAGCAGGCCCTGCGGCGCGTAGCGGCCGTTCGAATTGAAGCCAAAGCCGACCACCGGCTTTCCGTCGCGTGTCGCGTCGGTGAAGATCGCCACCACGCTCGCCGTCATCTGCGAGAAGTCGATATAGGCGTTGCGGATGGCGGAGGAGATCGGGACGACGATGTCGGCGATAGCGGTGATGCGCATGGACTTGCCTTCAGTTGTTCCGTTCGTCCCCGCGAAAGCGGGGGCCCCGGGACTGCACTCTGGATTCCCGTTTGCGCGGGGTGAGCAGAGCCAAGTCCATACAGCCACGAATGGCATGCCAGCAAGAGAAGCTGTCCCATGGTAGAGTTGCTTATGCCCCACCGCTGGATTTTCGCCCTGATCGGCACTTTTGTATTTCTTCCCGGCGCCGCTCACGCCGCGGACCTCAATGGCGCGCAGATGGGCTGGCCCTGGGCGCTGCCGTTCGCCGGTATTCTCCTGAGCATCGCCACCGGCCCGCTGCTGTTTGCGAAACTCTGGCACGCGCATTACGGCAAGATCGCCGCCCTGTGGGCGCTGCTCACGCTCGCACCGATCGCCGTTGCGTTCGGCCCGGCGAGCGCGCTCGCCGCCTTCGTGCACGCCGTACTGGCGGAATACATGAGCTTCATCGTGCTGCTGTTCGCGCTCTATGTGGCGGCCGGCGGTATATTGATCACCGGCACCCTGCGCGGCACGCCGTTGACTAACGCCGGCATCCTGCTCATCGGTACCGCCATGGCGAGCCTGGTCGGCACCACCGGCGCCGCCATGATCCTGGTGCGGCCACTGATCCGCGCCAATGCCGCGCGCAAGAACAATGTACACGTTGTCGTCTTTTTCATTTTCCTGGTCGCCAATATCGGTGGCGCCTTGTCGCCGCTCGGCGACCCGCCGCTGTTCGTCGGCTTCCTGCGCGGCGTCGACTTCTTCTGGACCACCACGCATCTCGCCTATCAGACCGCTCTCGTCGCGGCGCTGGTGCTGGCTATCTTCGTCGCGCTCGATGTCTGGTTCGCGCGCGGCGAAGCAAAAGCAGCCCCCGCCACGTCCCAGCCATTGCGGCTGCGCGGCTTGATCAACCTGCCGCTTATTGCCGGCGTCATCGGCGCTATTCTCGTCTCCGCGACCTGGAAACCGGGCATCAAATTCGACGTCTACGGCACCCCCGTCGCCTTGCAGAATCTGGCGCGCGACGGCACGCTCATCGTCATCGCGCTCGCCTCGCTCTGGCTCACGCCCGAAGAGCACCGCAAGGCCAACGATTTCACCTGGGAGCCGATCGCCGAGGTGGCCAAACTGTTCGCCGGCATTTTCGTCTGCATCATCCCGGTGCTGGCGATGCTGGAGGCCGGCCATGACGGGCCGTTCGCCTGGCTGCTCAAGGCGGTCACCGCGCATGACGGTTCGCCGCACGAGGTCGCCTATTTCTGGCTCACCGGACTTTTGTCGGCCTTCCTCGACAACGCGCCGACTTATCTCGTCTTCTTCCAACTCGCCAGCGGCGATGCCGCCGCGCTGATGGGCAAACTGTCGGCCACGCTCGCTGCCATTTCCATGGGCGCGGTCTACATGGGCGCGCTCAGTTATATTGGCAACGCGCCCAATTTCATGGTCGCGGCCATCGCTAACGAGCGCGGCGTGAAAATGCCGAGCTTCTTCGGTTACATGCTGTGGTCTTTTGCCGTGCTCGTGCCGGTGCTCGGCCTGCTCACTTACGTTTCGGTCGGCGCGCCTTGACCTTTCCCTTGCCGCGTTTGGTGGCGGCCGGTTTCGCCGCCGCTTTCGCCGGCAGCACGGCGATCGCCTCGATCTCGAACAGACCGCCGGGCCGCGCCAGCGCCGGCACGCCGATCGTGGTCGAAGCCGGCGGCGCGGCCGCGTTGAGGTAGCGGTCGCGTACGTCGCGGAACGCCGCCATGTTGCCCTCGATATCGACGAGGTAGTTGTTGATCTTGACCACGTCGCTCCAGCGCGCGCCGGCGCCTTTGATCGCCATCGTCATGTTCTCGAACGCCTGCGTGCACTGGGCGCGGAAATCGCCAGGCGCGCCGACGAACTTGTTCTCGGTATCCACGCCGAGCTGGCCGGCGAGGAAGATCACCCGGTTCGGCCCGGTCGCCTCGACCACGTAGCTGTAGCCGGGCGGCTTGGCCAAAGTATTCGGATTGCTGAAGCGAAGATTGCCGGCCATCGGGTCGCCTCCCTGTTTCTATTCCATCAATCCCAGGCGCTGTCCCAGCCACTTGGTGGTCGGCGCCTGAATCAGGATCGTCATCAGGATCGCAATGAAGGTGACCGACGCAATCACCGGCGCGCCCGGCGCCTTCATGCCGAGCAGCAGGCCGGCGAGCGCGGCGGGGATGACGCCGGTCTCGCGCGTCCAGCACATGAACAGCATCTCGTTGAAGCTCCACTTGGCGCGCCGGTCGGGCAGCGCACAGGCGAAAACCGTCACCGGCCGCGCCACAAACATGAGGATCAACACGACAACGACGCCGCCGGCCCAATACTGCGCCATCAGGCCAAAATCGACCTGCGAGCCGAGCAGAATGAAGATGAACAGTCGCATGATGAACGCAGTGGTCATGACGAAATCGTCGAGCTTTTGCGACTCTCCCGGCTCCATTTTGAAGCCGAACGAATCTTTGTTGCCGATCATGATGCCGAACACGAACACCGCCATGAAGCCTGACGCCTGCAGGCCGTCGGCCGCGAAATAGGCGCCGATCACCGCGACCAGCGTCACCACCGGCGCATATTCGGCGAGGAACGACCAGCGTTCATGCGCGATCAGCAGCGCGGCGAAATAGCCGAACAACGCGCCGGCGACGATGCCGACCGCCGATTGCTTGAACAGCTCGAACAGCGACGAGGCCAGCGAAAACTCGCCGGTGCCCATGGCAACAGCAAGCACGCCGAAGGTGACGATCGCGCCCATGGCATCGTTGAACGCCGACTCGCTCATCACCGTCTGCGCCACGCGGTCGCGGATTTTAACCTGGCGGAAAATCGGCACCAGCGTGGCGGGGTCGGTCGAGGCGAGCGCGGCGCCAAGCAGCAGCGCCACGATCCAAGGCAGACCGAGCGCGACATGCGCGGCAAAGCCGGTGATCGCCGCGGTGATCAATACGCCGATGGTCGCGATCACCACGATGGTGATCCACACGCGTTTCAAGATATCGAGGCGCAGCGAGGCGCCGCCGTCGAACAGAATGTAGCTCGCGCCGAACAACAGGATGATCTGGTAGAGCGCCGAGTCCGCCTTGATGTCGATGAGGCCCAGCGCTTGCGGGCCGATGGCGATGCCGACGATCAGGAAGATCGCGACGTCGGGAATCTTGCACTTCTGCGCCACGAAGCCGGTGACGGTGCCGATGGCCAGGATCAGGCCGCCGGACAGCAGAGTATGTTTGGCGATTTCGATGGCCGGCGATGCTTCCACGGCTTCCCCCATTGAGCCGCGACTTCGATCTTAATGTCCCCGTCCGGCGCCGAATGCTGCCCGACGCCCCGTATGTTGACAAGGCGGTCGGCCCCTTCCTGCAACCTTCCGCGCGCCCAAGCGTTGATGAATGCCGCTTCGCCTGATGTACGAAGCGCAATCAACCACAGGGGCTCACCATGGCCGCCCGCGCGAGCGTATTTTTGCGCGCGTCGACAGGCATATTTGCCGCTGGTCTGCTGACGCTGGCAACGCCGGCGTCGGCGCAAGGCCTGTTCGAAATGCTGTTCGGCGGGTTCCACCGGCAGGAGCCGCCGCCGGAGGCGCAGGCCTATGCCGAGCCCTTCCACGACTTGTTCCGCGCGCCCGACCGATCGCGTGAGCGTGCCGACAACGGCCCGGCGAGCGCCTACTGCGTACGCATGAGCGACGGTTTTTACTTTCCAGTGCAGGCGCATGCCGGCGTCAGCGCCGCCCAAGCGTGCCACGCATTTTGTCCGGCGAGCCACACGCGGCTTTATTCCGGCAGCGGCATCGACCACGCGGTCGCCTCCGACGGCAGCCGCTATGCCGATCTCGACACCGCGTTCCTCTATCGCAAAGAACTCGTCGCCGGCTCGACCTGCAACGGCCGCGACCAATTTGGACTGGCGCATGTCGACGTCAATACCGACCCGACGCTGCGGCCCGGCGACATCGTGGCGACCAGGGGCGGTCTGGTCGTGGTTAAAGCGATAAAAAACAAAGTTGCGGATTTCGCGCCGATCGGAAGCGACCGCGCGGTCCTCCCGAGCACACGGGAGAGACTGGCGGGCACAAAGATCATGCCGACCGTCCGGGGCGCGACGCCGGTAACAATGGGCGGCCGCGCACCGGTCGACGAAAACCGCAGCGCTCAGCTGTCGAGATAGCCCGCGACTTCCTCGCCCAGCGACAGCGAACTGGTCAGCCCCGGCGACTCGATGCCGAACATCTGCACCAGTCCCGACAGGCCGTGCTGCGCTGGCGTATCGATCAGGAAATCCGCCTGCGGCTCCTTCGGCCCGGTCAGCTTGGGCCTGATGCCGGAATAGTCCGGCGCCAGCGAGCCATCCGGCAGGCCGGGCCAGTAGGTGCGGATGCGTTCATAGAACGAAGCGGCGCGCGCCGGATCGACATCGTAACTCTCGCGTTCGACCCATTCCACGTCCGGCCCGAAGCGCATGCGGCCGCCCATGTCGAGCGTGACATGCACGCCGAGCCCGCCGACGATCGGCGTCGGATAGATCAGCCGGGTGAATGCCGGCTTGCTCGCGTAAGTGAAATAATTGCCCTTGCCCAGCACCAGCCGCGGCACGCGCGTCGCCGGATAGTCGTTCATGGCGCGCGCCACTGCTTGCGCGCCAAGCCCCGCGCAATTGACCACGGCGTCGAAGGCGAATTCGCCGCCGCTATCGGCGCCGAAGGCGACTTGCCATTGTCCGCCTTTGCGCTTGGCGCCCGTCACCGGCGTCTTGAAAGCAATGACGCCGCCGGCGTCCTCGAGATCGCCGCGCAGCGCCAGCATATAGGCGTGGCCGTCGATGATGCCGGTCTCCAGCGAGTGCAGCGCGCCGATGCAGAAAAGCTCCGGCTCCATCGCGAGCGCTGCGTTGGCGCCGAGCATCTCCAGGCCCTCGACGCCGTTGATGTGGCCTTGCTTTTCAATCGCCTGGATTTTTTCCAGCTCCGCGGCGTTGGTGGCGACGACCAGCTTGCCGCATTTGCGGTGCGGCACGCCGTGCGAGGCGCAGAATTCGTAGAGCATGCGCCGCCCGCGCACGCAGTGGCGTCCGCGCAAAGTGCCGGTGGGGTAATACATGCCGCCATGAATGACTTCGCTGTTGCGCGAGGAAATGCCGGTGCCGATGGCATTGGCCGCCTCGGCCACCACCACGTCGTAGCCTTTGCGCGCGGCCGCGCGCGCCACTGCCAGACCGACCACGCCGGCTCCGATCACCAGGACTTGCATAAGGGGGCTATCTCGACGGCAGGGGCAGCAAGAGGTTCATGGAACTGCCATTAATCGATGGTTTGCACAAGAATCGCTTTTAGGGCTTGTGGGTGTTGGACCTTGACCGCGCGCGCCGCTCAGGCAAATTCGCGCGGGAATCGTCGAAAAAAGGTGAGACTTCACGATGCGCAAAACGGCATTGAAATGGGCGGTCGTTGCGTTCGCCGCGGTCACGGCGGGCCAGGCGCTCGCCGCCTCCTGCCACAATACGGGCAGCTACGAGACCTGGCTCCCAGCCTTCAAGAAGGAGGCCGCCGCGCAAGGCATCTCGCAGCGCGTGATCGCCGAAGCCTCGCCGTCGATGACCTTCGATCCGGCGATCGTGCGCCGCGACCATGGCCAGTCTGTCTTCAATCAGACCTTCCTGCAATTCTCCGATCGCATGGTGGGCGGCGGCCGCATCCCGAACGCCATCGCCAAGATCAAGCAGCACGCCAAGCTGTTTGCCGATGTCGAAATGAAATACGGCGTACCGGCCCCGGTGCTGGTTGCCTTCTGGGGCCTGGAGAGCGACTTCGGCGCCAATTTCGGCAACTACAAGATCCTCAGCGCGCTGGCCACCCTCGCCTATGATTGCCGGCGTCCAGATTTCTTCCGCCAGCAATTGCTCGATGCGCTGCGCATCATCGAGCGCGGCGACCAGACCGTCGGCAGCATGATCGGCGATTGGGCCGGCGAGTTCGGCGGCCTGCAGTTCACCGCCTCCGACTATCTCAAGAACGCGGTCGACTTCGACGGCGACGGCCGGCGCGACCTGATCCACAGCATTCCCGACACGATGGCCTCCGGCGCCAACTTCCTCGTCAGCCTCGGCTGGAAACGCGGCGAGCCCTGGCTGCGGGAAGTGCGCGTGCCGCAAAATCTGCCGTGGCAGGAGGCCGACCTGACGATCAAGCATCCGCGCTCGCAGTGGGTGGCCTGGGGCGTGAAGGCCGCGCATGGTTCGCTGCCGGCGGACGATCTGCCCGCGTCGATGATACTGCCCATGGGCCGCCACGGCCCGGCCTTCCTCGCCTATCCGAACTTCCAGGCCTTCCTCGGCTGGAATTCGGCTTACGTCTATTCCACCACTGTCGCCTATTACGCCACCCGGATTGCGGGCGAGCCGACGGTCGACCACGAGGGCGCCAAGATGGTGCAGCCGCTATCGACGTCGCAAGTCATGGAGTTGCAGCGTCTGCTGATCAAGCAGGGCTACGAGGGCGTCGGCGAAGTCGACGGCAAGGTCGGCTCCGGCACCCGCGCCGCGGTCAAGAAGGCGCAATTGAAACTCGGGCTGCCGGCGGATTCCTATCCGACCGCCGAGTTGATCGAACGTCTGGGCGGCAGCCGCTAGTTCCAAGACCGCAGCGCTTCATCCCCGATCACGACATTGCGAACCGGCCGCAGGTTAGGCGGCGGTCGAACGTTGATTTTGATGCAAGGGCATCGGTGAGCGCTGTGCGATCCGGCGGATTGCGCACCGCAAAAAATTCAATGCCGCGCGAATGATTGCGGAATGTTCATGATCGGTCACAGGAGTACTCACAAGAGCGCAATTCACGCGCATTCCGGCGAACGAAAGAGGCCTTGCGAAGTTTAACAATGCGCCCCGGGAACGGGGCGAGGATTGTGGAGGACATTGCATCATGCCAAAATTTTCCGGTTGCCTGATGGCCGCATTGCTGGCGAGCGCCCTGGCAATGCCAAACAATGCCGGCGCGGAGCCGCCAAAAAAGGGCGCCGGCGCGGCGCCAGCGCGTGCCGCACCGGTCGCGCACGCCGCTCCCCATGTCGCGGCGCCGCATTTCGCCCCGCATGTAGGCGGCGGCGGAGCGCCGCATTTCAACGCGCGCGTCGGTGGCGCACCGCATTTCACCGCGCGTAGCGGCGGCACTCCGCACTTCACCCGTCACATCGTAACACCGCACGTGACGAATCGAACCGCAACGGCGAACCGCAGTCTGCACGTCACGCAGCCTAACAACGTGACGGGCACGATCACCCATGGGGCGTCGTCCGCGCAGTTGCGCGACCGCATCCGCCATGAGCATGAGCGCAATCTCGGCCATCAGCTTACCAACCGCAACGCCGTGCAGGTGCAACCGAATCTGGCGTCGGCGCCCAACGCGCGGACCAATCGCCACTTGCACCGCAACGGCACCGCCGGCATCACTACGCAGGCGGCGCGGCAAGGCCGCTTCTCGTCGCGCTTTGCGGCGCGCGCGCAAACGGATCCGACATTGCGCTCCGACCCCATCGCGGCGCGCAGGGCCTGGCGGCACCATCATCGCGCCGGCTTCGTCGCCTGGTACGGACCGGTGTTCTGGCCCTACGCCTATTCGGACATTTTTGACTACGCGTTCTGGCCCGACGGCTACGATGAAGGCTACTGGGACTATGCCTACGACGATTTCGTCGACGGCCTGTTCTGGGGCGAATACGGCCCGCCCGACGACTACGCCTATGCCTACGCCCCGCTTCCCGGACATCGTGAGACACGCGTGAGCTATGCCGGCGTGCAGGAATTGTGCAAGGAGCCGGGTACCGGCATCACCGCGTGGCCCTTCCCCGAGATTCAACGCAAGGTCGGCGTTAACGACGAGCAGAAGCAGTTGCTCGTCGATGTGCGCAAGGCCGCCGCCGATGCCGCCGCGACGTTCAAGGCGTCATGCCCGGCCGAAAACGCGTTCCCGCTCACCCCGCCGGGCCGATTGACCGCCATGACCGGACGCCTGCAGGCGACGCTCGACTCGGTGAAAGTCGTTCGGCCGGCACTCGACAAATTTTACAATTCGCTGAGCGACGAGCAGAAGGAGCGCTTCAACCAGCTCGGTCCCAAGCAGCCAGCCAACAATCCGGAAACGACGGCTGCGCTGCCGCAGGACAACAAGAGCTGCTCGGAGGCAAAGCCCGGCCTCGCTAGCCTGCCAATCGAAAAGATCGCCGACGTGGTCAAGCCGACCGACGCACAGCAATCCGGCCTTAAGAATCTGCAGGACGCGACCGACAAAGCGGTGACGACGCTGCAAGCAGCCTGCCCAGACGCAGTTCCATTGACCCCGCCCGGCCGGCTAGCCGCCATGGAGAAGCGTCTGCAAGCGATGATCGACGCGGCCACTACCGTGAAACCCGCGCTCGACAGCTTCTACACCTCACTGTCGAACGAGCAGAAGGCGCGTTTCGACCGCATCGGCCAAGTGCTGGCGCAAGCCGGCGGCTGATCGCAAGCCGATGGAACAAAAAGGCGGCCGCCGTGGCCGCCTTTTTTTGCCGTGTTCCATTCTCGCAATGGCGAACCCAGCACGCATTGAGGATTTTTCTCCTGCGCGTATTTGTACCTTGTTCAGCAATGCGGAACATTGCTGTACTCGGCCAGTCAGTTTCGGCTAGTTTGGAGGTTCCACCGCGGGGGGCTCCGGCTTGAAAAGCGCAGGAACCAGCGAAGCGAGACGTCCCACGCTTCGCAATATTCTGAGCGTTGCACTCTACCTGCTTGAGCTCGTGGCGGTCGCAGCCGGGTACTTCGGCTTGGCCGTGTCCGCGCAGTTGCTGCCCGCAATCAATCCATCCGCCACTCCACTGTGGCCGCCCACCGGAATCGCCCTAGCGCTCGTCCTGCTGCGCGGCCATCGGATTTGGCCAGCGATTTTGGCGGGGTCGTTTTTTTCCGGCGCCATGGCGGCGCGTTCCATTGTGGATTCCAGTTCGATCGCAATCGGCACGCTGCTGGCGGCGATGGCCGGGGCCTGGCTGATCGGCCGCTGGTCGAATGGGCGCCAAACGTTTGCGGCGCCATTGGATGTCATCAAGTTTGCGATCATCTCGTTTGTCCCGACCGCGCTATTGAGTTCCACCATTGCGGCGGCCGGCTTGTTTCTGGTGAGTGGCGCACCTCCCCCCGCGCCGATCGCCACTTGGGCGACCTGGTGGCTGGCGGACGCAGCCGGGACCGCGATCGCCGCTCCCGTCATCATGCTCTGGGCCGTGATGCCGTTCCGCCCGTTTTCCAAGCGGAGCTTTTTGGAAGCAGCCGGCATCTTCCTTCTCACAGGCGCCATCGGCGTCCTCGCTTATAGTCCCCTCATCGCCAGCGACCTGATTGGCGGCAACCTCAACGGCCTCTTGCCGTATCGAAGCCTGCTTGGGTTCCTCGTTTTTCTCCCGCTGATGTGGGCCGGCTTGCATGGCAACCAACGCAACACCGCCACGGCTGGGCTCATATTCTGCGGAATTGCCGTGTGGGGTTTCTCGGCGGGTGTCAGTCCATTTCCGAAGGCGGATTTGAATGGATCGCTGTTGGTGCTGCTCGTCCTGTCGATGAGCGCGTCGGTGCCGCCGCTCGTTCTGGCCGCCGCCGCCGCCACGCGACACGACATGGAAGTGCATCTGCTTTCGGTGCAGGACCAATTGAACCGCAAAATCGCCGAGACGAATCTGGCGCTCGGCAGCGCCAAGCGTCATTTCCAGATCTTGATCGAAGGCGTCGTCGACTACGCCATTTTTGTGCTCGACACGGCGGGGCGCGTGGCGAGTTGGAACAGCGCCGCCCAGCAGATCATCGGCTACACCACGGAAGAAATCATCGGCAAGCATTTCGGGATATTCTACCGGCCGGACGAGCGCCGCGCCGGTGAACCGAACCGCGCGCTGGAATTGGCCATCCAGAAAGACAAGCATGAAGTCGAGGGATGGCGCATCCGGAAGAACGGCACCCTGGTCTTCGTCACCGGCTCGGTCTCGGTGATCCGCGACGACGACGGAAACCTGATTGGCTTCGCCAACATCATCCGCGACGCAACGGAGCGGCGCGACGCCCAGGAAAAACTGGTGCAGGCGCGCGAACAGCTCGCGATGGCGCAGAAAATGGAGGCGATCGGCAAGCTCACCGGCGGCATCGCGCACGACTTCAATAATCTCCTGATGATCATCGGCGGCAATGCCCAGACCTTCAAACGCCTGCTCGACCCAAAATTGCCGAGAGCCATCGAAGCCATCCAGACCGCGGCCAAACGCGGCGAAAGCCTCACCCGCCAATTGTTGACCTTCTCGCGCCGCCAGCACCTCAGCCCGACCGTTGTCGACTTGAACGCTTGTATCCGCAATATCCGGCCGATGATCGAAAGCTCGCTGCGCGGAAACATCGTCTACAATGAAAAGATCGGCACGGGCGTCGCGCCAGTCAAGGTCGACCAAGCGGAATTGGAATTGGCGATCGTCAATATTGCCGTCAATGCCCGCGATGCCATGCCTACCGGCGGCACATTCACTTTATCCGTCGGCGACATCACGACGACGCACGATCTCGGGCCGGATCACATAAACGGGCCCTTCGTCGCCATCGAGTTCAGCGATACCGGCATGGGCATTCCGCCTAATCTCCTGACCAAGATCTTCGATCCGTTTTTCACGACCAAAGAGGTCGGTAAAGGGACCGGGCTTGGATTGTCGCAGGTTTATGGCTTTGCCCATCAGGCCGGCGGTACGGTGCGCGCGGAAAGCAAGGTCAGCCAGGGAACGACTCTCACGGTGTACTTGCCGCTGTGTTCGGAAAGCGAAATCGCCATCAAGGAAGCGCCCATCAGGGACACCTCGCATGCGACGCGGCCGACGGTGCTCGTCGTCGATGACAGTGCCGAAGTGGCGCAAGTCACGTCGTCGCTGTTCGAGCATCTTGGCTACAATACGGTCTATCGGGACTCGGCTGAGGCCGCATTGAAGCTGTTGGCCGACGGCACAAAACTCGATCTTGTTTTCAGCGACATCGTGATGCCGGGAACGATCGACGGCGTCGGGCTGGCGAGCGAAATCCGCTCGCGCTATCCGAATTTGCCGGTGATCTTGACGACTGGCTACAGCGACGCCGCGCAAGCCGCGCCCCCTGATCTGCCGATCCTGCGCAAGCCTTTCGACACCGACGCGCTCAGGGGCTTTATTCAGGATACGGTGGACGTGCGGCTGAACGCCTGACGATTGCTAAGCCAGGCAAGCTTGCTCGCGGTTAAAAGCAAAGATTGCTCCAGACCTCGCCGCGCTTGTTCTTGAGCACGTAGGGACAGTCGAGGCGCTTCAGAGCAGCCTTGGCGTCCTCATCGCCGAGCGCCGCGGCGCGCTCGTAATAGGTCTTGGCGGCGCGGGTATCCTGGGCGCCGCCGCGTCCGCTTTGCGCAAACGCACCGAGCCACTCCAGCGCGCCGGGATGATTCTGTGCGGCCGCTTTCTCAAACAAAGCGCGCGCGGCTACCTCGTCCTTGGGACCGCCGGTGCCTTGCGCGTACATCACGCCGAGCTGGAATTGCGCTTCCGCGGAATTCGCCTCGGCCGCTTTCGCCAACATGGCGCGCGCCCCAGCTGGATTTGTCGCCGTACCGCCGTCGATCGCGGCGAGATTGGTGACGCCGCGCGGATTGCCGGCCTTGGCGGCGCGTTCGAATAGTTCGCGTGCCTTGACCTGGTCCTTGGCGACGCCCGTCCCGGTTCCGTACATCACGCCGAGCTCGACCATGGCCGAGGTGTTGCCCTTGTCGGCCGCCTTGCGATAGGCGCCAATCGCTTCCGCCGTTTGCCGGTTGGCGGCGTAGGCGCGGCCAAGCTGATACATTGCGCGGCGCGACGACGTCGACACAACCTTGCAGAATTTGATCGCGGTCGCGACATCGGATGGCGCGATGACAGCCGCACCTTTAACGTCTTTCGGCTTGTCCGGATCGTTGGGATCGGCGGCGATGCGATCGCACAGCACGAGATCCGCCGATTGGGCAAATGCCGCCGAATGCAGCGACAGCGTCAACAGGGCGGCAGCGAGCGAAACGGAGCCAGATGGTCGCATGATTTAATCACTCTGATCTTCTGTCCGGCGGCCTAAGCTTAGGACGGAGGCCCATCGGCCGGCAATAAAAAAGGCGGCCGCAAGGGCCGCCTCTTGTCCGGATAAACGGACGATTTATTCCGCCGCAATCCTCACTTCCGGCGCCGCCGCCTTGATGTCCGGCGTGACGTGGCTTTCGTACTTGGCGAAGTTCTTCTGGAACATGCCCACCAGATCGCGCGCGGTCTTGTCGAACTCGGCCTTGTCCTTCCAGGTCTTGAACGGATTGAGCAGATGCGGCTCGACGCCCGGCACCGAGGTCGGCACCGAGAAGCCGAAATAGGGATCGGTGCGGAAGTCGGCGTTCTTCAAGGAGCCGTTGAGGGCTGCCGTCAGCAGTGTGCGCGTCGCCTTGATCGGCATGCGGCGGCCGACGCCGTATTTGCCGCCGGTCCAGCCGGAATTGACCAGCCAGACGTCGGCGCCGTGCTGATTAATGTAATGGCGCAACAGGTCGGCATAGGCGGACGGATGCCGCGGCAGAAACGGTGCGCCGAAGCAGGTGGAGAACTCGGGTTCAACACCAACAAGCCCCTTTTCGGTGCCGGCGACCTTGGCGGTGTAGCCGGAAAGAAAGTGATACATCGCCTGCGTCGCCGAGAGCTTGGCGATCGGCGGCATCACGCCGTAGGCGTCGGCGGTCAGGAAGATGATGTTCTTCGGGTGGTCGGCGCGGCCGGTGCGCGAAGCGTTCGGGATGAATTCGAGCGGATAGGCCGAGCGGGTATTCTCGGTCTTGGAGCCGTCGTCGTAGTCGGGAATGCGCGTGACCGGATCGAACACCACATTCTCCAAAACCGCGCCGAAGCGGTTGGTGGCGTCCCAGATCTGCGGCTCGGCCTCTTGGCTAAGCTTGATGCACTTGGCGTAGCAGCCGCCCTCGAAATTGAAGATGCCGTCCGGACCCCAACCATGTTCATCATCACCAATGAGTGTGCGGTTGGGATCGGCCGACAGCGTGGTCTTGCCGGTGCCGGACAGGCCGAAGAACAGCGCGCTGTCGCCGTTCGGCCCGACATTGGCCGAGCAATGCATCGGCACGACGTTTTCCGCCGGCAGATAGAAGTTGAGCGTGGTGAACACCGACTTCTTCATCTCGCCGGCGTACGAGGAGCCGCAGATCAGCACGATCTTGCGGGTGAAATCGATCGCGACCATGGTGTCGGAGCCTTCGCGCCCGCCGTGCCGCTTGGCATCGGGCCGGAACGACGGCAGATCGACGATCGTGAGTTCGGGCACGAAGCCGGCGAGCTCTGACCGCTCGGGCCGGATCAGCAGTTGCCGGATGAACAGCGAATGCCAGGCGTATTCGGTGAAGACGCGCGTCTTGATCCGATATTTCGGATCGGCGCCACCGTAGAGATCCTGCGCGAAGAGTTTCTTGCCTTTGGTGTGTGCGAGAAAATCGGCGAGCAGATTGTCGAAGTTCTGCTTCGACATTTTGCGGTTACCGTCCCACCACACCGAATTCTCGGTGAGCGCGTCGACGACGGTGTGCTTGTCCTTAGGGCTGCGGCCGGTGTGGTGACCGGTCTCGGCACAGAGTGCGCCGCCTTCGACCAGCGCGGCTTCGCCAGCGGCGATGGCGTGCTCGTAGAGCGTGGGTTCAGAATGATTCCAATGGATCGCGGCGAGATCTTTGAAGCCGAATTTGTCGGCGCCATGAGCGCCGTTCCGCACACCCGTTTCTTGCACGCGAAACCCTCCCAAACCAAAAAGCCGCTCCCCGGACCCGCGCGAGGTGATGAGCGGTATGCAACACTAAGACCTTAGTATAGCCCTCGTTCTAAGGCGCGCGACCATAGTCATCGACCACGCCAATGCCAAGAAAAAATCATATGTATCGTAAGCAGGCGTCGTTGCGGTGCACCAAAGTCGCGAAGACGATGCAAGCGCCGCTGATGTCTGAGCAATCAATCCCTCGCCGGATTCCGCCAATCTGACGCCCTTCGACGGTCACGTTAACCACGGCCGCAGGTTCCGGTGCGGCAACGCCGTCAAATTGCGCCGATTGTCCAAATCACGATCTCGCCGGCCACCTGCGCGAAGGCCTGGTTGAGCGCGGCGACGGCGTCCGGCGCCGCCACACTTTTGGCCGCGATACTGGCCGAGAACGCGCGCGAGGCAGCGATCGCGCCCTTGTCGCTGACCAGCCGCGCGGTGAGGTCGACCACGGCGTTCAGCGATGGTCCCGCCGTAATCTGGAAGCCGCGGATCGCAATCTCCAGCCTATATTCCGCCGTCAACTGCTCGAGCGGCCTGCTCACTGCGCCAAGCTGGTGCGCATTTTCGAAGCTCTGCACCAGCCTCGCCTGGATCAACTTCGGCAGGTTGTCGGCCCATTGCGCATTATCGATATTCGCGTAGGTGCCGGCATCGCTGCGGATCAGGATTTTCTGCGAGTCGAACAGAATAAGCGCGTTCGGATCGGGCACCACCAGTTGCGCCTTGATGGCCTTTTCGCTCGGCGGAAAGCTGGTGGCCGCCACGAGGTCATAGATCGTCGGGCCCTGCTTTGCCGCGCCGGTGCCGGCCAATTTCTCCAGCCCGCCGATCAAGCCCTCCACGCGTTCGGAATTGCGCCCGAGCATATCGGCGAAGGCTGCAATGCCGGTCATCGCCGTGTGCAGCGGCTTGGCGTTGTCGTTCATGATGGCGTCGACGCGGCGCAGCGTTTCCTGCACCGATTCAGTCAAACTGCGTCCGACGTCGGGGCCGGCGATGAGCAGCGGCGGGTGACCGTTGCTCGGCGTCAAACGCGGCGCCTGCGGCAAACCGCCTTTGAGCCCGATCGCCGCTGCGCCGGTGAAGCCCTGGTAAGTGATGTCGACCTGGGTATCGGCGCGCACCGGCGTCCCCGGATCGAGCGAGACCGCGACGGTGACCTGCTTCGGCTCGTTGGCATCGAGATCGATGCGCGTCACCGCGCCGACGCGAATGCCGTTGAACAAAACGTTCGCGCCCGCGGTCAATCCCGAGACCGGCTGCTCGAAACGAATATCGTAGAGCGCCCGCTCGCCGAAGCCGCCGAACGTCTTGATCCAGTAGACAAAGCCAAAGCCGGCGAACAGGCAGGCCAGCGTAAAGACGCCGATCAGGACGTAGCGGGCGCGGGTCTCCATGATGCCGATCCTCGCAGCGACCTCACATCCGGCTCAGCGCAATGGACGCCTTCACGATCTGTCCGCCGCCCTGTGAATCGATGCTCACGCTTTGCCGCCGGTTGCGCGTCACGATGACGAGATCGGCGGAGAAGGCCGAGCTTTCGGTGTGGATTTGCAGGCGCTCGCCTTGCGCGTTGCCGATGGCGGTGCCGCCGACATTGCGGCTGCGCTCGGTCCAGCGCCCGGTGATCTGGTCCTTCTCGTCGGCGGTGAACTGGCCGCTAAGATCGAAATTGTAGCTGTCGCTGGCGCAGCGCAGTTGCAGGTCGACTTCATGCTCGCTGCTGCCGCGCGGACGATAGTCCGCCTTGCAGCGGATGCGTTCGGCCGCGCCACCCTCCGGCCGCAGGGTTCCCGTACCGGTCCAACTGCCGGAAAAATTGGCAAAGGGACCCGACGCCGCCAAAGCCGGCGGCGCGGCGGGATAGGCCAGCGCCGCGGCACCGAGGTAACCGGCGAGAAGCATCGAATAAGGCGATAAACGGTGGAAGGTAAGCTGCACGGTCAAATTCCCCTTCATGTTCGGGTGGCAAAAAAAACGCTGGTCACCGCTTTAACTTTGAATGGGGTCGTTCTGGTTCCGGGAAAAGCCTGGTTTCCCTCCCATGCGGTCCCTGAGATCGCATTGCGCTACATCAATCCATCAAATCCCGCGTGACACTTGCATCGAGCCACGCGTTATTTTGCTCGAGCCATGTCGGCAAACTGCTTGAGCATGGCGCGCAACGGACCCGGCCCGGTAACGCGCTGCGGGAAAAACAGCCGCAACGCCGCGCTTCCCTTTTGCAATTCGAGGCCATCGGGATCGATGCCGACGCAAGCCCAGTCGCCGTCGGGCGCGCCGAGCAGCTTTGTCGCGTAGAGCCTACAGGCCTCGGCGTGGTCGGCGTTCATGTGGGCAATGGCGCCCTCTTCCGCTTCGATCAACGACTCGGCGCCGGCGATATCGGTGATCACATCGGCGAGGCCAAGATCGGCAGCGCGGGCAAAGCCGCCGTTGAGATGAGCCGAGACGATGTCCATGCGCCAGAAGGCGAAGTCGCCGAAGCCGGCATAAAGCTCCGACTTCGGATGTCGCGCCAGGAAACGTCGGCGGATGCGGGCATCATCGGCACTCTCCCGCGCGACCGGCGCAAAAGTGCCCAGCACCGTCAGGCGGGGATGCGCCAGGGCATCGCCCTTGCCGGTCTCGGCCAGCAGCAGCGATGCGCGGCCGTCGACCTCCAGATTGGCAGTGTGCGTGGCCAATTTCGACACCAGGACCAGCGGCGCGCCGTCGATATCGGTCGCGACATTAACCAGCGAGGCGAAGGGATAGCCGGTATTGCGGTCGAGCGTCGCCAGCGTGCCAGCGCGGGTTACCCGCAACAGGGTCTTGGCGACCGTACGCGGCGCGAAGTCCACCGGCCCCGGCGCATTTTCGGGTGTTCGGCCCGGCATGGCGCCAGGCAAGGGTGTTTCAGGGCTCATTGTCGTCCGATCGTTAACCCGGTCCATCCGGTATCGGCATTTGGCCCGTTGGGCTTGAATTCGCTACGGAATCACATAGTTGTTGCAAAGAGGCCACATTTCGGACCCCGTTTATGGGGTTCAAAACGTGCGGGACGTCAGCCAAGAGGGGCTCCATGCCGACCATCGCTCTCGTCGACGACGACCGCAATATCCTTACCTCGGTCTCGATCGCCCTCGAAGCCGAGGGCTACCGAATCATGACCTATACCGACGGCGCCTCCGCGCTTGACGGTTTCAAGACCTCTCCGCCGGATCTCGCGATCCTCGACATCAAGATGCCGCGCATGGACGGCATGGAGACGCTGCGCCGGCTGCGTCAGAAAAGCGACATGCCCGTCATTTTCCTCACCTCCAAGGACGAGGAGATCGACGAAATGTTCGGCCTCAAGATGGGGGCCGACGACTTCATCCGCAAACCGTTCTCGCAGCGGCTCCTGGTCGAGCGCGTGAAGGCGGTGTTGCGCCGCGCCTCGCCGAAGGACACCGCGGCGCCGAAGGAAACAGACGCCAAGGCGCTCGAGCGCGGCCAACTGCGCATGGACCCGGAACGCCATACCTGCACCTGGAAGAACGATCCCGTAACGCTCACGGTCACCGAGTTCCTCATCCTGCAGGCGCTCGCCACCCGGCCCGGCGTGGTGAAAAGCCGCAACGCGCTGATGGACGCGGCCTATGACGATCAGGTCTACGTCGACGACCGCACCATCGACAGTCACATCAAGCGCCTGCGCAAGAAGTTCAAGGTCGTCGACGACGACTTCGAAATGATCGAGACCCTGTACGGCGTCGGTTATCGCTTCAAGGAAACATGACACATCTTTAATGATGTGCCGGTCCTGGCGGACTGACACGGCGTCGCGGCTTGCGGTAAAATCACTGGGGCAAGCACATGATCCCGAAAAGCCTGTCCCCTAGCGCGAACGGGGATGAGGTACCGGTATTTGGATAAGGTCATGCGCCGGTAAGAATGGCCCACGATCAACCCGGCTGGATTGAACGACGTGCTCGATCGAACCGCGAAAATTCTGGCGCAGAACGCCGAAGCCGAAAGGCCGGGCGAGGAAGCGGCGCGTCCTACGCCCAAGCGCTTCGCCGCGATCCGTCGGCCGCTGCGATCGGCCTGGCAGTTTTTCGTCTCGCAAAGTTTCTCCAGTCTCACCCGCCGCATCGTCTTTCTCAATCTCGCCGGCCTGGTCGCGCTGGTCACCGGCGTCCTCTATCTCTCGCAATTCCGCGCCGGCCTGATCGACGCGCGCGTGCAGAGCCTGCTGGTGCAGAGCGAGATCATCGCTGGGGCGATCGCCGCCTCGGCAACGGTGGAAAGCGACGCCGTCACCATCGATCCCGAACGGCTCTTGGAATTGCAGGCTGGTGAAAGCTACGGGCCGGCCGACGAGGGACAATCCGGCATCGAATTTCCGATCAATCCCGAGCGGGTGGCGCCGGTACTGCGCCGGCTGGTGTCGCCGACCAAGACGCGCGCACGCATCTACGACCGCGACGGCGTGCTGATCCTCGACAGCCGAAATCTCTACGGCCGCGGCGACGTGTTGCGTTTCGACCTGCCGCCGCCGGACGCCGAGCAGTCCGGCTTGGTGGAGCGCGCTTTCATCGCCATGCGCCGCTGGTTCGGACACGGCGATCTGCCGCTCTATAAAGAACTCGGGCCGGAGAACGGCAAAGGCTATCCGGAAGTCCAGCAGGCGCTCGACGGGCTGCACGCCAGCATGGTCCGGGTCAACGACCGCGGCGAGGTGATCGTCTCGGTCGCGGTGCCGGTGCAGCGCTTCCGCGCCGTACGCGGCGCGCTGATGCTGTCGACCCAAGGCGCCGATATCGACGACATGGTGGAGGCCGAGCGGCTCGCCATCGTCAAGGTGTTCCTGGTCGCGGCAAGCGTCATGGTGGTGCTCTCGATGCTGCTCGCCGGCACCATCGCCGGCCCGGTGCGGCGGCTCGCCGACGGCGCCGAGCGCGTGCGCCGCCGTATCCGCAGCCGCGTCGAGATCCCCGATTTCACCCGGAGGCGCGATGAGATCGGCGAATTGTCGGGCGCGCTTCGCGAAATGACCAACGCGCTCTATACCCGCATCGAGGCGATCGAAAGCTTCGCCGCCGACGTGGCGCACGAATTGCGCAATCCGCTCACCTCGCTGCGCTCGGCGGTGGAAACTTTGCCGCTGGCCAAGACCGACCAAAGCCGCCGCCGGCTGCTCGAGGTGATCGAGCATGACGTGAAGCGGCTCGACCGGCTGATCTCGGATATCTCCGACGCCAGCCGTCTCGATGCCGAACTGCAGCGTCAGGAGGCTGCCCAGGTCGATCTCGGCAAGCTGCTCGACGCGCTGGTGACCGCCGCCAACGAGGTGCGCCCGGACGACGTAAGCGTAAAGCTCACCTTCGACGGCGGCAAGCCGGCGGATTTCAAGGTCCCCGGTCACGACTCGCGGCTCGGCCAGGTGGTCAGCAATCTCATCGACAATGCGCGCTCGTTCTCAGCCGCGGGCGGCACCGTGCGCGTCACCATCCGCCGGCTCAAGAACGAGGTCGAGATCGTGGTCGACGACGACGGACCCGGCATCGGCCCGGATGCTTTGGACAAGATCTTCGAGCAATTCTACACCGACCGCCCCAACCAGAGCTTCGGCCAGAATTCGGGTCTCGGTCTGTCGATCTCCAAGCAGATCGTCGAAGCCCATGGCGGCAGCATTCATGCCCAAAACCGCACGAGCGTCGCCGCCGGCCAAGGAGAACACGAGCCGCGCGTGCTCGGCGCCCGTTTCGTGGTGCGGCTGCCGGCGACGTGATGAGCTTTCAATGCCCGCTCGTCCCCGCGAAAGCGGGGACCCAGACTAAGACTGGATTCCCGCTTGCGCGGGAATGAACGGATTGAGGAAATACGGCGGTGACAGAAAATTCCACCATCCACGCCTCCGCCGTCCTCGTCGGCGCCAAGGCCGCGCTGATCCGTGGACCCGCCGGCTCCGGCAAATCGCAATTAGTCTGGGATCTGCTGCAATCGGCCGCACAAGGCGCACTGTCCTTCGCGCGGCTGGTGGCTGACGACCGCGCTTATGTCGAGGCTTGCGCCGGCCGCCTGCTGGTGCGTCCGGCCCCGGCGCTGGCCGGCATGCTCGAAATCCGCGGCCTCGGCATCCGGGGTCTGCCTTACGAGCCGGTGGCGGCGGTCGCCTTGGTCGTGGATCTGGCCGCAGTGGACGCCACCCGGCTTCCAGGTCCGGAGATCGGAATAATCAGTATTGGCGGAGTTTGCCTGCCGCTGCTGACGATTGCCCCCGGCTTGTCCGCCTTGGCCATGGTGCTGGCGTACCTAGAGACTCTCCCCGCGGCCAATTGACCTTGGGCGGCCATCTGGGCTAACCCGCCGCTCCCGCGACCGGTTGAAAAAATTAACCATAGCAGGCCTAGGATCGCGGTTGCCGGGAACGGATACGTCTGAGCACCCCTTTGGCCCCATCTTTTCGCAGTGCAGCAGAGCGCTTATATAGCGAGGCGAGCCCTTGCAACGGGCCTTCGAATGGGACTGAATGCGCGCCCATTCGTGCGGTGCAGCACAATCGCGCCCGCGAGGAGTTCGGGATGATCGGCCTCGTATTAGTAACTCATGGGCGGCTCGCCATCGAGTTCCGCTCAGCGCTGGAGCATGTGGTTGGCCCCCAACGCCAGATCGAGGCGGTCACTATCGGCCCCGACGATGACGTCGAGCAGTGCCGGAAAAATATTGTCGATGCGGTCAAGCGGGTCGACAGCGGCGACGGCGTCGCTATCCTCACCGACATGTTCGGCGGCACACCCTCCAATCTCGCCATCTCGGTGATGAGCCAGCCCAAGGTCGAAGTCCTGGCCGGGATCAATCTGCCGATGCTGATCAAGCTCGCCAAAGTGCGTGAAACTTGCCCGCTCGAACAGGCGGTGGCCGCCGCCCAGGAAGCCGGCCGCAAATACTGCACGATCGCCAGCCGGGTGCTGACCGGTAAATGAACGGCCCCGTTCAAGCGAACGGCGATCTCCCGCAGGATAGCTCCGCCGCCGTCGTGCGCGACATCGAGATCGTCAACAAGAAGGGCCTGCACGCCCGCGCTTCCGCCAAATTCGTGCAATGTGCCGAGCAATTTGAAGCCGCCATCACCGTGACCCGCGGTCATGAAAGCGTCGGCGGCACCTCGATCATGGGCCTGATGATGCTGGCCGCGGGGGCCGGCGTTACCATCACCATCCACGCCACCGGCCGGGATGCAGCGGCGGCCGTGGACGCGCTGTGCGCCATGGTGGCGAACCGGTTCGGCGAGGAAGACTAGCGGTTATCGCCCTCCGGTACCGCTCAGTACATAAAGAAATCTTTATATATGCGTTGCGGGAGCGGCGGCGGCCTGTTATAGGCTCGGGCCAACCCACCGACATTTTCACGCGCGCATAGGACCGTCATGACCGCATCCGCCAAGTCTAAGCCCAAAGCCGGCGACTACGTCGTCAAGGACATTTCGCTTGCGCCCTGGGGCCGCAACGAGATCAGCATCGCCGAAACCGAAATGCCCGGGCTGATGTCCACCCGCGAGGAATACGGACCGAAGCAGCCGCTGCGCGGCGCCCGCATTGCCGGCTCGCTGCACATGACCATCCAGACCGCAGTGCTGATTGAGACACTCACCGCGCTCGGCGCCGACGTGCGCTGGGCCTCGTGCAACATCTATTCGACGCAGGACCATGCCGCGGCCGCGATCGCGCAAGCCGGCACGCCGGTGTTCGCCGTCAAGGGCGAGAGCCTCGTCGATTATTGGGACTACACCCACCGTATCTTCGAGTGGCACGACGGCGGCTTCCCCAACATGATCCTCGACGATGGCGGCGACGCCACGCTGCTGTTGCATCTCGGCCTGCAAGCCGAGAGCAATCCGGCGGTGCTCGGCCATCCCGGCAATGAGGAAGAGGAAGTGCTGTTCGCCGCCATCAAGAAGCGGATCAAGGATCAGCCGGGCTGGTACAGCAAGCTCGCCAAGGAAGTGCGCGGCGTCACCGAAGAGACAACCACCGGCGTGCACCGGCTTTACCAGATGGCCAAGGAAGGCCGCCTGCTGTTCCCGGCGATCAACGTCAACGACAGCGTCACCAAGTCGAAATTCGACAATCTCTATGGCTGCCGCGAGTCGCTGGTCGACGGCATCCGCCGCGGCACCGACGTGATGATGGCCGGCAAGGTGGCGATGGTCGCGGGCTTCGGCGACGTCGGTAAAGGCTCGGCCGCGTCGCTGCGCCAGGCCGGCTGCCGCGTGATGGTTTCGGAGGTCGATCCGATCTGCGCGCTGCAGGCGGCGATGGAAGGCTACGAGGTCGTCACCATGGAAGAGGCGGCGCCGCGCGCCGACATCTTCTGCACCGCCACCGGCAATGTCGACGTCATCACCATCGAGCACATGCGCAAGATGAAGGACCGCGCCATTGTCTGCAATATCGGCCACTTCGATAGCGAAATTCAGGTGCACGCATTGAAGAACCTGAAGTGGAACAACATCAAGCCGCAGGTCGACGAAATCGCGTTCCCCGACGGCAAGCGCATCATCCTGCTGTCGGAGGGCCGCCTGGTGAACCTCGGCAACGCCATGGGGCACCCGAGCTTCGTGATGTCGTCGTCCTTCACCAACCAGACGCTGGCGCAGATCGAACTGTGGACCAATCTCGGCAAGTACAAGAACCAGGTCTATACCCTGCCCAAGCACCTCGACGAAAAGGTCGCGCGGCTACACCTCGACAAGATCGGCGTCAAGCTGACCAAGCTCACCGACAAGCAGGCGACTTACATCAGCGTGCCGCAGGACGGTCCGTTCAAGAGCGATCACTACCGCTATTGAGGCGACCGGCTCTGCATCATCCGTTCGTCCCCGCGAAAGCGGGGACCCAGTGCAATATTCTCCGATCTAGAATTTTTGTCCCTGGATTCCCGCTTGCGTGGGAATGAACGGAGTTTGTCTTGGCACCTTAGTGCCGCGGCAGAAACTGCAGGATCGCCGGCGACACGATCGCCATGACCAGTGGTAGCGCCACCGCGAAGGCGAGCAGGCGGCGCGTGTCCACCGCCGAGATCGTCATCGCCGGCGGCGACAGCAGCAGCACGGGCAATAGCGTCCAGGCCGACATCGACCACAGCGAGGTGATGTCGGTACCGCTGGCGAGCGCGCCGGCCACGGGAAGCAGCAAGGGCCCCCAGAAGGCCGCCGCCGCCAGCCGGCGGTCGGGGTCAGCCGGCCACACCATATCCGCAAGCGTTGCGCGGCTGGGGCGCCCGGCGGCCAGCGCGATCATCACCGGGATCGCCACATAACCGGCCGAGCCGGCGAGATAGCCGAGAACGCTGACAATGGTCGAACCAAACGACTTTTCGCCGTGCACATACATCGCGTAGGCGAACGGCTCGAAGTGATGATGGTAGAGCCAGACGAGATGCGGTGCGATCGCGATCGACCCGACGGCAACCGTGATCCAAGGCGCCGCCGAGCGGAAATAGGCGTTGCGGCGCTTGTCGATCAGGGCGGCGGCGACCAGCCCGGCGATCAAAAAGATCGACCAGTATTTGCCCAGCATCGCGGCCGCCGCGCCAGCGCCGGCGAGTGCCGCATAGAGCGTGCTGCGTGTCGCATAGCCGCGCAGGAACCACAGCGTGGTCGCCGCCCATAGCGGCATCAGCACGGTGTTCACATTGAACTTCAACGCATGGAAATTGAAGAACGGAACGAGCGTAAGCAGCGCGATGCCGAAGACCCGTTTTTCGATATCGAGATAGTCGGCCGTCAGCCGCCAGACGATCCACAGCGTCAGCGTCGGCATCAGCATCGCCAGGAGATAATAGGACCACGCGGCGACCGGAAACGCGCTGAACCACAGCCGCACGAGCGCGGCGGCGAGCGGCGGATGCTTGTAGCCCCAGGCCAGATGACGCGACCAGTCGAGCAGCTCAGTCATGTCGGGATGCAGCCCTTGGCCGCTTTTGGCGATGGCGCCGTAGATCGTCCACAGCGCGAGATAGACCGCGAGCGAGATCTGCACGGTGCGCTCGCGCCGCGCCGGATCAATTAACGCGGCGCGCAGGCGGTCGATGGGCTGCCACAAGTGCATGGGCCGTTAGTCTCCATTCCGCTCGTCCCCGCGGAAGCGGGGATCCAGCTAAAGCAACCAAGTGGGATCGGCAAGTTTAGGCTGGATTCCCGCTTGCGCGGGAATGAGCGGATTTCCGGCTGTGCCAAAGCCTGTCGTGCTTGTACGAGCCCATTCCGAGTGTTATCTCGCCGCCATGACGGCCGTCCCAATCGAAAACATCCGCAATTTCTCCATCGTCGCGCATATCGACCACGGCAAGTCCACCCTTGCCGACCGGTTGATCCAGCTCACCGGCGGGCTCGAGGCGCGCGAGATGAAGGAGCAGGTGCTCGATTCCATGGATATCGAGCGCGAGCGCGGTATCACCATCAAGGCGCAGACCGTGCGGCTCAATTACAAGGCGCGCGATGGCAAGGACTACATCCTCAATCTGATCGACACCCCCGGCCACGTCGACTTCGCCTACGAGGTCAACCGCTCGCTCGCCGCCTGCGAGGGCTCGCTCCTGGTGGTGGACGCCAGCCAGGGCGTCGAGGCGCAGACGCTCGCCAACGTCTACCACGCCATCGACGCCGGCCATGAGATCGTGCCGGTGCTCAACAAGGTCGACCTGCCGGCGGCGGACCCGGAAGCGGTCAAGAAGCAGATCGAGGACGTGATCGGGCTGGACGCCTCGAACGCCATCATGATCTCGGCCAAGACCGGCGAAAACGTGCCCGAGGTGCTGGAAGCGATTGTCACCCGCCTGCCGCCGCCCAAAGGCGACCGCGACGCGCCGCTCAAGGCGCTCTTGGTCGACAGCTGGTACGACGTCTATCTCGGCGTGGTCGTGCTGGTGCGAGTGGTCGACGGCACCCTAAAGAAGGGCCAGCGCATCCGCATGATCGGCATCGCCGCGCATTACGAGGTCGACCGCGTCGGCGTGTTCAAGCCCAAGCTTACGACCGTCGACGAGCTCGGCCCCGGCGAGATCGGCATGCTCACCGCCTCGATCAAAGAGGTTGCGGATACACGCGTGGGCGACACCATCACCGACGAGCGCAACCCGGTGGACGAGCCGCTGCCCGGCTTCCGCCCGGCGATCCCCGTGGTGTTCTGCGGCATGTTCCCGGTCGACGCCGCGCAGTTCGAAGACCTGCGCGCGGCCATGGGCCGGCTGCGCCTCAACGACGCCAGCTTCACCTACGAGATGGAGACGAGCGCCGCGCTCGGCTTCGGTTTCCGCTGCGGCTTCCTCGGCCTCTTGCATCTGGAGATCATCCAGGAGCGGCTGGCGCGCGAGTTCAATCTCGACCTGATCGCGACCGCGCCGTCGGTGATCTACAAAATGAAACTGCGCAACGGCAAGGAAATCGAGATCCACAATCCGGTCGACATGCCGGACCCAACGCAGATCTTGTCCATGGAAGAGCCGTGGATCGAGGCGACGATTCTGACGCCGGACGAATATCTCGGTTCGGTGTTGAAACTCTGCCAGGACCGCCGCGGCAGCCAGAAAGAGCTCACTTACGTCGGCAACCGCGCCATGGTGAAATACGACTTGCCGCTCAACGAGGTGGTGTTCGACTTCTACGACCGGCTGAAATCGGTGTCGCGCGGCTATGCCTCGTTCGACTATCACCTCACCGACTACAAGGAAGCCGATCTGGTCAAGCTGCAGATGCTGGTCAATAGCGATCCAGTCGACGCGCTGTCGATGCTGGTGCACCGCACCCGCGCCGAGCAGCGCGGCCGCGCCATGGCTGAGAAGCTGAAGGAACTGATTCCGCCGCACATGTTCGTGGTGCCGATCCAGGCCGCGATCGGCGGCAAGATCATCGCGCGCGAGACCGTGCGCGCCTTCCGCAAGGACGTCACCGCCAAATGCTACGGCGGCGACGCGACGCGTAAGCGAAAATTGCTGGACAAGCAGAAGGAAGGCAAAAAAAAGATGCGGCAATTCGGCAAGGTCGACATTCCGCAGGAGGCGTTTATTGCGGCGCTGAAGGTGGATGTGTAAGAAGGAGCTCTGCCGGCGCACCAGAGCGGTTCAGGCTCGTTTCGACATGATCGCGGTCAAGCATTCCGGCCATATCGGCGACGTGATCTATTCGCTGCCCGCAGTCAAAAGTATTGCAGAGGCCCGCGGGATAAAGGTCGTCTATTATCTGTGCTATGGCGTTCCCATCCGCACCGACTATGACGGTGGCGTATCGGCGCCCGCCATAACCCGCGAGCTTGCTGAATTCGTTAAGCCGCTGCTTGAAGCACAGCCCTATATCGAGAAATGCGTGACCATTCCTGCCGATTCCACGCAAGATATCCACTTCAACATCGATCTCGACATGTTCAGGCTGCTGCCGGTCAATTTCCGATTCGGTCATTTGCCGCTGCACTACATGCATCTGACCGGATACTTCTCGGACTACGCGGCGCCATGGCTATGCATCGACGGCGTCAATTGCGACAGCCGTCTGATTCTGCTTGGTAGAAGCCCGCGCAACATCAATCCGACCATCGATTTCAGCTTATTGAACGATATCGGCGACGTGGAAATTAAATTCGTTGGCACCGATGGCGAGTTCGCGGCAATGAAGAAATATGTGCCGAAGCTCGATCATGCAAAGGCCGCCGACGCCCATCAGGTATTGCGCCTGATCGCCTCGTGCCGCCTATTCATCGGCAATTCTTCGTTCAATTTCGCCGTGGCCGAAGGGCTGAAGAAGCAACGGCTGTTCGAAATGAACACGCAAGTTCAATCATTAATGCCTTGCGGCAACGTCGGATATTTCACCAGCACCGAAGAGCTGGCGCATCAGATTTCACGAGCACTCGGCCGATCATGACCATTAACCGGACCGGCGCTGAAGGTAGACGAGCGCCCCTCGCGACGGGGGTCTTCGTGGATGTGTGAGGCGGCGGCGCCATCTGCATACTTGACTTTATTCCTATCATCGGCTAGATAACATCCGCCTTGTCCGGCGTCGCGCGTCTTCTCGAGTGGCGCGCGATGCGGGGCAAGGCGCGGTGCGCCGACAATGCGCATCGCGAGTGGAGCGCCGGGAGGCGCAGCCGGCCTCACCAGCCGGCGCGCGCCTTCGCAACGGCGCGCGGCGGGCCCGATCGCAAGGGCTTCGCCAAAGGGGTCTCGCAAGCCCCTGGCGCCTCCCGGCGCTCCATTCCCCTTTTGGGGAAACGGAAAAAGGGAAGCCGGCGTGTCCCGCGCCGTCAAGAATAGGGACGATCAAGCTCGCCTGCGATTCATCGTGCGGAACTCCACGCCAAATTCGTGCGTTCAAATTCACGTGCAACAATTCAAGGAGGAACATCATGCCGTTCGGCGCGCAAGGCGCGCGCGCACCAGCCCGCATTCAATGCGATCAGCGGTGGTCTGGTTCGAAGAAAAGGCCGCGTTCGCCGGATGAACTGTGCCAGCTATTGCTCTCGCCGACGACAGTTTGCGGGACGACGGCCTCATGGACGCGAGGCGCGCGATGAACGCGATGCGGCTCGTGCTTGTCCGCCTCGTGCGCGCGCACCTTCTCCGGCCGTTCGCCGGTGATCACGATGGTGGTGTCGTCGACATGGCCCTTCACCAGCGCGAACAAGAGCGCGGCGTTGTCCGGGCGCAGGCGGACGCAGCCGTGCGAGGCCGGCCGGCCGAGATGCGAGATCTCGTAGCTGCCGTGGATGGCGTAGCCGCCGTCGAAGAAGATCGAATAGGGCATCGGCGACCAGTCGTATTTGCGCGAGAACCATTTGCGCGCCAGCCGCTGCGGCTTGTACGTGCCGTTCGGCGTGCGGTAGCCGACGCGCGCGGTCGACACCGGCCATTCGTAGCGCTGAGCGCCGTCGACCGTGACCGCGAGGCGCTGCGCCGATTTGTCCACGGTGACGACGATGGCGGCTCGCGAGACGTTAAGGCCGCCGAACAGAACGGCGATCGCGGCAAAGGCAACGGCAGGAACAACGGCAAGGCGCGGCATCGCAAGCTCCTCCCAGAGGCGATTTGCCGCGCCATCCTGGCAAGACTTCTTGAACTTTGCCTTAAATCCCGCGGTTTTGGCGCCTGCCCGCGCCTCGCCGCAATTTGCTGGCATTTTACCTGACAAGCCAAGCTAGAATCGCTAAATCGGAAGCATCATGACAGTCCGCATCGCCGCCACTTTCGCTTTGTCACTCGCCTTTGCCGGCGCTTTCGCCGGCAGCGGCTTGGCGCAAACAAAGGCAACTGCGGCGCCGGCCGTCGCGGTGCCGGTGCCGCCCGCGAAACCGGCGATGGCGGAAAACAAGCTGCCAGCCAAGCAGCTCTTCTCCGCCGTCAAGTTGCCGACGCTCGGCCACGCCATGGCGATCGGCTATTACCCGCGCGGCTGTCTGCAAGGCGGCGTCGAATTGCCGGTCGACGGTCCAAACTGGCAGGTGATGCGGCTGACACGCAACCGCAATTGGGGCCATCCCGAACTGATCAAGTTCCTCGAGCGCTTCGCGCCGCTCGCCGCCAAGGCGACCGGCTGGCACGGCATCCTCATCGGCGACATGGCGCAGCCGCGCGGCGGGCCGCTGCCGTTCGGACACGCCAGCCATCAGATCGGACTCGACGTCGACATCTGGTTCATGCCGATGCCCGGGCATGAGCTGAGCCCGAAGGAGCGCGAGGACATTTCGGCGAGCAATCTCGTCGCCGCCGACGGCTTGCACGTCAATCCGAAAATCTGGACGCCGTCGGACATCGCCTTCATCAAGACGGCGGCCGAGCAGCCAGAGGTCGAGCGCATTTTCGTCAATGCCGCGATCAAGAAGGAAATGTGCCGCGTCGAGGATAAGAAACACGACGCCTGGATGGAGAAGGTGCGGCCCTGGTACGGCCATGCCGACCACATCCACGTGCGGCTGAAATGTCCGCCCGATTCGCCGAACTGCCGCAAGCAGGAGCCGGTGCCGGTGGGCGACGGCTGCGCCGACAAGGACTTGGCCTTCTGGTTCAAGCCCGGCGTGCTGCATCCGAAGCCCGGTCCGCCGCCGAAGGTCCCGCCCAAGCCGATCACGCTCGCCGACCTGCCGCCGGCCTGCAAAACCGTGCTGGACGCGCCGGCTAATCCGAAGGCCGTGCAGCACTGATCGATCAAACTGGGTGATCGAAGCATCTTGAAGTTTCGTGCTGCCGATATTCCGGCCATGCGCCAATCGCGCTAGACTGCGCCATGGCCGGCAACGTCGAGATCTTGCGCGAACTGGAAAAGAAGATCCTCTGGCTCGCCAGTTGGACCATCCATAACGCCAATCACCTGCGCGAGAATTCCGATGGCCTGAAGGTCGGCGGCCACCAGGCCTCGTCGGCCTCGCTCGCCACCATCATGACGGCGCTCTACTTCGACGTGCTCAAGCCCGCCGACCGCGTCGCGGTGAAGCCGCACGCTTCGCCGATCTTCCACGCCATTCAATATTTGCTCGGCAAGCAGACGCAGGAACGGCTTGAGAACTTCCGCGGCTACAAGGGCGCGCAGAGCTATCCCTCGCGCACCAAGGACTTGGACGACGTCGACTTCTCCACCGGCTCGGTCGGCCTCGGCGTGGCGCAGACGCTGTTCTCCTCGCTGGTGCAGGATTACGTGCGCGCGCACGGCTGGGGCACCGAGCGGCCGGAAGGGCGCATGGTGGCGCTGGTCGGCGACGCCGAGATCGACGAAGGCAACGTGTTCGAAGCAGTGCTCGAAGGCTGGAAGCAAGGCCTGCGCAATTGCTGGTGGATCATCGATTACAACCGGCAGAGCCTCGACGCGGTCGTGCGCGAGGGCCTGTGGGAGCGCTACGAGCAGCTGTTCAAGAATTTCGGCTGGAACGTGGTGATCCTGAAATACGGCTCGCTGCAGCAGGCCACGTTCAAGGAGCCCGGCGGCGCGCGGCTGAAGGAATGGATCGATAGCTGCCCAAACTCGCTTTATTCGGCCCTGGTGTTCGCCGGCGGCGCCGCCTGGCGCAAGCGGCTCAACGATGAGATCGGCGACCAGGGCGACGTCAGCAAATTGATCGGGAAGCGTTCGGACGCCGAACTCGCCGCCTTGATGAACAATCTCGGCGGACATGATCTGCCGTCACTGCTAGACGCGTTTCACAAAGCCGACAGCGACCGGCCGACCTGCTTCATCGCCTACACCGTGAAAGGCTTCGGCCTGCCGTTTGCCGGCCACAAGGACAACCATTCCGGCCTGATGACCCCGGCGCAGATGGACACCTTCCGCGCGGCCAACAAAGTCCGTCCGGGCCACGAATGGGACAAGTTCGAAGGGATGCCGATTCCGCCGCAACGCCTGCAGGAGTTTCTCGACCGCGTGCCGCGCGCGCAAGGCGGCGATCGTCAATTGAGGTCGCCGCACATTACCGTGCCTGACGAGTTGACCGTCAACATTCAGCCGACGATGTCGACGCAGACCGGCTTCGGCGCGCTGCTCAACGAAATCGGCCGCGGCGACAGCGACTTCGCACGACGTATCGTCACGGCCTCGCCCGACGTCACCGTCTCCACCAATCTCGGGCCCTGGGTGAACCGGCGCGGCCTGTTCGCCCGCGAGGCCATGGCCGACACCTTCAAGAGCGAACAGATTCCTTCGACGTTCAATTGGGAGTTCTCGCCTAAAGGCCAGCACATGGAACTCGGCATCGCCGAGGCGAACCTGTTCATCCTGCTCTCGGCGCTCGGCCTGTCGCACAGCATCAACGGCGTGCGTCTGTTGCCGGTCGGCACGCTGTACGATCCTTTCATCGCGCGCGGACTCGATCAGTTGAATTACGCCTGCTACCAGGATGCCCGCTTCATGGTCGTGGCCACGCCGTCGGGTATTACGCTGGCGCCGGAAGGCGGCGCGCATCAGTCGGTGTCGGAGCCGCTGATCGGCCTGGCGCAGGATGGGCTTGCCGCTTTCGAGCCGGCCTATGTCGACGAGCTCGCCGTCATCATGCGCTGGGCGTTCGATTATATGCAGAAGAGCGGCGGCGAAGTATCGGAACAAAATTGGCTGCGCGACGAGACCGGCGGCTCGGTCTATCTGCGGCTGTCGACGCGGCCGGTCGAACAGATCGAACGCAAGATGACGGACGAATTGCGCCAGCAGATCGTCGACGGCGCCTATTGGCTGCGCAAGCCCGGTCCGAACGCGCAGGTAATCGTGGCCTATTGCGGCGCCATCGCGCCGGAAGCCATCGAAGCCATCGGCCTCATGGCGGAGGACCGCCGCGACGTCGGCCTGCTGGCGGTGACGTCAGCCGACCGGCTTAACGCCGGCTGGACCGCGGCGCAGCGCGCACGCGAACGCGGCCTGGTGCATGCACGCTCGCATATCGAGCGGCTGCTCACCGATGTGCCGCCGCATTGCGGCATCGTCAGCGTGCTCGACGGGCACCCGGCGACGCTCGCCTGGCTCGGCGCGGTCGCCGGCCATAGGACGCGCGCGCTCGGCGTCGAGCATTTCGGCCAGACCGGCTCGCTCGCTGACCTCTATCGGCACTACGGAATCGACGCCAACGCCATCGTCGCGGCGGCGCAGGCAATCGCGCCGGGCAAGCCGATCAGGCACCTGAAAGCGCTGCCTTAATTAACTCGCATCTTGCAAAATCATCGCCGCGCCTTTTTCGGCGATCATCATGGTCGGCGAATTGGTATTGCCGGAGGTGATCGACGGCATAACCGAGGCATCGGCCACGCGCAGGCCGTCGATGCCGATTACCTTGAGCCGCGCATCGACCACCGCGCGCGCGTCGTCGGCGCGGCCCATGCGGGCGGTGCCGACGGGGTGAAAGATCGTGGTGCCGATGTCGCCGGCCGATTTCACCAGCGCGCCTTCGTCGTCGTCGCGCACCTGCGGCCCGGGCAAATATTCGGCGGGCGCATAAGGCCGCAACGCCGGCTGCGCCACGATTCTGCGGGTGACGCGGATTGAATCGGCGGCAACGCGACGGTCTTCCGGCGTCGCCAGATAATTCGGATGAATCGCCGGCGGCACCGTCGGGTCTGCCGACTTTAACGTGAGCGTCCCGCGACTGGTCGGCTGCACATTGGTGACGCTGATGGTGAAAGCTGGAAACGCGTGCAGCGGGTCGCCGAACTTGTCGAGCGACAGCGGCTGGATGTGATACTGCAGGTTGGCGCAGTCTTGCGTGGAATCGGACTTGGTGAAGGCGCCGAGTTGCGATGGCGCCATGGTCAAGGGGCCGCGCCGGAACAGCGCATAGTTCACGCCCATCCAGGCACGCTGCAGCAGCGAGCCATACATCTCGTTCAGCGTCGTGATGCCCGTCACCTTGTAGATCAGGCGCAATTGCAGATGGTCGTGCAGGTTGTCGCCAACGCCAGGCTTGTCGAGCACGACCGGAATGCCGAATTGCGCAAGCTGCGCCGCGGGTCCGACGCCCGATAGCATCATGATTTGCGGCGAGCCGAGCGAGCCGGCCGCCATGACGACCTCGCCGCGGCAGCGCGCCGAACGCGCAACGCCGTCCTGCCGCCAGCGCACACCGACGCAGCGTTTGCCCTCGAACATCAAGCCTTCGACCAGGCAGCCGGTTTCCAGCCGCAGGTTCTGCCGGTGCAGCACCGGCTTGAGAAAACCTCGCGCCGCCGACCAGCGCCGCCCGCGCTTCTGGTTGACGTGGAAATAGCAGGAGCCCTCGTTGTCGCCGGTGTTGAAGTCGTCGACCGGCGGGATGCCGTATTGCGTCGCCGCCTCGCGCCAGACGTCGATGATGTCCCAGCGCAGGCGCGGAAATTCGACGCGCCATTCGCCGCCGACACCGTGGTGCTCGCTTGGCCCCAAGAAACTATCTTCATGCTTCTTGAAATACGGCAGCACGTCGTCCCACGACCAACCCGGCAGACCGAGTTGCCGCCAGTGATCGTAGTCGCCGGCCTGCCCACGCATATAGACCATGGCGTTGATGGCGGAGGAGCCACCGATCACCTTTCCGCGCGGATAATTGAGGCTGCGGCCATTGAGGCCGGGCTCCGGTTCGGTCTTGAACATCCAGTCTGAGCGCGGATTGCCGATGGCGAATAGATAGCCGACCGGGATGTGATACCAGATCCAATTGTCGCGGCCGCCCGCTTCAAGCAGCAGCACGCGGTTCTTCACATCCGCGGACAGGCGGTTCGCCAGAACGCAGCCGGCCGAACCGGCGCCCACCACGATATAATCGAACTCGCCCTCGATGGGCGTCACGCCCGCCATTGCCGTTTCCTCGCCCTCTTGAAGCGGATTTTACGCTGCCCGGCGGAACTTACTAGGCGTCGTCGGAGCTGCGGCCATAGGCGGACGGTGTATGATGGCGCGATGTTCCCGCCCGAGCGAATCGTCTGTCTGACCGAAGAAACCGTGGAGACGCTATATCTCCTCGGCGAAGAGCGCCGCATTGTCGGCGTCTCCGGCTATGCGGTCCGGCCGCCGCGGGTACGCAAGGAAAAGCCGCGCGTTTCCGCTTTCATCTCCGCCGACGTGCCGAAAATTCTCGCCCTCAAGCCCGATCTGGTGCTGACCTTCTCCGATCTGCAGGCCGACATCGTCGCCGATTTAATCCGCGCCAACGTCGACGTGCATGCCTTCAACCAGCGCGACGTCGCCGGCATTTTTGACATGATCCGCACGCTCGGCGCCCTGGTCGGCGAAGCAGAGAAAGCCGACGCGCTCGCCCGCTCGCTCGCCGCCCGCGTCGACGCGGTGCACGAGAGCGCTTTAGCCCTGCCGCGACGGCCGCGGGTCTATTTTGAGGAATGGGACGAGCCGATGATTTCCGGCCTCGGCTGGGTGTCCGAGCTGATCGCGGCTGCCGGCGGCATCGAGGTCTTCCCTCAGCTTGCCGCGCGCAAGAACGCCAAAGACCGCATCGTCTCGCTGGCCGATGTGATCGCCGCCTCGCCCGACATCATCATCGGCTCTTGGTGCGGCAAGAAATTCGTTCCTGCCAGAGTCGCCGCCCGGCCGGGCTTCGCCGAGGTTCCGGCGGTCGCCACCGGCTGGCTGCGCGAGGTCAAATCGACGCTGATCCTGCAACCGGGCCCGGCGGCGCTGACCGATGGGCTCAATGCGCTCGCTGGAATTATCGCCGGCTGGGTCCAAGGCCGGCCCGACTAAAGGGCCAATTCGGGCGATAGAATCTTGTGGCGCGCTGTGCTATGCAGGGACAAATTCGAACCGCATTAGGACCTGACCGCGATGCAAGCCAATAAGACCCGCGCCAATCTGTGGATGGATCTGGGACTGGTCGCCTTCCTGATCGCCTTTGACGTGGCGGCACGCCTGTTGCCGCACGCCCCGGGCATCTGGCCATTCGCCGCCACCGCGCTGTTCGCCGGCCGGATGCTGCGCGTGCCGGCGCTAGCCGTTGTCGTGCCGATCGCCGCCGTGTTGCTGAGCAATGTCGTGCTCGCGGGCGAAGACTGGCGGGTTACCGCCGTGGTCTGCGCCGCCATCACCCTGCCCGCCTTCGTCGGCATGCTGGCGCGCCGCTGGCACGGCGCGGTTCCGGTCATTGCGGCGATGCTGTCGTGCTCGCTGATCTTTTTTGTGACGACGAATTTCGCGGTCTGGGCCTTCAACGGCATGTATCCGATGAATTTCCAGGGACTGGTGCAATGCTACGTCGCGGCTCTGCCCTTCCTGGACAAGACCGTGCTGGGCGACCTGTTCTGGACTGCGGTGCTGTTCGGCGGCGCGTGGCTGGTGCAGCACGGTCCGGCGCTGGCGCGCCGCGCGCATTAACCGAAATTTTTCTGAACCCGCTTCCATAGCGATTTGAGCCGGCCGACCGGATCGGCTGCCTCTTCCGGCTTGTCCAGTCTCAGGCCGACGGTGGTGACGCGGCCATTGGCGACGGCGTGCGCCAGCAGCGCGATCGGGCCGAGTTGCACGATATCGCCGGTCTTGGCCGCACGGCCGAGTTGCTCAGTGAAGAAGTCGGCCAACGCCACCTTCACGTGGTCGGCGGCGACCTGCAGGCCGTAGATGTCGGCGAGGTCGCCGAGCGCCGCGTCTCCCGGCACGAAAAAGTCACCCAGCAGCCGCGGATCGGGCGCGGCCGGCCCCGGCATGTTGACGAAAAAGCGGTCGAGCGCCCGCGCCTTTTCCGGCGGCGCCAGCAGATAGACATAGTCGCCCTCGCGCACCGGATGTGCCTCGGTCGGCGTGAGAATCTCCTCGTTGCGCACGACCAGTGTCGGCCGCGCCCAGTTCGGGATCAGCCCGCGGCGCAGGAACGGGCTGTTGGCCGGCACCGGATAGCCGACGATTTCACGCGTCAGTTGGCCGGGCAGATCGAGTTCGACGCGGCGCGGCAGCGGATCGCTGCGCGCGAACGACATGTCGAGCTTGCGGGCAGCATACGCCACGGTCCAGCCCTGGATTAGCAAAGATGACAGCACGACCACGAAGGCGACGTCGAAGAACAGATAGGCCATCGGCAGGCCGACCAGCAGTGGAATGGAGGCGAGAAAAATCGCCACCGCGCCGCGCAAGCCGACCCAGGAGACGAACAGCTTCTCGCGCCATTGAAAACCGAAAGGGGCAAGACACAGGAACACCGAGACCGGCCGCGCCACCAGCATCAGCATCAACGCAACGATCACGGAACCGATCAGGCTGTCGGCCATCCGCTGCGGCCACACCAACAGGCCGAGCAGCACGAACATCACGATCTGCGCCAGCCAGGTGACCGCATCGAGGAATACGACGACGGAATTATGCGCGCGCGTCTGCCGGTTGCCGACGACCAGTCCGGCCAGATAAACCGCGAGGAACCCCGACGAATGCGCGGTGTTGGCGGCAGCGAAAACGACCAGCGCGCTCACCGCCACGAACGGCGCGTGCAGGCCCTGCGGTAGATTGAGCCGGTTGAGCACGGTGGTGATGATCCAGCCGCCGGTCACACCGATGATTAAGCCGAGTATAGTATCGCGTAGAAAGACGACGATCGCATGCGACCAGCCGTGGTTGCCGGCTAGCAGAAACTCCACTAGCAGCAAGGTGAGAAAGACCGCGAACGGATCGTTCGTGCCGGATTCGACTTCCAGCGTCGCGCGCACGCGCGGCCGCAGCCTAAGACCCCGCGTGTTAATCAACAAGAATACCGCTGCCGCATCGGTGGAGGCCACCACGGCGCCGACCAGCAGCGCCTGCATCCAGGAGATGCTCAGCGCCAGCTTAGCGATCGGCGCGGTCAGCAGCATGGTGATCAACACGCCGAGGGTCGCCAGCGTGGTCGCCGGCGCCAGCACGTTACGGAAGGTGGCGAGCCGTGTGCGCAGGCCGCCGTCGAACAGGATCAGCGCCAGCGCGATCGAACCGACGGTATAGGCGGTGCGCACGCTGTCGAATTTGAGGCCGCCGGGACCGCCCTCGCCGGCCAGCATGCCGAGCAGCAGGAACACCAGCAGCAAGGGCGCGCCGAAGCGCAGCGCGATCAGGCTCGACAGGATGCCGGCCAGCACCAGCAGGCTGCCGAGCAGGATCGCGATGCTGACGGTATCGAGCGCGGCCACGGGGCGAATCTCCTGTGACTATAGGAGGGTTTCGCGCGAGCAAGAGCAATGTCAATTCCGTTCGTCCTCGCGGAAGCGGGGACCCAGTTCTTGGCCGAGGGCTGGATTCCCGCTTACGTGGGAATGAACGGGAGAATACCCCGACCTCGGTAGTACGACTTAGAAATTCACCTTATCGCCGCCCTTGAGCGAGAGAATCTCGCGTGCCTCGTCGGGCGAGGCGATCTCCAAGCCCATGCCCTCCAGGATCTTGCGCACGGTGGTGACCTGCTGGGCATTCGATTCGGCGAGCTTGCCGGCGCCGATCCACAGCGAATCCTCCATGCCGACGCGCACGTTGCCGCCCATCGAGGCCGCCATGGCGGCCACCCGCATCTGGTTGGCGCCGGCCCCTAATACCGACCAGTGGTAATTGTCGCCGAGCAGGCGGTCGGCGGTGCGCTTCATCATGATGACGTCTTCCGGGTGCGCGCCGATGCCGCCGAGAATGCCGAACACCGACTGCACGAACAGCGGCGGCTTGACCACGCCGCGGTCGAGGAAATGACGCAGCGTGTAGAGGTGGCCGATATCGTAGCACTCGATCTCGAAGCGCGTGTTGTTCTGCGCGCAGGTGGTGAGGATGTATTCGATGTCGGCGAAGGTGTTCTTGAACATGCCCTTGCGCGAGCCCTCGAGATACGGCTCCTCCCAATCGTATTTGAACTTGCCCTTGTAGCGCGGGATCATCGGGTAGAGCCCGAAGTTCATGGTGCCCATGTTGAGGGACGCCACCTCCGGCTTGAAGGTCGCGGCCGGCCGCACGCGCTCCTCGATCGACATGGTGGGCGCGCCGCCGGTGGTGATGTTCACCACGACGCCGGAGCGCTGCTTGATTACCTTGAGAAACGGGGCAAAGGCCTCCGGCGTCTGGTCGGGGCGGCCGTCCTGCGGATTGCGCGCGTGCAGGTGCACGACGGCTGCGCCGGCCTCCGCCGCGCCGATGGCGGCGTCGGCGATTTCCTGCGGCGTCACCGGCAGATGCGGCGACATCGAGGGCGTGTGGATCGAGCCGGTTACGGCACAGGTGATGATGACTTTGCGCGGCTTCGCCATGAGCATTCCATCCCGGTAAAGTGAGGCTTTTGATTTCGCGATTGGACGTGGGCGCCGATCCTAGAGTATCAGCCATAGGCAAGTCACCCTGTCACGGGGGCGCGCGCCGGAGCCATCGCCGTGAACCTAGACCCTCAACCTGCGGCGGCACGCGCGTCCGGCATCTTCGTCGGCGTGTTATGCGGCGCTGCCGCCGCGCTCGGCTGGGCGGCCGGCTTTGTCGCCGCCAAGCATGGTATTTCCGTCGGCTTCTCGCCGGCCGACCTCGCCTTCGACCGCTTCTTCTGGACGGGTTTGCTGCTGATGCCGGTGGCCCTCCGCGACGGCGTCGGCAATCCGGGCGGCATCGGCTGGTGGCGCGGGCTGGTGATGAGCGTGCTGGCCGGCCCGCCGCAGGCGATGATCGCCTATAGCGGCTTCATCCTGGTGCCGCTCGGCCACGGCACCACCATCCAGCCGGCCTGCGCCGCGTTGTTCGGCCTCATCCTCGCCACCGTGGTGCTGCGCGAACGGGCGACGGCGACGCGCGTCCTGGGCGGCGCCACCATCCTCGGCGGACTGATCGTATTCGGCGCCGAATCGCTCGCCACCATCGGCCATTCGGGCGTCGGCGGCGACCTGTTGTTCGTCACCGCCGGATTGTTCTGGGCGTCGTTCGGCACGCTGCTACGCTATTTCCGCCTGTCGGGGACGCGCGCGACCGCGGTGGTCGCCGTGCTGTCGGTCGTCGTCTATGCGCCGCTTTATGTGATCTTCGTCGGCTTCGAGACCATGCTGCGCCAGAGTCTACCCGAGAACCTCGTGCAGATCGTGGTGCAAGGCATCCTCGGCGGCGCGCTGCCGATTTATCTGTTCGCCCGCGCGGTGATCCTGCTCGGCGCCGGACGCGCGGCGACGTTCCCGGCGCTGGTCCCGGGCTTTTCGCTGATCATCGGCTTTCTTACGCTTGGCGTGGTGCCGAGCTGGCCGCAGGTCGCCGGCCTCTTGATCGTGTGGCTCGGTTTCTATTTCACGCTGCGGTGATTTGAGTCACTCCGGCCCGGCATATTTCCCCGCAGTGTCCGGGAACATGTTCTTGACGATCTTGAACTTGGAGATGTCAACCGTCGCATCCATGTGCATGAAGATGACGGCGTCGCGCAGCATCTTCTCGATGCCGAAATCGAGCATGATGCCGTTGCCGCCATGCAGCTCGACAGCATGCTGGGTGACCTTCATGATTTCTTCCGAGGCAAACATCTTGGCCATGTTGACCAGCGTCTCCGCCTCCGGCGCATTTTCATCGACCGCGGCCGAGGCACGGTCGAGCAGCGCGCGCACGGCCTCGATCTTGGTCGCCATGTCGGCGAGCCGCAGCGCCACCGCCTGATGCTTAATCAAGATGCGGCCGCCCTGCACGTAGTTCTGCACGTAGTCGGCGGTGGCCTCGAAGGCGCGCACGCCGACGCCGAGGTTCTTGGCGGCCTGGATGATCTTGCCGGGGCGAAAATAGACGCCAGCCGAGCCCATCGCGCTATCCTGCACCAGCAATTGGTCGTCGGGGATGAACATATCCTCGAACACCATCTCGCCGTTGTTCATGAAGCGGCAGCCGAGAGTCTCGTTGCAGCGCGCGACCGTGAAGCCCTTGGTCTCGCGCGGCACCAGGAACGATGACGTTCCCTGCAGCATGCCGACCTTCGGATTGGTATTGGCGTAGACGACGTAGAGGCTAGCATCGTAGCCGTTGGAAATGAATTGTTTGCGGCCGTTGATGACCCAACCACCGTTGGTTTTCACCGCCCTGGTCTGCATCGCCGCTTCCGGTACGTTATACGGCAGCCAACGGTCGGAGGCGCCGCGCGGCTCGGTCAGGCAGTGTGCCATCAGGAAGCTCGGCTCGGCGACGAGGCGTTTGAACCAGTGCTCCTGATGATGTTTGGGCGCGAACTGGCGCAACAACACCGAGACCTTCCAGTTCTGCACCAGCTTGTCGGCAAGCCCTAAATCGCCGCGCGCGATCTCCTCGGCAACGAGCGCGAAGGTGCGCACCTCGGTGCCCTTTTCGAGCTCCACGCCGCCGTATTCTTCCGGCACGCCGAGCGTGCGAATGCCGACCTTCTCGGCGCCTTCCAGGATCGAGAGCGGCAGCCGCTCCTCCGGCACCATCGACCATTCCTTCTGCCAATTCTTCTTGATGTAAGGCAGCACCATGTCGTCGACGAAATCGCGGCAGCTCTGCCGCATCATCTTTTGTTCTTCGGACAATCCCCGATCGTACATGTGATTTTTTCCTTGCCTGGGCCACGGCGAATGCCGGGCGCCTCCCGGCTTGGATATTGGTCCGGTTTGCGATCTATTTCCAAGGGGCAATTGTCGGGGAGAACATGCATGCAAGTTGGAGTGATCGGCGTCGGCCGCATGGGCAAGGCGATGGCGCGCAACCTGCTCAAAGCCGGGCACAAACTGCATGTTTTCGATACGGCGAAAGAAGCGCTGCGCGAATTGGAAAAGGAAGGCGCAGCCATCGCGGCCAGCGCCAAGGACGCCTTCAAGGGCGATGCGGTAATTTCCATGCTGCCGAACGACGACGCCATGCGCGCGGTATTCGTGCAGGGCGACGTGCTGCCCGCTAACGGATCATCGACGGTTCACGTGAACATGGCGACCGCTTCCGTCGCCTGCGCCGAGGAACTCACCGCCCTGCACCGCCAGCGCAGTGTGCCTTATTTGGCTGCGACCGTGTGGGGCCGGCCCGACGCAGCGGCCGCGGCGCAGCTTTCGATTGCGGTCGCTGGCGACGGCAGGTCGATCGACATGGTGCAGCCGCTGCTCGACGTATTGGGCCAGCGCACCACGCGCATCGGCGACGACCCGCGCATGGCCAACGTCGCCAAGATCGCCGGCAATCTGCTGGTCGCCTCCGCCATCGAGGCTATGGGCGAAGCCGCCGCGCTGGTGCGCGGCTATGGCATGTCGGCGCCCGATTTCCTCGATCTTATCGTCACCGCGTTGTTCGAGGTGCCGGTCTATCGCGGCTACGCCGAACAGATCGGCAGCGGCGTCTACGAGCCGCCCGGCTTCGACATGAAGCTCGGCTTCAAGGACGTGCGGCTGGCGCTGGCCGCGGGCGAGAAAGCGAATGTGCCGCTGCCCTTCGCCAACGTGCTGCGCGATGCGTTTCTCGATGCACTGGCACATGGCGACGCCAACAAGGATTGGGCGGCGATCGCCGAGGTCGCGGCGAGAAGAGCGGGGTTGGAAACCTGACTACGCCGCCTTGCGGCTCGACAGGAACTCGCCCATGCGGCCGAGCGCTTTCAAAATGTTCTCGGTCGAGTTGGCATAAGACAGCCGCACATAGCCCTCGCCCAGAATGCCGAAGTCCGGTCCGCCGATGATAGCGACGCCAGCGTCTTCCAGCAGCGATGAGGCAAGCGGCTTCGCCTTCCAGCCGGTGCGCTTGATATTGGGAAAGGCGTAGAACGCCCCTTTCGGCGTCGCGCAGGAGACACCGGGCAATTTGTTGAGACCTTCGACCACGACTTTGCGCCGCTTGTCGAACTCGGCGACCATCTTGTGCACTTCGTCCTGCGGACCCTTGAGCGCCGCGAGCCCCGCATATTGCGCCGAGGCATTGACGCAGGAATGCAGGTTGACCGCGAGCTTGCGCGCATAGTCGTAGAGCTTGCCGGGCCACACCGCATAGCCGAGCCGCCAGCCGGTCATGGCATAGGTCTTCGACCAGCCGTTGAGCAGGATCAGCCGGTCGCGGATCGACGGATAAGTCAGCAGGCAGACATGCGTCTCGCCGTCGTAGACCATGTGGTCGTAGATCTCGTCCGACATGACGCAGACGTCCGGCCATTTCTCAAGACCGGCGACTAGCTTGTCGACTTCGGCCTTGCCGGTAACGCCGCCGGTCGGATTGGCCGGCGAATTGAGGATCAACAGCCGCGTCTTCGGCGTGATCAGCTTGAGCGTCTCCTCCGCCGAAAAGGCGAAGCCGTTCTCCTCGCGGATCGGCACCGGCACGGGCTTCGCCCCGGTGAATTCGATCATCGAACGGTAGATCGGGAAGCCGGGATCGGGATACATGATTTCGACGCCCGGCTCACCGAACATCAGGATCGACATGAACATAGTCGGCTTGCCGCCGGGCATGATCATGACGCTGTCAGGCGAGACCTCGACTTGGAAGCGTTTGTGCAGGTCGGCAGCCACCGCCTCGCGTAAGGGAGGAATGCCGGTCGCCGGCGTATAACCGTGATGGCCGTCGCGCAGCGCCTTGATCGCCGCCTCGACAATGAAGTCGGGGGTGCGGAAATCCGGCTGGCCGATGCCGAGATTGATGATGTCGCGGCCTTGCGCGATCAAGGCGTTGGCGCGGGCGAGAACCGCAAAGGCGTTTTCCTCGCCGATGCGGTCGAAAGCCGCGATCGTTTTCAACATGGCATGAGCTCCCCGGGCGAATTCCCAGGCAGTTCACCCGATCGGACGCGGAAAATCAAATTGGCCGGCGGTCAGGGCTCGCCGCCGTAATGGGCGCCAATATCGCGCTGCAGCTGCAGGCGGATGAATGGGTCGGGATCGTCGCCCAAATAATCATTGGCGTGGTAGACCGGCCCAGCCGGGAACAGGTTCGTGCCGCGGTAGCGCGAATTTGCAGTAACCGGCGCGGTATGCGCCGCCATATGCTTCTTGTGCTTTCGCGCATTGGCGGCGTCGGGCGGTGCAGTGGCGGCCAGAACCAAGACGAAAACGCCAATCGATCCGATCAGCTTGAGCGCAAATGATGTCATGGATGCACCCTTTCATCGCGACATAGACGACTGCATTATCCCGACTACACGGCGAAACAAGGGTGCATACAATCGATTCTGATCACAACTCGGTGTCGGAATATTCGCCGCCCAGAGGCGTTAAACGCGGCCGCCAACGCGCTGTCATAATTCGAAGCCGATCGCAGGCCCGATTGCAATTGCTATTGGGTTCGGCGCATTCTCGCGGCAAAATTGTCGAAGCGGCGGGAACGACGATGGGCATTCGGGCGGCCAACCGGGACTACGAACGCTGGCTTGCGCGCCAGCTCCACGGCGAAATCGTCGACGGAGATCTCGGCAAAAAACACAAAAAAATGAGCGAGAGCGCTTTCGGCTTTCTGCGCGCCACTTATTGGCGCTGGGCGGAGACCATTCTCGACGTCTGCCCGGACCTCGCCAACGCGCCGCCGGTATTAGCCGTGGGCGACATCCACCTGGAAAATTTCGGCACCTGGACCGACAGAGAAGGCCGCCTGATCTGGGGCGTCAACGACTACGATGAGGCGGCCGAAATGCCCTACATCCTCGACTTAGTGAGGCTCGCCACCAGCGCGGCGCTGGCGACGACGCCGAGCCAGCTCTCGCTCAAGGCGATCTGCACCAATCTGCTCGAAGGTTACGAGCACGGCCTCGACGCGCCCGAACCGTTCGTGCTCGACCGCCAACACATGTGGCTGCGCACGCGTTTCGTCGTGAGCGAGGCCGAACGCGCCATGTTCTGGCAGAAGATCGAAAACCAATATCACGAACTGCTGGCGAAAAAGAAAGCCGAGCAGCCACCGCCCCGCTGGCTCAAGCTGTTTGCCGACGCGCTACCGGAAAATTCTATCACGCTCGCTTATTGGCGGCGCACCGCGGGCACCGGCAGCCTCGGCCGCCCGCGCTGGCTCGGCTACGGCAGTTGGCGCGGCGGTCCGTTGCTGCGCGAGGGCAAGGCGCTGGTGCCGTCTGGCTGGACGCGCGCACATGGCGACGGCGCGCGGCTGCGTCTCAACGATATCGCGCTCGGCAGATATCGCTCACCCGACCCGTGGTACAAAGCGAGCGGAAATTTGCTGATGCGGCGGTTGTCGCCGAACAACCGCAAAATCGACGTGGAAGACCGGCGCGACGCCGCCCGCCTGCTGCATCCCGACCTGCTCTGGGCCATGGGCCGCGACCTCGCCGCCATTCACCTCGGTGCGCGTGACAGCCGCGACGCCCTGCGCAAGGACCTGGAAAGGCGCAAGCGGCGCTGGTTTCGCACCCACGTCGAAACCGCGGCGGAGTTCGTCGCCCGCGAATACGCAGAGTGGAAAAAATCCGCTAAATAGGCTCCGAGCCTGCTGCCTATTCGCGAGGACGCCCGATGACCTCCGCCAACAAACGCCGTATATTTCGCACGCTGCACCAAAGCGGCTGCTTCGTCATCCCCAATCCGTGGAACGTCGGCACCGCGCGTTACCTGCAAGGGCTCGGTTTCAAGGCGCTGGCGACCACCTCGTCGGGCTTTGCCCATGCGCAAGGTTATGCCGACGGGGCGCAATCTTGCGATCAGGTTCTTGCTCATTTTACCGAGATCGTCGCGGCCACCGACGTGCCGGTCAACGCCGACTTTGAAAATGGCTTTGCCGACGACCTCGGCCGCCTGGCCGAGAACGTGACGCGCTGCGTCGCGACCGGAGTCGCCGGCCTGTCGATTGAAGATTCGACCGGCGATCCCGATCGGCCGCTCTACGATTTCGACGTCGCGATCGCACGCGCGAAGACCGCGCGCGCGGCAATCGACAAGGCCGGCGGCGACGTCGTGTTCACCGCCCGCACCGAGGGCTTCATCCGCGGCCGGCCTGACATGGATGAGACCATCCGGCGGTTGAAGGCCTTCGCCGACGCCGGCGCCGATTGTCTTTATTCGCCGGGCATCAAGACTCGCGAGCAGATCGAGGCGACCGTCAAAGCGGTCGCGCCGAATCCGATCAATTTTCTCAACAGCGGTGCCTTCGGCTTCACCGTCAAGGACCTTGGCGAGATGGGCGTGCGCCGCATCAGCGTCGGCGGCACGCTGGCGCGCGTCGCCATGCACGCGTTCATCAAGGCGGCGACCGAGATAGCCAAGGACGGCAAGTTCGACAGTTTTGCCGGCGTTATAACGAACACCGAGCTCAATAAATTCTTCCAAGACGATCTGCCACGGCGGCCGATGCCGTGAGCGAATACGTCCACCCAAAAACCGGGCAGCCGATTGGCGCTCCAGTCGACGAAAAACCGGCGCAATTGCCCGGTTCGGTGACGCTCGTTGGCCGCTATGGCCGGGTCGAAAAACTCAATGCCGAACATGCGGCCTCGCTGTGGGACGAGGTGCAAGGCCACGACAAAATCTGGACCTATATGTCGCAATACGGGCCGTTCACCGGCGCCGAGGAATTTTCCGGCTGGGTGCGTCAACGCATTGCCCTCACCGATCCCTATTCCTACGCGATCGTGACTAGCGATGATCGATGCCTGGGCATCGCCACGCTGATGGAAATCAAGCCCGCGATGCGCGTCATCGAAGTCGGTCACATTGTCTACTCGCCAGCGTTGCAGCGCACTCCGCTGGCGACGGAGGCGCAATACCTGCTGGCGCGCTATGCCTTTGAGACGCTGCGCAATCGGCGCTACGAATGGAAATGCAATGCGCTCAATGCCGTTTCGCGACGCGCCGCCTTACGCTTCGGCTTCACCTTCGAAGCGATCCTGCGCCAGCACATGATTGCCAAGGGCCGTAACCGGGACACCGCATATTTCTCGATGCTCGACAGCGAATGGCCGGCGCGCAAGGCGAATTTCGAACGCTGGCTGGCGCCGAAAAACTTCACCGCCGACGACCGGCAAATCGTCAGCCTGAGCGCGCTGAACGGCGTCGTCGAATGACGGCATCTGCGACCTCCGCGCCTGGGCTCCTGCAGCAGCGGCCGTTCGTCCTGTTCTGGCTGGCGCGCATGTGCACGACCGCCGGGTACCAGATGATGGCGCTAGTGATTGCCTGGCAGCTCTATGAGCTGACCAGCAGCGCACTCGATCTCGGCCTGATCGGATTGATCCAATTTGTGCCGGCTGTGATCCTGACGCTGCTGATCGGACATGCCGCCGACCGCTACGACCGCCGCCTTATCATCCGGGTTGCGCAAGGCGTCTATGCGCTGGCCGCGGCATTAATCACCGCAGCGCTTGTCGCCCACGCTCTCAGCCGGGAGCTCTTGTTCGGTGTCGTATTCCTGATCGGCTGCGCGCGCGCCTTCGAAGTGCCGACTGGCAGCGCGCTGGTTCCAGCCCTCGTCCCGGTGCCACTGGTCACGCGCGCCGTCGGCGGCTGGACCTCCGCCAACCAGGTGGCCGTGATCAGCGGGCCGGCGCTGGGCGGGCTGCTCTACGCCGTAAGCCCTGTCGCGGTCGCCGCGCTTTGCGTGCTGTTCTTCTGCACATCCATCACCTTGGTAAGTTTCATCGCCGCCAAGGGACCGGCCGCCGTCCGCGAGCCGCCAACCTTCGCGTCGGTGTTGGCCGGCTTCAAATTCATCACCACGCGGCGGCGGCTCCTCGGCGTGGTTACGCTCGACCTGTTTGTCGTGCTGCTCGGCGGCGCAGTCGCGCTGCTGCCGATCTTCGCGCGTGACATTCTGGCCGTAGGCCCCAGCGGACTCGGCCTGCTGCGGTCAGCGCCGGCGGCAGGCGCGCTGATCACGGCCGTGGTGCTTTCGAACCATCCGGTGGAGCGGTACATCGGCACCAAGATGTTCGCCGTGGTGGCGGTCTACGGCGTGACCACCATCGTGTTCGGACTGTCGACGTGGTTTCCGCTCTCTCTGATGGCGCTCGCCGTGCTCGGCGCCGCCGATGCCTTGAGCGTCGTGATCCGCTTCTCGCTGGTGCAGATCGAGACGCCCGATGCCATGCGCGGGCGGGTTAGCGCAATCAACTATCTCTTTGTCGGCTCCTCGAATACGCTGGGCGACTTTCGCGCCGGCGTGAATGCACAGGAGTTCGGCGCGGTTGGCTCGGTGCTGATCGGCGGCGCCGGCTCGCTGATAGTTGCTGCCTTGTGGATGTTCCTGTTCCCCGGACTGCGCAAGATCGATCGCTTCGAACCGGCAGATATAGAAAAGACCTAAAGAGGAGCGCCCATGCACATTCTTATCACCGGCGCGGCCGGCATGATCGGGCGCAAGCTGACCGAACGGCTTGTGATTGACCGGGCGCTCGGCGATCAGCCGATCGAAAAATTGACGTTGATCGACATTGTCGCGCCGGCGCGCCCTGCCGGCTTTTCCGATCACGTGAAGACCCGGGCCGCCGATCTCGCTACGCCAGGCACCGCGGAAAAAGCGGTCGCCGAGCGGCCCGATGTGATCTTTCACCTCGCCGGCGTGGTATCGGGCGAGGCGGAAACCGATTTTGAGAAAGGCTACCGGGTCAATCTCGACGGCACTCGCGCGCTGCTGGAAGCGATCCGCGCCGTCGGCAATGGCTACAAGCCGAAGGTCGTGTTCACCTCGTCGATCGCCGTGTTCGGCGCGCCGTTTCCGGAAGCGATCGCCGACGACTTCCATCTCACGCCGCTCACCTCCTACGGCACCCAGAAGGCGATCTGCGAACTGCTGCTCGCTGACTACACACGGCGCGACTTCCTGGAAGGCGTCGGGATAAGACTGCCGTCGATCGTGGTGCGGCCGGGCAAGCCGAACAAGGCGGCATCGGGATTCTTCTCCGGCATCATCCGCGAGCCGCTGGCCGGTCAGGAAGCGATCCTGCCGGTCGCCGACAGCGTGCTGCATTGGCATGCCAGCCCGCGGTCGGCGGTCGGATTTCTCATCCACGCGGCCGGCCTGACGCGCGCGCAATTGGGCGACCGCATCAATCTCACCATGCCCGGCGTATGCTGCACGGTCGGCGAGCAGATCGCGGCACTACGGCGAATTGCCGGAGACAAGGTTGCCGCACGCATCCGACGCGAGCCGGACGAACTGGTCGAACGCATCGTCGCCGGCTGGCCACGCCGATTTGAACCGCGCCGGGCGTTCGCGCTCGGCTTCAAGGTCGAGGCGACGTTCGACGATATCATCCGCGCGTACATCGAGGACGAGCTGGGGGGCAGGATCGCTTAGTCCTCACGAAAGCACGCGCTTGCGCCATTCGCCCCAATCCTTACATTACCAGCCATGACCTACGTCGACGCCGCCGTCGCCCCCCTCCGCAAGACCGGACAGATCAAGATTCATGGCCCCGAAGCCTTTGAGGGCATGCGTAAGGCTGGACAACTGGTCGCGCGCTGTCTCGATATGCTGGTCGAGCACGTCGGGCCGGGCGTGCCGACCGAAAAGATCGACCGGCTGGTATTCAACTACGCGATGGACCACGGCGCCCTCCCCGCGACGCTGATGTACCGCGGCTACAAGAAATCGACCTGCACCTCGCTCAATCACGTCGTCTGCCACGGCATCCCCGGCGACAAGCCGCTCAAGGATGGCGACATCATCAATATCGACGTGACGCTGATCCTCGACGGTTGGCACGGCGATTCCAGCCGCATGTACACCATCGGCGAAATTCCGCGCCGCGCCGAGCGGCTGATCGAGGTGACGCACGAAGCCATGATGCGCGGCATCGCCACCATCCGGCCCGGCTCGACCACCGGCGACATCGGCGCCGCAATCCAGAGCTATGTCGAAGCGCAGCACATGAGCGTGGTGCGCGACTTCTGCGGCCACGGCCTCGGCCGCCTGTTCCATGACGAACCCAACATCGTCCATATCGGCCGGCCGGGCGAAGGCATCGTACTGCGGCCCGGCATGTTCTTCACCGTTGAGCCGATGATCAATATCGGCCGCCCGCACGTGAAAGTGCTGTCCGACGGCTGGACCGCGGTGACACGCGACCGCTCGCTATCGGCGCAGTTCGAGCATACCGTCGGCGTCACCGATAAAGGCGTCGAGGTGTTCACCTTTTCGCCGGCCGGCCTGCACAAGCCGCCTTATAAGCGCTGACCGCGCCTCACAATTTTATAACGGCTACCCTCGTCGATTGCATTCGGCTGAACTACACTCCTGCCATGTAGGGTGGTGTGGGTGTCGATGTCATGGCCGAAAAGCAAGCCAAGCGCGGATTGTCCGAGGCGCCGCCGCATTATCACGGCCACCGCAAACGGCTGCGCTCGCGCTTCCGCGAGGCCGGCGCCGAGGCAGTCAGCGACTACGAGTTGCTCGAACTGGTGTTGTTCCGCGCCATCCCACAGCGCGACGTCAAACCGCTGGCCAAGGAACTCATCGCCAAATTCGGTTCGTTCGGAGAGGTGGTTGCTGCGCCACAGGCCAGGCTTGCCGAGGTGAAAGGCCTAGGCGACGCCGCCATCACCGAACTCAAGGTAGTGCATGCCGCGGCCAGCCGCTTGGCCCGCGGGCAAGTGCAGAAGCGGCCGATGCTGTCATCCTGGACGAGCGTGCTCGACTACTGCCGCACGGCGCAGGCCTTCGCCGACAAGGAACAGTTCCGCGTGCTGTTTCTCGACAAGCGCAATCAATTAATCGCCGACGAACTGCAGCAGGTCGGCACCGTCGATCACACGCCGGTCTATCCGCGAAGTGGTCAAGCGCGCGCTCAAACGATCGGCGACCGCGCTGATCCTGGTGCATAATCATCCCTCGGGCGACCCGACGCCGCCGCACGCCGACATCCAGATGACGCAAGCGATCGTCGACGGCGCCAAGCCGCTTGGCATCGCTGTGCACGACCACATCATCGTCGGCAAGGAAGGGTACGCCAGCTTCAAGGGACTGCAGTTGATCTAGGCGCGACCGTTACTGTTGGCGGACATAAGTTCCGGGCGCGTCGGCAAGCATGACGCGATCCGGCCCGCCCATCGCAGGCGGATCGATCGCTTCCCCCGAACGCGCCGCTAACCAAGCTGACCATTCCGGCCACCACGAGCCATCCCGCCGCGGCGCTTGTGCGAGGAATGTTTCCGGATCGACGTAACGATCGTCCCCCTTCCTGGTCATGACCTGGAAGCCGCGATGATCATGGCCGGGCTGGGACACGATGCCAGCATTATGGCCGCCACTCGCGAGCAGATAGGTCACGTCGGCATCGGTCAAAAAATTGATCTTATAGGTGGAGCGCCACGGCGCGACGTGGTCGAGCGCCGTGCCGACCGAGAAGATCGGGGCGCGAATATCGGTGAGCGCGATTGGCTTGTCGTCGACGAGATAGCGTCCCTCGGCCAGATCGTTGTTGAGGAACAGCCGTCGCAGATATTCCGAATGCATGCGATAGGGCATGCGAGTGGCATCAGCATTCCAGGCCATGAGGTCGGTCATGGGCGCGCGCTCGCCCATTAAATATTCGCGCACCATGCGCGACCAGACCAAGTCGCTTGAGCCTAGCATCTGGAAGGCGCCCGTCATCTGCGTGGCGTCAAGGAAACCCTGCTCCCACATCATGTCTTCGAGGAAGGCGACCTGGCTTTCGTTGATGAACAGCATCAGCTCGCCGGCATCCGTAAAATCGGTCTGCGCCGCCAGCAGGGTGACCGATTTCAGATGATCGTCGCTGTCGCGCGCCATGGCCGAAGCGGCGATCGACAGCAGCGTGCCGCCCAGGCAATAGCCGACGGCATGGATTTTCTGGTCGGGCGCGATCTTGCCGACCGCGTCCAGCGCCGCCATGACGCCGAGTCGGCGATAGTCGTCGAGGCCGAGATCACGATCGTCGGGAGCCGGATTCTTCCACGACACCATGAACACCGTGTAGCCCTGCTCGGTCAGGTACTTAACCAGCGAATTATGCGGCGACAAATCGAGGATGTAATATTTCATGATCCATGCCGGAACGATGAGTATGGGCTCGGGCCGGACCTTGCCGGTCGTCGGCGCGTATTGGATCAATTCGATCAGGCGATTGCGATAGACGACCTTGCCGGGCGTGACCGCCACGTTGCGGCCGACTTCGAAATTCTCGGTGCCGACCGGTTTCTTTCCACTGACGCTACGCTCCCAATCTTCCGCCATATTGCGCAGGCCGGCCACCAGGTTCATCCCGCCTTTGCTGACGGTCTGCCGCAGCACTTCGGAGTTGGTCGCCAGAAAATTCGAGGGCGAAACCATGTCGAGGATCTGGCGCGCGACGAACTCCACCATCGTTTCATGATGCTTGGTGACGCCGCGGATGCCGGTGGTGGCGTTGTGCCACCATTGCTGTTGCAGCAGGAAGGCCTGCGCTATGAAATTATACGGCGGCTTCTGCCAATCCGCGCCGGTGAAACGCCGATCCTGCGGCAACGGCTCGATGCAGCAGGACGTGTTGTCGCCCTCCGCCGCAGCGCGGACCGCATAATTGGCGAAACGGACCGCTTTACGCGTTGCCTTATCCACCAGCTGCAATCGTTTGCCGGGCGAAACGGCAAGATGGATCGCCCAATCGAAATAAGCCTTGGTCAGCGCCGCCGGTGACAAGCCTAATGTGAAGCGCGCGATCGTCGCATGCAGCGAGCGATCGATAATGTCGGCGACGGCGGTAACCGCATAGGAATCGCGGCCGTCGGCATCATCGAGCAGAGCGATCCCGGCCTTTGGGACAAGACGCAGCGCCGTTTTGCCGGCGGCCGGATTCGCGCTTGCTGCATCCGCGGGTGAGGTCAGCGTCATCGCGCACCTGTTGTTGTTCCTGGCGTTCGCCGCAGCATAAAGAGATATGAAGACGAATAATTTGGCGAAAATATAAGCGTCACATTGTGACGCGCCATGACCTGGATCAATCGAACAACCACGCTTGCGCCCGAAAACACCGCAGTCGCAGCGGTTTTTCGCGTACTGCCGCCGAAAAGCTACTGACGGACCAACATCATGGGGTTCGCACCTTCGGGGATCCGGCGCCATCCCGCACCTTCAACCTCCTCGAAGCGCCAAGGGGTGCCGCGGCCGGGCACCAGCACAAGCTCGCCTTTGTCCAGACGCCATTGAGAGAAGTTAAGCTGCGCGATCGACGGCGCGCAGCCCGGCTTCACCGTCATCGCCATGCTGTCGCCTTGCGCGGTCGACGCCAAAGCGAAGGCGCAGAGCGGCGCGCCCGCTCCGCGGGTGAGCAACCAATTTCCGGCGAGATCTTCGGGCGGCTTTTCCGGTGGGCCGGCCGCCGCCGCGGCATTTTGCAGGAACAACACGCCGACGCCCGGCGTCGGCGCTTCGTAGATGCCATCCTCGACTTCGCTGAACTCGACCAGCGCCTTGCCGGTTGAATCGAGCAGATAGAGCAGGTCGTTGTCGGGAAATCTCCAGCCGACAATGTCGGCCACCAGCGGAAATTGACTAGCGCAATTCGCGTCGAATTCGACCTTGAACCCAACCGCAGTCCGCTCGCCGCTGAAAGTCGCCGTGCATTTTTTGTCGCGGTCGGCGTTGGAAAATTCCCAGGAGCCGATCACTCGATTGGCCGAGTTGCCGAGCGAAGGCGGCGGCGTCTGCGCCAGCGCGGCGGCCGTCATAAGGAGCGACATAAAAAAGATCGGCGCGAGGCGGCCCATGACGTCACTATACCACGGGACCGGCGCGGCAATCCTTACGAAGCTTTAGGCAGGGTTTCCGGCACGGGCGTCAGCGGCGGCTTGCCCGCCACCCAGGCCAGGATGTTGTCGACCACGAGTTGGTCCATGGCGGCGCGCGTCACCTCGGTCGACGACCCGAGATGCGGGAACAGCACGATGTTGTCCATCTCCACCAGTTCCCTCGGCACCTGCGGTTCCTTGGCGAACACATCCAGGCCGGCGGAATAGATGGTGCGGTTCCTCAGTGCCTCGATCAGCGCCGGTTCGTCGACCACCGAGCCGCGCGCCATGTTGATGAGGATGCCGTTCGGCCCGAGCGCTTTGAGCACGTCGGCGTTGATCATGTTCGCAGTTGCGCCGCCGCCCGGCACGATCACCATCAGCGTGTCGACGTCGCGCGCCATGTCGATCAGCTTCGGGTAATATTTGTAGCTCACGCCCTTTTGCGGAGTGCGGCTGTGATAGACGACCGGCACGCCGAAGGCCTCCAGGCGGCGCGCGATCGCCTTGCCGATGCGGCCCATGCCGGCCATGCCGACGGTACGGTTGCGCAGCGTCGCCTTGGTCAGCGGATAATGCCCCTGTGGCCATTTGCCAGCGCGCAGATAGCGTTCAGCCTGCGGGAATTCTCGCACCGTGCAGAGCAAGAGGCCGAGCGCGGTGTCGGCGACCTCTTCGTTGAGCACTTCTGGCGTATTCGTCACGATGATGCCGTGTTCGCCCGCCCATTTGGCATCGATATGATCGTAGCCGACGCCGAAGCTCGAAATCTGTTCGAGCTTCGGCAACTTCTGCATGAACGTGGCGTCGAGCTTGTTCGCCGTATAGGCGATCGCGATGGCGCGCACCTTGTCGGCGATCGACTTGAGGAATGCGTCCTGGTCCTTGGCATCGGCCAGATAGTGCAGCGTGACTTTCGGATCGAGGCCTTTGACCAGGACCGGCTTCTTGGCGCCGATCAGCAATACATCCGGCTTTTCGCCAGCCATAGTCGCTCTCCTGTTACACCAACGCAGTGACCGGCTTTTCGATGAACGCCTTGAAGGCGGCAAGCAGTTCGGCGCCGAGCGCGCCGTCCACGACGCGATGATCGCAGGACAATGTGACGGTCATCTGGCTGATGAATTTCACGCCGCTGTCCGCCGTTTCGACCGGCGCGCGGCGCGTCGCGCCGACTGCGAGGATAGTCGCGTGCGGAGGATTGATGATGGCAGCGAACTCACGCACGCCGTACATCCCTAAGTTCGAGATCGCGCTGGCACCGCCTTGATAGTCGTTCGGCTTCAGCTTCATGGCGCGGGCGCGTTCGGCGAGGTCGCGCATTTCCGCCGAAATCGCGGTGAGCGACTTTTGTTCGGCGTTGCGGACCACGGGTGTGATTAGCCCACCGTCGAGCGCCACCGCAATGCCGATGTCGGAATGCGTAAAGCGCAAAATACGGTCCGCGGCCCACACGGCGTTGGCGGCCGGAATGCGCTGCAGCGCCGCCGCCCAGGCCTTGATGATGAAGTCGTTGAGCGAGAGCTTGAATGCCGGCTGCCCGTCGTGCGCTGGCGCGGCGGCATTCGCCTCCTCACGCATGGCGATGAGACGGCCGACGTCGAGGTCTGCGGTCAGATAGAAATGCGGGATGGTCTGCTTGGCTTCGATCAACCGCCTGGCGATGGTCGCGCGCATCCCGTCGAGCGGCATTTCCTCGTAGGCAATGTCCTCGTACATCGCCTTGACCTGCGCGGCGCTGGCGCCGGTGGCCATTGCTGCGCCACGCGCGGGAACTGCCTTTTCGACGTCGGCGGCGACAATGCGGCCATGCGGGCCGGAGCCCGAGACGCGCGACAAGTCGATGCCGCGCTCGCCGGCGAGCCGCCGCGCCAGCGGCGTAATGAACGTACCACCGGGAAGCCTCGCCGGCCCGTGATTGCGTTCGGGCGTGCGCACTTCACGGAAGGGATCCATATGAGGATAGGCGTAAGACGCCTTTTCTATCCGTTCGTTCCCGCGAAAGCGGGAACCCAGTCCTTCTTGGCTCTGGACCCCCGCTTTCGCGGGGGTGAGCGGAGTTTGCGGAGCGCTCGTTGGAGCGGCGGCCTTAGGCGTGGACTTAGCTTCGCCCGCCCCCACGATCACCGCCACCACGGCGCCGACCTTGGCCACCTCGCCAACCTGAAAACGCAGCTCGCTCAGCGTGCCGCCGAACGTCGCCGGCACTTCCATCGACGTCTTGTCGGTCTCGATTTCGAACAGGTTGTCGCCCGGCTTCACGGCGTCGCCGGCCGACTTGAACCATTTCACGATCTTGCCTTCGGCGACGGTTTCGCCGAGTTGGGGCATCAGGACGTCCATGTACGATCGTCCCCGCTTACCACGTCACCGACACATATTGCGTCTCGAGAAATTCCTTCATGCCTTCCGACGCGCCTTCGCGGCCGAGACCGGACTGCTTGACGCCGCCGAACGGCGCCGCCGGATCGGAAACGAGGCCGCGGTTGAGGCCAATCATGCCGAAATCGAGCTTCTCGGAGACCCGCATGCCGCGGCTAAGATCCTTTGTATAAAGATAGGCAACCAGGCCGTATTCGGTGTCGTTGGCGCGCTTGATCGCTTCGTCCTCGCTCTTGAATGTCTGGATCGAGGCGACAGGACCGAAGATTTCCTCGTTCAGCATCTTGGCGTCGTTAGAGACGTTGGTGAGCACGGTCGCAGGATAGAAGAAGCCCGGGCCGTCCGGCGTCTTGCCGCCGACCAGCACCTTGGCGCCCTTCTTAACCGCATCGTCGACCAGTTCGACCACCTTGTCGCGGCCGTCTTTGTTGACCAGCGGACCGACATTGATGCCGTCGTCGAGGCCGTTGCCCATCTTCAGGGCTTTCATCTTGTCGGTCAGCTTCTTGGCGAACTCGTCATGCACCTTCTCGTGCACGTAGAAGCGATTGGCCGCCGTGCAGGCCTCGCCCATGTTGCGCATCTTGGCGATCATGGCACCTTCGATTGCCGCATCGATGTCGGCATCCTCGAAAACCAGGAACGGCGCGTTGCCGCCGAGTTCCATGGACGGCTTGAGCACCTGGTCTGCAGCTTCGTGCAGCAGCTTACGACCGACTTCGGTCGAGCCGGTAAACGACAGCACGCGCACGCGCGGGTCATGCAGCATGGCGCTCACCACTGGACCGGAGCGGCGCGACGGCACCACGTTGACCACGCCGGCGGGCACGCCCGCCTCCTCCAGGACCGGCATCAATGCCAGCATGGTGAGCGGCGTGTCGGAGGCGGGCTTGAGCACCACTGGGCAGCCGGCGGCGAGCGCCGGGCCGATCTTGCGTGTGGCCATGGCGGCCGGGAAATTCCACGGCGTCACCAGCACGGCCACGCCGGCCGGCTTGTGTTGCGCGACGATGCGCGCGCCGGAAGCCGGCGCGGTCGAGATTTGGCCGATATTGCGCACGGCTTCTTCGGCATACCAGCGGAAGAACTCGGCGGCATAGGCGACTTCGCCGCGAGAGTCCGAGAGCGCCTTACCGTTTTCCAGCGTGATCAGTTTGGCGAAACGCTCGGCGTCGCGCATGATCAATTCGTGGCATTTGCGCAGGATCTCCGCGCGCTCGCGCGGCTTGCGTTTGGCCCAGCCTTCGAAGGCGGCCTGCGCGGCGTCAACCGCGGCCTTGGCGTCGTCCACCGTGGCGCTGGCGACGGAGGCGATCTTGCGCTCGGTCGCCGGGTCAATCACATCGAAACGAGCACCGTCGGACGATTTGCGCCATTTGCCACCGATCCAGAGGTCTGTCGGGACATCGGCGAGAAGATTTTCGTACATAACATCACCTCTCAACTTGCTCCGCTCATTCCCGTCCCTGGCTTCGCGGGGATAAACTCCAGCGGGAATCCAGCACTGGGTCCCCGCTTTCGCGGGGACGAACGGGAACCTAACTGTTCAGCGACCGTCGCACCGTATCCACGATACGACCCGGCGTCGGCAGCACGGCGTCTTCCAGAATATCGGCGGCCGGCAGCGGAATGTGCGGCGTGGTGATCCGCACAGGCGGGCCGTCGAGGTCGTAGAAGGCCTCGTCCGCCACAATTGACACGAGTTCGGCGCCCCAGCCGCACAGCCGCGGATTTTCCTCGACCGTGAACAACCGGTGCGTCTTCGCCACCGAGCCGAGGATGGTCTGGGTGTCGAGCGGCACCAGCGAGCGCACATCGACAACTTCCGCATCGATGCCGTGTTCCGCCTTGAGCTTCTCGGCCGCCTCCAACGCACGCGGCACCATTAGCGCCAGAGCTAGAATCGTCGCGTCCTTGCCGGGACGCACGATCTTGGCCGCGCCGAGCCGATCGACGATCTCGCCGTCGGGCACCTCGCCTTTGGTGGCGTAGAGCGACTTGTGCTCGAGGAAGATGACCGGGTCGGGATCACGCACCGCCGCCGCCAACAAGCCGATGACGTCGACCGGCGAGGATGGCGCTACGACCTTGAGGCCCGGAATCATCATGCACCAGTTCTCGACGCTCTGCGAATGTTGCGCGCCGAAGCGCGAACCGGCGCCATTGCCGGTGCGCACCACCAACGGGCATTTCACCTGCCCGTTCGACATGTAACGGCTTTTGGGGAACTCGTTGGCGATGTAGTCGAAGCAGACAGCGAAAAAGTCGGAGAACATGATCTCCGCGATCGGCTTGAGGCCCGTCATCGCCGCGCCCATGGCGGCGCCCATGATCGCCTGCTCGGAGATCGGCGTGTCGCGCACGCGTAAGGGTCCGAACTGCTCGAACAGCCCCACCGTCGCCTTGAACACGCCGCCCGCTTTCGCCACGTCCTCGCCGAGGAACACCACGTCCGGATCGCGCGCCATTTCCTGCGCAATGCCGCGGATGACGGCGTCGCGATAAGTCAGTTCCGCCATGCCCAGCCTCCATCGGCGTAGACGTCGGTGGTGATGATATCGAGCGGCGGATTGGGCGCGGCCTTGCAGGCTTCGGTGGCGTCATCGACCACCTTGCGCACTTGCGCATCGATGTCCGCGATCGTCTTTTCCTTGACGCCGAATTGCAGCAGACGCTCGCGATAGATCTTGATCGGGTCGCGCAGCTTCCAGCGATCGAGTTCGCCTTCCGGCCGGTATTTCGCAGGGTCCGCGCGCGAATGGCCGCTGTGCCGGTAGGTCATGCATTCGATCAACGACGGGCCCTTGCCGGCGCGTGCCTTGTCGAAGGCGGTCTGCGCGGTGCGATAGACCACGTCGGCATCGTTGCCGTCGATCACGATGCGCTCCAGTCCATAGGCCGAGGCGCGGTCGGCCGCCGGGTGCTCGACCGCGGTCACGTCGGCGATCGGCGTGTATTCCATGTAAAGATTGTTCTCGCAGACGAAGACCACCGGCAGCTTCCACACCGCGGCAAAATTGAGCGCTTCGTGGAAGGCGCCGATATTGGTGGTGCCGTCGCCGAAGAAGCAGACCGAAACGTCCTTGGCGCCCTTGTATTGCGCGCGCCAGGCGGCGCCGCAGGCGATGGGCAGGTGCGCGCCGATGATGGCGTAGGAGCCCATGACACCGTGATCGACCGAGGTCAGATGCATCGAGCCGCCTTTGCCGCGCATCAGGCCGTTGTCGCGCTGCATCAGCTCGCCGAGCACCTTCTCCACGCTGACGCCGCGCGCCAGCGTGTGGGCGTGGCCGCGGTAGGTGCAGAAGGAGAGATCGCCCTTCTTCATGGCGCCGGCAAAGCCGGCCGCCACCGCCTCCTGGCCGAGCGAAAGATGGCTGGTGCCCTTGACCAGGTTCTGCAGGAACAGGTCGAAGGCGCGCTGCTCCGCGTCACGGATCGTCACCTGGGTCCGGTACAACTCCAGGCGCTTGGCCTCGCCGATATCGTCGTTCAAGCCCGCGCTGGCCGGGGCCGGCGCCCGGTCCTTTACTTTCGCCATGAATGATCCTCGAACGGTCGACTTCCAATTTATTGTTTTCGCACGATCTTTTCCGAAAACCGGTAGCCATTTTTCGGGATCGTGCGCAGGATGGCGGGAACTTAGCCCCGATACCGAAGGCCTCGCAACTCTCCTATTCGAGCGGTCCTTCGACCACCCCTTCGCTGGTGGTGGTCTTGCCCAGCTTACGCTCCCTATACAGCAGATAGAGACCGGAGCTGATGACGATCACGGCCCCCGCCATGGTCCAGCTGCTCGGCACATGGTCGAACACCAGATAGCCAAGGATGACTACCCAGATAAGCTGGGTGTAGACGAACGGCGAGAGCACCGCCGCGGGAGCGAGCCGGTGGCCCGAGATCAGGAAAAAGTGCCCAGTGCTGCCGAGCACGCCGGTTCCCATCAGCATGAGGGCGATCGCCCAACTCTTCGGCGTGGTCCACACGAACGGGATGACCGGCAGCATCACCAGCGCGCCGACGAAGTTCGCATAGAACAGCGAGGTCTGGTTGGAATCGACGCGCGACACGATGCGCGTGATCACCGCGTAAAACCCGTAGCAGATGGTACCGGCGAGCGTGATCAGCGCCGCCGGGTGCATGCCGCCGAAACCGGGCCGCGTGATCAACAGCACGCCGCCGAAGCCGACGCAGATGGCCGACCAGCGCCGCCAGCCGATCCATTCGCCCAGCATCGGCCCCGAGACGATGGCGACGATGAACGGAAAGGTGAAAATGATCGACAGCGCCTCGTCGAGCTGCAGCCAGCGCAGCGCCAGGAAATTCATCGCGGTCGAGGCGACCAGCAGGATCGAGCGCGTGATCTGCAGCTTCAGCCGCTTGGTGCGCAGCAAAGCGGGATGGGTCAGCGGATTGGAAACGATCAGGGTCAGCACGAGGGCGCTGGTATAGCGCGCCCAGGCGATCTGCAGGCTGTCCATATCGGCATTGAGATATTTCGCCGTGGCATCGAGACAGGCGAACAGCGCCACCGCCCCGCACATCAAGGCAATGCCGGTAAGACGCTGACGGCGAAGGTGCGCGAGGTCGGACATTAGACGGCAGATTTCCAGCGGGTCATGTTATCTTCGTAGCCAAGCTGTGGCATGGTGGCGAGTAACAAATCTCGCAGTGCATCATCGGCATGCGGGACAGACCCCTCAGTATGGTCCCGATGACCGATCGCCCGCCCGCATTTTCCGAGGCCTTCCTGGTCTGGCTGAAGATCGGCTGCATCAATTTCGGCGGCCCGGCCGGCCAGATCGCGATGATGCATCGCATCCTGGTCGACGAGAAAAAATGGATCGACGAGCCGCGCTTCCTGCACGCGCTCAATTTCTCCATGCTGCTGCCGGGACCGGAGGCGACGCAGCTTGCGACCTATGTTGGCTGGCTGTTGCACGGCGTGCGCGGCGGGCTCGCCGCCGGCATCTTGTTCGTGCTGCCGGGCGCCTTCGTGATGCTGGGTTTAAGCCTGCTCTACGCCTATGGGCGCGGTTTAGGTCCCATCGACGGCGCATTGTTCGGCATCAAGGCCGCCGTGCTGGTGATCGTCTTCGAGGCGCTCATTCGGATTGGCAAGCGCGCGCTGAAGTCGTCACTGCTGGTTTCGCTCGCGGCGCTGGCCTTCATCGGCATTTTCTTTCTCGCCGCGCCGTTTCCGCTGATCGTGATCGGCGCGGCGCTCGTCGGCTACCTCATCGCCCGCTCGCGTCCTGATCTGCTCGGCCTCGCCATCAAGCCGCCTGAAGTCACCGGTTATTCCGGCAATCGCTGGCGGCAATTCACGATCGCCTCGGTGACCGGTCTGGCGATCTGGTGGGCGCCGATCGCCCTCGCCGCGCTGCTGCTCGGCCCGCGTCACGTTCTCGTCGCCATCGGCATATTTTTCTCCAAGCTCGCGGTGGTGACCTTCGGCGGCGCCTATGCGGTGCTGGCCTACATGACGCAGCAAGTGGTCGAGACACACGGCTGGATGACGGCGCCGGAAATGGTCGACGCGCTCGGGCTTGCCGAGACGACGCCCGGCCCGCTGATCCTGGTGACGCAATTCGTCGGCTTCCTTACCGCCTTCCGCGAGGCGGCGCCGTTCACGCCGCTCGTCGCCGGCCTGCTCGGCGCCGCACTGACCACCTGGGTGACCTTCGTGCCGGCCATGCTGTGGATTTTCGCCGGCGCGCCGTTCATCGAGGAATTGCGCGGCAATCGGCGGCTCGCCGGCGCGCTCGCCGCCATCACCGCCGCGGTGGTCGGCGTCATCCTCAATCTCTCGGTCTGGTTCGCGCTGCACGTGCTGTTCGGCAGCGTCACCGAGCAGCATTGGGGGCCCTTGCGCTGGTTCGCCTTCGACCCACGCGCACTCGACACGCACGCCGCCATTCTCGCGGTGACCGCGGGCATCCTGGCATTCCGCTTCCACCGCAGCCTGATCGAGGTCATCGTGGTGATGGCGCTGCTCGGCATCGTCACGCAGTACTCGTTTTAATGTTCCCGTTTGACCGCGCTTTCGTGCCAGCGGCGCAAGATCAGATGCGAGGCCGCCGACAGGATAAAGAAGATCACCACGCCGGCGAGCGACAACAACAGAAGCGCGGCGAACATGCGCGGAATGTTGAGCCGGTAGCCGGACTCGGCGATGCGGTAGGCGAGTCCCGAGCCGGCGCCGGCGGAGCCCGCGGCGATTTCGGCCACAACTGCGCCGATCAGCGACAGACCACCGGCGATACGCAATCCGGCCAGCATCTGCGGCAGCGCCGACGGCAACTTCAGATTCCACAGCAGTTGCCAGCGCGACGCCTTGTAGAGTTCGAACAACGCGAGAAGATTGTGGTCGACGGAAGCGAGGCCAAGCGTGGCGTTGGCGAGCACCGGAAAGAACGCCACGATCCACGCGCAGACGAGCACCGCCAGAGGCTGTGGTAGATAAATCAGCAGCAACGGTGCGATAGCGACGACCGGCGTCACCTGCAGGATCACCGCATAAGGATAAAGCGAGTATTCGATCAGGCGCGACTGGCTGAACAGGACGGCTAGGCCGATGCCGCCGATAGCGGCAAGCACGAAGCCCTCGAAGGTCGTGGCGAGCGTCACCAGCAACGAGTGCCACAATAGGCCACCGTCGGCGATCAAGGTGCTCAGCACCAGGCTTGGACCGGGCAGCACGTAAGGTGGAATGGTGAAGACCTGGACCACCGCATTCCAGCCCACGACAACCAGAACCAGCACGAAGGCTGGCAGCGCGATGCGTAGCGCACGGTCGCTCATTGCGCGCCTCCCATCGCCTGGCCGAGCGCCTCGGAGACGATGCGGCAATAGCCGGCATAGTCGGCCGAAGTACGGAAGCGCTCGTCGCGCGGATAGGGCGCGGGGATCGCGATATCGGCGAAGACGCGGCCGGGCCGCGGCGTCATCACCACGATGCGCTGCGAGAGATAGACCGACTCGAACACCGAATGGGTGACGAAGATCACCGTGCGGCGCAGCGTCTCCCATAGCGCCAGCAGGTCGTTGTTGAGCTTGAAGCGGGTGATCTCGTCGAGCGCGGCGAACGGCTCGTCCATCAGCAGCACGTGCGGCTCGGTCACCAGCGCGCGCGCGATCGAGGCACGCATTTTCATGCCGCCGGACAGTTCGCGTGGATAGGCATGTGCCACATCGGCCAGCCCGACATGGGTCAAGGCCTGCATCGCAGCGGCGCGCGATTGCGCCTCGTCCGCCTGCACGAGCTTGAGCGGCAGCCGCACATTGGCGGCCACGTTCGCCCAGGGCATGAGCGTCGGCTCCTGAAACACGAAGCCGATCTGACGGGCGCCTGCCGGCCATTCGACCACGCCCGCACTCGGCGCGCTCAAACCCGCAATGATCCGCAGTGCGGTCGATTTGCCGCAGCCGGACGGCCCCAGCAGCGAAACGAATTCGCCGACGCGCACATCGAGACAGAGGCCGTCGAGCGCGACCGTGCCGCTGTCGAACGTCTTGCCGACGCCGCGCAGAGAAACAATGGTAGAGCCACGCACGCTCATTTGGGCCGCAAATCGACGCCGACGCTTTTGTTGACGAACTGCAGCGTATAGCCGCGTCTGTAGTCGAGGCCTGATTTCACCACGCCAGCATGCACCATCTTGTCGTAGAAACTCTGCCAGCGCACGTCGGTCATGGCGCCGATGCCGAGCTTGAGTGTATCGCCGGAATCGACGATGCCGTCGTGCTTCATCTGCGCGATGGAAAAAGCCAACTGGTCGTCGGTCATCTCCGGGTTCTGCCGCTTGATGAGCGCGTTGCCGGGTCGCGGATCGCCGTAGAGGTAGTGATACCAGCCGATGGCCGAGGCATCGACGAAGCGTTGCACCAAGTCGGGATCTTTGGCGACCAGATCGCGTCGCGTCTCGATCAGCGTCGAATAGCTGTTGAAGCCATGGTCGGCGAGCAGGAATATGGCCGGCTTGAAATGCGCCTGCTTCTCGATGGCGTAGGGCTCGGAGGTGACGTAGCCCTCCATGGCCGAGTTCTTGTCGCCGAGGAACGGCTGCGCGTTGAAGGTGTAGGGCTTCACCTTCGACTCGTCGAAACCGAAGTCCGCCTTCAGCCACTGGAAATAGGTGACCATGCCTTCCTTCGAAACGAAGATGGTATGTTTCTTCAGGTCCTCGAGCTTGCCGACACCCGGATGCGCGATCAGCACCTGCGGATCTTTCTGGAAACTCGCCGCCACTGCCACGGTCGGGATGTTGTGCTCGACCGCGTCGAAGGTTTGCAAGCTGTTGGCGCTCATGAAGAAGTCGACCTTGCCGACCGGCAGCAGGATGCGGTTGTTCACGTTCGGCCCGCCTGGGACGATGGTCACGTCGAGCCTATACTTTTTGTAGGTGCCGTCGGCGAGCGCCTGGTAGAAGCCGCCGTGCTCGGCCTCAGCCACCCAATTGGTGCCGAAGCGGACCTTGTCCAGCGCTTGCGCCTGGCCAGCACCCAAGGCGGCGCTAAAGCCCAATAAAATAGCGGCAAATCTCGTCATCCCCGCACTCTCCCATTGCCGGGCCCGATCCGGCAAGCGCCGGCATGACACCATTTTTGAACCTTTTGCCGGGTCTCCACGACCCATGATCACGCGGCCGATAAGGGCCGCCCCAATTCAAACCCTATGGAGACCCGCCATGATCAACTCCAAGACCATTGCTGCCGCCGTTGCTGCTCTCACGATCGCCACCTCGCTCACCGCCTTCAACGGCCAGGCCCAGGCCCATCACTGGGGCCATCACGGTGGCTGGGGTATCGGCGCCGGTTTCGTCGCCGGGACGCTGATCGGCGCGGCCGCCGCGTCCAACGCCTATTACGACGGTTACACCGAGTGCCACTACGTCAAGCGCTTCGACGCCTGGGGCAACTATGTCCGCACCGTGAAGGTCTGCGACGTCGTCCCCTACTAAGCCCATTCATCCGATACGGTCGACGCCGCCCCCCGTCCACCCGCGCGTCGATCGCTAAGACCCGCCCGGTCAGTCCCCGTCCGGGCGGGTCGCTTTTATGCGCCGCCAGCCGCAACGCTCATTGCCAGCACGCGGGCGACATGCAGCGCGTCGCGATCGGTCCCGTCATGGATCTGGTGCCGGCAGGAGGTGCCGTCGGCGACGATCAGCGCACCGGCCGGCGCCTTGCGCACCGCCGGAAGCAAGGACAACTCACCCATCTTCAATGAAACGTCGATAGTTTCGGCGTCATAGCCGAAGCTACCGGCCATGCCGCAACAACTCGAACTCGATGGTCTGCACGTCGAGGCCTGGAACCATCTTGAGCACACTCTCGACCGCGCCCATGGCATCGAACGCTTTCTGATGGCAGTGGCCGTGCAACAGCGCCTTTTTCGGCAGCGAGCCGAGCGGTAAATTGAGCCGGCCTTTCTTCTGTTCGCGGGCGAGGAATTCCTCCAGCAGCATGGCCTGGGCCGTGAGCGCATCAGCCGCATCGCTCTTGATGAGCGCCGCCATCTCGTCGCGAAAGCTCAACAGACAGCTCGGCTCGAGCCCGATTACCGGCACGCCGCGCAGCACATAAGGCGCGAGCGCAGCCAGCGTGCGTTCCATCTCGCGTCGCGCTTCGTCCACTGCGCCGATCGAAAGAAAAGTGCGGCCGCAGCACAGCGGCCGCTCGTCGCCGTCCGCCGGCGTCGCCGCATGGACGTGGTAGCCTGCCGCGACCAGCACGGTCAGCGCCGCATCGAGATTTTCGCGCTCGAAATAACGGTTGAAGGTGTCGGCGAACAACACAACCTCGCGCATCGGCGCAGCCGTGGACGCGGTATTGTAGGCCCAGTCGGAACGATCGCGGTAAACGTCCTTGCGCCACTGCGGCAGGCTACGCCGCCCGGAAAAGCCCGCCAGCACTTCGGAGGCCTTGCGCGCGACCGGAATACGGTCGCGCAGATTGGCGAACCTGGGCCAGCGCGCAGCATAGGGCGCGTAATGCGGCAGGAAACCGACCAGCCGGTCGTGCAGCCGTAGACCGTGCTTGGCGAGCCGCGCCGCCAGCACCTCGATCTTCATGCGCGCCATGTCGACGCCGGTTGGGCATTCGCGCCGGCACGCCTTGCACGATACGCACAGCTTCAACGTTTCCGTCATTTCGTCCGAGGCGAGCGCGTCCGGCCCGAGCTGGCCGCTGATGGCCAGCCGCAGCGTATTGGCGCGCCCGCGCGTGACATCGCGCTCGTCGCGGGTGACGCGGTAGCTCGGACACATGGCGCCGCCGGCGAGTTTGCGGCAGGCGCCGTTGTTGTTGCACATCTCGACCGCGCCCTGGAAACCGTCGCCTGAGCCGGGAAAGGCCGACCAATCGAGTTGCGTCTTGATGTCCTCACCGCGATAGCCGGGCGCATAGCGAAAGAGACTGCGGTCGTCGAATTTCGGCGGGCGCACGACCTTGCCGGGATTGTACAGGCCTTGCGGATCGAAGCGGTCCTTCACCTCCTCGAAGGCCCGAGCCAAGCGCGAACCGAACATCGGCTCGTTGAACTCCGAGCGCACCAACCCGTCGCCGTGCTCGCCCGAATGCGAGCCCTTGTACTCGCGCACCATGGCGAAGGCCTCTTCGGCGATCGCGCGCATGGCATGCACGTCCTTCTCCTGCCGCAAGTTCAAGATCGGCCGCACGTGCAGGCAGCCGGAGCCGGCATGCGCGTACCAGGTACCGCGGGTGCCATTCTTGTCGAAGATCGCGGTGAGCCGGCTGGTGTAATCGGCGAGATGCTCGAGCGGCACCGCGCAATCTTCGACGAAGGAGACGGGTTTGCCCTCGTCCTTCATCGACATCATGATGTTGAGGCCGGAGGTGCGCAGGTCGGTGATTGCCGCCTGCAGGTCGGGATTGAGCACCTCGATCATGCCGCCCCATTTGTCGCCGCTTTTGTCCCAGCCAAAGCCGAGATCGCCTATCATGTCCTTAAGGCGGCGCAGCCGGCGCAGGTTTTCCTCGTGATCGGCTTCGCCGAATTCGACCAGCAGGATCGCTTCCGGCATCTCGCGCACGAATTTATCCAGCGTAGGCCGGAAGATCGGGATTTCGCCAGCGAGTTCGATCATGGTGCGATCGATTAGTTCGACTGCGATCGGCAAGAGATGCACGATGTGCTGGGCGGCGTTCATCGCCTCGCGGAAGCTGCCGAAATGGCAAGCGCCAACCGCGCGACGGCCGAGCAGCGGCGACAGCTTTAATTCGACGCGCGTGGAAAAGCCAAGCGTGCCTTCCGAGCCGACCAGCACATGGGCGAGGTTGATGTCGTTCTTACCCGGCACCAAGGCGTCGAGATTGTAGCCGCCGACGCGGCGCTGCACCTTGGGGAAGCGCGCGGCAACTTCGTCAGCTTCGCGCGCGCCGATCGCCAGCAGGTCCTTGGCGAGCGGCCGCAACGGCGCCGGCACGTCGGCGAGATTGCCGCCGATCCGGCCGAAATGCGCCAGCGTTCCATCGGCCAGCACGGCCTCGATCGATAGAACATTATCGCGCATGGTGCCGTAGCGGAGCGAACGGCCGCCGCAGGAATTGTTGCCGGCCATGCCGCCGATAGTGGCGCGCGAGGCGGTGGAAATGTCCACCGGGAACCACAGCCCGTGCGGCTTGAGCTGACGGTTGAGCTCGTCGAGCACGATGCCCGGCTCGACTGTGCAGCGCGCGCCCTTGATGTCGAGATCGAGGATGCGGGTGAGGTATTTGGAGCAATCCACTACCAGCGAGGAGCCGACGGTTTGCCCGGCCTGCGAGGTGCCGCCGCCGCGCGCCAGCACAGTGACGCCCTCGGTCCGGGCAATGCCTATCGCCCGTTCGGCTTCTTCTATGGTGCGCGGGGCGACGACGCCGACCGGCATGATCTGGTAATGCGAAGCATCGGTCGCATAACGGCCGCGGGTGAAGCGATCGAACTGCACCTCCCCGCTCAATTCGGCTTTCAGCCGCCGTTCCAGGCCGGGCATTACCACCGCCACGGCGTCCGTCCTTTTTTAGCCTCGTTTAGCCTATGCATAGATGGCTGGTTTGCTAGTCGCGGAAAACCGCTTGACCGCAATGTTGCATTCATAGTTCAACGCCACAAGCGCCGCCCCTCGCCGGGACCGCGCCGTCGCCGAGTGGCGAAAATCATTGAAAAGCGGTGCTTTAGGAGCGAATGCAAATGGCTAAGAATTCCTCGCGTGCGGTGGGACGTCATTTTCTCCACATCCCGGGACCGACCCCGCTGCCCGACCGCGTGCTGCGGGCGATGGATACGCCCATCATCGACCACCGCGGGCCGGAATTCGCCAAGCTGACCAAGAAGTGCCTAGAAGGCATCAAGACCATCTTCAAGACCACCAACCCGGTGATCATCTACACCGCGACCGGCACCGGCGCCTGGGAAGCCGCTCTCGTCAACACCCTGTCGCCCGGCGACCGCGTGCTGATGGTGGAGACCGGCCAGTTCGCCACGCTCTGGAAGAAGATGGCTGAAAAAATCGGGCTCAAGCCGGAGTTCATTGCCACCGACTGGCGCAACGGCGCCGATCCGAAGGCGATCGAGGCGAAGCTCCGCGAAGACAAGAACAAAGAGATCAAGGCGGTCTGCATCCTGCACAACGAGACGTCGACCGGCGCGCTGACGCCGATCGCGGAAATCCGCAAGGCGATCGATGCCGCCGGCCATCCGGCGCTGTTCTTCGTCGACACCATTTCCTCGCTCGCCTCGACCGACTACCGGCACGACGAATGGGGCGTCGACGTCTCTGTCGGCGGTGCGCAGAAAGGCCTGATGCTGCCGCCCGGCATGTCGTTCAACGCCGTCAGCGACAAGGCGTTGGCCGCGAACAAGACGTCCAAAATTCCGAAATCGTTCTGGGCCTGGGACGAAATGCTGGCGATGAACAAGGTCGGCTTCTTCCCCTACACCCCCGCGACGCAAATGCTGCAGGGCCTGAGCGTCGGCATCGACATGCTGCACGAGGAAGGACTCGACAACGTCTTCGCACGGCATGATCGCCTCGCGGAAGCCACCCGTCGCGCGGTAAAGGCCTGGGGACTGGAAAACCTCAACAAGAACGCCAGCCAGTATTCGCCGACCATCACCGCGATCCTGGTGCCGGAAGGACACGACGCCGACAAGTTCCGCGCGCTGGCGCTGGAGAACTTCAACATCTCCTACGGCGCGAGCTTCGGCGCCTATGCCGGTAAATACTTCCGCATCGGCCATCTCGGCGACATCAACGACACCATGCTGATGGGCGCGCTCTCCGCCACCGAAATGGCGTTGGCGCTCGCCGGCATTCCGCACAAGAAGGGCGGCGTGCAGGCGGCGCTGGATTACCTGGTGTCGGCGCATTCGAGCGCGGCCAAGCAGGCGGCGGAGTAAACTTTACAACAATGACTAAAGTGGCCGGCCTTGTGCCGGCCATTTTATTTGGATTCCGATTGAATCCGCTCGTCCCCGCGAGAGCGGGGATCCAGTTCTAGCCCTGGGTTCCCGCTTACGCGGGAACGAACGGAGTTCTGCTACGCCGCCGTCACCCAGTTATTCATCGCCAACACGCGGGCGACAAAATCCGACATCGCCGCGAGCGTCGCCTCCGGCGCGTCACGTTGCGGCGAGTGGCGCGCGCCCTTGAGCAGCGCCACCTCGACCGGGCAATAACATTCCTCCTGCACCACCTCGATCTGCTTGATCGTACCGTATTGGTCGTCCTCGCCCTGCACGATCAGCACCGGCACGCGGATATAGGCGAGAAATTCAGTGATATCCCATTGCCGGAAGCCTGGATCGAGCCAGGCGCCGTTCCACCCCTTGAAGGCATTGTCGACGTCGGCGTGCCAGCGCGCGAGACGCGGACGCAGGTCGCCTTCCTCGTAGGCCTTCTTCGCCTCGACGATAGAAGCGATGCCGGGATCCTCGGTGAAGAAGTGCGGCGCCATCAATACCAGGCCGCCGACGCGGTGATCCTGATGACTGCCCGCATAGATCGCTGCGATGGAAGCGCCGTCGCTGTGGCCGATCAACAGTCCGCGCTTAAATCCAATGGCATCGAGCAGATGCGGCAACGTCTCGCGCGCCTCGTCATGCATATAAGTGAGCGGGCGCGGCAGCGGCACCGCGCTCGACTGGCCGTAGCCGGCGCGCGAATAGACGAGCACCCCACAGCCGGTCGCTTCTTGCAGCCGGTCGGGGAAATCGCCCCACAGGTCGACGCAGCCTAGACCTTCGTGCAGCATGACGATCGTCGGCGCCGCATCGGGCCGCGGGCCGATCATGCGGTATTCGAGACGCTGCGAGCCAATGGAAAGAAAATCGGAATCTGAGAGGGTCATGACAAAGTTTATGCTTGATCTTCCGCCCTCAGCTTGAATCTTTGAATCTTCCCCGTCGCCGTCTTCGGCAGCTCGGTGCGAAATTCGATACAGCGCGGATATTTGTAGGGCGCAAGCAGATGCTTGACGTGATCCTGCAAGGCGTGGGCGAGTTCCTCGCTCGCTCTGTCGGGCAATTTCAGCACGACGAAGGCCTTCGGTTTGACCAGGCGCTCGGCATCGAACCAGCCGACCACCGCGGCCTCGAGCACCTCCGGATGCGAGGACAGCGCAGCCTCAACCTCGAACGGCGAGACGTAAATACCTGAGACCTTCAGCATGTCGTCGGCGCGGCCGCAGCAGATGTAATAGCCGTCGGCATCCTCGATGTACTTGTCTCCCGAACGGGTCCATTCGCCTTGGAAGGTCGAGCGCGACTTCTCGCGGTTGTTCCAATACATGATGGCGCTGGTCGGCCCGCGCACATAAAGCTCGCCCATCTCGCCCTGCTTCACCGGCTCGCCGTCCTCGCCGATCAGCTTGATCTCGTAGCCGGCGACCGCCTTGCCGGTGGTGCCGTATTTGGTCGCGCCGGGCGCGTTGGTCAGATAAATGTGCAGCATCTCGGTGGTGCCGAGACCATCATAGATGTCGACGCTGTATCGTTCCTTCCAGCGCAGCGCGATCTGCTCCGGCAGCGCCTCGCCGGCCGAAATGCAGCGGCGGATTTTCACTTCGGATTTCTTCGGCGCGTTCGGGCTGGCGAGGAACGCGGCGTAGAACGTCGGCACCGCGAAAAAGACCGTGACCGGGTGCTGGCGCAACAGCGCGGCGATGCCGTCCGGCGTCGGCCGGTCGGCCAAGAGCACCGTTGTGGCGCCGACGCTGAGCGGAAACGTCATGGCGTTGCCGAGGCCATAGGCGAAGAACAGCTTGGCCACCGAGTAGCAGACGTCGCTTTCTTTGAGCCCGGCAACCGGCGTGCCGTAAAGATCGGCGGTAAGCTTGAGGCTCGCGTGCACATGCACCGCGCCTTTCGGCTTGCCGGTAGAACCCGAGGTATAGAGCCAGAACGCCATATCGTCGGCGACCGTCGGCGCGGTGTAGTCTTCCGGCTCGTCGGCGCCGATCACGTCGTCAAACAGCCGGTAGCCGTGCGGATTGGCGCCGGAGACAATGACGTGTTCGAGATCGGGGCTCTGCTCGATCAGATTTTCGAATTTCGGGAACAGCGCCTCCGACACCACCAGGCATTTGGCGCGGCTGTCGGCCAGCATGAAGCGGTAGTCGTCCTCGGTGAGCAGCGTGTTGACCGGCACAGCGATGATGCCGGCCTTGAGACATCCGAGAAATGCGATCGGCCAGTCGGCGGTGTCGAGCAGCGCCATCAGCACGCGCTCCTCGCGCCGGATGCCCAGCCCGCGCAGCGCAGCGCCGAAGCGCGCCACGTGATCGGCCAGTTGGCGATAGGTCAGGGTGCGCCGGCCGTCGATATAGGCCGCCTTTTCGGCGCGGCCGGCAGCAAGGTTGCTATGCAGCACATCGGCGGCGAAGTTGTAGTTGCGTGGGACTTGGCCCACGAGCGCGGCCGCGTTCGGTCCGGCCGCACCCACTTCGGCGATAGCCATTGTTTTTCCTCCCGGGACGATGCGTATTATGCGCGCCAGCGGGTAGGCTGCAAAGCGAACTATATTTCCAACCGCCACACGGAGCTACGCCTCATGATCTTCAGCCGGGACCGCATTCTGACCACCCATGTCGGCAGCCTGCCGCGCAATGAGAAGCTGTCCGACCTGCTGGTACGCCAGGAAGCTGGCGAAAAATTCGACGCCGCCGAAATGGCCACGGAAATGGATAAAGCCGTGCGCCACGTGGTGGAGAAGCAGGCCTCGGCCGGCATTGACATCGGTAATGACGGCGAGCAGCAGCGCGTCGGCTTCCAGACTTATGTGCCGCAGCGCATGAGCGGCTTCGGCGGCGTATCAAAGCGGCGGCGCGGACGCGAATTCGAGGAATTCCCCGACCTGGTCGAGCAGCTCAAGCGGCGTTTCCCGCATGTCAGCAAGCAGCAGAACGCGCCCGAATGCCAAAGCGATCTGAAATATCTCGACATCAAGCCGCTGGAGAGCGAGATCGCGCGCTTCAAGAAAATATCGGCCGGCAAATTCGCCGAACAGTTCATGACGGCGCCCTCGCCCGGCATCATTTCGTCGACCATGCTTGATGCGTTCTATGGCTCGCAGGACAAATATCTCAGCGCGCTCTCGCGCGAGATGAAGAACGAGTACCAGGCGATCCACAAAGCCGGCCTGCTGTTGCAGATCGACGCGCCCGACCTCGCCATGGACCGCACCATGATGTACCGCGATCTCGACGACGGCGGCTTCGTCAAAGCGGTTGAGCGCCACGTGCAGGCGATCAACGACGGGATCGAAGGAATTCCGCACGACCGCGTGCGGTTGCACGTCTGTTACGGCAACTGGGAAGGCCCGCACATCCACGACGTTCCGCTGGTCAAGATTTTGCCGGCGCTCTACCAGGCCAAGGTCGGCGCGCTGTCGATCGAGTTTTCCAACCCGCGCCACGCGCACGAATACGAGGCGTTCAAGACGCATCCGCTGCCCAAGAACATGCTGCTGGTTCCCGGCGTGATCGAGACCACCAGCAATTTCGTCGAGCATCCGGAAGTGGTAGCGCGCCGCATCGAGGACGCCGTGCGCGCGGTCGGCGAGCGCGAGCGCGTGATCGCCGGCACCGACTGCGGCTTCGGCACATTCACGAATCGAGAATGGGTGATCGAGCCGGCCGTGTGGCTCAAACTGCGCTCGATCCGCGAAGGCGCCGACATTGCGTCGGCGCGGCTGTGGGGACGGAAAGTCGCTTAGCCAACGCTCCGCAGTCCCTATTCTCTAACGGCGCGGGGTACGCCGGTGTCCCTTTTTCCTTTCCCCAAAGGGAATGGAGCGCCGGGAGGCGCCAGGGCGATGGTTGTCGCCCTCGGCGGGCACTGACGGAGCCCGCCGCGCGCCCCCATTGACGGAGGGGGCGGCGCCTCCCGGCGCTCCACTCGCGGTACGCATTGTCGGCGCACCGCGTCCACGCCTTCCGCAAGACGCCTCATGAAGCGCTCGCGGCCGACCGGACATGTAGGATTATAGTCATAGCGGTATCCAAGTCAAGCCCTGCGCGAAACGCCGGGCGATGCGCTGAATTTGCCGGGAACTCGCCCTATAATGCCGCCAACCCACCCGCTATAAAGCCGGCCAGAATCGCCAATAAGGAGGACGCCATGGACGAGAGAACGCGCGAGCCGCGGAAGATCACCGCCGAGGACATCAACCCGCGCTACAATTGGGGCCGCCATCTGCCGGTGCTCGGCACCATGGGCGTCGACTTCGAGGAGCGCGTCGATTATCGGCGCATGCACCGCTACCGGCTAGCGCGCGCGCAGGCTGCGCTGGAAGCCTCTGACCTCGGCGCGCTGCTGCTGTTCGACGACAACAATGTCCGCTACGTCACCTCAACCAAGATCGGCGAATGGGCGCGCGACAAGCTATCGCGCTGGACGCTGCTGATGCGCGGCCAGGAGCCGGTCCTGTGGGACTTCGGCTCGGCGGCGGTGCATCACCGGCTCTACTCGCCCTGGCTCAAGCCGGAAAACTGCAAGGCCGGCCTGGTCGGCCTGCGCGGCACGGTCGATCCGGCCTTCGGCCTGATGAAGCGCCACGCCGAGGAGATGGCCTCGCTGCTGAAGGCCGCCGGCGTCGCCAAGATGCCGATCGGCGTCGACATCATCGAGCCGCCGATGATCTTCGAGCTGGAAAAAGCCGGACTGAAGATCAAGGACGGCCAGCAGGTCATGCTGAGCGCGCGCGAAGTGAAATCGTCCGACGAGATCGCGCTGTTGAACCGCGCCGCCGCCATGGTCGACGGCGCCTACGACCTGGTCAACGAAATGCTGCGTCCGGGCATTCGCGAAAACGACATCGTCGCCGAGGTCAACAAGTTCCTCTACACGCACGGCTCCGACGACGTGGAAGCGGTCAACGCCATCTCCGGCGAGCGCTGCAGCCCGCACCCGCATAATTTCACCGACCGTATGATCCGCCCCGGCGACCAGGCGTTCTTCGATATCCTGCAGTCGTTCATGGGCTATCGCACCTGCTACTACCGCACCTTCAACGTCGGCCGCGCGACGCCGGCGCAGCACGACGCCTACAAGAAGGCGCGCGAGTGGCTCGACAATGCCATCGCCCGCATCAAGCCCGGCGCCTCGACCGCGCATATCTGCGACGTGTTCCCGGAAGCGAACGAATTCGGCTTCCCCGACGAGATGACGGCCTTCGGCCTGCAGTTCGCGCACGGCCTCGGGCTCAATCTGCACGAACGGCCGATAATCTCGCGCGTGGTGTCGATGGACCACCCGACCGAGATCAAGGAAGGCATGGTGTTCGCGATCGAAACCTATTGCCCGGCGACCGATGGTTTCTCCGCCGCCCGTATCGAGGAAGAGGTGGTGGTCACCGACAAAGGCTGCCGCCTGATCTCACTGTTCCCGGCGGAGGAATTGCCGATCAGCGCGAAGTATTGATCCACGCAGCAAAATCCGCTCGTCCCCGTGAAAGCGGCGACCCAGTATTCTATAAGAACTGGATTCCTGCTTACGCGGGAATGAGCGGATTCCAGCCGTGCCCGCGCAGAAAGACTGTTGGATGACTGCCGCAAACGTCCAAACCGCACTGCCCCAAACCGCCGCCCAGGCGCTATGGCGCGGGTTTCGCGGCCGCTGTCCTGCTTGCGGCGAGGGCCGCATGTTCCGCGCCTTTCTGAAGGTCGCCGACACCTGCCCGCATTGCGGCGAGGAGCTTCATCATCACCGCGCCGACGATTTTCCTGCCTACCTGGTGATCGTCATCGTCGGCCACATCCTGGTGCCGATCATCCTGGTGGTTGAAACCGAAATCGCCCCCGCCATCTGGGTCAGCATGACGCTGTGGCCGTCGCTCGCGCTGGCGATGACGCTCGGCCTGCTGCAGCCGGTCAAAGGCGCGGTCGTCGCCATCCAGTGGTATGGCGGCATGCACGGCTTTGAAGCTTCGAAGAGAGCGCGCGCCCTCGCTGCCGCGAACGCTGGCTAGCACACCCGTCTCAGCTTTTTCCAGCCACCCCGCCTAAATCTTTCTGCGCCAGCATCGCCGCCGGCAACGCGACGCTCATGGAATCAACCATCGAGGTCGGCATCAGGATGGTGGCGCCGCGTTCCTTGGTGGTCTCGTAGATGATGTTCATGGCGCGCAGATGCAGCGCGGCGGCGTTGCTGCCGTAAGTATTGGCCGCCTCGACGAATTTCTGCGCGATGGCGGCCTCGGCGGAGCCGAGGATCACGCGCGCTTCCTTCTCGCGCTCGGCCTGCGCCTGGCGCGACATGGCGTCTTGCAGGCCGACCGGAATGGCGACGTCGCGGATTTCGACCGCATTGACCGAAATACCCCATTCGGCGGTCTTTTCCGCGATTTCCTTGCGCAGCACCTCGTCGGCCGTCTTTCGGTCGGACAGCAACTCCGTAAGATGCGACGAGCCGATCATTTCGCGCAACGACGTCTGCGCCACGCGGTCGATGGCCGAGCGGTAATCGGTGATATTGAGCGCGGCGCTTTGCGCATTGTGCACATGCCAGAAGATGACGGCGTCGACATTGACCGGCACCGTGTCGCGGGTGAGCGCCTGTTCGGCGTTGAACTGCGTGGTCTGGATGCGCTCGTCAATAACGGCGGCGATGGCGTCGATGACCGGGATGATCATGAACAGTCCCGGTCCCTTGACGCTCGACAATTTGCCGGCGCGCAGGATGACGAAGCGCTCCCAGTTGTTGGCCATCTTGAGCGAGAACAGCACGAGCGCGGCGAGGATGCCGAAGCCCAGCGCCGGCAAATTCAGATGAACGAGGAACAGCAGCGCGCCGATAGCGCCGAGCACGATGGTGACGAGGAGCGTGATAGGATTCATGGGTCAAGGCCTCCGTATTTGAAAATAACGTGGCGCGGCCGGCACTATGCGCCGGCGCCTGATCCCAAGATAGGTGCTCGAACGGATGGCGCGAGGCCATCTGGCGCGGCCGCTCAGGCTGGCGCTTTTTCCCGCAAATGCGGGAAGCGCTCGCTCAAGAGCGAACCGTGATAAAACGTCGGCATGAAGGCCGGGTGCGCCCGGATGTTGTCGAACCAGGTGACGATGCGCGGCAGGTCGAGCCAGCCCGGCATGTTGAGGTCGTGCATGCGCACCAGCGCCGGCATCACCGCCACATCTGCCAGTGAAATGTCCTTGCCGAGCAGCCACGGGCCGCCGCTCTTCTCGATTTCCGTATCCATGCGCTCATAGGCGCGGTGCAGGCGCGCGAGCGCGGCGTCCATCTCAGCCTGCGGGAAACCGGTCTGCCCCATGGCCATCATGAATTCCTTGCGCAGCGGCTTCGACTCCGCCATCGCCACGAAATCCCCGCGGCTCATCTTCTGGAAGCTCGGCAGGAAGGCGAGATTGAAGGTCGGCACGCGCACGGCGGCCGCCGGCATTTCGTCGATGAAATGCATCAAAGCGCGCATGCGGGCGCGCGTGACCGGGGATTCCGGTGTGAAGCTGTTTTCCGGCGCTACTTCGTCGAGATATTCGGTGATGACGGTCGAATCGATCACGATCTCGCCATCGTGATCGAGAGTGGGCACCACCCCATTCGGATTGAGCTTGAGATAGTCGGGCTTAAGCTGGTCGCCGGCCAGCAGGTTGAGTTTCACCTCGTCGAACGGAAGCTTCTTGGCGTTGAATACAAAGCGAACCCGCTGGCTGCAGGTCGATTGCGGCGCGTTATAGAGCTTGAAGGCCATACGCGGTTTCCCTAGTTCCGATTTTCAGCCAAATGATACGTATTTATGCGGACCGAATCCGCTGGCGTATTTACGGGCAATTTACTTGAGATATATGCCCGCGACCGGTTGAGTGAGGCTCGTGCGCAGCCGCCGTTTTTCCTCCCTTTAGGCTTTTACGGCGGCCGAATCCTCCACCTTATGCACACAGGGCCCCGCAAGGGGCCCTTTTTTTGGTGCGCACATCCCGCAAGGGGCCTCTTTTTATGTGCAGCACTGACGGGACCGGAACTACTCCAGCCCGGTCGACACATTCTTGTTTTCCGGCGTGAGCTTCATGCCGGCGGCAAGCGCCATGGTTTCGGCCATCGCGGCGAAGTCCTTGGCCAGATATTCTTCCGGATTCTTCTGCAGCTGGGCTGCGCCGAAATGGGTCTGCAGCACCTCGCGTGTGGCGGCGGTGACTGGCATCGGCACATCCCATTCGCGGCCGAGCTCGAGGCCGAGATCGAGATCCTTGCGCAACAGCTCCGGCGTGAACGTCGTGGTCCAGTCGAGATTGACCAGCGCCGGCGTCTTGTACTTGGTAAACATCGAGCCCATGACGCCGTTGTTCATGAAGGCGAGGAAGGCATGGCGCGGCACGCCCATCTTGTTGGCGAGCAGCGTGATCTCGATCAGGTTCTCGATCACCACGCCGAGCATGACGTTGTGCGCGATCTTGCAGATGCGCGCGAGTTCGCCGTCGCCGACGTAGGAAACGCCCTGCGGCGCAAACACCTCGATCAGCGGCATCGCGATCTTGGCGTCGGCTTCCGGTCCGGACACCACCGATGACAGCTTGCCGGCCTTGATCACCTTGGCATTGCCGGACACCGGCGCGGCCAGGAAGCTCACGCCTTTCTCGGCCAGGCGCTTGCGGATGGCGGCGGATTCCTCGACCGAGATCGACGAGCAGTCGACCACCATTCGCGGCAATTTGCTGCCGGTGCAAAGGCCGTCTTTGCCGAAAAGGACTTGCTCGACATCCTTGCCGGTGGAGACGATGGCGAACACGACCTCGCAGCCGGCGAGTTCGACCGGCTTGTCGACGATCGCGCCGCCCTTGGCGGAGAGCGGCTCGGCCTTGGCGCGAGTTCGGTTCCATATCGACACGTCGTGGCCGGCCTTGAGCAGACGTTCCGCCATGGGCGTTCCCATGCGGCCGACCCCGATCCAGCCGATCTTTTGTGCAGTCTTCGACATCCTCAAAACTCCCATTGAATTGGTGCCGCGCGCAAGCGGAATTCGGCCCGGGCTTTAGCCGTTTTGCGGCAAAATCGCCAGGGCTGTACCGCCCGGGGGATATGCGAGAATGCCCATGCTTGTGGTCGCCGTTCAAAGCACACTATTCTCCCGAAACGGGTCAAAGGCCGGCAAAAAAGGCCAGACCGCAAAGGCTCGGGAGGAGCGCCGCACGAATGCAGGATGCCGTCACCACCATAGATGTGGCGGGCGCGCCCGAACGCCCGGCGGGCGCCGGCGGCGCCCGCTGGCGCGTGATCGCGCGAAACGCGTTTCCGTTCCTTGTGGTTGGCTCCATCTGGGAAATCGTCGCCTGGGCCGGGGTATTTCCGCACCAGCTGTTTCCGACATTGGAGGAAGTGGCGCTCTCGTTCGTGCAGCTCACGATCTCCGGCATCCTGCCGCATCACGCCATCGACACCATGATCCGCCTACTCTCTGGCTTTGCGCTCGCCAGTGTACTCGGCGTCAGTATCGGCGTGCTGATGGGACGCTCGCGAAGAGCCGAAGACATTTGCCTGCCGCTGGTCAGCATCCTGGCGCCGATACCCGGCCTCGCTTATACGCCGCTCTTCCTGCTCTGGTTCGGCCCCGGCCAATTCTCCGCCCTGCTGCTGGTCGCCTTCGTCTCGATGTTTCCGATCATCTACAACAGTTGGACCGGCGTTAAGGCGGTGAAGGAAATCTGGGTGCGGTCGGCGCAATCCATGGGCGCCGACAATCGGCGCATGTTCCGTTCCGTCATTCTGCCGGGCGCGCTGCCCTATATCCTCACCGGGCTGCGGCTTGGCCTGGCGCAGGCATGGCGCATCCTGGTGGCGGTGGAAATGCTGGCCTCCGTGCCCTGGGGGCTCGGTTGGCTGATTTTCGGCGCGCGCGAGTTTCTCAACACGGACGCCATGCTAGCCGGCGTCGCGGTAATAGCCGTCATCGGCCTCTGTCTGGAGAAGTTCGTGTTCCAGAAGATCGAGGATTACACGATCGTGCGGTGGGGAATGATGATCGCATGAACGAGCAAGCCGCACGCAAGCGATCGGTCCGGCGCGCCGTCATCACATTGGCGGTGGCCGCGGCGCTTTACCAGGCGCTGTCGCTGAGCGGTTATTTTCCGCGCGTGCTGATGCCGACGATTCCGACCGTGCTGGAGACGCTTTACGCGATGCTGGCCGACGGCAGCATGTTTGAGCACGCCGGCGCCACCCTGTCGCGCGTGCTGCTCGGCTTCTCGCTGGCGTCGGCGGTCGGCATAACGCTCGGCATTCTGATGGCGCGCTTCAAGCCGGTGGAGAATTTTTTTCTGCCGCTGGTCAGCGCGCTGATGCCGATCCCGTCGTTCTCGCTGGTGCCGCTGTTCATGCTCTGGTTCGGCATCGGCAATACCACCACCGTGCTCGTCGTCTTGTACGGCGCCACCTTTCCGATCCTGTTCAACACCTGGTCTGGGGTGCGCTCGGTCAATCCAATCTGGCTGCGCGCGGCCGGCGCCATGGGTGCCGGCGAGCACAAGATGTTTTGGAAAGTCATTTTGCCAGGCGCCTCGCCGTTCATCATCACCGGCATGCGGCAGGGTTTCCTGCGCGCGTGGATCGCGGTGGTCGGCGCCGAGATGATCGCGGCCTCCGATTGGGGGCTTGGCTGGGTCATTTTCGACGCCCAGCAGTTCCTGCAGGCGGATGTCATGTTGGCCTCGATCGTGGTGATCGGCGTCATCGGCTTTTTGTTCGAGCGCGTGGTGTTCGGCTCGATCGAAAAGGCGACCGTGCAGCGTTGGGGCATGGTGCGAGTTGTGAAAGGCTAGCAAGTGAGTGAGCGACCCTCCGCCGGTCCGGTCCTCTGGAGCGTTGATGAACGCGGCGTCGTGCGCGTCACGCTCAACCGGCCGGAGGTCTACAACGCCTATAACGGCGACATGATCTCGGGTCTGCTCAAGATCTACGACACGCTCGCCGCCAAGGCGCCGCGCGCGGTGGTGATCGCCGGCAAGGGCCGCAATTTCATTGCCGGCGCCGACATCAATTGGCTTGATGCGGTACGCCGGTCCACGCCCGAGGAAAATCTGCGCAATTCGCGCATGACCGCCGAGGCCGTGCAGCGGCTCAATCTCATTCCGGTGCCGACGGTGGCGCTGGTGCAGGGCGCCTGCTACGGCGGCGGCACCGGCATCATTTCCGCCTGCGATGTCGTGATCGCCGCCGATAACGCCCACTTCTCGATCGCCGAGGTGCGCATCGGCGTCGCCGGCACCATCATCATCCCGCAACTCAACGACGCCATCGGCTTGCGCCAAGTGCGCCGCTACGCGCTCACCGGCGAACGCTTCGACGCCAAGCAAGCGCACCGCATCGGCCTGGTGCATGAGGTGGTGCCACTCGCCGAATTGGAAGCGGCGGGCGAGCGCATTGTCGATGAGCTTCTCACCAATGGGCCGGACGCCGTTGCCGCGACCAAGATCTGGGCGCTCAAGTCGGCCTGGAGCCATCTCGACGACCCGACGTTCAACGCACTCGTCGAGGCGCATTCCGCCAAGCGGCAGACGGCGGAAGCCGCAGAAGGCTTCGCCGCATTCATCGAGAAACGTCCGGCGAGCTACAACATCGCGCGACAAACGAAAAAGTAGAAACGGAAATAACGAATGCTACCCATCGAAATCCGCGATGTGACTCTCACTTACGACACGCCCGGCGGCAAGGTGCCGGGTGTCAAGGACGTGAGCTTCGACATCGCCGCGTCCGAGTTCGTCTGTATTCTTGGGCCCTCCGGCTGCGGCAAGTCGACTCTGCTCAACATGATCGCCGGCTTCCTCAGCCCCGCCTCTGGCGAGATCCGTATCGGCGGCAAAACCGTCACCGGCCATGGCATGGACCGCGGCGTGGTGTTCCAGGATTTCGCGCAGTTGTTCCCCTGGCGCACCGCGCTCGGCAACGTGTCGTTCGGGCTGGAAATGAAGGGCGTTCCCAAGGTGGAACGCGAGACCATCGCGCGCGAACAATTGCGCCTGGTGAAATTGGAGAAATTCACCAATTCCTTCCCGCATCATCTGTCCGGCGGCATGCAGCAGCGAGTCGCCATCGCCCGCGCGCTGGCGTACAATCCGGCGGTGCTGCTGATGGACGAACCGTTCGCGGCGCTCGACGCGCTAACGCGCGACGACATGCAGCGGCTTTTGGCGGAGGTGTGGCGGGAAACCCGCAAGACCGTCATCTATGTCACGCATAATGTCGCGGAAGCGGTCTATCTGGCGGACCGCGTGGTGGTGATGACGTCGCATCCCGGGACGGTGAAAGCCGTGATCAAGATTCCGCTGCCGCGCCCGCGCGATCCGCTCAGCGTCGAATTCGTCGAATGCCAGAAGGAACTGCTGCGCTACCTCGGCCACGAGGCAAGTCAAAACGAGCCGGAGAAACCGGCGGTCAACGGTAAATTAAAGGGAGGATAAACATGAGCATTCTGCGGAAAGGCATCACACGGCGCGACGCGCTGGTTGCGACCGGCGCCGGACTTCTCACCGCGGGATTGGGCGTGCGCGGCGCGAACGCGGCGCTGGAGACGGTGCGGCAAGGCTACCAGACCAATATGTGGGGCATGCCGACGTATTACCTGATGCGCTCCGGTTACCTGGAGAAGCACGGCGTCAAGTTCGAGGAATTCGCCGTGCCGTCGGGCAACCTCACCATGCAGCAGATGGTAGCGCGCCAGGTCGACATGGGCACTTATGCCGGACCTTCATTCGCCATCGGCAGCGACAAAGGCGGCCTCGTCGCCATCGCCATGATCGAATATGTCGGCAAGACCGCGCGCGTGATGGCGCGCAAGGATCTCGGCATCAAGACCGTCGCGGAACTGCGCGGCAAAAAGGTCGCCAACCAGACCGGCTCGTCCACCGGCAACATCTTCGTCGACCAGATCGCCGCCGGCGCGGGATTGAAGAAAGGTGACTACCAGGAAATCCGCATGAACGTGAACGACATGGTGGCCGCCATGGCCGCCAAGACCGTGGACGCCATGGTCAATGTCGAGCCCTATAACGCCATCGCCGAAGCCGACGGCCTGGCCAACACGCTGGTCGACTTCTATTCGTTCGACAAGCTGCCGGTGTTCATGGCGGCGACGCCGGAATTCGTGGCAAAAAGCCCGGAGACCGTGGTCGCCTACCTCAAGGCATGGCTCGACGTGGCGAAAGACTTCAAGGACAATCCGAAGAAGGTCTCCGACACGATCTACAAATTCTACACTTCGAAGGGCTACAAGATGGCCCCCGAGACCTTCGCCAAGGCAATCGCGCGCGTCGAGGTCGCCCCCGGCTGGCCAGCCGATATCAAGCCCTATATGCAGAAGCAGGCGGAAATCCTGCTGGCGGCCAAGAAGATCAAGGCCATCCCCGACTGGAATAAGGCCTTGCGCGAAGAATTCCTCAAGCAGGCCAGCGCCTGAGTCTTAGCTGTTCTCATTTTTCGTCATGGCCGGGCTTGTCCCGGTCATGTCCGTCTTGCTTTAAGTAGAGCCGACGTGGATGCCAGGCATGAAGCCGGGCATGACGAAGGATCGATTTCCCGCCCTCTGTTCGCATCGTGGACAACACGCGAACTTCCTTACCGCCGCACGGCGTAAGGACAAGCAAGACAATGGAGACGCCCATGGCCGCCGCTAGCAATCCGCTCACCCAGACTGGGGAGCCGATCACCTGGAATTTCAAGCTCATCGCCCACAACGACCTCGGCGGCTTCGGCGGCATGGGCGAAGGCATGTCCATTACCATCGCCAAGGACGGGCGGCGCATCATCTGGCTGGCGCATGAGAGCGCGCCGAAGAATTTCACCGGCGTCGACGTCTCCGATCCGCGCAATCCCAAGGTGGTGGTGCAGACCGAGCTGCCGCAAGCGCACATGCGGTCAAATTCGCTAGAATGCTCCGCCAACAACATCATGGCGGTGGCCTATCAGACGCAGAAGACCGGCCAGAAGCCGGCAGGCGTGGAATTGTTCGACGTTTCTGTGCCGGAGAACCCGCGCTCGATCTCGTTCTTCAACTGCTCCGGGGCGACCTCGCGCGGCGTGCACCAGTTGTGGTTCTGCGACGGCGAATTCGTGCACATGGCGTCCGGCGCGCCCGACTTCAAACCGAGCAACCCGCTCGATGACCAGTTCTACCGCTGCATCGACGTGCGCGATCCGTCGAAGCCGAAGGAAATCGGCCGCTGGTGGATGCCCGGCACCTCGGCGACCGACAACATCGCGCCGCCGCCGCGCCATCCAATGGACAAGGGGTACCGGGCGCACAACACGAACGTTTACCAGTCGCGGCCGGACCGGCTCTACCTCTGCTACATCGACGGCGGCATGTTCGTGATGGACATCAAGGACAAGGCCAACCCGAAGGTGATCTCACACTGGACCAATTCGCCGCCGTATACCGGCTTCATGCACACCGCGGTGCCGCTGTTCGACCGCAACCTGATGCTGGTGACGGACGAGTTGACCGAGAATGCCGGCAAGGACTGGCCGAAGCTGATCTGGATGCTCGACATGCGCGACGAGACGCACCCGGTGTCGATCGCCACCTGCCCGCTGCCGCCGGTCGATGCCTACAAGGACCGTGGCGGCCGCTTCGGCGCGCACAATATTCACGAGAACGTGGAACTGCCGACGGCGTGGCGCTCCGACCAGATCGTGCTCGGCACCTTCTTCAACGGCGGCTTGCGCGCCTACGACATTTCCAACCCGTACCAGCCGCGCGAAATCGCCGCCTTCGTGCCGCCGGCGCCGAAAGGCTCGCCGGTCGGCGCCATCCAGCTCAACGACGTGTTCGTCGACGAGCGCGGCATCGTCTATACGCAGGACCGCTTCAGCGGCGGGCTGTACGTGCTGGAAATGGATTTCTGATCCTCCCTCGCTCCGCACGGCGGGACGGGGTAAAGTGAGGCATGAACGAACTCTTCCCCTCCCCGGCCGCCGGGATGTTCGGGCGCCGGCTCAAGCGCGAGCGCGGCCACTGCATCCCGGTGACCGTGCTCACCGGCTTCCTCGGCGCCGGCAAGACCACGCTGCTGCGCCGATTCCTTAGCCTCCCGGAGGGACAAGGCACCGCCGTGGTGGTCAACGAATTCGGCGCAACCGGCATCGACGACGCGCTGGTGCGTTCGTCGACCGACGAGACCGTGCTGCTCGGCAATGGCTGCCTGTGCTGCATCACGCGCACCGATCTGCAACAGGCGCTACGCCGCATGGTGGTCGAACGCGAGCGCGGCGAAATCCCCGACTTCCGCCGCATCGTGATCGAGACCTCGGGCCTCGCCGACCCGTCGCCAATCCTGCAGACCTTTGCCACCGACCGGGCGCTGGGCGAGGTGTTCCACATCGACGTGGTGGTGACGGTGGTCGATGCCGAAGCCGGGGGCGACACACTCACCTGGTCGTCGGAGGCGCGCCGGCAGACGATCCTGGCCGACCGGCTGGTGATCACCAAGACCGACATCGCCGGCGAAGGCGCCGCCGAAGCACTGGCGACACAACTGCGCGCGCTCAATCCGGGCGCAGAAATCCTCGAAGCGGTCAACGGCGAACTCGATCCCAGCCGGCTCACGGCAGCCGCCAACGACCAGCGCAACGCCTTTGTCGCCGAGGCCGCGCATTCGGACGGCATCGGCAGTTTCGTGATCGCAGACAATACGCCGATGCCCTGGCCGACCTTCGCCAAGGCCATGGACACGCTGATGGCGCTGCGCGGGCCGGACCTGCTGCGCGTCAAGGGCTTCCTCAATGTCGAAGGCTGCCAAGGGCCGGTGGTGGTGCAATTCGTGCAGCACCTCGCGCATCCGCCGGTCGAGCTCAACGCCTGGCCTGACAGCAACCGGCAGAGCCGGGTGGTGTTCATCACCAAGAATATTTCGGAGCAGCAGGTGCGCGCCCTGTTCGCGTCGGTGCGCGCGCTCGTCTGATTACTCGCGATCCCGCCCGGCTATTTCCGCCTGCCAGGGCGCGACCTTGTGCTCGATCCAGCCGATCAGCGAATTCAAGCCGACCGCCATCACCATCAAAATGATGATCGGCACGAACATCGTGGCTGTGTCGAAATTATTGGCGGAATTGATGATTATCGCGCCCAACCCCGAAATGGTAGTGAAGAACTCCGCGATCACCATCGCCACCACCGCGCGGCCAACCGCTAGGCGGATGCCGGCCATGATGTAGGGCAGCGTCGCCGGCAGGATGATGCGGCGCAGGATCACCGTGTCGGGCGCCACGAACGACTTGCCGACTTCGATCAGCGTCTTCGGCACCGCGGTGACGCCGAGCCAGGTGTTGATGCAAATCGGGAATAGCGACATCAGGAACACCACCGCGACCTTGACCTTGAAGCCGAGCCCCAGCCACAGGATCAGCAGCGGCACCAGTGCGACCAGCGGCATGGCGTAGCCGGCGGTGATGTAGATGCCGAACGCGGCCTCCGCGGTGCGAAAGCGGCCGACAATGAGGCCAATGGGAATGCCGGCCACGATGGCGAGACCATAGCCGACGAAAAAGGGTTGCAGGCTCTCGCCCAGGGCCGACCACAATTGCCCGGAGCGCAGCAACTCCCAGAACGCCACAGCGATCGCGCTCGGATAGGAGCCAAAGATTGGATTGATGTGGCGGCCGAAAATTTCCCAGAGCGCCAGCACGCAAGCGACCGACGCGAGCGTGATCGCCCAGCGCGGCCATGGGCGCCGTTGGGCGGCTTCCGCTTCAGGCTTTTCGGCGGCACGCTTGTCGGCGATGTCGGCCATCAATGCACCGTCGGCTCGGCGTGCAACAGGCGCCAGATCTTGTAGCGGGTGTCGTTGAACTCGGGCAGGCCGCGCACGATGCTCAAATCGGCGCGCGGACGCGTCAGCGGCACGTCGACGATCTCCTGCACGCGGCCGTGCGTCATGACCACGATACGGTCGGCGATCAGCACCGCCTCGTCGAGATCGTGGGTTACGAACAAGATGGTCTTCCTGGTGTGCGCATGAATGTCCAACAGTTCGGCTTGCAGGGATTCGCGTGTCTGCGCGTCGAGCGCGCCGAACGGTTCGTCCATCAGCAACACCTTGGGATCGATGGCGAGCGCGCGAGCGATGCCGACGCGCTGCTTCATGCCGCCGGAAAGCTGATGCGGGCGGCGGTTGTGCGACGAGGCCAGGCCGACCAAATCGAGATATTTCATCGCCGTGTCGCGCAAGGGCTGCCCGCGCACGCCCTTCATTTCCAGCCCGAACATCACGTTCTGCATGGCGGAGAGCCACGGCAGCAACTCGGCGTGCTGGAACACCATGCCGCGGTCGTGGCCGCAGCCGTTGATCGCGCGGCCGTCGACGGTAACACGGCCGGCATTTGCCGGGTCGAGCCCCATGGCGACGCGCAAGGCCGTGGTCTTGCCGCAGCCGGAGGGACCGATCAGCGCCACGATCTCCCCGGCGCGCACGGTGAAACTGACCCGGTCAAGCGCCTGCACGTGATGCAGTTCGCCGTCCACGCGCAATGTGAAGCGCTTGGAGACATCGACGAAACTCACCTCACCCATTCACATGGCTCCGAATTTCATTCAGTGGCTCATGCCCGCCAACTTGAGCGCCCTCTCGCGGTACTCCGGTGCGCTGATCTTATCGAGCGGCAGCGCCGCCTTCAGCTTGCCGGCCTTGATCAATTGTTCCTGCATCCATTCCAGCTTGGCCGCCGGGATCGGCAGATCCGGATCGATGGCGTGATGCGCGACCGCGTCATCATAGACGAAGGCCGGGCGCGGATCGTCGGGCTTGGCGTGGATGATCTCCTGCGTCAGCGCCACCGTCTCCGCCTTGTGCGACAGCGCGTAACGCAGCGCCTGCATCTCGGCGGCGAGGAAGCGTACGACATCGTCGCCACGCTCTTGGAGGACCTTGCCGCTGGTCATCAGGCAGACGCGCAGGAAATTCGGCACCGCGTCGCGGCCGGCGACCAGCAGATGCAGGGTCTTGGGCATGGCCGGCTGGTATTCGTTGGAGACCACGGCACCCTCGACCACACCGCCAGCCAGCGCCTGGTAGCGCTCGCGATCGCCGCCGACGGCGGCGAGCTTCACCTGGTCGGGCGTGACGCCGTATTTTGCCAGCGCCGCACGCGCCAGCAGATCCGGCATCGTATTGGGCGACGACACCGCGATCGACTTGCCCTTCAAATCCTCAACCTTGTGGATGTCGTCGCGCACATAGATGCCGTGCGGCACCACCACCCAGTGACAGCCGATGATCTTGACGTCGGCGCCGCGCGCAGCGGCGGCAAACGCGCCCTGCGGGCCGCCTTCGAAACTATCTACCTCGCCGGCGATCAGCGCCTTGAGGCCGATCTGGTCGTCCTTGACCTGCAGTAGGTCGAGCTTGAGGCCCTGCTTTTCGGCAAAGCCACGTTTGGCCGACATCATGAAGAAGCCGGCATCGGCTTTGGCGTTGAGCAAGGCGTGCTTCCACGGCTTGCCTTGGGCGGCGGCCGGCTGCGACAGCAGGCCGATCGCAGCGGCGGCGATAATCGCAGCGGACACACAGGTTCGAATTCGGATGGCGGTCATGGCGTGGCTCCTCCCTTCGCTCGCCGGCCTTTTTGCAAGGCCTTTGGCGTTTGTTTCCACGGCGATCTTAGCATTAATTTGATGCCAGGCGACGGCGGTTTTAAAGGGAGTGGCGGCGGAAATTAGACGACCGCAAGGCGTTTAACGCCTTCGCGCGCCGCCTTGATGATCTCCGGCACGGCAGAGTTGTGGCCGGGCGCCATGATGTGGACGCCGGCGACATCCGGCACCTCGGCCAGCTCGGCGATGAGATCGAGGCAGATGCGGCGGCCTTCGGCGGCGGGATCGCTGGCGCGCTCCAGACGCGTGACGATGGCGTCGGGAATGATCGCGCCAAACAATTTCTCCGTGATCCAGCGCGCCGACTTGGCCGAGCGCAGCGGCGCGATGCCGATCAATATCGACAGCTTGCTAGCGATGCCGAGATCGGCCAGCCGCGCCAAATAGTGGCGCACCACGCCGGTATCCATGCAGAACTGCGTCTGCACGAACTGCGCGCCAGCGTCGATCTTGGCCTGCAGCCCGTTTGGCTCCCAGCCGGGCGGCGGATCAATCGGATTGTCAGCGGCGCCGAGGAAAAATTCGGCGCGGCCGGAAATCTTGCGCCCCGACGGCAATTCACCGGCGTCGCGCAAGCGGCGCGCGGTATCGAGCAATTGGCGCGGATCGAGATCAAACACCGGTTTGGCGTCGGGCTGATCGCCGGCCGACGGATCGTCGCCACGCAACACCAGCAGATTGCGCACGCCGGACGCCGCGGCGCTGAGCAAGTCGCTCTGCAAGGCGATGCGGTTGCGGTCGCGGCAGGTGAGTTGCAGGATCGGTTCGATGCCTTTTTCGACCAGCATCGCCGCCGCCGTCACCGCGCCGAGATGCGGCCGCGCGCCGGCGCCGTCGGTGACGTTCACCGCATCGGCGAGACCCTTGAGCGGCAGCGCCTTGGCGAGAAGTTCGTCGCGCGACGCGCTCACCGGGGGTGTGATTTCCGCGGTGATGACGAAGCGTTTGGCGGCAAGTTTGTCCTTGAGCGACGTAGCCATACGTTCACGTGGCAAAAATGTATGGACCTGGCAAGCGGAAGAATGAGACAGTGAGGCATGTTTCAGCCGGTGAAATCCCTTAACGATGCATTGGCCGCCGTGACCGACGGCTGCATGGTCGTCGTGCCGCGCGAAGTGTCCGGCGTCCCGATGGAGGCGACGCGCGCGCTGATCCGCTGTGGCGTGAAGCGGCTGCATCTGGTGGCGCTGCCGACTTCGAGCCTGCAGGCGGATCTGCTGATCGGCGCCAATTGCGTCGCGACGCTGGAGACCAGTGCCGTCAGCCTCGGCGAGTTCGGCCCGGCGCCGCGCTTCAACGCCGCGGTCACGTCAGGCGCGATCAAGATGATGGATGCTACCTGCCCGGCGCTGCATGCGGCCTTGCAGGCATCGGAAAAAGGCGTGCCATTCATGCCGCTGCGCGGCCTGATCGGTTCCGATGTGTTGAAATATCGCGATGACTGGAAGGTGATCGACTCGCCGTTCGGCCATGCCGATCCGATCGTGCTCTTGCCGGCGATCAAGCCGGACGTGGCGCTGTTCCATGCGCCGATGGCCGATCGCTTCGGCAATGTCTGGATCGGACGCCAGCGTGAACTCGCCACCATGGCGCATGCGGCGGAGAAGACCGTTGTGACGGTCGAGAAGATTCACGACGGCAATCTGCTCGACGATCCCGTGCTCGCCGCCGGCATGCTGCCGGGGTTCTACGTCGAGAGCATCGTCGTGGCCGAGCGCGGCGCCTGGCCGCTGCCGCTGCCCGATTATTATGCCGCCGACGCCGAGCACCTCGCGGAATACGCACGGCTGGCGGCGACGACCGAGGGCTTCGCGGATTATCTCGATCGGTATGTCTATGAACGCCGCGCCGCTTGAATTCCGCTCCGAGGAATTGCTCGCCGACGTGATCGCACGGCTGATCGGCAACGTGCGCCATGTCGCGGTCGGTAACGCCTCGCCGATCCCGGCGACTGCGGCGCTGCTGGCGCGCGAGCGCGGGCACGGACGGCCTTACGTCTCGTTGCTGGGCAGCCCCAAGAACACGTTCTGGACCGACGGCGCGCGCGAACTGTTCGATTGTGCCGGGCAGGGCCGGATCGACGTATTCTTTCTATCGGGCGGGCAGATCGACGGCCAAGGCAACATCAATCTGGTCGAGATCGGCGAACACGCGCATCCCAAGGTGCGCTTCCCCGGCTCGTACGGCTCGGCCTATCTCTATTATGTGGTGCCGAAAGTGATCCTGTTTCGCACCGAGCATTTGCGTCGCACGCTGGTGCCGCATGTCGACTTCATCTCGGCGCCGGGCGCGAACGATCCGAACGTCTTCCGCCCGGGTGGGCCGATCGCGCTCATCACCAGCCGCTGTTTGTTTTCGTTCGCCCGCGGACGTTTCACACTTGTGAGCGTGCATCCTGGCCACACGGTCGAGGAAGTGATCGAGCACACCGGCTTCGATTTCGACAGACCGGCTACGGTGCCGGAAACGCCGGCACCCTCACCCGACACGCTCAAGCTGATGCGCGAGACGGTGGCGCCGCAGCTTGCCGAGGTTTATCCGCAATTCGCGGCCCAAGTGTTCGGCGTCAGGCTCCCCCTTTCAGCCGGAACGATGAGCGGCTAGTGTGCGCCGGCGCGGCCATTCGGCCGTGAAAAATCAACGGGTTAGCTTGGGGAACGCGCTGTGAAGACGGTTGAAGCGGCGGTGATCGGTATCGGCTGGGTCGGCGGCACGCGCGCGGAAACGTTGGCGCGCACCGCGCTGGTGGACAAATTGCACCTGTGCGAGATCCGGCCTGACCGGCTGGCCGAGGTAAAGGCGTTGTGGAAGCCGGCAACGGCGACGCTCGACTACAACGACATCATCAACAATCCGAACATCTCGGTGGTCTACATCTCGACCACGCCTGAGACCAACCACTATCCGATCTGCCGCGACTGCCTGAAGTCCGGCAAGAACGTCATGCTGGAAAAGCCGATCTCGCTCGAACTGTGGGAAGCCGACGAACTGATCGAGCTCGCCAGGCGCAACGGCCTGAAATTCACCATCGGCTATTCGCAGAGGTTCAATCCGAAGATCGCCTATGCCAAGAAGAAGATTACCGACGGCACGCTCGGCAACGTGGTCTCTGTGCTGGTCAGCCGCAACCTGTCGCGCAGCCTGGGCAAGAAGATCGCCGGCCGCGTGCGGCTATCGCCGGTGGTGATGGAATCGACCCACGATCTCGATTTCGTGTTCTGGTTGCTGGAGCCGGCCAAGCCCGTGCGGGTCTACAGCCAGGGCGCCTACGGCTACATGAAGCCGGTCAACGGCTCGCACGACGTGATGTTCACCACCGTCACCATGGACAACGGAGTCGTGGTGATGATCGGCGGCGGCTGGAACTTCCCGCCGAGTTATCCGAACTACTGCTCGACCTGGATCGAGATCACCGGCACCGAAGGCGCGCTGGTGCTCGACGACACGCAGCGCGACAATTGGCTCAACACCATGAGCAACGGCCAGGTATTCCCGATGTCGACCATGCCGGGCGAGCAGGTCGGCGAAGTGTTCGCCGGCGGCATGGGGCCGGAGACCATCCACTTCCTGGAAGCCTGCATCCGCGACACCCCGGTCATGGTGACGCCGGAGAGCGCGCGCCGGGTGATGGAGACCTACAGCGCCGCCGACCTGTCGGCCTATCGCAACGAGCCGGTCGATCTGCCACTCACCAACGAGACGATTTCGGGGATCGCCGAATTCAAGGAAAAGAACCGGTCGGGAGCCAATCCACAATGAAGAAATCTGCCAAAGGCGTCGGCTTGGCGATCGTCGGCGGCGGCCGCGTCGGCCTGTTCCGCGGCGAGGTGGCGGCGCGCCACCCGGCAGTCGAATGGATCGGGCTCGCCGAGAAGAACCCGAACCGCGCCGGCGAAGTCGCGCCGAAAATCAGCGCCGATTTCGTGACGCAAAGCCACGTCGAACTGCTCAAGCGGCCGGAAGTGACCGCGGCGATCATTTGCACGGACGAGCATCTGCACGTCGACCCGATCATGGTCGCGCTCGAGCGCAAGATTCCGCTGCTGATCGAAAAGCCGCTGGCCACGCGCCTGGATGAATCCGCGAAGGTGCTCAAGGCGATCCAGGACGCCGGCGTCGACGCCGTGGTCGGCTATACACAGCGCTTCCGCCGCCGCTGGCTGGCGGCCAAAGAGAAATGCCGCACCGGCGCATTGGGGGATGTGACGCTCGTCACCTCGCGCGCCTTCATGAACCGGCTGGTGGCGATCGATAACTACAAGCGCACCGACGATCCCTCCACCATCTCGCCGATGGTGATCTCCGGCACGCATGCGCTCGACATCTGCATGTGGTGCCTGGAGGGCAAGATGCCGGTCGAGATCTATGCCCGCTCGATCGACAAGGTGCTGGGCCCGCTCTACCAGGGCATCGACGCTACCGCCGGCATGATCACCTTCGACGACGGCACGCTGTACCACCTCAACATGTCGTGGGCGCTGCCGATCACCTGGCCGCCGGCGGTCTATTCGCTCGCGGTCGGCATTATCGGCACCACCGGCGCGCTCACCATCGACGACACCCACAGCGATATCGTGCTGGCGGTCTCCAAAGGGCAGTCGGAAGGCTACAACCCTGACGCGACGCGCCTGGTCGATTTTATGGGCAGCTATCCGCCCGGCGATATGGCGCTCGGTGAACTGCGCGGCCCGATGGCGCTGGAAACCGACAGCTGGCTTAACCGCGTCGCACTCGGCCTGCCGACCGCGGCAGCGACGGTGGAAGAAGCGCACCGCAACCTGATGCTGACCAAGGCGCTCGACCTGTCCGCCAAGCGCAAGCAGCCGGTGAAGCTGCCGCTCGATGCGGATGATTTCAAGGCGGTGGCGTAAATCGTTAAGCGGAGGACGAAATGATGGCGGCAATCGGTTGGTCGCACCTGCGTGGCGCGTTGCTTATTCTGCTGGGGTTGCTCGCTGCGCCCCGCCTATGCGCCGCCGAGGATGCCGCTAGTTACCCGACGCGGCCGATCCACATCATCGTGCCCTTCGCGCCCGGCGGCGCATCCGACTTCGCCATCAGGCTGATCCAGCCCAGCCTCGAAAAAACGCTGGGCCAGACGCTGGTGATCGACAACCGCACCGGCGCCGCCGGCAATGTCGGCATGGAGACCGCCGCGCGCGCCGCGCCCGACGGCTACACCCTGTTCCTGGGCAATATCGGCACCATCGCCATCAATCCGCATTTCTTCCCCGACCTGACGGTGAGGCCGGAGCGCGATTTCATTCCGATATCGCTCGCTGCCGAAACGCCCGGCATCGTCGTCGCCAGTGAGAAATTTCCGCCGAACTCTCTCAAGGAGATGATTGCTTACGCCAAGGCGAACCCCGGCAAGATCAATTATGCCGCCGCCGGCGTCAGCACGCTCAATACCCTGGCGATGGAGCAGTTCCGCCACCGGCTCGGCTTGCAGATGACGCAGGTGCCCTACAAAGGCGGCGCCGGTCCCGCGATCATCGATCTGCTGGCCGGCAATGTGGACGTGATGTTCGTCACGCTGTCGTCGGCGGCGCAGTTCGTGAAGGCCGGCAAGCTGAAAGGTCTCGCCGTGACCACGAAAGAGCGCGTGGAATCGCTGCCCGAGGTGCCGAGCGTGGTCGAACTGGGCTTCCCCGAGGACGTCAGCGGCTCATGGCAGGGGCTTTTTGCCGTGAAGGGTACGCCCGCTCCGATCGTCGCCAAATTGTACGCCGCGGTGCTCAATGCGATGGCCGATCCAGACGTGCGCAAGCACATGATCGCCGCCAGCATGGCGCCGACGTCGAGCCCGACGCCGGAGAGCTTCACGGAATTCGTGGCCGCCGAATCGGCGAAGTGGAAAAAGGTGGTGGAGCAGATCAACGCCGCCGGCAAAGTCAAAGCCGGCCATTGATTTCCGCCTTGAACCTTTGGCGCGGGTGCGGCGACCCATAATCATCGCCGGGACACACCCACCCAGCGGGGGCATTGACTATGATCACATCGAAACGGGCGGCCGTCGTCGCCGCGCTTATCGGCTTTGCGCTGCTGCTCGCGGGCTGCTTCGGCGAGGAGGAAGCGCAGCGCAAGGCTTTCATGGAATTCCTGCAGACCCGGATCATCGACAAACCTGGCCTGCATATTCCGATCATGTCGGATGAGGACGTCGCCAAATTCGGTCCCTATGCCGACCAATACCGCATCATGAACGGCTTCCATCACCAACTCGACGCGGGGATCGCCAAGGATTTCGCGCGCGCCATGCAGATCGGCAGCCCGCGCTCGGTCGAAGACCTGGTGCAGCATCGCGCCATGTTGCCGGTCGTCGCGCAAGGCATGGCCAAGATGAAGACCGCGATCGACAAGGCGCTCGCCGACGCGGATGCCGCCCACGCCGCGCTCAAGCAGCCGCCGGATCTAAAGGCGGTTTACGACAAGGCTTACGAGCACATGGTGACCAAGCCGGCGAACGTGTTCCGCGAGCTGATCCCGATCATGGTGAGCGGATTGCCGGTGATCGAAAAACTCGCCGCCTTCCTCGACGAGCACCGCAACGTCATCGAGTACCGCGGCGGCATGCCGTTCGCCCGTGACGCGGCCTTGCGGCCGCAACTCGCCGCACTCATGCAAGAAGCGGTGAAGGTCTCGGAAGCCTCGGCCGAAGGCAAACGCAAGCTGCGCTTGATGGCGGAAGGGAAATAGGCTTTCGGCAGTCCTCAGCGCTCGCGCAGCGGCTTGATCGCCAGTTCGGCGGCGAGCTTGTCGAGCTGCGTCAGCAATTCGCCCGGCAAGGCAAGCCCGTTGGCGAGCCGATCGGTCCGGCGCTTTGCCCGCTCTTCGCCGGGCAGCCGCACGGTCTCGCCGGGCAGCGTCTTCGACGTGCGTAGCTCGCGGATGTGGCGGTCGACTTCCGCCTTGAACTGAGCGAGCGGCTGGAAACGCGCCGGATCGAGCGCCAGCACGAATTGCCCGGTATTGGTGACCTTGCCAGGGTCGGCGTTGAAATCGACGCAATCGCGGCCGAACAGCGCGCCGTTGAGCGTGCCGGCGAGCAAGCCGAGGATCATCGCGAGGCCGGCGCCTTTGTAGCCGCCCATCGGCAGCAACAGGGCCTCGGCGGTTTTCTGCGGATCGGTAACCGTAGCGCCGGTTTTCGGATCGATCATCCAGTCGGCATGCAGCGGACGGTTGAGCAGTTTGTGATTTTTGATGGTGCCGTAAGACACGATCGAGGTCGCGATATCGAGCACCAATGGCGGCTCTTCGCCTGCCGGAATCGCGATCGCCAGCGGATTGGTGCCGAGCAGCGGCTCGGCACCGCCAGCGAGCGGCATGTGGTTGGCGTTCGCCACCGCCGAATAGATGCCGATCATGTCGTGCTTGAGCGGCAGCGCCGCATAGACGCCGGCCGCCCCCGCATGGCCCGACATGCGGCAGCCGACCCAGGCCACGCCGTTCTCGCGCGCAAGTTCGATCGCCAATTCCGCCGTGCGCGCCACCACCAAATGGCCCATGCCGTTGTCACCGTCGACCAGCGCGGTTGCCGGCGCGCTGCGCGTGACCTTGATGTTGGGACGCGGGTTGGTCGAGCCCAGCTTCAGCCGTTGCACGTATTGCGGCAGGCGGAAGATGCCGTGCGCATCGGCGCCGACGAGATCGGCCTCCAGCATCAGCTCAGCGATCTTGCCGGCGTCGCCTTCCGGGACGCCGCATTTTTGCATGGCGTCGACAACGAAACCGGTGACAGCCACCGTTGGGATGCGGCCGGTCTTGGATGATGCCTGCAGGTTCATGGTTATTTCCCCGACAACATCTTTTCGGCGTTGCCGTTGAGGATCGCGTCCTTGTCGGCGTCGGAGATTTTCAACGACCGCACATGGGCGACGCAATCCATCATGGCCATGTCGTAAGGATAATCGCTACCGAGCATGACGCGATCGCTGCCGACCAGACCGATCATGGCCTCCAGCGTCTGGGCCGAATGCAGGATGGTGTCGTAATTGAAGCGTTTGGCGATGCCCTTCGGCTGCGTCGGCACGTTCTTCTTCGGCTCCGGGCGCACTTTCCAGCCGTGCTCCCAGCGCGCCGCCTGATAGGGCGTGAAGCCGCCGCCGTGCGCCAGCATGATCTTGAGCTTCGGATGGCGGTCCATGACGCCGCCGAAGATCAGGCAGGCGGCGGCGATGGTGGTGTCGAGCGGATTGCCGATCAGGTTGCCGAGATAATAGGATTTCAGCCGATCGGCGCCAGCGACATTGTTGGGATGGATGAACATGAAGGCGCCGAGTTCTTCCGCCGTCGTCCACAGCGGCTCGAAGCTCGGATCGTCCAGGTTCTTGCCGAGCACGTTGGAGGCGAACATCGCTCCCTTGAGGCCGAGCTTGGTTATCGCGCGCCTGAGTTCGTCGGCGGCGCGCTTGGGGTCCTGCATCGGCAACGTGGCGATGCCCATGAATTGGGTGGGATGCGCGGCGATGTGCTTGGCCATCTGGTCGTTCTGGATGGCAGACAGCACCGCACCGAGCGCCGGCTCCTGGTTATACAGATAGGTCTGCGGCGTCGCCGACAGCACGTGCACGTCGACACCGGTTGCGTCCATGTCCTTGAGCCGGCGCGGGATGTCGAAGCCGCCGGTCGGGAACGGCCGGTACACCACGCCGGCGACATCGAATGCGGCATTCTCGGCATCGTCGGGCGTGATCGTGATCTTGACGCCCGCCTTGGTCAGCATCGCGGCGGTTTCCAGGGTGCAGATGTGGGTGTGGGTGTCGATGGTGCGCACTTTGCTCATTTCGTCCTCTGAAAACTGCAAGAAAACCGGGAGCGAGAGGCGTCTGAGTGCCGCAGCCGCGCCGCCGACGCAAGCCCCTGTCGGGCGGCCCAGTTTCGGTTATAAACGGACGCCATTTCCACCGGGATTACCGCATGAATTCGCCCCTCAACGATCGCCAACACGAGCCGCGCGTCGAGGACGACGCCCTGGTGCGCGGCCAAGGCCATTTTGCCGACGACCCGCGGCTGCCGAACCAGGCCTATGCCGCCTTCGTGCGTTCGCCACATGCGCATGCCCGCGTGCTGGCGGTGAGGACCGACTCGGCGCGCGCGGCCAAACAGGTGCTCGCCGTGCTCACCGCCGAAGACATCAAGGCGGCCGGCGTTGCCGGCATCTCGCGCCACCCGCCGGTGATCGGCCGCAGCGGCGTCAAGATGGTGATGCCGTTCCGCCCCGCGCTCGCCGGCGACAAGGTGATGCATGCCGGCGATGCGGTGGCCATGGTGGTGGCGGAAACGCGCGGTGCAGCGCTGGACGCTGCCGAGCTTGTGCAAGTCGACTACGAGGAATTGCCGGCGGTGGTCGACCTGGAAGCCGTTATGAACGGCAAGACACAGCTTTATCCGGACGCGCCGGGCAATCTCTGCGTCGACTGGCCGGGCCCGGTGCCCAGCGAGCAGAACGAACGCGACGTCGCCGACATCATTGCCAATGCGCCGCACGTCGCGCGCGTCAGCGTCAATCACCAGCGCCTGGTGGTGGCCTCGATGGAAACGCGCGGCGCCACCGGTGTCTACGACAAGGACAACGACAGCTACACGCTGCATGCCTGCTCGCAAAGCGCCGACGCCTTGCGCGGGCAAGCCGCCTCCATCATGGGTGTGCCGAACGACAAATTGCGGGTGATCACCGAAGACGTCGGCGGCGCCTTCGGCATGAAGACGACGGTCTACCCGGAATATGTCGCGGTGATGGTGGCCGCGCGCAAGGTCGGGCGGCCTGTGCACTGGCAATCGACGCGGTCGGAAGCCTTCATGAGCGACTGCCAGGCGCGCGATGCGGTGAGCCATGTCGAGCTCGCGCTCGACGACAAGGGCAAGTTCCTAGCGCTGCGCGTGCGGCATCTCTGCAACCAAGGCGCCTACATCGCCAACGCCGGCATCAACATCAACACCAACAATTTCGCCCGTTGCCTGCCCGGCATGTATCGGATCGCCAAGGTCGACGTCGGCGTCGCCTGTTATTTCTCCAACAAGGTGCCGATCGCACCCTATCGCGGCGCCGGACGCCCGGAGGCGAACTACGCGCTCGAGCGCGCGGTCGAGGAAGCCGCGCGCGTCATCGGCATGGACCCGGTGCGGCTGCGCAAGAAGAACCTGATCCCGCCGTCGGCCATGCCGTTCAAGACGCCGATCAACACTTACGACAGCGGCGATTTTCCCGGCATCGTCGACAAGGCGCTCAAGCTCGCCGACGTCGACAATTTCAACAAGCGCAAGCGCGAATTGGCCAAGCGCAAGAAGCTACGCGGCGTCGGCATATCCTGCATGCTCGAGCATTCCGGCGCGACGCCGATGGAAATGGCGTCCGTGGCGTTTCCCGACGGCGACAAGATGATCCTCGGCCTGAATGTGCAATCGACCGGACAGAGCCACGCCACTGTGTTCGGGCGCCTGCTGGCGCACAAGCTCGGCATCGATCCGGCCAAAATCGAGCACCGCCACGGCGACACCAATCTCGGCCTGATCGGCGGCGCTTCGGTCGGCTCGCGCTCGGCCATGTGCGCCGGCAACGCGATTGTCCACGTCGCCGACGTGATGCTGGCGAAGGGTAAGAAAGTCGCCTCAGCCGCGCTGGAAGCGTCGGAAAGCGACATTCAATATCGCAATGGCGGCTTCGAGGTGGTCGGCACGGACCGCAGGATTTCGCTGTTCGACACCGCCAAGCGAGCCAAGGACATGGGCGAAAGCCTCGACACCAAGGACAAGGCGGAGACGCCGCTCACTTTTCCGAATGGCTGCCACATCGCCGAGGTCGAGATCGATCCCGACACCGGCTTTGTTGATCTCGTGACCTATACCGCCGTTGACGACTGCGGCAATCCGCTCGACACCATGATCGTCGAGGGCCAGGTGCACGGCAGCCTAGCGCAGGGGCTCGGCCAGGCGCTGACCGAAAACGCGGTCTATGATTCAAACGGGCAATTGGTAAGCGGTTCGTTCATGGATTATGGCATGCCGCGGGCGCATCACATGCCGGCTGAACTGCGCGAGGCGATGCACCCGGTTCCGGCCATGACCAATCCGCTCGGCGTCAAAGGCACCGGCGAGGCCGGCACCACGGCCGCCATCGCCGCGGTGATGAACGCGATTGCGCACGCGATCCCCAACGGCGCCGCCGATCACATGGATATGCCGGCGACGCCGAGCAAGGTCTGGGCCGCCTGCCAGAAGGCAATGGCGAAGTAAGCGCGGTGGCGTTTATGCCGGGGTGGATCAGTAGGCGGCGCTGGTTAGGGCCCGGCGTTGCTGCGCCTGGCGAAGATTGTCGAGCGCGTCGCTCGCCTCCCGGTGCAGCGCAGTGAAATCGAATTCGGCGGGCGCCGCTCCCTGGCCGACGGCCACTTGCTGAGCGGCAACCGCTTGCTGCACGGAGACCGCCGGCCGTTCCGCTACCGCGGCGAGGCCGACGCCGCCGGCCATAACCGCCAGCATAATTGCAATGTTTCGCGGTCTCATCTGCGGAGCCTTCTGGCTTGTTCAGAAGGCCACAATAATCACAAACAGATTGAAGCCGCGCCAAATCGATCCCAGCAATTGGTCCGTCTGCGTTCAGCTTTTGGTAACATCTCGCGCCGCGTCAGGCGGCCGGCACCACCAGCGAATATCGCGGATCGGCAGCGAGAACCTCGGCCTGCGGCAGGCCCAGTTCCTTGCGCACCATATTGGTGCCGAGCACCAGCGACACGATCTTATAATAGGCGTGGCGTCGGCTCATGCCCTCGCGGCCCATGCCGCAGTCGGACGAGATGATCAGCCGCTCGGCCGGGATATATTTGAGCGCGCGGCGGATGTGGTCGGCGATCTCCTCCGGCTTCTCGACCTGCAGCGAATGATGGTCGATAACGCCAATGGCGATCTTCTTGTCCGACGAGATAATCTTGCCGAAGGCCTCAAGGTCCATGCCGCCGGCGCTGACCGATTCGAAGGTGATAACATCGGCATCGACCTGGTTGAGCGTCTCCAGCGCGCCCTTGTAGCTCTGCACTTCCTTGAACATGCGCTGCTGCGACGGGTTGCCCCAGCAGGTGTGGCACCAGACCTCGGTCTTGGCGCGCAGGCCCTTCACGGTGCGATTGAATACCTCGACGCTGAAGTTCGGATTGATCACCTCGTCGACGACCTTGCGGATCGCCAGCATGTGGATCTGCGGCTCCTCGAACTGGATCACCTGGCAGCCTGCGTTGGCGAGCTCGGTGAGCTCCTGGTTGAGCGCGTCGGAGATCGCGAGAATGCGGTCCTTGATCGACTTGTAGTGCCTGTCCTGCACGGCAAAGGCGACCAGCTCGGGACCGATTGTGCCGAACTTGACCGGCTTCTTGGTCATGCGCTGCGCGACCTTCCACATCGCGGCGTATTGCAGGTCGCCGCGCGTGACGGGGCCGTTGATGCCGGGCATCACGCGCGATTCGAGGTAGTCGTGCAGGATATGACCGGGTGGGAACATGAGGCCGCCCTTGCCGGCCGGCGTCGGCTGGGGATTCTTGTCGAAGCCGCCCATGTGGCGCGGCGGATAATTGGTCCAGCTCTGACCGCCGACGTCCGAGTCGAAATGCGCGTCGCCGTCGGTGACGATATCGAGGCCGGCCATCTCCTGCTCGTGCAGATAGATGCCGACGGTGTCGACATATTGCTCGCGGAACTGGTTGTTCACCATGGCGTCGAGGAAGCTGCGCACGCCGAGGTTCTGCGTGTACCAGCTCGGCCGCGGCAGCGAGCCGGTGATGGTGGTCGGCAGCATGATGTCTTTGGTCGCGCGCAGCATGGATGGCGTCTCCCCGTGACTTTATGGCGTGATGTCGTTGCCATCATCTTAGGCTGGCTGCACGCCGCTTGGGAACAGGTCAGGCGATTTTTGCCGCGTCACGCATGGACAAATGCGGCGGCGCTGCCCACCTAAAGTGGGCAGATTTCAAAGGGCGGCCAAATCTCTGCTATAGTCGTGGCCCATGGACAAGAAGATTGACACCTACATCATTCGGCCCAACCCGCAGGATCCGCGGCTGACCGAGCGCGTCACCGGCATCGACCAAACCGGTGCCAAGATCGAAACCTCGGTCACGGTCGAGCGTGCTTTGACGATCTTCCTCAACTCGCAGGAAATCGTCACCGCCATGACCATCGGCGATTACCCGGACTACCTGGCGATCGGCTATCTGCTCAACCAGAACATGCTGCTGCCCGACGACGTGGTCACCGGCGTCGATTACGACGAGGAATTATCGGTCGTCGTAGTGCGCACCAAACGCAGGACCAATTACGAGAAGAAGCTCAAGAAGAAAGTGCAGACCTCGGGCTGCGCGCAGGGCACCGTGTTCGGCGACCTGATGGAAGCGCTGGAGACCATCACGTTGCCGAAGGCCGAATTGCGCACGTCGTGGCTTTATGCGCTGACCAACAAGATCAACACCACACCGTCGCTTTATCTCGAGGCCGGCGCCATCCACGGCTGCGTACTGGCCCGCGAGGATCAGCCCCTCGTTTATATGGAAGACGTCGGCCGCCACAACGCGGTCGACAAGATCGCGGGCTGGATGTTCAAGGAGAAAGTTAAGCCCGCCGACAAGATCTTCTACACCACCGGACGGCTGACCTCGGAGATGGTGATCAAGACCGTGCGCATGGGCATCCCGATCCTGATTTCGCGCTCGGGCTTCACCGCCTGGGGCGTCGAGCTGGCGCGCAAGGCGAACCTGACGCTGATCGGGCGCGCGCGCGGCAAACGCTTCGTCGCGCTCGCCGGCGAGGATCGCATCGTGTTCGATCAGGACCTCAGCTTTGTCGAGGAAGAGAGCAGCAAGCACCGGCGCAAGGCGGCCGTGCATGACCAGTGATGGCTAATATTCCGGTTCCCCCCACCTTCGGCCTCGTCCTCGCCGGCGGGCTTGCCCGCCGCATGGGCGGCGGCGACAAGGCGCGCATCGATATCGGCGGAGTTTCCATTCTCGATCGCGTGCTGGCCCGCCTGTCGGGGCAATGCGTCGACATCATCATCAACGCCAATGGCGACCCCAAACGCTTCGCCGACACCGGCTGCACCGTCGTACCCGACAACGTGCCGGACTATCCCGGCCCGCTTGCCGGCATCCTGGCCGGGCTCGACTGGCTGGCCGCCGAGAATAACGGCATCGAATGGCTGCTCAGCGTGCCGGGCGACTGCCCGTTCCTGCCCGACGACCTGGTCGAGCGCCTGCACATCGCCCGCGTGAAGATGGGCGCCGGCGTGCCGCTCGCCTGCGCCCGCTCCGGCGAATGGCGCCACCCGGTGCTGGGACTGTGGCCGCTGGCGCTGCGAGCGGACCTGCGCAAGGCGCTGGTCGAGGAAGGCCTGCGCAAGATCGAGGTCTGGACGGCGCGCCATGGCGTCGCGGTGGCCGATTGGCCGGCCGAGCCGGTCGACCCGTTCCTCAACGTCAACACGCCCGAGGATGCCGCGCGCGCCGAACGCATTGCGCTGCAACATCAGGGCATTTGAATTCTTGACCGGCCGCGCGCCGAGCCCATATGTGATATAGTTGTGAGCTATGGGGCGTCCGGGAGAGGAGCCGATTTCATGAAGACGTTCGTCATTGCTTGCGCAGCCGCAGTTATCATCGCGGTGATTGGCGGCGTGGTGCTCAACAGCATCCAGGAGCCGGTCGACAAGGCCTTCGCTACCAGCGCGGTGCGGCTGGGGGCGTAATTTTCCGTCTAACCGATGAGCGCCGCGTAGGACAGGAAGCCGACGCGGGCGCCCGGTTCGATCGCCGTCACGTCCTCGGGAAATTCCAGCAAGCCGTCGGTCTCCGTCAACGACGTCAATATGCCGGCGCCGTCCTGCGGGTGCTTGACCGCCTCCAGTTCGCCGTCGGGCGCGCGCCGCAGCGCAACGCGCACATATTCGCGGCGGTCTTTTTTCTTCTTGTAGGCGAAGGCGGCGCGCACCGGCAACGGCATCAGGCTTTGCGGCCGCGCGCCGGCGAGCCGCCGCAGTAGCGGTTTCACCACCCGAACGAAAGTCACGAACACGGCCACCGGATTGCCGGGCAGTCCGACAAAGGCAGCACCCGCGTGCGCGGCGTAATCCTTGCGCGGGGCGGCGCGGATCACGCCCATCGCCACCGGCCGGCCCGGCTTGATGGCGACGCGCCAGAACACAAGGCTGCCGATGCGCTCGACCGCGCCGCGCACATGGTCGGCTTCGCCGGTGGAGACTCCGCCGGATGTGATGACCAGATCATGCCATACGGCCGCCTTGGCCAGCGCGCGCGCCAGTACGTCGGGGTCGTCGGCGAGAATGCCGAGATCGGTCACCACGGCGCCGAGCCGCTCCAGCAATTCGCTCAAGAGATAGCGGTTGGCGTCGTAGATCGCTGCCCCGCCGCGTGGGCTACCGGGCTCGACCACTTCGTCGCCGGTGGAGAAGATCGCCACCTGCAGCCGCCGCCGCACCTCGATTTCGGTGATGCCGAGCGCCGCGGCAAGCGCGATATGCTGCGGCTCCAGCACCGTACCGGCCGGCAGCGCCACCTGGCCCGCGGCCACGTCCTCGCCGGCCAGCCGCCGGTTGGAGCCGAGCTTCAAGCCTTTCGGCACGACCACCTCGCCGCCGTCCACCGTCACGTCTTCCTGCATGAATACGGTGTCGGCGCCCGCCGGCATGGCGGCGCCGGTAAAAATGCGGATCGCCTGCCCCGGCTCGATCGCAGTGTCCACGCGCGCACCGGCGGTCAGCCGGCCGGCGACGGCCAGCCGGGTGTCACCATCTTTGAGCAAATCGGCGTGGCGCACGGCGTAGCCGTCGACCGCCGAATTATCGAACGGCGGCAGGTCGACCGGCGCCCTCACATCCGCGGCGGTGACGCGGCCGCGCGCCGTGCGCAGCCCGACGCGCTCGGTGCCGTCGACCGGCGTCACGCGATCGCCGATCAGCTGCTCCATGTCGTCGAGCGGCAGCAACGGTCCGGAAAAAGCGAAGCAGTCGTCGGTCAGTTGCGCCATTACACGCCCCGCACCGCCGCAACGGGAACCGCGTGCTTGAGCAGCAGATCGGCGATCGCCTCGCTGTCGTTGAGATCGACCACCGGCACCTTGGCTTGCGGCAGCGCAGTGTCGGAGGCGACCGCGACGATATGCGGGTCTTCCGGATAGATCAGCGGCTTGCCGATGGCGATGCGGTGGATCTCGAGCTTCGGGAACGCATCACGCTTGAAGCCTTCGACCAGCACCAGATCGACCGGCGACATTTTGCCGACCAGAGCGGCCATGTCCCATTCCGGTTGCTCGCGCAGTTCGTGCAAAATGGCCCAGCGTTTGGCCGACGAGATGATCACCTCGGTGGCGCCGGCGGTGCGGTGGAAGAAGCTGTCCTTGCCGGGCTGATCGAGGTCGAAACCGTGATGGGCGTGCTTGAGCGTGGAGACGCTGATGCCGCGCGCGATCAGGCGCGGGATGAGCTTCTTGATCAGGGTGGTTTTACCCGACCCACTCCAGCCGGCGAGACCAATGATGCGCATGGTTTCCTTATAGCAAAACGCCCGGCCGCAAGGCCGGGCGTTTTTATCGTCGATTGCGAGGACCGGTTATTCGGCCGGCTGCTGCGCCGCCCGGCCTTGGGGCACGACGCCGGACTGCATTTCCTCTTCGTACCAGATACTATGCCGCTCCTTCGCCCAATTAACGTCAACGGTGCCCTCGCCCATCGCCTCGAAGGCCCCCTCCACGCCGATGGTGCCCATGTAGATGTGGACAAACATGGCGGAGACATAGAGCACCGCGACCGCGCTGTGCACGATCTCGGCCAATTCCATGTTGGCGACGGTCGTGCCGTAGAACGGAAACAGCAGCACAAAGCCGGTCATGATGACGCCTATGCCGCCGAACGTAGAGAGCCAGAAGATCAGCTTTTCGCCGCCGTTGAACTTTTCGGCGGGCGGCTCCTTGCCGCCGAACATGCCTCCACCATTCTTGAACCAGACGAAATCGTTGTAGCTCGGCAGGTTGCGGGCCACCCACATCAGGAACATCAGCACGAGGCCGACGGTGAAGGCGAAGCTGAGATAGTTATGCGAGAACTTCGCCCATTCCGACCATTCACTGAACGCCGACGGTCCCAACCACGGCAAGATCAGGCTGCGGCCGAAGCTAATATTGAGGCCGGTGATCGCCAAAATGACGAAGGTGACGGCGGTGAGCCAATGCACGAAGCGCTCGAATGCGTTGAAGCGCACGATTGTGCGTCCCGAGCGTCCCTGCTCAATGCGCATGGTGCCGTGCCATAAATAGTACGCCGTGAGTATCGCCAGAATGCCGAAGATGGCGATGCCGCCGATCCATTTCAGCGTGACGGAATGATATTCGCGCCACGCACGGCCGGCGGGGTGCTCGAGCACGTAGGACTTCACGTCCGGAATGGTGCCGCGGCCCTGGATCACCTTAAGCTGCTGGAGCAGTTGTTGCTCCTTGACCGCCGCGGCGGTCGGGTTGACCGAGTTCGGCTGCTGCGCCGCGGCCGGCATGGCCGTTGCGACGGCGAAGGCAAATGCCAACACTCCGGCGATCAAGCGCATCTGCGCAAAGATTTTCGCCATATGATTTCTCCTTCAACTCACGTCTTCTTCAGCGGCGAAACCGGCGGTGCGACATAGCCGCACCACAGCAGTCCAATCAGGTCGCGATCGTCTCATGATAGGCGGTTTGCCAGCCCCAGGCGCCGGAGCCATAACCGCGCTTGGCCACGCGCTCTTTGTAAATTTGCGCGATGACGTCGCCGTCGCCGGCGAGCAACGACTTAGTCGAGCACATCTCGGCGCACAACGGCAGCTTGCCTTCGGCGAGGCGATTGGCGCCGTATTTCTCGTACTCTTCCTTGGTGTTGTCGGCTTCCGGGCCGCCGGCGCAGAAGGTGCATTTGTCCATCTTGCCGCGCGAGCCGAAGTTGCCGACCTTGGGATATTGCGGCGCGCCGAACGGGCAGGCGTAGAAGCAGTAACCGCAGCCGATGCACAGGTCCTTGGAGTGCAGCACCACCGCGTCGGCCGTGGTGTAGAAGCAGTTCACCGGACAGACCGCCGCGCAGGGCGCGTCGGTGCAGTGCATGCAGGCCATGGAGACCGAGCGCTCGCCGGGCTTGCCGTCATTGAGCGTGACGACGCGCCGGCGGTTGATACCCCAGGGCACCTCGTGCTCGTTCTTGCAGGCGGTGACGCAGGCGTTGCACTCGATGCAACGATCGGCGTCGCAGAGGAATTTCATTCGAGCCATGGTCCCGCCTCCTATGCCGCTCTGATCTGACAAAGAGTGACTTTGGGTTCTTGCATGCCCGTCGCCGGGTCATAGCCGTAGGTGGTGATCGTGTTCGCGCTTTCGCCGAGCACGATCGGATCGGCGCCCTGCGGATATTTGCTGCGCAGGTCCTCGCCCTCGTACCAGCCGCCGAAGTGGAACGGCATCCAAGCGACGCCCTTGCCGACGCGTTCGGTGACCAGCGCCTTCATCTTGGCCTTTGACGAATTCTCGGCGCCGGTGACCCAGACCCAGCCGCCGTCCTTGATGCCGCGCTCGGCGGCATCGGACGTGTTGATCTCGATGAACATGTCCTGCTGCAACTCGGCCAGCCATTTGTTGGACCGGGTTTCTTCGCCGCCGCCCTCGTATTCGACCAGGCGGCCCGAGGACAAGATGAGCGGGAACTGCTTGGCGATGCCCTTGTCCACCGCGGTCTTCTGGACGGTGAAGCCGATATTCGGCAGCCGGAACTGCTTGGCATCGGGCAGAGTCGGATATTTGCCGACCAGGTCCACCCGGGCCGTGTAGATCGGTTCGCGGTGCACCGGGATCGGGTCCGGCAAGCCGAAAGCGTTCATGCGGGCCTTGGCGTTGCCATAGGGTACGCAGCCATGCTTCATGGCAACCCGTTGGACGCCGCCCGAGAGATCGATCGACCAGGAGACCGCATCCGGCGTCGTCGGATTGATCTTGTTGATCACCGCCATCTCAGCTTCGGTCAGGTCCTTGTCCCAGCCGAGCTTCTTGAGCACGCCAACCGTGAATTCGGGATAGCCGTCCTTGATCTCCGAATCCTTGGAATAAGACCCATCGGCCAGCAGGCTGACCTTCACCGTCGTGCCGTCCGGCCGCTTCTCCTCGCGTTCCACGCCAAAGCGGGCGCGGAAACAACCGCCGCCGTCCATGACGGCGAGATTGGTATTGTAGAGCAGCGGTGTGCCCGGATGCCTGACTTCCGGCGTGCCCCAGCACGGCCATGGCAATCCGTAATAATCGCCCTTGTTCGGCCCAGTCGTCGCGCGCTGCGTGCGCATGTCGAAGTCGGCCTGGTGCGCCATGTGCGACTTCAGCCGTTCCGGCGACTGACCGCAGTAGCCGGTCGAGAAACTGCCGCGGTTCATTTCGCGCAGTATGTCCTCGGCGATCGGTACATTGTTCTCAACCTTGATGTTTTTGAACATCTGATCGGCGATGCCGAGTTTCTTGGCCAGGAGGTACATGACCTCCAAATCGTCCTTCGATTCGAAGATCGGCTTGACGATCTGTTCGCCCCATTGCAGCGCACGGTTAGAAGCGACGCGCGAACCGCGGCATTCGAACTGCGTGGCCACCGGCAACAGGTACATGTCGTCCTTGCGGCCGGCCTGCACAGCGAGCGACGCCCAAGTGGTCGGATGCGGGTCGGCGACCACCAACAGCTCGAGTGCCTTCAGCCCCTTCAGCGATTCGGGGATGCGCGTGATGCTGTTGCTGGCGTGACCCTGCACGATCATCGCCTTCACGTTGTCTTTCTGGGCGACCTGGTCTTTCGGCAGGATCACCGCGTCGAACCAGCGTGTCAGCGGGATGCCGGGCGTTTCCATGATCTTCTTGTCGTCGAAGCGGCCGACCAGATAGTTGTAGTCGACCTCCCAGACGCGCGACCAATGCTTCCAGGCGCCCTCGACCAGGCCGTAGTAGAACGGCAGCGTCACGATATCGAGGCCGACGTCGGTGGCGCCCTGCACGTTGTCGTGGCCGCGGAAGATGTTGGCGCCCGTGCCGGGGCCACCGACATTGCCGGTCAGCAACAGCAGCATGCAACTCGCGCGTACGTTGGCGGTGCCGACCGTGTGCTGGGTCTGGCCCATGCACCAGATCAGGGTCGACGGCTTCTGCGTCGCAAACATTTGGGCGACACGTTTGAGTTGCTCGCCCGGAACGCCGGAAACGCGTTCGACTTCTTCCGGCGTCCACTTCTCCATCTCCTTGCGCGCGTCCTCGAAGCCGTAGACGCGTTGCTTGATGAATTCCTTGTCTTCCCAGCCGTTCTTGATGATGTGCCACATCATCCCGTACAACACCGGGATGTCAGTGCCCGGCCGCAGCCGAACATATTCGGTGGCATGCGCCGCCGTGCGCGTCAGCCGCGGGTCGATGACAATGACGTTCGCCTTCTGCAACTCGGCGCCTTCGAGCAGATGCTGCAACGACACCGGATGGGCTTCGGCCGGATTGCCGCCCATGATGATCTGCGTTTTGGCGTTGCGGATGTCGGTGTAGCTGTTGGTCATCGCGCCGTAGCCCCAGGTATTGGCCACGCCGGTGACAGTGGTCGAATGGCAGATACGCGCCTGATGGTCGGTGTTGTTGGTGCCCCAGAACGCGCCGAACTTGCGGAATAGGTAGGAGCCTTCGTTGGTCATTTTGGCCGAACCGAGCCAATAGACGGCATCGCCACCGGACTTCTGGCGGATCGCTTGCAACTTGTCGCCGATCTCGTTGATCGCCTGGTCCCATTTGATGCGGGTCCATTGGCCGTTCGCAAGCTTCATCGGATATTTCAGGCGGCGTTCGCCCATCACCAGTTCGCGTACCGCTGCGCCCTTGGCGCAATGCGAACCGCGGTTGATCGGTGAATCCCAGCTCGGCTCCTGGCCGATCCAGACGCCGTTGGAAACTTCAGCGGTGACGGTGCAGCCGACCGAGCAATGCGTGCAGATGCTCTTGCGAATGGTGACCGCCGCGCCCTTCGCCGGGGGCGGACCAGCCTTGGCTTTTTGCACGCTGGCGAGCGGCAAGGCGCCAAGCGCGGCGAGGCCGCCGGCGGCGAGACCCGACCGGCGCAGGAAGCTGCGGCGATCGAGGCCGCTAATGTTTTGATTGGCGAGTGCAGCGAGTGATCCGCAGCGCGCCTGGCGTTCTGTCCTTCTGATCAGCACGGCGTGCCTCCCTCACTTCGGATAGCTGTTGACGCGGTAGTAGGTTTTCACCTCGGCGGAGTTGGCTTTATAGCGCGCCTTGCGCTTTTCATCGTTGTTTTCCGAATCCGCTTTCGCCTCGCTCACAAGGGCGGCGGGCGCCATCGCGACACCGGCACCGGCGCCGAGCGCACGCAGAAAGCCGCGACGTGCCAAGTTGGCTTTAGGATCTGTTGTCATCGCCAGTCCTCCTTGAAAACGAAAGGCGTCGAGGCTCGCGTGCTTTATTCAGTGAGCGCGAAAGCCTCCGATTCGATCTCGATGAACACGCGTCCAAGCGTTCCGACGCGGCGGTAGAAGTCCGCGCTGTCGGCGCGCTTCAGGTCCGCGAAGAAACGGCCGAGCCAGGGCGCCAGATGCTTTTCGAACAGCTGGCGGCTGGCGGCCGGCGGCGCCGGGAATTGTCCGCCGGCGATGCCGGACATGATCTCGCAAAGGATGGCGACGTGATCTTCCGATTCATACTGCTCCTCGACGCGTTCGATGGCGAAGCGGCCAAGATCCTCGCGCAGCCGCGCCAGCGGACGCTCGTGCAGGAACCCGGCAATGTAATAGGAGCCGTATGGCATCAATTCGCCGCGGCCAATGCCGATGAACAGGTTGAAGAATTCGCGCTCAACCGTGCCGGCGTCGGCTTTGCCGGCCGCTTCGGCGAGGCCGGCATGGGCGAGGCCGAGCGGCGTCGGATCGCCGCGCAGCGCGGACAGCCGCTTGAGAAATTCCGCGTCAGGCGCTCGCGTCAGCAACGCCGCCAGCAGCGCGTATTCCTGCGCGCGGGCGCGATCGACCTCGTCGACGCCGATCGATTCTTGGCTGTCATCGTAAAGGTCGGGTCGCAGAATTGCGCGCGCGACGCCTGTTAGTGCTTCGACGGTGAGAACTCGCTCTGCGGGAATGCGCGACCAGTTCGATACCGATGGTTGGGAAATCCCGATGCGGCGCGCAAGCTCGGTGACGCCACCGGCGGCGCGAATCGCTTCCTGGAGTCCCCGGTCCGTCATGGTTGCTCGGCTCCCCCCAAGCCCCTTTTTCTTGCGGGACGGGCCCTTAGAATGGCCGGTTTTCGAAGGCTAGGCCGGCACGGAACGCACGGTCAATAGCCTCAGGCTATAAGTCGCGATCATTATTTCGGGAGCGCGCCGCCGTGCCCGCGTGGGCGAGACCGTGGGACATCTTCCCGATCATCAAGATTATTTTGCAATGCAGCATCTTCTTCGCCGCTCTGCACAGAATCGTGTTTGGCCGCCGCCACCTCTTGCTTTGGTGGTGGCTGATTTTGCGACAGCCGCTGCGTCTGTCCGGAATCAACGATCGCCGGTGAATTTTGTTCGGCATTGCCTAGCGCTTGGGCGGCTTGCTGCGGCGCGCCAGTCTCCGCTGATGCCGGCGGCGCACCGACCAGTTGCGCCAATAGACGGACCACCTCGTCGGCTGCGATCGGCCCAAAACCGGGAATGCCGTTGGGATCATTGAAATCCCACCCGTTCTCGACCAGGCCGACGAAGTCGCGGATCGCCGGATCGGCGGACCATGCGCGGCGAAGCGCCGCACGCGAGAGGTCCGGCGGAACCCCCGGTTTGAGAAAGGCGCGAATATCGGATTCCGCACTGATCGATTCGATCGGCGGCAGGCTGGCGGGATCGAATGGGGGCTCCGCGGGCGGCGCTGAAGCAGCGGCGGCGTTCTTTGCCTCGATCGGCGCGGGCGAATCTGACGTCGGCAAGTCCGCCGCCTTGCGTTTGCGTCGCGACCAACGATCGATAAATTTCTCCGGCTCGCTCATGGTTGCTCGTCGTCGCGCAATGGACGCCGCCCCAGCGCTTCGGGATCGGCGCGATCGCGTTTTCGCTTAGAGAATTCCCTTTCAACATGGTGCTCGCTGACGAACGCCGCAATCGCCTTTTGGATCGCCCTCGGCATCGGCACGGTCTCGACCAGGTCGTTGCCGGCCTCGGTCATGGCTTCGCCTTCGGCCGGATCGGCCGTCACCGTCAACAAAGCGTATGGCATTTCAGCCTCGCTCGGCCGCAACACCACCCACAGCAACGGCTCGTCGTTCGTCAGATTGCCATGATAATTCGTCGTTTCTGTTCGGTGCAGTTCGATTGTGGCAGTACCGGCGAAAAATGTCGTTCGGTCGCCGTCGTCGGAAAGCTTGGTCCAAGGCGGAGTCGCCGGCGCACCGGTGAGCACGCTGAGCGGCCGCCAGAGGAAGTCGCTCCATTGGCTGGTACTCTTGCAGCGCTCGACCACGACACCGACCGCGATGGTTTGCAGCGGGAATGTGACGCTCATCCAACCGCCTCCAGATGCCGGATCGGCAGGCCGGTGACCAGATTCTGCGGCTTCATGCGGATGGTCTTGTCGCCCGCCATGGCCAGGATCAGATAGACCGGCTCGCCTTTGACCTTATCCAGCACGATCGAGGGGTCGCGGAAGGTAAGGGCGAAAAGGCCAATCACGCCGGACAGGGCTGCCTCGTCGAGTTCCTCGCCGTTCCACAGCCGGTCGCCGATCTTGGTGGCGTCGGCATCGAGCCCGACATACCAGCTAAGCGGCGCGTCGCGCAGTCCGGTGAGCGGTTCGATCGTCACCTCGACGCCGAGCACATGCGCGATCCAGCGCCGCATCACTTCGGCGAGCGCCACTTGCCCGGAACGTCCTCCGGTCAGGTCGAGCGCCATGTCAAACTGGTCGCTGCGCTGCCAGTAGGTGTCGGCATTGTTGTCATTGATGATGTCGATCTCGGCTTCGGCCGGGATGCCCAGCATCGAGACCAGCGGCGTCACCGGCGTGGGATTGATGCCGCCGATGGTTTCTTCATCGGCCGCGATCAGCGAGCGTTCATGGAGCGTGGCCCGCTGGGTGCGGAAGAACAGCTCGGCTGCGCGCACCACACGCGCATCGGTAACGCCGTCGAGTGCATTACGCAGAATCACGTGCACCAGCTGATTGATGAACAAAGGCGGCGTGCGACTGAGATCGCGCCGCACCAGATCGGCATAGGCGGCCTCCAGCGTCTTGTGCCGTAGCAGGTGGTCGCGGAAAGCGATCAGCATTTGCCAGTTCTCGCGCGCGTCGGCATCGGCAACGGCCGCAAGGTCGGAGGCGGCAACCGGCATGCGCGGGTCGGCGAGTAGCGCTGAATGCAGTGTACGCTCAACTGCGCAGGCCTCCGGCGGCGGGATCAATTCCGGCCGCGCCAGATAGACTTTCAGGAAATCGTCGGTCACCTTGAGCCCACCGCCTTCGTCGCGGTCGAGCAAATGATGGCCGCAGGAAATCCAGAAGTCGTTCACTTGCGCTCCCGCCCGGCCAGGCCGACCAGATCGACGGTTTCAGCCGGCTGTTCGTCTTCCCCTTCGACCTCGAGGAAGGAGAACACCCGCGCCGGCTTTTGTCCCGCGCGCGGACGCAGCGCGCGGAAGGTTTCGCGCACTTCGCCCTTGTCGAAGGAGCGATGCACGGCCACCAGCGTATCGCGAGGCTGACTGCATAGCGACTCGGCGAAAGTGACTTCGTCTTCCGCCGCGCCGCGGGCATCATCCATGGAGGGTGCGCCGTAGTGCTCGACCAAATGCTGCGCCAGCCGGTCGACCAAGTTTGTGCGATCGGCGTCGCTCGCCTCGACGATCTGCACCAGCGTCGACCAGCCGAGCGAGGCGACACCGAGAAACCCGCCACGGAACGCCGAGCGCGCCTTGCCTTCCAGTGTCGTCGGATCGCGGTCCCAGAAGGCGAAGGCGCCCGACACCGCCCACTCGCCCGGCTCGGCTGCTTTCTCGAACACGAAAGTGTCCGAGGCATCGAGGCGGATGGTGCGCAGCAATTTCACGTGCGTGGCCCCTTCGCTGCCGGATCGAACCAGGACGGCGCGGCGAGTTTCGGCAAGAATTTCTTACGCTCTGTCTCGGCGTTGCCCGCGCGGCGGATCAGCAGATCGCCGTTGTCGTCGATGTCGCGGCGCAGGCCCTTTTCCATCGGCAGCCGTTCCAGATAGCTGCGCGCCGCCGCACCAAAGCCGCGCTCCCGCCAGGCGTCGATGGCGACCATGAAATGCCGGGCGAAGCTCTCCACTACCTGATCCGACATGGCGTCGGAAAAGCCTTCCTCCTCCAATGCCGTGACCAGCGGATTGAGGCCGGGCTCGGCGCCGGTCATCGACACCGTGCGGATCATGGCGCCGAACACCAGCCAGGGTGGCGTTTCGTCTTCGAGCGTTTCTTGCGGCCAGGCCAGGCGGCCACCGCCCACCATGCCGCGATTGACCGAAATCGAATCCGGCCAGTCGATGGCGATGGCGGTTTCCGGTTGCGCGTGGGCGGCGAGCGCGTCGGCCAGCGCCGCCATGCCGGCATAGAATGCGCGGCGCGCCAGCCGCAACGGTTCGTCCGGCTCCAGTACCACGGCGAATTCCGCAAGATCGAAGCGGCCGACATAGACCAGCGTGCCGGCGCCCTGTTCGGCCGCGATCGATTGTGCGTGCGCGAAGGCGTCGCCCAGTTCGCGCAGGCGCACCAGCGTAAACGGCGGCGGCAGTGTCAGTTCCGGCGTCAGCGGGCTTGCCCGCGTCTCCAGCGCCATTGGCTGTTACTTTCTCGACTGAATACCTATAATTATAGCCACAGGGGGTCTCGAGGCCCAGTCCCGCGGCCGCGAGGATTAAGAGCGAAAGCGACGCCGGAGGCGGCATTTCGCCTCCAAAACGCGGGAACAAGCGAAACGGTTAGTGAGCCGAATGGCCGAACGGCCGCGTAACGTCCTGATCTGCTCCTGCGAAGACACGATGCCGCTCGATGGCGGAGCGGTGGCGCGCGTCTGCCGCGGTGCGAATGTCATCGAAGGCCGTCAGCTTTGCCGCGCCGAACTCGATCGCTTTCGCAAATTGGCGGCCGGCGGCCCGCCGCTCACCATCGCCTGCACGCAGGAAGCGCCGTTGTTCGAGGAAGTCGCCGGCGAGATCGGGGGCGCTGCGACGCTGAACTTCGTCAATATCCGCGAGACCGCCGGCTGGTCGAAGGACGCCAAAGCGGCCGGCCCGAAAATGGCGGCGCTGATCGCGGCGGCGGTGGAACCGGTGCCGGAGATCGCCTTCGTTCCGCTCGCCAGCAACGGCGTGACGCTGATTTACGGCAAGAACGAAGAGGCAATCGAAGCCGCCAAACTGTTGAAGGATCATCTCGACATCACCGTGATGATCAAGCCGCCCGGCAGCCTGTTGCCGCAGCGGGTGACCGATTTCCCGGTGGTGAAGGGTAGCATCCGGCAGGCCAAGGGCTATCTCGGCGCTTTCGAGCTGACCGTCGACGACTATGCGGCTCCCGCCCCATCCTCGCGCGGTGAACTCGGTTTCGGGCCGGCGCGCAATGGCGCGACCTCGCGCTGCGACATCGTGCTCGACCTCACCGGCGGGCCGTCGCTATTCCAAGCCGCCGACCTGCGCGACGGCTATCTGCGCGCCGACCCGGGCGATCCGGCAGCCGTGCTGCGCGCGGTGCTCAAGGCGCGCGATCTCACCGGCACCTTCGACAAGCCGCGCTACATCGATTTCACCGCGGACCTGTGCGCGCATTCGCGCTCCAAGATCGTCGGTTGCCGCCGCTGCCTCGACCTCTGTCCGACCGGCGCCATCGCGCCGAACGGCGATCATGTGGCGATCGATCCGCAGATTTGCGCCGGCTGCGGCCAATGCGCCGCCGCCTGCCCGACCGGCGCCGCGGCCTATGCTCTGCCGCCGTCCGACGCGTTGCTGCGACGCTTGCGCACGCTGCTCGGTACCTACCGCGAAGCGGGCGGCGCGCAGGCGGTGGTTATGTTCCACGACGCCGAGCACGGCGGCGCATTGATCGACGCGCTGGCGCGGCATGGCGACGGCTTGCCGGCCAACGTGCTGCCGGTGCAGGTCAATGAAGTGACACAAGTCGGGCTGGAAGCGGTGGCGGGCTCGTTCGCCTACGGCGCGTCGGCCGTGCGCCTCCTCGTTCGCGCCAAGCCGCGCCACGATATTGCCGGCCTCACAAAGACCGTCGCGCTGGCGGAGCCGATCCTCGCCGGGCTTGGATTTGCCGGCGCGCGTGTCGCGGCCATTGAGACTGACGATCCGGATGCGCTTGGGGAGACCTTGCGCGCCATTGTGCGGATGGACGGCGCGGCCAAGCCCGCCACCTTCTCTGCGGTCGGCTTGAAGCGCGACGTGGTGCGGCTGGCGCTGCGCGAGCTGCACGCGGCGGCACCCGCGCCGGTCGATATCGTCGCGCTGCCGCAAGGCGCGCCGTTCGGCACCGTCGAGGTCAAGGTCGCGGGCTGCACGCTGTGCCTGTCCTGCGTCGCGGTCTGCCCGACCGGCGCGCTGTCGGACGATCCCGAAAAGCCGATGCTGCGCTTTGCCGAAGACGCCTGCGTACAGTGCGGCCTGTGCCAAGCGACCTGCCCTGAAAAGGTGATCGTCCTCAAACCGCAAATCGATTTCCGCGCCGCGACGGCCCAGAGCCGCATCATCAAACAGGAAGAACCCTTCGACTGCATCCGTTGCGGCAAATCGTTCGGCGTCAAAAGCTCGGTCGAACGGGTGACCGCCAAGCTCGAAGGCGCGCATTGGATGTTCAAAGACTCGAAAGCGCGGCTCGACGTCATCAAGATGTGCGCCGATTGCCGCGTCGCGGCCATGGCGGAGGAGAATTTCGATCCGTTCGGCGGCCCTAAGCGCCCGGCCGTGCGCACGACTGACGATTATCTGCGCGAGCGCGAACTGGAAAAGCTCAAGCGCGAATACGAAGAAAAACAAAAGCCCTGATCGGTCGAGCGCGGGTAACAGGCGCCTTATTTCTTCGTCGCCTTCGCCAGGAACTCCACCAGCGCCTGGCGGTCTTGCGCCGAACCGATTTTCTGTTCCGGCATCTTGGTGCCGGGCGTGTACGTCATCGGGCCGATCTCGAACATCTTCGCCACCGTCTCCGGGGTCCAGACGATATTCATGTGCTTAAGCGCGTCCGAATAGCGATAGCCCGGCAACGTCGCGATTTTGCGACCGAAAATACCAGCGAGGCTCGGCCCTGCTTTGTTGCCCTCATCCGGCGAGAGCGTGTGGCAGGCGACGCAGGCGCGGAACACCTGCGCACCGTGGTCGCCGGCATATTGCTTCAGCGGGTCGTCGGGCGCGCCGACCACCACGCCGCCGACCGGCTCGCCGGTGACCGCGTCCCAGCGGCGAATGGTGCGGTCGGTGCCACCGGTCAATAAAGTATGATTGTCGGGAAAGAACGCCACCGACCACACCGGCAATCCGGGCCCAACCAGCGTACGGCCGAGCTTGCGCGTCTTGCGCTCGATCACCGCAACCGAGCCCCGAATGCCGGCGGCGGCTACCAGTTTGCCATCGGGCGAGATCGCCAGCGCGATGATAGGAGTTGGCGATGCCTGCAATTCGCCACGCATGTCGCCCTGCGGCGACAGGAAATAGACCTTGCCGTCGGCGCCGGCGGCAACGATCTCGCCGTCGGGCGCGATCGCCACCGAATTGAGCGGCGTCGGCAAATTGTGAACGTCCTCGCCGCCGTCACTGAGCCGCCAGACGCGCAAGGTCGCGTCGTAGCCCGCGCTCACCAGGTCGCGGCCGTCAGGTGAGAAGGCGACGCCGTTGACGTTCTGCGCATTGCCCTCCAGCACCCGCGGCGCGCCGCCGCCAAGCGGCCACAGCCGGACGCTATGATCCCAGGACGCCGACGCGATCCATTGGCCGTCGCCCGACACTGCCAGGCCGGCGATCGGGCCGTCGTGCCCGTCGAGCACCGCATCGGGCTCTTGTTTGCCTTGCGTCCAGATCGCGATATGCGCGTCGGCGCCGGCGGTGACAATGCGGCCGTCCTTGAGCCAAGCGACCGCATTCACGGCATTGTCGTGGAAGCGCATCACCTGTTCGGCGACGTTGCGCGTCAATGACCATCGGATCGCCGAAGTGTCGAAGCTGCCGGAGACCGCCCCTTTGCCGTCGGGCGAGATCGCCAGCGCCCGCACCGGCCCGCCGTGGCCGCGTAATTGCGCATGCGCCACGCCAAAGAGGAGTGGCAACAGCAGCAGCGCGACGCAGCAGCATTTGATGTGAGATGTCATGACGCCGGTCCGGTCCGCTCGCGGCATAGGCCGGAGCTTAGCCGTCGACGGGCTGCATGCCGAGTGCGCGGATGCGTTCTCGCGTCGCAGGGTCGTGCAGGGCCGTGAGAAATGCCTGCACCGCAGGCCGATCCTTGCGGCTCTCGACCAGCAGAAAATCGTAATGCTCCGGCGACAGCGGCAGGAATCCGAGGCCGTAGAGCTTGGCCACCGGCTCGATGGCGACGCCCCAGTCGGCGCGGCCCTGCGCGATCGCGGCGGCGACCGCATTGTGCGATTTCGGCTGGTTGGCGTAGCCGGGCGGCCGCGCGCCATTGAGCAGTTTCTCGATCAGCACGCGGGTGCCGGCGCCGGCGTTGCGGTTGACCATCAGCGCCGAAGGATCGGCGAGAATCGTGACCAGCGCCTCCTGCGCCGTTTGTCCCTCGAGGCGCTTGTCGTCCGGGCGGAACAACATTCCTTGCATGCGCTGCCAGCCGCGCACCAATGTCAGGCCTGGCGTGACAAGATGCACATTATATAAGCCGCTGTTCTGATCGATCAGATGGACCGGCGCGATATCGCATTCGCCGCGGCTCGCCGCCGCCACGCCGCCGAGGCTGCCGACCGCGAGCGTGCGCGCGGAAAAGCCATGCTCGGCCAGCGTGCCGACCACGACGTCGAGCGCCACGTCGTGGCTACCCATGATCACCAGGTCGGGCGCATGCGCTGCGCTGCCGATGAGCGTGACGTCGACGACGCTGTTGGCGTCGAGCGAGGAAGCCAGCGCGTCAATCTCGAGGAAACCGTCGGATTGCGAGAAACTTGTCACCGAGCCGGAACCCTTGCCGGTCGGAAACGCGATGGTGCCTTCGTCGCTCTCGACCAACGACACCAGCACGAATTCCTTGCGGCCGAGTTCGGAGGCAATCCGCACCGGCACGCGGGCGCTGGTTTTCTCCGCCGCTTGCGGTGGCAGGCCGGCGCGGGCGCGGATCACCGGCGCGGCGAAAGCGTGGAACGTGAAGATCGCCGAGGTCGGAAAGCCCGGCAGCACCACAATCGGCTTGTCGGCAATGACGCCGAGGCAAAGCGGCTTGCCGGGCTTGAGCGCGACGCCGTGCACCAGGATGCCGGGCGCACCCAACCGCGACACGATTGCGTGCGACAGATCGCCGGCGCCTTTCGAGGTGCCGCCGGAGAGCACGACCATATCGCTGCCCGCCAGTGCCTGGCGCACGGCCTGTTCCAGCACCGCCGCGTCGTCGGGAAAGGCGCCAAGGCTGAGCGGCTCGCCGCCGGCTTCGGTGACGGCCGCCGCGATGATCGCGCCATTGCTGTCGTAGACACCCGCCGGCGTCAGCGGCAAACCCGGCGCCACCAGTTCATCGCCAGTCGACAGCACCGCTACTTTCGGCCGCCGCACCACGTCCACTTGCGCCAGGCCGCAGGCCGCCAACATGCCGATCTCGCGCGAGCCGATGCGCGTGCCACGCCGCAGCAGCGTCTCGCCGCGCGCGATGTCGGAACCGGCGTAGGAGATGAATTGCCCAGGCGCGGTGGCGCGGCGCAGTTCAATGCTGGGCGCGCTCGCGGCGGTAAGCTCGGTCGCCTCGATCATCACCAAGGCGTCGGCGCCGCGCGGGATCACGCCGCCGGTGGCGATGGCCGTGGCGGTGCCGGGCGCGACCTCCAGCGCCGGCGCATCGCCGCAGGCGATTACTTCGGCATTGAGCCGGAAGATTTTCGGATTGCTGTCGTTGGCGCCAATCGTGTCCGCCGCGCGCAGCGCGAAGCCGTCCACGTTGGAACGATCGAACGGCGGCGCATCGACCGCCGCAACCACATTGTGCGCGAGCACGCGCGTGAGCGCTTCGGCAAGCGAGACGGTCTCGGCGGCAAGCGGCTTGAGATCGAGGTGCTTCTCGAAGCGCGCGCGCGCCTCGTCCGCCGACACCACGTCGAGGAATTGCTCCTGGCGCGCCGCCGCGCGCACGCGCGCGAGCAGTTCGGCATTGGCGTCCGGCCGCGCCTTGCGGGTCTCACTCATGCTAAGACTCTCATGGCCACGGCCTTACCGGAACCGGCGCGCCAGCGGAATAGCCTTCGCTGTCGGCCGGCACTAGCAACCAACAGTCCGATCGCGTCAGCGCGGACAACGAGAGATATTTCGCGGCCAGCGGTTCGGCGGTGCCGCCTGAACGGCGCAGCGGAATAACTTCAGCAAGGCCGACGGTAGACGCGATTTTACGCGACAAGGTGAGCGTCTCGGTCGGCCCGTCCGGCGTGCCGCCCGCAAGCCGCTCAAGTATGCGCCGGCCGATGGTCAGCCATACCGCCAGCGCGGCGTCGAGACGGCCCGGCAGCAGCAGCACCGGCCGCGTCCCGATAAAACCGAACGCGGCGGTCTCGCCCGGCGTGAGCGCGACGCCATGCACGACGAGCCGTCCCGCGCGTGCCAGGGTCTGCGCAATGGTGTCGTTGCTGCCGCTGCCGGTGCCGCCGATGGCGACGATGGCGTCGGTGCTCTCGTCCGAAAATGCTTCGCTCAAGTCGCCGTTGGCCTCGTCGGGCGCTCCGCCGCAGCGAGCCGCATCGGTCGCGATCAACCGAGCGGCGTTAGTAATGATCGTGTCGGTTCGCACCGGCACGACGCGCAGCCGCGGCTTGCGAACGCTGACCTCGCTCACGCCGGCGCCGCCCAAGGTGGCGAGATCGATGGCACGCAGGCGCTCGCCGGCGCGGCGTATCGGCACGGAGACGTCGCAATCGCCGCCGGCCGGCAGCACGCCGTCACCTGGATTAACCGGGGCAAGCGCCTCCGCGCCGCCCTGCGTTAGCTTCACCATGTCAAACGCCGCAACGCTGTCGGTCCCGTCCGGCATCGGGCGACCCGCTTCGATGCGCACCGGCATCTGCGGCAAGGGCGCCGGCGCATAGCTGCCGGCGTCGCGCGTCAGATCGGCGTTGAGCGCCCAGCCGTCGATCAGCGCCAGCGGCGCAGCCGGCCGCGTTTCGGCAATGACGTCCTCGGCCAGCGTTGCGGGCAAAGCCCGCGCCAGGGCAATCCGCCGCGGCGCGACCGGCTTCACCTCCCGGTCGATCAGCGCCAGCACCTCGGCAAGCGGCGTCAGTCTCCCTATGGTCTGAATCGTCTCGGACGCCGCTGCCATATACCGGTGCTTGACCTTGTTGCGGTGAGCTTATTCAGTCTACCCCAGCGAGGCGGAAAGCGCATGAGCGAAACCACCATGAATCTGCGCGGCCTGAAATGCCCGCTGCCGGCGCTGCGGGTGCGCAAGAAGCTGTCCGGCCTCAAAAGCGGCGACCTGATCGTCGCCGAATGCACCGATCCGCTGACCGCGATCGATATTCCGAACCTGCTGCGGCAGACCGGCGACGCGCTGGAAGGCAAGGCGGAAGCGGACGGCGTCCTCACCTTCCGCATCCGTAAGAAATAAATCTGGCCGCTATGCGACGCGCAAGGCCGCGCGGCCCGTCACCTGCCCGCGCTCGACCAGATCGTGCACCGCCTCGGCCTCCGCCATCGGTCGCACGACCGTCACCAGCGGCCACACTTCGCCGCGCGCCACCAGATCGCACGCATCCAGTATCTCGGCGCGCGTGACATAGCGGCTGCCGAGGATCGCCTGTTCCTTGGTGAGCATGTCGCGCGCCAGCACGTTGAACGGCTGCGCGGCGCCGCCGAGAATGACCATGCGGCCGCGCTGACCGAGCGCCCTGACGGCCGCCTCCTGCGTCGCCGTGGTGGACACGTAGTCGACCACCACATCGACGCCGGCGCCGTGCGTGAGGTCGCGCAACGCTTCGACCACGTCGCCGTCGCGCGGATTGACCACTTCGTCGGCGCCGGCCTTGCGGCAGGCATCGAATTTGTCGGCCGCCGCCTCAACCGCGATCACGCGCGCATTCGCCCATTTCGCCATCATCAGTTGATGAATGCCGAGGCCGCCGCCGGCGCCGATCACCGCGACTGTTTCACCGCCTTTGACCTGCGCGCGGCGGAGCACTTTGTACGGCGTCGCCAGCGCATCGGTGATGACACCCATCTCCGCCGGATGCGCCTTGTAATCGAGCTCTTCCGGATATTTGATGAAGATGTGCGCCGGCAGCTTGATGTATTCGGCATATCCGCCGTCGCATTCCAGCCCGACATTGCCGCCGCCATGGATGCAGAGCGGCTCAAGCGTGGTCAGGCAAAAGCGGCAGTGGCCACAGTTCAAATAAAAGAAGGACGTGACGCCGTCGCCCACTTTCAGTGTCGAGACGCCGGCGCCGACGTCGACGATCTCAGCCGTAATCTCGTGGCCGATGATGCGCGGAAAATCGATCTGCCGGCGGCCGGCCTTGGCGTGCTGGATGGTCAGGCCTGCGCCGCAGGTGATGACGCGCGCGACCGCCTCGCCCGGACTGGCGACCGGATCGGGCACCGTCGCCAACTCGAACGGGGTGTTCGGGCCCCGCAACACCATCGCTTTCATGGAATACGCCCCTCTCTCCCACGCGGCTTGTCATGACAACGCGATTGGCCGACATTGGCAAGACGCATCGCAATGTCGGGGCAACGATGATCAATGCAGCCATGGTGGGTCTCGGCCGTTGGGGCCAGACGGTTCTCGGTTCAATTCAAGGCAAAAGCAGCCGCCTGCGCATCGTGCACGGCGTGACCAAGGAGCCGGAACTCGCGCGCGAACTCGCCGCCAAGCATGGCTTCCGGTTGTCGACCGACCTGAAAGACGCCATCGCCGACCCGGAGGTGCAGGCCATTCTGCTGGCGACGCCGCATTCGCTGCACGTCGAGCAGGTGCGCATGGTGGCGGCCGCCGGCAAACCAGTGTGGTGCGAGAAGCCGCTCGCGCTCACCCGAGCGGAAGCCGAGCGCGCGGTGGCTGCAGTCAAGGCGGCGGGCGTGCCGCTCGGCACCGGCAACAACAAGCGCTGCTTCGCCTCGATGCGCGAGCTCAAGCGCGTGGTGGAGGCGGGCGAAATCGGCAAGGTGATGCATATCGAAGGACATTTCTCCAACGAGCATTCGACTCGCGTTTCCGGCGGCTGGCGCGACGATCCGGCGGAATCGCCTGGCGCCGGCATGACCGGCGCCGGCCTGCACGTGCTCGACGCCTTCATCAATCTGGTCGGGCCGATCTCCTACGTCGATGCGCGCTCGATCTCGAAGAAAGCGCCGCCCGATCCGCGCGACGTGGTCGCCGCGCTGGTGGAATTCGAAAGCGGCGCCACCGGCCTGATGGCGACCGTGCGCGCCGCGCCAGTCTATTGGCGCTGCGCCGTGTTCGGCACCGACGGCATGGCGGAAGCGCGCGGCGAGGATACGCTGATTGTCGGCAAGATCGGCGGGCCGACGGAAGAACGGAAGCTCGAACACGTCGATTCGCTGCGCGTGCTGCTCGAAGCCTTCGCCGACGCCATCGAAGGCAAGGCGCCGTTTCCGGTGCGGCCGGATCAGTTGCTGAATCTGATCGGCGCCTTCGAGGCGGTCATCATCTCGCTCGACAAAGGCGCGCCGGTAAAGCTCGCGCGCTAGGCTGCCAACCGCCGTGCCACCTTCATGCGCGAGACGCTGTCGCCGGCGAGGTGGTTCCAGATGAAGGCGTCGCGCACCAGCTTGTCGGTATGGTGGTCCATGTAGCAGCCGTTGGCGCCGCGCACTTCCATATACAATTCGGACACCTCGTTCACCACATCGCAGGAATAGTTCATCGCCAGCCCGGCGTTGTGGGAATGGATTTTCATGTCGTGCTCCCAGGCCACCCGCATGACGAATGAGCGCAGCGCCTCGGTCAGCATGAACATCTTGTTGATCTGCAGCTGCACGTTCTGCTGCGCCCACAGCGGTTGACCGCCCTGCTTCTCGGTCTTGGCGAATTTGAGCGCGGTCGCGCAGGCGTCGTCGCAGATGCCAAGCCCATTGGCGGACAGCTCGAGATCGCCGAACAGATCGCCGCCGGTGGTGTCGCCGCCCGCGCTGCCGCTCTTCTTGACGGCGCCGCCGACGTCGCCGACCACGTTGGTGTGCGGCACGCGCGCGTTCTCGAAGATCATTTCGCCGTTCTGATAGAAGCGCCAGCCGCTCTTGTTGAACACCTTGCCGATGCGGAAGCCGGGCGTGTCGCTCGGCACCAGGAACAGCGTGGTGCCTTGTTTCGGCGGCACGGTCGCATCGGTGCGCGCGTCAATGAAGAACAGCTTGCCGACCGGCGCGTTGGCGATAAAGGCCTTCTCGCCGTTGAGGATCCACTCGTCGCCCCTGCGCTCGGCACGCAGCTTGATACCGGTCTTCGGATCGTCCTGCGGCATACGGTTGTCGGAGCCGGCGCTCGGCTCGGTGATACCCTTGCCGAGCACCCAGGTATCGTCGGCGACGAAGCCCGGCAGGAAGCGCTGCTTCTGCTCCTCGGTGCAGGACGCCGAAATAAGGTGACTCCACTTCCAGTTCTGGCTGAACGCCTTGGAAATAGCGCTGTCGGCCTTGGCCAATTCGGTCATCACCAGCGCCTGGGTGACGAAATCGGTGCCCTGGCCGCCCCATTCCTTCGGCACCGCCATGGTGCGGAAGCCGAGCTTGGAGCCCTTTTTGATGATCTCCCAATCCCAGGTTTCGCCCGGGGTCGAGATGGTGTCGCGCTCAAGCGTGATCGGGCGGATCTCCTCGTCGGCGAAATTGCGCGCCGCCATCTGCCAGGAACGCTGTTCGTTGCTCAGATTGAAATCCATGGAAGCATCCTCACCTGAAACGTCTGGTTATTCGCCGGCAAGCCGCATCGCGCCGTTGCCGGCGCGCCGGTAGCCGGCGAGTTCCTCCGCGATGCGCAGATTGGCGTCGGTATTGCCGTCGCCGCTATGCTGACACACGCGGGCGTCGTGGATGTATTTGGCCAGCGGCATGTCGCGCATCACGCCCATGGCGCCGAAGATTTCGGCGCAATCCTTGGTCGCCTTCATGACCGCTTCGGACGCGAACACCTGCGCGACGGTCGTCAGCGGCAGGTCGGCCAAGCTGCGATCAGCGACTGCTTCCGGATGATCGGAGGCCCAGGCCGCCTGCCAGACAGCGTTACGCGCGACCTCGAGCCGGATCGCCGATTCGGCCAGTTTGTTGGCAATCGCCTGATGCTCGATCAGCGGACGGCCGCCCTGCACGCGTAAGTGCGCGTAGTCGAGCGCGGCTTCGTAGGCGGCCCGGCCGATGCCGAGATTGAGCGCCTGCGCCAGCGGTATGCCGCGGCCGGGCGATGCCGCGCCGGTCAATAGGGTCGCCGCGTCGTCGCCGAGCAGATTGCCGGCCGGCACCTTGCAGTCTTTGAAAGTCACCTCGCCGCAGACACCGTGCTGCCACGGCTTGTCGTGCGCTTTCACGCTCACGCCCGGCGCATCGGCCTGCACCAGCAGCACACTGCCACTCGGACGTCCGGGAATTTGCACCAGCACGGCGAACAGGCCTGCGACCGGCGCGTTGGCGACGCAGTCTTTCACGCCGTTGACGATAAAATCGTTGCCGGACTTGGCCGCCGTGGTCTTCACCGCCACGTCCGTGGCCGCCGGCCGGTGATAGTTGACGCCCAGCCGGGTGTCGCTGCCCGGCTCGCGGCCGGCGAAAGCGAGATGATAGCGGTCGCCGTTAAGAAACTTCGGCAACAGGGCGTCGCGCTGCGCGTCATTCATGCATTGGTCGAACAGCAAATGGGCGAGCCGAGAGCTCTCCGACAGCACCGCGGCAAGGTCGGGATCGCCGGCCGCCAGTTCCTCGGTGACAATGCACGACGTCAGCGCATCGACTCCTGCGCCGCCGCGGTCCTCAGAGAGCGCGAGGCCGCGCAGGCCCATCTGCGAGGCCTGATCGAGCAGATCGACCAGCAGCGTGCGGTCGCATTGGTCGAGGCGGTCGGCCTTGAGCGCCGCCGGCTTGATCTCGCGCGCGACGAAATCGCGCATGGTGTCGCGGATTTCCAACTGTTCGGGGCTGAGCTGCAGGCTGTACATGGCTATTCCGTTTCTTGGCGTTTCCGTTTTTGCCTATTGCTGGACGGCGGCCGCGATGGCGTCGCCCATTTGTTGGGTGCTGGCGTTGCCGCCGAGATCCTTGGTCAGGTGTTTTGCTTCGACGATGACCTTGTCGATCGCCGCCTGCATGTAGTTCGCCGCGGCGACGGCCTTCGGTTTGTTGTGCTTGCGGCCGAGCCAGCCGAGCAGCATCTGCCCCGACGTGATCATGGCGTAGGGATTGGCGATGTTGCGCCCGGCGATGTCGGGCGCCGAGCCGTGCGTCGCCTGCGCCATCGCCTGCCTCTCACCGACGCAGAGGCCGGGCGCGAGACCTAGGCCGCCGACCAATCCGGCGCCGATGTCGGTCAAAATGTCGCCGAACTGGTTGGTGGTCACCACCACGTCGTATTGCTGCGGCGCCATCACGAGCTTCATCGAGATGGTGTCGATCATCGCTTCTTCGAAGGTGACGTCGGGGTATTCCTTCGCCACCTTGCGGCATTCCTCGGCGAACATGCCACAGGCCAGCCGATAGACCGGCTCCTTGTGCGCGGCGGTCACCTTCTTACGCTTGCGCGTTCGTGCGATCTCGAAGGCCTCGCGCGCGACGCGGTTCGAGCCCTTGCGGGTGATCACGCGCATGGCGACCGTGATGTCGTCGTTCGGCCGGAACTCCGGAGCGCCGGCGACCACCGTTTCCGAATAGAGCATGCCTTCCGACAATTCGCGCAGGAAAACGATGTCGACGTCCTTGTGGATCGACTTGACGCTCGGATAGGAGCGCGACGGACGGATGGCGCCGAACAATTCGTAGCGCTTGCGTACCGGCGGCATCACCCAGGTTGGGTCCTTGCGCGGGTAGGCGGCGTGGCCGATCGGCCCCATGATCCAGCCGTCTAGCTTCCACAGCGCGGCTTCCGTCGATGGCGGCAGCGTGTTGCCTTCCTTGTCGTGGCCGTCCTTGCCAATCGACAGCGGCTGCCAGTCGATCGCGAGCCCGGCGCGCGCCGCGGCGGCTTTCATCACCTTGACGGTCTCCGGCACGACCTCGAGGCCGATGTCGTCGCCGAGCAGGATTCCGATTTTCAAGCAGGCGTCTCCCCGGACGGCAGCGCGCGGCAAGGAACGGGCCGCAGCTGCGCTTTATGGCCGCACTTTAGGCACCGTTTGAATAGTGCCGCAACCGTTGCGGACGCAACGCTCGCTTGCGTTCCGAGTGTCATCCGTGGCGCGTTCACAAGGTGGACAAGGCGCGCGCGGCGCTCGGGAGTACGCGAATAAGGCCGCCCGAAATCTTTCGGAGCGTGAAAGCTGGCCGCTCCCGCGCTTCGGCGCCGATCACAGGCTGCGTCCGGGAGCGTCAGCAACAACCTCGCGCGCTAACTCGCCATGAACCCGCCGTCGACGGCGAGCGTCTCGCCGGTGATCGCCGAGGCGCCGGGGCTGGCGAGGAACACGACCGCCGCCGCGACCTCTTCCGGCGTGATGAACCGGCCGATGGGAATGCGCGCGACCATGCGGGCGCGCGTCGCGTCGTCGTACATCGCCGCGCGCGACGGTGTCAGCACGGTCGACGGCGCCACCGCGTTGACGCGGATGTTGTGCGGGATCCATTCGATCGCCAGCATGCGCGTCATCTGGATCAGCCCGCCTTTGCTGATGCCGTAGACCGCACGGCCGGCGAAAGCCGGTCATGCCGTGCGTCGAGACGATGTTGACGATGCAGCCGGGACGTTTGGCGGCGATGCAACGCGCGGCATAGGCCTGCGCCACGAAAAACGGGCCTTTGAGATTGGTGTTGGTGACGTCGTCCCATTCCGCGCTCGTCACCTCGACCGCCGGCTTGACCAGCGAGCGCGCGGCATTGTTGACCAGCACGTCGATGTCGCCGAGCGCCTCGGCCGCGGCGGCAAGCGCTTTCGCGATGTTGCCCTCGACGCGCACGTCGAGCTTGACCGGCGCGACCTTGCGCCCTTGCATCGCCGGCTCTTTCAGGAGCGCATCGAGCCGCGCCGCGTCGCGGCTGGTCACCGCCAGATCGTAGCCCGCCTGCGCCAGCGCGCAGGCGATGCCGTAGCCGACGCCGGTCGAGGCGCCGGAGACGAAGGCGGTGGGAGCTGTCATTGTGTGCGGTCCGTTTTTGTGCCGCGGCAACATTGCAAACCGGCGGCGCGGCGGCAATCACGTGGCGCGCGAAATTCTTGACGAACGATACGGTAGTATTTTCGTAGAGTGAAATCAGCGCCCGGCCGCGTAGCCCTGCATGCCGCGCGGATTGGCGGCGGCGCGGCGGCGCTTGCCCAGGCGCGAGGCGGCCGTCAGCCGGCCTTCCGACCAGGCCGGCCCGACCTCGACTTCGTGGCCGCGCGCGCGCAGCTCATTGACCGTCGCCTCGGGCACCCGCTGCTCGACGACCATCACACCGGGGCGCGCCATGCGCGGCCAGAACGACGACGGGAAATGCTCGGAATGCCAGGCCGGCGCATCGATCGCCTCCTGCAGGTTCATGTTGGCGTGCACGTGACGCAGGAACATCTGCGTGATCCACTGGTCCTGCTGGTCGCCGCCAGGCGAGCCCCAGGCGAGATAGGGCTCGCCGTCGCGCAGCGCCATCGTCGGCGTCAGCGTCGAGCGCGGGCGTTTTCCCGGCGCGAGCGCTGCCGGATGATCCTCATCCAGCCAGAACATCTGCGCGCGCGTGCCGAGACAGAAGCCAAGCTCCGGTATCGTCGGCGAGGAGTGCAGCCAGCCGCCCGACGGCGTCGACGAAACCATGTTGCCGTCGAGATCGATGATGTCGAAATGCACGGTGTCGCCGGGGATCGCGCCGGCGCGTTCGCGCAGCGCGGCGGCATCGGGCAGGCGGTTCTCATCGTGTGTCCAGTCGACGCGGCCGACCGTAGGCTCGCCGGCGCCAGAGCTCGCGACCGCGGCACGCGCGCCTTCGGCCAGGCGCACGTCGAGTTGCTTGCCGAAGCCCGCGCACCGTTCCGGGGCGCAGCTCCAGCGAGGCGCGCTCGGTGATCAGTTTCCGGCGCTCCTCGTTGTAGGCGTCCGAGAGCAGTACATCGACCGGCACTTTCACGAATTTCGGATCGCCGTAGAAGGTATCGCGGTCGGCGAAAGCGAGCTTGGTCGCCTCGATCTGCAGATGGATAAATTCGGCGCTGGTGGGCGCGAGCGCATCGAGATCGTAGCCTTTGAGCAGAGCGAGCGTCTGCAAGGTGACGAGCCCTTGCGTCCACGGTCCCGGCTTCATCACCGTGTAGCGGCCGTAGTCATAGCTGATCGGCGGTTCGACGCTTGCCTGCCAGCCGGCCATGTCCTGGCCGTTGAGCACGCCGCGATGACGCTGGCCCGAGGTATCCATGACTTCTTGCGTGCGGCAGAAGCGGTCGATGGCGTCGGCGACAAAGCCCTGCGACCAGGATTTCCGCGCGCGCTCGATCTCCGCTTCGCGATTGCCGGCGCCGCCTTGCGCCTCGCGTAAGATACGCTCGTAGGTCTCGGCCATCTTCGCATTGGTGAAGATGGTACCGGGCGCCGGCACCTTGCCGTCGGGCATATAAAGCGCGGCGGAGGTCGGCCAATGATCGCGGAACTGGTCCTTGACCGTGTCGATGGTGGCGCTGATGCGCTCGACCAACGGGTAGCCGTTTTTGGCGTAGCCGATCGCGGGCGCGAGCACGTCGGCAAGCCGCATGGTGCCGTAGTCGCGCAACAACGTCATCCAGGTGTCGAAGGTGCCGGGAATACAGGCGGCCAGCAGTCCGGTGCCCGGGATGAGATCTAGGCCCAGGTCGTCGCGGTAGTGCTTGATCGTGGCGCCGGCGGGCGCCGGGCCCTGCCCGCAGATTACTTCGGTCTTGCCGCGCCGCACGTCGTGCACGATGACCGGCACGTCGCCGCCCGGCCCGTTGAGGTGCGGCTCGACCACCTGCAGCGTGAAGGCGGTGGCGGCCGCCGCGTCGAAGGCATTGCCGCCCTTTTCCAGCGTCGCCATGCCAACGGCGGTCGCGATCCAGTGCGTCGAGGCGACGACGCCAAAGGTGCCTTCGATTTCCGGACGGGTGGTGAACGGATTAGGATTGATATTGGACGTGCGGGCGGGCATTGCGGCTCCGTGTTGCTGCCGTCATATGTAACAGAGATATCGCCCTAGCGCAGGTGGCAGGCAACCAGTTGCCCGGGATTGACCTCACGCAACGCCGGCGTTTCCGCCCGGCAGCGCTCGACCACGTAGGGGCAGCGGGTGTGAAAATGGCAGCCCGAGGGCGGGTTGATCGGGCTCGGTACGTCGCCCTGCAGCACGCGCTTGGTACGCTTGACGCGCGGGTCGGGCACCGGCACCGCCAACAGCAGCGACTCGGTGTACGGATGCAGCGCCTTGGTGAACAGCGTGCGCTTGTCGGTCATTTCGACGATGCGGCCGAGATACATCACCGCGATGTGGTGGCTCAGATGCTCGACCACGGCGAGATTGTGCGAGATGAAGAGATACGCGAGCCCCATTTCGCGCTGCAGGTCCATCATCAGATTGAGCACCTGGGCCTGGATCGAAACGTCGAGCGCCGACACCGGCTCGTCGCCGACAATTAACTTGGGTTGCAGCGCGAGAGCACGGGCAATACCGATGCGCTGGCGCTGCCCCCCGGAAAATTGGTGCGGGAAATTATTCATCTGCGCCTTGCGTAAGCCGACGCGCTCGAACAATTCGGCCACCCGCTTCTTCACCTCGCCGCCACGCGCGGTGCGATGCACGCGCATTGGTTCGGCGACGATCTCGCCCGCCGACATACGCGGGTCGAGCGAGGAGAACGGGTCCTGGAAGATGATCTGCATCTGCCGGCGATAGGGCCGCAGCTCCGTCTTGCTTAAATGCGTAATATCACGGCCGTCGACGCGGATGCTGCCGCCGGTCGGCTCGATCAAACGGAGGACGGTGCGGCCAACGGTGGATTTGCCACAGCCGGATTCGCCGACGAGACCCAGCGTCTCGCCGGCCTTGATCGAGAAGCTGACGCCGTCGACGGCAAACACCGTGCCGGCGGCGCGCTGCAGCAGCCCCTTACGGATCGGGAAATGCTTCTTGAGATCGTTGACCTCGATCACCGGCGCCTCAGCCATGGCCGTCACCGAACAGTTCTTCCGAGCGCCAGCAAGCCGCCCAATGGCGCGGCCGCTTTTCGTCGTAGGCCGGGTATTCGCGGCGGCAGCGGTCCTCGGCAAAAGCGCAACGCGGCGCGAACACGCAGCCGGCCGGCAGGTTGGTCAAAGCCGGCACCATGCCGGGAATTTCCTGCAGGCGCTCGCCGGTGTTGTCGGCCTCGCCGCGCATCAGCGGCAGGCGCGGGATCGAGGCCATCAGCCCGCGCGTATAAGGGTGCTGCGGCCGCGCGAACAATTCGTCGACCGGTGCCTCCTCCACCTTGCGTCCGGCATACATAACGATGACACGCTGCGCGGTTTCCGCCACCACGCCGAGGTCGTGGGTGATCAGGATGATGGCGGTGCCCAGCTTGCGCTGCAGGTCCATGATGATGTCGAGAATCTGCGCCTGGATGGTAACGTCGAGCGCGGTGGTCGGCTCATCGGCGATCAGCACTTTCGGATTGCAGGCGAGCGCCATCGCGATCATGGCGCGCTGGCGCATGCCGCCCGACAGTTGATGCGGATATTCGCCGGCGCGCTGCTCGGGCTCGGGGATGCGGGCGAGGCGCAGCATGTCAATCGCCTTTGCGCGCGCCCGCGCGCGGTCGATGTTCTCGTGCAGCAGCAGCACCTCGGCGATCTGACTGCCGATGGTCAGCACCGGGTTGAGCGAGGTCATCGGCTCCTGGAAGATCATGGCGATGTCCTTGCCGCGCACGCCGCGCATCTCCTCGGCGCTGAGCGCGAGCAGATCGACGCCGGCGAGTTTGACCGAGCCGCCGGCGATGCGGCCGGGCGGATCGGGCACGAGGCGCATGAGCGACAAAGCCGTGATGCTCTTGCCGCAGCCGGATTCGCCGACGATCGCCAGCGTCTCGTGCGGGGCGAGCGCGAAGGAGACGCCGTCCACCGCCTTCACCACGCCATGGCGCAGGTCGAAATAGGTGCGCAGGCCGTCGACCACGAGCAACGGCGCCGCGTTGGAAATATCGGCCGGCGCCGGACTGCCGGTTTCGGGCTCGCTGACGATGTTCATGTCAGTTGCGCAGCCGCGGGTCGAGGATATCGCGCAGCGCATCGCCGAGCAGGTTGGTGCCGAACACCGCGAGGCTGATGGCGGCGCCGGGGAAGATTACCAGCCAAGGAGCCGTGCGCACGTATTCAGCCGCCGATTCCGACAGCATACGGCCCCAAGAAGGATGCGGCTCGGGCACGCCGAGGCCGAGGAACGACAGTGAGGCTTCGGTCAGGATCGCCGCGCCGAGCTGCGCGGTGGCAATCACGATCAGCGGCGCCAGCGTGTTGGGCAGCACGTGGCGCACGGCGATGCGGAATTCGCTCATACCGATGGCGCGCGCCGCCTCGACGAAGGGCTGCTCGCGCAAAGTGAGCGTATTGGATCGGATGATGCGGGCGGTGTATGGCACCAGCGGGATGGCGATGGCGACGATGGTGTTGTCGAGCGCGGGGCCGAGCGCCGCCGCCATCACCAGCGCCAACACCAGAAGCGGCACGGCTTGCAGTACGTCGACAATGCGCTGGATCACAAGATCGACCCAGCCGCCAATATAGCCGGAGGCGAGACCGAGCACGACGCCGAAAAGCGAGCCGAGGAAGGTCGAGCCGAGGCCGACCGCGAGCGAGATGCGCGCGCCGTAGACGATGCGGCTATAGATGTCGCGCCCCATCTGGTCGGCGCCGAGCCAATGCAGATGGTTGGGCGGCAACAGCGTGATCGCCGAATTGGTTCTGATCGGATCATAAGAGGTGATGAAGTCGGCAAAAATCGCCGCAAACACGAACACCGCCATGATGGCGGCGCCGACCAGGCCGAGCGGATGCGCGGCGGCGTGATAGCGGATTTTCGACCACACACCCTCGGCGCGGGCGGTGTCGGGTGCGGGGACGGGAGCGACATAGATGCTGGCCATGCGCTACCCTCAGGAATACTTGATGCGCGGATCGAGCACCGCGTAGAGCAAGTCGACTAGGAAATTGATGGATACCGCGACCACCGCGATGAACATCACCAGGTTCTGCACGATCGGGTAATCGCGCCAGCGGATCGCCTCGACCAGGAATCGCGCGACACCCGGAATGTTGAACACCGTCTCGGTCACGATTAGGCCGCCCATCAGAAAGGCGGCCTCGAGGCCGATAACCGTGACCACGGGCAGCACCGCATTGCGCAAAGCGTGATGGTAATTGACGTTGGAGTCCGACGCGCCTTTGGCGCGCGCGGTGCGGATGTAATCTTGGCGCAGCACTTCCAGCATCGACGAGCGCGTCAGCCGCATCACCAGCGCCGATGAGCGAAAGCCGACCGCCGCCGCCGGCACGCTGTAGAGCCACAAGTTGTTCCAGAAGCCGTGCGGCGGATCGGTATAGATCGGAATCGTGCCGAAGAATTTAACGAACCCCATCAGGATCAGCAGGCCAAGCCAGAATGCCGGCATCGACAGTCCGCTCAGGCTGATCACCCGCAGCGCATAATCAAGTTTAGAATTCTGCCTGACCGCACTGATGACGCCGAGCGGAACTCCGAACAGAATGGCAAAGCTCAACGCTAGGCCGGCAAGCTTGGCGGTGATGGGAATGCGCGGAAGAATCTCCTGCAGCGCCGGCTTTTCCGACACGTAGGAATAGCCGAGATCGCCATGCGCCAGTCCGCCGATCCAGTGCGCGTATTGCACGACGATCGGCTTATCGAGCCCCAGCTCCTTTTCCAGCTTTCCTTTTTCCGCGGTGTCGATCATCCCCGCCGCATCGAACAAGATATCCGCGATGTTGCCGGGCACTACCCGCAACATCGTGAACACCAGCACGGAAATTCCGAACAGCGTCAGGAGCATCAAGAAGAAGCGCCTGATCAGGTAACTCCCCACCAAGTCCTCCCATGGTGCGCGGGGAAAAGCGCGCCTGACCACCCTCACGGTCAGGCGCGCCGGGGGCTGGCGTTGTTATTTATCCAGCCAGATGTCCTCGTAGCGATAGCCGTTGTAGGCGCTATTGCTCTCGATCGTCATGTTCTTGACGTAGGGCTTCCAGCAGGTGCCAGTGCGGGCGTGGAACAGGATAGGCCGCGCTCCGTCCTCCTGGATTTTCTTGTCGATTTCCCACACCAGCTTCTTGCGCTTGGCGACATCGGTCTCCGCCGACTGTTGATCGAACAGCTTCTCCAGGTCCTTGTTGCAGTAATGCGTGTAGTTGCGCTCCGACCCGCAGGAGTAGTTCTCGTAGAAGGCCTGATCGGGATCGTCGATGCCGTTGCCGGTGAGGTTGAGCCCGACCTGGTAATCCTTGCGCGCCACCTTGGCAAACCAGGAGCTGGATTCGACCGGATCTAGCTCGGCCTCGATGTAGATGCTCTTGAGCTGATCGATCAGCACCGCGGCCGGATCGCGATAGGTCGCAAGATTGCGCGTCGACACTTTGATCTTGAGCGGCTTTTCCGCGCTGTAGCCCAACTTCGTCATGATCGCGCGGGCTTGCTCGCGATCCTTCTTAACGTCGCCATAGCCCGGGATTGTTTTGAGAATATCCGGCGGCAGGCCCCAGACGCCTTCCGGCGGCGGCAGCAATGAGCCGCCCTGATCGCCCTGCCCCTGCAAGATGATGTCGATGAACGCCTTGCGGTCGAGCGAGAGCATCATCGCCTTGCGCAGTTCCGGATTATTGAACGGCGGCGACTCAAGATTGACGATCAGATTGGTGCTGACGTTGATCGGCTTGATTTCGCAGATCGCCTTGGGGTCCTGCGACTTGACGTCCTTTACCAGCGCCACCGTCATCTCAGTCGGGAAGGTCATGTCGACCTTGCCGGCGACGAACGCGAGCACCGCGGTCGCACGGTTCTTGATGATGGTGTATTCGATGCCGTCGAGATAAGGCAGGTCCTTCTTCCAATAGTCGGGGTTCTTCACGAGCTTGATCGACTCGTTCTGCTTCATCTCGACGAACTTGAACGGTCCGGTGCCGATCGGATGCGTGCGCATCTGCGCCGACGGCACGTGGCAGGGATAGATCGGCGTGTAGCCGGAGGCGAGCATCGCCAGCAGCGAAGGCTGCGGCCGCTTAAGGTGGAAAGTCACCTCGGTGTCGCCGTTGACCGAGACGTCATTGACGAATTCGTACCAATCTTTGCGCGGGTTCTTGCGGAACTTATCCTGCGATTTGCCCTGCAGCAAATCGAAAGTGCACTTCACGTCCTTCGCCGTGAACGGCTGGCCGTCATGCCATTTGACGCCTTGCCGCAGCTTGAAGGTAAGCGCGGTGTTCGACTTGTCCCAGGCCCAGCTGGTCGCCAGTTCGGGCTCGATGGTGCTCAGGCTGTTTTGCGGCTTGTGCTGATCGTAGATGATCAGATTGTTGAATATGCCCATCGCGGGGACGTTGACAGAGAACGTCGCCTCCTCATGGATGGAGAGGCTGGGCGGGGTCTCGCGATGATAGATATGCAGAATGCCGCCGTGTTTCGGCTCCGCCGCCTGAGCACTGCAGATTGTGAGACTTGCAAGAATAACCGTCGCCAGTGCGACAAATTTGGTTCCCATCGGATCCTCCCCAGGATGCGCGACTGACGCCAGTAATTACCGGTCGGCAGCCTGTTTTTTGCTTTTTATGACAGCAACGCTACCCGGTATGGTAGCCCCGATCAACTCGACAAAAACGACCCTGCCGGCGCGAACTGGAGCCGCTTGCCAACGGTGCGGCCGCACCGCACGATGGCCCCATCAGGGCGCCCGCCAGCGCCTGGAAAGCCGGAGCGGCAAGCGTGACCGAGAGCGATAATATCGTCGCCGCAACGGCGGCGCGGATTTTTGCCGACTTGGCCGATCCTCAGACAATCAATCGCGCCCGCGATACGCGTTGGAAGGAAGTGCTGTGGCGCGCATTGGCCGACGCGGGCCTGACGCTCGCCTGGGTGCCGGAAAACTTAGGCGGCGCCGGCACGAGTCTGAATGACGGTTTCGCGATCGTGGCCGCCGCCGGCCGTTACGCACTGCCCGTTCCGCTCGCTGAGACGCTGCTGGCCGGGTGGCTGCTAACGCGCGCCGGCATTGATGCCCCCGCCGGCGCGATGACCGTTGCCCCGGCCCGTCCGCGCGACCGGATTACGCTGAACTCCAACGGCACATTGAACGGAGTGAGTCGCGGGGTTCCCTTCGCCAAGGATTGCGAATACATCGCGGTTGTAGCGTCGGGAGACAATGGCGCCATCATCGCTTTGGTAAAAACCACCGACTGCCGCGTGGGCGACGGAAAAAATCTCGCCGGCGAGAGCTCGGATATTGTGACTTTCGAGCACACAAAAGTGATCCGCAGCGCGCCGGCACCGCGCGGCTTCGATCAATCGGCGCTGATGCTGATGGGCGCGACGGTGCGCGGCCTGCAAATTGCCGGCGCGTTGGAAACAATCCTGGCAATGAGCGTTGCTTATGCCAACGAACGCGTCGCCTTCGAGCGCAAGATAGGCAAATTCCAGGCCGTGCAGCAGAACCTCGCGCGGCTCGCTGGCGGAACCGCCGCTGCGCTCGCCGCCGCCGGTTCCGCCGCCGACACCATCGCGCAGGCCGAGGCCTTCGACGATACGGTCCTGCTGGAAGCCGCCTCGGCGAAAATCCGCTCCGGCGAAGCGGCCGCGGAAGGCGCTGGTATCGCGCATCAAGTGTTCGGCGCGATTGGCTTCACCAACGAGCATACCCTGCATCGCTTCACGCTGCGTGTACTTTCGTGGCGCGACGATTTCGGCAGCGAAAGCCATTGGGCTGCAACGCTCGGCGACGTGATTGCCGCGCGCGGCGCGAACCAGTTCTGGCCGATGCTGGCGGCTCGGTAAAACCATGAGTACCAATCTCCACTTCGACCAAATCCGCCTGCCGCCCGAGTGCCAGAAGCTGCGCGAGGACGTGCGCGCCTTCATCGCCGAGGAAGTCGCCTCCGGCACTTTCGTCCCCGACCGGCCCGGTCATGGTGACACCCAGAACCGCGAATTCAGCAAGCGCGTCGGCGCCAAAGGCTGGATCGGCATGACCTGGCCGAAGCGATACGGCGGGCACGAACGAAATTTCCTCGAGCGTTACGTCGTCACCGAGGAGTTCCGCGTGGTCAACGCGCCGGTGCGCCTGCATTTTGTCGCCGACCGTCAGAGCGGACCGATCCTGCTCAAATACGCGCCCGAGCACATCAAGCAGGACATTCTGCCGCGCATCTGCCGCGGCGAATTGTGCTTCGTCATCGGCATGAGCGAGCCAAATTCCGGCTCCGACCTGTTCGCCGCCAAGACCAAGGCGACCAAGGTGGACGGCGGCTGGACCATCAACGGCACGAAGATCTGGACCAGCAACGCGCACATCGCCGACTATATGCTCGGCCTGTTCCGCACCTCACCGTCGACCAAGGAGAACCGCCGCCACGGGCTCACGCAGTTCCTGGTCGATATGAAATCGCCGGGCATCACGGTCAATCCGATCATCCAGATGACCGGCCAGCACGATTTCAACGAGGTCGTGTTCGACGACGTGTTCATGACCGACGATCATGTGTTGGGCGAAATCGACGGCGCCTGGAAGCAAGCCACAAGTGAGCTCGCCTACGAGCGCAGCGGACCGGAGCGCTTTCTAGAAACATATTACGTGCTCGCCGAACTGGTGCGCGCGCTTGGCCCCGATCCCGACCTGCGCAGCGCCGAAGGCCTCGGCCGGCTGGTGGCACAACTCCATACGTTGCGACGCATGTCCGTCTCCGTCGCTGGCATGTTGCAGTCCGGCAAGGAGCCGGTGGTGGAATCCTCCATCGTCAAGGACGTCGGCACCATCTGGGAGCAGCAGTTGCCCGAGCGCGTGCGCGAGCTCGCGGCGTTTCTCGAGCCCGAGGCGAGCAACCGGGCGACGCTCGATGAGCAACTCGATTTCGCCTTCAAGGTCGCGCCCAAGCTCACCATCCAGGGCGGCACCACCGAGATTCTGCGCGGCATCATCGCGCGCGGACTTGGTTTGCGGTGAACGGGGGTTCGGGTGCCTGATATCGGGAAGCTGCTCTGGCCGAAAACAGTCGCCGTCGTCGGCGCCTCATCAGACACTAAGGGTCTACGCGGCCGCATTTTGGAAGTGATCCTTAGTCACCCTTATGCGGGGCAAGTCTTCCCGGTGAGCCGCAGCGCAACGGAAGTGCAAGGCCTCAAAGCCTACGCATCGGTCGCCGAGCTTCCCGAACCGGCCGATCTCGCGATGCTCATCGTGCCCGCGCAATACATCCCGGCCGAGTTGGAACGCTGCGGCAAAGCCGGCATCAAGGCGGCAGTGATCCTGTCGTCCGGCTTCGCCGAGGAGCCGGGCGAAGCAGGCTTACGCATGCAAGCCGAGATCGCGGCGACGGCGCGCCGTTACGACATGGCGGTGAGCGGACCCAACACCGAAGGCTTCGCCAATATCGAAGCAGCGCTCTGCCCGACCTTTTCACCGGCCATGGACAAGAAAGCCGGCGCAATCCGCCCGGCCCGCGCACTCGGCAAGGGCCAGGTCTCGGTGATCTCGCAAAGCGGCGGCCTCGGCTTTGCCTTTTTTGACCGCGCGCGCGCGCGCAACCTCGCCTTCCGACACATCGTCACCACCGGCAACGAAGCCGTGCTCGATGTCGCTGACTTCTTCGACTACATGCTCGACGAAGGCGGCACCGACGTCTTCCTGCTGCTCTTGGAGGACGTGAAGTCGCCGGGAAAATTCAAGCGTGCGGCGGAAAAGGCGCTCAAACTCGGCAAGCCGCTGATCGTCGCCAAGATCGGCCAGTCCGAGCCGGGCCGCCGCGCGGTGATCTCGCACACCGCCGCGCTTGCCGGCTCGGCAGCAGCCTATCGCGCCATCTTCGAACATTACGGCCTGATCGAAGGCCGCGACTTCGACGAGATGATTGACATCGCGGCCGGCTTCCTCGCCTGCGGCAACAAGCTGCCGGTCGGCAAACGCATGGGCATTTGCACCTCCTCGGGAGGCGCCGGAGTGTGGATGGCAGATGCCTGCGCAACCGAGGGCCTCGATGTTCCGCTGCTCGACGAGGAAACGCGCAAGGCGATCGACGTGCATTTGCCCCCTTATGGCAGTTCGCAGAACCCGGTCGATTCCACCGCACAGGGCGTGCACAAGCTCGGTTATGCGGAATTTGCCCGCCTGGTCGGCCAGTCGCCGCTGATCGACGGCATCATCGTGGTGGTGACGGCGCGCCGTTCCGCTTTTCTAGAGAACGACCTGCCGAAACTGCAGGCGCTGGGCCGCGAGTCGAAGAAGCCGGTGTTCATGTGGACCTACACGCTGCCCTCCGAGCGCAGCGTCGAGATCCTCAATGAGGCCGGCTATCCGCTGTTCACCGGCGCGCCCGGCTGCGCGCGCACTATGCGTGTCTTGGCCGACTACCGCGAAGCGCGCGAACGGCTGCTTCACCCCATGCAAAGCAGCGGCATCGCTGCCAGCGCGCAAGAGCAAGTGCGCGCCAAGCTTGCAACATCAGGTCCGGTGCTGTGCGAGTGGCAGGCGCGGCCTTTACTCGCCGCCTACGGTATGGGCGCCGAAGCCGGCGTGCTGGTGCATTCGCCGGACGAAGCGGAAGCCGCCGCCACCAAGCTGGCAGCACCCGTCGCGCTGAAAGTGCAATCCGCCGACATCCCGCACAAGACCGAAGCCGGCGCGGTGGCGCTCAACGTACCGAGCGACGGTGCACGCGCCGCCTACGCGCGCGTGCTCGCCGCCGCGCTTCAACATTCGCCGCAGGCACGGATCGATGGCGTGCTGGTGCAGCCGATGGCGCCGCCCGGCCGCGAGGTCATCCTCGGCATCAACCGCGACGCCACCTGGGGGCCGCTGCTGATGGTGGGCTTGGGCGGTATGCTGGTGGAAGCGCTTGGCGACGTCGTGCTGTCGCCAGTGCCGCTCGATCGCGCCGCCGCCACCACGTTGCTCGGCCGCCTCAAGGGCGCGGCGATCCTGGGCTCCTACCGCGGCATGCCGATCGCCGACACCGAGGCGCTGATCGATGTCATCGTGCAACTGTCGCACTTCGCCGCCGACCACGCCGACGACATCGCCGAGATCGACCTCAATCCGGTGATCGTCCACGCGCGGGGACAGGGCGTTTCCATTGTCGACGCCTTGATCGTCAAGCAGGCACATCAACCGCAACGCAGCGCCGCCGAATAAAGGATCGATGAGATGGGCTCCTTCAAGGATATCGCCGTCGAAAAGACCGGCCACGTCGCGCTGATCGAGATCCGCCGCCCGCCAAACAATTTCTTCGACATCGCGCTGATTCAGGAGATCGCCACCGCACTGGAAGCGCTCGACGAAAACGTCGATTGCCGCGCTGTGGTCTTGGCGGCGCAAGGCAAGGCGTTTTGCGCCGGCGCCAATTTCGGCGACGGCTCGACGCTCAACAAAGAGGGCCAACGCGAGGGCGAGCTCAACCGCGAGAAGGCGGTGCAGCACCTCTACATCGAAGGCAACCGGCTGTTCCGCACCAAGAAACCGATCGTCGCGGCGGTGCACGGCGCCGCGGTCGGCGGCGGACTTGGCCTCGCCATGGTGGCCGACTTCCGCGTCGCCTGCCCGGAGACACGCTTTAGCGCCAACTTCACGCGGCTCGGCTTCCACCCCGGCTTCGGGCTCACCGTGACTCTGCCTCTGGTCATCGGTCCGACCAAGGCGGCGATGATGTTCTATACCAGCCGCCGCGTGCGCGGCGACGAAGCTTTCGACATGGGCCTCGCCGACATCTTGGTGCCGCAGGACGAGGTGCGCGAAGCGGCGATGAACCTTGCCGCCGAGATCGCCGAGAACTCGCCGCTCGGGCTGATCGCGACGCGCACCACTATGCGCGGCGATCTCGCCCACCGCGTGCTGAAGGCGACCGAGCACGAGCTGAAAGAACAGACCGACTTGCGCAAGACCGATGACTTCAAGGAAGGCGTCAAGGCGACGGCCGAGCGGCGGCTGCCGAATTTCACCGGCCATTGATGGCATCGCAGGGACGCCGCATGGGCTCGCCGTTCTGGAACTTCTCGCTTGCAGTCTATGGCGCGAACGCGGTGCAGGACGAATGCCTCGATCTGCAGGATCGGTTTGGTCTCGATGTGAATTTGATTTTGCTGTGCGCGTTTCTCGGCGCCGTCCACGGCGTCGCGTTGACACCCGACGACATTGGGGCGGCCCGCGAGACAGTCCGGCAATGGCAGGAACAAGTCGTGCGGCCGTTGCGTGCCGCGCGCCGCAATCTTAAGTCCGTTGAACTGCAGGATTCGCAGGACGCAACGGTCGCAATGCAATTGCGTGCGCAAGTCAAAGCCGCCGAGCTTGAATCCGAACGTATCGAGCAGGCAATACTCGAACAATGGGCCGAGGCGCGGCTTGCAAAATGGCCGCGTGGCAATGCGGGCGACGCCGTGCCGGCGAATTTGCAAGCACTTTTCGCCGCCTATGGCATCGGCCACGAACGGCTCACCGCCGCGCAAAGCATCATTGCGGCAGCACTCGATCGCACGGTAATTGAATAGCGGTCCACGGCGGACGGTAATTTTATGCGCCGAGCAACGTTCTCCGCTTGTGCTGCAAGCGTTCCTGCCTAGCAACGCGACTTAGTGGCAGTCAAGAACAGATCGGAACGCGTATCCTGGACGCCACCAGCGGCGGAGCACGCCGTTACTGCGCACTCATCAGATGTTCGACAACTAGCTTGTTAGCGACCTGGCGCACGCCTGGCGTGACTTCGACCGCGACGCGGATCGCGTCCTTCTCGGTCTCGGAATCGACGATGCCCCAGAGCTCGACGTTGCCGCTATTGACCACGACATTGATCGTGGTCGGATCGATCCACGGCTTCGAGCGCAATTGATCGAGGATGTTGCCGTGTAGGGTCAGATCGTCCACCGATGCGTCCGACGTCTTTTCACGACCAAGATTCACCAGCGCCTGTATAAGATTGGCGCGGCTGACGATGCCGACAAGCTTTCCGTTCATCACGACCGGCACGCGTTTGATCCGATGCTTTTCCAAAAGCGACGCAATGGCGGCCAGCGTCGTGTCCGGCGTTACGCTGATCACCCGGTGTGTCATCACGTCGGATGCCTTGCCGGCATGCGACTTGACGAATTCATGGGCCAGCATCTCCCGCCCGGTCAGAAGTTCGAGCCACCATGAACGCCGCCGCTCGGTGCCCGCTTCGACGCGGTGGATCAAGTCGCCTTCGCTGACGATGCCGACCAAGGCTTCCTTGTCATTGACCACTGGCACGGCGCTGATGCGGTTTGCCAGCAACACCTCGGCGATCTTCGTGACGGGCGTATCCTGGCGTACCGTAATAACGTTCGTCGCCATGACGTCGGCGGCTTTCATGAGCCTCTACCCCTCTTCAAATTGGTCGGATATTTTGCCAACTAAACCTGCGCTGCCTTGATATGTATCAATGGGTTAGGGCAGTTGGAGGTCGAGAAAACTGCGCTGGCGACGCAAGTCGTCATTCTGACGTTTTTTGCCCTTGAGGTGTCTTTTCGGGCAACAATTCCAACGGCTTAACGAGTAGCATAGTTCAATGACACTCTGGCTCGTGCTGGTACTGATGACGGCGGCTGCGACGGTCGCGGTGCTCTGGCCGCTGGCGCGGCGCACGCCCTTGCGCCGCGGCAGCGATATCGCCGTCTACCGTGACCAATTGGATGAAATCCAGCGCGACCGCTCCACCGGCCTGATCGGCGACGCCGAGGCCGAAGCTGCCCGCGTCGAGGTGTCGCGCCGGCTGATTGCCGCAGCCGATGCAGAGGAAACCGAACGGCCGGCGGAAGAAACCGCTACGCTCCGCCACCGCCGCGTGACCGCCATCGCCGGTCTCGTCCTGCTGCCGGTCGGCGCCTTCGCGCTCTATCTCACGCTCGGTTCGCCGGACCTGCCGGGCGAACCGCTGGCGGCGCACGTGCAGACCGCGACCGAGGCGCGCAATGTCCAGGACATGGTCGCCAAGGTCGAGGACCACGTCGCCCGCAATCCCAACGACGGCAAGGCCTGGGAGGTGCTGGCGCCGGTCTATATGCGCATCGGCCGTTATGACGATGCCGTCCGCGCCTGGAGCAACGTCATCAGCCTGAACGGCAGCAATGCCGAGCGCGAGGCCGATTTCGGCGAGGCCATGGTGGCCGCCGCCAATGGCGTGGTCACCGCCGACGCCAAGGCCGCCTTCGACCGCGCGCTCAAGATCGACCCGCAGGACGTGATGGCGCGTTTCTATACGGGCATGGCGGCCGATCAGGATGGCCGGCGCGCCGATGCTGACAAAATCTGGAACGACCTGATCGCCGGCGCGCCGCCGAATGCGCCCTGGATCGAGGTGGTTCGCCACGCTTTGGCGCGCAATGCGCCGCCAGCCGCGGCGACCGCACCGGCCGCGGCGGCGCAAAGCGCTCCCCCCGATCACGAAGTCAACGCCATGGTCGAGCGCCTGGCCGAGCGGCTGAAGAAGGACGGCTCCGATGTCCAGGGCTGGCTGGAACTAGTGCGCTCCTATCGCGTGCTCAACCAGAATGACAAGATGGGGGCCGCCATCGCCGACGCCCGCAAGGCGCTGGCCAGCGATGCCGCCAAGCTGCGCCAGTTCGGCGACGGCATCGAAGCGGCCAAGTCGGCGGCGCCTCTGCCGGCGGGCGCAACGGCTGCCCCGGCTGCGGCGGCGAGCGGTCCGCCGCCTGGCGACCACGACGTCAACGCCATGATCCAGCGGCTGGCCGACCGGCTGAAGAAGGACGGTTCCGACGTCAATGGCTGGCTGCAGCTTGTACGCTCGTACCGAGTGCTCGAGCAACAGGACAAGATGCGGACCGCGCTCGCCGACGCGCGCAAGGCGCTGTCCGGCAATCCAGACGAGCTGAAGCAGTTCAATGCCGGGGTCGACGCGGCGACCTCGGTCGCGGTGGCGGCACCGCCGATGGCGCCACAGGGGCCAGCGGCTCCGCCGGCCGGCATGCCCGGGCCGACCGCAGCCGATATCGCGGCGGCGGCGAAAATGAACCCCGACCAGCAGAACGACATGATCCGCACCATGGTGGCGCGGCTTGCCGACAAGCTCAAAGCGGACGGTTCCGACCTCGCCGGCTGGGAGCGGCTGTTGCGCGCCTATATGGTGCTGGGCGACCACGCCAAGGCGGTGGCCGCCGCCGCCGACGCCCGCAAGGCGCTGGCCGGCGACGCCGACAAGCTTCGCCAGATCGATGCCGTGATCAAGGACTTGAAGGTCGAAGGCTGAGCGCGCGCTGCTCAGTTGTCCTTGGCACCTTCGCGGATCCAGGCGCGGATGTCGTTGCGGTCACACGAATTGAGCTGCTTCATGCCGTGCGGCATGCGTAGTTCGGGCGAGGCGCGCCAATCGAGCAGCAGCATCAGGTTGCTGCTTTCCGGATCGCCCGGGACGACCATCGGCCCGAATTTGGTGCCCTTCATGACGCCGGCATAGCTGGTGAGATCGAGCCCGCTTTTGGCGGTGCCCTCGCCGCCCGGCTGGTGGCAGCTGACGCAGCGACCGACGAAAATCGGCATCACGTCTTCCTTGAAGCTCTTCTTCGTCTGGCTGTTGACCGGAAGAGGCTTCTTCGCCGGGCTGTCGCCTGGCGCGCAATAGGCGGGGGACGAGGTGGTGATCTGCATGCCGGCCACCGCCAAAGTGACGATGCCCACAGCCGCCGCTGCGATTAAAAGACGTTGCCGCTTCATTGCCGGTCTCCTTCGATTCCATAGTCTTTGTAGTACAATAGCCGGGCCCCCGCCATTCGGCATGATCTTTTTACCGCAGAATGATGTTGGCCTTTTGACGAATGTCAACGGGCCGGGCGCGCCGGACCAGAGCCGACGGCTGCAGGATTTTAGCGGGCGGTCTCCGGGCTCCTCCCGATGCGACGGCTGCCGGCGGCGCAAACGAAAGGAGCGGCCCGAAGGCCGCTCCTAGCCGATCGCGAACGCTTTGCGGGGCGCGGACTAGTTCACCGGCCCATACCAGACCGGGGCCCAGGCACCCTGGCTGTTACGGCGCAAGACGCAATTACGGTAGTCGCAGTAGTCGTACATGAAGTGCGTATAATAGGGGCGACCGAGGCTCCACGCCTGCGCCTGCGCATAGTCCAATTCGACGGGAAAATAGCCAAAATAACCGATGGATGGCGGGGGAGGCGGCGCGGCCGGATGGGCATATTTCGTGCTGCGGGCATTCGCATTTCCTGGCAATGCCGCAACAATTGCAATGGCAAACGCGATTGCGGCAACCGCTGCCGGCCTTTTCACGTTCGATCTCATGCGAAATCTCCTCTGGCGACAACTCACATTGCCCGAGAGATGTGAGCCAAAAACGGGCAGAGGAAAACGCGCAAGCCGATCTGCGGTTCCAGTCGTTACGACGGCCGCGACGGATGCAGCGTTCGCTTGAATGCCAAGTCGACTTCATCCAACACGCCAAGCCAAAGCCACTCGGGCAGCCACGAGGGCGCCGAAACGAAAGGAGCGGCCCGAAGGCCGCTCCTTCTAAGTCTCGGTCGTCCTGGCCGATTACCACGAGGCGATGAGCGACGCCATCAGCATGTGGACGTTGTAGTTCGGATTGTCCCAACCCATCCAGAGATTGCTACTTGCGCCCGTGCTTAATATTGCATACGGCGTCAGCGGATCATTGGCCCAGTTGTCTTCGGCGTTGCGCTCCCAGACGTAGTGGAGCTTGGCCTTCAAGCCGCCCTTCCAACCCATCTGCGCAAGCTGCTCCTTGTCGAAGCTGTAGACCGCCGTCGCGTCGAGGCGCTGGAACCAGGTGTGGTTATCCGGGAACTGGCCACCCTGCGACGGTGTGCCGTTGGCGTTGAAGCCGGAGCCACTGCCCCAGAGCTGCATGCTATCCGTGGCGTGCGACGCAGTATAGCGCAGCTCGGTGTCGAGCTTTTGCGGAATAGCGGCCCATCGCACCGCAGCCGTGAATGTGTGGACGGTGGTGGTGTCGTTGGTCATCGTCGACGAGCCGACGCATGGGTTTGGCGCGCCGGTGCCACTGGTGGTGCAATTGACGCCGAAGAGCAACGAGCTGCCCCACTCATACACGTAACCGACCGTGAACGAAGTATCGGGGTTCATCACATAGGTGACGTCGGTGCCGGCTGACCATTTGCGGTTGTCATTCAATCCTTGTTGCGTCGGATCGAGGAGGTAATTGTCTTCGATGTATTTCAGGAACGGCGTCACCGTGACGTTGTGAATGACGGCGACGTCGGCCGACACGTTGGCCTGGTACCGGTCGCGATTGCTAATCATCAACTGCCGATAAGTGGATGAATAGAGCTCAGAGCCATCACAGGTCACACCCGGGCAACCGGGACCCCATTGGAACAATCCGACATATCCGAGGTAATTATAGTTGTCGAAGCGCCGTGCACCGACGGAGCCGCTGGCCCGCAGGGTGACCCAACTGAACGGCTTATAGTCGCCGTAGACTTTGCCGGATTGCTCGTTGGTGACGTCGGCGTCGGCGCGCGTCCAGTCGTAACGCTCGAAGCCGTAGGTGATACCCAGGTTCCAATCCTTGGTCGGGCGCCAATTCAGACCCGCGCCGGCGTTCTGCTTGATGTAGGCCATCGACAGAGAATTAACGGTCTCGCTGCTGGTGGTGTAGTCCCGGTTAAACGTCGGATTGAAGAACAGCTCCGGCGTGCTGTTCTGGAAGTCGTAATAGCGATAGGTCAGCTTCGAGGTAAGCTCGGGCGTGATCTTCGTCGTCAACTGATTGTTGATCAGCAGCGTGTTGATCGCGCCGTTGAGGCTGCTGTACGGCAGCGCCGTCGGCGTCGAAGTGCTGTTCGGCATGAACGAATCGTTCTGCCGCATCATGGTGTAGCTGACAGTGCCGGCGTACCGGCTCTTCCACGGCAGATCGACAGCAGCCGTACCGTTGAAACCGTTCATATTATTGCTTGGCCATACCGACTGCCGTGCGCCGAGCGGCTGCGTGGCATTGGAACTCTGGATTGTGAAGAAGTCGCCGCCAAGGTTCTCGGTATAGGTCGATCCGGTGTAGCCCATCTTCAACACCATCCGCTGACCCCACGGCGAGGTGCCGGCGTATTCGCCGTTCAAGCCGTAGTTCTGCGTGGTGTCGTCCACCGGCTTCGGGAACTGGCTGGTTACAGCAGTACCGCTGAAATTCGAGCCGACCTGAGTGCCAGTACGATCCATATGCGAATATTCCGTGCGGATGTCCCAGGCATCGTCCGGGGTCCAACGTATATCGCCGGACGCGGTGTCGCGCTTGATGCCGATGTCGGTCGGCTGGGCGCAAGGAGCGAGCGTGAGCGCGGTTGTCTTACCCACCGCGCAGGGATTTAGCGTCAGCGCGTTGCCGTTAACATTGTAGATCGTATAGGCGCTGGTCTAGTAAAGGTGGGGCGACTGGTCCCACATGAAGTTGAAGTACAACTGACCGGCCTTGGACGCGCCGAGCCAATACTGCTGATCGTCGTAACCGATGTTCTTGCCAGTGACGTCGACTTGATAGAGACCGTCGCTGCTTCCGGTCGAGAACCAGAGATTGCCGAACACGCCGGGCTTGACGTCGCTGTACTCGTAGTACTTGGCGAGGCTGTTGCCCGCCACGCCCGGCGTTCCCGCCGTCCCCGTGCTGGTCATATTGCCTCTTTGCGGGTCGTTCAGAAAATCGCGATAGCCAAATTCCGCCGAGCCGTGGAACCACCAGACCGCGGGAGCCTCACCTGGCGGCGGCGCCTTGAGCGGAATGTCGGCTGCCTGCGCCTGAACGCCGGCCGCCACGCTGATGAGCGCACCGGCCATACACGTCTTGATCAAGCCAATCCGCCGTTTCATGGAACCGCCCCCAAGCACCTTTTTCATCTTACGCGCCCCTTAAATCCATGACTTTGATTCGAACTCAACGGAACAACAGCTGACCGTTCGGAGCGTTGCTGCCGTGGATCGCCACGTGGCAGTTCTCGCAAGCTTGGCCGACTGCGTGGCTGCCCGCAGGACCAGCGGAGTTGTCCATCAGGTTGTGGCACTCGTTGCACAGCCGCGGACGCGCCATCTTGAGCGAGTACTGTTGGATGGTGCCGTGCGGATCGTGGCAGTTGTCACAGTTCTCGCGCACCGGCTCGTGTTCGAACAGGAACGGTCCGCGCTTCTCGGCATGGCAGGTGTAGCAAACGTCGTTGATCGAATCTTTCTTCAGCAAGGCTTCGGTGATGCTGCCGTGCGGATTATGGCAGTCCGAGCACACGATCTTGCCTTCGCGCATCGGCATGTGCGACGAGCGGAACATCTGCGCGCGCCGGTCCTTGTGGCACTGGAAGCAGGTGTCGGGCTCGAACGCGGTCTTGAGCTGGTTCTTGCGCGACACCTCTTTCATGATCGTGTGGCAGTTGACGCAGGCGAGCCCACGCTCTTCGTGGACGCTGCCCTGCCACATCGTGCGCTGACCACGCTCGTGGCAGGCGAGACAGATCCCGTTCTTCTCTTCCGACGTGCGCGGATCGTCCGCCTCGAACGACATGATGCCGCCGACGCCGCGTCCGCCACCGGCCGCCGCATGCGCGGAGCCCGGGCCGTGGCAGTTCTCGCAGGCGAACTTGGCCGGCTGGGTGATGCTGATGCGGCCCATCAGGGTCTTTTTGAATTCCGCGATCTGGGCCGCATGGCAGCCGGCGCAGACCTTGTCGCCGACGAAGTGGGCTTCCGGCGGCGGGCGCTTGCCTTTGGTGACCGCGGCTTTTCCCGGCTTGGCCGCCGGAGCGGCTTCCTTGGGCTGGGTCAGCCAGTCCAAAAGGTTATCCGCTTCGGCCACCTTGGTCTGGCCCCTGAGCGACGCCGGCTGGGCGGCGTCCATGCTCTGCGCGAACGATTTAAGCGCGCCAAAAGTCCGGTCGTCGAATTGGGAAGCCTTCGCCGTCGCGGCGCCGGCTGCCTGCGGCGCATTGATCTGCTGCGCGTAGGAGGTCAGCGCCGACAGGGCCGCATCGCCGGCGATTGGCCCGCGCGGCTGGCTGGAATCTTCTGCCTTGGCGGTCTGTGACCAGGCCGGCAATGCCGAATTGATGCCGGCGACCGTGAAGCCGCCCTCGGCCTTGGCCGATTGAGGCAAATAAAATGCGGCGCCAAATAATACCGCCGCCACGGCAAGTAATCCAAACTGCTTGCCTAATCTAAATCTCGGCTTGTCCGGAATATCCGTAGACAAAGCCCCGGCGGGCCCGAATCCGACAGTCAGACGACCATTGTGTTTCACTGAACGACCCCCGCCACCGCTAACAAGTCTAGACCAGCGCCGGCATGACGCTGATCAGGTGAACGCCTCGAGCAGGGATAGATCAGTAATACTCAGTGCGTGTGCGACCGCAGCCGATGTTGATGGTCTTCAAGCGCCCCGTTTGACATAGGATGTGTTCCAAGCCGCACACCCTATCTCATTACTACCGCCCCAGTCCCCGCTTATGCAGATATCACTCGAGTTTGTTTATCGACACAAGATGAACCCGCTTGTTGATCAAGATCAATTTTTTAATACCGCGCAAGAGCCTCAATCTGTTTTTCTCCGCGCTGTGTTGATAACATCACACTCGCGCATAACTACCCGGGTACGGAAGCCAGTCGAGCGCGAATGAAAGTTGTCTGCACACATCTTGGAAATGGGAGAAGACGGCATGCAAGTAAATACGAAGAATCTTGTCGCGTTTGTCTGTGGCACGGCGATCGCGATACTGATCGCAGTTGCGTTTTCACTAACTGGATCTCATCCGGCAAATGCTTTGCCCGCATACGCCCAGCAAACCGGAAAACCTTGCGGCTTCTGCCATCAGAACGCGGCGGGCGGCGGCGCGCTCAAGCCGGCCGGCGAGAAATTCAAAGCAAACGGCCACAAGCTCTAATCGCGAATATCCGGCGCTGCGCAAATCGATACGCGTCGAACAGATTTGCGCAACGTCATGCTCGACGGCATGTTCGCTTTCGATTGAGCCAAGCCGCGCCGCGGCTTGCGAAGTATAGTGGTAGAACGCGCGGCTAAAGTGCCGCGCGTTCGCTTTTTGGATGGGGAGTGAGCCATGCACGCCGGAAATTTTGCACGGCGGGCGATCGTGCTCGCAATCGCGGTCTTCTGGGTGCAAGGCGCGAGCGCGCAAGGCGCCGCCAATCTCGACAACGCGACCTGCCTTGGCTGCCACGGCATACCCGACTTCGCAGCGCGGCGCGCGGACGGACAAGCGCGCGCGTTGTTCGTGGCGCCCGATCAATTTGCCAATAGCGTGCACGGCAAGGCCTCGGTGCGCTGCGTCGATTGCCACACGACGATCACCGAGCTGCCGCACAAGAGCGTGTCGAAGACCGCAAGCGATTGGGACAAGACGCGCATCGCGATGACAAAGAACTGCATCGCTTGCCATCCGAAGGCCGCGCAGGGTTACGCCGAGACCTATCACGGCCAGGTCGTCGTAATGGGCTTCGACCACGGCGCGACCTGCGCCGATTGTCATGGCAGTCACCACGTGCTGCCAGCAAGCAATCCGGCATCGAGCGTGGCGCCGGGCAATCTGTTGAAGACCTGCCAGAAGTGCCATGCCGACGCGACGCCGGGCTTTGCCACGTTCCAGCCGCACGCCACGACCGACGACTTCGCGCATTATCCCTACACGTGGATCGCCTCGAAGTTCGTCAATCTGGCGGTCGGCGGCGTGTTGCTGTTCTTCTGGGCGCACTCGGCGCTGTGGTTCTATCGCGAGTATCGCGACCGCCAGCAGCAAAAGCTGCGCCCGCATGTGCGCGCCGACGCCGTGCCGCAAGGCGAGCGGCTCTACTATCAGCGCTGGAGCGCGACGTGGCGCTGGGCGCACCTGCTGTTCGCGGTCAGCATCATCCTCTTGGTCGCGACCGGCATCACCTTGCTTTATCCGAACACGGCCTGGGCGCCGGTGCTCGAACGCGCGATGGGCGGGCCGGAAATCGCCGGCATCATCCACCGCGTTGCCGCCGTGGTGATGGTCGCGGTGTTCGCTTGGCACATTCTCTACGCCGCCATCCACATCGCGCGGAATTGGTCGAGCTTCAAAGTATTCGGACCCTATTCGCTGATGCCGAACTGGCAGGACGCCGCCGACTTCGCCGCCATGTTCAAATGGTTTTTCGGCCGGCGGCCACGCCCATCATTTGATCACTGGAACTATCAGCAGAAGGTCGACTACTGGGCGCCGTTCTGGGGCATTGCCATGCTGGTCGCGACCGGCGCGGTGCTGTGGTTCAAGACGCTGACCGCGGCTTATCTGCCGGGATGGGTGTTCAATGTCGCCACCGTTGCGCACGGCGACGAGGCGCTGCTCGCTGCCGCCTACCTGTTCACGGTGCATTATTTCGTCAATCACTGGCGGCCGGATAAATTCCCGCTCGACATCGTGATCTTTACTGGCTCGATGCCACTTGACGAGTTCAAGCGCGAGTATGCCGTCGAATACGCCCGACTGGCAGCCAGCGGACAATTGCAGCAGCATCTGGTCGACGCTCCGTCGCGGCCGCTGACGCTCGGCGCTAAGATTCTGGGCTTTGCTTTGGTGGCGGTCGGGCTGGCGCTGCTGGTGATGATGGCGGTCGGGTTCGGCGGCCATTTTATCTGAGCGCATGATGTCGACGAATAGCCGGACCATTGCGCTTTATTATGCAACGCGCGACGGACAGGCGCGGCGCATTGCCGAGCACATTTGCGGCCGACTGGCGGAGAACGAACCGCTCGCCCCGCCACAGGATGTCGCGATCGCGAAGCCAACGCCGGAAGACCTCACCGCCGTCTCGCTGATCGTGCTGGTGGCCGCCGTCCGTTACGGCAAGCATTTGCCGGAGGCGGACCGGTTTCTGGCTGCCTATCGATTGCTGGCATCGCCGCCGCCGCTGGCGCTGGCCTCGGTCAATCTCACCGCCCGCAAGCCCGAAAAGACCACAGCAACGGGCAACGCATACTTGCGCAAGACCATTGCGCGTCATGGCCTCGCGCCGGCGTTGGCAGTCGCTTTCGCCGGTCGGCTTGACTACGAGCGCTACAACTGGCGGGATCGCCAGATCATTCGCTTCATCATGTTGCTGACTGGCGGGCCGACCGACCCCCATACCAGGGTCGAGTATACGTCTTGGGACGACGTCGACAAATTCGCTGCCCGCATCGACGAGCTGCGCCGGCAAATTTAGCGCGCAAACCTCAGACGTCGTAGCTTGCACGGTCCCGTACAATTTCCGGCGCCGTCATGAACCACATCTGATAGAGCGCGACCAGCCACATGAAGGCAAAGCACGCCGCCAAGATCATGCCGGCCGCGATTTCCACGAACACGAAGGGATGGAAGACTTTGATCAGATACCAGGACGCAACGTCGATCATGATGCCGGCGAACGGCGTGGCAACGACGAGACACTTGAACCATACCGGCCGCACATAGGCGTGGCTGAACATCAGCCCGGTAAGGAAAAATATGAACGTCATGCCGAACAGGTGAATGTGCGACACCCGCACCAGCGTCGGAATGGCGGCGCCAGTGTCCTTCTCGGTCACCTTCTTCAGATTGTCGTAGCCGTTTAGGTTGGGCAAATGCGGATTGCTGCCGTCGTGACATTGCATGCAATACTTGTCGAGCAACGGCCGCACCGTCTTGTCGTAGGCCGGATGCGGGGCGCCTTCGGCCGCCCAGGCCATGATGACGTTGCGTTCGTCGCCCGGCAGCATGGTCGACATCGGCCCGCGCAGCGCGCCTTCCAGGCGCGAACCCTTGCCGCTGCCGGAATAGGCTACCACGAGATCTTCCGAGGTGAGCATGTTCGGATTGCCACCGCCTCGCCCCGCATAGGTGAAGTACACGTTGAGCAAGGCGAACAGATAGCCCACGCCGAGGACGAGCAGCGCCGCGGTATAAAGAACACGCTGGCTGTACGGCAGCTCCGAGTAATGAAGATAGTGCCGGTGCAGTGGCAGTTCACTCATGATCGTGTCCCATCGGTTACGGCTTGATCGTCACTTGATCGTCACTTGGCCGGCAGCGGCACGAACAGCACCGCCCGTGCTTTTTCGTGCGCATAGAAGGCTGCGAGATTGTCGATATCGTCTTCGCTCAGCCCACCGGCCATAGCGTGCATCTCTCCGCTCTTGCGCGTCTGCGCCCGGTAATCGAGCAGCGCCTTTTGCAGATATTCGATGCGCTGGCTGGCTAGCATGGGAAACCGCGGGTCGGTGCTGTTGCCGTTCACGCCGTGACAGCGGTTACAGCGCTCAACCCATCCTGCGGTCGAAAGCGGCTTGCGCACGTTCGGCGCCTGCGGCGTCTGCGCGGCGAAATAGGCCGCCAGATTCTTCATGCCGTTGCCGTCGAGCGAGGCGGCAAGCCCCTTCATCGTGTCGTTGGCGCGCGAACCGTTCTTGTATTCGGTAAGCGCGGTGACGACGTATTGTGCGTCCTGTCCGGCAAGACTCGGCGTTGCCGGGCTGCCGCTCACCCCGGCCTCGCCATGACAGCCACTGCAGCTCGCAGCAGCAGCCTTGCCGGCGGCCGCATCGCCGGCGGCCGGCGTCTGGGCGCGCGCCGGCTTTTGCAGCGCATAGAACAACGCGATGTTACTCATGGCCGTATCGTTCACCGACGCCAGCATCGACTTCATTGTGTCGTTCTTGCGCTGGCCGTCTTTGTAGGCCTTCATCGCCTCGATCAGGTACTTCGGATCGAGCCCTATCAGGCTCGGAATGCCCGGGATCTGGCTGACACCGGCATCGCCGTGGCAGCCGGCGCAGGCCGCAGCGGCGGCTTTGCCGGCTTCCACCGGATCGGGTTTGGCGGGTCCGGCCGGTCCGCCCGGCACCGGCGCGGGATCGAGGCTGGCGAAATAGGCCGATACTTTAATGAGCGCGTCATCGCTCAGGAACTTGATCGCGTTGGTCATGGCCTCACTGTTGCGCTGGCCGGATTTGTATTCCTTCAACGTGCGATAAAGATAAGCCGGCCGCTGTCCGGCGATGTGCGGGGTGCCCTTGACGGTGCTGATGCCATTGAGGTTGTGGCAGGCGGCGCAATCCTTTTCCGCCACATGCTTGCCATCGGTGATGTCCATCGGGCTGGCGTTTAGGGTGCGCATTTCATCGGCCGACTGCGCGCGCGCGGCAGGGCCGGAACCCGCGATTGCGGCCAGCGCCACGGCCGCGCCGATCAGGAGTTTCTTCATGGACGTCACACCCCACTCGCTTCTTGTTGCAGGCCATCGAGGCGCGTAGCGAGCGCGCCCGCCTCGATTTGTTGTTCGTTCGCCGCGACTACTTCGCCGGCAGGCTCGCGTAGTACGAAGCGATAGCCTCGATGATGGCGTCGCCGTAAGGCACGCTCATGTTGTGCATCAGCGAGTTACCGCGCTTGCCGTCGCGGTATGAGCGTAACGCCAGGACCAGATAATCCTTGTCCTGCGCGTTGATGATCGGGATGGCCAGTGCCGGATTGTTGATGTCGCCTGCGTGGCAGCGATTGCACTTGTCGGTGATGTCCTTGAGCAGATGCTGCCCGTCTTCGGCGGGCTTCGATTTCTGCGTCGCGTAGAAGGCAACGATGTCATTGATCTCCTGATCGCTCAGGTTGGCGACGACGCGCGACATGGTGTCGTTCTTGCGCGTGGTGCGGTAGCCCTTGATGGCTTGCGACAGATATTGCGGATCCTGGCCGGCGAGACTTGGCGTCGCGGTGTCGGTGCTCACGCCATGCGAGCCGTGGCAACCGCCGCACACCGCGGTGCGCGGTTCGCCAAGCGTCGCGTTACCGACCGGCGGCGCCGGACGCGGGGTCGGCGTCTGCGAGGCGAAATACAGCGCCACGCTTTCGATATCGAGACGGCTCAGCTTGCGCAGCATTGGGTCCATCGGCGCCGACGCACGCCGGCCGGTGAGGTACTCCTGCGTGGCAGTGACGAAATAGATCGGCTGCTGCCCGGCGAGATTGGGCGTGCCGGAGGTCTTGCTGTTGCCGTCCGCGCCATGGCAGGGCGCGCAGGCCGCCGACACCGTTTTGCCGTTCTCATATGGAGAGAAGACGGGACCCTTTTCCGGCGCGGCGGGCGCCAGACTGGAATAGAAAGCGGCGACACCACGCGTCTGATCTTCGCTCAGGTCGGCAGCGATCGTCCGCAAGGCGGCATGGACGCGCTTGCCTTCCTTGTATTCCTGCAACGCGGCCATGATATAGCGCCCGCGCTGGCCGGCGAGATTGGGAATCCCTGGAGCGGCGCCCTTGCCGTTAAGACCGTGGCAGGCCTTGCACTCCCTTTCGGCCACGACCTTGCCGGCGCTTATGTCCGCGGCGGTTTGCTTCTCGGGCGTGCCTTCGTCCGAACAGCCGATCAGCGCCACCGACAGAAACATGGCGAGCAGCAGGTGTCTCATGGCAAACCCCGGTTTTTGATTTGTTAGTTTCACTCTCATCGCGTGATCACCCTCCGAAGAACAGGTGGCGGGTGAAGCCGTAAAGGACGAAGACGAGCAGGAACAAGCCGGAGCCCATCAAGGTGAAACCGAGCACCTTGGACGCGAGCGTCATCGGCCGCGACGGCGCATCGACCAGGTACTTCTGCAGCTCACCATTGGCGACCAAGCGATTGTATTCGATCAGATGCTCGCGCTTGAATTCCTCCAGCGGCATCTTGCCGGTGAACATCAGGATATCGAGCGGGAATTTGTCGGGCCGCCAGTGATTGTTGAAGAAGTGCACGGTGAACAGGAAGCCCGCTGCCAGCACCGCTTCCTCGCCGTGGAAGATGGTGGCGACGTTGAACACCCAGCCGGGCAGGTAAGTGGCGGTAAAGCCCTTGAACCACAGCATGGCGCCGCTGCCGCCGATGATGGTGACGCCCCAGAACGGTGCCCAGTAGTCGAACTTCTCCCAATAGGTCCAGCGGTCGAGTTGCGGTTTCGGCGCGAGACCGAAGAACCACTTGAACATGCCGATGGCGTCGTTGAGGTCCCCGAGGTGCGGGATCATCGAGTTCGGGGCCAAACCACTGGAAGGTCTTCCAATTGCGCCCGATCCGCAGGAATATGTAGCTGATGTGCCAGAAGAAGATCGCGAGGAACGCGGTCGCGAAGATGCGGTGCACGGTGCCGGTGACGCGCGGGCCGCCGAACAGGTGGCTGATGACCTGGGCCCAGGTCGTGTCGGAATTGAACAGCGTCATGCCGGTGAGCACCAACATGATGACGCTGACGGCGAAACACAGATGCGCGAGCCGCCAGATCGCGGGCCAGCGCCGATAGTAGACGACCGGCTTGCCGTCGCCGTTTTGCAGCGCTTCGGCGCGCACATGCGGCCGGTCTTTATGCTGCTGGTGGTCGCGGTATTCGCGGAAGAACCACAGCGCCGAATGCGTCCAGAAGAACGAGAAGGTGCCGCCGAGCAAGAGCAGCATGAACTTCGAAGCGATCCAGGTACGCGGATATTCGTGGAAATTATGCGTGGTGGCGTGCGGCTCGAAGCTGAGGAAGCCCTTGGTCGCGTCGAGGTGGCACTTCTGACACGTCTGCAGACGGTTGGTCGGATAGACAGTCGACCTCGGATCGTTGACGCGCTGAATCGTGTGATAGCCGTGGCAGTCGAAGCACTTGGCGGTATAGGCGAAGCCGAGCGTGTTGACCTGGCCGTGGTACGTGCCTTGGTACGAGGCCAGTTCCTCCTTGTGGCAGCTGCCGCAGTTCTTGGTGATCAAGAGCTGCGTCTTGTCGAGGAACGGATCCTGAATGTCGTGCGTGGTGTGGCAGTCCGAGCAGATCGCCGCCTTCGGGTTGCCTTGGAACAGAACCTCCTGTCCATGCACCGAGGTCTTGTACTCAGCGAGCTCGGCCGTGTGACAGGCGCCGCAGGCGTAAGGCAGATTGAGCCGCCACCAGTTATAGTTCGGCGTGTTCCGTGGATAGACGTAGTGCGCATCGTGGCAGTTGTAGCAGGTTGCGTTGGTGTGCGACTGATCGACCTTGCTCGGCTGCGCGTGGATCGACTTCATGTAGCGGCCTATCATGTCGATCACGCCGGTCAGCTTGGCGACCTCATCGGGCTTGTTGTTGTCCTTTGCGTCCTCGAGCTTGCTTTCGTGGCAGGTGACGCAGCTCACCTGCACGGTGACCGGGTCGTGCGGAATCTTGGTGACGTTGGTGTGGCACTCGACGCATTGCAGCTTGCCGTGCACGCTGCCGAGGAAGCGGTCCTTAAGCACCATGGGGAACTGCTTTTCGCCGGGCGTCGCTGGTGGCGCGAAACCTTCGAGGCCGTGGCAGCCGAGACACATTTCGCTGGTGAGCTTGGGTGCCGCCTGGTCGGCGTTTTGATCCTGCGCGCGCGCGTCGGAAATCCACAGGCCGGTCGCCGCAATGACACAAATGAGGCCGGCGGCGATCTGGGTCGCAAAATGCGAAACTCGCCCGCCCACGCCAATATTCATGGCGGCGGTATTCTCTTGTAGCTCGGTCATAAGGACTCTGCCCTGGCGGGTCGATTGCAAACGGACACCCCAATCATGGTAAAGAGTTCGACCGAGTTTGCCGAATCTAAATTTACATAACCATTGTCGATAAAGGGCTTCTTGACGGAAATCAAAGCTGCGACACGCGGTCTATTGATATGTGGCGCCCCGTCATGCACGATCGTCGGACGGTGCATGACTACCGGCTAATCGTCATACCGGACCGCTCCCCTGAAGGGCGAATGTGGCGCGCTGGTGGATCGCCCAGACTGTCAGGTTCCACAGGATCGGGATGGCCAACGCCGCGGCGAGCGCAACCGTCGCGCCGAGCGGAATTACTGCAAGATTGATCGCCGCGAGCATAAAACTGATCCCGAACAGGCTCCACACGCTGTTGGCCAGCACCGCGGCCGCCGCGTGACCGCCGATACGCGGCTGCAGAATGAGAATGAGGCTGGTGCTGGAGATCGGAAAGACGGCGAGCAGGCCGGTCAGGATCGGTCCCGCCCAGGTGCCGACCTCAAGGATGCCCGCCATCAAGCCGCAGACCAAGATCGTGCGCAGCGGCAGATCGTACCAGGCGTGCCGGAGCCGCGGCATCTCGGCCGTCCGCATGGCGGCGCCCAGCCACAGGCAGGCGGGGTAGACGATCAGGTTCAGCAGAGCCGCGGCCGCGAAATTCCAATCCATCGCGCGCGTCAACAGCGCGAGCGCAATCCAGCACGCGGCGGCCAGCGTGAGGCTGACAAAGGTTCCGCGCGTTTGCGCAAGCGCGGCATAGAGCAGCAGGAACAAACCGGTGGCGGCGTTGATGACGAGACCGCTCAAGGCGGCCTGCGCGAGATACGCGGCATCATGATCGAGCGACAGGAACACATAGGCCGGCCAGATTGTGACCGGCAAGGTGGCGATCAGCGCGCCGGTCAGGGCGCCGACACGCTCGGCAATCACCGAGGCGGCGACCACGATGGACGCCGCCAAGATCAATTTTATCGCCAAGGGAAGCCAGGAAACGAGATCGGCCGACATGCGCCACCGTGCTGGCAGCCAGCCGGACATCGGCTGTCGCTGCAGGCCGATCGAAGCGAAAAAATAGACTTGCCGTATTGATCTTTCGCATATGCGAGCGGCCGGTTGCGCCAGCAATTAATTCCCTTGCCGATTGACGTGGATCAAGGCCCCGAAAATCCAGCGGATTAATTATTATAATGTGCAGAAAGGAGCTGCCATGCTCGGATCCAACCCGATCAAGACCTATCCGGCTTCCAAGTCATTTATCACGGCGTTCCGCGATTGGCTGCGTCATCGCCAGTTGATCAGCCAATGCCGCCAGCGACTCGACGCTTGCGACAGCAATGAAATGGCGCGCATCGCGCACGACGTCGGTCTCTCACCGCACGATTTGCGCGAGATGGCGAAACTTGGGCCCGATGCGGCCCAGCAATTGCTGGATCGAATGGCCATTCTGCACCTCGACGCCGACCTGTTGGCCAAGAGCGAACCGAGCACGATGCGCGATATGCAGCGGCTATGCTCGAATTGCATTGCCAAGAAACGTTGCCAGCGCCAACTCTCGCTCACTCCGGACGATCCGATGTGGCGGCAGTACTGCCCGAATGCGGACACGCTCGATATTCTGCAAAGCGAGTCCGCCGAGACCAGTTGAGTTGCGGGAATAGCCGCGCAGCCGAAGATTCCAGATAGCCATGCGTGCGCTCAACCAGTTCTCGAAATTTTGCGCCACAATTGCCGGTGGCTTCACAAGCGCGCGCCAATCGCCAAGTCTGGCGCACGACGATCGCGACTGGCAACAGAGTGCGTCCTCACCCGGCGGCCAGTCCGCCGCGAGGCAGACTCCGGCCGCCCGCGACGAGCAAAGGCACTCCCAGCCGTCGCACAGTTCACGCCCCGCAGTCTGGCCGCGTTGAGACATTCGCGTCGCAGCTCATTGAATCGCGTAGGGTTCGCGTCATTCGGTTGACATAAGTCAATCGGTCCGCGCCAAGGCGGTATATTTAATTCGGGCTGGCGATCAAGCGATGTAAGTAGCTCGAATGGCAAACATGCTCGAGAGAGCAGTCCCCCGGTACACGTCGTATCCGACTGCGCCTAATTTCAGCGCGGCGGTCGATGCGGATGTCTTCGGCTCGTGGTTGGCCGGCATGCCTGGCGAAGCAGCGCTCTCATTATACTTGCACGTCCCGTTTTGCCGGGAGCTGTGCCACTACTGCGGCTGTCACACTAAAGCGACGCTGCGGGACGAGCCGATCATCGCCTACGCGCAGCGCCTTACCGAAGAGATTGCGCTGGTTGCCAGCCACACCGGCCGGCGCCAAGTCACGCATATCCATTGGGGCGGCGGGACGCCTTCAATCCTCGACGCCCGCCAGCTTCAATTCATCGCCGATAAGCTCGCTCACCATTTCGACCTCTCGGCGATCCGTGAGCATGCGATCGAATTGGATCCGCGCTATCTCACGCCGGAGCTGGCGAAGTCGCTGCGCGACATCGGCGTAAACCGCGCGAGCCTCGGCGTGCAGGACTTCAGCGAGCATGTGCAGCAGGCGGCCGGCCGCATCCAGCCGTTCGACACCGTCAAGAAGGCTGTCGACACGCTCTACGATTTCGGCATTGACCGGATCAATATCGATTTGATGTACGGCCTGCCCAAGCAGACCGTCGCCGACGTGCGCCGTACCGCCAGCATGGCGCATTCGTTGCAGCCGCAGCGCGTCGCGGTTTTCGGTTACGCCCATGTGCCCTGGTTCCGGCCGCAGCAACGGCTGATCGCCGATGCCGATCTGCCGTCATCGCCAGAGCGGCTCGCGCAAGCGGAAGCGGCGCATGAAACTTTGGTGCAATTTGGTTATCGCCCGGTCGGCCTCGATCACTACGCCAAGCCGGACGACCAGTTGGTCGCCAAAAGCGGACGGCTGCAGCGCAACTTCCAGGGCTATACCGATGACGACGCCGATGCGCTTGTGGGCCTCGGCGCCTCGGCGATCAGCCGCCTGCCGCAGGGCTTTGCGCAGAACGCCCCTGCGGTCGGGACCTATTCACGTGCCATCGCCGACGGCAAGCTCGCCACCGCGAAGGGCGTCACATTGTCGGACGACGATCGCTTGCGCGGCCACATCATCGAGCGGCTGATGTGCGATATGGCTGTGGATCTGGATGCGGTCTCTGGCGAGACCGGTTTCGACGTCGACACCGACTTTGCCGGCGAGATCGAATCGTTGCAGCCGTTTCAGGACAACGGCAGCGTACTGATCGACGGCCGTCGCATCCGCATCACCGAAAGCGGCCGTCCGTATATGCGGCTGGTGGCGTCGGTCTTCGATAGCTATTTGGCGCAGGCCAAATCCCGCCATTCGGTGGCCGTTTAGCGCCCTCACCGGCCGTGCCGCCGTTGACGTAGGTCAAAGGCAAAAAGCAGTACTCAGGTATATGCAAGCGCTGTCGCGCGGCATGACGGCCGGCGCGGCGAGAGGAGTTTAGAATGTCGGTCCAATTTAGCGGAACCAAGCGCCGCTCGCCGATCCAGGTCGTTCAGCAGTGGTGGCAGGCCTGGACCAGCAATGGGCCGGCCTTGTCGAACCCATGCTGCAGCGCGGAGAGCGAAGTCGAGCGGATTGCAATCGATATCGGCATATCCGCCGCCGAACTGCGCGGGCTTGCCAGTCTCGGTCCTAATGCCGCCGACCTCCTGTTGCGCCGAATGGCGGCGCTCGATCTCGATCGCAAAGAGGTGGCGCAGGTGGAGCCGCAGACCTTCCGCGATCTCCAGCGCATCTGCACCATATGCGAAAGTCACCGGCAATGTGCGCGCGACCTGCTGCGCGATTCGAGCGACCCTGCCTGGGAAGGCTATTGTCCGAACGTTGCCACGCTGAGAGCGCTCAACGCGATGCCGTGGTCGTCGCGAAGCGAGTGGTAGCGCCCGTGCGCGTCAGGTTACCAGCGCGCCACCGTCGAGATAGACGATCGATCCGGAGGCAAAGCCGACAGTCATAAAGGTGAGGATTTGTCGTGCGATATCCTCGCCCACGCCGACGCGGCCGACCGGCAAGGCGGCCGCCGCCTTGGTAAGCATGTCGCGGCGGGCTGCTTCCGGCATGGCGGCGCGGATCGGCGTATCGATGATTCCGGGCGAAACGCAGTTCACGCGGACGGGCGCCAATTCGAGCGCGAGCGCACGCGTCAGCGATTCGAGCGCGCCGTTGGCGGCGCCGACGATCGCGGAATTCGGCCGCGGCCGCACACTGAGGAAGCCGGACACCAGCGTGAGCGAACCGCCGGCGCGGATGTCGGCCGCGCGCGCGCAGCGCCAGGCGCCCCAAAACTTGCCTTCCATGGTCGAGCGCACGTCATCCATCGAAACGGATTTGAATGGGCCAGTCTTTAGCTGCGCGGCGGTGACCACCACGTGATCGACCGGGCCGCATTGGCGAAATAGATTGGCGACGCTGTCGTCGGTGCTAACGTCGGCCTGGATCGCCTTCACGCCAAGCTTCGCCGCTGCGGCGTTGAGCTTCTCGGCGCTGCGCGAGGCGATGATGACTTCAGCGCCTTCGCTCTTGGTCAGTTCGGCAGTCGATAGACCGATGCCCGACGAGCCGCCGACGACAACGATTTTTTTACCTGCAAGCTGCATGTCCGCTTCTCCCAATAAATTTTCTGACGCCGGTCAGGCCGGCTCGTATCTGGTGCCGATCGACGGTTTGCTGCGTCCGAGACCAGGCAGTTCCCAAACGCCGGCGCCGGCCGGGTTGATGTCGGCGGCGATGTCCACGTCGATGAGATACGGCTTGTTGGCGGCAATGCCCTTCTTGATCGCCTCGGCGATATCGGCAGCACGATCAACACGCACGCCTTCGACGCCACAGGAACGCGCCATCGCGGCGAAGTCCGGATTATAGCGCTGGCCGGTCTTTGGATCGTGGAAGTCGGTGGCCAATTCGCGCTTGTTCAAATAACCGCGCTGCAGGCCGCGGATCGAGGCATAGGCATAGTTGTTCCAAACTATCCAGACCACGGGGAGATTATATTCAACCGCGGTACCGAGCACGTTGGCCTGCATGAAGAAGGCGCCATCGCCGCAGACCGACACGCAAGGACGGTCGGGCGCCGCGAACTTGGCACCGAGCACACCGGCAACGCCGAAACCCATGGCGCCAAACCCCATGCAACTGATCAACGAATCCGGGCGCCGCGGCTTGCAGTATCCGAGCAGCCAGTTGTGGTGCACGCCGATGTCGGACACGAGGATCGCGTCGTCGGGCAGCCCGCGTTGAATCTCGAACGCCGCGCGCTGCGGATTGACCGGCTGGCTGTCGTCGGTGAATCCCGGCGCAACCAGTTTGTCCCACTCCTTGCGATAGCCGTCGATCTGGCCCAGCCACTTCTTGCGGGCGTCAAGCTTCTTGTCGACGTCCTTGCGGCGATCGAGTTCGGCAAGCACCTGGCGCAGGAACGTGCGCGTGTCGGCCATCAGGCCAAGCGCGACCGGATAGTTGCGGCCGATCTCGTCCGGATCGATGTCGACGTGAATAAGCTTGGTCGGCGGAATGGTGAAGGAGTAGCCCGGTATCCACGAGCTCGAGGTGCGGTCGTCGAACCGGGCGGCCAACGACAGCAGAACGTCGGCCTGGCGGGTGGCGTGGTTGGCCTGGTAGTGGCCGCCGCGCGCGACCATGCCGAGCGCGAGCGGATGGTGGGTGTCGATGGCGCCGAGTCCGCTCATCGAAGCCGCCACCGGAATCTGCAAGCGCTCGGCGAGCTTGAGCAATTCCTCGGCCGCACCGCCGTGGCGCACGGCCTGACCGACGAAAATCACCGGGCGGTCGGCGCCGAGCAGCATATCGACAGCTTTCACGACGCCTTCGGGATCGGCGCCGCAACGACTGGAGATGTTGCCGTTCCACGCCGCGGCGTTCGGCGCTTCTTCGGCGGCTGCCTCCATGAAGACGTCGTAGGGCACGTCCAGCACCACCGGGCCGGGCCGTCCCGTCATCATCGTCTTCCAGGCTTGGCGCACCGCGAGCGGCACCATGTCGCCCCGCGTCGGCTGGAACACGCGCTTGCACAGGCTGCGCACGGTCGACGGGAAGTCGGCCTGGTTCTGCCGATACATTTCCTGGAAGGCGCCGCGGTTGAACTGGCTGGTCGGCACGTTGCCGGTCACGGCCAGGAACGGCACCGAGTCGAGATAGGCGGTGGCGAGCGCGATCGGCAGTTGAGCCGAGCCGGGACCGCACGAGGTGAAGGTCGCGGTCGCCTTGCCGGACACGCGGTAGTAAACGTCTGCCATGAAGCCGGCGACGCTTTCGTGATGCGTCGAGATGGTCTTGATGTCGGACGAGCGCTCGTACAGCGCGTCGATGAACTGGATGTTGCCGTGGCCGCACAGGCCGAACACCTGCGGCACCTTTTCCTGAATCAGATAGTCGACGATGACCTGCGCCCCGTTGAGCATATTCGACATCTGATCCGTCCCCGTTCCGATGACCCGGCGCGAACGCCGCCGGTGCCGCCGCGCAAGCGCTGACGGCAGCGCGCGAAACTATTTCTCATAATGCTGTACGTCAATTAATATTGTGGTATTCCGCCCGCAGCGGTGATGCGAGAGCTTTCGATACGGATACGAAGGAGAGAGCGTCATGGCGACCGAGCGCAAATGGTTCATCCGCAACATCGCCGAGGTGCCGTGGCGGCAGTTCCCCGATCATTTCGGCGGCGCGCTGTCGAAACCCCTGGTGATGCCGGAGACCGCCGGCTCACAGCATATCGACTACCGCATCTCGATGTATCAGCCGATGGCCTATGTGAAGGTGCACCGGCACAAGGTGCAGGAGCAGGTTTATCACGTGACCGAGGGCGAAGGCCTGATGCACATCGACGGCGAGGCTCACGTCGTGCGCAAGCACGATTTCATTTTCTTGCCGCCCGGCGTCGATCACGACATCCACAACACCGGCCTGGTCGACCTGGTGTTTCTCGTCGTAACGTCGCCGGTCAGCGACGAGGTGTAAGGCTCACGGCGATTGCTTGGCGCGCTGGCCGGCAGTTGTGCCAGCGATCTTGCCGAACACGGCGCCGTTCATCAGCCCGGTACCGCCGGGGTAGTTGAACCAGAAAATGCCGCCGACCAATTCGCCGGTAGCGAACAGTCCAGGAATCGCCGCGCCGTCCGAGTTGATGACGCGCGCGCTGGTGTCGATCTTGAGGCCACCGAAGGTGAACGTGAGCCCGCAGGTCACGGCATAGGCCTCGAACGGCGGCTCATCGACGGTGTTCGCCCAGTTCGACTTCGGGATCGCCAGCCCGCGGGTGCCGCGCCCGTCCTTCACGTTCGGATCGAACGGCACCTCGGTCATCACTGCCTTGTTGTATTCCTTGATGGTCGCCAGCGCTTTCTCGGCGTTCACGTCTTCCATCTTCTGACAAAGTTCTTCCAGCGTTTTGGCGCGGATCTTGGTCACGCGCTTGATACGGTACTCGTCGCGCAGCATCGGGATGATCTTGTTGTCGAACACCTGGTAGCAGAACTGCTTGGGCTGCATCAGGATGATGCGGCCGTTCTTGGCATAGGTGTAGTTGCGGAAGTCCGAACCCTCGTCGAGGAAGCGCTCGCCGTTGGCATTGATCATGATGCCCCACGGATAAGAATGCTTCTGGAAGTTGTCGCCGACCATCAGATCGCCGGTTTCCGGCGCGTTGCGGTCCCAGGCAACCGCATGGCCGCCCGACCAGTTGCCGGTCGGCTGTGCGCCGATCGCGAGCGCCATCTTGATGCCGTCGCCGGTGTTGAAGCGGGTGCCGCGAATCTTGGCGAGTTCCCAGCCGGGCCCCAAGTAACGCGTGCGCATTTCGGTATCGGCCTGGAAACCGCCGGAGCCGAGGACTACGCATTTGGCTTTCACTTCGTGGGTCTTGCCTTGATGCTTGACCTTCACGCCGTGAACGCCGTCGTCGTCGGCCAGCAATTCAACCGCGCGCGCGCCGTAGACGACCGAGACGTTGTTCTTGCGCGCTATCTTGGTCAACGCGTCGACCAGGCCCGGCCCGCCGCCGACGGCTTCGACCGTAAGGCCGCCCCAGAACTTGAACATGCCGCCGATCTTGTAGGCCTGCCGTCCCCAGATCGGCATGAAACGCACGCCCTTGTCGCGCATCCACAACATGGTCTCTTTGCTTTTCTTGATCAGGATTTCGCAAAGGTCCGGGTCGGTGCGGTACTCGGTGATGCGGCCCATGTCGTCGAAGAACTTTTCCTCGGTGTAGGTGCCAAAGTCGGACTTCGAAACTTCCTCGTCGGACAAGTCGGGCATCAGCTTGCGCAGGTCCTCGACGCCGTCATAGACGCAGCGGAAGGCGCCGGCGGTGAAGCGGCTGTTGCCGCCCGACTCGTCTTCCGGCGCGCGCTCCAGAACCAGCACCGAAATGCCCTGCTCGGCCGCCGCCAGAGCCGCGCAAAACGCGGCATTGCCGCCGCCAACAACGATGACATCCGTGGATTGAGGTAACGCTGTGGTCATGACTGCTTTTCGAACCCCGGTGATTGGATTTGGTCGGCAAGAGCAAAGCCTAGTAGCGCGAGTATACCGGCGCTGGCAATCATGTCGTGGCCGGGATCGCGCGAGACGATTTCCAGCATTGGCCGTGCGGTGTAGCGAACCGGGCCAGCGTGCGGCACGTCCGTAAACGGCAGCGTGCCGAGGCCCGCCGCATCGAGACGATAGACTTGGCGGCCTGTGTCCGAAAGATGGACAAGCGCAAGCGGCGAGACGGTACAAGCAACGCTACTTTGAATGCCGTCTCGCACGGCGGATTTTCAACGATTTTCGGTGCGATTTGCTGTATGAAAAGATCCAACAAAACAAAATAAACTTTGGGTGAGGAAACGAAAATGCGCCGATTGTTGTCGATTGCGTTCGCCGGTGCGGTTCTCGCCATGCCGGCAATCTCAAGCGTAAATGCCGAATATCCCGACCGGCCGATCCGGCTGATCGTCGGCTTCGGCCCGGGCGGCGCCACCGATACCTTCGCGCGCATTTTCTCCGGGCCGCTCGCCAAGGCGCTGAACCAGACCGTGCTGGTCGAGAACGTGCCGGGCGCCAGCGGCTACATCGGCTGGCGCACCGTCGCCTCGTCTAGCCCCGACGGCTACACGCTGATGATGGCGGAAAACGCGCTCGTGATCCGCCCGGGCTTCAAGGACATCAAGCCGCAATTCGACCCGACCACCGAGTTCACGCCGATCGCGTTCGCCGCGACTTCGCCGCTCGCCGTGTGCGTCGCCAACGCGGTGCCGGCTAACAATATGAAGGAGTTGATCATGGTGTCACACTCGACGGCGAAGAAGCTGACCTTCGCCTCGGCCGGCGTAACGTCGGTATCGCAACTGGTCTGGGACGTCGTGCGCGACGGCGCCAAGATCGAGGCGATCGACGTGCCCTATCGCGGCGGCGGACCGGCCATGGCCGACCTGATCGCCGGTCATGTCGACCTCACGCTGCCGTCGAGCCAGGTGGCGAAGCCGCTGGTCGACACCAACCGCATCAAGTGCCTCGCCGTCACCGGCAAGACGCGCTCGCCGGCGCTGGCCAAGGTGCCGACGCTGGAGGAGGAAGGCATCAAGCATGCCGACGTCGATTTGCGCTTCTGGTTCGCGGTGTTCGGACCGAAAAACCTGCCGGCCGAGGTGACCGCGAAGCTGCAAAAAGCGATCAAAGCCTCGCTGGAAACGCCGGAGCTGAAAGAACGGCTCAACGCGCTCGACATCACGCCCGAATACGCGGCGGGTCCGGAGCTTGCAAAGCGCGTAGTCAGCGACGTCAACAACTGGGGCGCCTTCATTGCGGCCGCCGGACTCAAGGGGCACTAGCTTGGAAGACCGCAGCCGGCGCGCGCAAAAATGGGTGAACGAGGAATTCTTCAAGGTCCTCGACGTCTTCGGTTTCCGCTCGGTGATGTTCGTCGAATGGGGTTTCCGCCCGGCCGACGTGCGGCGCACCACCGAGCGCATCAAGAGCCCGATGGCGGTGGTCAAGCAATGGGTGCGCACCGCCGAGCAGGAGCAGAAGCTCGCCGAGGAGGCCGAGGCGTCCGGGCACCGCGAAAGCGCCGCCGAGTTCTACTACCGCGCCGCGCTCTATTACGGGCCGCCCTGCGGCGTCATCCACGCCAACACGCCGCGCAAACTCGAGCTCTACAAGCGCATGGTGCATTGCTACACGCGCTTTACCGAATTGTTCGACGAGGCGCCGGTGCGGCGCGTCGAGATCCCGTTCGAGAACGGCAAGACCATCCCCGGCATTCTACAGACGGTGCCCGGCGCCAAAGGCGAGACGCCGGTCGTCATTGTCATCCCCGGCATGGACACCATCAAGGAGTACATGCCGAGCCCGTACCACAATCACTTCCGCCGCCGCGGCATGGCGACGCTCAGCATCGACGGTCCCGGCCAGGGCGAGAGCAACACGCGCGAAACGTGGGTCACGCTCGACAACTTCGAGCGCGCCGGCAAGGCGGCGCTCGATTTCATCGAGACGGTCCCCGAGCTCGACGCAAGCAAGGTCGGCGTCTACGGCTGGAGCATGGGCAGTTATTGGGGCCCGCGCGTCGCCGCCTTCGATCCGCGCGTCAAGGCGCTGGTCGGCGCCATGGGCAACTATCTGCAGAAAAACACGATCTTCAAACACTCCAAGCCCGCCTACCGCGCCAACTACATGTATATGTCGAACACCTATGACGAGGACGCCTTCGACGCCATGGCGGCGCAGATGACGCTCGAGCCGCTGGCCGGCAAGATCAAATGTCCGACGCTTTTGGCGATGGGCGAGTACGACGAACTGTGCCCGCTCGCCGACGGCGAACGCATGTTCGACCTGCTGTCGTGCCCGAAGGAACTATGGGTCTACGAGGACGAGACGCACGTGTTCGGCAGCCGGCTGCCGGATTTCTATCTGCATGTCGCCGACTGGATGCGCGATGCGCTGGCGGGAAACTTTCCGACTGGCTACGCGAAGCGCATCGATCACGCGGCACGCTAAAGGAACGCTCCGCACTGCGGACTGACACGGTTTTGTATAATCGCTGTCGCGGCAAACGTAGGGGATCTCAATGCCGATAAAGTCAAAGTACCTCTTCGTCGCGAGCATGGACGTCGATCCCGACAAGGAAGCGCTGTTCAACGAAGTCTACGACACCGAGCATGTACCCAATCTCCTGGGCGTGCCCGGCGTGCACGCAGTCACTCGCATGGAGGGCGAGCCGTTCGCCATCAGCATCGGCGGCGAAGAAAAACGGGTAATGCATGATGGCCCGCGCCACAGTGCGCTCTACGAGATCGACGGGCCGCACGTGCTGGTGAGCCGCGAGTGGGGAAAAGCCGTGGAGGCGGGGCGCTGGCCGACGCAGGTGCGGCCGTTCACGAAAAACCGGCGGCACGCGCTCTACCGGCTGCGGTAGCTCGCGTTTTTCATTTGCGCTCTAGGGCGCCGCTCTCGACGCGCCGCGCGGCCTTACATATTGTCGGCGAGCCAATCGGCGGCGAAATCAATGCCGACCTGTCGGTTGTCGACATGGGCGTGCTCGGCGCCGCCTTCCTCCGCCGTGAAGATCTTGATGGTTTTGTTCTTCGAGCCGACCGCCTCATAAAGCTTCTGCGCGTTCTCGACCGGCACCACGCGGTCGCCGCCGGCATGGGTGACGAGGAAGGGGCAGGTGATGTTCTTGGCCACGTCCTTGAGCGAGAACTTCTTGGCGATCTCGATGCCTTCGTCCTCGTCCTTGGCGCCGGCGACCCAGCGCCATTGGAAGTTCGATTGCGCCACCGAGCCAGGCGCGTTGCGGTTTGCGTCCTTGATCTTCTGCTGCCAGGCGGCGAGATCCCAGTGCAGCGCCGACAGCGCGATGCAGGCGGCGTAGCGTTTCTCGAAGGCGGCGATGCGCGACGAATAGTAGCCGCCGAAGCTGTAGCCCATGATGGCGACGCGCTTGCCGTTGACCTCCGGCCGCTTGAGCAGATAGTCGAGCGCCGCTGAGCCCGGCACCTCGTAGTCGTAACGGCTTGGCATGTCGCGCATGCGCCGCATCTCGCCCATGCCGGGACCGTCGATGCACAGCGTATTGGTGCCGCGCCGGGCGAATTCGAGGCCGCAGAAGAAGATGCTCATCTCCTTGGCGTTGTCCATGCCGTTGACCACGACCACGGTCGGCTTGGCGCCGTCGCCTTGCGCCTTCATGAACAGCGCCGGCAGCGTGGCGCCTTCATAGGGTACCTCGATGAACTCGACGTTCGGCTGGCGCAGCCGGATGCCCTGATGCCAGACTTTATAGGCGTGGGCGCACTGCGCTTTTTTCTTGGGTCCGGGCACGATGAAGCGCTCGGCGTTGTAGTGATAGATGCCGGCGCGCAGGTAGTAGTCGCCGGCGGTGACCTTGTGATTCTTGGCGAGCGCGTCGTCGCCGCGCTTCTCGATCTCATCGCCGAGCGCGCGCCATTCCTCGAACCAGGCCTTGCCGCGGTCCGCTTCGTTCCAACGCGGGCGCAGCTTTTCGCAGGCGCGGTCGATCTCTTCGAGCGAGACCACGCCGTAAGGCGCCATGCCCTTGAGGATCAGGACCGCATTCGACCAGAGAAAATTATCGCCGAAGTGATTGATCCAAGGTCCACGACTCATCGATTGCTCCTATGGGCGGGCGAACGTAACAGTCTCGGCCGCCGGATTTGATTTATTGCGGCTCGATGCCGGCGTCCCGGATAACCTTGGTCCAGAGCGCAAGCTCGGACTTGATCAGTCTGCCGAAGTCTTCCGGCTCGCCGCCGACTGGCGCCATGCCCTGCTTTTTGAATTCCGCGACGAGTTCCGGCACCGCCACGGCCTTGGCGACTTCGTCGCGCAGCTTCTTGGCGATCGTCGGCGGCGTGCCCGGCGCGGCGAGCAGGCCGAAATAATTGTTCACCACGAAATCCTTATAGCCCGACTCCGCCATGGTCGGCACATCCGGTAGCGCCTCCGAGCGCTTGGCGCTGGTCACGGCGAGGCCGACGACGTTGCCGCCTTTCACCTGCCCAACTTCGACCGGCATGGCGTCAAACATCGCGTCGATGTGGCTGCCGAGCAGATCGGTGAGCGAAGCCGCGGCGCCCTTGTAGGGCACGTTGACGATGGAAATGCCCGAGCGCAGCCGCAGCAATTCGGCGGCGAGATAGAGCGAACTGCCGGCGCCGCCGCCGGAGCCGAAGGTCAGTTTGCCCGGGTTTGCTTTTCCATATGCAACGAGATCGCCGACGGTCTTGAACGGCGCCGTCTTCCGCGACACCAGGATGAACGGCCCGCTCGACACTTCGGTCACCGGCGTCATCTTGGCGAGATCGAACGGATAGTCCTTGTGGAACGGCTGGGTGACGACGACGCTCGCCGAAATCATGAATAGCGTGTGGCCGTCCGGCGGCGAACCGGTCAATTCGCGCAGCGCCGGCTCGAAGGCGGCGCCCGGCTTGTTCTCGACATAGACATTGGTGTGCAAGCTGTCGGTCAGCTTCTGCGCGATCAGCCGCGCGGTCACATCGGTCGCGCCGCCGGCGACTAGGCCGACAACGATGCGAATCGGCTTGTTGGAGAAATCCTGCGCCTGCGCCGGTCCAATGTGCGCCGAAGCAAGCGTGGCACATGCGAGCACAATGGCAGCTTTTGCGGCTTCCAACACATGTTTCATTCGTGCGTCCTCCGTCGGGAATTCTAGCTTTGTTTTCAGTTTGCACGCAACGAAACACTCCAGCGCACGAGTTTGCGTGCACACTGGTTGCGCCAGTACGGTCCGCAACTACGCGGCCGCCGATCTCGGGCGCGCTTGCAGCGGCCATCGTGCCATGGTTCACACGTTCTGCATTTGCTAGCGGCGGACCACGAGCATACCGATCGCCGGAACGAGCAGAGGGATTTGTTAGAATGACGGAAATACCCGAGCTGTGTCAGGGCCCGAATCCGCATCCGCGAAAGCCGCGCTTCGAAATGCCGGCCGGCGCGACCGACACGCACTTTCATCTGTTCGGACCGCAAGATCGCTATCCGCTCGTGAGCTTGCGCGAATACACGCCGCAGCTCATCACGCCAGCGCTGGCGCGGCAGCTGTTCGATACCCTAGGCATTCAGCGCGCGGTGGTAATCCAGCCCAGCGTCTACGGCGAGGACAATCGCGCGCAGCTCGAAGGCGCCCGCGACATCGGCATTCCGACACGCGCCGTGATCGTGGCCCGGCACGACACATCCGACCAGGACCTCGCGGCCTTGCATGCGCAGGGCGCGCGGGGCCTGCGCTATGTGCTGGCGCATCCGGGCGGGCTGCCGCTGGCGGATCTCGAGCGCTGGGGCGCGCGGGCCAGAGAACTCGGCTGGCACATCCAGTTGCTGGCCAAGGGCCCGCAACTTCTGGCGATCGCGCCGCGCCTCGAGAAGCTCGCCTGCCCCGCCGTGATCGATCACATCGGCATGTTCAAACCGGGCGACGGTCTCGATCAGCCGGTGTTCCAAGCAGTGCTGCGCCTGGTGCGGCAAGGCCATTGGGTGAAATTATCCGGCGCTTACCGCCTGTCCGAACAGTCGCCGCTCTATCCCGAACTCAAGCCTTATGTGGCGCAACTCGTGGCGGCGCGTCCCGACCGCATCGTCTGGGCGAGCGATTGGCCGCACGTCTTCATCAAGAAGCCGATGCCGAACACGACCGATCTTCTCGATCTCCTGGCCGACTGGGTGCCGGATGAGGACGTGCGCAGGCGCATTCTGGTGGACAATCCCGCGCGTCTGTACGGCTTCTAGAATCCGACCGGCAAACCCATAATCGCTTCGAACCGCGCGCGATAGGCCGGCCAGGCTTCCGGGTTGATCAGACGCGGCGGCCGGCGGCGGTGAGTTCGATCTCTTCGTGCGGCGCTCGAACAACGTGGCGCCAACCGTCGCTTCGAGCTGTTTGATCTGGTGCCACAGCGTCGGTCGGGTGACATGCAGGCGCGCGGCCGCACGCGTGAAGCTGCGTTACACCAAAACGGCAAGAAAGTACCGAAGATGATGTGATTCCATCGGGCGGGCGATGTCGGTGCCTATGCGCAGGATCATTGTTGTCGGCGCGGTCCGCCACCCGATGGCCGAACGCGCGTCAGCGTTTGGCAAGCACCACGGCACAGGTCGTGACAATGTCGTCGACACTGGCGCCGCGCGACAGATCGCTGATCGGCCCGGCAAAACCTTGCAGGAAGGGTCCGATCGCCTGCGCGCCGCCCAGCCATTGCGTCAGCTTGTAAGCGATATTGCCGGAATCGAGATCCGGGAAAATCAAAACATTAGCCGCGCCAGCAACCATGCTCGGGTCTTTCACTTTTTTCTGCGCTACCGCCGGCACCAGCGCGGCATCGGCCTGGAATTCGCCGTCGATGGCGAGTTGCGGCTCGCGCTGGCGCACCAAGCCGAGCGCCTGCCGCACCTTGTCGACGCGCGCGTGCTGCGCGCTGCCCTTGGTGGAAAACGACAGCATGGCAACGCGCGGCGCCTCGCCCAGCAAAGCTTCCGCGCTGCGCGCCGAGGCAGTGGCGATATCGGCGAGATCTTCAACGGTGGGATCGGCGTTGACCGCGCAATCGGCAAAGATGAACGCACGCGGCCCGCGTTTGAGAAAATCCGGCACGATCATGAGAAAGTAGCTCGACGGCAGCGAGATACCTGGGGCGAGACCGATCGTCATCAACCCGGCCTCGATCACGCGTCGGGTCGGATTGGCGGCGCCGGCGACCATGGCGGCGGCATCGCCCTGCCGCACCATCATGCCGCCGAAATACAAAGGTTTCGCCACCAGCCGTGTCGCAATCTCCGGCGCCATGCTGTCGCGCACCGAGGCCAAAGCCTTGCCGTAAACTTGCAGCCGCGGGTCGCTGCGTGGATCGACAATTTCGATCCCTTCGAGTGAGACACCGGCCGCCGCTTTGCCGATGGCGTCTGCGGTTCCCAGTAGAATCGGCCGTGCGATCTTCTCGCTTTTGAGCCTTGCCGCCGCCGCGACGATGCGCGCGTCGTTGCCTTCAGGCAAAACGATTTTGCGATCGCCCCGGCGTGCGATATCAAACAAGCGGTCGAGCAATTCCATGCTTCTCACCGTGTGAGAATACGTCGAGCAGCGCATGATCCCCGAAAAGTGGGTACCGGTTTTCGGATAGGGATCATGCGCAAACGAGTACGAGGCTAGCAATGACCGAAACAAACGAAGCGATCAAGATTCATCGCGGCCTCACGGGTGTCTATTTCGACCGTTCGCCGTGCACCTTTATCGACGGCAAGGCCGGCGAGCTGCGCTATCGCGGCTATTCGATTCACGACCTCGCCGAGCATTCCAGTTTCGAAGAGACCGCATGGCTCCTGCTGCGCGGCGATCTGCCGACCGCACAGCAGCTCGCAGGTTTCGATGCGGAGATCAAAGCGGCGCGCAAATTGCCGGTACCGGTCTTGGATGTCATTCGCTCGATCAAGGCGGCGCATCCCATGGACGTGCTGCGCACGGCAGCGTCCGCGCTCGCAGCCTTCGATCCCGACACGCCGGACAATTCGCGCGAAGCCACGCTACGCAAGGGCGCGCGTCTGTCGTCGCAGGTGGCCATGATTGTCGCCGCGCACGCTCGTATCCGCGCCGGTCTCGAGCCGATCCCGGCCGATGCAACTCTTAGCCACGCCGCTAATCTGCTGTGGATGCTCACGGCTAAAAAGCCGAGTGCCGATGCCGCACAATTGATCGATCGCGATCTCATTCTGCATGCCGAGCATGGCTCGAACGCCTCGTCGTTTGCGGCCCGCGTGGTTATCGGCACCCAGGCGAATCTGCACGCGGCGATCACCGCGGCGATTGCTGCGCTGTCGGGACCGGCGCATGGAGGCGCCGCAGAGGACGTAATGAAAATGGCGGAAGAAATCGGCGATCCAGCCCGCGCCGCCGATTACGTCAAGGAGAAGCGCAAGGCCGGCGTGGCAATCACCGGTTTCGGCCATCGCGTCTATCGCGCCGAAGATCCGCGCGCGCGGCATATGCGCGACGGCGTCGAGCGGCTGTCGAAGGAAATGGGCCAGCCGAAGTGGTTCGAGATTCTGCAGGCGGTGGTGGCGGCGATGGCGCCCTATGCGCGGCACGGCGTCAACGTCAACGTCGATTTCTATTCCGGCGTCGTCTATCACCTGCTTGGCATCAAGCGCGACCTGTTCGTGCCGATTTTCGCCATCGGACGCGTCCCCGGCTGGGTCGTGCAAGTGCTCGAGCAGCTTGAAAACAACATCTTGATCCGGCCGCTCACCCTCTACAACGGCCCCGACGCGCGCGCCTACGTGCCGCTCACTCAGCGATAGGCTGAGCCGGAGTTGAAACGGTGGCCGCGCACTAAAGCGCGGCGGCGTCTGTTCATTTCTGAAGACGAAATCTCAATCTGCGAGACGCAACGGCCCCGTTTCCCCATTGCAGGGACGTGGTCGTCTGTTATCGTATTGAGAATGGCAGTCCCATTTGATGGGACCATGGCGAATGGGATCCAACCCGCGCGGCCAGCATCCGGTAGCCAAAAAGCCGGAACGGCGTCCTGACCTGTGCGGCCGCGGGCAGACGAAAACCAAGCAAGCGGCCGTCGACAGGGAGGAGTTTGTCCATGCGTTCGACCACGCGAAGCTTTGGATTGCTTTTGGCGGCCGCCGTCGGCGCCGCGCTGTTCGGCGGCCAAGCGGCCGCCGCCGGTTATCCGGAACATCCCATCAACTTCATCGTGCCGTGGGGTCCGGGCGGCGGCGCCGATATCCTGGCTCGCACCGCCGGCAAGATGATGTCGGAAGACCTCGGCGTCTCGGCGCCGGTGATCAACGTGCCGGGCGCTACCGGCATGACCGGCATGACCAAGCTGCTGACCTCGCCGGCTGACGGCTATTCGCTCGCCGTACTGATCGGCGACACCTACGCTCTCTTGGCGGGGCCACATCCGGCCTTCGATCCGGACGGAGTGATTCCGCTCGCGATCATGATCCAGCAGCCGTCCGGCCTTTGGGTGAACACGAATAGCCCCTGGAAGACATGGGACGACCTGGTCAAGACCGCGAAGGAACGCGCGCTCAAGGTCGCGGTGCTAGGCTTCGGCAGCGCCGACGATATCACCGTCAATTACTTGAAGACCAAGGGAATGAAACTCGAGGCCATTCCCTATGCAAAGCCCGGTCTCCGCTACACCTCGATCCTCGGCTCAAACGCCGATGTTCTTTACGAGCAGACCGGCGACGTGCGCAGCTACTTTGACGGCAAGAAGATCAGGCCGCTGATCTTCTTCTACGACCACCGGCTCAATATTCCCCAATTCGCCAATGTGCCGGTGGGCAAGGAATTCGGCTACGACGTCACGCTTCCGCAATTTCGCGCCATCGTGGTCAAGGCCGGCACCGATCCTGCGATCGTGAAGCGTCTGTCCGACGAACTCGCCAAAGTGGCGCAGAGCGCGGAATTCAAAGCCTATCTCGACCAGCAATACGCCGATCCCAACAGCTACGTGCCGATGGATAAGGCGCGCGGGTTCATGGACTCCTGGCTGGTGCAGGCCAAGAAATTCCGGGCCGAGACCACGACGGGGGCGAAGTGAGTCGAGAGGCTGCAGTTACGCCGCTTCATCGGCTGCGAGCCGCACTACCCTATGTGGTCGTGCTGGCAGTCGGCATATTCTTGTACATCCAAGCAGACAACTTCGAGTTCGAACAGGCCTCGGGGCGGATCGGCCCCGGGGCATGGCCGAAGCTCTGTCTCGTCCTGATGTTGGCGACCGCGATTTGGGGCGCGGTCTCCAGCGCACTCAAGGCTGGCAAGTCCGCGCCGGACGAGGCAAGCGAAGCCAAAGCAGACGAGGCTTTGACTCAGCTGCCTGAACTGTATCCCTGGCTAGTCTGGCTCGCTGTTGCCGCCACAGTCGCCTATCTCTTCCTGCTTCCGTTCCTCGGCTTCTTTATCGCCACGATCGTCTACTGCTGCGGTCTGATGTATCTCGGACACTATCGGCAGCCCTTGCGGGTGGCGGCGCTGAGCGCAGCGACCGCGCTTGCCTTCATGTTCATGTTCATGCGCGTCGTCTACGTCTCGCTGCCACCCGGCGTCGCGCCATTCGATAAAGTCTCGTACGCCTTGATGGCGGCGATGGGTGTGCATTGAGGTAAATGCCGTGGCATTGATCAATCTCGCACACGGATTCGTCCAGGTCTTCCAGCCCTTCGAATTGCTCATGCTCTTCATCGGGCTGGTCGTTGGCATGGCCGTGTCGATCATGCCCGGATTAGGCCTGGTGATGGGCGTGGTGCTGGCGCTCCCTTTCACCTACCGGATGGAGATCGAGCCGGCGGTCATCCTGCTGACGGCGATTTATTTCTCCGGCACCTACGCCGGCTGTTTCTCGGCAATCCTTTACCGCATTCCCGGCGAACCGATGGACGTGCCGATGCTGTGGGACGGCTACACCATGGCGCGGCGCGGCGCGCCCGCAAAAGCGCTCGGTTGGGCGTTGGTCGCTGCGCTGATCGGCGGGCTGGTCTCCTCGGCGGTTATGGTGGCGCTCGCAGGACCTATGGGCGAGGTCGCCCTCAAATTCGATTCACCCGACTATTTCGCTGCGGTGTTTTTCGGCCTCACCACGGTGGTCGCGCTGGCCGGAAAGTCGATGGTGAATTCGCTCATCAGCCTGTGCGTCGGCCTGCTGGTGGCGACGGTCGGCATCGACAGCATCTACGGCACCGACCGGTTTTCCTTCGGTGTGCCGATCCTGCGCGACGGCGTTCAACTGGTCGAGGTTCTGGTCGGCATGTACGGCCTCGGCGAGATCCTGACCCGAATTGGTCAGGGTCTGCACATCGAACAACCGAAAGAGACATCGCAAAAAGTCTCGACGCAGTTCCCGACTCTGCGCGAACTGCTAGCAATTAAGATCACTCTATTGCGCAGCACGGTTCTCGGCACAGTGTTGGGAATAGTGCCAGGTGCGGGCGCCACGATCACCGCATTCATCGCCTACGGTATCGAAAAACAATACGGCAGGCGGCGACAACTTTTGGGAACCGGGGTGCCGGAAGGCATCGTCGCGCCGCAGATCGGGGCAACTGCGTCAGTCGCGGGCCACATGATTCCGCTGCTCACCTTGGGCCTTCCCGGAAGCGGCGCGACGGCGGTGATCCTCGCCGCCTTCCTGCTGCATGGTGTGCAGCCGGGTCCCATGCTGTTCGAGGACGCCTCCTCGACCCTGATGGTCTACACAATTCTGGCCTCGATGTTCGCCAGTGTCATCGGTATGTGCCTTCTCGGATTTTTCTGGATCCGGGTCGTCGTCAAGGTTCTCACTATTCCGCAGGGCATTCTTTCCACGATCGTCGTTATGTTTTGTCTGGTCGGCGCCTACGCCAACCGCAACAGCATGTCCGACGTCTGGATGATCGTGATCTTCGGCGTGCTCGGTTACGTGTTCGAGAAATTCAAATTCCCGATCTCGCCCATGGTGCTGGGCGCGATCCTCGGGCCGATCGGCGAGACGGCGTTCATGCGAAGCATGATTGGCAGCGGCAATGACTGGACGGTTTTCTTCAAGGGACCGATCTGCGGCACGCTGATGGTCGGCTCGCTGCTGGCCTTGAGCTATCCGTTGCTGCAGGAGTTCCGGACCGCGCGGCGGCGACGCACGGCTTCTGCTTGAACCTTGGTTGGGTGACCCATGCGTAGCGATGTCGATCATAAAATCCGTAGCGTAGACGTCTTGCCAGCGGCGGTGGGCACTCGGCGGCCGGCGGTCGGGCATCCAAATGCGGTGCGCGCCGCCGAACCGGCACAGGCTCTCAAATCCAAACTCGGCGCCACCGCTCGCTCCTTCGCCATCCTCGAACACGTAGCGCGCGCCCGCACGCCGGTCGACGTGCTCGACATCATCGGCTCGCTCAAGCTGCCGAAGGCGACCGCTTACCGACTGGTGGATTGGTTCATCACGCAGGGCTATCTGTCGCGCGAACCGGGGCGCAAACGGCTGATCGTCGGACCAAAGCTCGCCACGCTGGCTTTTGGCGCCCTGTCGTCGTCGATGCGTCACGATGCGCCGCATGTGGTGTTGCAACGGCTCGTGCACGCGATCAACGAGACCTGCAATATCGGCACGCTGCTCAATGGCGAGGTCATCTATCTCGACCGCGTCGAGGCGGAGCATTGGCCGTTGCGGCTGCAGTACACGAGCGGCTCGCGCGTGCCATTGCATTGCAGCGCGATCGGCAAACTGTACCTGGCGCTGGCGCCGTCGCCGCGCCGCCGCCGTTTGCTGCAAAGCATGGAATTGCGCCGTTTTACCGACCACACCATCACCGAAGGTGGCCGGCTCGATGCCGAACTGCGGCAGATCCGCAAGGAGCAGGTGTCGTTCGACCGCGAGGAATATATCGCCGGCGTCATTTGCATGGCCGTGCCGGTGATCGGCAGGAATGGCGAACTGCTCGCCGCCGTCGCCATTCAGGCGCCGGAAGCGCGCATGAGTGTGCAGACCGCGCGGCGCCATCTGCCGACGCTGCGCGACGCCGCCGGCGAACTTGCCGAAATCTTTCAGGCCAAAGACTGAAAAATACCGCGACGAAATCAGTGAATCACGAAAAGGGACGCAGCTATGAAGATGACGACGGAAGAGGCCTTCGTGAAAGTATTGCAGATGCACGGCATCGAGCATGCTTTCGGCATCATTGGTTCGGCCTTCATGCCGATTTCGGACCTGTTTCCCAAAGCCGGCATCACGTTCTGGGACGTTGCGCACGAGGGCAATGGCGCGATGATCTGCGACGGCTACACGCGCACCACCGGCAAAATCGCCATGGCGATCGCGCAGAACGGGCCGGGCATCACGAACTTCGTCACGCCGATCAAGACCGCCTACTGGAACCATACGCCGATGCTGCTGGTGACGCCGCAGGCGGCGAACAAGACGATTGGCCAAGGCGGCTTCCAGGAAGTAGAGCAGATGGCGCTGTTCCGCGACATGGTCTGCTATCAGGAAGAGGTGCGCGACCCCTCGCGCGTTGCCGAGGTGCTCAATCGCGTCATCACCAAGGCCAAGCGTTTATCGGCGCCGGCGCAGATCAACGTCCCGCGCGACTACTGGACGCAAGTCATCGACATCAACCTGCCGGCGATCATCGAATTCGAGCGTCCGGCCGGCGGCGCCCAGGCAATCGCGGAAGCGGCCGAGCTGCTGTCATCGGCGAAATTCCCCGTCATCCTGTCGGGTGCCGGCGTCGTGCTCGGCAACGCGATCCCGGAATGCATCGCGCTCGCCGAAAGGCTCGATGCGCCGGTCTGCAACAACTACCAGCACAACGACAGCTTCCCCGGCAGCCATTCGTTGGCGGTCGGTCCGCTCGGCTACAACGGCTCGAAGGCCGGGATGGAGCTGGTCGCCAAGGCCGACGTGGTGCTGGCGCTCGGCACCAGGCTCAACCCGTTCTCGACTCTGCCGGGCTATGGCATCGACTACTGGCCGAAGAATGCCAAGATCATCCAGGTCGATATCAATGCCGACCGCATCGGCCTGACCAAGCCGGTCACCGTCGGCATCTGTGGCGACGCCAAGCTGGTCGCGCAAGGCATTCTGGCGCAGCTTGCGCCGACCGCCGGCAATGCCGGCCGCGCCGAGCGCAAGGCGCTGATCCACCAGACCAAGTCTCGCTGGCTGCAAACGCTCTCCAGCATGGATCACGAAGACGACGATGAGGGCACCAGTTGGAACGCGGACGCGCGCAAGCGCGAACCCGACCGCATGTCGGCCCGGCAGGCCTGGCGCGCGATCCAGGCCGGACTGCCGAAGGACGCCATCATCTCCAGCGATATCGGCAACAATTGCGCCATCGGCAATGCCTATCCGACGTTCGACCAAGGACGGAAATATCTGGCGCCCGGACTCTTTGGTCCATGTGGATACGGATTCCCGTCGATCATCGGCGCCAAGATCGGCAACCCGGATACGCCTTGCGTCGGCTTCGCCGGCGACGGCGCCTTCGGAATCTCGATGAGCGAGATGAGCTCGATCGGCCGCGAAGAATGGCCCGGCATCACCATGGTGATCTTCCGCAACTATCAGTGGGGCGCCGAGAAGCGCAACTCGATCCTCTGGTACGACGATAATTTCGTCGGCACCGAGCTCGACCCGCATCTCAGCTATGCAAAGGTGGCGGAAGGCTGCGGCCTCAAGGGCGTGATAGTCAAAACGCCAAGCGAATTGACCGAGGCGCTGCGCGCGTCCTGCGAAGCGCAGAAGAAACGCGTCACGACTTTCATCGAGGTTGTGCTCAATCAGGAATTGGGCGAGCCGTTCCGCCGCGACGCCATGAAGAAGCCCGTGGTCGTGGCGGGTATCCGGCGCGAGGATATGCGGCCGCAGCAGAGCGCCTGAGTGGAGTTTGGACGATGACTGTTGCAGTGAAGTCGCCGGTGGATGCCAACGCCAAGGCGGTGGTCGATGAGCTGACGCGGCGCGCCCGCAGCGCCTTGGCGGAGTTTGCCAAAGCCGATCAGGCGCGCACCGACGAAGCGGTCACCGCGCTCGCCTGGTCACTGTACAAGCCCGAGCACGCCAAGGAACTGGCGGCGCTGGCGGTCGCCGATACCAAGCTCGGCAATGTACCGGACAAAATCGTCAAGAAGCAGCGCAAGACTTTCGGCACGTTGCGCGATCTCCTGCGGGTGAAATCGGTCGGCGTGATCGAAGAAGACAAGAAGCGCGGCATCGTCAAATACGCCAAGCCCGTCGGCGTGGTTTGCGCCATCACGCCCTCGACCAATCCAGGCGCTACGCCGGTGAACAAGGCGATGATGGCGATCAAGGGGCGCAATGCGATTGTTATTGCCGCCTCGCCAGCCGGCCTGAAGACGACCATGCGCACTGTCGATTACATGCGCGCGGAGCTGAAAAAAATCGGTCTGCCCGAGGACTTGGTACAGATCCTGCCGCCGCCAGCGTCCAAGGACATGACCCAGGCGCTGATGCAGGCGGCCGATCTGGTGGTCGCCACCGGCTCGCAGGACAATGTGCGCCGCGCCTATTCCTCGGGCACCCCGGCGATCGGCGTCGGTACCGGCAACGTGCCGGTGATCGTCGACGAGACCGCCGACCTCGACGACGCGGCGCGGAAAATCTGCGCCTCGAAAATCTTCGACAATTCCACCTCCTGCTCGTCGGAAAACTCCGTCATCATTGTCAATGCGGTCTATGAGCCGATGCTGGCCGCGCTTGAGCGCGTCGGCGGCTATCGCGCGACAGCGCCGGAAAAACAGCAAATCCAGCGGGCCCTGTGGCCGGACGGGAAATTGAGCCGCACGCTGATCGCGCGCGACGCCGACGTGCTCGCGCGCGGCTGCGGCCTGCCGGCCGCCGCCGAATCGAAGAAATTCTTCATGGTCGAGGAGACCGGCGTCGGCCGCGATTTCCCCTTCTCCGGCGAGAAACTGACGCTGGTGCTGACCGTCTATCGCGCCAAAGATTTCGACGACGCAGCGGCGCGCGCCAACGCGATTCTACGCCATCAGGGTCTCGGCCATTCGGTCGGCCTGCACAGCAAGGACATGGACCGCGCGCGTAAGCTCGCCGAAGAGACCGACGTGGTGCGCGTGTTGATCAACCAGGCGCACACCTTCGGCAACGGCGGCGGCTTCGACAATGGGCTGAACTTCACGCTCAGCATGGGCTGCGGCACGTGGGGGGGGAATTCAATCACCGACAACCTCAACTACATGAATTTCATCAACATCACCCACCTCGTCACCACCATCCCCGAAGACAGACCGAGCGAGGATGCGTTGTTCGGCGCCTATTGGGCGAAGTACGGGCGCTAGGGGGAAGGTGGAATGAACTTCGAAGAACACGCCGCCAAATCGCTCGTGCTGGCGCCGGCGGGAATTCCCGTTCCGCGCGGCGTGCTGTGCGTCAGCGCGGCAGAGGCCGTCGAGGCCGCGGCGGCGATCGGGCCTTGCGTGGTCAAGGCACAGGTGTCCACGGGCAAACGCGGCAAGGCCGGCGGCATCAAGCTCGCCAACAATCCGGCGGAAGCCGAAAAGGCCGCGGACCAGATCATCGGCATGACCATCGGCGATTACAAAGTCGAGCGGCTGTTGATCGAAGAGCAGGCGAAGATCGTCTGCGAATTTTATGCCGCCGTACTGCACGACACGGCGCTGCGCAAGCCACTGATCCTGTTCTCCACCGAAGGCGGCATGGATATCGAGGAGATCGCCGCCGAGAATCCGAAAGCGATCCGCCGGCTCGCCGTCGATATCGACAAGGCGCCGTCGGCCAAGGATATCTCCAGCTTGCTCGCCGGCCTCGACCTCGGCGCGGCGGAGGCGCAAGTCACGGCTGTTTTGCAGAAGCTCTACGCAGCCTACCGGGCCCGCGACGCCGAGCTTCTGGAGATCAATCCGCTGGCGCTGCTCGCCGACGGCCGCGTGGTCGCGCTCGACTGCAAGTTCGTGCTCGACGATGCGGCGATCTACCGGCAGGCGGATATCGCCGCCGCCGGCGCGGCTGCGGCGATAACCGACCTGGAGCGGCGCGGCGACGCGGCGGGCCTCAAGCTCATCCAGCTCGACGGCAATGTCGGCGTGCTGGCGAACGGCGCCGGCCTCACCATGACCACCATGGACGTGATCCGCCACTATGGCGGCAAGCCGGCGAACTTCCTCGAGATCGGCGGCGAGGCCTATACCAAGGCGGAGATCGCGCTCGATCTGGTGCTGTCCAATCCCGGCGTGAAAAGCCTGGTGATCAATTTCTGCGGCGCCTTCGCCCGCACCGACGTGATGGCGGACGGCGTGGTCAAGGCCTGGGCCAAGCTCAAGCCGACAGTACCGGTGTTCTTCTCCATTCACGGCACCGGCGAGGATGAAGCGGTGGCGCTGGTGCGCGGCGCGCTCGGCATCGAGCCCTACGATTTCATGGAAGACGCCGTGCAGGCGGCGGTGCAGGCGGCGCAATGATCGTCCGTAAAAAAGATCGCGTCGTCGTGCTCGGCATCACCGGCAAACAGGGCACGTTCTGGACCGAGAAGATGATCGGCTACGGCACCAATGTCGTCGCCGGCATCAACCCGAAACGCGCCGGTGAGACGCATGTCGGCGTGCCGATCTTCGCCTCCCCCGCCGACGCGGTGCGGGCGGCCGGTGGAGATGTCGCAGTCGGTTTCATCCCGCCGCCGATGGCCAAGGAGGCCGCGATTTCCGCGGCGCAGGCCGGCATCAAGCTCCTGGTCGTCCTCACCGAGCACATTCCAGCGCAAGACGTGATGGCGATCCATGCCGCGGTGGCGAAGCACGGCACGCGCGTTGTCGGTCCCAACACCGCCGGGTTGGTGACGCCTGGCGAATGCTTTGTCGGCATCATGCCGGCCTTCGTGCCATCCGTGTTCAAGCCCGGCCGCGTCGGCGTGATCTCGCGCAGCGGCAGCCTCGGAACGCTGGTCTGCCTCAACCTCACGCGCGCCGGCCTCGGCCAGTCCGCCTTCATCGGCATCGGCGGCGATCCCATGCTCGGCACCACCACGCGCGACGCGCTCGAAGCGCTCGATGCCGACGCCGGCACCGCGGCAATCGTCATCGTCGGCGAGATCGGCGGCGGCATGGAAGAAGCGGCAGCGGAATATGCCAAAGGCGTGGCCAAGCCGATGGTCGCGTTCATCGCCGGCGCAGCCGCGCCGCCGGGCAAGAAGATGGGCCACGCCGGCGCCATCGTCACCGGCAGTGCCGGCAGCTATGCCAGCAAGCGCAAGGCGCTGGAAGCGGCCGGCGTGGTTGTTGTCGATACCCCTTCGCAAATCGCCGCGGCGGTCGCCGCGGGCCTCAAAGGCGGTCGAACCACCATGCAAGTCGCCGTCAGTCAGCAGTAAGGAAAGTCCCCGTGCCAGCAGAAAACTCGCAAGCTTTGCGGCCCTCCATGGCGATGGCCGCCGATTACGCCCCCGGTGTGGTCCTGTCGGCGATCGTCGCGGTGATCGGCTACGTAGCCGCGCCCTATGTCGCCTATGTGGCGCCGATCCCCAACATGGTGATCGCGCTTGTGGTCGGCATCGCGCTCAATCCGATTGCCGCGTGGCCGGCCGTTCAGCCCGGCATGGCATTCTGCGTGCGCACGGTGTTGCGCTGGGCGGTGGCCTTGCTCGGCTTGCGCGTCGGGCTTGCCGATATCGCCGCGCTTGGGGCGGAGACGGCGGCGTTGATTGTTGTCGCCATGGTGGCGACCGTGGCGTCCGGCTTTATCATCGCGCGCTGGTATGGACGTGGACCCGGCTTCGGCGCACTGGTCGGCGTCGGCACCGCGGTGTGCGGCGCCTCGGCAACTCTGGCATGCTCGACAGTCGTGCCGGAATATCCCGGCAAGCAGCCCGACATCGCCTTCGTCGTTGTGGCGGTCAACGCGCTCGCCACGCTGGCCATGCTGGTCTATCCGCCGATCTGCATCCTGCTCGGCTTCGATCCACAGACCACCGGCGTCATGCTGGGCGGCACCATCCATGACGTCGCCCAAGTGGTGGGCGCCGGCTACGCGGTGTCAAACGCGGTCGGCAACACGGCGGTCATCGTCAAGCTGTTCCGCGTGTTTCTGCTGTTGCCGGTGGTGCTGGGTGTCGGCTGGTATTTCACCCGCATGGGGCTCAAGCACGGCGAAGCGCGGGTGCCGGTACCGGTGTTCGCCATCGTCTTCCTGGTCCTCTGCGCCGTGAACAGCGCCATGCCGTGGGTGCCGTCGCTGCTGCCGACTTATGCGCCGATTAAGAGCGCGGCGGTTGAAGCCTCGACCTGGGGGCTGCTGTTGGCGATCGGAGCGCTCGGCCTCGGCACCTCAATCAAGACCATCATCGGGCTGGGCTGGCGGCACATCACCACGGTGCTCGGCTCGACCGCCGTCATTCTCGTGATCGTAACCGGCGGCCTCGTGCTAATTCGAGTCCTCTGATCGTTCGCGCGGGCGTCCTAGCATCAAGTCTGCCGGTAACCGCGCGCCGCCACCGAACTGCTGTCGCGCTTCACCGCCGGCGATGGCGGCGGCGCGGCCACCCATGAAGTTCTCACGCACGTGCCGCTTGGCCGCGCCGATCAGCGCGTCGATGAGCGCCACCAGCTTGTCCCTCGACGCGACGGCGATGCCGGCCTTGCCCCTCTCAAACTCGATCGGTTTCGTGCCGTAGTAAACCGACATCACGATGCCGCCCGCGGCGTCGGCGCGCCACCAGGGCCGGACCCGCTGCTGCTTCTCGACCTGGCGGCGCTCGTCGCCCTTGCCGGTCCAGCGCTGCACGGTGCGGACGTAGGACGGGTTCGCCAGCAGCTGTTTCTGCTCCTCCAGCCGGCCGACGAGCTTGGTGCGGCGGTTGGCGACGGGGTCGTGGGCGCGCGCGGGGACGCTGGTGAAGGTGAGGTTCTTGAGGATCGGCATGGTCCATCTCCAGGGTTGGCGGAGATAGGAAGATAATCAAGATGCCGAAATTAGTACATGGCCGCGGATTGCGTTGTGGTGTCGCGACGATTTCACTGGCGACATGTCTGCTTTAGTCCAAAAGCAGACAAGCTATTGCGACGCAGCGATTGTCAGCTTTGTGCCATCAATAGGCGACATTAGGCAGCGTCCGCGGCGAACCACCTAGAACCGGTTTGCGGGCGGGACCGGTTCGGGTCCGGCCATAGACCGTGGAGTCAGCACTTGGCGATTGCCAAAACGGGAATGGCCCCGTTTTATTTCATCATTGTTTGTAGACACCCGAACAAATGATGGCTTCACCTTCCACGTCGCAGTACGCCTGCTTAGGCTCGATTTTCTTGCTCATCGGATCGACAAACTTGTAATCCTGCCAGAAAGTCTTCTGCTTCGCTGCAAGTTCCATGCGCTCTTTCACATAGTACTTGCCATCCACGTCCTGCGCTTCGGCCAAGTCTTTGCCGACGAGCTTGACGTTGGAGCCGTGCGCCAGCACTTTGCCTGCCGTGCTATAGACAAGGATATATAAATCGCGGTCGGTAAACTCGCCCGGCTTCTTATCGAACTCGGCAAAAGCCTTTTCGGCGCCCTCCTTCTTGTAGAAGGCGACGGCCTTGTTCACCATTGCGACGGCTTCGTCCTTGGTGGCGTGATCCGCGCCCCACGCGGGTAAGCCGATGCTGGCGGCCAGTACAATTGCAGTCACAACTTTCGTCACTTTCATTTCATTCTCTCCATATGCTCGCGCTGGTAGTCAAAACTCCTTCCAATCTAATTCATTCTTGGTGGCGGCGACAAAGAGAACGACCATACTGGCGCAGGATCTCGCTATCCTTTGGCTCGACCAGCACAAAGTTGGCGCCGTAATTGCGGGCAAACCGGTTGATGGCACAAATACGCGCCCGTTCACCGTAAGCCGCCGGACTTCATCAAAGAGACAGAAATCCGACCTACTACCCCGGGTCGTTAATCGGCCGTTCCGATTTAAGTCGCCGGTGCGTGCTTCAGCATCTCTTCCGTCGCGATCCTCGACCGCATCGGCTTGAGCACGAACAGCGCCAAGGCTACGACGACCAGGTTCATGACCGCGGTGACCACGAACACCATGTGCCAGCTGCCGGTCGATGCCTTGATCAAGTTTGCGACCGGGACCAGGAACGCGGACGCGCCCTTCGCCGTATAGAGCAGGCTCAGGTTCACGGTCGCGAATTTCGGCCCGAAGCTGTCGGTGCAAGTCGACGGGAACAGGCTGAAGATTTCGCCCCAGGTCAGGAAGATCAAGGCGGCGAACAGCACGAAGGCCCACGGCTGCGTGCCGGCCGAGCCCAGCAGCCAATAGGCTGCAGCGCCGAGACCGAACGCGATCGCCATGGTGTATTCGCGGCCGATATTATCGGACACCCAACCGAACAGCGGACGCGCAGCGCCGTTGCACAGATTGTCGACGATGAGCGCGACCGACAACGTGGTTGCACCGCCGATAAGGACCATGTTGGCGACGTTGTAGTCGCGTGCGATCAGCGCGATCTGCGCCGTCGCCATCAATCCCGAGGCCGACACCATGACGAACATGATGTAGAGCACCCAGAATACCGGCGACGCCAGCACTTCACCCGGCGAGTAGCTGCGCGCCGATTGCAGCACTTTCGGCTGTGCCATGCCTTTGAGCTCATCCGGCTCAGGCGCACGCAGCAGCCATGCGATCAAGAAGACGATCACGCCCTGCGCCAGGCCGAACCAGAAAAACGCATTCTGGTAGCCGCTCGCGGCGATCACTTCGCGGATCGGAACGACGGTGAGCGCTGCGCCCGCGCCGAACCCCGCGGCGGTGAGACCGACCGCAAGACCGCGGCGATCGGGGAACCACTTGACGGCTTGCCCGACGGAGGTCGCATAGATCGCGCCGCCGCCGATGCCCGCAAGCACCGCGCCGAAATATAGCATCCCGAGCGAATCGGCCTTGGAGTTGACGATCCAGCCGAGCGCGATGAATACGCCGCCAAAGGCGACCATCATCCTCGGACCGTTCTTGGCGCCGATTTGATCGACGATCCAGCCCTCAACCGGCGTCAGCCATGTCTCGAGTGCGACGAAGATGCTGAAGGCGACTTGAATCGATGCGATCGACCAGCCGTGAGCCGCGTTGATCGGGCGAACGAACAACGTCCAGCCATATTGCAGGTTGGCGATCATGATCATGCAGATGATCCCGACGATGAGTTGGGTCCATCGAACGCGACTTAGCGAATGACTGATTTGATTGGAGGAAATTGCCATTCTCACGCTCCCCAAATATTCGCACTACATTGGTCGCAAAGCTGGGCAATTTTTGAGGACGGGCTTAAGTGCCCGTCCTCATTACCTCATTGCTGACTATCTCTCTCAGGTCACAACTTCAAAAAGCTCTCAGAACTTCCACTGCACGCCAGTCGACACGCCCACGATCGTCGTGCCGGTCCAGCATTGCGGAGCGGAGGCTAGCCCACCCGACGCGCTAGCGGCGTCATGGCAGTCGGTCGTGACGCCGTGACCGCCGGCGCCGAGATCGTAATGGGCGTCAGGTCCGTTGAAGGTCGCAGCCACCGCGGTGTACCAGGTCAGGTTCGAAGTGTACTTGTGCTTCCAATTCAACGTGAGCATGTCCGCCTGGTTTTGGTTAGGTCCATAGGACGCACCGTTCGGACTGACGAGCGTACTGTCGTTGTGCTGACCCGGATTGCCAGGCGAACGGAATGCGTGCCCCCAACCGAAGTTCACGCTGTCGTTCTTCCCGAATTGCTGTTCCACGACCAGCCACGTGCCGTATCGGGTGCGTTCGTTCTGGAAGTCGAGATCCGCCGGGACGTAGCGGTGCATCCGTTCGCCGATGACGCCAATCGTAGTGCCAGTATTGAACGTATACATCGCGGCAATCTTGGCGGCATCCTCGGCTGCGGTGTCTTCTTGACACTGTTGTATAGCAGTCGCGGCCGAGGCACCCACGGGAAAAGTACCCCCGGCGACAGCGTTGTTGATCGCCGCTGCGCAATCTTGATAGCTCGCGGGAGCTTGCAGAGCGGCGCCATAGGCGGAGGCAATATCGCTCGATCGGTTGACGTTCTGATGCCACTCATAGGCGCCCGTCATATAGAACGGGCCGTTCGTATAGCTCAGACTGGTGCTGACGAGGTTGCTGAACGAGCCGTCACTGCACGAGACGAGCGGATTGCCGCCGCTGCTAGGATCATTGCCGCCGGTGCAGTCGGATTCGCCGGCCGCAATATTGTCGCTGTTGTCGGCGCGGTTCTGGCCGGGCGAGAACATGAACTTGAAGTCGAAGCCGCCGGCAAACTTCGGCGATTCGTACCAGATCGCGTGATCGATCCGGGTGCCGAACTCGACGCGGTTGTCGCCGCCCGAATTGCCCATGATGGATCCGTAAGTGCCGATCTCGCCGCCGAACGGATTGAACCGGCTTGTCGAACTCATATAGGGCGAGCTCGACTTGCCGACCTTGATGGCGCCCCAGGTCGGATCGGCAAAGCCGATCCAGGTGTTGCGGTTGAACAAGGTGCCGTCGGTGGTGTCGCTGAGGTTGCTGTTGGACTGTTTCAGGCCGGGCGTCGTCGTAATGCCCATGCCGAGTTCGAGTTGATAGACGAAATGCGTGGGACGATCGCCCAGTCGTTGGAAACCGCGCACGCCGAGATATGAACTGTTGGTGGCAAGGTCAGGCATCCAGCCGAAATTTCCAACCGGAGAATCGCCCTGCGGCAGCCTTACTAGGCCACCCTTGGCATTCTTCGTCAGCACGTCGGCCGAAACGTCGAATTGGCCGTAGGCCGTGATCTCGCCGTTCGGTGTCATGAAGGTGAGCGCGTCGCCCGGCTTGTGATGGAAATAGCTGTCGCCGTCGAGCCATCCCGTCTTGACCGGCATTTTCGTCCGCCGATGAAGGTCCTCTGCGGTCGCTTTGGCCTGCGCCGAATTGGCGTCGGCTTCCTTTGCCTGCTTCTTCGCCGCCTTGGCGTCGGCAGCAGTGTGCGACTGCGCTTCCTTCAGCTCCTTGACGGTGCGCATCAGCACTTCGACCTGCGCCTGCAGCGCTTTGACCTGCGCTTCGCTCGCCGCTTGGGCGTTGGCTTTGCTATTTGCACCAAGAACTAAGATAAAGGCAGAGACAGCAATCCCTGTAGAAAGTCGAAAAAGACGCGACGAACCGCTCATTTGCTTGCCCCCCTAAGGATTGCCTTTAATCTTGGCAATTTGACCTTGTTAACAATCTATTAATCAGGCACCGGGTGTCAATAAATATGGCCAGATCGAGGCGTGCCTCTGTTGAAAATAGGGCACTATGCGGCAAAAATGTCACATATTCACCTTTTTTAGTCAGCTTTTTCAGGACGTGGGCCACGGAAATGGTTGAGCGCCTATTGTGTTAACGTGGCTAATACGGCTGAGTATAATATTAGCGGCTCGGCAAACGTCCCCCGTATCTCAATCGTTGATGATAATGAACCATTACGCATCGCATTGGCCGGCTTGATCAAATCACTTGGATATGCGGCACACACATTTGAGTCAGCGGAGGAGTTTTTGCAGTCGCCTGTGTTGCACAACACATCGTGCGTGATCTCTGACGTCCAAATGCCGGGGATCGGTGGTCTGGGGCTGCAAAGAAAATTGGCCGCCCAAAATATCGATACGCCAATCATTATGATTACGGCACGTCCGGATTTGCGCATTCAGGAAATGGCTCTGCAAGCTGGGGCGGTCTGCCTTCTAAAGAAGCCCTTTGACGAACAGGTCTTGATAAAGTGGCTCGATAAGGCCTTGCGCCAGCCCCAGCGCTGACCGGTCTAACTACCAAATAGCTCCGTCGGTGCCTCTCAATATATATATAGCGCTGTGAGCCGGTGTTTCGTCGCTGCTTGCAAACGATTAGAGCCTCGTGACAGCCGAAAGGCCCTCGCGGGGTTTCGTCATTTGTAGGCCCATTTGTAGGCTCGGGAAATAACGAACCGCAAATACTCATAGCACCAATACCTTACCTGGAGTTGCGGCGCCCTCCCTCAGAGTGAAGTGAACCGTTGATGTCTGTCTCCGTTAAACGGAACCTACGGCTCATCAAACTCGGATACGGTGATGGATTAACCTTCATCCGTGACTTTGTACGGCGAATTTCTCCGGGAGTTGCGCGGAATTTCTCCAAAATCGCCCCCTCCCTGCACTTGGGTATACAGTATTCCAGCACGTCCATCGGGTCCGAATTGTTCGCGAGGCGTTCGGCTTTTTCCCCGTGCGCGTTCTCGGGCCGCTGACGGGAACTGCATCGATCAGCCCTGCGCCATCAGGCGCGGTTGCTCTCGGCCATGACTTTGCTCCGAATTGGCTTGAGCCCGAACAGGGCCAAAGCGACGACCACAATGTTCATCAAGGCGGTCACGACGAACACCGCGTGCCAACTGCCGTAATGCGTCTTCATCAAATCGGCGATCGGCACCAAGAAGGCCGAGGTGCCGTGACGAGCCATCAAAAACGAAATAAATCGGCGCGTTTGCAGTCGAAACAATTCATTTCGAACTAGCGAGGATTGAGGACGCTTCATCGAAGTCGCAGCGCGGTAATGCTTAGCGGGCTAAATGAATTCATCTGGACAGAAAAAATCATGGCCGACAGGCGACACTAAAACCGCAGATTTCCGGCTTGTATACAAATGTTCGAATCCTTCGCCGCACAAGGAATTCGAGCCGCGATCCGCGCGGCCCGCAAGCCGGGCGATTGCCCGCCGTTTGGCCGCGAGCGGTTCAAGGTCAACAATATGAGCGACCTTCTTCGCGAGTGCATTTCGCTTGGTCTTCGACTCGCCGAGCGCGATCCCGATCTTGTCGAAGGACTCAAAGACGAATTTCTGAAGGACGAACTGTTGGGGATTCTCGCGAGCGGCTACCGTGACCCGGCGGCGGCGAAGCTCAATTTGAGGGGAACCGGGCAATGGGCGCGGCGCTGGCATGGTTCGCAGCACGCTATGAAGACGGGGCCGCTCCCGAAAACTTTGCCGAAGTGCAAGAGCTTGTCGAATTCATCGGGCTTCGCGCGCCCGAAAGCGCGTTCACGGACCATTTAAATTGCTAGCCGACGTGGAAAAGAAGCTGAACGCAATCCAAGCGGCGAAGCAAAAATCGAAATAGCTACGCGCGATGACAGCTTTGCCGCGCCCCGCGATTTCGGGGGCGCGCGCCGTTGGTTGGCGTTATCGAATTTTTTTGGAAACAAAAATTCGTTTTCGACACGCCGGTCCCAGCTTCGATAAAATGTGGGACGCAATGTGGGGTCGTCTTATTTTGTTCTAGCAAAAGTCCTGCAAAATCAATTTGCTAAAAGCGAATGTTGGCGGAGAGGGAGGGATTCGAACCCCCGATACGGTTGCCCGTATGCCGCATTTCGAGTGCGGTGCATTCAACCGCTCTGCCACCTCTCCGGAGCCCATAATGAGCCTGAAAAAGCCCGATTTGGACGGCTGCTATCTAACCAAGCGGGCCAAGAGAGACAAGGGACAGACACGGCTTGGCCGGCGTATATTATGTGTGGCCAAAGGAAAGCCGGCCGCCGGCTGGCATCGGGATGCGCCCCACCGTGAATTTCGACCGCATACGCAAGGAAACGCGCGGCACTTTGCCGACATTGGGCATGGTCGCGGCGGTCACCGTCTTTGTCTACGCCATCATCGTCGAGACCGGACTCGGCCACGGCTCGGTGGTCTACCTGATTCCGGTGGTGATCGCGGCCACGCGCTTCGGCATCGTGGCGGCGATCTTGGCGGCGGTCTGCGGGGTGCTCGCCTCCGCCTTCTTTTTCTATCCACCGCTCTACAGCTTCCGCATCACAGACCCGCACGAAGTTCTCAATCTCATCCTGTTCATCTTCGTGGCAGTGGTGGTGAGCCAACTCGCGACCCGGCTCAAACGTCAATTGGAGACCGCGCGCCAGCGTGAAATCGACCTGCGCGACCTCTATGCGTTCTCGCGGCGCCTCGCGGTGGCGTTCGACGTATCCGACATTCACGCCGCAATCGAAGACCACCTCGCCGCCGTCATCCAGCGCAATGTGGTTCTGTTCGCGAGCGCGCCCGAAGCGTCCGCTTCGAGCGGACGGCGCGCCGGCGTCACCATGCCGGAGCAAGTCCTCGCCGAGGTTGTGGAAGCCGCGTCCGGCCCGCGCGACGGCGGCAGCGGCGCGACGGTGACCGTGGACGGCGGCGATATCTGGCTGGTCCGCGCGGTGTCGCCCAAGAGTTCCGAATTCGGCGTCATCGCCATCAATCTTGGCCAAGGATCAACGGAAAGCTTGGACGAGTTGCGTATCCGGGTTGACGCAGTGCTCGCCGACGCCACCGCCACACTGGAACGGCTGGGCGTCGCCCACGCGATCAACGAGGCGCGCATGCGCTCGCAGACCGACGAACTGCGCGAGGCGCTGATCGGCTCGGTCAGCCACGAATTGCGCACGCCGCTCGCCTCCATCCTCGGCGCCGCCACGGTCCTGAGCGCGGCGCCAGCGCTAGCGAACGAGAAGAAGCTCAAGGCGCTGGCGCATGACGTGCGCGACGAGGCCGAGCGCCTCAACAACGACATTCAGAACCTGCTCGATGCCAGCCGCATCTCAAGCGGCGGCATCAAGCCGCATATCGAATGGGCCGATCCGGCCGACATCATCAATTCGGCGATCGAGCGATGCCGCCGCCGCATGGCGGACCGCCGTATCGTGCTCAATCTGGTGGCCGACCTGCCGCTCATTCACGTCGATCCGGTCCTGGTGCAGCAGGCGTTGGTGCAGGTCTTCGACAATGCGGTGAAATACTCGCAAGCCGGCTCGGAAATCTCAGTCAATACGCGCGCCCGCGACGGCCGAATGATTGTCAGCGTCGGTGACCAGGGCGCCGGCCTGACCTCGGCCGAGCAGACGAAAATTTGGGAACGTTTCGCGCGCGGCGAACGCCATGCCGCGACCACCAGCGGCTCCGGTCTCGGCCTCTGGATCGCCAACGCGTTCATTGCCGCCAACGGCGGCAAGATAAGCGCTATCAGTGAAGGCCCCGGTTTGGGCACCGCGGTGATGATCGAGCTGCCGGTGACGCAAGCCGCGGTCTCGCAAATGGAAGGCGACAGCGATGAATGAGCCGTCCCCGATCGTGCTCGTTGTCGACGACGAGATTCAAATCCGCCGCTTCCTGCGTGCGGGTTTCGAACTCAATGGCTTCGTTGTGCACGAGGCCGGCACCGGAGCCGAGGCGATCCGTTCGGCCACGTTGCAGCCAATCGATCTGGTGATCGTCGATCTCGGCCTGCCCGACATGGATGGCTCCGAAGTGGTCGAGCGTATCCGCTCTTGGTCGAGCGTGCCGATTATCGTGCTGTCGGTGCGTTCGACCGAAGCGGAGAAGGTGCATCTGCTCGAGCAGGGCGCCGACGACTACGTGGTCAAGCCGTTCGGCATGGCCGAACTGCTGGCGCGCGTGCGCGTGGCGCTGAGGCGTCAAATGCGCGCGGCGAGCGGCGAGCCGACGGTCAAGATCGGCCCACTCACCATCGATCTCGCCGCCCGCGCGGTGATGCTCCACGACAAACGGCTGACGCTGACGCCGAAGGAATACCGGCTGCTGCAGGTGCTGGCACAGCATGCCGGCAACGTGGTCACCCACCAACACCTGCTCAAGGAGGTGTGGGGCGCGATCCATGTGCACGACACGCACTATCTGCGGATCTTCGTGCGTAAGCTGCGGCAGAAGATCGAGCCGCATCCGGATTCGCCCAAGATTCTGGTGACCGAACTGGGCGTCGGCTACCGGCTGGCGCAGGGCGAGAGCGAGAGCGGCGCCTTGGCTGAGGCCAAAGCGCCCGCCAAGAGCGAAAGCTAAGAGTTACCGCAGGAGGGGCGCGGTAGGCAGCGAGAGGTCGCCATGCGCGCCTTTCCTTGACATTTTGCACCCTTCCCCGCCATAAGCATGGCCATTGCGGGCCCTTGGGTCCGCATGCTTTTTCAAGGGCCCTTAAGCCCTTAAAGACAAACGAAAATCCGACTGAAAGAAGCCGGTCCGGAATGATCCGAGCGCCGGGGCCGAACACAAGGGAAGAACGATGTTCGCAGTCATCAAAGCCGGCGGCAAACAGTACCGGGTGGCCGCCGAGGACGTGATCCGGATCGACCGGGTGACCGGCGAGCCGGGCCAGATCGTCGAGTTCGGCGAGGTGCTGGTGCTGGGCGGCGACGCCCCGCAGATCGGCACGCCGACCGTGGCGGGCGCGACGGTTGCCGGCGAGGTGCTCCAGCACACGCGCGGCGACAAGGTGATCGCCTTCAAGAAGCGCCGGCGCAAGAATTCGCGCCGCAAGCGCGGCTATCGGCACGAATTCTCGGTGATCCGCATCACCGAGATCCTTACCGATGGCGCCAAGCCCTCGAAAGAAGCGACGCCGCGGCCCAAGCGCGAGCCCAAAGTCAAGGCCGAGGGCGAGGGCGACGAAGCCAAGGCCAAACCAGCCAAGGCCAAGAAGCCAGCCACGAAAAAGCCAGCCAAATCTGCCAAAAATTTGGCGGCCACAAAGGGCAAGAAAAAGTGAGATGATTCCTTCACGGAATCGGTATACAGAGTAACAGAATTCAAGAGAGCGGATATGGCACACAAAAAGGCAGGCGGATCTTCACGCAACGGCCGCGATAGCGCGGGCCGGAGCCTTGGCCTGAAGAAGGCGGGCGGCGAGATCGTCGTCGCCGGCAATATCCTTGCGCGTCAGCGCGGTACCACGTGGCATCCCGGTCGCAATGTCGGAATTGGCACGGATCACACGCTGTTCGCGCTCGTTAACGGAAAGGTTCAGTTCGCTACCAAAGCCAAAGGCCGCACCTACGTGTCAGTTGTACCGATGACGGAGGCCGCGGCCGAGTAAAGGTAGACCAAAATTCGAGGTCTGCCGGACATCCAGTCAAACCGGCAGAGCTCAATGGGCTCTGAGAGGGGGAGACGGGTGACCGGCTCCCCCTCTTCGCTTTTTAAGCTGCAACCCCGGAGCCCGTGTTATGACCCTGCTGGAGCAAATACCGAGAGAGACCTTTCACGAGGCGAGTATCCCCGTCCTCGAGACCAAGCGGCTTTGCCTGCGCGCGCCGCGTCTTGGGGACGCTAAAACGGTAGCGACGCTCGCCAACGACCGCCGCATCGCCGAAAACACCGCGCGCATTCCGCATCCGTACAAGATGTCGGATGCCGAGAGTTTCATTGCCCGCGCCAACCGGGCCGGCGGCGAGGCGGTATTCCTGATCACGCTGCGCGACCAGACGATCGTCGGCGCCTGCGGCGTGATGCTGCAGGAGCCCGTCCCCGAGCTCGGCTACTGGCTGGGCGTCGAGCATTGGGGCAAAGGCTACGCCACCGAGGCGCTGCACGCGGTGATCGACTACGCCTTCACCGATCTCGGGCACGAGGCGCTGCAGGCGGGCGCGCGTGTCACCAACCCGGCCTCGCGCCGGGTGCTGGAAAAATGCGGCTTCCAGTGGACCGGCGTCGGCCTCTACCGAATCAACGCGATCAAGTCGTCGGCGCCGATCGACCGCTTCCGCCTCGAACGCGGCATCTGGACCGCGCTCAAAGGTTGGGGAAAGTCGAAGAAAGTGATGTGATCGCGACACTCGCAACCGCGGATTCAATGCAATGTATCAGCCGCCGCACTTTCGCGAAGACCGGCTCGAGGTTCAGCACGCGCTGATCCGCGCGCAATCGCTCGGCCTTCTGATTACGGCCGGACCGGGCGGCTTACAGGCCAACCCGGTCCCGTTCCTGATCGACGCCGATGGCTCGGAACACGGTACGCTGCGCGCGCATCTCGCGCGTGCCAATCCGCAGTTGGGTGAACTGGCGGCCGTCGCCGAATGCATGATCGTGTTCCAGGGACCGCAGACCTACATCAGCCCGTCGCTTTACCCAACAAAGCAGGAGCACGGAAAGGTCGTGCCGACGTGGAATTACATCACTGTGCATGCCTGGGGCCAGCCACAGGTGATCGACGACGTGACCTGGCTTCGACGCCAGGTCGATGACCTCACGTTGCATAAAGAGGGTTCTCGCTCCGCGCCGTGGCACGTTTCGGACGCGCCGGAGCCATACATCGCCGCGCAACTGAAGGGCATCGTCGGGATCGAAATCCCGATCGCGCGCATCGAAGGCAAATGGAAAGTCAGCCAAAACCGGCCGGCGAGCGACCAGGCAGGCGTTGTTGCGGGCCTCCGCGGCAGCGGTAACGACGCCGAGATCATGGCGGCGCTGGTTGCGGAGCGTAGCAAGAACGGAGCCTAGACCGCTGGCCTCCGGCGCGATCTTGCGCGACACTGGCGAAAAATATCGTCAGGGAGGACGCCATGGCCCAGAAATCGGACTACGACCTCGACCGGTTCATCGCCGATTGCAAAACCGCGCTCGCGCGCGATGGCGGCCCGGCCGGCCGCGAACAGGTGCGCAGCAATCTCGAGCGCCTGCTGGCGAACCCGGAGTTCATCAAGGGCTATTGCGGCGACGACCAGCCGCGCGGCGTGAAGGTTTTGTACGAGGATCCCAAGCTCGGCTTCCAGGTGCTCGCCCATATCAACGACAAGGCGCACGCTTCACCGCCGCACGATCACGGCGCCTCCTGGGCGATTTACGGCCAGGCCACCAAATACACCGACATGATCGAATGGGCGCGCGAGGACAACGGCGCCGATCCCAAGCACGCCAAACTCAAGCCGGCGAAGAAATACCGCCTGACGCCGGGCAAAGCCGGCATCTACCAGGACGGCGCAATCCATTCGATCGATTATCCCGACTACGCGCGCTTCGTCCGCGTCACTGGCACCGATCTTGAAAAGATCGAACGTATCAAGATCGATTTGAAGACCGGCGAAGTGCAGCCGATAACTTCCCGGCAGGCTTCGTGAATCTGCGCGCGGAGATAGCGATGCTGCGCCCGATCGCTCCCGCTGCCGTCAAAGCCATGCTCGGCGACGGCGGCGAATTGGCGCTGATCGACGTGCGCGAGGAGTTGATCTTCTCGCGCAGCCATCTGTTGTGGGCGCGCAATGTGCCGCTGAGCCGGTTGGAACTCCGCTTCGCCTGCCCGGTGCCGCGCAAGGCCGCGCGCATCGTGCTGATCGACGATAATGACGGCCTCAGCCAGCGCGCCGCCGCCGTTCTTGCGCGCGCCGGCTATTCCGACCTCGCTTATCTCGACGGCGGCAATGCCGGCTGGGCCGCCGCCGGCTTCGAATTATTCTCCGGCGTCAATGTGCCGAGCAAGGCGTTCGGCGAATTCATCGAGCATGCGAGCCACACGCCATCGATCAGCGCCGACGAGCTCAACGCGCTGATGCAGGCTGGCACCGACATGGTTGTGCTCGACAGCCGGCCTTATGACGAATATTCGCGCACTTCGATCCCGACCGGGGTCAACGTGCCGGGCGCCGAACTGGTGCTGCGCGCGCACGATATCGCGCCCTCGCCCGGCACGCTGATCGTGGTCAACTGCGCCGGCCGCACGCGGAGCATCATCGGCGCCCAGTCGCTGATCAATGCCGGCGTGCCGAACAAGGTGGTCGCCTTGCGCAACGGCACCATGGGCTGGCATCTCGCGGGCTTCGCCTGCGACAAAGGCAAGAATACGCGTTTCCCGGCTGTGACGAATGCCGGCCTCGCCTGGGCGAAATCAAAGGCCGATGAAGTGGCGTGCCGCTTCGGTATCGACCGCATCGACCGCGCCGCACTCGAACGCTGGCGTGCCGACGAAAGCCGCACGACGTACGTTTTCGACGTGCGCGATCCGGCCGAATACGAGGCCGGCCACGTTCTCGGTGCGCTCTCCGCGCCGGGCGGCCAACTGGTGCAGGCCACCGACCAATATGCCGGCACGCTTCACTCCCGCATCGTGCTCTCAGACGACAATGAGGTGCGCGCGGTGATGACCGCGTCCTGGCTCAAGCAGATGGGCTGGAAAGATGTCGCGGTGCTGCCGGAAGCCGGTACCGAAAAGGGCCAACCGACCAATGTCGTGCTCGGCACGGCGCCGGCGGACACAAGCATTGGATTCTCCGACGTGCTGGCGATCGACGACGTGACCGTCATCGATTTGTCGTGCAGCAAGGACTACCGCAAGGGCCACATTCCCGGCGCCTGGTTCGCTATCCGCTCGCGGCTGGCCCAGGCGCTGGCAAAAATTCCAGAGCACGGCACCATGGTGCTTACCTCTGAGGACGGCGTGCTCGCCGGCCTCGCCATCGAGGAGGCGCGCGCGCTCACGGCCATTCCGGTTTACTGGCTCACAGGCGGCAATGCCGCTTGGGCCGCCGCCGGATTTCCGTTTTCAACCGACGTCAAAATGGCGGACGAGCCGCTCGACGCCTGGCTCAAGCCCTATGAGCGGCCGGGCGATCCCAAGGCCGCCATGAACGAATATCTGTCGTGGGAAATCGATCTGCTGGCGCGTATTGAACGCGACGGCACGACGAATTTCACAGCGGCGGCGCGATAAGCCTCCGTTCATTCCCGCGAAAGCGGGAATCCAGCGTTTTTGCCCTGGGTCCCCGCTTTCGCGGGGACGAACGAGAACTCTACTGCTTTAGCGCCGCCTCGAATTTCTCGCCGAAATCCTGGAGCTCGTCCACTTCGATATCGCTGACAGCCCAAAGATTGAGGCCGTTCGCGCTCCAGCGCCGCACGTTGAAGCCATGCAGGCTCTCCATCGTCGCCGCGCGTTGTCCTGAGCTCGGCGCCGGTGCGCAGAATAGATTGATGATGTGCACGCGACGCCGATAGACGATCGCCGCCACCGGCTTGGCGTCGATATAATCGAGCCGGCCGCCCAAGAGCGTGAAGCCCTGCGCAGTCAGATCCACCACCGGCGGGGCAGCATCGAGCCGGCCGTTGAACCACGGCTTGACCGTGTGCTGGTCGCTCGAGGCCACGTCGATCAGATGCTGGGCCTGCAGTGAACGCAGATGCGCCGATACCACTTCCTCCAGGATGCGCTGCTGATCGTCGCCCCGCATCACCATCAGCAACAGACCGGACGCGGCAATCGCGCTGGCGCCGGCACCAAAGGCAAAGCCCTTGATCGCCGAGCGCCGGCTCATTCCCGCCGCTGGCGGCGCCGGCAGCTTGCCTTCAATGCGCGCGCGCAGGCTCGCGGACGCCGCATAGCGCAGGCCAGCTGGGGTCATCGCCTGGCGCAGTTCTTGGAATTCGCGCAACCGCGCCGCGCAATCCGGACAGCCGGCGATATGCGTCTCGACCTCGCGCGCGTGCCCGGCGTCGAGTTCGCCATCGATCAGCGCGTGCAGCAGCACGTTTACTTCCTCGCAATTCATGGCGATTTACCCCCGCCTTCGGCCGCGATCCAGGCGTCGCGCAACAGGCCGCGAGCGCGCGCCAGCCGCGACATCACCGTGCCGATTGGCGCTTCGATCGCCGTCGCGATATCGCGGTACGACAGATCGTTGATCTCGCGCAGCACGATCACTTCGCGGAATTCCACCGGCAATTCGCCGATCAGCCGACGCATGGCCTCCGAGTTTTGCCGGCGCAGTATCGCCTGCTCGGGCGTATTGCCGTCCTCACCCCAGACCGGCTTGGCCTCGCTCTCGTCAGCCGCCGTGAACACCAGCCGCACGTTGCCGGCATAAGCCGCGTGGCAGACATTACGCAAAATCGCGAACAGCCACGGCTTGATCGGCCCGCCGCGGAACGTGCCGAAGTGGCGGAAGGCGCGCAGGTAACATTCCTGCACGGCGTCGTCGGCATCGCTGGCACTGCGGCTGAGATAGCGCGCCAGCGTGTAGACATCGTCGAGATGCGGCAACGCGAGCGCCTTGAACCGCTCCGCCCCACCGCCGCTCAATTCAACGCCGCCCGCCATCATCGCAGTCCCGATCTCGCTCGCGGACAGCACATATCGTTCTGCGCCGCTTACTCGACCACAATCGTGCCCGTCATGTGCGGATGCAAGGAACAGAAGTAGGGAAAGCTGCCCGGTGCCGTGAATGTGAACGAAAACTTGTCGTCGGTGTCGAGCGCCTTGGAGCGGAAGACAAGCGTCTTCGACGTCACCGTGTGCGGGATGTCGTCGTGGTTGACCCAGGTCACGGTGTCGCCGGCGTGCACCGTGACCTGCTGCGGGTTGAAGACGAAATTATCGATCTTCACTTCGATATTGGCGGCGTGCGCCGGGTTGAAAACGGCAACGATCATCACGGTCGCGCCAAGCGCGAGAACTTTTGCAAATTTCATGGCGCTCAGCTCTTCAACGGTGTGTCGATAATGGCGAGGCGTTGCTCGCCTTGCTTGAATGTGACGGACGCTGTGCCGAGCATGGTACGGAGTTTGTCGTCCGGCACCTTCATCGGCCCGGGCGACGGCGCCGTGCCGGGCGCCGGCTGCGGGAAGGCGGTCGAGCGCGCGGTGTGGAAGGTGACGTTGCCTTCCACCTTCTGCATCACCTGATGGATGTGGCCGTTGAGCACGGTCACCGAGCCGAAGCGCCTGAGGTAGCCGAGCGCCTGCGCGCTGTCCTCGGTGCCCCAGCCCCATTGCGGATAGACCGTCCACAACGGGATATGTGCGAACACCACGATCGGCGTCGACGCCGAGCGGCCCTTGAGATCGTCTTCGATCCATTCGAGCTGCTCGCTGCCGAGGCTGCCCATGCCGCCGCCCTTGAGATTGGCGACGTTGACCAACCCCATGAAATGCACGCCGTTGGCGTCGAACGAGTAATAGCCCGAGCCCTTGGTGCCGCGGCCGTAGCGTTCCTTGTAGAGCTTGATGTCGGGATCGATGATGTCGTGCTCGCCCGGCACGTAATGCACGTCGAGCTTGGCCTGCGAGATGATCTTTTCCGCATCGTCGAATTCCTGCTCCTTCGACAGATGCGTGATGTCGCCGGTGTGGATCATGAAGGCAGGCTTCTGCGGGATCGCCTTGATGCGGGCGATCGCCTCTTCCAGCGTCCCCTTGGCGTTCGGGTTGGCCGGCTTGTCGAAGCCCATGTGGCTGTCGCTGATCTGCAGAAACGTCAGCCCCTTGGTCTCGGCCGCCTGGGCGGAATCGACCAGGCCGAGCGAGTGCGGCACCCCGCCGGAAATCGTCCACAGCACCCCGGTGCCGGCCCAGGTCATGCATTCCAGCACCTTGCGGCGGCTGGGGCCTTCATTGTGGTCGGTCATGGTCGGTCTCCCTGACGCGTTATGCGTTTCGGGGACTAGATCGGGCGACGCGGCGATTTATTCCCGGCGGGCCTGTGGAACTGCGGCAGGCAATGCCATATACGCTAACGCCATGAAATTCCTCGACGAAGCCAAGGTCTATGTGCAATCTGGCGCTGGCGGCAACGGCTGTATCGCGTTCCGGCGCGAGAAGTTCATCGAGTTCGGCGGCCCGTCGGGCGGCAACGGTGGCAAAGGCGGCGACGTGATCGTCGAGGCGGTCGACGGCCTCAACACGCTGATCGACTACCGCTACCAGCAGCATTTCAAGGCTAAGTCCGGCGGCAACGGCATGGGCAAGGACATGCACGGCGCCAATGGCAAGGACGTGGTACTCAAGGTTCCAGTCGGCACACAAATCTATGAGGAGGACGGTGAAACTTTGCTCGCCGATCTCACGCGCACCGGCGAGCGCGTCACGCTAATGAAGGGCGGTAACGGCGGTTTCGGCAACGCTTATTTCAAGACCGCGACCAACCAGGCGCCGCGCCGCGCCAATCCCGGCCAGCCCGGCGAGGAACGCACCATTCGCCTGCGCTTAAAGCTGATCGCCGACGCCGGCCTGATCGGCCTGCCCAACGCCGGCAAGTCCACCTTCCTCGCCGCGGTCAGCGCGGCCAAGCCGAAGATCGCCGACTACCCCTTCACCACGCTACACCCGCAGCTCGGTGTCGTGCTCGTCGATGAGCGCGAATTTGTGCTGGCCGATCTGCCCGGCCTGATCGAAGGCGCGCATGAAGGCGTCGGCCTCGGCGATCGCTTCCTCGGTCACACCGAGCGCTGCCGCGTGCTATTGCATCTCATCGACGGCACCGTCGAGGATGCCGGCACCGCCTACAGGACCGTGCGCGCGGAACTCGAAGCCTACGGCCAGGGCCTCACCGACAAGCCGGAGATCGTCGCGCTGTCGAAGGCCGACGCGCTGACGCCGGAGGCGATCAAGAAGCAGACCGCGAAGCTGAAAAAAGCCTGCAAGAAAACGCCAGTGGTGCTGTCGTCGGCCTCCGGCCAAGGCGTGCAGGAAGTCTTGCGTGCGTTGTGGAAATACATCGACCAGGCGCGCGCCGACGCCGACGAGACGCAATCAAAAGAAGAAGCCTGGCAGCCGTAAAGATTTTTCCTGTCATTCCGGACGCCGCGAAGCGGCGATCCGGAATCCAGACAAATGGTATAGAGCATGCTTCTGGATTCCGGGTTCGCGCTACGCGCGCCCCGGAATGACAAAGAGGAGGGCCCCCCAATGCAAACCCGCGCAGCCGTCGCCTGGAAAGCGGGTGAGCCGCTCACCATCGAGACCATCGACATCGAGGGCCCGAAGGCCGGCGAGGTCATGGTCGAGATCATGGCGACCGGCATCTGCCACACCGATGCCTACACGCTGTCGGGCGCTGACCCGGAAGGCATCTTCCCGGCGATCCTTGGCCACGAGGGCGCCGGCATCGTGCGCGAAGTCGGCGAAGGCGTCACCTCGCTGAAGGTGGGCGATCACGTCATTCCGCTCTACACGCCGGAATGCCGGCAATGCGAAACCTGTCTTTCTCGTCGATCAAATCTCTGCACCGCCATCCGCGCCACACAAGGCAAAGGCGTGATGCCGGACGGCACGTCGCGTTTCAAATGCGACGGCGATCCGGTGTTCCACTACATGGGCTGCTCGACCTTCGCCAATTTCACCGTGCTGCCGGAGATCGCACTCGCCAAAGTGCGCGAGGACGCGCCGTTCGACAAGATTTGCTACATCGGCTGCGGCGTCACCACCGGCATCGGCGCCGTCATCAACACCGCCAAAGTCTGGCCGGGGGCCAATGTCGTGGTGTTCGGCCTCGGCGGCATCGGGCTCAACGTCGTGCAAGGCGCGCGCATGGTCGGCGCGGACAAGATCATCGGCGTCGATCTCAACCCGGCGCGCGTCGCGATGGCCAAGAAATTCGGCATGACGCATTTTATCAATCCGGACGAAGTCGGCCGCGACAAAGTGGTGCCGGCGATCGTCGACTTGACCGGCGGCGGCGCCGACTTTTCGTTCGAATGCATCGGCAATGTGAATGTCATGCGACAGGCACTGGAATGCTGCCACCGCGGCTGGGGCGAGAGCATCATCATCGGCGTCGCCGGCTCCGGCCAGGAAATTGCCACGCGCCCGTTCCAGTTGGTCACCGGCCGCGTCTGGAAGGGCACCGCCTTCGGCGGCGCGCGCGGCCGCACCGACGTGCCGAAAATCGTCGACTGGTACATGGACGGCAAGATCAATATCGACGATCTGATCACCCACACCATGCCGCTCGACAAGATCAACGACGCCTTCGACCTGATGCACGACGGCAAGTCGATCCGCAGCGTGGTGATCTACTGAGGCGGCCTGCCCTTGGTGCACAGGCGCCGCTCGCCGAGGCTCGGGATATAGGTGCAATCCGACGCCCTGAACGTGTGATAGGCGGCAGCGCAGGCGGCAATGTCGCACAGCGGTTGCGGCGCTGCGGCCGGCGCGGCTGGCTTTTGCGCCAGCGTATCGTCTCCGGCGACGCCGAGCGGTGTCACGATCAGCGGCGCAAGCGGCTTGCCGGCGGCGGCCTTTGCGTCGGGCGTCTGGACGCCGGCGCCGACGGGCGTGCCGATGTGGCTCACCGCCCGCATCTCGCGCCGCGTCGCCGACGACGGCACGACCAGCGCGTCCCATTCCAGCACGACGCTGAACACGGCCGTGAGCAGAACGGCGGCATAAACGAAAAACGGCATCGCGCAGCCCGAACCTCGCTTAGCCCCGCCGGTCAACGCAGTCCGGCGGTTCCGAGTTCCCGCCCCTCCCGCGACTGCCGCTACTAGTATAGCCTGCCGGCGTGCCGACGATCTTGCTTACCCACAGCCCCGACATGCTGGCGAACTACTACGGCGAGCGCGCGCTCGCCGCACTGCACAAACTCGGCCAAATACGGCGCAACGACACCGGCCGGGTGCTCGATACGCGCGCGCTCATCGAGGCAGCGCGCGGCTGCGACATCGTCATCTCCGACCGGCAGACCGCCGGCCCGGCCGAATTCTTCGATAACGCGCCCGGCCTCGTCGCTTTCCAGCGCGTCGCGGTCGACATCCGCAACATCGACGTCGCCGCCGCCAGCGCGCAAGGTATCTTGGTGACGCAAGCGAGCCCCGGCTTTACCGCTTCGGTGGCCGAGATGGCGATCGGCTTCATGATCGATTGCGGCCGCCACGTCAGCGAGGCCGCCGAGGCCTATCGCGCCGGCCGCGTGCCGCCGGCGCGCATGGGGCGCCAGCTCAAAGGTTCGACCGTCGGCATCATCGGCTATGGCGTGATCGGCGAATATCTCGCCGACCTCGCGCTCGCCTTCGGCATGAATGTGCTGATCGCCGACCCTTATAAAAAGGTCGTCGCGACGGGGCTGACGCAAGTCACGCTGCCCGACCTGCTGGCGCGTTCGGATTTCGTCGTCTGCCTCGCCATCGCCAATGAGGCGACCGAAAACCTGATGAACGCCGCCGCCTTTGCCGCGATGAAACCGTCGGCTTATTTCATCAATCTGTCGCGCGGCAATCTGGTGGACGAGGCGGCGCTGGCCGAAGCGCTCGACGCCAAACGCATCGCCGGCGCCGCGCTCGATGTCGGCCGCGCTGCCGATCAGATGCCGACGCCGTCGCTCGCGCGCCGCGCCGACGTCATCGCCACGCCGCACATCGCCGGCCTGACGCCGGACGCCGCCGAGCACCAGGCCTTCGACACCGTGCGCCAGGTCGAGGCGCTGATTGCGGGGCGAGTGCCGGAGGGAGCGGTGAATGCGGAGAGTGCGCGGCGGTTCACGCGATTAAAGCGTGGGTGAATATCTTCGCAGCCCCTCAAGCGGCACCTTGCGATATGCCTTGATTTCAACTTTGCCGCGCAATAGAACAAATAGCGAATAATAATTGATTGAGCCCAGAAAATTTTGGGACAACCGATGTTAGACGATGATGGATTGCCGCTCGATGAAGTCGGGACGTGGGCGAAAGAAAAACACGCGCGGCTCCGCAAGTATGTTGGCATTACGAGCGCAATACGTCGCAAATGGATTCGGCGTTCGGGCTGCGCAACCTACATCGATCCATTCTGCGCGACCGGCAGAGCTACTATCCGCGACACCCGTGAGAAAATTGATGGAAGTCCGCTAGTCGCCTTCAAAGCTGCCACTGACAGCAGGGTGCCATTTTCGGAAATTCACATCGCAGATGCATCGGAACAAAGCTGTCGGACTGCAGAAATTAGACTCCGCGCAATCGGTGGCAGGCCTACTGTTTATTTCGGCAAAGCTGAGCTTACCGCGCGAGAGATAGTAGAGCGCCTAAATCCCGTCGGATTGCACCTCGCCTTCCTCGATCCTTACAAACTGGAAAGCCTGCCATTTTCGGTGATCGCGACACTTGCAGAACTAAAATATATTGACCTCTTTATTCATGTGAGCGTTCACGATTTACAACGAAATTTTGGCCTTTATTCGAAGACAATAGATGGTCCGCTGGATCGGTTTGCGCCCGGCTGGCGTCAGACCGTCAGTTTGAAACAGGCAAAATCGGCAACGCGTGCCGCGTATATCCGCTATCGGGCATCAAAGGTGGAGGCGCTCGGGTTCCAGCCTGCTCGATATGAATTGGTATCTGGGGCCGCGAAAAATCAAAGACTTTATTGGCTTTTGTTAGTGAGCCGTCATCCGATCGCAAATAGGTTCTGGGACGAGATTCGGAATCTATCAGGCCAATGCGAGCTATTGTAAGGAATAAGCACGGAGACCGACGATGGCGGCATCCGACATTGAGTGGACCGAGGCGACTTGGAATCCGATAGCCGGCTGCAAGGTACTCTCGCCCGGCTGCACCAATTGCTACGCCATGCGGATGGCGGCGCGCCTGCAGGCGATGGGCATGGCGAAATACGCCGGCACCACGCGAAAGTCAGGCAAGCGTCATATCTGGACCGGGCGCGTCAACACTGACAAGGCCGCGCTCGCTGCGCCGCTCAATTGGAAAAAGCCGCAGCGCATCTTCGTCAATTCCATGTCGGACCTGTTCCAGGATAAGGCCGACGAGGCCTTCATCCGGCAAGTCTGGCGCGTGATGGAGCAGGCCCGTTGGCATTCGTTCCAGGTGTTGACCAAGCGGCCGGAACGCATGCTGGAAATCCTGTCCAAGCCGGAATTTCCGACGCTGCCCAATGTCTGGCTCGGCACCTCGGTCGAAAGCGAGGACTATCTCGATCGCATCGACATTTTACGCCGCGTACCGGCGCGTATTCGCTTCATTTCGTTCGAGCCATTGCTGGGGCCGATCACTGATCCGGACTTGAGCGATATTCATTGGGCCATTCTCGGCGGCGAATCCGGCCCGCGTGCGCGCCCGATAGAAGCGTGTTGGGTGGAGCAATTGCACGAGGCCTGCGAACGGCAAGGCACGACGTTTTTCTTCAAGCAGTGGGGCGGCAAGCGCAAGAAGAAGGCGGGTCGGACGTTCAAGAACCGTACGTGGGATGACTATCCGTGCGTTACGGTTCAAGCGTAAGTCGAATTTCCAAAAAGCTTTGCCCTTATCCCGCCCATGACTTGCTTGCGCGGCCCATGCTAAACCCCCGGCACCCTTAACCCCCGCCGGGCCATGTCGAAATCGCCGCCAACCCCCTCCCTCGCCTCCTTCCGCCGCATCGTCGTAAAGGTCGGCTCGTCGCTCTTGGTGGACGCCGCCGCCGGCTCGCTCAAGCGCGACTGGCTGAGCGGCCTCGCCGCCGACCTCGCCGCCCTGCACGCGCAAAAGCGCGACGTCATCGTGGTGTCCTCGGGCGCCATCGCGCTCGGCCGCGCCGTGCTCAAGCTGCCGGCCGGCGCACTCAAGCTCGAGGAGGCGCAGGCCGCCGCCGCGGTCGGGCAGATCGCGCTGGCGCGCGCCTGGTCGGAAAGTTTAAGCGCGCACGCGCTCGCCGCCGGCCAGGTGCTGGTCACCTTGGGCGACACCGAAGAGCGCCGCCGCTATCTCAACGCGCGCTCGACCATCGCCAAGCTGCTGGAATGGCGCAGCGTGCCGGTGATCAACGAGAACGACACCGTCGCCACCACCGAGATCCGCTTCGGCGACAACGACCGCCTCGCCGCGCGCGTCGCCACCATGATGAGCGCCGACCTCTTGGTGCTGCTGTCCGACGTCGACGGGCTCTACGACAAGCCGCCCGGGCAGGCGGGCGCCAAGCGCGTGCCGGTGGTCGCGCGAATCACGCCGGAGATCGAGGCGATGGCGGGCGCCTCCGAATCCGCCACCGCGCGCGGCGGCATGCTGACCAAGATCGAGGCCGGCAAGATCGCCACCACCGCCGGCACGCACATGATCATCGCCTCGGGCCACGTCGCGCATCCGCTGAAAGCGATCGCCGAAGGCACGCCCTGCACCTGGTTCCTGACGCCGGCCAATCCGGTGACCGCGCGCAAGAAGTGGATCGCGGGATCATTGGAGCCGCGCGGCGCCCTGGTCATCGACGCCGGCGCGGTGAAAGCACTGCACGGCGGCAAGAGTCTGTTGCCGGCCGGCGTCGTCAAGGTCGAGGGCGCCTTTGGGCGCGGCGACGCGGTCGTGGTGCGCGGGCCGGACGGCGCCGAGATCGGCCGCGGGCTCATTGCGTTTGACGCCGAGGACGCCGAGCGGATCAAGGGCCGCTCCTCGGCGGACATCCCCGCCATCCTCGGCTTTGCCGGGCGGATCGAGATGATCCACCGCGACGATCTTGTGCTCGGCGGCGAATAGAGCAAGCCAAAATTGGCTGCACACTTCGGGGCCGAGGTTCGCAACCATCTCCAGGAAGAAGAGTCAGAAGAAGTAGACGTTCGGCGGAGGAACGCCACGGTTGGCGCGGGAACCCGCGCCATATGTCGGCCAATGGCCGACCCCGCACAGTCCGCTCGGCCTATGGCCGAGCCTCTAGTGATTGCGCGCGCGCGATTTGGCGGAGCGGCGCGTAATGCCGGACTTGCGCCGCACCGGGTGCGTCGGCAACGGGAAGAAGGTGCCATCGGGAAATTCCAGGTACCGGCTATAGACTTGCACCTCGTCGCCGGATTGGCCCTCGCGGCGGCGGCCTTCGATCACGAACTTGGTGCCGACCGGAAAGCGGCTGGGGAGACGGGTTGAGCTGTACGCCATGACACCCTCCACGCGCATGATCTCAAAAAAGCCAGTCCCGTATTTGATCCGGGATGGGAACCGGTTTTCGAAAAGATCATGCGCCATTTGAACTGCCGCACCCTGCCAACCCAATGTGTAGGTCAATTGACGGGTTGCGGCGGGTAGCCAGTTATCCACGCAATCCCCAGCTACACCTGTGATTTCCGCGCAACCGGGCACACCTCGCCCCTGCCGCCCTGGCGTGTTAGGAACCAGCGACTGGGGTATCACAGGCTTTTCGACATGAGCGCACCGCTGAAAAGCATTGAAGGGACTGGGGATATTGCCGCCTGTATGGCCGAACTCGGCCGCCAGGCGAGAGCCGCCGCCCGTGCGCTGGCGCTCGTCTCCACTGCCCAAAAGGATCGTGCCCTGCAGCTCATGGCGGACGCCGTCCGGGCGGAGAAATCCCGTATTTTATCGGCCAATGCCGAGGATATCGCCGAGGCGCGCGCCTCCGGCGTGACCGGCGCCTTCCTCGACCGCCTCTCCCTCGATGCCGCGCGGGTCGAAGCGATCGCCTCGGCCATCGACGCTGTGCGCGCGCTCAAGGACCCCGTTGGCGTCGTTACGGAATCCTGGACACGGCCGAACGGCATAACCATCGAACGGGTGCGGGTGCCGCTCGGTGTCATCGGCATCATCTATGAAAGTCGGCCGAACGTGACCGCCGATGCTGGCGCGCTGTGCCTTAAATCCGGCAACGCGGCGATCCTGCGTGGCGGCTCCGACAGCCTGCGCTCAAGCCGCGCCATCGTCGCCGCGCTCGGCCAAGGTCTGCGCGGCACCGGCCTGCCCGAGGCCGCGATCCAGTTGGTGCCGACGCGCGACCGCGCCGCGGTCGGTCTGATGCTCGGCGGACTCGATGGCAATATCGATGTGATCGTGCCGCGCGGCGGCAAAGGCCTGGTCGCGCGCGTACAGGCGGAAGCGCGCGTGCCCGTCTTCGCACATCTGGAAGGCGTCTGTCATGTCTACGTCGACAAGGCCGCCTCGCTCGACATGGCCAAGACCATCGTGCTCAACGCCAAAATGCGCCGTACCGGCGTCTGCGGCGCAGCCGAAACCCTGCTGGTCGATCGCGCTGTGGCAGCCACGCACCTCAAGCCACTAATCGGCATGTTGATTGAGGCGAAATGCGAAATCCGCGGCGATGAGGCAACGCAGGCCATCGACAGCCGCGTCAAGCCGGCGACCGAGGAGGATTGGTCGACCGAATATCTGGACGCCATTATCGCCGCCAGAGTGGTTGATGGTGTCGATGCTGCCGTCGAGCATATCGAGCGCTACGGCTCGCATCACACCGATGCCATTGTGACCGACGATCAGGCTACGGCGGAGAAATTCTTGCGTGAGGTCGATTCGGCGATCGTGCTGCACAACGCCTCGACCCAATTCGCCGATGGCGGCGAATTCGGTTTCGGCGCCGAGATCGGCATCGCCACTGGGCGCCTGCATGCGCGCGGACCGGTCGGCGTCGATCAGCTCACCACGTTCAAATACCGTATCCACGGAAACGGTCAGATCCGGCCGTGACAGCGCAAGTACTTGCCCGCACCGAGCGCGTTCTGCCGCCCCATGCGCCCGGCATGAAGATCGGCCTATTCGGCGGAACTTTCGATCCGCCACATCAGGCCCATCTCGCCGCCAGCCTACTCGCGCTCAAGCGGCTCAAGCTCGACAGCGTCTGGTGGCTGGTCACCCCCGGCAATCCACTCAAGAACACCCGCGGGCTCGCCCCACTAGAGCAAAGAATTGCCGCCGCCCGCGCGCTGACAAACCATCGGCGCATTCACGTGAGCGGTCTCGAGGCTGTCATTAAGATGAGATATACGTACGACACAATCAAATGGCTAAAGGCCCGATGCCCGCGGGTCCGGTTCGTTTGGGTCATGGGGGCCGACAATCTACGGAGCTTTCACCGCTGGCAGAAATGGCGTCGCATCGCGGAGCTGGTGCCGTTCGTGGTGATCGACCGCCTTGGACCAAGCCTTTACGCCGCGGCCAGCGCGGCCGGCCAGGCGCTCGCCCGCGCCCGCATTCCGGAATGCGCCGCCGCCAGCCTCCCGTACTGGAAGCCGCCGGCCTGGACCTTTCTGCACGGCCTCAAGTCGCCGCTGTCCTCCACCGCGCTGCGCGCGCTGCGCCGACGTGGGGGAACCTCCGTCCGCACGGGTGGCAATAAGAAGACCAAGAGTGGAAAGCGTCGAGCGAAGTAACTATCTTGACCTGGGCCCCAACGCGAGCCGGGGCGGGTGCTATGAACGTAAAGGGAAACAACCTCTGAGCAAACCTGCACCCTCTCGGGCAGCACGTCACATGCCCGAACCCGTCCCCAAGTCTGGGCCTTTGCGCCCGAGTGCCAAGGAGACGCTGAAGATCGTCCTTGCGCGCCTTGACGACATGAAAGCCGAGGACAGTGTCACCATCGATCTCGCCGGCAAATCCACGATCGGCGATTTTATGGTCGTGACCTCCGGGCGGTCGAACGTCCATGTGGCCGCTATCGCCGACAACCTGGTCAAGGACCTCAAGCGCGCCGGCGTTGCCGGCATCCACGTCGAAGGTTTGCGGCAAGGCGACTGGGTGCTGATCGACGCCGGCGATGTGATCGCCCACGTGTTCCGGCCGGAAGTCCGCAGCTTTTATGGCTTGGAAAAGATGTGGTCGTCGGCCCGCCCGGACGCGAGGCGATCCAGCTGATACACTGATGATACAATGCGTATCGTCATCGCCGCTGTCGGCCGCCTGAAACAAGGTCCGGAAACCGAGCTTTCCGAGCGTTACTCCAAGCGCGCGGCGCAAACCGGCCGCGGTCTTGGTCTGCGCGACGTTGAGGTCATCGAAATCAGGGAAAGCCGCGCAGATGATGCCGGCAAGCGCATGCTCGAAGAGTCGATCGCGCTTGCGAATATCATTCCGCAACGCGCTGCGGTGGTACTGCTGGACGCCCACGGCGAGAACCTCGACAGCGCCAGTCTTGCCGCCCAATTGGCAAAATGGCGCCGCGACGACCGGCCGGCGACGGTCTTTATGATCGGCGGCGCCGACGGCCTGGCCGCAAGCCTGCGCGACATGGCCGAATTGCGGCTGGCGTTCGGCGCGGCCACATGGCCGCATCAATTGGTGCGCATTATGCTGCTGGAGCAGCTTTATCGCGCCACCACGATCCTTGCCGGGCACCCGTACCATCGGGCCTGACCGTCGCAGATTGGTCTTAATCCGGCCCAATAGATTGGCTCGAACAATAGGCTTGCCGTCCCAATCTGCGGGCGTAACGTGGTTCTAATGATTTGCCTTGAGGGGTTCGAACCGCGATCCGCGCTTGTCGCGGTGCTTGCGCTCGGAATGCCCGTCACCCTCGCGACCACAGTGCTGGCGCAAGAGCGACCGGTGCACCTCGCGCAAACCGACAAAGCCGAAAAGCTCGACTCACTCAATCAGCGCGATCTGGATCTCAAGTTCGCCCGCGATGCGCAAAAAAAGTCGATCGAGACCGAAGCCGCGCTCAAGCGCGAAATTGAACAGATCGGCGCCGACCGCCGCAAGCTCAACCAGGACCTGATCGACACGGCTGGCCGCATCCGCGGCGTTGAATTGCAGGTGACGGCGACCGAAGCGCGGCTCAAGCCCCTTGACGACAACGAGCGCAACATTCGCAAGTCGCTTGACGGTCGCCGCGCCGTGATCGGCGAAGTGCTGGCCGCGCTTCAGCGTATGGGCCATCGCCCGCCGCCGGCGTTGATTTCCAGCCCGGAGGACGCGCTGCAATCGGTGCGCACCGCCATGCTGCTGGGCGCGGTCCTGCCCGGGATGCGGCACGAGGTCGAGGCGCTCGCCAGCGACCTCACAGCGTTGCTCAATGTTCGCAAGCAGATCAACGCCGAACGCGACCGGTTGACAAGTGAAGTCGCCTCGCTCGGCAATGAGCGCACGCGCATGACAGCCCTGATCGAGGAACGCCAAAAGCAGCAGACCGAGCGCGAGAAGGCGCTCGACGCGGAGCGGACGCGCGCTGCCCAATTGGGGCGTCAGGTCGACAATCTCAAAGATTTGATCGCCAAGCTGGAGCAAGGGCTCGATCCCGCGACTCGGGCTGCCCGCGAGGCCGCCCGCAACGATACACGCCCGGCCATGGCGGCGCTGCACGATGCGGGCCGGCTAGCGCCAGCGGTTGCTTTTACCGCCCTGCGCGGGCGAGTTCCGATTCCGGTTAACGGCGTTAAATTGAAGGAATATGGGGCGCCCGACGGCGTCGGCGGGCAGGAAAAGGGCCTTTCCATCGCGACCCGCGCCGGCGCCCAAGTGACCGCGCCGGCCGACGGTTGGGTGGTTTACGCCGGACCCTTCCGCTCCTATGGACAACTCTTGATCCTCAATGCCGGCAACGGGTATCATATCTTGCTCGCTGGGATGGAGCGGATATCAGTAGATCTCGGACAGTTCGTGCTGACCGGAGAGCCCGTTGCGGTGATGGGAAATGGCTCCCATATCGCGGCTATCCTCGCGACAGGTTCCAGCCAACCGGTGCTCTATATCGAATTTCGTAAGGACGGGACTCCCGTCGATCCAGGCCCATGGTGGGCAGCTGGCGAAGGCGAAAAGGTTCGCGGATGATGCGCAAGACTACACTCATACTCCTCGGCGCGGCGGCTGGTGCGGCAATGACGTTGCTCGCAACACAACCAAACATGATCTTCTTCGGTGCGAGCGCCAAAGCGGCGGCCGCAGACACCTACCGGCAGCTGAATCTGTTCGGCGACGTGTTCGAGCGCGTGCGCGCCGATTACGTCGAGAAGCCGGACGACAGCAAGCTGATCGAATCCGCCATCAACGGCATGCTGGCCGGGCTCGATCCGCATTCCAGCTACATGGATCCGAAGAGCTTTCGTGACATGCAGGTGCAGACCCGCGGCGAATTCGGCGGGCTCGGCATTGAAGTCACCATGGAAGACGGCCTGATCAAGGTCGTGGCGCCGATCGACGAGACGCCCGCCGCCAAGGCCGGCATCATGGCCAACGATATCATCACCCAACTCGACGGCGAGCAGGTGCAGGGTCTCACCCTGAACCAGGCGGTCGAGAAAATGCGCGGCCCGGTGAACACCAAGATCAAGCTCACCATCATGCGCAAGGGCCAGGACAAACCGATCGACATATCGATCACGCGCGACATCATTCGCGTGCGCTCGGTACGCTCGCAGGTGGAAGGCGACGACGTCGGTTATATCCGGCTCACGCAATTCAATGAACAGACCACCGATGGGTTGAAGAAAGCGATCGCCGACATCACGGCGAAGGTGAGCAACGACAAACTCAAGGGCTACATCCTCGACCTGCGCAACAACCCGGGCGGTTTGCTCGACCAGGCGATTTCGGTGTCGGACGCGTTCCTGCAGAAGGGCGAGATCGTTTCCACCCGCGGCCGTAACCCGGAAGAGACCCAACGCTTCAACGCGCGGCCTGGCGACCTCACGAGCAACAAGCCGGTGATCGTGCTGATCAACGGCGGCTCGGCGTCGGCGTCGGAAATCGTCGCCGGCGCCCTGCAGGATCACAAGCGGGTCACCGTCCTCGGCACGCGTTCGTTCGGCAAGGGTTCGGTGCAAACCATCATCCCGCTCGGTTCCGGCAATGGCGCGCTGCGGCTGACCACCGCGCGTTACTTCACGCCGTCCGGCCGCTCGATCCAGGCCAAGGGCATCGTGCCCGACATCGAGGTCATGCAAGACCTGCCGGATGACATCAAGGCAAAGACCGATACCAGCACCAAGGGCGAGGCCTCGCTGCGCGGCCACCTCAAGGGTGACGCTGGCAAAGAGCAGACCGGCTCGCAATCCTACGTTCCGCCGGACCCCAAGAACGACAAGGCGCTGACAATGGCGGAGGGTTTATTGCGAGGCACCGTGGTCAATTCGGCGTTCCCGCCGAGCGCCAAAGCTCCGGTCCCGAACTAAACGCGGTTCGATCCGCAAGAAGCCAGGTTCCAGCGGGGCGGCTCAACGGCCGCCCCGTTTGTTTGTGGCAAGCCCCGCCCGAGTCGTCGCGTGCTACACTCAGCGGATGATTCGCCAGGATTTTGGCCTTGTCATTGGATGATCTGAACGCCCCCCTCGGCCAGAAAAAACGGAAGAAGGGGCCGAAGCTTCCGGTCGCCGGCCCGCAAATTCTGGCGGGCGCGCTTGGGCTGTTCGGCATCGCGGTCGTGGCCTGGGCGATCTTCGCCAACGATCCCTTAGGCGGCGAGCCCACCGCGGTAGTCGCCACCGGTCCGACCACCAAAATACCGGCAAAACCGGACGGCGACGGCCAGCCGCACGCCCGCCACGACGGAGCGGCATCCAAAGCCACGCCCCCGGAAAAGGTGGCCACACCCGCCATCGTCCCTCTGCCCCCGGGGGCCAAGACCATCACCATTATCGATGGCTCCAGCGGCAAGCACGAGAATGTAATCGTTCCGGGCAAATCGAGCGACCTTGCGCCGAAGGCGGCAGGCGACCAGCGGTTCCTGGAAGAAACCCGCCACGGCCCCATCCCGAAGATCTCGTCGGACGGCGGACGGCCGTTCGTCGTCTTCGCACATCCGCGCAAGCTGCCTGCGGACAAGACCGATGCGCCGCGCATCGCCATTATTGTGAGCGGGCTCGGCATCAGCGCGACCGGCACCGCCGAAGCATTGGCAAAATTGCCGGCGCCGGTGACCCTGGCCATCGCGCCCTACGGCGCGAATCTCGAGACTTTGGCGGAGCGCGCGCAGTCGGCCAATCACGAGGTGCTGTTGCAGGCCCCGATGGAGCCGTTCGACTTCCCGGACAACGACCCCGGACCGGAGACGTTGCTGACCACGCTCACTTCGGACCAGAACATTGACCGACTACATTGGCAGATGAGCCGCTTCCAGGGCTATGTCGGGATCGTAAGCTACATGGGCGCCCGCTTCACCTCGTCCGAACCATCGCTGGCGCCGGTGCTGCGCGAGACTGCCAAGCGCGGGCTGATCTACGTGGATGACAGTTCCTCGCCGCGCAGCGTCGCCGGCCAGGTCGCCGGCAGCCATAACTTCCCGTTCGCCAAAACAGACGTCACGATCGACGCCGTGCCGACGCCGGTCGAGATCGACCGCGCGTTGGCGCGACTGGAATTGACGGCACGCGAGCATGGCGCCGCGGTCGGGCTCGCCAATGCGCTGCCGGCAACCGTCGCACGCATCGCCGAATGGGCGAAAAAAGTGGAAGGCCGCGGCTTCGTGCTGGTTCCCATCACCATGGTGGCGTCGAAAGAAAAGTCGTCGTAACGTCATTCGCCCGCTATGAATGCGCGATGCGAGTGACGGAGTTGGAATGCCCCCCTTCGAATCGCTGCCCTATCGTCCCTGCGCCGGCATCATGGTGCTCAACCGCGCCGGGCTAGTATTCATCGGCCGCCGCTCAAGCGGCCCAGAACACATCGACGCGACTCACGTCTGGCAAATGCCGCAAGGCGGCATTGATGAGAACGAAGACCCCTACAAGGCCGCGCTGCGCGAACTCTACGAGGAAACCAATATCCGCTCGGTCGAAAAGCTGGGTGAGGTCGCCGATTGGCTCGCCTATGACATTCCGCGCAACATCGTCGGCCAGGCCTGGGGTGGCAAATATCGCGGGCAGAAGCAGAAATGGTATGCCCTGCGCTTCACCGGCGACGACAGCGAAATCAACATTACCAGCCCCGGCGGCGGGCACGACCCGGAATTCATCGACTGGCGATGGGTGGCGATGGGCGAATTGCCCGACCTTGTCGTGCCGTTCAAGCGACAGACCTACGAGCGCGTCGTGAAAGAATTAAAAAAGTTCGCGCTCGCTTGAGGCGTCAATGCATCGCCGTGCCGGTCAGATGCCGATCGACGGTCTTGTAGTGATCGAGCCGCGTGATCAGCTTGTCGAATTCGGAACCGGGCTCGGTCTTCTCGATGCGGCTCTCCAATTCGCTTATGCGGGTAGCGATCGTGGCGCGATCGATGTCTTCGACCGCTTCCGCCACATCGGCAAGGACGGTGAGCCCCTGCGCCGACACTTCGGCGAAGCCGCCGAGCACAACGATCTTCTGTGCGCTGCCCGAACCGTGGACGGTTAGAATGCCCGGCCGCAGCGTGGCGACGAACGGCGCGTGATTGGCCAGCACGCCGAAATCGCCTTCGGCGCCCGGCACATCGACTTGCTCGACGTCGCCAGAGAACAGCAGCTTTTCCGGCGAGACCAGATCGAAATGAAAGCTTGCCATTATTTACTCACGCCCTGTTCCTGCCGATCGCGAATCCCACGCCCATGCCGATCACACCGCCGATCAATGTGATGATCGCAATGTGCTGAACCTGGCTGCTGGTCAGCGGCTCGTTACCGTGCGCGACTTGGTTTCCCTTCACTTCAATGCTCAACGGCCCCAGCTTGATCTCAGCCGATTCGGGCCGCGTCATATAGCCGGACACTGCCCCAACCAGCAGCCCGATTATTAGAAAGACGATCAGGTTGGAGCGGACCGGCATCGCTATGCCGCTTCCGCCGCGAGCTTCTTGCCCTTTTCGACCGCCTCTTCGATGGTGCCGACCATGTAGAAAGCTGCCTCCGGCAGATGGTCGTACTTGCCTTCGCACAAGCCCTGGAAGCCTTTGATGGTATCGGCGAGATCGACCAGCTTTCCGGGCGAACCGGTGAACACTTCGGCAACAAAGAACGGCTGCGATAGGAAGCGCTCGATCTTGCGCGCGCGCGCCACGGCGGTCTTGTCCTCTTCCGACAATTCGTCCATGCCGAGAATGGCGATGATGTCCTGCAGCGCCTTGTAGCGCTGCAAGATCTGTTGCACTTGGCGCGCTACCGCGTAGTGCTCCTCGCCGACGATCAGCGGCGACAACATGCGCGAAGTGGAATCGAGCGGATCGACTGCCGGATAGATGCCTTTGGCGGCGATGTCGCGCGACAGCACAGTGGTCGCATCCAAATGCGCGAACGAAGTAGCCGGCGCCGGGTCGGTCAAGTCGTCGGCGGGGACGTAAATCGCCTGCACCGACGTTACTGAGCCCTTGTGTGTCGTAGTGATGCGCTCCTGCAGCGTGCCCATATCGGTGGCGAGCGTCGGCTGATAGCCCACCGCCGACGGGATGCGGCCGAGCAGCGCCGACACTTCCGAGCCGGCTTGGGTGAAGCGGAAGATGTTGTCGACGAAGAACAGCACGTCCTGACCCTGATCGCGGAAATACTCGGCGACGGTGAGGCCGGAGAGGCCGACGCGGGCGCGCGCGCCCGGCGGCTCGTTCATCTGGCCATACACCAGCGCGCACTTGGAGCCCTCGACCGAGCCTTTGCGCGGGTCCTTGTTGACGCCCGATTCGATCATCTCGTGATAAAGATCGTTGCCTTCGCGGGTGCGTTCGCCGACACCGGCGAACACCGAATAACCGCCGTGCGCCTTGGCGACGTTGTTGATGAGTTCCATGATCAGCACGGTCTTGCCGACGCCGGCGCCGCCAAACAGGCCAATCTTGCCGCCCTTAGCGTAGGGCGCGAGCAGGTCCACCACCTTGATGCCGGTGACAAGGATCTGCGCTTCGGTGGACTGATCGGTATAAGTCGGCGCTTCTTGATGGATCGCGCGCGTGGCTTTCGCGTTGACGGGGCCCGCTTCATCGACCGGGTCGCCAATCACGTTGATGATGCGGCCCAGCAATTCCGGACCGACCGGCACCGCAATCGGCAGGCCGGTATCGGTGACTTCCTGGCTGCGCACCAGGCCTTCGGTTGAATCCATAGCGATGGTGCGCACGGTCGATTCGCCGAGATGCTGCGCGACTTCCAGCACCAGCCTATTGCCGCCGTTTTTCGTCTCTAAGGCATTGAGAATAGCTGGCAATTCGCCTTCGAACTGCACGTCGACGACGGCGCCGATGACCTGGGTGATCTTTCCGACTGCGTTCTGTGCTGTGGCCATTTTAATCCTCTTAGAAACCCTATTCCTCGGTGTCAGAGCGCCTCTGCTCCGGAGATGATCTCGATCAATTCCTTGGTGATCATCGCTTGGCGCGTGCGGTTGTAGGTTAGCGTTTGTTTGCGAATCATTTCGCCAGCGTTGCGGGTGGCATTGTCCATCGCGCTCATGCGCGCGCCTTGTTCGGAGGCGGCGTTTTCCAGCAGAGCGCGGAACACCTGCACCGACAGATTGCGCGGCAGGAGATCGGCAAGAATCTCGTCTTCTTCCGGCTCGTATTCGTAAGACGCCGACGCTTCGGCTTTTTCGAACACCGGCGGGATGATCTGCTGCGCGGTCGGGATCTGCGCGATCACCGACTTGAAGCGCGAGAAGAACAGCGTGCAGACGTCGAAGCTGCCTTGGTCGAACAGGGCAACGATCTTCTTGGCAACCATCTCGGCCTGCTCGAAGCCGATCTGCTTGATGCCGCGCAGCTCGATCGTCTCGATGATCAGCTTGCCGTAAACCCGGCGCAGCTGGTCTTGCCCCTTGCGGCCAACGCAGAGGATCTTGACCTCCTTGCCTTGGCCGACGAGCGAATTGATCCGCTCGCGCGCCAACCGCACGATCGACGAGTTGAACGGGCCGCACAGGCCGCGCTCTGCCGTGCAGACCACCAGCAGATGCACTTTGTCGTTGCCGGTGCCGGCCAGCAGCCGCGGCGCGGAATCACTGCCCGCCACCGCCGACGCAATCGAGCCGAGCACCTTGCTCATCCGCTCGGCATAAGGACGCGCCGCTTCCGCCGCCACCTGCGCACGGCGCAGCTTGGACGCCGCGACCATCTGCATGGCCTTGGTGATCTTCTGCGTCGCCTTGGTCGCGGCGATGCGAACGCGCATGTCCTTGAGGCTAGCCATTCGGTATCAATCCTTACGGATCACGCTTTCGAGGGCTCACGCGAACGTCTTGGCGTAGCCGTCGACCACGTCCTTGAGCTTGGCTTCATCGTCCTTGGAGAGATCGCCGCTCTTGCGGATGCTGTCGAGCAGCGCGGCGTACTTGGTTCGCACCAGTGTGAGCAGACCGTTCTCGAAGGCGCGCACGCGCGCCACTTCGAACTTGTCGAGATAACCGTTAACGCCGGCGTAGATCACGCAGACCTGCTCTTCCATCTTGAGCGGCGAGAACTGCGGCTGCTTGAGCAACTCGGTCAACCGCGAGCCGCGCGCCAGCATGCGCTGGGTGGTGGCGTCCAGATCGGAGCCAAATTGCGCGAAGGCCGCCATTTCGCGGTATTGCGCAAGCTCGCCCTTGATCTTGCCGGCGACCTTTTTCATCGCCTTGGTCTGCGCGGCGCTGCCCACGCGGGACACGGAAAGGCCGACGTTCACCGCCGGGCGGATGCCTTGATAGAACAGGTCGGTTTCCAAGAAGATCTGGCCGTCGGTGATGGAAATCACGTTGGTCGGGATATAGGCCGACACGTCGTTGGCCTGGGTTTCGATGACCGGCAGCGCGGTGAGCGAGCCGCCTTTGTTGGCGTCGTTCATCTTGGCGGCGCGCTCGAGAAGGCGAGAATGCAGGTAGAAAACGTCGCCGGGATAGGCTTCGCGGCCCGGCGGGCGGCGCAGCAGCAGCGACATCTGGCGGTAGGCGACGGCCTGCTTCGACAGATCGTCATAGATGATGACCGCGTGCATGCCGTTGTCGCGGAAATATTCGCCCATGGTGCAGCCGGCGAACGGCGCCAGGAACTGCATCGGCGCCGGATCGGACGCGGTGGCGGCGACGATGATCGAATAATCGAGAGCGCCCTGCTCTTCCAGCACCTTGACGAACTGCGCGACGGTCGAGCGTTTTTGCCCGACCGCCACATAGACGCAATAGAGTTTGATCTTCTCGTCGGTCTGCGCGTTGAGCGGCTTCTGATTGAGGATGGTATCGAGCGCGATCGCGGTCTTGCCGGTCTGGCGGTCGCCGATGATCAGTTCGCGCTGGCCGCGGCCGATCGGGATCAGCGCGTCGATCGCCTTGAGGCCCGTCGCCATCGGCTCGTTCACCGACTTGCGCGGAATGATGCCGGGCGCCTTCACGTCGACGCGGGCGCGCGTGTCGCTCTTGATCGGGCCCTTGCCATCGATCGGGTTGCCGAGCGCGTCGACCACGCGGCCGAGCAGACCCTTGCCGACCGGCACGTCGACGATCGAGCCGGTGCGCTTGACGGTCTGGCCTTCCTTGATCTCGCGGTCGTTGCCGAAGATCACGATGCCAACATTGTCGGTCTCAAGATTGAGCGCCATGCCGCGCGTACCGTTCTCGAACTCGACCATTTCGCCGGCCTGCACGTTGTCGAGGCCGTAGACGCGGGCGATGCCGTCGCCGACGGACAACACCTGGCCGACTTCGGAGACTTCGGCTTCCTGGCCGAAGTTCTTGATCTGCTCTTTCAGGATGGCGGAAATTTCTGCGGCGCGGATATCCATCAGCGGGCCTCTTTCATCGCGATCTTGATCGCATTGAGCTTGGTGCGGAGCGAGCTGTCGACCATGCGGCTGCCGACCTTGACGATAAGCCCGCCAATGATGGCCGGCTCGATCTTGACGTCGAAGTCGATCTCCTTGCCGCCGGTCACCGATTTGAGCGCGCCCTTGAGCGCGTCGAGATTCTTGTCGCTGAGCGGCTCGGCGACAGTGACCTGTGCGATCACCTCGCCCTTGTGGCGAGCGGCTAGCCCACGATAGGCGCGGATCATGTCGCGCACGGCGAACAGCCGGCGATTGGTGGTGATGACGCGCAGGAAATTGGCGGACAGACCCTTGATGCCGGCTTTGTCGAGGATCGCGGCCAGCGCGCGCAATTGCTCGTCGGCGCCGAATACCGGGCTGCGCACCAGGCGATTGAGGTCGGGATTGTCAGCGATCAGGCGGTCGAAGCGCTCGAGATCGGCCTTGACGGCGTCGACCGCCTTGTTGTCGAGCGCCAACTCGAACAGAGCATTGGCATACCGCCCTGCCATGCCGGAAATAATCGGATCTGTGCCAGCCACTGGACGCTCGTTTTCGTTACTTCATTCACAGGCCGGACGCCGTCGCAGAACGGCGGCGCAAATGATTGGAATCCAAGAGGGAATTCCGATTCTTGAGGACGTCGCGGAAGCCCGCGGAAACCCCCATGAAATCGAGGCGCTAGCTAACACAGGGCCGGGGGCGGTGCAACATGGCGCGGCGCTTTACGGCGAGACTCGATGTGGCTCGCGGGCCGGCGGCCCCCAATTTTGCATCACAGAGATACCTCGCCACGCGAGCGGGCTGCCTATAGCTTGCCCGGCGATTTCCTATTCGGGAGCCGACGGCACCATGTCGCCAAGAAATGCCAAGAGCGACGCTGCCACCACGGCCAAGCTGCTGGTCGTACTGCTCGCCTTCGCCTGGGGCTTCAACTGGATCGCCGCGGCGGTGGCGTTGCGCGAGGTGTCGCCATGGAGCCTGCGTTTTGACGGCGCCGGCATCGGCGCCGCGATCTTGTTCGCCGCCGCCCTGCTCACCGGGCATGATCTGCGGGTGCCGCGCGGCGAACTCCGCCACGTGATGGTGGCCGGTTTTTTCAACGTCGCCGCGTTTCAGGTCCTCTCCGGCTTCGCGCAATTAAGCGGTGCAACCAGCCGCGCGATCATCATCACCTATTCGATGCCGATCTGGACCACGCTGCTCAGCGCCCTCCTGCTCGGCGAGCAACTCACCCGCATACGCATCATAGCGTTCGCTTTGTGCGTGGCGGGTTTGGCCGTGCTGCTGTGGCCCCTGTTCGCCCACGGATTCCCGCCCTTCGTGTTCTATTCGCTCGGCTGCGCGCTGAGCTGGTGCATCGCAACGGTCTATATCAAATGGGCGAAGGTCAAAATCGAACCCCTGGCCAATGCGGCCTGGCAGCTGCTGTTCGGTTTCCTTTTCGTCGCCGCCGGCACTTTCGTCTTCGAAGGTCTGCCGCGGCTATGGCCGCTGGCCGGCGAAACGGTGCTGGCGATCCTTTACGTCGGCTTGTTCGGCGTCGGGCTTGCGCATTTCCTGTGGTGGTCGATCATCGGGCGGCTGCCAACCATCACGGCGTCGCTCGGCTCGCTGCTGGTTCCGGTGATCGGCGTCAGCGCCTCGGCCGTCATCCTCGGCGAACGGCTGACCGCGCCAGATATCGTCGGCTTCTTGTTGATCTTCGCGGCCGCGGCCTGCGTGCTGCTACAGCCGAACGTCAAGCACACCGAGATGCCGGAGTGATTTTCAGAAAAAGCTTTGCGGATCGACGTCGACCTCCAGCCGCACGTTGCCGCGTGGCTTGGGAGCGGCGGAAAGCCACGCCCGCAAGTAAGCCGAGAGATCGAAGCCGCGCGGCGCCTTTACCAGAACGCGGAAGCGATGGCGGCCGCGCACCACCGCGATTGGCGCCTCGGCGGGGCCGAGCACGCGCACCTGCTCGTCCTTGGGTGCGGCTGTGGCCAGCGTGCGGCCGTAAGATTCCGCCGTGTGCCGGTCGTTGGCGGTGATGACGAGGCTGGCGAGCCGGCCGAACGGCGGGTAGCCGGTTTTCTCGCGCAGCGCTATTTCGCTCGAATAGAACGCCTCGCGGTCGCCCAGGATCAGCGCCTTCATCACCGGATGCTCGGGCTGATGCGTTTGCAGGAAGCCGACGCCGCGTCCCTCCTCGCGGCCAGCGCGGCCGACCACCTGATGCAAAAGCTGGAAGGTGCGCTCGGCGGCGCGCGGATCACCGTTGCCGAGGCCGAGATCGGCATCGACGATGCCGACCAGATTGAGCTTGGGGAAATGGTGGCCCTTGGCGACGAGTTGCGTGCCGATGACAATGTCGAAGCGGCCTTCCGCCACGTCGTCGAGTTCCTGGCGCAGGCGCTCCATCGATTCGACCAGGTCGCTCGACAGCACGAGGATGCGCGCGCGCGGAAACAATTCGGCAGCTTCATGCTCCAGCCGTTCGACGCCGGGACCAATGGGGGCAAAGCTTTCAGTGGCGTGGCATTGCGGACATTCCACCGGCGGCGGCATCGAGAAGCCGCAATGGTGGCAAACCAAGCGCCGTTTGAAGCGGTGATCGACCAGCCAGGCGTCGCAATTCGGGCATTGCAGGCGGAAGCCGCAGGCGCGGCACAACGTGAGCGGCGCGTAGCCACGGCGGTTGAGGAACAGCAGCGCTTGCTCGCGGCTTTCCAGCGCGTTTTTCACCGCCTCGGCGAGCCGCGGCGCGATAAAGCGGCCCCGCGGCGGACCCTCCCTACGCATGTCGATCGCCTCGATGGTCGGAAGATGCGCGCCGCCGAAACGCTCCGGCAGGTGGATACGCTTGTAGCGGCCACGCCGTGCGTTGACCTCCGATTCGACCGAGGGCGTCGCCGAGGCGAGCACCACCGGGATCTTCGCCACGCTGCCGCGCACCACCGCCATGTCGCGGGCATGATAATGCGCGCCGTCCTCCTGCTTGTAGGCCGGATCGTGCTCCTCATCGACGACGATCAGCCCGAGATCGGCATAGGGCAGAAACAACGCCGAGCGCGCGCCGACCACGACCGAGACCTCGTTGTCCGCCACTGCTGCCCAGGTGCGCGCGCGCAGGCGCGGCGAGACTTGCGAATGCCATTCGGCGGGCCGCGTGCCGAAGCGGGCGGTGAAACGGTCGAGCGATTGCGACGTAAGCGCGATTTCCGGCATCAGGATCAGCGTCTGCCGCTTTTTGCGGATGTCCTCCGCCACTGCCTCAAAATAGACTTCCGTTTTCCCCGAGCCGGTGACGCCGTCGAGCAGCGTCACAGTGTAGCCGCCTTGCTCGACAGTGGTGCGCAGCGCATCCGCGGCGGCAAGCTGGCCGAGCGAGAATTCAGGCTTACGGAAATCGGGGTCTGGCGGCCGCGTTACCGGCTCCGGCGGCAGCACCATGGTTTCCAGCGTACCCTCGTCGATCAGACCGTCGATGACGCCCACGCTGACGCCGGCTTCGCGCGCGGCGTCACCCTTGGCGCGCACAATGCCATCGGCAAACACGGACAGCGCGCGCGCGCGCGCCGGCGTCATGCGTGCCGGCTGCGGCCCCACAAGCCGCACGCCGACGCGTGCGCGCGCGGGCCCGAGATGTTCACCCATGCGCAGCGCCATGCGCAAAACCATGCCGCGCGGCGCCAGCGTGTAGTCTGCGACCCAGTCGACGAATTTACGCAGCTCGAGTTTGAGCGGTGGCACGTCGAGCCTGTCCGCCACGTCCTTCATGCGGTTGTGGAGGCGCGGATTGGGATCGAGATTTTCGGCCCACACCACGCCCATGGTCTCGCCGCGCGCGCCGAGCGGCACGCTCACCAGATCGCCAACATTAAGCTCCAGGCTCGCCGGCACCCGGTAGGAATAGGTCTGGTCCAGCGCCACCGGCACCAGAACGTCGATAACGCGCGTGCTCATAGTGATTGATCTAGGCCGATTCCGCGCGCTTAAGGAAGGGTGAAGAAAACGGTGCCACTCTGCCCGCCATGAGCACGTTTGCCGCCGCCCCCGACGTAGCCGCCGAAATCACCCGCTGGCTTGGCTATCTCGGCGCCGAGAAGCGCATGTCGCCGAAGACGCTGGAAGCCTACCAGCGCGATGTCGCTCAGTTTCTCGACTTTCTCGCTGGACATCTCGGTGGCGCACCGTCGCTCAAACACTTGGCCAAGCTTACGCCCGCCGACGTGCGCGCTTTCATGGCGGCGCGGCGCGGCGACGGCCTCTCCAGCCGGTCGCTGATGCGGGTGCTGGCCGGCGCCCGCTCGTTCGCGCGCTTCCTGGAGCGCAACGGCAAGGGCAAGGTCGGCGCGCTCGCCGCGGTGCGCGCGCCCAAGATCGGCAAAACCCTGCCCAAGCCACTGGCGATTGCCGCGGCCAAGCGGATCTCGGACACGGATTTGCGCGCCGGCGAAGAACGCGAGCCATGGATTATCGCGCGCGACGCCGCCGTGCTCGCGCTGCTCTACGGCTCGGGGCTGCGCATCTCGGAAGCGCTCTCGCTCAAGCGCAAGGACGCCGGCGCGCACGACGCCATCACCGTCACCGGCAAGGGCAACAAGATGCGCATGGTGCCAGTGCTGCCGCAGGTGACAAAGTCGATCGCCGACTATGTCGCGCTCTGCCCGCTCGATCTGCCGGACGACGGGCCGTTGTTCGTCGGCGCGCGCGGCGGCCCGTTGTCGCCGCGCATCGTGCAACTGACCATGGCGCGGTTGCGCGGCGCGCTCGGCCTGCCCGACACGGCGACGCCGCACGCGCTGCGCCATTCCTTCGCGACGCATTTGTTGGCACGCGGCGGCGACCTGCGCGCGATCCAGGAATTGCTTGGGCACGCCTCGCTGTCGACCACGCAAATCTATACGGCGGTCGATTCCGAGCGTTTATTGGAAGTTTACTCCAGCGCTCATCCGCGCGCGTAACACAATCGCCGCGATCCGAGTGCCCCCTTGCGCGCAGCCGCGCTTTGCTATCATCGTTACTGCTGAATTCATCTCGGGAGCGGGCGATGAGCGCACACGAAAATCTGGAGCAGGTCGAGCACGCCGAACATGCCTCGCACGGCGGCAACAAGAAGATCGCGCTGCTGATTTCGGTGCTGGCGCTGTTCCTGGCGTTTTCCGAAACGCTCGGCAAAAGCGCGCAGACCGCCGCCATCACCGAAAACGTCCACGCCAACGACCTCTGGGCCTTCTATCAAGCCAAACACATCCGTGGCACCATTCTACGCACCGGCGCCGAGCACATGCAGATTGAGGCCGATCGCGCCACCGATCCCGCCGTCAAAGCGCGGCTCGCCAAAACCGCTAAGGAGTGGATCGACACCGCGAAACGTTACGACGACGATCCGGAAGGCGGCGAAGGCCGCAAACAGCTCATGGCCAGGGCGCAAGCGGCCGAGCACAAGCGCGGCCTCGACATGGCGCGCTATCACAACTACGAATTCGCTTCGGCCGCCTTCCAGATCGGCATCGTGCTTGCCTCGGCGCAAGTCATTACCAGCATGGTTGTCTTGGGCTGGCTGTCCGGGCTGCTCGGCGTCGCCGGCCTCGCGCTTACCGGTCTCGGACTGTGGGCACCGCACGCCTTGGATTTCCTGACCCACGCCGCGGAACATTGACCGGAGCGGACTCCGGGGCAATCACGCCGCCCGGCGGTAGGCGTTCCGCCGCAGCTTCATCAGCCGGCGCAGAAAGCGTCCCGCGCGCCGCGGCTTCAACAGCCAGGCCAATTGCCGCGCGCGTTCGCGCATCGGTTCGGTGATCTCGTGCGCCCAATCGCGCGCCCACATGAACCAGTCGAACATGCGGGCGAACCAGCCCATCTGCAGCAGCTTGCCGCGAGTTGCGTCGAACACGAAGGCGGTGACGCCGAGGCCGATGAGCTTGGCTAGGATCAGCACCAGGCCGGCGGCGACCCATTGCCGCTTGGCGAGGAAAAAGACCTCGAGGAACTTGAGCGGCAGCAGCACGATGAAGGGAACGATGAAGACGCCGAGCGCCGCCCACGGCGGTAGGTCATCAATCGTGCGCTTGAGCCAGACTTTGACCCGGCCCCAAGGAATGAGATTGACGACGCGCGCGACGATGGGCTCGAGATGATCCCACAGCCACGCTTCAGCCAAGAACAGCAGGGCGAGAATGACCCAGAGCAGGCGGAGCCGGCGGCGCATGAGCGGAGATATAAGGTGGCTTGCTGCCACAATTAAGGCAGGGGCCTGCTTCCCTCTCTGCGTCCTTGCGGGGGAGAGGAAAGAGCGCCTAACTCCTTACCCGTCCGCCATCCACGTTGAGCGTCTGCCCGGTGATAAAGGCGGCATCGTCGCTGGTCAGGAACGACGCGGCGCCGACCAGATCGTCCGGCACCTCGACGCGTTTAATCGCCTGCATTTGCGCGATGGCGGCGAATTCGTCGTCCATGGTCTTGAATTGCGGGCGCGGTGCGCGCACCAGCGTGCCGGGCGAGCGGGTCAAGCCCGGCGCGATGGCATTGACGGTAATGCCGTCGCCGGCGAGATCGGACGCCAGCGCGCGGGTGAGGCCGACAATGCCGCCTTTGCTGGCGACGTAATGGGCAAAGCCGGTAACCACCGAGCCGAGCGTCGACGAAGCCATGTTGACCACGCGGCCCCATTTGCGCGCGCGCATGCCGGGCACGAAAGCGGCGGTCACCAGAAAGGTGCCGTCAAGATTGATCGACAGAACTTTTCGCCAATCGGCGAAGGTCATGTCGGGGAATTCTTTTTGCGGGAAGATGCCGGCGCAATTGATCACGATGTCAACGTGACTGAATTTAGCGTCGACCGCTTTCGCCATGGCGGCAACCGATGCCTCGGACGAAACGTCGCAATTGACCGCGATGGCTTGGCGGCCGGCGGCTTCCACCAGCTTCACGGTGTCCTTGCCGTCGGCGAGATCGACGATGGCGATGTGCACGCCATCTTCGGCAAGCCGTTTCGCAAAGGACTGCCCGATGCCGTTCGCCGCGCCGGTGATGACGGCGACTTTGTCTTTGTGACCTTTTGCCATTTTCACTCCCTTGATTTTCACATCGGGAAACAAGTTCTGATGTCGCCCCCGGGCCTGACCCGGGGGTCCATGAGGCGCCGCCTCAATGAATGACCTTACCGTTGTTCTTTGACGCGCGTCATCATGGATTGCCGGGTCAAGCCCGGCAATGACGCGGTGCGTGTGGCAAGCACGGTGCGCTACATATGAACCGCACGTTTCGCCACCGCCATGGCGGCTTCCTTGACCGCCTCGGGCAGCGTCGGATGCGCGTGGCAGGTGCGGGCGATGTCTTCCGCCGAAGCGCCGAACTCCATGGCGAGCACGGCTTCGGCGATCATGTTGCCAGCGTCGGCGCACACCATGTGCACGCCGAGCACGCGGTCGGTCTGGCTGTCTGCGAGGATCTTGATGAAGCCTTCGGTGGTCTGGTTGACCTTGGCGCGGCCGTTCGCGGTCATCGGAAACTTGCCGACATTGTAGGCGATGCCGGCGGCTTTCAACTCTTCTTCCGATTTTCCGACCGTAGCGATTTCCGGATAAGTGTAGACCACGTTGGGAATCGCGTCGTAGTTCACGTGGCCGGCCTGCCCGACCAGGATTTCAGCCACAGCCACGCCTTCGTCTTCCGCCTTGTGCGCCAGCATCGGCCCGGCTATCACGTCGCCGATCGCCCAGATGCCCGGCAGGTTGCTGGCGTAATAGTGATCGACAACGACGCGGCCACGGTCGTCCAGTGTGACACCGATCTCCTTGAGGCCGAGCCCGTCGGTGTACGGCACGCGGCCGATCGACACGAGCACGACATCGGCCTCGATGGTTTCCGCGGCACCGCCTTTGGCTGGCTCGACCGTCGCCTTCAAGCGCTTGCCCGAGGCGTCGACCGCCGTGACCTTGGACGACAGCTTGAACGTCATGCCCTGCTTCTCGAACAGACGCTGCACCTGGCGGCGCACCTCGTTGTCCATGCCGGGCAACACGCCGTCGAGAAATTCGACGACGGTCACTTTCGACCCGAGACGTCGCCAAACCGAGCCTAATTCAAGCCCGATCACGCCGGCGCCGACCACCAGAAGATGCTCCGGCACCTTGGGTAGCGCGAGCGCGCCGGTCGACGACACGATGCGCTTCTCGTCGATCTCGATGCCCTTGAGTCGCGCGACATCGGAGCCGGTGGCGATGACGATGGACTTGGTCTCCAGTATCTGCGTCTTGCCGTCGCTATCTTTGACTTCGACCTTGCCCGGCGCGGCGATGCGGCCGGCGCCGAAAAACGTGTCGACCTTGTTCTTCTTGAGCAGGAAGTCGACGCCCTTGACGTTGCCGTCGACGCCCTGGTCCTTGAACGCCATCATCGCCGCGAGGTCGAGCTTGGGTGCGGCAATGCCGATCCCCATTTTGCCGAAGCTGTGCCCTGCTTCCTCGAACAATTCCGAGGCGTGCAGCAGCGCTTTCGACGGGATGCAACCGATATTGAGGCAGGTGCCGCCGAAGGTCGCGCGCTTCTCCACCACGGCGGTCTTTAGCCCGAGTTGCGCCGCGCGAATGGCGCAGACATAGCCGCCGGGGCCGGTGCCGATGACGATGAGGTCGTAGGCCATATGCTTACAAATCCAGCACCAGCCGCGCCGGGTCCTCGAGGCATTCCTTCACGCGCACCAGGAAGGTGACCGCCTCGCGGCCGTCGACAATGCGGTGGTCGTAGGACAGCGCAAGATACATCATCGGCCGCGCCTCGATCTTGCCGCCGACCACCATCGGCCGCCCCTGGATCTTGTGCATGCCGAGGATGCCGGATTGCGGTGCGTTCAAGATCGGCGTCGACATCAGCGAGCCGTAGACGCCGCCGTTGGAGATGGTGAAGGTGCCGCCCTGCATCTCGTCGATCTTGAGCGCGCCGTCGCGCGCGCGCTTGCCGAATTCGGAGATTGTCTGCTCGATTCTGGCGAGCGACATGGTATCGGCATCGCGCACCACCGGCACCACCAGCCCGCGCTCGGTGCCGACGGCGACGCCGATGTGGTAATAATTCTTGTAGACGATGTCGGTGCCGTCGATCTCGGCATTGACCGCGGGGATTTCCTTCAGGCCCTGGATGCAGGCGCGGACGAAGAAGCCCATGAAGCCGAGCTTCACGCCGTGCCTCTTCTCGAACAGCTCCTTGTATTGATTGCGGAGATTCATCACCGCACCCATGTCGACCTCGTTGAAGGTCGTCAACATGGCGGCAGTGTTCTGCGCATCCTTCAGGCGGCGCGCGATGGTCTGGCGCAGCCGCGTCATGTGCACGCGGTCTTCGCGCGCAGCGTCCCCGGCCGGCGACGGCGCCCGCATCGGCGTCGGCGCCGCGACCGGGGTCGGCGCCGCGGCGGCGCGCTCGATTGCCGCCATCATGTCGCTCTTGGTGACTTGCCCGCGCATGCCGGAGCCGTCGATCTTAGCGGCGTCGATGCCGCTTTCGGCGGCTATTTTGCGCACCGAAGGAGGCAGCGGCATCGCGGATGGTGCGGGCGCTGGAGTCGACGCAGGTTTCGGCGCTTCGGGAGCCTTGGGCGAAGGTGGTGCGGTTTTGGCCGGCGCGACCGCGGCGCCGGCGCCGTCAGTGATCTGGCCGAGCAGCGCGGCAACGCCGACAGTTTCGCCGGTCTTGGCGACGATTTCTGACAAAACGCCGGCGGCGGGCGCCGGCACTTCCAGCGTGACCTTGTCGGTTTCCAGTTCCACCAGCGGCTCGTCCACCGCGACGCTATCGCCCGGCTGTTTGAACCATTTGCCGACGGTCGCTTCGGAAACCGACTCACCGAGGGTGGGCACGCGGATGTCAGCCATGGTTCGACCTTTTCAAGTCACGCGAATGATGCGTCAGCCCAATGCTTCTTCCAGAAATTGTTTAAGTTGCGCCAAGTGCTTCGGCATCTGCCCGACCGCGGTCGAAGCCGAGGCCGGCCGCCCGGCATAACGCATGACGCGATGCTTGGCGCCGATCTGGTTGAGGATCCATTGCAGGAACACGTCGACGAAGAACCAGGCGCCCATGTTGCGCGGCTCTTCCTGGCACCACACCATCTCTGCCTGCTTGAAGCGCGAGAGCTCGGTGACCAGCGCCTTGGTCGGGAACGGATAGAGCTGCTCGATGCGCAGCAGATAGATGTCGTCGATGCCGCGCTTTTCGCGCTCCTCGTAGAGATCGTAGTAGACCTTGCCCGTGCACATGACCACGCGGCGGATATTGTCGTCGACGGCGAGCTTGATCTTCTCGTTGGGCAGAAGCTGCGCGTCGTCCCAGAGCAGACGGTGGAACGAGGTGCCTGTCGTCATCTCGTCGAGCCGCGACACTGCGCGCTTGTGGCGCAACAGGCTCTTGGGCGTCATCAGGATCAGCGGCTTGCGGATTTCGCGCTTCAACTGGCGGCGCAGCGCGTGGAAGTAGTTTGCCGGCGTCGACAGGTTGGCGACCTGCATATTGTCTTCCGCGCACATCTGCAGGAAGCGCTCGAGACGCGCGGAGGAATGCTCCGGCCCCTGGCCCTCGTAGCCATGCGGCAGCAGGCAGACGAGGCCCGACATGCGCAGCCACTTGCGCTCACCCGACGAGATGAACTGGTCGAACACGACCTGTGCGCCGTTGGCGAAGTCGCCGAACTGCGCTTCCCACAGCGTCAGGGTATTCGGCTCAACGGTAGAATAGCCGTATTCGAAACCGAGCACGGCCTCTTCCGACAGACTCGAATTGAGCACCTCGAAGCGCGCCTGGCCTTCGCCGAGATGATTGAGCGAGGTGTGGCGCTCCTCGGTGTTCTGATCGAACAGCACCGAATGGCGCTGCGAGAAGGTGCCGCGCTCCGAATCCTGGCCCGACAAACGAACTGGATGGCCTTCCTTGAGCAGCGAGCCGAATGCCAGAGATTCGGCAGTCGCCCAGTCGATGCCCTCGCCGGTCTCGATCGCCTTGGCACGCTGATCGAGGAAACGCTGAACCGTCTTGTGGACGTTGAAGCCTTGCGGAACAGACGTGATCTTCTTGCCGATCTCGCGCAATTCCTCGGCCGCGACGCCTGTATTGCCGCGGCGCGGGTCTTCGACCTCGCCGGCGACCTTGAGGCCGGACCAGCGACCGTCAAGCCAGTCGGCTTTGTTCGGCTTGTAGCTGGTGCCCGCTTCCATCTCGACCTCGAGATGCGCGCGCCAATCGGCCTTCATCTTCTCGACGTCGGCTTCGGTGACGACGCCCTCGCCAATCAGCTTCTTGCTGTAGATTTCCAGCGTCGTCGGATGCGAGCGGATCTTCTTGTACATCAGCGGCTGGGTGAACGACGGCTCGTCGCCTTCGTTGTGGCCGAAGCGCCGGTAGCAGAACATGTCGATGACGACCGGCCGCTGGAATTTCTGCCGGTATTCGGTCGCGACCTTAGCCGCGAACACCACCGCTTCCGGATCGTCGCCGTTGACGTGGAAGATCAGCGCCTCGATCATCTTGGCGACGTCAGACGGATAGGGCGAGGAGCGCGAATAGCGCGGATAGGTCGTAAAGCCGATCTGGTTGTTGACGATGAAGTGCAACGAGCCGCCGGTGCGGTAGCCTTTCAAATCAGACAGCCCGAAACATTCCGCCACCACGCCCTGGCCAGCGAAGGCGGCGTCGCCGTGCATGAGCAGCGGCATCACCATCCGCCGTTCGTCCGGCGTGGCGCCGTGCTGGTCCTGCTTGGCGCGTACCTTGCCGAGCGTCACCGGATCGACGATTTCGAGATGCGACGGGTTGGCGGTGAGCGACAGGTGGACTTTGTTATTGTCAAACTCGCGGTCCGACGAAGCGCCGAGGTGATATTTTACGTCGCCGGAGCCTTCGGTCTCGTCCGGAGTCGACGAGCCGCCCTTGAATTCGTGGAACAGCGCGCGGTGCGGCTTGCCCATCACCTGCGTCAACACATTGAGGCGGCCGCGATGCGGCATGCCGATGACGATTTCCTTCACGCCGAGATTGCCGCCGCGCTTGATTATCTGCTCGAGCGCCGGAATCAGCGACTCGCCGCCGTCGAGGCCGAAGCGCTTGGTGCCGGTGTATTTGACGTCGAGGAATTTCTCGAAGCCCTCCGCTTCCACCAGTTTATTGAGGATGGCGCGCTTGCCTTCACGTGTGAAGCTGATCTCCTTGTCGCGGCCTTCGATGCGTTCCTGGATCCAGCTTTTCTGCGCGGCATTGGAGATGTGCATGAACTCCACACCCAACGTCTGGCAATAAGTGCGGCGCAGGATGGCGACGATCTCACGCATGGATGAGAATTCGAGCCCGAGCACTTTGTCGAGGAAAATGCGGCGGTCCATGTCGGCTTCGGTGAAGCCGTAGGAGCGCGGATCGAGCTCTTCTTCGTTGGGCTCGGCCTGGATGCCGAGCGGATCGAGCTTGGCGTGGAAATGGCCGCGTATGCGGTAGGCGCGGATTAGCATCAACGCGTGGATCGAATCGCGCGTCGCCTGCTGGACATCGGTCGAGGAGATTTCGACGCCCTTGGCTTGCGCCTTGGCGGAGATTTTTTCGCCGATACGCTTTTCGGTTTCCGCCCATTGCCCGTCGAGCGCCGCCACTAGGTCGCCGTTGGGACGCAGCGGCCAATTCGGCTTCTGCCAGGACGCGCCGCGCGCGCTTTTTTCGACGTCGGCCGGCGGGTCTTTCAGGCCGGTGAAGAACTCGCGCCATTCGGCATCGACCGAGGCGGGCTCGCGCTCGAATTTGGCGTAGAGGTCTTCGATGTAGGCGGCGTTGCTGCCATAGAGAAACGAGGTGCGGGCGAAGACGGCATTGGCGTCCTGGCGGGACATGGCTGATCCTTGCAAAGCTTCAAACGGCGCGTCGCAAATGGCGACGGCCCGTGGGACCGGCATCCAACGGCGGACTGCTGTTTTAACTCTATTTATGACGCCTGTAAGTCTACAAAAGACCTAAGTACTGAATCAGGATTTCAGCACTTCTACCAGGGTTTTCCCGATTCGGGCCGGCGACGGCGACACCTTGATGCCCGCCGATTCCATGGCCGCAATCTTGGATTCGGCGTCGCCCTTGCCGCCGGAAATGATGGCCCCGGCATGGCCCATGCGGCGGCCCGGCGGGGCGGTGCGCCCGGCGATGAAGCCGACCATGGGTTTTTTGCGGCCGTGCTTGGCCTCGTCCTTGAGGAACTGCGCGGCGTCCTCCTCGGCCGAACCGCCGATTTCGCCGATCATGACGATCGACTCGGTCTTCGGATCACCTAAGAACATCTCCAGCACGGCGATGAATTCGGTGCCTTTGACCGGATCGCCGCCGATGCCCACCGCGGTCGTCTGCCCGAGGTTCTCGCGGCTGGTTTGGAACACGGCTTCATACGTGAGCGTGCCGGAGCGCGAGACGATGCCGACCTTACCCGGCTTGAAGATATTGCCCGGCATGATGCCGATCTTGCATTCGCCCGCGGTCATCACGCCCGGGCAGTTCGGTCCGATCAGCCTCGACTTCGAGCCGGCGAGCGCGCGCTTGACCTTCACCATGTCCATCACCGGAATACCTTCGGTGATGCAAACGATGAGCGGGACTTCGGCCTGGATCGCTTCGCAGATGGCATCGGCTGCGCCCGGCGGCGGCACGTAGATCACGCTGGCGTCGCAGCCGGTAGCCGCGCGCGCCTCGGCGACGGTGTCGAACACCGGCAAATTGAGATGGTCTGTGCCGCCCTTGCCCGGCGAGGTGCCGCCGACCATTTTGGTGCCGTAGGCAATCGCCATTTGCGAATGGAAGGTGCCGTTCTTGCCGGTAAAGCCCTGGCAGATGACCTTGGTGTTCTTGTCGATGAGGACGGCCATTACGCGGCCTCCTTCACGGCTTTAACAATTTTTTGAGCGGCGTCGTCCAGATCGTCACCCGACGTCACGTTGAGCTTGGATTCAGCGATGATCTTCTTGCCGAGATCGACATTGGTGCCTTCAAGACGCACCACCAACGGCACTTTCAGACCCACTTCCTTCACCGCCGCCACCACGCCCTCGGCGATCACGTCGCATTTCATGATGCCGCCGAAGATATTCACCAATATGCCCTTCACGCTGGGATCGGAGGTGATGATCTTGAACGCCGCGGTGACCTTCTCCTTGGTGGCGCTGCCGCCGACGTCGAGGAAATTGGCCGGCGCCATGCCATAGAGCTTGATGATGTCCATGGTCGCCATCGCCAGGCCAGCGCCGTTGACCATGCAGCCGATCGAGCCGTCGAGCGCAATGTAGTTGAGATCGAATTTCGAGGCCTCGGTTTCCTTCTCGTCTTCCTCGCTGAGATCGCGCAGCGCGACGATGTCGGCATGGCGGTATAGCGCGTTGTCGTCGAAGCCGACCTTGGCATCGAGGCAGATCAGCTTCTTGTCCTTGGTCACCACCAGCGGATTGATCTCGAGCAGGCTCATGTCCTTCTCGGTGAAGGCGGCATAAAGCTTGGGCAGGATGATCTCGACCTGCTTGGCGAGATCGCCGGTGAGCTTGAGCACCTGCGCCACGCGGCGGCCGTGATGCGGCATGATGCCGGTCGCCGGATCGACCGAGAAGGTGAGAATTTTCTCGGGCGTCTTGTGCGCCACTTCCTCGATATCCATGCCGCCTTCGGTCGACACCACAAAGGCGACGCGCGAGGTTTCGCGGTCAATCAGCGCCGACAGATAGAATTCGCGGTCGATGGCCGAGCCTTCCTCGATGTAGAGCCGGTTGACCTTCTTGCCGTGCGGGCCGGTCTGATGCGTGACCAAAGTCGAGCCGAGGATGCGCGCGGATTCCTTCTTCACGTCGTCCATGGATTTGACCACCTTGACGCCGCCGGCCTTGCCGCGGCCACCGGCGTGGATCTGCGCCTTGACCACCCAGACCGGACCGCCGAGTTCCTCGGCGCCCTTGAGCGCCTCATCGACGGAAAACGCCGGTACGCCGCGTGGCACCGGCACGCCGAATTCGCGCAATACCGCCTTGGCCTGATATTCGTGAATGTTCATGAAATGCTCCGGGCCGCGGCGGGTCCGTCCTAGTTGGCGAGCGTGGGGGCGATCTTCTTGCAGGCCTCGACCAGGCTCTGCACCGAGCCGACCGACTTCTCGAACATAATGCGTTCGTTGCCGTTGAGCTCGATCTCAACGATACGCTCGACCCCCTTGGCGCCAATCACCACCGGGACGCCGACATAGATATCCTTGACGCCGTATTCGCCGTTGAGCCAAGCGGCGCAGGGCAATACGCGCTTCTTGTCGAGCAGATAGCTTTCCGCCATCGCGATCGCGGAAGCCGCCGGCGCATAGAAGGCCGAGCCGGTTTTCAGCAAATTGACGATTTCGGCGCCGCCATTCGCCGTGCGCTTGACGATTTCGTCGACGCGCGCCTGCGTGGTCCAGCCCATCTTCACTAGATCGGGCACCGGAATGCCGGCGACCGCCGAGTAACGGATGAGCGGCACCATAGTGTCGCCGTGGCCGCCGAGCACGAATGCGGTGACGTCCTCCACCGAGACGTTGAATTCATCGGCGAGAAAATAGCGGAAGCGCGCCGAATCGAGCACGCCGGCCATGCCGACTACCTTCTGCTGCGGCAGGCCGCAGGATTTCTGCAGCGCCCAGACCATGGCGTCGAGCGGATTGGTGATGCAGATGATGAAAGCGTTGGGCGCGTATTTCTTGATGCCGGCGCCGACCTGCCCCATGACTTTGAGATTGATGTCGAGCAGATCGTCGCGACTCATGCCGGGCTTGCGCGGCACACCGGCGGTGACGACGCACACGTCGGCGCCCTCAATCGCTTCGTAGCTGTTGGTGCCGGTGAACTTGGCATCGAAATCGTTGACCGGCGAGGATTCGGCGATGTCGAGCGCCTTGCCCTGCGGGATGCCTTCCATGACGTCGAACATCACAACGTCGCCGAGTTGTTTGAGGCCGATGAGGTGGGCGAGCGTGCCGCCGATCTGACCGGCGCCGATCAACGCAATCTTGTTACGCGCCATGATGGGAAAACTCTCGACTGGCTGGAACCGCGGAACGCGGCCACGCGTGACTTATAGAATTTGCTGTATTGCAGCAATACGGACCTGTACTTAAGCCATGCGTGTATACATTATACCAGCAGACGTTTCGCCCCGAGTCCAGAGCCAAGTGGTATCAAGTGGTATTTCGCATCGCCCGGCTATGCCACCCGCATACCGCACTCAGCGTTTCCGAAGCGCCGGATCCTGCATCATCTCCAACTGAATTTGCTGAATTTCGGCCAGCCGCTCCCACTGCCGGGTGAGGATGTGGTCGATCTTTTCATGCAGATGCCGGATTTCGAGTTCGGCCTTGAGATTGACCCGGTAATCGTTCTCCGACCGCAGGCGGTCCTTCGCCTCCTGGCACTTCTAGCTCATCATGATGATCGGCGCTTGAATGGCCGCCAGACACGACAGGACGAGGTTGAACAGAATAAACGGATAGGGGTCGAACCGCTCTCGTTCGATCAGGACGACGTTGAATGTCATCGAGGCGACCAATACGACAAAGAAAAAGATGATGAACGTCCAACTGCCGCCAAAGCTCGCTAGATGATCCGATAGCCGTTCGCCCAGCGTTCGCTGGCCGACCCACTCGGCTTCGATGTTTTCCGCCAGCGTCTCGTGGTCAGCGAGACTCTGCACCACTTCCTCCTCGAGCTTGGTGAGTTCGCCGCGTTCCTACCCGAGCAATTCGGAAACATAGCGCGAGCGGAAGCGGTCGAGATCGTCGCTGCAGATATAGCCCTCGGCCGGAAGTTCCGGATTGTCGGCCTTGATGCGGTCGAACAGGCTCGGGCGCACCACGTCGAGCTGGGTGATGTCCCGGGCGGGCCGCTCCCGGCCGCAGATGACGCAACGGAAGCGGACCGGCCGTACCCGCTTCGGCCGCGCTGGCGTGCTCTACACAGCGGAGTCGCCGTTGCCCGGCGCGCCGTTTGCGGCATTCGCGGTTTCCGGCACGAGCGGTTGTTCGGCCATCGCCGGCTCCTTATTACAGATCGCTCCCGAGCGGATATTTCGCGCGCAGCCGCGTAATTGGCAATGAAAAATCGACCGCGCCCGTATGGTTGATCGCCGATCAGGTTTCCGCGATCTTGCCGGTGTCCACCATGGGGCCCTGACACGGGCCGTGCGGCAAACCGAGATAGGACTGCGAGCGCATCTCGATCAGACGCGACGCCGCACGCTTGAATTCCAGCGCCTCATAGCCCTCAGTGCCACTATACAGATCGTCCGGCTGAGCTTGCGCGGAGGCCAGCAGCTTCACTGCGTGGTCGTAGAGCGTATCGATCAGAATGATAAAGCGCTTGGCCTCATTGCGGTGGGCCTCATCCATGACCGGAATGCGATCGAGCACGATGGTGTGGAACTCATGCGCGATCTTGAGATAGTCGGCGGCTGCCAGCGGCTGCGCACAGAGGTCATCAAATGAAAAGCGGGCGACCCCCATCGCCGCCTTCGGCACCCGCACAATATGACCCTTCACCACCAACTCATGCGGCGCGCCGGCATGCTCGCCGACGAGACGCCGCCATGCCACGTCGAGCGCGGCTTCCGCCTTCGCATTGGCCGGCACATACCAGGTCGCCATGCCGGTAAGCTTTTCGAGCCGGAAATCGATCCGCGCATCCAGCCGAGCGATTTCGCAATGTTTGTGCAACAGGGCAATGAAAGGCAGAAACAGTCCCCGATTGAGCCCATCCTTATAGAGATCACTGGGCGCCAGGTTCGACGTCGCCACCACCACAATGCCGAGCTCGAACAGCCGCGTGAACAGACGGCCGAGGATCATGGCGTCGGCAATGTCGGTGACATGAAATTCGTCGAAACACAGCAGCCAGGTTTCCTCGGCGATCGCTGCGGCGGCGCGCAGGATCGGATCCTGGTCGGGCAGCGCGCCGTTCTTGATCTCCTGCCGATACTGATGAATGCGCTCGTGCACATCGGCCATGAATTCGTGGAAATGGACGCGGCGCTTGCGCTGCACCGCGCTGGTCGCGAAGAACAAGTCCATCAGCATGGTCTTGCCGCGGCCGACCTCGCCATAGACGTAAAGGCCTTTCAGCGGCGGGCCGGCCTGTTCGCGCTTGCCAAACAGCCAGCCGAGCGAGGACGATTTTCGCGACAACCGGCGCTGCTCAAGGCGATGCGCGAGCGCCGACAACTGACCCGCCAGCATCAACTGCCCGGGATCGGCCTCGATCTTTCCCTCGGTGATGAGCGCCGCGTAGCGCGTCCTGAAAGTGGCGGGCATGAGACTTAAGACATTGCGGACCAAGCGCGCGGCGGATTGCCGGAGAGCACTGCGAGGCAGAGGCAGTGTGACGCGAGACCTATGGTTATCCGCGCTTTCTGTAAATCGAGCATAAATAGGGAGACGCCTGCCTGTGGCGCACAATGCTGCGGTATCTGGTGCTACTTTTACCGCTTAAAAATTATGCTAATACCTTGTCAGCCATGCGTTTTCTGCAGGTTTGGGTCCCACGCCTCCGAAATTAATCCTTCATTTTGCTGCAATGCAGCATATATCTGTTGAGCCTACGATTCGCTGGGAGCTTGGCGAAGGCGCTGGGACCTTGGCGAAGGCCAAGACAAGGACGTGATGATGCAGGGCGTCAAGAAAGCCAGGAGACCCTATATGAACGAGATTCTGCCGGACGGCGGTACCATTCGCAAATTGTGGCCCGGCGAAACCGAAGCCTATCGCGACCATCTGCTGCGCCTCGACCACGATAGCCGACACCGGCGCTTTTCCGGCGCGGTGGCAGACGAAGTCATCGCGCGCCACGCGGCAACCACCAGCGGGCTCGGCGTCGTCGTGTACGGCTTCTTCGTCGACGGCGTGCTGCGCGGCGCGGCCGAATTGCGGCAGAGTGGCTCGCTGTTCTCGCACGAGGCAGAAGCCGCCTTCAGCATCGAGCAGCCGTGGCAGAGTCACGGCGTGGGAACCGAATTGCTCGAGCGCACGCTACTTAGTGCGCGCAATCGTGGCATCAACTCGCTACGCATGGACTGCCTGGCCGAAAACCGGCGCATGCAGCAGCTCGCCCGCAAGTTCGACGCCGAGTTTTCATTCGATTTCGGCAGCGTGGTCGGCGAAGTCGACCCGCCGCGCTCGACGGCACTCTCGCTCCTGCGCGAAGTCATGGCCGACACCCATGCGGTCGCCGGCCGCGTCTTCGAAGTGCAGGCGCGCCTATTCGGGCCGGCGTGACGCGCCAATCTAATTGAGCGGATAGCTCGCCTCGACCACGTAAGGCCCGCCGCCGACCGAGGCGCGCGACGAGAACAGCACAAAACGCGAGACGTGGAACGCCGCGGTGCGGAAAAGCCCACGCGCCGAAAGATATTCGGCCACGGCCTGACTCGAGGAATCGCGCAAGCGCGCCAGCGTCACGTGCGGCGTGTATTTGCGTCCCTCTGGCTCCAATCCGATGCGCTGCATCAGCCGTTCGTGCTCGGCCTGCACGTCGAGCAAGGCCTGCGCCTGCGCAACAGAAGCGACCACCGCGCGCGGCTTGCGGCCGCCAAACGAGGTCAGTCCCTCGAAGTACAGATCGAATGCGCCGCGTTTGACGCGCCCGAGCATCAACGCGACTTCCTGGGCGATCATATCGTCCACGTCGCCGATGAAGCGCAGCGTCAGGTGATAATTCTCTGGATCTATCCAGCGCGCGCCCTGCAACCCGCCACGCAACATGCCGAGAGCCTGTCCGACATCGGCGGGGATTTCGACACCGGTAAAGAGACGCGGCATGGCAGCACCCGATTCAAGATGCGCGCGCCGCACGCACAGCGGCGATCAACTGCTCGACCCGCGGCAGGATGCGCGCCACGATCTCGTCAACGCCAGCGGCATTCGGGTGTAGGCCATCGCCCTGGTTCAGCTTGGGGTCGGTGGCCACCCCATCGAGGAAAAACGGATAAAATACGACTGGATGAGCCGAGACAAGCGCCGGATAAATGGCATCGAAGCTCCGCACATAATCGGCCCCCATGTTGCGCGGCGCCTCCATGCCGGCGAGCAGGACGAAAATATGTCTATCGCTGAGTTTAGTCAGGATGCCGGCGAGCGCGGCCTTGGTCACCTTAGGGTCTAGTCCACGCAAAGCGTCGTTGGCGCCGAGTTCGACGATCACTGCGTCGGATCCCTCCGGCACCGACCAGTCGAGACGATCGAGCCCGCCGGAAGCGGTATCGCCCGACACGCCAGCATTCGTGACCTGGACGGCGATACCTTTGGCCTTCAGCGCTTGCGCGAGCTTGGCGGGAAACGCGGCGTCCACCGGCAGGCCATAGCCGGCGCTCAACGAGTCGCCGAGCACCACGATTTTCACCGGCCGCTCGGCGGCGCGGGCGCCGTTCGGCGCCGCCCAAACCAGCGCCATCAGCAGCAGCGCCGCTAGGCATTGGAGCCGGCCCAGTTTTGCCCCATATGTGCGGGGTCGTGATCGGTAAGGCCACATGAAAGCACCTTCCCAAGGCCCGGCGATCGCACTCGCCGGTCTCAATCTTTCGCTCGGGCAAGGGGCGGCCCGCGTCCATATCCTCAAAGACATCGACCTGAATATAGGCAGCGGCGAGGCAATCGGCCTGGTCGGACCGTCCGGGTCAGGCAAATCCAGCCTGCTGATGGTGATGGCGGGACTGGAGCGCGCCGACAGCGGCTTGGTCACGGTCAGCGGCGAGGATCTGAACGCGCTCGACGAAGACGCATTGGCGCGCTTTCGCGGGCGACACGTCGGAATCGTGTTCCAGTCGTTCCATCTGATCCCGACTATGACGGCGCTGGAAAACGTGGCGGTGCCGCTCGAATTGGCCGGCATCGCCGACGCGCAGGAACGCGCGCGCGACGAACTCGTTGGCGTCGGTCTCGGCGAAAGGCTGCATCATTATCCGGCCGAGCTTTCCGGTGGCGAGCAGCAACGCGTGGCGGTCGCGCGCGCGCTGGCGCCCAACCCGGCGATCGTCGTGGCGGACGAGCCAACCGGCAATCTCGACGAGGACACCGGCATACAGATCATCGATCTGTTGTTCGCCGGCCACGTCCAGCGCGGCTCCACGCTGGTGCTGGTCACGCATGATTCCGCGCTCGCCGCACGCTGCGGACGGATCGTGCGGTTGCGTTCTGGACGAATTGACGGCGTGAGCGCGCCATGACCGTCGCCGCCATCGCAACTGTAAGCGGCAACGGCCGCTGGCTGCCTCTGCGCTTTGCACTGCGCGAAATGCGCGGCGGGTGGCGTGGCTTCTACGTGTTCATCGCGACCATCGCGCTCGGCAGCATGTCGATCGCCGGCGTCGGCTCGCTGTCCGCCAGCTTAGCCAGCGGCTTAGCAAGGCAAGGCCGAGTGATCCTCGGCGGCGATCTGTCATTTACGCTCGTCCAGCAGGAGGTCACGCCGGACGAGCGGACGTTCCTCGACCGTCACGGCAAGGTTTCGAGCGCCGCGACCATGCGCGCCATGGCGCGCACCGCCGACGGCAAGGCGGCCTTGGTCGAGATGAAAGCGATCGACGGCGCCTATCCGCTGTTTGGACAAACCGTGCTCGACCCGCCAAGCCCACTTGCTGACGCGCTGGCGCGGCGCAACGGTGTTTTCGGCGCTGTCGCGGACCCGGTGCTGCTGACGCGGCTCGGCATCAAACAAGGCGCACGGCTCGGCATCGGCAACGCGACATTCGAAATCCGCGCCGCGCTCACGAGCGAGCCGGACAAGCTCGCCGGCGGCATCGGCTTCGGGCCGCGTCTCATGGTGAGCGAGGCGGCATTGCGCGCCACCGGCCTGCTGCAGCCAGGCAGCCTGGTGCGCTGGCACTACCGCCTGCGCCTGCCGGCAAACGACGCCAACGATGCGGCGGCGAAAGCGGTGTCGGCACAGGCGCAGCAACAGTTTCCCGAAGCCGGCTGGGACATCCGCAGCCGCAGCAACGCCTCGCCGCAACTCGAGCGCAACGTCGAGCGCTTCACGCAATTTCTCGCCATCGTCGGCCTGACCGCGCTGCTGGTCGGCGGCGTCGGCGTCGGCAACGCGGTGAAAAGTCATCTCGACCGCCGGCGCGAGACCATCGCCACGCTGAAGGCGCTTGGCGCCTCGGGCCGGCGCATCTTCGCGATCTACCTCATGCAGGTGTTGATGCTGGCGGCCATCGGCGGCGTCATCGGCATGGTGCTGGGCGCGATCCTGCCGTTTGTGATTGCATGGACGCTCGGCGCCATCATTCCGCTGCCGATTGAACCGGCGCTGCATCCGGCCGAGTTGGTGTTGGCGCTGATTTACGGGCTGACGACGGCGCTTGCCTTCGCGCTCTGGCCGCTTGGCCGCGCCCATGACGTGCCGGTCGGCGCCCTGTTCCGCGACACGGTGGCGCCGCAGCCGCACTGGCCACGGAAAACCTATCTCGCGTTTACGGCGCTCGCGGTGCTAGCGCTGACTACACTCGCCGTCGTGCTGGCCTACGACCGGCACGTGGCGATCGTCTATGTTGCCGTCGCCGCCGGCGTGTTCGTCACCTTGCGGCTGGTCGCCGCACTATTGATGCTGGTAGCCCGCCATGCGCCACGGGCGCGGTCCATCGTGCTGCGCATGGCGATCGCCAATATCCACCGGCCCGGCGCGCTGACCGCGACCGTCGTGCTCTCGCTCGGCCTCGGCATTGCGTTGCTGGTCACCGTGATCGAGATCGACGACAACTTGCAGCGGCAATTCTCCAACGAACTGCCGGCCAAGGCGCCGTCGTTCTATTTCCTCGACATTCCGGCCGACCAGGCGACGCGCTTCGACGCCTTCGTGCGCGCGCAGGCGTCGGACGCGAAGCTCCAGGAGGTGCCGATGCTACGCGGCCGCATCGTCTCGGCCAACCGCATTCCGGCCGAGCAGATCAAGCCGAAAGAAGGCGCCGCCTGGGTGCTGCAAAGCGACCGCGGCATCACCTATGCGAGCGAGTTGCCCGCCGGCTCGCGGCTGGTCGAGGGAAAATGGTGGGCGCCGGATTACGACGGTCCGCCGCTGCTCTCGTTCGAAAAGAAAATCACCGATGGCCTCGGCCTCAAGCTCGGCGACGAGGTCACCGTCAATGTGCTCGGCCGCAACATCACCGCCCGCATCGCCAATATGCGCACGGTCGACTGGGAGAACCTCGGCATCAATTTCGTCATGGTGTTTTCGCCGCACGCCTTCGACGGCGCGCCGGCGACCCATCTCGCCACCCTCACTTACGCCGATGGCGGCACGCCGGCGCAGGAGGGCGCCATCACCCGCGCGGTCGCCGAGTCCTTTCCCATGGTGACCGTGCTGCGGGTAAAGGACGCGCTGGAGGCGATCGGCTCCATCGTCGCCAATCTGGTGCTGGCGATCCGCGGTGCCAGCGCGCTCACGCTGGTGATCGCGGCTTTGGTTCTGGGCGGCGCGCTCGCCGCCGGACACCGCCACCGGGTCTATGACGCGGTGATCCTCAAGACGCTCGGCGCCACACGGGCGCGGCTGCTCGCCGCTTACACCATCGAATACATGCTGCTCGGCGCCGCCACCGCGCTGTTCGGCGTGCTCGCCGGCTCGCTCGCCGGCTGGCTGATCGTCAGCGACCTGATGCATCTCCGCTTCGCCTGGCTGCCGCTGCCCGCCCTGGCGGCGGCGCTGGGCGCGGTCGCGGTTACGGTCGCCTTGGGGCTTCTCGGGACCTTCTCGGCTTTGGGGCAAAAACCGGCCCCGGTCTTGAGAAACCTCTAGTTTTTGCGGCATTACGACGCGCGACGGCCTTCCGGCTGGGTGTTTTCCCCTATAGCGCCGGGCCGGCATTGTTAACGATAGGCAATAAAGCCGGGCCATGATCGGGTCATATCTGGCGTACAGGCTTGGGCCGCACTAAATTCAGGTTACGAACGCGACGGCTGCCGCCGGCGCGTCTGATGTAACCGGCGAAGAGCCGGGACAAAGAGAGGGAACTTCGATGTCGGACTTCGACCGTAACGTAGCTGCCCGCGGCATCGGCACCGCGCGTGCTGCCGAGATCGATGTGGGCCTGCGCGCCTACATGATCCGCATCTACAATTATATGGCCAGCGGCGTCGCTCTGACCGGCGTGGTCGCCTGGCTCACCTACAATGCCGCGGTCGTGACCAACTCCGCCGGCAAGATCACAAGCCTGACGCCATTTGGGCAGGCGATCTTCGGCGGACCGCTGACGATCGTGCTGTTTGTCGGCACGCTCGGCATTGTCTTTTTCCTGAGCTTCCGGATCAACAGGCTGCAGGCGGGCACCGCGCTCGTTCTGTTCATGCTCTACGCCGGGTTGCTCGGACTGATGCTGTCGACGGTGTTCCTGCAATACACCGGCGCGTCGATCACCCGCACCTTCTTCATCTCGGCGGCATCGTTTGGCGCGTTGAGCCTGTACGGCTACACTACGCAGCGCGATCTCTCGCCGATCGGCTCGTTCCTGGTGATGGGCTTGTTCGGGCTGATTCTGGCGATGGTCGTCAACATCTTCCTGAAGAGCACCGGGCTCGACTTCGCCATCTCGGCGATCGGCGTGCTGATCTTCGCGGGGCTGACCGCCTGGGACACCCAGAAGATCAAGGAGATGTACAGCGCCAACGACGACGGCACCGTCTCCGGCCGCAAGGCGGTGATGGGCGCGCTGACGCTCTATCTCGACTTCATCAACTTGTTCCTGTTCCTGCTGCGCTTCATGGGCGACCGCCGCTAAGCGCGACTGGACTGGCGAAAAGCGAACGCCCCGGCCTAGTGCCGGGGCGTTTGCATTTCTGGTCATTGCCGGGCTTGACCCGGCAATCCATGATGGCGCTCGGCAAGTGTTGCCTTAGTAAGGTCTATGCACGCGGCAACTCTTCATGGATGCGCGGGTCAAGCCCGCGCATGACGAGTTTTGAAATGAGCCTCACGATCCGCCCCGCCACCTTTGCCGATATCCCGGCCATTACCCGGATTTACGCGCATGCGGTCGATCACGGCACGGCATCGTTCGAGCTCACGCCGCCGGACGAAGCGGAGATGCGACAGCGAATGCAGTCGATCCTCGACGGCAAATTCCCTTATATCGTAGCGGAGATCGGCGACGCCGTCGCCGGCTATGCCTATGCATCGCTCTATCGTACGCGGCCGGCCTATCGCTTCACCGTTGAAGACTCGGTTTATGTCGCGCCTCACATCCACCGCCGCGGCGTCGGCAAGGCGCTGCTGGTGAAACTGATCGAGGCCTGCACCGCGCTTGGCTTGCGGCAGATGATCGCGGTGATCGGCGACTCGGATCAGGCGGCGTCGATCGGCGTGCACAGAGCGTGCGGCTTCACCAATGCCGGCAATTTGCGCAATATCGGGTGGAAATTCGGCCGCTGGCTCGATACGCCGCTGATGCAGCTGACATTGGCCCCCGGAGCGACCGCGCCGCCGCAGGAGCGTCATGCCGTGGCTGGCGGCGGGCCGCCGAGCGCCAACCTGCACTGAGCAGAACTAATTCACCACCAGCGACAGCGGGTCGATGGCGCGCAGCACGCGGTCGAGTTCATGGCCGCGGCGCACGATCAGACCGGTCGCCGAGATCACGCTGAAGGCGCCTTGGCGGCGCGCCAGCTTCGGATTTTTTTCGATGCGGTAGAGCGGGACTTCCGAGGTGCGGCGGAACACCGAGAACACCGCGCGGTCTTTCAGGAAGTCGATGGCGTAATCGCGCCATTCGCCGGCGGCAACCTTGCGGCCGTAAAGATCGAGGATGCGTCTGAGTTCGCGGCGGCTGAAAGTAACTTGATTGAAGGGGGCGGGGGTGCTGCGCGCCGGGGCTGCGCCCCCATGGGACTGGCTGGGATCGATTTCGCCGGAACCGAACGTCATGCGGCGCCTCCTTTTGTTGGCGCAATGATCGCGCCGGGCGCGGCCCACGGCAAGAGCTTCGTTTTGGCGGGAATGCCGAGAAAATGAGCAAAAACGGGCGATCGGCCGATCACGAACTCGTTAAAGGTCCCACAATAACGCCCTATTTCCGTCAATCGCCGGTCACCGTGGCTTGGGATAACGTCAGCGTTGCCTCAAAGGCCCGGTCCGGTTTGAGTTCCGGATTCCTCAGCCCCCCAGCCCCCCGGGGCTCAGCTGACCGGGCCAAGTTGAGTACCGCGTACGGTTCAATCCCCTAAGCCTTCGGGTCGGCTCGTCGCCGGCCCGATTTTTTTGTCGGTCATTCCGAGGCGCATGCGCGGGCGTACGAACCCGGAATGACGCATTGGGATCAGCGCAAATTGGCCACGGCGGCGCCGAGCATCACGCCAGGCTTGGCGGCGACGCCGCTCTGCACGACCACCGCTACGCGGTCGATGTCCTGCAGGGAGAAATCGGCATCGGAAAGACTGGCCACCGGCACGCTGAAGCTTGCTGCCTTGCCGCTCCAGGTGCCGAGCTTCACCCAGCGGCGCACCACATTGGTGTAGGTCAGCGTGTGGCCACGGTTTTCGCCGCGTTCGATCGAGACCTGCGCCTTGCCGGTGACCGGACACAGCCAGACCTCGGCGCTGCCATGCTCGCCGGCGGCCGCAGGAATATTCACCGATACCTTGCCGTCCGTTACCGTCAGCGTCACCGGCACCGTCAGCGGCGCCGCGCTTTGGCGCGTCTTCGCGATCGCCTGCTCGATCGCCGCCTTGTCGCTGCCCAGCACAGGCATGACGCCGTTGACCACGACTTGCGGGGTATAGACCTCGCGGTCGCCGCGCGCGTCGGCGTAGGCACGCTCGCGGTTGGAATGGCCGTGCAGCGCCAGCGTGTCCTTCCAGCCCAGATAGTCCCAATAGTCGACCGGCAGACTTAGCGTCACCAGCGTCGGATCGCGCGACAGTTCGGCGAGCAGCTTGTCGGCGGGCGGACAAGACGAGCAGCCCTGGCTGGTGAACAATTCGATGACCGCACGCGGCTCGGTCGCGCCGGCGGGCCGCGGCATCAAGGCGGCGGCGCAAATGGCTGCGCCCGCAAAGGCGATGTGGCGAAAGTTCATGCCAATCCCACGATCTCCCCTGCCCGGCTTGGCCCCATATAAAGCGCCCTGTCGATCACCCGCCACTCACTTCGCGGTGAGCGGTTCGGCAGCGGCGGCGACCCAACCGGCAGCTAGGTGGCCAGATGCCGCAGGACGTATTGCAGGATACCTCCGTTCTTGAAGTAATCCAGTTCGTCCAGCGTATCGATGCGGCATATCAGCGGCACGCGCTTGAGCGTGCCGTTGCCGGCGACGATCTCGGCGATCAGCCGCTGGCGCGGCTTGAGATCGCCATGCAGGCCGCGGATCGTGACCTGTTCGTCGCCCTTGAGGCCGAGCGACTGCCAGGACGTGCCCTCTTCGAATACCAGCGGCATCACGCCCATGCCGATCAGGTTGGAGCGGTGGATGCGCTCGAACGACTGGGTGATGACCGCGCGCACGCCGAGCAACACCGTTCCCTTGGCGGCCCAGTCACGTGAGGATCCGGTGCCGTATTCCTTGCCGGCGAAAATGACGAGCGGAACGTTGTCGGCTTTGTACTTCATCGCCGCGTCGTACATCGTCATTTTCTGCTTCGACGGATAATGGATGGTGACGCCGCCTTCAACGCCCGGCACCATCTGGTTCTTGATGCGGATGTTGGCGAAGGTGCCGCGCATCATGACCTGATGATTGCCGCGGCGCGTGCCGTATTGGTTGAAGTCCTTCGGCCGTACCTGGTGGTCGCGCAGATATTCGCCGGCCGGGCTCGATTCCTTGATCGATCCCGCCGGCGAGATGTGGTCGGTGGTGATTGAGTCGAGAAACAGGCCGAGGACGCGGGCGTCGACGATGTCCTCGATCGGCTTCTGGCGCTTGTCCATGCCTTCGAAATAAGGCGGGTTCTGCACGTAGGTCGAGCGGTCGTCCCACGCATAGGTCAGTCCGCCCTTGACCGCGATCTTGCGCCAATTGGCGTCGCCCTTGAACACGTCGGCGTATTTCTTGGCGAAGATCTGCTTGGTGACGTTCTTGGCGACGAACTCGCCGATTTCCTTGTTCGAGGGCCAGATGTCCTTGAGATAGACCTTCTTGCCTTTCTGATCGACGCCGAGCGGATCCTTGGCGAGATCGACATACATCGAGCCGGCGATAGCGTAGGAGACGACCAGCGGCGGCGAAGCGAGATAGTTTGCGCGCACGTCGGCGTTGACGCGGCCTTCGAAATTGCGGTTGCCCGAGAGCACCGCGGCGGCCACCAGATCGTTCTCGTTGACCGCCTCGGAAATTTCTTCCGGCAGCGGGCCGGAATTGCCGATGCAAGTGGTGCAGCCGAAGCCGACCAGGTTGAAGCCGACCTTGTCGAGGTCTTTCTGCAGGCCGGCCTTCTCGAGGTATTCGGCGACGACCTGCGAGCCCGGCGCCAGCGAAGTCTTCACCCACGGCTTGGCGGTGAGGCCCCTTGCCGCCGCCTTGCGCGCGAGCAGGCCGGCGCCGATCATCACGCTCGGGTTCGAGGTATTGGTGCAGGACGTGATCGCCGCGATCACCACGTCGCCGTTGCCGAGGTCGTAGTCCTTGGTGTTGACAGGCACGCGCTTCTTGAGCTCGTTGCCTTTGTTGTATTCCTTCTCCATCGAATTGGTGAAGCCGGACTTCACGTCGCGCAGCGCGATGCGGTCCTGCGGACGCTTGGGGCCCGACAGCGACGGCTCGACCGTGGCGAGATCGAGCTTGAGAATGTCGGTGAAGATCGGATCGGGCGTAGTCTTGACGCGGAACATGCCCTGCGCTTTGGCGTAAGCTTCGACGAGCTTGATCACTTCCGGCGGACGGCTGGTGTCCTTGAGATAACGGATGGTGTCGTCGTCGATCGGTGAGAAGCCGCAGGTGGCGCCGTATTCCGGCGCCATGTTGCCGATCGTGGCGCGGTCGGCGATCGTGAGATGCGCGAGGCCGGGGCCAAAGAATTCGACGAACTTGCCGACGACGCCGCGCTTGCGCAGCATCTCGGTCACGGTGAGCACCAGGTCGGTGGCGGTGAGGCCTTCCTTGAGCCTGCCGGACAGTTTGAAGCCGATCACCTCGGGCAGCACCATCGACAGCGGCTGGCCGAGCATGGCGGCTTCGGCCTCGATGCCGCCGACGCCCCAGCCGAGCACCGAGAGACCGTTCACCATGGTGGTGTGCGAGTCGGTGCCGACCACGGTGTCGGGATAAGCGACTTCCATGGTCGCCTGCTTGCCGTCGACTTTGACCTTGTCCTTCTTGCTCCAGACCACGCGCGACAAGTATTCGAGGTTGACCTGGTGGCAGATGCCGGTACCCGGCGGCACGACGCTGAAATTGTCGAACGAGCGTTGCGCCCATTTCAGGAATTTGTAGCGTTCCTGGTTCTGTCGGTATTCTTCCTCGACGTTCTTCTTGAACGCCTGATTGTTGCCGAAAAAGGTGACCGCGACCGAGTGGTCGATGACGAGATCGACCGGCACTTGCGGATTGATCTTCTTGGGGTCGCCGCCGAGTTCCTTCATGGCATCGCGCATGGCGGCGAGATCGACCACCGCCGGCACGCCGGTGAAATCCTGCATCAGCACGCGCGCCGGGCGGAAAGCGAATTCGTGCTCCGACGTCTTGGTCTTGAGCCATTCGGCGAAGGCCTTGATGTCGTCCTTGGTCACCGTGCGCCCGTCTTCGTTGCGCAGCAGGTTTTCCAACAGCACCTTCATCGAGAACGGCAGGCGGGAAATTCCCTTGAGCCCGTTTCTCTCGGCGGTGGGGAGACTGAAATAGGCGTAAGTCTTGCCACCAACCTGGAGGGTCTTGCAGCATCTAAAACTGTCGAGCGAAGTCATGTCGGAGGTTTCCATTCCCGGTCGGGACAATGGCGCTGGTTCGGCCTAAACAACTGGCAAGACAAGACTTTTCTCGCCGGAGAGACCCGCGCCCGAATTCCACTAAGTTAACGTCATAACCGCGGGCTTATAAGGTCTTTTTGCGCCGGACGCCATATTAACGATGGAACTTCCGTAAAAATGCGCGGCATATCTGGGTTGTCGTGGGCGGGCACGACTTTCCCGCCGGGCGTTGGCAGGCTAAAGCGCGCCTGATGCAATTCAGAGGCAATAATCTCACGTGCAGCCGGGGCGGGCGCGAGGTCTTTGCGGGCCTCAATTTCAGCCTGTCCGGGGGCGAAGCCCTGGTGGTGACCGGGCGCAACGGCGCCGGCAAATCCTCGCTACTGCGCGTGATCGCCGGGCTGGTCCATTTGGCCGGCGGCAAGCTCGAACTCGACGGCGGAGAGCCCGATACCTCCATTGCCGAGCAGTCGCATTATGTTGGCCACCAGGACGCAGTGAAGCCGTCGCTGACGGTGGGCGAGAACCTGAAATTCTGGGCGCGCTATCTCGGCGGCATCGAGTTGCCGATCGATCTCGCGCTGCAGGCGGTCGACCTCGCGCCGCTCGTCAACCTGCCGGCGGCCTATCTGTCGGCCGGACAGCGGCGGCGGCTGTCGATCGCACGGCTGGTCGCGGTACCGCGGCCGCTCTGGCTACTCGACGAGCCGACCTCGGCGCTCGACGCGCCGTCGCAAAACCGGCTCGCCGATTTGATGCGCAGCCACCTCGCCGGCGGCGGCATGATCGTGGCCGCCGCGCACGGGCCGATCGGCCTCGAACGCGTCCGCGAACTGAAGATAGGGGCGCCATGACCGCATCCATGACACGGAGACACGCGTGAACGCGTTTTTGGCCCTCGTGGTCCGCGACATGCGGCTCTCCATTCGCGTCGGCGGCGGCGCCATGATGGGCGCGCTGTTCTTCCTGATCGTGGTGACCATGATGCCGTTCGCGCTCGGCCCCGATCTCAATTTGCTGGCGCGCATCGGGCCGGCGATCCTGTGGCTCGGCGCCTTGCTGGCGACTTTGCTCGCGCTCGACCGGCTGTTCGCCACCGACAATGACGACGGCTCGCTCGACCTCTTGATGATGGGCCGCTTGCCGCTCGAATTGGCGGTGGCGGCCAAGGCCATCGCGCACTGGCTGACCACGGCCCTGCCGCTGGTGGTGATCAGCCCGGTGCTCGGCCTCATGCTCAATGTCGAACTGCGTGCCATGGGCACCGTCGCGCTGACGCTGCTGGCCGGCACGCCTGCGCTCACCTTCATCGGGCTGATCGGCGCCGCGCTGTCGGTGGCGCTGCGGCGCGGTGGCCTGTTGCTGGCGGTGCTGGTGCTGCCGCTCACGGTTCCGGTGCTGATTTTCGGCGTCGCGGCGGCCAATGCCGCGATCGTAGGACCCGCGCCGTTCGGCCCACCTTTGACCATTCTTTGCGCGCTATCCTTGGCGAGCCTGGTGCTGGGGCCTTTTGCCGCTGCGGCCGCGCTCCGCCATGGCCTGGAATGATCGGTTTGCCGACCAAAATCAGGGCGGTTTCATGATGCAAATCAAACCGATGGGGCCCTGACCTGGGCATATGTGTGCCGCCGGCCGGCATTGCCCGGGCGGACGCGTCTGATTACAAAGGCTACCGATGGCTGTTATCGATCTCGCCAACCCCACTCGCTTCCTGACGTTGGTCAACCGCGTGCTGCCTTGGCTGGCGGCGCTGACGATCGCGCTGTTCGCGGTTGGGCTGGTGCGCGCCATGCAGGCGCCGGACGACTATCAGCAGGGCGCCACCGTGAAGATCATGTTCCTGCACGTGCCGACGGCCTGGCTTAGTATGATGTGCTGGGGCGTGATGAGCGTAGCCGCGCTCGGTACCCTGGTCTGGCGGCATCCGATGGCGGATGTGGCCGGCAAGGCGGCCGCGCCGATCGGCGCCGCCTTCACGTTTATCTGCCTGATCACCGGCTCGCTCTGGGGCCGCCCGACCTGGGGCACCTATTGGGTCTGGGACGCCCGGCTCACCTCGGTGCTGGTGCTCTTCCTGCTCTATCTCGGTGTGCTCGCGCTTTATTGGACGGCCGAAGATCCCGGCCGCGGCTCGCGCGCGGCGGCGGTGCTCACGCTGGTCGGCGCGGTCAACATCCCGATCATCAAATTCTCGGTCAACTGGTGGAACACGCTGCATCAGCCGGCGTCGATCGTGCGCATGGGCGGCAACGCCATCGATCCTTCCATCCTCTGGCCGTTGCTGATCATGGCGGTCGCCTTCACCCTGCTGTTCTTCACCTTGCATTTCGCCGCCATGCGCAACGAAATCCTGCGCCGGCGTGTACGCAGCATGCGGATCATTCAGGCGCAGGAGGTGCGCGCATGAATCTCGGACCGCATGCCGATTTCATCGTCGCCGCCTATGCGGTGACTGCATTCGTGGTGGCCGCGTTGGTTGCCTGGGTCGTTCTCGATTATTCAGCACAACGCCGTATCCTCGGCGATCTCGAAGAGGGCGGCGTGACGCGGCGATCGCAGCGCAAGGACGGCCGATGAGCTCGGCAACGACAGAACCAGCTGGCAAGAAACGGCTCAATATTTTTGTGCTGCTGCCGCTCATTGTCTTTGCGGCGCTCGCGGTCCTGTTCCTGGTCCGGCTGTGGAGCGGCGATCCGTCGCGGCTGCCGTCAGCGCTAATCGGACATCCCGCGCCGAAGACCGATCTGCCGCCGCTCGCCGGTCTCGCCCGTGACGGTAAGGGCGTGCCGGGGTTAAGCAATGCGGCGTTCCCGGGCGAGGTGACGCTGGTCAATGTCTGGGCGTCGTGGTGCATACCCTGCGCCGAAGAGGTGCCCTACCTGGAGCAATTGTCGAAGGACAAGCGCATCAAGCTGGTCGGCATCAACTACAAGGATCCGACCGACAACGCGCGGCGCTTCCTCAATCGCTACGGTAATCCGTTCGCCGCCGTCGGCGTCGACACCAGCGGCCGCACCTCGATCGATTGGGGCGTCTATGGCGTGCCGGAAACCTATCTGATCGGCCGTGACGGCACTATCGCCTACAAGCTGGTCGGCCCGGTGACCGCCGAGAATCTTGACGGTGCGCTCAATCCGGAAATCGCCAAGGCGGCGGCGGTCGCGCGCTAGGACTTGCGCTCGACGCTGTATTTGTTGATCAGCGGCATTTGCAGCGCGCCGAACAAAAACGTCAGCGGCACCACGCCGAACAGTTTGAAGCTGACCCAGAAATCCGTGGTCTGCGTGCGCCAGATGATCTCGTTCAACACCGCCAGCGCGAAGAAGAACAGCGCCCAGCGCCAGGTCAGCTTGCGCCAGCCTTCTTCGGTCAGCTGGAACATCTGATCGAACAGGGTGCCGAGCAGCGGCTTACCGAGCGCAAGGCCGCCGAGCAACGTGCCGCCGAACAAGAGATAGATGATGGTCGGCTTGAGCTTGATGAACGTGTCGTCGTGCAGCACCAGCGTCAAGGAGCCGAACACCACAACGATAACCGCGGTGACTAGCGTCATCACCTCGATGCGCCGCGTCATGACATAACCCACGCCGAGCGCGGTCAACGCCGCGACCATGAAAGTGCCGGTCGCCGCGAAGATGCCAAACTTCGAATTGGCGCCGAAGAACAGCACCAGCGGCCCGATGTCGAGCACCAGTTTAAGAATCGGATTGAGTTGCTTCTTTTCGGCCATGGCTTTTCTCTATTTCAGGAATCTAGCCCAACTATGGCGCGCGCAAAATCGCGTGCGGTGAACGAGCTGAGATCCTCGACGCCCTCGCCGACGCCGATGAAGTGCACCGGCAGACCGAAACGGGCGGCGATCGCGACCAGAATGCCGCCGCGCGCGGTGCCGTCGAGCTTGGTCATCACCAAGCCGGTGACGCCGGCGACCTTGCCGAAAATGTCGACCTGATTGAGCGCGTTCTGGCCCACCGTCGCATCGAGCACCAGTAGCACCGCGTGCGGCGACGCCGGGTCCACCTTGCGCATCACGCGCACCATCTTTTCCAGTTCGTCCATCAGTTCGGCGCGGTTCTGCAGGCGGCCAGCGGTATCGACGAGAACAATATCGATGCCCTGCGTCTTGGCGGCGCCGAGCGCGTCGAACGCCAGGCCCGCGGCGTCGGCGCCCGGCTCGCGCGCCATGACGCCCGCACCGGTGCGCTCACCCCAGATCTTGAGCTGGTCGATGGCGGCGGCGCGGAAGGTGTCGCCGGCCACCAGCATTACCGTCTTGCCCTCGGCGCGGAATTTCGCCGCCAGCTTGCCGATGGTGGTGGTCTTGCCCGAGCCGTTGACGCCGGCGACCAGGACGATGAAGGGCTTCGCCGTCACCTCCAGCGGCTTGGCCACGGGGCCGAGCACCTTTTCGATTTCGCCGGCGAGCAGGGCCTTCACTTCGTCAGGCGTGATCGCCTTGTCGAAGCGGCCTTCACCGAGCGCGGCGGCCATGCGGCCGGCGAATTCCGGCCCGAGATCGGCGCGAATCAATTCATGTTCCAGCTCCTCGACGGTATCGACATCGAGCTTACGCTTGGTCACCAGCCCGGCGATGGCGCCGCCGAGCGACGAAGACGTGCGCGCGAGCCCGCCGCTCAAGCGTTTCCACCAGGTTTTCGGGGTGCTGTCGTTCATGTTGCGATCGTGATAGCCGTTTCGGCAATTCTTGGACAGTGACCATGACATCGGAAGAGTTGCTTGGCCGCCTCCTCTACCGCGACGGGCTGATGCTGGTGATCGACAAGCCGGCCGGCTTCGCGGTGCATCGCGGGCCGAAAGGCGGCGAGAGCCTGGAGGATTACTTCGACGCGCTGCGCTTCGGCCTGCCGCGCAATCCGGCGCTGGCGCACCGGCTCGACAAGGACACGTCCGGCTGCCTGGTGCTCGGCCGCCACCGCAAGGCACTCGCGCTGCTCGGCAAACTGTTCAAGCAGGGCAAGATCGGCAAGACCTACTGGGCGGTCGTCGAAGGCGCGCCCGAAGCCGACGAGGGCCGCATCGATATCCCGCTCGGCAAGCTCGACGAGACGCGCGGCTGGTGGATGAAGCCGGACCCGCATGGAGCGCCGGCGGTGACTACTTGGAAAATGATGGGGCGTGGCGGCGGCGTCTCTTGGCTAGCTCTTGAGCTGCTGACCGGCCGAACGCATCAGTTGCGCGTGCATTGCGCCGAGATGGGCTGGCCGATATTCGGCGACAATATCTATGGCCGCGCGCCGCGCGCTGGCGGGCCGCCGTTGCATCTGCATTCGCGTGAAATCGTAGTGCCGATATCCAAGAACAAGCCGGCGGTTGTCACCACCGCACCCGTGCCGGCGCAGATGCGCGAGATGCTGAGCAAGTGCGGTTGGACTGGCGAGACAAACACCGCTCATTCCCGCGCAAGCGGGAATCCAGAGCCACAGAATTCAAGTCCGTAGTTTCCACGCTGGGTCCCCACTTTCGCGGGGACGAGCGGTGATCAATAAAGCTGCGCCTTGATCCGCTCCGGCGCCTCGCGGTCGTATTGTTCGCCGCCGAGCCGGCCCTGGCTCAACTCTGCCACGATGGTGCCGGTCGAGGGCAAGCTCTTGCGGTCGATCTTGGTGGCCTCGTCCCACAGCTTCGAACGCACGATCGCCTTCGAACAGTGGAAGTAGATGCTCTCGATGTGCACGACCATCACGCAGCGCGGCAGCTTGCCGTTGACGGTGAAGCTCTGCATCAATTCGGGATCGACGGAGATTTCGGCGCGCCCGTTGATGCGCAAAGTCTCGCCGACACCTGGGATCAAGAACAGCAGCGCGACGCGTGGATCGCGCACAATGTTGCGGAAGCCGTCAATGCGGTTGTTGCCCGGTCGGTCGGGAATGGCGATCGTCTTGTCGTCAAGGATGCGCACGAAACCGCGCGGGTCGCCTTTGGGCGAGCAGTCGAGTCCCTCCGGCCCTGAGGTCGCCACCGCCACGAACGGCGCCGCCTCGATCAATTGGCGGTAGCTGCCGTTGATGTGGTCTATTTCTTTGGCGATCGAGTTGGGATTTTTCTCGCCATAGAGCGATTCAAGCTGCTCGATGGTCGTAACCAGGTGATCGCGCGCGCCCATGCTTTGTTCCCCTATTTAATTACGCATGATCTTTTCCAAAAACCGGTTCCCACTTTTGGGGTCATGCGCTATGCCGCCAGCAATTGCCGGCCATCATGCCCCGTCATCGTCAGGTCAAGAATAGCACCCGGCGCGACCGGCGCCGCAAGCTTGACCGAAGTGAATTGTTCGGTGTGGCCGACGCCGCCGCGTTCGGTCAACACCAGGCGCCGGCGGCCGACTTGCGCGTCGAGATGCAGGCGCAGCGCCGTCTCACCCTTTTCGCGTAAACGCCGGGCACGCTCCTTGACGATGTCGCGCGCCAGCAGCGGCATACGCGCGGCGGGCGTGCCGGGCCGCAGCGAAAATGGAAAGACGTGCAGTTGCGTCAGCCCGCATTCCTCCACCAGATCGAGCGAGCGGGCGAACATGTCCTCGCTCTCGGTCGGGAAGCCGGCGATGATGTCGGCGCCGAATGCCACGTCCGGCCGCAGCCGGCGAACCTGATCGCAGAACGCGACGGCATTGGCGCGCGTATGGCGGCGCTTCATGCGCTTGAGGATGAGGTCGTCGCCGGATTGCAACGACAGATGCAGATGCGGCATCAGTCGCGGCTCGTTTGCCAACGCGTCGAGCAGATCGACGTCGGCCTCCACCGAGTCGATCGACGACAGCCGCAAACGCGCCAGTTCTGGGATATCCTTGAGGATGCGTTTGACCAGTGCGCCCAGCCGCGGTGCGCCGGCGAGGTCAGTGCCGTAGCTGGTGATATCGACGCCGGTAAGCACCAGCTCGCAATGGCCGTGCGCGACCAGACGCCGCGCATGCGCCACTGCCTCATCGAGCGGCAGCGAGCGCGAATTGCCGCGGCCGAACGGAATGATGCAGAACGTGCAGCGATGGTCGCAGCCATTCTGCACCTGCAGGAAGGCCCGTGTGTGGCCTTCGAGACGATCGACCGTGGGCGCGACATGCCGTTTGACCGCCATGATGTCGCTGACTGAGACGCGCTCGCCGACGGCGGTCCAGAATTGCGGATCGATTTTCTCGATGTTGCCGATGACGCGATCGACCTCTGGCATCACCGCGAACGTGCCCGGCTCGATCTGCGCCGCGCAACCGGTCACCACGACGCGCGCGTCGGGGCGCTCGCGCTTGATGCGCCGAATATTCTGACGTGCTTGCCGCACCGCTTCCGCCGTCACCGCGCAAGTGTTGACCACCACTGCATCGTCGAGTCCGCTGGCGGCGCGCCGGATCGCTTCCGATTCGGTGATGTTGAGCCGGCAGCCGAAGGTAACGACGTCGAGGCTCATGCGACGCCTGCCTCGTTGAACAGTGCGGGATCAAACTTTCCTGCGAATTCAAACTCCACCGGCCCGGTCATCAACACGTGATCGTCCCTTTGGCGCCAGTCTATGGTCAGCTCACCACCCGGCAACGCCACCTTCACTTTGCGATTCGTCCGCTTGAGCCGCGTGGCTGCAACCGCGGCGGCGCAGGCTGCCGAGCCGCAGGCGCGCGTCAGGCCGGCGCCGCGTTCCCAAGTGCGGATGACGATCGCGTCACGCGAAACGACGTGGGCCAGCGTGATATTGGCGCGCTCTGGAAAGATCGGATGGTTTTCCAGCAGCGGCCCGAAACGCGCAAGGTCATAGGCGTTCACGTCGTCGACCCAAAAGATCGCATGCGGATTGCCCATGTTCACGACCGAGGGCGAATGCAGCACCGGCTTGTCGATCGGCCCGATCTGCAATTCGATGGCGCGGGTGTCGCGGAATTCCTCGGCCAAGGGAATCTCGTTCCACTTGAAGCGTGGCGGCCCCATGTCCACCGTGAATAGGCCGTCGGCGCCCTTCCAGCAGTTGAGGATGCCGGCGGTGGTCTCGAAGGTCAGCGCGGTCTTGCCGCTTTCTTTCGACACCAGGTCGGCGACGCAGCGCATGCCGTTGCCGCAGGCGCCGGCTTCCGAGCCGTCATTGTTGTAGATGCGGATGAACGCATCGGTGCCCGGCGTGCACGGCGGGTAGAGCGCCATCAACTGGTCGTAGGGCGCGCCTTGCGGCGTGGCCGCCGCACGCGCTTCTTCGGGCCCGATGGCGACCGAGCGCGCGCGCAGATCAACCACGACAATCTCGTTGCCGATGCCGTTCATCTTCACGAAAGACTGGTTGGCAAGCGCGCCCACGTCACCGCCTATGAATTCGGCCGAGCCCCGAGTTTTGTCGGGCGTTTCGCCCGGTTTATATGGCGAATAAACGCCGATTGGCCAGAGGTGCATGATAGGATAAGCCGAAATGCCGGGTTCGTCGCCTCCCGACGGACGGAGAACCTCGATGTTGTGCAGGCGTATTGCGGCGCCATTCTTGCTCGCGGTGGCACTCGCGTTCGCCGCGAGCCCGGCTTCAGCGCAACGTGCCGCAAGGCCGACCAATTTCGATTCGCCGGCACCGCTGCATCCCGGCGACGCTTTCGGCGAAGAGGTGACGCTGCCGCAGCGCACGATGATTTACCTGAAGGGTCACAGCAATTGGGATTCCGCCTTCGATACCCTGGTCGATGCCTTCAAATCGCTCGGCGAGTATCTCGACAAGCAGGGCGTCAAGCCGACCGGCGCCGCGATGACGATCTACACCGCGACCGACGACAAAGGTTTTTCATTCGAAGCGGCCATGCCGGTTGCCGCAGCGCCAGCCAACCCGCCGAAAGGCGACATCACCACCGGCCCGGCGCCTTCCGGCAAGATGCTCAAATTCGTCCATCGCGGCTCTTACGACGCCATGGATTCGACTTACGAGGCGATCACCAATTATCTCGACGACAGACATCTCGAGGCCCAAAGCCTGTTCATCGAGGAATATGTCACCGACCCGGTGAAGACCAATCCGGAAAGTCTGGTGGTCAACGTGTTCGTGCCAGTGAAGTGACGGTGAGATGACGATGACAATATCGCGGTTCGTGACTTGCGCTTTTCTGATCGCCGCGGCGCTGGCGCCTTGGTCCGCGCAGGCCGCCGAGCGGGTCGACAAACTGTTGACGGTCATCGGCGAGGGGACGGTCGCCGCGGCGCCCGACAGCGCGGTGATCCGTCTCGGCGTCTCCAGCCAGGGCAAGACCGCGCGCGCGGCAAGCGACGCCAATGCCCGGGAGATGACCGTCGTGCTGGCGGCAATCAAAGAGAGCGGCGTGGCCGACCGCGATATCCAGACCACCTCGCTGTCGCTGCAGCCGCAATACGATCCGAGCAAGACCGGCGCCGCGCGCCTGATCGGCTTCCAGGCGAACAATCAGGTCACCGTCAAAATCCGTGATGTCGGCCGCTTGCCGACGGTGCTTGACCGCGCCATCGCGGGCGGCGCCAACGAAATGTCCGGGATCGAATTCGTCGTATCGGAGCAGGGAAAATTGCTCGACAAGGCGCGCACCGAGGCGATCGCCGACGCCCGCCGCAAGGCCGAGCTCTATGCCGCGGCCGCCGGCATGAAAGTCGGCCGCGTTATGGCGATCTCCGAAGAGGGCTCGGCTCCGCCGCCGCGGGCATTCCAGGCCCTGCGCGCCGGCGCGGCCACCCCCATCGCTCCCGGCGAACAGACGCTGCGGGCCGTGGTCACGGTGAGCTACGAATTGACGTCGTAATGCCCTGCCCGTCATTCCGGGACGGCGTCTTGGCGCCGGACCCGGAATCCAGGGGCAAGCAACGGAATTGGTTCTGGATTCCGGGTTCGCTCGCTTCGCTCGCGCCCCGGAACGACAACGAAACGTCAGCGCCTTGACTTGGCCACAGGGCAACCTTAGGTTCCGCCCGCTTTTGCTGAAGACTTGAAAGTCCAGTTCCGCCGCCCGGTCCTTGAGAGGCCGGAGGCCACCGCCCGACAGCGCAATGCGCCCTCGGGCGTAAAGGTGTTTTGACCTAGGCCTCCCGAAGGGATGGCCGTTCTTAAGAGGCTAAAAGTTGTTCGACACACTGTCGGAAAAATTGGGCGGAATTCTCGACCGCCTCACCCGCCGCGGCGCGCTCAGCGAAGCCGACGTCGATGCGGCATTGCGCGAAGTGCGCCGCGCGCTGCTGGAAGCGGACGTCGCGCTCGATGTGGCGCGTGCCTTTACCGACAACATCAAGAAGCAGGCCATCGGCGTCGAGGTAATGAAATCCGTCACCCCCGGCCAGATGGTGGTCAAGATCGTGCACGACCAGCTCGTGCAAACGCTGGGCGGCGATAGCCAAAGTGGGAATCAAAGCATCGACCTTAACGCCGCGCCGCCGGTGCCGATCATGATGGTCGGCCTGCAAGGCTCCGGTAAAACCACCACCACCGCGAAAGTCGCCCGCCGCCTCACCGACCGGCAGAAGAAGAAAGTTCTGATGGCCTCGCTCGACGTGCGCCGGCCGGCGGCGATGGAACAGCTTGCCGTGCTCGGCCGCGAGGCGGCGATCGACACGCTGCCGGTGGTCGCAGGCCAGCAGCCGCCGCAGATCGCCAAGCGCGCGCTCGAAGCCGCCCGCCTCGGCGGCTACGACGTGGTGCTGCTCGACACCGCCGGCCGCACCACGCTCGACGACGAAATGATGAACGAGGCGGCCGAGGTCAAACGCGCCGCCAATCCGCACGAGGTGCTGCTCGTCGCCGACGCGCTAACCGGCCAGGATGCGGTCAATCTGGCGCGCGCCTTCGATGCACGCGTCGGCCTGACCGGCATCGTGCTCACCCGCGTCGACGGCGACGGCCGCGGCGGCGCCGCGCTGTCCATGCGCGCGGTGACCAACAAACCGATCAAGCTGATCGGCACCGGCGAGAAACTCGACGCGCTGGAGGAATTCGATCCCGCGCGCATCGCCGGCCGCATTCTCGGCATGGGCGACATCGTCGCGCTGGTCGAGAAGGCCGCCGCCAATATCGACGCCGAAAAGGCCATGCGCGCCGCCGAGAAGATGCGCAAGGGCAAGTTCGATCTAGGCGACCTGCGCGAACAACTACAGCAGATGCAGGCGATGGGCGGCATGGGCGGCCTGCTCGGCATGATGCCCGGCGTCGCCAAGATGAAGAACCAGATCGCTAATGCCGGGCTCGACGACAAGCTCTTGAAGCGGCAGATGGCGATCATCGACTCGATGACGCCGCAGGAGCGGCGCAACCCCGAAATCCTCAAGGCCAGCCGCAAGAAACGCATCGCCGCGGGCTCCGGCACCACGCCCGAGTACATCAACAAGCTTCTGAAAATGCACCGCGGCATGGCCGACATGATGAAGGCCATGGGCGGCGCCAAGCGCGGCCCACTCGCCGGCATCGCCCAGGCCATGGGCTTCGGCTCCGCCATGCCGACGCCCGAGCAGATGGCCGAACTCGCGAAGAAAATGCCGCCCGGCGCGCAACTGCCGCCGAGCATGTCGGGACTGCCGCCGACCATGCCGACACTGCCGCCGAATATTCCGGGCAAATTCCCAGACTTGCCCGGCCTTGGCGGCGGAAAGTTTCCTGGATTGCCGGGCCTACCCGGTTTCGGAAAGAAGAAGTGATCAACGTTCAACCAAACACACGTCATTCCGGGGCGCCGCGCAGCGGCAAACCCGGAATCCAGAGCCACAAGCTCGCGCTTGCTGCCCTGGATTCCGGCTCTCGCTTCGCTCGGCCGGAATGACCGGATTTTTGTAAGAAAGGAACCTGAAATGTCTCTCGTCATCCGCATGGCCCGCGCCGGAACCAAGAAACGGCCGGTCTATCACATCGTCGTCGCCGACTCGCGCTCGCCACGCGACGGCCGTTTCATCGAGCGGCTCGGCTATTTCAATCCGCTGCTGCCGAAGGACAAAACCGAGCGGCTCAAGCTCGATCTCGAGAAGGTGCAGGCCTGGATGAAGAAGGGCGCACAGCCGTCCGACCGCATCATGCGCTTCCTCGATGCCGCTGGCATCGCCAAGCGCGAAAAGCGCAACAACCCGGAGAAGGCGGTGCCGCGCAAGGAGCGCAAAGCCAAGGCCGAAGAAGCGCAAAAGGCCAAGGAAGCCGGCGACGCGGCCGCCAAGACCGCCGCCACCGCCAAGGCTGCGGCCGACAAGGCCGCCGCGCCGGCGGCGAGCTGACGCTTAGCGCGCCGTGGCCGACCGCATCCGCGTCGCCCGCATCGGTGCCGCGCACGGCATTCGCGGCGAGGTGAAGCTGTGGTCGTTCACCGAGGACCCGCTGGCCGTTACGAGCTACGGTCCGCTGGAAACCGAGGACGGCGCGCGGCGCTTCGAGATCGAGGCGGCACGGCCGGCCAAGGATCATCTGGTCGTGCGCATCGCCGGAATCGGCGATCGCACCACAGCGGAGAAATTGCGCAACACCGATTTGTTCGTGCCGCGCGACCGCCTGCCGTCAATCGAGGACGCCGACACGTTCTATCACGCCGATCTGGTCGGCCTTGCGGCGATCGGTGAAGACGGCGCCGCGCTCGGCACCGTCACCGCGATCCATAATTTCGGCGCCGGCGATCTGATAGAGATCGCGCCGGCCGACGGCGGCGAAGCGCTGTTGCTGCCGTTCAATGAGACGACCGTGCCGACGATCGACCTGAGGGCAGGGCGCATCGTCGTGATGCCGCCGGCGGTGATCGAGGCGAAGGAAGAAGACTGACGATGTGGCGTGCCAGCGTATTGACCATCTTCCCGGAGATGTTTCCCGGCCCGCTCGGCGTCAGCCTCGCCGGCAAGGCGCTTAGCACCGGCATCTGGTCGCTCGACGCCCACGACATCCGCAACGCGGCCACCGACAAACACCGCACCGTCGACGACACGCCGGCTGGCGGCGGGCCCGGCATGGTGATGAAGGCCGACGTGCTGGCAAAAGCTTTAGATTATCTTGCGCTCGACACCGTCCCGCACGATCATCGCCCGCGCCTGCTGATGAGCCCGCGCGGCATGCCGCTGAAGCAAGCGAGGGCGACCAACCTCGCCGCCGGCCTGGGCGTCGTGATCGTGTGCGGCCGGTTCGAAGGCGTGGACGAGCGCCTGATCAAGGCCCGCAAGCTCGAGGAAGTTTCGCTCGGCGACTTCGTGCTCTCAGGCGGCGAGCCGGCGGCGATCGCCCTGCTCGACGCCTGTGTGCGGCTCTTGCCCGGCGTGCTGGGCAAGGAGGCCTCGATCGACGATGAGAGCTTCGCCGACGGGCTCTTGGAATACCCGCAATACACCCGGCCCCCTGTGTTCGAGGGCGAGCCGATCCCGGACGTGCTCACGTCCGGCGACCATGCCAAGGTCGCCGCTTGGCGGCGGGCAGAGGCCGAACGGCTGACCCGCGAGCGCCGGCCGGACCTGTGGGCCGCCTATCAGGCTCGAAAAACGGCCAAAAACGGGCCAAAAACGCGAGGGTGACAAGCCACAATCTTTGGTCTAGAAGCTCGCCAACCCATTCAGACCAGACAAGACCGCGCGCCGGTTGCTGGCGCCGCCGACGGAGACTTGAAACCATGAATATCATCCAGCAGCTCGATCAAGAGCAGGTCGCGAAACTCTCGGCCGGCCGCGAGATTCCCGACTTCCAGCCGGGCGATACCGTGCTGGTCAACGTCAAGGTGGTCGAGGGCGACAAGACCCGGGTGCAGGCCTACGAAGGCGTCTGCATCGGCCGATCCGGCCGCGGCATCAACGAGAACTTCACCGTGCGCAAGATCTCGTACGGCGAAGGCGTCGAACGCGTATTTCCGCTGCACGCGCCGATGATCGACTCGATCAAGGTGGTGCGCCGCGGCAAGGTGCGCCGCGCCAAGCTCTATTACCTGCGCGGATTGCGCGGCAAGAAGGCGCGCATCGAGGCGCAGGCGACCGGCGGGCCAGAAGCGGCTGCCGAGGCCGCCGCCAAGGAATAAGCGCGCGGCGCTTGCGAATGTACCAAGGGGCCAAGTTCGGCCCCTTTTTCTTTGAGCCCCAATTCGTTGTCGGAACCGGACCGAACGGCTATATAGCGGGCATGGTTTCCAAAGCTCAGCGTATAACGCTCTGCGATCACGCCCGCCTGCCCTGGCGATTTTTCGGCCGGCTGACGGTGGGACAGGCCGGACTTTGAGCGGCGCGCCGGCAACGCCGGACTGCAAGCCGCTTTCCCTTTTCCTCTGAGCAAGGCATTCGAGTCATGAAATCGCGCACGCTGTATGACAAGATCTGGGACGACCATCTGGTGGACGAGCAGCCGGACGGTACCGCGCTCATCTACATCGACCGCCACCTGGTGCACGAGGTGACCTCGCCGCAGGCTTTCGAGGGCCTGCGCACGGCCGGCCGCAAAGTGCATGCGCCGGACAAGACATTGGCCGTGGTCGACCACAACGTGCCGACCTCCGATCGTACCAAGCCCAATCCCGATCCGGAAAGCGCCGAGCAGATCGCCGCGCTGGCGACGAACGCCAAGGATTTCGGCATCGAATATTTCAACGAGTTCGACAAGCGCCAGGGCATCGTCCACATCATCGGCCCCGAGCAGGGCTTCACGCTGCCGGGCACCACGCTCGTCTGCGGCGACAGCCACACCGCGACGCATGGCGCCTTTGGCGCGCTCGCCTACGGCATCGGCACCTCCGAAGTCGAGCACGTACTGGCGACACAGACGCTTATTCAAAAGAAATCTATGAACATGCGCGCAGTGGTCGACGGCAAGCTGCCGCCGGGCGTCACGGCCAAGGACATCATCCTCGCCATCATCGGCGAGATCGGCACCGCCGGCGGCACCGGCTATGCGCTGGAATATGCCGGCGAGGCGATCCGCGCGCTGTCGATGGAAGGGCGCATGACCGTCTGCAACATGTCGGTGGAAGGCGGCGCCAAGGCCGGCTTCATCGCGCCCGATGACAAGGCCTACACCTATCTCAAGGACAAGCCAAAGGCGCCCAAGGGCAAGTCCTGGGACGAGGCCATGCGTTATTGGGAGACGTTACGCTCTGACGACCGCGCGCATTTCGACCGCGAGATCAAGCTCGACGCCGCCAAGTTGCCGCCGCTGGTCACCTGGGGCACCAGCCCCGAACAGGTGGTGTCGGTGACTGGTCGCGTTCCGGTCGCGGCCGAGATTCAAGATGAAAAAAAGCGCACCGCCGCCGAGCGCTCGCTCGGTTACATGGGCCTGCAAGGCGGCGAGAAGATCAGCGACATCAAGCTCGACCGCGTCTTCATCGGCTCCTGCACCAACGCGCGCATCGAGGACCTGCGCGACGTCGCGCGCGTCGCCGCTGGCAAGACCGTCAACGCCAACGTCTACGCCATGATCGTGCCCGGCTCCGGCCTGGTGAAGGAGCAGGCGGAAGCCGAAGGACTCGACAAGATCTTCAAGGCCGCCGGCTTCGACTGGCGCGAGCCGGGCTGCTCGATGTGTCTTGCGATGAATCCCGACAAGCTCAAGCCGGGCGAGCGTTGCGCCTCGACCTCGAACCGCAACTTCGAAGGCCGCCAGGGCTACAAGGGCCGTACGCATCTGGTGTCGCCGGCGATGGCGGCGGCGGCGGCGATCGCCGGGCATTTCGTCGACGTCAGAGAGTGGAAATAGCGAAGGAACTCCAATCCAAAAATCAAATGGCCCGCCATCCAGCGGGCCTTTTTCGTTTCACGTTGAACGGATCACCAGCAACGCCAGGCGCGGCGCAGGACCCAGTGGCCATGCCGCCAGACTCGCACCCGCACCCAGCCGCAATCGGGCCCGCCGTAATACGGCTGGGCATAATACGGGTACGGACCCCAGCCCCATCCCGAGCCAAAGCCGAAGGCAAAGCCGGGCCCGTAGCCGCCCCAGCCGCCATGCCAATGGCCGCCACCGCCGTGCCAGTGGCCGCCGCCATGATAATGCTGCGCCGCGGCAGGCCCCGGCGTCACGGCGAAAGCGCCGCCAACCAGAACCGCGATTGCGAGGAACTTGACGAGTTTCGACATGGGTGAACCTCCAATGCCCCCAGTTTAAATAACGTTCGCCCGGGAAGTTCCCTGCGCTCGCTATTGCCACCAACACTGCTGCTGCGGGACGATTACGGGACCGCTAACCCGGTATTCCTTCGCCAGCCAGGACCGGCAATAGCGCTTGGAATTGGGGCCAGGTTCGATGCGGCGCGGACGGATGACGATGTGCGGGCGGCGCATGGTCTGCGCGGCCAACTCCTGAGCGTCACGCGCTTTTTCGGTCGCGTTGGCTGGCGCGCCAGAAAAAAACGCGGCCAAAACGACGGCAACGGCAAAAACGCTACGGCTTTTCGGCATATTCACCATCCGACCATCAACGGTTGCCCATTCCGGCCGTTCCGTCAACACGGATTGAATGCCGCGGCGGCCGAAGTGGTTTCATAACCGGCTGCCGCGGTCTACAAAGCCGCTATGCAAAATTCCCCGGACAATCCTTTGGTCTGGCGTGGGATTCCGGCGCCGTCGCTGGCCGAAATCGAGGCCCTGGCGGCGGACGCCTATGCCCGTCTGCCCGAACATTTCCGCGGGCTCTGCGACAACCTCGTCATCCAGGTCGCCGATTTCCCGACCGAAGAAGTCCTCGATGTTATGAACCTCGAGACAGAATTCGACCTGCTCGGCCTCTTCCAGGGCGTTGGCCTGCCGTTTCAGTCGGCCAGCGTTCCAGAGCAACTTCCCAACATGGTCTGGCTCTACCGCCGCCCCATCCTCGACTACTGGGCCGAGCACGAGGAGAGCCTGGGCGCTATCGTCACACACGTGCTCGTGCATGAGATCGGCCACCATTTCGGTTTGTCGGACGCGGACATCGAAACGATCGAGGCGAGCGCAGACTGAAAAGAGCGACGAAAATGCGATTGGACGGCCGCTGCCACTGCGGGTATCTCAGCTTCGAAGCCGAAGGCGATCCGCAGAATGTTTCGATCTGCCACTGCACCGACTGCCAGACCGGCACCGGCTCGGCCTTCCGCATCAGTATCCGCACGCCCGGCAAGAGTTTCAAAGTGCTGAGCGGCGAGCCGACCCGCTACGTCAAGACCACGGCGGAAACCGGCAACCCGCGAGTGCAGGCGTTCTGCCCGACATGCGGCACACCGATCTATTCGACCGCGCCCGGCGACAATCCCGATAGCTACATGGTCCGCGTCGGCACCTTGCGCCAGCGCGATCAGCTCACGCCGAAGCAGCAGAACTGGTTCCGCTCGGCGCGCCCCTGGGTCACCGAACTGGGATCGATCCCGCACAACGAGAAAGCCCGCGCATGAGTCCAATCGAAAACATGCATTGGATAAGCGAACGCGTTCGGTGGGACAATTGAATCGTAAACGAAAGGCCGGCCGCATGATCGTCACCGTTTTCCGCTCCCGCTTGATGCCGGGCCTGCGCGAGGAATACGTGGCGCTGGTCGACCGCATGGCCGAACTGGCGTCCACCATGCCCGGCTACATTTCGCACAAAGGTTTTTTCGCCGACGACGGCGAACGCTGCACCATCGTCGAATTCGAATCCGAAGAGGCGCAGCGCGCCTGGCGCATGCACCCGGAACACCGGGACGCGCAACGCAAGGCGCGCGAGGTCTATTACCAGGACTATTCGGTGCAGGTTTGCCAGGCTGTCCGCGAGAACCGCTTCAAACGCGACCCGGCGGCCTGATTTTGCCGCCCTTGCGGACTTGACCTGATCGCGGCAAGCCCGCAAGAAAAGGACGTTAACCGATCTTCCCCGCAGGGACTTAAGGCCATGGAAAAGTTCACCACGTTGGAAGGCGTCGCCGCCCCCTTGAAGATGATCAATGTCGACACCGACATGGTCATCCCCAAGCAATACCTGAAGACCATCAAGCGCACCGGACTGGGCAAAGGCCTGTTCTCCGAAATGCGCTACAAGGACGACGGCAGCGAGAACCCCGACTTCGTGCTCAACAAGCCGGCCTATCGCAAGTCCAAGATTCTGGTCGCGGGCGACAATTTCGGCTGCGGCTCGAGCCGCGAGCACGCGCCCTGGGCGCTGATGGACTTCGGCATCCGCTGCGTGATCTCGACTTCGTTCGGCGATATTTTTTACAACAACTGCTTCAAGAACGGCGTGCTGCCGATCCGTGTCTCGCCTGAGGACCTCGAGAAGCTGTTCGACGACGCCGAACGCGGCGCCAACGCCACGCTCTCGATCGATCTGGAGAAGCAGGAAATCCACGGGCCCGACGGCGGCGTGGTCAAGTTCGAGATCGACGCTTTTCGCAAGCACTGCATGCTCAACGGCCTCGACGACATCGGCCTGACCAGACAGAAGCAGAGCAAGATCATCAGCTACGAGGAAAAGGCCAAGGCGGCGCGGCCGTGGGCGTGAGGACGCGATTGCCGCTAGCGTCTATTTCGGCGTCGTAAGCGGACGCGTCTCAACGCGAGGCGTCACGTGCGCTTTGTGCGAAAAGTCGATGAAGCCGACCTCAATTTGAGAAGAACGGCTAGCGCCGCTTTGACAAGACTGTTGCCGCTCAAATTCCATGCCCATGCGCGGTCATCAATTCCACCAACGGTATTGAACCGGGGCCGAGAGCAGCACGATCCGATGGGGTTGTGCGTTGACATGTCATCCTCCACTAAGCCGCCAGCCACCGCGCGAGATCATCGGACTTCGGCAGGCTGCCCGCATGGACCACCTTGCCATCGATGACGATGCCGGGCGTCGAGGCGATGCCGTAGCCGGCAATCGCCGCATAATCGGTCACAGTCTCGATTTTGACCGGAACGCCGAGCTTGTCCGCCGCAGTCTGCACCAACTCAGCCGCCGTGGCCGTCGTGTTGCAACTCTTGCAGGCAGGTCCGAGCACTTTAACGTCTTTCATGGATCATCTCCGTTTCACTATTGGAACAATATGTTGAACAGGAAGCCGACCGCCAGAATGCCGGTCGCGACCACGCCGACGAACACGGCGATCAGCCGGATCGTCAGCACCTTGCGCAGGATGATCATCTCGGGCAGCGACAACGCAATCACCGACATCATGAAAGCGAGCACGGTGCCGAGCGCGGCGCCTTTGGCGAGCAGCGCTTCGACCACCGGAATGATGCCGGCAGCGTTCGAATACATCGGGATGCCGATCACGACCGCGGCCGGCACCGACCACCAGGCGTCCCGCCCCATGATCGCGGCCAGCAAGTCCGCCGGCACATAACCATGGATGAAGGCGCCGACGGCGATGCCGGCGATGATCCACGGCCACACCTTGCCGACGATCTCGTGCACGGCCTCGAGACCCGCCTTGATCCCGTCGCGCGCGGTTAATTGCTCCGGCGCCAAATCGGCCGCAGTGCTGCGGATATTACTCACCCATTCTTCCAGCCAATGTTCGAGATGCAGCCGGCCAATGATCCAACCGGAGACGATGGCGACGCCGAGACCGAAGCCGAGATAAGTGAGAGCCACTTTCCAGCCGACCAGCCCGAACAGAAGTCCAAGCGCTACCTCGTTGACCATCGGCGCAGAGATCAAAAACGAAAACGTGACGCCGAGCGGCACACCGGCGCTGACAAAGCCGATGAACAGCGGCACGGCCGAACACGAGCAGAACGGAGTCACGATGCCGAGCGATGCCGCCAGGACGTTGCCGACGCCCTCGCGCTTGCCGACGAGCAGCGCCCGCGTCTTTTCGGGCGAGAAAAAACTGCGCACGATGCCCATGGCGAATACCACCAATATAAGCAGCATCAGCACCTTCGGCGTATCGTAGGCGAAGAAACTGACGGCATCGCCGAGACGGCTGGCAGGATCGACGTGCGCCGATGCCACCACCCAGTCCGAGAATGGTACGAGCTGGCTGTAGACGGCACCCCACAAAATCAAGCCGGCAATCGTCCACGCGACCCATTTCGCGGTCGAAGGCACTGCCGTCGGTGTGCGGTCGGTGACGGAGCCTAGGCTCATGCGGCGTGCCTTTCCTGAACGGGCGGCATTGCCAGCGCGGCATCGACAAGCGCGACCACTTCTTGCGCAAGATTCGGCGCGCGGCGATAGCGCACCCATTGCGCATCGCGGCGGTCCACCAGGAGACCAGCAGATTTGAGAGCGGCCATGTGGCGGGACATGCGGGACTGGCTGGCGCCGAGTTCCCGCATCAATTCGCAAACACAATGCTCGCGCCCGTCCCAGACCATCCGGAGGGCTTCAAGCCGGGTCGGCTCCGCGAGGGCAGAAAGAATTGTGATTGGATTCATGTACTTACATCCATAATATGCTTATGCGCATTAGCGCATAAATACTCGCTTTGACGTGAGAAAGCAAGGGCCTCGTAGACCGCATTTGCGACTGTCGATTTTATCGACCGGCCGCCGGCCGTTTCTGGATATGTCCGCAGCACAGGCGTGGGGCCAGCATTGAAAAAATCCCACGATCGATTAGAGCGTGCAACCGAGACGCACCACGTAAGCTCCCGATCCCGTCCTCTCAGGCAATCCCCGTGAACCCTGCCGAAATCAGAATCCTGAGCACGCACGCCGCCATGGACGTGCTGAATGTTCTCGGCCCCAAGTTCGAGCGTGCGCACGGCTGTTGGCTGTCCTTCGGTTACGACCCGGCCAAGGCGGTCAAGCGTCAGGTCGAGAACGGCGCAGCCTTCGACGTCGCCATCGTGACGCGGCCGGTGTTCGACGACCTCGCCGCCCAGGGCAAGTTGCTGGCCGAACCGCGCGGCAAAATCGGCCGTTCCGGCCTCGGACTGTCGGTGCGCAAGGGTGCGGCGAAGCCCGATATCTCAACGACCGACGCGTTCAAGCGCACGCTGCTTGCCGCCAAATCGGTCGTGCGCTCCACCGAAGGCACCAGCGGCATCTATTTCGATAAACTGCTCGACCGGCTCGGCATCGCCGAAGCGATGCGCGACAGGATCGTGCTGGGGCCGAGCGGGCGCGTGGCCGAATTGGTCGCGCGCGGCGAAGGCGAGATGGCGATCCAGCAGATCCCCGAACTGTTGCCGGTCGCCGGCGCGCAATATGTCGGCCCGCTTCCTCCGGACTTGCAGCTCTATTCCGAGTTCGTCGCTGGCGTCGCCGCTGCCAGCAAACATCGTGAAACCGCCGAGGCCTTCGTCAAAGGCTTGACCACGCCGGAAGCAGCGGCCCTATTCAAAGCCGCTGGGCTTGAACCGGCCGTATAATCTTCACCTCCGAGCCAACGACTGGCTATGCTGCCCCTCTCGTTGCCGGGAGGAGTGCACCATGCGGCCGTTTGAGGGGATCCGGGTGATCGACGTCACCCATGTGCTGGCCGGGCCGTTCGCCGCCTATCAGCTCGCCGTGCTGGGCGCCGACGTGATCAAGGTCGAACATCCCGACGATCCCGACCAGAGCCGCGGCGCCGGCACCGACAAAGAGCTCAATCGCCGCCACATGGGTACCGCGTTCCTCACGCAAGCCTCCAACAAGCGCTCGATCACGCTCGATCTCAAACAGGAAAAGGACCGCGATATTCTGAAGAAGCTGGTCGCCAACGCCGACGTATTCGTCGAGAACTACCGGCCCGGCGCCTTCGAAGCGCTCGGCCTCGGCTACGAGGCGCTCTCGGCGATCAATCCGCGACTGATCTATGCGTCGTTCTCTGCCTTCGGCCAGAGTGGGCCGCGCGGTGAGCAGACTGCCTACGACCATGTGATCCAGGCCACCTCCGGCATCATGGCGATGACCGGCACGCCGGAGGTCAATCCGATCAAGTTCGGCTCACCGGCGGTTGACTACGCCACCGGCATGACGGGAGCGTTTGCACTATCCGCCGCGCTGTTCCAGCGCCAGCGCACCGGCAAGGGCCAGCGCATCGACATGGCCATGCTCGACGTGGCGATGATCCTGATGAGCTCGCACTTGACGGGCTACTTGCGCAACGGCGTGCATCCCAAGCCGAAAGGCAACCGCCAGCCGCACGCCACCAACGGCGCATTCGCTGCCAAGGACGGATTGGTGATGCTTGGCGCCAGCAACCTGCGCCAGCAGGCGCGGCTGTGGAAACTGCTCGGCCGCCCCGACATGGCGAAGAAGACCAACGATGAGCGGGACGCCGATCACGCCCGCGAAATCGCGGTGCTGGAGGAGATCATGCGCAAGCGCAGCGCCGACGAATGGGAAACGTTTCTGCAGGCCAACCATGTGCCCGCCGCCCGCGTACGCACCATGGGCGAAGCGGTCGCCGATCCGCAGCTTGCGAGCCGCGGCATCATCCACCGCCACACCGGCGCGCACGGCGTCGAAGGCGGCTTCGGTGTGCCGCTGGCGGCGTTCACCTTCGCGCATGGCGGCCCGCGCATCGACTCAGCCCCACCGGCGCTCGGCCAGCATAACGACGAGATTTTCAAGGAACTCGGCATCGACCTCTGACTATTCGGCGGCAACCAGTCCTTCCAGATCGGTGCCTTTGGTTTCCGGCGTGATGAGAATCGCAAGGATCGCGAGCACGGCATAGAACATCACCAGACCGCCGATATAGATGTAGGCCTCGTGAATACCATAGGCGCGCAATATTACGCCGGCGAGAATCGGGATCAGTCCGCCGCCGTAGATTTGCGCGATTTGATAAGCTGCGTTTGCGCCCGAAGCGCGATAGCGGGTCGGGAAATTCTCCGTGTAGAAGGTCGGGATCGCGCCATAGCCGAAGCCGAACACGAAGCCAAATCCGATAATCTCCGCGATGGTCGCCAGCAGGAAGCTGCCGGTGTTGATCAGGTAAAAATACGGGATGGCGAAGACCAGGAACACAATGGCGGCGATCAACAGGATCGTCCGGCGGTTGATGATGTCGGCGAGCAGCGAGCCGATGATCATGAACACCAGCATGAAAGCTGCGGCGATCAGCCCGATTATCTCGGGCGTCGATCCAGTGAAACCGACCGTCTTCATGTAGGCGGTGCCGAACACAAAGTAGAGGAAGAACGCACCGCCGAACATTGCGTTTACCAGCGAGGTGCGCAGGATCGTTCCCGGCATGTCGTGCCAGACTTGGCGTGCGGGATATGCGAGAACCGCGGTCTGCGCCTTGTGCCGTTCGAAGACGAAGCTGTCTTGCGTGCGCGTCCGAATGATAAGGCCGACGATCGCCACCAAGAAGCCGACGACGAACAGGATGCGCCAGCCCCAGGCCGTGAAGTGCTCCGGGGTCATCAGCGACTTGGTGAAGATCACCGAGCCGAAGCCGAGCAGCAGCCCAATCGGGATCGCAAAACCGACCCAGGCACCCCAGAAGGCACGGTACTTCGATCGCGCCGCCTGTTCGACCACCCAGGTCGAGGCGGTACCAAATTCAGCGCCGAAACTAATGCCCTGTGCCACCCGGAAGATGATCAGCAGGATCGGGGCGGCGATGCCGATGCTGTCATAGGTCGGCGTCAATCCGATCAGCAGCGTGCTAACGCCCATCAGCACGAGGGCGTAAACCAACGCATCCCTGCGTCCGTGCCGGTCGGCGATGTTGCCAAAGATATAGGCGCCGATCGGACGGATGATGATGCCGATGCCGTAGACGCCGATCGCCGCCGCCACGGCGGCAACCGCCGGCAATTTGAAGAAAACGCCGCCCCAGACGGTCGCCGCGATCACGCCGGTGACCAGGAAGTCGAATTGCTCGATCACCGAGCCGACGATACTGGCCAGAGCGACTTTATAGATTTGGCGATTGGTCGGCCCCGCAGTTGCCTGATCCATGGCCGCAACCTTTCAGAATTTGCAGAATGTCCTGACGGATGCCGCCCCCCCCGAGCACTTCCACTAACTCTGCAACAACTCGCGGGCGCCGCCAAGAGTTCCTAACCCGCGGCCGACGCCAACAAGCGCAAGTCTCACTTCGCCTTCAGGCCGGCCTTTTCCACCAGCGCCGACCATTTGGTCTCTTCGTGGTCGATGTCGGCGGCGTATTCGTCGGGCGTGGTTGGCAACGGCTCGGCGCCTTCGGTGGCGATGCGCCTATGCACCTCCTCGGAATTGAGCGCGGTGCGCAGCGCGGCGTTGAGCTTGTCGACAATCGGCCGCGGCGTGCCGGCCGGAGCAACAATTCCATAATGCAGCACGGCCTCGAAACCGGGCAGCCCCTGCTCCGCCACCGTCGGCACCTCAGGGAAGATCGGCGAGCGCTTCAAGCCGGTGACGCCGAGCGCGCGCAGCTTCCCCTCCTTGACCAGCCCGATCGCCGGCGGCAGCGAGGAGAAATAAAGCGCCACATGGTTACCGAGCAGATCGGTGAGCGCCGGCCCCGAGCCCTTGTAAGGGATATGCGTAAGTTCGATGCCGGCGGTGAGCGCGAACAGCACCGTGCCGAGATGAATGCCGCTGCCGCGGCCGGCTGACGCGTAGTTGAGCCTGCCCGGCTGCGCCTTGGCGAGCGCGATTAACTCCTGCACGTTGTGCGCGGGCAATGACGGGTTCACCAGAACGATAAGCGGGCTGGTAGCGATCAGGCCGATCGGCGCAAAATCCTTGCGCGGGTCGTAACCGACATTCGGATAAAGCGTCGGATCGACTGCGAGCGTGCCGGTGCCGCCGAGCCCCAGAGTGTAGCCATCAGCCGCGGATTTGGCGACCTGGCGCGTACCGAGCGAGCCGCCGGCGCCGCCGTGGTTTTCGATCACCACCGCCTGCCCGAGCGTTTTGCCCATGGGCTCGGCGACGCCGCGCGCCAATACGTCGTTGCCGCCGCCGGCGGCGTAAGGAACGATCAGCGTGATCGGCCGCGTCGGATACTCGGCCTGCGCCCGTGCCACCAGCGGCCAAGTGGCAGCGGCACCGCCGAGCAGCGCCAAGACATCGCGTCGTCGCATAAGTCCCTCCCCTGGAGCATTTCCTCTTGCGCCGATCTTTTCCGGGTCGTGTTTTAATGCGCTTCGATCGCTTCGGCGATCGCTACCGTGCGGCGCGCCATGTCGGCATGCAGCCGCTCGACCATGCGGCCGTCGATCGACACCACGCCTTTGCTCTTGTTTTCCGGCAGGTCGAAGGCGGCGATCATCTTGCGCGCCAGCGCGACTTCCTCCGGCGACGGCGAGAACGCTCTGTTGCAGGATTCGATCTGGTTGGGATGGATCAGCGTCTTGCCGTCGAAGCCGAGCTCGACGCCCTGCTGGCATTCCATCTCGAAACCGTCGCTATTGCCGATATCGTTATAGACACCGTCTAGGATATCGATGCCGTAGATGCGCGCCGCTGCGACGCAAATGGACAGCCAGGAGAGCATCGGCGCGCGGCCGGGCACCAGGCGCGCGCGGGTGTCCTTGGCGAGATCGTTGGTGCCCATGACGAAGCCGGAGAGGCGCGATTCGGAATCCTTCGCCTCGGCCGCAATCGACAAGATATTGAAGATGGCAAGCGGCGTCTCGATCATCGCCCAAATCCTGATTTTATGATCGCTGTGCATATCGAGCAGGCGGCGGCCGATCATCTCGAGCATGTCCGGATTCGATATTTTCGGCACCAGAATGACGTCGGGCGCGGCGTGGGCGGCAGCCGCCAGGTCCTCGGCATGCCAAGGCGTGTCGACGCCGTTGACCCGGATAAACACCTCGCGGGTGCCAAAGCCGCCGGCCTTGACCGCGGCAGTGACCTGCGCGCGCGCCGTTTCCTTGGCGTCGGGCGCCACCGAATCCTCGAGGTCGAGGATGATGCCGTCTGCGGGCAGCGTTTTCGCCTTTTCCAGGGCGCGGGCATTGGAGCCCGGCATGTACAGCATGCTACGGCGCGGACGGATGGTCATGCCGCCAACTCTATCGGGCGTCCGGAAACTATCAAGGCGTGCGATTGCCGATCGGCCCTGCTTACTTGGCGGCCGTCGTCTGCGGCTTGATGATCTTGTAGAGCTGGAAGCGGTCGCCGTCGGCAACGAGCTTCAGGCGCGAGGGATCGGGATTGGGCGCCTCGTCCTCGGTGAATAAAACATAGAGATAGTCGAACTTCGTCCAGTTCAGCCAGAACGCCGGCATCCATGGCAACGGACGATCGACCGCTTGGATCAGCTGCGCCGTCGACGGCGGCGTGCCATCCCTGAGGTCGGCATAGTCGCGAAATTCGGGCCGCACGTGCAACACCTGCTTGCCTTCCACGGTGAACACCGTGGTGACCAGCGCAGAACGCTCGATGGTGGCGATGCAGGCGGCGTGCACCAGACCGAGGTCGCGCACGTCCTCGCCAAGCGCGCGGTCGGCGTAGGCGACAAAGACTTTCGAGCCCGGCGCGATACGGCGCACCGAGGAGCGGAACTCACTGGTCGAATCCGACAGTTGCGACCAGTTGTAATCGATCTCGATCAGCCGCGCGGTGATCATGACGATCAGCACGATCATGAAGGCGCGCCGCACCAGACGGCGGCGCAACTCCAGATCGCCGCAGGCGAACAGCATAAAGGCGACGCCGATCGGCACGCGCTGATCGGTCATGTAGGTATCGAACATCAAGCGCGGCAGCGTGATGTAGACCGCGGCTCCGACCACGATCAGCGACACCACCAGCGGGTGAAAGCGCAGGACCCGATGGCGCATCCCCCACACGATGCTGGCGACCATCGCCGCAATGAGCGCGAACGCTGTGATGTCGGAATAGTCGCTGATGACGTACATCAGCCCGTCGATCTTGCCGCGCTGCTCCCAAGAGGTGGAGCCGACAAGCTTCATGGTCGGGCTGGCCATGAGCAGCGGCGCAGCGGCAAGAAACGGCAGGCCGCTGGCGATGAAATCGACAATACGGGCCGGCCAGGGTTCAAGCCGTCGCTCCCATAGCCGGGCAATCTCGAACGACAACACGCCGACGCCGTAAATGCCGAGCGCCGAAAGATGGCAGAAAAACAATGCGAGGACGCAAACCGTCGATAGCGCGAAACGCGCGGGCCAGGCGCGCTCGCGCAGCGCCACCCAGCCGGCCAGCGCCCAAAGCGCGATGCCGATGCCGAAGAGATAGTTCATCAATCCGACCAGGAAGACGTAATTGTAGACCAATGGAAAGGTGAACAACGGAAACACCGACCAGCGGCCGATCAGCGCGCGGTTGAGCGCCAGGCAGCCCGAAACGAGGAGCGCGAACATCCCGACGATGAACACCTGGCCGGCCAGATAGACGTTCATAAAGCGCGCCAGCAGCGGCACGATCAGGTCCATGGTCAGGTTGGGGATCACCCGCCAGTCGATCTCGTAGAAACGGGCGAGTTCCGGGTTCTTGGACAGCGTCGCAATGACATGCATGCGAGCAAGGTGATTGACGTAGTCCGACAGCGGCGGCAGCGGATGCGTCCAGATCGGGATGGAAATAAGCAGCGTGAATGCCGCGAACAGCACGCCGATCTGTGGCGCCGAGAAGCCGTGCGCGCGGAATCGCGACGACGGCGGATAGGACGTTATGGGCTTGTTCGGTTGCAGCATGGGCGGTCTGGTTTTCATCCTTCAGTCGTCGATTGCACCTGAACAACCCATGAATAAGCGCAAGTTCCAGCGGCGGCAGGCCGTAAAACGGGGTCCGCCAGCGTGATAAGACGATCCGGGCATAGCGTTTGCTAGCCTTCGGCGGATCGCTAATAAATTAGGCACCGTGGAGCGAGGACGACGATGAACTTCCCGCAACGATTGATCGATGGCTACAACACGTTCGCCGGCGGCCGCCTGCGGCGCGAACAGGACCGCTACCGCGAACTCGCCGAGGGCGGCCAATCGCCGGAGATCATGGTGATCGGCTGCTGCGATTCGCGCGTCTCGCCGGAGGTGATCTTCGACGCCAGCCCGGGCGAACTGTTCGTGGTGCGCAATGTGGCGAACATCATTCCACCGTACCAGCCGGACGGCCAGGCGCACGGCGTCTCTGCCGCGCTCGAATTCGGCGTCGGTGCATTGCGGGTGAAGCATATCGTCGTGCTCGGCCACGCCCATTGCGGCGGCGTCAAGGCTTTCGCGGAAGACATCGACAACCTGCGCCAGCCTCTTTCGCCGGGCGACTTCATCGGCAAATGGATGGCGCTGATGGCGCCGGCGGCGGACAAGATTGGGCCGCGCGGCGACACGTCAATCGAGGACTATCGGTCGCGACTGGAACTCGCGAACATTACCAACGGCCTCGAGAATTTAATGACCTTTCCACGCCTCGCCGCTCTGATCGAAAAAGGCAAGATCGGGGTGCACGGCGCTTATTTCGGCGTCGCGACCGGGGAGCTTTACGTGCTCGACCGCAAGAACGGTGAATTCGTGCACATCGCAGCAGCGGAGCACGCGGAGACGTTTGCGCCGCCGAGGTTCTAACTCCGACTACGCTGCCTTCTTCTTCGCGCTGATCAGCTTTCGGTTGATCAGGCATTCGGCGATCTGCACGGCGTTGAGCGCTGCACCTTTACGCAGATTGTCCGAGACCACCCAGATCTCCAGGCCGCTGTCGACGGTCGGATCGGTGCGGATGCGGCTGATATACGTGGCATCCTCGCCGACGCATTCGTACGGTGTCACGTAGCCGCCGGACTCGTGCTTGTCGATCACCAGGCAGCCGGGCGCGTTGCGCAAAACGGTGCGCGCTTCCTCGACGCTGATCGGCTTTTCGAACTCGATGTTCACCGCTTCGGAATGGCCGACGAAGACCGGCACGCGCACGCAGGTGGCGGTGAGCTTGATCTTGGAATCGAGAATCTTCTTGGTCTCGACCACCATCTTCCATTCTTCCTTGGTGTAGCCGTCCTCCATGAACACATCGATCTGCGGAATCAGATTGAACGCGATGCGCTTGGGAAATTTCTTGGTCGTGACTTCGCCGAGCGTGAACACCGCCTTGGTCTGCGAGAACAGCTCGTCCATCGCCTCCTTGCCGGCACCCGACACCGATTGATAGGTCGCCACCACCACGCGCTTGATCGTCGCCTTGTCGTGCAGCGGCTTGAGCGCGACGACGAGCTGCGCGGTCGAGCAGTTGGGATTAGCGATGATGTTCTTCTTGGTAAAGCCCGAGATCGCGTCGGCGTTCACCTCCGGGACGATCAGCGGCACGTCCGGGTCCATGCGCCAGGCGCTTGAATTGTCTATCACCACCGCGCCCTGCGCGCCGATCTTGGGCGACCATTCCTTCGACACTGCACCGCCCGCCGACATCAGGCAGATGTCGACGTCGGAGAAATCGTAGTGGTCGAGCGCCTTTACCTTCAGCGTCCTGTCGCCGAACGAGCACTCCTGGCCCATGCTCTTGCGCGAGGCCAGCGCCACCACCTCGTCGGCGGGAAAAGCCCGTTCGGCCAGAATGGCGAGCATTTCGCGCCCGACATTGCCGGTGGCGCCTACCACGGCGACCTTGTAACCCATTGTTAACGCTCCGAAATAAATTCCACGCTGCACCCAGCCCGGGCACAACCGGATAGCAGGGCTTCTAAGCGAGAATTGAGGGGAAAACAACGGCGACATGATGGAGAAACGGCCGTGCATCCGGCCTTGCGTTCTTGGCGCGACGACCTGCCGGCCGCATTCGTACAGGGGCTCGCGGTCCTGTGCGGTTTGGCTGTGCTGTCGGTATTTTGCGCCTGGATCTTCCGACCCCAAAAAACGATCGGAGTCGCCACACCAGCGCAACAAACGGAATGGAACGAGATCGCGCGGCCGTTCCCGGCCTTTGCCCTCTCCATCCCGGAGGCGGCCGATGCGCCGTCGCACTATGCCATTCTCCACAACGTCGAGGGCGGCGGCCGCAAGGACATCCTGATGCTCGGCGAGCCGGACAGCGCATCGCCCTATCTGCAGGTCGAAATCTACCGGCCGGGCCGCGAAATCCGCCGCTTCGGTGGGCCAAAGGCCACGATCGCCGCGAACGCGGCCGCGCTCGGGCCAGTCGCCCTGCACCGTACCGAGCCGCTGGCGAGCAAATTCGGTCCGCTGGAGATCGTCGCCTTCGAGACGTCGAAAGGCGTGCCCCGCCACTGCCTCGCTTTTGCGCGCTCCTATAACGATCCGCGCTTGCAACTATCCGGCTGGTTCTGCCAGGGCGGCGCCGATTTCATCGAGCGCTCGACGCTCGGTTGCGCGCTCGACCGGCTGACATTGCTCTCCGCCGGTAGCGAACCGAAGGTCGGCGCCTTGTTCGCGAAAGCCGAACTCAATCGCAGCTATTGCGGCCAGCACGACCCGATTCTGGCGTCGACGCCAAAATACACTTTGTTATGGAAGGCGCTGGCGACCCGCCCGGAGCCGCGCCGCATCGGCCGCTGAACGGTCTCAGTTCACACCCAGCTCGGCGTCATCTCATTATCACTCGTTGAGACTATTTTCGCTGCAACGCGAGAACTATCGCGCGCCGGCTGCCATTTTCATTTGACCAGCCGATTATTTCGTCCGATCATATTCAAATAAAAATATCTAAAGCCGCGGCGATGACCGGGTCGGCTGAATAAGAAGTCTCTGGGGAGAGCATACAATGATCACACGACGCCACTTGCTTGGGACCGCCGGCGCAGGCGCAGCGCTGGCCGTTTCCGGACTGAGCCTGCCGAAATTCTTCGAAGCTGAAGCAGCCGGCGTACCGCTGACGCCGGGCGTGCCTCAGGGCATCAGCAGCTATGCGACCATGGCGACGCTGCCCGGCAAAAAGCCGCTGATCCAGCTTTCCGACCGAGGTCCGAATTACGAAGCCCCGCTCGAATATTTTCGCACGCCGATCACGCCGAACGACGAGTTCTTCGTGCGCTATCACCTGTCCGATATCCCCGAGGTCGACGCCAAGACCTACAAGATCTCGGTCGGCGGCGATGGTGCCAACGGCCAAGCCGAGATCACGCTCGACGATCTGAAGAAGATGCCGGCGATCGAGGTGGTGGCGGTCAATCAGTGCTCGGGCAACCGGCGCGGCCTGTCCCAGCCGCATGTGGCCGGCGTCGAGTGGGGCTACGGCGCCATGGGCTGCGCGCGCTGGAAGGGCCCGCGGCTCAAGGACATTCTGGACAAGGTCGGCCTCAAAAAGGAAGCGATCGAGATTGGCCTCAACGGCGCCGACGGCCCAGCGATCGACAAGACGCCGGATTTCATCAAGAGCATTCCGGTCTGGAAGGCGATAGATCCAAACACCATCATCGCCTACGAGATGAACGGAGCGCCGTTGCCGCATTTCAACGGCTTTCCGGCGCGTCTGATCGTATCGGGCTGGACCGGTACTTACTGGATGAAGCATCTGACCAACATCAACGTGCTGACCAAGCCGCAAGGCGGCTTCTGGATGAAACCGGCCTACCGCATTCCGGTCGGAAAATTCCCGATCAGGGACCGCTTCATCACGCAGGAAGACGCGACCTCGACTCCGATCACCGAGATCGTGGTCAATTCGCTGATCACCAGCCATCGCGACGGCGACAAGGTGAAGGCCGGCAAGGTCACGGTCAGCGGCATGGCCTGGGACGGCGGCTACGGTATCCGCCGTGTCGAGGCCTCCACCGACGGCGGCAACACTTGGTCAGACGCAGAGCTCGGACAGGACCTCGGCGTCTTCGCGTTCCGGCCGTGGAGCTTCGTGCTCAATGCCAAGCGCGGCAAGAACAGCGTCATGGTCAACGCCACCAACGCGATCGGCCAAACCCAGACCGGGACCTTGATCTTCAACCCGGCGGGCTATCACAACAACGTTATGCAGAACATCACGCTCGTCGCATAAGGGGAAACGACCATGCGGACATTTGCCTTTGTTTTCGCCGCCGCACTGATCGCGCTTCCCGTGGCGGCCAATGCCGAACAGGCCATCAAGCTCAAGCCGGGACCGGGCGCCGACAAGGTGGAGGCCAATTGCCAAGCCTGCCACAGCCTCGCTTATATCCCGATGAACTCGCCGTTCCTCAATGCAGCGGGCTGGGACGCCGAGGTTACCAAGATGATCAAGGTGATGGGGGCGCCAATCGACGACGCCGACGCCAAGGCCATCAAAGACTATCTGACGAAAAATTACGGCGGCTAACGCCCGGTACCTCGCCTATGACGCGAAATCTCGGCCCCGCCACCCCGGCGGGGCCATTTCCTTAAGGAATGGGCGTAACAATTACGTGTGATTCGCTCTGTTGCGGCGAACGGAAGCCCGCTAGACTGCGTTGCAACATACGGCCACCGGCGAGGACCCCATGCGATTGAAGTTTATTGCCACCGCGATTGCTGCCGCCGCGGCTGTGGCCATTATGGCCGCGCCAGCCGATGCGGTGGCCAAGAAAAAGCGCGTGGTCGCCGGCTCTGGGCATACGGTGTTCGTGAGCCGCGATGAAAACGGCCGTACACGGACCCGCATCATCATTCAGAAGCGGTCTTACCTCGACCCAGGCACTGAGCAATTCCCCGGTGAGACCTCCGTTCATAACTATGCGTGGTCGCCCAACCATCGCGCCGACGGCGTGCTCGACAACACGGCCTTCGGCAGCAACCAAACGGCGTTGCCGGGACCGTTCACGCTGCCGTTCAGGTCTAACCCCTGGCTGGGGTTCTAGCCGGCGAGCGCCTCTCGGACGACCTTGGACTCAGGGATAAAAATAACGCGGCCAATGGCCGCGTTTCTTATTTTAGGCCTTGCAAGGATTGCGCTGGGTCTACACCGCCAGCGTCTCCAGCTCGGCCAAGATCGCCGAACCCATCTCCGACGTAGACACGACCTTGCTGCCCTCCGACTTGATGTCGGCGGTGCGCAGGCCCTTGGCCAACGTGGCGGCGATCGCAGCGTCGATCATGTCGGCCTGCGTGCCCATGTCGAATGAGTAGCGCAGCGCCATGCCGAACGAAGCGATCATGGCGATCGGGTTGGCGATACCCTTGCCGGCGATATCGGGCGCGGAGCCGTGCACCGGCTCATAAAGCGCCTTGCGCTTCTTGGTCTTGGGATCGACCTCGCCCAGTGACGCCGAGGCAAGCATGCCGAGTGAGCCGGTGAGCATCGATGCCACGTCGGACAGCATGTCGCCGAACAGATTGTCGGTGACGATCACGTCGAACTGCTTGGGATTGCGCACCAGCTGCATGCCGCCGGCGTCTGCCAGTACGTGCTCGAGTTGGACGTCCTTGTATTCACGTGCGTGCAGTGCCGTCATCACCTCGTTCCACAGCACGCCCGTTTTCATGACGTTTCGCTTTTCCATCGAGGTGACCTTGTTGCGCCGCTTGCGCGCCAACTCAAAGGCCACCCGGCCGATACGCTCGATTTCGTAGGTGTCGTAGACCTGCGTGTCGATGGCGCGTTTCTGGCCATTGCCGAGGTCGGTGATGGTCTTCGGTTCGCCAAAATAGACCCCGCCGGTCAGTTCGCGCAGGATCATGATGTCCAGACCCTCGACTAGCTCGCGCTTGAGCGAGGAGGCGTCGGCGAGCGCGGGATAGGTTACCGCGGGGCGCAAATTGGCATAGAGCGCGAGGTCCTTGCGCAGGCGCAACAGACCGGCTTCCGGTCGCGCGTCAAAGGGCACCTTGTCCCATTTCGGACCGCCCACCGCGCCGAAGATCACCGCGTCGGCGGTCTTGGCCTTCGCCATGGTTTCGTCGGTGATGGCGACCCCGTGGGCGTCGTAGCAGCCGCCGCCGACCAAGCCCTCGTCGGTCGTGAACTTGTCGGGGCCTTTTTTGTTGAAGAAGTCGATGACGCGCTTCACCTCGCCCATCACTTCGGGGCCGATACCGTCGCCGGGGAGCAGAAGGAGATTGTGGGTCGCCATACGCATGACCTCGCGGGAAAATCGTTGCGCGGATTGCTAAAGCCTCGCCACAGACTTGGCAACCGCGCGCCTGTGCCTGACACTGGCCATCGCATCAAATTGGGAACAACCATGGCGGAACGCCCTGCCCGAGTGGTGATTGTGGGAGCCGGCTTTGGCGGCCTGGAAACCGCCAAGACGCTACGCCGCGCGCCGGCCGATGTGGTCGTGGTCGACCGGCAAAACCATCATTGCTTCCAGCCGCTGCTCTATCAGGTGGCGACCGCGGCGTTGTCGCCCGCCGACGTGGCTTGGCCGATCCGGCACATCCTGCGCGACCAGCGCAATGCGACGGTGCTGATGGAAGAAGTCGGCGGCGTCAATAAGCGGCAAAAACTTCTACGCACCAATTTCGGCGATGTTGCGTACGATTATCTGGTAATCGCGACCGGCGCCACGCACGCCTATTTCGGCCATGACGAGTGGGCCGCGTTTGCGCCCGGACTCAAGCGCATCGAGGATGCGACCCGCATCCGCCGCAGCATCCTGATCGCATTCGAGCAGGCCGAGCTGATCGCCGACGCCGACGAACGTCGGCGTTTGCTCACCTTCGTCATCGCTGGCGGCGGCGCCACCGGCGTAGAGATGGCCGGTGCCATCGCCGAGGTGGCGCGGCAAACCTTGGCCGCCGATTTCCGCCGCATCGATCCGCGTTCGGCACGGATCATTCTGATCGAAGCCGGCACGCGCCTGCTGCCGGCCTTTGCGCCCGAACAGTCCGACTTTGTGCGCACCGAGCTCATGCACGCCGGTGTCGACGTCAAGACCGACACGCGCGTCATCAAGTGCGATGCGCGCGGCGTCGATACCGACAGCGGCCGGATCGAGGCCGGGACACTCATCTGGGCGGCCGGCGTCACCGCCTCGCCGGCCGCGCGCTGGCTCAACGCGGAAGCGGACCGCGCCGGACGGGTAAAGGTTGGTCCCGATCTATCGCTGCCCGGGCATCCCGATATCTTCGTCATCGGCGACACCGCGGCTGTCACCGACCAGACCGGCCAACCGGTGCCCGGTATCGCATCGGCGGCCAAGCAGATGGGCCACTATGTCGGCAAGCTGATCGCGGCGCGCATCGCCGGACGCGCCGCACCCGGTCCGTTCCGCTACATGCATCTCGGCGAACTGGCGACCATCGGCCGCCGCGCGGCGGTGGTGAAATTAGGCCGCCTGCAGCTCAAGGGATTCATCGGCTGGCTGTTCTGGGCGGCGGTGCACATCTATTTCCTGATCGGCGTGCGCAACCGCTTCATCGTTGCCTTCAACTGGCTGTGGACTTATCTGACGTTCCAGCGTGGCGCGCGGCTGATCACGGGGCCCGAACCGCCGACAAAGACGTAACGCCCGCCATCAAAGACCGCTGAACCAGTTGTAGCCCTGGTTTTCCCAATAGCCGCCGTGGTCAGTGTTGGTGACTTCCATTGCCACCACGTATTTCGGATTCTTAAATCCTAATTTGGTGGGGATGCGGATCTTCATCGGGAAGCCGTAGGCGCGCGGCAGGATCTTGTGGTCGAACTTAAACGCCATCTGCGTCTGCGGGTGCAGCGCGGTCGGCATGTCGATGGTGTTGGTGTAGCCCTCGGCGCATTTGAACAAGATGTATTTGGCGCGCGTGTCGGCGCCGATGCGCTTGAGGAAATCGGACAAGACCGCGCCCTGCCAGGAGCCGATGGCGCTCCAGCCTTCGACGCAGACATGGCGGGTGATCTGCGAGACCTCGGGCAACGCATGCAGTTCGGCGAGCGTCCACGACTTCTTGTTGTCGACCAGGCCGGATATCTCGAGCTTATAGGTCGCCGGATCGACCACAGGCGCTTCGTCCTCGTCGTAATAGGCGTTGAACGGGAACGGCCGGGTGACGTCTTTTTCGGAAAACGTCGGGGCGAGCTTGGTCCTGCTGAACAGCGCGGCTTGCGCGCCATCGTTGAAGGCGGAAACCTTGCGCAGCACGTTCTCGGCGCTGTCGCCGTCGATGATATCGCAGCCGGTGAGGAAGGCGAGCGCGCCCAAGCTCGCCGCGCCGCGCAGGAAACCGCGCCGGGCCGGATCGGGCATCAGCTTGGCGGCATCCTTGATCAGCAGTTTGGGATCGACGCCGGGAATGATGGTGCGCGTGCGCACGGTGTCCTACTTTCCGATGATCATGGCGCGCAGGCTCTTCGGCACCAGCAGCGCCAGTGCCACATGCACCGCCAGGAAACCGACAATCGCGCTCATGGCGAAGAAATGCACGTAGCGGGCAAAATCATAGCCGCCGAACAGCGTGGTCAATTCCTGAAATTGCACCGGCTTCCAGATCGATAACCCCGACAGCACGATCAGAATGCCGCAAAGAATCACGCCGGTGTAAAGAAGCTTCTGCACGGCGTTGTAGTGCGAGAGGTCGTCATGCGCGAGCTTGAAGGTAAGCGCGGCCTTGGCATCGCGGAGGACCTCGGATGGAGTAATCGGCAGCAGTTTGCGGCGGAAGCGGCCAGTGGCGAGCCCGAGTGTCACATAGATTATGCCGTTGACGACCAGTAGCCACATGGCGGCGAAATGCCAGAGCAGCGCGCCGCCGAGCCATTGGCCGAGCGCGATGTGCTTGGAAAACTCGAGCGAACTGAAGAGCGGCGAGGCGTCGTAGATCTGCCAGCCGGAGCCGATCATCACCAGGATCGCCAGCGCGTTGATCCAGTGGCAGACGCGCACCCAGTCTGGGTGGATGGCCGCGTCGGCCTGGAAAGTCGGGATCGTGTCAGCGGTCATCGCGAGCCTACCGTGTTATCGCAACTAATCTTTGCGTGAACGAGTATACGGCGCGGCCGGACCCGCGGATGCACGAATCCGGCCGCGAGCCGAACTTAGTGACCCATTTTGTCCTTGGACATGGCATCGTCCTTCTTCATGTCATCGTCCTTCTTCATGGTGTCCTTGGACATGGTGTCCTTGGACATGGTGTCCTTCTTCATGCCGTCGTCTTTCTTCATCTCGTCCTTCGACATGGTGTCCTTCTTCATATCGTCGGCGTAGGCCGCCGGTGCAAGCGGAGCCATGGCCAGACCGGCCGCGATCAGCGCGGAAAGCAGAATGCTCTTCTTCATGTGTCGTCCTCCAGAGGAATGTGAACCTGACGACCCATCCGCTAACACGGGGCTTAAACACGTTCTCATCAGTTTCCCGTTGCCGGAAGCTGGCGTTCGGCTCACGGTTTTGTGACAATGGATTGTCCGGGAAGGATCGGATGAAGGAGCTCTCTAGTGAGTAAAGCGTCTCCCCTTAAGACCAATCCGGGCAATTTTTTCGAAGACTTCCGCCTCGGCCAGCAGATCCACCACGCCACGCCGCGCACCGTCACCGTCGGCGACGTGGCGCTCTACAACGGCCTGTTCGGGCCGCGTTTCGCCGTGCAGTCGTCCAACGTTTTCGCGGCCAAGCTCGGCTATCCACGCTCGCCGCTCGACGACCTCCTGGTTTTTCACATGGTGTTCGGCAAGACGGTGTCGGATGTCTCGCTCAACGCGGTCGCCAATCTCGGCTACGCCGACTGCCGCTTCCTGAAAGCCGTCTATCCCGGTGACACGCTCAATGCGGTGTCGGAGGTGATCGGGCTGAAGGAGAATTCCAACAAGAAGACCGGCATCGTCTATGTGCGCTCGCGCGGCTTCAACCAGAACGGCGAAACCGTGCTCGACTATGCGCGCTGGGTGATGGTGCGCAAACGCAACGAGGCCGCGGCCGCGCCCGGCGATCTGGTGCCGGCGCTGCCGAAAAGCGTGGAGCCTTCGCAGCTCGGCGCCGCCTGCCCGCCCATCGACGCCGCCGCCTATGACACGGTGCTCTCCGGCAGCCCGCACCGCTTCGGCGACTACAAAGCCGGCGAGAAGATCGACCATGTGGTCGGCATCACGGTCGAGGACGCCGAGCACATGATCGCGACGCGGCTTTATCAGAACACCGCGCGCATCCATTTCGACCATTTCACCGAAAGCAAAGGCCGCTTCGGCAAACGGCTGATCTATGGCGGACACGCTATTTCGCTGGCGCGCGCGCTGTCGTTCAACGGGCTCGGCAATGCCTTCCATGTAGCGGCGATCAATGGCGGCAGGCACGTGGCGCCGCTGTTTTCGGGACTGACGGTGTTCGCCTGGTCGGAAATCCTCGCCACCGCCGAATTGCCCGGCCGCAACGATGTCGGTGCGCTGCGCCTGCGCACTGTCGCCACCAAGGATCGGCCTTGCGCGGATTTTCCCTACAAAGCCGGCGACGAGTACAACCCGGCGGTGATCCTCGATCTCGATTACTGGGTGCTGATGCCGAAGTAAGGCGCCGGCCCGACAACGCAGCCATCAAAAATACTGGGAGGATGCAATGGAAGGCGAGATGCGCGTGATGCACAAACTGCACGAAACGGAAGAGCGCCTTCTTGCCGAGTTGCGCACGCTACACCGCTCGCAGCGCGCAGCGCGCAAAGATACATTCAAGCTCACGTTGGGCCAGAGGATCGCCGACGACGTGGCGACAATGATGGGCTCGTGGACCTTCATCATTATCCAGTCGGGCCTTCTGTTCGTCTGGATCGTGCTCAATATCACCGCCTATGTTCAGCAATGGGACCCCTACCCGTTCATCCTGCTCAATCTCGCGCTGTCGTTCCAAGCCGCCTACGCGGCTCCCTTCATCATGATGAGCCAGAACCGGCAGCAGGATATCGACCGCAAGGCGGCCGAGCACGACTACGAGGTCAATGTGAAGGCGGAGCTTGAGATCGAGCTCCTGCACCAGAAGATCGACGAGCTGCGCGAGAAAGAGGTCTTGGCACTGTCCGACTCGGTCAAACAGCTTATTGATTTGCTGCAGAAAGCGAACACGCAGCCGCGCACAGCGTAACCGACCGGCTCAGGCGCTCGCGCGCAGATGATCGACGAGCTGCCGCGCGTAGGGTGGCAGCGTGTCGATATCGCGCACGCAGATCGACAATTCGCGCAGCGCCCAGGCGTCGGTCAGGCGCACGGAGCTGATCGCCATGTTGCGTTCGGTTCGTTTCACGGTGGTCTCCGGCACGATGCCGACGCCGACATTACATTCGACCAGACGGCAGATGGCGTCAAAGCTACGAAGCTGCACGCGCAGCCGCAACGGCCGGCCGACGCGGTTGGCCTTGTCGGCAAGGAAGCGCTGGATGGCGCTGGCGCGGTCGAGGCCGACCATGTCGTAGTCGAGCACCTCGGAAAAACCGATGCGCGAGCGGCTGGCGAGCGGATGGGTTTTCGCCACCACCAGCACGAAGCGGTCGCTGCGGAACGGAAACGTATGCAGGCCGCCGTAGTCGACTGTGCCGGCGACAATGCCGATATCGCCCGAACCGTCCGCGATCAGGCCGACGATCTCGTCGCTCAGCCGCTCCTCGAGGTCGACGCTGATATCGGGATAGGCCATCAGGAACGAGCGCAGGGTCTCCGGCAGGAATTCGGTGAGCGCGTTGGTATTGGAGAGCACGCGCACCTGACCGGCGAGTCCGCGCGCATAGGGGCTCAAGTCCTCCTGCATGCGCTCGCTTTGCGCCAGGATCGAGCGCGCGTGCTGCAGCAGTGTGCGGCCGGCCTGGGTTGGCGTCACGCCAGCGCGGCCGCGCACCAGCAATTCGGTGCCGAACGCCAGTTCCATCTTGCGGATGCGGGTCGAGGCGGCGGCAAGCGCAAGATTGGCGCGGGCCGCACCATGCGTGATGCTGCCCGCCTCGACGATTTGGCGGAATAGGTTGAGATCGGTGAAGTCGAACCGCATCTGGCTACTACCTTCTTATTTTGCGAAGGCAGACTACGCAAAACACATATTGTCCAATGATAATTGAGCGTGCAAGGCTTCGCAATCGTTGAAGTAGCGCATTGCCGCTGCCAGTCAAACCGTAAAAGGACGATGCTTACGGGCGCACAAGACCGGCGCGACGGTATCGCCGTCCTGAAGGGGAAGCTTTTGACTGCGCAAGATCGAGTTTCTCGCGGATTGATGCGTTGCGATGCAGGCGGACATTGGTTTAGTTACGCCCCATAAGCATGGGCGCGATCAAACGGCACGTTTTGAGCGTTCTGGAGAATGACGATGACCGAGCTTCGGACGGGTTCGACCACAGGATCGCGACGGTCCCGACCGCTCTCTCCGCACTTGCAAGTCTACCGGCTGATGCTGACATTCGTAATGTCGGGCCTTCATCGCATCAGCGGCGCCGTGTTGTATTTCGGCATGCCGCTGATCGCTTGGTGGCTGATCGCGGCGGCGTCCGGTCCCAACGCCTACGCCTATTTCGAATGGTTCGCGGGCAGCCTGATTGGACGGCTGGTGCTGTTCGGCTACACTTGGGCCTTGCTCCACCACGTGCTCGGCGGCATCCGCCATCTGATCTGGGATATCGGCCTCGGCCTTGAGCCGGCCGAACGGGAATTTCTGGCACTGGCGACCATCGTGGGCTCGGTCGCGCTTACGCTCGTCGTCTGGGTGATCGGCTATCTTGCCATGGGAGGCCCGCGATGAAGGAAACTCAGATGCGCACCCCGATGAGCCGCGTGCGCGGGCTCGGCGCGGCGCACACCGGCACGCAGGCTTTCTGGCATCAGCGCATTACTTCGGTCGCCGGCATCCCGCTGTGCATCGCGCTGATCGTCATCGTCATTGGGCTGCTCGGACGCAGCCACGCGGCAGTCGTGCAAATTCTCGGGTCGCCGATCGTGGCGATCATCATGCTGCTGTTCATCGTCAACATCGTCTATCATATGTGGATTGGCATGCAGGAGATCATCGTCGATTACGTGCACGAGGATAAGTTCAAGCTCGTGACCTTGCTGGGAAATACGTTCTTCTGCTTCGCCATCGGTTTCGCCAGCGCCTTTGCCATCCTCAAGCTTTCGTTCGGAGTCTAGCGTCATGGCCACGAACGGAAAATCGAACGGCGGACCGGCGGTCAACGGCAACGCCTATCCGATCGAGGAGCACAGCTACGACGTGGTGGTGATCGGCGCCGGCGGTTCTGGTCTGCGCGCCGTGGTCGGCTGCGGCGAAGCCGGCCTGCGCACCGCTTGCATCACCAAAGTGTTTCCTACGCGCTCGCATACGGTGGCGGCGCAGGGCGGCATCGCCGCCGCGCTCGGCAACATGGGCGAGGACGACTGGCGCTGGCACATGTACGATACCGTCAAGGGTGCCGACTGGCTCGGCGATCAGGACGCCATCGAATACCTGTGCCGCAACGCGCCACAAGCCGTTTACGAGCTGGAGCACTGGGGCCTGCCGTTCTCGCGCCGCGAAGAAGACGGCAAGATTTATCAACGCCCGTTCGGCGGCATGACCACGCACTACGGTAAGGGCACCGCGCAGCGCACCTGCGCCGCCGCCGACCGCACCGGCCACGCCATGCTGCACACCATGTATGGCCAGGCGCTGCGGCATTCCGCCGAGTTCTACATCGAATATTTCGCCATCGACCTGATCATGGACGACGAGGGCCGTTGCCGCGGCGTCGTCGCGCTGAACATGGACGATGGCACGATCCACCGCTTCAGCGCCAATATGACCATTCTCGCCACCGGCGGTTATGGACGCACCTATTTCTCCTGCACCTCGGCGCATATCTGCACTGGCGACGGCAACGCCATGGTGCTGCGCGCGGGCCTGCCGCTGCAGGATATGGAATTCGTCCAGTTCCATCCGACCGGCATCTACGGCGCCGGCTGCCTGATCACCGAGGGCGTGCGCGGCGAAGGCGGCTATCTGGTCAATTCCGAGGGCGAGCGCTTCATGGAGCGCTACGCGCCGTCGGCCAAGGATCTCGCCTCGCGCGACGTGGTGTCGCGCTCGATGACCATCGAGATCCGCGAAGGCCGCGGCGTCGGCAAGCTGAAAGATCATATCTTCCTGCACCTCGACCATCTCGATCCCAAGGTGATCCACGAGCGGCTGCCTGGCATCGCCGAATCCTCGCGCATCTTCGCCGGCGTTGACGTCACCCGCGAGCCGATCCCGGTGATCCCGACCGCGCATTACAACATGGGCGGCATCCCGACCAATTATCACGGCGAGGCGCTGACCAAGATAGACGGCAATGCCGATGCGGTTGTGCCCGGCCTGATGGCGCTGGGCGAAGCCGCCTGCGTGTCGGTGCACGGCGCCAACCGGCTGGGCTCGAATTCGCTGATCGATCTTGTGGTGTTCGGGCGCGCCGCCGCGCTGCGCTGCGCCGAATTGCTCACGCCCAACGCCGAGCAGCCCGCATTGCCGAAAGATTCCGCCGATCTTGCGCTGTCGCGACTCGACAAGCTACGCAACGCATCCGGCGACACCCGTACCGCGCAGCTGCGGCTCAACATGCAGAGGACGATGCAGAGCCATTGCGCGGTGTTCCGCACCGGCCCAGTGCTGGAAGAAGGTCACAAGCTGATCCACGAAGTCCAAGCCGGAATGACCGACGTGCATGTCTCGGACCGCTCGTTGATCTGGAACTCAGACCTGATCGAGACGCTCGAGCTCGACAACCTGATGGCGCAGGCCGTCGTCACCATGGATTCGGCGAAGAACCGCACCGAAAGCCGCGGCGCGCACGCGCGCGAGGACTTCCCCGAGCGCGACGACAAGGACTGGATGAAGCACACGCTGTCGTGGATCGACGAAAAGGGCAGCGTCAAGCTCGACTACCGCCCGGTGCACACCTACACACTCACCAACGACGTCGCCTACATCGAACCGAAAGCCCGCGTCTACTGACGTGGAAAGCGCCTAACCGAACAACACGCGGATTGCCGACATGGTCGAATTCACGCTGCCGAAAAACTCCAAGATCACCCAGGGCAAGACCTGGCCGCACGCGCCGCAGGCCGCGAACGAGACGGAGTTCCGCATCTACCGCTGGAACTCGGACGATGGGGCCAATCCGCACGTCGACACCTATTACGTCAATCGCGACGACTGCGGGCCGATGGTCCTCGACGCACTGATCTGGATCAAGAACAACGTCGACCCGACGCTCACCTTCCGCCGCTCCTGCCGCGAGGGCGTGTGCGGCTCCTGCGCCATGAACATCGATGGCACCAATACGCTCGCCTGCACCAAGTCGATGGACGACGCCAAGGCGCCGGTGCGGGTCTATCCGCTGCCGCATCAGCCGGTGGTCAAGGACCTAGTGCCGGACCTAAAGAATTTCTATGCGCAATACGCTTCGATCGAGCCGTGGCTGCACACCACCACCCCGACGCCCGAAAAAGAGTGGAAGCAGAGCCACGAGGACCGCGCCAAGCTCGACGGCATGTACGAATGCATCCTGTGCGCCTGCTGCTCGACGTCGTGCCCGAGCTACTGGTGGAACTCCGACCGCTATCTCGGCCCGGCGGCGCTGCTGCAGGCCAATCGCTGGGTGCAGGACAGCCGCGACGAGGCGACCGGCGAGCGGCTCGACAATCTCGAGGATCCGTTCCGGCTCTATCGCTGCCACACCATCATGAATTGCTCGAAGGCCTGTCCGAAGGGCCTCAATCCGGCGAAGGAGATCGCCGAATTGAAAAAAGCGATGGTCGATCGGCAGATTTAAGCGCTTCTTGTCGCGGGCGGGACAGGCTTGCAGCCGGCACTTACGCGCTCAGACGCATTTGTGTTCCGACAAGCACAGCTTTTCCAGCTCGGGGAACGGCTTGTAGGCGGCATTGCCGCACTGATCCTTGCCGGCGTCGACAATCTGATTGAGGTGACCGCCGTAAAAATAGGCGATGCGGACCGTGGGCGCGCCGTATTGGCGGCTGGCGTCGCGGGCGGTGTAGCGGACACACGACGTGTAGCGCTGCTCCTTGTCGACCGGGGTCAGCGCGGGATCGCTTATGGACGCATTGCGTATATTGGTCGGATCGACGAGCGTGTGCGACAGCGTGTCGAGAATTTCCTGCTTGTAGTTGGTCGGAAGCAGGTTTGGATCGACCGGCACCTCTTTGGTACTCGAACAGGCCGCGAGCGCGCCGGCGGCGATCGCCATCAGCAACCAGTTCCTGGCCGGCTGTCGCATCGGACCGTCCCTCTCAATCGAGCTTGAGCTTCTTGCGCCGCTGGCCAAGCGTGCGCAGGCGCAGCGCGTTGAGCTTGATGAAGCCTTCGGCATCCTTCTGGTCGTAAGCGCCCTTGTCGTCTTCGAATGTCACCAGCGTCGAGGAATACAGCGATGCCGGGCTCTCGCGCCCGGTGACGATGACGTTGCCTTTGTACAGTTTGAGCCGCACCTCGCCCTCGACCATTTCCTGCGACTTATCTATCAAGGCCTGGAGCATCTCGCGCTCCGGCGCGAACCAGAAGCCGTTATAGATCAGTTCGGCGTAACGCGGCATCAGTTCATCTTTGAGATGTCCGGCGCCGCGGTCGAGCGTGATCGATTCGATAGCGCGATGCGCCGCCAATAGAATCGTGCCGCCCGGCGTCTCATAAACGCCGCGTGACTTCATGCCGACGAAACGGTTCTCGACCAGATCGAGCCGGCCGATGCCGTTGTCGTGGCCAAGTTTGTTGAGCCGCCAAAGCAGGTTCGCCGGCGACAGAGTTTCGCCGTCGATCGAAACCGCGTCGCCTCGTCTGAAGCCGATGCGGATTTCGGTCGCCTTGTCCGGCGCCTCCATCGGCGAAATGGTGCGCTGATAGACGATGCCTGGGGCTTCCTTGGCCGGATCTTCCAGCACTTTGCCTTCCGACGACGAGTGCAGCAGATTGGCGTCAACGGAGAACGGCGCCTCGCCTTCCTTATCCTTGGCGATGGCGATCTGGTGATCGCGCGCAAACTTCAAGAGTTCCTCGCGGCCCTTGAAGGCCCATTCGCGCCAGGGCGCGATGATCTTGATGCCGGGCTCGAGCGCATAATAAGTCAGTTCGAAACGCACCTGGTCGTTGCCCTTGCCGGTGGCGCCGTGACAGACGGCGTCGGCACCGACCTTGCGCGCGATTTCGATCTGCTTCTTGGCAATCAGCGGCCGCGCGATCGATGTGCCGAGCAGGTACTGGCCTTCATAGACAGTGTTGGCGCGGAACATCGGGAACACGAAGTCGCGCACGAATTCCTCGCGCAGATCCTCGATGAAGACGTTCTCCGGCTTGACGCCGGCGCGCAGCGCCTTTTCGCGCGCAGGGCCTAGCTCCTCGCCCTGGCCGAGATCGGCGGTGAACGTCACCACCTCGCAGCTGTAAGTGGTCTGCAGCCACTTCAGGATAATCGAGGTGTCCAGCCCGCCGGAATAGGCCAGGACGACTTTCTTGGGGCTCATTTTGGTTTCGCCTGGCATGGTGCTTCCCGCAGCCGCCCAGGGACGGGCGCCTTCACGGGCTTGTTGAACTCAGGATGGCGGCAGCGGTCAAGGGGCGGCGGGGCGCTACTTGGTCACGTCCTCGTAGACGTCCATATCGGCGCTGCCGGCCAGAATGGCGCGCCAGCCTTGCAGGAAGGTCCGCATCATCGGGTCGCTCGCCACTTTGTGGCGGTTAAGCTCGAGCGCAGCATGGGCGGCGTATTCGATCTCGATGAGGATCTGAGCCCGGTCGTCGACGTTTTGCAGCACGCGAAAGCCGGTTCCGCCCATGGTCCGGTAGAACGGCGCGGCGCTGCGGATAAGCGACAGCACCTGCGCCGGCTCGCCGAGCGCCCGCATCTTGATTTGCAGCACCCGTTTGAGGTGTTCGTCAGGCTCGCTCAAAGACCTCTCCTCGGACGAATCGCCGACATTCTAGCATTATGCGGGCCGCCGCAGGTGCGGCGATCATCGCCGACTGACGATCATCGGCAGGCCACCCTGCGGCCGGACGGTCACCCGATGCAGCGGCCACACCGCATGACCGGGCGCCAGTTGCAACGTAAAATTCCGCATGACGGTCGCGACGACAATCGATGCCTCCTGCATGGCCAAGGCAGCGCCGATGCAGACGCGCGGGCCGACCCCGAACGGAAGATAGGCAAAACGATCAATGCGCTCGCGCGCGGCGCCGAGAAAACGATTGGGATCGAAGCTGTCCGGATCGGACCATAAGGCATGATGCCGATGCAGGACGTAGGGCGCAACCACTACCATCGTGCCCCGCCGGATCGGTTGGCCCGCGAGTTCGTCGGGCCCGAGCGCGGCGCGGCTGATCGCGGCGATGGGCGGATAGAGCCGGTTGGCCTCCTCGATCACCGCGCGCGTTTCAACCAGTCGTTCGGACAGGCCATCTATGTCGCCGTCGAGTTCGCGATCAGCCTCGGCCTGCACCCGGTTGCGCCATTCCGGCGATTGCGACAGCAGGAACAGCGTCCAGGTAATGCTGTTGGCGGTCGTTTCGTGACCAGCGGCGATGAAGGTGAGGATATTCGCGCGCACCTCGATTTCGCTCAGGCCTTCGCCAGTTTCCGGATCACGCGCTTCCAGTAAGAGCGTGAGGATGTCGCGCGGCACTTCGTCGGGTTCTTGCGCGAGACGATGGCGGCGCGTGACGACGATCGTATCGATCGCAGACTCGAAAAGGCGAAGCGTCGGCCGCACTTTCCATCGGCTGAGCCGCGGCACCGCAGCCGGCAGGCCGAGCACGTCGAACGGATCGAGCTTTCCGATCGCCTCGAAGTACTGTCTCATGGCGACGCGGATTTCTTCGGTGTTGCGGCCGAGGCCATCAGCAAACATCGTGCGCTCGAGCACTTTGAGTGTCACGCGCGTGACCTCGACCGCGATGTCGTCGATTTGGTCTTCGCGCGCGCGCAACCGCGCGACCAGACCGGCCGCCGCCTCGATCATCGCGGCCGAGAAGCCGAGCACGGTGCGGCGCGCAAACAGCGGCGCCAGCGCGCGGCGCTGCGTACGCCATTGATGGCCTTCGGCCGTGAGCAGTCCATTGTTCAAGCCAGCCGACAACACGCGCCGCTGCAGCCAGTCCTTGTGATAGTTTTGGCTGTTGTCCATCAGCACGCGGCGGATCGCCGCCGGATCGCTGACCAGCGCGACCCGTCCGATCGACAGGCCGCCCATCACTATCGGCTGCTCGAAATGGGCCTGCGTCCAGGCTTCCAGCGGGTTTTTGGCGAGCACGCGCAGCAGCGCCAACGGGCCCAACGGCATGCGCCGCGGCACCGGGGCCGGCGGATACAATTTGGCGTGCGGGCCGTGCACAACGTACTCCAATCGTTACGGAAACCAGATTTTTTTAGCGATCCTGCCCGACCCGGATACCAGTGCAATAGTCCCACGGGAACAAAGTTCCCCATTGGTGTTAACGCCGGCCGCCGAAAGGCCGGCGGCATTGACGCCTAACCCACTGTCAAAGTTCTGTTTTTCGCTTGCGTAGCAATCCGACAATGAAATCGTGCCCGGGCCGCGCGAGGCGCTCGATGGCGCGCTCGACCGCCTCGTCGGTGAGCCGCGTGCGCGGCCAGCGATAGATCAGGCCGTGCACCACCCAGATAATCAGAAAGGTGAACACCCCGGCAAACACCGTGTCGGTGAGAAAATGCCCGCCTGCCATAATGCGCACCGCCGCCATGCCGATGCCGAGCGCAAGTGCGGCCCCGTAGGCGATCGCCCGCCACGGCGGCGGCACCAGCGCCGCCGGTGCGAGCGTCCACACCGCGCCGGAGACATCGCCGGAGACAAACGAGCAGTTGCCCGGACAATCGCCACGCGGATCCCACCAGGCGACGAAATGCTGATCGCCGCCGAACTGCGTCACGTCGATCGGTCGCGGCCGGCCCCAGTGATCCTTGAGGGTGACGTTGACCAAGAGGCCCGGACCGAGCGCGATGGTCGAGATCAAGAACACGATGGCGCGGCCCGACAGCAATAGCCGCCGGCGCGGCAGGAGCAACTTGAGCAGCAACGCCGCAACCACCAGAATGATAATCGCGGTGCTCACCCACAGTCCTATGTCGCGAGCGAGCGTCAATGGCGGATAGATGCGCGTCGCGAAATTGTTGCCATTGACAACCATTGCATTGAACGGCGCGGAGATCATCAGATCGAGTTGTGGAAACAGCCCGAAGACCACGCCCACCACGGCGGCCAGGGCAAGCACAAGGATCAATCCGGTCCGGTTCATGGCTTTTTCCGCGAGCGCGGCCTGCGGTCTAGCCGAGCAAGGCGGCAAAGGGAAGTCAGCGGCCGCGCCAACGACCGGCATTGCGGCCGGCGATCAGCCAATAGGTAAAGCCGAACACGACCCCGACCGCGGCCGCGATCTCGGCCTGGCGTGAGATCGGCGGCGGTGGATAGTCGATCGATTCCTCGTAATTGCCAGTGAAACCCGCGCTGTAATAGCCGAGCAGCAGGATCGCGGCGCCGGCCGCCGCCTGGATGACCAGCGAGCGGATGGAAAAAGCTTCCGCCAACACTACAGCGATCAGGATGGGCAGAAAGCCGACCAGGACGGTGACGCCGGAGGCGAAGGCCGCGGTACCCCAGAAAAATACATGCTCGAGCGGATCGGCGCCGACCATGTGCAATTCGGCCCCAAGCAACGCGATGGCCGTCGCAATGCCGGCCATCGCGGTCGCCATGAACAGCGCAAAGAAGATGACGATGATGCGGCCAAGGAGAGCCACTGGCTAATCCACTATCGCCATGGCGCGCAGCGCCATGCGCTCACGCGCCGAGAGTTTCTCGGTCGCGCTTTTGAGCTGGCCGCAGGCGGCAAGAATGTCGCGGCCGCGCGGCGTGCGCACCGGCGAGGCATAGCCGGCGTCGAACACGACCTGGGAGAATTTCTCGATCTGATCCCAGTCGGAACATTCATACTTGCTGCCGGGCCAGGGATTGAACGGAATGAGGTTGATCTTGGCCGGAATGCCCTTGAGCAAACGCACCAGCGCCTTGGCCTCGTCGATCGAATCGTTGACACCCTTAAGCATGACGTATTCGAAGGTGATGCGCTTGGCGTTAGAGACGCCAGGATAGGTACGGCACGCTTCCAGCAGTTGCGTGATCGGGTATTTGCGGTTGAGCGGCACCAATTCGTTGCGCAAGTCGTCGCGCACCGCGTGCAGCGATACCGCCAGCATGCAGCCGATCTCAGCGCCGGCGCGCTCGATATTCGGCACCACGCCGGAAGTCGAGAGCGTGATGCGGCGGCGTGAAATGCTCAGCCCCTCGCCGTCCGACACAATGAGCAGCGCGTCGCGCACCGCGTCGAGATTATAGAGCGGCTCGCCCATGCCCATCATCACGACATTGGTGACGCAACGCTCGCCGCTCGGCACCACGCCGTCGGTCGGCCGCGTGCCGCCCGGCCAATCGCCCATGCGGTCACGCGCCACCATCACCTGCCCGGCGATTTCGCCGGCGGTGAGATTGCGCACCAGCCGCTGCGTACCGGTGTGACAGAAAGTGCAAGTGAGCGTGCAGCCGACCTGGCTGGAGACGCACAGTGTGCCGCGCTCGGTGTCGGGGATATAAACGGTTTCGACCTCGTGCGGTGCCTCGCCTTGCGTCTCGCCCGGCAGCCGCAACAGCCATTTGCGCGTGCCATCAACTGAGATTTGTTCGGCCACCACTTCGGGCCGCGCCAGCGTGAACCGCTCAGCCAGCGCCGCGCGCAATTCCTTCGACACGCTGGTCATGGTGTCGAAATCGGTGAAGCCGCGAGAATAAATCCAATGCCAAAGCTGCTGCACGCGCATCTTGCGCTGCGCTTCCGGCACGCCGATTTCGCCCAGCGCGTCGGCGAGATCACTACGCGACATGCCGATCAACGACGGCTTTGCCGGCGCGATATAGCGCTCGAGCGGCGTCTTCTCGACGAAAGAGGAAATATCCAGCGTGGTCATTCGTAAATAGCTCGTTTCATGGCCGAGATTGTCCCGGCCATCCCGCTTCGGGAGGCTCAGTCTATCTAAGCAAGATCATCGGGTCTCGCCACCTGATCTCGGGTTCACCCGAGATCAGGCTTAAAATGCTCAAGTCGGCTATAGCCGACTTGAGCGTGGCGGCCCGGTGATGACCCTTCGGGTCACTTGCACTCCTCGGCCACCTTGTCGAGCGCCTGGTCGAGGCCCTTCAGCGAATAGGTGTCGGTGGTCTTGGCGCCTGTGTGCGACACGCTTTTGACCACCATGTTGGAGCCTTTGCGCATGGTTTCGACCATCTGCGCTTCCTCGGCGGCGTTTTTCACCCAGGCGCCGTCGTTCTGGGTGTAGAGCACGTAGCTCGCCGAGCCGACGGTCGCGGTGGCATCGACGCCCGCTTTCTGCGGATAGCCGACGATCACCGATACCTCGTTCCTGACCTTCTCGGCGGGCCGCGTCGAGACGAAGGCGTAGGACGGATCGCGCTTCCTATTGGATGGCTCGATGACCGCCGAGGTCGGCTTCGACAGCGCAAAACAGACCTTCTTGCCGCCTGGTGTTGCCTGGTAAGCGCCCCAGTCACCAAACTGGCCGAGCAGCACGGCCTGCTCGGTCGGCTCGGGCTTGGCCGGCTTCTTCGGTGCCGGCTTGGTTTGCGCAAAAGCCGCCGTGCACGACATCACGGCGGCGGCGGTCAGCAGTGCAATCGTGGGGCATCGCAAAAGCGTCTTCGTCATCGGGCCCTACCGGTTGAAGTGAAAGACAGCAGTCGAGCCGCCCCCTCAAGAACGACTGGATACTAGCCCATTAGGGACGAATTTCGACAAGCCGGGAGACGGCAATCGGCCGCCCCCGCGAAACTATAGGACTAAATCGGACACCGCCAAACCGGCCGGGGACCATGCTAGATAGCCCTGCGAGCCAGTTATCCGAAGAGGCACCATGAAAGCCCTGCTCTGCACCCGCTACGGCACCGCCGACGACCTTGAGCTTGCCGATATTGCTGCCCCGGTGCCGGGGCCCAACGAAGCGGTAGTGCGCATCAAGGCGGCGGCGCTCAATTTCTTCGATAACCTCATCATCGCGGGCAAGTATCAGCACAAGCCGCCCTTCCCGTTCTCACCCGCTGCCGAATTTGCCGGCGAAGTCGAAAGTATCGGCGCCGGCGTCACCTGCTTTACGCCTGGCGATCGCGTCATCGGCAACATCGGCTGGGGCGCTGCGCGCGAGAAGGTCGCCGTCGCCGCCGACCAGCTTGTCGCCATGCCACCCGGCCTCGACTTCGACCATGCCGCCGGCCTCACTGTCACTTACGGGACGACGGTGCATGCGCTGAGGGATCGGGCCGAACTCAAGCCCGGCGAGACGCTGGCCGTGCTGGGCGCCGCCGGCGGCACCGGCCTCTCGGCGGTCGAGCTGGGCAAACTGATGGGCGCGCGCGTGATTGCCTGCGCGTCGTCGGACGACAAGATCGCTTTTGCGAAGCAGCATGGCGCCGACGACGGCGTGAACTACGCCGCAACAGATCTTAAAGATACGCTGCGCGCGCTCACCGGCGGCAAAGGCGTCAACGTGGTCTACGATCCGATCGGCGGGGCCCAGGGCGAAGCAGCGCTACGCGGAATGGATTGGGGCGGGCGCTATCTGGTCATCGGCTTCGCCGCCGGCGATATGCCGAAGCTGCCGATCAATCTGGTGCTGCTGCGCAGCTATGACGTGCTCGGCGTCCATTGGGGCGCATGGGTCCAGCGCAATCCGCAAGGCCATCGCGCCAACATGACGCAGATCCTCGGCTGGTGCGCGCAAGGCAAGCTGTCGTCACACGTGCACGCGGTTTATCCGTTGAGCGACGCGCCAGCCGCGCTCAAGGCGATTACCGCGCGTCAGGTGATCGGCAAGGCGATCCTGCACCCTTAGAGTTTTGCCAGCGCGTCACGCGCCGCCTCGCGGTGCGCCGGGCGGATGTGGCTGGCAACGAGATTGATCGCAGTCGCCAGCACCGCGGCATCGTCGGTAAAGCCGATGACCGGCAGCACATCGGGGATGGCGTCGATCGGCAGGATGAAATAGGCGATCGCCGCCAGTAGCGTCGCCTTCACGCGGAGCGGCGTATCCTTATCGAACGCGCAATAATAGGCGGCGAGCAATTCCTCGGCGAAAGGAATAGACGCGGCCACGCGCTTGAGCTTGCGCCAGAAGTTGTGTTTAAGCGCGCCGTCGTCGTCGCGCCGCCAAAATGCAGCGTGTGCGAATGCCATCGGAATTAAATGGGCGTCGAAACCCGTCGCCGCAAGACGCTAGGCGACGCGCGCAATGAGCCGCTGGAGCATCACCCCGGGCCGCCGCTCGACGGTCCCGTCATACAGGATCGTCTGGCCGGTCAGCGCGCCGCGCACTTGTTCGCCCACATGGGCGGTGAAGAGGCGGCCGTCCTTTTCGCGGTGATCGGCGTTTTCGGTGATGCGGAAGCTCATGTAGATGACGCCGCCCGGCTTGAGGATTTCCAGCATGCGGATGACCGCCGGCACGATTTCCTCGCGCGGCAGATGCATGAGCACGGTCTCGCAGACCACATTGTCGAAATGCCGCCCTGGAACTCCGCTCAATGCAGGCAGCGCGGCCTTGTTGAATTCGATGTGCGGAAAGTGCGCGCGGGCCTGCGCCAGCAAAGCCTCGGAGGGGTCGTAGCCAACGGCCGGATAACCGTTGGCGGTGAGCCAGGCCGCATCGCGACCGCTGCCCGAACCGATATCGGCGGTGAGCCCCGGCCGAAAGAATTGCCGGAACAGAGCGTAGACGTCGGCCGGCTCTTCCTCGTCGAGCCAGCGCTGCACAAAGGCCGGCGCGGCGGAATCGTAAACGTCGAGCGTTGTCTTATCCATGGTCAACCCGCGAGCCTGTCCATCGTCTCGGCGAGCTTGATATCGAGCTCGGTCACACCGCCGGCATCGTGCGTCGACAGCGTTACCTCGACGGTCTTATAGACATTGAACCACTCGGGGTGGTGATCCATTTTCTCCGCCACCAGCGCCGCCCGCGTCATGAAGCCGAAGGCCTGGTTGAAATCCTTGAACACGAATTTCTTGGCGATGGCATCGCGGTCGGCCACCTCGGACCAGCCGGAAAGCTTGGCCAAGGCCGCCTTGCGGGCATCTGCGGTCAATTTGCCGGGCATGGCATAACCTCTCTTGAGCTCATTCGCCGGCTGGCGGCTCCAGCCGCAAATTCTGCGGCGGCAGCGCGGTCATGTCGACCGGGTTTGCCAGCGCGACCGGCTGGTCAACGCCGTGCACCGAATAGAGTTGCGGTGTGGCCCGGTTCACCTGCAGATGAAAAATATCGGGCCGATTGTAATGGCCGGCAAAATCATGCCGGAGCTTCATTTGAATGCCGAGATCGAGATTGCATTCGGCGTACAGAATGCCCTCCTCGGCGCCCATCGGTCCGGCGACGATGCGGCTCATGGGATCGACGATCAACGAGCCGCCGCAACAATCGGGATTGCGCAAGAATTTCTCTCCATCGGGACCCGGCTGCAGCATCTCGATCATCCGCTCATCGACCGTGCCGCAGGCGGAAATAACGAAGGCCTTGCTCATCTGCGCAAAGGCCTGCGAGTCGATGGCGACGCGATTGCGCAGCGGATCTCCGCTGGTTGGAAAATGGTTCGGCCAGCTCATGACGTGAATGCGGGTGCCTTCGGCAATCAAGGCGAAGATCGCCAGCGGATTTGAATTCTCGCCGCAGATCAGCCCGCTCATCGGCCCGAATTCGCTGCTGAACGCGCCGAAAGTGTCGCCGTAGCCGCCCATGTGCACTAGGCGCTCGCCGACCGTCGGCATGATCTTCTGGTGCTTGCGGATCAGCGTGCCGTCGGATCTGATATAGACCTGGGTGTTGAACATCGTGCCGATGGTCTGCGGCAGCTTCTCGCAGACGCCGATCACGACATAGGCGTTGGCCGCGCGCGCGGCATCGCACAGCGCGACGACTTCAGGTCCGGGAATTTCGACTGAGTTCTTGAACAGCTCGACCGCCAACCGGTTGGCGATTGCGCCGCTCGCCGCGTGGTGGTGATACCAGACGGGGTGCGCCGGGATAAAGCCTTCGGGAAATCCAATGACGCGGGCGCCGTTTTTGCCGGCCTCGCGGATCAGGCGACAGGCCTTTTCGGTCGAGCGTTCGCGGTCGAGAAACACCGATGCGGCCTGCACCGCCGCCACTTTCACTTTCGGATAGCTATCGCCCATTGACGGTGTCCTTTGGCCGAACGCAGCGCCCTCGCAAAGCTCGCTGGCAGATACTACCTCATAGGAGTTGGCACCGACCATATGAGGCTTTTCATGTCCTGGTCATTGAATATCGGCAAGGTGTTCGGCACGGTCGTCCGCGTCCACCTCACCTTCCTGTTGTTCCTCGCCTGGATCTTCGCCGCCAGCTACAGCCAAGGAGGCGCCGCCACCGCTTGGGACAGCGTGGTCTTCATGGTATTGCTGTTCCTGTGTGTGCTGCTGCATGAGTTCGGCCACATCCTCACCGCGCGCGCCTTCGGTGTGCCGACGCCCTATGTGACGCTGCTGCCAATTGGCGGCGTCGCCCAACTCGAGCGCATCCCGGAAGAGCCGGGACAGGAATTCCTGATCGCCATTGCCGGGCCGCTAGTGAATGTGGCTATCGCCATTCTGCTGGTCGTTGTCGGCGGTGCAACTCTGCAGTCCAGCGCCGCGGCCGGTCTCGACAATACACAATTCTCGCTGATCGACCGGCTAGCGGCCGTGAACCTTTTCCTGGCGGCGTTCAACATGATTCCGGCCTTCCCAATGGACGGCGGCCGCGTTCTGCGCGCACTTCTTGCGAGCCGCATGGGCTACGTACGGGCAACTGAAGTCGCCGCCGCCATCGGCCAGTTCGTCGCGTTCGCGCTTGGCTTCATTGGGCTGATGTACAATCCGTTGCTGATCTTCATCGCCATCTTCGTCTATCTCGCAGCAGCATCCGAAGCGCACATGGTGGCGCTGCGCGCCGCCTCGCGCGGCGTTCCGGTGAGCCACGCCATGATGACGCATTTCGAAACGCTAACGCCGGATGAGCACCTCGACGCCGCGGTGCAGACCTTGCTGCACACCGGCCAAGGCGAATTCCCGGTGGTCGACGCCGCCGGCAAGCCGGCGGGCGTGCTCGGCCGCGGCGACGTAATCCGCGCCATCAAGCAGCGCGGTCCCGACGCCCGCGTCGCCGACGCCATGGCTGCGGCCATGCCGACCGTTGGCCACCGTACGACCCTGGAACAGGCCTTCAAGCTGCTGCAAATGAAGCGGGCGCCCGCCGTCGGCGTTATCGATAGCGGCGGCAAGCTGGTCGGGCTGGTGACCGGCGAGACCATCGCCGAGATGATGATGCTGCAGAATTCACTGCCAAAAGGCGTCCATATTGGCCCCTGGACACAGCCGCCCTCGTCAAAGGCCGCTTAACCAGCCTTCATTTGGCCGGTTGCTTCTGGCCGCTTGGTGACTATATTGCGCCGCAACAGCGTCACGTCGCGGGTCCCTGAGGGCCCGCGCTTTGGTTTTTGGACCGTTTATGAATCTTCGCAACATCGCCATTATCGCTCACGTCGACCACGGCAAAACGACCCTCGTCGACCGGCTGCTGCAGCAATCCGGCGCCTATCGTGAGAATCAGCGCGTGGTCGAACGCGCCATGGATTCCAACGACCTGGAGCGCGAGCGCGGTATCACCATCTTGGCCAAGGCGGCCTCGGTGTTGTGGAAAGATACTCGCATCAACATCGTCGACACGCCGGGCCACGCCGATTTCGGTGGCGAAGTAGAGCGCATCCTCAACATGGTTGACGGCGCGCTGGTGCTGGTCGACGCCGCCGAGGGTCCGCTGCCGCAGACCAAGTTCGTCGTGTCAAAGGCGCTCAAGATGGGGCTCAAGCCCATCGTGGTCATCAATAAAGTGGACCGCTCCGATGCCCGGCCGGTCGAAGTCATTAACGAAGTCTTCGATTTGTTCGCCGCGCTCGACGCCACCGACGAACAGCTCGATTTCCCGATTCTCTACGGCTCGGCCAAGCAGGGCTGGATGGCGACGACGCTGGAAGGTTCGCACGACGACGGCATGCAGCCGCTGTTCGATCTCATCCTCAGCCACGTCAAGCCGCCCGTCGTCGACAGCGGGCCGTTCCGCCTGCTCGGCACCATTCTTGAGGCCAACCCCTATCTCGGCCGCCTCGTCACCGGCCGTATCAAGTCCGGTTCGGCAAAGCCCAACCAGGCGGTGAAGGTGCTCGACCACGACGGCAAGCTGATCGAGACCGGCCGCATCACCAAGTTGCTGGCGTTCCGCGGTCTCGAGCGCGTGCCGGTGGACGAGGCGGACGCCGGCGATATTGTCGCCATCGCCGGACTGCCGAACGCAACCGTAGCGATGACGATCTGCGATCCCATGGTCGAAACGCCGATCCCGGCGCAGCCGATCGACCCGCCGACGCTGGCGATGACGTTCCGCGTCAACGATTCCCCGCTCGCCGGCACCGAAGGCAGCAAGGTCACCGGCCGCATGATCCGCGACCGCCTGTTGCGCGAAGCGGAAGGCAACGTGGCGCTGCGCGTGCGCGAGAGCGACGAAAAGGATTCGATGGAAGTCGCCGGCCGCGGCGAATTGCAACTCGGTATCCTGATCGAAACCATGCGGCGCGAGGGCTTCGAACTCTCTGTATCGCGGCCAAAGGTGTTGATGCGCGACGATCCAAAGACCGGCGAGATGCTGGAGCCGATCGAGGAAGTCGTCATCGACGTCGACGAAGTCCATTCCGGCATCGTCGTGCAGAAGATGTCGGAGCGCAAAGCCGAACTGCTGGAGATGAAGCCGTCCGGCGGCCACCGGCTGCGGCTGGTGTTCCACGCGCCGACGCGCGGCTTGATCGGTTACCAGGGCGATCTGCTGACCGACACGCGCGGCACCGCCATCATGAACCGGTTGTTCCACGACTACGCGCCGCACCGGGGTGCGATCCAGGGCCGCCGCAACGGCGTGCTGATCTCCAACGATCAAGGCGAAGCGGTCGCCTACGCGCTTTGGAATCTGGAAGACCGCGGCCCGATGATGATCGAGCCGGGCTGGAAGGTATACCGCGGCATGATCGTCGGCGAACATACCCGCGACAACGATCTCGTCATCAACGTGCTCAAGGGCAAGCAGCTCACCAATATTCGCACCACCTCAAAAGACGAAGCGGTCCGCCTGACGCCGCCGATCCGCATGACGCTGGAAAAGGCGCTGGCCTACATCCAGGACGACGAATTGGTCGAAGTCACGCCGTCGTCGATCCGCTTGCGCAAGAAGCTGCTCGACGAGACCGACCGCAAGCGCGCCGACCGCGCCAAGGAAGCCGAGGCGGTATAAGGTTCGCCGGCCGGCCCGGTAACGGGTGCAGGCGCTGTCCTATATTGGGACGTTCCGAATCCAGGATTTCGAATCACCGGCCGCCGTGGCGCCGGCTGTCGCGCATCGCGGGCGCCGCGCGTTTCGCGCGCTTTGCGCACGATCGCGCGAAACAACTCTGGTTTATCAGCAGCCACAGGGCTTTTCTCGACGAACTGTGGCCAGTAATCCACACCATTAACGTATCATTAATTATGGGCTTGAAGGCCGCAAAGTTCGTTGCTTCTATTCTGCAATGAGTACGACCCTCATAGAGATTCGCCGAGCCAAGGCCTCCGACGCAGCGGACGTCGCCGCGACGCACGATCAGGCATGGCGGACCGCCTATCAGGGGATCATCCCGGGCAACGAACTCGACAAGCTGATCAACCGGCGCGGACCGGATTGGTGGGATTCGGCGATCCGCAAAGGCAGCCGCATCACCATCCTGCAATTCGGCGAGCAGGTCGCCGGCTACGCCAATTACGGACGCAACCGCGCGCGCAGCCTGTTCTATGACGGCGAAGTCTACGAGCTTTATCTGCGGCCCGAGTTCCAAGGCCTCGGCTTCGGCCGCCGCCTGTTCACCGCCGCGCGCAAGGATCTCACGCAAAGCGGATTGAAGAGCCTGGTGGTGTGGGCGCTGTCCGACAATGAACCGGCGGTGGAATTCTATCGCACGCTCGGCGGCCGCGCGGTGGCTCGCTCGTCCGAGAAGTTCGGTTCAAAGACGCTCGATAAGGTCGCCTACGCCTGGCAGTAAGGCGTCTCCAATAATAATCAAATCTTCGGCGCCGGCAGCCCGTTCTGGATGCACGCCGCAGCCAGCGTGTTGAGCAGCAGGCAGGCGATGGTCATCGGTCCGACACCGCCCGGCACCGGCGTGATCGCGCCGGCGATCGTCTTGGCCTCGGCATAGGCGACATCGCCGACGATGTGCGCCTTGCCGTGTTCGCCGACGACGCGGTTGACGCCGACGTCAATCACGGTCGCACCGGGCTTGATCCATTGGCCACGAACCATTTCCGGACGGCCCATTGCGGCGATCAGCAAGTCGGCGCGCGCGCACACCGCCGGCAAATCGGCTGTCTTGGAATGAGCAATCGTCACGGTCGCATTCTCCGCCAGCAGCAATTGCGCCACGGGCTTGCCGACGATGTTGGAGCGACCGATCACCACCGCCTCCAGCCCCGCCAGCGAGTGGTGCACAGTCTTGGCCAGCCGGACGCAGCCGAGCGGCGTACACGGCACCAGGCCGGGCAGACCGCTGGCGAGCCGGCCGGCATTGAGCGGATGGAACCCGTCGACGTCTTTGTCCGGATCGATTTCCGCGATGACCTTGTCGGGATTGATCTGCGGCGGCAGCGGCAACTGCACCAGGATGCCGTTGATCTGCGGATCGCCATTGAGCCGCGCGATCAGGTCGAGCAATTCGACTTCGCTCACGTCCTCGGGCAGATCCTGATCGAACGCACTGAGACCGGCTTCGGCGACCGCCTTGGTCTTGTTACGGACATAGACCTTGCTGGCCGGGTTATGGCCGACCAGCACGACCGCGAGACCCGGCACGATGCCGCGGTCGCGCCGCAACCGGTGCACGGCGTCCGCCACTTTGCCGCGCAGGTCGGCCGAGATCGTCTTGCCATCGATGATGCGTGCGGGCATGGCCGATTGTTAGCCTTTTGCCGAAGTCTTCTCCAGAGCCGCGATCAGCGAGGGCGGATCGCCGGCAACGGCGAGCTGTTTGATACGGGACGTGGCGCCCGCGGTGAGCGCGACGTCACGCGGCGGGACGCCGGCCGCCTTGGCGATGAGCCGCACCAGCGCCGCGTTTGCCTGGCCTTCGCTCGGCGCGGCCCGCACTCGTACCTTAAGCACGCTGCGGCCATCGGCCAATTGCGTGATGCCGTCGATGGCGTCACGACCGCCCTTGGGCGTCAGGCGTACGGCGAGCGCGACTCCGCCGGTCATCGCCGACCATGGCCGCACCGCCACCACTTCAGAAGACGTTTGGATAGATGTACCGGATGATCACGTTTTCCAGGAGCAGGATCAGCAAGATCAAGATCACCGGCGAAATGTCGATGCCGCCGAGATGCGGCAGCATCGAGCGGATCGGCCGCAGCAGCGGCTCGGTGAGCCGATACAGCATGTCGCCGATCATGTGCACGACCTGGTTGCGGGTATTGACCACGTTGAAGGCGACCAGCCAGGACAAGACGGCGGCGGCGATCAACAGCCAGATGTAGATTTGCAGCACCAGCAGAACGATATCGAGGACCGCGCGCATGAGGCTCCGCCTGTTCGAGGAGGGCGGAAATTAGCGGGTCGCATGGCCCCGAACAAGCCGGACCGGCGGTGGCGGCGGCCGCCCGGTCGCGTCCTTGACAGGCCCAAACCCTGGTCCTAAATGGCGGCCACTCGCCGAAAACCGCGCAAATACGAACATTGCGCCGCGAAGGCGGGGCCGTAGCTCAGTTGGGAGAGCGCCTCGTTCGCAATGAGGAGGTCAGGGGTTCAAATCCCCTCGGCTCCACCAATCTTCGCGGCTAATGCCGCTTCGGTTGGCAAGCCAGCCAAAATCGCGAAGGTCGCTCGTCATAGCCCGTAAGGCGAAGGCGGGCTTTTCATTCAGCCGCGTCATTGACCGGCTTGCGCCCGATCCAATGATCGATGAAGGCGACGAGCCAGTTGCGCGAGGCATGATCGTGCACCGCGCGATCGGCGATGTGCTCTTGTCGCTGCTTGGTGCCCGGCAGTTCCATTCGGTGGGCGCCGCGCACCAGCCAGCGATACATCATGGCGTGGGTGACCTCGGGGTGAAACTGCAACGCATAGCCGGTGCCATAGCAGAACGCCTGCACGGAAAAAGCGTCGTCACCCACGGCCAGCAATTCGCCGCCGGCCGGCAATTCGAACCCTTCACGATGCCATTGATAGACGTGATCTGGCCACTCGGGGCAGACCTTGAGTCCGGCTTGCGTCGGACGGATAGGATAATAACCGACTTGGGCATGGCCTTGCGGATGCGGATAAACGCGGCCGCCGAGATGGCGCGCCATCATCTGCGCGCCGAGGCAGATACCGAGATAAGGCTTGTTGTCGCGCAATGGCACGCCGATCCAGTCGATCTCTCGCTTGATGAAACCCTCTTCATCGTTGGCGCTTTGCGGGCCGCCGAAAATCGCAGCGCCGGCATGCTCGTCCATCGTTTCCGGCAGCGGATCGCCGAAGCGCGGGCGGCGGATGTCGAGCGGATAGCCGAGTTTGCTCAACACCTGGCCGACTCGGCCGGGCGAGGAATGCTCCTGGTGCACGATAAGAAGGACCGGCTTCAACATAGCGGTTCGGTGCGCGATTCTGCGCCTCCATCGAGTACTAATGGCTTTGCCGACGTTTGCAATATGAGCGGCGCGAGGCGGCTATGTACGCCGCGCGGGCCTGCGCTGGCGCTGCCGGGCATCCACCAGCGCCAGCACCAGGCCGCGTGGGATAAATCGAAGCAGGAGAACAATCAGCTTGTTGGACAAGCCCGGCACGACGGTTCGCCGGCCCTGCATCAGCCCTCGGTAACCCTCCTCCGCCACGCGCTCGGCGCTTTGGGTGAGAATGGCCGGAGACATGCTGCCGGATATGCCGGCGCGCGCGCCGAATTCGGTTGGCACCGGACCCGGGCAGAGCACCGTCACCCTGATGCCGCGCGATTTGAGTTCGCTGTGCAACGCTTCGCTAAACGAGAGCACAAAGGCCTTGGTGGCGTAATAGACCGTCATGCCCGGTCCGGGCAGAAAACCGGCCACCGAACCGACATTGAGGATGCCGCCGCGATGACGCGCGAGGCTGTCGACAAAGGCGAGCGACAAGCCGGCGAGCATCCGAACGTTGAGATCGATCATCGCCAATTGCTCGTCCCGATCGAGCGAGGCGGAATTCCCGACCAGGCCGAAACCCGCATTGTTGACCATGAATTGCGGCTCGGCTCCTTGCGCGGTCAAGGCCTTGCCGATCAGGCTGGCGGCATCGCCGCGCTGCAGGTCGGCGACGATCACCAGCGGCCTGACGCCGCCAGCGGCCGCGATCTCGTCGGCCAGCGCGCGCAGGCGGTCCTCGCGCCGCGCCACCAGCGCCAAGGCGTGGCCGTTGCGCGCGAACACGCGCGCCAAGGCGGCACCGATGCCGGCGGAGGCGCCGGTGATCACGGTGACCGGCTGCAGGTTGCTCATTGCGTCAGGTTACCCTCATCCGCGCGCGACGCCGAAACCCGTTCACGCAGCGCGATCCGCTCGCTTTGCGAGACGCCGAGTAGATCGGCCGCCCGCCAGATCAAATTGTCCTCGAATTCGGTGACGACCCCATCGGTATAGGCAATCTGCCACATCATTTCGACCATGCGTGCGCGCCCGGTCTCGTCGAGCGAGCGGTTGAGCTTCGCGGTGAAGTGATAGAGATCGACGGCTTTTTGCTCGGCTTTGGTCGCCTCGGCGACCAATTCGTCGGTCGCGGCATCGTCCAAATTGAAGCACAACTTGATCAGTCCGTGCAGCTTTACGCGTTCGGCGTCGGCTATCGAACCGTCGATGGCGGCCGCATGTACCAAAAGCGCCGCAGCGGCAACGCGGTAATCGTCTTCCGCGAAGCGGCTTGGATGCCTGCCACCGTCGCCCAGGTCGGACATCAATTTTCGCAGCGAATTGAACATGAAAGATTCCTCGCGCGCCCCACTTGCATTATCTATGAACGCGATCGGCCGTCCGGTAGCCCGAACGGCCGATACAGGACGCAAGGTCGCGGATCAAGCTTTGGCAGTCGCGACGTCCTCCAGCCCCCGATTGCGCGGCTCCACGCCCCAGGCCCACACCACCATGATCTGGACAACCACCAAGCCGATCATCAGCCAGACCACGCCGGGCAGCTTGTAGTGCACCATCAGGTAGCCGACCACGAAGGGCGACACGACGGTCGCGCCCCGGCCAAGCGTGTTGCAGATGCCATTGGCGCGCAGCCGGATCTCGGTCGGAAACAGCTCCGGCGTGTAGACGCCGAACAGCAGCGCAGTCTGCACATAGATCGCCATGATCAGTACAAAGCCGACCGCGAGCACGATGGTCGGATCTGACGCCGCGTCGAAGCGGGCGTAGACGTAGCCGAACACGATGGTGACGACCGACGCGCCGATGATGCTCGCACGGCGGCCGATGGCGTCCGAACTCCAGGCGCCAACCGCACAGCCGACCAGCGAGGCGACGGCCAGCACCACCGTATAGCTAAGCGATTGCGAGATGGTGAGCCCTTGGCGCAGGAAGAACTGCGGCAGGAAAATTACGAAGCCGAAGATCAACGTATTGATCGTGATCAGCACCCAGCTTCCGACGATCATGCGCTGCAGGAGCGGCGGGCGTAGCATGTCGGATGCGGTGACCTGCGCAACCGGAACCGGCACCACGACCGGCGGCAGCGCACCGGCGGTGGCCACCTCCTTCTCGATCGTCTGCATCAAGGCTTCCGCTTCCGCAGTGCGGCCCTGCGATTCCAGCCAGCGCGGCGACTCGGGCAGCCGCTTGCGCAGATACCAAACGATCAGCGAGCCGACGCCGGCGATAATGAACATCGGCCGCCAGCCCCAGGTCGGGATGATCAGACGTCCGAGGATCGCGGTGACCGGGAAGCCGGCGACCACGATGAAAGCCATGAACGAAAGCCAGCGCCCGCGCGTCTTCGGCGGCACAAATTCCGTCATTGTCGAATAGCCGACTACGATCTCGGCGCCGAGGCCGAGCCCCTGCACAAAACGGCAGACGATGAGTTGATCCATGTTCTGCGCAAAGGCGGCCGCGAGCGAGGCGAGGCCGAAGATCAACAGATTGATCTGATAGGTGAAGCGGCGGCCCATTTTGTCGCCGACAAAGCCGGTAATCAACGAACCAAGCGTCATGCCGACGAAGGTCAGAGAGAGGAACTGCAGGTTCTGCGGCAACGTCGAAAACTTCGTCTGGATCGCTGATGCCAGCACGCCGCCGGCGACATAAAGATCGTAGCCGTCGAAGAACATACCGGCGCCGACCAGCCAGAAAATGCGATAGTGAAATGACGAGATTGGAAGCCGGTCGAGACGTGCGCCGGCGTTGACTGTGCTAGCCATTTGGTTCCCCCTGATGGCCGGTGTTGAAGCCCCGGCCTTGTTTGCCCACTATATCATGGTAGTCGAGACGGCGCGCAGCGGGTACCGCCCCTGCGGCAGGCCGCGAAAATTTCGCGCCCGTATCAAGAACCCGCGATATGGAGAATTAGTCCCGCGCTCCAGCCATGTTCCGGCGCGGCTAAGCTCGGTCTATTGGATGGCCTTGCCGGTGCGGTAGCTGGTTTCCAGGAGTTGCAGATTGTTCTGCACGTATTTGTTGCCGGGGTCCCTGCGCAGGGCGGCATCAAGCTTCTCTTTCGCGCGCTTGTAGTCGCCGCGCAACATGTAGGAATAACCCTGGTTGTTTAGGATCTCGGCGGTTGGTCCGACGATGCCGATGGCCTGCGCGTAAGCGCGGTCGGCAAGATCGAAGCGGCGCAGGCGGTCGTAGGAGGCCGCAAGCCCGAGCCACACCTCCGCGTCGCCCGGATGCAGTTCGGCCGCGTGGCGGAAGTATTTTTCGGCAAGCCCGAAATTATTGGCGCGGTATTGCTTCTTGCCGAGGTTCAAGGCGTCGTTCGGATCGCCGCCATACAGGCCCGCTTCGGCGGCAGCCGACACGCCCAGCGGCGGTGGCAGCTGTTCTGCGGCGGCGCCATCCGTCGCCGGCGCCGCGGCAAAAGCGTCGGCGCCTTGCGTATTCGCTTCGAATGGATTGGTGAATTTGCCGGCGCTGCAACCCGCCAGCCAGAGGCCAATCGCCGCAAGACACCAGGTTCGGACAATTCCACTACGCATGACAAGACCTGAAGGAACCGCCCGCGACCGGGACCAAGGGTAAGCTAGGAGAGGTTAGTTAAGAAATTCTTCACTCTGTGCCGCGCCGCGGTACGCTAGAAGTAGTGGCCGACATGCAACCGCACAAACACCGGTAGCAGGATGACCACGAACAGCACTGGGAAGATGCAGACCATCATCGGCACCGACAGCTTGGCCGGCAGCGCATAGGCCTTTTCCTCGGCGAGCGAGAGCCGCTTATGGCGCATGTCGTCGCTATAAACCCGCAGCGCATCGGTGATGCTGGAGCCGAGGTCGATCGACTGGTTGATCAGAGTCGCGAATGCGTGCGCCTCGTCGAGCGCCAGACGGTCGGCGAAGCGCTCAAGCGCGTCCTTAAGCGGGCGGCCGGCGCGGGTTTCTAGATTGGTCATGTGGATGTTGGCGGAGAGCGAGGGATAACTGTCGCCAAGCTCGCGGCCGACGCGCTCGAGCGCGGCTTCCATCGACAATCCGGAATCCGCGCACACCACCAGCAAATCCATAAAATCGGGAAAGCCGGCGCGGTGCTCCTCCTTGCGACTGGCTATGCGCCGATCGACATAAAAGCTCGGGCAGATATAGCCGGCGATGCCGCCGACGATCACCATCAGCCAAAAGAACGTGGTTCCGTGCGATACGAGCATGGGTCGCGCCACGAACACGGCGGCGGCCAATCCGACGGCGAACGTCGTACGCCCGATGAAGAAAAAGGCGACGCCGCGCGGGTCGTAAATGCCGGCCTGGATCAGCCGCCGGCGCAGCACCTGCATGTTTTCGTCGTTGGTCGTCGAATAGTGCTTGGTGGTGTATTCGATAAGTTGGGTGACCGCCTTCAGGCTCGAATATCGCAACGAGCGTTTGGGATTGCCGCGCTCGCTTTCGTCCAGAATATTCGAGGCGCGCCGTTTGACCGAGCCGCGCACACGCGCAATCACCATCACCGAGAATGCCAAGGTGCCGGCGGCAAGAAACACCAGCAGCGCCATCAAGGCGCTGGCATTGTCGCGAAAAATGCTGGCGAACGCCGTTGACATCATGTTCATCGGTTAGATCCTGATGTTCATCGGTTAGATCCTGAAATTGACCATGCGATACATGATGATATTTCCGACGCCCATCCAGCCGCCGGCCAGCGCCAACGCAATCTTGGTCATATCCTCGTGCCAGACGCTGGCGTAAAAACTAGGCACCAGAAAATTGATCACCGCGAACAGGGCGATCGGCAACGACGACAGGATCAGCGCCGAGGCGCGGCCTTCCGCCGCCAGCGCGCGAATCTTGCGCCGCATCTTGAAACGCAGGCGGATCACGCCCGACAGGTTTTCCAGAATTTCGCCGAGGTTGCCGCCGGTCGAGCCCTGGATCGCGACCGCCGTGACGAACAGCGGCAGGTCATCCGTGCCGACGCGGAAATAGAGATTGCGCATCGCGGTCTCTAAGTCGGCGCCGTAGGTGATCTCGTCGGTGACCGTGCCGAATTCGCTGCCGATCGGATCGGGCAGCTCACGCGCCACCATATTGATGGCGATCGGCACCGGATGGCCGGCGCGCAACGAACGTACGATGATGTCGATGGCGTCGGGAAACTGCGCGGCGAACTTCTTCTGCCGCCGCGAGCGCAGGAACTTCAGCACCACAAAGGGCAGCACGAGGCCGCTAAACAGCGCGACAACGACGGCATGCAGGAAGTGTCGCTCGAACACCATCGTCACGGCGAACGCCCCAATCATGCCGATAACAATGATCAGGATCAGTCGTCCGAATCCAACGGTCAGGCCAGACTGCAGCACGAGTTGATTGAGATTGGCCAGCGGCAATCGATAGTCGCCGCCACTGGTCAAACCGCGCTCGCGCCGCAATTGCACCAGCACGCTTTCGCGGTCCGGCTTATGGTCCATCACTTTGAGGCGCCGGTTGATGTTCTTGCGGTAGGACGCCTTGTTGTAGGCCAGCAGATAGAAGCCTTCCGCAAACATCGCCGCCGAAGCGCCGACCAGCAGATAGACCAGATAAACCGGGTTGAAATCAAACATGGCGGTTTACAGAGGTTGCGAAGGATCGAACAGATTGCCGGGCAGCTTGACGCCCTGGTTGAGCAACTGGGTGAGGAAGCGCGGGCGCACTCCGGTGGCAGTGAAATGGCCCTGCACAGTGCCGTCCGGCGCGGTGCCGGTGCGCACGTATTTGAAGATTTCCTGCATCTGGATGATGTCGCCTTCGAGCCCGGTGATCTCCGCGATCGAGGTGACCTTGCGCTTGCCGTCGGACTGGCGCTGCAGTTGCACGATGAGCTGGACTGCGCCGGCAATCTGGCCGCGGATCGATGAGACCGTCATCGGCAGGCCGGCCATGCCGATCATCTGTTCCAGGCGCGAGATGGCGTCGCGCGGCGTATTGGCGTGGATGGTGGCCATCGAGCCTTCGTGGCCGGTGTTCATCGCCTGCAACATGTCGAAGGCTTCTTCACCGCGGCACTCGCCGAGGATGATGCGGTCGGGTCGCATGCGCAGCGCGTTCTTAACCAGTTCGCGCTGGCGGATTTCGCCTTTGCCTTCGATATTAGGCGGCCGCGTTTCCATGCGGCCGACGTGCGGCTGTTGAAGCTGGAGTTCGGCGGCGTCTTCAATGGTGATCAGGCGCTCCTTTTCCGAAATGAAGGCGGAAAGCGCGTTCAGCATCGTGGTCTTGCCGGAGCCGGTGCCGCCGGAAATGATAGTGGTGATGCGCGATTTCACCGCCGCCGCCAGCAGATCGGCCATCGGCGGACGTAGTGCGCCGACATCGACCAGCTTGGAGAGGTTGAGCGGTTTCTTGGAGAATTTGCGGATCGAGACCAGGGGTCCGTCGACGCCGATCGGCCGCACCGCCACGTTGACGCGCGAACCGTCCTGCAAGCGGGCGTCGCAGAGAGGATGGGATTCGTCGACGCGGCGGCCGACCGCGGAAACGATCTTATTGATAATGCGCAGCAGATGCTGCTCGTCCTTGAAGCGCACCGACAGCTGTTCGAGCACGCCGCGGCGCTCCACATAGACGCATTCGTGGCCATTGATCAGGATATCGTTGATGCTCTCATCCTTGAGCAGCGGCTCAAGCGGACCCAGCCCCGTCATCTCGTCGAGAATTTCCGAGACGAAATCGGCGAGTTCCTGCGTATTGAGCGCCAGCCGTTCGGCCAGCACGTATTGTGACACCAGCTGCTGGACGTGGCGGCGGGTTTCCTCCTCCGGCAGCTTTTCCAGCGCGGAGAGATTGATCTCTTCGATCAGCCGGCGATGCAGGCGGACCTTAGCATCGAGCAGCTTGTCGCTGAGCAACGGATTGACGGCCGCCTGCGGCTGCAGCGGCGGCGCCTGCTCCGGCGGCGTTTCCGGAAGCACTGTCCATGCCGCGTTACCGGACTCGACCGGCGTCGCGGGTTCGCTCGCCGGCAAATCGGGGGCTGCAGCGCGTCGGAATGTGAAACGGCCGGCCATCGCTTCGGTCCTCTTATTCCTTGTGCGCGATCATTCCGGAAAACTGCTGTCCACTTTTCGGCATCACGCGTTACTGCGCGACGGAAAGCTTGAACTTCTTGATCGGTGCGGCGGTCTTGACCTCGGCTTGCGGCTTTTTCTCCGTGGCATCCGCCATCATTTTTTTCAACGCCACGGTGATCTTGTTGCCGGGCTTGACCTCATCGAGCGGAATACCGCGGTCGATCGCCTCGCGCACTAAGCTGTAGTCGTTGGGGATCGCGGCCACGAAGGCGTCACCGAGCGTCTGCACGAGGTCGTTGCGGCGCAAACCGGACGAGAACATACGATGTTCGAAGCGGTTGACGATGACTTGCGGGTTGGGCCCGTCGCCGAGCCGTTCCTTGATCGCCGCTACCAATTGCTTGGCATGACGCAGGCTGGGCACGGTGGTCTCGCTGACGATGAACAAGTTGTTCGAGCCAAGTAGCACGCTGTCGGTCCAGGAGAACCAGGTGCGCGGCATGTCGAACACAACGTAGTCGAAATTGGCGGAAACGAGGTCGAGCAGGCGTGTGACCACGTCGGGGTCGAACGACCGCATCTCCGCCGGCCGGTTCGGCGCGGCGATGACGGCGAGGCCGGAAGCATGATACGAAAGCATGATCTCAAGCAATTGCCGGTCGAGCCGGTCCGGCCGCGGCTCGATTTCTGCCAGGTTCAGGCGTGGCTCGAGGTCTAGATAGTCGGCCGCAGTGCCATTCTGGAAATTCAGATCGAGCAGACAGGTGGACGGTTTCATACGCGGGCCGCCGCTGTTGAGCATCAGCATCGCCGTCTGCACCGCCAGCGTGGTCACCCCCGCCCCGCCGACCGCGGGCAAAAATGTGTAGATCTTCGCCTCGGTCGGCGCGGCGGCACCCGTATGACTCTGGGAAACGCGGGCGCAGGCGCGCACCAGATCGATCGCCGCCACCGGCTTCACCAGAAAGTCGGCAACCCGCATCTGCAGCAGCGTGCGTGCCACGTTCTCGTCGAAGCTCTGCGTCACCGCAATGATGGGCGGCCACGTGTGCACGCGCGCCATCAGCCGCGTCAGCGCCTGCATCTCCGCGTCGCTGCCGGCGTCGAGGTCGACCACCACGACGGTGGCGCCCGCGACATCGAGCGTGTCGCCGCACTCCGCGATCCGCCCCGGCACGACAGAAAGTTCGATCGCATTGCTGGCGCCGAACGTGACGCGCGCCGAACGGTCGAATTCGGCGTCGGCGGTCAGCACCACCACGCGGGTACGATTTGCATCGGAGCTGGGATTGCGGCCTAGACGCATGACTTCAGTCGATTCCGTTTACTTCACCGGCGCCGCAGCCTGGGTCACCGTCGGCCCAACCGGCGTCGTATTGTTTTGATTGTTGGAACCCTGCTGCTGGTAATTGTTGGATGTGCCGATGCCCTGCGGCGGGATCACGCGGTTGGTGCGATAGCGCTCCACCGCGGTCTCCATCTTCTCTCCGTTATAGGCGATATTCCGGTCGGCGCTAGCACGCGGCCAGGGGTCGACCATCTGGCTGACCTTATTGGTCGCGACCGAATCGCCGCCGCCGGGCGAAATCGTTTCGCGGCGATCGAGATACTCCGAGCAGCCGGCGAGTGCGGCGAGCAGAGCTGCGAGCGCGAGCGTGCGCAGCACGTTATTGGATGGCTGCATGGGAATCCCCCTTCGGCAGATCGAGCATATGGCCGGTAAACGGACGGTCGCCGGCGGCGGCGATACGGGCCGTGATTGGCGTGAGCGCCATGGCTTCCGTCCGCATGACCTCGGTCTTGCCGAGCAGGAAGAAGTCCGGATCGTTTGGCGGCAGCGCGTCGTCGGCCGGCGTCTTGACGACGTCACCCGGCCGCATCGGACGCACCAGGTGCGGCGTCACGATGATGGCAAGATCGGTCTGGTTCTGCTGATAGGATTTGCTTGAGAACAAGGTGCCCAGCACCGGCACGGTGCCGAGCCACGGCAGTTGATCGATCAAGTTCTTGGAATCGCTCTGCAGCAGACCGCCGATCATGAAACTTTGACCGTCGCGCAGCTCGATCGTGGTCGAGGCGCGCCGCACGGTCAGCGCGGGGACCGAAATGCTGCTGGTCACCGCCACCGAATGGGTGGTGTCGATTTGGCTGACTTCCGGTTCGATCTTCAGGTTGATCAATCCGCGGCTGAGCACGGTCGGTGTAAAGGCGAGGCCGACGCCGTACTTCTTGTAGTCGACGGTGACCTGTCCGAGGTTGCTGGACACCGGGATCGGATATTCGCCGCCGGCCAGGAAGCTCGCAGTGTCTCCGGACAACGCGACCAGATTGGGTTCAGCCAGGCTACGGGCGAGACCCTTCTGCTCGAGTGCGTTGATCGCCACGTCGGCCGATACGCCGCCCTTCACCAGGTTGGCAATCATGAAGCCGAACGGCGCCGCGCCGGAGGCAACGCCGGCGGCTCCCACGGCCGTCGCCGCTGAGATTGGCAATCCGCTCGCCGGCACGTTGTTGCCGATATTCACATTGGGGTTGCCGAAGGTGTTCCACTGCACGCCCAGCTCGCGGCCGGCAGTGCGCGAGATTTCGATGAAGCGCACCTCCAGCATCACCTGCTGGGGCGACATCACCGACACCGTATTGATGATGTCCGGGCTAAACTGCTTGGCGATGATCACCGCCTTATCGAGGGTGGCCGCATCGGTCACGTCGCCCGATAGCATGATGCGTCCGTTGACGGACGAGGCACGCAGACGCGAGCCGGCAAATTGGCGCTTGAGCTCATTGGTTAGCCGGCTGATGTCGTAGTTCACCTCCACGTCGAAGATGCCGATCAGCTTTTTGCCCTCGGCATAGACCTGTACGCGGGTGGTGCCGATCTTCTTGCCAAGAATCGACAGCGTATGATCGGTCAGCGGATTGACATCGGCAACGTCCGGATCGCCGACCATGACGTCGACAAAGCTGGAGCCAGTACGCACGTCCTGCGATTTGCCGATGGTGACCGTCACCATGGCTGTGTGATTGGCGCCGCTGATCTGGACGATGCGATCTTGCGCATAAGCATCACCAGCCATGAACAGAAGCGTCGCGGCCACCGCAATCGCCATGGCGATCGCGAGGTCGCACAGCCAATTGCCGGCGCCAGCGATTTTGTCCGAGCGCCGCCAAGCGAAGCCGGCTGCGAATTCGTTGTTATGTTTCACGACACACTCCCCCGCCCTTAGTTGACCCCATGCCCGGTACTACCGGGCCACTGCACCCAGACCTGTCGTCGACATATCCCCACGGCTGCCTTCGACCGGAACGGTGTATTCCTGCTTCGCCGCCGCGCGCGTAACCACCACGATCGCGGTTGCATCCTTGTCTTTGATGACTGGATCATTGCCGCTCAAATCGTTGAGCGTGATCTTGCGCGTCCTTGTTTCGGTGGTTTCGCCCGCCTTGCGCAGCAGCAGCGACAGATTGCCTACCGACGACGCCAGCCAGACCTTCTGCGCTTCCACCGTGCTCACTTCGAGCGTGATCGACTTCGCCACGGTCGCCTTGGCGACGCGCTCATCGGCGACCTGATCGACCGCCAACACGCGCGCGTTTTGCAACACGACCTCAGTGGAGGCCGACCCCTTGTCGATCTGACGCGTGAGCACGACATCGACGCGGTCGCCCGGCAGCACGAAGCCGCCGACGCCTTCCACGTCATTGACGCGGATGGTCACCGCCTTCATGCCCGGCTTGACCAGCGCCGACAGCGTCGCCCGCTGGCCGGGGCCTGTGATCTTGAGCGACAGCACCGGCTCGTCCGGCTCGATAGCGGTGAGCACCACGCGGCGCCCGCCGTGCAGCACGTCGCTGATCTTGTGAAAGGCACCGGTCGGCATCGAAGCTTCCGGCCACGGAATTTCTTTCAGCACCGCCGCTGTGAGTTCTGTGCCGAAACGCAGCGGCTGCTTGGCGACAACGATGGTTTGCATCGCCACTGCCGGCTTCGACTCGAAGTTCTTCGCCTGCATGCTGGCCTGATTGTTGAGCCAGACTTGCGCGATGAAGACGGCGAGCAGGCCGAACACGACGGCGAACCCGATCATGACGATGGTGCTGGCACGCAAGGTTTTTGTCCCGTTTTGACGCGATCCTGAAACTCGGTCGTCACGAGACTAAGGGGGACTAAGTATTCAATTGCTAATATGATCGGTCCAATTGTTACTATGCTGAAGAGCCGCTGAATTACTATTATTTACGATCGGTGTGCGAGGTGAATAAGTTTAGAGTAACCTTTCGAGCCATTAACAATACTGAGCGGTAACTTCGTACGATCCGTAACGATTGATTGAGCCTAACGATGTCTTGCGCGCTTCAAAAAGGCCCACAAACATGGGACTCGCATCCAACCATTTGCACCCAACTGCGGCCGCGGTGGGCCAGCATCCGGGGCAAGACTGGTTATTGGATCGTGCAACCGACATTGCTCGTGCCGCGCGGTTGCGGCAACATGTAGCCAAGGTCGGTAACGACCACCGCGATGGCGGCGCGTAACAATGTCTCCCGGGAGGAAGTCGTCGATGTCAAAACCGCGCATTAGCTATGTCGATCCCGCGGCGGTCAAAGACCCCGCTATGATCGCCGAATTCGAGCGCTGTGCGCGGGAGGGGACGCCGCGGCCGGAAAGCCAGGCCATCCGCGCCCATGTACCGGCGACGTTCTGGTCGTTCGCCAATACCTGGCGCGACGTATTCAAGAACGGCGTGGCCGATCACAACATCAAGGAGTTGTGCCGCATCTACGTCTCGCGTTCGGTGCTGTGCGAGTTCTGCGGCAACCAGCGCTCGATCAAGGCGGCCAAGGCGGGTCTTAAGGAAGACGACTATTCCGACTTGATCAATTTCGAGAGTTCGACGCACTACGACGAGCGGCAAAAGGCCGCGCTTGCTTACGCCGAGGCGATCACCTGGGATCTGCTGGCCGGCGACGAGCTGTGGGCGCGTCTGCACAAGCACTTCAGCGAGCCGGAGCTGGTCGAGATCGGTTACTTTGTCGCCATCACCATGGGCCAGCAACGCTGGTTGCGCACCTTGAACATCGAACACCACCAGATTCTCGCGGGGACCGATGGCTCGATGGCGCCGGGCTTCGAGACCATGGACGCGTTGCAGCAGTCCAAACAGGCCGCCGATTACTGGGCGAAAGTCAATCCCAAGCCAGCGTCGCAGGCCGCCGAGTGACAAACCAACAGGCGGCATCAGCCGTGCACTCCGTTCCCGCATCGCGCGCGGCCACGGGCGAACCGCGTATCCGCATCAAGGGGCTGGCCAAGCGCTACGGCACGCTCGAAGTATTCCGCAACATAGATTTCGACGTGGCCGAGCGCGAGATCGTCGCCATCGTCGGGCCGTCCGGCTGCGGCAAGACTACGCTACTGCGTTGCATCGACGGCTTGCTGCCGCACGATGCCGGCGAAATCTGGGTCGGCAACCAGCGCGTCGAAGAGCCGATCGCCGGCGTCGCTATGGTGTTCCAGCATTTCGGCCTGTTCCCCTGGAAGACGGTGTTCGACAACGTCGCCTATGGCTTGCGCATGGCCAGCGCGCCGAAGGCGGAAATCGAACGCAAGGTGCCGGAATTCATCAAGCTGGTCGGCCTCGGCGGCTTCGAGGCCGCGTTCCCTTATCAGATGTCCGGCGGCATGCAGCAACGCTGCGGTCTGGCGCGCGCGCTTGCCATCGAACCGAACGTGCTGCTGATGGACGAACCGTTCGCGGCGGTCGACGCGCAGACTCGCGAAATCCTGCAGTTCGAGCTGCTGCGGATCTGGGACGAGCGGCCGACCGCCATGGTTTTCGTCACGCACTCCATCGAGGAAGCGGTGCTGCTCGGCCACCGGGTGATCGTGCTCAAGGGAAGGCCTTCGAGCATCCACGAAACCATAACCATCGACCTGCCGAACTCCGCGCACGCGCGAAACGCTGCGCGAGCCGCGCTTTGCCGAATTGCGCGAGCAGGTGTGGGGCACGCTGATGCGGGAGGCGCGCGAAGCCGAATTCGTACTCGAACGCTAACAAGAAACTGAATCGAAAAGGGAGGATTTCATGATTCGCAGAGTGTTTGGCTTATTGGCCGGCGCCGTGCTGGCCATTACGCTGATCGGTGCCAATCCGGCGAACGCGGCCGGCAAGAAGATCGTAATCGCAATTCCGGGCATTCCGCCGATCTATTCGGCCACCATCGCCTTTGTCGCCGAGAAACAAGGCTTCTTCAAAAAGTACGGCGCCGACGTCACGATCAAGCCTTTCGACAACGGCACCGCCGCCGCGCGCGCGGTCGTCGCCGGCGACATCGACATGGCCTGGTCGCCGACCCCGCCGGTGATCGTGCAGATTTCCAATGCCGATGTGCCGTTGGTCGGCGTCTATGGCATGCCGAACCCGGATTGGGTGATCGGCACCACCGAAGCCGGCAAGACCTGCAAGGGCATGGCCGGTCAGGACGTCGGCGTCGATTCGATCAACGGCGCCCGCTCGATCGCGCTGCGCTCGATGCTCGCCGCCGGCTGCAAGGAGGTGAAGATCGACCAGGTCAAGCAGATCGCGCTCGGCTCGAGCCCGGGCCCGGCGCTGCTCGCCGGACGGCTCCAGTTCGCCGTGCTGCATCTCGATGATCTTGCCGAGATCGCGCACCAGGGCAAGAAACTGAACATCCTGCTGGCGATGAAGAACACCAACCCGACCAGCCACTATCTGACGCTGGTGGTGCGCAAGGACAATCTGGCGAAGAACCGCGACGCTATCGTGCGCTCGGTCGCGGCGCTGATCGAAGCCGCCCGCTTCATGGAGGATCCGAAGAACGCCGACGCGGTGGCCGATGCGGCCGCGGTGACCGGTCACAGCAAGGAAGTGAACAAGGAAGCGCTCAAGTCGTTTCTGGCGATCGACTTCTGGGCGGTGAAAGACGACGGCTTGCCGCGCAGCAAGCTGGAAGCCACTGCCGCGCTGATGAAGAAGATCGGCTCCATCAAGCCCGACAAGGAGCCAGTGAAGTATGATGCGCTGGTCGATCAAAGCGTCTGGAAAGACGCCAACGCGATGGTGAAGTGACACTCTGTCATTCCGGGGCGCCCGCGCAGCGGGCGAACCCGGAATCCAGAGCAGCGCTCGAAACTGACCCTAGATTCCGGGCTCGCGGGCAAGCACCCGCGCCCGGAATGGCAAGTTAGAATAGTAAATGCACCTGACCACCATCCGCCGCCACGCACCCGTCTGGCTCAGCGTTTTTGCTGGGCTCGCGCTGTGGGAAATCGCAGGCCGCTCGACCAGCGCGGCCTTCATGGTGCCGTTCTCGGAAACGCTAGTGCGGCTCTGGCAACTGATCGCGCGCGGCGAATTCATCGCCCAGTTTCTCGACTCGGCCACGCTTTTCCTCACCGGCTTCGGGCTGGCGCTGACCGTCGGCGCGCCGCTCGGCCTGATGCTCGCGCGCGTCCGCGTCCTGCGCATCGGCATCGAGCCATACCTCATGATCCTCTACGCCACTCCGATGGTGGCATTGATTCCATTCATCCTGTCTTTGATGGGTTTCGGTTTTGTGCCGAAGGTGCTGGTCGTGTTTCTGTTCTCCGTCTTTCCTGTGCTTTACAACACCGTGGAAGGCGCGCGCAGCATCAAGCCCGAGCTGATCGAGGTGGCGAAATCCTACCGCTCCAGCGAGTGGGCGCTGTGGCGCGAGGTGATGCTGCCCTACACCTTGCCCTACATGATGACGGGCGTGCGCCAGGCCATCGGCCGCGCCTTGGTCGGCATGATCGCGGCGGAGTTCTTTCTGTCGGCGACCGGACTCGGCCAGCTCATCATGGGCGCGTCGCAGGATTTTGATACCGCCGGCGTGTTCGCCTCCATCCTGGTGATCGGCCTGATCGGCATCGGCTTGACGCGGCTCGGTTTGGCGATCGAGCAGCACTTCGCGCGGTGGAGACAATAGCCGATGGCCGAGACCAGCATCAGTATCGCATCGGCCGCGATCCCGACGGCGCCGGCAGCGTCGCGCGCCGCCGCGCCGGCCAGCAGTTTCCTGCCGCGCCTGCTGACCGGCGCTGTGATTTTGCTGGCCTGGGAGTTCGTGGTCCGCGCCATCGCGCCGGCTTACGTCGCCAAGCCAAGCACGGTCGTGCTGGCGATCCCGCGCGTGATCGTCGATCCCGAGTTTCTCAATGCGCTCGGCGCAACGCTTGCCGCGGTCGCCGAAGGATTGGCCATTACGATCGTCGCCGGCACCGCCATCGGTTTACTGATGGGCCGCAGCAATATTGTCGACCGCATGATCCGCGTTTATGTCAACGGCTTCAATGCTTTGCCGATGATCATCGTATTGCCGCTGTTCTCGCTGTGGTTCGGCTATTCGAGCGGAGCACGCATCGCCACCATTATCTTTGCCGCGATCTTCGCCATCATCATGAACGTCGCCGACGGCGCGCGCGCCGTACCGCGCGAATATCTGGAAGTCTCCCGATCGTTCCGCTCCGGCCGCCTGCGCACGCTGATCGACATCGTCTTGCCGGCGTCGATGCCCTATCTGCTGGCCGGCTTCCGCCTCGCCGCCGGCCGCGCGCTGATCGGCGCGGTGGTGGCGGAGTTCTTCCTCTCAATCGGCGGACTCGGCTATTACATTCTGTACAATTCGCGCTCTTATCACCACAACGAAGCCTTCGTCGGCGTTCTGCTGCTCGCGGCCTTCGGCGTCAGCTTCGAATTGCTGGTGAACTGGTGTACGCGATATTTCATGCCGTGGTATCGCCGCGACGAGAAGACCAACTAACCTCCGGGAAAAAAGAGATGTCCTCCGATCCCTTGCTCAAGGCCGCGATCGCGCATTGGGGCGCGCGCTTTGTCGCGAACGGCGTGGCGCTCACAGACTTCGAGGAGATCACCGGCAAGCTCGCATCATACGACGACTGGTGCCGAGCCTGGTCGGAACGCGCCGCACATCACGAAGCGTTCGGCCGCGAAGCGCTGGCGAAGAAACATTTCCTCACCGCCGGCGAATGCCTGCAGCGTGCCGCGGTCTACTACCATTTCGGCTCGTTCCTGTTCGCGCACGATCCGGCGCAGATGCAGGCCGCGCATAAAAAGCAAATCGAGTGCCGGCAGGCGGCGCTGCCGCATCTCAACCCGCCCGGCGAGCGCGTCGAGATTCCGTACCTCGGCAAGACCCTGGCCGGCATTCTTCGCAGGCCGCCGGGCATCGACAAGCCGCCTGTAGTGGTGATGGCGGTCGGCCTCGACTCGACCAAGGAAGAAACCGACGCTTACGAGATGCCCTTTCTGGCACGCGGCATGGCGACGCTGGTGTTCGAGGGTCCGGGCCAGGGCGAGGCGCAATACGACATCCCGATCCGCGGTGACTACGAAGTGCCGGTCAAGGCCGTCATCGACTATGTCGAGACCCGAAACGATCTCGACAACAAGCGGATCGGCATGTGGGGCGTCAGCCTCGGCGGCTATTACGCGCCGCGCGCGACAGCCTTCGAGAAGCGCATCAAGGCTTGCATTGCGCTCGGCGGGCCGTTCGACTTCGGCGTCGCCTTCGACGCATTGCCGGATCTGACGCGCGAGACGTTTCGTATCCGCAGCCACTGCAAGACCGTCGAGGAAGCGCGCAAGAACGCGCAGACGCTGTCGCTGGTCGACGTCGCGCAAAACATCACCTGCCCGATCTTCATCGTCAACGGGCGGCTCGATCGTGTGATCCCCGCCGCCGACGCCGAGCGGCTGGCGCGCGAAGTCAAAGGTCCCGTCATGCTGATGATGATCGAGGATGGCAACCACATCGCCAACAACCGCGCCTACCGCTGGCGCTCGCAGAGCGCAGACTGGATGAAGGAGCAGCTCTCCGCTTTCATACCCGCGTAGGCGCGAATGACATCAGAGTATCACAAATCCCCGCGGGATCGTGTGCAGCCGCTCGATACCCGTCTCCGTAATCACCACCATCTCGCCGGTCTGCACGCCGGCTTTGCCGTCGCGCGTCGTGACGTTGGGCTGGATCACCACCGTCTGGCCGGCGCGGAATGGCTCTTCCGGCACCGGCCCGGCTGGGCGGCTCTTGCAGCTCAGCACCGGCGGCAGATAACCGCCGCCATAGCCGTGCAACAGGTCGTCGATGATGGTGAAGCCCGCCTCCTCGATCACGCCTGAGGCCTCGATCACTTGCGCCGGCGTGGCGCCGGCGCGCAGCACTTTGGTAATCGCGTTGAAGGCAGCATCAGCCGCCGCGTGCAAATCGCGGTAAAGCTGCGTCGGCTCGCCCAGCGCGAAGCTGCGCAGCACCTGCCCCGGATGGTCCCAGAACGCGGAGCTGATCTCCGCCACCACCGCATCGCCCTTCTGCACGCGCCGTGTGGTCGCAAACTGGCGCGGCACGCCGAGGTCGGGCGCGGCCATAGGCGTTGCACCAATGTAGTGAATAACATTTGTCGCGCCCTGCGAAACATAAGCGCGCTCGATGGCATCGCCGAGTTCGCGTTCGTTCAATCCCGGCCTCAAGCCGTCGCGCAGCGCCGCCATGCCGAGATCGGTGAAATGCGCGCCGATGCGCAGCCAGTCGAGTTCCTCCGCCGATTTGACCTGCCGAAGTCTAGTGTAAGCGCGCGTGAGATTGGCGATGTTCGGATGGCGCGCGGCGAGCCGCACGTGCTGCTCGGCAGTCAGCGGCCCGATATAGGCGATGCGGCCTCTGCGCGATCGGCGCTTGTCGAGCACCTCGATCGCCGCGGCAATCGACGACTCGCCGCCCCAGGCAACGTCCGCTTTGTCGGCGACGATACTCGCCTGTCGCGCGTGATTGACCCATTGCACGAACAGCGCGTCGCGCTCGCCCGGACTAAGCACGCCGACCGCCTCGGCGGTGACCGGCCATTGCGTGATCCATTGCACCGCCGAGCCGAAGCGATTGAGCCCGCAAAATACGAGGTGATCGCAGTCATGCTCAGCGAGCAGCGCCTCAACCGCCGCGCGCCGGCGCGCCATCTCCGCATCGGAGTAGCGCGGGATTTCGGCGTCGACGATGCGAGCGAGATCGGGAGCGAGCGTCACGACGCCTTCTTCGGCAGCGCCACGATCATGTCGAGCTCAATGCGCGCGCCCGGCGACGACAACTGGTTGATGCACACTGTGGTCGAGGCTGGCCGCCAATCGCCGAAATACTTCGCCATTGTCGCGTGCATGGCGTCGGCCTCGCGGAAGTCGGTCAAGTATTTCGTCACCTTCACCACGTCGCGCCAGGTCGCGCCAGCATGGTCGAGGATCGATTTGATCGCCTCCATGGCGCGCTTGGTCTGCTCCTCAATCGAATGCGGATGCACGTGCTCGGCCTCCACATGCGGATGCTTGTGATAGAGCGGCGACGGCGTCGCTCCCGACAGGAACATCAGGTCGCAGGCGCCGACAATATGTATAGCCGGCGCGTAAGGCATCGTGTGCGCCTCCTCCGGCTTCGGATGCACCGGCTCGAGCCTGAAACCGGTCTGCTGCTTGGCGTTGACGTTCATGGCGGCCTCCCTGTCGGACCGCAGTTTGGGACCGAAACGCCGATGGGCGCAACAGGTTGATCGCCCCGCAAGAAGCGCTAGGGTGCGCCCAACATTTGCTGGGAGCCAATGATGCCCTCGACCCTTCTCGATTCCGCCGTATTCCGCGATATTTTCACCACGCCCGCGATGCGAAACGTGTTCTCCGACGAGAACCGCGTGCAGAAATATCTCGATTTTGAGGCCGCATTGGCCCGCGCCCAGGCCAAGCTGAAAATCATTCCACAGGAAGCCTGCGACGAGATCGTCAAGCACTGCACCGCCGACAAAATCGACATGGCGAAACTCAAGGAAGCCACCGAACGCATCGGCTATCCGGTGCTCCCGGTCGTTCAGCAACTGGTGAAGCTGTGCAAGAACAGGCTTGGCGAATGGTCGCATTGGGGCGCCACCACCCAGGACATCACCGACACCGCCACCGTGATGGTGCTGCGCGAGGCGCTTGATCTCGTCGAGAAGGAAATCAACGGCATCTGCGGCGCGCTGGCCGAGCTTGCCAAGAAATATCGCGACACACCGATGGCCGGCCGCAGCAACCTGCAACAGGCCGTGCCGATCACCTTCGGCTACAAGATGGCGACCATGCTGGCCGGCTTCGAGCGCCACAAGGAGCGCCTCGCCCAGCTCAAGAAGCGCCTGCTGGTCGTCGAGTTCGGCGGCGCCGCCGGCACGCTGTCGTCGCTCGGCAAAGATGGCCTGAAGTGCCAGGAGGAACTCGCCAAGGAGCTCAAGCTCGGTCAGCCGGTCGCCACCTGGCACACCGTGCGTGACACTATCGCCGAGGTCGGCTGCTTCCTCGGTCTCGTCACCGGCTCCTGCGGCAAGATCGCTTTCGACGTGAAGCTCTTGATGCAGACCGAAGTCGAGGAAGTCTACGAGCCGTTCCACGAAGGCCGCGGTTCGTCATCGACGATGCCGCAGAAGCGCAACCCGATCTCGTCGGTCTACATCACGGCGCAGACCGGCATCGTGAAGCAGCTCGTCGCCACCTTGCTCGAAGCCATGGTGGAGGATCACGAACGCGCCACGGGGCCCTGGGAAATCGAATGGATCGTGCTGCCGGAAATCTTCATGCTGGCGGCCGGCGCGCTGGCGCAAACCAAGTTCGTCGTCAGCGGCCTGCAGGTCAACGAAAAGAAAATGCTGGAAAACCTCGACATAACCAAAGGCCTGATCATGTCGGAAGCGGTTATGATGGGGCTCGGGCCGACGCTCGGCCGCAACATCGCGCACGACATGGTCTATGACGTGTGCCGCCTCGTCGTGAGGACCGGACGGCCGCTGATCGATCTCCTGGTCGAAGACAAGGAGATCAGCAAGCACGCCACCCGCGCGCAGTTGGAGAAAATGGTCGATCCGGCGAATTATCTCGGCGTCGCCGGCGAGATGGTCGACCGCGTGCTGAAAATGCGAAAATAGAAACGGCCCCCGTTCGCACGGGGACCGTTCTTTCTCCGGGCAATCGGGCTAAGCGCCCGCTTTGGCGCTCGCCTTCTTGTTCTGCCGGTTGTGCACCAGGTCGTCGACCACGGCCGGGTCGGCCAGCGTCGAGGTGTCGCCGAGATTGCCGAACTCATCCTCGGCGATCTTGCGCAGGATTCGTCGCATGATCTTGCCCGAGCGCGTCTTCGGCAGGCCGGGCGAGAACTGGATCAGATCGGGCGAAGCGATTGGACCGATTTCCTTGCGCACCCAGCCGACCAGCTCCTGGCGCAGCGCTTCGGTCGGCTGCTCGCCCGCCATCAGGGTCACATAGGCGTAGATGCCTTGCCCCTTGATGTCGTGGGGATAGCCGACCACGGCAGCCTCCGACACTTTCGGATGCGCGACCAAAGCGCTTTCCACCTCGGCGGTGCCAAGCCGGTGACCGGCGACATTGATCACGTCGTCGACGCGGCCGGTGATCCAGTAATAACCGTCCTCGTCGCGACGGCAGCCGTCGCCGGTGAAGTAACGGCCGATGTAAGTCGAGAAATAGGTCTGCACGAAGCGCTCGTGGTCGCCGTAGACCGTGCGCATCTGGCCGGGCCAACTATCGGCAATGCACAGGTTGCCGCTGCCGGCCCCTTTGAGCTCGCTGCCTTCGGCATCGACGATCTGCGGGATAACGCCGAAGAACGGCAGCGTCGCCGAGCCCGGTTTTTGCGCGATCGCGCCGGGCAGCGGCGTAATGAGAATGCCGCCGGTCTCGGTCTGCCACCAAGTATCGACGATCGGGCAGCGGTCCTCGCCGACCACGTGGTAGTACCACTCCCAGGCTTCCGGATTGATCGGCTCGCCGACGGTGCCAAGCAGACGCAAGGATTTGCGCGAAGTCTTCTTCACCGGATCGTTGCCGCCCTGCATCAGCGCGCGGATTGCAGTCGGCGCGGTGTAGATGATGTTGACCTGGTGCTTGTCGCACACTTCCCAGAAGCGCGAGGTGGTCGGATAGTTCGGTACGCCCTCGAACATCATGGTGATGGCGCCGTTACTGAGCGGGCCATAGACGATATAGCTGTGGCCGGTGACCCAGCCGACGTCGGCAGTGCACCAGTAGATGTCGCCGTCGTGATAGTCGAACACGTATTGGTGCGTGATCGAGGTATAGACCGCGTAGCCGCCGATGGTGTGCAGCACGCCCTTTGGCTTGCCGGTCGAACCTGACGTATAAAGAATGAACAGCGGGTCCTCCGCGTTCATCTCCTCACACGGACAATTGGCCGGCACAGTCTTGGCGATCTCGTCGTAATAGACGTCGCGCCCGGCTTTCATATTCACCTTCTCGCCGGTACGGCGGACGACGACGATCGAGGCGACGCCGCCGGCCTTGTCAGCTGCAGCATCGGCATTCACCTTGAGCGGGATTTTGCGGCCGCCGCGCACACCTTCGTCGGCGGTGACGATGATGGACGACTTGCAGTCCTCGATGCGGCCGGCGAGCGAGTCGGGCGAGAAACCGCCGAACACCACGGAATGGACGGCGCCGATGCGCGCGCAGGCGAGCATGGAAATTGCCGCTTCCGGAATCATCGGCATGTAGATGGTGACGCGGTCGCCCTTCTTGACGCCGCGCGCTTTCAGCACGTTGGCGAAGCGGCAGACCTCGGTATGCAGCTGCTTGTAGGTGATCTTCTTGTCGTCTTTCGGATCGTCGCCCTCCCAGATGATCGCGGTTTGGTCGCCGCGCTTGGCGAGATGCCGGTCAATGCAGTTGTAGGCAATGTTGAGCGTGCCATCCTCGAACCATTTGATCGAAACGTTGTTCGGATCGAAGGACGTGTTCTTCACCTTGGTGAACGGCTTGATCCAGTCGATTCGCTTGGCCTGCTCGGCCCAGAACCCGTTCGGGTCCTTGATCGAGCGCGCGTACATTTCCTGGTATTTGGCTTTGTCGGCGAAGGCGCGTTTCTGCCAGGCAGGCGGAACGTCATAGATCTTGTCGGACATCGGAACTTCCTCCCCGCCCGCGCAAAACGCCGCGGGCACCGTCTTCGTTGTTGCTCCTATTATGCGACGGCGGTTGCAGGCGCGACAAGGCGCGCCATGCCCCACTTTGGTGGGGGTTTCAAACGCCCAACCCACACGGGAAAAGCCGTTGCCCAGTACCGGGATAGTGAATTCGGCTATAGGCCGCCCATCTTGCAGACGAGCTTCCACTCGTCGGCCATCACCGGCTGCACCGACAGCCGCGTATTGTTGACCAGCATCATCGCCTTGAGCTTCGGCTCGGCCTTGATTGCGCCGAGCGTCACTGGCTTAGGCAAAGACTCGACCGCTTTCACGTCGACCACGACCCAGGGCTCGCCCGCCTTCGCCGTTGGATCGGTATAATGCGCGCGAATGATTTCGACGACGCCGACGGCGGCCTTCTCCTCGCCGGAGTGATAGAAGAAGGCGCGGTCGCCTTTTTTCATTTTCATCAGGTTGAGCTTGGCCTGATGATTGCGCACGCCGGTCCAGGCGGTGCCCTTGGCGCCGCTTTTCATCTGTTGCGTCCACGACCATGCGCCGGGTTCGGATTTCATCAGCCAATAGGCCATGTCATTCCTCCGCCTTGATCGGGCGCGTGAGCAGCGACTCGATCGCCTTATCGACACTCAGTTGTCCTGCAAGAATGGCGGCAACAGCGGCAGAGATCGGCATTTCGATATTTTTCTCGCGTGCCATCTCCAGCAGCACCGGCGCGGTGAAGGCGCCTTCCGCCAATCTGCCGTGCGCAGCGCTGTCCGGCCTCTCGCCCTTGCCGAGCGCGACGCCGAAGGAGAAGTTGCGCGACTGCGGGCTGGAACAGGTCAGGATCAGGTCGCCGAGGCCGGACAGGCCCATCATCGTTTCGGTCTTCGCCCCGAACGCGCGGCCAAAGCGCACCAACTCGGCGAAGCCGCGCGTGGTGAGCGCCGCCGACGCGCTGACGCCAAGTCCCTTGCCCGTCACGATACCGGCGGCGATCGCCAGCACGTTCTTGGTGGCGCCGCCGAGTTCGACGCCACGCACGTCGGTCGAGTGATAGGGCCGGAACGTGCCGGTGTTCATCGCATGCGCAAGGTCGCGCGCGACCGCTTCATCGCCGACGGCGACCGTCACCGCGGTCGGCAGCCCGCGTGCTACATCGGCGGCAAAGCTCGGCCCCGACAGGATCGCCGGCACGGCATTCGGCGCGCATTCGGCAATAATCTCGGTCATGAACTTGTGCGTGCCGTGCTCGATGCCCTTGGCGCAAGCGATCAGCGGCGAACCGGGGGCCATTGTCTGCGCCAGCGATTTGACCACCGAGCGCATCGCCTGTGCGGGAACGACCAGAAGGATCGCATCGCTGCGCGACGCCTCGGCCAGCGCGCGCGTCACCTTGATGCTGTCTTCAAGGCGCACGCCCGGCAAAAAGCGGCTCTCGCGCTTGCTTGCCAGATGCTCGGCATTGCCGGCGTCGAATTCCCACAGCGTGACGTCGCGCCCAGCGTGCGTGCAGGTCTGCGCCAGCGCCGTTCCCCAGGCGCCGCCACCGAGCACGGCGATGCGTTGAATGGTCATGCGCTTGGCCTGTTCATTTATACGCCGCCGTACGTTGCAGCTTACCCTTGGCCGCCGCGATCTCGTCGAGCGGCCAGCGCGCCCGCGGCGCCACGTCGAGCGTATCGGTCAGCCCGAGCGCCAGCCGCTCGCAGCCAGCCCAGGCAATCATGGCACCGTTGTCGGTGCACAGTTCGAGTGGCGGCACCACCAGCGGGGCGCCGACCTCGAAGGCGAGGCGGTGCAGCACCCTGCGGATCGCCTGGTTGGCGGCAACGCCGCCGGCGGCAACCACCGCGGTGGGCGCGCCGTATTTGGCGCGGAAGATGCTTACGCCGGCGCGAAGCCGGTCGAGAACCACGTCGACCACCGCCTGCTGGAATGAGGCGCATAGGTCGGCGACGTCCTGGTCGGACAGCGGCGCGATTTTCTCGGCTTCCAGACGCAGCGCAGTCTTCAATCCCGACAGCGAGAAATCCGCTTCTTTGCGTCCGTGCATGGGCCGCGGCAGAGCGAAGCGGGCGGCGTCGCCGCGGGCCGCCTCCTTCTCGACCTGCGGCCCGCCCGGATAGCCGAGGCCGAGCAACTTGGCGGTCTTGTCGAAGGCTTCGCCAATCGCGTCGTCCTGTGTCGTGCCGATCCGCACATATTCGCCGATGCCGCGCACCGCGACGATCTGGGTGTGGCCACCGGAGGCGAGAAAAAGGCAATAGGGGAACGGCGTGGCGTCCGTCAGCCGCGCGGTCAGCGCATGGGCTTCAAGATGATTGACCGCGATCAGCGGCTTCTGTTGCACCAGCGCGATGGCTTTTGCCGTGGTCAAGCCGACAATCACGCCGCCGATCAGCCCGGGACCGGCGGCAGCGGCGATGCCGTCGAGGCTGGAGTAGTCAAGCACGGCCTGCGCCATGGTCTGGGCGATGATCAAATCGAGCGCCTCGACATGGGCGCGCGCGGCGATCTCGGGCACCACGCCGCCGAACTCGGCGTGCTGTTTGCCCTGCGACAGCACGATATTGGACAAAATCTTGCCGCGGCCGTCCTCGAGACGCTCCACCACTGCCGCGGCGGTCTCGTCGCAGGTCGTCTCGATCCCGAGGACGATCATGAATTATCGCATCCCTCTGTCGTCGTCATTCCGGGACGGCCCTCCCTTTTCCGGAAAGGGTGCTCTAAAAGACGCCCTAGCATTGAGAGGTAATATGACGCAATCCACCGCCCCCTTGCGCATCGGCACGCGCGGCAGCCCGCTGGCGCTGGTGCAGGCACGCACCGTGCGGGCGCGGCTGGCCGCGGCGTTAGGGGTCGATGAGGAGGCGATCGAACTCGTCATCATCCGCACATCAGGCGACGCTATTCAGGACCGGCCTTTGGCCGAGGTCGGTGGCAAGGGGCTGTTCACCAAGGAGATCGAAGAAGCGCTGCTCGGCGGCCGCATCGATCTGGCGGTTCATTCGGCCAAGGACATGCCGACATTTTCCCAACCCGGCCTATTGCTGGCGGCCTGTCTGGAGCGCGAGGACCCGCGCGACGTGTTTATCAGCCGCAAGGCTGGTTCGCTCGCCGAATTGCCGAAGGGCGCAACGCTCGGCACTGCCTCGCTGCGGCGGCAGGCGATCGCCAAGCGCGCGCGCGGCGACCTGCGCGTGACGCCGATGCGCGGCAACGTCGAGACGCGGCTGCGCAAGCTCGACGCCGGCGAGGTCGATGCGACGATCCTGGCGCTCGCCGGCATGAGGCGCCTCGGCCTCACCGAGCACGCAACCAAAATCATGAGCACGGAAGAATTCCTCCCCGCGGTGGGGCAAGGCGCCATCGGCATCGAGGCGCGTGCCGACGATGCGCGCACGCGCGAAGCGCTGGCGCGCATCGATCACGCCGACACCTTCACCGCGCTATCGGCCGAACGCGCATTCCTTGCCGTGCTCGACGGTTCTTGCAAGACGCCGATCAGCGGTCATGCCACGCTCAGCGGCGATACGGTACAGTTTCGCGGCTTGATCGCGCGGCCGGACGGCACCGCCGCCCACGACATCGCTGCGAATGGCCACCGCAAGGACGCAATCACGATTTGCAGCGAAGCCGGCCGAGAATTGAAACGCCTCGCCGGTCCCGGATTCTTCGATTAACGCATGATTCCGAAAAGTGGGAACCGGTTTTCGGAGAAGATCATGCGCAGAGAAACATAATCATGCGTCTTGTCGTCACCCGACCGCAGGCTGATGGCGAACGCACCGCCGCCGTGTTGCGCGCGAGCGGGCACGAAGTGCTGCTCGCGCCGCTCATGCGGGTCGAACCAGTCAAGGTCGATCTTTCTGGTACCTGGGGCGCGGTCATCGTTACCAGCGCCAATGCGCCGCTCGCCATCGCCGGCAATCCGGCGTGCAAGGCGTTGTTCAGACTGCCGGTGTTTGCGGTCGGGCAGCGCAGCGCGGAGGCCGCGCGCGAGACCGGATTTGCCGATGTCACCTCGGCCGGCGGCGACGTGCGCGATCTAGTGCGGCTGATCGCCGAGCGCCGCCCAGACGCGGCGGCGCCATTGCTGTATCTGGCCGGCGAAGACCGCGCCGCCGATCTGGCGGGCGAATTGGGCATGCACGGCATCGCGGCCGAAATGGTCGTGGTCTATCGCGCGGCGACCGCGCCGTTTCCGCCCGAACTGACCGCGGCGCTGCAGGCCGGCGAGATCGATGCGGTGCTGCATTTTTCCAAGCGCAGCGCCGAGAACTACCTTGCCGGGGCGGCGCAAGCAGGCGTCGCCAGCCAGGCGCTTGGCGTGCGGCATATCTGCTTGTCGGCGCAGATCGCAGCCCCGCTCGCCGACGCCGGCGCCGGCCGCATCGCCATCGCGCCGCGGCCGAACGAGACGGCATTGATTGCAAGCCTGGAGCGGGCGCAGGGTTGATTGGCGCGCTATCGCCAATTGCGTTATTTCCAGCGGGGCGGGTGGGCCGATTCGTCAAGGAGCTGCATGGCAGACAAACGCACCACGCCGGAAGCGCCCGAAGGAGCGCCGCAAGCCGCGCCCGAGGGTCCGAGCCGCAAGAAGCGCGCGCGGCCGACCATTGACCTGAGCGCGACTGAAGTGCCGCCAGCGCAGTCGACAACGCCACCGCAGCCCGAGTTACAGCCGGCCGCGGAGGAGCCCGCACCCGCGAATGCCGCTCAGGCCGAAACACCGCCGACACAAGCCGGCGGCGTGTTTGGCGTGGCTGCACTTGCCGGCGGCGCGGCCGGTGTTGTTGCCGCGCTGGTGGTCCTGCTCGGGCTCTATGTTGCCGGTCTGCTGCCGCTGCAACCAACCTTCACGACGACTACCACACAAGTCGCCGCCGACAACAAAGCGGTGGATGCGCTGACCCAGCGCATCAGCAAGGTCGAAGAGTTGATCAAGAAACTGCCGACCAGCAACGCCGTCGTCGCCGAACGGCTCGCCGCCGCCGACAGCGCCATAAAATCACTCGGCGTCGCACTCACGGCGCTCAGCCACCGTAGCGACGATATCGCCGCCAATGCCGGCCAAGCACGCGAGCGTGCCGACGCGGCCGCCAAGGCGGTGGCGGACCTGCAAGCGTCGATCAAAGCAAACCCGCCTGCCGGAGCCGTGCGCGCGGACATCGAAGCGCTCGACAAACGTATCGCCGCCCTGGAGAGCGCGACCCAGTCGGCGCAAGCCGACATCGGCAAGATCACAAGCAAGAACAGTGGTAACGACACCGCGGCTCGGTTGGCCTTGCTCGCTGCGATGCTGCGCGATGCCGTAACGAGCGGCGCGTCGTTCGCGAACGAACTGGCGCAATTGAAATCGCTCGGCGGAGACGACAAGACGCTAGCGCCGCTGGCGCCCTTTGCGACAAGCGGCGTGCCGACCGCGCCGACGCTCTCCCAGGAATTATACGCGCTGTTGCCGACGATGCTCAAGATTTCCGGCGTGGTGGCGCCCGAAGACGGCTTCCTCGAACGGCTTGAAGCCAATGCCGGCAAGCTGGTGCGCATTCGTCCGGTGACCGCGCCGACCGGCGACGAGCCGTCCGCGGTGCTGGCTCGGATCGAAATCGACGCGTCGAAGGCCGACATTGCGGCAGCGCTGAGCGATCTCGGCAAGCTCGATAGCGCAACGCGCGCGCCGGCACAGGCATGGATCGCCAAGGCGCAAGCCCGTCAGGCCGCGCTCGATGCCGCACGCCAATACGCCGCCAATACAGCACGTGCACTTGGGTCCAAGGCGGGAACACAATGATCCGGGTCGTCACCTTCCTGTTGGCGGTTGCGGTATTGGCGGCCGGTTTTGTTTGGGTCGCCGACCGCCCGGGCGACGTCGCCGTTACCTGGATGGGTTACCGCGTCGAAACCTCGATGATGGTGGCCGCGCTTGCCGTCGTCGCGCTGGTGATCGTGCTCATGGCGCTGTGGACCATCGTGCGCGTCGTCTTGCGCTCGCCCGAGCAGGTATCGCTGCTGTTCCGCCACCGCCGCGCTGCCAAAGGTTATCTCGCGGTCTCGCGCGGGCTGATCGCAATCGGCGCCGGCGATCTGCGCAGCGCGCGCAAATCCGCCGAGGAAGCGGCGAGGCTCTTGCCGGGAGATCCGCTTGCATTGCTGCTCATCGCGCAATCGGCGCAGATGGCCGGCGACCGCAGCGCCGCCGAGCGCGTCTTCCGCGAGATGATCCGGCGCGAGGATACCAGGCTGCTCGGCTTGCGCGGGCTCTATATCGAAGCGCAGCGGCGCAACGACGCGCAGGCCGCGCGGCTCGTCGCCGAGGAAGCAGGCCGAGCGTCGCCGGCACCCGCCTGGGCCGGACAAGCGGTGCTCGATTATCGCTGTGCCAGCGCCGATTGGTCGGGCGCGCTCGACGCGCTCGATCGCATGAAGCCCGCGCTCGAGAAGCCCGACTACCGCCGCAAGCGCGCCGTGCTACTCACCGCCCGCGCGCTGGCGCTCAACGAAGGCGACCGCGACAGCGCGCGTGCCGCGGTGCTGGAAGCGGTCAAATTGGCGTCCGATCTAGTGCCGGCGGCGGCACTGGCCGGACGCCGGTTGGCGGAAGCCGGCGAACAGCGCAAGGCGCGCAAGATCTTAGAGAAGGCGTGGGCGATCAATCCGCATCCCGACATCGCCGACGCCTATACCGACTTGCGGCTGGGCGACAGCGCGCGCGAACGCCTGACGCGCATACAGAAGCTCGCCGGTCTCGCACCCGGACACATCGAAGGCGCGATTGCCGTGGCACACGCCGCGATCGACGCGCGCGAATTCGCTATCGCCCGCGCCGCACTAGCGCCTTACTTGCCGACGCCGACGCGCCGGGTCGCGACCTTGATGGCGGATATCGAGGAGGCCGAGCACGGCGACGAAGGCCGTGTGCGAGAATGGATGGGTCGCGCCATGCGCGCGGCCGGCGATCCAATGTGGACCGCGGATGGTACGGTCTCCGAGCACTGGATGCCGGTCGCGCCGAACGGCCGGCTCGATGGTTTCGCCTGGAAGGTGCCGCTGGCCGAGGTCGGCATCGTGCGCCCGGTGATCGAGACCGCCCCAACGCCAGCGGGTGAGTCGATCACGCTCGCGCCGCCGGCGCCATGGCCCGAAGCCAAGCCGGAACCGCCACCGCGCAAAGCGCAGAAACCGGCCGCCAAGCCCGCCGCCCAGGCCAGGCCCGTCGAACCGGTAATCCCGCTGGTGCACGCTCCCGACGATCCGGGCCTGGATTCCGCTTTGGAGAGCGACCCGATCCCCGAACCCACGTCGGCTCCGCCGCTCGCCCCCTGGCAGCGTTTTATGCAGTTATTTCGCTAGGCGGCCATCGGGAACGCAGCCGTATTGCTATTCCGGACTTGCGTCGATATGAGTGCCAACATTCAGCCGGCGTAGCTCAGCGGTAGAGCATCCGCTTCGTAAGCGGGTGGTCGGGGGTTCAAATCCCTCCGCCGGCACCACGGCCTTCGCGGCGGACGATTAAACATCCCCCGGGCTGAACACCTCGGCCGACGAGTGCGCCTTGATCTCGCGCATCGGCGCTCGGCCTTTGATGTCGTGGCCCGTCGGATTCCAGGCGCAGACCTGGCTCTCGTCCATCCAGACCGTCTTGAATTCGCCGGGCGCGAAGAACTCCGCGAACACCAGTTCCTCGTCGGGCGCGGCCTCGAGATAATGCCGTTCAAGATCGGGATAGTAGATGACGTCGCCCTGAGCGACAGCGAACGGACGCTCGTTGGCGTAGACGGTGCCGCGCCCGCGCAGCACATACATGAAATGCTCGGCACCGACGTGATGATGATTGGTGGCCGCAGTGCCCGGCGGATAGATGATCATCTCGCCTTTCACCGCTTTGGTGCCGAACAATTTCGGCGTCACCAGATAGATGCGCTTGCGTGCATCATGCTCGGAATCGAGCACCGGCTCGCGCGTCCAGTCGATCACACGGAAAGCGGGTGGATTTTTTATGAGCGCGGGATCGAGGATCGCGGCATCGAGAATTTCGCCATAGAGCAGAACGGCGCCACCGCTCGACGATAAAGTGGCCGCATAGCCCGGTGGTAAGAACAGCACATGGGCATCCGTCAGCGTCTCACGGCCGCCGGCATGCGCCAGCACCGACTCGCCTTCCAGCACCAGGAACCAAGCCAGCCCTTGCGCCGGCACCTTGAGGCGGGCCACGCCGCCGGCCACCACGGTCAGCCGGTCGAGCAGGATACGGGTTCCGCAGACGCGCTCCTCCGTCAGCAGACGCTGGCGCGCGGCACCGCTGGCGTCAGGCTCGGCAGCAACCGCGCTTTGATTGAGAATTGTGGCCACGGCGTCCATTTCCTACCGATTCAATCCAGTTTCAGCCGTTTTCGCTCATAATCTTACAATTTTTCCCTGTCGAATAGTCACCAAAATCCGCATCCGTGTGCGGATCCCGGAACCAAAGCCGCTCCTTCGCGTTGCTCCCGCCAGACTCCCCCGCGCGTTTCGCGCCAACGAGGAGACTACGCCATGTGGACCTCGCTGTTTGCCGTTACCGCCGTGATCGCAGTCGCCCTAACGATGGCCGCGATCGTCGTGGATTCCGTCAATGGAGGAAAGTTCCGTTTGTAACCGCGTCCTGTCTGAAGCGACCCACTTGGGGCGGCCTCCGGGCCGCCCTTTTTATTGGGCGAGAGGCGCTATCCCGAACGGGGAACTTTGCGATACTAGAGGCGATGCCGCTGCCCCTAATTCTGTCGAGGCGTTTCGCGCCGCTGTTCGCCTGCCAGTTCTTCGCGGCATTCAACGACAATTTTCTCAAAACTGCGCTGGTGTTCCTGATCTTGTTCAGCCGCAGCGGCGCCGACGCCGAGGCGCTCATCACGCTCGCCAGCGCCGTTTTCATCGCGCCCTATTTTCTCTTTTCCGGCCTCGGCGGCGAAATCGCCGATCGCTATGACAAGGCGCGGGTGGCGCAAGCGATCAAATTCGTCGAGATGTTCATCGCCGGCCTGGCATTCGTCGGCTATGCACTGCACTCGGTGCCGATCCTGTTTGTGGCGCTTGGCGGCTATGGCGTGCTGGGCTCGCTGTTCGGGCCGATCAAATACGGCATCCTACCCGACCACTTGCGCCGTGAGGAATTACCCATCGGCAACGCGCTGGTGGAAGGCGCGACCTTTGTGGCCATCCTCACCGGCACTATCGTCGGCGGGCTGGCTGCCCACGGTGGTGGCGATATCGCGGCTTTCGCGGCGCTGGTGATAGGATTCGCCCTCGCCTGCTGGCTGTCGGCGTTGCTGATCCCGCCGACCGGCGAAGGCGCGCCGCAGCTCAAGGTCTCCGCCAATATCGTCGCCTCGACCGCAGCCATGATCCGTCACCTGCGCGCCGATGCGCGGCTGTGGTGGGGCGCCATGGTGACGAGCTGGTTCTGGCTGGTCGGCATCGTGGTGCTGTCGCTGCTGCCGCCGCTGATCAAGACATTGATCGGCGGTAACGAAGACACGGTCACCGCCTATCTCGCCTTGTTCTCGATCGCGGTCGGCGCGGGCTCCGGACTGGCGGCGGCGATCGCGCGCGGACGCATCAGGCTCAACATTACGCTTGCCGGCGCCGTGCTGCTCGGGATATTCGCGCTCGATCTCGGTATTGCGACGTGTGGCGCTGCGGCCGTGCTGACACCGCAAGCGCCTGGCGCGGTGTTTTCGTCCACGCTCGGGATTCGTATCGCGATCGATCTCGCCGGCATGGCGATCTCCGGCGGGCTGTTCATCGTGCCGGCCTTCGCGGCGGTGCAGGCCTGGGCCGGCGCGGCCTATCGCGCGCGCACGGTGGCGGCGGTCAATGTGCTCAATGCGGCCCTCATGACCGGCACAACCGTCGTCGTCGCCATCATGCAGAACTACGGCGTCACCGTACCGACGCTGTTTGCGATGACCGGCGTGGCGACACTTCTCGTCGCCGCCGCGATCTGGCGCACAATGCCAGCCGCATAAGCTTGCGCGAAAGCGAGCGGACGCAGCCCCGCTCAGACCTCAGTCAGGGATTTTCCGGCACCGCTTGTCAATTCGGCGATCTTGCGCGTGCGCACGACCTCGTTGCGCGCGCCTTCGTTGTGCGTAAACAATTCGAGCGTTTCAGTTTCGTCGTCGACGACCGGACACAGCGCCGCGTCCATGTGCTCATGACGCTTCGCGCTCTTGCGCACGCAACGCAACTTGGAATCGATCTTGTAATACGCCCACGCCAACTGCGCGTTCTTAGATACGATCTCCCAGAGGCGCTGGGGATAGAAGCTCCAGACCGGCTCGATCGGCATGCCATAGCGGCGGTCGCGCCGATGGCGGCGACGGAATATGCCGGTTTGCAGCGGATGCATTTGCTCGATCTCGACCGCCTTGGAAAAAATCCACAAATGCGAGGCGAGATGCGATACGCCGACGTCGAACGCGGCCGCGCGCCGCAGAATTGTTTCGATGTGATCCGGCGTATAGAAAATCTTCCACGCGCTGGCGTAGACGGCTTCCCACTGCGCCTGCGACATTTTCGCGTGCCCGGTCACGACATGCTCAAGGTCGTATTTGTTCATGTCGGGATCCATGGCGATGCCCTTCTGCCAGAGCACCTTGTGATCTTCCGATCCCGGCAGCGGCGTCAGACAGAAAAATTCCAGAATATCGAGCGGCAGCTCCTTCTTGATGATCTCGATGTCCTCGCGGATCGACTCGGGCGTGTCGGCCGGGAACCCAAGGATGTAGCCGGCATAGGTGATGACGCCCGCGGCTTTCCACGCCAGGATCATCCTGCGGTATTCGGTGATCTTGTTCTGCCGCTTCTTTGCCGCCAGCAGGTTGGCCGGATTGATGTTCTCCAGCCCGAGGAAAACCTTGCGCACGCCGGCACGCGCCGCCTTATCGACGAAATTCGGAATCTTGTGACACATAGTGTCGACCTGGATCACCATCTTCACCGCGATATCTTCGCGTTCGCGCAACGCAATGATGCGGTCGAAGATTGATTCCCAATCTTTATTACGGGCGAAATTGTCGTCGGTGACGAAAAACCAGCGGAAGCCCTGGGTGTAGTGCTGGCGGATTAAATGCTCGATGTCGTCGGGCGAGCGCCGCCGCGACTTTCGCCCCTGCACATTGATGATGGTGCAGAACGAGCATTGAAACGGACAGCCGCGGCCGGCGTCGAAGCTGCCGTAGTGGTCGAGCGTGCGCTTCAGGATTTCCGGCGGCAAATAAGGCGTCGGTGTCGATTCCAGCGCCGGCAGGTCGTCCATATGATTGTAGATCGGCTCCAGGCAGCCATTTGCGGCATGTTGCAGCACCCGGTCGATGCGGTTGTTCTCCGCTTCGCCGGCAAACAGGCTGCAGCCCATGTCGAGCGCGGCCTGCAGATCGGCTTGCATCTCTGGTAGCATGGCGATGCAACCGGAAACGTGAAAACCGCCGATCACGACCGAGACGCCGGCTTGGCGGAACGGCCGCGCGATATCGAGCGCGCGTGGGAACTGGTTCGACTGCACGCCGACCAGTCCCACCATGCCCAAGACATCGTAGCGTTTGAGCAGCGCGACGATGTCTTTGACTCGGACGCGGGTGTTGGTTTCGTCGATCGCCGTGATATCGATGGCGACCTTGGATCCGAGTACCTGCCGCTGCGCGGCGTCGGCGGCGAGGGCGTAAAGGCTTGCCAGGGAATTCGATGGAATCCCCGAACGCATCCATTGGATCACATAGCCGTCGTCGTCATAATGTGACGGCTTGATCAGCACCAATTGAAATCCCCGCTGGTGGGCAACTGCCGGCGCCAGCATCGATGTCGCTCCCCGCTGCTACGCTTGCCGATATGATAAATTCACTATGGACCATTTTTCGCACAGATCGCGCGGGTTGGGAACGGACTAAAACAGCCCATCCTTGAGCCAATTTTGGCGCGTGGGCCGCGGCGTCCGGGAAGGAACAAGTCCGATGTCAGCCGGCGTTTTAGTCTATCTTTACGTTATTTCGAGCTTTCGCCCGAGAATTCGCGCGCAAAGATTATAATTGCCCGCGATCAATGGCATTTGGGGACATACGATGCTTCGGCGTGCGGATCTCTGGCTTGCGGTCACAATGGGAGCCGCGCTGATGCTGGCGGCGCCGGCGAATGCAGCGACCCACGATGTGGTCAGTTTCTCCGGGTTCTCGCCAGGCACCATCGTGGTGAAGACGCACGAGCGCCGGCTTTATTATGTGCTCGACGGTGGCCGCGCTTTGCGCTTCCCCGTCGGAGTCGGCAAAGCCGGCATGACCTGGACTGGCAACGCGCGGGTCGAAGGCAAATTTGTCCGGCCGGCTTGGGCCGCGCCAGCCTCGATCCGCCGCGAAAATCCGCGTCTGCCGCGAGTCATTCCTGGCGGCTCGCCGCACAATCCGATGGGCGCGGCTGCGCTCACCTTACGCGGTGGCGAATACGCCATCCACGGCACCAATCGCCCAGAATTGATCGGCGGCTTCGTCTCGCACGGCTGCATCCGCATGTACAACAGCGACATCCGCGAACTCTATCGCCTGGTCGATGTCGGCACGCCGGTGGTTGTCGAGCGTTAAGACGCGCGGCCCGCCGGAATGGCGACGCGCACGGCAGCCGCCGAATCGCTCGAGCGCAATCTTGGAGGGTAGCGTCATACTTTTCGATTATATAGCGCGTGATCGGGCAGGTTAAACCTGTGTGTTTCCGAGGTTTTTCTTAGCCATTCGCGTCCAGGCCACAATTCGTGGCAATGATCGGGACATGGCGCGCCCGCGCATCTCTCCGCAGCCGGAAGTCCCCGGCCTCGCTGCCCGTAGGATCGCGGCCGATATTCTCGACGGCGTCCTGCGGCGGAAGATCGCGCTCGACGAGCAACTGTCTGGCAAAGCGGCCCACCCCGGCCTGCCGCTGCTCGCCGACCGCGACCGTGCGCTGATGCGCCGGCTTGCCGCCACCGTGCTGCGGCGGCTCGGCACTCTGCGGCACCTGCTCGGCGAATTTCTCGACAAGGGCTTTCCATCCGAGGCACCGCGCGTCGAAACCATTCTGCTGATCGGCGCCGCGCAAATCCTCTGGCTGGAAGTGCCCGACCACGCCGCAGTCGATTTGTCGGTGCGCTTGGCGCAGGCGGATCGCCGTGCCGCGCGCTATGGCGGACTGATCAACGCCGTGCTGCGCCGCGTGGCGCAGGGCCGCAGCGCGGCGCTCGCCGATCAGGCCTCCCGCGACACGCCGAAATGGCTGCTGGCGCGCTGGACCAAGCGCTATGGTACGGAAACCGCGCGCGCGATCGCCGCCGCCAATGGCCATGAGCCCGCGCTCGACCTCACCGCCAAGTCCGAACCTGAGTCCTGGGCCGAGCGCCTGCGCGGGCGCCTTCTGCCGACCGGAACCGTGCGCACGTTCGCGCAAGGCGCGGTGTCGATGCTGCCGGGCTTCAGCGAAGGCGCCTGGTGGGTGCAGGATGCCGCCGCCGCGCTGCCCGCCCGTCTGTTCGGCGACGTACGTGGCAAAGCGGTCGTCGATCTGTGCGCGGCGCCCGGTGGCAAAACCGCGCAGCTCGCGCTCGCCGGCGCACTTATCACCGCGGTCGACCGCTCGCCGGCACGGCTCAATCGTCTGCGCGAGAATATGGCGCGGCTCGAACTGCAAGCCGAGACCGTCGCCGCCGATGCCCTGGAATGGCAAAGCGGCCCGTTCGACGCCGTGTTGCTCGATGCACCTTGTTCGGCGACCGGAACCATCCGCCGCCACCCGGATATTCCCTGGCTCAAAAGCGAAACCGATATTGCGGCGCTTACCTCGCTGCAGCAAAGGCTGCTCGATCGCGCGGTCGGCCTTCTCAAACCTGGTAGCACCCTGGTGTATTGCGTCTGCTCGCTCGAGCCCGAGGAATGCGAGGACCAGATCGCTGCGCTGCTGGCGCGTGATGAGCGCGTTGCCCGCATGCCCGTTGCGGCGCAGGAGGTCGCCGGTCACACCGAGTTCCTCACTGCCGATGGCGACCTGCGCACACTGCCGCCGCAACTGCCCGACCCCGATACGCGCTGGGGCGGCCTCGACGGATTTTATGCTGCCCGACTCACCCGCACAGCATAGTCTCGGGCGGCCATATTGGAGCTTTGGCGACCCTTCGCTATCGTGTGGATTGCGCGTGAGAATCGGGCCGCGCTGCAGGGGACGGGCGCCTTCATGATGCGAGTTTCGCTCGCCGAGCGACTAAGGCTCTCCATACTCATCGCGCGCCGCGTCTATCGCAGCCTGCTCGGCCGCATCAGTACCCATCCGCTGCTGCGCTGGCGCTTCGGCTCGGCCAAGACCGACCGGCTGATCATCGCGCCGCAGGATCTGCGCACCGCCGACGCCACCCGCGCCAGCGAAATCTATGCCGGCCGCTTCGCCTTCGCCGGCAAGGTGGTGATCTGCGACCGCCGCTCCCCCTTCGAGATGACGCCGCCGTCCGACGAATGGGCGGCGACGCTGTTGAGCTTCACCTGGCTGCGGCATTTGCGCGCTGCCGACAGCGCCATTTCCCGCGCCAATGCGCGATCGCTGATCGACGACTGGATCAACTTGCAAGGCGGCTGGCATCCGGTTGGCTGGCGCGTCGATATTCTGTCGCGCCGCATCGTCAGCTGGCTCAGCCAGGCGCCGTTCATCTTGCAGGACGCGGATGCTCGTTTCTACCGCCGCTTCCTCCGCAGCCTGACGCGGCAGGTCCACTGTCTGCGCCGGACGCTGAAACAATCGCGCGACGGCCTGCCGCGGCTGCAGGCTGTGATCGCGCTCAATTATGCGACGCTGTGCCTGCAGGGCCAGTCCGGCCACCTGCGCAGCCATGCGCGCCGCCTGATCGAGGAACTGCGTCGGCAGATCCTGCCCGACGGCGGACACATCAGCCGCAATTCCGGCGCGCTCATCGAGCTGCTGGTGGACCTGCTGCCGCTGCGCCAATTGTTCACCGCGCGCCAATTGCAGCCGCCGCAGGCGCTCAACAACGCCATCGACCGCATGATGCCGATGCTGCGTTTCTTCCGCCATGCCGACGGCAATTTTGCACAATTCAACGGCATGGGTCCGACGTCGGTCGATCTGCTCGCTACCGTGCTCGCTTACGACGACGCCCGCGGCGCGCCGGTGTCGAATGCGCCGCATTCTGGCTATCAGCGTATTGACACCGGATCGACCGCCTTGCTGATGGACACCGGCCGGCCGCCGCCGCTCGCCTTGAGCCAGGAGGCGCATGCCGGCTGTCTGTCGTTCGAGCTGTCGTGGAAAGCGCATCGGCTGGTGATCAATTGCGGCTTGCCGGCCGTGAACAAAGAAACCTGGCGTCAGGTGGCGCGCGCCACCGCCGCGCATTCGACTGTCACGTTCAACGACGCGTCATCGTGCCGCTTCCTCGAATCCCGCCGCTTGCGGCGGCTGCTGTTCGGCGCGCCGATCGTTAGCGGGCCGCGCGACGTTCGCTTGACGCGCGAAGACTCAGCCGCCGGCACGAATTTAACCGCCTCGCACGACGGCTACGCCAAAGCCTTCACCGTAATCCACCACCGTAAGCTGCGGCTTTCCGCGGATGGCCGCACCCTCGACGGCGAGGACAGCTTCACGCCGGCCTCCGGCGGTACGCTGCCGGTCGACAAAGGCGACGAATTCGCTATCCGCTTCCATTTGCATCCGTCGACCAAAGCCAATCGGCTGGCGGATGGCCGCGGCGTGATCCTGCTGCTGCCCGACCGCGAGTTGTGGACATTCACCAGCCATGGAGAGACCGTGCGCATCGAGGAAAGCGTGTACCTCTCCGGCTCCGACGGTCCGCGCCGCACCGTGCAGATTGTGATCTACGGCCACGCCCGCAGCGAGGCCAAGGTGCGCTGGAGCTTCCGCTACACCCCGCCGGCGCCGCCGGGCACCCGCCCCGAGCGCGCGGACGAGCCGGAATTGCCGCTGTAATCACTGTGGACGCCCAGCAGAACCAGGGGAATCCCGAATACACTTCCGCCCGCTTCCTATGCTAGCCCCTCGGGCAAGGAAAGCACATGACCAGCAACCCGCGCCGCATCACCCGCGCCCTGCTGTCGGTCTCCGACAAGGCGGGCCTCACCGATTTCGCCAAAGCCCTCGCCGGCTACGGCATCGAATTGATCTCCACCGGCGGCACCGCCAAAGCGCTGAAGGATGCCGGGATGAAGGTGATCGACGTCGCCGAGCTGACCGGTTTTCCCGAAATGATGGACGGCCGGGTCAAGACCCTGCACCCGAAAGTCCATGGCGGCTTGCTGGCGATCCGCTCTAACAAGGAGCACGCCACCGCGATGGAGAAACACACCATCAAGCCGATCGATCTCCTGGTGGTGAATCTTTATCCGTTTGAGGAGACCGTTGCCAAAGGCGCCGCTTTCGACGACTGCATCGAGAACATCGACATCGGCGGCCCGGCCATGATCCGCGCCGCGGCCAAGAACCACGCCGACGTGACCGTGGTAGTGGAACCCGCCGACTACGACAAAGTGCTGGCCGAGCTCGCTTTGCACAACGGAATGACCTCGCTCGAGCTGCGCCAGAAACTGGCGGCGAAGGCCTATGCACGCACCGCGGCATACGACGCGGCGATTTCCAACTGGTTCTCCGACACGCTGCACGACAGCGCCCCCGACTACCGCGCTTTCGGTGGCAAATTGATCCAGTCCTTGCGCTATGGCGAGAACCCGCACCAGAGCGCGGCGTTCTATCGCGCGCCCGGCAAGCGTTTCGGCGTCGCCACCGCGCGGCAAATGCAGGGCAAGGAACTGTCCTACAACAACATCAACGACACCGACGCCGCCTATGAATGCGTCGCCGAGTTCGATGCTGAGCACATCGCCGCCTGCGTCATCGTCAAGCACGCCAACCCGTGCGGCGTGGCGGAAGGCGCGAGCCTCGTCGACGCTTACAAAAAAGCATTGGCTTGCGATTCGACCTCCGCCTTCGGCGGCATCGTCGCACTCAACCGCACGCTCGACGCCGAGGCGGCCAACGCGATCACAGAGATTTTCACCGAGGTGATCATCGCGCCGGACGCGACCGACGAAGCGATCAAGATCGTCGCCGCGAAAAAGAACCTGCGCCTGCTGCTGGCCGGCGGGCTGCCTGACCCGCGCGCATGGGGCCTAACGGTGAAGTCGGTGGCCGGCGGCTTGCTGGTGCAATCGCGCGACAATGCGGTGGTGGATGAGATGCAGCTCAAGACCGTCACCAAGCGAGCGCCGAGCGGGGCCGAGCTCAACGACCTGCGCTTTGCGTTTCGCGTGGCCAAGCATGTGAAGTCGAACACCATCGTCTACGCCAAGGGGCTGGCCACCGTCGGCATCGGCGCCGGACAAATGAGCCGCGTCGATGCCGCGCGTATCGCGGCACTTAAAGCGCAGGACGCGGCCAAGGAATTGAAGCTGCCGGCGCCGATGACCAAAGGCTCCGTGGTCGCCTCCGACGCCTTCTTCCCGTTCCCCGATGGTTTGTTAGTGGCGATCGAGGCCGGCGTCACAGCGGTGATCCAGCCCGGCGGCTCCATGCGCGATGCCGATGTGATCAAGGCCGCCGACGAGCACAACGTCGCCATGGTGTTCACCGGCGTGAGACATTTCAGGCACTGATCTCACCCGCCCGTCCCCGCGAAAGCGGGGACCCAGGGCGGCCGTTTTAGCGTTCTGGAAAAGCGCTGGATTCCCGCTTACGCGGGAATGAGCGGTTGGGTTATCGCCGCGCCAAGTCCCCGAGCAGGCTCGCCGCCACCGACAGCTTCGACAGCGTCAGCCCCGAGCCGGCGATTTCGTGGATGGCGGCGCGGATGCGCTCGACTTCCGCGCGCCGCGGCTTGACCCACTCCTCCACCGCGCCGGCGCCCGCCACTCCATTGCCCACCATGGCGGCGGTGAGCCGCCGTTCCGCGTCGCCAATGGAATCGAGCGCACGGTCAAGTGCCAGGCGATCGAAATAATCCACCACCGCGATGCCCGGCACTGCGCCGATCACGCGATCGAGCTGGAAGAAGGCCTCGTTGGCGAAATAAGTCGCCGTCACTTCGGCGACTGGTTTCTTGGCACGGTCGGCGACCAGTACGATGTCAGGCGCCGCCTTGAGCAGCGGCAGGTTGGCGAGACGCCGGGCAAGTTGCTCCGACACGCCCGCCCGGGTGAGCTCGCCGAGGCGGGCATCGCGCGCTGCCGCCGCCGCTTTCGGTAGCACGCCATCGAGCGCCGCCGCGACCTCGGCAATGCCCTCCTTATAATGCGCGATACCTTTCTCAAGACCCTGCTTGGCATCGACGTGACGCAAGGCCCAGACGATACGGTCGAGCAGCAGATCCTGCACCATGGCGTAAAGACCGAGCTGCGTCTGGCCGGAGATTTTATTGTCGAGACCGTCGATCTCGGTGTTGAGCGCGACCATGTCGTAGCTCTGCCGCACGGCGGCAAAGGCCGCGGCAATCGCCGCTGGCTGCGCGCCGGTCTGGTCGGCGATGCGCACAATCAGCGTTGCGCCACCGCGGTTGATCATCGAATTGGTGAGTTGCGTCGCGATGATCTCGCGGCGCAGCCGGTGGGTTTGCAGCGCCTCGCTGTAGCGCAGCATTTCCTTGGGGAAATAGCGCTCGAGTTCGCGCCCGAGATAGGGATCGTCCGGCACGCTCGAGTCGAGCAGTTCATTGTAGAGCGACAGTTTGGCGTAGGCCAAGAGCACCGCCATCTCGGGCCGAGTCAGCGCCAAGTTGCGCTTGCGCCGCTCGGCGACTGTCATCTCGTCGGGCAGGAATTCGACGGCGCGGTCGAGCTCGCCGCGGGCTTCCAGTGTCTGCATGAGCCGTTGCTGGAACCCGAGGTCCTCAAAGCCGCGGCGCTGTGCCAGCGACAGCGCCAGCGTCTGCTGGTAATTGTTGCGCAGCACCAGCCGCGCGACCTCGTCGGTCATCTCCACCAGCAGCGCATTGCGCGCCTCCATAGTCAGCGCGCCGGAGCGCAGCAGCGGCGACAGCACGATCTTGATATTGACCTCGACGTCGGAGGTGTTGACGCCGGCGGAGTTGTCGATGGCGTCGGTGTTGAGGCGGATGCCGGCAAGCGCCGCCTCGATGCGGCCACGCTGGGTCATGCCGAGGTTGGCGCCCTCGCCGATCACCTTGCAGCGCAGCTCGGCGCCGCTGACGCGGACAGCGTCGTTGGCACGGTCGCCGGCCGCTTCGTCGCTTTCCTGCGACGAACGCACATAGGTGCCGATGCCGCCGAAGAACAACAGATCGACTGGCGCCTTCAGGATGGCTTTCATCAGATCTTGCGGCGTCACGGCCTCGCCCACGCCGAACAGCTTCTGCGCCGCGGCGCTGAGCCGGATTTCCTTGGACGACCGCGGATAAACGCCACCGCCCGCCGAGATCAAACTCTTATCGTAGTCCTGCCAACTCGAGCGCGGCAGATCGAATAGCCGCTGGCGCTCGGCAAAAGCCCTCATCGGGTCGGGATCTGGGTCGATGAAGATGTCGCGGTGATCGAAGGCCGCCAAGAGCCGCGTGGTGGTTTCGCGCAGCATGCCGTTGCCGAAGACGTCGCCCGACATGTCGCCGACGCCGACCGCGGTGAACGGCGTCTTGTGGATGTTGACGTCCATCTCGCGGAAGTGCCGCTTGACCGCTTCCCAAGCGCCGCGCGCGGTGATGCCCATGGCCTTGTGGTCGTAGCCGGCCGAGCCGCCGGACGCGAAGGCATCACCTAGCCAGTAATCGTGCTCGATCGACAGTGCATTGGCGATGTCGGAGAAGGTGGCGGTGCCCTTGTCGGCGGCAACCACCAGATAGGGATCGTCGCCCTCATGCCGCACCACGCATTCGGGCGGAATGATCGCGCCGTCGTGGCGGATGTTGTCGGTGATGTCGAGCAGCGTCGAAATGAACAATTTGTAGGTCGCGATGCCTTCGGCCTGCACCTGGTCGCGCGGCATGCCCATCGGCAAATGCTTGGGCACAAAGCCGCCCTTGGCGCCGACCGGCACGATAACCGCATTCTTTACCTGCTGCGCTTTCGCCAGACTGAGGACCTCGGTGCGAAAGTCCTGCGGCCGGTCGGACCAGCGGATGCCGCCACGCGCCACCTTGCCGAACCGCATATGCACGCCCTCGACGCGCGGCGAATAGACGAAGATCTCGTAGAGCGGGCGCGGCAGCGGCAGGTCGGCGATCTCGCCGCTCTTGAATTTGACGGCGATCATCGCCTTCGGCAGGCCTTCGGCGTCGGTCTGGAAGAAATTCGTGCGAATCGCCGACTGCACCGCGTTGACGAAATGACGCAGGATGCGGTCCTCGTCGAGGCTTTGCACGTTCTGCAATTCTTTTTCGATGCCCTCGACGATCGTCTTCTGCTTGGCGACGCGTTCTTCCGCGGCGGCCGGTCGTGGGTCGAAGCGCGCGTAAAACAGCTCGACGATATCATCGACGACCACGTAGTGCTTCACCAGCGTCGCCCACATGTAATCCTGCGAATAAGGCACGCGGATCTGACGCAGGAAGCGCGACAAAGTACGGATCAGCGCCACGTCGCGCCAGCCTAAGCCGCCGGCAAGCGTGAGCGCGTTGTAGCCGTCATTCTCGGCCAGCCCACGCATCACCATCAGGAAGGCGGCTTCCAGCCGCGCCTTGCCACTATCGAGGTCGATTGCCGCGCCGTCGCGGCGCTCGAGCAGCATGTCGTGGAACCAGACTGTGCGGGCACCTTCGCCTTTTGGCTCGATGTGATAGGTGCGCTCGTCGACGACCTTGAAGCCCATGTTCTCCAGCACCGGTACACGTTCCGACAGCGGCAATGGGCGGGCAAGGCTCCAGATTTTAAGGCCCACCGCGCGTTGCTGCTCGTGCGTCCGGTGATGGAAATCGACGCCAAGTGGACGATCCTCGCTCAGACCTTCGATGACTTGAATATTGCTCGCCGCCACGCTCGGGGCGTAAGTATCCTGGAATGCGTGGGAAAACGCATCACGGTAGCGGGCGAACAAAACGCGCGCCCGCTCTGGCGGATCGACCAACGCCAGCGCGTCGCTCAATCCGTCGGTCCATGAGCGAACGATTGTCCCGACCTCGCGCTCCAGCGTGGCGCTGTCGATGATCGGCGTCACGCCACCGGAACGCCCGATGACAAAGTGCACGCGCACCAGCGGGCCTTCCGGGAAGAACGGATAGAACGCCGAGACGTGCCCGATGAAGGCGCGGCTCAAGTAGGCGCCGATCTTGGCCCGAATATCGCTGTCGTAGCGATCGCGCGGCACAAATACCAGCACTGATACGAAGCGATCGAACCGGTCGCGCCGCGTCAACACGCGCACGCGCGGACGCTCGTCGAGTTGCAGGATGGCGATCGCAAATTGATAGAACGTGTCTTCATCGATCTGGAACAGTTCGTCGCGCGGGAAATTCTCCAGCACGTTGGTCAGCGCCTTGCCGGAATGGCTGTTGGCGACGAAGCCGGCGCGTGCTTCCACGCTCGCGATTTTGCGGCGCACATAAGGGATACTGTGCGCGGCGCGGGTGTAGGCGGTGGAGGTGAACAGTCCGACGATGCGCTGTTCGCCCACCAGATTGCCGGACGCATCGAATCGCTTGATACCGATATAGTCGAGATAGACGCGCCGATGCACGCGCGCATGGATGTTGGCCTTGGCGATGATCAGCAGTCGTGGTTCCCTGAGAAACGCAATTATTTCCGGGGTATACTCGAGCAACTCCTCGCCGCGCTTGAGCACGCGCAATTCGGGCGCCCGCATGATGCCGAGCGCGCTGTCAAAATCTGGCTCCAGCGTATTGCCGTCGAAGGTATAGTTGCGCACGCCGAGGAAAGTGAAATTGTCGGCCAGCAGCCATTGCAGAAACTGGACCGCCTCGGCGATTTCGTCCACCGGCAGCGGCGGCGGATTGGTTTTCAGATCGGCGATGATACCGTTGGCGCGCTCGAGCATCGCGCGCCAGTCCTGCACCGCCAGCCGAACTTCGCCGAGCACCTCGCCAACCGCGCGCACGATATCCGCGCGCGCGGCCTCGCCGGCGACCGGCTCGAGATGGATATGGATGAAGCTTTCGCGTTCACTGCCGGCGGTGTCAGGCGCGCCGAGCACCGCGAGATTGGCACCATCGCGCCACACGCCGAAAACCGGATGCGCCACCAGCTGCACGGTGAGCCGGCGCTCGGCGAGTTCGCCCATCACCGAGTCGAACAGGAACGGCATGTCATCGTTGACGATCTCGATGACCGACACCGCTTTGCGCGCGCCCGATTCTTGCAGCGCCACGGTTTCGCAGCTGATTTTCGCTACGCCAGGCCGGCGCTCTTTGAGAAAATCGTACCCCTGCTCGGCCAGATCGGCGAGATCGGTAACCGAGTAGCACAGCACGTCCTCCGCCGCCGTGCGGGCGTAGAGTTGCGCGACGAATGTAGCCGGAATGTCGCCGCGGCGCGCAGACAGCGCGGCGCCGGCCTGCTCGATGGCGGCACGAGCGGCGTTTTCGTGCTCGCTGGCGGGAAGTTCGGCGGCCATGGAGCCGGACGCTGGTTGTGGGAATCGGTCGAGCATGGATCAGAAGTCTTCTTGTTCCAAGGCGGCCGTCGAGAGCAACCCACCATTTGGTGACGCGGCCGTGACTGCTTTGCAAAAGGCCGTGAGCCGCCTGCATAAGATCCTGACCTAAAAGGCAAAAGCATGGTCGCGCGGTCGTATCGCGGGCTCCAAGAAAATTGTAGTCTTGCCTGCGGGGCGAGGACAGCAAGGGACGCGGGCAATGACCAAGGCCGACAATTCAGTCAAAACCGCCGGCAAGGCGGCCATTGTGAAGCCGGCCGCGGCTAAACCATCGCTACACGCCATCAAGGGCGGCAAATCGGCGTCCAAAACGGCGGGGAAGCCGGTTCCGCTCAAAGCGGCGCCTTCCGCGGCCGATGACGCGCCGGTGATCGCGCTCAATCTGCCGAAGGCGAAGCTCACGCCGGCCATGGTCGCCTACTTCAAGAAATGCCAGGACAGACTCGGCTTCATCCCCAACGTGCTCATCGCCTACGCCTTCGACATGGTGAAGCTCGAAGCCTTCGTCGCCATGTACAACGACCTAATGCTGGGCGAGAGCGGGCTCTCCAAGCTCGAACGCGAGATGATCGCGGTCGCGGTGTCGTCGCAGAACCGCTGCTACTACTGCCTCACCGCCCACGGCGCCGCGGTGCGGCAGTATTCCGGCAATCCGCTGCTTGGCGAGCAGATCGTGATGAACTATCGCGCCGCTCGCCTCTCCAAGCGTCGGCGCGCCATGCTCGACTTCGCGGTCAAGCTCACCGCGCAGCCGGCCAACGTCGAGGACGGCGACCGCGAGCGGCTGCGCCGCGCCGCCTTTTCCGACCGCGACATCTGGGACATCGCGGCGATCGCCGGCTTCTTCAACATGTCGAACCGCGTCGCCTCCGCCACCGATATGCGGCCGAACACGGTGTATCACGGGCAGGCGCGGTGAGTTTCCACCCGCTCATTCCCGCGCAAGCGGAAATCCAGTTAAAGTGAAAAAGAAACGGGTCCCCGTTCTCGCGGGGATGAACGGGAAAGAGCCCATGCGCCGGGTGCTCGCGTTCCTTATTGCTTTGTTTGTCGCTGCCGCGACCCACGCCCAGGTCGCGCCGGTCGACCGCGCGCCGGTCATTCCGCCGGCAACCGCGATCCTCGCCGACAACGGCATGGTGGTCGCACAGGAAAGCCGCGCCGCCCGCATCGGCGTCACGATCCTCGACCGCGGCGGCAACGCGGTGGACGCGGCGGTCGCCGTCGGCTTCGCGATGGCGATTACCTACCCGCGCGCCGGTAATCTCGGCGGCGGCGGTTTCATGGTGATCCATCTCGCCAAAGGCGTCGACACCACGATCGACTATCGCGAGACAGCGCCGGCGGCAGCGACGCCGACGATGTTCCTTGACGCCAAGGGCAATCCCGATCCGGCGAAGTCGCGCGACTCAGGTCTTGCCGTCGGCGTGCCAGGCACGGTGGCGGGGCTGGCGCTGGCGCACAAGAAATACGGCTCCGGCAAATTGTCGCTCGCCGACTTGATGGCGCCGGCGATCCGCCTGGCCGAGCAGGGCTTCCCGGTTGAAGACGATACCGCCGACTCGCTGCCCAAGGCGCGTGAGCGGCTGGCGCGCTGGCCCTCGTCGGCCGGCATCTTCCTCAATGGCGGCGAGCCGCTGCACGAAGGCGACCGGCTGCTGCAGTTCGATCTCGCCGACACTTTACAAGCGATTGCCGATGGCGGGCCGCGCGCCTTCTACGAAGGCCGCATCGCCGAGGAGATCGCTTCCGCGGTGCGCGGCGCCGGCGGCATCATGACGGCGGACGATCTGAAAAATTACCGCGCGATCGAGCGCGTGCCGGTGCGCGGCACCTATCGCGGCTACGACATCGTCGCCATGCCGCCGCCGTCGTCAGGCGGCGTCGCGCTGATCGAGTTGCTCAACATTCTTGAGGGCTACGATCTCGGCAAGCTCGGGCGCACCGACGCGCTGCACGATATGATCGAGGCGATGAAGCGCGCTTACGCCGACCGCGCCGTCTACCTGGGTGATCCCGACCAGGTGAAAATGCCGATCGCCAGGCTACTGTCGAAGAAATACGCCGCTACCTTGCGCGCGAGCATCACCAACAAGGCGACGCCGGCCGCCACCATCAAGGCGGGCCAGCCGGCCGGCACCGAAGGCAAGAACACCACGCACTTCTCCATCATCGACCGCGACGGCAACGCGGTGTCGAACACCTACACGCTGAATTTCAACTATGGTCTCGGCCTGGTCGCCGACGGCACCGGCGTCTTGCTCAACAACGAACTCGACGATTTCACCGCCAAGCCGGGCACCGCCAATGCCTACGATCTCATCGGCTTCAACGCCAACCTGCCGGGGCCGGGCAAGCGGCCGCTGTCGTCGATGACGCCGACCATCGTCTTGAAGGACGGCAAGCCGTTCCTCATCACCGGCTCGCCTGGCGGCAGCCGCATCATCACCACGGTGCTGCAGGTAATCGCCAACGTCATCGACTTCCACATGCCGGTCGACAAGGCGGTGGGCGCGCCACGCCTGCATAACCAGTGGGAGCCGGACCAGACTTACGTCGAGCCGGGCTTTGCGCCCGCCGTGCTCGACGCGCTCAAGGTGCGCGGCCACGTCCTCGTGCCGACCGAGCCGTACAGCTCGGCCAATTCGATCGAGGTGATCCCGAAAACCGAGTTCACGCCGCAGCGCTATCTGGGCTCCGCCGACCGCCGCACGCGCGGCTCGCTGGCGGCGGGGTATTGAAAAATGAAAAGCCCGCCTTCGCTGAAGCTACGGCGGGCAGTCTTCGCGCATAAAGTTTGGCTTGCCAGTCGAAGCTGCGGAGCAGCGAAGACTGGAGCGGGCGAAGGGATTCGAACCCTCGACCCCGACCTTGGCAAGGTCGTGCTCTACCCCTGAGCTACACCCGCATCCGTTGGATATTTGGCCGAAATCGCAATCCCGGCCGCCAAGCCCGTTCCTATAGCCAAAAGGTTGACCACATTGCAACCTCGGCTGCTTTGGGCCGTTAATCGCGATTAACGCGCCTTTTTTTGTGGTGCCTGGGCGTTGCCGGCCGCTCGGCCCGGCCAAACCAGTCCGGATTTTGTTCGCAAAAGCCGCGATTGCCGCCAAGGACGTTCGGCAGGCATTCTTCGAACGTCCGGTAAACGCAGCTCTTCACAACTGAATGATCGAAAACCACAGCAGAGCACCATGGGCCATTGCCAAAGGCGCTCGCCGGCCGCAGGTCGAAAGCCATGGCAGCGATCAAAACGATGGCGGCCAGCATATAACGCATCGGCCTCAATCTCGTAAGTTCCCGCATGATACTAACACCAGTTCCGGCTAATTAGTTGCAGGTATGACGACAACCTCCGAACAGCTATTCCTCTACCTCGATGATCTCGGCATCGCGCATGAGACGGTCAAACATCCGCCCGTGTTCACCGTCGAACAAGCCGCCCGCCTGCGCGGAGAGGTCGCCGGCGGTCACACCAAGAACCTGTTCCTAAGCGACAAGAAACATGAGCTTTATCTGGTGGTAGCGCTCGAAAATGCCGAGATCGACCTCAAAGGCCTGCACCGCCAGCTCGGCGCCACGGGCCGCTTCTCGTTCGGCTCATCTGACCTGCTGCGCGAGGTCTGGGGCGTCGGGCCCGGTGCGGTGACGCCGTTCGGCGCCATCAACGACACGCAAGGCCGCGTCACCGTGGTGTTGGACGCCGCCATGATGGAGCACGAGACGCTCAACTATCACCCGCTGGTCAACACCATGACCACGTCGATCAAACGGGACGATCTGGTGAAGTTCCTGGAATCGACCGGCCATATACCCCACATCGAGCGGGTTTCCGGCGGCGGCGGGACGTCTTGACCCGATTGCATTCAAGCCCCGGATAACCCATTTAATCCGGCATGGAACCGGGCCTTGCGGCCTGCCAACCGGCTAATATGCGAGGGAATATGCTGCAAAACGGCGGGGGAATGGCGGCGGCGGCCGAAAGCATGGTTGCCGATACCACGACGCAAGGCTTCATGAAGGACGTCATCGAGGAATCAAAACACCAGCCGGTGCTGGTCGATTTCTGGGCGCCCTGGTGCGGACCCTGCAAGCAGCTCACGCCGATCCTGGAAAAGGCGGTGAAATCGGCCAAGGGCAAGGTCAAGCTCGCCAAGATGGACATCGACAAGAATCCGGAAATTCCCGGCCAGATGGGCATCCAATCGATCCCGGCAGTCATCGCCTTTTCTAACGGCCAGCCGGTCGACGGCTTCATGGGCGCGCTGCCGGAGAGCCAGGTCATCGCCTTCCTGGAACGGGTGACCAAGAGCAAGATCGGCGCTGAAGAAAAAGACCAGATGAAAGCCGCCGACGAGGCGCTCGCCGCCGGCAACGCGGCCGAGGCCGCCAATCTCTACGGACAATTGCTCACGCAAGACGGCGGCAATGTCGCGGCGCTGGCCGGTCTCGCCCGCTGCTACGTACTGACCGGCGCACTCGAGCAAGCCAAGCAGACACTCGCCATGGTGCCCGAGGCCAAGCGCAACGATGCCGCGGTCGCCGCCGCGCGCGCCGCGCTCGAACTCGCCGAGCAGGCGAAGTCGGCCGGCCCGATCGATGAACTGCAGAAGAAAGTCGACGCCAATCCGCTCGACCATCAGGCGCTCTTCGATCTTGCCATCGCGCTCAACGCCAAAGGCAAGCGCAACGAGGCGGCTGACCATCTGCTCGCCATCGTCAAGCGCGACCGCAAATGGAACGACGACGGCGCGCGCAAGCAGCTCGTGCAGTTTTTCGAGGCCTGGGGCCCGACCGATGCGGCGACCGTCGAAGGCCGCAAGCGGCTGTCGTCGATTTTGTTTTCGTGAGCGTATGATCCCGAAAAGTGGGAACCGGTTTTCGGAAAAGATCATGCGCAGTTAAAATGTTTTCACGCCGGGACGGCGCCGGCGCGCGGAGCAAAGCGCCATGCCGATGAACGCCCAGTATCGCGGGCCGATTGATCTACCCGAAGTCATTCCGGTGTTCCCGCTGCCGGGCGCGCTGCTGCTGCCACGCGGGCAGATGCCGCTCAACATTTTCGAGCCGCGCTATCTCGCCATGATCGACGACGCCTTGCGCGACGGCCACCGGCTGATCGGCATGATCCAGCCCGACGCGGTACATGCCGGCGATGCCGACAAGCCGCCGCTGTTCAAGATCGGCTGCGTCGGCCGCATCACCCAGCTCGCCGAAAGCGGTGACGGCCGCTATCTGATCGAACTCACCGGCGTCGCGCGCTTCCGCATCGAGCAGGAATTGCCGGTCAAGACTGAATACCGGCAATGCCGCGTCATCTACACGCCGTTCGCCGACGATTTCATTGCCCGCAAGGGCGAGGAGGCGGTTGATCGTGCGGCCGTGCTCAAGGCGTTGCGCGCCTTCATGAAGGCCAACAAACTACAGGCTGATTGGAAAGGCATCGATCAGGCACCGAACGAGGCGCTGGTCAATGCGCTGTCGATGATGTCGCCCTATGGGCCGCCGGAAAAGCAAGCGCTGCTGGAGGCGCCCGATCTGAAAACGCGCGCCGAATTGCTGGTCGCCATTACCGAGATCGAACTCGCCAAGAAGAATACCGAGGGCGAGACGCAGCTGCAGTAGTCCGCAATACCGTGCTATACGGCTGGTGAAACACCGGGATCTCAATCATGAACACTACCCCCACTACCGATCAGCCGGCCGCCAGCGTCGATCCAAAGCTATTGGAAATCCTGGTCTGCCCGCTGACCAAAACGACGCTCGAATACGACGCCGCCAGGCAAGAGCTGATCTCGCGCAAGGCCAAGCTCGCCTATCCGATCCGCGACGGCATCCCGATCATGCTGCCGGAAGAGGCGCGCAGGTTGGATTAAAACAAGCCGCTAAAAATCGACTGGGAGGGAAACCACCAATGATCAAAATCTGGGGCCGCAACACTTCGTCCAATGTGCAAAAGGCCATGTGGGGGGTCGGCGAGCTCGGGCTCGAGCATACGCGCATCGACGTCGGCGGCGCCTTCGGCAAGAACAGGGAGCCGGCTTACCTCGCGATGAACCCTAATGGCCTGGTGCCAACTCTGGAAGAAGAGGACGGCTTCCTGCTGTGGGAATCGAATTCGATCGTGCGCTATCTCGCCGGCAAGCACGACAAGAACAATGTGCTGGAGCCGAAAGATGCCAAGCAACGCGCGCTCGCCAGCCAGTGGATGGATTGGCAGTTGTCGGTGGTCGGTCCTGCGATCACGCCAGCGTTCTGGGGCCTGATCCGCACGCCGCCGGAAAAACGCGACCTGGCTGCGATCAAGACATCGCAAGAAAAAACCACCGCCGCAATGCTGATGCTCGAGACGCAACTGGGCAAGACGGTTTACGTCGCCGGACCTGCATTTTCCTACGGCGATATTCCGGTCGGCGTCATGGCCTATCGCTACCGCCAACTGGTGCCCGACCGTCCGGCCACGCCCAATCTCGAACGCTGGTTCGAGGCGATCTCCAAACGCAAGCCGTTCCACGATCACGTCGGCAGCATTCCGTTGACGTGATTTCCTACAACGCCTCGCCCCTGAGCAGCTTCGGCACATCGCCGGTGAAGCCGGCCGCCTCGCGGATGAACACGCGCTTGAGCGCGGGCAGGCGCTCAACCACACCGAGACCGAGGTCGCGCACGAGGCGCAGTACATCGGAGCTGTTGGAGAACAGCCGGTTCAATCCGTCGGTGGCGACGCCCATGGTCATGGTGTCGAAGCGGCGCCAGCGCTGGTAACGCTCGAGCACATCTGCGCCGCCGATATCGAGGCCGAGCCGTGCCGCGTCGGCGACCGCTTCGGCCAAAGCGGCGACGTCACGCAGGCCCATATTCAAACCCTGCCCGGCGATCGGATGAATGATGTGCGCGGCGTCGCCGACCAGCGCCAGCCGTTCGGCGATGAACGAGCGCGCGGTGAACAGCCCGAGCGGAAAAGCGCGGCGCGGTCCGATCACTTCGATGTCGCCGAGATGCAGGCCGAAACGCTTTTCCAGTTCGGCGTGGAATTCGTCATCCGGCAGCGCGACGATGCGCTCCGCCTCGCGCGCGGTCTCGGTCCACACGATCGACGAGCGTTTTCCCGTCAATGGCAGGATGGCGAACGGCCCCGCCGGCAGGAAGTGCTCCTCGGCGCGGCCATTGTGATCGCGCTCGTGTACGACAGTGCAAACGATCGCCGACTGATCATAGTTCCAGCCATGGCTGGCGATACCGGCCTGTTCGCGGATTCTCGACTTTGCGCCGTCGGCGCCGACCAGAAGCCGCGCCGAAGTCGTCTCGCCGCCGGCAAGCTGCACGTCGATTGCATTCGCTGCGTGTTCGAAACCGCTGACTGAACCCGCCCGCAGATCGACGCCGAGTTCTTTCGCTTTCGCGACCAGCGCGTCGATCAGGTGGCGATTCTCGACCATGTGCGCGAAGGGCTCGCCTTCCTCCACGTCGCCGCCGAAGGTGAGGAAAGTCGGTCGCACCGCGTCATCGAGCTTTGAGTCGGTCACCACCATGTCGAGGATCGGTTGCGCGTCGCCTACGGCCGCGCTCCAGACGCCGATCGCTTCGAACAGGCGCCGCGCGGCTGCGGCAATTGCCGAAGCGCGCGGGTCCTTCGATGGCGTCGCCGCCAGCGCCGGGTCGACCACCGTTACCGTGAAGGTCTCACCGAGCCCTTGGCGCAGCGCGATGGCCAGCGCCAGGCCGGCAAAACCGGCACCCCCGATCAGCAGATCGGTCTTTTTATGACGGTCCTTCAGGGCCTTCGGCATAAGGGGCGTTCGCAGCTTCCTTGTAAAACTCGGCCCAGCATAGCAGGTTGAGGCCAGGATTTGACCCATATCGGCCGCAGCCATGACCTCCCCCGTCTCCGCCGTCCAGGATTTGCTCAATCTTCTCGACCTCGAGCGGCTCGATGTCGATTTATTCCGCGGCAACAGCCCGCAAGTAGGCTGGCAGCGCGTGTTCGGCGGCCAGGTGATCGGCCAGGCGCTAGTTGCCGCCGTGCGCACCGTGGAGACGCGGCCGCCGCATTCCATGCACGCCTATTTCCTGCTGCCGGGCGACCCCAAGGTGCCGATCATCTACGACGTCGACCGCATGCGGGACGGCAGGAGCTTCACCACCCGGCGCGTTACCGCGCGCCAGCACGGCCAGCCGATTTTTTCCATGCTGGTGTCGTTCCACACCGACGAGCCCGGCCTCGAGCATCAGGCGAAGATGCCGGACGTGCCGCCGCCGGAGAAACTGCCGAGCGAATCCGAGGTGCGCGAAAAAATCCTGCCGACAATGCCCGATCCGGTGCGCCGCTACTACGAGCGCGAACGGCCGATCGAGCTGCGCCCGGTCGAGTTCGAGCGCTACCTCGGCAAGAAATATCCCGACGGCCGCTTCAACGTATGGGTCAAGACGACCGGCCGGCTGCCCGACGATCCGGCGATCCATCAATGCGTGCTGGCCTATACCTCGGACATGGGGCTGCTCGACACTGCGCTGGTACCGCACGGCCGCACGCTGTTCGAAAAGGAATTCATGGCCGCCAGCCTCGATCATGCGCTCTGGCTGCATCGGCCGTTCCGCGCCGACGAGTGGCTGCTCTACGCGCAGGATTCGCCCAATCTGCACGGCTCGCGCGGCTTCTCGCGCGGACTTATATTCACCCAGGACGGCACGCTGGTCGCCTCGGTGGCGCAGGAAGGCCTGCTGCGACGGCGGAATCTATAATCTCGATATGAAGCGATCGTTTGCTGCGTTTGCTTTTCTGCTGTCGATGTCGGCGGCGGCTCTTGCCGCTTCCGGCAGACAGCCGGCGCCGCCCGGTTCGTTCGAAGGCGCACCGCCACAATACACGCGGTTTTCCACCGCCGAACTCATGCGCGGATTTCTCGCGCTCAGCTTCGGTTCCGACCTGCGCATCGGCGCGCGTCCGCGCGGCATCCGCCGCTTCGATCATCCGATCCGCGCTGCCGTGATCGCCGGCGGCAGCGTCGATCGCGCGGCGGCGATGCGCCGGGTGCTCGAAGAATACGCGCAAAAGATTCCCAACCTGCGCCTCAGCATCGCAGCCGACACCGCGCCGGCCGACATCGAAGTGCGCCTGATCGATGAAAGAAATTTCACGTCGGCGTTGCGGGTGGCATTCGGCGCCAGGATCGCCAGAACCTTCATCGCGCGCACCGATCCGCAATGTATGACCAGCGTTAAATCGAGCGCCGACGGCAGTATCCTGCGCTCGGTCTCCTTCATCATCGTGGACAAGGGAAACGACGTCTTTCTCGACTGCGCCTATCACGAACTGCTGCATGCCTTCGGCCTGTCGAACCACGACCAGCGCAATCCGTGGACGACACTCAACCAGAAACGCATGGTCGGCTACCTGACGGTCTACGACCGGGCGCTCCTGACCTTGCTCTACGACCCGCAAATCCAGCCCGGCATGACCGCCCGGCAGGCGCGCGCCCGGCTGCCGGGCCTGATCCGCGACCTCGGCCTTGCCACGGCGGGCGAAGGCAAATAGGACAATATAACTGTCTTAATTAGACGCTTTCCGCGGCGAATGCCCTTGGAAACAGCAATATTGCCGCTTAATTTTTCGCCTATCTGTCGATAGGCTAGGCAAATAAGCCGCGCCGGCGCTCGCCGGCGGGCTTTCGTCGGGCCCCGGCGCGTGATCCCGAAAGGTGCTGCCCCCGACTTAGATCAAGGGGCAGGCCAGGCTTTCGGACTAAATCAGGCGCCAATCAGAGATCTGCCGGGAAGGAAAACCATGAAGCTGGTCATCGCGGTCATTAAGCCGTTCAAGCTCGACGAGGTGCGCGACGCTCTCACCCGCATCAGCGTTCACGGCATGACCGTGAACGAGGTCAAGGGCTACGGACGGCAGAAGGGTCACATGGAGATTTATCGCGGCGCCGAATACGCGGTGAATTTTCTCCCCAAACTGCGCATCGAGGTCGCGGTCTCCAGCGACCAGATCGATCAAGTGATGGAGGCGATCGCCGCCGCCGCCAAGACCGGACAGATCGGCGACGGAAAAATCTTCGTCACGCCGCTCGAGCAAGCCGTGCGCATCCGTACCGGCGAGACCGACGATAGCGCGCTTTAGAAATATAAAAATCTGGGGGGTATGATAATGACACGGGTGCAACTACGCCTCGCGGCGGTCGTATCGGCCGCATCGGCGACAGTGACAGCATCGCCGGCTTTTGCGGAAGTGGCCAAGATCGACGCCGCCGACACCGCCTGGATGATGGGCGCCACCGGCCTGGTGCTGATGATGACGATTCCGGGCCTTGCCTTGTTTTATGCTGGGATGGTGCGCAAGAAGAACGTGCTCGCCACCATGGCACAGTGCATGGCCGCCACCTTCCTCGTTTCCGTGTTGTGGGCGGTCATCGGCTATTCACTCACCTTCACCGGCGACGGCGCCTATATCGGCACGCTCGATCGCATTTTCCTCAACGGCATGACGCTCAATGCGATTTCGCCGTTCGCCAAGACCATCCCGGAAAGTCTGTTCATGATTTACCAGATGACCTTCGCAGTCATCACGGTGGCACTGGTAGCGGGCTCGGTCGCGGATCGGATGCGCTTCTCCGCATTCCTATTGTTCTGCGTATTCTGGCTGCTGCTGGTCTATGTGCCGATCGCGCATTGGGTTTGGGGCGGCGGCTTCCTCGGTCGCTACGGCGTTATCGATTTCGCCGGCGGGTTGGTGGTGCATCTCAACGCCGGCATCGCCGGCCTGGTTGCCGCGACTGTGATCGGCAAGCGGCGCGGTTACGGCAGCGAAAATCTGTCGCCGCACGATCTCACGCTTGCCGTGATCGGCACCGGCCTGTTGTGGGTCGGCTGGTTCGGCTTCAACGGCGGCTCGGCATTGGGCGCCAATGCACGCGCCGCCATGGCGATCACGTCGACGCATCTTGCGGCCAGCGCCGGCGCCTTCACTTGGATGGCGCTGGAGTGGTGGACGCGCGGCAAGCCATCGGTGCTCGGCATGATTTCCGGCGCGGTGGCGGGCTTAGGCACTATCACGCCGGCCTCTGGCTTCGTCATGCCGATGGAAGGCGTGCTGATCGGCGTGATTGCCGGCGGCGTCTGCTTCTGGGCCTGCACCTGGCTCAAGATCAAACTCGGCTACGACGACTCGCTCGACGTCTTCGGCGTGCACGGCGTCGGCGGCCTGACGGGAACCTTCCTCGCCGGCGTGCTAGCGGTCGGCGCCCTGTCCGCAAGTGCCGAATTGCCCGGCGGCGTATCGGGACTGCTCGAAGGCAATCCACGGCTGGTCCTCGCCCAGATCGTCGGCATCGGCGTCACCCTGGCGTGGTCGGGCACCATGACGTTCGTCGTACTCAAGCTCGTCGGCGCCTTTGTTCCGCTGCGGGTACGCCACGAGGATGAGGTGATGGGGCTCGACGTCACCCAGCACGGCGAGGCGCTCCAGTAGCACGCAAGCGAGCCGCATCCGCCCCTGCAGCGGGTGCGATTTTACCACGCCCAAACGCCTGCTTAAAAATTATGCAGGCCCTCTGAGTCTTGGCGCGACTTTGGGCTAATGCCCCATGGGGTATTCGGCCCCCCGCCTCAATGGTAAAAATTCGTTCATCAAATCAGCAAGATGGAGACAAGTCCGGCATCTGGCACGGCGTTTGATTCTACTGGTCCGGCCATGCCCGCAAAGCTTGCTTTGCGCGCCGGGCTCAGTGAACCCGCCCGCACTGCGTGAATGTACAAAACGGGCTCAAGCGGGGATCGAATCCATGAAAATCGTCATGGCCATTATTAAGCCTTTCAAACTCGACGAGGTCCGCGACGCTCTGACCTCCATCGGGGTGCAAGGACTGACTGTCACCGAGGTCAAGGGTTACGGGCGTCAAAAGGGCCACACAGAAATCTACCGTGGGGCCGAGTATGCGGTGAGCTTCCTCCCGAAAATCAAAGTGGAAGTGGCGGTGGCAACCGAGCAGGTTGACAAGGTCATCGGCGCCATCTCCGGAGCCGCCAAGACTGGCCAGATCGGCGACGGCAAAATCTTCGTCTTTGCCCTCGACCACGCCGTGCGTATCCGCACCGGCGAAACCGACGCTGCGGCTCTCTAATAACCCGCACCGCAAAACAATACGGACAGGAGTTAGACCATGACGTTGAAGAAATCCTCCCGTGCGGGACTGTTGTCTCTCGCCTTCGGGATTTTGCTCGGACTGTTTCTGAGCATTGCGGTATATAATACATCCTATGCTCAGACGCCGGCCCCGGGCGCTGCACCCGCGCCCGCAGCCGCCGCGGCACCTGCACCAGCGCCACCGCCGCCCGCCTGCGCCAGTGATCCAGATCCGAAGAAGGCCGTGCTCGAGAAGTGCACGCCGAATTCGGGCGACACCGCGTGGATGCTCACTTCGGTCGCGCTGGTGCTAATGATGACCATCCCGGGCCTCGGCCTGTTCTACGGCGGCATGGTGCGCAAGAAGAACGTGGGCGACACCATCATGACGAGCTTCGCCGTCACGTGTCTGGTCACGATCCTCTACGCATGCGTCACCTACAGCATGTCGTTCACGACCGGCGGGCCATTCCTCGGCGGGTTCAGTCGCGTGTTCCTGCAAGGCATTCTGAGCGACATCTCGACGGGTATCGGCACGCCGAACGGCTTGGCGGTGACGATCCCTGAGACCGTCTACATGTGCTTCCAGATGACCTTCGCCATCATCACGCCGGCGCTAATTGCCGGCGCCTTCGCCGAGCGCATGAAGTTCTCAGCGATGCTGTGGTTCATCGGTCTGTGGGCGATCCTGGTCTACGCGCCGATCGCGCATTGGGTCTGGGGCGCCGACGGCTTCATGTCCAACGGCAACAATGATGCCATGTTCAAGGTCCTCGACTTCGCCGGCGGCACGGTGGTGCATATCAACGCGGGTGTTGCCGGCTTGATGTGCGCAATCGTACTCGGCAAGCGCAAGGACTCCGGTCCAGCACACAACATGGTGCTCACCTTCATCGGCGCCTCGTTGCTGTGGGTCGGCTGGTTCGGCTTCAACGCCGGCTCGGCTGTCACCGCGGGCATGCAGGCGGGTATGGCTATGACCGTCACGCAGATCGCGACCGCGGTCGCCGCCTTCACCTGGATGCTGGTGGAGTGGGCCCATCGCGGTAAGCCGACGGTCATCGGCATCTGCTCGGGCGCCGTTGCCGGCCTCGTCGCCATCACCCCGGCCTCGGGTTATGTCGGCCCGATCGGCTCGATGGTGATCGGCGTTGCCGCCGGCGTCGTCTGCTACTGGGGCGTCACCGGCCTCAAGCATATGCACGGCGTCGACGACGCGCTGGATTGCTTCGGCGTCCATGCGGTCGGCGGCATCGTCGGCGCGCTGCTCACCGGCGTATTCGCAATCGCCGAGTACGGCGGCACCGCCGGCCTGATCGAAGGCAACGCGGCGCAGATGATCAACCAGGTCAAGGGCATCGTCATCGTCATCGTGTACGACGCGATCGTCTCGCTGATCCTGCTCAAGATCATCGATGCGGTCATCGGCCTGCGCGTCTCCGAAGAGGTGGAACGCGACGGTCTCGATCTCGCTCTGCATGGGGAGATCGTGCAGTAAGTTGAGAACAAGCTAGCGGTAGGGGCGGAAACCCGGCACTGTCCCTTCCGTCGAGGCCTCCGGTTCGCAAGAGCCGGGGGCCTCTCTCTTTTTGGGCTCCCCCGACAACGAAAAAGCCCGGCGCAAGCGCCGGGCTTCATTCGTTTCATCGGCAAAGCCCACGGATTAGTACATCGCCAGGATGCTCGGATCGATATAACCGGCAACGCCCATGAAGGCCGAGACCGCAAATACCGCAAATCCGCAATACGCCACGCCCCAGAGCGAGGGCGACATATGATTGGTCATGTTTTTCATCCCTGTTTCAACTACGGGGGTCACCCTAGAGGGGCTGTGTTAATGCCCCTTCAATTGGCACCAATTCCAGATACCGATGGTTAATCGGGTCTTAACCTCGCTCTCGTTATTGTGGTTCACCTTCGTGCCGCGGGCCGCTCCCGCTTGTTTACCGCCATGCCCATGATGACCGCCCAACGCGAGCCTTCCAGCAGTCCTGCCCCGGCGGTCGAAGGCCGCTCGCCGTTCGTGCGGCTGACCGAGCTGATCGCCGGCATCGCGCCGGGCAAGCCAGCCATCAATCTGTCGGTCGGCGAGCCGCAGCATCCCATTCCGCCTTTCGTCGGTCCCGAACTCGCCGCCCATCTCAATGAATTCGGCCGCTACCCGGCGAACAAAGGCAGCGATGCGTTCCGCCATGCGGTCGCCCAATGGCTCGGCCGCCGCTACAAACTGACGCGGCCGGTCGATGCCGCACACGAAGTGCTCGTGCTCAACGGCACGCGCGAGGGCCTGTTCCTCGGCGCCGTCGCCGCCAAGCGCTGGGTCCGCCCACGCGCCGGCAAACCCGCGATGCTGATCCCCAATCCGTTCTACGCCGCCTACGCCGCCGGTGCGCTGGCCGCCGATTGCGAGCCGGTCTATCTGCCGGCGACGCGCGCGAGCGCGTTCCTGCCCGATCTCGACGCGCTCGACGACGCGCTGCTGGCGCGCACGATCGCCTTTTACCTCGCCTCACCGTCGAACCCGCAAGGCGCCGTCGCCAGCCGCGATTATCTCGACAGGCTCGCCGGGCTCGCTCGGCGCCACGGCTTCCTGGTGTTCGCCGACGAATGCTACTGCGAGATCTACAGCGAGCATCCGCCGGCCGGCATGCTGGAATCCGCGGGGCCCGACTTCGCCAACGCCGTGGTGTTCCACTCGTTGTCCAAGCGCTCGAACCTGCCCGGCCTGCGCGTCGGCTTCGCCGCCGGCGACCGCCGCTTTCTGTCGGCGTTTCTCGAACTGCGCAACATCGCGGCGCCGCAGGTGCCGGGCCCGGCGCAGCACGTCGCGGTCGCCGCCTATGGCGACGAAGCGCATGTGCGGGAGAACCGCAAACTCTATTCGGCCAAGTTCGATCTCGCCGACCAGATCATCGGCGATCGCTACGGCTATAAACGTCCGGCCGGCGGATTTTTTCTCTGGCTCGACGTCTCGCAATACGGCGGCAGCGAGATCGTGACCAAGCGGCTGTGGCAGGAGGCCGGCGTGCGCGTCGTGCCCGGCCGCTATCTCGCGCGCGAACAGACCGATGGATCAAATCCCGGCGCGGACTATATCCGCGTCGCCATGGTGCAGGACAAAGCGACCACGGCGGAGGCGCTGCATCGCCTCGTCGCGGTCCTTGCTTGAGGTAAGACCGATGCCCGCGATCGACCGCAGCCTCGACGCCGTCGCTTTCGTCACCGAGCATTTCCGCGACATCCTGCGGCGGCGCCTGAGCGAAATCGCCGGCCTCGCGCTGATCACGCTGGCATTCTTGGCGGCGGTCGCGCTCGCCACCTGGTCGGTGCAGGACCCTTCGCTCAGCCACGCCACGCAGACGCCGGTGCGCAATCTGCTCGGCTTCCCCGGCGCGATTTTCTCCGATCTGGCGATGCAGCTGCTCGGCCTCGCCGCGGTCATGCTGCTGGTGCCGGAAATCCACCTGGGCTGGCGGCTGTTGGCGCACCGGCCGGTCGGAGAGAAATGGCGCGGCCTGTTGTGGATCCTCGCCACGTTCTTTGCCGCTGCTTTCGCCTCAGCCTTGCCGCGCGTCGGCTCCTGGCCGCTGCCGACCGGCTTAGGTGGCGTCTTCGGCGACGCGGTACTGCGCGTTCCGGCGCTGTTTGTCGGTCGCCCACTCACCGGCATGCTGTTCGGCATCGCCACCATTGTGGCCGTCGTCTTCGCCGCCGGCTTCGGCAGCAAGCAGCCTGCCGAGCGCATCGCCGCACGCGATATCGATGACGACACGGACGAAGACGAGGGTGATCGCGCCTCGGCCTGGCTCGGTATGATTGCGCATGCGCTCTTGAGCTGGAAGTCGCGCGCCGGCCGCATGTTACGCGGGTCGTCGCGCTCGCCGCCGCATGCCGCGACGCCTGCCGCGAACGGCCCGCGTCAAGAGCCCCGCTTCGACGGCTATGCCCGCAACGCCATGCCGGCCGAGCCGGGCTTCGACGAAGACGATGAGGACGCACCGCCCACCCCGCGCCGCCGCGCCACCGCGCGCGTGCCGACGCGCCGCTCCGCCGGCGGCTATCAATTGCCTTCGCTCAATCTGCTGACGGCGCAGCGCGCCTCCGAGCGCACCACGCTGTCGAAAGATCTGATCGACGCCAACGCCACGGCGCTGGAAAGCGTGCTCGGCGATTTCGGCGTGCGCGGCGAGATCATCAACGCGCACCCCGGCCCGGTGGTGACGCTGTACGAACTCGAGCCGGCGCCCGGCATCAAGTCGTCGCGCGTCATCGGGCTCGCCGACGACATCGCCCGCTCGATGAGCGCGGTGTCGGCGCGTGTCGCCGTGGTGTCCGGCCGCAACGCTATTGGCATCGAATTACCGAACCCGACGCGCGAGAAGGTCTACTTGCGCGAACTCTTGACTGGCAAAGAGTACAATGAGAGCGCCGCCAAGCTGCCGCTCTGCCTCGGCAAGACCATCGGTGGCGAGTCGGTGATCGTCGATCTCGCGCGCATGCCGCATTTGCTGATCGCCGGCACCACCGGCTCCGGCAAATCGGTCGCCATCAACACCATGATCCTGTCGCTGGTCTATCGCCTGCGCCCGGATCAATGCCGGCTGATCATGGTCGATCCCAAAATGCTCGAGCTCTCCGTCTATGACGGCATCCCCCATCTGCTCACGCCGGTGGTCACCGATCCAAAGAAGGCCGTGGTCGCGCTCAAATGGGCGGTGCGCGAGATGGAAGAGCGCTACAAGAAAATGTCCAAGCTCGGCGTGCGCAACATCGACGGCTACAACGCGCGCGTCGCCGAAGCCAAAACGAAAGGCGAGACGCTCACCCGCACGGTGCACACCGGCTACGATAAGGAAACCGGCGAGGCGATCTACGAGAAGGAAGACCTCGAACTCGAGCCGTTGCCCTATCTGGTGGTGATCGTCGACGAAATGGCCGACCTGATGATGGTCGCCGGCAAGGACATCGAAGGCGCCATCCAGCGCCTGGCGCAAATGGCGCGCGCCGCCGGTATCCACGTCATCCTCGCCACTCAGCGTCCGTCGGTCGACGTCATCACCGGCACTATCAAGGCGAATTTCCCGACCCGCATCTCGTTCCAGGTCACCTCCAAAATCGACAGCCGTACCATTTTGGGCGAGCAGGGCGCCGAACAACTGCTCGGCCAAGGCGACATGCTCTACATGGCCGGCGGCGGGCGCATCAGCCGCGTGCACGGACCTTTTGTGTCCGACGATGAAGTTGAGAAGGTCGTGCGCCACCTCAAGACGCAGGGGCATCCGGAATATCTCGAGGAGGTGACCGCCGGCGATCCGGAAGAGGGCGAGGATGGCGCGGTGTTCGACGCGACCGGCATGGGGCTCGCCGAAGGCGGCGACCTCTACCAACAAGCCGTTGCCATCGTGAAGCGCGACCGCAAGGCCTCCACCTCCTATATCCAACGCCGGCTGCAGATCGGCTACAACCGCGCCGCCTCGCTGATGGAACGTCTCGAACAGGAGGGCGTCGTCGGCCAGCCTAACCATGCCGGCAAGCGCGAGATTCTGATCCCGGAAAATCCGGCCGATGACCGTTTCTAAATCTTGCCGTTTCGGGACCGCCCGAATCAGGCATGATTGGAGCCGCGAAATAGCCACAGCCGGCCAATATAGAATTTGACACGAAACTTGAACTCAAGCAGGGGCGCGAGCGAGGCGGAAACCGTGATGGCGCAATATCTTGGTGCGCGAACCGGCCATACATTGGCGATAGCATTTTCGTTTGTCTGCCTGGCGGTCGCGCCGGCGCTGGCGCAAGGCGTTCCGCTGCCGAGACCGCGCCCGGCGATCGAAACTCCTGCCGTAACCACCGGCTCGATTGTCGCACCCAAGTCCGCGGTCCCCGCCGCCGCGCTCAGCGCGCGCGCTCAAGCGCCGCAGCCACCGGCAGGGTCGGCACAACCGCCCAATCCGGTTTCCAATCCCTTTGCCGCTTTGCTCGGCAAGTCCGGCTCGACCACAGCGCTTAGCCCCGAGCAGCGCGCCATCATCGAGAAGGTGAATAATTATCTCTCCAACATGCAGGTGATGACGGGCAATTTCGTCCAAGTCGCGCCGGACGGCGGCCGCACCCAAGGCGAGTTTTATATTTCCAAGCCCGGCCGCGTGCGTTTTGAATATGACGACCCGAGCCCGATCTCGCTGGTCGCAGACGGCCAATCGGTGGTAGTGCGCGACCGCAATCTGGCGACGCAAGATGTCTATCCGCTGTCACAGACGCCGCTGCGCTTCCTGCTCGCCGACCATGTCAATCTGATGAAGGACACCAACCTGGTCGCGGTCTATGCCGACGACGTGTTCGTCACGGTGGTCGTCGAGGAAAAGAGCAGCCTGGTCGGTACCAGCCGGCTGATGATCATGTTCAGCGCCAAGGACATGCAGCTCAAGCAGTGGACGGTGACCGACCCGCAGGGCTACGACACGACAGTCGCGGTGTACAATATCGACACCAGCAAACGGCCCGATCCCAGCATGTTCAAGATCGACTACACGAATTATCACAACTGACCTTAGCCGTTCGTCCCCGCGAAAGCGGGGACCCAGAGCCACAAACCCCAGCGCCGCAATTGCCGCCCTGGATTCCCGCTTACGCGGGAATGAACGGGGTGTGGATGCCTTGCTTCTCTCAGGTGGAAAATTCGTTCCATGCCCCTTAACTTGTGGTCCATGCCCGTCAAAATTACCACTTGGAATATCAACTCGGTCCGCTTGCGCATCGACCTGGTCGCCAAGTTTCTCAAGAGCGCGCGGCCGGACGTGCTCTGCCTGCAGGAGACCAAGTGTCCGGACGACGCTTTTCCGCTCAAACGCTTCAAGCGGCTCGGCTACGACCACGCCGCACTCAACGGGCAAAAGGGCTATCACGGCGTCGCCATCCTTTCGCGCCTGCCGTTCGACGAGGTCGATGTGCAGAGCTTCTGCGGCAAGACCGACTGCCGGCATGTATCGGTGACGCTGGGCGAAGGTGCGCGTTTGCGCGATCCCATCACGCTGCATAATTTCTACGTGCCGGCCGGCGGCGACGAGCCGGACCCAGAGATCAATCCGAAATTCCAGCACAAGCTCGATTTTCTCGACGAGATGCGCGCCCATCCAGATCTGCGCCCGAAAAAATCCCAGCGGACAATCCTGGTCGGCGATCTCAACGTGGCGCCGCTCGAACACGACGTCTGGAGCCACAAACAGATGATCAGAGTGGTCTCGCACACGCCGATCGAATGCGAGAAGCTTAACGCGGCGCGCAACGCCGGCAATTGGATCGACGCCATGCGTGTGCTCACGCCGGAGCCAGAGAAGCTCTATACGTGGTGGAGCTATCGCGCGATGGACAATTGGCGCGCCGCCGACCGTGGCCGCAGGCTCGATCACGTCTGGACGTCCGATGCGCTGGCCGATCGCGTGTCGAAGATCAAGATCGCCAAGGACTATCGCGGCGCCGAACGTCCCTCCGACCATGTGCCGGTGACGGCGACGATAGAACCCTGACTACTCGCGCTTCTCCAAAATCCGCTTCACGTCGTTTAGCTCGCGCGTCCAGCCGTCGACGCGCTCGGCCATCATGTCGCGCAGTTTCTGGGCGGCAGCCGGATAGCCCTCCAACATCTTGCGGAACAGGCTGCGCGAGATTCGGATCACTACCGTCGGCTCTTTCGCGATGGCGGTCGACGCGCATACGGTGTCGTTGAGCAGCGCCAGTTCGCCCACCAAGGTGCCGGGGCCGGCGGTGAATTGCTCGCCTTCCAGCGGCGAGTTCGGCTCCAGCAGCAGCGAGCCTACCTGCACGACATAGCCGCCATCGGCGAGTTCGCCGGCGTAGAACAGCACTGCGCCGCTCGGCAATTGCCTGGTTTCCGCGCCGATCGCGAGGATACGCAGCGCCTGCTTACCCAGCACCGCGAGGGTCGGCACCCGCTCGAAGAAGGCGATGTCGTCGTCGAGGGACATGGCTAGCCTTCTGTCATTCCGGGGCCGGCTCGCTTTGCTTGCATCCCTGGGATGACGAAGAAGTTTCTCACGGCACCAGCTTGTAGCCGCCGGCTTCCGTCACCAGGATCGCGGGCTGGGCGGCGTCCTTCTCGACCTTCTGCCGCAGCCGGTAGATGTGCGTCTCCAGCGTATGAGTGGTGACGCCGGAATTATAGCCCCAGACTTCCTGCAACAAGGTCTCGCGCGACACCGGCTTCTGCGCGGCGCGATAGAGATAGCGCAGGATGGCAGTTTCCTTTTCGGTCAGCCGCACCTTGCTGCCCTTGGGGCTGAGCAGCAGCTTGGAACTCGGGCGAAAGGTGTAAGGCCCGATGGTGAAGACGGCGTCCTCGCTCGCCTCGTGTTGCCGCAATTGCGCGCGGATGCGCGCGAGCAACACAGCGAAACGGAATGGCTTGCTGACGTAGTCGTTGGCGCCCGATTCCAGCCCCAGGATGGTGTCGCTGTCGGTGTCGTGACCGGTCAGCATGATGATCGGCGCCTTGAATCCGTTCTTGCGCAGGATGCGCACCGCCTCGCGGCCGTCCACGTCCGGTAGCCCCACGTCCATGATCACCAGATCGACTTGGCCGCTTTTAGCCGCCTGCACGCCCTTGGTGCCGCTGTCGACCGCGATGGCGTCGAATTCCTCGTGCAGCGCCAATTGCTCGACCAGCGCCTCGCGCAGCTCGGTATCGTCGTCTACGATCAGGATGGTTCGTCGGTTGGGCATCGCTTATGGGGCCGCTCACGAGAATATTCACGAAGTAGAGCATTCAGGGCTAAAAGAGCAAGGGTGAACTGATATTTGGCCCGAATTCGGGGGGTTTTGGAGCGTGCCGCAGGCAAAACGTCAAACATCGTTGCGGCGGCTGATCGTGCGGCGGAAACCGGCGCAGCCGGCACGCGGCGTACTGCAAGCGGGGCAAGCGACGCTGCCTGTGGCGCTCGGCCGCGGCGGCGTCAAAGCCAACAAGCGCGAGGGCGATGGCGCCACCCCGCGCGGCCGTTTCAGGCTCAAGCGGCTGTGGTGGCGTGCCGACCGTCACCCACGCCCGGCGACATTGTTACCGGTGCGCCGCATCGCGCCGGACGACGGCTGGTGTGAGGACCCCGCGGACCGGCACTACAACAGACCGGTGAAAGTTCCACCGGGATCGAAGGCCGACCGGCTCGCGCGCCAAGACGGCCTCTACGACTTCATCATCGAGATCGGCCACAACGCGCGCCCGCGCGTTGCCGGCCGCGGCAGCGCCGTGTTCATCCATGTGGCGCGTTCGGAGTTTGCGCCTACCGCGGGCTGCGTCGCGCTGACGATGAATTCGCTGCGCCGGTTGCTCGCGCGCGTCGGCTCGCGCACCACGATCATGGTTGAGTGACCGTTGATATCGCCGGGCGGCGACTATTGGTTAAGCATAGCCGTGCACCGTTACGAATATAACTATCCCATTAACTGCCCGGGAATCATGCTGTGATATCCGCATGTACGCAGAGCTGTCATGCAAGAAACGTAAAACAAATCTGCGCCACGGTGATCATGGATACGTCAAACGCGCATCATGCCCAGACGCAGAACCGGACTGGTCCGGATTCGATTGGCCGAGTCGCCGGAGTCTCCGGTTCGCAGGCTACCGTAGAGCTTAGCGCGCGCAACAACGGCGGCGAGCAGCCGACGGTCGGAAAATTCATGGGCATGGTGACCGGCAAAGCCCTGATCATCGGGCTGGTCACCTATATCGGCGAACAAGCCGCGGCCGCGCCGGCAGGCGACTCATCCTATCGCAAAATTGCGCGCCTTGATCTCATCGGCGAGATTCGCTCCGGCGAAGGCGGTGCGGCGCACTTCCGACGCGGCGTCATGGAATATCCGAACATCGGCGACGGCGCGCTTCAGCTCACTGCGCGCGAGCTGCGGCTGGTCTATGGCGCGGCCGATACCGATCATGCGCATGTCGGCGACCTGCAGCAGAACACAGAGATCGGCGTGCATATCGACATCGACCAACTGGTGAGCCGGCATTTTGCCATTGTCGGCGCCACCGGCGTCGGCAAGTCGAGCGGTGTCGCCATCATCCTGCAGAAGATCCTCGACACGCGCCCGAACCTGCGCATCTTCCTAGTCGACCCGCACAACGAATATGGCCACTGCTTTGGCGACAAGGCGCAGGTGCTCACGCCGCGAAATCTGCGGCTACCGTTCTGGCTGTTCAATTTCGAGGAAACGATCGATGCCTTTTTCGGCGGCCGCCCCGGCGTCGACGAGGAAGTCGAGATCCTGTCCGAAGTCATTCCGTTGGCCAAATCGGCCTATCTGCAATACCGCGCCAACACCACCGAGCGCGCGTTGACCAAGAAGCGCGATCCGCGCGACACCGGCTTCACCGCCGATACGCCGGTGCCATACCGCATCGAAGATCTCATCAATCTGCTCGACGAACGCATGGGCAAGTTGGAGAACCGCTCCTCGCGCATGGTCTACCACAAGCTGATCGGCCGGATTCAGACGTTCCGCAACCATCCGCGTTACGCCTTCATGTTCGAGAACGCCAATATCGGCGGCGACACCATGGCGGAAATCCTCGGCAACCTGTTCCGCCTGCCGCCGGACGGCAAGCCGATGACCATCATGCAGCTCGCCGGTTTCCCCGCCGAGGTGGTCGACTCGGTCGTGTCGGTGCTCTGCCGCATGGCCTTCGACTTCGGGCTGTGGAGCGACGGCGTCGCGCCGTTGCTTTTCGTCTGCGAAGAAGCGCACCGCTACGCGCCCTCTGACAAGCACATCGGCTTCGGTCCGACCAAGCGCGCGCTCTCGCGCATCGCCAAGGAAGGCCGCAAATACGGCGTATTCCTCGGCCTGGTGACGCAGCGTCCGGCCGAGATCGACTCCACGATCATCTCGCAATGCTCCACATTGTTCGTCATGCGGCTGTCGAACGACCGCGACCAGCAATTGATCCGCTCAGCTGTGTCCGACGCGGCGTTGAATCTGTTGTCGTTCATCCCGTCGCTCGGCACCCGCGAGGTGTTCACCTTCGGCCCCGGCGTGGCCCTGCCGACGCGCATGCGATTCAAGGAATTGCCGGCGGAGCTGCGGCCGAACAGCGAAGCGACCGGCAACACCCGTTCCGACGCCGGCACCAATATCAGCCGTGACCTGCTCTCCTCGGTAATCGAGCGCTGGCGCAGCGCCAGCATGAGCCACCGCATGGGCGAGGAAGACCTCGATTACTCGGCGCCTCTCGATGCGCCCGCATTGCAGCCAGCGGCTCCGGTGGCGCCCGCGGCGCCGGTGCCGCCTTCACCGCGCGGCGAAGCCTTGCGATCAAGCCTGCTGAAGAAGCCGTTGGAAACCAACCCGTTCGGCGCGCCGCAGCACGCCAAGCCGCCGTTTCCGCCGACGCCGCGGTTCCGCTAGGCGCGCTCGCCGAAAATCGCGCTGCCCACCCGCACATGGGTGGCGCCGAGCTGGATCGCGGTCGCGAAATCCGCGCTCATGCCCATCGACAGGAGCCTGAGCCCGTTGCGCCGCGCGATCTTGGCGGTGAGCGCGAAATGCGGCCCCGGCGCTTCGTCGAGCGGCGGAATACACATCAGTCCGGAAATCGTCAGGCCGTAGCCGGCGCGGCATTTCTCAAGAAACACGTCGGCATCCTGCGGCAGCACGCCGGCCTTCTGCGCCTCGGCGCCGGTATTGATTTCGACAAACAGAAGCGGCTTGCGCTTCTGTTTGTCGATTTCCTTCGCCAAGGCCTCGCAGAGGCTCGACCGGTCGACCGAATGAATGGCGGTGAACAACGCCACCGCCTCCTTTACTTTATTGGATTGCAGCGGGCCGATGAGGTGCAGGTCGATGCCCGCGTGCTTCTGCATCAGCGGCGGCCATTTAGCCTTCGCCTCCTGCACGCGGTTTTCGCCGAACACGCTCTGGCCGGCCGCGATCACCGGCTCGATCGTCTCGGGCGGGAAGGTCTTCGACACCGCGACCAGCGTCACCTCGGCCGGATCGCGCGAGGCGTCCTTGCAGGCGCGCACAATCGCGGCGCGGACGGCGGTGAGACCGGTTTTTGCGATGGCTGCCATGCCAAGCCAAATACCAGCTTGTGGTCGTCCGCCGCAACCGAACCCCGAAACGGCGCGCTGGGCGTCAGGCCGCCGTCTGCCATTCCAGCATGATCTGCCGCGCCGGCTTGTTGAGGCGGACTTTGTCTTCTTCCAGGCTCTGCACCAGACGCACCGGAATAATGTGGTGCTGCCCGCCGGACTGCGGATCGCTCTTGGTCAGCACGATCTTATCGTCGTCCTTCGTGCAGTCGACCGTGCCTACGTGCTTGCCGTCGGCGCCGAGGACTTCCATGTGTTCCTTGATGTCCTGAATTTTAATGGTCATGCCGCACCTCCTGTTACGAGGGACTAACCCGCGCCGGCGGCGGCTGGTTCCTTCGATCTAGTCGCCGCCGGTTATTGGGGTGCATCGGCTTCCAATTGATGGGTGGGCTGCTGTGAGATTCCCGGACCGGTGGATTGGGCTCGCGCCTCGGTTCTGATCGGGCTGATGACGATAGGTTCCAATTTCGTCAAATCGATCGTCTTCGAACTCAAACTCATGTTTTTCGTCTTGAGATCTTTCAAGTCGAGGAAGCCTTCGCCCTCGGGGAAGTGCAACGTCACGTAATCGGGAACATCGCCCTGAAGTTCGGAAAAATGCAGGGTCGCGAGATAGAGGCGGTCGCCGATTTTCTTGAAGCGATAGGACAGCGGAAGGACCTGTAACTGTTCTTCCGAGCTTTTGGCATCGACGACTTTTTGATCGACGTCGACGAATTTGAGGCGTGCGGTGACTTCCCAGTACGGCCGCTGCCAATTCTTGACGATCTCAACCGCGGGGTCGACGATCTTGAAATAGCCCAGCGCCAAGATCGCGAAATAAAATCCGGATGCGCCGCCAGCCTTGAGTGCGACTCCCGAGATTTTCCATGTCGTTTCTGTATTGGTTTGCGGGAACAGCCGATAAATCAGGATGGCGGGCAGCACCGGCACCAGCACCCAGATCGTGAAGATGGCGCCGTATCCGAGCAGTACGACCAAATCGTTCATTGTTGCACTCCGCCGCGTGCGCACCTGTTTTCCCCACAGGCCGAACCGCTTGAACTCGCCGGGTATGCTCCGTCTTGTTGCCAACGCGTTCTTGAATGGCTTTCCACCCGCTATGACGCGGCAGCGGGTCGGAAAATATTCTACCTAAGGTTGGGAAAGTTCAAGCTCCCGATGACCGCCGGGATGGCAAAGTGCTAATCCTTCGGCCGCACCCCTTCCATGTCACCGCCCGGGTCCTTAAAAGACCCCATAAATGACCGCCGAATCGCAGAAAAACGACCGCTACAACGCCCGCGCGGCCGAGGCCCGCTGGCAACGGACCTGGGCCGAGCGCGGCATTTTCGCGACCAAAAACGACGATCCGCGCCCGAAATACTACGTGCTGGAGATGTTCCCCTACCCGTCGGGGCGCATCCACATGGGCCACGTGCGCAACTACACCATGGGCGACGTGGTGGCGCGCTTCAAACGCGCCATGGGCAACGCCGTGCTGCACCCGATGGGCTGGGACGCCTTCGGCATGCCGGCGGAGAACGCGGCGATCGACCGCAAGGTGCACCCCAAGGCTTGGACCTACGACAACATCGCGTCGATGAAAAAGCAGCTTCAGTCGATGGGGCTCTCCCTCGATTGGGCGCGCGAGATCGCGACCTGCGATCCGGCTTACTACAAGCACCAGCAGAAAATGTTCCTCGACTTTCTCAAGGCGGGGCTGGTCGCGCGCGAATACCGCAAGGTGAACTGGGATCCGGTCGACCAGACCGTGCTCGCCAACGAGCAGGTGATCGACGGCCGCGGCTGGAGAAGTGGCGCCGAGGTCGAGCAGCGCGACCTGTACCAGTGGGTGTTCAATATCAGCGACTATTCGCAGGAGCTTCTCGAGGCGCTCGACACGCTCGAGCGCTGGCCGGACAAGGTCAAACTGATGCAGAAGAATTGGATCGGCCGCTCGGAAGGCCTGCTGGTCCGCTTCATGCTCGATCCGGCGACGTCGCCGAATAAGGAAACCGAGCTGGAAATCTTCACCACGCGGCCGGACACTTTGTTTGGCGCCAAGTTCATGGCGCTGGCGCCCGACCATCCGCTGGCCGCCGCCGCCGCCGCGAAAAATCCCAAGCTCGCTGAGTTCATCGCCGAGACCAAGAAGATGGGCACCTCGCAGGCGGCGATCGACACCGCCGAGAAAATGGGCTTCGACACCGGTATCAGGGCGGTGCATCCGTTCGATCCGAATTGGAAGCTGCCGGTCTATGTCGCCAACTTCATTTTGATGGAATACGGCACCGGCGCCATCTTCGGCTGCCCGGCGCACGACCAGCGCGATTTGGACTTCGTCAACAAATACGGTCTGGGCAACACGCCGGTCGTCTGCCCGCCGGCCCAGGACCCGAAGACCTTCGTCATCACCGACGTCGCGTATGACGGCGACGGTACCATGATCAATTCGCGCTTCCTCGACGGCATGAGCATCGAGGCGGCCAAGGAAGAAGTGGCCAAGCGGCTGGAGAAAGACACGCGTGGCAACCGTCCGGTAGCGCAGCGCCAGGTTAATTATCGCCTGCGCGATTGGGGCATTTCGCGCCAGCGCTATTGGGGCTGTCCGATCCCGATCATCCACTGCGATAAATGCGGCACCGTGCCGGTACCGGAAAAGGATTTGCCGGTGACGCTGCCGGAAGACGTCACCTTCGACAAGCCGGGCAATCCGCTCGACCGCCATCCGACCTGGAAGAACGTCAAGTGCCCCAAATGCTCAGGTCCCGCGCGGCGCGAGACCGACACCATGGACACTTTCGTCGATTCGTCGTGGTACTTCGCCCGCTTCACCGATCCGTGGAATACGGCGGCGGCGACGACACCCAAGATTGCGAACGAGTGGATGCCGGTCGATCAGTACATCGGCGGCATTGAGCATGCGATCTTGCATCTGCTCTATTCGCGCTTCTTCACCCGCGCCATGCACAAGACCGGCCATATCGGCATGGACGAGCCGTTCGCCGGCCTGTTCACGCAAGGCATGGTGGTGCACGAGACCTACAAGGCGAAGAACGGTGACTGGGTCGAGCCAGCCAGCGTCAGGATCGACGGGCTCGGCGATGCGCGCCGCGCCACGCTCGCCTCGACCGGCGAGCCGGTCGAGATCGGCTCGATCGAGAAGATGTCGAAATCGAAGAAGAACACCATCGACCCCGACGATATCATCGAAGCCTACGGCGCCGACACCGCGCGCTGGTTCATGCTGTCGGACTCGCCGCCCGAGCGCGACGTGATCTGGACCGAGGAAGGCGTCCAAGGTGCCTGGCGCTTCGTGCAGCGGCTGTGGCGGCTCGTCGGTGAGATCGCCGACGTCACCGGACCACAAAGCCGCCCAGCAACTTTTAGTCCGGAAGCGCAAAAAGTACGCAAGGCCGCCCACCGCGCTCTAGCCAATGTCTCCGACGACATTGCCAGACTGCGCTTCAACCGCTGCGTCGCGCATATCTACGAATTCGCCAATTCGCTGTCGGATGCCATCGGGTCGACCGAGACCGCCCCGGCGGATGACCTGGCCTGGGCCTTGCGGGAAGCCGGCGACATCCTGGTCCGTCTGTTCCACCCGATGATGCCGCATCTGGCAGAGGAATGCTGGGCCGCGCTCGGCCACAAAACCCTAGTCTCGGCCGAGGCCTGGCCCCAACTCGAGTCCGCGCTTTTGGTCGAAAACACCGTCACTTTGCCGGTCCAGATCAACGGCAAGAAGCGCGCCGACGTCACCGTGGCGCGGGACGCCGGAAATGCCGATATAGAGGCTGCCGTTCTGGCTCTCGATGCGGTAATAAAGGCGCTGGACGGCAAGCGCCCGAAAAAGGTCATCGTCGTCCCGCAGAGGATCGTGAATGTGGTGGCCTGAAATCCCGCGCCAAACCCCGCGCCAAACCACGCGCCAAACGACGCGCCTTGGCCGCTTGGCGGTCATAATGTTGCTGGCCGGCCTCACCGCTGGCTGCTTCCAGCCGCTCTATGGCACGCAAGGCTCGGCCGGCGGCCCCGATATCGGCGACAAATTGAGCAGCGTCGAAGTGCCGCCGATCAATGCGCCCAACGGCACTAGGCTCTCCCGCGTCGGCGTCGAGGTGCGCAACAACCTGCTGTTCGGCCTGACCGGCGGCGGTCCCGCTGCCCCGTCGAACTACAAGCTCGACATCAGGCTTGCCTCTAGCCAGTCGCAGGTGATCGTCGACATCAACACGGCGCGCCCGGACATCCAGGATTACGGCATCGACGCCACCTACACGCTGGTCGATATCCGCACCGGCAAGAAAGTGATCAACGGCCAGACCTTCTCGCGCGTGTCGTACGACATTCCCGGCCAGCAGCAGCGCTTCGCCGGCGACCGCGGCCTGCGCGACGCGGAGAACCGCGCCGCCAAGTCGATCGCTGACAACATCCGTTCGCGTCTGGCGTCGTATTTTGTGGCTGGGACGTAAGCGCTTCGTGCCCCGGACGCGGTGCAGCGCGCAGCGGTGCACCGCAGAGCCGGGGCCATTCCAGACTCGGAACTTGTAACGGTCCCGGTTCTGCAGCGCACCACTTCGTACTGCGCTGCGCCCGGGACATGAGCACAAAATGACCGCCATCAAAACCACTGACATCGACCGCTTCATCGCCAAGCCCGATCCGGGCCAACCGGTCGTGCTGGTGTACGGCCCCGATGCCGGACTGGTGCGCGAGCGCGTCGACGCCTTGGTGAAGGCCTCGGTCGACGATCCCGCCGATCCCTTCGCGCTGGCGCGCATCGAAAGCGAAGAACTGTCGGCCAATCCGGGCCGGCTTGCCGACGAAGCCAACACGGTGCCGCTGTTCGGTGGCCGCCGCGCCGTGCTGCTGCGGGTAAACTCGCGCCACAACATTGTGCCCTCGATCGAGGTGGTGCTGGAGACGCCGCCGCGCGATTGCCGCATCGTCGTCGAGGCCGGCGAGCTGCGCAAAACCGCGCCGCTGCGCGCGCTGTTCGAAAAGGCCAAAGCCGGCGCGGCCATCGGCTGCTATCCGGACAACGAGCGCGACCTGGCGCGGCTGATCGACGACGAGATGCGCGCGGCGAATTTGACGCTTGCCGCCGACGCGCGCGCGGCGCTCACCGCGCTGCTCGGCGGCGATCGCCTCGCCTCGCGCAACGAGATCCGCAAGCTCGCGCTTTATGCCCGGGGCAAGGACCGCGTCGAGCTCGCCGACGTGGTGGCCGTAGTGGCGGATGCCTCGGCACTAGCGCTCGATGGCGTGATCGACGCGACCTTTGCCGGCGAAACCCGCGACGTCGAGACCGAATTCGGCAAGGCGCGCGGTGGCGGCTCGTCGCCGGCGGCCATCGTCTCGGCCGCGATCCGCCAGGTCGCCAATCTGCACAAGATGAAGCTTTCGGTCGAGGGCGGCGACTCGATCGAGTTCGCCATGATGCGCGGCGCGCCGCCCGTGCACTTCACGCGGAAGAAACCGGTCGAAGCCGCGCTGCGCACCTGGACGCCGCCGCGGCTCTTGCGCGTCATGGCGCAGCTCGCCGAGGCTTCGCTCGACATGCGACGCAACGCGGCGCTGGCCGAGGCGATCGGGCAACGCACGCTGCTGTCGATTGCGGTGAGCGCAAGAAGAAGGGACAGTTAATCAACCGTTCGTCCCCGCGAAAGCGGGGACCCAGGACCGCAGACTTCGAGTCGGCAGCCCCTGGATTCCCGCTTGCGCGGCAATGAACGGAGTTGGATGCGGCCGCCGTGTCTCACACAATCAACTGATAGCTATGCGGCACCCAGCGATAGGCGCTGCCCGCCTTCTCCACGTAGCCCAGCCCCGGGTATGGCATGTGGAAGCCGGCGACGAACAGTTTTTCGGTCGCCACCATGTCGAGGATGCGCTTGCGGGTGGCCACCGCCTTCTCTTTGTCGTCGTCGACGTCAAGATGCAGGTCCGGCCGCTGCAACGACATTACGTAGTGCCCGCACGAGTCGGCCCAGTTGAGCACCCGTTTGCCCTCGCTCTCGATCATGAAAGCCAGCATGCCCGGCGAATGCCCAAACGCGTCCACCGCTGTGATGCCCGGCACCACCGTGTCGCCCGGCTTGATCATGGTGGCGCGGTTGGCGAGCGGCACCACGATCTTCACGTAGAGCTCACGATTGAGCTTGCGCGCCTCGCGCACGTTCTCGCCTTTGTTCCAGAAATCGAATTCGGCGGCGCCGAACACGTAGCGCGCATTCGGAAACACCGGCACGCCGCCCTTGGTCAGCCCGCCGATATGGTCGGGATGGCCGTGCGTGATCACCACCACGTCGACGTCCTCCGGCTTGTAGCCGGCCACCGCCATGCGCGCGACCAATTGGCCCGGCGGCAGGCGGCCTTTCATCTGCTCGTACTCGGCGGAAAGCGAGCCGTTGCCGGTATCGAACAGCACCAGTTCCTTGCCGGTATTGACCACCGTCGGCGTGAACGGGTGGAAGTAGCGGTCCGCCTCGATGCGGTTGGCGGCGGCCAGCGCCTTCACCTCGTCGGCATGCGCCTCCCCGCCGAACGAGGGCGTCAGCCCGGGGCGGATCACATAGCTGTCCATGATGGTCGCGAATTCGAAACCGCCGAGCTTGAAGCGGTAGATGTTCGGCAGCATTTCACCTTGCATTGAAGCGGGCACGCCTGTCCTCCCCTTGTTTTATCGGTCCGCGCGCTCCGCATTTATCGCAAGAATGGCCGAATAACCAGCGTCAACGACCGCACCCTGAAGCGTTAGGATTGCCACAACCAATCTGTAATAGCTTGGAAATTGTCCATTTTTTAGTCCGCGGGGCGCTATTGCCGAGCCAGCTCATCCAAGGGGTCGACGGTCGCTACGGGCTCTACGAACTCGACGCGCCGGCCCGCCGCGCGATCAAAGACCTGTGGCCGACGATCGCGCCCGCGCTCGACCGGGCGGTCGATGCCATTCTCGACGCCACCGCCAAACTGCCAATCGTCGGCTCGACCGCCGTGCCGCACCGCGATTTCATCAAGCAGCTCGAACTGTTGCATTTGGAAGCACTGCTCAACGGCGAGCTCGACCAAGCCTATTGCGAGTCATGCATTAAGACTGTCGGTGAGGAAGCCGCGCTCGGCTTCGACGCCCGTTTTCGCAGCACCGCCGGCAATTACGTTCTGCGCGCGGCGCTCGACGCGCTCGCGCGCAAATACTGGTATTCGCCGGCCAAGCTTGCCGCCAGCGCGAAGCTCGTCTCGCAAGTCCTCGCATTCGATGTCGCCAACGCCATGACGCTGCATCGCGAAGCGACGGAGAAAGCCACCGATGTGCGGCGCCAGACGATCGACGCGGCGATCGTAAGCTTTGCCGGCGATGTCGGCGAAGTCCTGCAAGCCATTACCGATGCCTCCACCTCGCTCACCGCCACCTGCTCGTCCATGCGCGAGATGGCATCCGACACGCTCAAGCGCATGGCGGTGGCATCGACGGCGGCCGCGGAAACAACCCAGCGCGTCGAGATGACCGGCGCGGCCACCGAGGAACTGTCCGCGTCGATCCAGCACATCGGCCAGCAGGCGACGCGCGGCCTCGACATGGCGAAAGCCGCGGTCGGCGATACCCAGCACGCGCAGCAGGCGATCTTGTCCCTCAACAACGCCGCCGAACATATCGGTTCCATCGTCAACATCATTTCAACGATCGCGTCGCAGACCAACCTGCTGGCGCTCAATGCGACCATCGAAGCGGCGCGCGCGGGCAACGCCGGCAAAGGCTTCGCGGTTGTGGCGTCCGAGGTGAAGGCGCTCGCCAACCAGACCTCGCGCGCCACCGAGGAGATATCGCAACAGATCGCCGCCATTCAGGACGCCACACGCAAGTCGGTCGATGAAATGTCCTCGATCGCGCGCGCCATCGAGCAATTGACCATCGCCGCCACCAGCATCGCCTCGGCGGTCGAACAGCAAAGCACGACCACGCGCAGCATCGCCGGCAGCATCCAGACCGCGGCCGGCCATACCGCGAGCGCTTCCACCGAAATCCGCTCGGTCGAACAGGCCGCCGGAACGAGCGCGGCTGCGTTTGGCGACATTGCCGAGTTGACGGCGCGGGTGTCGGCGCGGGCGAGCGATCTCGAATCGAAAGTGGCGGCCTTTTTCAGCCGCGTACGCGCCGCCTGAGGGTCGAGTTACCGGTCGCGCCCGGTCGCGCGCCGCCACACTTGCCGGTAAACGCCGAGTTCGGTGAAGCCGCCGTCGACCGGAAGATCGATGCCGGTGAGATAGCCGGCGTCTTCGCTCGCCAGGAACATCACCGCCTGAGCGACTTCGTCGAGCGAGGCGCTGCGCTCAAGCGCCGTCACATGTTCCATGGCTTCGACGAATTTGTCGGCACCCGCCACCATCGGCGTCGGCACGATGCTGGGATGCACGGCGTTCACCCGGATATTCCAATCGGCGTATTCCATCGCCGCCGCCTTGGTCAGCCCGCGCAAACCCCATTTCGACGCGCTGTAGGCGGCCGCGAAATGTCCGTTGATGCCGGCGGTCGATCCGATATTGACGATCGCGCCGCCGCCGCTTTCGCGAATGACCGGCGCCGCCGCGCGGATGCCGAGAAACGGTCCGGTGAGATTGACGGCAAGCACGCGGTCCCAGTCGGCGCGCGTTGTGCTGGCGAGATCGACGCCGCGCAGCGAAACGCCGGCATTGTTGACCAGCACATGCAGACCGCCGAGCGCACTCTTGGCGAACGCCACGGCGTCGGCCCAATCCTGCTCGCTGCTGACATCGAGGTGGCGGTAGTCGGCCAAGCCGCCGGCGGCGCGGATCGATTGCGCAAGCGCGCCGCCCTCGGCGTCCAGTACATCGGCGACGACGACCCGCGCGCCGGCCCGGGCGAACAACCGCGCTTCGGCCGCACCCTGGCCGCGGCTGCCGCCGGTGATGAGCACGGTCTTATTCTTGAAATTCTGCGGCACAGCGCCAGTCCCCTCATTTGCGGTGCATTTAGATCAAGGCAACAAATTGCATTCAATGAAGTCTACGGCACGCGCCGGTCTTTGCCATTACTTCCGACGGTAAAGATACACCGCCATCGGCCGGTGCGGCGATCGATTCCCGGCCGCGCCTTAAGGCGCCATTAGAGATATGCGAGTAAATCGTCTGGCAAACTCGCAAGGGGCGCAATGTCGGAAGCACTACCTGGTCCTCATCATTGCCTGTCCACGGCGCGTTCCGTGGCGGACATCGTCTATCGCAGCCTACACGCCCAGTGCGTGGCGCGCGGCGGCGAATTGTCGGTTGAAGACCTCGAGCGCTGCTACTCGGAAATCGTCAAAAGTTTTGCGTCCGGCTTCGACTTGTTCGAGCGGCGGCATTTCCAGTGCATGGGCGCAAGCCTGAGCACGGCCGACATGCCGTTCGCGCGCGACCGCATCCTCGCCACCATATTGCGCGCTTGCGGCGAGCCGGCCGCGCGGCAGGCCTTTCCCCAGCAGGTCGAGCAATGGGGTGAGTTGTGGTTGAGCCCGTTCTTCGCCGGTTTTGCCGAATATATCCGGCGTCAGTGCGTTGACCTCGATGCGCGCCTGATCGCCGCCTATGTCGAAGCCGCGCTGACGCACAAGGCCAAAATATCGCTCGCGCAATTACTGCAACACAAAATCGTCAGGAACGTCCTGCGCGACTACGCCCGGCCGTTCGAGGAGCGGCCGGTCCCCGAGGCGATGGTCAGGCAGGTCTGCGACAGCCTCAACAATTACGGCCCGCTGCCGGACGGCGCGGCCGAAGCGCAGCCGGGCAAACTCGCCGACGACCAGGTGCAGAACTTCCTCGGCCTGCTGGCCCGCCAGGTCGCGACGCTCGCCCCGCCGGAACCCGCGATGCATGAAGCGGAGCTCTATTCCCTCGCCGACCGGAAGAAGAAAAGCGCGATCGTGCTCTAGCGCTTGCTGGGATCCGGTCCGGCCTTTGCTTGCGCTGACCCCTGGCGCAAGACCGCAACGGCGCTTAGGCTTCAGTCCCAATAAACCTGCATAACCTGGGGACCGCCGATGGCTAAGAAAACGCGCAAAAAATCCGCTGCAAAGACGAAGAAAAAATCCGTGCCGGCGCGGAAAAAGCGCAAGACCGTCGTGCGAAAGAAATCCAAGGCGGCGGTGCGCAAGAAGGCGGCCCGCAAGGCCAAGCGGAAGGGCGTCATCCGCACCATCGTTGCCGACATTAGAGCTGTCGTCGACACCCTGACCGACGCCGAGCGCCTGCACCACAAGATGGAGCCCCGCGTCTCGCGCGAGCCGGAGTGACCGCCGGCAGAGGCCGGCGGAATTTCGCCACCTTCCGAGCGCATCGCTCGCGACGCCGGAACGGAATTGCAGCGGACGCCATTAGCGTCGACTGCAAAAAGAGGCTGCGCGGATCATGCACGACACCACTCACGACGCCCTCAGCAAAGTCCCCGAGGTCACGCTCACCTTCTGGCTAATCTAGATCGCCGCGACGACGCTGGGCGAAACCGGCGGCGACACGGTTACCATGACCTTGCACTGGGGCTATCTCGCCGGCACCGCGCTGTTCCTCGCCGTGCTTGCCGTGCTGGTCGCATGGCAAATCGTCGCCGACAAATTCCACCCGTACCTCTATTGGGCGACCATCATCGCCTCGACGACCTTCGGCACCACCATGGCGGATTTCGCCGACCGCTCGCTCGGCATCGGCTACGCCGGCGGCTCGGCGCTGCTGCTCGCTTGCCTGCTTGCGGTGCTGGCGCTGTGGCATTGGTCGCGCGGTTCGATTTCGGTCGACACCGTCGCCATGCCGGGGGTCGAAGTGTTCTACTGGGCGGCCATCACCTTTTCGCAAACGCTCGGCACCGCGCTCGGCGACTGGACCGCCGATTCGACCGGCGTCGGTTACGAATACGGCGCGCTGGTCTTCGCGGCGGGTCTCGCCGTCATCGCCGCCATCTATTTCTGGACCAACGTGTCGCGGGTGCTGCTGTTCTGGATTGCTTTCATCCTGACGCGGCCCTTGGGCGCGACCGTCGGCGATTACCTTGACAAGCCTATCCGCCACGGCGGGCTCGCGCTGAGCCGGCCGGTCGCCTCGGCGGTGATTGCCGTATTTATCCTCGCCTGCCTGCTCATCCTGCCGCAACGGCCTGGCAAACATCCCGACCCGACGCAGGAAGTAGCGTGAGTCGATTCTGTCGCGTCAGCATGATCAGCGAACCGACGCATGAGATCGTCGCGCAGGTCAGCAGGAAACTCTGCGCCAGCCTGAGCGTCTGCGACGCTGCCTCGGTCGCGGGCGCCGTCACTAGGCTGCGTCGAGCACCTGGCGGATTTTCCGCGCCACCGCCGCCTCGGTCAGCGGCTTCGAAATCAGCTCGGTGCCGCGGTCGAGGCGGCCCTGGTGCACGATGGCGTTGCGCGAATAGCCGGTCATGAAGATCACTTTGGCGCCGGGGCGGCGGCGAATGACCTCGTCGGCCAGAGCGCGGCCGCTGATGCCCGGCAGCACCACGTCGGTGAGCATCAAATCGAACGTCCGGTCGGCCTCCAGCAGGCGCATCGCGCTAGCGGAATCCTTGGCCTCGATGACCTGGTAGTTCAGATCCCTGAGGATTTCCGAAGCGTATTCGCGCACGCCGTCGTCGTCCTCGACAATCAATATCGTCTCGCCGCGGCCACGTTCGGGATCGCCCTGCTCGTCGGCGGGCATGACCGCCTCTTCGCCGTCATGCCGCGGGAAATAAAGCTTGATCGTCGTGCCTTCGCCCGGCTCGCTGTAGATTCTCACGTGACCCTTGGACTGCTTCACGAAACCGTAGACCTGGCTCAGGCCCAGGCCGGTTCCCTTGCCCGTTTCCTTGGTCGTGAAAAACGGATCGAACGCGCGCCCGATCGTCTCAGCCGACATTCCCATGCCGTCGTCAGAAACCGCGATAAGAACGTATTGGCCGGGCGCAAGATCCGCATGGTGGCGGCAATATTCGTCGTCCAGATAGGCGTTGCTGGTCTCGATAGTCAATTTGCCGCCGTCCGGCATGGCGTCGCGCGCGTTGAGGGCGAGATTGAGCAGCGTCGATTCCAGTTCGGAAACGTCGGACTCGATCTTCCAAAGTCCGGCGCCGCCGATCGTTTCCAGCTCGATATTTTCACCGAGCGTGCGGTTGAGCAAATCGGACATGCTGACGATCAATTTGTTGGCGTCCACGATCTTCGGATCGAGCGGCTGCTGGCGCGAGAATGCGAGCAGGCGCCGCGTCAATTGCGCCGCCCGCTCGGCGCCGATCCGCGCATTGTTGAGCGCGCGTTCGGCGCGCGCCTCGACCACGCCGCGCTTGGCGATGCCGAGATTGCCGAGGATGATGGTCAGGAGATTGTTGAAGTCGTGCGCGACGCCGCCGGTCAATTGTCCGACCGCCTCCATCTTCTGCGCCTGCCGCAGCCCCTCCTCGGCCAGTTCGCGGCGCTCGGCTTCGGCATAAAGCTGGCGCGTGCGGCGCATCGTCATCAGCACGAGCGCACAGAGAACCAGCGTCGCCGGAATGCCGAAATAGAGATGCGCCGTCATCGACCGCAGCCAGTCGGCAACGATGGTGTCCGTCACCACGCCGTCCAACACATAAAGATTGCTGTAGCCCAGCTTGCGGAAGGCGATGCGCTGTTGCACGGCATCGACCGAATGATCGGTGGTAACGACCGCGCCGTTGGGGAAACGCGGCACATTGAGCATGAAGCCGCTGTCGGGTCCGAAGCGCGTGATGCCGTTAGGCGGTTCGGGATACCGCGCCAAGATCATTCCGTCGCTCTTGGCCAGCGAGAAGCCGCCGCCACCGGCGTCGCGCGCAAGCTGCGCATAGAAATCGGTGAAGATTTTCGGCTTGACCGCGACCATGACGACGCCGGTGAATTCGCCGTTGCGCGATGGACGCCGCCGGCTGACGCCGAAGAACTTTCCTTGCCGCACGCGCGGCTCCAGGACCGCCCCGACATAGGTCCCGGCGTCCTTTTCCTTTTGCGCCAGGAAATAGTCGCGATCGGCAACGCCGACATTGCCCGGAACCGGATAGATCGCCGAGGAGACCAGGGTGTGGCCGTCCTTGCCGGCGATCAAAATGGCATCGACGGCAGCCGTCGCCTTTTCGAGCTTGCTCAACTGCACGTGCAGGGCCTGCTCGGAGGCCTTGATCTCATCGTCGGTGAGATCGCCGATGACGGCGTCGACGGCGGCGAACGTCAGGTCGACGGATTGAAACACTCCGGTCGTGTGTTCCGCCATGATGCCGAGGTTCGCCAACAGCTTTTCGTCGGCGTGCGCGAACGTGCTCTGATAGCCGATCCAGCTGGCATAGGAAAAAATCGCCACCGGAATGGCGACCGAGGCCACCATCATGATTTTCAGGCCGCGGATGGCGGCGTCGCGGCGGGCGCGCATAGGGCTCACTTAAAAGCGGCGGTATTCTGCTGGGGGAACATTATTGGGAATGTATCCCTCGGGGAAGGGCTAAAAAGTTCCATCGCCGCCGGCTTTTCCCCTCTGCCACAGGGCGCGGAGCGGGTTAGCCGACCCGCCCCGCAGGCTGTCAGACCTTGTTAAGCGCGCGGGCCTATGAATTGCGTCATGAAGAAAGCATTGCCCGAACACATGTTCTCCGAGACCGACAAACAACCCAGGATAACCACGCTGCGCAACTGGGTGCTCGATCACAAGGTGACCGAGATCGAGATGACCGAGCAGCAGTTCTGGAATTTCGCGCAGCTGCAGCCAGTCGCCGAGAAGCCGTGGACGACGTTCATGGGCCGCGCCCTGCGCGTGCCGGATATGCCGGAAGAAGCGCAAAAGTGCCTCGGCATCTACGACAAAGTCGGCCCCGGCTCGATCTGAGCTTCATCGAATTGTCGTTCCTTGTGGCGCGCCGAAAGCGCGGCTGCCGTGCCGTTGAACGGCGCGGTCACGGCCGATATCGTGCCCTCCACCGAAGCGCCGGCAAACCGAGGCAGCGAATGGGCGGCATGGACAACGAAGACCCCTGGAAGTGGATGCAGCCCTATGACGTGCGCCGCTTCGGCGACGTCGTCCTCGACGAGAAAGAGCAGGAGCGCTGGTGCCGCGCCGTGCTGCTCGGCGGATTGCCATTCATGTGGCGCAAGGCCGAGGTCGCGCGCAACGTGATCTATGACCGGCTCGAGCTGCGCCAAGGCGACAAGGTGCTGGTCATCGGCGAGTGCATCGAGCCGTGCGGCTTCGCCGACGACATGCGCGCGCGCATCGGCCCCAAGGGCGAGGTCCGCGTCATCGACATCACCGACGAAGCGCGCGACAACTACATCGCCAAGAAGCGCGGCAGAAACGGCCAGCTCGCGACCTGGCAATGGACCTACACGCGCGACTTCGCCGACGGCGCGTTCGATTGCGCCGCCTGCCTGCAGGGCGTGCAGCACACCGACGACTGGCGCGAGACGGGCGCCGAAATGCTGCGCGTGATGAAGCCCGGGCGCAACCTGGTGCTGGCCGAAATCGCCTACAGCCCGGAGACCGCGATGAAGATTGGGCTCGACATGCACATCGAGTACGTGTTCGACAAGCTGCTGGCGCGTGTCGGCTGGAAGCTCGACGAGTTTCCCTATTACAGCCCGAAGGATCTGGAGCAAGCCTTCGCCGGTCTGGTCAAGGACCCCGGCAGCTTCGTCTGGAAAGGCATCGAGATTTTCTGGGGGCGCAAGCCGTAGCGGGCCGCATTACGTCCGCGTCGTGGCCATCATGATCAGCCCGCCGACGAGCGCGAACAGCCCGCCGGCCAATCCGGCGTATTGCAGGATCATCACCGCCTGCGACGGCGCCTCGCTACCGTTCGTCGCGATATTGAAGACGGCGAGCGCGGTCGCGCCGGCGCCAATGAGCGCGACCTTGCCCGGGTTGCTCTGTTTGCGCCCGGGTTTGCCGCTTTGACTGTCGCTCATCGATACCCCCTCCGAAATTGCCGCAGTGAATATATGTCGCAAAAGAACAGCGAGTCGTTCAACCACGGGAGCCGAAAGTTCCGGAGCGCCTCAAGGGCGCTGGACACTAGGAGCGCGACCTGCTGCGATACCGAACGCATTTAACGGAGGAGCTTCCCGGTGCCGATCATCGATTCCCAGGTCCACGCCTATGAGGCGAACACCCCGAAGCGGCCGTGGCGCAACGTGCCGAACTGGCCGCCGCACGTCACCGGCGACGAAATGTGCGCGGCGATGGACAAAGTGGGCGTCGACGGCGCCATCTTCATCTCCGCCTTTTCGCTCTACCAATACGACGCGAGCTATGCGATGGAGGTGCAAAAGGCCCATCCCAATCGCATGGCGATCGTCAAGCCGGTCGACCCGGACGATCCGGCGGTGGCCGACGTCGTCGCCGACTGGAAGCGCACGCCGGGCGCCGTCGGCATCCGCATCGTTCTAACCAACGAGCCCGGACTCGCTCGCGATCCGAACCACCCCGGCCTCGACCGCATCGCGCGCGCGGCTGTGAAATACGATTTTCCGGTCAACGTGCTGTGCTGGGGCAACCTCGACGCCGGCGCCGCCTTGTTCGACCGCAACCCCGACACGCGCTTCATCATCGACCATCTCGGCATCCTGCAGCCGCGCAAGCCGCCGGCGCCGCCGCAGCCGTGGGCCGATCTGCCGAAGGTGCTCGATCTCGCCAAGCGCAAGAACGTGGTGATCAAGGTAAGCGGCGCCTGCACGCTGTCGAAGGAGCCTTTTCCGTTTCCGGACATCTGGGACCCGCTCGCCCGCGTGTTCGACGCCTGGGGCTTCGAGCGCTGCCTGTGGGGCACCGACTGGACGCGCGCCTTCGCCGTCGTCAACTACGAGCAGGCCGTCGTGCCGTTTCTTACGACCGACCGCCTGAGCGCCAGCGAGCGCGCGATGCTGATGGGCGGCGCCTGCGCCAAGGCTTATCGCTGGGAGCCGAAGAAGGGGTAGGGCCGATCGGCTCGCCACTCAGGCTCTCGCCTTTATATTTGGTTCGGACGACGCGATACTGTGGGCCAGACAATCGGGAGAGAGCGATGGAATGGCGCGGCGGATGTTACTGCGGGGCCGTTCGCTATGCGGTCACCGTAAAGCCGAGGATGCAGGCGCAATGTCATTGCCGCGCCTGCACCCATGTGTCGGGAGGCGGACCGAACTATTTCATGTTGATCCCGCCGGAGGGCTTCGCTTACACGCAAGGGGTGCCGGCGAGCTTCAGGCGGCCCGACAAGCCCGACGCGGTCACGCGCATGTTCTGTGCGACCTGCGGCACACATCTGGTTTCGCACCGCCCCGGCCTGCGGCACGTCGTGCTGAAAGTCGGCACGCTCGATGATTTGTCGGTCTATGAGGGCCCCAAGCTCGCGATCTTCTGCGCCGAGAAGCAGCCGTATCAGCTGATTCCGGAAGGCCTGCCCGCGTTCGACGCGTTGCCGGAATGAATCGATAGGCAAGGTCCGTAGGGTGGGTTAGCGCCACCCGGAACGGCGCTTCGCGCTCCTCACCATGAGGCCGAGAGGGTTCGTAGTTCGTGGCCCGCATGAAGCGAAGCGGAATGCGGAGTCGCAGGCCCTGCAGTCGATCCCGGATATCGCTTCGCTCATCCAGGCTACGCTTGCTACGCTCGTTGGAATAACGCACGCGCGCCGTTCGTTCATACATACACTCCAATTTCTATGACGGGCAATGGCGCGGTTATTGGATATGCAAGTCGAAATAGTCTGCCTCGCATCGATCCCGCAGGACGTTTCGGCATGTAGTCTTTAACGATGATGCAGCCGGTTGAAACCAGTTCGTCAAATGTCACGCGGCGCGGAACGTTTTCTCCCGGCAAGACCACATCGTCGAGATATCCATCAGTCAGACAGTTACTTTGTGTGCCAAACGCAGGGCCGGGTGGATGATCAATATTCACGTACTCAGAGCAATTAACACCGACGACATGGCCATCAGAAAAGATGGGGCCACCGCTAGCGGCACCATGAATCCGCATGTCGACTTGAAGAAGGGGAAAAGGAAGGCTCACTGAATCTCGATATTCGCCCGATGCCTGGAGTTGGCCCATGTAGGCATCAGGTGCAAATAGCATCCGGTGACCATCTTCAACTATAATATGGTTGGGAAAGGCATAAGTCGAAACGAGAGCTCCGACGGGGGACAAGGACCAAGAAAGCGTCCACGTCCAATTGTTTAAGACTTCTCCGGATAAGTTATTCGTGGCGGTAGCCGCCACACCCAACGCAATATCGGCTTGGATCACCAAGCATTGCTGAATTGGCCGGAGTAGACACTCGGATGGTCCAAACAACCCGGACTCTGAGCGAAAATGCAAAATCGCTAAGGATGCAATCTGTTCTTCGTTGCGGATCACGTCTTCGACTACATGACGCGCCGTAACAAAGAACCCAGTGTCATTGATGTAAAAGCCAGTGCCGATTACTCGCCACTGTGCATTAGCGTCGTGAGACAAAAGAGGAAATGTGTGGCCCGTTGGATTTGGGAGGGGTCCGGCCTCGTCCATACGGCTAAAATGCCAAGCGTTGGGATGAGCCTCTCCGCCAAGTTTATTGGGTGAAAATTTGGCCATGGATCGTGGCCCCAACTCTCATGATAGCAAACCTACTGGCGAATCACCCGCCCCCCAACTTCCTCAACACCCCATCCAACTGATCCAAATCCTTGTACTTGATATGCAGCGTGCCGCCGTCGCCGCGCTGATCGACCGTCACCTCTAATCCCAAAACATCCGACAGCCGCCGCTCCAGCGCGCGCGTGTCGGCACTCTTGCCGGCCGCGACGCCGGCGCGAATCTTCTTCTGCTGAGCGTCGAAGGTCGCGTCGCCGGGCTTGCCCTCCTCCTCGCGCACCCACTCCTCGAGCTGGCGCACGCTGTAGCCTTCGTCGATCGCCAGCTCGGCGAGCACCTGCGCATTGACATGGCCGACGAGGAGCCGCGCGTGGCCGGCCGACAATTTGCCCGCACGCACAAACGCCTTCACCGGCTCGGGCAGCTTCAACAGGCGCACCATATTGGCGACGTGCGGCCGGCTCTTGCCGACGATCTGCGCCACCTGCTCCTGCGTGTGGTTGCACTGCTCCATCAGCGCGATGTAGCCGGCCGCCTCCTCAATCGCATTGAGGTCGGCGCGCTGCACGTTCTCGATGATGGCGAATTCGAGCGACTGCACGTCAGTCGCCTCGACGATGGCGACCGGCACCTCGTGCAGGCCGGCGCGCTGCGCCGCGCGCCAGCGCCGCTCGCCGGCGACGATTTCGTAATGCCCCGGCCCGCCGTGCTCGCGCACCACGATCGGCTGGATGATGCCGCGCTCGCGGATCGACTCGGCCAACTCGTTGAGCTCGGCCTCGGTGAAGGCGCGGCGCGGGTTGCGCGGGTTGGCAACGAGGTTTTCGATCGGCGCGCGGCGCGGCTTACGCGCTGGCTCCGGCGCCGAGGTTTCCTCGCCGACGTCGCCGATCAGCGATGCGAGACCGCGTCCCAATCGCGAGTGATCCGCCATCGCCGCCGCTCCTGAACTCCGTGCCACGCTCGCCTCTTAATTTTTCTCGCTACGTTTTTGTTTCGTCATGGCCGGGCTTGTCCCGGCCATCCACGCCTTTGCATCCTGACCGCAATCAAGACGTGGATGCGCGGGCCAAGCCCGCGCATGACGGCGGTTAACTCGCCTTCAGCGCCCGCTCGCGCTGGATGATCTCGGTGGCCAAGCGCAAGTACGCTTCGCTGCCGACGCATTTGAGATCGTAGACCAGCACCGGCTTGCCGTAAGACGGCGCCTCCGAGATGCGCACGTTGCGCGGGATCACCGTGTCGTAGACCTTGGCGCCCATGTGCTGGCGCACGTCGGCGACCACCTGATTGGAGAGGTTGTTGCGCGAGTTGTACATGGTGAGAACGATGCCGTGGATCGACAGCGTCGGGTTGAGGCTCGACTTGACCTGGTCGACGGTTTTCAACAGTTGCGAGAGACCTTCGAGGGCGAAGAATTCGCATTGCAGCGGCACCAGGATCGAGTCCGCCGCCGCCATGGCGTTGACGGTGAGCAGATTGAGCGAGGGTGGGCAGTCGACCAGCACGTAGCTGTAATCGAAATTGCGCGGCCCCTTGTTGATGTCGGCAAGCGCGGTGCGCAGGCGGAAGGCGCGGTCGCGCTCGCGGCCGATCTCGAGCTCCAGGCCGGACAGATCCATGGTCGAGGGTGCGATGTCGAGCTGCGGCACAGCAGTCGCCAGCACGCCGGCGCGCAGCGAGGCCTTGCCGGTGAGCACGTCGTAGGTCGACACGTGGCGCGCCTTGCGCTCGATGCCGAGCCCGGTCGAGGCGTTGCCCTGCGGGTCGAGGTCGACGATCAGCACGTGTTCGCCGATGGCAGCGAGCGCGGTGCCGAGATTGATGGCGGTTGTGGTCTTGCCGACGCCACCTTTCTGGTTGGCGACGGCCAGCACGCGCGGCCGGGCGCCATCGGGCCTGGCCGGCTGCGGGAATGGGACGACGTCGGGACGATCGCTTGGCGTTTCGGACATTTGTATTTTCCGAGTTGATTACAATTACTTACCGCACTGCAAGATGGCGGACGATGATGATCGCGCCCTCCGTACTGGTCACGCTGGGTACGGTCGAGGTCTCAAGTCTCCAATATTTAGCGGCTTCGGTCAATTCAGCCGCTACATCTTGCCCCTTTGGGAACAGCCCCACCGCTCCCTTGGCAATCAAAGGAAACGCCTGATCGCACAGGACTTTCAATGGGGCGAGCGCGCGGGCCGTCACCACATGAACAGTTTCCGCAAAGCTTTCCCCAAATTTCTCCGCCCGCTCCTGGTGGACCTTGGCGGGCAGGCCGAGTTCGCGCACCACCTCGCGCAGGAAGTTGGCCTTTTTGCCGACGCTTTCAACCAGATGCACCATCGCGCCGGGCGTATCGGCCAAGGCGCAGGCGATGGGGATGCCCGGGAAGCCAGCGCCCGACCCGAAGTCGACCCAGACCTTCGCGTCGGGCGCCAACGGCAACAGCTGGAGCGAGTCGGCGACGTGGCGGGTCCAAAGAATAGGAAGCGTGGAAGATGCGACGAGGTTGAACTTGCTCTGCCAAAGAAGAAGCAGATCAGCGTAGTTCTTCAGCCGCTCTTCTGTTTCACGTGAAACAGGCGTGAGCGCGAGCGCGCATTTTTTGTCGGCTGCGAGATCGAAAGAGCCCTGCCCGTCTTTTTTCAAGCGCGTTTCGCGGCGCGTTTGCCGCGTTTGACGTGCGCGACCAACAGCGTCAGCGCCGCCGGCGTGATGCCGTCGATCTTGCTCGCATGGCCGATGGTGCGTGGCCGATTGAGCTGCAGCTTTTGTTTGGCTTCGTTGGAAAGCCCGCGCATGCCCTCGTAATCGAGATCGTCCGGCAACGTGAAGCTTTCATCGCGACGGTACGCGGCAACGTCGGCGGCCTGGCGCGACAGATAGACGTCGTACTTCGCGTCGATCTCGATCTGCTCGGCGACTTTCGAATCCAATTCAGCAAAACGCGGCCAGATTTTCGTGAGATCGGCCATCGCAATGTTCGGATACGACAACAATTCAAACGCGCTGCGCCGCTGTCCGTCTTTGTTGAGCGTAAGTCCGAAACGCTCCGCTTCTTTCGACGTGAGCGAAACTGAATCCGCGAACGTGCGCGCGGCTTTCAGCGCCGTCATTTTTTCAGCGTGCAAATTCGCGCGCGTTTCACCGACACAGCCGATCGCAATTCCCTTGCCGGTCAAACGCTGATCGGCATTGTCGGCACGCAGCTGCAAACGATATTCGGCGCGCGAAGTGAACATGCGATACGGCTCGCTGACACCGCGCGTGACGAGATCGTCGATCATCACCCCGATGTAGGCGTGCGCGCGATCGAAGACGATTTCGGCGCCGCCGGCGGCCAACGACGCCGCGTTGAGACCTGCAAGAAGTCCTTGTGCCGCAGCCTCTTCGTAGCCTGTGGTGCCATTGATCTGGCCGGCCAGGAAGAGCCCGCGCAAACGTTTCGTCTGCAACGTCGGATGCAATTCGCGCGGGTCGACGTAGTCGTATTCGATCGCGTAGCCAGGCCGCACGAACTTCGCATTCTCCAATCCGGGAATCGTCGCGACCAGCGCGTGCTGAACTTCTTCCGGCAGCGACGTCGAAATCCCGTTCGGATAGACGGTGTGATCGCCGAGGCCTTCCGGCTCCAGGAAAATCTGATGGCCGTCGCGCTCGCCGAATTTTACGATTTTATCTTCGATCGATGGGCAGTAACGAGGACCACGACTCGCGATTTGCCCCGAGTACATCGGCGAGCGATGCACGTTGGCGCGGATGATGTCGTGCGTCGCCGCGACCGTGCGCGTGATGGCGCATTGGATCTGCGGATTGTCGATGCGCGTGGTCAAAATTGAAAACGGCTCGGGCGGATCATCGCCTGGCTGCATCTCGAGCGCGGACCAATCGATGCTGCGGCCATCGAGCCGCGGCGGCGTTCCGGTTTTCAAACGGCCAAGCGTGAAGCCGATCGATTCCAAGGTCCGCGAAAGCCCCATGGCCGGCGCTTCGCCGACGCGGCCGGCCGGAATTTGTTTTTCACCGATGTGGATGAGGCCACGCAGAAAAGTCCCCGTAGTCAAAACGACTGCGCCACAGGTGACTTCTTGGCCGTTTGCGAACTTCACCCCGCAAACGCGGCCATCACGAATAATCAGATCGTCGGCTTCCGCTTCGAACACCTGCAAATTCGGCGTTTCGGAAATCGCCGCCTGCATCGCGGCCGCATAGAGCTTGCGGTCGGCTTGAGCCCTTGGCCCGCGCACGGCCGGGCCTTTGCGGCGGTTCAAAACGCGAAACTGGATGCCACCCTGGTCGGCGACGCGGCCCATGAGACCGTCCAAAGCATCGATTTCCCGGACCAGATGGCCCTTACCCAGGCCGCCGATCGCCGGATTGCAGGACATGGCACCTATGGTCGCAAAGCGATGCGTCACGAGCGCGGTCTGCGCGCCCATGCGGGCGCTGGCAGCCGCGGCCTCACAGCCGGCATGGCCACCGCCAATCACCACCATGTCGAAACGAGACCGTATGGGCTCTGCCATAGCGGGCTTTTAGCGGAGGCGCGGGGAAGGGTCAAAAACTCTCGGATTGCAAGATGTTTCACGTGAAACATTCGCGGCGACCCTATAAGCATACCGCTGAACATCCACTTCTTCTCGATTTTCCCGCGCGGGATGTTCCGTACCGGCTTCGCCGGCCTCTCCGTCTTCGCCCGAGGAGAGGAAATAAGGCGGCCGGTCCCTTATTTGCCGATGCAGAAGTCGCGGAAAATCACGTCCAGGATATCCTCGACATCGACCCGGCCGGTGAGGCGGCCGAGGGCCGTGGCCGCGAGCCGCAGCTCCTCGGCCAGTAGGTCCTCCTTGGCCGCGACATCCGGCGTTTGCGCCCGCCGCAATGCGGCCAGGGCGTGCTCGAGCGCATGGCGGTGGCGCTGCCGGGTCACCAGCGCCGACTCGGCGCCGGCAAGGAAGCTTGCCGCCTGGCGCTCAAATTGGCTCAACAAGGCGTCAAAACCCTCGCCCGTTGTCGCTGAAATACTGAATTCATGATCACTCTTATTGACTACAGATTCATTTCTTTGCGTTAACCCTTTATTAAACATGCTCTTTAAGGTCGTATTAGGAACGGGTTCAGATTCATGTCTTCTAACACTATGTTCCTTAGATTCACTTCTTGAATGACCTCGAATCAGGTCGATTTTGTTGCGGATCAGCCAGGTCGGCGGGCCGGCCTCGTCATTCCGGGGCGCCGCGAAGCGGCCAGCCCGGAATCCATACCCCGCAGAAGGGATTATGGATTCCGGGTCCCGCCCACCCAGGTCGGCTGAAGTCGACCTGGGCAAATCTGAATGCCGATCTCGGGTAAACCCGAGATCGGTGGGCGGTCCCGGAATGACAACAGATTTTGCTGCACCCTTCGCTGCAGCATTTTTGGCGTCCGCCTCGCCCGCATCCACCACCCACAGCACCAGGTCGGCGCCTTGCGCGCGCTCGCGCGCCCGGCGCACGCCCTCCATTTCGACCGGATCGCCGGTCTCGCGGATGCCGGCGGTGTCGAGCAAAGTCACCGGCCAGCCGCCGAGGTCGAGGTGCACTTCAATCACGTCGCGGGTCGTGCCGGCATAAGGCGACACGATCGCCGCTTCGCGCTTGGCGATACGGTTGAGCAGCGTCGATTTGCCGGCATTGGGCGGCCCGGCGATGGCGACGGTCAGCCCCTCGCGCAGCCGCACGCCGCGCGAACCGTCGGCCAGCGCCGCGGCGATCTCACCTTCCAACTCACGCGCGATGGCCAGCGCGGGCCCAAGCAGATCCTTCGGCACATCGGCCTCGTCGGAAAAATCGATGCGTGCTTCGACCAACGCGAGCGCCTTTATCATCCGCTGCCGCCAGCTTTCCGCAGGCTGCCCCAGCGCGCCCCGCAACTGGCGCAGCGCCTGACGGCGCTGGCCTTGCGTCTCCGCCGCGACCAGGTCGGCGAGGCCTTCCACCGCGGTGAGATCGAGCTTGCCGTTCTCGAAGGCTCTCCGGGTGAACTCGCCGGCCTCGGCCGGGCGCAAGCCGGGCAGGCGGGATAGCGCGGAAAGCGTCGCGGCGATCACGGCGCGGCCGCCGTGCAATTGCAACTCGGCGGTGTCCTCGCCGGTCTCGCTGTTGGGCCCCGGAAACCACAGGATGAGCGCCTGGTCGATGCCCTCTTTGGTCTGCGGATCGCGCACGCGGGCCAGCGCGGCTTCGCGCGGGGCGGGGAGCTTGCCGGTCAGCGCTTTAAGCGCTTCGCCGGCGCGCGGTCCTGAGATGCGCACGACCGCGATCGCCGCCGGCCCGCGGCCGGAGGAGAGGGCGAAGATGGTGTCGCGTGGTGGCTCAGGCATCGCGGCGCAGGTGAGCGCCGGGGGGAGGGGCGGTCAAGGGGTAAACAAATCAAAGCGTTCAACCAGCGGGGTAAGATATCCGCACTATATTAGGAACGCAGCCTCATGATTTTTATGAGGATCAAATGTCAAATCGGTATGCATATTCAATCGATCAGTGCGACGTAACAATTAAAAACCGAGCCGCACTTCAGTCTTATCGGGACAAAAGGAACCTGTGGCTATCGTGGATTGAAACGGACGAGCATCACGCGATCTGGACGGTCCTTTCGTCAATGATATGGACAGATGTTTCTTTCAAAAAGCTAACGCATTTCGCTATCAACGATGAAACCAACTGCCTCAACAACTCCCTTATCGGTCAGGCGCTGATTGATGGCCACGTGGCGACGCAAGTTCTGGCAATCCGCAGATTGATGGATGACCGCAACAGCGACATCATCTCACTACGTAGACTCGTATAAGATATAAAGCGCCAATTCGATTTATTCACCCGCGAAAACTATGTTTGCTTCGATGGCCTGCCCTATGACTACGAGGCGGTCCAACAAAAGGAAATGCTGAAACGTGTTGGAACAGGTGCATTCTGAGGAGAACAATCACGCTCGGGCGCTTACTCCACCTCGCACATGGCGCATAAGAAATTCGACATCCTGGCGGGCATTGACCCCGCGAAACGGCGTCGAGAAGATTGTCTCCCCACTTCTCTCCTGACAACTATCGAAAATTGGCTGGACGGAAGCGGCGCTGACGAGCTTGCAAAATAGAGTCATGCCTATCTTGCTCACGCGGGAGGTCCCCAGGCGAGAAAAAGAATTGCCGACCTAATGGTGACAGCGAACAAGATCACTGACGCGACAAAGGCACTCGTACGCGTGACTTAAGCAATATCCGCGTGGCTTCTTTTTGCGGGCGGCCGTTCTAATGGCTTGATGCCGGTCGCCAAATTCAATCCGTTTGAACGACTAGACCAACCCATCATGCAAGCAGGTGACGATGCCGACGCTTATAAACTTTGGCACCAACTCAGCGACGAGCGAAACAGCTACCTCGAAGGGGTGGACGCTGAGCTGATTAGACGAGGGAAGCAAGCGTAGGTCGGGCAAAGCGAAGCGTGCCATGTTTTCTCATTTTAGCGATCACAGGTGGGCTCGGCGCTTCGCGCTTAGCCCACCCTACAATACAAACCTCTCTCGGCCTCATGGTGAGGAGCGCCAAAGGTGCGGCTCAGGCATCGCGGCGCAGGTGAGCCCCGGGGAAAACTAAAGGTCAAGAGCTCAAAACGGCCGCCTCGAAAGGTGGCATTATCCTTACTAATTCCTATACGCCACCGTCGCATTTTTTGGAAAATTCTGAATGCGGATAGCGCCGCTCTTTTCAGACTTGCTGTGTAACTTCCGCGACGTGATCGAAGACACGCACAACATTAAATTGGCGTCCTGATTAAATCGGTGCCGACCAGACTCCAAGGAGAATTGAAGAATGTCGACGTTATCGATTCGCGCTCAACATGTGCCGTATGGATCGTCGTTCACGGCCCTTGCGCGCATCATTTCTTTTGTTGGGACCTTCCTTGACGTGCTCGCCGACGCGGGCGAACAGGCTCGCGCGGCACGGTGGCATTGCGCGCAACCGATGCACGTCAAAGATGATGACGTGATTTAAACATTCGCGGCGGATTAAGCCGATAAGGCGCCCGACGTATGGATTCTATCAGGGTCGGCGCGGCGCGGTAACAATCTCTTTCTTACGCTTCACGCCTTTTACCCAGGCACGACAAATTAGCAAGTAGCCCCGATGACCGAAGCGAAATCCGGGGCGGCCTCGACGCATCGAACCGAACCAGGATTTCGCCCGCTTCGCGCTCGCTCATCCGAGCTATGAAACTATCGTCATGGCCGGGCTCGTCCCGGCCATCCACGCCTTCATTCAACGCGCGTCACGCACGTAAGGCGTGGATGCCCGGCACAAGGCCGGGTATGATAAACGTGGCGAATCCTACTTGCCTTTCCCCACCGCCGTTTGCTCAAATGGCGCAAGCTTGGAAACGCAATCGGGGAGGGCGCCGATGCGTCACAGGTACCTCATCTCCGGCTTTGCCGGCCTTGCACTTGCGGCGGCATCGTCCGGCGCCGCGTTTGCTGAAAATTATCCGAACCGACCCGTCGTCATCGTCGTGCCGTTCGCACCCGGCGGCGCGTTCGACGTGCTCGCTCGCGAGCTGGCGCCGCGCATGGGCGAGCTGCTCGGCCAGCAGGTGCTGGTCGAGAACGTCACTGGCGCGTCGGGCATGGTTGGTTCGACCCGCGTCGCCCACGCCACACCGGATGGCTACACCGTGTTGCTCGCCAGCATCGGCACCCACGCCTACAACCCGTCGATCTACAAGACGATCGCCTACGATGCCGTCGGCGATTTCACCCCGATCGGGCTGGTCGCCGAGCAGCCGATGGTGCTGGTCACGCGCAAGGATCTGCCGGTGGCGAACCTTAAGGAATTCATCGCCTATGTGAAGGCGAACCACGCCAAGATGCAGTTCGGTTCCGCCGGGATCGGTTCGACCACGCACTTGAGCTGCGCGCTGGTCAATGCCGCGATGGGCGAGCATCCGGTGCACGTGCCTTATCGTGGCGGCGGGCCCGCCATGGCCGAGATCGTGGCCGGGCGCATGGATTACGGCTGCTTCAATATCGGCGGCGTTGCCGAGCAGATCAAGGCCGGCAACCTGAAGGCCGTCGCCACGCTGTCGCGCGAGCGCGCCGCGATCCTGTCCGAGCTGGCGAGCGCGCACGAGCAGGGCCTCACCGATTTCAACGTCACCACCTGGAACGCTTTCCTGGCGCCCAAGGGCACGCCGCCGGAGATCGTCGCCAAGCTCAACGCGGCAATGAGCAAGACACTCAACACGCCGGCGGTGCAGGAGATGTTGGCCAAGCACGGCGTCACCGGCGTCGCGCCCGAGCGGCGCAGCCCGGCCTATCTCGCCAAGTTCATCCCGGAAGAGATCGCGCGCTGGGCCGGACCGATCAAGGCGGCCGGTATCCAGCAGGACAAATAGAAAGCCGCCGGCTCAGGCCCTTCGGTAACCCGCGAGCAGCTTGTCCTCGATATCGGGCAGGTTGACCACGATGTTCTCCGGCGTACGGCAGGCGAGCCACCACAGCTCGTCCGTCGTGCTCATGTTGACTTCGAGATGCGGGATGAACGGCGGCACGAACATGAAATCGCCTTCCGACAGATCGACGTAGTCCTGGAAGTCCTTGCCGAAATAGACGCGGGCGCGCCCCGACAGCACATAGGCCCCGGTCTCGGCCTCGCCGTGGTGATGCGGCAGCGAGCGGAAGCCGGGCGGGTTGCTGGCCTTGCCGAACCAGATCCTGGTCGCCGGCGTATGTTGCGGCCCGACGCCGCTCATCAGCTTCAAGCCGCCCGATTGACCGGTGTTGCCGTGCTCGTGGCCTTTCTTGGTGACGACGGGACGATCGTTTGCGGACATTCTCCACTCCCCTGAGCTGGCACACGCCGATCAGCGACGAGCCGAGACTGCTACCAAGCGGTCACGTTGGCAACACCGCCACGCAATCCATCTCGATATCGAACGGGCCGGGCCAAGAGTGGATGAACATGAAGATGCGCGACGGCGCGTCTTTGGGGAAATAGCGGTCGTAGACGGCATTGAACACCGCGAAGTGCGTCGGGCCGGGCACGCAATAGACGTTGCACTTGATGACGTTCGCAAGCGACGTGCCGGCCGCCTCCAAACACGCTTTAAGTTGCGCCAGCACGCGCTCGCACTGCTGCTCGAACGGCGACGGCGCGATCTCGCCGCTCTGCGGATCGAACGGCGGCATGCCGGACAGATAGACGAAGCCATTGGCGATCGTGACCGGGTTCACCACGCCCTTTCGATAGCGCTCCAGATAGCTCGAAAACGGCTCAACCCGCATGCGTTTGATCATGACCATTCCTCTCCTGTCTCCGTTCGTCCCCGCAAGCGGGGACCCAGGGCTCCAACTAAGACGCTCATTTGTGTCTCTGGATTCCAGCCTGCGGGAATGAACGGAGAATGGGTCTAGCACTTACCGGCACAGGGATGGTTCGGCCGCCACCGAATTATCGCTGCTTCCACGGCCTCGCGCCGCGCGCTAACCTCGCGTGATGGTCGCGGCGGCAAACATGGTCGAGGTGGCGGCGCTCGTGGGCGACACCGCGCGCGCCACCATGCTGGCCGCGCTGATGGGCGGGCAGGCGCTGACCGCCAGCGAACTCGGCTCCCTCGCGCATGTGACACGGCCGACCGCCAGCGGCCATCTCGGCAAGCTCACCGCCGCGCGCCTCATCAGCGTCACGCAGAAGCGGCGCAACCGCTATTACCGCATCGCTTCGCCGCTGGTGGCGCGCATGCTCGAAAGCATCAAAGCGGTGGCCGCTCTGGAGACGCCGGGGCGCTATCAGCCACGTTCGGCGCAGGACGACGCGCTGCGCTTCGCGCGCACTTGTTACGATCACCTGGCCGGCCGTTTGGGCGTTGCGATCGCGGATGCGCTGGTGGCCAGGCGCTACGTGGTATTGAGCCAGGAGGGCGGCGCGCTCACCGCGCGCGGGCAAAGGTTCCTGACCGAGTTCGGCACGGACCTGACAGCGACATCGGGCAGCCGGCGCATCTTCTGCCGCGCCTGTCTCGATTGGAGCGAGCGTCGCTATCACGTCGCCGGGCTGGTGGGGGCGGAGCTTTTGCGGCGCCTAATGGAGCGAGGCTGGCTCGCCCGCCAGCGCGACAGCCGCGCATTGCGCCTGACGCCGGCGGGCCGGCGCGGCTTGCGCGAGGTGTTTGGGATCGCCGACGCGGCCGGCCGCGACAAAACTCTCAGCAAAAGTGGGAGTGCGGTCGCCTAGCCGTGCTTCACTCGTCCGCCGGTTTCTTTTCCGCCTTGAAGCCGCGGAAGGCCCAGATGGTGGCGAGCCCGAACAGCAACATGGCGATGGGCGGCCCGAGCAACAGGACGGGGACCTCGAGCAGTTCGCGGTTCGTTTTGAATCCGCCGTGCAGGCCGTACATGGTCAAATAGATCGTCCAGCCCATCAGCCAGGCGACGCAAAACAACAACCAGACCCGAAACAACCCGCGGCGCCAATTGATCGCCAACGGCTCCTCCTCCGCTCTCGTCGAGCGGCGAGGAATGCCAAAATGCACCATTCTCACTGTGCCCATGGTTTGTAAGTTCACTATAGCAAATATCGCCGCGCCGCGCGAGCCGAATACATAGGCAGACTCGTGTTCCGCGCGCGGAACATTGTCGCATGCGCGACACATTCACCGTGAAGTTGACACCCAGCGGCTAGCACCGTGGCCGGCAGCGCCGGTGCCCGACGCGCAAGGTCAATCCAAATTCATCCCGCGCGTGAGGCGATTGACCGCTAGAAGCGCCACGGCCAAGGCCACGATCGCCACGCCGCCGGCCGACACTAATGCGTCAATCCACCAGGGCCACATCGCGCGCTCCTTATGAGAATGGCATCTGTCGCACAACGGACAAAACGCTTCTCACGCGCCCGGGGTTCCAACTGGGTGCTCAAATACTTTCCGAATCACTCATTGATGCGCGATTTTAGATTTGCCGCGGACCCGTCGCAAGCCGGAACGACAGCGCAAGACAAGACACGCGCCGCGCCCGCGCGCTAGGATGGGCCAGCCATTTCGAACGGGGAGGCACCGATGAAAAGCGTCACGATCAGACCATCGCTGGCGATGGGTTGCGGCATTGCATTGCTTGTCGGGCTCGCCAATGCGGCGAGCGCCGCGGAACCGTACGGAACTTGGCTGCGGCCGTCGACCGGCTCGCAGGTGCGCTTCTACAACTGCGGCGGTAAGCTCTGCGGCAAGGTGGTCGCGGTGACGGATCAGGCGCGCAAGGGCGAGATCGGCAAGTCGATCCTGCACGGAGCGGTCAAGTCGGGCGAGAACACCTGGACGGGTGAGCTGACCGATGCCGGAACCGGCAAGGTGTATTCCGGCACCGTCACTCTGGAGAGCGCCAGCGCGCTCAGCGTGCAAGGATGCATCGCCCGGATCCTCTGCCAGAGCGAGACCTGGACGAAGGTGAAGTGACGGCCGGCTAAATCGCCGTCGTTGCGTGTATGGCGCGCCTCGTGATTGCGGCGCACCGAATCCACGAGCCTTAATTAATCATTAACACCCATCTCACATTATCTTGGCCATTCAATTACCCATGGAGGAAACCATGCGAACGTTCGCGTTCCTCGTTTTTGCAGTCTTCATCGCCATCGCTTCTCCCGCCCAGGCCGCCAATGTATTCGGCAGCAAGGACGAAGCGGTCGCCATGGTCAAACGCGTCCAGGCCGAATTCAAAAAAGACGGCGCCGAGGCCACCTTCAAGGCGGTCTCCGACAAATCGGTCAAGGAATTCCACGATCGCGATCTCTATCCCTTCATCTACGACATGTCCGGCAAGTGCGTGGCGCACGGTGCCCGCGCGGCGCTGATCGGCAAGAATCTCATCGATCTAAAGGACCAGGACGGCAAATTCCTGATCCGCGAAATGGTCGCCATGGCGAAAGAGCCGGGCAGCGGCTGGATCGCCTACAAGTGGCCAAATCCGATCAACAACAAGATCGAAGACAAACTGAGCTACGTCGAAAAAATGGGCGATTATTTTGTCGGCGTCGGAGTCTACAAGCAGTAATCCATCATGGATGAATTGGCCGTTTCACGGGCGCCGGTGACCGCCCTCAAGTCCTTTTGGGCTCTCCGGTCCCTGTTTGGCATCGTCCACAATCTGTCCATCCAGATAAAGGCATCGGCAGCATCGGCAGTGCTGCTGATCTGCCTGCTCGCGCTCGGCGCCAATGCCTACATGACGTCGACAAAATCCGCGGAAGGTCTGCGGATGTTGTCATATCAGATCGAGCCTAAACTGCAGGCGTTTTCCGACGTCAACGACGCCGTCGTCGCTACTCATATGAAGATCTTTCGCTACGTGTCGTGGGCGAGCAACAGCGTGAGCAAGGATCTGCTCGACGCCCTTTACCACGAGATCGAGGCCGACCTTTCCGGCCTGTCGTATCGCATCGGCGCGCTCAGCCGCCGCACGGACCTGTCCGCCGAGGAACGCACCACCATCGAAGGACTGTTGACCCGCTGGGAAAAGTGCAAGAGCCAAGCCAAAGATACCATCGACGTCGGCCAGACCGACGCGCCGATGGCGACGATGATGCTCGGCCAGACCGACGACAGCTTCAAAGCCGTCGACGCCGACATTCAAAAAATGTCGGTCACTACGATGGAAGCTGCCAACGCGGTCCAGGCCGCGCTCTACACCGCCGCCGAGCAGACCAAGAAAATCGTCATCCTCGGAACCGCCCTGGGTTTTGTCATCAGCGCATTCGTGACCTTCCTGGTCGGCGCATCGATCGTGCGGCCGATCAAATCCATCACCGGCGTGATGCAGCAACTATCCGCCGGCAAGACCGACGTCGAAATCGGCCATCGCGATCGCGGCGATGAGATCGGCAAGATGGTCGAAGCAATCGACGTATTTCGCAAGAACATGATCGAAATCCGCGCACTGGAGCAGGCCACCCATCAGGCCGAGCAAAATCGCGTGGCCGAACGCACTGCCGCGATGCACGAGCTCGCCGCTGAATTCGAGAAATCGGTTCAGCACTTCGCCAAGGAGCTCACCGACGCGGTCGGCGCGATGCATACCAATGCCGAAGCCATGTCGCAGATCGCCGCGCAAACCCGCGACAAGTCGCAATCGACCGCGGGCGCCGTCATCGATACGCAGAGCAACGTCGATTCGGTGGCGAACGCCGCCGAAGAGCTGGCGCAATCGATCGAACTGCTTTCGGCGCAAACCCGTAACGCCCGCGAATTGACCAACAACACGGTCGAGGAATCGGCCAGCGCCAGCGCCAACGTCCAGCAATTGCTCGACGCCGTCAGCCAGATCGTTCCCATCACCGGCCTGATTCAGGCGATCGCCCAGCAGACCAACCTGTTGGCGCTCAATGCCACGATCGAAGCGGCGCGCGCGGGCAACGCCGGCAAAGGCTTTGCCGTGGTCGCCGCCGAAGTCAAATCGCTGGCGCAACAGACCGCGAAGGCGACCGAGGAGATCAATAAGAAGATCACCGCGGTGAACGCCTCGTGCGGCGCGGTGGTCGTCATCATGGAGCAGGTGATCGGCGCGATCCGCCGTCTCGGCGAGGGCACCGTGGAAATGGCGAGCTCCGTCGGGCAGCAGGCGGCCGCCACCCAGGAAATCTCCAAGAACGCGCAACAGGCCGCCGACGGTTCGCGCATTGTCGCGCGCAACATTGTCGAATTGGACAAGAAGGCGCGCGAGAATGACGACGCATCGGGGCAGGCGCTCATGGGCGCCAAACGTTTGCTCGATCACGCGGCAATTCTACAGCGCCAAGTCGACAATTTCCTGCGCCATGTCCGCGCGGCGTGACAGTCTGAATAATACCTCCCAGCCAATTCGACTTAATTACGCGGCTTTAATGACGCGACTTTAATTAACACCGCGGGCAATTTGTCCGCCGCACAATCCGCGCTAGGTTGCACAAATGTCCGCTCCCCCCGATTCCGCGCACGAAAATCGCCTGGCGCAATCGACCTCGCCCTATTTGCTGCAGCACAAGCATAACCCGGTGGACTGGTGGCCGTGGGGCGCGGATGCGCTGGCCGAAGCCAAACGCTCCAACCGGCCGATCCTGCTGTCGGTCGGTTACGCGGCCTGCCACTGGTGTCACGTCATGGCGCACGAGTTGTTTGAGAACGAACAAACGGCAAAAGTGATGAACGAGCTGTTCGTCAACATCAAAGTGGACCGAGAGGAGCGGCCCGACATCGATCAGATTTACATGAACGCGTTGCATTTATTGGGCGAGCAGGGCGGCTGGCCGCTGACCATGTTTCTCACGCCCGCCGGCGAGCCGGTCTGGGGCGGCACGTATTTCCCGAAAGATTCGCGTTACGGGCGGCCGGCCTTCACCGACGTGCTGCACGAAGTGGCGCGGCTGTTCCGCGAGGAGCCCAATAAAATCGAGCAGAACCGTGCGGCGCTGCTGGCGCGGCTCGCCGACAAAGCACGCCCTGCCGGCAGGGTTACCATGGGACTCGCCGAGCTCGATGCCGCGGCGGCCCAGGTCGGCAATATGTTCGATCCCGTGAATGGCGGCTTGCGCGGCGCGCCCAAGTTTCCGCAGCCGACGATTCTGGAGATGCTCTGGCGCGCCGGCCTGCGCAGCGGCGATGCGCGCTTTTTCGAGACGGTCGAGCACACGCTCGAACGCATGAGCGAGGGCGGCATCTATGACCATCTCGGCGGCGGCTTTTCGCGCTATTCGGTCGACGAAAGATGGCTGGTGCCGCATTTCGAGAAGATGCTCTACGACAATGCCCAGCTCCTGGAATTGCTCGCGCTCGCCTGGCAACGCGGCGGACGGCCTCTATTCGCCGCGCGCGCGCGGGAAACCGTCGGCTGGCTCAAACGGGAAATGACCACGGCGCGAGGGGCTTTCGCCGCTTCGCTCGATGCGGATTCGGAGGGCGAGGAAGGGAAGTTCTACGTCTGGTCGCTCAAGGAAATTCGTCAGGCCCTCGGCGCTGATGCCGATGATTTTGCACTGCAATATGACGTGACCGCCGGCGGCAATTTCGAAGGTCATAATATCCTCAATCGTCTCAAAGACTTACCGCGCAGCAGGGATTTTGCTCCAGAAGGCGGGGCAACCGTTGGGCGCAGCAAGACCGATGCAGCACGAATTTCCATGCTGCGCGGTAAGCTATTGGAATTGCGGGAAACACGGGTCAGGCCGGGGCTCGACGACAAGGTCCTGGCCGACTGGAACGGGCTGATGATCGCCGCCTTGGTCAATGCCGGGATCATTTTGGGCGAACCAGACTGGCTGGCCATGGCCAAGCAGGCCTTTGATTTTATTGCAGCAAACATGACCAAGGGTGACCGGCTTGGCCATTCCTGGCGTGCCGGCAAGCTAAGCTTTCCCGGTCTCGCCTCGGATTTCGCCGCCATGATCCGCGCCGCGCTGGCGCTCCACGAAGCCACTGGCGAGCGGACCTATCTCGAGCGTGCGCTTTCCTGGCAGCGCGCTTTCGACGCTCATTACCCCGACCCCGACACCGGCGGCTACTATCTGTCGGCCGACGACGCCGACGACCTGCTGCTGCGGCCGCATTCCACCGTCGACGACGCCACGCCCAATCCCAATGCAGTGGCCGCGCAAAATCTGCTGCGGCTGGCGGTGCTGGCGGGCAACGACGCCTGGCGCGCCAAGGCCGACCGGCTGATCGAGGGCGTCCTGTCGGCGGCCGAGCGCAATCTGTTCGGACATATTGCGCTGCTCAACGCGCTTGATCTGCGCCTGCGCGGCGCCGAGATCGTCGCCACCGGAGCGGAGGCGGCGCGCTTCGCGCAGGCCGCGCTCGAGCTGCCGTTTCCTGACCGCATCGTCCTGCGCGCGGCGAGCGCCGCCGACCTGCCGGCCACGCATCCGGTGCAGGAGAAGCTAAAGGCGATCGGCGTCAGCGCGGCCTTCGTCTGTGTCGGCGAGCGGTGTTCGCTGCCCGTGATGCAGACAGAGCAGATTGCGGAGACCGTTAGGGCGATGCGTTCTCCGTCCCGGCCCTGAATGCGGAGGGATCGCGGCCCCCTCGTGGCCGGTCTTCGGGAGGATTTACGAACGCCAATCGCGCGTTATAATTTGCCGTCGGGCGACAACGGACGGAACATCTCATGCGTCACACGATCGCGCTCACGGCTTTGCTCGCCATCACCACAATTTCAACCGCCGGCGCCGCGGAATGGTGCGGCTTCATCGACAAGGAGCACGCGCCGGTGCACTGCGGCTATTCCAGCCTGGAGCAATGCAAGCAATCGCTCGGCGACAAGAAGGACGCCTATTGCATGCCGGACCCGGGCTTCGCCAGTGCCGCAAGGCACATCCGCTTTGCGCTCAAGTAATCGCCAGCGCAAAACAGATGACGACGCGGACAGTAACCTAAGCCGTCATTCGCTGCGGCGCGCCAGCCTCGGCATTGTCCGCTACCCATCGGCTCCACGGCTCGGGCGCGAGTAGCTCCGGACTCGACCACACCGGCCATATATAATTCTTCTCGTCCATGCGGCCGATGAAGGCCGGCATGTGCAGATGCTGGTTCTCCGCATCGAGCCGCACGTCGAAGCCGGACGGCGCACGGATCGAACGGCCGGCGAGCGCGCGGCGCACCGCGTCGATATCGGTGGTGCCCGCCGCGGTGACGGCGTCGGTCCATAGCTTGAAGCCGATCCAGCTCGCTTCCATCGGGTCGTTGGTCATGGCTTCCGGATCGCCGGTGAACTGCCGCCATACATCGATAAAGGCGCGGTTCTCCGGCGTGTTGATGAAATACAGATAGCTCCAGCACACCATGTGGCCGTTGAGGTTGCGCTCTTTCAGCGCCGGCATTTCCGCCTCGCCCAGCGACAGGCTCATCACCGGCAGGATGTCCGCGTCGAGGCCCTGGCGCGCCCGCTCGCGGAAGAAATGCACGTTGGAATCCCCGGAGAGCGTGGCGATGATGCCGCCGTTGCGGCCGGCGAACTTGCGGATGTCATGCACGCGCTCCTGCCAGGCTTTCTCGCCGAACGGAACGTAAAGCTCATCCACTGCATCGGCGCCGATGCCACGTGAAGCCAGATAGTTGCGGATGATGGCGTTGGTGATGCGCGGATAAACGTAATCGGTGCCGCCCAGGAAGAAGCGCTTGCGCCCCAGCTGCAGCAGATGATCGACCGCCGGCAGCGCCTGCTGCTGCGGCGTGGCGCCGGTGTATATGACGTTCGGCGATTGCTCCTGACCTTCGTATTGGCTCGGATAGAACAACAGCTCGTTATGTTCGGCCAAGACTGGCAGCACGGTTTTGCGCGAGGCCGGGGTCCAGCAGCCGAAGATCGCCGCCACCTTGTGCTCGCTCAAGAGCGCGCGCGCTTGTCCGGCATAGGCGCCGGTATCGGAGCGCGGATCCATGATCACCGCCTCGACCGGGCGTCCGAGCAAGCCGCCGTTTTTGTTCAGTTTCTCGATCATCATGACGAGCAGGTGCTCCAACGGCCGCTCGCTGGCGGTCAGCGTGCCCGACAGCGAATGCAAAATGCCGACTTTGACCGAGCCGTGATCCAGATCGGAACTCGCCAGCGATTCCGCCCGTCCGATCAGGTCCTCGGCGATGGAAAGCACGGCGTCGCCCGCCGTCGTCACCTCGCTCACCACCGAGCGGATGCCGGGCAGCGTCTGGCTCACTTTGGCCGCCACTTTCATCGCTTCGCTGCCGATGATGCCGAGCTGGGCGATCTGCTGCTCGATGATGCGGCTTATGTTCTCGTTGACGCCGCCCATGGCGGCGAGGCTGCGATCGACCGCAACGATCGCCTCGGCGGTATCGTGCACCGCCTGCTGGATGCCATGGATCTGCTCGCTGACTTCCTCGGTCGCCTGGGCGGTGCGGCGCGACAGCTCCTTCACCTCGGCGGCGACCACGGCGAAGCCGCGGCCGGATTCGCCGGCGCGCGCCGCTTCGATGGTGGCGTTGAGCGCCAGCAGAGAAGTCTGCCCGGCGATGGCCTGGATGAGCTTGATCACCGTCTCGATGTGCTGCGCCGCCTCGGCGAGCGTGTGCATGGTGGCGTCGGCGCGGCCGAGCTCGGAACTGGTGCGCCTTGTCGCTTCGCGCGCCTCGACCACCTGCTGCGCCGAATTCATCACTAGCGTCTCGACGTCGCGCGCCGCGGCGGCGACGCCGGCGACTTCCTCGGCGGCTTGAGCTGCGGCGTCGGAGGCTGCCGTCACCTGCCGCGCCATGTCGCGGTTGCTCTCGCCGAGTTCGGTGGCGGTGCGCCGCATTCGCTCGCCGGCATTGGTGAAGGTGTTGACCACTTCTTCGACCGCGCGGCGGAAATTGCCGATAAAGAACAGCCGGCCGGCGTGATGCAGCCGCGCTTCGGTCTCGCGCCGGCTCTGGTCGACGCTCACCGTATCGGCCTCGATCAGCGCGGCCCGCACCGTTTCCGCGGTGCCGGCGAACTGCCGGATGGCGCCATCGCCGATCAGTTCGGGCAGCGAGGTGTAGCGGTCGCCGCGAGCGATGCGGTCGATCGAGGAGATGATGCCGGTGAGGCGGGCTTCGGCGAAGGCGCCGACCAACGCGGCGCCGATGAGGCCCACCACCAGCGCGGCGAAGATGCCGGCCTGGAAGGCGCCCGCCACGGCCAAGCTGACCACGAAAGTGGCCACCGCAATCCACAGCGCTGGACGCGTAATTGGCGTTCGGTGTGGCGGAGACATTGGCGACCCGTCGCGAGATTCCCACACGTGAATTCGCCAGAAGATGGTTTCAAATTCCTTTCGCAAATGCAAAAAAGCCGCAAGAAATAAGGGCAAACGCGCCCACACTTTGGGCGGTCGATTCGCAATGCGAGCGCTACAAATTCGTTTCCCTCTCCCCTTGTGGGGAGAGGGGCGCGAGCATGCCTAGCCGCGCGGGTTGACGAAGACGTAGCCGCGCAGGTCGCGCACGTGCAGCCGCGACCGGCCGCCGCCGGAATTGTAGTCGCGGATCAGCCATTCGCCGCTACCGGCGGAAGCTTCGATGTACATCACGTGACCGCTGCGCACGGCGGCAAGACCGGCGCGCGGCGCGGGCTCGCGCGGAAACAGACGCGCCCAGTTGCTCGCGAGGTTGAGCCGCACGTCGGCGAGCCCGAGATATTTGCGCAGACCGCAGCCGCAATAAGCGTGCGGACAGCCGTCCGGCCGCGCGCCAATCACTGTGCCTTGGTCGACGGAGGCATAGGCGCGGTTGCCGCTGTCATCGACCGGCTCGCGGTTGGGCTGAAATGCCCTGCCGCATATTTTTCGGCCTTCATCGGTGAATTGACAGCCGGCGTCGGCCATCCGCGTGCGCGCATACCGAACTCTGACGCCTTGATGATGATCGCTTCGCTGGTAAAAACCGTGCCGATGACGCGCATCGGCTGGATGGCTCACGCAAACAATGAGGAGCAAAACAACTGGCGCTTCCATGATACTGAAACGATGCATGGTGTCCCTCTTTGGCTGGTGACATAGCCCCCAACGTCGCCCCTCCTGCGGCGCGAACTATCAAACGATGGACGCAATAATTCGCCGCTCCCGCGGGCGACCCTTGGGATCTTTGACAACAGCGTGGAACGGCACGGAACCTCCCCGGAACAACGAGCCTTCAACTGTCAAGGCGGGATTGGGTTCCAAGCATTTTTCGCGCTAAGGGCTGAAAAACAAAGAAAATGGCCGGCGCGTGGCCGGCCATGAATATCTCCGTCATCCTGAGGCGGCCGCGCAGCGCCCATCGAAGGACGGCGGCTAAGTGCTTCAAGATTTCGGCGATGGACTTTACGTATTCATGCTCTCGAAGAACTCGGCGTTGTTCTTGGTGTTGCGCAGCTTGTCGAGCAGGAAGTCGATGGCGTCCATGGTGCCCATCGGATTGAGAATCCTACGCAGCACGTACATCTTCTTGAGCACGGCCGGATCGGTGAGCAACTCTTCCTTGCGCGTGCCGGAGCGCGTGATGTCCATGGCTGGGAAGGTGCGCTTGTCGGCCACCTTGCGGTCGAGGATGAGCTCCGAATTGCCGGTGCCCTTGAACTCTTCGAAGATGACTTCGTCCATGCGCGAGCCGGTGTCGATCAGCGCAGTGGCGATGATGGTGAGCGAGCCGCCTTCCTCGATGTTGCGCGCGGCGCCGAAGAAGCGCTTAGGCCGCTGCAGCGCGTTGGCATCGACGCCGCCGGTCAACACCTTGCCGGATGACGGCACCACGGTGTTGTAGGCGCGGCCGAGACGGGTGATCGAATCGAGCAGGATGACCACGTCGCGGCCGTGTTCGACCAGGCGCTTGGCCTTTTCGATCACCATTTCGGCGACCTGTACGTGGCGCGAAGCCGGCTCGTCAAAGGTTGAAGAAATCACCTCGCCCTTGACCGAGCGTTGCATGTCGGTGACTTCCTCCGGCCGCTCGTCGATCAGCAGCACGATGAGGAATACTTCGGGGTGATTGGCGGTGATGGCGTGCGCGATGTTCTGCAGCAGCACCGTCTTGCCGGTGCGCGGCGGCGACACGATCAGCGCGCGCTGGCCTTTTCCTATTGGTGCCACAATATCAATGACGCGGGCCGAGAGATCCTTCTTGGTCGGATCCTCGTGCTCCATCTTCAGCCGTTCGTCGGGATAAAGCGGCGTCAGGTTGTCGAAGTTGACTTTGTGCTTGGCCTTCTCGGGGTCTTCGAAATTCAGCGTGTTGACCTTGAGCAAGGCGAAATAGCGCTCGCCTTCCTTTGGCGAACGGATGTGGCCGTCGACGGTGTCGCCGGTGCGCAGGCCGAAACGGCGGATTTGGCTCGGGCTGACGTAGATGTCGTCGGGGCCGGAGAGGTAGTTCGATTCCGGCGAGCGCAGAAAGCCGAAGCCGTCGGACAGCACTTCGACGACGCCTTCGCCGATGATGTCGATCTCCTGCGTCGCCAACTGCTTGAGGATGGCGAACAACAGCTCCTGCTTGCGCATGGTGCTGGCGTTCTCGACTTTGTTTTCTTCGGCGAATTGCACCAGCTCGGCTGGCGTTTTGGACTTGAGGTCCTGGAGTTTCATTTCCCGCATGGGGGGCATTGATCCTTGGGAGAGTGACCGGCGGAGTCTCGAAAAATGCGACGACTCGCAACCGATGAACTTGAGGAGAGAGATCGCAGGTCTTGGGTAACGAGGGAGTTTTGGAAAAGTGCCCGGAACCCGATGCTGCAACCGGCCCAAACAGTGGGTGCCGGAACGCGACTAGCATCCGCCTGCGTTCGGTGGGAGTACTTAACATAAGCGGGAATGCGCGCTTTCGCAAGTGGCGCCGCCGCGCTGTGGGTTAATTTACGCTTTAGTTAGAATGGTTTGACGGTCGCCAGCACGACGACCGCGATCATCAAGATAGTCGGTACCTCGTTGATAATTCGATAGAATTTTGCCGGATACGCATTGCGGTCGGCGGCGAATTCCTTGACCCCGTGCGCCAAGAGACCGTGCAGCACGGTCATGCCAAAGACCAGCACGAATTTGATCTGAAACCAGACCGCAGCGAGCCAGCCGCCCTCAATGACCAGCGCGATTCCTGCGAACCAGGCGACGATCATGGCCGGCGTCATGATCGCCCTGAGCAGCCGGCGTTCCATCACCTTGAAAGTTTCCGACTGCACGGAGCCAACCTCGGCGGCGCAATGATAGACGAACAGCCGCGGCAGATAGAGCATCCCCGCCATCCACGCGATGACGGCGATGATGTGCAGGGCTTTGAGCCAGAGGTACATCGGTTAACCGCGTACGCGCTTGAGCATCCGCTCCACATGGGCGATCGGCGTGTCGGGCAGAATGCCGTGGCCGAGATTGAAGATGAACGGTCCGTCCGAAAAAGTCTTCAGCACGTCGTCGACTTCCCGGTCGAGCGCGGCGCCGCCTTCGCGCAAGATCAACGGATCGACGTTGCCTTGCACCGGCACGCGGCTTTGGATTTGTTCGCGGGCAAACTTCCGGTCGATATCGCTCTCCAGGCTGACCGCATCGACGCCGGTCTCCATCGCATAACGCGGAATATTCTTGCCGGCGCCACGGGGAAACCCGATCACTTTGGTGCCTGGACGTTTCGCCCGCAGTTTGGCGATCAGGCATTTGGTTGGCTGCACGCACCAGCGCTCGAAATCCTGCGGCGGCAGCGAGCCTGCCCAGGTATCGAATATCTGCACCACGTCGGCGCCGGCATCCAATTGCCGCGCCAGATACTCGACTGAAGCATCGACCAGGCAGTCTATAACATGTTGAAACGCCTCAGGCCCACTAGCCGCCAAGTTTTTCGCCGGCGCTTGATCGGACGTACCTTGGCCGGCGACCATATAGGTCGCAACGGTCCACGGCGCGCCACAAAAACCGATCAACGTCGTCTTCGGACCGAGCTCACTTTTGACACGCTGCACGGTTTCATAAATCGGCGATAGCAGTATTTGATCCGCTTCTTGCCGCAGCGACATCGCCGCTTTTGCATCAGCCAACGGATCCAGCCGCGGACCTTCACCTTCGACGAACCAAAGTTTGCGCCCAAGCGCCAGCGGTATCACCAGGATGTCGGAAAACAAGATCGCGGCGTCGAACCCGAAACGCCGCACCGGCTGCAATGTAACGTCCGCCGCAAATTCTGGATTGAAACAGAGATCGAGAAAGCCACCCACCTTCTCCCGCACTGCACGGTATTCAGGTAAATACCGCCCCGCCTGCCGCATCATCCAGATCGGCGGCATAGCTTGCCGCTCTCCGTTCAGCACGCGCAGCAGTGGCTTTGTCCCCAGACCATTAGTTTTGCCGGCTTCTTCCATAAAGACTCTTATAAGTTTCTTTGTAGTGTTTGTTAGGACGTGAATTGGACTCATGCCTTCCGATCAACAGTCTGTCCACTGCATCACGGGTATGGATTCAGAAATCCAGCTTTATCCAGCACACTCTCATCCACAAGCATTAAGTCTGTTTTGCTGGCTTTTGGGACTCTATCCCCACCTGTCCCCAGCAGGCTGTCCACATTCCTCCATAGCGGCGGCGAAGTTCTGTCAGGATCGTCCCGCGGGCAGCCGTGTGGATGGAAGTTGAACTCACTGGCGCAGCGAGCTTGCGCGCCGGACAAAGCCGTGGCCTTCTCCCGTCCTATCCACACGCGATCCCGCAGCTATACAGATGCCAAACACCGGCTACTTCCATCTCCATCTGGTTTCCGACGCCACCGGTGAGACCCTGATCACCGTCGCGCGCGCTGCCGCGGCGCAATATGCCAATGTCTCGCCGGTCGAGCACCTTTACCCGATGGTGCGCTCGAAGAAGCAACTCGACAATGCGCTGGCGGAGATCGCCGAGTCGCCCGGCTTGGTGCTGTACACGCTGCTCGAGGAAGACCTGATCCAGTCGCTCGAGAAAAAATGCCGCGAGCTGGCGCTGCCTTGCATGTCGGTGCTGGGGCCTGTGCTGCGGCTGTTCCAGTCCTATCTCGGCGCCGAGACCATCCACCGGGTCGGCGCCCAGCACGTGCTCAACGCGGAATATTTCCAGCGCATCGACGCGCTCAACTACACGATGTTTCATGATGACGGCCAGCACGTCGAGGGCCTGCAGGATGCCGACGTGGTGCTGGTCGGCGTCTCGCGCACGTCGAAAACGCCGACCTCGATCTATCTCGCCAATCGCGGCATCAAGACCGGCAACGTGCCGCTGGTGCCGGGCGTGCCGCTGGCGCCCGAGGTGGAGAAGCTGACGCGGCCGCTGGTAGTCGGGCTCTATGCCAGTCCCGAGCGCATCGTGCAGATCCGCGAGAACCGGCTGTTGGGCCTGAAAGCGCACCGCGACGACGACCGCTATATCGACAAGGTGGCGGTGGCGGAGGAAGTGGCGTTTTCGCGCCGGCTCTGCGCCAAATACAGTTGGCCGTCGATCGACGTGACGCGCCGCTCGATCGAGGAAACCGCTGCCGCGGTGATGAAGCTGTTGAGCGAACGCCGGCGGCAACCGGTGGCCTAAAGCGCGGACCACCGCGGATGCGAGGCGGGGCTTGCGGTGTTTTCATTACGCAGGGGTTGAGGGAAACCGTCATGTCGCTCTGGCTCAGTCCGCAGCCGCTGGTGCTCGCATCGAAAAGCGACGTGCGCGGCAAGATGTTGGCGGCGGTTGGCCTGCGTTTCGAGATCCGTCCGGCGCAGATCGACGAACGCGCGGTCGAAGCGGAAGCCGACGTAGCTGACGCGGCCGCCGTCGCCCGTTTGCTCGCGCGCGCCAAGGCCGACGCCGTGGCGCGCTTGCTTCCCGGCCGGCTGGTGCTCGGCGCCGACCAGACACTAACGCGCGGCACGAAACGCTTCAGCAAGCCGGCAAGCCGCGCCGAGGCGGTCGAGCAGTTGCGCGGCCTCCGCGGGCGCACGCACGAACTCAATTCGTCGCTGGCGCTGCTGCGCGACGGCACCGTGCTGTTCGATTGCGTCGACAGCGCGCGGCTGACCATGCGCGATATTTCCGACCGCTTTATCGACGACTATCTTGATATGGCGGGGGACGTCGCTTTGGCGAGCGTCGGCGCCTATCAGCTCGAAGGCATCGGGATTCATCTGTTCGAGCGGATCCACGGCGACTATTTCACCATTCTCGGCCTGCCGCTGCTGCCGCTGCTTGCCTATCTACGGCAGAACGGCTTTATCGATGGTTAGCGCATGATCCCGAAAAGTGGGAACCGGTTTTCGGAAAAGATCATGCACAAGGATAAAGAATAATGTTTATCCTTGGCCTGACCGGCTCGCTTGCCATGGGCAAATCCGCGACGGCGAAGATGTTCGTCGAGGAGGGCGTACCCTTGCACGACGCCGATGCCGTGGTGCACCGCCTCTATGACGGCGTTGCCACGCCGTCAATCGAAGAGGCGTTTCCCGGCACCACCGCGGGCGGCAAGGTCGATCGCGACAAGCTCGGCAAGCGCGTGCTCGGCGATGCCGCAGCCATCAAGCGGCTGGAGCAAATCGTGCATCCGCTGGTCGCCGCCGCTTCGGCGAAGTTTCTGGCCGAGGCCGAGCGCAGCGGCGCAGCCGTAGCGGTGCTCGACGTGCCGCTGCTGTTCGAGACCGGCGGCGACAAACGCTGCGACGCGGTGGTGGTGGTGTCGGCGCCGGCCGAATTGCAGCGCCAGCGCGCTTTCGAGCGCCCCGGCATGACCGAGGACAAGCTTTCAGCCATCCTCGAAAAGCAAATACCGGACGCGGAAAAGCGCGCCCGCGCCGATTTCGTGGTGGATACGTCGCAGGGATTCGACCACGCGCGCGCCCAGGTGCGTGATATTCTTAAAGCCGTCGCTAAGATGCCAAAACGGCGGCCGTGATTCTGATGGCTGCCTGAGCAGATCGAACAATGCGCGAAATCGTTCTCGACACCGAAACCACCGGGCTTGACCCAAACCAAGGCCATCGCGTGGTCGAGGTCGGCTGCATCGAGCTGCTCAACCGGATTCCGACCGGCGCGACTTTTCACAGCTATCTCAATCCGGAGCGCGAGGTGCCGGCCGAGGCCTTCGCCATCCACGGGCTGGCGACCGAATTTCTCAAGGACAAGCCGCGGTTCGAGGACATCGCCGACGATTTTCTCGCCTTCATCGGCGACGCGCCGCTGGTGATCCACAATGCGAGCTTCGACCACGGCTTCCTGATTGCCGAGCTCAAGCGTGTGGCGCGCCCGCCGATCGCGCGCGAGCGGCTGGTCGACACGTTGTTCCTGGCGCGCCGCAAGCATTCCGTCGGGCCCTACAGCCTCGACGCGCTGTGCGCGCGCTACGGCATCGACAATTCACGGCGCACCAAGCACGGCGCGCTGCTCGATGCCGAGATCCTGGCCGAGGTTTATCTGGAACTGATCGGCGCGCGCCAGGCGCAACTCGGGCTTGCCGAAAGCGGCGTGCGCGGCGGCCGTGGCAGCGGCGATGGTGCAGTTTCGCGGCGCGAGCGCGACGTGGCGCTGGCGCCCCGTATCAGCGATGCCGATCGGGCGGCGCACCGCGACTTTGTGACGACACTCGGTGAGAACGCTCTGTGGCGGAATTATCCGTCGGACGGCGCCTGACGGCTCACGTCTGCGGCGCTGGCGCGCCGGCCTGCACTTCGCTCATGCGCTGGCGATAAAGTCCGACGAAATCCACCGGATCGAGCAGCAGCGGAGGAAAGCCGCCATTGCGCACGGTGGTGGCGATGATCTCGCGCGCGAACGGGAACAGCAGACGCGGGCATTCTATAAGCACGATGGCGTTCAGGCTTTCCTGCGGGACGTTCTGGATGCGGAACACGCCGGCGAATTCCAGCTCGAAACCGAACAGCAGTAGGGCGTTGGATTCCGCCTTGCCATCGAGCTTGAGGGTTACCTCGAAGTTGCCGTCGGACGTCGGCTTGGCCGCGACGTTGATTTGAATGCCGATCTGCGGCGGCGTCGCTGCCGGCGCCAGAGATTGCGGCGCATTCGGGTTTTCGAACGAAAAGTCCTTGATGTATTGCGCCACCACGTTGAGTTGCGGCTGCTGGTTCGGGGCCGGCGCCGGGCCGCCATTGGTCGTGGACATGAAAACTCCTTACCGCCGCATGAGATTTAATTCGGCGGTTGGCTAACACAGGGTCTTAGGGGGGACAAGGACGCGAACAAACCGCTCAGTTCACCCGTGGCCCGATCCAGGACCGACCTTCGGGGCCGGCTTTTTCGGAGTCTGCCGCTAGTGCCTGTCAGGCGGGTCGTCGCGACGGTCCGGCAGCGCAGGGTCGGGCACCTGATGCCACTGCTCGGGCTCGAGATCGACCACGCCGTCGCTGCGCCTGGTCGTCGGCTTTAGTCCGAACAGCGGACCGAGCGCCCGCCGCAGCGGCGCGAGCAGCAGCAAAAGACCCAGGACATCGGTTATAAACCCTGGAATTAGCAGCAGAATCCCGGCGAGCAAAGTCAGCGTTCCGGCGCTGTCGGCCTGCAGAGCGGAAAAGCCGCCGTCGCCCATGGCGACACGCACGCGGGCGATATGGTTACCCCCGGCATGGCGCAGCACCAGGACGCCGGCTATCGAGGTCGCCACGATCAGCGTCATGGCCCACAAAAAGCCGATGGCCTGCGCAATTGTGACGAACACGACGAGTTCCAGGACCGGCAGTGCCAGCACCGCCAACAACAGGTATTTTGCTACATTCATCGGTCTTTCTCTCGATACCCGAGGTTGGCGTCGGCGTCCCGATCGTTTAAGCTTTGTTCGCGAAGCATAATTGCGCCGAAATATCGGCGTTAAGCCTATGGATTGGCGCTGCTACCGGCATAGATAGTAGTGGTTGCCCCTGTCGCCATGGCGACGATTCGGCTACGGCGCAACCTGCCGTTACGGTCACCGAAAGCATGCGAGACGTGTTCGACATCTACACCATCATATTCCTGGCGCTCGCGGTCTTCATCTTTCTGCGCCTGCGCAGCGTGCTCGGTCAGCGCACCGGCCGGGAGCGGCCGCCGTACGATCCTTACGCGGCGCGCGAGCCGGCGCGCCCAGCGACCGAGAACGTCGTCGCGCTGCCCAATCGCATGCCGGAAGTGGCCGCACCGAAACCGGCCGAACCGGTGATGCCGGGCGAACGCTGGAAAGGTCTCGCCGACGCCGGCTCGCCGCTCGCCGCGGGCTTCGACACGATCGTCGGCGCCGACCCCAATTTCGATCCTAAGCATTTCCTCACCGGCGCGCGCGCGGCCTACGAGATGATCGTCAACGCCTTCGCCGAAGGCGATCGCCGCACCCTGAAGAATTTGCTGTCGCGCGAAGTCTATGAGGGCTTCGAGACCGCCATCTCCGAGCGCGAGAAACGCGGCGAGACGGTGGAGAACCGTTTCGTCTCGATCGACAATGCCGAGGTCACCGCGGCCGAGTTGCGCGCACATACCGCGCAACTGACCGTGCGCTTCCAGTCGAAGTTGATAACGGCAACGCGCGACAAGGACGGCAACGTGACGGACGGCAACGCCGAAAAGATTACCGACGTCACCGACGTCTGGACCTTCGCCCGCGATCTGTCGTCGCGCGATCCGAACTGGAAGCTGGTCGCAACCGAAGCCGGGCAATGACCGCATGGCGGCCTTCGCATTCCGCGCACAGATCGGCTTGACGTTTTCTCTGATCGCGGCAACGTGCGGTTCGGCATCGGCCCACGAGATGAAATTCCGCAACGCGCAGGTCGAACCGCTCAGCTTCGCCAAGCTCGACGGCTGGAAGGCCGACGACCACGCCGCCGCCTTCGCAACATTCATGAAGAGCTGCGGCGCGATCCTGCAGGGGACTAAGGCGCAGCGCGCGGCGCGGCCAGTCTACGGCGCGCTCTACAAAGTGTGCGAGCGCGCGAACGCCGCGGGCAAGCTCGACCGCGAGCAGGCGCGCGTCTTTTTCGAGGATAATTTCAAGCCGGTGCGCATCCTGCCGGAAGTTCACACCTACGGTTATTACACCGGCGCCGACGGCTTCTACACCGGCTATTACGAGGCGGAAGTCACGGGCTCGCGCGTCAAGACCGGGGACTACAAAGTTCCGATCTATCGCGTGCCGGCAAGACTTGCGGGCAAAAAGAGCACGGTGTTCTCGCAATTCGATCGAAGTGCCATCGACGCCGGGGCGCTGGCCGGCAAGGGACTGGAGATCTGTTGGATCAAAAACCCGGTCGATGCCTTCTTCGCCCAGATCCAGGGCTCGACCCGCGTCAAGCTCGATGACGGCGAATTGCTGCGGCTCAATTACATTGCCAGCAACGGCAAGCCCTACACGCCGGTCGGCCGGCTCATGATCGACCAGGGGCTCTGCACGCCCGAAGACATGTCGATGGACAAGATCCGGGAATACATGGAAGCCAATCCGGACGAGGGCAGGGCGCTGCGCGAGAAGAACCGCTCCTTCGTGTTTTTCTCCGAGACGCAGCTCAAGCCCAACGACGAGCCGCTCGGCGCGCAAGGGATTCCGCTGACGCCGTGGCGGTCGCTGGCGGTCGATCCCTCGATCCACGTCTACGGCACGCCGATCTGGATCGACGCCAAGTTCCCGCTCACGAGCGACATGCCGAAGGATACCTTCCAGCACCTGATGTTCGCGCAGGATACCGGCTCCGCCATCCGCGGCGCGGCGCGCGCCGATATTTATTTCGGCCACGGCGAGGATGTTCCTCACATCGCCGGCCGTATCAAGCAGTTCGGCAAATTCGTCATGCTGGTGCCGCAGGGCGTCGCGGTGGATGAGACCAAGCCGGAACTGATTGCGGGCATTCCTCTGCCAAAGCCGCGTCCACAGGACCTCGTGGCGGACGATGAGTCGATCACGACGTCGGCGCTGCCCAAGCGGAAGCGATGAACTCCGGCAATCGGCGCCGCGTTCTCTCCTACGAAGAGCGCGTGCTGTGGACGGCCGTCACCAAAGCGATCGCGCCGTTACACGCGACGGCGCGTCTCGCGCCCGACGCCGACGGCGAGCCGGCAATGTCGATTGCCAAACCGGCGCGCCCGGCCGCGGGCCCTAAGAGAGCAGCGCCGCCGCTGGCGCCGCAAAAGCCTGCGCCGCCGCCATTAACGCCGCTTAGCCGCCGCATGAAACGCGGCGTCGCAAGCGGCAAGCACGCCATCGACGGAAAACTCGATCTGCATGGGCTTACGCAAAGCGAGGCGCATGGCGCGCTGCTGCGGTTCCTGCACAACGCGCACGCGCGCGACGCCCGCTTGGTTTTGGTCATTACCGGCAAGGGCCGCGGGGCCGAGCCCGGCGTGCTGCGCCGCCACGTGCCGCAATGGCTGGGCCTACCGGAGTTCCGCTCACTTGTGGTCGGCTTCGAGGACGCCCACGTGATACATGGCGGCGAAGGCGCGCTTTATGTGCGGGTGCGGCGCTCGCACAGTTCCTGAGTAGCGTGGCGAGGAGGACCGGTCATGTCCAACAAAGTGAAATCGCCCGGCAAGGGCTACGAGCTCGACAAGAAGGTGCTCGAGCGCGAACTTGAGGAAGGCCTGGAAGAAACCTTCCCGGCCTCCGATCCGGTGGCGGTGACCGAACCGGCGCCGCATCGCGACAGGGACGGCAAAAAGAAGTAGGCTGAGGATCGACCGGCCTGGGGAGATCCCGTTATGCCGCGCGCGATTGTTCTGGCAATGGCATTCGTGTTTCTTGGCGCGCCGGCGTTTGCACAAACGCCGATGAAGCCAACCGCGCCGCAGAAGATGATGTCGCCCGACGAGCAGAAGAAAATGCACGCCTGCGAAAAACAGGCGGCCGATCGGAACATCAAGATGGACGAGCGTGCCAAGTTCGTCATGGATTGCATGACGGCCAAGAAATAGCGCCGCATCCGGGGCACGAAGAGCCTTAAAGAATAAAGCGCGACAGGTCCGCGTTCTTGGCCAGATCGCCGATGTGCTTTTCCACGTAAGCGGCGTCGATTTTCACGGTCTCGCCGGAGCGGTCGGTGGCGGCGAAGGAGATTTCGTCGAGCACGCGCTCCATCACCGTCTGCAGACGGCGTGCGCCGATATTCTCGATCGTGGAATTCACCGCCACGGCGATGTCGGCAATGGCGTCGATCGCGTCCTCGGCAAAATGGAGCGTGACGCCCTCGGTCTGCATTAGCGCGACGTATTGCTTGATCAATGATGCTTCCGGCTCCGTCAGAATGCGGCGCATGTCGTCGCGCGACAGCGCGCTTAGCTCGACGCGGATCGGCAGCCGGCCTTGCAGCTCGGGCAGCAGGTCGGACGGCTTGGAGATGTGGAACGCGCCGGAGGCGATGAACAGCACGTGGTCGGTTTTCACCGGCCCGTGCTTGGTGTTGACGGTGGTGCCTTCGATCAGCGGCAACAGGTCGCGCTGCACGCCTTCGCGCGACACGTCGGCGCCCATGCGGCCCTCGCGGCCGGCGATCTTGTCGATCTCGTCGAGGAACACGATGCCGTTCTGTTCGACCGCCCTGATCGATTCCTGGATGAGCTGCTCGCTGTCGAGCAGTTTGTCGGATTCCTCGTTGATCAAAATGTCGTGCGAATCCTGCACGGTGACCTTGCGCGTCTTGGTACGGCCGCCGCCGAGCTTGCCAAAGATATCGCCGATATTGATGGCGCCCATCTGCGCGCCGGGCATGCCGGGGATTTCGAACATCGGCATGCCGCCGGAGCTGGCCTGCACCTCGATTTCGATTTCCTTGTCGTTCAATTCGCCGGCGCGCAGTTTCTTGCGGAAGCTCTCGCGCGTGCCGGGGCCGGAGCCCGGGCCGACCAGAGCGTCGAGCACCCGTTCTTCCGCGGCGAGTTCGGCGCGCGCCTGAACGTCTTTTCGTTTGCGCTCGCGGGTGAGCGCGATGGAAATCTCGACCAGGTCGCGCACGATCTGCTCGACGTCGCGGCCGACATAGCCGACCTCGGTGAACTTGGTGGCTTCGACCTTGAGGAACGGCGCGCCCGCGAGCCGCGCCAGCCGCCGCGAAATCTCGGTCTTGCCGACGCCGGTCGGGCCGATCATCAGGATGTTCTTGGGCAGCACTTCCTCGCGCAGCTTGTCGTCGAGCTGCAGGCGGCGCCAGCGGTTGCGCAGCGCGATGGCGACCGCGCGCTTGGCGTCGTTCTGGCCGACGATGAAGCGGTCGAGTTCGGAAACGATTTCGCGGGGGGAAAAGTCGGTCAACGGGGCACTCTACGATTTCAGCGACTCGATGGTGACATTGCGGTTGGTGTAGACGCAGATGTCGGCGGCGATGTCGAGCGACTTGCGCACGATCGCCTCGGCGTCGAGCGGTCCGTCGAGCAGCGCGCGCGCCGACGCCAGCGCGTAGTTGCCGCCGGAGCCGATGCCGGCGACGCCCGCCTCCGGCTCCAGCACGTCGCCGGTGCCGGTCAGAACAAGCGAGACTTTACTGTCGGCGACGATCATCATGGCTTCGAGCCGGCGCAGATAGCGGTCAGTGCGCCAGTCCTTGGCGAGTTCGACCGCGGCGCGCAGCAACTGGCCGGGATATTGCTCGAGCTTGGATTCGAGCCGCTCGAACAGCGTGAAGGCATCGGCGGTTGCGCCGGCGAAGCCGCCGATGACGTCGCCTTTGCCGAGCTTGCGCACTTTCTTGGCATTGGATTTGACGATGGTTTGTCCGATCGAGACCTGGCCGTCACCGCCGATGACCACGGTGCCGCCCTTGCGGACGGTCAAAATGGTGGTGCCATGCCAGGATGGGAGTTCGTTGGACATACGCTTTAACCCCTGCAATCAAGGTCATCTAGGCATGTCGCGGAGCGTTTGCAAACCGCCCGTGAGCGAGGTGGCGAATCCCGGCAACCCCTGATAAAAGGCGCGCAAGTAACGGATATTTGCCAGGGATTCGCGATGCGCAAAGCCGCCGTGAAGCGCAAGACCAAGGAAACCGACGTCGAGGTTGAGGTCGATCTCGACGGGGCAGGCCGCTCGTCCATCGCGACCGGCATCGGTTTCCTCGACCACATGCTCGATTTGCTGGCGCGGCATTCGCGCATCGACATCATGGTCAAGGCCAAAGGCGATACGCACATTGATGATCACCACACCGCCGAGGACACCGGCATCGCGCTCGGCCAAGCGGTGAAACAGGCGCTCGGCGACATGAAGGGCATCACGCGTTATGCCGACGTGCACGTGCCGATGGACGAAGCGCTGACGCGCGTCGCCATCGACATTTCCGGCCGGCCGTTCCTGGTGTTCAAGGCCGAATTCGTGCGCGACAAGGTCGGCACCTTCGACACCGAGCTGGTGCAGGAGTGGTTCCAGGCTTTCGCGATGAATTCCGGCATCACGCTGCATGCCGAGACTTTATATGGCACGAACGATCACCATATTGCCGAGTCCTGCTTCAAGGGACTGGCGCGCGCGCTGCGCGCCGCGGTGACGATCGATCCGCGCGCCAAAGACGAGGTGCCGTCCACTAAGGGTTCGCTGGGCGGCTAAGCGTCATTCCGGGAGCGGCGCGCCGCGCATGCTTTGCTCGCGCCCGGAGTGATCAGACTAGTAGAGTATAACCGATGCCCACTTTCACCGTGCACGCTCCGCCGCCACGCCAAGGCGAAGCCGCAAGCGCTCCGGAGCGCTTCGTGTTCGTGCGCGACGGATTCCACGTCTGGGCTTTTTTGCTGACGCCGTTCTGGCTGTTGTGGCGCCGGCTGTGGCTGGCCTTTGCGCTCTATCTCTTGGCCAGCGCTGTGCTTGCCGGTGGCTTGCGGCTCATGGGCGCGGGATTGACAGTGCAATTCCCCGCCGGGCTTTTGGTCGCGTTGCTGATCGGCTTCGAGGCGTCGACCCTCCGGCGCCACAAGCTGGCCTGGAAGCGCTGGACCATGCTCGGCTTTGTGGTCGGCGAGGATATCGAAATGGCCGAGCGCCGTTTCTTCGCCGAATGGGCCAAGGAAACGAATAAGCGCGCCAACGATGCGCCCCCGCCCACCGTGCCCGAGCCGCGCGCTGTCACGCCGATGCGGCACGACGCGCCGCCCGACATTATCGGCCTGTTCCCGGAGCCGGAGAGCCCGCGATGAGCGTCGCCATCGTCGACTACGGCTCGGGCAATTTGCACTCTGCGGCGAAGGCCTTTGAGCGCGCCGCGCGCGAGAGCGGGCACGATCAGCCCATCCTCGTCACCAGCAAACCGGACGAGGTCGCCGCGGCCTCCCGCGTCGTGCTGCCCGGCGTTGGCGCCTTCGCCGATTGCCGGCGCGGCCTCGACGAAATTCCCGGCATGATCGATGCATTGAATGAGAGCGTGCGCAAACAAGGCAGGCCGTTTTTCGGTATTTGCGTCGGCATGCAACTGATGGCCGAGCGCGGGCGCGAGTATCAGGTGACGCCGGGTCTCGGCTGGATCGCTGGCGAGGTCGACCGCATCGCGCCCAGCGACGGGACGTTGAAGATTCCGCACATGGGCTGGAACACGCTCAATCTGCTGAAAGTTCACCCGCTGCTTGAGGATATTCCGCTCGGTCCGGATGGCTTGCATGCCTATTTCGTGCACTCGTATGAACTTAAGCCGGCGCAGCGCGGCGACCTGGTGGCGCAGGCCGACTATGGCGGCCCGCTCACGGCCATTGTCGGGCGCGACAACATGGTCGGCACGCAATTCCATCCCGAGAAAAGCCAGCGGCTCGGCCTCAAGCTGATCGCTAATTTTCTGAAGTGGGCGCCATGATCCTGTTTCCCGCCATCGACCTGAAGGAAGGCCTCGCCGTGCGGTTGCAGCAGGGCGACATGGCGCGCGCCACGATCTTCCATCGCGATCCGGCGGCGCAGGCGCAAGTCTTCGAGACGCAAGGGTTCAAGCATCTGCACGTCGTCGACCTCGACGGGGCGTTTGCCGGCAAACCGATGAATGTCACCGCCGTCGAACGCATTCTGGAAACGGTCGGGCTGTGCGTGCAATTGGGCGGCGGCATCCGCGACATGGCGACAATCGCCGGCTGGCTGGAAAAAGGCATCAACCGCGTGATCATCGGTACCGCGGCAGTGCGCGATCCGGCGCTGGTCAAGGAGGCGGCGCGGACATTCCCAAAGCAAGTCGCCGTCGGGCTCGACGCCCGCGACGGCAAGGTGACGGTGCAAGGCTGGGCGGAAACCTCGGAACTGTCGGCGCTCGACATCGCACGCCGCTTCGAGGACGTCGGCGTCGCGGCAATCGTCTACACCGACGTGTCGCGCGACGGCATGTTGCAGGGCCTGAATCTCGACGCCACCGTCGCGCTGGCTGACGCGATTTCCATCCCCGTCATCGCTTCCGGCGGGCTTGCCTCGATCGACGACATCAAGGCTCTTTTGGAGCCGCGCGCCAGGAAACTGCAAGGCGCCATCGCCGGCCGCGCGCTCTATGACGGACGGCTCGACGCGGCGGCGGCGCTGAAGCTTATTCGTGACGCACGGGCGGCGGCGTAAATCATGTTCAAAGTCCGCGTCATTCCCTGTCTCGACGTGAAAGACGGTCGCGTGGTCAAGGGCGTCAACTTCGTCAATCTGCGCGACGCCGGCGATCCGGTGGAGGCGGCCATCGCCTATGACGCGGCCGGCGCCGACGAACTCTGCTTCCTCGACATCACCGCCAGCCACGAGAACCGCGACACCATCTACGACGTGGTGACGCGCACGGCGGAAGCCTGTTTCATGCCGCTCACCGTCGGCGGCGGCGTGCGCACGGTGGACGATATCCGCAAGCTGCTCATCTGCGGCGCCGACAAGGTCTCGATCAACACCGCGGCGGTCGCGCGGCGCGCCTTCGTCAAGGAAGCGGCGGAGAAATTCGGCGACCAGTGCATCGTCGTCGCCATCGACGCCAAGATCGTGTCGAACCCGGGCGAAAAAGCGCGCTGGGAAATCTTCACCGTCGGCGGCCGCAAGCCAACTGGCATCGACGCGGTTGAATATGCCAAGGAGGTCGTCTCGCTCGGCGCCGGCGAAATCCTCCTCACCTCGATGGACCGCGACGGCACAAGACGCGGCTTCGACATCGCGCTGACCTGCGCGGTGGCGGATGCGGTCAGCGTGCCGGTGATCGCCTCGGGCGGGGTCGGCACACTCGATCATCTGGTGGCGGGTATCCGCGACGGCCATGCCACCGCGGTGCTGGCCGCCTCGATCTTCCACTTCGGCGAGCACAGCGTGCGGGAAGCCAAGCTTTACATGGCGAAAGCCGGGCTGCCGATGCGGCTGGATGCCTAGCTCCGCGCCCGGAATGACTAGAAAAGGCAGAGATGCTATGGACCCGCGCATGAGCAAGTTCACGCTGGCGGACCTCGAAAAGCGGGTGCACGAACGCGCCCAAGCGGGCGCAGTGGAATCCTATACCCGCGCACTGCTCGACAAGGGCGTCGCCCACTGCGCCAAAAAACTGGGCGAAGAGGCCTTCGAAACCGCCATGGCTGCCGTGCAGGAGGATCGCGGCCGCGTCATCGCGGAAGCCGCCGACCTTCTCTATCATCTCATGGTCGTGCTGGAAGCGCGCGGCGTCACATTGGCCGAGGTCGAAGCCGAACTCGAAAAGCGCACCGCGCAATCCGGCCACCAGGAGAAGGCCTCGCGCGGCTAGTCGGATGAACGCCTGATGGAACAGCGCACCGAAGAAACACTCTCGCCCTACCGCACGTTCTTGCGCGCGGAATGGGCGGCGTTGCGCGACGACACGCCGATGACGCTGACCTCGGAGGAGGTCACGCGCTTGCGTTCGCTGCACGACCGGCTCGACATCAAGGAAGTCGAGGAGATTTATCTGTCGCTATCGCGGCTGCTGTCGCTCTATGTGGCGGCAACGCAGCGGCTGTTCCGCGCGCAGGAACGCTTCCTTGGCACCGAGGACGTGAAGATGCCGTTCATCATCGGCGTCGCCGGTTCGGTGGCGGTGGGAAAATCCACCACCGCGCGCGTGCTGCAAGCCTTGCTGGCGCGCTGGCCGAACGTGCCCAAGGTCGATCTCATCACCACCGACGGCTTTCTTTATCCGAATTCGATCCTCGAGCGCGAAGGCCTGATGGAGAAGAAGGGCTTTCCGGAAAGCTACGATCTGCCGGCGCTCCTACGCTTCCTCACCGACGTGAAGGCGGGCCGGCGGCCGGCGCGGGCGCCAGTCTATTCGCATCTGATCTACGACGTGACGCCGAACCAGTGGGCGGAAGTGGACCGGCCGGACATCCTTATCGTCGAGGGCCTGAACGTGCTGCAGACCGGCCGCCTGCCGAAGGACGGCAAGGCGATCCCGTTCGTCTCGGACTTTTTCGATTTCTCGGTCTATCTCGACGCCGACGAAGACGTGCTCAAGGCGTGGTACGTCGACCGATTTTTGACATTGCGCAGCACCGCGTTCCGCGATCCGAAATCGTACTTCCACCGCTATTCGAATCTGTCCGACGAGGAAGCGATCGAGACCGCGTCGTCGATCTGGACGCGGATCAATCTGGTCAATCTGCACGAGAACATCATCCCGACGCGCCAGCGCTCCGACCTCATCCTGAAGAAGGTCGCGAGCCACCAGGTCGAGGAAGTGTCGCTGCGGCGGCTGTGATTTCCCGTCATTCCCGGACAGCGCGAAGCGCTGGACCCGGAATCCAACTGCCAGCATAAAATTTGTTTCTGGATTCCGGGTTTGCACCTTCGGCGCGCCCCGGAATGACTATGACAACTACGCCGCTCGCTCGCCGACGGCGAAGTGCTCGATATAGCGTTGCTTGATCGCCGACACCGGCAGGATGATCAGCATGTCGGTGGTGCCGAATTCGTGGTCGACCACGGCGCCGTCGCCGATATAGGCGCCTAACCGCAGATAGCCTTTGACCAGCGGCGGCAGCACGCGCAGCGCTTCCTTCGGATCAATCGCTTCTTTCGAAATCCGGTTCATCTCGACATAGCGTTCGGGCAGTGCCCGCGTCCGCCATTCTTCCGGCGCCCGCGCGTAGTGGTGCGTGAACGACAGCGGCACCGCTAGTTGCCTGGGGTCGGTGCCGTCGAGACTGGCGCAGCCGAACATGACGTCGGTGCGGTTCTGCCGCAGATAGCCCGAGATGCCGTGCCACAGCAGTTCGACCGTGCGCTTGTTGCGATAGGGCGCGAGCACGCAGGAGCGGCCGAGTTCGAGGAATTGCAGATTGCCGTGGCGCGCGATCAAGGTGCCGATGTCGAATTCGCCGGCGGTGTAGAAGCCGCCATATTCCTCCGCCACCGGCTGGCGCAGCAGCCGATAGGTTCCGACCACCGTCGGCCGGTTGAAGGCCTGCCCGTCGCTGGCCGCGTGATCGAGCACCAGCAGGTGATCGCAAATCGCGTCGTAGGCATCGACGTCGCGGCGAGCGAACAGCCGGCCCGGATTGGCGATGGCCGCGCCCTCTTGATAGAAAACGCGATAGCGCAGCTTTTGCGCCTGGCGCACTTCGGCTGCGGTCTGCGCCAGCCGGACCTCCAGCGAGCCGAGACGGCCCAAGCTCTGGGTCGGGCGATGCGCCCGCGCGGCCCAGGCCTGCAAGCCGCCATAGGCCTGCAACGCGGAAATCAGGCCGGGGACAGCGGGGCCCGCGGGCACAGGACGAAATCGTTCGAGCAAGGTACGGGGCTGATAGAGACTATCGCGGCGGGCCATGGGTTCTTGGCTCCTTTTCGGGCAAAAAGGCGCAATTGTCAGGAAACTCAAGCAAACCGAATCGGCCACCGAGTGTCGTCACCCTCCCTAGAGCATGAGCGGGACACGGAATTATGACAAGATGGGAATACCACAATCAGGCGGCAATCCGGCCTGCGACCAATTCCAACGCCTCGCGCAGCCGCTCGCGGTCGAGCGGCTTGACCAGCAGGCCTTCCATGCCGGCGGCGAGGCACTCGGCGCGGTCTTCTGCCTGGGCGTTGGCGGTGAGCGCCAGCATGCGGGTTGGCCTGTCGCCTGCTTGTGCTTCGATGGCGCGGATGCGACGGGCGGCTTCCAGGCCATCCATGCCCGGCATTTGCACATCCATCAGCACCAGATCGTAAGGCTGGCCAGCCGCGCGCGCGGCGGTCCAGCATGTCACCGCCGCTTCGCCGTCGCCGGCGATTGTGGGGCGATGGCCAAGCCGCGAGAGTAGTGCGCGCGCGAGCAGCGCGTTGATCTCGTTGTCTTCGGCGACCAGAATCGATAGGCCCTTGCTGGCCGGGATGGCGGCCGCGCCGCCGGCAATTTCCGCAGGCATGTCTTCGAATGCGGCTTCGGCGGTCAGCCGCGCGGCGAGCGATGCCACGCGCACCGGCTTGATCAGATAGCCGGTGAAGCCCGCCGCCTTGAGCGAAGGCAGTTCATGCCGATCGGTCGGCCGGATCAGCACGATGCGGCGCGTGCCGGTAGAACGCGCGAGATCTCCTTGCGCGACCATGCCGCGCGCCAGCCGATAATCGACCAGCACCGTGTGCCAGTCCGGCTTCGCCAGCAGTACACCGGCGCTTTGCGCGTCGGTGGCGACGGTCGTCGCGGCGCCCCAGCGGCCGAGCCGGCGCGCCAGCAGCGCGGATTCGATATCGGTCGCGGCCACGATCAGCGTCGCTTTGCCGGTGAGATCGGGTGCGCCGAAGTCCGCCGCGTCGTCGTCCGCCGGCACCAACGGCAGCGTAACGCTGAAGGTGGCGCCCTTGCCTGCTTCGCTGTCGACCACGATGTTGCCGTCCATGCGTTCGACGATGCGCTTGGAGATCGCCAGCCCCAGACCGGTGCCGCCGAACTTGCGCGTGGAGGAGCCGTCGGCCTGTTCGAAATCGCGGAAGATGCGCGTCTGGTCTTCCGGCGCGAGGCCGATGCCGGTGTCGTGCACCATGAAACGAATGTCGTCGCCGGCCGGCTCGACAATCACCGCGACGCCGCCTTTTTCGGTGAACTTGATGGCGTTGCCGGCGAGATTGAGCAGCACTTGGCGCAAGCGCGCGGCATCGCCGACAATTCGCTTGGGCAGCCGGTCGTCGACGAACGAGGCGATTTCGATATTTTTCGCCTGCGCGCGCGGCGCCAAAAGCTCGACGGTCTCCTCGACCAGCGCCACCAGCGCGAACGGCCGCGCTTGCAGGTCGAGCTTGCCCGCTTCGATCTTGGAGAAATCGAGAATCTCCTCGATCAGCGACAGCAAGGTTTCGCCCGAGGTCTTCGCCGCCTTGGCATAAGTAAGCTGCTCGGGCGTGAGCGGCGTGTCGAGCAGTAGATCGGCCATGCCGAGAATGCCGTTGAGCGGCGTGCGGATTTCGTGGCTGACGGTGGCGAGGAAACGCGACTTGGCGCGGTTGGCGGTTTCCGCCTGATCGCGCGCCTTCTCGAGCGTGCTCACCTCGATTTCGCGCAGTTCCCAATTGTCGTCGGACAATTCGTCGATGCGCGCTTCCAGCGCGTGGATTTTTTCCACGTGCACGCGTTGCCGCATCAGCATGAAGGCGATGACCGCGCAGGCGGCGGCGAACAGCGCGCCGACTCCGGTGCCGTAGGCGTAGGGGTCGTAGTTCGAGCTCTGCAGGCGGATGCCGGTGATGAAACCGAGCCAGCCGGATACCATCGCCATGGTGGCAACGACGGCGCGGCCAAACAGCACCAGCGCCGCTTTGTCGCGGGCGCGTTTGCGTGTTTGTTGCACGATTGAGTTCTGCGACCCCGATCCCATCGTCCGGCGTCCTGGATGCCCGTAGATGACCGGGAATCTGGCACCTTTAACGTTGCAACTTTACTCCCGGCCGCGGGCGGGTCGCGGACGTGGTGAAAGGAGCGTTAAGCGGCAGTTACGGGATCAGTTGCGCGCGGCGAACTCGTGCCCGGAACCAGCGGTCTTGCCGGCATTCCGCCAGATCACGGCGAACAATGCAGCAGCGTCCTGTTGCGAGAAACCGGCCGACCGCACGTAAATCTTGTAGGCGGCGGGCGCCCGCGACAGCGCCACCGTGAGGTCGGGGTTGGCAGCCGTAGGATCGAGGCGGACGCTCTGGATGGCGGTGCCGCCCGGGCAGGCGCCGGCGGCGATGCCATCGTCGAGCAGCACGAAATCGGCGGCGGCCGCGTCGTCGGTCAACTGCACGCGCAGATCCGGCCTGGCAGCCGCGTTGTCGATGCGGACCGTGACGCTGGCCGAAGCGTTGTCGGACATTCGATAGCCAGTGTTGCCGGCGACGAAGCATGGTGCGTCGTTCGACGTGTTGAACGAACCGGCGATGGCGGCAGGGACGGCAACGGCAAAAACCAGTAACGCGGCGATGTGCGTGCGCGTCATGGGGCCCTCCTGGGCGGCGCGGACGGACGGCTCCGCTGCCGTTAGGATAAGGCCGAGCGATTACTGGTCTATTAAGGTTTACGAAATCGTAGCGGTATCAGGCTGCCTGGCGCACTTCGTCGGCCAGCGTGCGGGCGACGCGCAGCACGCGGTGATAACCGCGCGCCGACAGGTGCATCGAGTCGGCGGCGTCGCGCAGCAGCGCCAGCCCGCTGCCGTCCGCGCGCGCGACCTGTTCCAGCACGGAACCGTGCGCCTGCGCGTTGGTGCGCACGTTTTCCAGGCCGAGCGCGGCGTAACGCTCGAGTTGGATGTCGCGGGCGCGCGCTACGCGGGCGGCGACTTCGCGGCTGCCTTCCGATGGCGGCGGCAGGATCAGGTCGGCGGCGGTGACCGCGGGCACCTCGATGTGCAGGTCGATGCGATCGAGCAGCGGACCGGACAGCCGGCTCTGGTACTCGGCGACGCAGCGCGTGTTCGGCCCGCGCTTGCAGGCAAAGCCTGGGTCGTTGGCGCGCCCGCAGCGGCAGGGATTCATCGCCGCGACCAGCATGAAACACGCCGGATAGGTGATGCGGTGATTGACGCGCGCTTGGCGCTCTCCTGGCCCTTGATGTCGGCGAGATCGAGCGGCACGCCGTCGAGTTCGCGGACTTTCGGCTGCGGCCGCGTGAGCGCCTGCGTGCCCTTGAAGTGATTGGCCAGCTGGATCAGCGACTGCGCGGCGACGATGTCGATCTCCGGCGAGGCCCAGGCCGCTTCCGGCCCGCACGCGGCCGGGCAGATCAGCCCTTGCCCGCGCGCATTGGCGCCGATTGCCGCCGGTAGCACGCCGGCGACGGGCGCGATGCCGCCATCGAGGCCGAGCTCGTCCAACACGGTGAAGCCTGAAATAGCGTCCTGCGGAACCGCGCCGATGGCCGCCATCAGTCCGAGCGCGATCGGCAGGTCGTAGTGGCTGCCTTCCTTGGGCAAATCGGCGGGCGCAAGATTGACGGTGATGCGGCGCGCCGGCAGAGCGAGGCCGGAAGCGACCAGCGCTGCGCGCACGCGTTCTTTCGCCTCCGACACCGCCTTGTCGGGCAGGCCGACGATGTTGAAGGCGGGCAGGCCGGGGGCGACCTGCACCTGAACATCGACGGCACGGGCCTCGATACCCTCAAAGGCAACCGTTGAAATGCGCTGAACCATTGGGATGCCCACCACCCGACTATTCGTCAGAGTAACGCATAGGTTGTAGTCGTAAAGAACATTTGCAGAACAAAACGACTCGGCTAGGATGGCGGTAGCCGGGGGAGGGTAGCCACTATGATCGACCGCAAAGCGATGGAAAGCGACCTCCAGCAGGCGCGGCTGGCCCGGATCGAGGCCGAAGCCGCCGGCGCGGAGGTCGAGGAACTGATCTGGCAGGTGCAGCACGTGCAACTTGGCCGCCAGCGTCTGGTGTTCTCGATCGAAGGCTTCGATGTCGATCGCGGCGCGGCGGCGAATTAGACCACCCGCTTTTCCTCGATCTTGTCCCAGATTAGCGCCGCGGCGTCGGGGCCGCCGAGATTCTTCACCGCGCGGATGCCGGTCGGCGACGTGACGTTGATTTCGGTCAGCCAGTCGCCGATCACGTCGATGCCGGCGAACAAAAGCCCGCGCTCGCGCAGCGCTGGACCGAGGCGCTTGATGATTTCCTGCTCGCGCTTGGTCAGATCGGTTGCCGCCGGCGCGCCGCCGCGCACCATGTTGGAACGCAGATCGTCGGCGGCCGGAATGCGGTTGACCGCGCCAGCGAACTCGCCGTCCACCAGCAGGATGCGCTTGTCGCCGGCCTTCACCGCGGGCAGGAATTTCTGCACCACCCATTGCTCGCGGAAGGTGACCGCGAACATGTCGTAAAGCGAGCCGAAATTGAGGTCGTCACGCGTAATACGGAAGACAGCTCCGCCACCGTGACCGTAGAGCGGCTTCATCACGATGTCGGCGTGCTCGGCGCGGAACGCCTTGATCTCGGCGAGGTCGCGGGTGACCAGCGTTGGCGGCATCAGGTCGGGAAATTCGGTGACCATTATCTTCTCTGGCGCGTTGCGCACATGCGCCGGGTCGTTGACCACCAAAGTCTTGGGATGGATGCGCTCGAGGAAATGCGTGGAGGTAATGTAAGCAAGGTCGAAGGGCGGGTCCTGGCGCAGCAGGACGACGTCGAACTGGGTGAGTTCGACCCGCTTCGGCTCGCCCAAGGTGAAGTGATCGCCAGCCTGGTCGCGCACGCTTAAAGGTTCGGCCGTGGCGAACAGGCGGCCATTGAGCAGCGCCAGCCGGTCGGGAGTGTAATAGGCGAGCGAATGGCCGCGCTTTTGCGCCTCCAAGAGCAGGGCGAAGGTCGAATCGCCCTTGATATTGATCCGCTGGATCGGATCCATTTGAACCGCGATTTTCAGGCTCATGGGGACCTGTTGGGGACCTATGGACAGCCTTTTGGCGATGCCAAGCCTAAGGAAAATAAACCGTTAACGTATTGCCGCCAGTATAGCCGCCTCGCAGACCCATATTTCAAGGGCGGGGGCAGTTTTTGACTTTGCCGAAGCTTTCGATCGCCGCCAAGCTCTATGCGATCTTCGCTCTGACGGCCATCGCCGCCGGCGCGTTGGAGGCGGCCGAGGAATGGCATGCACCGGCTTGGCTGAGCACGGCGTTCGTCGTCATGCTGGTCGCTGCGATCACGGGCGCCATCCTGGTCGTGCGTCGTATTGCTACGCCGCTCGGCGAACTCGCCCGAGCCACTGAACAGGTCGCCGGCGGCGACGCCTCGATTGCGATTCCGTTCAACGAGCGCCGCGACGAAATCGGCGCGCTCGCCCGCGCGATCGCCGTGTTTCAGCGCGCCATGAGCAATAACGAAGAGCTCAACCGCACGGTGCGTGGCGACGCTGAAACCCGCACGCAGCGCCAAGAGAAGATGTCGAGCGAGATCGCGCGGTTCTCGGCCGACGTGGAAGCAACCCTCGCCGAACTTGGGCGCATTTCCGATCAGATGCTGGAGGCATCGAGCCAGCTCGCCGCGTCGGCCGATGAAGCGTCGGTCAAGACCGCCAGCGCCTCGGCCGCCTCGTCGGAAGCCTCCTCCAACGTGCGCGACATCGCATCCGCTGCCGACGAATTGTCCGCGTCCGTGAATGAGATCGACCGCCAGGTGGCGCAGTCCAACGCCATTGCCACCAAGGCGGTGAACGAGGCCGGACGCACCAATATAGCGGTCAAGGAACTGGACGAAGCGGCGGCGCGCATTGGCGACGTCGTCAAACTGATCACGGACATCGCCGAGCAGACCAATCTGCTGGCGCTCAATGCGACCATCGAAGCGGCGCGCGCGGGCGAGGCCGGGCGCGGTTTCGCGGTTGTCGCCGGCGAGGTCAAGGCGCTGGCCGGGCAGACCAGCCGCGCCACCGAGGAGATCGCCGCGCAGATCGCCGGCATGCAGCGCGCCACCGTGCGCTCGATCGAAGCCATCACCTCGATCGAGCATATCATCCGCGAGATTGGCGACATCAGCGGCGCCATCGCCGCCGCCGTGACCGAGCAGGGCGCCGCCACGGCGGAAATCGCTCGCAGCGTCGAGACCGCCGCTAAGCGCACGGTCGAGACCGCCGACGAGGTCGGTCTGTTGGGCACCGCCACCGAAGACACGCGCTCCAGCGCCGGCGCGGTGAAGATGGTGGCCGACGATCTCGGCAGCGTCGCCGGCCGCATCCGCGGCCAGGTCGACGCGTTCTTCCAAAGGCTGAGCGCGTAATCAGTTCGCCTCAAACGCCGATTGGATATGCCGCGGCAATTTGCCGGGCGCGACTAGAATCGCATCGAAACGGATATCGCGGATCGCCGGTAGCGGATTGGCGGCGAGCCAAACCTCCATCGCCGTAGCGATGCGCTGCTTCTGCCGCTCGGTCACCGACTCCGCCGCGGCGTCAAGCGTCGCGCGCGCCTTAACTTCAACAAAGATCAACGTGCGGCGGCGCGCCGCGATGATATCGATTTCGCCGAGCGGGCTTTTCCAGCGCCGCGCCAAGATGCGGTAGCCATGCGCGATGAGCCAGGCGGCGGCGCGGCTCTCGGCGGAAATGCCGAGGCCGAAGGCGGCAACTTTTTCAGGACGCGCTTCGCGCTTTTGCCACTGTGGGTGCGGCGTGCCGCTACGCCGCGCCATCGCCGTTATCCTTCGCAAGCGCCAGCGCGCGCTGATAGACCTCGCGGCGCGGCCGGCCGGTGGCGAGCGCCACTTCGCCGACGGCGTCCTTGACCGAGACGCGGATGAGCGCCTGGCGCAACAGGTCGTCGACGTCATCGGCGGTCTCGGCATTGTCTGCCGGTGGCGCCACCACGATGACGATCTCGCCGCGCGTCTCGCCGCCGCTTTCGTAATGGCTAGCGAGCTGAGCAAGGTCGTCGCGGCGGATTTCTTCGTGCAGCTTGGTCAGCTCGCGGCAGATCGCGGCGGCGCGCGGACCCAAACCGATGGCGAGATCGGCGAGCGATGCGGGCAAACGCGGCCCGCTTTCGAACAGCACCAGAGTGGCGGGGATGGCGGCAAGCGCAGCGATGCGCTTTTGCCGCGCCGCCTGCTTGGGCGGAAGGAAGCCCTCGAAGAAGAAGCGGTCGGTCGGTAGACCGGCAACGCCGAGCGCGGTCAACACCGCGGATGCGCCCGGCACCGCGATGACCGCGTGGCCCGCCTCGCTCGCCGCGCGCACCAGCTTGTAGCCGGGGTCGGAAATCAGCGGCGTGCCGGCATCGGAGACCAGCGCGATCGTTTGCCCGTCGGCCAGGCGGGCGAGCAGCTTCGGGCGCGCCTCGGTCGCGTTGTGCTCGTGATAGGGCGTGAGCGGCGTGGCAATTCCATAGTGTTCCGCGAGCTTGCGGGTGACGCGGCTGTCCTCGCAGGCGATCACGTCGGCGGCGGCAAGCGTCTCGAGCGCGCGCAGGCTGATGTCGCGCAGGTTCCCGATCGGCGTCGCGACGAGATAAAGCCCGGCCGCCAGCGGCGGGGCGCTTATGTCCGCGCCGGCCAGCGCGTAGCGGCGCGGTCTACCGGCACCCGCGGTTTTGCTGTCTTTGGCCATGCCGGCTACTTTAGACGGCGGGCCTTGGCGCGTCATCGTGGCAGATTCCCTTTCTTTTTCACGGTCTTAACTTTTGCAGGACAAAATCGCCGATAATCGGTAGGACTGACACAGAACAGTTGCGTGAGGAGCCACCATGTTGGGGGAGTGGCGGGTTGTGGAGGGACCGCTGTCGCGTGGGCGTCGCCGGCTATGCGCCGCGCTGGGCGTTGCCGCCGCAGCCGCCGTGCTTACCGCCTGTGCCGGCAGCAATTCGGAATTCTTCAGCAATACGCCACCGGCGCAATCGGGCGAGCAGGCGCCCGGCTCCACGCTCGGCGCCGGCCAGGTCCGAGTCGGCCTGATCCTGCCACTGTCGGCGAAGGGCAATGCTGGCGTTGCCGCGCAATCGATGAAAAATGCCGCCGATCTGGCGCTCGCCGAATTCAAGAATCCGAACATCCAGCTGCTGGTGAAGGACGACGGCGGCACGCCGCAGGGCGCGCAAGCTGGCGCGCAGCAGGCGATCAACGAAGGCGCCGAAATCATTATCGGCCCGCTGTTCGCGGAAGCGGTGAAGGCGGTCGGTGCGGTCGCGCGCGCGCGCAACATTCCGGTGATCGCGTTCTCGACCGACGTCAGCGTCGCCACGCGCGGCGTCTATCTGCTGAGCTTCCTGCCGGAGACCGACGTCAAGCGCATCGTCGAATTCGCCGTCTCCCGGGGCAAGCGTTCGTTCGCCGCGTTGCTGCCCGACAGCGCCTATGGCGCGGTGGTGGAAGCAGCGTTCCAGCAGGAGGTGGCGCGGCGCGGCGGCCGCATCCTCGCTTTGGAAAAATACCCGCTCGATCCGAACAGGATGGGTGAGCCGGCGCAACGCGTGGCGCAGGCGGCGACCCACGTCGATTCGATTTTCATCCCGGACGGCGCCGACGCGGTGCCGCAAGTGGTGCAGGCGCTCACTGGCGCCGGCGTCAACTTGAAGCGCGTGCAGCTGCTCGGCACCGGTCTGTGGGACGACCCGCGCATCTTCGCCGACAAGTCGCTCGACGGCGGCTGGTACGCGGCGCCAGAGTCGGCGGGCTTCCGCAATTTCTCGGGCCGCTACCGCGCCCGTTACGGGCAGGATCCGGTGCGCACGGCGACGCTTGCGTATGACGCGGTGGCGCTGGTCGCCGCGCTGGTGAAGACGCAAGGCGCGCAGCGCTTCAGCGAACAGGTGCTGACCAATTCCTCGGGCTTTGCCGGCATCGACGGCGTGTTCCGCTTCCGCCCCGACGGCACCAACGAGCGGGGTCTCGCCGTGCTGCGTGTCGCGCCCGGCGGCGGGCAAGTGGTGAGCCCGGCGCCGAAGTCGTTTGCGCCAGGCACCTAAGCAGCTAAGTCAGCAACCACCGCATCGAGCACGGGAAATCCGTTCGGCGTCACGCGCAGACGGCCGTCCGCCGTGGTCTCCACCGCGCCTTCGTCGCGCAGAATGGAAATGCGCTTGGGGTCGAGCGGGTGGCCGGAGAGCGCCGTAAAGCGTTCGGGATCTATGCCTTCGGCGAGCCGCAGGCCCATCAGCAGGAATTCGTCGGCGGCTTCGCCCGCGGTAAGCTTCTCGTCGACGATCAGGCCGGTGCCGGTCGTCTCGACCTGCGTCAGCCAGTGTTCCGGCCGCTTGTCGGTTTCGGTCGCATAGCGGCGTCCGCCGATGTTGAGCCGGCCGTGCGCGCCGGGCCCAACGCCGGCATATTCGTGGCCGCGCCAATAGACGAGATTGTGCCGGCATTCGGCGGTCGGCCGCGCGTGGTTGGAAACCTCATAAGCCGGGAGGCCGGCCTCGGCGCAGGCTGCTTGCGTGAGATCATAGAGATCGCGCGCGGTGTCGTCGTCGGGAATGACGAGCTTGCCGGCCTTTTGCAGTCCAAAAAATGGCGTGCCTTGTTCGATGGTCAGTTGATAAAGCGAGAGATGCTCGGCCGCTTCCGAGATCGCGCGCTTGAGCTCGGTGGCCCAGTCATCGAGCGTCTGGCGCGGCCGCGCATAAATGAGGTCGAACGAGTAGCGCTCGAAGTTCGCGCGCGCCACGGCGACAGCGTCGAGCGCTTCCTGCGCCGTGTGCAGACGGCCTAGTTGTTTCAGCGATGCATCGTCGAGCGCCTGCACGCCGAGCGACACGCGGTTGACGCCGGCCGCGCGATAGCCACGAAAACGGGTCGCCTCAACACTGGTCGGATTGGCTTCGAGCGTCACCTCGACATCGGGTGCGACACTCCAGCGCTTGGCGATCGCGTCCAGAATGGCCTGCACCGACGAAGGCTGCATCAACGACGGCGTGCCGCCGCCGAAGAAGATCGTCGACACCGTGCGGCCGGGAATGCGCGCGGCGGTGGCGGCGATCTCGTCCTCGAACGCGCGCACGAAGCGCGCCTCGTCGACGCTGCCGTGGCGCACGTGGCTGTTGAAATCGCAATAGGGGCACTTCGACAGGCAGAACGGCCAGTGCACGTAGACGGCGAAAGGCGCGGGCGTGGTTAATGACATGTTAACGAGTGTAAATGCGTCGCGGGCTCGCGGCCAGCGTCAATGCGATGCGTGGCGATAGAAGTGATTAAAATTGTAACGATCGGGAACCGTTCAAGTGCCGCGCAGGCAGGCGTCCGCGAGCTTCACGAAGGCGCGGGCGCGATGCGACAGGCCTTGCCCTTTTGGCGGCAGTCCGTGTTTTTCGTCGGCACTCATCTGCCCGAAGGTGCGATCGAACCCGTCGGGCTTGAACAGTGGATCGTAGCCGAAGCCTTTGTCGCCACGCGGCGGCCACACCGCGATGCCATCGACGCGGCCTTCGAACTCTTCCGTATGGCCGTCGAGCCAGGCGAGACACAGTGCGGCGACGAAATGAGCGCGGCGTCGCTCGGGGGCGCGCGCGCCGCGCTCGATCAGCAACGTCTGGATCTTGTTCATGGCGAGACGGAAATCCTTGTCCCGTCCGGCCCAGCGCGCCGAATGAATGCCGGGCTCGCCGCCGAGCGCATCGACCACGAGACCCGAGTCGTCGGCGAACGCCGCGTTGCCAGTCGCTTTTGCAGCCGCCATCGCCTTGATGCGCGCGTTCTCAGCGAAAGTTCTTCCGGTTTCCTCAGGCTCGCTCAGCCCAAGTTCGCCGGCCGATTGCGCTTCAATGCCGAACGGCGCCAGCAGCTCGCGCATTTCGGCTAGCTTGCCGGGATTGTGGGTGGCGATCACCACCGGGCCTGTCAGCTTTCGGGTCACGCCACCGCCAGCTTCTGCAAGCCCACCAGTTTCTCGATGCCCTTGCGCGCCAGCGCCAGCAGCGCCTGGAACTGTTCCTCGCTGAACGGGATCTTTTCAGCGGTGGCCTGGATTTCGACGATGTTGCCGGAGCCGGTCATGACGAAGTTAGCGTCGGTGTCGGCTTCCGAATCTTCGGCGTAGTCGAGATCGAGCAACGCCGTGCCCTTGCAGACACCGCAGGAGACCGCGGCGATGTGATCGCGCAGCACGTCGCCCTTGAGCATCTCGCGCGCCTTCATCCAGGCAAGGCAGTCCGACAGCGCCACCCAGGCGCCGGTGATCGAGGCGGTGCGGGTGCCACCGTCGGCCTGGATCACGTCGCAGTCGATGGTGATCTGCCGCTCGCCCAGCGCCTGCAGGTCGACGACGGAGCGCAACGAGCGGCCGATCAGGCGCTGGATTTCGACCGTGCGGCCGCCTTGCTTGCCGGCCGAGGCCTCGCGGCGGGTGCGCTCGGAGGTGGCGCGCGGCAGCATGCCGTATTCGGCAGTGACCCAGCCGCGCCCCTGGCCCTTGAGCCAGGGCGGCAGGCGCTCCTCGAGGCTGGCGGTCACCAGCACGTGGGTGTCGCCGAATTTCACGAAACAGGAGCCTTCGGCGTACTTAACGACGCTGCGTTCGAGCGAGACGGCGCGCAATTCATCGACTTGTCGGCGGCTCGGCCGCATCGGGCTTGCTCCTTTTCGTTTCGCCGGACACCATAACCATATGCATGACTTGAACAAGTCCGGCGCAATGGCCATTGTTGGCGGGTGTAAGGAGCAGCCGTGGCTTCCCACGACGTCCCGATCGGTGCGAACCAAGTGAGTTTGGCGGCGCTCAATGAGCGCTCGCGCGAGATATTCCGCAACATCGTCGAAAGCTATCTGGCGACCGGCGAGCCGGTCGGCTCGCGCAATCTAGCGCGGCTGTTGCCGATCACGCTGTCGCCGGCCTCCGTGCGCAACGTGATGTCGGACCTCGAGCAGCTCGGCCTGATCTTCGCGCCGCATACATCGGCCGGCCGGCTGCCGACGGAACTGGGCCTGCGCTTTTTCGTCGACGCGCTGATGCAGATCGGCGACCTTACCGAAAGCGACCGTCGCTCGATCGAGGCGCAGGTGGCGGGCACCGGCAGCGGCAAGTCTCTGGAGACAGTGCTCGGCGAGGCCTCGCAGACTTTGTCCGGCTTGACCCGGTCCGCCGGCGTGGTGCTCACCGCGCAAGCCAACGTTCGGCTCAAGCACATCGAATTCGTGCGGCTGGAGCCGGAACGCGCGCTCGCCGTGCTGGTGGCGGAAGACGGCCAGGTCGAAAACCGCGTGCTCAACGTGCCGGCCGGCGTGCCGACCTCGGCTTTGGTCGAAGCCGGCAATTTCCTCAACGCCCGCATTCGCGGCAAGACGCTGGCCGAGTTGCGCGTCGAGATCGAAGCCGCGCAGGAGGCGGGGCAGGCCGAGCTCGATCAGCTCACCCAGAAAATCGTCTCGGCCGGTCTTGCGAGCTGGTCGGGCGGCGAAAGCGATGAGCGCAAGCTGATCGTGCGCGGCCATGCCAATCTGCTCGAGGATCTGCACGCGCTCGACGATCTGGAGCGGGTGCGCTCGTTGTTCGACGCGCTGGAGACCAAACGCGGGGTGATCGACCTGCTCGGCCGCGCCGAGCGCGGCGACGGCGTGCGCATTTTCATCGGTTCGGAGAACAAGCTGTTCTCGCTGTCCGGTTCCTCGACCATCGTGGCGCCCTATCACGACAGCAAAGGCAGCATCGTGGGCGTGATCGGGGTGATCGGGCCGACCCGGCTCAATTATGCCCGCGTCATCCCGATGGTCGATTATACCGCACGGGTCGTCAGCCAGTTACTTTCGGGCTGAAACGCTTGATTTTTGGCTGTCGAAGCCTGATATCCCCGGCATCCGAACAGTCTTGAGGATCGACCCACCATGACGGACAGGCCCGCCGCTGACGATATGGCTGCCCAGACCGAAGCCGGCCCGGCCGCTGCCGGAGCGCCGGAACTGGTGCCGGCCGAGCAGGTCACCGCCGCCTTGGAAGCCGCCGCCGAATTCAAGGACAAGCTCTTACGCACACTGGCCGAGATGGAGAACCTGCGCAAACGCACCGAGCGCGAGGTGGCCGAAGCGCGGCTCTATGGCAATGCCAGTTTCGCCCGCGACGTGCTGGCGGTGGCCGACAATATGGAGCGCGCCTTTGAATCCGTGGGCCCCGAATTGCGCGCGCAGGGCGACGCGAAGGTGAAGGCCTTGGTCGAAGGCGTCGAACTTACCGAACGCGAATTGCTCAAAGTTTTAGAGAAGCACGGTGTCAAGAAATTCTCGCCGGAAGGCGAGAAGTTCGATCCGAATTTCCATCAAGCGATGTACGAGGTGCCGACGTCCGAGTTGCCGGCCGGTCACGTCGCGCAAGTGATCCAGGCCGGCTACATGCTCGGCGATCGCGTGCTGCGCCCGGCGATGGTGGCGGTGGTGAAAGCGGCGTCGAAGGCCGCACCGGCGTCCGCCAACGACAATCCACAGCCCGGCGCGAAGTAGATTCGCGTCGCCAAGACGTTGAATTTTTCGCGTACGCACGATGCCGCGCATTCGCGAACGCGTACGGTATTTTACGACTGGACAATCTTTCGGCGAAAATTCGGTCAGGCGCGCTAAGGCGGCATCGAAACGATCGCCGATTAATTGTACAAGCGTACGAATGATGCGGCACAAGGGTACAACCATCGGAGGCAAGCTTCTGGCGGGCGCCGCGGCGCTCGCTTTCGTCGCCGCCGCTGCGCAGGCCGCAGAGAAGGCCATGCCGCCGGCGTCGATCTGGGATCAGGACACGCTGACTGGCGACTGGCGCGGCGCGCGCACCGCGCTCAAGGACAAAGGCATCGACGTCACGCTGATCTCGATCAACGAGATCATGAGCGTCTTGTCCGGCGGGCTGCAGCGTCAGGCGAGCTACGAGGGCCGCATCGAATTTTCCATCGACGCCGACCTCGACAAACTGCTCGGCTGGAAAGGCGCGACAACCCACTTCACAATTTATCAGTTGCACAATGCCGGGCACGTCGCCGCAGACAATGCCGGCAGCATCGGCGATGTCAGCAACATCGACGCGCTGGCGACGACGCGGTTGTTCACCGCCTATTTCCAACAGACGCTTTTCGACGACAAAGTCTCGATCCGCATCGGCCAGATCGCGGCCGATGACGAATTCCTCAACAGTCCGACTTCGGCTAACCTGCTCAACGGCACCTTCGGCTGGGCGAGCCTCGTGTCCGCCAACATGCTTAGCGGCGGGCCGGCCTTTCCGCTGGCGACGCCCGGCGTACGCGTCGCCGTCAAGCCGACCGAGCAGATCACTTGGCAGACCGCGGCGTTCTCCGGTAACCCGGCCGGCGCCAACTGCAACGATGTTCCGCAAGCCTGCAACCGATACGGCACGACGTTCAGTTTTTCGGGCGGTGCGCTGTGGATGAGCGAACTGCAATACGCCGTCAATCAGGACAAGAACGCGAAGGGCTTGCCCGGCATCTACAAGCTCGGCGGCTGGTACGCAACGGCCGACTTTGCCGATCAGCGTTATGGCCTCGATGCTGCCAGCATGGTCGTGTCGTTGGCCGACCCGACGGTCGCCGGGGCGCTTAATCATCGCGGCGACTGGGGCATCTACGGCATTGCCGATCAGATGGTCTGGCGCGCCGATAAGACCAGCCTGAACTTGTTCCTGCGCGGCGGGCTCGCGCCGTCCGACCGCAATCTGATTTCGTTTTATGCCGACGGCGGCTTCGGCATCAAAGGCCCGTTTCCCGGCCGCGCCGACGACGTGCTCACCCTCGGCGTTTCCTACGCCAAGATCAGCAAGGACGCCTCCGCGCTCGACCAGGACACGCTCGCGCTCAACGGATCGCCTTACCCGATCCGCGATGAAGAAGTGGTGCTCGAATTGACCTACCAGGCGCAGATCGCGCCGTGGTGGACCGTGCAGCCGGATTTGCAGTACTTTGTCCATCCCGGCGGCAATGTGCCCGATCCGAACAATGCCAATGTAACGGTGGGCAACGCATTGGTCGCCGGTGTGCGCAGTACCATCAAATTCTGAGATGCCCCGTTCTGGGACGTTGCCGGCTTAGCGTAATTCGATCCCGTCGCGTAACGCGCGGAAGCGGGTGAACAGCGCGTCCCAACCGTCCTTGCCGCCGATGCCGACGACGCGCAGATAGCTGCCGCCGCTGAAGCGTAACCATTGCGCCACCATGACCGGCTCGCCCTTCAGCCCTTCCGCCTGCGCCCTGATCTCAAAGCCAGGATTGCCGCCGATCCGCATGGCCTCAGTCGACTGCATCCTGATGTCGCGCAACGGCGTCTGCTCCAGCAAGTCGCGCGCAAACCGGGCGCGATCGTCGGGCTGCTCCGGCGAACCGCGGCCGATCGTGACGATGGCGTAAGCTTGCTTACTCAGGTCGTCGGTCGGGCCGTCGGTCAGGATCAGGCCGCTGGGCGGGAACACCTTCATCACCCGGAAGCCGGCGAGTTTCCCGACTTTGAACGGTAGCAGACCTAGCTGCTCTTGGATCGGCGCCGGCCGGAACGTGACGCTCGCCAGCGCCTTGCGGATGATCGCGTCGGAATAGATAGCGAGCGCGGCCTCCGGCACTTCCACATTGATGAGCGCCGTCAAATCTTCGTTGGCGGGCGCCGCCGCCAGCAGAATCCATTTGTGCAGCGTGACGTCTTTGCCGTTGACGATGCCGGTGAGCAACAGCCCGGTGCCGCCTCGGAACGAAAAATTCTCCCGCTTTGTCCCGGCGAGGCCGTGAGAATCTTTGGCATTCGCAGTGCGCTCGAGTTCGGCATAGGCGCCTGCCGGCAGATCGAGAATCGAGATGGCCACCTTGCGGTCGAAGTCTTCGAAGCCCGAAAATTGCGTGCTCGGTCGCAGATCGCCCGGTGGTTCGAGCCCGATGCGTAGACCTGGAGGAAACACCGTCCCGGCCCCGAAGGCCGGCGCCAGCATGGCCAGAATGGCGCAGGCCGCCACCAAGTAAGCCGATAACCGGCGAGTCATGGCATGAATTCCTTTCGGGTGGCCTGCCTACCCGGCCTTATCGCGCGCGGCAATGATCAGGTTAACCACTGCTTCGCCTGAAGTTCGGGATAGCTGGGTCGGCTCGCGATTTCGTGACAAGCTGGCTTGCGGGGCTGGGGAGCCCTCCTATATGAGCCATGAGCCGCAGAATTGCGGCAAAAAGTGTATCCAGGGGGCTGGATAAGGGGGTCTGCGGATGAGCCGCGGAATCCCGTTCGGGCGCTAAGAGGCCCGGCCGGCCTGCCGCAATTTTGAGAGGAAGAACCATGGGCAAGGTCATCGGCATCGACCTCGGCACCACCAATTCGTGTGTCGCCGTCATGGAAGGCAAGACCCCGAAAGTCATCGAGAACGCCGAGGGCATGCGCACCACGCCTTCGATCGTCGCCTTCACCGACGACGGTGAGCGTCTCGTCGGCCAGCCGGCCAAACGCCAGGCGGTCACCAATCCGGAAAAGACCATCTTCGCGGTCAAGCGCCTGATCGGACGGCGCTACGACGACCCGATGGTGGAGAAGGACAAGAAACTCGTCCCCTACAAGATCGCCAAGGCAGGCAACGGCGACGCCTGGGTCGAGATCGACGGCAAATCCTATTCGCCCTCGCAGATCTCCGGCTTCATCCTGCAGAAGATGAAGGAAACCGCGGAGGCCTATCTCGGGCAGAAGGTCGAGCAGGCCGTCATCACCGTACCCGCTTATTTCAACGACGCCCAGCGTCAGGCCACCAAAGACGCCGGCAAGATCGCCGGTCTCGAAGTGCTGCGCATCATCAACGAGCCGACCGCAGGCGCGCTGGCTTACGGTCTCGACAAGGAGAAAACCGGCACCATCGCGGTCTACGACCTCGGCGGCGGCACCTTCGATATTTCGATCCTGGAAATCGGCGACGGCGTGTTCGAGGTGAAGTCAACGAACGGCGATACGTTCCTCGGTGGCGAAGACTTCGATATGCGCCTGGTCAATTATCTCGCCGATGAGTTCCAGAAGGAGCAGGGCATCGACCTGCGCCGCGACAAGCTCGCGTTGCAGCGGCTCAAGGAATCCGCCGAGAAGGCTAAGATCGAGTTGTCCTCCACGACGCAGACCGAGATCAACCTGCCGTTCATCACGGCGGACGCCTCCGGTCCGAAGCATCTCACCATGAAGCTCACCCGCGCCAAGTTCGAGGCGCTGGTCGACGATCTCATTCAGAAGACGGTCGAACCTTGCCGCAAGGCAATCAAGGACGCCGGCATCTCGGCGGCTGAGATCAATGAAGTCGTCCTGGTCGGCGGCATGACGCGCATGCCGAAGGTGCAGGAAGTGGTGAAGCAGTTCTTCGGCAAGGAGCCGCACAAGGGCGTCAACCCCGATGAAGTCGTCGCCATCGGCGCCGCCATTCAGGCCGGCGTGCTGCAGGGCGACGTCAAGGACGTGCTGCTGCTCGACGTGACCCCGCTCTCGCTCGGCATCGAGACGCTGGGCGGCGTGTTCACCCGCATCATCGACCGCAACACCACCATCCCGACCAAGAAGAGTCAGGTGTTCTCCACCGCCGAGGACAATCAGAACGCGGTGACCATCCGCGTGTTCCAAGGCGAGCGCGAGATGGCGGCCGACAACAAGATGCTCGGCCAGTTCGATTTGGTCGGCATTCCGCCGGCGCCGCGCGGCGTGCCGCAGGTCGAGGTCACCTTCGACATCGACGCCAACGGCATCGTCAACGTGTCGGCTAAGGACAAGGCGACGAGCAAAGAGCAGCAGATCCGCATCCAGGCCTCGGGCGGGCTGTCCGAAGGCGACATCGAGAAGATGGTCAAGGACGCGGAAGCGCACGCCGAAGAGGACAAGAAGCGCAAGGCGGCGGTCGAAGCCAAGAACCATGCCGAGGCGCTGGTGCATTCCACCGAGAAGGCGCTCGCCGAGCACGGTTCCAAGGTCGGCGACAGCGAGCGGACTGCGATCGAGAACGCCATGGCGGACCTGAAGGAAGCACTCAAGGGCGACGACGCCGACGCGATCCAGCAAAAGACCAATGCGCTGGCGCAGGCGTCCATGAAGCTCGGCGAAGCCATGTACAAAGCGCAGCAGGAAGCGCCCGGTGCGGCGCCCGGCGGCGACGGCGCCGCCGCGGAGAAAAAGGACGATGTGGTCGACGCGGAGTTCACCGAGGTCGACGACAAGAACGACAAGAAATCCGCCTGAGCTGAAGGCGCCGACCGTGCGGTCATCAGCAAGCGTGAAATGTGTAACCCCGGGGCGTCATCCCCGGGGTATCGCTTTCCAGAGCGCGGCCGACGGCCGAATCAAGTACGGCTTCGGCGTTCTGGTCTAACGGCGGAACCGGCATGTCCAAGCGCGACTATTACGAAATCCTGGGCGTCTCGCGCACCTGCACCGAGGTCGAGCTCAAGGCCGCATTCCGCAAGCTCGCCATGCAGCATCATCCGGACCGTAATCCTGGCGACGCCGACTGCGAGCACAAATTCAAAGAACTCAACGAGGCCTATGACGTGCTCAAGGACGGCGACAAGCGCGCCGCCTATGACCGCTTCGGCCACGCCGCCTTCGAGCAAGGCGGCATAGGTGGCGGTGCGCACGGCTTCGGCGCCGATTTCGCCACTACCTTCTCCGACATCTTCGAAGATCTGTTCGGTATGGGCGGCGGCCGGCGCGGTGGCCGTGCTCAAGGCCGCGAGCGCGGCTCGGACCTACGCTACAATATGGAAATCGGCCTGGAAGAGGCCTTCAGCGGCAAGACTGCGCAGATCCGCATCCCGACCTCGGTGATCTGCGAAGCCTGCTCGGGCATCGGCGCCAAGGCCGGCAGCAGGCCGAAGCCATGCGCAACCTGCGGCGGCGCCGGCAAGATCAGGCACGCGCAGGGCTTCTTCACGCTCGAGCGCACCTGCCCGGCCTGCGGCGGCCGCGGGCAGGTTATCGAGAATCCCTGTCCCTCTTGTGCCGGCGCCGGCCGCGTCACGCGCGAACGCAATTTATCGGTGAATATTCCGTCCGGCGTCGAAGATGGCACCCGGATACGGCTGGCCGGCGAAGGCGAGGCCGGCCTGCGCGGGGGACCTGCCGGCGACCTGTATATTTTTCTCTCGATCACCCCCCACGAGTTCTTCCAGCGCGACGGCGCTGACCTGCACTGCCGCGTGCCGATCTCCATGGTGACCGCGGCGATCGGCGGCGAATTCGAGGTGCCGGCCATCGATGGCAGCCAGGCGCGGGTCAAGGTCCCGGGCGGCACCCAGGCCGGCCGGCGTTTCCGTTTGTCCGGCAAGGGCATGCCGGTGCTGCGCTCGAAACAAACCGGCGACATGTACGTTCAGGTATCGGTGGAAACGCCGCAAAATCTCACTAAACGCCAGCGCGAACTGCTGGCGGAGTTCGAAAAGCTGTCATCTGAGGCCACCCAGCCGGAATCGTCCGGTTTCTTCAGCCGGGTCAAAGATTTTCTCGATGGTCTCGGAAATCGGGGCAGCCATACGGACTAGCCATCTTGACCCCCCGCCCGGGGACCTATACCCCTGAGTTCCTTAGACTAAAGTCCGTCCCCCGCACGCGTGACCGGTACCAATGCCTTCACATTCAGTCGTCCGCGTCGCCAAGAAGACCCTGCGTCTCGATGACGAGATGCAATTCATTCGGTCCTGGATCGAGAAGCCCATTTCCACCGGCGCGGTGATGCCGTCGAGCAAGGCGCTGGCACGCACGATGGCGCGCTACGTCGATCCGAACTCGGTCGGCCCGGTGATCGAGCTCGGGCCCGGCACCGGCCCGGTGACCGAAGCGCTGGTGCAGCGTGGCGTCGATCCGGCGCGGCTGATCCTGGTCGAATTCAATCCGGACTTCTGCCGGCTGCTGCGCACGCGCTATCCGGCCGCGACGGTTGTGCAGGGCGACGCCTATCGGTTGCGCCGCTTGCTCGAAACCTTCGTGCGCGAGCCGGCCGCCGCGGTCGTGTCGGGCCTGCCGCTGGTCACCAAGCCGCTGCGCACGAAGCTGCGCCTGATTTCGGATGCCATGAGCCTGCTCGCTGCCGGCGCGCCGTTCATTCAATTCACTTATGCCATGGTGCCGCCGATCCCGAAGGCGCTATCCGGCATCAAGGCCGAGCCCTCCGAGTTGATCTGGCTGAACCTGCCGCCGGCGCGCGTGTGGGTTTATCGCGAGCGCTGAGGCGCGGCGCTCGCGTGTTATAAACGGCGGACGCGATTGGAGCCGCCGATGGCCACGCCGAGAATCCTCATCCTGCCCGGCTCGATGCGCGCCGGCTCGCACAACGTCAAACTCGCGGCGCTGGCGGCGAAAGAGCTGGCCATGATCGATATCGACGTCACGCGTATCTCGCTCGAGGATTATCCGCTGCCGCTGTTTGACGGCGATCTTGAGGACGCCAGCGGGCCGCCCGCCAACGCCATCAAGCTCAAGCAGATGATCATGGCGCACCACGGCGTGTTCATCACCAGTCCGGAATACAGCGCCTCGGTGACGCCACTGCTCAAGAACGCCATCGACTGGGTTTCGCGGGCGCGCGAGCGCGGCGAGCCGACTTATGCCGCATTCAAGCGCCGCGCCTTTGCCATCGCGTCGGTGTCGCCGGGCCGCTCCGGCGGCTTGCGCTCGCTGATGGCGCTGCGGCAAATCCTCGAACTCGGCTGCGGCGCGCTGGTCATCCCCGAACAGGTGGCGGTCGCGCAAGCCGACGAGGCCTTCGACGACATGGACAGTATCGCCGACGCTGCCACCATCGACCTGTTGCGCGTACAGCTCGCGCGGCTGGTGGACATGGCGCGGCTGATGATGTGAACGGTTTGGGGTGAAGGAGAATATCTTGACGCTGGATGCCCGCGAACGCCTGATCGTCGCTCTCGATTTGCCGTCGGTGCAGGCTGCCGAGGCCATGGTGACGCGGCTTGGCGAGGCGGTGTGCTTCTACAAGATCGGCTATCAGCTCGCCTTCGCGGGCGGACTGCCGTTCGCGGCCGGCTTGATTGCCGCCGGCAAGCAGGTGTTCCTCGATCTCAAGTTGCACGACATCGGCAACACGGTCGCCAAGGGCGTCGAGAGCGTAGCGCAGCTCGGCGCCACCTTCCTCACCGTGCACGCCTATCCGCAGACCATGAAGGCGGCGATCGAAGGTAAGGCGGGTTCGACACTGCGCATTCTCGCGGTGACCGTGCTCACCTCCTATAACGACGCCGATCTCGCCGCCGCCGGCTACGACATGAGCGTTCCTGAACTCGCCGCGGCGCGCGCGGCGCAGGCGCACGACACCGGCGTCGATGGCCTGGTGTGTTCGGCCGAGGAGGTTGCCAAGCTGCGCGGCATCGTCGGCCGCAGCATGGTGCTGGTCACGCCGGGTATCCGGCCGGCCGGCAGCGCGACCGGCGACCAGAAGCGCATCATGACGCCGGCCCGCGCCATAGAAGCCGGCGCCGATTATCTGGTGGTCGGCCGCCCGGTGCTGGAAGCCCGCGACCCGAAGGCAGCGGCCGCCGCCATCGTCGCCGAGATCGAACAAGCAACGGGAAAATAAGGGAGATGAAATGGCAAAAGGCTATTGGATCGCGAATGTCGATGTGCGCAATGCGGACGGGTACAAAGAATACGTCGCGACGCTGCCGGATATTTTCCGCAAATACGGCGGGCGCTATACGACGCGCGGTGGCCGTACCGAGTGCGTGGAAGGCAAAAGCCGCAGCCGCATCGTGGTGATCGAATTCCCGAGTTTCGAGGCGGCGATGACCTGCTACCGCTCGTCCGAATACGCCAAGGCCATCGCGCTGCGCCAGGCCGCCGCGGACGCCGATTTGATTGTGATCGAGGGCTACGACGGGCCGCAGCCTTAACCTCATTCCTGGCCATCTGCTTTCGGCGGTCGCCCCGGAATGACAAGCCAACGTCCGCCCGCTATACCCACCCAGTTTGAGGAGTTGGAGCCATGGCCGAGATGCGACTCGTGGTCGCGGGCGCCGGCGGGCGGATGGGCCGCACGCTGGTCAAGGCGATCGCCGACAACAAGCAATTCGTGCTCGCGGGCGCCCTGGAAGACGCGCGCTCGCCGCTGATCGGTTGGGACGCGGGGACGCTCGCGGGCCTCGGCGAGAACAACATCAAACTCACTGGCGACGTCGGCCCGCTGATGGAGCAGGCCGACGGCATCATCGACTTCACGATACCGGTTGCCACAACATCATTCGCGGCGTTGGCCGCCAAGGGCCGCAAGGTCCACATCATCGGCACCACCGGTTTGAGCGCGGCCGACGAAGCCAAGATCAAGGACGCTGCCAAGACCGCGGTGATCGTCAAGTCCGGCAATATGAGCCTTGGCGTCAATCTGCTGGCGGCGCTGACCAAGCGCGTCGCCAAGACGCTGGACAATTCCTTCGACATCGAAATCCTGGAAATGCATCACAATCAGAAAGTCGATGCGCCGTCCGGCACCGCGCTGATGCTTGGCCGCGCCGCGGCGGAAGGCCGCGGCATCGACCTCGACAGAAATTCGGTACGCAGCCGCGACGGCAACACCGGCGCGCGCCATGCCGGCGATATCGGCTTTGCGAATTTGCGCGGCGGCAGCGTGGTCGGCGAGCACACGGTGATCTTCGCCGGACCCGCCGAGCGCATCGAACTCGTGCACAAGGCCGAGGACCGTATGATCTTCGCGCGCGGCGCGCTACACGCGGCGCTGTGGGCGCGCGACCAGAAGCCGGGACTTTATTCGATGGCTGACGTGCTCGGCCTCGCTGGGTTTTAATTGGGGGCGGCGATGACACCGGAACAAGTGACCAAGCGGACAGGTTATATGTACGCGACGATCGGCGCGGGCATTGCCTGTCTCTACATGGCCCATCAATACGCCAAGCCGTGGGTGCCAGGTACCGAGCCGGCGCCGGAGTGGGCGCCGTATCTGTTCGGCGGCATCGGCATCGTCTGCTTGATCATCGCCGGCATCCTCTGGTCGAAGCTGAAGAAGGACCCGACGCCGGTGGCCAAGACCGATCTCAGTGGGCCGGAGGGCAAGAAGGTGATCGTCCTCTTGGTGATCGGCTTCGGCGCGCTGGCCTGCACCTGGCTGACCGACTACGTCATACCGGCGGGCAACGACATTCTGGACGCAGCGGTCTCCGTCGTCTTGCTGCTGATCGCCATCGTTTGCCTGTTCGGCGCCGCCCGGATCGGCAGGAGAATACGCCAAGCATCGGCAACAGGAGCCGCAAGATAATGACCGACCGCTTACTCGTCCTCGTGCGTCACGGCCAGAGCGACTGGAACCTGAAGAACCTGTTCACCGGCTGGCGCGATATCGATCTTACCGAAAAAGGCATCGCGGAAGCGCGTGAGGCCGGCCGCAAACTCAAGGCGCAGGGGATAAAGTTCGACGTCGCCTTCACGTCGGCACTCAAGCGCGCCCAGCGCACGCTCGACCTGATGTTGCAGGAAATGGCGCAGACCGGCATCCCGGTGTTCAAGGACCAGGCGCTCAACGAGCGTGACTACGGCGATCTTTCCGGGCTCAACAAGGACGAAGCGCGCAAGAAATGGGGCGAGGAGCAGGTGCACATCTGGCGCCGCTCCTACGACGTTGCGCCGCCGGGCGGCGAGAGCCTCAAGGACACGCTGGCGCGCACGCTGCCCTATTACGTCACGGAGATTTTGCCGCGCGTGCTGCGCGGCGAGCGCGTGCTGGTCGCCGCGCACGGCAATTCGTTGCGCGCCCTGGTGATGGTGCTCGAGAAGCTGGACAAGCAGAGCATTCTCAAGCGTGAGATCGGCACTGGTGTGCCGATCATCTACCGGCTTGACGCGGACTCGACGGTGAAGTCGAAGCTGGATCTGGCGGCTTAGTCTCTAAGCTCCCGCCATCCCGGCTTCCCAGCCCAGCATCGCGCGCTTACGGGTCAAGCCCCAGTGATAGCCGGTGATGTCGCCGTTCTTGCCGACGACGCGGTGGCATGGCACCACGAAGCAGATCGGGTTTTTGCCGACCGCAGCGCCGACCGCGCGTGCGGCTTTCGGATCGCCGACCTTGGCGGCAACGCTGGAATAAGTGTCGAGCTTGCCCATCGGGATGGTCAGCAGCTTCTCCCAGACGCGCACCTCGAAATCGGTGCCGATCAGTACCACGCGCAGCGGCTGCTCGGGGCGCCAGAGCGCCGGATCGAAGATGCGCCGCGCTGTCGGCGCGGTCGCCGCGAAGTCCTCGACATAGTTTGCCCGCGGCCAGCGCGAGCGCATGTCGCGCAGTGCCGAGCGTTCCTTGCCGGCGTCGGCGAGCGCGAGGCCGGCGAGCCCTCGCGGCGTGATCATCACCAGCGCCGTGCCGAACGGGCAGGGGTGGAAGCCGTAAGATATCGTTAGTCCTTCGCCGCCGGCCTTCCATTCGCCCGGCGACATCGCCTCGTGGGTGACAAACAGATCGTGCAGCCGGCCGGGTCCAGACAGGCCAACCTCGTAGGCGGTATCCAAGACGCTCGCCGACGAGCGCAGCAAGTCGCGCGCATGGCTCAGCGTGAGCGCCTGCAGGAAGGCTTTGGGGGTGAGCCCGCACCAGCGGCGGAACAGGTGGTGCAGATCGGTCGGCGTGACGCCAGCGGCGTGCGCGATGGCCTCAATTTCGGGTTGCGAGCGCCAATTGCCGCGGATATGGGCGATGGCGCGGCGCACCACGTCGTAATCGGCGGCCGCGGTGGGGAGCGGGGCGAAGCGCGGGAAGTTCTCGGCGATGCTCTGTTTTGCAAGGGTCATGGTCATAGCCAGTATCTAGGCCCGGTGGGCTGGCGCAACCACCCGATTCCTGACTTTGTTCTCCCTGCTCGCGGAGCGGGGCGGGATTAAGAAACCACCGTCCTGGTCACCCCGCGTTTGGCCTCGCCGAGGGCATGGCCGAGCGCCTTGGCGAAGCTCGCCTTCTCGTCGGGCCCGAGGAAATTCGCGATCGCCAGTTGCTTGCCGCGTGACACCAGAAACAGCCGCTCGATGCCGAATTCCTCGTGTGCCACCTTGTCGAGCTTGACCCAGAGCGGGTTAAGCATCCATTCGCGCGCCGCGCCGCGGTGGTCGACCTTGCGCACCTTGAGCGCAGTTGGCGTCACCGTGACCTCCTCGTAGGCGGCGGCGTGCCGGTAGTTGATCCGGAACGCCCAGTACAGCAGCAGCACGTCGAGGCCGAAGAAACCGAACACCGGCCAGGCGCCCATCAGCAGGAAGGCAATGCCGGAGACGAAGCTGACGACGCCGAACACGATCATCAGCACCAGGAAGCCGATGTTGCCGAGCGAACGGTGCGGTGTGAGCACCGCGGAAAAGATGGTTGGTTCGAGGTGGGTGTTGTCGTTGGTCATATTGTCGGAAGTCATGCCGCTCAGTATACCAAAATGATGGCGAAAAAGTCGGCGAGAAAATCTTCAACCAAAGTCGGCAAAGGGAAGCCGCCCAAACGGGCAAAGTCTACGGCGCCCAAGCCTTTGGCCGTCAAGCCTTTGGCCGTGAAGCCTTGGACCAATGCGCAGGTCACGGAAGCGTTCCGCCGTTTCCAGGCCGCCAGCCCCGAGCCCAAGACCGAATTGCAACACATCAACCCGTTCACGCTGCTGGTGGCTGTTGTTTTGTCGGCACAGGCGACCGACGCCGGCGTTAACAAGGCGACGCCGGCGTTGTTTGCCGCCGCCGGCACGCCGGAGAAGATGGCAGCGCTCGGCGAGGAGCGCGTGCGCGATCTGATCAAGACCATCGGGCTGTTCCGCACCAAGGCCAAGAACGTGGTTGAACTGTCGCGCCGGCTGGTGGCTAACCACGGCGGGCAGGTGCCGCGCTCGCGCGAGGCGCTGGAGGCACTGCCCGGCGTCGGCCGCAAGACGGCGAACGTGGTGCTCAATGTTGCGTTCGGCGAGCCAACCATCGCGGTCGACACCCACATCTTCCGCGTCGGCAACCGCACCGGCCTGGCGCCGGGGAAAAATCCACTCGAGGTCGAAATGAAGCTCGAGCAGGTGGTGCCGGCGCAATACAAGCGCCACGCCCACCATTGGCTTATCCTGCACGGGCGCTACACTTGCCTGGCGCGCAAGCCGCGGTGCGAGGCCTGCCTGATCGCGGACCTGTGCCAATGGCCGGAGAAAACGGTCGCCAAATAACGTCGCGTGGGAGAGGCGGATGGAAGGCTCAGCCGGGAAGCCGATCAATCGCGGCGATCCGCGCGTCATTCTTGGACAGGCTGGCTTGCCGCACCGCAGTGTGGTGCTGTGGCTCAACGCCAGGCCGCAATTCCGCGATAAGTTCAAGCGCGACGCCGCGGCCGGCACCCGCTTCTGGCGGGCGGGCACGAACCTTCTGGCCAAGCTGCCGAAGAAGCCGCTGCGCACGGTGGAGCAGCAGCTCGCCGCGGACATCATTCTGTGGCGATGCCGTGATGCGCGCGAGCGTTTTCTCGCCGCGCACGCCGGAACCGTTTATCGCAGGCTGACCAACAAACTCGAGAAATTCTTGCGCGTCGAAGATCTGGTCGACGAAGCGGCCAAGCTCGTGCCCGGGCTCACGCCGACGCAACGGCAGGTCAAGGCCGAAAGCGCGCTGATGCAAGGCGAGAAGGACGGCATCGAAATTGACCAAGGCATTTTCCTGGCGCAGGTGCTGGCGCTGCCGGAAAGCGGCATGCATCTTTGCGAGGCGATGCTGCGGCCAAAAATGGAAGCCATCGAGCGCATGCCGGAATTCATCCGCAATGGCGTCATTGACTTCGGTCCCGCGCGCGTCGCGCGGCAGGGCAAGGCCGCGGTGGTCACCGTCAACAATCCGCGCTTTCTCAATGCCGAGGACGACGACACGCTCGACGACACCGAAACCGCGGCCGACATCGCCATTCTCGATCCCTTGAGCGAAATTTGCGTGCTGCGCGGCGGCGTGGTCGATCACCCGAAATACAAAGGCCGCAAGATATTTTCCGCCGGCATCAACCTCACGCATCTCTATCGCGGCAAGATCCCGTATCTTTGGTACATCCGCCGCGACATGGGCGTGGTCAACAAGATGCTGCGCGGGTTGGCGATGCCCGGGGCGGCGAGTCCTGACGAAGTCTATGGCGGCACGCATGAGAAGCCCTGGGTGGCGCAACTCGAGGTCTTTGCCATCGGCGGCGGCTGCCAGTATCTGCTGGTGATGGATTACGTGGTCGCCGGCTCCGACGCCTATATGACGCTGCCGGCGCGCAAGGAGGGCATTATTCCGGGCGCGGCCAATTTGCGGTTACCGCGCTTCGTCGGCCCGCGCATTGCGCGGCAGGCGATCCTGATGGGCCGCCGCTTCGACTGCGACAGCACCGAGGGCTGCATGATCTGCGATGTGGTCGTACCGCCGGGCGAGGTCGAGCAGGCGACGATGAAGGTGTGCGAGGATTTCACGTCGTCAGGAGTGGTCAGCGCTGCGGGCAACCGGCGCGCGCTGCGCGTCGGCGAGGAGCCGCTCGACATCTTCCGCCGCTACATGGCGGTCTATGCCCGAGAACAGGCCTATTGCCACTTCTCGCCGTCGCTGATCGCCAATCTGGAAAAACACTGGAACGCGGCACAACGCGCGTGATCCCGAAAAGTGGGAACCGATTTTCGGATGAGATCATGCGCAAACAAACGAGAAAAATTTAGCGGCGCGGTTCGATCAGCTCCAGCCGCGGGCCCGACATGCGCTTGTGGACGTGCACCATGTAGGCCATGGCGAAGATCGGCGTCGCCAGATTGACCAGCGGGATCGAGACGAACACGGCGATCACCATGCCGGCGAGAAAGATGTAGGGCGCGTTGGCCTTGCGCAGTGCCTTGGCCTCGTGCGGGCTGCGGAAGCGCATGGCGGCGAATTCGAAATATTGGCGGCCGAGCAGATAGGCGTTGGCCAGGAACAGGACGATCACGCCGATCCCGGCGAAGAAGATAAACGGCAGCGCGCAGAAATAGACGACCAGCGCCAGCAATGCGAACTTCACGCCCTCGATCGTGGCGCGTAGGAGCGGCAGCGCTTTACCTGGCGGCTCGGCCGGATAGGTGTCGCGCTCGACCGCGTCGGCCACCTCGTCGACGAAGAAGCTGCCGACGAAGGCGGTGATGGTCGGCATCAGGAACAGCGCGCCGGTGACGATGCCGAGGCTCGCCATGATCGACAGTACCCAGGCAAGCGTCGCCCAGGCCGCGTGCGGCGCGACGCCCGTAGTCTGCTCGGCCCAGGTCGCGCCGCTTGCCGCCAGCGCGCTGAAGACGCGATTGATCGCGATGCCGATAATGACGATCAGCAGCAAGGCCAAGCCTACCGCCTTCATCAACACCTTGCGCAGCGGCGGCGCAAACAGTTGTGTAAGTGCGGTGAGTGCGGCGTCGAACATGCCGACAAGAGCTAATGCCGGCCGCGGCAATGAGCAAGACCGGTGGCGATCAACCCGTTGGCGACAGGGTGTTGGATTCGAGCGAGTCGTCGGCCGGCACCAACGACATCAGCTCGTCGCCATCTTCGAACGGCAGATCGGTCCAGGCCATGGTTTTGTAGTCGAAGCCCCTCACCAGCGTCGGCTTCACGACCTCGAAATAAGGCGAGATGTCGAAATCGCGCGGCGCATAGAGCGAGGAATGACGGATTTCCAGAATGTCCTGCCAGGCTTGTTCGCTCGCCGCGCGCGCGACCTTGGGCAGGATAGGGTAGCGCACGATCTCGAAGGCCTGCGCGATCAACGCCGAGCAGATAATGCGGGTCGGATGGCCGGAGCCGAGCGCCATCAGGCGTCGGCGCCAGCGCTGCGGCACCGGCAGCGGAAACAGATAGCGCATGAGGTCGATGATGTTCTTCAGGTCGTAGTCGAAGCCGATGCGCTCCGCGGCATAGGCGCACACGCGCTCGCAATCTTCGGCGGTTAGTGTGGTCGGCCGGCAGATGCGGGTGTGAAAATGAATGTATTTCGACAGCGGCGCCGCCACCACGCCCTGGCCGATATTGGCCTCCACCAGCACCAGCGGCTCGCCGTCGGCGGTGACGCGGTCGCCGATCGGCCCGACATAGAGCGCGGCATGCGACCAGGTGGACTGCGTGAGATACTTAATGACGCCGGAGATGTGATTGTTGCCTTCGATCAGCAGCACGTCGCCCGGCATGAGCGTGGCGCGCAACGCTTCGGGATCGCTTGGCGTGAAGGGCGCATAGCCCTGCGCTGGCTTTTCCAGATAATGGGCTAGAAACCGCCCGACCCCGTCGACCACCCAGCTCATGACGCTTTAAGTCCCTGGCGCCTGTCCTTGACGCCGCGCGGCGTTTCCCCACGCGCAAGTTTGTACCCACGCGTCTTGTTGCGGTGGAATTTAACGAAGACTCATTGCAATTTGGTTCATCGGACCCGCCGCGGAGTTACCATCCGTTAGCCATGAAATTTGCGGTGCGACACGGGTTGCGGCAACCTGGGCATCCGGGCAGCAAGGATTGGGATACCATGTCGAAGCTTCGTCGCTTGTTCATTCCCTATTCGAGGTCCGGCTGATGACCGCCCGGCCGAAGGCGCTGATTGCGTGGTCGAGCGGCAAGGACAGCGCCTGGTCGCTGAATGAGACCCGCCTCGCGGGCGAGTACGATATTGTCGGTGCCTTGACCACGGTGACCGATGCCTTCGCACGCGTGAGCATGCATGGCGTGCGCGAGGCGATCTTGCAGGCGCAACTCGAAGCCGCCGGATTGCCGTCCGTCGTCGTGCGCATTCCGTACCCGTGCCCGAATGAAATCTACGAGGCGCGCATGGCCGAGGCGCTCGCGGCAGCCAAAGCCGAAGGCGTCAGCGCCATCATCTTCGGCGATTTGTTTCTCGAGGATATCCGGGCCTATCGTGTGGCGAAGCTCGCCGGTACCGGCATCGAGCCGCTGTTTCCGCTTTGGCAACGGCCAACCGATCGGCTGGCGCGAGACATGATCGCCGGCGGCCTGGAAACTTATCTCGCTACCGTCGATCTGAAGAAGCTGCCGACGTCTTTCGCCGGGCGCAAATTCGATTCCGCTTTGTTGGCGGATTTCCCGCCCGGCATCGATCCCTGCGGCGAGAACGGCGAGTTCCATTCCTGCGTGGTCGCGGGGCCGATGTTCTCGCGGCGCATCAAGGTGAGCGTGGGTGAGACCGTCGAACGCGATGGCTTTGCTTTTACAGATCTGCTGCTGGCTTAACCCTAACCGTTCGTCCCCGCGAAAGCGGGGACCCAGTCCTTTTTCCAGAACTGGATTCCCGCTTGCGCGGGAATGAGCGGAACGTGTGGTTACGCTCGCAGCGCCCCACCTGTCCGCTTGGACACCTCGGCGACGATCTTCTGTCCGAGCGCGTCGATCTCGGCGTCGGTCATGGTCTTCTCGCGCGGCTGCATGGTGACCGCGATGGCGATCGACTTCTTGCCGGGATCGATACCCTTGCCTTCGTAGACATCGAACACGGTCACGCCGACGATCAGCTTCTTGTCGACGTTCTGCGCGGCGCGCACGATGTCGGCGGCCTTCACGGTATTCTCCACCACAAAGGCGAAGTCGCGCTCGACCGGCTGGAACGGCGACAGCTCGAGTAGGGGTTTGGCTCGCGTCGCCTTGGCTTTGGACTCGGGGATTTTGTCCAGAATCACTTCGAACGCCACTAGCGGTCCTTCCGCCTTGAGTGCGGCAATCGCGCGCGGATGCAATTCGCCGAAATGGCCAAGCACGTTCTGCGGTCCAATCTGGATGGTGCCGGAACGGCCCGGATGGAACCAGGCCGGACCGCCGGGTACGACCTGCAACGCTTGCATCGGCGCGCCGGCCGCGGCCAGCACGGCGAAGGCGTCGGCCTTGGCATCGAAGACGTCGACTGGCTCAGCTTTGCTCGACCAATGCCGGCCGATGCCGGAGCCCTTGGCGAGCGCGCGGCGCAAGCCGGTGGCGGCGATGAGCTGGTCTTGCGGCTGGTCGCCCTTGAAGATCTGCCCGACCTCGAACAGCGCCACGTCGACGCTGCCACGGTCGGCGTTGCGTTGCGCCGACATGGTGAGTCCTGGAATGAGGCTCGGCCGCATATCGGACAATTCTGCCGCGATCGGATTGGCCAGCGCCAATTCAGGCTTGCCGCCGCCGAACAATTCCGCCTCGTGCTTGGACACGAACGACCAGGTGACGGCCTCAACCATGGCGCGGGCGGCGAGCGCCCGCTTGGCCTTGCGGGTGCGGTTCTGGATCGGCGTGAGCACGGCCTTGCGCGCGGCATCGCCGCGCGGAAACGGCGTCGACGGCACCTGATCGACGCCGGCGATGCGCACCAGTTCCTCGACGATATCGGCACGGCCATGCACGTCCGGCCGCCAGGACGGCACCGCCACTTTCACCTTCTCGCCTTGACCGGCAGCAAAGAAGCCGAGCTTCTCCAGCACGCGGCGCACCTCGGGGAGCGGCAGCTTGATGCCGGCGAGGCGCTGCAGCTCGCTCAACGGGAAATCGACGATCGTTTCCTTCGGCGCCGGATCGCCCGCGACCACGATCTCTGACGGCGTGCCGCCGCACAGGTCGAGCACCATTTGCGTCGCGAGTTCGAGTCCGGGCAGCATGAAATTCGGATCGACGCCGCGCTCGAAGCGATAGCGCGCATCGGAATTGACGCCGAGCTTGCGGCCGGTCTGCGCGATGTTGAGCGCGTCCCACAGCGCCGATTCGATCAGCACGTCGATGGTCGTCTCCGAGCAGCCGCTGGCCTCGCCGCCCATGACGCCGGCGAGCGATTCGACGCCCTTTTGGTCGGCGATCACGCACATGGCTTTATCGAGCGCGTAGGTCTTGCCGTCGAGCGCTAGCAGCGTCTCGCCGCTGTTCGCGCGGCGGACGGTGAGATTGCCATGCACTTTGGCGGCGTCGAACACATGCAGCGGACGGCCGCGGTCGAAGGTGATGAAGTTGGTGATGTCGACCAGCGCGTTGATGGGACGTAGGCCAATCGCCGTGAGCCGCTTCTGCAGCCAGTCGGGCGAAGGGCCGTTCTTGACGCCCTTGACTAAGCGGAGGCCGAAAGCGGGGCACAATTCGGGCGCGTCGATCTTAACCTTCACCGGGCAGGGGAACGTGCCCTTCACCGGCCTGGGCGGGCGATCCTTGAAGTCGCCGACCGGCGTGGCGCCGAGGTCGCGGGCGATACCGTTGACGCCGTTGCAGTCCGGCCGGTTGGGCGTGAGGTTGATATCGATCACCGGCTCGCTGACGCCGGCCCACTCGACGTAAGACTTGCCGACGGGCGCGTCGGCCGGCAGCTCGATGATGCCGTCGTGGTCGTCGGAAATCATCAGTTCGGCCGCCGAGCACAGCATGCCGCGGCTTTCCACGCCGCGGATGGTGCCGACGGTGAGCGTGATGTTCTTGCCCGGGATGAAGGTGCCGGGCGCCGAGAACACGCCTTTCATGCCGCCGCGCGCGTTGGGCGCGCCGCACACGACCTGGATGGGTTGGCCCGTCCCGGTATCGACCATGCAGACGCGCAGCCGGTCCGCGTTCGGATGCTTCTCGGCGGAGATGACGTTGGCGATGACGAAGGGCTTGAGCAGGCTTGCCTTGTCCTCGACGCGCTCGACCTCGAGCCCGATCATAGTGAGCTTGTCGACGATCGCGGCCAGCGGCTCGGTGGTGTCGAGATGCTCCTTCAGCCAAGGGAGGGTGAATTTCACGAGCTCAATCCTCCCGCCAGCGTCGGGAAATCGAGCGGCCGGAAGCCATAATGCGCGAGCCAGCGCACGTCGGCCTCGAAGAATGCGCGCAGGTCGTTCATGCCGTATTTCAGCATGGCGATGCGGTCGATGCCCAAGCCCCAGGCGAAGCCCTGATACTCGTTCGGATCGAGACCGCAGTTCTTCAAGACGTTCGGATGCACCATGCCGCAGCCGAGAATCTCCAGCCAGTCTTCGCCTTCGCCGAAACGGATTTCACCCTTATCGCGCTTGCACTGGATGTCGACTTCGAGCGACGGCTCGGTGAAGGGGAAGAACGAGGGCCGGAAGCGCATATTGACGTGGTCAACCTCGAAGAAGGCCCTGCAGAATTCCTGCAGGATCCACTTCAGGTGGCCGAGGTGCGAGGTCTTGTCGATCACCAGGCCCTCGACCTGGTGGAACATCGGCGTGTGAGTTTGATCGGAGTCACTGCGGTAAGTGCGGCCCGGGCAGATGACGCGGATCGGCGGCTTTTGGCTCAGCATGGTGCGCACCTGCACCGGCGAGGTGTGGGTGCGTAGCAGCAGGCGCGAGCCGTCGGGCTTGGGCGGGAAATAGAAGGTGTCGTGCATCTCCCGCGCCGGATGGCCTTCCGGGAAATTCAGCTTGGTGAAGTTGTAGTCGTCGGTCTCGATATCGGGACCTTCCGCCACCGCGAAACCCATGTCGGCGAAGATGGCGGTGAGTTCATCGATCACCTGGCTGATCGGATGCACGCGGCCGCTCTCGGCTGGCGCCTCGCGCACCGGCAGCGTGACATCGACCGTTTCGGTGTTGAGGCGGGCATCGAGCGCGCTGGCGGCGAGCGCGTCCTTGGCCGTCGCGAGCGCCGCGGTGACGCGATCCTTCAGGCCGTTGATCGCCGGCCCTTGCACCTTGCGCTGGTCCGGTGTCATGGAGCCGAGCGTCTTGAGTAGCGCCGTAACCTGTCCGCTCTTGCCAAGCGCCGCAACGCGCAACGACTCCAGCGCCGCTTCGTCCTTGGCCGAAGCGATTGCCGCGAGCAGTTCTTGTTCCAGTTGCGCGATGTCTGACATTGACGATGCCTCAGGCTGTCATCATCCGCGAAAGCGGGTGTTCCAGTAACCACTGCGCACGCGAAATGACGAATAGCCGGTGGCTACTGGATGCCCCGCTTTCGCGGGGCATGACAAGTGTCGTTGTGGACGGCCTACGCCGGCAGCGCGGCCTTGGCCTTTTCCACGATCGCCTGGAACGCCGCCGGTTCGTGGATTGCAAGATCCGACAGCACCTTGCGGTCGACCACCAGGCCGGATTTCGTCAGACCGGCGATGAAGCGGCTGTAGTTGAGGCCGAAGGGACGCACCGCGGCATTGAGGCGCTGGATCCACAGCGCGCGGAAGGTGCGCTTGCGCCGCTTGCGGTCGCGGAAGGCGTATTGGCCGGCTTTCTCGACCGCCTGCTTGGCGACACGAATCGTATTCTTGCGGCGGCCGTAATAGCCCTTGGCGGCCTTGTAGACTTTCTTGTGCTTGGCGTGGGCGGTGACGCCACGTTTGACGCGGGCCATGACAAATCTCCTTGCGGTTCTTCAGCGTGCTTGACGGGGACAAGGGCCGCGACGGGGCGGCCGTAAATACGATCAGCCGTTGGGCAAAAAGTATTTCTTGATGTTGTCGCCGTCGGTCTTGAACAGCACCTTGGTGCCGCGATGTTCGCGGATCTGCTTGGTGGTCCGCTTGATCATGCCGTGGCGTTTGCCGGATTGCTGGAATTTCACCTTGCCGGTCGCGGTGATCTTGAAGCGCTTTTTAGCGCCCGATTTGGTCTTCAACTTGGGCATTTGGCTCTCCTGATCGGCACGGGGGCGGGAAGGCCCACTCGGCCGGGTGTGCTCTGAAAGACCTATGTCTTTGAGCGGGTGCTCGGAATTGAGCTTTTAATCGCTGCCACGGCAGCCCTGACTGGCCGGGCGGCGAGAGGCCGGCGTTATGGCAGAGGCGGACGACCCTTGCAACCAAGCGATCGGCAGCGGCGTTAACCCGTTGTTTTCGGTCGCATTGGTATCAGGTCCCTCAATCAGCGCCATAAAGGGAGTCGTAGTCATGCACCGCATGATGAATTCGGTGATTTTTTCTGCGTTTCTGGCTGGTGCGGCCTGGGTGGGCCCATCGCCCGCCGCTTTTGCCGCCGTTCGCGACGGCAACTGGAGCGTGCTGATCATCACCGAAAAAGGCGAATGCGACCGCGGCTACCGTTACGAGGTGAAGGTCGCGAATGGCCGGGTCAGCTATCGCGGCGACTCAGGCATCGACCTCGCCGGCAGTGTCGCGCCGGATGGCTCGACCAAGGTCAGCATCAAGGTCGGCGACAAAGGCGCCAGCGGCACCGGCCATCTGTCGGGCCGCACCGGCGCTGGCGTCTGGCGCGGGGTCGGCGCGAACGGCAGCTGCGCCGGCCGCTGGGAAGCGGAACTGGAATAGCGCAACGCCGGCCGCTTGCGGTCGCTGACAACAGGCTAGAGCCCCGCGTTAGCGCGGCGCCAGCAGCATGACCATCTGGCGGCCTTCGAACCGCGGCTCCGATTCGATCTTGGCGATCGGCGCGGTGTCTTCCTTGACGCGATTGAGCAGCTTGTAGCCGAGTTCCTGGTGCGCCATTTCGCGGCCACGGAAGCGCAAGGTGATCTTGACCTTGTCGCCCTCTTCGAAGAAGCGTTTCATCGAACGCATCTTCACGTCGTAATCGTGATCGTCGATCATCGGTCGGAGCTTGATCTCCTTGATCTCGACGACTTTTTGCTTTTTGCGGGCCTCGGCGGCTTTCTTCTGCGCCTGGAATTTGTATTTGCCGAAATCCAGGATCTTGCAGACCGGCGGGGCGGTATTGGGAGAAATCTCCACCAAGTCGAGCCCGGCGGCTTCCGCCATGCTCATGGCGGTTTGAAAATCGACGACACCTTTGTTGTCGCCGTTACTATCGATCAGCTGAACTTCTTTCGAGCGGATCTCCTCGTTGATGCGCGGGCCGTCCTTTTGGGCGGGCAGCGCGGACTTCATCGGACGACGAATGGCCTTTTTCTCCTCATGCTGTTGCGACAAGCCGGAGTGCGCGTGAGCACTCCGGAAAGCGAAAGATTGGTAGAAACGGCGAATAAGTCAACGTGGTTCCGTCGACAATGCCGGGTGAAATGACCGGGACGGGCCACAAATCGCTCAAATACCTCTAGTTTTGTCGCGATCGCGGGGTCAGGGCCGCAGTTTTTTCGCGGCCGGTGATCTCGTCATAAAGCCGCAGCGTTTGCTGCGCGACCACCGGCGCGTCGAAATGTCCAAGGACCCAGTCGCGGCCGCGCGCGCCCATGGCGCGGCGGGCCGGCTCGGGCAGCGAAAACAGCCGCAGCAAGGTCGCCGTCAACGCCGCGTCGTCGCCGGCGTGATAGCGCAAACCGGTGATGCGGCTGTCCGGCACAGCCGGGGGTGTGAGCACGATGTCTGGCCCGCCGCCCAGATCGGAGACGACGACCGGCCGCGCCATCGCCTGCGCCTCCAGGATCGAGCGTTGCAGGCCTTCGGGCTGCACCGCCGCCGAAACCACGGCCAAGGCCGCGGCATAGGCGGCCGGCATGTCGGAGACCGGCGCCGCCATGCGGATGACATCCATCGTGCCGGTCGTCAGCACCAGATCCCAAAGTTCGCCGGTGTAATGGGTGCGGCCGCGGTCCTCGCCGACAAAGACGCACAGGAAATCCGTGAAGCCCATCTCCTTCAGCCGCTTCGCCGCTTTCACCACCACATGGTGGCCTTTGCGGCGCACGATGCGGCCGACGATCAGGATTACTTTGGTATCGTGCTTGATACCCCAGGTGTGGCGGATCGCCTCGACGCGCTCCGGGATGACCAAGGCAGGATCGAAACGCTCGAAGTCGATGCCGGACGGCACCACCGCGATGCGCTCCCACGGCAGACCGTAGCGGTCGTTGATCAATTGTGCGATCTGCTCGCTCACCGCCACGACGCGATCGCCGCGCGCCATGACGCCATTGTACAGGTGCTTGAAGATGTTCTGGTCGCGGAAACCCTTGTACCAGCTGGTGACGAAAGGAATGCCGCGAAGGCGCGCGGCGAGAAAAGCGCTCCAGGCCGCCGAGCGGCCGAGCGCGTGGATCGCGTCGCATTTTCGCTCACGCGCGATCCGGTTGAGCGTGGCGGCGTTGCGCAGCATGCGTAGCGGATTGTTGCTGGCGAGATCGAGCGCGACGAACTCGCCGCCGGCCGCCGTCACGTCGGCCACCAGTCGCCCGGCCTGCGACGCCACGATGGCGTGGTGGCCCGCTTGGCTGAGGATGCGCACCAGCCCGAGCGCGCCGACATCCGCCGCACCGGCATCGAGAGTGGGCACCACGATGAGCACGGTCATAGTGTCGCGCGCTTGATGCGGGCGCGCCTGCAGCCTGGAACCAGGCTCGGAAAATTTGCCGCGCGCGACCATGAACGGGCGCTCCTGCACGGGCGGCATTTCAGACGCAGGCGAACTCGACATACCGTTTATTACCCCGGAGCCATCGGCGTCAGACGTCGCGAGCCAGCAGTGAGGTATAAACGCCGCGAATGGCTTCGGCAACGCTCTGCGGCGAAAATGCAAACTCGGCGAACTGGCGCGCACGAGCGCTCAGCGCTCTGTAGGCGGTAACGTCGAGCGCCAGCGCAGCGGCGACCGCCCGCGCGAGTTCGGCCGCGCTGCCGGGCGGCACCAGCCAGCCGGTGCGCACGTCGCCGCGCATGCGCGGCGGGCAAAGCACGGTTTCCGGCAAGACTCCGATCTCCGTGGTGACCACGGGGCGGCCCATGGCCTGCGCTTGCGCAGCCGCGTGTCCGGTCAGCGGCGGTTCGAGCGCCGGCACCACCACCACGTCAGCGGCCGCGAGCGCGGCCGGCATGTCAGGACAGGCGCCGACCATACGGCAGAGCGCGTCGAAGCCGTGAATGCGGGCTTGCCTGTGCAGGCTCTTCGCATAGCGCCGCTGCCCGCTGTCCTCGCCGACGAATATGAAGGCGATATTGACGCCACCACTGCCGGCGATCAGCGGCACGGCGTCGATCATGCTCCGTTGTCCGTTCGGCTGCGCGATGCGGCCGGGAACCAACACTACGCGCATCTGCGGCGGAACTCCCCACGTCTGGCGCAGCGACGCGACGCGGTCGGCGCTCACCGCCGCCGGGCTGAAATTTGCGGTATTGATCGCGCGTGGGATCACGCTGATGCGGTCCGGCGCGATTTTGTAGCGCTCGATCATCGTGCGCGAAACGTAGCTCGACGGTGCGATCACCCGGTCGCCGCGCGCCAGCGAAGCGTGGAAAGCCGTCAGCGGCCAGAAATTCGCCGGCAGGCGGTCAGGAAAAGACGTGACCAGAAACACCGGCATGCGGTCGATGGCGGCGATGGCGCTCCAGGCGGCGCCGGCGCTTTGCGCATGTACGATATCGACGCGCTCGCTGGCAATCAGCTTCGCGAGCCGGTGTGCGTTGAGCCGGATACGCAGCGGATTGCATGTGTCGGTGCGCATCGGCAACCATTCGCCGCCCGCGGCGCGCAGTTCGCCGACCAGTGGACCGTCGCCGCCGGCGACGATCGCGCGCGCGCCCGATTGCAGCAACGCCAGAGCGATGTCGACCGCGCCGCGGCCGGGTGGGTCATCGCGCAACGTCGGCACCAATTGCAAGATCGTGATACCGGCGAGCGAGCGCCGTGCGTCGCCGCCCAGGCCGATCAACGGTTCGCCCCCCTTGCGCTCGGGGTCGGCTTGCGGCGAGAAGGTGCGGGACCGGATATCGCGTTCATCCTCGATTGGCCTCAAGCACGCATGAGTGAAGCCAGACTGACGTCGCTGACGATAGAATTGCCTTTGCCGGCACGGACCATCGCCGTGCGCGTGCGCGAGGGCAAGAGTGAGAAGAAAAGCGCCGGCCTGTTTTGGCTCGGCGGCTTCATGTCCGACATGAAGGGCACCAAGGCGCAGGCGCTCGACCAATGGGCCGAGGAGAAAGGCCGCGCCTGCCTGCGCTTCGACTATTCCGGCCACGGCGAATCCGGCGGGGACTTCAAGCAAGGCACGATCGGCCGCTGGCTCGAGGAAAGCGTCGCGGTCTATACGCGCTACGCGCAAGATCCGCAGGTGGTCATCGGCTCGTCCATGGGCGGCTGGCTGGCCTTGCTGCTGGCGCGTGAATTGAAGAAGCGCAACGGCGCGCCGCCGATCGCCGGCATGGTGCTGATCGCGCCGGCGGTGGACTTCACCGAGGAACTGATGTGGAAGAACTTCTCTTCGGCGATCAAGCGCGAGATCGAGGAGAAGGGCGTCTGGCTCAGGCCGTCGCAGTATTCGGAAGGGTCCTATCCGATCACGCGTTCCCTGATCGAGGACGGCCGCAAACATCTGTTGCTCGGCAGATTGATCGAGACCGGTTGCCCGGTGCACATCCTGCAAGGCGTGCAGGACCCCGACGTGCCGTGGCGGCATGCGGTCGAACTGGTGTCGCGCTTTGCGCGCGACGACGTGGTGCTCACGCTGATCAAGGATGGCGACCACCGGCTGTCGCGGCCGGAGGACATCGAACGGCTGCTCAGTGCGGTGAAGGAATTCTAGGCCAGGGCCGCGCCCCACTCATCTCGCACTGACACATCTTCCTCTTTCTGCCGCCCCGCCAGCGCCGCGAAATTTTCACGCGGCAGCAGACGCGACAGCGCCCACACCGCGGCGCCGCGCACCAGCGGCGAGGCATCGGCAAGTAGGCGCTCTGCATCACTCGCGAGCGAAGCGTCGCCCGAATTGCCGATGGCGATAAGAACGTTACGCACGAAGCGGTCGCGGCCGGTACGCTTGATCGAGGTCTTGGCAAACAGCGCGCGGAATTGCGCATCGTCGAGGCAAACGAGCTCCGCCAACTTGGGCGCGCGCGAAGTCTCGCGTGCGGCAAGCTTGGCCTCGCGGCCTTGTATTGCGAATTTGTTCCACGGACACACGGCCAAGCAATCGTCGCAGCCGTAAATGCGGTTGCCCATGGCCGCGCGGAATTCACGCGGGATCGGCCCCTTGTGCTCGATGGTTAGATACGAGATGCAGCGCCGCGCATCGAGCCGATAGGGTTCCGGAAACGCCGCGGTCGGACAAATGTCGAGGCAGGCGCGGCAGGTACCGCAATTGTCCGGCTCGGCCCTGTCGGTGGGCAGATCGAGCGTGGTGAAGATCGAGCCGAGGAACAGCCATGAACCGAATTGGCGCGACACCAGATTGGTGTGCTTGCCCTGCCAGCCGAGGCCAGCTTTGGCCGCGAGCGGCTTTTCCATGACCGCGGCGGTGTCGACGAATACTTTCACCTCGCCGCCGGCAGTCTCGACCAGCCAGCGAGCGATCTCCTTGAGCCGCGATTTGATCAGGTCGTGATAATCATCGCCTTTGGCGTAAGCCGAAATCGCGGCGCGGTCTTTGCGTGTCAAGATCGCCAGCGGGTCGTCATCCGGCCCGTAATTCATGCCGAGCATGATCAACGAGCGCACGTCCGGCCACAGCACATTCGGCGAAGCGCGCCGCTCGGCGGTCGCCGCCATCCACACCATGTCGCCGTGGGCGCCGTCGGCGAGAAAACGTTCAAGCCGCACCTTGGCTTCAGGCACGGTGTCGGGCCTGGTCACGCCGACGACATCGAAGCCGCGCGCATGCGCGTGCTCGATCAGCGCGGCTTTGATCTGAAGCGGATCGCTCAGAAGTCGAGGTTGGCGTAGGTCTTCGACGGCGGCAGTCCGGCCAGCGTGTCGGCCAGGATCGCCCGGAACGCGGGCCGCGACTTTACCCGCGCGTACCAGTTCTTGGCGGCTTCGTCTGCGTTCCACGGTACATCGCCCAAATAATCCGCGGCGGACAAATGCGCCGCCGCGGCAAGGTCGGCCAGGCTCAGCCGGTCGCCGGCGAGCCAGTCGCGCGTGCGCACCAGCCAGCCGATATAGGCGAGATGATAGCGGATATTGTGGCGGGCGGCGCGCAACGCCTCGGTATCGGGCGGCCCACCGCCCTGCGCCCCAGTCATATGCCGCTTGAATTCGCGCTCGGTGACCAGCGGGCGGCTCACCTCGACATGGAATTTGTCGTTAAACCAGCTCGCGAGGCGCCGCACCTCGACCCGCTCCTCGGCCGCCGCCGGCAGCAGACGGTCGGCGCTGTGTTCCGCCGGCAGGGTCTCTTCGATATATTCCGCGATAATGGCCGCGCCGGAAATCGGCGGCGCACCATCCGCCACCAGCACCGGGATTTCGCCGGCCGGATTGAGCAGCATGAATTCTTCCCGCCGCTCCCAGAACCGTTCCTCCTGTAGGCGCGCCGGAATGCCGTATTCGCCGAGGATGAGACGTACATAGCGTGAGTGCGGGCAAAGCATCTGGTGGAGCAGCGTCGGCATGGGCCCTGGAACTTGCCGGCCGGTGGTCTGGCCGCGGTGGCGGGAATCGGAGGACAGCACTATAGAAAGCCGCCGCTTTGGAGCAATGAAAGCGGAGCAAATTCATGGCGGTTATGACTTTTTTCGTTGCTCGAATGATGGCATTGCGTCAAAAGCGCTGACCTTACGCGATTATCCCGCCACGGCTCGCGTGAGCCGGCCCTTCTGGAGCAAGCCCAATGCCCCTCCACGCCTTGCAGGCAGCCGGACTGATTTCGGTGAATATCGACATCGCCAAGGCCGCCGTGCTCGGCTTCGTCGAGGGGCTGACCGAATATCTGCCGGTGTCCTCGACCGGCCATCTGCTGCTGATGGAGCGCGTGCTCGGCTGGGGCGACGATGCCTTCGGCAAGTCGTTCGCCGTTTTGATCCAGCTCGGCGCCATCCTGGCGCTGCTCAGCATTTATTTCGGCCGGCTCTGGAACCTGGCGCGCAACATGTTCACCCAGTGGGAGGCGGCGCGCTTCGTCATCGGCGTGCTGCTCGCCTTTCTGCCGGCGGCCGTGGTCGGCGCGCTCGCCTATCACGTCATCAAGACATATCTGTTCGACGTGCGCGTCGTCTGCGTCTCGCTCATTGTCGGCGGCTTCATCCTGCTTTTGGTCGACCGGATGGATTTGAAGCCGTGCTATCACGAGGCGACCGGCTTCACGCTGCCGGTGTATTTCGTCATCGGTGTCTGCCAGTGCTTGTCCATGATCCCCGGCGTATCGCGCGCCGGCGCCACCATCGTTAGCGCCATGCTGCTCGGCGCCGATCGCCGTTCCGCCGCGGAGTTTTCATTCTGGCTGGCGATGCCGACCATGGTCGGCGCCTTCGCCTATGAGGCCTTCAAGGATCGCGCCGAGCTCGCTCACGCCAACATCATGTTGATCGCCGTCGGCTTCGCCTGCTCGTTCATCTTCGGCTGGATCGTGGTGAAAACGTTTCTCGGGTACGTTCAGCGCCATACGTTCGCGCTGTTCGCCTGGTGGCGCATCGTGGTCGGCACCGTCGGACTTCTGGCGATTTATTTTGTGTAGAATTCTTGCCGTCGCCCTTCGAGGCTCGCACCTCAGGGTGACGGATGCGCTAGGCGACGCGGCCGTGGAACTGGCCGGTCTTGCGGAAGCGCCACAGATAGGACGGCACGATCGCCTCGATCGACTCCGGCTGGATGCCGAACCCTTGCAGCGTGCGACGTTCCGCCTTGGCGGCGGCGGAGACGACATTGTCGGTCCGAAGCAGTTCGACCTGATCGGGCGTGAGCGGCGGCTTCGGCCAGTATTGCAGCAAAGCGGCCTTGATCTTGGCGGCGAAGAACGGCACCGGTACCAGCAGCCGTTTGCGCCCGATCGTCGCCAGCACGTATCGCATCAGTTCCTCGAACGTGCGCACTTCCGGTCCGCCTAATTCATAGATCGTGCCGCCTTCGGCATTACCGTCCACGGCTTCGGCGATTGCCGCGGCGACGTCACCGACGAACACCGGCTGGAAACGGGTGGCGCCGCCGCCGATCAGCGGCAGCGCCGGCGAGATGCGCGCCAGCGCGGCGAAGCGGTTGAAGAAATCGTCTTCCGGCCCGAACACGACCGACGGCCGCATGATGACCGCCTGCGGCAGCGCGGCCAGCACCAGGCGCTCGGCCTCGGCCTTGGAGCGCGCGTAAGCGGCGCGCGAATGCTCGTCGGTGCCGATCGCCGACACGTGCACCAGGCGGGCGCCATGGGCGCTCGCCGCCAGCGCCACCTGCTCGGCGCCGTAAGCGTGAACGGTGTCGAAGCGCTGCCGGCCGCGCTCGTACAGCAGACCGACCAGATTGATCAGCACGCTGGCGTCGCGCGCCGCGGCTTCCACCGATGGCGCATGCCGGAGATTGGCCTGCACCGCATGGATCTGGCCGACACGGCCAAGCGGCTGCAGGTGGAAGGCGAGATCGGGACGTCGCACCGCGACGCGGATCAGGTAGCCGCGGCGGGCCAGCGCCCGCACCACATGGCGGCCGAGGAACCCCGAGCCACCATAGACGGTGACGAGGGTTTCAGAATTGCTTTTGGCGGCCATTTCCGCGCTCATGGCAATGGAGGTTGACGGCTGCGGGGATACAGGATCGTGAGCGGGCTGTATAGACCCGGATGGGGGTAGTGCCGGCTGCGAAAAGCGCTTCAATTGACAAGCGGAAACGGGCTCCGTACCTAGTCCGGGCAAGTTCTAAAGCCCTGCCCAGGTGGCGGAATTGGTAGACGCACTAGTTTCAGGTACTAGCGCCGCGAGGCGTGGAGGTTCGAGTCCTCTCCTGGGCACCAGTTTTCCACCGCGTGATCCCGAAAAGCGGCCACCGGCTTTCGGACAAGATCGTGCGCAAGCAAGCTTGGTAACGCAATGACCATCCGCCTGCATCGCGGCGATCTGCCGAACCTCTCCGGCTACAAGGGAGCGGTGGCGATCGACACCGAGACCATGGGCCTCGATCCCAACCGCGATCGGCTCTGCGTGGTGCAACTCTCGCCCGGCAACGGCGATGCCGACGTGGTGCAGATCGCCGCCGGCCAGCGCAAGGCGCCCAACATCGAAAAGCTGCTCGCCGACAAGTCGATCCTCAAAATCTTACATTACGCGCGTTTCGATCTCGGCATGCTGGCCAAGGCTTTCGGCGTGATGGCCGAGCCGGTCTACTGCACCAAGATCGCTTCGCGGCTGGCACGCACCTATACCGACAAGCATGGGCTCAAGGATTTGACGCGCGAGGTGCTCGGCATCGATCTGTCGAAGCAGCAGCAATTGTCCGATTGGGGCGCCGATGCGCTCAGCGACTCGCAAGTGGCCTACGCGGCGACCGACGTGCTGCACTTGCATGCGCTCAAGGAGAAGCTGGACGCGATGCTGGCGCGTGAGAACCGCGCCGAACTGGCGGCGGCCTGCTTCCGCTTCCTGCCCGACCGCGCGCGCCTCGACCTCGCCGGCTGGGCGGCGCAGGATATTTTCTCGCATTCGGTTTGAGTCGCTGATCCAGGTAAAGCCCTCGGCCGGCTCGATCGTCACTAGGCGGCGGTTTTCCCGTAACGGATCCGTAAGCTAAGCTATTGTAGTAAGGATTGTATTCGCCGATATCTGGCTGCCGCGCAGGGGCCATATTCGCGCGTCAAGTTGCGCGGCGGGGCATAGGGGGATTTCCGAAAACGACAGCGAATGGAGCTAAATGCCGATCTTGGCGGGGACCGCGTGAGCACAGCCCAAACCGATCCGCAGGCCGCGCGCGCTTATTGGAACATGGGCCGCGGCGACAGCGACCGCGCGTTTCGTGCCGCGCGTCGGCACAGCCGTACGGTTCGCATCCTGCGCGTGGCAATCCCGATCGTGGTGATCCTCGGCGTCACTGGCGTTTTTTTGATGGTCTATTTCAATCCATTGCGCATGCTTGCCAAGCTGCCGATCGATATCGGCAATCTGGTGGTCGCCGGCACCAAGATTACCATGGAGAAGCCGCATCTGTCCGGTTTCACGCACGATGCGCGTGCCTATGAACTGTCCGCCGACGCAGCGAAACAGGATCTGACCAAGCCGGATTTGATCGAATTGAACAATCTCCACGCCAAGGTGCAGATGCAGGACAAGAGCACGGTCCAGATTTCCGCCGCCACCGGCCTCTATGACAACAAGGCCGAAACCATCAAGCTCGACCGCGACATCGTGCTTACGTCGTCGACCGGGTTTACCGGCCGACTGAGTGAGGCAACGGTTGACATCCGCAGTGGCCACGTGGTGTCCAAGCATCCGGTTGAAATTGAGATGTTGCAAGGCACCCTCAACGCCAACCGGCTGGAGCTCGTCGATTCCGGCGACTTGGTGCGGTTCGACGGTGGCGTGAACATGACCGTGATGCTCAACGGTTCGCCGCTGCCGCAAGCCAAAACCGGAGTGCCATGATCGTGCCGCGTCGTCCGTTCCTGATCACCGCCGCATTGCTGGCTCTGACCGGCGCGCCGCTCAACGCGCAGCCGTCGAAAGGACCGCCGAACGCATTGCAGGGCTTTTCACAAAATCACGATCAGCCAGTGCATATCGAGGCGGCCACGCTTGAGGTGCGCGACAAGGACAAGATGGCGACCTTCTCGGGCGATGTGCACGTGACGCAGGGGGACACAAATTTACGCTGCAAGACGTTGATGGTGTTTTACGAACAAGACGATGTCAAAGACGACAAGAGCAACAGCTTGAAGGCGGCGACGCCAGGCCCCGGCGGTCAGCAGCGCATCAAGCGGCTGGAGGCGCGCGGCGGCGTGGTGGTAACGCAAAAGGATCAGACCGCGACCGGCGACACGGGCGTGTTCGACATGAAGAGCAACACCGTAACGCTGACGGGCACCGTGGTCATGACGCAAGGGCAGAATGTTTTGCGCGGCGATCGCCTGGTAGTCAATTTGACCAGCGGCGTCTCGCGAGTTGAATCCGGCAAGAATGGCCGCGACCGTGTGCAAGGGCTGTTCCTGCCTTCCAATGGGCCGGTGGATTTCAAACCGGGCGCCAAGGGCGGATTGGCCCCGCAGCCGGCGCCGGCGCACAATTGACCCAAAACGTCCCCGTAGCAGCGCCGGCGGCTCGCGGTGGCGAGGAATCAGCTAATGTGGCCTGCCCGGCATGGCTGGATGATCGGCCGGGATGCAATGTGCGCCGCGAGGTGGCCGGGTGAACATCCTCTCGTTGTTTCGACGCCGGTCGCCGCCTGCCCGCCGTACGATCCCGCAGCCCGCAGGGCCGGTGATCCGCCAGGTAGGGCCGGCAACCGCGCAGTCCGCGCGGCAGCCCAGTCCTAATCCGCAACCTGCCGCCAATCGCCAGCAAAGCGCCGCCAACAGCCGGCAGGCCGTCCGCCCCGCTTATCTCGCCGTTCACGGCGTAGAGAAGAGCTTCGGCGGCCGCGCCGTGGTCAAAGGCGTCACGCTCTATGTGCGGCGCGGCGAGGCTGTGGGGCTGCTGGGCCCCAATGGCGCCGGCAAGACCACGGTGTTCTACATGATCACCGGCCTGATCAAGGCCGACCGCGGCCGCATCGAGCTCGATGGCTATGATGTCACCCTGTTGCCGATGTATCAGCGCGCGCGGCTCGGCATCGGCTATTTGCCGCAGGAGGCCTCGATCTTTCGCGGCCTCAACGTCGAGGACAATATCCGCTCCGTGCTCGAAATGGTGGAGCCGAACCGGCGGCGGCGCGAAGCCGACCTCAATGCGCTGTTGGAAGAGTTCAACATCGCGCGCCTGCGCAAGACACCGACCATTGCGCTGTCCGGCGGCGAACGCCGCCGTGTCGAAATCGCGCGTGCGCTGGCGACACGGCCGAGCTACATGCTGCTGGACGAACCGTTCGCCGGCATCGACCCGATCGCGGTCGGCGACATCCAGGCGCTCGTGCGCCACCTCACTAATCGCGGCATTGGCGTTCTGATCACAGACCACAATGTGCGTGAGACGCTCGGCCTGACCGACCGCGCCTACATCATCTACTCCGGCGCCGTGTTGATGGAGGGCCACGCCGACGACATCGTCAACAATCCCGACGTGCGGCGCCTCTATTTGGGCGAAGAATTCAAGCTTTAGGCCAGCTTTTACGCCCAATATTTGTGCAATGCCGCAGTGCGGAATCTCATACCGCTGGTGCAAAGGACCTGCTATAAGCCATAAGAAGCAAGAATCGGACCAGTTTCCGCCGGGAAACCTCTATGGCGTTGTCACAACGACTCGAGTTCCGCCAGACCCAAGCGCTTGTGATGACGCCGCAGCTGATGCAAGCCATCAAGCTGCTGCAGCTCTCCAGCCTTGACCTTGCGGCTTACGTCGACGCCGAGCTGGAAAAAAACCCGCTGCTCGAGCGAGCCAGCGACGGCGACGATGCCCCGGCCGAGGCCGCCGAACCGGGATCCTCGGTGTCCGAAAGCGGCGAAAGCGGCGAAGAGGCGCCGCCCACCGCCGACTGGATCGGCGAGGACATGGAGACCAGCCGCACCTCCATGGAAGAGGGGCTCGGCACTGAACTCGAAAATGTCTTCCCGGACGATGGCGGCGAAAAAAGTCCGGTGCCGGAAACACCGCCGCCGGCCTATTCGGAATGGTCCGGCGCCGGTAGCCAGAGCGGCGTGGACAGCGATTACAATCTGGAAGCGTTTGTCACCGCCGAAATCACGCTCGCCGCGCATCTCGCCGAGCAGATGGCGCTGGCGATTTCCGATCCGGCCGGCCGCATGATCGGGCAATACCTCATCGACATGGTGGACGAGGCCGGCTACCTCACCGGCGATCTCGACGCCGCCGTCGACAAGCTGGGCGCGCCGCGCGCCGAAGTCGAAGCCGTGCTCGCGATCTTGCAGACGCTCGATCCGCCCGGCGTCTGCGCGCGCAATCTCACCGAATGTCTTGCGCTCCAGCTCAAGGACCGCGACCGCTACGATCCGGCGATGCGCACGCTGGTCGAGCATCTCGATCTCCTGGCCAAGCGCGATCTTCCCGCCTTGCGCCGTTTGTGCGGCGTCAACGAGGAAGATCTCGCCGATATGATCGCCGAGATCCGCAATCTCAATCCGAAGCCCGGTCTCGCCTTCGGCTCAACCGTGGTGCAGCCGATCGTGCCGGACGTGTATGTGCGGGCCGGTTCCGGCGGGGCCTGGCAGGTCGAGCTCAATTCCGACACGCTGCCGAAAGTCCTTATCAGCCAGCGATATTATGCGCAGGTGTCGAAGACCACGCGCAACGACAAAGACAAGACCTATCTCGCCGATTGTCTGCAGACCGCGACTTGGCTGGTGCGCGCGCTCGATCAGCGCGCCAAGACCATCCTCAAGGTGTCGAGCGAGATCGTGCGCCAACAGGACGCCTTCTTCGCCAACGGTGTGCAGCATTTGCGGCCGCTCAATCTCAAGACTGTCGCCGACGCCATCGGCATGCACGAGTCAACTGTCTCACGCGTGACCGCCAACAAGTACATGGCGACTACGCGCGGCATCTTTGAGCTGAAATATTTCTTTACGTCGTCGATTGCGGCGGCCGACGGCGGCGAAGCGCATTCCGCCGAAGCGGTACGCCACCGCATTCGTCAGTTGATCGACGCCGAGACCGCTGGCGAAGTGCTCTCGGACGACACGATTGTCGACAGACTGCGTGAAGCCGGCGTCGATATCGCGCGCCGCACCGTCGCGAAGTACCGCGAGGCGATGCGCATCCCGTCGTCGGTGCAGCGCCGGCGCGAGAAACAGTCGGCGAAATCGTAGGCCATGATTCCGAATAAGCCACTACCAGGCGGCGCATTGACCTTTAGCGGAACACTCCTTAGCTGACTAAGCAGCCGTGCGCAAAACTGGAGGCCAAGCAATGCCTTTGCGTGTGTCAGGCAAGAACATCAATATCGGTGTGGCGTTGCGGCAGCGAATTGTTGACCGCGTCGAGGAAGCGATGTCGAAATATTTCCGGGGCGGCTATTCCGGGCATGCCACCGTCGGCAAGGATGGATTCGGCTTTCACACCGAGTGTGTGCTGCACCTGGATTCCGGCACGCTGCTCGAAGCCGAGGGCATGGCGGCCGACGCCTATGAAAGCGCCGATCTGGCGGCGGTGCATATCGAAAAGCGGTTGCGGCGCTACAAGCGCCGCCGGATCCAGCGCAACCCCGACACGACGTCAAAAGATGCATGAAAAAGCGGCAACTGATGTCCGGTCAGGGCCATTGACGCGGCAGCGGACCCTCCTTATGGTCCGCCGCTTCCAACACCCCTAGCCATTTAGCGCTGCCTTTTCCGATCATTGGCCATGTCCATGACGCTCACCGATCTCGTCGCGACCAATGCGATCGTTCCGGCGCTCAAGGTCAACAACAAAAAACAGGCGATTCAGGAACTCGCCGCGCGCGCGGCCGAGCTCACGGGCCAGAACGAGCGCGCGATTCTGGAAATCTTGTTGCAACGCGAGAAGCTCGGTTCCACCGCGGTTGGCAATGGCGTAGCCATCCCGCACGGAAAACTCTCGAAGCTCGGCCGTCTGTTCGGACTGTTCGCGCGACTGGAACGGCCGATCGATTTCGAAGCGCTCGACGGTCAGCAGGTCGATCTCATTTTTCTGCTGCTGGCGCCGGAAGCCGCCGGCGCCGATCATCTTAAGGCACTCGCCCGCGTCGCGCGCCTGCTGCGTGACCCCGAGGTCGCGCGCAAGCTGCGCGATTCGCACGATGCCGATGCGCTCTATGCCGTGCTGGCGATGCCGGCCGCGAGCAGCGCGGCGTAACAACGTCGCGACACTCACAGCATCTGGTTCAGGTTAGTGGACGCTGACCGCCTCGAGCTCTTGGCTCCAAGCGTTGGCAAGCGCGGCTTCGCGCGTATCGGTCAGCATAATCGGCGTGCCGTCCGCGCTGTGCAGGGCGAACAATTTGATGCCAGGCGCGATCTTCGGCGCCTGCGGGAACAGATTGGCGACGTCCTCGGAATTGATCGCCTTGACGTAAGCGAGGCGGCCGTCGCCGAGATGCGCCAGTGCTTCCTGCGTGATCGCCGGGTTGGTGGTGTTCATTTCAATCATCTTGTCTTTGTTCATGGCCCTCGACTCCTTTCATTGAACGCTCGACGCGGTCGAGTCCTGTTTTCACGAATGCGTCATTCCTGCTCGCTGATGGCGATTGTCTTCACGATCCGCTCGGCTTGCGGCCGCACCAGATCGATCGACAGCAGCCCGTTCTTCAGGTCGGCGCCCAGCACCTCCATGCCATCCGCCAGCACGAAGGTGCGCTGGAATTGGCGCGCGGCAATGCCGCGGTGGAGATATTGGCGGCTCTTGTCGTCCTGCTGCCGCCCACGGATCACCAGCTGACTTTCCTCGACGCAGACGTCGAGTTGGTCGCGGGTGAAGCCGGCGACGGCGAGCGTGATGCGAAGCCGCTCGGGGGTTTGCCCCTCGCGCGCCAGCCGTTCGATATTGTAGGGCGGGTAGCCATCGGCTCCCTTGGCGACGCGGTCGAGCACACGCTCAATCTCGTCGAAGCCCAGCAGGAACGGGCTGGATAGTGACGGCACTCGTGACATGGTCTCAAAGCCCTCGCATGAAGCGACTTTGACGGGGCCCCTCGCGGGCACCCCAACCGGGCGGCGACTGCCGTCCGGTCACGCCTAATATGGGCAGGCGGAGTTAAAGGTTCAAGAACAAGGGGAATTTGGCTTCTAGCGGGCTATATTCGACCCCTTGTCGGGAGTTCCCAATGTCAGATCAGCCGTCCCTGCCGTCTCTCACCGTGCGGGCCATCCGGGCCACACCCGTCGAGGTTCCTCCCAACTTCGTGCTCGGCACCAGCCGCGGCGCGTTTCAGCGGGTGCCGCTGCTGTTGATCGACGTGGACACCGAGGAGGGGGTTACCGGGCGCTCCTACCTGTTCTGTTATTTGCGGGCAGCGGCGGGTGCGATCATCAATCTAATCGACGACGTGGAGGCCGCGGTCGAAGGCGATCGGCTCAATCCGCCGGCATTGTGGGCGAAGCTCGCCGGCCGTTATGCGTTGATCGGCATGCAGGGCATCGTGCGCATGGCGATGGCCGGATTAGACGTCGCCTGCTGGGATGCATTGGCGATTGCCGCCGGGCAACCGCTCGTCCGCTTGCTCGGCGCCGAGCCAAAGCCGATCCCGGCCTACAACAGTTGCGGCCTTGGCCTGATGGACGATCGCGGTGCGCTCGCCGCCGAGGCCGAGCGGCTGCTGGCCGTGGGCAATTTCCGCGCCGTCAAGCTGCGCCTCGGTTACCCCACGCTCGAACGCGACATCGCCGCCGTGCACGCGGTGCGCCGGCGTATCGGCGACGATGTGCATCTAATGGTCGACTATAATCAGTTGCTCAGCGTGGATGATGCTCTGACGCGTGGCCGCGCGCTGGATCAGGAAAACATCTATTGGCTGGAGGAGCCGATCCGTCATGATGATTATGCGGGGGCCGCCCGGCTCGCGCGCGAGCTTAAAGTCCCGATCCAGATCGGCGAAAATTTCTCTTTACCGACCAGCATGACGGCCGCGCTCGAACAGGCGAAGCCGGACTACGTGATGCCAGATCTCGAACGGATCGGCGGCGTCACCGGCTGGCGGCAGGCGGCGCAAATTGCTGCCGCGCAGGGCATCAAGATGTCGTCGCATTTGTTTCCGGAGATCAGCGCGCATCTGCTCGAGGCAACGCCGACGGGCCATTACCTCGAATATGTCGACTGGGCGGATGTGCTGTTGCAAGAGCCGCTCAAGCTCGCCGACGGCCACGCAGTCGTGCCAGATCGTCCGGGCAACGGCATGATATGGGATGAGACCGCGGTGAAGCGCTTTCGGCTAACCTAGTTTCAGTTTGAACAGCTTAATCGCGTTGTCGCGGCCGATCTTGGCGCGGGTGCTCTCGCCAATCTCTGCCTTGTCGAACCACGCAGCGCCTTCATCGACCGCCTCGAACGGCCAGTCGACCGAGAACATCACGCGCTCGACGCCCATTTCGCTCACAGCATTGATCAGTGAGGGCGTATTGAAATTGCCCGATGTGGTGAGATGAAAGTGCTTGCGGAAATAATGGCCGACGCCGTGCTTGGCGGCGTATTTGTGCGGCGCCTTCATCCAGCCGTTGCGGCCGTCGATGCGCCAAAGCTGCACGGGGATGCCCTCGCCGAGATGGCCGAGCACCATTTTCAGGTTTGGACGTTCGTCGAATAAGCCGCTGCCGATTAGCCGCAGTGCATGCACGGCCGTCTCCGCCGAAAACGCCCAGTTCGGCCCAAGCAGCCAAGCATGGCCTTCGTATTGTTTGGTCCAACTCGGCAGCGGATTGCGCGGGTGCAGATAGAACGGCACGTCGAGCGCCTCGACCGCGCGCCAGAACGGCCGGTATTGCGGCAGATCGTAATAGGTCACGTTATCGGGCGTTGCCGTTTGCGAGAAGCCGTTGACCAACGCGCCGACAAACCCGAATTCCTTGACGCAGCGCGTGAGCTCCGCGGCCGCAGCTTCCGGATCTTGCATCGGCAGCGCGGCGAAAGCGGCGAAGCGGGTGGGACGCTTGCGGATCTCTTCGGCGAGAACGTCGTTGGCCTGCTTCGCTACCGCGATGGAGCGCTTGACGTCATGGATCGCCTGCACCGCCGGCGCGTTCAGCGACAGGATCATCATCTCGATGCCGTGCTTGTCCATTTCGCGCAGGCGCATGTCTTGGATGTCGATCAGGCGCGGGCCGAGGTCGTTCCACACGTGCGCGCCGAACACCTGCGAATCGCCGAGCGTCGCCTCGATGGCGAAATGTTCCTCGAGCGCGATCTTGCCTTGCATATCGTTTCCCCCGTTGCTTTTCCGGCATCATGCAACGCCGCGGCGATCACTGTCAGCAGCGCCGCATCGTCGCGTGCATAAAAAGGCCGCCCGGGTGGGCGGCTTGTCGAGCCGTGGCTCGCGAAGCGAGCGAAGGCTGGTGGAGCCAGGCGGGATCGAACCGCCGACCTCCTGCATGCCATGCAGGCGCTCTCCCAGCTGAGCTATGGCCCCAATTCGCAAATCTTATTACCGCATCGTGGGAATGCGCGTGCGGCGCGCGGTCGTCAAGTCTCCTCTTCCTTCTCGATGGTCTCGCCGATGATGTCGGTCACATCGGCGTCGCCTTCCTCTTCTTCCTCGATGAAGGCGGCATCGTCGAGGCTCTCGTCGATCTCGACATCCTCGGTTTCGCCCGCAGCGGTGGCGTCTTCCGCAGCCGGCTTCTTCTTGCCCTGCTGTTCCGCCTCGGCGTCTTCGAGCGAGACGAATTCGGCGTCAGCCGTCTCGGGCGCGACAATCTCGGGCTCCGCCACCGGGGCAGGCCGTGCCACCGGCGCCGGTGCCGCCGGCTCGGGTCGCGCGCGTGAAGGCGCCGGAGCCGCGATGGGGACGACCTTGCCGGTATAGGGAGAAATCACCGGCGTTTTGCCAAGGTCGTAGAACTTGCGGCCGGTTTCCGGACAGATGCGTTTGGTGCCGAGTTCAGCTTTCGCCACGGTCAGGTTCCTCGAAATGGTCGATAAATCGGTGTTTCACTTGGCTAGTTGCAACGCCCCTGTCAATAGCGCAGACGCCTCACCACGGCGGGATGACGCGCCGCGCGGGCGCGTGGTAGGACGGCCCGGTTATTAAGGATAGCGCCCGTGGATTCTGCCGTTTCGACCCCTTTGACCGCCCACCGCGGCGGCCCTTTGCAGGGCCGTACCCGGGTGCCGGGGGACAAATCGATCTCGCATCGTGCCCTGATTTTATGCGCGCTGACGGTCGGCGAGAGCACGGTCGCGGGACTCCTGGAAGGCAAGGACGTGCTGCATACCGCCGAGACCATGCGAGCGTTGGGCGCAAAGTTGGAGCGAGGCGCCGACGGTCTGTGGCGAATCCATGGTGTAGGCGTCGCCGGCTTTGCACAGCCGGCGGGCCCGCTCGATTTCGGCAATTCCGGCACCGGCTGCCGGCTGGCGATCGGCGCCGTTGCCGGCAATGCGGTGAGAGCGACTTTTGTCGGTGATGCCTCCTTGAGCGGCCGGCCGATGCGGCGGGTGCTCGATCCGCTCGAACGGATGGGCGCACGGGTGATCGAGGCCGCCGAGGGCGGCCGGCTGCCGCTGACGCTGCAAGGCGCCGCCGATGCTGTTCCGATTGTCTACGAATCGCCGGTGCCGTCGGCGCAGCTCAAATCGGCGGTGCTGCTGGCTGGACTTTCCGCGCCAGGCGAGACCACCGTAATCGAGGCCGAGGCAACGCGCGACCATACCGAACGGCTGCTGAGACATTTCGGCGCCAAGCTGAGCAGCAAGCCCTATGGCGAGCACGGCCGGCGCATCACCCTGCAGGGCCAGCCGGAGCTCGAACCGGCCAACGTCGTCGTGCCGACCGATCCGTCCTCGGCGGCATTCCCGATAGTCGCCGCGTTGCTGGTGCCCGGCTCCGATCTCATTCTCGATGCGGTGATGACCAATCCGCTGCGGACCGGACTGCTGACGACGCTGCGCGAGATGGGCGCCGGTATCGAGGCGGTGGCGAAACGCGACGACGGGGGCGAGGAGGCCGCCGATCTGCGCGTGGTCACATCGAAACTGAAAGGCGTCGATGTGCCGGCCGAACGCGCACCCGCGATGATCGACGAGTATCCGATCCTGGCGGTGGCTGCGTCATTCGCGGAGGGCACGACGCGCATGCGCGGCTTGAAGGAATTGCGCGTCAAGGAATCTGACCGGCTCGAAGCCACTGCTGCCATGCTGCGCGCCAATGGCGTTACCGTCGAGATCGACGGCGACGATCTGATCGTCCAAGGCAAAGCGAATGTCGCCGGCGGCGGCGAAGTGGCGACGCATATGGATCACCGCATTGCCATGGCGGCGCTGGTGATGGGTTTGGCGTCCGATAATCCGGTGCGCATCGACGACAGTGGGTTCATCGCCACCAGCTTCCCCGGCTTTGTCGAGCTGATGCGCGCGCTCGGCGCGGATCTCAGATGATCATCGCTATCGACGGACCGGCGGCGTCGGGCAAGGGCACGCTCGGCAAGCGGCTGGCCGCGCATTATGGGCTGCGCCATCTCGACACCGGGCTGATCTATCGTGCGGTCGCCAAGCACGTGCTCGATGACGGTCGCCGTCCGGACGACAAGGTTGCGGCGGTCGCCGCTGCCAAAGCGCTCGATCCGGCGCGTTTCGATGAGGCCCTGCTCAAGAGCCATGCAGTGGGCGAGGCGGCCTCGGTCGTCTCCGCTATTCCGGAAGTGCGGGCGGCGCTGCTCGCCTTCCAGCGCGAGTTCGCCGCCAAGCCGCCGGGCGCCGTGCTCGATGGCCGCGATATCGGGACCGTCATCTGCCCGGATGCCGACGTTAAGATTTACGTTACCGCGGCACCGGAAATTCGCGCCCGTCGCCGGGCAGCGGAATACCAGGCGCAGGGCCGCCAGATCGACGAAGCCACGGTCTTGGCCGACATCCTCAAGCGCGATGAACGCGACAGCCAGCGCGTTACCGCCCCCCTGAAGCAGGCCGCGGACGCGCACTTGCTCGATACAACAGAACTCGATGTTGAGGCGGCCGTGCTGGCTGCCATCGCCGTCGTTGAGCGTGCCACGCTTCGTTAGCGATGTCCCCAAGGCACCAGCGCCCAAACGCGCTCGTGAAAATAATACAACAGGATCTTGGTGGCGATTTCGGCGCCGGCGATCGAGCCGGCAATGACCGTATTGCCGGTAACGATGAAGCTGACCAGGAAGGTGTCGATACTGCCGGTCGCCCGCCAACTCACAGCCTTGGCGACAGATCGCACATGCGACTCGCGCGCGCCCAGCAATCGCCCCACGCGCTTCACGATCGAATGGCCCAACTGGCTTGCGCTGCTCGCCGATGCGTCGGCCTGCGTAACTGCGTTTTCGATCAAGCCCATCGCCACGGTGTCATGGCTTTCAGGATCGATCAGAATAAAGCTGCCAGTTTCGCGATTCTCTTCGTAGCAATCGGCGGCGAGCGGCCGGTCGATCTGTAAACGGCAGAGACCGAACTCGTTCGTCAGCAGGCAATCGGTTGGCGTCGATTCGGCGTCACGTCCCAGATCGATCCTACGTAGAGGACCGGTCACAGTCGCCGCCGCGCCGGCCGTGCCGAGTTTGATGTGGTAGCGGCTGCCGGCCGCGAGCGTGCCTTGACCCATCCAGAAAATTCGCGCGTCGAATCGGTCGGAAACTGCCGCGGGAGCAGCCGCATCGACGATCATGTCACCGCGCGACACGTCGATATCGTGCGTCAGAGTCAGCGTCACCGACTGACCGGCCGAGCCACAATCAAGTTCGCCCGTAGCAGTTACAATTCGGCCGATCCGCGTGCGTTGCCCCGAGGGCAACACGTAAACCTCCATGCCAGGCCGCACTTCGCCGCCGGCGATAAGGCCGCAATAGCCGCGGAATTCTGCCGTTGGCCGATTGATCCATTGCACCGGCATGCGGAAGGCCAGCTGTGCGGCGCGCGGCGCGACGTCAACCGTTTCCAGTTTTTCGAGCAGAGTCTGGCCGTGGTACCAGTCCATATGGGCGGAGCGGTTGACGACATTGTCGCCGCCGCGCGCCGAAGTCGGGATGAAAGTAATGGAAACGTCACCAAGGCGATGTGCGAAGGCGCGAAAATCGCGTTCGATCGCCGCAAAGGCTGCCTGCGACCAGCCCACCAGATCCATCTTGTTCACCGCCACGACCAGATGGCGTACACCGAGCGTGCCGGCGATCAGTGCGTGACGCCGGGTCTGCTGGGTCAGGCCCGACTGCGCATTGACCAAGATGAGAGCGAGATCGGCGGTGGAGGCGCCGGTCGCCATGTTGGCCGTGTATTGCTCATGGCCGGGCGCGTCGGCGACAATGAATTTGCGCTTCTCGGTCGCGAAAAACCGATAGGCGAGGTCGATGGTGATCTTTTGCTCTCGTTCGGCCGCCAGCCCGTCGAACAGCAGAGAAAAATCGAGTTCACCGTCAGTGCCACCGTGGTGACGGGAATCCTTGCGCAGCGTCTCGATCTGGTCGTCGAGCACCAGCTTGGCTTCGTAGAGCAGTCGTCCGAGCAGGCTCGACTTGCCGTGATCGACCGAGCCGCACGCTATAAAGCGCAGCAGTTGCTTACCTTCATGGCGGAGCAAGGCGGCTTCAGTGCCAAAGGTGTTAGGATCGGGCCGCACGGTCATTAGAAATAGCCTTCCTGCTTTTTGCGTTCCATCGACGCCGCGCCGTCCTGATCAATGACGCGGTCGCGCCGCTCGGAAACTCGGCTGTCTAGAATTTCCTTGACGATGTCGGCGGTGGTCGCAGCGGTGCTCTCGATCGCGCCGGTGAGTGGATAGCAGCCGAGTGTGCGAAATCGTACCTGGCGCGTCTGTGGCTGCTCGCCGTGTTCGAGCGGCAGCCTTTCGTCGTCGACCATGATCAGCGTTTCACCGCGCGTAACGACCGACCGCATAGCGGCGAAATAAAGCGGCACCACCGGAATTTTTTCGCGGTGGACGTATAGCCACACATCGAGTTCGGTCCAATTCGACAGCGGAAACACGCGGATACTCTCGCCCTTTCTTTTGCGGGTATTGAACAGCCGCCACGGTTCGGGACGCTGGCGTTTTGGGTCCCATCGATGATGGGTGTTGCGGAAAGAGAAGATGCGTTCCTTGGCGCGCGATTTGTCCTCGTCGCGCCGCGCGCCACCAATGGCTGCGTCGAAACCGTGAAGGTCGAGAGCCTGACGCAAGCCTTGCGTCTTCATGACATCGGTGTGCAGCTCTGAACCGTGCGAGATCGGCCCGATGCCGCGCGCCAGTCCGTCCTTATTAACGTGCACGATGAGATCGAAACCGAGCTCGCGCGCACGGCGGTCACGAAACTCGATCATCTCACGGAATTTCCACGTCGTGTCGAGGTGCAGGAGCGGGAACGGCAGCTTTCCGGGATAGAACGCTTTCAGCGCTAGATGCAGCAGCACTGAGGAATCCTTGCCGATTGAATAAAGCATGACGCATTTGTCGCATTCGGCGGCCATCTCGCGAATAATGTGAATGCTCTCTGCTTCGAGCTGGTCGAGGTAGCTGTGCGCCGCGCTCGCTTTGGTCAGTGTCGCGTCGTTCATGACTGCGCCGCCTCATGCGTGTGCAGCCCGCATTCGGTCTTGCCGTCGGTTTCCCACCACCACCGGCCGGCACGTTCCGGTTCTCCCGGTTGCACGGCCCGTGTGCAGGGCGCGCAGCCGATGGAGAGAAAGCCGCTCGTGTGTAAGGCGTTGATCGGGATATCGTGATCGCGCACAAAGTCGGCGGCGCGCGCGCGCGTCCAGTCGAACAGCGGATTGATTTTGATGATGCGGCGTGTAGCGTCGAATTTGGCGAAGGCAACTTCGGCGCGGTGCTCGGATTGATCGGCCCGCAGACCCGTGATCCAGCCGTCGGCGCCGTCCAGCGCGCGCTTGAGCGGCTCGACCTTGCGCACGTGGCAGCACGCGCGGCGCGCGAAAACCGAGGCGCGGAAACCATCGTTGCCCTGCCGGTCGATGAGTGCCTCAAGCTCGCGCCGGTCCGGAACGATGGCGTGGATGCGGCGGCCATATCGTTGTTCGGTTTTGGCCCAGACATCGTGGGTCTCGGGAAACAGTCGGCCAGTATCAAGGGTAACGAGGTCGATATCGAGGTCCTGCGAAAGAATGGCGTGGCCGATGGCCTGGTCTTCCAGCCCGAAGCTTGTGGTGAAGACGAGCTTTCCGCCGATGGCGGCGCGAACGGCGGCGACACGCTGGAACAAATCGAGCGCAGCGGCGGGAGCCGACCGCCGACGCGCCTGCGCGTCGAGCGCTGGGACGTCAGCAGGGGGGGCAGCAAGGGCGGAAACGGCGGACATGGACAGCTCCATTTCCCGCTCAATTAGAGCCACTCGCCCATGCTAAGCAATAACCCATTGAAAAATAACATATTATTCCAAGAATCGTGGCGTGGATGGGGAAATCGTTTTCTCATTACACGGGCGTGTGGAACACCACTTCGGCGCTCGCGGACATCCACGGCGCCGCCTCGACCGGAAATCGGTCGAGCAAACGCGCCTTGCCGCTGCGCGAAGGTTTCGCTATAGACCCGGCCATCCGGGCCGCCATCGATATCGTCGAGGCCACCCGAGCGGGCCGAGGGCGCGATTAACGCCCCTCGCGTTGGAGGACAAAGCCCCGCTCGTGCCTCTGCGTTGGGCGCCTGAAACGAACCATCGTTCCGAAAGCACGGTTTTAGCGCCGGCCACCCGGGGATTCCGGTTGGCTGTCGAAGGTCTTGCGGGGCCTTCGGCCCGTGCATCCGGAACGCCATTCCAACCCGCCGGCGCGCCGCTAACAGGAGACTCCATGGCCACCGCTGCTGCACCCACGCGTGAAGACTTCGCCAAGCTGCTCGACGAAACATTCGGGGGCGGAAACCTGCAGGAAGGTTCCGTCATCAAGGGCACGATCGTCGGCATCGAAAAAGACATGGCCGTGATCGACGTCGGTCTGAAGACCGAAGGCCGCGTGGCGCTGCGCGAATTCGCCGCGCCCGGACGCCAGTCCGATCTCAAGGTCGGCGACGAGGTCGAAGTCTATCTGGAACGCGTCGAGAACGCGCTCGGTGAGGCTGTTCTCTCCAGAGATAAGGCGCGGCGCGAGGAAAGCTGGGGCAAGCTGGAGACCGCGTTCAAGAACAACGAGAAGGTTACCGGCGTCATCTTCAATCAGGTCAAGGGCGGTTTCACCGTCGATCTCGACGGCGCCGTGGCCTTCCTGCCGCGCAGCCAGGTGGACATCCGCCCGATCCGCGACGTCACCCCGCTGATGAATGTCAACCAGCCGTTCCAGATTCTGAAAATGGATCGCCGCCGCGGCAATATCGTCGTTTCTCGCCGCACCGTGCTGGAAGAGACGCGCGCCGAACAGCGCCAGGAACTGGTGCAGAATCTCGAAGAGGGCCAGGTCATCGACGGCGTAGTCAAGAACATTACCGACTACGGTGCGTTCGTCGACCTCGGCGGCATTGACGGTTTGCTGCACGTCACCGACATCGCCTGGCGTCGCGTCAATCATCCGACCGAAGTGCTCAATATCGGCCAGACGGTGAAGGTCAAGATCATCAAGATCAACCACGAGACCCACCGAATCTCACTGGGAATGAAGCAGTTGCTCGACGATCCATGGCAGGGCATCGAGGCCAAGTTCCCGGTCGGCACGAAGTTCAAGGGCCGTGTCACCAACATCACCGACTATGGCGCTTTCGTCGAATTGGAGCCGGGCATCGAGGGCCTGATCCACGTGTCTGAAATGTCGTGGACCAAGAAGAACGTGCATCCGGGCAAGATCGTCTCGACGTCGCAAGAGGTTGAGGTGCAGATTCTCGAGGTCGATCCGGTCAAGCGCCGCATCTCGCTCGGTCTCAAGCAGACCATGCGCAATCCGTGGGAAGTCTTCGTCGAGAAGCATCCGCCGGGTTCGACCGTGGAAGGCGAAGTCAAGAACAAGACCGAATTCGGCCTGTTCCTCGGCCTCGACGGCGAGGTGGACGGCATGGTTCACCTCTCCGATCTCGATTGGAAGCGTCCGGGCGAGCAGGTGATCGAGGAGTACAAGAAGGGCGACATGGTCAAAGCGCAAGTGCTCGACGTCGACGTCGAGAAGGAGCGCATTTCGCTCGGCGTCAAGCAGCTCGGCGGCGACCCGATGGAGCAGGCCGGCGATCTCAAGAAGGGATCGGTAGTCACCTGTGAGGTCACCGAAGTGAAGGAGGCCGGCATCGAGGTCAAGATAGTTGGCACCGATCTCACCGCCTTCATCCGCCGCGCCGACCTGGCGCGCGACCGCGGCGAACAGCGCCCCGAGCGTTTCGCCGTTGGCCAGAAGGTCGACGCCCGCGTCACTCAGTTCGATCGCAAGACCCACAAGGTCGGCGTCTCGATCAAGGCGCTGGAAGTGGCCGAGGAGAAGGAGGCGCTGGCGCAGTACGGCTCCGCCGACTCCGGCGCTTCGCTCGGTGATATTCTGGGCGCCGCGCTCAAGCAGCGCGAGGACAAGCCGGAGACCGAAAAGGCCGAGGAATAAGCGAACCGCCGGCCGGTTCCATATCGAGCAAACATCACCCCCGGGCTTGACCCGGGGGTTTTTCTTGATGACATCACATTGCCAAAAGCCGGTCGGATACCGGCGGTTCGCTGTAATATACGGGGCGCGATTCGACTTTAGAGGACGAACCCCCAATGTCACTCGATGCCGACGCCATCGTCGATCGCCGCCGCATGCGGCGCAAACTCACCTTCTGGCGCGTCAGCGCGCTGCTGATCGTGCTCGTCGCGTTGGTTGGCTTGGCCGTCGCGCTGGTGCCCGGCAGCCGGCTGATCGCGCCCGGCGACTACATCGCCCGCATCACGGTGCAGGGTCTGATCCGAGGCAACCAGGACCGCGTCGAAGCGCTCGAGCGGCTCTCTCGCTCGCGGGCGCGGGCAGTGATCCTGCATATCGATTCGCCGGGCGGCACTACGGCGGGCTCCGAACAGCTTTACGACGCACTGCGCGCCCTACAGGCGAAGAAACCGATGGTGGTGGTGGTCGACGGCTTGGCCGCTTCCGGCGCCTATATCGCGGCACTCTCGTGCGACCACATCATCGCCCACGACACCTCGCTGGTCGGTTCGATCGGCGTGCTGTTCCAATTTCCGAACTTTACCCAAGTGCTCAAGACCATCGGTATTCAGATGGAGGAGATTAAGTCCTCGCCGCTCAAGGCGGCGCCCAACGGCTTTGAGCCGACCAGCCCGGAGGCGCGGGCCGCGATCGCGGCGATCGTCACTGACTCTTATGCCTGGTTCAAGGATCTCGTGAAGAACCGCCGCCGAATGAGTGACGCCCAGCTTGCCGCGGTGGCCGATGGGCGCGTTTTTACCGGCCGCCAGGGCGTCGGCCTCAAGCTGGTCGACAGTCTCGGCAACGAGAAGGCCGCGCTGACCTGGCTGGAGAAGGAAAAGAAGATCCCGGCCTCGACGCCGGTGCGCGACTATTCGCTCGAACCGAGGTTTAGCGAATTCTCTTTCCTGCATGTCGCCGCCTGGACCTTCGAGGCGGTGGGCTTAAACGCCGTTGCGCACCGCATCGAGGCGTGGGGCGCGGTGCAGGCGGTCGAAAGACTCAACCTTGACGGTCTCTTGGCGCTTTGGCACCCTCCCTCCGGCAACTGACCACTGATCGAACAAGGCGGCATCAATGATCAAGTCCGAACTAGTGCAACGTATCGCCGCCCAGAACCCCCACCTTTACCAGCGCGACGTCGAGAACATCGTTAACGCGATCCTCGGCGAGGTCACCAATGCCATGGCCCAGGGCGACCGCGTCGAGCTGCGCGGCTTCGGCGCCTTTTCGGTCAAGCATCGCCCGGCCCGCACCGGACGTAACCCGCGCACTGGCGCGCATGTCTCGGTTGAGCAGAAATCGGTGCCGTTCTTCAAGACCGGCAAGGAAATGCGCGAGCGGCTGAACAAGGCTGGCCCGGCGTAAGCGGCCGAACGGCGCAGGCGCCCAATTATCCGTCATGCCCGGCCTTGTGCCGGGCATCCACGTCTTTAGGATCGATCGTCAAGCAAGGCGTGGATGGCCGGACATAGGCGAGCGAAGCGACGCCGTTCTTCGAACGGCTACGCCCGGCCATGACGAGAAAGCTTTTCGATGTTCCGCAAAATCGTAACCTGGATCATCATCATTCCGCTCGCCACGGTGATCATCGCCTTCGCGGTGGCCAACCGGCAGACGGTGACGGTATCGTTCGATCCGTTCTCGTCGGCGAACCCGGCCTATGAGGCGACGTTGCCGCTGTTCGTGGTTATCTTGATGGTGTTGATCCTGGGCGTACTGGTCGGCGGCATTGCCGCCTGGATCCGTCAGGGCAAATGGCGGCGCGCCGCCCGCCGGCTCGATGGCGAGGTGCACGCATTGCATGACGAGATCGAGAGCATCCGCCGCCGCTTTGGAACGGCCGAGCAGCCGGCGCCTGCGCAGGAGCCTGTCTCGCTGCCCCTTATTCCGGGGCCGCTTCCTTAACGCCACCTGCGGGTTCCGCTTTGCGGGAAGGGGGCGAAGGCTGCTAGAACCCCCGCTCATGTCGCTCTTGGTTAAAATATGTGGGTTGAAAACCCCCGAAGCACTTGATGTCGCGCTGGAATCCGGCGCCGACCTGGTCGGCTTCGTGTTCTTTGCGCCGAGCCCGCGCAACCTCTCCCTCGCGGCCGCGCGGGACCTGGGCGCGCGCGTCAGCGGCCGCGCCGGCAAGGTCGCGCTCAGCGTCGATGCCGACGATGCCGCACTCGCCGCCGCCGTCGAGGCGCTCAAGCCCGACATGTTGCAACTGCACGGCAAGGAGACGCCCGAACGGGTGATGGCGCTGCGCGCGAACTTCGGCCTGCCGGTGATGAAGGCTATGCCGATTGCCGCGCGCAAGGACCTCGCACGCATCGAACTCTACAAGAAGGTTGCCGACCGGCTGATCTTCGATGCGCGCGCGCCGCGGAACGCGACGCGGCCGGGCGGGCTGGGCACGCCGTTCGACTGGACCTTGCTCAAGGGCATCGATCCTGGAATTCCCTTCATGCTGTCGGGTGGGCTTGATCCCGGCAATGTCGCCGAAGCCTTGCATATCACGCGCGCGCCCGGCGTCGATGTCTCATCGGGCGTCGAGCGCGCGCCCGGCGAAAAAGACCCCGACAAGATCCGCGCCTTCATCCGCGCCGCGCGGGCGGCCGAGACCGCGCTCGCTTCGAAGGTCAATGCATGAGCGTGCCGCAACCCAATTCGTTCCGCACCGGTCCCGACGAGCGCGGGCATTTCGGCATCTATGGCGGCCGCTTTGTCGCCGAGACGCTGATGCCGCTGATCATCGAATTGGAGAAGGCCTACGCCACGGCCAAGGCCGATCCGAAATTCCAAAAAGAAATGGATGGATATCTGGCGACCTATGTCGGGCGGCCGTCACCGCTTTATTTTGCGGAACGGCTCACCCAGCACTGTGGTGGCGCCAAGATCTATTTCAAGCGCGAGGAGCTCAATCACACTGGCGCACACAAGGTGAACAATGTGCTCGGCCAGATCATGCTGGCCAGGCGCATGGGCAAGACCCGCATCATCGCCGAGACAGGGGCTGGCATGCATGGCGTGGCTACCGCGACGCTGTGCGCCAAATTCGGCCTGCCCTGCATTGTCTACATGGGGGCGGTTGACGTCGAGCGGCAGAAGCCGAACGTGCTGAGGATGAAGATGCTCGGGGCCGAGGTTCGCGCCGTCGAGTCGGGTTCTAAGACGCTTAAAGATGCAATGAATGAGGCGCTGCGCGACTGGGTCACCAACGTCGCCGACACTTTCTACTGCATCGGTACGGTGGCCGGCCCACATCCTTATCCGGCCATGGTACGCAATTTTCAGTGTATCATTGGCCGCGAAACCCGCGAGCAGATGCAGGCCGCCGAAGGCCGCCTGCCGGATTCGCTGGTCGCCTGCATCGGCGGTGGCTCCAATGCCATGGGCCTGTTCCATCCATTTCTCGACGATCGAGCAATCGAAATCTACGGCGTCGAGGCCGCCGGTCATGGTCTTGCGAGCGGCCAGCACGCGGCCTCGATCGCCGGCGGGAAACCCGGGGTGCTGCACGGCAATCGCACCTATTTGCTGATGAACGACGACGGCCAGATCGAAGAGGCGCATTCGATTTCCGCCGGCCTCGATTATCCCGGCATCGGGCCCGAACATGCTTGGCTCAACGATATGGGTCGGGTGAAATTCCTCTCCGCCACCGACGACGAGGCGGTGGCCGCGTTCCAGCTTTGCAGCAAGCTCGAGGGCATCATCCCGGCGCTGGAGCCGGCGCATGCGCTCGCGCGCGTGTTCGACCTCGCACCGCAGAAGCCGAAAGATCACCTGATGGTGGTCAATCTGTCGGGCCGCGGCGACAAGGATTTGGCGAGCGTCGAAGCATTTCTGGAAAGCAAGAAGAAATGACGACGCGCATCGACAAGCGCTTCGCCGCGCTGAAAGAGGAAGGCCGCGCCGCGCTGGTGACCTTCACCATGGCCGGCGATCCCGACTACGACACCTCGCTCGCCATCGCCAAGGCGCTGCCGAAGGCCGGCGCCGATGTGATCGAACTGGGCATGCCGTTTACCGATCCGATGGCCGATGGCCCGGCTATCCAAGCAGCCGGAGTGCGCGCGCTCAAATCAGGCCAGCGTATGACCAAGACGCTTGAGCTAGTGCACGAATTCCGCAAAAGCGACGATGCAACGCCGATCGTGCTGATGGGCTACTACAATCCGATCTACATTTACGGCGTCGACAAATTTCTCGCCGATGCCAAGGCAGCCGGCGTTGACGGTCTGATCGTGGTCGATCTGCCGCCCGAGGAAGATGACGAGCTTTGCCTGCCGACACTGAAGACAGGTCTGAGCTTCATCCGTCTGGCGACGCCGACCACCGACGACAAGCGCCTGCCGGCCGTGCTCAGCAATACGTCCGGTTTCGTCTATTACGTTTCGATCACCGGCATCACCGGCGCGGCCGCACCCGACGCTGGCAAAGTCAGCGCGGCGGTTGCACGCATCAAGCGGCACACCAAATTGCCGGTGGCGGTCGGCTTCGGCGTGCGGACGGCCGAACAGGCACGCGCTATCGCTGAAAACGCCGATGGCGTGGTGGTCGGCTCGGCGCTGGTCGACGCGCTGCGCCAAACCCTCGATAAAAGCGGCAAAGCCGGCCCGGATACCGTCAATGCGGTGACATCGTTGGTGTCGGCGCTGGCCGATGGCGTGCGTTCGGCCCGTCGCGTGGCGGCCGAATAGTGGCGGTTATAATTCTGACGAAGCAGGCCTATATAGGCGAAGCATGAACTGGATCTCCAACGTCGTCCGCCCGAAGATTCGCAGCTTCCTGCGTCGCGAGACGCCGGAGAATCTTTGGATCAAGTGTCCGGAGACGGGCCAGCTCGTCTTTTTCAAAGACGTCGAGGCCAACCAGTTCGTTATTCCAAGCTCCAATTATCACATGCGCATTTCGGCGCCGGCGCGGCTGAAGCTGATGTTCGACGGCGCCACCTGGCTCGATATCGGTGTGCCGGAAGTCGCGGTCGATCCGCTCAAGTTCCGCGACGAGCGCCGCTACGCCGACCGCCTGAAGGATGCCAAGACCAAGACCGGCTTGCATGATGCGGTGAAACTCGGGCTCGGCAAGCTCGACGGCTTGCCGGTGGTGATCGCGGTGCAGGACTTCGATTTCATGGGCGGCTCGCTCGGCATGGCGGCGGGCGAAGCCGTGATCAAAGGGCTGGAAACCGCGGTGCAGAAGTCGACGCCCTTTATTATGTTCGCGGCCTCCGGCGGCGCCCGCATGCAGGAGGGGATTCTCTCGCTGATGCAATTGCCACGCACCACCGCTGCGGTGCAGATGCTGCGCGAGGCGCGCAAGCCTTACATCGTCGTGTTGACCAATCCCACGACCGGCGGCGTTACCGCATCCTACGCCATGCTCGGCGACGTGCAGATCGCCGAGCCCGGCGCGCTGATCGGCTTTGCCGGCCCGCGCGTGATCGAGCAAACCATCCGTGAGAAACTGCCGGAAGGATTCCAGCGCGCCGAATATCTTTCTGAACACGGCATGGTGGACATGGTCGTGCACCGGCACAAACTGCGCGCGACGCTCGCCGAATTGTGCCGCCTGTTGACCAAGGCGCCGGCGACGACGGGTGCGCAGCCGCAATTGCCGGTTCCGGCGCACGCGTGAGCGCGCCGTCATGACGCCGCCGATTGACGCGATCGTCGCGCGGCTCGCCGCATTGCATCCCAAACGGATCGATCTGTCGCTCGAGCGGATCGAGCGGCTGCTCGCCGCGCTGGGGCATCCGGAGCGGAAGCTGCCGCCGGTGATCCATGTCGCCGGCACCAATGGCAAAGGCTCGACCATCGCCTTCATGCGGGCGATTTTGGAGGCTGCGGGTAAGCGCGTGCATGTCTATTCATCGCCGCATCTGGTGCGCTTCAACGAGCGCTACCGGCTTGGCCATGCCGGGGCGGGCGTGCTGGTGAGCGATGCGGAACTCGGCGAGACGCTGGAGGAATGCGACCGCGTCAATGCCGGTGCACCCATTACCGTGTTCGAGATCACCACGGCGGTCGGCATGATGCTGTTCGCGCGCCATCCGGCCGACGTGCTGCTGCTCGAAGTCGGTCTCGGCGGACGGCTGGACGCAACCAACGTAATCGACCACCCGCTCGCCACCGTCATCACCCGGATTGCCGTCGATCATACCGATTTTCTAGGTGACACGATCGAGAAGATCGCCAATGAGAAGGTCGGCATTCTCAAGCGCGACACGCCGGTCATTGTTGCCGCGCAGGCGCGCGATGCGCTCGCCGTGATCGAACGGCAAGCCGCGCGGCTCAAAGCGCCGCTGAAAATCGCCGGCGAGGACTGGACCGCGACCGAGGAACGCGGCCGGCTGGTCTACCAGGACGAAGCGGGCCTGCTCGATCTGCCGGCGCCGAAGCTCTACGGCCGCCATCAGTTCGAGAATGCGGGCTTGGCTATCGCGGCGCTGCGCGCGATCAAGCCGCTGAAGATTATGCCACCCGCCTATGAGGCCGGCATGGTCAAGGTCGACTGGCCGGCGCGGCTACAACGGCTCACACAGGGCCGGCTGGTGGAGCTTGCGCCTTCCGGCAGTGAGCTATGGCTCGACGGCGGGCACAATCCCGACGGCGGCCGCGCCATCGCGGCGGCGCTCGCCGATCTTGAGGAACGCGTATCGCGCCCACTGGTGCTGATCGTCGGCATGCTGGCGAGCAAGGATTGCGCAGGCTTCTTGAGCAACTTTGCTGGCCTCGCCCGCCGCATGATCGCCGTGCCGGTGCCCGGCGCCGAGAAGGGCCTCACCGCCGAGGCCGTCGCCGATGCGGCACGCGCCATCGGCCTGCCCGCCACCAGCCGCGACAATCTCGACGAGGCGCTCGATGCCGCGCGCAAGCTCGATCTCGAGCCGCCACCGCGCATCCTGATCACCGGCTCGCTCTATCTTGCCGGCGAGGTGCTGCGCGAGAACGGCACGCTGCCAACCTGAAAAGAAAACGGCCGGCGCAAAGGCCGGCCGTTTCCAATTTAATTCTCGGTTGCGATCAGACAGCGCCGCTAATCCATTGATGTAATTTCTGTTTCGGCGCCGCGCCGACCTGGCGCGAGGCGATCTCGCCGTTCTTGAACAGCATCAGCGTCGGGATCGACATAATGCCGTATTTCGCCGCCGTGTTCGGGTTTTCGTCGACGTTCAGCTTGACGATCTTGACCTTGTCGCCGAGCTGGCTGGCGATTTCTTCCAGCGCCGGCGCTATCATGCGGCAGGGGCCGCACCATTCCGCCCAAAAATCAACGACCACGGGTTCGGCTGATTTCAGCACGTCCGATTCGAAGCTTGCATCCGACGTTTTGCCGACGGCCATGGGGAATTCCTCTTGTGGATTGAAGGCGGAGAATCGCGGCGAATAATTGTGAGGGCAGGAACCTATGAACGCCATTCCGCAGCGTCAAGGCGCTATCGCGCTGACGTGACCTGCGCCAACGCCGCATCCAGCGTCTCGGCGGAAAGCTCCATGAGATCAGGCACTTCGGTCCAGACCAAAGCGGCGCGTACAGGCTTGTCGGGATACAATTTCGTCAGCACGGCGCGGTAAAGCGCAAGCTGACGCACATAAGCAGGCGGCAGGTCCTCGATTCGGCGCGGCGCGGGCCGGTTGGTTTTGAAATCCGCAATCAAAACAGATGATTGCGTCACCGCCAGGCGGTCGACCTGGCCGGAGACGCGGACGGTCTCTCCGCCGAGAATCAGCCGGCTGACGATGGGCACCTCGGCGCGGCTGCCGGGGGCGAACAACTCGGCGAAGCCCCCGTGGCGCAGCAGAACATCTACTTCTTCTTCAATCTTCTGCCGCACATCTTCCGCCAAATCTTTGCCAGCCCGCGCCAGAAATTCTTGCGCCGTCTGCGACCTTCTTTCCGTGGGGATGTCCGGCAGCGATTGCAACAGCCGGTGCGTCAACGAGCCGCGCAGCAGCGCTGTGGCGCGGCCGCCGGCGGCAAACGCGTGGGCGTCGTCGTCCTCGGCGCTCGACGGCGCGACGGTGCGCACGCCGGAGATCTCGGAATTGGCGTTCGATCTCAGCCAGCTCGGAACAGAAGTCGGCGTGATCGCGGCAGACGTAGGCGTTCTTTCGGTCTTTTCCGGTGGCGATGTTCTTTTGCGGTAGCGCAGCACGTCGCCGTCGCCGTCGTCGGCTGGTTCCGCGAAGCTGTCGCCCTTCAGTGCGTCATCCACGAGCTGATACCAGCAGCCGTCGGGTATCTTGTTGCGGCCTTGCGTGCCGGCGATTACAAGCCGTTCCTTGGCGCGTGTCATCGCAACATAAAGCAAGCGGCGATATTCGTTGCGCGCGGCCTGCTGCACCGCGGCGCGCGCATCGGCCATCGCACCGACGTCGTCGCCGCGCGCGGTCGCCCAGACCAGCGCGCCATTATCCAAGGTAAGCAGGCGCGGATCGCGCGGGCCGGCCGGCGGCGTGGTGGTGTCGGCCAAGATGACCGTATGTGCTTCCAGCCCCTTGGCGCCGTGTACGGTCATCACCCGCACTTCATCGCGCACCATCTCCATGTCGCGCTTTACTTCGCTTTGCGCCGCGCGCAGCCAGGCGACGAAGCCTTGCAGCGACGGCGTCTCGCGCCGTTCATAGTCGAGTGCCAAATTGAGGAACTCATCGAGCGCGTCGTTTGCTTCCGGTCCGAGCCGGGCGAGAAACTTCGCGCGCCCGCGGTTCGCGCCCAGCACATGGGCGAAGAAACCGAACGGCGTAAGGACGCGCGCGGCGTTTGCGAGCCCGTCGAGCGCGCCGTTCGTCGCCACAAAATCCAGCTTGTCGCGCAGACTCGCGCGCAGCGATCCCTTGCGGTCGAAGGCGAGCTCGAACAGTTGCTCCTCGCTCAGGCCGGACAACGGGCTGCGCAACACGCTCGCCAGCGTGAGATCGTCATCCGGCATTAGCAGGCAATCGGCGAGAGCCATCAGGTCCATCACCGCGACGTGCTCAGTGAGTACCAGCCGGTCGGCGCCGGCGACCGGTATGCCGGCATTCTTCAACGCGCGAATGATCGCCTCGAACAGCGGCCCGCGCTGGCGCACCAGCACCAGCACGTCGCCCGGTTTGCGCCCGCGCGCCATCCACCGCTTGACGTGCTCGGCGATGCGGCGTGCCAGCAGCACGCGCGGACTGATCTCGCTCTCGGTGTCGAAGGGCGCGTCCCAGCCTTCGATCTCGCGCCGCTCGGCCGGCGCGATCAGCGGCCACAGCTCGACCAGGCCGGGCGCGGCGTCGGGCAGCGGCTGGTGTTCGGGAATTCCGACTTCGTCGGCGGTGATGCTGAGATAAACCTCGCGCGCCTTGAACACCTGGTCCACCGAGCCGAGCACGTTGCCGCCCGAGCGGAACGAATGGTGAAAGCGCAGGAAACGCCAGCCCAGTTCCGGCGCGTCAAACTGGCTGGCGAACTCGCGGCGCATCTGGTCGAAGGCGCGCGGTGCGGCGCCCTGGAACGAGAAGATCGACTGCTTCTCGTCGCCGACCGCGAACATCGTGCGCTTGACGTTTGGCCGGGCGCCGCCTGGCGTGAATTCGGAGACGATGGTGCGAACGATGTCCCATTGCTTGGGGCTCGTGTCCTGCGCTTCATCGATCAGCACGTGGTCGATGCCGAGGTCGAGCTTGTAGAGCACCCAGGCGGCGGACGAGCGCGCGAACAGCGCCAACGTCTTGTCGATCAGGTCGTCATAGTCGAGCAGGGCGCGGCGGTCCTTTTCGCGGCGGTAGCGCGCGATCACGTCGGCGGCGATCGTGATGAGCGCGGCGGTGCGGTCGCGCGCGCCGAGCGCCCGCTCGCGCGCGATCAGCGTGCAGACGCGCTCCTGCTCGGATTGCAGCCGCGCCAGCCAGTCGGGGTGTTTGTCGGCGATCTTCTTCGTGACGATATTCTTGCGCGGCGCGAGTTCGGTCGTGCAGAATACTTTGAGATAAGTGTCGATGCGTTCGCGCCCGGCCGAAGCCTGCGCAGCATTGAGCGCGGCGATGTGATTGTTGTCGGCCTTCGAGCCGCTTTCGAGAATCTCGGTCAGCGCCGGCCATTCTGCCGTAGGGATCAGCGAATGGGAAAAGAATTCCTGTTCCAGCGTTTCGCGGGTTTCGTTCACGCCGACGCCGAGCGACTGCGACAGCTGCGCTAAGGCCTTGTCGAGATTGCCGGCGTTTTCGATCCAGGCTTCGATGTCGTCGCGCTCGCGGATGGCGTCGGCGATCACATCCTTGAAGGTCTGGTCGGCGGCGACCACGATGGCCGTTTCCAGCGCTTTACCCAGTGTGCTGTCCGGCTTGGCCGAGGCTTCGAGCAGCACATCCAACGTCAATTTGTCGAGCAGTTGCGTGGTCGAAGCTTCGTCGAGCACGGTAAAGCGCGCCGCCACATTGGCCTCGAACGGGAACTGGTGCAGCAGTCGCGTGCAGAAGGCGTGAATTGTCTGCACCTTCAAGCCGCCCGGCGTCTCCAGCGCAGAGGCAAACAACCGGCGCGCCCGCGCCCGGCTGCGGGCGTCGGGCTTGGTGCCGGTCGAAAGCGCGATCTCCGTGTCGAGCGCGGCATCGGAAAGCGCGGTCCAGCCTGCCAGCCGCTTGAACACCTCGTTTGCCATATTGGCGGCGGCGGTCTTGGTGAAGGTGATGCAGAGAATCTTGGCCGGATCGACGCCACGCAGCAGCAAATTGATCACGCGCTGCGCCAGCACATAGGTCTTGCCCGAGCCGGCATTGGCGGAGACGAAGGCCGACACATCCGGGTCGGCGGCCTCGACCTGCACGCGACGGACTTCGGGGGGGATGGTGCGCGGAACACTCAAGAGTCGTCCTCCCCACCACCCGTCGCCGACCATTCTTTGACGCGGGCGAGGTGGTCGTAGTCGCCGTAGTGCGTCTTCCACATCGGATGCACCAGCGAGAGATAAGGCGTGGCGGCGTCCTCGAACTTCGCTGCCAGTTCCTTGAGCCGCGCCAGTGCATGGTCAGCTTGCGTGTCCGGCGTTCCGTCCTTGAAGTTGATCTCGTTTGGCTTGCCGGCCGGCTGGCCGCCTTTGAGCGTTACATAAGTAAGTTCCGACACCCCACCGGCGGCCACGTCCTTGAAGCCTCCGGCGCGCAGGATAGCGGCTTCCAGCGTCAGTTGCGGCGCCAGCCCGGTGCGCACTTGCTTCTCAGTGCGGGCGGCGCCGGTCTTGTAGTCGAGGATGGCGTAGCCCTCCCGGCGCAGCTCGATGCGGTCGGCGATGGCCGAGAGCGTGAACTCGCGTTTGCCGACCGGGAATTTCAACTCGCCGCGAATTTCCGCATGCAGTGCCGCGATGCCGTCGCGCCGCGTGGTGTCCCATTGCGCGAACCATTGTGCGATGCGCACGAAGCGCGGCCACCAAAAAGCGCGCGCCTCCGGAAAATCCTCGAGCTTGGAAAAATACTTCTCGCCGAGCGACAGCAATTCCTTGAGCGGGTCGGCCGGCGGTCCGGCGGCGAACATTTCGGTGTAACCGCCGATGGCGCCGTGGATGACGGTGCCGCGGTCGCGCGCGCCGGGCGGCGTGTCGACCGCATCGAGTGGTAGCAGGCGCAAGATGTATTTGGCGTAGATCGTGTAGGGATCGCGCAGCCAGTCCTCGATCGCGGTCACCGACAGGCGCGACGGCCGCGCCTCAACTTTCGGCGTCGGCGCCGGGCGATCGGCGGATTTTACTTGGCGCGGATGATCGAGCGCGCGGGCGTACTCGAGATAGACGTCGCCGCGCGCCAGCACCTCTTTCCAGCGCGCCTCGCCGGCGAGCGCGGCGATGCGCTGCACGAAACGCGAGGCGACAGTCGGCGAGCCTGCGACCTTGGCGGCGCGCGAGAGGATCACCTCTTCGGCGCCCAGCCCTTGCCCGAAGTCGTGCGCGGCAAGGCCGATGCGCCGCTCCGGCGGATCGAGGCCGAGATCGGCGCGCATGGGACGGCTTAGCCAGGGATCGCTGCGGGTCTCCGGCGGCCAGGTGCCTTCGTTGAGACCGCCGAGCACGACGCGCTCAAAGGTCTGCAGGCGCGCTTCCAGCCGGCCGAAGATGCGCACGCGCACGTCCGGCGTCTCCGGGCGGCGCACCACGCGCTCGGCGATGATGGCGTGGAACAGCTCGGCAAAGTCGGTTGTCGCGATGGCGAGGCCGGCGGCGGCGGGGCTGGTGGTGAGTTCTTCGAAGGCGCGGGCGAGAGCACTGCCGTCATTGTTGGCGAAGGCGGCGACGTCGCCTTTGCCATCCCGGCCGAGCCCGGAAATGACGGCGCTGTGGCACTTGGCCAGCTCGGCGAGCGGATGCGCGCCCGGCTTCAACCTTTCCAGCGGCGCCAGCGCGGCGCCGAGCCGGGCGACCAGTTCGGCGGCGACGTCGAATTTGTCGTCATCGATCAGCCCGCGCGGATCGCTGCGGTGCAGTTCGGCGCGATTGGTGCGGAAGGTGGAAAGCGCTTGGCCAAGCGCGTCGCTGCCCGGGCGCGGCCGCGGGCCGCGCAGCAGCGCGCGTTCCAGAGTCGCGATGGCGGCATATTGCGCGCCCGCTTTGGCGCCGAGGCGCAGCAGCGGATGCTTGAGCAGCGCCAGCAGCGTCACCGGCTCCAGGCCGCCGAGGGCGGCTTGCGCCGCAAGCCTCGCGAACACGCCGGCCGATGTGTCGGCGAGGCTGTCGCCGCCGGAATCGTCCACCTTCACCTGCCAGCGTTCCAGCGCCGCGGCGACGCGGCGCGCCAGCGCGCGGTCGGGCGTGACCAGTGCGGCGGTCTTGCCTGGCGTTTCGAGCGTCTCGCGCAAGACGACGGCGATGGCCAGCGCCTCGTCCTCGGCATTGGCGGCTTCGATCAGAGTGAGCGAGGCGAGCGCGCTGTCGGTGGCGACGGCGAAGTCTTTCGTGCCGGTGCGCGCCGGCCAGCGTTCGGTGGTGGCGGCGGGCCGCAGCGCTTCCGAGACGAGCCGCTCGCGGCCGTGCGGCTGCGGCGGCGCAAGTTGCTGCACGTCGCCGCGTGTGATGCCGATGCGGTCGAGCAGCGCGTGCATGGCGAATTGCGCGTGTCCGGCCGCGGGCGCGCCGTCGTGCGTCGTGTCGTCGGCATCGCCGGCGATCAGCGCCCAGGAGGCGTCGTCGAGATCCATGTCGAGGCCGGGCAGCACCACGGCGCCGTGCGGCAGCGTGGCGATGGTTGCGAGCAGCTTGGCGGTCGCCGGCATCGAGCCGGTCGAGCCGGCGGCGATCACCGGCGCGCCGCTGCCGGCAAGCCGCGTGGCTTCGGCCTCGATCAGCATGTCGCGCCGCTCGGCGGCCTCGACGACGCCCAGTTCCTTGAGCCGCGCCGGCCAGTAGCTGCGTGCAATCTTCAGGAAATCGAGCGCGATCTGCCAATAGCGGTCGAGCGCGTCGGGCACGAGTTTGTCGAGCCTGTCCCATGGCACCTGGCGGGTGATCATGTCGTCGATTAGCCGCGCGAGATCGGAGGCCAAGCCGAGCGCGGCGGACGGCGTGTTGGCGATGAGCGGCGAGCCCTGGTCCGGCGCGATGCGCTCGGCCCATTGCGCGATCAGTTGTGCGAGCAGGAGACGCCGTTCGAGCGGTGCGATTGCGGCCGGTAAGGCGAGCGCCGCTTCGGCCAGTTCGCCGGTGGCGGCTTCGGCGAAGGCGATCTCGTCTTCGTCGAGATCGCCGAGCGCGACGATGTGCGGCAATATGGCGGCGTCGCCTTTGAGTTCGTCGAGGAACGCCTCGCGCGCCAACCGGCAGGCGCGCCGCGTCGGCAGATAGAGCGTGGCCTTGCTGAGTTCGAGCGGGTCGTCGCTCGCCGGAAAGCCGGGCACCAGTTTGCCGGCGCGCAGCGCGTCGATCAGCACCGGCAAGAACGGCGCCGAGGCGGGAATGGTGAAGACGTTTGGTTTGGCGGCCGGCATTTGCGTGAATCATACACGCTTCCGCGTGCCGTCGATCAAGCCGTACTGCCCCGGATCGCTTTTTCAGCCAGCGCGATGGCGTCGGAGGTGCCGACATGCATCCACAAGCCTTCCAGACGCAGGCCGTAGAGGCGGCTTTGCTCTGCGGCGCGGTCGAACAGCACAGTGAGCGGGAACTCGCCCTGCGGCGCGTCCTTGAACAGCGCGGGGGCCAGGATCGCCGCGCCGGCAAAGACGAAGGGCGCCACCGCGCGCTCGGCCCGGCGCGTCAGGCGGCCGCTGGCGGCAAAGGCGAAATCGCCGCGCCCGGCATAGCCGATGCTGCCGGTGGTCGGCGCGAGCAGCAGAAGTGCGTCCATGGCGGCGGGGTCGAAATTCTCGGCGAGGCGCGCCAGATTGGGCTTCACGCCGTCGATCCAGATGCTGTCGGAATTGACGTGAAAGAACGGCGACGGCCCGAGTTCGGGCAGCGCCTTCACCACCGCGCCGCCGGTGCCGAGCAGGAGGCCGCGTTCGTCGGAAATCGTGATTTTCGGTTTGCTGCGCGCGGCGAGATGGCGCTCGATCTGCTCGGCGAAGTGATGCACGTTGACCACCGCGCGCTCGACACCCGCCTGCGCCAGCCGGTCGAGGATGTGATCGATCAGCGGCTTGCCGCCGACCTCGACCAAGGGCTTGGGCATGCGCTCGGTGAGCGGGCGCATGCGCGTGCCGAGGCCGGCCGAGAGCACCATGGCGCGCGTGGGTGTCGTGGGTGTCATTTGCGTCAAATCGACTTCAAGGGCGGAACGTTGATGCGATACCAGGCGGCGAGAGGGGCCAACGCCGGATGCGCCAGCGAGCGCTGCAAATAGGCCCATACCCGCGGCATGTGACGCAAATATTGCGGCTTGCCGTCGCGGCGGTCGAGACGGGCGAAGATGCCGAGGATCTTGGAGGCGCGCTGCGCCGCCATCGTCGCGTAAAGCTGCGCGAAGGCCCGCGCATCGAAATCCGGATCGGCCATCATGCGCGCGCGGGTGTAACGCGACAGCAGCGCGATCTCCATCGACTCCGTCACGTTGACGCGCGCATCCTGCGCGAGCGAGGCGAGGTCGTAGGCCGCCGGCCCCATCACCGCGTCCTGGAAATCGAGCAGGCCGACGCGCGCCACGCCGTCGCGTTCCGGCAGCCACAGCAGATTGGGCGAATGATAATCGCGCAGCACCCAGACCGGCGGCGCCGTCAGCGCCGGCGCCAGCGCGTTGCGCCAAAGCTCGACATAGTCATCGCGCCGGCTGCCGGCGAGCTTGACGTCGAGCCGCGGCAGGTACCAGTCGGCCATGAGCTCGACCTCGATCAGGAACGCGTCGAGGTCGTAGCGCGGCAAGGTGTAGTCGACGCCCGCCTCGACCGGCAGCACGTCGGGCATCGCCGTGCGGTGCAGCGCCGCCAGGAGATCGGCCGCTACCTCGTAGCGCGGCACGATCGGCAACGGCGGATCGCCGTCCACCACCAGTTCGCTGCCGAGGTCTTCCATGATCAGCAGCCCGGCGTCGCGGTCGGCGGCAAGGATCGTCGGCGCGGAGAACCCGCGCGCGCGTAAAGCGTTCGCCATGGCGATGCACGGCGCCACGGTTTCGGCGAGATGCGCGATCGCGCTGTACGGCTTGCCGTCGCGCACCGGCGGTCCGTCAGGGCGCTTCGGCGAATTCATCAGCACGAAGCTTGCGCCGTCGCGGATGAGCAGCTCGTAGGCGCGGGTGGAGGCGTCGCCCTGCATGTAATGCCGGCTCGCCCCGCCGAAGCTGGAGCGGGAGAGGAACATGCGGATGGTAGCGATGCGCGCGACGCGCGAAGCAAGCGTGCCGTAGCCGGTGACGCGCGCGTGGCGGAAGGTCGGGCCCTGCTGCGGCAACAAAGTCAGCGCGATGTCGATCCGGTCGGCTGGCAGGGCGTCGGCGGCGCGGTCCGGCCATTCCACCAGCGTCACCGCGCTGGGCGCGATGTCCTCAAAACCGAGTTCGATGAGGTCGGGGGGGCCGGACAGCCGGTAGAAATCGGCGTGCACCAGCGTGAAGTTCGGCAGCTCGTAGGCCTGCATCAGCGTGAAGGTCGGGCTCGGCACCTCGATCGTCTCGTCGCCGGCGAGCTGGCGGATCAGGGCGCGGGCGAAGGTGGTCTTGCCGGCGCCGAGGTCGCCGGACAGCGTGATCATGTCGCCGGGCGCGAGCGCGGCGGCGACGTCCACCATCAGCCGGCGCGTCGCCTCCTCGTCGGCAAGCGTCACCGTGAAGCTGTAGCTGCCGGACGGGGCGGGAGGCATGGAATCATCCGTGTTTATGCGGCAGTTATAATCAGCGCAGACCACCATTAGCCAGGACATGAAACAATGAAATGGTGTTGCACCGCCTTGGAGCACCATCCGGTTTGTCCTAATCTTTGCGTAGTAGCGGCGGAGCACAGCCGCACCAAGGGATGAAACACCGGGGGGCTGCAATGACGACAACCACATATAACGCTATGTCGGCGTCCGAACACAGCGCTCAACTGCGCAAAGCAGTTATCGCCGCGACTATCGGCACCACTATCGAGTGGTACGACTTCTTCATCTACGGCACCGCCGCCGGACTGATCTTCGGCAAACTTTATTTTCCGAACGAAGACCCGCTGACCGCAACGCTGGCGGCCTTCGGCACCTATTTCATTGGCTTCGTCGGGCGGCCGATAGGCGCCGCGATTTTCGGTCACTACGGGGATCGCATCGGCCGCAAGGGCACACTGATCGCGACGCTTTTGTGCATGGGCATCGCCACCTTCCTGATCGCCTTCGTGCCGACCTACGCATCGATTGGCATCTGGGGCGCGGTCATTCTGACAATCCTGCGCGTCCTGCAAGGCATCGGCGTCGGCGGCGAATGGGGCGGCTCGGTGCTGCTGGCGATGGAATGGTCGCGCACCCACGGCCAGCGCGGCCTCGTGGCGTCGTGGCCGCAATTCGGCGTGCCGTGCGGCCTGTTCCTGTCCAATCTTGCGATCCTGGCATTCAGCGCCTGGTCGGGCGATCAGTTTGCGACCTGGGGCTGGCGCATCCCCTTTGCGCTCTCGATCATCCTGGTCGGCATAGGTCTGTGGATTCGTTTGGGCATCCTCGAGACGCCGGTGTTCCAGCAGCTTCTGAACAACAATAAGATCGAGAAGGCTCCCATCAGTGAGGTCATCAAGAGGCAGCCGAAGGAAATCATCTTGTCGGCGTGCTTGCGCATGGCCGAGCAGGCGCCGTTCTATATCTTTACCGCGTTCATCTTCGCTTATGCCGTTGGTACCTTGCACATGTCGCGCGACCTGATCCTCACGGCGGTGCTGGTTGCCTCATGCGTGTCGTTCATCACGATCCCGCTGTCGGGTCATATCTCCGACCGCATCGGCCGCAGGAAGATGTACCTGATCGGCGCGGCGGTGACCGGCCTGTTCGGCTTCCTGTATTTCGGCATGGTGGACACCGCGATCCCATCCGCCGTGTTCATCGCCATCGTGCTGTCGTTGATCCCGCACGATATGCAATATGGGCCGCAGGCGGCGCTGATCGCCGAGGCCTTCACGCCGCGGCTACGCTACAGCGGCGCGTCGCTCGGCTATCAGCTCGCCTCCGTGATCGCCGGCGGACCGGCGCCGCTGATCGCGACGGCGCTGTTCGCCGCCTATCACACGGGCTACGCTATCGCGATATACATCGCGGCTTGCTCGGTGGTGAGCCTAGTGGCGGCGGGATTCATGCCCGACTACACGGGCAAGGACATCTCGATGGAATACGACGACTAGGCGGTTGCACCGTCGTCGCCGAGAAACCAAGGGGCCTGGATGAGTTCCGGGCCCCTTTCGGGTAAGCATCTTGTTATGACCAAACAAACCCTTGGAAAACTCCCCGCCAATGCCTTCGGCATGCTGGATTTGCCGCTGCTCCCACCCGGCGTCGTCGAGGGCTTTCACGCCATGGGCGATCTCACCGGCATGGCCTCGGACGCCATGGACGAACTCGGCATTGTCGGCGCCGTGCCGTCGAGCGTGCTCAGGCCGACCAACCCCAAGGCGCGGCTGATCGGCCGCGCGCTGACGGTGATGAACGTGGCGGCGGAGCGAAGCGTGCCCGATAACGTCGCCACCGGCGTCTCCAGCATGGCCGAGATCGAAGCGCACAATCTGGCGGAACCGGGCGACGTGCTGGTGCTGCAAGGCGTCGATCAGGTGTCCAACATGGGCGGCATGTCGGCCTCGATCGGCTACCGGCAAGGCCAGATTGGCGCCGTCGTCGATGGCGCGGTGCGCGATGTCGATCACTCGCGCGGGTCCGGCTATGCGATCTGGTCGCGCAGCGTCAGCCCGCTCACCGGCAAGTGGCGGGTCAAGACCGTTGCGGTCAACAAGCCGGTGACGATCTGCGGCATTACGGTCGCGCCCGGCGACTTGGTGCTGGCCGACGAGACCGGCGTCTGCTTCATCCCGCGCGACCGCGCGGCGCAAGTGCTGGCGCGCGTGCGTGAGATCGCCAAGAACGAGAAAGACCGCACCGCCAAGATCACGGCCGGCGTGCCGGTCAGCGAGTTGTTGCCGAAGCAGAAATAATTTTTCCGCTCATTCCCGCGCAAGCGGGAATCCAGAAACCCGTGGCCCTGGGTCCCCGCTTTCGCGGGGACGAACGGCAATTGACTTGTCATGCCCGGCCTTGTGCCGGGCATCCACGCCTTTCTTGTTTGATCGTTTATCTGAGGTCAGATTCGCCGCGAGCGCGGGAACGGCTCAACGGCGTTTAGAATAATTGCGCAAGTATGCGTCGTTATCCGACTTGCGCTTCGTTTCGCGGGGAAGCGTTTGGCCCTGGCTCCTTGTTTCGTAGTCGAGGCCATGGCTGCGGCAGTAGTACCGGTGCTCCAGGACCTTCTGCGCGTCGCCGTCTCGTCTCGCCGTAATCACCTCGATTCCCACCGGCGCCATCTTCTGGCATTCGCCGCAACGGATCAGCTCTGAACGATAGACACTCCTGGTCACACCAGGCTCGTTCAGTGCTATTTTTCCGATCAACTCGCGCATAGTCTTCGCCTCGTGATGCCTGCATAAGGCCCGGTGATTTGCGGGCCTTCTTTCTGGCGCATGGACCGTCAATTCTTCGTTTCCGAGGTGGGGCGGATTGTCTAAAATTGTGGTCGTTAACCGAATATTTCCCCTGGCCCGCGCCGGGCGTGACATCGAGCAGCAAATGACGCGTCAGCGCACCGAATGCCTTGCGTGGGTCTGCCAGCATGTCTTCGTAGCGCATCACAAAGCTCGACGCGTCGGACCAACCGCCTACAGCACCGTCTGCATTTCCACCGGCACGTACCGGTAAGCGTCATCGCGCCTGGCGACATGGCCGATGCCGGGCCACGGGAAGTGGTAAGCGAGGATCGGTATCTTTTGGCTCGCCGCCATGTCGAAGACGCGCAGACGCGACGAGACTCCCTGCTGCGGATCGGTGTCGCGGGTGAACTCGGCGCGCGGATTCTCCATCTGCAGCAGAGGCCGGTGAGCGAGGTCGGCGAGATAGACGATCGAGTTCCCTTGCGAGCTGACCACAAAGCTGGTGTGGCCGACCGTATGGCCGGGCGTCGAGAGCGCTTGCACGCCCGGCACGACATCCTTGCCGTCGTTCAGGAATAGGATGCGCTCGCGTAACGGCAGCAGCGTGTCGCGGATCGGCCCGATGTAGCGGCCGAGCGTGGGATGCGACAGCTTGGCTTCGTCGGTCCAGTAGTCGAAGTCCGCCTGGGTGATATAAATTTGCGCGTTTGGAAAGTTCGGCTTGCCGTCTTCGCCGGCGAGACCCCAGACGTGGTCCGGATGGGCGTGGCTCAACGCCACTATGTCGATCGAGGCGGGATCAATGCCCACGGCGGAGATTGGCGAGCACGCGGCCGCTGCGCGGCCCGTACACCTTGCGGAACCCCATACCCGTGTCGAATAGGACGAGCTTGTCGCCGGTATTCACGACAAGCGCATTCTGCTCGACCTCGAAATTGTCCTTGTCGAGGAAATTGGCGGCAAGAATCTCGTCGATGCGCTCCTGAGTGAAGCCGCGGAACAACTTCGGGCTGAACGTACCGAGCTTGAGCGGGCCATCGGAAACCACGGTGCATTCGAATCCGCCGAGCTTGAAGCGATAGGCGGCGGGCACCTGCACGTTCGCCAGTCGACTGCTCATGGTTCATCTCCTGACGGATAACTATCGTGCGGCCCGGACTTCATGTGCCTTTACCGGCACAAGAATACCATATCCGGATCGCCGGGCATTCTCCGGCGATCCATGCCTGAAGCGCGGGCGCGCCCTGCGTCCAACTTCAAAGTCTCGGCCGGCTTCCAGATCGATTACCACGGCCACGCCCTGTGCACCGGCGACGGCAACGTCAAGAATATCGACCGCGGCTATTCCGGGCCGTTTGTGCGCCTGAGTGGAGCGTTCTAGTCGCCGGAGCCTGCCTGGACGCGGGACGAGCGGAAAATGGCTACTCCGCCTTGATGCCGAGCTTGGTGATGGTCGCCTGCCAGTAAGGAAATTCCTTGGCGAGCCGCGCCGTGAAGGCGGTGCTGCCGAGCGTGCCGTGTATCCCTTGCGTGGCGAAGCGTTCCTTCACGTCAGGCTGTGCGACGACTTCGAACAACGCCTTCTCCAATTTGTCGCGCACCGCGACGGACGTGCCGGCGGGCAGGAACACGCCGTACCAGTTCTCCATCACCACGTCGGGCAGGCCGAGTTCCGCGGTGGTTGGTACGTCGGGCAAAAGCGGCGAGCGTTCGGCGCTGTAGAGCGCGACCGCCTTCACCTTCCCGGCTTTGACTAGCGGCAACAGCACCGGAAAATCGGCATTGAGTATGTCGATCTGGCCGCCCATGAGATCGCTGATGGCGGGCGCTGCGCCGCGGTAGGGCACGTGCGCGACCTTCAGGCCGGCGGCCGAATTGAGCAGTTCGCCGGCGATGTTCATGGTGGTGCCGGGGCCGGCCGAGCCATAGCCCATGGGCTGGCCGCCTTTCGCCTTGGCAATCAACTCTTTCAGAGTCGTGGCGCCGGATTTCGGGCCGATGACGAGCAGCGTCGGCACGGCGCCGACCAGCATTACCGGCTCGAAGCTTTTCACTGGGTCGTAGCCGTGCGGCGGCCGCAGCGCCGGGCTGATCACCTGTGAGCCGAGGCTGGCTAGCAAAATGGTTTTGCCGTCGGGTGCGGCGCGCGCCACCGTTTCTGAACCGATGGCGCCGCCTGCGCCGCCTTTGTCCTCGACGATGACGTCGGCGCCGAGCAGAGGTCCGAGGCCATGCGCGAGCACGCGCGCCCATTGATCGACTGGACCGCCGGCCGCGAACGGCACCACGATCTTGACGGCGTCGGCCATGGCCGGCGCGCTCAGCAGGAGCGCGGCGCCGCAAATCAGAGTCTTCAACAGTTTCATCTTGGTTCCCCCGAAGCGAAACGTGCGCGCAAGTTATTGGCCGGCCGCCCGGTGTGCGGACTGCGCGACAGCGTAAAGTATAGCGGAGCTGGAAAGCTTATTGCACGAGGTTCGCGGCGTCATCTCGACGGCGGGGCGCTGCGGGCGCACTCGCTCCATCGCGCATCAGAGCGCTCAGAAATCCGTACGGTGAATGTCGAGCGGACGCCCGGGTGCCTGCGCTTCACCCGCGGTGGCGGGACGGCTGAATACGACTTTGCAGGCCGGGCTCAGCTGACTCTTGTTCTGGGCGAGACACTGCGCCACGCGCCCTTCATCGGGGATGGCATTCTGGCAAAGCCGGAACGCATCCGACGTGCAGGCATCAGCGTCCGCCTGCGTGTAGGCGATAGCCGGCAGCGGAGCTATGATCGTAATGAGTGACGCAATCGCGCATAACCTGAGCATGACGGTGCACTCCAGTCCGGGGCCGTAGTGTCAACCACCGTGGTTAAGAATTGTTCCCGGGAACAAGAGCTTAAGCGCTGCTGACGCAAAGTGTCGTTATGAAATCATGAATCTGTCGTCTTGGCTCTTGGCGGCGCGTCCGCGCACGCTCAGTCTGTCGATCACGCCGGTGGTGGTCGGCGCGGCGCTGGCGTGGGCGGTGGACCGGCGGGTTCACGGGCCAGCGGTGCTGGCGGCGTTGATCGCCAGCGCGTTCATCCAACTCGGCACCAACATGCACAACGACGCGGTCGACAGCGAGCGCGGCGGCGACGGCCCCGACCGCATCGGCCCGCCGCGCGTGACGGCCATGGGATTGCTGAGCGGGCGCCGCGTCAAGCACGGCGCCTGTACGTGCTTCGCAGTTGCGGCGCTGATGGGGCTTTATCTGATCGCTGTCGGCGGCTGGCCGATTTTGCTGCTGGGTCTCGCGTCGATCGCCGCTGGCTGGGCCTATACCGGCGGGCCGTGGCCGATCGCCTATACGCCGCTCGGCGAAGTGTTTGTGATCGCTTTCTTCGGCGTCGGCGCGGTGGGAGGCACGTACTGGCTGTGCGCCGGCCATCTCGGCGCGCCGGCGCTGGCCGCCGGTCTCGCCCTCGGCCTGATGACCGGGGCCGTTCTGCTGGTCAATAATTTCCGCGACGTCGACGCCGATACGCGGGTCGGGCGGCGCACGCTCGCCATTCTGGCGGGGCGCCAGGGCACGATCTGGATTTATGCCGGCATGATGCTGTTGCCTTTTGCGTTGCTCGAGCCGATCGGCCGCGCCCTGCCCAATCGGCATATCTCGCTGGCGCTGCTCGCGCTGCTGCCGGTGCTGGCGCTGATTTACCGCTTCATGCGCGAGCCGCCTGGCCGCGGCTTCAACCGGGTTCTGGTGTGGACGGTGCAAATCCAGTTGCTGTTCAGCCTGTTACTCGCTGCCGGTTTGGTCCTGTGACCTAGATCAATGAAATTTCGTAAGGGTAGCTTACAGGGATTTGAATAGGTTTCGGGCCGCGAGCGGAGTAGGTTTGAATTATGACAATGCGCAAAGGCATTTATGTCGTCCCCACCGACCGCTGGTACATCGAGCGGGCGGTGTGGCTGATCGCCGGCCTGGTGCTGATCGCCAGCACGCTTTTGGCGGTGCTGGTCAATCCGCTGTGGATTTTCGGCGTCGTCGCCACCGGGCTTGTCTCCATCAATGTGGCGTTCACGGGCTTCTGCCCCATCGGCAACGGGCTCAAGCTCCTCGGCTTCAAGGCGGCGCTTGGCGCGCCGAACCGCAAGTTTTATTTCCTGCAGACCGACAGCTGGTATCTCGAGCGCCGCATCTACGTGACCGTCGGCATCAACATTATCTTGGGCTCGATCCTGTTCCTGACCGTGAGCCCGTGGTGGGCATTGTTCCCGGCCTTCGTCGGCACCGCCATGGTCTGGTTCGCCGCGACCGGGCTCTGCATCTTGGCAAATATTCTCTTCTGGATCGGCGCCGAGCCGCGGCTCAATCCCGGCGCGCTGCGCGCCGCCAGCCCCGCCGCCGCCAAGCACGCCTGACGGCCTTATGCCGCGCGGGCTTCCTGCAGCTGCCTGTTGTTCTCTAGCAGCCGATTGATAATGAGCTGCATCACGGCGAAGCCGAAGGATGCATTTTGAAAAAAGAGCTGCTTGGCCTTGCCTTCGGACAAGGCGTACAAGCGACAGTCAGTGCGACATACGATTGTCGCGGTGCGTTCTTGAGCGCGGGCAAAGACCCCGATTTCTCCAAGCACCGCTCCGGGTTCGAGCGTTTTACCGAGCTCGGAAATTTCAAGCGTGCCATCGACCAAAAAATAGAGTCGATCCGCTTTCTCTCCCTTGCGGATGAGGGTTTGCCCCGCAGTGAGATTTTGCGCGGTCATGTAGGGCAGCAAACTCTGAATCGGCAGATCGCCTCGATGGGCGTCGCGCACGTCGCGGACCAAGCGATAAAACTGAAGCAGGCGCAGCGTATTAACCGGGAACAAAATCGAGTGGAGAATGAGGACGGGGTACAAGTGATCGAAATATCCGTAGGCACAGAATAGGACGTTACTGGCCAAGGCCACCACGCGCAGGGGAATCATGGTGCTCATACAGAACGTTGCGAGCACCGCAGCGGACGCTAAGTATCCCAGAATTTCTATCCAAGACATGTGGCCACCCACTATCGCGTCAACCCCCGATAGAAGCATCTTACAACAAGACTAAGGGCAATGCCGCGACGGTTACGCCGCCGTTTGCTTGGCTTCCTGCACCGTGGGGAACACGCAGGTCACCGTCGTACCCCGGCCGAGCGTAGAGTCGATGGTCACGGTGCCGCCGTGTAGTTCGACAAACGAGCGCACCAGCGAGAGGCCGAGCCCGCTGCCGCGGTGCCGCGAGCCCATCGAATCGGTCTCGAACCAGTCGAACACCTTGTCCATCGCTTCCGGCGGAATGCCGGGGCCATGGTCGGTGACCGAAAACACCACCGCGTCGGGGCGACGCTCGACCGAGAGCGTGACGGTCTCGCCAGGCGGCGAAAAGCCGACGGCGTTGGATAACAGATCGAACAAAACCTGGCGCAGGCGCCGCCCATCGGCGGTGAACGTGCCGATGCCGGGCGCGGCGCGGATATCGAGCGCGATGCCGTCGGTCTTGAGCCGGTCCTGCACGCCCTCGGCCGCCTCGTCCATGCTGGCGCGGATGTCGACTTGCGTGAGGTTGAGCGCCATGGCGCCGGCGTCGATGGTGGCGAGATCGAGGATGTTGTTGATCAATGCGAGCAGCGCGTTGGTCGAGGCCGTGATGTAGCCGAGATATTCGCGCTGCTTGTCGTTGAGCGGTCCGAACGCCGGATCGCCGAGGAAATGCGCGAAGCCGATGATGTTGGTGAGCGGCGAACGCAATTCGTAAGATACGTGGTGCACGAAATCGACCTTGATGGCGTCGGCGTTTTCCAGTGCCTCGTTCTTCTCGATCAGCGCGCGCTCGACGTTCACCGTGTCACTGACGTCCTGGAAGGTGACGAGCGTGGCGCCGTCCGGCAGCGGCATGGCCGTCATGTCGATCAACATGCCGTCGCGCCGCTCGATGCGCGCGACGATCGGCTCGCGGTTGTCGATCGCGGTCACCGCGGCGCGCAGATCGCGCCACACCGTATTGTCGTCGTGCAGCGCCTGCGCCCAGGCGGTGACCGCTTCCACGTGCGGATGCTGGTCGAGCGCCTCAGGCGAAAGCTTCCACATGCGCTGGAACGCTGGATTGTGCAGCCGCACGCGGCCGTCCGAGCCAAAGACCGCGACCGCTTCGGCGAGATGATCGAGCGTCTCGCGCTGCACCTTGATCAGCGCGTCGTAGCGGCGGTGCAGGGCCAGGCGTTCGGTGACGTCGTCGTAGAGATAGATGACGCCCCCCTCCGGATTGGGCGTGGTGACGACGCGCAGCGTGCGGCCGTCCGGCAAGTGCCACATGTGTTCCTGCGGCTCGACCGCGCGATAGGCTTCGTGCAGTTGCTGCTTCCATTGCCGGAAATCCTGCTCCTCGGGCAGTTTGCGGCTGGCGCGCAGGGCGTCGAGCAGACCTGAGTCGGTCGGCGTCTGCTCGAGCAGGCCGCCGTCGAGTTCGAAAAGCGAACGGAAGGCGGCGTTGTTGAAGATCAGCTTGCGGTCGACGTTGAAGATCGCGACGCCGGTGGCGAGCTGGTCGAGCACGCGGCGGTGCGCCTCGATGCTGCGCGCGAGGTCGGCGCGCATGGCCTCCACCTCGGTGGCGTCGGTCGCCATGCCGGCTGAGCCGGCGCCGCTCGGAGCATCCATCACGTCGAAGATGCGTCGCTCGCCGGAAACGATCGCCGGCACGCGGGCGGCATGCGGACCGCCGCCGGCCCGTGCGTGCGCGAAGTCGTCGCGCGCGGTGCGGTCGAGCAGTTCCAGCCCGCGCTTGACCGCGTCGGCGGAATCTTCGGCGCCGACAGCGCGGGCGTAAGCCGCGTTGACGAAGATCAACCGGCTGGCCTGGTCACGTCCCCACACTGGACTGGGCAGGGAATTGAGCAGCGTCTTCAGGGTCTCGACGTCGCCGGTCAGCCGGTCGTGGCGGGAGGCGAGATCCATCAGCTCGGACTCGATGCCGCTGACGTCGCGCAGGCGCAGCACCGCGCGCCCCGCCACCGCGCGTCCTTCCGCCTCGAGCGGCCGGCCGGCGCTGGTGGTCACCGTCATGACGAAGCCGCGGCCGTCGCGGCGCAAAGTGTCGACGGCGTGCTCCATGCGTTGCGCCGCCGCCGCCTCAAGCCAGGCGCCGAAGGCGAGCACCCCCTCCGGCTGCGAACCCGAAACGACTATGCTGGTGTCGCCGATGATTTCCGGCTCGTCGGCGCCGGCCGGCCAGGCCACCAGCACTTGCGGCTGCGACAACAGCAGCGTCTTGAGCCGGTCGATTTCGGCGCGCAGCACCATGGCTTCGTCCTGCGCCGCGGATTGCGCCAAAGCGGCGGACTTGCGCGTGCGCACAAGAACGACGATAGCCAGCACGGCGAAGCAGAGCAGGCCGAGTGTCGTGGTGGCGGCGGCAACCTGGTCGTGGCTTACCGTCGCGGCGGCGCCTGTGAAGCGGTCGATGAGACCCGTGCCGGCATGCGCCGGCGTACCGCAAGATGTTGCAAGAACCAAGGCGGCGAGGAATCCGCCCCCACTCGGACGAGCACGCAGCCTCTCGTTCGCCGTCCGGATTGTCGCCGGCATTTCAGATTGGCCCCAGGAATGCGAATGGCGTCCGCCGCACCACGCGCGAATCGGAAGACTTTACCCCCGTGGGGACTCGCGCCGAAAGAGTCCAGACCGTGAACGGGAGCCGGATTAGCCGCGCAGTAGAGTTATTTCAACGCGCCGGCCCGCTTCGCCATGGCCTCGACGCTAATGCCGGCAAGCGCCAGCGAAAATGAGCGCTCGGCTTCGACCAACGCCGGCTTCACCACATCATTGGCCAGCGCCGAATGCGGTAGCAGCGGATGGTCGGCGTCTTCGGAGGCGTTGACGGCACGCAGGATATCATCGGCGCTGACCTGGCCGTGCTCGCGCGCGAGCTCATAGCCGCCGTGCGGTCCGCGTACGCCGCGCAGGATGCCTTCGTGCACCAGCGCCTGCAGGACAGGTTCGAGATGGCGCGGCGGCAGCTTATGGCGCACCGCCAGCGCCTTGGCCGAAACGGGCCGGTCTTGAGCGTTGATCGCCACATCGATTACGGCGGCAATAGCAAGAACGCCCTTGCGGGACACCATCGGCATGCTTGGCACCACGGACTACGAAAGTCGCCGGTAATAGGCTACAGGCGGACCTCCGTCCAGCCGAAAACATACGCAGATTCTAATTCAACTGCCAGTAGAGCCAAATCCGCCTGTTCCTCTTATGGTTTGATCGAGTATGGCGACCTCAAGCAGCTGCGCGCGCGCTACGGTTGCAATCACCAATTGGGCGATTCGCAGGCCGCGCGTGATCGTCACCGCCTCACCGCCGAGATTAACCAACAGCACCTGGACTTCCCCGCGATAGTCGGCGTCGATGGTGCCGGGCGCATTGAGCACGGTGAGCCCGTGTTTGATGGCGAGGCCGGAGCGCGGCCGCACTTGCGCCTCGGTGCCGGGCGGCAGCGCGATGGCGATGCCGGTGGGCACCAGCGCGCGCGCGCCGGGCGAAAGCGTGAGTGGCGCGTCTGCCGGCACCGCAGCGATCAGATCCATGCCGGCGGCGTGCGCGGTCTGGTACGACGGCAGCGGCAAGTCCTGGCCATGCGAGAGGCGTTGTACACGGACTTCATTTGAAGTTTCGCGCGTGAGCTTCCGCAGCGGAACGTTTGCCGTCATCCCAAATAGTCTCCTCGACAAACGAAGAGCTTAGCGCGTTAAGGTGTGATCTAGAACATTCAGCGACAAATGATCTGTGCGTAATTCCGGAATTGAAGAGAACTATTTCGTGATTGTTTCGGCAATTCGCTCAATCAACATCTTCGCTACATCTTTCTTCGATTGCGGTGGCCAGGGTTCGATGCCCTTGGTGGTCACCAGCTGAATCGTATTGCGGTCGCCGCCCATGATGCCGGTTTGCGGCGACACGTCGTTCGCCAGAATCCAATCGCAGCCTTTGCGTTTGAGCTTCTCCTTCGCATTGTCGACGACGTTTTCGGTTTCGGCGGCAAAGCCGATCACCAGCGTCGGCCGCTGCGTCTTGCGGTGCGCGATGGTCGAAAGAATGTCAGGATTTTCCGTGAGCGACAATTCCGGCGCGGCCTGGCCGGCTTTTTTCTTGATCTTCTGTTCGTCGGCATTGGCGACGCGCCAGTCGGCCACCGCGGCAGCGAACACCGCCACATCGGCCGGCAGCGCGCGCTCGACCGCCTTCAACATGTCGCGCGCGCTTTCAACATGCATGACAGAAACGCCCGGCGGATCGGACAAATTCACCGGGCCGCTGACCAGCGTCACCTCGGCGCCGGCTGCCGCCGCCGCCGCGGCGATGGCGTGGCCCTGCTTGCCGGACGAGCGGTTCGCGATGTAGCGCACCGGATCGATCGGCTCATGCGTCGGGCCCGACGTGACCAACACGCGCTGGCCCTTGAGCGACTGCGTGCCGCCGCCGAGCAGATTCTCAATTGCTGCAGCGATCTCCAGCGGCTCGGCCATGCGGCCGAGCCCGCGCTCACCCTTCTCCGCCATCTCCCCTTCGTTGGGACCGACGAGAGCGATGCCGTCAGCAACGAGCTGCGCGAGATTGCGTTGCGTCGCTCTGTTCGTCCACATGTGCGGGTTCATCGCCGGGGCAAGCAGAATTTTTGTGCCGGCGGCGAGCAGCACCGCGGTGGCGAGATCGTCAGCATGGCCGTCAACCATCTTGGCCATCAGGTCGGCGGTGGCTGGCGCAACGACGATCAGATCGGTCTCGCGCGCGAGCCGTATGTGGCCGACGTCGAATTCGCTCGCCGCATCGAACAGGTCGGTGAAGACGCGCCCGCCGACAATGGCGCCGGCCGACAGTGGCGTGACGAAATGCTCGGCCGCCTTGGTGAGGATACAGCGCACGCTAAGGCCGCGCTCCTTTAGTCGGCGGATGAGATCGAGCGACTTGTAGGCGGCGATGCCGCCGCCGACGATCAGCAGCACGCGCTTGCTGCCGGCGGGCGCGCTCGTCGCACGGCGCGGCGCGGCGCTCTTGCCGGGCGGCGTGAAGCCTTCGAGGATGTCTTCGCCGGCTTCCTCGGCGGCCGCGCGCAAGATGGTGCGCACCTCGTCTTCCACCGAGCGGCCGCTGCGCGCCGCGCGCAGGCGCAAGAGCTTCTTCAGGCGCTCGTCGAGCTGGCGGACGGTGAGGGAGGCCATCGGAAAACCCATGTAATGGCATTGGCTTACGGTAAAATGATAGCACTGATATCAATGCAATCAAAGGTTACCTGAAAAAATTTAATTTGGGCCGCTTGACCGGATTGACCATCCCATGTACTTAACCATAAGGTTATTTAACTTAGTGGTTCAGTACAAATGCCGACCGACCGCCTCAGCGCCACCTTCTCCGCTCTCGCCGATCCGACGCGGCGCGCCATCCTCGCGCGGCTTGCCCTCGGCGAAACCACGGTGAGTGACCTCGCCAAGCCCTTCAAGATGAGCGGCCCCGCCGTCTCCAAGCATCTCAAGGTGCTGGAACGCGCCGGGCTGATCGCGCGTTCGCGTGAGGCGCAGTGGCGGCCGTGCAAGCTCGAAGCCGCGGCGCTCAAGCCCATTGACGACTGGCTCGCCGAATATCGACGGCTCTGGGAAGCGCGGCTCGATCGCCTCGACGATTATCTGAAAACGCTGCAAGCCAAGGGAGTAAAGCGTGAGCGCGACAAATAGCATCGACCTCGATCGCGATCCCCGTTCGATCGTCGGCACCCGCGTGTTCGACGCGCCGCGCGAACTGGTGTTCTCGGCTTTCACCTATCCGCAGCATTTGGCGCAATGGTGGGGGCCGGACGGCTTCACCACGACGACCAGCGCGTTCGATTTCCGCCCCGGCGGCGTATGGCGCTTCGTCATGCACGGGCCGGACGGGCGCGATTACCAGAATCGCATCACGTTCGACGAGATCGTCGCGCCCGAGCGCATTGTCTACCGCCACGGCGGCGGCGAAGACGTCGAGCCGGTGCAGTTCGAGCAGACCCTCACGTTCGAAGATCTCGGCGGCAAGACGCGGCTGACCTGGCACGGCGTGTTCCCGACGGCCGAGGAGCGTGCGCGCGTCATCAAGGAGTATGGCGCCGACAAGGGTCTGGCCCAGACCATGGTGCGATTGGCCGAGTTCGTGGCGGCGAGAAAGGCCTGACATGCAGATCGCAACATGCGCCTGCGGCTTGCGCTTATCCCTCCCCTTTCAGGGGAGGGATAAGCGTGCCTCACGCCAGCGCGCGCAGCGCGGCGCGCAAGGTATCGGCAGAAATGCCGACGAGCGACTTTTCGGATTCCGCGTGTGTCTTTTGCCACACCGGAAACGCCTTGCGCAGCAGCGCGCGGCCGGCAGCGGTGATGATCAGGCGGCGGTTGCGTCTGTCCTCTTTATCGACGGCGACCTTAACCAGGCTGCGCCGTTCCAGCGGCTTGAGGTTGGCTGTCAGTGTGGTGCGATCCATCGCCAGCAGCGCGGCGACGCTGCCGACATTCGGCGGCTCCGGGCGGTTGAGCGACATCAGCAGCGAAAATTGCCCTTGCCTGAGATCGAACGGGCGCAGCGCTTCGTCGAAGCGGCGCGCCAGCGCGCGCGCGGCGCGCTGCACGTGCAGACACAGGCAGGTGTCGCGGACGTGCGGCGTCGCGCTGAATGGCAGTTCCCGGCACGACACGTCGAGGCGGTACTGGGCTGTTGACATGCCGCTATTATGTTGATATCAACGTAATTGTCAAGTTCATCCTGTGGAGGACAAAGCGATGCCCATTCAGCCCTACTTGTCGTTCGAAGGCCGCGCCGACGAAGCGATCGAGTTCTACAAGAAGGCTCTTGGCGCCAAAGTCGAGATGCTGATGCGCTTCAAGGAGGCGCCCGACCAGTCGATGATCTCGCCCGGCAGCGCCGAAAAGGTGATGCACGCCGCGCTCAAGATCGGCGACGCCACCCTGCTGATGTCCGACGGGCGCAACACCGGCAAGCCAAGTTTCCAGGGCATCTCCCTGACGCTTTACGCCAAGGATCCGCCGGAGGCCGACAAGGTCTTCAACGCGCTTGCCGCGGGCGGCGAGGTGCGCATGCCGCTTGAGAAAACATTCTTCTCGCCGCGCTTCGGCATGCTCGCCGACAAATTCGGCGTCGGCTGGATGGTGATTGTGCACGCGTAAGCTGGGTCGCTTTAGAGGAGGTGCCCCATGGCCAGCGAATTCGTCATGTCGCGCGTGTTCGACGCGCCGCGGGTGCTGCTGTGGCAATGCTTCACCGATCAGGGACGCATGAAGCAATGGTGGGGCCCGAAGGGCTTCACCGTGCTCTCCTCCAAGATGGATCTGCGCGTCAGCGGCTCATACCACTACGGCATGCAGGCGCCGAACGGCGCCGCCATGTGGGGCCTGTTCAAATATCGCGAGATCGTGCCGCAGGAGAAGCTCGTCTTCGTCAATTCATTTTCTGACGAAAAGGGCGGCATCACGCGGCATCCGGGCAGCGCGACTTGGCCGCTTTATATGCTCTCGACCTTCACCTTCGAAGATGCGCCCGGGGCTAAGACCAAGTTCACCATTACTTGGCGCACGCTCGACGCCACGGAAGAAGAGCAGAAGACTTTCGACACCATGCACGACAGCATGATGCAAGGCTGGGGCGGCACCATGGATCAGCTCGCCGCCTATCTGGCGCGCGTAAAGTAAGGAGTACCCTCATGCCAACCGGAACCAAAAAGATCACTCCCTGCCTGTGGTTCGACACCCAGGCGGAAGAGGCCGCCAAGTTCTATTGCTCGATCTTCAAGGATTCCAAGATTACGTCGGTCAGCCGCTTTCCTGACGCCGGGCAGGACGTGCACGGCAAGCCGGCGGGATCGGTGATGGTCGTGGCCTTCGAACTCGACGGGCAACCCTTCACCGCGCTCAACGGCGGCCCGCAGTTCAAGTTCGACGAGGCCGTGTCGTTCCAGGTCATGTGCGACACGCAAGGCGACGTCGACTACTACTGGACCGCGCTGACCGCGGGCGGTCAGGAGGGTCCCTGCGGCTGGCTGAAGGACAAGTTCGGCCTGTCCTGGCAGGTGGTGCCGAGCGCCATCCCGAAGATGATGACCGACCCGGATGCCAGGAAATCCGCGCGCGTCATGAACGCGTTCATGACAATGAAGAAGCTCGACATCGCGGCGATCGAGCGCGCCTATGACGGGCGAGCGGCATGAGCGCGGCAGTGGAAAAAACAGCCGCGACCCATGGCGGAGGGAGCGTCGTCATCACCCGCACATTCGACGCGCCGCGCGCGCTGGTGTGGCAGGCCTGGACCGATCCGAAGATGATGGCGCAGTGGTTCGGGCCGCGCGGCTTTACCGCCTCGGTGCCGGAACTCGATGTCCGTGTCGGCGGCGCCCTGCGCATCGTCATGCACGGGCCGGACGGCAACGACTATCCGATGAAAGGCGTGTTCACCGAGGTGAGAGCGCCCGAGCGGCTGGTGTTCACCAACGTGCCCGTCGACAAGGACGGCAATCACCTGATGGAAGGCGAAACTTCGGTCGCCTTCGCGGAGCATGACGGCAAGACCACGCTGACGGTGAAATCGCACATGGTCGGTCTGGTGCCGATCGCGCAGCAAATGCTCGCCGGCATGGAGGCGGGCTGGACGCAGAGCATCGACAAGCTGCAGGAATTGGTGGCTTAGAACAGCCGCCACACCGACAAGGCCAGCAAGGCGGCGATCGCCCATAGCGCCACCGCGGTCCAGCGGTTGCGGCGCTGCTCGGCGCGGCCGATCGCCTCTACCGTGCCTGGCGACAGCACCAGGCCGTCGCGCGTGATGTCGTCGAGTTGGTCGATGAGCGTGGCCGCGCGCGTGAGCAGCGACGGCACCTGGCCCATGAAGCGGCCGATCTCGCCGGCGCCTTCGGCGACACCTTCCAGCCGCCCGGCCGGCCCAAGATTGCGCTCGATCCATTCGCGCACGACAGGATCGGCCACGGTCCACATGTCGAGCTTGGGATCGAGCGTGCGGCCGACGCCTTCTACCACCACCATGGTCTTCTGCAACAAAAGAAGTTCAGGGCGCGTGCGCATATCGAACAGGCCGGTGACCTCGAACAGCAGCATCAAGAGCTTGGCCATCGAGATGTCTTCGGCGGTGCGGTTGTGGATCGGCTCGCCGATGGCGCGGATCGCCTGCGCGAAGCTCTCCACCGAATGATGCCGCGGCACGTAGCCGGCATCGAAATGGATCTGCGCGGTGCGGTGATAGTCACGGGTGATGAAGCCGAACAGAATTTCCGCGAGAAAGCGCCGCTCCTTCGGCCCGAGCCTGCCCATGATGCCGAAGTCGACCGCGACTAACTTACCATCGGGATCGACAAACAGATTGCCAGGGTGCATGTCGGCATGGAAGAAGCCGTCGCGCAGCGCTTGGCGCAGGAAGCTCTGGATCACTTGGCGGCCAAGTGCCGGAAGGTCATAGCCCTTGGCTTCCAGCGCGTCGCGGTCGTTGAGCGGTGTGCCGTCGATCCATTCCAGCGTGAGTACCTCGCGCGCGGTGCGGTCCCAGTCGACGGTGGGCACGCGGAAATCCTTGTCGTCGCGCGTGTTCTCCGCCATTTCGGAGAGCGCGGCGGCTTCGAGGCGGAAATCCATCTCCATCGTCACCGAGCGCGCAAGCGTCGCCACCGCCTCGACCGGCCGCAGCCGCTGCGCTTCGAGCGAGGCGCTCTCGGCCTTGCGCGCCACGTAGAAGAAAGCGTCGAGATCGGACTTGAAGCGGCGCTCGATGCCGGGCCTCAAGAGTTTCACCGCCACCGGCTTGCGCACGCCGTCCGCTTCGACCTCGGCGCGATGCACTTGCGCGATCGAGGCGGCAGCGACGGCGGGCCCGAAGCTCGCATAGACTTCGTTCAACGGCTTGCCGAAGGCGGCGGCGACCCCCGCTTCCGCTTCGCTTTGCGGAAACGGCGTCATCTTGTCCTGCAGGCTTTCGAGATCGCGTGCGATCTGCTTGCCGACCACGTCAGGGCGGGTGGCCATGAATTGGCCGAGCTTGACGTAAGTGGGGCCGAGCTTGGTGAGCGCGGCGGCAAGCCGGCTCTCGCCGCTTTTGGCGCTCGGGCGTTCGATCAGACGCGCCAGCGCGATGGCGGTCTTGGCCGGCAGCGGCAAGGAACGCGTATCGACCAATGCGAACACGCCTTCGCGCGCGAACACGAAACCGGCGCGCGCCAGGCGCGTGAGATGGGACAGGGCGGCGATCACAATTTCCAGCCCGAATGCAGCGCCACCACGCCGGCGGTCATGGGCGTGAACGAAACGCGGCGGAAGCCGGCGGCACGGATCATGTCGGCGAAACGCTCGGGCCGCGGAAAGTTGCGGATCGACTCGACGAGGTATTGGTAGGCTTCGCGGTCGCCGGTCACCGCCGCGCCGATGCGGGGGATGACCTGGAAGGAATAAAGTTCGTACAGCGCGTCGAGGCCCGGCATGGTGACCGCGGAAAATTCCAGGCAGAGGAAACGCCCACCAATCCTAAGTACACGATAAGCCTCGGCCAGCGCGTGTTCGATACGTGGCACGTTGCGGATGCCGAAGGCGATGGTGACGCAGTCGAAACTGCGGTCGGGGTAAGGCAGCTCTTCGGCATTGCCCTGCTCGAACGTAACCGCGTCGTCATGGCCGCGTTGCTCGGCGCGCTCGTGACCGACGGCGAGCATGTCGACGTTGATGTCGCAGACGGTGACGCGCGTGCCGGCGCCGCCGGCTTCCACCACGCGGAAAGCCACGTCGCCGGTGCCGCCGGCAAGATCGAGCAGATGGAAATCGCGGTTGCCTTTGGGCGGATTGACCGCGGTCACCAGCGCGTCCTTCCATGGCCGGTGCAGCCCGACCGACATCAGGTCGTTCATCAGGTCGTAGCGGCGCGCGACCGAATGGAACACGTCGTCCACCAGCCCCTGCTTGTCGGCCAGCGGCACGGTCTTTTCGCCGAAATGGGTCTCTTCGCGCCTTGCGGCCATCGGAATAGTCCTTTGCGGGCAGGACCATAGCGCGGCGAGCCGGGGGGCGCTATGTGTGAACGGAACCAGAGTTAACCATGCCCGAGCTGCCCGAAGTCGAAACCGTGCGCCGCGGCCTGGCGCCCGCCATGGAAGGCGCGCGGCTGGCCAAGGTCGAGGTGCGCGACCGCCGCCTGCGCTGGCCGATTGCCAGGGACTTCGAAAAACGCCTGACCGGGCAGACGGTGGAGGGTCTTGGGCGGCGGGCGAAGTATCTGCTGGCCGATTTGTCGTCGGGCGAGGTGTTGGTGATGCATCTCGGCATGTCGGGCTCGTTCCGCGTCGGCAAGGATGCCAAGCCCGGCGTCTACTATCACGAGAAATCCAAGAGCACCGCGCACGACCATGTGGTGTTTCACATGTCGAACGGCGCGACGGTGACGTTCAACGATCCGCGCCGCTTCGGTTCGATGAAGCTCGTCAAGCGCGCCAACTTTGATTCCGAACCGCTGCTGCGCGGGCTCGGGCCGGAGCCCTTGGGCAACGCGTTCGATCCCGCGATGCTGGCGCGCGCCTGTCAGGCCAAGAAGACGTCGCTGAAAGCCGCGCTGCTCGATCAACGCGTTGTCGCGGGCTTAGGCAACATCTATGTCTGCGAGGCGCTCTATCGCGCGCGCCTGTCGCCGAAGCGGCAGGCCTCTACGATTACCGACCGCAGCGGTGGGCCTAATGCGCGTGCGGCGTCGCTGGTCGATGCCATCAAGGCGGTACTGCAGGACGCCATCGCCGCTGGCGGCTCCTCGCTGCGCGACCACCGCCGCACCGATGGCGCGCTCGGCGATTTCCAGCATAATTTCCAGGTCTATGACCGCGACGGCGCGACCTGCCCGAACTGCAAGGGCAAGATCAAACGCATCGTGCAGAACGGCCGCTCGACGTTCTATTGCCCGAGCTGTCAGAAATAAGCCAAGCTGCGCCTGGAAACCGAAACCGACCCCATGCGCAGACTTGCCCTTATTCCAATCATTCTTGCCTGCTTTGCAGGTACAGCATCGGCCGCTGGCTATCCCGATCATTCGATCCGGCTGATCGTGCCGCAGGCGGCCGGCAGCGCCACCGACAATACCGCGCGCATACTTGCCGCCGAACTGAGCAAGGAACTCGGCCAATTGGTCATCGTGGACGACCGGCCGGGCGGCGCGCTCACGCTCGGGCTCGATCTGGTGGCGAAGTCGCCGCCCGACGGCTACACGCTCGGCATGGGCCCGATCGGCGCGCTCGCCATCACACGCCACATCGTCAAGAAGCTGCCCTACGACATCGAGCGCGACTTCCAGCCGATCGCGCTGACCACGCGCGGCCATCTTCTGCTGGCGGTCTCGCCCAAGCTGCCGGTCAAGTCAGTCACGGAACTGATCGCCTATGCCAAGGCCAATCCGGGCAAGCTGACCAACGCCTCGTCAAGCAACGGCTCGCCCGGCCATGTCGGCGGCGAATTGTTCAAGTTCATGACCGGCACCAAGATCGTGCACGTGCCCTATCGCGGCGGCGCGCTGGCGATCCAGGACTTGATGGCAGGCCGCGTCGACATCATGTTCGAGAGCCTGCAATCGATCGCGCCTTCGGCGCGCGCCGGTTTGGTGCGTCCGCTCGGCGTCAGCGGCGCCGCGCGCTCGCCGGCCTTTCCCGATCTACCGACCATCGGCGAAAGTGTCCCCGGCTATCTGGCGCCGACCTGGACCGGCGTGATTGCGCCGGCCGGCGTGCCGCGCCCGATCGTCGACAAGCTCAATGGCGCGATCAACCAGGCGATCAAATCGGAAGCCTTCAAGGAAAAATTCGCCAAGATCGGCGACGAGCCGGGCGGCGGCACGCCGGAGGATTTCGCCGCGACGATCAAGGCGGATTCGGCCAAATGGGGCGATGTCATCAAGCGCGCCGGCATCAAGTTTTAAGATCAAACCGCAAGGGCAGGCCATGAGCTACCAGAACATCCTCGTCGAAACGAAGGGCCGGGTCGGCATCATCCGGCTCAACCGCCCGCAGGCGCTCAACGCGCTCAACAAGGAGCTCATGATCGAACTGGTCCAGGCCATCGACGCTTATGAAGCCGACGACAACATCGGCTGCCTGTTGATCACCGGCAGCGACAAGGCTTTTGCCGCCGGCGCCGACATCAAGGAGATGGCCGACAAGAGCTTCATCGACGTCTATCTCGGAAATTTCGCCGCCAGCTGGGACCATGCCGCGCGCGCGCGCAAGTCGATCGTGGCGGCGGTCGCCGGCTTCGCTCTCGGCGGCGGCTGCGAACTCGCCATGCATTGCGACATCATCATCGCCGCCGACAGCGCCAAATTCGGCCAGCCCGAGATCAAGCTCGGCGTCATTCCTGGCATCGGCGGCACGCAGCGCCTCACCCGCGCGGTCGGCAAGGCCAAGGCGATGGATATGATCCTCACCGGCCGCAATATGGACGCAGCGGAAGCTGAACGCGCAGGGCTGGTGGCGCGCGTGGTGCCGGCGGCAAGCCTGATGGACGAGGCGATGAAGGTGGCCGACACCATCGCGAACATGTCGCTGCCTTCGGTGCTGGCCGGCAAGGAAGCGATCAACCGCGCTTTCGAGAGCCCGCTGGCGGAGGGTGTCATCTTCGAGCGGCGAATCTTCCACGCCTTGTTTGCGACCGACGATCAGAAGGAAGGCATGAAAGCCTTCGTCGAGAAGCGCAAACCGGTGTGGAAAAATAAGTGAGAAATTCCTGCCCCGGACGTGGTGTAGCGCAAGCGAAGCGCGGCGGTGCACCGCTGATCCGGGGCCTTACCAAAACGTGATTTAGGCCGCCAACTCCTTGGCAAGATCGCGCCTATCGGGATTGAAACCGTCGATGAGCGTGAGCTTCCAAGCCCGCCGCCATCGCTTCAAGCTGCGCCCGCGAGCCCGGGCTTCCAACGCCGATGGATATTCTTCAAAATAAACAAGGCGCGTGACGCCATAGCTCTTGGTGAATTCCGCAAGTTTTTGTTGATGCTCGGATGTCCGTCGTACCAAATTATTGGTCACGCCGATGTATAGAACGCCATACCGGCGATTTGCCAAAATATATACGTACGATGGGCGCATCGGCGACCAAATCTACGAACCGTGCTCGTAACGGTCCCGGGTCTGCAGCGCACCACTACGCTTCGCTCCGTGCTGCGCTGCGCCCGGGACAGGTAATAATTACTTCCTTACGCAAATGATCTGTACCACCGACGCCTTGGCGTCCGCGGTTTGCGCTTGCGCCGCCTGCACACGATGGCGGTCGAGGAAGCCGGCGATAGTCCCGGCATCGATCAGTCGCACCGGCGGCGCGGCGGCCTCGACGCTGGCGAGCACCGCGTTGCCCATTTCCATCATGCCGAGGAAGCGCCCTTGCGAATCGAGCGCGGCGGCACCGGAAAATCCCGCCATCGGCACCGGCTGACGCAGTTCGATCGCGCTGCCGCCGGCAAGCCGCGCCTTGATCTCGGTCAGCTTGCGTCTGCCGTTCTGCTCTCGCGGATCGGGAATGCCGACCAGCGTCAATTCGCCCGCTTTGGGCGAGTCGTGCGCCAGCGCGACCGGCGAAAGCTCGCGCGTTCCGTAGACGCGCAGCAGCGCGAGGCCGTGCTCTTCGTCCGCCGCCACGCGGTCGGCATCGCCCAGCCCCGCGGCGACGATCACCTGGCAGCCTTGGGTGAGTTTCAAATCGGTGACGATGTGGCCCTGCGCGCTCACCACCAGCCCGTTGCCGTATTCCACCGACTTCGCCAGTACGGCGAAGGGCGCGCTGCGCTCGGGGAACGGCGAGAAAGCCGCGACCATCGCCGCCGTCACCGGCGCGACAATGGTCTCCATCATCTGATCGTACAGGATGGTGAAGCCGCGAATTTCGCCGTCGCGCATTTTGGCGCGAACGGAAAACATCTTCAGCCCCTGCATGCCGCTGATGGTGAAGCCGTCGTCATACAGCGCGCTGCGCTCGACCCGGCGCACGGCCGGCTCTTTCTTTTCGCGTTCGAACAGCGCAGCAAGCGTGAGCCCCGCCTCCTTGATGCGAAAGGTCTCGACCTGCACCTCACCATGCTTCGATGACCAGCGCGTGCCATGTGCGGCGTCGCGCACATTGGGCAGCATCTTGCTTGGCAGGCCGATGCGGATGCCGGTCGCCGGATCGACCACCACGTTCCAGCCGTATTCGGCTTCGTGCGCCTTGGCGGCGGCGATCAGGTCGGCGCGCTCGGATGGCGTGAGCGCGCCGGTGACCTTGGCCTTGTGGCGCTTCTGGAAATTCTTGATCGCAGACAGCATCGGGTCTTCGCCGCCGGCCGAGCCGGTATAGTCGCCCGCCCACAACAGCGCCGCCTGGATTTTCTGGCGCTCGGCAGGTGGGATGCCAGTGAACACGTCGTCGACCGGCTCTGCCTTTGCTTCGACCTTCGTCTCGGCCTTGGTTTCGACTTTGGCTTCAAGCTTTATTTCGGCCTTCGCTTCGGCATTGGCCGTCGCGGCTTTCGTGGCTGCGGCTTTGCGCTGCTCGATCGCGTTCTTGACCATGCCCGGCTTGCCGGTCGCCGGGCTCCTGCCGGCATCCTTGGCCGTTTTCGTTCGCGCGGGTTTGGCTTCGGCAGATTTGGCTTCCGCCGGTTTCGCGGCTGCTGTTTTGTGCTTGACGTGCTTCTGGGCTTGCTGGGCGTCCTGCTTGGGCATCGGGATGATGCCGGGCGAATCCTGCGCCTGCGCCCCGACGGCGCCGATGAGGAGCGCGAGCACGATCAGGAACGGACCGCAACGCATCGTTTTGACGCCACCTTGTTTCGCGGCACCTTAGCCCATCGAGGCAGCCGCGCAAGGCGTCAAAAGGCTGGGTAGTGGTCCAGTCTGAATAAGGCAGCCCGGAGCGGGCAATCCACTCTAATTTGCGGATATGTCATCATTTGCATTGTGCTCACCGCAATCGGTGGGATCAGCAAAACTATACATAACGCTGGACAATTTGCTCACTCTGAAAGTTTCGCAAAATTCAAAAAAATGAGTGGCGTGAAAGGTATCAACATAATGGACAGTTCCAACAAAATAGAAACGGCTTGGAGTAGAGGAAATAGCGGATGTGAGATCGTCGTCAGTGAAATCAAAGTAGACGTCACTAAACCCGGGAGCATTGGCCTCATTGAGAATGTGCTTATAAGCCAACGATTGGAAGCTAATAGGAAAAGTTTTTGGAATACCAAGCCATCCTTGGCCGAATATTTTTATTGGGGCAGTTTGGCCGGCATTCGCGATCTGGAACGATCCAATGAGCGTATGTCGATGTTGGGGCTGTGTTTCTTCCGCTGCGGAAGAAATATGAATTTGGAAATTTGTAGGTCTGAGATAAGCCCTAAGTTGTCTATGTTCAGTATCTCTAGCGATATCTGCCGCTGTTTCGGCGGCGGTGGCACTTTTGCGAGCCTGTATGGCCGAATAAATGCTGGCACATACGATAGCGACAGTAAGTCCGGTATAAACAGCTACTCCGATGCTAGTCCATCGCGCCCAGAAAAGTGTCTTGCGTTCATGCTCGGCGCTCTGGCGTTGGGCGGTTTCATTATTTGCATTAAGGGCATTTATAGCTTCAACGATTGGCTGATATTTGGCGGATGGATTATCGCCGCCGTCGCCGTCGCTCTCGGGACCATTTGGATTATTGTCGGCCATTTTCCCTTCGACGACATGGCTAACGTGCGCGACTTTCCCACGCTTCCACCATATCAACTACATCTTTCATTTCCCAGAGCCGTTTAGTCACGCCAGCCGCCATCGCGGGCGACACTTTCAAGGTCTGATGCACGCGAACAAAATTGTAATAGAGAAAATGCAGCGACATCGCATGGCGATGATTTTCTAATTTCTTTGAAAATGCGTTGGTCAATCGCGTCATCCTACGCGAGTGCATTCTGATATTGAGATTGTTGCGCTCAGCGAAGCTAGTTGAAATGTGCTTCGGGTCGGGACGCCCTTCTATCGCGGACTTGCGCGTTCCGATGCAAATGGGCGCGACATATTGCTGGCCTTTAATTGAACCCTTCGGTTGTCCGAAGATTTTGACGATCTGGCCATAATCAACATCTGCACCAAATGCCTCTTCAACGGCATTTGCGTAAGCATGGTGCTGGTCGGATGACAATTGAACGCGATTAGCTAGGCGGGAAGCGAGATCGTCCAAAAACATAAGTGCTGAATCGCTGCCCCGGCCCCCTACGTACCAGCACGGCACAAGCTTGGTATCGGCATCAGTTGCAAGCCAAACCCAGCACTCACCAGCTTCGCCAGTAAGCTTCTTTTCAGCGGGCGTATTTGCGGGCTTTGAGCCGACAAATCCGAAAATCTCATCAACTTGAATACGCTTGCTTTGGACGTTCTGAAAAACGCGGTCCTGATACCAAGCAGCCGCCCGCCCGGCATCCTCGATCAACTTAAGGATCGTCGTCTTGCTCACGCCGGTAAGGCGAGCAGTAGCGCGGATGCTATTACCCTCCATCAAGAGGTGCAGGACTTGGGCACGGGATTTTGGTTCAAGCTGTTTCATAATGTGTATTTACATACACATGCTTGAGCGGTCAAGCATTATTTTGAAAATATGCTAAGTGACTCAATTCTAAGGTCTTTTAGAATCGAGGAAATTCCCAATTTTCATGGACAAATGGCGTAATGTTTGTTATATATAACGCAAATGCGGGACCGGGACGTGCCCAGCCCCACATTCGCGAGCGGATCGGTATTGCTTCGCAATAGGGCACCGCCCTAGTTGCTTATCTTGTCCGGGACGTTCGCCACATGCCGCATCATCCTTTCTTAGGGGTGTTGCGCCCTGCGGAGAGCCGGTTCCTGGGAAGGTCCCCTAGCTCGACTGAGGATTTCGACGACCGCCAGCAGAAATGCTGCGCGGTCGTATCTTTTCCGGCCCCTGTGCCGAAGAGATAGAAACTGTTAACACATTCAGATACAACATTCAAGAGTTGAATCTCCCTTATTTTTGTGCTACTTAGGCAAGAACACGGGGAGAACGGTCGTGACGGACGTCGCCATCAAGAATGCTGTAGCTCGGCGGGATCAACTCGGAAAAGACATGGCCGAGACGCAGCAACGGCTTGATGATTTGCGGCGCGAGTTGGCCAAGGTCGATAAATTTATCGAGTCCTATCGAGAGTTTGCCAATCTCACCGAAGAGCAGGAACTAGATTTGCTTGGACCGCCTTCGGATGCACTGACTCTTGAACCGACCATAGGTAATCCGCGAAAAGAGGATTTGGCACCGATCATTCGAGAAATGATTTTAGAAGCAAAAAAACCGCTTTCTAGGAACGCGGTTTTTGCGGGTCTTGAATTGCAGAATATTTTCTTGAAGGGGAAAGACCCCAAGATGGTCCTAAGCACCATGCTTTGGCGAATGCCGGATAAATTTGTCCGGCTACAGGGTCACGGGTATTGGTTAGCGGATACGCCCTATGAACCCGCTAGTTATTTGCCGTCGAGGGCGCAGCAGTCAGTGCGTCGAAGGTAATCTATTTTATCTCTTACCCCATCTTGCCTTGGCGGCCTTTTTAGCAATTTCCGCCCGTTTTTCCGGGGTTAGTCTTTTGGCTCTTGCCTTGCCACCTTTAAGGCCACCTAGCCGCCCCAACGCAACCGCAGCCGGGTTCTTAGCGGATTCTGGCTCGTTATCCTGAGCTTGGCCTGTCGCAATATCGACCATGCGTTTTGCCCATTGGTTGAGGTCGCGTGGCCGCTTTGGGTGTTTTGTCATCCGGCCATTGAAACGGCGCTTATTCAGCCGTCAAGCCGTAATCAGACTTCGCCACAATCAGACTGGACCACTACCAAAGGCTGGCCGAAACCGGTGTAAACCCATAGGTTTATCGCCATGCTCGATGCAAAAGAACTCGAACGCTATGCGCGCCACATCGTGTTGCGCGAAGTCGGTGGGCCGGGACAGGCCAAGCTGAAAGCCGCACGCGTGCTGGTAATCGGCGCCGGCGGGCTTGGCGCGCCGGTGCTGCTCTACCTCGCCGCCGCGGGTGTCGGCACGCTCGGCGTGGTCGATGACGACGTCGTGTCGCTGTCGAATTTGCAACGGCAAGTGATCTTCTCGACCGACGACATCGGCCAGCGCAAGGTCGACGGCGTCGAGGCGGTGATCGCGCGGCTCAATCCGCATGTGAATATCGAAACGCATATGATGCGTGTCGATGCTGGCAATGCGCTTGATCTGATCGCCAAGTATGACATCGTCGCCGACGGCTCCGACAATTTCGCCACGCGCTATCTCGTCTCCGACGCCTGCTATTTCGCCAAGAAGCCGCTGGTCACCGCCGCGGTTGGCACTTTCGACGGTTCGCTCACCACGCTGCGGCCGTATGAGACGCGCGCCGGCGGTACGCGCAATCCGACTTATCGTTGTCTATTCCCGGAAGCGCCGCCGGCCGGCACCGTGCCGGCCTGCGCCGAGGCCGGAATTCTCGGCGCGCTGCCCGGCGTGCTCGGCTCGATGATGGCGCTGGAAGTGATCCGCGAAATCGTCGGCTTCGGCGAAGGTCTGGTCGGGCGTTTGCTGATGGTCGACGCGCGCTCGATGCGCTTCGAGACGCTGAGTTACGACTGGGATCCCGGCAATCCGCTGAGTGGCGCCAAGCCGACGATCAGGAATTTATCACAACATTGACGGCAGCACGCGATCCGGCGGCTTATGGCCGTCCATGAAGGTCTTGATGTTGATGATGACCTTCTCGCCCATGTCGACGCGGCCTTCGAGCGTCGCCGAGCCCATATGCGGCAGCAGCACGACCTTGCCCTCGCGCGCGAGCTTGACCAGTTTCGGGTTCACCGCCGGCTCGTGCTCGAACACGTCGAGGCCGGCGCCGGCAATATCGCCTGCTTCGATCAGCCGCGTCAGCGCGTTCTCGTCGATAACCTCGCCGCGCGAGGTGTTGACGATATAGGCTTCCGGCCGCAGCGCCTTGAGCCGGCGCGCCGACAAGAGGTGATAGGTTGCCGGCGTGTGCGGGCAGTTGACCGAGACAATGTCCATGCGGGCGAGCATCTGGTCGAGGCTCTCCCAATAAGTAGCGTCGAGTTCTTCCTCGATCTTCGGCGCGACGCGGCGGCGGTTGTGATAGTGCACCTGCAGGCCGAAGGCGCGCGCTCTACGCGCCACCGCCTGGCCGATGCGTCCCATGCCGATGATGCCGAGCCGCTTGCCCCAGATGCGGTGGCCGAGCATCCAGGTCGGCGTCCAGCCGGTCCAATCCTTGTCGGAGGTGAGCACGGCGGAACCCTCGACCAGCCGCCGCGGCACCGCGAGCACCAGCGCCATGGTCATGTCGGCGGTATCTTCGGTGAGCACGCCGGGCGTGTTGGTGACGGTGATGCCGCGCTGTACCGCGGTGGAGACGTCGATATTGTCGACGCCATTGCCGAAATTGGCGATCAGCTTGAGCTGCTCGCCCGATTTCGACAACACCGAGGAATCAATGCGGTCGGTGACGGTCGGCACCAGCACGTCGGCGACTTTAACTGCGTCGGCGAGCTGATGCTGGGTCATCGGCTTGTCGTCGGGATTGAACCGGACGTCGAAAAGTTCCCGCATCCGCAGCTCGACGCTGTCGGGCAATTTGCGGGTGACGACGACCAGCGGCTTTTTGGCCTTCGGCATGTGCTTTTTTACCGCGGCGTCCGGCAGGGCGTCTTATTGCCGTCTTGGGCGCCGTTCAGCCCTCTTTAACCGTGCTCGGCCCACACTGCGCGTCTCGCACATAGGGTCGCAATCCGTTCGTTTTCCTATCAGATGGCAGTGACAACACAAAGCTTTGGAACCACTTTTCGCCGTCCTGCCGGCGTGGCGCTGGTTATGGCTGCCGTTCTGGCCGTCATGGAGCCGACCGGCATAGCGCGGCACGCCCAGGCCGGCAGCGACACCGCCCTGAACACAGGCTCGGTGAGCGGCCTGCCGGTGCCGCGCTTTGTCAGCCTCAAGTCGGACAGGGTTAATGTGCGCGCCGGCCCGACCAAAGACCAGGACGTGCGCTGGGTCTATACCCGCGCCGGCATGCCGGTGGAGATCACCGCCGAGTTCGAAAACTGGCGGCGCATCCGCGACTGGGAAGGCGCGGAAGGATGGGTCTACCACTCGCTGCTGTCGGGCAAGCGCTCGGCGGTGGTGGTGCCGACCTTGAAAGGCGGTCTAGTGCCGCTCTATGAGCAGCCGGATACAGCTTCTCCGGAAATTGCTCGCTTGCAATCCGGCGTGCTTGGCCAACTCAAGTCCTGCAATGGCAGCTGGTGCCAATTCGCCGGCAAGAATTTCGACGGCTGGATCCGCCAGGACCGGCTGTGGGGCGCCTATCCGAACGAAAAGGTGGAGTAGCGCAGCGCTCGCTATCTCAACCGGTCATTCCGGGGCGCACGCGCGAGCGTGCGAACCCGGAATCCAGAAGTGAACTCGACATTGATATTGTGGGCCTGGATTCCGGGTTCGCGCCTTCGGCGCGCCCCGGAATGACCGGATCTATGATTTCCGCTTCAGCCGCACCACCACGTCCACGCGCTCGATCTCATAACCTTCGGGCGGCAGCGGGGTCTTGCCTATCACCACTTCGGCGCTGGGAATGTCGAGCAACGCGTCGGCGCCCTCGATGAAGAAGTGGTGATGGGTGGAGGCGTTGGTATCGAAGTACGCCTTCGAGCCTTCGACCGCCACCTGGCGCAGCAGGCCGACCTCGGTGAACTGGTGCAGCGTGTTGTAGATGGTGGCGAGCGACACCGGCACCTTGGCGCGGCTCGCCTCTTCGTAGAGCATTTCGGCGGTGAGGTGGCGGTCGCCCTTGCCGAACAGCAGCCAGCCGAGCGCCATGCGCTGGCGCGTCGGCCGCAAGCCGACCTGGCGCAGCATGGCCTTGACGTCATGCCACGGGCAGCCCGTTAACTCCGAGCGGTCGGCGGTTGCCGGCACCGCGGCGGGTCGTGCAGAAGGGAACACCATGCTACGGCCTTAGCTTATCGTTTGAGGGCGCACATCGTCATTTTGTGCAGGGCCAACGAAAAACCCGTTTCAATTGCGAGATATACGTATTTGGCGGCCTAGATGCAACTCTTTCGCAATTAGGGCCAAGGCCGGTTTGGCGCGGTGTTCCGCGGCTAAGATTGTCCACGCCCGCGCCGTTTCGCCGTCTTTGCCCGCTAGTCACGGTGTGTTACGAATCCGTGCATGGGAATTCAGCCAGCCGGCCCGCCCAGCGGGGATATCGCCGAAATGGACGCCAAGCGTCACAGCTTCGAGTACGAAGACTTGCTCGCCTGTGGTCGGGGCGAGTTGTTCGGACCGGGCAACGCCCAGTTGCCGCTGCCGCCGATGCTGATGTTCGACCGCATTTCCGAAATCGCGGAGCAGGGCGGCGAGCACGGCAAGGGCATGGTGCGCGCCGAACTCGAGGTCAAACCGGACCTTTGGTTCTTCCTCTGCCACTTCAAGGGCGATCCGGTGATGCCGGGCTGTCTCGGGCTCGACGCGCTCTGGCAAATGGTCGGCTTCTTCCTCGGCTGGCTCGGCTCGCCGGGCAAGGGCCGCGCGCTCGGCCTGGGCGAGCTCAAGTTTTCCGGACAGGTGCTGCCGACGGTGAAAAAAGTCGTCTACGGCGTCGACTTCAAGCGGGTGATGCGTTCGAAGCTGGTGCTCGGCATCGCCGACGGCTGGCTTTCGGCGGACGGCAATGTGATTTACCGGGCATCCGACCTCAAAGTCGGCCTGTTCAAGCAGGACGAAGTGCTGCAGCCGAGCGGCGCCTGAGCAGGATCCACGGTCTTGCGCGGTTGCCCGAGGCGGCCCAAGTGTAAGCAATCACGAATGGCCCAATCATCGACAACCCGCGGCGCAGCTAAGGATATGCGGAAATGAGACGAGTTGTCGTGACCGGGATGGGCATCGTCTCATCCATCGGCAACAACACGCAGGAAGTCCTCGCCAGCCTGCGCGAGGCGAAATCCGGCATCAGCCACGCCGAGGAATTCGCCAAGCGCGGCTTCAAGTGCCAGGTGCAGGGCATGCCGACGCTCGATCCGGCCGGCTCGGTCGACCGGCGCGCTATGCGGTTTCTCGGCCAGGGCGCGGCCTGGAATCACGTCGCCATGGAACAGGCGATCCGCGATTCCGGCGTCGAGGAAAAGGATATTTCCAGTCCGCGCACCGGCATCGTCATGGGCTCGGGCGGTCCCTCGACCTTGACCATCGTCGAGGCCGCAGACATCACGCGCGAAAAGGGCTCGCCCAAGCGCATCGGACCGTTCGCCGTGCCGAAGGCGATGTCGTCGACGGCCTCGGCGACGCTCGCCACCTGGTTCAAGATCAAGGGCGTGAACTATTCGATCTCATCGGCTTGCGCGACTTCCAACCACTGCATCGGCAATGGTTCCGAACTGATCCAATGGGGCAAGCAGGATATGGTTTTCGCCGGCGGCTCGGAGGAGCTGAGCTGGACCATGTCGAACCTGTTCGACGCCATGGGCGCGATGTCGTCCAAGTACAACGACACGCCGCAGACCGCCTCGCGCGCCTATGATGTGAGCCGCGACGGTTTCGTCATCGCCGGCGGCGCCGGTGTCTTGGTGCTGGAAGAGCTCGAGCACGCGAAAGCGCGCGGCGCCAAGATCTATGCCGAAGTCGCGGGCTACGGCGCGACCTCGGATGGCTACGACATGGTGGCGCCCTCTGGTGAAGGCGCGGTGCGCTGCATGAAGATGGCGCTCGACACCTGCAAGGCGCCGATCGACTACATCAATCCGCACGCCACGGCGACGCCGGTCGGCGATCTCAAGGAGATCGAGGCGATCCGCGAGGTGTTCGGCGCGAATTGCCCGCCGATTTCCGCCACCAAGTCGCTCACCGGCCACTCGCTTGGCGCCGCCGGCGTGCAGGAGGCGATCTACTCGCTGCTGATGATGAACAATGGCTTCATCTGCGAAAGCGCCAATATCGAGAACCTCGACCCCGCCTTCGCTGACATGCCGATCCAGCGCTCGCGTAAGGACGACGTGACGCTCGGCGCCGTGCTGTCGAACTCGTTCGGCTTCGGCGGCACCAATGCCTCGATCGTGCTCAAGCGGCTGGAGGCGTAATAGTTCTCTCCGCTCGTCCCCGCGAAAGCGGGGATCCAGCTCTTACCGAATTGCCGAGTTGCCCTGGATTTCCGCTTACGCGGGAGTGAGCGGAGCAAGCGAACCGTTAAGGAAACAACAATGCCGGGGTTGATGGAAGGAAAACGCGGGCTGATCATGGGGGTCGCCAACGACCACTCGATCGCCTGGGGCATCGCCAAGACGCTTGCCGCGCATGGCGCCAAGCTCGCCTTCACCTATCAGGGCGATGCGCTGGCAAAGCGGGTGAAGCCGCTCGCCGAACAGGTCGGCTCGTCGTTCGTGATGCCGTGCGACGTCGAGGATATTGCCTCGGTCGATGCCGTGTTCGCCGAAGTGAAAAAGCAATGGGGCTCGATGGATTTCCTCGTGCACGCGGTCGCCTATTCCAACAAGGAGGAACTCAAGGGCCGCTACGCGGATTCGACGCGCGAGAACTTCATCCGCACCATGGTGATCTCCTGCTATGCCTTCACCGAGGCGGCCAAGCGCGCGGCCGCGCTGATGCCGAACGGCGGCTCGATGGTGACGCTGACCTATAATGGCGGCCTGCGCGCCATGCCGAACTATAACGTGATGGGCGTAGCGAAAGCCGGGCTCGAGGCGTCGGTGCGCTATCTCGCGGTCGACTTCGGCCACCAGAAGATCCGCGTCAACGCCATCTCGGCCGGCCCGATCCGCACGCTTGCGGGAGCCGGCATCACCGATGCGCGCTACATGTTCGCCTTCCAGCAGAAATATTCGCCGCTCGGCCGCGGTGTGACGTTGGAGGAGCTGGGCGGCGCGGGCTTGTATCTCTTGTCGGATTTGTCGACCGGGGTCACCGGCGAGGTGCACTTCGTCGACAGCGGCTACAACGTCGTCGCCATGCCGATGCCGGATGCGCTGAAGGAAGCGGCCGGCAAGGTGGATGGGAATAACGGCGGGCAGTAGTCCTTTCCGCTCATGCTCGCGAAAGCGGGCATCCAGTTCTTTGGCGCATTGCACGCTGTCCTGGAGTCCCGCTTTCGCGGGAATGAGCGGAGTTTGTTGCACGGCTGTAAATAGAAAATCGGCCGGGGATTTCCCCGGCCGATTTCATTTTTGGTCGCTTGAGGCTGTTAGCTGAGATCAGGCAAGGTCGAAGCGGTCGGCGTTCATCACTTTGGTCCAGGCCACCACGAAGTCCTTGGTGAACTTTTCCTTCGCGTCGGCGCAGGCATAGACTTCTGCGAAGGCGCGGAGCTGCGAGTGCGAACCGAAGATCAGGTCAATGCGGGTGCCGGTCCACTTGACCGCCTTGGTCTTGCGGTCGCGGCCTTCATACAGGTTATCGCCTGCCGGAGACCACTCCGTCTTCATGTCGAGCAAATTGACGAAGAAGTCGTTCGTCAGCGTCCCGACCTTCTTGGTGAAGACTCCGTGCTTGGACCCGCCGGCATTGGCGCCGAGCACACGCAGGCCACCGACCAGCACCGTCATCTCGGGGCCGGTCAGCGTCAGCAATTGCGCCCGGTCCACCAGCGCCTCTTCAGGCGCCATGAACGGCAGCTTCCTGCTGTTGGTATAATTGCGGAAGCCATCGGCACGCGGTTCGAGCGGCGCGAACGAGTCGACGTCGGTTTGCTCCTGCGACGCGTCCATGCGGCCCGGCGTGAAGGGCACCTTCACGTTGACCCCGGCAGCTTTCGCAGCCTTTTCGACCGCGGCGACGCCGCCAAGAACGATCAGGTCGGCAAGCGCGACCTTCTTGCCCTTGGCCTTTTCGTTGAACGCCTTCTGAATCGCTTCAAGCTTCTTAAGCACCTTCGTCAGCTCGTCCGGATTGTTCACGTCCCAATCCTTCTGCGGGCTCAGGCGAACGCGCGCGCCGTTGGCGCCGCCGCGTTTGTCCGAGCCGCGGAACGTCGAAGCCGACGCCCAGGCGGTCGAGACCAGTTGCGACATCGACAGGCCGCTCGCAAGGATCTTGGCCTTCAGAGCGGCGATGTCCTTATCGTTGATCCGGTTGCGAGCGGCAGCCGGGATCGGGTCCTGCCAGATCAGCGTCTCCTTCGGCACCAGCGGGCCGAGGTAGCGCGCGCGGGGGCCCATGTCGCGGTGCGTGAGCTTGAACCAGGCGCGGGCGAAGGCATCCGCGAACTGCTCCGGATGCTCGTAGAAGCGCCGCGAGATCTTTTCGTAGGCCGGGTCGAAGCGTAACGAGAGGTCCGTCGTCAGCATGGTCGGCACATGCTTCTTCGACTTGTCGAAGGCGTCCGGGAGGGAGGCTTGCGCACCTTTCGCCTTCCATTGCTTGGCGCCGGCCGGGCTCTTGGTCAGTTCCCATTCGTTTTCGAACAGGTTCTTGAAAAAGAGATTGCTCCACTTGGTCGGCGTCTGCGTCCAGGTGACTTCCGGACCGCCGGTGATGGCGTCGGCGCCCATGCCGGTGCCGTGCTTGCTCTTCCAGCCGAGGCCTTGATCCTCGATAGCGGCGCCTTCCGGCTCCGGACCGATCAGCGATGGATCGCCGGCGCCGTGGGTCTTGCCGAAGCTGTGGCCGCCGGCGATCAGCGCGACGGTCTCCTCGTCGTTCATCGCCATGCGGAAGAAGGTTTCGCGGATGTCTTTCGCTGCCGCGACCGGGTCCGGATTGCCGTTCGGACCTTCCGGATTGACGTAGATGAGGCCCATCTGCACGGCGCCGAGCGGCTCCGAAAGCTGACGTTCGCCGCTATAGCGTTCGTCGCCGAGCCAGGTGCCCTCGGGACCCCAGAACAGTTCCTCGGGCTCCCACACATCGGCGCGGCCGCCGGCGAAACCGAAGGTCTTGAAACCCATCGACTCCAGCGCGACGTTGCCGACTAGGACCAGCAGGTCGGCCCAGGATATTTTCTTGCCGTACTTCTGCTTGATCGGCCAGAGGAGGCGGCGCGCCTTGTCGAGGTTGGCGTTGTCCGGCCACGAGTTGAGCGGCGCGAAACGCTGCTGGCCGGCGCCGGCGCCACCGCGGCCGTCGGTGATGCGGTAGGTGCCCGCAGCGTGCCACGCTAGGCGGATGAACAGACCGCCGTAGTGACCGAAGTCGGCCGGCCACCAGGGCTGTGAGTCCGTCATCAGGGCGCGCAGGTCCGTGATCACGGCCTTGAGGTCGAGACTCTTGAACTCCTTGGCGTAGTCGAACGCCTCGCCCATCGGATCGGACAAAGTGGAGTTGTGGTGGAGAACCGAAAGGTCCAGCGTGTTCGGCCACCAGTCGCGATTCCTAAAACTCGTGTGCATGACCGGGCATTTGCCCGCGCTCTTTTTGTCAGTCTTTGCGTCCATGAGCCGTGTCCTCCACTGAGACTGCGCGCGCCAAAAAGGCGAGAAACGGAAACGTGGCGCGCGCTTGGGGCGCTTGTAAGGGTGGCCAGCCATCAGGTCTAATCGTATTGATTGCCATTATCGATAAGGCTATCTTATCGGTATGATAACACTCCGCCAGCTTCGTTATCTCGCCTCTCTCGCCCGCCACCGGCATTTCGGTCGGGCGGCGGATGACTGCGCCGTCACTCAGCCGGCTTTGTCGATGCAGATCCGCGAGTTGGAGCGTGAGATCGGCGCCGAACTGGTCGAGCGGCGGCCAGGCGACATCTCGCTCACCGACACCGGCCTGGACGTGGCGCAGCGCGCCGAGCAGATCCTTGCCGCCGCCCGCGATCTTGTCGATTTCGCCCGCCACCGCGATGTGCTCAGCGGCGCCTTGCGGCTTGGCATCATCCCGACGCTGGCGCCCTACGTCTTGCCGCGTCTGCTGCCGCGCCTACAGGCGAAATATCCGAAGCTGCGGCTCGAAGTGCGCGAAACGCAGACCAAGCTCTTGCTCGAGGAGCTTGCGCGCGGCGCGCTCGACGCCGCGATGCTGGCGTTGCCGGTCGAGGGCGCCGACGTGGAGACGCTGACTTTGTTCGACGACGCGTTCCTCTTGGCGGTGCCGGCGGCGGATGCGCTGCCGGCGCGCGCGCGGGTCGGGGTCGACGACGTCGATCGGCGTCGGCTGATTTTACTGGAGGAGGGCCACTGCCTGCGCGACCAGGCGTTGGCCTTTTGCGCGGCCCCGCGCCGCGATGCGCCGGCAGGATTAGGCGCCACCTCGCTTGCCACCGTGATGCAGATGGTGGCGAACGGTTACGGCGTGACGCTGCTGCCCGAGGTCGCGGTCGACGCGGAGGCGCGCGATGCCCGGGTGAAGCTGTTGCGTTTCAAAACGCCCGAGCCGGCGCGCAGCATCGGCCTCGCTTGGCGGCACACCTCGCCGCGCAAGAAGGACTTCGAGGCGTTGGGAGAGATCGTAAAAGCGACGCTCCGCCGACGTTAGCTCCGGGTGCCTCGGGTTGATGCGGGAAGTGTCTAGATCTCGCTCTCGTGTTCGAGCTTGGCCGGGTCTTCCAGGCAGTAATAGCCCGCCGCCCGCGTGAGGGTTTTGTCGCGGATCCAGTCGTTCATGATGCGGCTGACATTCTCGCGCGCGATGCCGGCCATGGCGGCGAGATCGCTCTGGCTCACCTTCTGGCGGATCACCACGCGGGTGCCGCCGACATTGTGGCCGAAGCCTTCTGCCAATTCGAGCAGCGCACGTGCGACGCGGCCCTTCAGCGGCAGAAAGCTTCCCGCCGCCACGATTGCGTCGGTGTCGCGCAGGCGCTCAGCTAGAACCTTGGCGAGGTATTTGTAGATCTCGGGGTTCTTCCCGGCGAAGGCGTCGAATGCTGTTTGACTGACGAATTGCAGCCTGGTGTCGCGCAACGCGCTTACCGAGGCCGAGCGAGGTTTGCCATCGATAATAGCAAGGTCGCCGACGATCGAGCCGGGTCCGAGAATGGCAAGGATGCGCTCGGCGCCGGTGGCTGAGGCGATGCTGATCTTGAGCAGGCCTTCTTCGACCCGGTAGAAGCCGTTGCCAGGGTCGCCGGCCAGGAACAGCATTTCGTTGGCGACAAGGTGCCGCGGTATGGCGCTTGCCAGCAGGCCGGCAGACAGCCGATCCGGAAGGCCTGTCAGCAGATTGGTCGGCGCTGGAGGCGGTTTGGCCGCATTCGCCATGATGTGCCCGAATGAAAAATCCGGCCGGCCCCCTATCGAGGCCGACCGTCGGGCAATCTAGCAGAAAGTCGCGGCTGCTGGAGCAGAGCCGGCCCGCACGCTGCGCGGCCGGCATTTTGTAAAAGACGGGCGCGGGGCTTTTACTGCGCGATCGTCAGGTTGACTGGGGTGGTCGGATCGAGGCCGCCCGTCGCCGGGTGATAGCAAACCAGATTGGCCGCCCAGACCCCGACGACAATGAAGAAGACAGTGACACTGGTGGTGATGCTGCTGGCCATGACGAACTCCTGTTTATCTGCCGGGGCTTTCCCCGATTGACGCTGGAGCTGTTCGCTCTCACTTCCCTGATGATCACCTTAGGAGGGGCCCGGGTTCATCGCTGTGACGGGGGTCACAAAAAGGTGCATTTCGGGCCCCCGCGTGGTGGAGGCTGGAATTGCTAAGACCCACGAAAAAAGCGGCCCCTGGGGTGGGGGCCGCTGTTGAGTCGGAGGTTGGGGTTGGGTGCCACGGCCTCTGGAGGAGAGGCCGCGGGTGGGCCTCAGTCAGATCGCGTCGAAACGCTGCGCATTCAGGCCGCCTGCGGTCAGGACGTGTTGGGCCGCGGGCGCCGCCGACATCTTGCCGCTGCTGGCGGACACATCGCCGCGGATCAGCCCGGTGACCACCGTGACGACAGCGAGAACCGTGGTGGCCATGGCAAGAATGTTGACCTTACGCATATCCGTCTCCCTGAACGCTTGGGAACTTGGCTCCCAGTGGTTTGAAGACTAGGGGCAGTGGCCGGAGCCCGCTGTGACGTCCATCACAAAAGATCGCAATTTGAAAAAGGTAATTTTTGACCGTCGGCGGCGGTGGCTTTTTGCGGGTGGCCCGACAAGGGAAAGGCAACCAAATGAAAAAAGGCGGCCGCGAGGGCCGCCCTTCTTTCGCGAGCGTTGCGCAAGTTACTCCGCCGCGCCGCCGGCGGCTTGCTGGGGCGCGCTTCCCTTATGCTCAAGGTCCTCGCCGGTCGCCTGGTCGACCGCCTTCATCGACAGGCGCACCTTGCCGCGCTCGTCCATGCCGAGCAGTTTCACCTTCACCTTGTCGCCTTCCTTGACGACATCGGTGACCTTGTTCACCCGGCTCTGGGCGAGTTGGCTGATGTGCACAAGGCCGTCCTTGGCGCCGAAGAAGTTCACGAAAGCGCCGAAGTCCATGACCTTGACCACGGTGCCCTCGTATATCTTGCCCGGCTCCGGGTCGGAGGCGATCGACTTGATCCAGTTGATCGCCGCCTTGATCGACTCGCCGTCGGCGGAGGCGACCTTCACCGAACCGTCGTCCTCGATGTTGATCTTGGCGCCGGTCTTCTCGACGATTTCGCGGATCACCTTGCCGCCGGTGCCGATCACTTCGCGAATCTTGTCGGTCGGGATCTTGAACATCTCGATGCGCGGCGCGTGTTCGCCGAGTTCCGCGCGCGCCGAGGTCAGCGCCTTCGACATTTCGCCGAGGATGTGCAGGCGGCCGCCCTTGGCCTGATCGAGCGCTACCTTCATGATCTCTTCGGTGATGCCGGCGATCTTGATGTCCATCTGCAGCGAGGTGACGCCTTCTTCGGTGCCGGCCACCTTGAAGTCCATGTCGCCGAGATGGTCCTCGTCGCCAAGGATATCGGACAGGACGGCGAAGCGCTTGCCCTCGAGAATGAGGCCCATGGCGATGCCGGCGGTCGGCCGCCGCAACGGCACGCCGGCGTCCATCAGCGCCAGAGACGAGCCGCAGACCGTCGCCATCGACGACGAGCCATTCGACTCCGTGATCTCGGAGACTAGGCGGATGGTGTAGGGGAATTCCTCCGCGCTCGGCAGCATCGGATGAAGCGCCCGCCAGGCGAGCTTGCCGTGGCCGATCTCGCGCCGGCCGGGCGCGCCCGTGCGGCCGGTTTCGCCCACTGAATAATGCGGGAAGTTGTAGTGCAGCATGAAGGTCTCTTTATAGGTCCCCTGCAGCGCGTCGATGAACTGTTCGTCCTCGGCGGTGCCGAGGGTGGCCACCACCAGCGCCTGCGTTTCGCCGCGGGTGAACAGCGCCGAGCCGTGGGTCCGCGGCAACACGCCGACTTCCGCCACGATCTGCCGCACGGTGGTGAGGTCGCGGCCGTCGATGCGCTTCGACGTGTCGAGGATGTTCCAGCGAACGATCTTGGCTTCAAGCTCCTTGAACACGCCGGCAATCGCCAGCTTGTCGTGCTTGGGTTCAAAACCTTCCGGGAAGAAATGCTCCATCACCCTCTTTTTGACGGCGGCGACGGCGTCCTGGCGATCCTGCTTACGCACGATCGAATAGGCGGCGCGCAGATCCTTCTCGGCAATGCCGAGGATTTCTTTCTCGAGCGCCATGTTATCGGTAGCGACAAGCTCACGCGGCTCTTTCGCTGCCTTTTCAGCGAGCTTGATGATGGCGTCGATCACCGGTTGGATATGGCGGTGGCCGAACATTACCGCACCGAGCATGATTTCTTCGGACAGCTCTTTGGCTTCAGATTCCACCATCATCACGGCGTCTTGCGTGCCGGCGATGACGAGATCGAGCTGGCTTTCCTTCATTTCGTCGAGCGTCGGATTGAGCACGTATTCGTTGCTGATGAAGCCGACGCGGGCGCCGCCGATCGGCCCCATGAACGGCGCGCCGGACAGCGTCAGCGCGGCCGAGGCCGCCACCATCGCAACGATGTCGGGGTCGTTCTCCTGGTCATGCGACATCACGGTGATGGTCACCTGCGTATCGCAGCGCCAGCCGTCGGCGAACAGCGGACGGATCGGGCGGTCGATCAGGCGCGAGGTCAGCGTGTCTTTTTCGGTCGGACCGCGTTCCCGTTTGAAAAAGCCGCCGGGAATACGTCCCGCCGCGTAGTATTTTTCGGTGTAGTTGACGGTGAGCGGCAGGAAATCGATGCCTTCCTTCGGCTGCTTGGCCGCCACCACGGCGGCTAGCACAGTCGTTTCGCCGTAGGTGGCGATCACGGCGCCGTCGGCTTGGCGCGCTATCCGGCCGGTCTCGAGGGTGAGCTTGCGCCCGCCCCAATCGAGTTCAACTCGATGCATATCGAACATTGCGTTTTTCTCTCATGGTTTTCGGCTAGCCCCGAAAGCCATGAGCAAGACGGCGAGAAACTGCCGCGCGTCACCGTCGAAGCGGAGAAGCGAACAGCGTCTGGCGATCCTGCCATGGCGTTTCGAACCTTAGCCTTGTCGCGGGACCGAACCTTTTCGGAACCCGCTTGTCGCCGGCTGCGCCTTCGCCGCCGGATAAATAGCGAATACGTCACGCGCATTCGCTCACGGAACGCGCGGGGCACATGCGCCCGCGCGGATACAAATCATCGGCGGATGCCGAGCTTCTCGATCAAAGTCTTGTAGCTAGCTTCATTGGTGCGCCGCAGATAATCGAGCAAGGTGCGGCGCTGACTCACCATCTTGAGCAATCCACGGCGGGAATGGTTGTCCTTGACGTGGCTCTTGAAATGCTCGGTGAGATTGTTGATCCGTTCGGACAGGATCGCCACCTGCACTTCCGGCGAGCCGGTGTCCCCCGGCTTCTTGGCGAATTCCTTCATGACTTCGGCCTTGCGGCCGGCGGTAACCGACATCGGTCATCCTTTCTTGACGCCGGCGCTGCCAACCAGCCCGGCGAGGTTAAACACGCGCTTGGGGACGATCTCGCCGTGGTCCAGTTCGGCAAGAGCCAGAAGCTGGCCCGAGACCGTTACATAGACTGGCCCACGGAAATTGGGCGCGTCCCGTCCGCGCAACAAAACGGCTTGGCCTCTTGAAAGCCTCGCCGCATCCGCCCGGCTGACGGCCAGCGCCGGGATGTCGTCCAGCGCGGTCTCAACGGGCATGAGGGCGCCGGCAAGGCTAGCCTCGCCGACCGCGGCTCTATGGCACACAGCCTCCAATTGTTCCAGTAAAATCATGGTTTCCGGGCCGAAAGGGCCGACCGCCACCCGGCGCAGCGCGCTGACGTGGCCGAAACAGCCCAAAGCGCGGCCCATATCACGGGCAAGCGAGCGGACATAGGTCCCCTTGCCGCATTCGGCATGCAGAACCGCGTGATCGCGGTCCAGGGCGTCGACGAGTTCCAAGCGGCTGATTTCGACCGGGCGGGCGCTGAGTTCCACCGTTTCGCCGTCGCGGGCGAGGTCGTAGGCGCGCTCGCCCTCGATCTTGATGGCTGAATAGCGCGGCGGCACCTGCTGGATGGTCCCAGTATAGGCGGGCAACAAAGCGCGGATGGCGTCGGGCATGGGGCGCTGCTCGCTGGTCGCGGTGACGCGGCCCTCGGCGTCGTCGGTGTCGCGCTCCTCGCCCCAGCGCACGGTGAACTGGTAGATCTTGCGGCCGTCCATGACGAACGGAACGGTTTTGGTCGCTTCGCCGAGCGCGATCGGCAACGCGCCGGAAGCAAGTGGGTCGAGCGTTCCGGCGTGGCCGGCGCGTTTGGCCGAGAACAGGCGCTTCACCACGCTGACTGCATGAGTCGAGGTCATGCCGACCGGCTTGTCGAGAACCAGCCAGCCATGCACGTCGCGTTTGTCGCGCTTGAATTGCTTGTGCTTTGGACGTCGTCCGCCCTCATCCTGAGGAGGGCGCGAAACGCCCGTCTCGACGGATGCGGGCTGTTCCGCAGCATGAGGCCGATTAAGATTGTCGACTTCGTTATCGGTCACTCGTCGTTCCCATGTTCAAGGTCACGCTTGACCGCCGGCGAGCGCAACAATTTGTCGATGCGTTCGGCCTCCGCAAAGCGCTCGTCGATACGGAAGCGGATATCGGGTGCGAATTTCAGATTGATGCGGTGAGCGATTTCCCCACGCAGGAATTTCTTGTGGCGCTCGAAGGCAGTCACCACCTCGTCGGCGTCGCGGCCGGCGAGCGGCATGATGTAGATCGTCGCCAGCCGCAGGTCGGCGCTCATGCGCACCTCCGGCACGGTGATGAGATGGCCTTCGATGACGGGATCGTGCACGTCGCCGCGCGTCAGCATGTCGGCGATTGCGTGACGCACCAATTCGCCGACGCGCAACTGACGCTGCGATCCGCCAGGCGTAACGTTGTTGCGGTGTGATTTCTTACGAGTCATAAATTATTTCTCTGCGGTCATCGTCCGCGAAAACGGACGATCCAGCCCTTGCCAGGGAAGCGCTGGATACCCCGCCTGCGCGGAGCATGACAGTTGTGGTTACAGGTGAGCGTTCTGCGCAGATCTAAGAATCGGACTTAGAGGCTGCGTTGAATCGTCTCCACCCGGTAGCATTCGATCACGTCGCCTTGCCGCATGTCTTGGTAATTCTCGAAGGCCATGCCGCATTCCTGGCCGGCGCCGACTTCGCGCACGTCGTCCTTGAAACGTTTGAGCTGCGATAGTTTCCCTTCGTGGATCACGACGTTGTCGCGGATCAACCGAACATTGGCGCCGCGCTCCACGGTGCCGTCGGTGACGCGGCAGCCGGCGATGTTGCCGACCTTGGAGACCTTGAAGATTTCCAGGATCTGCGCATTGCCCAGCATGGTCTCGCGCAGCGTCGGCGCGAGCAGGCCGGACATCGCCTTCTTCACGTCGTCGACCAGGTCGTAGATGATGTTGTAGTAGCGGATTTCGATGCCGGCGCGCTCGGCCGCCTCGCGCGCTTCCTTGTTGGCACGCACGTTGAAGGCGATGATCGGAACGCCGGACGCCTCGGCCAAGGTCACGTCGGACTCGGAAATGCCGCCGACGCCCGCGTGCAGCACGCGCGCCGCCACCTCGTCGGTGCCGAGCTTGTCGAGCGCGCCGATAATGGCTTCCAGCGAGCCCTGCACGTCGGCTTTGATCACCAGCGGGAATTCCTTGCGGCCCGAGGTCTTGGCCTGCGCCATCATCTGCTCGAGCGAGCCGCGCATGCCGGTGGCGCGCGCCGCCGTCTTCTCGCGTTTCTGGCGGGCGCGGTAATCGGTCACTTCACGCGCGCGGCTTTCGCTCTCGACCACCGCTAGGCGATCGCCGGCGTCTGGCGTGCCGGAGAAGCCGAGCACTTCGACGGGGGTCGACGGGCCGGCCTGTTGGATCGGCTCGCCGGTGTCGGACACCAGCGCGCGCACGCGGCCCCATTCGGCGCCGGCCACCACCAGGTCGCCGACCCGCAGCGTGCCGCGCTGCACCAGCACGGTCGCTACCGGGCCGCGGCCGCGGTCGAGCTTGGCTTCGATCACGGTGCCTTCGGCCGGACGCTCCGGATTGGCCTTGAGGTCAAGGATTTCGGCCTGCAGTCCGATCATTTCCAGGAGCTTGTCGATATTCATTTTCTTGGTGGCGGAAACTTCAACGTCCACCACCTCCCCGCCGAGCGATTCGACCTGGATCTCGTGCTGCAGCAGTTCGGTGCGCACGCGCGTAGGGTTCGCGTCCGGCTTGTCGATTTTGTTGATGGCGACGATGATCGGCACCTTCGCCGCCTTAGCGTGATGAATCGCTTCCACCGTCTGCGGCATGACGCCGTCGTCGGCGGCGACCACCAGCACGACGATGTCGGTGACCTTTGCGCCGCGCGCGCGCATGGCGGTGAAGGCGGCGTGGCCGGGCGTATCGATGAAGGTGATCTTGGCGCCGGACGGCGCGGTCACCTGATAGGCGCCGATGTGCTGAGTGATACCGCCGGCTTCGCCGGACACCACGTCGGCGGACCGGATAGTATCGAGCAGCGAGGTCTTGCCGTGGTCGACGTGGCCCATGACTGTGACCACCGGCGCGCGCGGCGCCATATGGGCCGCGTCGTCGGCCACGTCGAACAGGCCTTCTTCCACGTCGGCTTCCGACACGCGGCGCACGCTGTGGCCCATTTCCTCGGCGATCAGCTGGGCAGTGTCGGCGTCGATCGCGTCGTTGATGGTCGCCATCTGGCCCTGCTTCATCAGCAGGCGGATGACGTCGACCGCGCGCTCGGACATGCGGTTAGCGAGATCGGAAATGGTGATCGCTTCGGGAATGGTGACTTCGCGCACCAGCTTTTCTTTTGGCTCGTCGGAGGCGTGGCCCTTGAGCCGCTGGGTGCGGCGGCGGAATGAGGCGACCGAACGCTCGCGCACTTCATCGGCGCGCAGCGCGGTGACCAGCGTGAGCCGGCCGCGTTCCTTCGCAGGCGCGCCACGTGGCGCGGCGGGACGCGCCGTGGCCGGGCGCGCGGCGCCGGGACGGCGCGACTTCGGCGGCCCGTCATCTTCTTCGACTTCGAGCGTCATGCGGCCGGGAGCCGGCTTTTTGACTTCATCATCGCCAAGACGCTTCTTGGCGACTTCGCCGGCTTTGCGTTTGCTCTCTTCGTCGTGTTTGCGGCGTTCGTCTTCCTCGCGCTTGCGCGCATCGGCGGCTTCGCGCTCGGTCTTGTCGACCACTTCGCGGCTTTGACGGCGGCGCGCCTCTTCCTCGGCAATCTTGCGCTCTTCGGCTTCACGCACGCGCGAATCCGCCAGCGCATGAGCACGCGCGACGCGCTCCTCTTCGGTCAAGGTGCGCAGCACCACGCCGGACGGCTTGGGCGCTTCGGCAGGCGCCGGAGCGGCCTTGCTCGCGGGCGCAGGCTTGCGCGCGGTCTCGACCGGCGGCGGCTCGGGCTTGGCCTCATGCGCCCCGCCGCTAACGCTGCGGCGTTTGACCTTCTCGACCACGACCTGCTTGCTGCGGCCGTGACTGAAGCTCTGGCGCACCACGCCCGTTTCCGTGCGCGGTTTCAGCGTCAGCTTGGAGACGCTCAGTTTCTTTTCGCCAGGGTTCTTCGTTTCGCTCATTACGTAATCTGTCCTCGTGCGCCATCCGTCGGCGCATGCGCGCTAACCAGCTCGGGCGAGTTTCCGGTCCGAAAGCGCTCCAAGCGCTTGGCGCGAAGGAGAAAAGTGTCGCTCACGGGTCCGGCAAGCAGGGCTGCATGTACCACATTTGGGCGGTTCAATGCCAAATCCAATTGTGCGCCGGTTAATCCGCCAATGATCGCGATTTCCCGCGACTTTTCTGGGTTTTTCCGCTGTAAGGCTGCATCCAGCTTGCGCTTTCCATCCGTCCTCGCGTCGGCGGCGTGGATCAGGGCCTTGAGGTCGTCGCGGCCAATTGCCGCCTCCACCTTGGCGAAGCCGCCGACTACCTGCCCGGCCTTACCGGCGATCGCCAGCGCATCGAGCGCGCTCTGCTCCAGCAGGTGCTCGGTCACCGCCGGCAGATCGGCGGCGACCCGCACGTTGCGCTTGAAGCCGCGGGCAAACACGCCGCGCTTGACCGCATCGTCGAGCGCGGCACGGCTGGCGGTGATCCAGATGCCGCGGCCAGGCAATTTCCGTTTGATGTCGGGCACCGCTTCGTCGCCGGGACCGACCACGAAGCGGATCATGTCGTCGACCGGTTTCAGGGTGCGGGTGAGCGCGCAATGCCGCTCCATCCCCGGAGCGAGCTTAGTTGCTCCGTGGTCGAGCTCGTCGTCTTGCGCCATCGCCAGCATTGCCGGTGTCGTGCTCCTTTAGGCTTACGATTCAGCCGCCGCATCGGCCGGCGCCGCTTCGCCCTCCGGGGCCGGCGGCGGCGCGAGCTCTGCCTCGGTCACCCAGCCGGCCTTGACGCGGGCCTGCATGATCAAGGCTTCGGCATCCTCGCGCGAGACATCGAGGCCGTCGAAGAATCCGGCCTCATGCTTGGATTCGCCATCCTTGCGTTCGGTCCAGCCGGTGAGGTCGTCGGTGGCGCAGCCGGCGAGATCTTCGACGGTTTTCACGCCGTTCTCGCCGAGAGCGACCAGCATCTTGGTGGTGACGCCGGGCACTTCCTTGACCGCGTCCTCGACACCGAGTTCGATACGCTTGGCGTCGAGTTCGGATTCCAGCTTGTCGATATATTCCTTGGCGCGGTCTTGCAGTTCCTTGGCGGTCTCTTCGTCGAAGCCCTCGATGCCGGCGATTTCCTTTTCGTCGACCATCGCGAGCTCTTCGATCGAACCGAAACCTTCCGAGGCGAGCAACTGGCCGACCACTTCGTCGAGATTGAGCGCTTCGACGAAAATCTTGGTGCGGTTCTCGAACTCGGCCTGGCGGCGTTCGGATTCTTCCTGCTCGGTCAGGATGTCGATATCCCAGCCGGTCAGTTGCGAGGCGAGACGCACGTTCTGGCCGCGCCGGCCGATGGCGAGTGAAAGCTGCTGATCGGGAACCACCACCTCGATGCGCTCCTTGTCTTCGTCGAGCACGACTTTGGCGACTTCCGCCGGCGCCAGCGCGTTGACCACGAAAGTGGCGATATCGGGCGACCACGGTATGATGTCGATCTTCTCGCCCTGCAACTCGTTCACCACCGCCTGCACGCGCGAACCGCGCATGCCGACGCAGGCGCCGACCGGATCGACGGATGAATCGCGCGATATCACGGCGATCTTGGCGCGTGAGCCGGGGTCGCGGGCGACCGCCTTCACCTCGACGATGCCGTCGTAGATTTCCGGAACCTCCTGCGCAAACAGCTTGGCGGTGAATTGCGGATGCGTGCGCGACAGGAAAATCTGCGGCCCGCGAGGTTCTCGCCTTACATCATAAATATAGGCACGGATGCGGTCGCCGTTGCGGAACACCTCGCGCGGCAGCATCTCGTCTCGCCGCACGATCGCCTCGCCGCGGCCGAGATCGACCACGACGTTGCCGTACTCGACGCGCTTGACGATGCCGTTGACGATGTCGCCGATGCGATCCTTGTACTCGGCATATTGCCGGTCGCGCTCGGCCTCGCGCACCTTCTGCACGATCACCTGCTTGGCCGATTGCGCGGCGATGCGGCCGTATTCGAGCGGCGGCAGCGGATCGGCGATGGTGTCGCCCACCTGCGCTGCCGGATGATGCTTGCGCGCGCCTTCCAGCGTGATCTGGTTGGACGGATTTTCGACCGCCTCGACCACCAGCATGTGGCGAGTGAGGCGGAGATCACCGGTCTTCGGCTCGATTTCGGCATGCACGTCGGTCTCCGCGCCGTAGCGCGAGCGCGCCGCCTTGGCGATGGCGTCCTCCATGGCGGCGATGACGATGCCGCGGTCGATCGCCTTCTCGCGGGCCACCGCGTCGGCGATTTGCAACAGTTCGAGCCGGTTGGCGCTGACTGCCATAGCTCAGTCTCCTTGGTTGGCGGCCGTTCGATGCGGCCGATGCCGTGAATGTCGTTCCTTGCGTCGTTCTTCCTTGCGCGCGGCGCGCGTGTTGCGCTTGGCGGCCTTCTCGCGCCGCAAAGCCTGCGCCACCAGTTCGTCGGTGAGCACGAGTTTCGCTTCGCTTATTTCTTCGATCGGCAGCAATACTTCGGCTTCCTCGCCGGCCTCGTCATGGCGAAGGCGGGCGGCGTCGCCCTCGGTGCCGAGCAATTCTCCGCGGAAGCGCTTGCGCCCACCGACCGGGATATGCGTCTCGATCTTGACCAGATGGCCGGCATAGCGGTCGAAATCGGATTTGCGCACCAGCGGTCGGTCGATACCCGGCGAGGATATCTCCAGCCGGTACGCGCGATCGACGGGATCGGCCATGTCGAGCACCGGCGAGAGCGCGCGCGAGATCGATTCGCAATCCTCGACCACCATTGTGCCGTCGGCACGTTCCGCCATGATCTGGATGGTGCAGCCGTCGGCGGCCGATACCTTGACCCGCACCAGCCGGTAGCCGAGCTGTTCGACGACCGGCTCGGCGATAGCCGCGACACGCGCGGATAGCCCCGGCTCGACGATCAGCCGTGGTTCCGTTTCGTTCGGTGCGGCGTTTGCCGCCTGTCGCGCCTCGCTTGCAGCCATTTTAGTAACAAAAAAGAGCGGGCCCGGGAGGACCCACTCTCAAAACCCATTCGGTTATGAGGGTGTCTTAACAAGTCGAAATATAGCGAATTCCGCGCTTCTTGCAAGGGCGAAGAGGCTTTTTGGCAGCTAACCCTTCCTTCAGAATCTAGCCCTAAAAATGCGTAAACTCACAGATCGAGCGACTTCCAAAAGCCGTTTGCGCAGGATTTCGCAATGAACGTTGCCGCCTCGCTGCTTCCCGAACTGGAAGAGGTCGTCCTGTATGGCTCGGTTGAAAGGCGGACCAATACGCTGCGCCGCGTCACCAGTCTTTTTCTCGGCGGTGCGGCGAACTACAACGACGAGCAGGTCGCGCTGTTCGACGACGTCATCGGCGCCTTGATCGAGGAGATCGAGGTCAAGGCGCTGGCCGAATTGGCGCGTCAACTCGCGCCGGTGGCCAATGCGCCGCATGGCGTGGTGACGACATTGGCCAAGAACGACGACATCTCCGTCGCCGGCCCGGTGCTCAGACAGTCTCGTCTCGCCGACCCGGATCTCAAATATATCGCCGAGACCAAGAGCCAGGCGCATCTGCTGGCGCTGTCCACCCGCTTGGGGCTCAGCGAGACGTTGTCGGACGTGCTGGTGCGGCGCGGCGACGGCGCGGTGGCGCGCAGCATTGCCACCAATCATGAGGCGCGTTTGTCTGAGAACGCTTTCACCACTTTGGTCAAGCGCGCCGAGAGCGATAACGCGTTGGCCGAGAAAATCGGCTCGCGCACCGATATCCCGCCGCGCCTGTTCCGTCAGTTGCTGATGCAGGCGAGCGGCGTGGTGCAGCAGCGCCTGTTGGCTAATGCCAGGCCGGAGACCCGGGCCGAAATCCAACGCGTGCTGGCGAAAGTGACCGAGGAGGTCGCCGCCAAGGCCGCGCCGCGCAATTACGCGGCGGCGCTGGCGGCGGTCCAGGCGCTGCACCAGGAGCGCAAGCTCACGGAAACCGACGTCGCCGACTATGCCAAGGACGGCAAGTACGAAGAGACCCTTGCCGCGCTTGCCGTCGTGAGCGCGGTGCCGATCGAGGTGGTGGACCGGCTGGTCAACGGCGAGCGCGCCGATCCGGTGTTGATCCTGGCGCGCGCCGCGGGCTTTAGCTGGCCGACCGTGCGCGCGATCATGACCGCGCGGCCCGGTTTGAAGCCCACGGGCCAGACGCTCGATGCTGGGCGCGAGAACTTCGATCGGCTGACGCCGGCCACCGCCCAGCGCGTGGTGCGCTTCTGGCAGGTTCGGCAAGACGGCGGCGAATAATCACGCGCGCCGGAAAATGAAATATGCCGGCGTGCGGCCTTCGCGGATCGCCTTCGCTTCATAGCGCGTGCGTGAAAACCCTTCCCAAGGTTTGCGCCAGTCGTCGGCGCATTCAGCGGTCCAGACAAAATCCTTCGAACGCAGCACGCGCGCCAACGCATAGGCGGCATAGTCGCCGATGTCAGTGGCGAAGCGCAGTTCGCCGCCGTTCTTAAGAATGCGCGCGAGCCGCGCCAGACTCTCGTCCTGGATGAAGCGCCGCTTCCAGTGCCGCCGCTTCGGCCACGGATCAGGATAGAGCAGGTCGATGCGCGTGAGCGCATCCGCCGCCAGCCAGTCGAGCAACTCGCTGGCGTCGCCGAAATGCAGGCGAATGTTCGAAACCTTGTGTTCCTCAATTGCGGCCAAAGCTTTCGCCACGCCGTTGATGAAAGCGTCCGAGCCGATAAAGGCTGTGCGCGGACTGTTGCGCGCCTGATTGACAAGATGCTCGGCGCCGCCAAAGCCGACTTCCAGCCGCACCTCGTCGGCAGCGTTTGCAAACAGCGTGCGCAGATCGGTTGGCGCGGGCTTGGTAAGATCGAGCGCGACACGCGGCAGTAGGGTGTCGAACAGCGCAGCCTGTCGCGGTTTCAACGCATGGCCCTTGCGCCGGCCGAAGAAGGCGCGCTGAGACGTTGGTGAGCTCGGCTCCATAATGCCGACTATCAGAGACACGAATGGCCGGCACAAGGCCGGCCATCGCATCGCCAATGCGAGATTGTTCGAAGGAGGTCTATTTCACCGCGCTCTTGATCGCCGCGGCGAGGTCGGTCTTTTCCCACGAGAAGCCGCCGTCCTTGTCCGGGGCGCGGCCGAAATGGCCGTAGGCTGCGGTGCGCCGGTATATCGGGCGGTTGAGTTGGAGCGTGCGGCGAATATTGGTCGGGGTGAGGCGGAACAACTCGGGCAGGATCTTCTCGAGTTTTTTCTCCGCGACCTTGCCGGTGCCGTGGGTATCGACCAGCACCGACATGGGATCGGCAACGCCGATCGCGTAGGCGACCTGAATGGTGCAGCGTTCGGCGATGCCGGCGGCCACCACGTTCTTGGCGAGATAACGCGCGGCGTAAGCGGCCGAGCGATCGACCTTGGTCGGATCCTTGCCGGAGAAGGCGCCGCCGCCATGCGGCGCGTAGCCGCCGTAAGTGTCGACGATGATCTTGCGGCCGGTGAGGCCGCAATCGCCGTCGGGGCCACCGACCACGAAATTACCGGTCGGGTTGACCAGGAAGTCGGACGGCCGTTGCGGCATCCAGCCCGTCGGCAGCGCCGATTCAACCGCGCTGGCGATCAATTCCTTGACCATACCGGGCGTATATTTCTTGCCGTTGCGACTCTTCTCGTTGTGCTGGGTCGAGACCACGACCTTGGTGCAGCCGACCGGCTTGCCGTCGACATAGCGGACGGTGACCTGGCTTTTGGCGTCCGGCTGCAGATCGAACAGCTGGCCGGCGCGGCGCTTGTCGGACAGAACTTTCAGAATCTTGTGCGCGAAATAGATTGGCGCCGGCATGAACGAGTTCTTTTCATAAACTTCGCTCTCGGTGCAGGCGAAGCCGAACATCATGCCTTGGTCGCCGGCGCCTTCTTCCTCGCCGCCCTTTTTCTTTTTGGCGTTCACGCCCATCGCGATGTCGGGCGATTGGCCGTGCAGCAGCACCTCGACGTCGGCGCCGTAATAAGAAAAGCCGTCCTGGTCGTAGCCGATGTCCTTGACCACGTCGCGCGCGATCTTCGTGATCAACTCACGGTCGACGACGACCTTGTCGCCATGCTTGCGGAAGAAGGGTGCCTGGCCACGGCCTTCGCCGGCGATGACAATCTTGTTGGTGGTCGACAGCGTCTCGCAGCCGAGCCGCGTGTTCACCTGGCTGTCGTCGGCGATGCCGAGCCTGATGTCGTTTTCGAGGAACGCGTCGAGCACCGCGTCGGAAATCTGGTCGCAAACCTTGTCAGGGTGACCTTCGGATACCGACTCGCTGGTGAACAAAAAATTGGTGTGCGCCACTGTTGGAACTCCTGCCCTGGCACGGCGTCACGCGCCGGACCATTCCGCGGGTGGTTCTTGCAGCGGCGGTGGACGAGGTCAAGATGCGGGCAGCGTTGGGCAGGCAGTGCGGGGACGATGGGACCGGGCTTTAGGTCTATTCCCCGCCCGCGATCTGCTCCACCAGCTCAACAATGCGCCGGCGTAATTTACCGCTCTTGATGCGCATGAACGACTTGGTCAGCGACAGCCCGTCGGAGGTGGCGAGGAAGTCCGACACATAAGCCGGCGAGGGCGCTTCGCCCATGCCGGTATGACCTGGCATATTCGGCGCGCCTTCGAAGAAAAACGAAACCGGCACTTGCAGGATATTGGAAATCTGCTGCAACCGGCTGGCGCCGATGCGGTTGGTGCCCTTTTCGTATTTCTGCACTTGCTGGAAGGTAAGGCCGAGCGCGTCCCCGAGCTTCTCTTGGCTCATGCTCAACATCATCCGACGCATACGCACCCGCGAACCGACGTGCTTGTCGATCGGATTGGGGGTCTTTTTGGCCATAACGGTCTCCTATACGACTATCGCAGAGCGTAATGTCATACATAACGCCGCCATTGCAACTCGTGTTTCTCAATCCATGGATCGTTGACCCCCCAATTAGGAGCAAAAATTCTATATATTTTTCAGATAGTTTCACGCTGTCGAAATTCAGCTTGCTTTCCTTAACCGGAAAACATGCGCCCTAAACGGATAATAGGGATGCAACGTTTGGCGCTTTCGCAATCCAGGGCGGAATATATTTCAATCTAGCGACGCATTCGCCGCCGCGCGATAAATATCAAACTTACTACCATAAATAGAATCAAGGCGTCGTCGCCGAAACGTACATAGGCTGTCGTCGCGATGGCGCGCGGCAGGCCTGCGTCGAGGACACCTTCTGCGCCCAGCGGCAATGCCGCGACGACGCGGCCGAGCGGGTCGACCACGCCAGAAATTCCGGTGTTCGCCGCGCGCACCAGCGGTAGGCCCTCGGCGATCGCGAGCACGCGCGCCTGCTGGAAGTGCTGGTAGGGTCCGGTGCTGATGCCGAACCAGCCGTCATTGGTCACGTTGACCAGCCAGCCGGGCCGCTCGTCCGGCGGCACAGCGGCGCCCGGGAAGATCGCTTCGTAGCAAATGAGCGGCAACATTTTCGGCGCGCCCGGCACGTCCATGGTGCGCCGGCGGTCCCCCGACGAAAACCCTCCAATCTGCTTGGTCAGTTGCCGCAAGCCGAGCCGCTCGAGTAGGCGCTGGAACGGCAGGTATTCGCCGAACGGCACCAGATGCACCTTGTCGTAGATGCCGCGGATCGAGCCATCGGGATCGATCACGTAGACCGAGTTATAGGCGTGCGGGTTGGCGGCGGTGGCGCCCGGTGCGGGACGCACTGCGCCGGTGATCAGCTCGGTCGAAGGTTTCAGCAGGCCGGCGATCTGCGCCAGCGCATCCGGCTCGTGCATGAGGAAGAACGGGAACGCCGATTCCGGCCAGATCAAAACCGTAGCGTCGTGCACGCCGTTGGAGTTCGGTCCGGTGGAGCGGTTGGACAGGCGCAAATAGCGCTCCATGACTTGCGCCTTGGCGGAGTAATTGAATTTTTCGTCCTGCTGCAGATTGGGCTGCATGATGCGCAGCTTCACGCCGTCGACGTAAGTCGTCGGCTGCTGCCATAGCCGCCCCAAGCCATAGCTGGCGAACGCTACCAGAATCAAAACACCGAAAGCGACGACACGCCGCGGATGGGCTGTATCCGCCAGGTCGTCCGCGAGCACGGCAGGGCTGGCGCAGATCGCGATGCACAGGAAGGTGAGACCCCAGATGCCGGTGAGCGAGACGATTTGCGCGAGCGCCAGCGGCTCAGTCAGCGCGTAGCCGAACGTGTTCCAGGGAAATCCGGTGAGCAGATGGCCGCGCAGCCATTCCGCGCCGGTAAGCATGGCGGCGAGCGCCAGTACGCGCGTCGGCCCGCGCACCCAGATCAGCCGCGCCGCGGCGACACCTAGGGCGGTGTAGAGCGCGAGATAGGCCGGCAGTCCGGCAACCGCGACCGGCAGCAGCCAGCCGAAGGTCTTGGCATCGACCAGAAAGGCGTAACCGACCCAGTAGAGGCCGGCGAGAAAATAGCCGAAGCCGAAGCACCAGCCGGCGATTGCCGCGGTCCAGGCGCCGCTCCAGCGTCCTGCGGCCGAGCCATCCACCAGCCAAATCAGGATCGGAAAAGTCAGGAACAGGATTGGCCAGGTATTGACCGGAGCCAGCGCCAGCGCCGACGCGGCGCCGGCGATGAAGGCGACGATGGCGCGCCGCCAGCCATGGGCGAGCACCACCGCATAAGCGAGGCGGGTCAAACTCACGGCCGGTGCGCGCCGGCCGGAGAACCCGATGGCCCGCCATCCTTGGACGCGGGCGACTCATCGATGGGCAAGGTTGGCGGCGCGGTGCCGGCGAGCACTGCATCTGGCTCGCCGCGCTTGCGCTCGCCGCGCGAACGTTCGCGCTTTTCCTTGAGCCGCGTAATGCGCACGCGCTTGATGCGGCGCGGATCGGCGTCGAGCACCTCGAATTCGAACAGCCCCGGTCCGGGGATCAGCTCGCCACGCATCGGCAGGCGGCCGGCGCGGGTCACCAGATAGCCGCCAAGCGTATCGACCTCCTGGGCGACGTCGCCGGGATCGAAATCGTGACCGATGGTCGCCGCCACGTCTTCGAGATGGGCGCGGGCATCGGCGATGAATGAATCGTCGGCTTGGCGGACCACGTGCGGCGTCTCGTCTTCGTCATGCTCGTCGGCGATCTCGCCGACGATCTGTTCGACGATGTCCTCGATCGACACCAGCCCGTCGCTGCCGCCGTATTCGTCGACCACCAGCGCGAGGTGAATGCGCGTCGCCTGCATGCGCGCCAGGAGGTCGATGACTCGCGACGACGGCGGCACGAACAGGATCTCGCGCACGATTTTGGCCGACGACAATGGCATCGACAGATCGATCGCCTTGAGGTCGAGCCCGGCCGGCAGCGGTTTCTTGCGCTTGGCGTTCTTTCCCGGATCGACCGCCGCGCGCGCGGTCATGAAGGCGATCAGGTCGCGGATATGCACCATGCCGATCGGATCGTCGAGCGTGTCGTTATAGACCACCAGGCGCGAATGCGCGGCGCCCTCGAACGTGCGCACCAGCTCGCCAAGCGTGATATCCTGCTGCACGGCGACGATGTCGGCGCGCGGGATCATGACGTCGCCGACACGCCGCTCGCGAAGCCCAAGGATGTTCTTGAGCATCCGGCTTTCTTCCGGCGAGAAGCCGGATTCGCCGGGCGGCATGGTGTCGAGTACGTCCTTGAGATCGGCGCGCGAATTCGCCTTCCAGCCGAAAATCGCGCGAAACACGCGCACCACCCAGCTTTCGCCGCCTTCGCGCGGTGCCGGCACCGGCACCGGCAGATGGCGCGGCTCGTAGGGAGCCGTATCGGCGTTAATGGAACTTGGACTGTCGTTGTCGGGCATGGCGGTCAGCCGTCGCCAAATTCGCGGTTGAACTCGTGACCGCGCCAAGGGTCCGGAAGGCCCATGATCACCATGATCTCGCTCTCGATGCCTTCCATGTCTTCGGCCTCGGGATCGCTTTCATGATTGTAGCCCATGAGATGGAGAAAACCATGCACCGTGAGATGGGCCAGATGATGAAGAAAAATCATGTTCTCGTCGGCACATTCCCGCTTGAGCGTCTCGTAGCCAATGATGATATCGCCAAAAAATTTAGTGGCGATGGCAGCTGGTGTATGCGCCGCCGGGAACGACAGCACGTTGGTCGCCTTGTCGATGCCGCGCCATCGGCGATTGAGTGCACGAATCGTCTCATCATCGGTCAACGCGACGCTCAATCCAAGGCCTTGGAGCGGGATTGTAGCGGCGACAGCGGCGACCGCGTTGCGAACGGTTTCGGCCGCATCGGGCTCGGCATCCCATAGCGCCGACTGGATTTGGACATCGACCCGTGGCGCTTCGCCGAGCGGCTTCAGCGTTGGCATCATTCCTTCGTCCCGCGCGCAGCCTTTTTGCGATCATAGGCTTCCACGATGCGCGCCACCAGCTCATGGCGGATCACGTCCTCATGGGTGAAGGCGACGTGGCCGACGCCCTCGACGCCGTCGAGCAGCCGCACCGCTTCGGCGAGGCCGGAAGTCTGGCCCGACGGCAGATCGACTTGGCTTGGATCGCCGGTGACGATCATGCGGCTGTTCTCGCCGAGGCGGGTCAGGAACATCTTCATCTGCATCGAGGTGGTGTTCTGCGCCTCGTCGAGAATGACGCAGGCGTTCGACAGCGTACGTCCGCGCATGAAGGCAAGCGGCGCGATCTCGATCTCGCCGGCCTGCAGCGCACGCTCGACGATGCGCGCATCCATCAGGTCGTAGAGCGCGTCGTAGATCGGCCGCAAGTAGGGGTCGACCTTCTCGCGCATGTCGCCGGGCAGGAAGCCGAGCCGTTCGCCGGCTTCCACCGCCGGCCGCGACAGGATGATGCGGTCGACCTCCTTGCGCTCGAACATCTGGACCGCCTGCGCGACCGCGAGCCAGGTCTTGCCGGTGCCGGCTGGGCCCGTGCCGAACACCAGATGATGACGCTTGAGCGCGCGGATATAGGCGTCCTGCGCGGCGGTGCGCGCGCGCACCGGACGCTTGCGCAGATTGATTTCCTCAAAAGCCGCCCGCGCGCTCGCCGGGTCGAAGTCGAACAGCGAACCCTGCGCGATCGCTTGCCGGATGGCGCCCTCGACGTCGCCTTGGCTCAGCTCGTGGCCGCGCTTGATGTGCTCGTAAAGCCCCTCCAGCACGCGGCGGGCCTGCTCGCAGCCGCCGCGAGAACCGTCGACGGTGACGTGATTGCCGCGCTGCTCGGCGACGACGCCGAGACGGCGCTCGATCAGCGCAAGATTTTGGCCGTATTGGCCGAACAGGATGGAAGCAAGCCGGTTGTCTTCGAAGGCGAGCACGGTCTGGGTGGTTGCCGTCTCTTCCGAAGCGGCGGCAGATGGGATCGGCGGATCCGGGGTGCGCAAGTGGTTACTCAAGCTCCTGCTGCGGCAAGTTCTGGCGCGATGGGCTGCTCGGCGAGCGCGCCGAACAAAGTGTTGGTGCCGATATCGGTAATCATGACAGGCACCACCGAGCCGATAAGCAAACGCGGCGCCATCACCTGCACCGTCTGCAGATATGGGGTGCGGCCGACCAATTGCCCAGGGAGCTTGCCCGGCTTCTCCAGCAGCACGTCGACTGTCCGGCCGATAGATTGCGCGTTGAAGCCGCGCCACAGGCGGGTAATGACGGCCTGCAGCCGCTGCAGGCGCTCGGATTTCTCCTCAGCTGGAACCTGACCGGCCATCTCGGCCGCCGGCGTGCCTGGCCGCGGCGAATAAATGAACGAGTAGGCGGTGGCGAAGCCGACTTCCTCAACCAGCGTCAGCGTCGCGCGGAAATCGTCTTCGGTCTCGCCCGGAAAGCCGACAATGAAATCGGAGGTGAAGGCCAGATCGGCGCGGCTTTTGCGCAGGCGCGCAATCACGTCGAGATATTCTTGCCGCGTATGCCGGCGGTTCATCACCGCCAGCACCCGGTCGGAACCGGACTGCACCGGCAGGTGCACGTAGGGCATGAGTGCGGGAAGATCGCCATGCGTGGCGATCAGGTCGTCGGCCATGTCGCACGGATGGCTGGTCATATAGCGCAAGCGCACGATGCCGGGCACGCCGCTAAGACGGCGCAGCAATTTGCCGAGCGTTGCCGAACGTCCGCCGGCGTCGTGCCCGTGATAGGCATTCACGTTCTGCCCGATCAGCGTGACCTCGCGCACGCCCGCTTCGGCCAGGTGTTTGACCTCTGCGGCGATCTTCTCCACCGGGCGCGAGATTTCGGCGCCGCGGGTGTAGGGCACGACGCAAAACGTGCAAAATTTGTCACAGCCTTCCTGCGCGGTGACGAAGGCGGAAATGCCGCGCTCGCGGATGGCATCGGTGCGCGGCGCGGCGAGCGCGTCGAACTTGTCGTCCACGGGGAATTCGGTATCGACGACCTGTTCGCCCGCCTGCACGCGCGCGAGCAGGCCGGGCAGTCGGTGATAGTTCTGCGACCCGACCACGAGATCGACTGCGGCGGCGCGGCGGATGATTTCCTCGCCCTCGGCCTGGGCGACGCAACCGGCGACCGCGATCACCATGCGGCGACCAAGCGCTGCCGCCTCTTCCTTCATGACGCGGATGCGGCCGATTTCGGAATAGACCTTATCCGCCGCTTTTTCACGGATATGACAGGTGTTGAGGATGACGAGATCGGCGTCGGCGGCCTCGGGTGTCTCGGCGTAGCCGGCCGGCGCCAAAGTGTCCGCCATACGATGGGAATCGTAGACGTTCATCTGGCAGCCGAAAGACTTGACATGGACTTTGTAGGGTCTGCTCATGCCGCTCGCGTTCGAACCGGGGCCCCAATCTAGCCTGCTTTGGCGCCGCAATCCATGTGTCTGATATCGTGACGCTTTTAAGACGCGGCGGCATGCGCCGGGTGGCGGCTGCCGCGGAGCGTCGCGGTGGCGAGGGTGCGTACCGCGCCTTCCAGCGATTTAGCCATCGCCTTGCGGTCGGCGGCGGCATCGGCCAGCACCGGCTCACCGTAGCTGACGACAGCATCGACCGCGCCGCGCGCGATGAATTCCCTGATGTGCGGCATGAAGTCGAGATCGCCGTACCACGCGACCAGCGGGCGATGCTGGCGACCCATCGGTATGCCATGCGTGTCGGTGTAGCCTATCGACATTGGCTGAATGAGGACGCCGTGCTCGGTATGCGCGCTTGCCTCCTTGATGGCGCCGATCAAGGCGGAGCGGAACGGCAGCACGCGATTGCCATCGCTCGAGGTGCCTTCCGCAAACAACACGACCGAGACCCCGCCGGCCAGCCGCTCGACCATCTCGGCGATGGCCGCGCCGGTCTGCTGGCGGCGCGTGCGGTCGACGAACACCGTGTGTTGCAGCCGCGCGGTGACGCCGACCAGCGGCCAGCCGGCGACTTCGCGCTTGGCGACGAAGGCCACCGGCCCGACCGACCCGATCACCAGGATGTCGACCCAAGAGACATGATTGGAGACGAACAGTACGGCGCGGTCGGCGACCGGCGTGCCGATCACATGCACGCGGATGCGCAACAGCCGGCACAGCACCCGGTAATAGTTGACGGCGATGAAACCCCAGCCGGGCAGATTGAGCTTGTCGAGCAGCCACTGAATCGAGATCAGCAGCGGCGTCATCGTGAAGAAGAACGCCCCGATAAAAAGCCCGCGGATCATGAGCGATTATTTTTTCTCGTCGTCGAGCGGAACGGCGTAGAGCTCGAGCCGGTGATCGACCAGTTTGTAACCGAGTTTGCGCGCGACTTCGGCCTGCAGGCGATCGATTTCCTCCGAGCGGAATTCGATCACCTCGCCGCTGCGCAGATTGATCAGATGGTCGTGATGGGATTCGGTGGCGGTTTCGTAGCGCGCGCGTCCCTCGCGGAAATCATGCCGCTCGATGATGCCGGCATCCTCGAACAGCCGCACAGTGCGATAGACGGTGGAAATGGAAATCCGGTCGTCGACCTTGGCGCAGCGCCGGTACAGTTCCTCGACGTCGGGATGATCGTCGGACCCCGCCAGGACGCGCGCAATGGTGCGGCGCTGCTCGGTCATGCGCATGCCCTTTTCGGCGCACAGCGCTTCGATGTCGCGTCGGTCGGAGATGGTTTTGTCCGGCGTGGTCACGTTGGCGTTCTCGTCGTCTATTCGGCTCTGCTCTCATAGCATATTGAGCGCGTCCGGGCTGGTCTTATCCGGGTGTTTTTGCTTGGCGCATGATCTTGTCCGAAAACCGGTGCCCACTTTTCGGGATCATGCGCTAGACCAGATCGCGGCGCAGCACCAGCGCGGCGGCCGCCTTGCCATCGGCGTCCGGGTAGTAATTGGGGCGGCGGGATATTTCATGGAATCCGGCGCGGCCGTAAAGCCGGATCGCCGCTACATTGTGTTCATCGACTTCCAGGAAAACCGCGCGCGCGCCCAATCCCGCCAGCCGGCGCAAATGCAGCGTGAGCAGATTGCGCGCCAGCCCGCGGCCGCGCCTGCTGCCTGCGACCGCGATCGATAGGATTTCCGCTTCGTCCTCGACCAGCCGCGACATGATGAAGCCGGCCATGGCCGATCCCACCATCGCGCGATAGGCAATGACGTGGCGGTCGGTCAGCAGGCCTTCGACTTCCTGCTCGCTCCAGCCGCGGCCGAACGAGGCGGCATGCAACGCGGCGATCGCCGCGGCGTCGCGGCTCGACGCTTCCGACAACACCGGCTCGTTGCGCGCGAACAAATTGGAAAACAGGCCCATCATCGTCGCGCCAATCGCGCGGCGTTCTGCGGCTGCGCGTCGGGCGCGCGCAGGTACAGCGGCTTTGGCGGCGCGCCGGTCTCGATCGCGGCGGCGCCCAGCCGCGCCACCCAATCGATGTCGGGCGCGCGGCGCGTATCGACCAGGCTCGGCGCGCGTTCGCCGATCGGCCAGGCTGCCGCCAGCATCGCCGCCGCGGTGCCGACCAGGCGCGGCGCGCCGATCGCCGCTGCGCGCAGCGCTTCGCGTATGGACGCGAGCCGTGCCGGAACGATGGTACGGCCGCCGGGTCCGAATACTTGCACATAGACGTGATCGTGACGCGCATCGATGGCGACGACGACCGGCACTGTACCGTCGGCGGCGACCAAAGGCGCGGCATAGGCAGCGAGTGTCGACAGGCCGACCGCCGGCTTGCCGGTCGCGAGCGCGATGCCGCGCGCGGCTGCGAGGCCGACGCGCAGCCCGGTGAAGCTGCCGGGTCCGGTGGTGACGGCGATGCGGTCGAGCGCGGCGAAGTCGAGACCGGCGCGGTCCATCACCCGCGCGATCATCGGCATCAGTGCTTCGGCGTGGCCGCGCAGCTTGGGCAGCGACTCGTGCACGGACATTGCCACATACTCGGTGTCGAGCACGGCGGCCGAGCAGGCCTCGAGCGCGGTATCGATGGCAAGGACGCGCATAAAGCTACTTTTACCAATGCGCGGCCAAAAGCAATGACAGGTTAGACCGGCCGCACCTCGGTGACTTCGGGCACGAAATGCTTGAGCAGATTCTGGATGCCGTGCTGGAGCGTGGCGGTCGAGGACGGGCAGCCCGAGCAGGCGCCCTTCATGGTCAGAAACACGACGCCTTCCTTGAAGCCCTTGAAGGTGATGTCGCCGCCGTCGCCGGCTACCGCCGGACGAACGCGGGTCTCGATCAGATCCTTGATGATGGCGACCGTCTCGGCGTCATTGGCGTCGAAGAATTCGTCTCCGTCTGCCGGCGCCGGTTCGGCGCCGCTCGCCAACAGCGGCGCGCCGCTGATGAAATGCTCCATGATGGCGCCGAGGATCGCCGGCTTGATCTGCTGCCACTCGCCGTCACGCTTGGTAATGGAGATGAAGTCGGAGCCGAAAAAGACGCCGCCGACGTTGGGGATATCGAACAGGCGTTCCGCCAGCGGCGATTGCCGCGCGGCTTCCTTGTTCGCCATGTCGAGGGTGCCCGATTCGAGCACCGCTCGGCCGGGCAGGAATTTCAGGGTCGCCGGGTTGGGCGTGACTTCGGTCTGGATGAACATAACTTCCTCCTTACGGGTTCAAGGCCCGTGGATGGTATCGAGTATAGCGGATAAATGGCGCTTGCGTTGACCGAGGTCAACCGGCGGGAAATGCCCAAATTGACCCGGAAACCCTAAGAACTCGCGTCGATGTCTTCGTCGCTCAGGTGGCCCGGCACGATGGCCACTGGGATCGGAAAAGCACCGGCGGTCCTGGTCAGGCTGGACACCAGCGGGCCGGGACCTTCACTAGAGGTACCGGCGGCCAGCACCAGGATGCCGATGTCGGCATCCTCGTCGATCAGCTTGACGATCTCTTCGGCCGGGTCACCTTCGCGGATCACGCGGTCGGGCGTGATACCGGCAATGTCCTTCGCGCGCGCCGTGAACTTGTCGAACGCCGCATTGGCGGCCTCCATCGCCTCGGCCTTCATGAGGTCGGCGACGCCCAGCCATTGCTGATTATGCTCGCCGGTGTCGATGACGCGCAACATGACGAGTTCCGACTTGGTGCGCCCGGCGCGCTTGGCCGCCCAATAGACCGCGCGGTCGCATTCCTCGGTCTCGTCGATGACGACCAGATATTTGCGCTTGTGGCCGGCTTCGTAGCTGCGGCGCTTGGTGCTCATCGTCGCTCCCGGTTCATGCGATCATTTGCGAACGCACAAGCCATGGATGGTCGCACGCCGGCCGCGGTCGCGACAAGCCGTCCGGAACCCAGATAAATTCCGAGTAAAGACGCGGTATTAGCGGCGCACAAAACCGACAATGTCTTTGACCGCCTTCATCGTTTCGGCAGCGATTGCCTGCGCGCGTTGCGATCCTTCGGCCAGGATTGAATCGATATACACCGGGTCCTGCACCAGCTTTTTCATTTCAGCGCCAATCGGCCCGAGCTTGGCGACGGCGAGATCGGCCAGCGCGCCTTTGAAGGTGGAGAACTGTCCGCCGCCGAACTCGCCGAGCACTTGGGCTTTGCTCACGCCCTGGAGCGCGGCGTAGATGCCGACCAGATTGTCGGCCTCGGGGCGCGGCTCGAGGCCCTTCTCCTCGTTCGGCAGCGGCTCTGGATCGGTTTTCGCTTTGCGGATTTTCTGCGCGATGGCGTCGGCGTCGTCGGTCAGGTTGATGCGCGAATAGTCGGACGGTTCCGACTTAGACATTTTTTTCGAGCCGTCGCGCAGCGACATCACCCGCGTCGCCGGGCCCTGGATGATGGGCTCGGGCTGCGGGAAGAAGGCTTCGCCGTAGCCATGCGCATGGATCGACGACGCGAAGTCGATGTTGAACTTCTGCGCGATGTCGCGCGCGAGTTCGAGATGCTGCTTCTGGTCTTCGCCGACCGGCACATGCGTGGCGCGGTAGACGAGAATGTCGGCGGCCATCAGGTTCGGATAGGCGTACAAGCCGACCGAGACGTTCTCGCGATCCTTGCCGGCCTTCTCCTTGAACTGGGTCATGCGGTTGAGCCAGCCGAGGCGGGCGACGCAGTTGAACACCCAGGCAAGCTCGGCGTGCTCGGCGACCTGGCTCTGGTTGAAGACGATGTTTTTCTTGGGGTCGATGCCGCAGGCGATGAAGGCCGCGGTCACCTCGCGCGTGGCCCGCGGCAGCTCGCTCGGGTCCTGCCACACCGTGATGGCGTGCAAGTCGACCACGCAATAGATGCAGTCGTAGCGCTCCTGCAGCGCGACGAACTTGGTGATCGCGCCGAGATAGTTGCCGAGGTGCAGGTTGCCGGTCGGCTGCACGCCGGAAAAAACGCGTTCCTTGAAGGCCATGTCCGTCCCTCACCGATACGGCGGCCACATCGCATGATGGCGTTTGCCATGCAACCCCCGTTGCGCGCGCAAACAAGGGTGTCGCGTCGATACGGGATACGATATCAAAGGCGGTGTCGCTCCATTATACGTTACGGGTGAGACAGAGCTGTTAGGATTGTGCAGCGCGGGCGAGCGGCGGGTGGGCTTCATGAGCAAGGACGAGCTGATCATCCAATTGGTGAAAGTGGCGCTCGGTATTCTAATCGGCGGCTACTTTCTCTGGTGGAGTTTGGAAGTGTTGAAAAGGCTTCCGCCCCTTCACTAGGCTCTGCAGTGTGTCTCTAGACGCGATGGCCGCTTCTCAGCGAAAGCGGACTTTTCGTGCTCGGATTGCGCGCCAAGACCAACAGCCGCGACATCAAGGTGCCACTGTCGATGGTAGTAATATCGCGCGCCAATGACATGGATGACCCCTTGCGCCGCACTCTAATCCCCGGATGCGCGCCCGTCACGCGCATGTCATGGCCGCTGTCATGGCCGCAAGCTTGCCGAGGCGCGCTTGCCCGCTATAGTCGCCGGCGACTCGCGAGGTAACACATGACCCCCCATCGTTACGACGTCATCGGCATCGGCAACGCCATCGTCGATGTGATCGCCCGTGCCGAGGACGACTTTCTGGCGGCGCATGGCATGCACAAGGGCAGCATGGCGCTGATCGAAGAAAAGCGCGCCGAGAAGATCTATCAGGCGATGGGGCCGGCGGTGGAAAGCTCGGGCGGCTCGGCCGCCAATACCATCGTCGGGGTGGCGAGCTTCGGCGGCCACGCCGCCTTCGTCGGCAAGGTCAAGGACGACGAACTCGGCCGCGCCTTCGGCCACGACATCCGCGCCGCCCGCGTCGCCTTCGACACCAAGCCGGCGAGCGACGGTCCCTCGACCGCGCGCTGCTACATCATGGTGACGCCAGACGGCGAGCGCACCATGAACACGTTCCTCGGCGCCGCGCAGAACCTCAAGCCCGCCGACATCGACGAGGCCAAGATCGCCAGCGCGGCGCTCACCTATCTCGAGGGCTATCTGTGGGACCCGCCGCAGGCCAAGGAGGCCTTCGTAAAGGCGGCGGCGATTGCGCACAAGGCTGGGCGGCGCGTCGCGCTCACGCTGTCGGACGCGTTCTGCGTCGACCGTTACCGTGCCGAATTCCTCGAGCTGATCCGCAAGGGCACCGTCGACATCGTGTTTTCCAACGAGCACGAGCTGCACAGCCTTTATGAGACCGCCGACTTCGACACCGCGGTCAAGGCTTTGCGCCATGACGCCAAGCTTGCGGTGATCACGCGCAGCGAGAAAGGCTGCGTGGTGGCGACCCGCAACGCCGTCGAGGCGGTGCAGGCGATGCCGATTGAGCGGGTGGTCGACGTCACCGGCGCCGGCGATCTATTCGCCGCCGGTTTCCTGGTCGGACTGGCGCGCGGCAAGGACCACCGCACCGCCGCCCGCCTCGGCGCGCTGGCGGCGGCCGAGGTCATCCAGCATATCGGCGCGCGTCCGGCGATATCGCTCAAGGCCTTGGCGGCCGAGAACGGTCTGCCGGTCTGACGCTTTCAAAAAATCCGCCAATAAGTGGATTTCGGTGTAAACCGCCGGGGTGCGGCCCCTGCCGGCACGGCGGCGGGGCGCAGTTGGTAACTGATTGGTAACCGAACGTGGTTAGCGATTGGTGAATAACCAACCGCGAGGACCGGCCATGGCGAAGCGCAAGGATATCGAAACCACAGGGGGCAGTGCGGCGGCAGACCCGATTGGCCCGCCCGCGCCGAAACGGGTCAAAAGCGAACTGCCGACCGTCGCATCGCCGCCGCTATCGCCGGCTTCTGAAATCGCCACGACGGCCTCTGCTGCAGCCGAACCGAACGTGGCTGAAGAACCTGCGATTGAACCTTCAATCGAGCCGGCAGCGGTCAAAACCGCCGAGCTGCCGCCAAGGATATGGCCGCGCTTTACCGTACGGCCGCGCCACAAACGCTACGGCGTGCTCGCCGCCTCGGTGATTTTCGCCGCCGCCCTTGGCGCTGTGATTGGCACGCTGGCGACCGGCGGAACTGCCACGCTGGCTAAACCCGACGTCGCCGCCATCGAGCAGAACAAGACGATGCAGCAGTCGATCGCCAAACTCAACAAAGAGATCGCTTCGCTGAAAACCAATCTCGATCAGGCCAGCAAGACGGCGCATACACAGATTGCCAAGATTTCCGATCGGCTCGAACATCAGGCCGCCGAGATCACCGGCTCGATTGCCGCGCCGCAGACGATTGCCGCCGCGCCAATGGCCGAACCAGTGCCACTGCCGCGCCCGGCACAGCGTTTGGCGGCTGAGCCGCCACCGGCGCGCGTCCCGGTGGTGACGAGCTGGACCATCCACGACACCCGTGGGGGCTACGTCTTCGTGGAGAATCACGGCCAGGTCTATCAAGCGCAACTCGGCGCGCCGCTGCCCGGCCTCGGACCGGTGCAATCGATCAAGCGGCAGGACGGCCGCTGGATGGTGCTGACGCCGAGAGGTATCATCGTGTCCATGCGCGACCGCCGTTACTTCGAAGAATTCTGAGCATCAACTCTAACCGCGATTGAACGGCGGCGCCCTCGGCGCATGATCCCGAAAAGTGAGGACCGGTTTTCGGACTGGATCACGCGCAAATAATAATGCCGCCGTTTTTCATTTGTGCGTGAGGGCAGTGGCGAGCCGGCCTAAACCGTGTCAGATTCCCGCTGCGGAATGGCGTGGGTAAAGGCATGCTCGGTCGCTGGTTGAAAGCTGTCTTTGCGGCGTCCGTGGTGGTTGCATCGGCAAATCAGGCCGCAGCGCAAGGCGCGGTGCCGCCGGCGGCCAAGCCGGAAATGACCGAAAGCTGTGCGGGTCTGGTGGCGCAGCGCATGCCGTTCGTGCAGCCGGCCGCCTTTCGCCTTGCCGCGCTCGAGCACGATCAGGTGCGCATCACCTACATCGGTCATGCGACTTTCCTGATCGAGAGCCCGCAATTGGTGCGCATCGCCACCGACTACAACGATTATGTCAGACCGCCGGTTGTGCCCGACATCGTCACCATGAATCACGCGCACCCTACCCACTACACCGATCATCCCGATCCGGCCATCAAGCACGTGCTGCGCGGCTGGCGCGAGGATGAAAAGCCGGCGCGCATCGATCTTACTTACAAGGACGTGCGCGTGCGCAACGTGCCGACCAATATCCGCACTTTCGACGGCGGCACCGAGCGGCACGGCAATTCGATTTTCATCTTCGAGGCCGCCAATCTTTGCATTGCCCATCTCGGCCATCTGCATCACACGCTGACGCAGCAGCAGCTCGACGAGATCGGCCGGATCGACGTGGTGCTGGTGCCGGTCGACGGCAACTACACGCTCGACCTCGACGGCATGGTCGAGGTGTTGCACGCGCTGAAGGCGCCGCTGATGATCCCCATGCACTATTTCAGCGCCTATACGCTCAACCGCTTCCTCAACCGCGTGCGGCAGGAGTGGGACGTGGAGATCGCCGTCGTCCCGTCGACAGTGGTGTCCAAGACGAGCCTGCCGGCCAAGCCGAAAGTCCTGGTGCTGCCCGGCCATTGAGACGGGCCCAAAACGCCGCGCAAATCACGGGAACCAAAGCGCCGCCGCTTGCGTTCATGGAAACGCGAGTTTGCGGGCAAACCGGGGTTTTTCAATGATGCAGACGTGGAGCGGCTGGAAGCGCTTTTCCGATGGGCGGGGCAATGCGATCGAAGCGCCGGCCGGCCCCGGCGTCTACGAGGTACGCCATACCATGACCGGCCGGGTGATGGCCTTCGGGCATAGCGGCAATGTGGCCAAGACGATCGCCGAACTGGTGTTCGACGGCGATGTCAATCCGCTCGTCAGGCTTTTCCGCCGGCAGCCGGTGTTGTCGCGCCTCTCCGACCTTGAATATCGCACCTGTGCGGCGGCGAGCCGCGCCGACGCCAGAACCGCCGCGCAACGGCTGCTGGGACTACGCCGGAACGCCTGGCGCCGGCGCACGGAAGTGGGCTGGGCGGTCCGCCATACCGGCTGAATTTTGGGCCAAGGATGAAAGCGCGGCCGGCCCTTCGCCGGCCGTTTCATTTTGGCGCGGCGGCTTCCGGCCGGGCGCGATATCCATATAGAGTGCCGGCGTCTCAACGGATCGACGCGCATGCCATACGCCACGACCAGCGACAATGTGCGGCTCTATTACGAAGAGGTGGGGCACGGCGTGCCCGTCCTGTTCGTGCATGAGTTCGCGTCCGACTATCGCGGCTGGGAGCCGCAGCTGCGCGAATTCGGCAAACGCTACCGCTGCATCACCTACTCGGCGCGCGGCTATACGCCATCCGACGTGCCGGCCGATGTAGCGGCCTACAGCTACCAGCACGTGATGCGCGACGCCGTCGCCGTGCTCGATCATCTTGCGATCGACAGAGCGCACATCGTCGGCCTGTCGATGGGCGGCTACACGACGTTGCAGGTCGCGCTCAATCATCCGGCGCGCGTTCGCTCGATGACGCTCGCTGGCACCGGCTCGGGCAGCGAGCGCTGGTTCACAGATGCGTTCCATAACAACTCGCGCGAACTCGCGCTGCAGTTCGAGCGCGACGGTTCGGCGGCGGTGGCGCAGACCTACGGCAACGGTCCAAGCCGGGTGCCCTTTGCGATCAAGGACGCGCGCGGCTTTGCCGAATTCCAGAAGCATCTGGCCGAGCACGACGCTAAGGGCTCGGCCAATACGTCGCGCGGTTTCCAGGGCGCGCGGCCGTCGCTGTACGATTTCGAGGACGCCATCAAGCGGCTGACGATCCCGGCGCTGATCGTGGTCGGTGACGAGGACGACCGCTGCATCGAGCCGAGCCTGTTCCTGAAGTCGGCGATCCCGGCCTCCGGACTGGTCATGTTTCCGAAGACCGGCCATGTGGTGAATCTGGAAGAGCCCGATTTGTTCAATCAGGTGCTCGGCGATTTTCTTTCCCGCGTCGACGCCGGCCATTGGCTGGCGCGCGATCCGCGCACGCTGCCCGATAAATCGGCGCCGCCGCTATGGAACCGGACGGTGGCCAAACCTATTTAAGGCGGGCGAAACCGCGCGCGGGAGTTAGCCATGCTGAGATGGGCTTTTGTCTTTCTGTTGATCGCCATTGTCGCCGGCATTTTCGGCTTCACCGACGTGGAGGCGGCCTCCGCAACAATAGCGCAGTGGTTGTTCGGTATTTTCCTGGTGCTGTTCCTCGGCGCGCTGGCGATCGGGCTCGCCATCGGCGCCAAGCTGATGTCGTGACGCAAAGTCGGTGATCGCAGCCCAACGTTGGGCAACGTACGCTAGCCGCTGATTGCCAAGACAGAAAAACGCCGCTATTGCGAAGCATCGCGGCAGCGCTTCGCGCGCACGACGACAAGATTTCCGCTATGACCGCCACCTTGCTCGATGGAAAAGCGATCGCCCGCCAGATCCGCGAAGGCATCAAGCCGCGCGTCGCAGCGTTGCGCGGCAAGCGCGGCATAACGCCGGGTCTGGCTGTCATCCTCGTTGGGCGCAATCCCGCGTCGCGGCTATACGTCAACAACAAGATCAAGGCCTGCGCGGAAGTGGGCATCCGCTCCGAGTTACACGAATTTCCCGCCGATGTCGGCGCGGCCGACGTCGTCGAGCAGATCAAGCGCCTCAACGCCGACCCGGCCGTCCACGGCATTCTGGTACAGCTTCCATTGCCAGCGCACCACGACATTCAGGCGGTGCTGCGCACCATCGCGGTCGAGAAGGACGTCGATGGCTTCCATCTCTACAACGTCGGCGGCCTGATCCTCGGCGAGACGGTTTTCCCGCCGTGCACGCCCTATGGCGTGATGAAGCTGTTGGATTCGGCCGGCATTGACGTCGCCGGCAAGAACGTCACCATCGTCGGGGCGAGCAACATCGTCGGCAAGCCGATGGCCTTGATGATGCTCAAGCGCGAGGCGACGGTCGCGATCTGCCACGTGCACACGCGGGATCTTGCCCAATACACCATCCTCGCCGATATCCTGATTGTGGCGGCAGGCGTGCCCAACCTCATTCTGCCGCAAATGGTCAGGACCGGCGCCGTCGTCATCGACGTCGGCATCAACCGGCTGGCGAACGGCAAGCTGGTCGGTGATATCGATTTTGCGGGCGTGGCCGCGAAGGCCGCCTATGTCACGCCGGTGCCGGGCGGCATCGGCCCGATGACGGTCACTATGCTGCTGGAAAACACCATCGTTGCCGCCGAACGGGCCACCGGTGGCGCGGCAGCCGGCATCGATGCCGCTGCGCTCGACGTGGCGGAGTAGTAGCGCGCGCCCCGTTAAACGTCCACGCTCGCGGAGAGCGCGTTGTCCTGGATGAACTGCCGGCGCGGTTCGACCAGATCGCCCATCAACTGGTCGAACAGCACATTAGCCTCGTCCACTTCCTTGATGCGGACCTGCAACAGCGAGCGCGCGTTGATATCGAGCGTGGTCTCCCACAATTGCTCGGGGTTCATCTCGCCCAAGCCTTTGTAGCGCTGCATGGCGATGCCCTTGCGGCCGGCGCCGGTCAGCGCCTCGAACAGGCCGACCGGCCCATAGATCGCCGTGGTCTCGTCCTTGCGGCGCAGCATGGCCGGCGGGGTCGGGCGCGGATAGGCCTGCTGCAGGCTGGCGGCGAATTCGTCGAGCTTGCGCGCGTCGGCGGAACCGAGCAGCGCCTGGTCGATGATGGCGACTTCCTTCACGCCGCGCACGGTGCGCTCGAAGTGGAAGCCCTCCTCGTCGAAAGTTCCCTTCCAGCCGCGCTCGGTTTCATCCTCGAGCGCGTCGAGCCGCTTGGCGATGTAATCGGCGGCGGCGGCGCCGGTCTTGAGATCGGACGTGACGCTCGGCGTCAGCACGCCGGCGATGGCCGCCTGCTCGATCACCTTGCGGCTATAGCGGCTGTGCAGCCCTTGCAGGATGGTGCGAATGGCGCGCGCTTCTTCGACCAGCGTGAGCAGATCTTGTCCGCCGCGCTCCTCGCCGGACGCCAGTTTCAGCACCGAATCCTCGAGCCCGGTCGCGATCAGGTAGTCCTCGAGTGCGCGCTCGTCCTTGAGGTATTGCTCCGACTTGCCACGGTTGACCTTATAAAGCGGCGGCTGCGCGATGTAGATGTGGCCGCGCTTGATCAGCTCCTCCATCTGCCGGAAGAAGAACGTGAGCAGCAGCGTGCGGATGTGGCTGCCGTCCACGTCGGCGTCGGTCATGATGATGATCTTGTGATAACGCAGCTTGTCCGGGTTGAATTCGTCACGGCCGATGCCAGTGCCGAGCGCGGTGATCAGCGTGCCGATTTCCTGTGAGCCCAGCATCTTGTCGAAGCGCGCGCGCTCGACGTTGAGAATCTTGCCGCGCAGCGGCAGCACCGCCTGGAATTCGCGGTTGCGGCCCTGCTTGGCGGAGCCGCCGGCCGAGTCGCCCTCGACGATGAACAGTTCGGACTTGGCCGGATCGCGCTCCTGGCAGTCGGCAAGTTTTCCGGGCAACGACGAAATATCGAGTGCACCCTTGCGGCGGGTCAGATCGCGCGCCTTGCGCGCGGCCTCGCGCGCGGCGGCAGCTTCCACCACCTTGCCGACGATGACGCGCGCTTCCGCGGGGTGAATTTCGAACCAGTCCTGCAAAGCCTGGTTGATCACGTTCTCGACCACCGGGCGGACTTCCGAGGACACCAGTTTGTCCTTGGTCTGCGAGGAGAATTTTGGGTCCGGTACCTTGACCGAGAGCACCGAAGTAAGGCCTTCGCGGCAATCGTCGCCGGTGAGCGCCACCTTTTCCTTGCGCGTGGTGCCCAGCGTCTCGGCGTATTGCGTGACCTGACGGGTGAGCGCGCCGCGGAAGCCGGCCAGATGCGTGCCGCCGTCGCGCTGCGGGATGTTGTTGGTGAAGCACAGCACGCTCTCATGATAGCCGTCGTTCCACCACAGCGCGGCTTCCACCGTGATGCCTTCGCGCTCGGTCTTGATCATGATCGGATTGGGGATCAGCGGCGTCTTGTTGCGGTCGAGAAATTTCACAAAGGCTTCGACGCCGCCCTCGTATTTCATCTCCTCACGTTTCTCGACCGCGTGGCGCATGTCGGACAGCACGATGGTGACGCCGGAATTGAGAAAGGCGAGTTCGCGCAATCGATGCTCGAGCGTGGCGAAGTCGAACTCGACCATGGTGAAGGTCGCCGGCGAGGGAAAGAACGTCACTTGCGTTCCGCGCTTGCCGCCGCTGTCGCCGGTCGTTTTCAGCGGCGCTACCGCGACGCCGTCGGCGAATTCCATGAAATGCTCTCGGCCGTCGCGCCAGATGGTGAGCTTGAGCCAGCGCGACAGCGCGTTCACCACCGAGACGCCGACGCCGTGCAACCCACCGGACACTTTGTAGGAATTCTGGTCGAATTTTCCGCCGGCATGCAGCTGGGTCATGATGACCTCGGCCGCCGAAACGCCTTCGCCTTTGTGGATGTCGGTCGGGATGCCGCGGCCATTGTCGACCACGGTCACAGAGCCGTCGGCGTTCAGCGTCACCGTCACTTGGTCGGCAAAGCCGGCGAGCGCCTCGTCGATGGCGTTGTCGACCACCTCGTAGACCATGTGGTGCAGGCCGGAGCCGTCGTCGGTATCGCCGATGTACATACCCGGCCGCTTGCGCACGGCGTCGAGCCCTTTCAGAACCTTGATCGATTCTGCGCCGTAGTCGGATTCGATATTGCGGGCCGGTTCAGCCATCGGAGCGAGCCTCAAAATGGGCGGCGAAATGAGTCGGATTGGTTGATTTGTGTGACACGAAAAACAGTCCTCGTACAGAGCTAAGTCATAACATCTAATATGTTGATTCAAAATGATTTTTTAACGGGCTGGCACTCTAAAAAAATGCCAGTTTTTGAAGCCCCTTAATGGCCAGTTTTGAGCCCTTGCCGGTGATTTGCAGGCTTGCCGCTTGGCGGTCATGGAACGGCCATGACATGCGCCCAAACCGATCTCGCTTGCACGCGGACGCGGCTTGGCATCTAAGAATTGCTGCGTTCTCCCGACCCGATTCCGCTCCCCATGCGCTGGTTCAGCAAACCGATTGAAGTTCCGCATCGCCTGCGTGCCATCGTCCGCGCACGTGAATTGAGCATCATCGCGCTGGCGCTGATTGTCGGCGTCCTGGCCGGCCTAGCGGTCTCCGCCATGGGCCAAGCGGTCGGCCTCATGCATCTGACGTTCTTCGGGCTCGACCCCGGCGAACGGCTGTCCGGCCGCGGCATGCTGAACCCGTATTACGCCTTTTTCACCCCCTGCCTCGGCGGGCTGCTGTTCGGTCTCGCCACCGCCTATATCACGCGCCGGCGCGGCACCGAGGTCGATCCGGTCGAGGCCAATGCGCTGCACGGCGGGCGCATGTCGTTGCGCGGCAGCCTGATCGTGGCGGCGCAGACGGTATGGTCGAGCGGCGTCGGCGCTTCCGTTGGCCTGGAGGCCGGCTATACCCAGATCGCCAGCGGCATCGCCTCCAAGATCGGGCAGGCCTTTCGCCTGCGCCGCAGCGATATGCGCATCCTAGTCGGCTGCGGCGCCGCTGCGGCCATCGCCGGCGCCTTCGGCGCGCCCTTGGGCGGCGCCTTCTACGGCTTCGAGCTGATCATCGGCAGCTATTCGATCGCCTCGCTGGCACCGGTCGGCATGGCGGCGCTGGTCGGCTACCTGACCGCGCAGATCTTCGCACCCGACCGCCTCGGCATCGAGACCGGCGCCGTCTCGAGCCTAGCGGTGCATGACGTGGTGATCGCCGGCGGGTTCGGCCTGCTGGCGGCCATTTTCGGCATCGCGCTGATGCGCGGAGTTGCTGCCTGCGAGGTGCTGTTCTCGCGTCTGCGGGTAAAGCCGGGCTTACGGCCGATGCTGGGTGGGGCGGTGGTCGGACTATTGGCGATGATCTCGCCACAGGTGATGTCGTCGGGGCACGGCGCGCTGCATCTAACCGGCATTTTCAAGCTGCCGCTGGCGACCATCGCGTTGATCTTCGCTCTCAAGGCGCTGGCCTCGATCGTTTCGCTCGGCACCGGGTTCCGCGGCGGCCTATTCTTCGCTTCGCTGCTGCTTGGCGCGTTGGGTGGTCAACTATTCGCGGTCGGGCTCAACACGGTGTGGCCGGGCTTGCATGCCGACCCCGACGCCTTTGCCATCATCGGCATCGGCGCGCTGTCGGTCTCGGTGATCGGCGGGCCGCTGACCATGACCTTCATCGCGCTGGAGACCACCGGCGACCTGTGGCTCACCACCGCGGTGCTGATCGCGGTGATCGTCTCGATGCAGGTGACGCGTGAATTCTTCGGCTATTCGTTCACCACCTGGCGCTTCCACCTGCGCGGCGAGACCATCCGCAGCGCCGCCGATGTCGGCTGGATCAGGGATTTGACGGTGGGGCAGATGATGCGCTCGGACGTGCGCACGACGCCGGTCGAATCGCCGATTTCGGCGTTTCGCGAGGCTTTTCCGCTCGGCTCGACCAATCAGGTCGTTGCGGTGGACGAGGACGGCCGCTACGCCGGCATGGTGATCGTGGCCGAAGGGCATGCGACGGAACTCCCCGCCACTGCCTCGGTGCGCGAGATCCTGCACCATGCCGATCACATGCTGCTGCCGCAGTTGACGGCGCAGGAAGCGATCGCGGCGTTCGATCGTTTCGAGGCGGAAGCGCTGGTGGTGGTTGACTCGGCCGAGCGCCGGCAGGTGATTGGCCTGCTCAGCGAGGCTCACGCGTTGCGGCGCTATTCCGACGCCTCGGAGCGGCAGCGGCGGGAATTGCTCGGCGAGCAGTAGCCAACCTCGGGGCGGCGTTACGACCGGGGCGCCACCATGCCGGCGCGAACCTCGAAGACTTGCGCGCGGCCGACGATGTCGCCGAACGCCACCGGGTCGGCGCCGGTCATCCACACTTGAGCGCCAAGATTGGACAATGCGTCGTACAAAGCCACACGGCGGCCCGGATCGAGGTGGGCAACGATTTCGTCGAGCAGCATGAGCGGCGCGAAGCCGGTCATGTCCTTGATCAGCCCGGCATGGGCGAGCACCAGACGGATCAGCAGCGCCTTCTGCTCGCCGGTCGAGGCCTCCCGTGCCGCAGTACCCTTGCCGGCGTGGGTGACGGCGAGGTCGGACAGATGCGGGCCATCGATAGTACGGCCGGCGGCGGCGTCGCGCGCGCGGGTGTCTTTCAGCGAGGCGCGGTAGCGGTCCTCGATCTCGATGGCGCTGTGATCGGGCAATAGCTGCTCCATCCAGCCACTGAGCGAGATTTCGGCGCGCGGAAAGCCTTCGTCGCGCGCGGCGGCGAGCGCCGCCGAAAGCCGCGCGACCGTCTCGGCGCGCGCGGCAGCGACTGCCACAGCGACCTCGGCCGTCTCGTGCTCCACGGCATCGAGCCAATGGGAATCGCTGCCGGCGTCTTCCAGGAGCCGGTTGCGCGAGCGCAATGACCGTTCAAGCGCGGCGACGCGGCTGGAATGCTGCGCGTCGACCGCCAGCACCAGACGATCGAGAAACCGGCGCCGCTCGGACGCTGGGCCGTTGAACAGCGGATCCATGGCTGGCGTCAGCCACACCACGCGCAAATGATCGGCGAAGGCCGCCGCCGAGGAGACGCTCTCCCGGTCGATGCGGCATTTACGCGAGGGCGCGGAATCCTCGCCCGCCGGCGGATCGATGCCGGTGCCGAGGGTGGCGAGGCCGAGCATGCCCTCGATCTCGGCCGACACCGCCCAAGCGCCGTCGCCTTCCGAGAACGCCAACTCTTCGGTTGTTGCGCGGCGCAGGCCGCGGCCGGGTGCCAGCAGCGAAACCGCCTCGATCAGGTTGGTCTTGCCGGCGCCGTTCGCGCCGGTGAGCACCACCGGCCCGGCCGTCCCAAGCTCGATCTGCGCGGCGTGGTAGCTGCGGAAATTGGTCAGCGTCAGGCGGCGGATGAGGGCGGCGGTCATCGGCGAGCCTTACCGCCGACGATGCGGGAGATCAAACCCGCATCGGCATCAGCACATAGAGCGCGCCCTTGGCGTCCTTATCCTGGATCAGCGTCGGCGAGCCGGGGTCGGCGAGCTTGAGCACGGCCACCTCGCCCTCGATCTGCGCGGCAATATCGAGCAAATAGCGCGAATTGAAGCCAATATCGAGCGGGTCGGATTCGTATTCGACTTCGAGCTCCTCGGTCGCGCTGCCAGAATCCGGATTGGTCACCGACAGCACGAGCTTTCCGCCGGTGATAGACAACTTCACCGCGCGGCCGCGCTCGCTCGATACGGTGGAGACGCGGTCGACCGCCGCCTCGAAATCCTTCTTGTCGACGACCAGGCTCTTGTCGTTGTTAGCCGGGATCACGCGGGCATAATCCGGGAAGGTGCCGTCGATCAGTTTCGAGGTGAGCACTACATCGCCGATCGAGAAACGGATCTTGCCGGCGGACAATTCGATCGCGACTTCGCCTTCGCCGGTTTCGATCAGCCGCTGCACCTCGCCCACGGTCTTGCGCGGCACGATGATGCCGGGCATGCCGGCCGCGCCGTCCGGAAGGGGCAGCTCAACCTGCGCCAGGCGGTGACCGTCGGTCGCCACCGCGCGCAGCGTGGCATTTTTCGCCGTCCCGGCGGTGTGCAGGTAGATGCCATTCAAGTAATAGCGGGTTTCTTCGGTCGAGATCGCAAACTGGGTCTTGTCGATCAGGCGCTTGAGATCGGCGGCGGCGAGCTTGAAGGAATGCGTCATCTCGCCGGCGGCGAGATCGGGAAAATCGCTTTCCGGCAGCGTCTGCAAGGTGAAGCGCGAGCGCCCGGCGCGCAGCGAAAGCACGGCGCGATCGCCCGAACCCTCGATCACGATCTGCGCGCCCTCGGGCAGCTTGCGCACGATCTCGTAGAACATGTGCGCCGGCACGGTGGTGGCACCGCCCGGCGACACCTCGGCGGCGACGCTGTCGATGACTTCGAGATCGAGGTCGGTGGCCTTCATGCTGAGCTTGCCCTTATCGGCCTTGATCAGCACGTTGGCGAGAATCGGGATGGTGTTGCGCCGTTCCACCACGCGATGCACGTGGCCCAGCGACTTCAGCAGTTCCGCCCGCTCGACTGTAACTTTCATTGGAAAACCCGCTTCGGCGCCTATGAATAGGCCTTAAAACCAGGGCGCGACGCCAAGCCGGCCGTTCGCGGAATGCGGAGGCCGGGGAGCAAAGGTGACAAGAGCAAGCGAAATGCGCAAGGGCGGGTTTTTGATCCCCGATCATATCCCCAGGGCGTCCACAGCCGGGCTGACCCTCTCCCCGAAGAGCAGGGAGAGGACTACTCCTGCAATTGGCGCTTGAGGATTTCGATCTCCTCGGCCAACGCCATGTCGTTGCCGACCAAGCCTTCGATCTTGCGCACCGCGTGCAGCACAGTGGTGTGGTCGCGGCCGCCAAAGCGCCGGCCGATCTCCGGCAATGAGCGCAACGTGAGGGTCTTGGCGAGATACATCGCCACCTGGCGCGGGCGCACCACGTTGGCGGTGCGCCGCGACGACAACAGGTCGGACCGGCTGACATTGTATTGCCGCGCCACCACCCGCTGAATGTCCTCGATCTTGACCCGCTTGGGCTCCTGCGGGCGGATCAGGTCGCGCACCTCGCGCTCGGCCATTTCCAGCGTTACCGCATGGCCGGTCAGCTTGTTATGGGCGAGCAGGCGGTTGAGCGCGCCTTCGAGATCGCGGCCGTTATGGGTTACGGTCTTGGCGATATAGCTCAGAACCGGCAGCGGCACATCGAAGCTCGGATGGTGCGACCTTGCTGCGGTCACGCGCGATTTGAGGATTTCAAAGCGCAACTCCTCGCCGAGCGGCCCCATCTCCACCACCAGTCCGCCGGCCAGCCGGGAGCGGACGCGGTCGTCGAGGCTTTCAAGGTCCGACGGCGGACGGTCGGAGGCGATCACCACCTGGCGGCCAGCATCGATCAGGGCGTTGAGCGTGTGACAGAACTCGGCCTGTGTCGATTTGCCCTGCAGGAACTGCAGGTCGTCGATCACCAACACGCCGATGCCGCGCAGCGCTTCCTTGAAGGCGAGCGCGGTCTGCGTGCGCAGCGCCGAGACGAATCCGTACATGAATTTTTCGGCGGTGAGGTAGAGCACCTTGCGCTCGCCCAGGGCATTTCCGGTCCAGGTGACCGCCTGCAGCAGATGCGTCTTGCCGAGGCCGACGCCGGCATGGATGTAGAGCGGATTGAACATCACCGGGTCGCCACGCTTGGCGGCCGCCACTTGCTTGGCGGCGGCTTGCGCAAGCGTATTGGAACGGCCGACCACGAAGGTGTCAAAGGTCAGCCGAGCGTCGAGCGGCGAGCCACCAAGCGCCTCGTGCCCGGTCGCATCGCCGACCGGCAGCGAGCGTCCATTGCCATTGCCGTTGAAGCGGCCGCCATCGCCGGCGCCTATCTCGATATCGGCTTTCGGTTTGACGATCGCCGAGCGCAATACCGCCGAGCGCACGATCAACTCAATGCGGTTGACTTGCGTCTGCTCGGCCTGCCAGCAGGCTAGCACCCGCTCGGCATAGTGCGATTGGATCCAGCTTTTGAGGAAACGGGTCGGCACCGACAGGCGCACGGTTCCGTCCTCGAGGCCTTCCAGGTCCATGCGCGCAAACCAGCTCGAATAGATGTCTTCGCCGACCTCGGCGCGCAGCCGACTTTTCACCCGTGACCAGCTCTCGTCATCTGCGTTCGACATTTTCTTATTTCTCTTTTCGAATAATTGTTTGAACGGACTAACGCGGCCCGGCCAGACGGTCTGATGCAACCGACGTGCCGGAAACGGGGCGCAACAAACTCGATCACGATGCCGTTGGGAGTTTGCCGGACCGCTGGAGGCCTTCGGGCGGTGCGGGCCGACGAAGACGGCTGGTCGAGTATGCCGCGCCTCAGCCCGCCGGCGGAGGCGTGGCGCCTCGAATGCCGGCCGTGAACACGGACGAACTAATGGATGCAAGGTTCAAGGACAGAACAATGCGGGAAACGCAGGCGGGCCGTGCAACAACGCAGCATGAAACCGTATCGGACGATATCCATCCAAGGATACCGGTGTTGTTCGCCAAGATGCGTCCCGCTGTTGTCATAATTGGCCCCTCCCAATTGCTTTCCGGACTCATGCCCGGTGGTCTGCTTCACGCCGCGCCTCGCGGTAGTCCGCTTACGCCGTGTCCGATCGGACGATGCAAATCCCATCGGACCCCGACGTTGAACTCTAATTCCAGCCTGCCGAGATTTCGAACGGCCGCGCATGATGCCAATCGGCAAAAATAGGCGGTTCTCATCTGCGATGAGCGTGGAGCGCGACCTTGTTTTGATAACGCCCAAGACTTTCGGGTGCGCAGTTCAAAAATACACATGCGTTACCGGCCCGCAATGAAAATCGCGGATGTGCGCGTGCTATATGACGAAAATGCGTAGTAAGCCGACGACGCGCCTGTGTATAAATTGGTTGGCAACGTCTTGATGAGTCGCGCAGAATCTAAAAGTTGAATTAAGTTTAGGGACGCAGCGCGGCGGCGCGATAATATAAAAAATGAAAGCTACAGGAATTGCCCGCCAAATCTTCATTTTGTGGTCCTCGCCTTGGCATGCTCGTTAAGTCTTTCATGCCGCAAAAAAATTCGTGATCGAATTTTCAAGGTAACCCTCACGAAATATGCACGCGGGCATCAGCGTTTGCGCTATCGGCGCCGCACTTTGTCAAGCAATTTCGTGGCGTGCAGATTTGTTTGACGCCGCGATGACGGTTTGACGATGGCGAGACGCATCGGAGCAGCGTCACGCGACCTTCCGGTAGGTATTCTCAAAAATTCGATGCGAAATAACGCGGCGCGACAGCCGGGCCGCCGCTCACTTGGCGAGCTTGGCGATCCGATGGGCGAGGCGCGACACTTTGCGGCTCGCATTGTTCTTATGCACGACGCCGCGCTGCGCTGCACGCATGATGGCCGGCTCCGCGTCCTTGAACGCCGCCATTGCCGCGGTACGGTCGCCTTTGGCGATCGCTTCCTCGATCTTGCGGACCGAATTGCGCAGCACCGAACGGCGCGCTTTGTTGACAATCGTCCGGCGCGCGATTTTGCGCGTGGCTTTGCGGGCGGACTTGGTGTTGGCCATGAGCCTCTCGTTCACAACTGGCGTTTCGCGGCGGAAAGACCGCCTAAACGACTGATCTTTGCAAGAAAGCGTGGCGGAAGGATACCCCGCAGCCACGGGCGAGGCTTATAGTGAGGCCCTGCCCAGGCGTCAACGCCCACAAAACACAAGACTTAGGCCACCCGCTTGGCCCGTACCGCGTCGTGGCCGGCAAATACCGCCGCGCGATCGGCGGCCGAAAACGCGACCAGCGGTGGTCTGACCCGGGCCAGCGCGGGGTCGCCATGAATATGCGCGAGCAGCGCCTTCACGCCTGAGACCAGCGGCTTGCCGTCGAACAGCTTGCGGATCGCAACCGCCGCGTCGAGCGCGCCCGCATCGCCGCCGCGCCACGCGCGCGCGCACAAATCTGCGTTGAGATTGGCTGTGGCCGAGATGCAGCCGGCGAAGGCACCGCCGCGCGCTTCGATGAGCGCGGCTTCGGTCGAGGGAAACACGGCGAAATCAGGCGCGACTGCCGCCGCCGAGCGGGCATAAGCCATGTCGCCGGAGGAATCCTTGAGGCCCACGATGCGGGCCGGATACGAATCCAGCAGCCGTTTGATCAGCGCGACATGCCACTGCAATCCCGACATTGCCGGGAAATGATAAAGATAGATCGGTATCGGCTTGGCCGCCGTCGCCTGCACCAATGTGTCGATATAGGCGACAAGTCCGTCGTCCGGCACGCCTTTGTAATAGAATGGCGGCAGCACCAGCGCGCCGGCAAAACCGAGTTCAGCCGCGTGACGAGTGAGCGCGACCGCATCGGACACCGCCGCGGCGCCGGTTCCCACCATCAGGCGGTCGAGCGGCAGACCTTCCGCCTTGTAGGCGCTCATCACCGCCGTGCGTTCGGCGAGCGAGAATGAGGTGGCCTCGCCGGTGGTGCCGAGCACGTTGAGGCCGTCGCAGCCATTGTCGAGCAGATAGCGCGCCAAGCTGACCGCCCGCTTGAGATCGGGGGTGCCGCTCTCGTCGATCGGGGTGGCAATGGCGGCGATTACGCCGGAAAGGGTATTGCTCAACGCAGCTCTCCGTTTCGCTGTCAGGTCACCCACTGACATTGTAGGCGGCGAGCGCCGCCATGTTGACGACCTGATTGTCTTTGGCGCCGAGCTGCACGATCTGCACCGGGCGGTCGAGACCAACGAGAAGCGGCCCGATCACGGTCGCGCCGCCCAGCTCCTGCAGCATTTTGGTGGAAATCGAGGCCGAATGGAATGCCGGCATCACTAGCACATTGGCCGGGCCCGACAGCCGGCAGAACGGATAGGGCGCTGTGAGTTCCGGATTAAGTGCAACGTCGGCGGCCATCTCGCCGTCATATTCGAAATCGACGCGCTTGCTGTCGAGGATGCGCACCGCCTCGATCACGCGCGACGATCGCTCGCCCTGCGGGTGACCGAAAGTCGAGAATGCTAGCAGCGCCAGTCGTGGCTCATAGCCGAGCCGGCGGGCGACGCCGGCCGCCTCAATGGCAATCTCGGCGATCTCGTGTGCTTCCGGCATTTCGGTGACCGCGGTATCGGCCACCAGCACGGTGCGCCCGCGCGCCACGACCAACGAGACGCCGATGACCCGGTGACCGGGCTTTGGATCGATCACGCGGCGCACGTCCTCGAGCGCGACCGAGAAGTTGCGAGTGACGCCCGTCACCATGGCATCGGCATCGCCGAGCGCGACCATGCAGGCGGCGAAATGGTTGCGGTCGGTGTTCACCAGGCGTTGGCAATCGCGCAACAGGTAGCCGCGCCGCTGCAGCCGTTCATACAGATGGTTGGTGTAGACGGTATTGCGGGTCGAAAGCCGCGCATTAACGATCTCGATGCCTTCGCCGAGCTCGATGCCTGCTTCGAGGGCGGTGGCATGCACGCGGTCCTCGCGTCCGACCAGCAGCGCGGTACCCAGCCCCTGATGCACGAAGCTCGCCGCGGCGCGGATCACCTGTTCTTCCTCGCCCTCGGCAAACACCACGCTCTTGGGCTGCCGGCGCAGCCGCGCATAGACCTGCACCAGCGTTCCAGCGATCGGATCGCGCCGCGCGTTGAGCTGATGGCGATAGGCGTCCATGTCCACGATCGGCTTGCGGGCAACGCCGGTGTCCATCGCCGCCTTGGCGACGGCGGGCGGCACCGTCGATATCAGCCGCGGATCGAACGGCACCGGGATGATGTATTCGGGTCCGTATTTCGGCCGTGCCCCGTACAGGGCGGCGACTTCGTCCGGTACGTCCTCGCGCGCGAGATCGGCGAGCGCGCGGGCGGCCGCGATCTTCATCTCCATATTGATGGTGGAAGCGCGCACATCGAGAGCGCCCCGGAAGATGAATGGGAAGCCGAGGATATTGTTGACCTGGTTGGGATAGTCGGAACGGCCGGTCGCCATGATGGCGTCGTCGCGCACTTGCGCGACTTCCTCGGCGGTAATCTCGGGGTCGGGATTGGCCAAGGCGAAGATGATCGGCTTGGCCGCCATCGACTTGATCATCTCCGGGGTGAAGGCGCCCTTGACCGAGAGCCCGAACGCCACGTCGGCGCCTTCGAAGGCTTCGGCCAGCGTGCGCGCCGAGGTCTTGACCGCGTAGCCCGACTTCCACTGGTTCATGCCGTCTTTGCGGCCCTGGTAGATCACGCCTTTTGTGTCGCACAAAATCAGATTGTCGGGCGTGAAGCCGATCGCCTTGAGCAGTTCGAGGCAGGCGATGCCGGCGGCGCCGGCGCCGTTGCACACCAGCTTGGTGGTCTTGATGTCGCGTCCGGTCAGGTCGAGGGCGTTGATTAGGCCGGCGGCCGAGATGATGGCGGTGCCATGCTGGTCGTCATGGAACACCGGAATGTCCATCAATTCGCGCAGCCGCTGCTCGATGATGAAGCACTCGGGCGCCTTGATGTCTTCCAGATTGATGCCGCCCCAACCGGCGCCGAGATAGCGTACGCAATTGATGAACTGGTCGGGATCCTCGGTGGAGACTTCCAGGTCGATGGAGTCGATGTCGGCGAAGCGCTTGAACAGCACCGCCTTGCCTTCCATCACCGGCTTTGCCGCCAAGGCGCCGCGGTTGCCGAGCCCCAGAATGGCGGTGCCGTTGGTGATGACGGCGACGAAATTGCCCTTGACGGTGTAATCGTAGGCGCGGCTCGCGTCCTCGGCGATCGCGAGCACCGGGACCGCGACGCCCGGCGAATAGGCGAGCGAGAGGTCACGCTGGGTCGCCATCGGCTTGGTGGCGATGACCTCCAGCTTGCCGGGGCGGCCGACGCTATGAAATTGCAGGGCTTCTTGATCGGTAAAGGTTGGCCGACTGCGGCCGGCAGGGGGTTTTGTGGGCATTTCTTCCCTATGACATAACCGGTGCGGTCCGGCGAGGGCGACGTTAGCGGATGCAGCAACAGTTGCTCAAGGGAGCCTCGGCGCCGGTTGAACTGGGCGGCGCGAGGGGGTAAGCGGTACCATTGAGCTAAGGAAAATACCGCCGACCATGATCCGATTTCTGTTCCGTTTCGTCGGCCTCATCCTGCTGGCCGCCGCCTTTATCCTGGTGATCTATGACGGCACCAAGTCGATCGCCGGCAACAGCCTCGCCCTGACCACGGTGCGGGCTCTGTGGGAGCTGATCAATGCGGGCAGCCTGGCGAAGCTCAAACCGCTGATCGTGCCTTATGCCCGCGGCCTCTTGTGGGACCCAGTGACGGTTGCGATCCTGGCGGCGCCGGCCTGGAGCCTGCTCGGAGCAGCGGGCATCCTGCTGCTCTTTTTCGGCCGCAAGAGAAAGCCGCTGATCGGCTACGCGCGCTAGCGCGCGGCTCGCACGCGCGTGAACACTGTGTGTGGCGGCCTGGCCAAGACGTGATCGCAGCCGCATTTCGTTGCGCCGCGGCCGTCACTATATTGGGCGCAAGAAATTGAGGGAGAACCAACCATGTTCGGATTCAAGAAAGTTGCTATGCCGTCGGCGGCCGACGCGTTGTCCGGGCGCGGAAACCCGATCCCCACCGCGACCGAGCACTTCGTTAATCACCACGCGCTGAAAGGGCCTTATCCGGAAGGCTCGCAGAAGGCCATGTTCGGACTCGGCTGTTTCTGGGGAGCAGAGAAGTCTTTCTGGCAATTGGGCACCGGCGTCTACGTCACCGCGGTCGGCTATGCCGGCGGGCTGACGCCGAACCCGACTTACGAGGAAGTCTGCTCGGGCCGCACCGGGCACAACGAAGTGGTGCTGGTCGTCTACGATCCGAAGAGGATTTCCTACGAGGCCTTGGTCAAAACTTTTTGGGAAGGTCATGACCCGACGCAAGGGATGCGCCAGGGCGCCGATATCGGCACGCAGTATCGCTCCGGCATCTACACCTTCACGCCCGAGCAGAAGGCGGCGGCCGAGGCGTCGAAGGCGATGTACCAGAAGGAGCTGACCAAGAAAGGCTACAGCGCCATCACGACCGAGGTCGTCAATGCGCCGGAGTTCTACTTTGCCGAGGACTACCACCAGCAATACCTCGCCAAGAATCCGTACGGTTATTGTGGCCATGGCGGCACCGGCGTGTCGTGCCCGATCGGCAGCGGCGCCAAGCTCAGCCAAGCCGCCAACGCCTGAGAGCGGCTAAGCCAAGTCCACAGATACACGGGCGCCCCCTTTGCGGGGGCCCGTCGCTTTTGGACGAAGGCGAAAAACGTTGTTACGACTGAAGCTTATCGCCGTGGCCGGCTGGTGAGGGTTTATTAACCATATAAAGCGTTAATCCGGTTTAATTTCTTCGCACGGCGCGGATTCGTTCGATGCGGTTATCCCAATTCCTGATGGCCATGATGGTCGCGCTCATGGCCGCCGGCTGCATGCAACATGACCCGGACGCCGGCGACGGCCGCGGCTTGCTGTCCATGCAGGCGGGCGCGCCGCAGGCTTACGCGCAGCAGCGCGTGCAGCCGCCTTCGGTGCTGCAATATGTCCCGCCGCCGGCATCCGCGCCGCGCACCACCGAGGCGCGATATCGCGGCGTATCGCCCGCTGCACCGTCGCCTTACGCCTATGCGGCCGCCGAGCAGCCCTACACGCTCGGGCCCGGCGACAAATTGCGCGTCGTGGTGTTCGGCCAGGACGGCATTTCCAGCACTTACATCGTCGATGCCGGCGGCAATGTCAGCCTGCCGCTGATCGGCAGCGTGCCGGTGCGCGGCATCACCACGCAGCAATTGTCGCAGCGCATCGCCGAACGGCTCAAACAGGGCTACGTGCGCGAGCCGCACGTGACGGTAGAAGTGGAAAGCTACCGGCCGTTCTTCATCCTCGGCGAAGTGACGACGCCCGGCCAATACCCTTACGTCGCCGACATGACGGTGGAGAAGGCGATCGCGATTGCCGGCGGCTTTGCCCCGCGCGCCTACAAGGCGACGGTTGAACTTACCCGCAGCGCGCCGGGCGATCAGACCAAGAGCGAGGTGCCGCTTACCTATCCGCTGCGCCCGGGCGACACCGTGCTGGTCAAGGAGCGGTGGTTCTAGGCGACGCCCCGCTCGTCCCCGCGAAAGCGGGGACCCAGCGCTTTATCAAGCTAAGATCTGGATTCCCGCTTGCGCGGGTGCGAACGGCGTAATGCCGTTCACTTCTTCATGTGCTTGCCGAGGAATTCCTGCGTGCGGCTCCAGGCGAGCGCAGCAGCGTCCTTGTTGTAGCTGGCGCGCTCGTCGCAATAGAAGCCATGCGCGGCGTTCGGGTAAACGTAGGTTTCCGCCTGCGGCTGCTTCTTCTTTATTTCGTCCACCGTGCTCATCGGGATGCCTTCGTCCTTTTCGCCGAAATGCATCTGCAGCGGGCATTTCGGTTTTTCGTCGGCGAATTTGCCGATCATGCCGCCGTAATAGGCGACCGCCGCCGACAGGCCGGGCAACCGGCAGGCGGCCAGGAACGCCGCGGTGCCGCCCATGCAGAAGCCGATCACGCCGAGCGGACCGACGCCCGTGAGATCGCCTTGCGCGGCGGCGATGTCGTGCATCATGTGTTCCCAGTTGAGATTGCCGAGATAGCTGCGCGCGTTGGCGATCTCGTCGGGCGTATAGCCGCATTCGAAATCGCGCACGAAGCGGTCGAACACCGCGGGCGCCACCGCCACATAGCCGAGCGCGGCGAGGCGGTCACACACCGCGCGGATGTGATGGTTGACGCCGAAAATTTCCTGCACCACGACCATGCCGCCCTTCGGCGTGCCTTGCGGATCGGCGCGATAGGCGCCGAGCGAATGCTTGTCGGCGGTGGTGAGTTTGAACTGCTTACCCAAAGAAACCTCCCATTTTTAACATCGAGAACGCGGAAAACCCTGTCGCCCGCGCAGCTTTTAGCACGGCGAGCCGCACGGTGTGGAGATACCCCGGAGCGGTTGGCTCAGGGTGCGAACGCTTGCGCCAACAGCTCATACGAATGCTTGCGCGCTTCGTGGCTGTAGATCATGGTCGTAACCATCAGTTCGTCGGCTTGCGTCGCAGCGATCAGCGGTTCGAGCCTGGCCTTCACGGTCGCCGGCGCGCCGACCGAGAGCTTGGTGCGGTTTTGGGCCATGCGCGCGCGGTCTGTCGAGGAATAGTCGTAAGCCGCTGCGTCTTCAGGCGAGGCGAGCGGCAGATATTCGCCCTTGGCGCGGCGCACGATATTGAGATCGACGGTCTTGGCGAGAAGCTCGGCCTCCTCATCGGTGTCGGCGCAAACGACGTGGGTGCCAAGGATCGCGTAGGGTTCGGCATGCGCGGGCGAAGGCCGGAAGCTGTCGCGATAAAGCCGCATCGCTTCGTCAGCGGGGAAAGTCGCGAAGTGATGCGCGAAGGCAAAAGCGGCGCCGATCTGGCCGGCTAATTGCGCCGAATAGTCGGACGAGCCGAGCAGATAGATTGGCGGCAGTTTAACGTCGGAAGGCATGGCGCACACATTGTGAAACGGATGCCCGGCGGGAAATCCGCGCGTCTCCAGCAGCATCAATTCGTTGAAGCGCTCGAGAAAGTCGTCCTCCTCGCTGATACCTTGGCGGCGGCGCAGCGCGTAGGAAGTGGCGGGATCGGTACCGGGCGCGCGGCCGAGGCCGAGATCGATGCGGCCGGGATAGAGCGCCTCCAGCACCTTGAAGCGCTCGGCCACCATCAGCGGGGCGTGGTTGGGCAGCATCACGCCGCCGGAGCCGACGCGCATATGCGTCGTGACGGCGGCGATCTGTCCGATCATGATGTCGGGGGCGGAACTGGCGACCGCCGGCAGATTATGATGCTCGGCCACCCAATAGCGCACGTAGCCGAGGGTGTCGGCAAGGCGGGCGAGATCGAGCGAATTGCGCAGCGCCTGGGCGCCGGTGGAGCCGGCCGCAACGGGCGAGAGGTCGAGGATGGAGAGCGGGGTCATGGCTGGCTGCTTTCTACGCTATCATGCTGATGCCATCTTCTGCTCGCCTGCCTCCGGATGCATATGATAAATACCAAAAAGGACAGGAGCCAGGCATGCCCGCATTGACCGAATGGAAAGTGCCGCCGTCCGCGCAGCCGCGGGCGGAAGATTATGGCTACGATCTCGAGCGTGCATTGTCCTCGGTGGTCGGCCTGCATTCGATCGTCCCGCCCGACGGCTTCACCGCCGAAACACTGGGGGTCGAGCGCGCCGGCAACGGCGTGTTGATCGACAACGGCCTGGTGCTGACCATCGGCTATCTGATCACGGAGGCTGCCACTGTCTGGCTGCATCTCGGCGACGGCCACGTGGTGGAAGGCCATGCGCTCGGCTTCGACCAAGAGACCGGTTTCGGCCTGGTGCAGGCGCTTGGTACGATTGACCTGCCGGTAATGCCCATCGGCTCATCGAGCGCGGCCGAGATCGGCGAGCGCGTGGTGATCGGCGGTGCTGGCGGGCGCACGCGTTCGCTCGCCGGCCGTATCGCGGCCAAGCAGGAATTCGCCGGCTATTGGGAATATGTGCTGGACGAGGCGATCTTCACCTCTCCGGCGCATCCCAATTGGGGCGGCACCGCGCTGATCTCGCCCAAAGGCGAATTGATCGGCATAGGTTCGTTGCAGCTCGAACGCGCGCGTGAGGGCAAGAGCGAGCATCTCAACATGATCGTGCCGATCGATCTGTTGAAACCGGTCCTCGACGACCTGCGCAAATTCGGCCGCGTCAACAAGCCGGCGCGTCCGTGGCTCGGGCTTTATTCGACCGAGGTCGAGGACAAGATCGTCGCCGTCGGCATCGCCCCGAAGGGGCCGGCGGCGCGCGCCGAGTTGAAAACCGGCGACGTAATCCTGGCGGTCAACGGCGAGACCATCTCAACGCTTGCCGGCCTCTACCGCAAGGTGTGGGCGCTCGGGCAAGCGGGTATCGAGGTGCCGCTCACGCTTTATCGCGAAGGCGTCACCTTCGACGTGCGGGTGAATTCGTCCGACCGGCAGAAGTTCCTCAAAGCGCCGCGTATGCACTAGTCATCTGGAACGGAAGTTCGTTACATTATAAAAGAGCGCTCGGGGCTTCGAGAGGAGAGCGCTCATGGCGAAAGCAGGTAGAAAAGGCCGGCCGATCGCGCCGTTGGTGCTGAGTGCGGAAGAGCGGTCATATCTGGAGAGGCAAGTTCGCCGTCACCGTGTTGCCCGGTCCTTATCCGAGCGATGCCGCGTCATTCTGCGATGTGCGGAGGGCTTGTCGAGCAAGGACGTGGCTGCCGAACTCGACCACCATGAACACACCGTTGGCAAGTGGCGTCGCCGATTTTTGAAGGATCGCTGCGATGGTCTGCTTGACGAGGCCCGCCCCGGTCGACCTCGAACGATAGACGACGATCAGGTCGCCGCCGTGATCGAGCGGACGTTGCGAACGACACCGGTCGATGCGACGCACTGGTCGATCCGCACGATGGCGGCGGAAACGGGCTTTTCCCACACCACGATCCGTCGGATGTGGGTAGCGTTCGGCCTGCAGCCGCACCGTAGCCAGACGTTCAAGTTGTCGAGCGATCCGCTGTTTGTCGACAAGGTACGCGATATCGTTGGCCTTTACCTTTCTCCGCCCAACCGAGCACTGGTTCTCAGCGTCGATGAGAAGAGCCAGATTCAGGCGCTCGATCGCGAGCCGCCGGTCTTGCCTATGATGCCTGGCATACCCGAACGTCGCACGCACAGCTACGTGCGGCACGGCACGACCTCGCTATTTGCCGCACTCGACGTCGCCTCGGGGTTCATCATTGGCAAATGCTACAAGCGTCACCGGGCGGCCGAGTTTTTGAACTTCCTCAAAGCGATCGATGCTCAAGTCCCCGATGGGCTCGATATCCATATCGTGATGGACAACTATGCCACCCACAAAACCCCCAAGATCAGGGCGTGGCTCGCCCGGCGGCCGCATTATCATGTCCATTTCACGCCGACTTCGGCGTCTTGGATCAATCAGGTCGAGCGCTGGTTCGCTGAGCTCACCAGAAAGCGGCTTCGGCGAGGTGTTCATACATCCGTCAGGCAACTCGAAGCCGATATCCGTTCATTCATCGATCGGCACAACCAAAATCCCAAACCCTTCAAGTGGACAAAGTCTGCCGACCAAATCCTGGCATCAGTTAAACGCTTCTGCCACAAAGCCCAGCTGACATTATGCGGCGAACTTTAGATTCACGTGACTAGGCCGTGAACTCATCTGTGGACGCCCCGCGAGATGCAAGCGGTTTTTTGAAGGGGATTGGCACGTAGTCGGATGCTGCCATCTGTCCGGCCTCTGATGCAGCGATAGAGCTGCGGGCCTGTATGGGAGTTCGCGGACCGGAACCAAATCACCTAAATGCGTGCTCTAGGCACGATGTAGTACATCTGGTTCTTCCGGCCCCGTCTCGCCGACTGTTGCGCCATACCCTCCTTCGACCGACTACACCTCCGACGACCTCAAGTCCGCCAAGATCACGCCTTGGCTGCGACCGGAGCTCGGTAATTCTCCTGCCTTTTACAAGTAGCGCCCAAACGATCCGTGCCATCTTGTTGGCCGAGCGCGACCGTAACCAGCATGCGCGGTTTGCGAGCCAACATCTGTGCGAGCCACGAACCCTTTGGGGCGCCGCGTTTGCTCGCCTGTTGCACGACGGCGCTAGCTGCCGATGATGAGGAGGCGCCTGAGCGTGCGCTCGCCCATCTTGGATGTCGCTCCGAGCTTCCGCTTGCCACCTGTCGATCTTCTGGAGAGGCGTGAGACCGAGCCAAGCGGCGAAGTCGCGGCCCTTGGCAGAAAGTCTCGGCCGGCGGTGCCAGAGCGGTAATCGCAGTAGCAGAGATCGGGCCAATGCCAGGAATGGTCATCAGCCTGCGTGATACTTCGTCCTCCCGAGCACGCCGCGCGATCTCCTTGTCGAGATCCGCGATTTTGCTGTCGAGGCCGGAGAGCAGCTCCAACATCAATCGGAACATGGCGCGGGCCGCTTCGGGAAGCGAGCTAGCCATCTCCTCTTCCTCGATCAGTTCGGCAAGCATCGCCACGTGCGATGGCCCCTTGGGGGCGATCCAACCATATTCAGTGAGGTGTCCCCGGATCGCGTTGATGAGCTGAGTTCGTTGCCGAACTAACAGATCTCGAGTCCGAAACACCAAACCCGCCGCCTGCTGTTGTTCGCTCTTCACCGCCACGAACCGCATGCTGGGGCGCTGCGCCGCTTCGCAGATCGCCTCGGCATCGATCGCGTCGTTCTTTTGCCGCTTCACAAACGGCTTTACATAGGCTGGCGGGATCAGCCGAGCTTCATGGCCAAGCTGGCTGAGCTGACGGGCCCAATGATGCGCTCCGCCACATGCCTCCAAGGCTACCGTGCAACTCGGCCGGGCTGCAAAGAAATCCAGCAGCTTTCCACGGCTGATCCGCTTGCTGAATATCCTACGACCCCGCTCATCCACTCCGTGAGCGTGAAAAACATGTTTGGCGATATCCAGACCGATTATGCTAACCTCTGACACGGACGCCTCCCTTAAGTGGTGTTCAACACCTCCACTTTGGCACATCGATGCCGTCGGGGGGCGTCCACCCCATCATAAATGGCGACGCGGATGCACCGCCTAATGGGTGTTATTGGGGGGTAAAGCAGACATCGCGCCGACTGGTCAGCATGTCCGCTAATGGCCCAAAAAAATGGAAATTGGTTGGCACAATGTCAGGCCGGCTGTGCGGGATTTGGTGCGGATAAATTTTTTATAAAAAATCGCGTAAAGGCCGTAATGAGATTTGATAGTGCGTAACTGCCTTCGCAATGCATTTATCCAAGCGCTGCCGCAGATTTTCGCAAATAAATTCGCCGCCACAGCGCATAAAAAAAGCAAGCGACACCAGCTCAAAGATTTTTATTAACCATTTTCCAATCCGCGGCGAGTAGCAATGTTAGCAAGGGCGACGCGATTCCTTGCAGGACAAGACGGTCCTGCCGGAGACGTGTCATGGCAATAAGTCCGGTTTCCACTTCCAACACCATTCCGCCGCCTATCGATCCGTTGCGTCAAGCCTTCGGCCAACTGACCAACGCGATTCAATCTGGCGATCTCTCCGCCGCGCAAAGCGCCTATGCAACGCTCTCGCAGGCGCAGCCAATCAAGGCAGTAGCCCGCTTTCCCAGGCGCTGAGCCAGATTGGCGATGCCTTACAATCCGGCGATATCGGCAAGGCGCAGTCCGCACTGGCGTCGTTGCAGCAACAGATGCAGGCCATGAAGGGTGAGCATTCCCATTAACGACCACCATCACGCAAGTGATACGGACCAATCGCAATCTGCCTCGCGCCGGCGAGCAGCAGCAGCGATCAGACGACGTCAATGACGGCCACGAACAAAGTCAACGTAACGGTTTAACGCGCAAATCGCGCGGCGTTATCATCAAAGCGGTTTCCAGCGCAGCTTTTGCGCCTATAGGCTCGCATGTTCAATACCATTATCCTGCTCACCGGACCGATCGAGAAAGTGGCCCTGTCGGCCGTCCTGCGCAAGCACAACCCGCGGCTCACCATCCGCTGCGTCGAGCAGCCGTCGGATCTGGCGGCGCTCGATGCGGATCTGCTCTCGTGCGCGCGGTTGATCGGCTTTGCCACGCCGACCATCGTGCCCACGCAAATTCTCGAACGGCTTGGCTTTGGCGCCTACAATTTCCACCCCGGGCCGCCGCACTATCCGGGATGGACGCCGGCCCATTTCGCGATCTATGACGGCGCCACCGACTTCGGCGCAACCGCGCATGTCATGGTAGCGCAAGTCGATGCCGGTCCGATTGTCGGCGTCGAGATGTTCGGCGTTCCGCCGCTCGCAACCGTGCCGTACCTCGAGGAATTGGCTTACGCCCAGTTGGCGCGGCTGTTCTGGCAGCTGGCGAATTTATTGGTCGTGCCCGAGCCGCTGCCGGAGCTTCCGATTCAATGGAGCGGGCTGAAGAGCTCGCGTCGCTTGTTCGCCGCGCTGTGTAATATCACAACCGATATTTCCAAAGATGAACTCGATCGCCGTATTGAGGCATTGGGCGGCGGGTGCTTAGATTTAAGCCCCGTCATTACGCTGCACGGCCATCAGTTTCGCTACGTCGCGCCGCCGGCAGAGACGAATGTGGAAACCCCGAGTATCGTTCCGGCGAAGCAGACTGTTGAACTGGCGTAAATTACTGGCACGATGCGTCATTTTGCTACGCCGCAAAACTTGTCGGCTATTGGGCTAACAACAGACAAAGGTCGGTGTTGGGATTGAATGATTCGGCAGCGAATGACCCAACTGCGACAATTCGGACGTGAGGTCAGCTTAAGCTGCGCCGTTAGAACGGTACGGTGGCTCTAGCGTTGCTCGTCCAGATTTTATAGTTCGCGTCCCGATGGGTCCATGCGGCGACTATGGTGCACTCATGAATAAAGATGACCCATTGCGGATCACCGTCGGACTGTGTCAATCAGAAGCGAAAGGGAATGGCGCCGCAGTTTGGATGGACAGATTTGCCCCGACTATTGACCTTGCAGGTTGCTCGCGGCCTTGCCGCCAATCTCGTTGTGTTGGCACATCTATACGCAGTTCAAACGGACTATGTTCCCGGCGGAATTTTGCCCCCGTTCGAGCAATATGGCGGCGCAGGAGTCGATCTGTTTTTTGTGATCTCCGGCTTTATTATGGTTGCTGTCGCTGGGCGGAAAATCGGTGCGGTTCAATTTCTTTGGAACAGAGCCGCTCGCATTTACCCGATCTATTGGCTCGTTTCGGCGGCGCTGCTGGCGGTCATCATAACGATGCCTGGAGTCGTGCGCTCGACGCCGTTGCCCCACTCTTTCGTCCGCTCATTCTTGCTGTTGCCGGACACGACAAATCCGCTGCTGTCGGTGGCATGGACCCTAATTTTTGAGGTTTATTTCTACTTTGTTTTTTTCGTCTTTCTCGCAGTCCGGACGCCCGTCATCGCCGGGCTAATCGCTTGGGCGCTGTGCCTTGCTGCGCTCCGCTTTTTCCTGCCGAACCAAGTTGTTGCGTCGCCGGTCCTTGTGGTGATGACACGCGCCCTAACGGCAGAATTTATGATGGGCGCGGTCATCGGTGTTTGCTGGTTAAAGAGCAGAATGCCCGCACCGTTCATCGCCGCCGCTGCGGGTGTCGGTGGATTGACCGTGTCCCTTGGCTATGCCGCCCAGAAACTCGATCCTTATCTGGTCGGGAACTTCAATGAATATCGGGTGATTGTGTTCGGGATTCCTTGCGCCCTTCTGCTCTATGCACTGACCGCTTACGATCGCGAGAAAGCTCCCAAGCCAGCCCGACTGTTCGTGGCGCTCGGCGATTGGTCCTACTCCACATATTTAATTCATGTAATTGTGTTGTCGGCCGTTGGCCGGCTGGTAGCGTTCGTGTTTCCAGCCGGAGGCATTGTGGCAAGTCTCATACTGCTCGTGTTGGCCTTTGTTGCGGTCAATCTGGCTGCCGCTGCATGTTACACTATCGTCGAACGTCCGACGCTTAAGGCGTTGCATAAACTCGGCGCCACTCTCCTGAAGACGCCAGAAACAACCCCTGCCTCTGAGCATTCAAAGAGCCGGGCTACCTGAATGACGCCACTGACCTGACCCCGCTTTTTTAGGTGCCTGCGTGGATTCCCCAAATAACTATTGAAGCCCTCGCTTAAGCCGAGAGATATCGCCTATTGGCACAAAGCGGCCTTTCGCTGCGCCGCAAACTTTGTCGGCTATTGGGGCAACAACGGGCATCGGGCAGACTTGGGGTCTAGATGCGTCGGTCGAAAATGACCCACTACGGAAGTGGAGCGTGCGTTGCAGCAATCTCGGTCGATGCTGTTTGGCAGTCCCATCGGCAGTTTGCCAACCGGACACATTTCGACATTTCGTAGCGACGCAGCAATTCAGTCGCTTTTTAGCGGGGCTGCAAATTGATTGTCGGCTTGCGGCATATTACCGTAACATCCAGCCAGTAACATTGTTCGGGGCGACTATGCTGAGATCAATATTGATCGGCGTTATGCTAGGTTCTGTCATCGCGTCAAATCCTGCCTTCGCTGAAACAGCCAACGACTTCTGCGAAAAGCTTTGCTTGAAAAGATGTGCGGTAAAGGAATTAGCGCCAGGGCTCTACAGAGGCAATTGCCAAATCCGTTGTGTTCCGAATTGCCTCGCAAAGTATGAGGAACGGCATCGTCGCGGTCAGCGGTAGCCTGTCCTCGTCGTATAACATCACGATGAAACCGGCTTGCGCTCCAACGCCGCCTTAACATCCCGCATCGCTTGTTCGCCGCATAGCCGCTAGTCAGATGCACGGGTGTATCTGTCCGCTCTCGGGGCAACAGCCGACATAGGGCGGCGCTGTGCGCTCGGTGGGTCGGTAGCGTTTGACCCACAACAGACCTCCACCATACCACTATTCAATCACTTCGTCGGCGAGTTGCCGGACGGGCCTCGGGGCGGGGTCGATTCCGAGGCTCCCTCGCCGACGCGGCAATGAGTCCTGTGAATATTGGGCAAAAATGGCAGACCGCGCACCGGTCGGTGTTGCAGCGGTTTTTGGCGCTTGGGATGTTGACCCCTTAGGGGGAGGAGACTCATGTTCAAGAGAACGGCGCTTTCGTGCGCGTTGCTTGCCGCTACGTTGCTTGTGGGAGGCGGCTTCGCGAATGCCGAGACGATTAAGATCACGGCTCTCGGAGCAAGCATTACGGCGGGAAGAGGCGTCGGATCAGGAAAGGCGTGGCCAGCCCGCTTGGAAAGCATGTTGCGAGCCAAGGGCTATGATGTCCGCGTGACCGTCAACGCTGTGTCGGGAGATACAAGCACCGGGATTCTATCCCGCGCAGATGCGGCCGCAGCGGGAGCGCGGGTCGTCGTGTTCGATGCAGGCAACGACGCACGGATGGGAGCGGCGGCGGTGAGTCCCGCTCAGATTGCGGCTCGTATCCGTTCTCACGGTGCTGCTGCCGTGCAAACCCGCTATGCCGGCTTACCGAGACAGGCGGACGGAATTCATATTACTGCCGAAGGCCACGCGGCAATGGCCGCGCGTATCCTTCCGGCTGTCATTGCCGCAATTGGCAGGAAGAAGTGAACAAAGTCGTTTCGTGCTCGTGTGCTATGCTCCTGGCACCGAAGTGCCATAGGGTGGTTTATCGGGGACGGCGAAAGCCAAGACATCTTTGCTGTACTGCATGAGTTTGGGGCTGGCACATAGCGTCATTCGCGCCGCTGCAACATTGCTGGTCGCTATTGGAGTAACAGCGGACATTGATCCGTGCGGCGCGGATAGCTCGGTCGCGATTGACCCATCACGTCATTCACATGGGTTGCTGGCGGGGCAGGAGCGGGCCCGGATCATCCCATTAGCGGACGTTGCCGCGTGGTGCTATCGGCAGAATGTTAGGCCGCCGACTATCCGGTTTTATGGGCAGTGCTCGAAGACGATGGTAGGGGAGCCTGTCTTGGAGAACTTGCCATCCGCGATGAGGACGGTGCCATCGGCCAGAACCGAGGACCAGCTACGGAATTTGCCGGCGGTCTTGGCCACGGTGATCGTCACTTCGGACTGCCGTTGGGTTAGCTGATATTGAAGCCGGTCGGGGGCGAGCAGGCGCAGGTTGCGCATCGGGAACGTGCCGTCAAGTCCGGGATTCAGTACCTTCAAGGTGTACGTGATCTTGCCCTCGAGCGAGACAAGGTAGAACAGGTGCGGGTTGCTGCTGCTGGCGGGCGCGGCGCAGTTGACGGCGAGTTTGCCGAACATCCCGAAGTGCTTCAGGACATCGCCATCGGAGGCGGCGTCAGCGGATGCGATGCTAAAGAGGGTGAGGAGCACAAGCACGGCGACACTGACGGCGCGCATCTTGTATCCTCCCGCTATGTCCGACATAGCCGGCATCTAAGCGTCTAACGGCCGGCCTGGCAAGCTTAGCGCGGAACCCTTAATCCTGCAAAAATTCCGGCGGCGATCCACACGGCATTTTATTTGATGGTGGTTCCGACGAACCATTTGAGTTCGCCGAAAAGTCTGCTTGTGGCACATCGCTGCATTCGATGCGTCGCAGCGACAAGGTCGCTATTGGGTGTACAGCGGACAAGCTACAGCGTCGGTCTTGATCAGCCGGGTCGCGAATGACCCAATACGGACATCAAGGGCGAACGACAGCGACGAGTAGCGTCGCCGACCGCCAAATGTTCTCGGGTTCCAATTTGCTCCTATGCGAAGGCAGCTTGTGTACCAACTGCTGGGCAAATGCTGCCGGGGCGGCAAGCAATGCATCAAACGCTAATTGATTTTAAATGGTTTTTCGCGGCACGCCATTTGCTTCATAAGTTAGGGGGCAGAAGGATGAATCATGTCGCACCATCATATGCGGCTGCCACCCATCATCTATGTGACGCTGCCCAAGCCAAAGAAATTAGAACGGCGACGAGGCCTGCGCCGAGCTCAAGTTCGATCTGACGGCTCAATTAAAGATGCTGATGACGCCGCAGAGATCGATGAAAAGATCGGGCTAGGCCAACCAGCATCTGCAAACAACCCACTACCCGATGATGATTCCCCAATTGACGGATCGGAGCGGAAACCAAAGTTAACATCGGGTCGGCTTAGCCAAGGCACCTTAAAGGAGATGCTTTTGGTACAAGAAAAAAGTCAATTGGATGCAGTATTGACCGCGCCGCAACATCACGAGACGGAGTAAATTTCGATTTATGCCGCAGCTGAGGCGTCGTCCGAAGTCGGTGACCATTTTCGAGATCAAAGCATTCGCCGCTAGATTGAGCGGCCTAGCTCTCTTCAATTTTGTCCACGCGATTGGGATAAAACGCTAGATAGCCGGCGATGTCGGCCATCGTCGGGTAGGGCTGTTCGTAGCTCCACGCCGCGTTCTCCGCCATCTTCCCACCGGCGGCAATAGTGAAATAACTGGCGTCACCCTTGTAGGGACAATGGCTCGCATGCGCGGTGGGCTTGAGCAAGTCCATGGCCGCGTCGGCGCGCGGAATGTATTGCACCGGGGGATAGCTCGCCTCGCGCAAAGTGAGCGCGCGCGTGGTATCGGCGATCACCTGATCGCGGAAGATGACGCGCACACGACGAGCGTTGCGCGCGATGGTGATCGGGTGATTGGGGCCGGGAAGTTTCATGCCGCTCGCCTCGCTGAGTTTTCAGACAATTTTATCCATATGACACGGTGACGCCCGCATCAAATGGCTGCGATTGTGATGCTCGCCAAGCCGGAATAGCGAAAATTTGAAGGATTTGAATCAGAAAATTTACAGGGTCTTTGAACTAGGTTTCGTGGCGGTTCAACGCGGCGCTCGCGGGGCATCATGCGTAAGGATTTGGCGGACGATCTGCTCCACGGCCTTGATATCTTGGTCGTCGATGGCAACGCCTATATGCGCCGGCTGACGCGTTCTATGTTGACGAGCCTCGGCGCGCGCTCGGTGACGGAGGCCGCCGACGGCATTGCCGCGCTGGAAGCGATTCATGCCGGCGATCCCGACGTCATGCTGCTTGATTTGGACGTGCCGTTGCTCAACGGCATGGAGGTGATGCGCATTGTGCGCTCGCCCGGCGTATTTCCGCGTCCCCGCATACCGGTTATCATGCTGACCAGCCGCGCCTCTCGCTCCGATGTGACGCAGGCCATGCGTGTCGGCGTGCACGAATTCCTGATCAAGCCGACGTCGCCCAAGGCATTGCGCGACCGCCTGACGTCGATCCTGATGAAGCCGCGGCCGATGAAGCAGGTCGGCGAGTTCTACGGGCCGGAGCCGCGGCGCAAGCTCGACGAACAGAAATTGTCGGCTTCGGGCTGAGGCAGGTGCCGTTCAGGTCTGCGGAAAATCATAGAGCCGCGCCGGGTTGTCGGTGAGGATGGCCTGCCGTTGAGCCGCGTCGCGCGTCCAGTCGAGGAACACGGCCAAGAGGCGTGCGGCATCCGGAACGGGTCCTTCCGGCCGCGGATGCGGCCAATCGGTGCCCCAGACAAGGTTTTGCGGATTGGCGGCGACGAGCGCGTCGTGGAACGGCTTTGCCTGCGCGAAGTCCGGCGAGGTTGCGCCCAACCGATAGGTGCCGGACAGCTTCGCCCACAGCCTTCCTTCGCCAACGCCGCGCAGCAGCGCCTGGAAGCCGGGATTATGCGTGCCGTGATGGTATTCCAGCCGGCCCATGTGATCGACCACCACCGGCACCGGCACGCGTGACAGCGCGGGAGCCATATCTGGCAGATCGCGCGCATCGATCCAAAGCTGCAGGTGCCAGCCGAGATCGGCAAGTATCGGCAACAGCGGCTCGACCTCCGTCAAGCCGACGCCGTTCTGGTAATAGGGCTTGCCGTCGCGACGGAATTCGTTCGCGCGTAACCCGCGCACGCCTGCCGCATGCCACTGTTTGAGCGTGTCTTTGCCCAGTTCGCCGCCGCCGACCGCGACGCCGCGCAGGCGGTTTCTTTCGCGCGCCAGTGCATCCAACATCGCTCCGTTATCGCGACCGTACGCGCTCGGCTGCACGAGGACGCCGCGGTCGAAACCGAGGCGATCAAGCAGCGCGAGATAGGCTTCCAACGGGGCGTCGTCGGGCGTGTAGCTGCGCGGCTCCGCATAGGGAAACCGAACGGCCGGGCCGAATACGTGGCAGTGGCAGTCGCAGGCACCGTCGGGAAGCGCACCGCTCATTTCGGCACGATGCCGGCGAGGTTGGCGGCCTCGCGCATATGCTCGTAGTCGGCCTTGATGAAGGCGGCAAAACCCGCGGGAGTCATCTGTTCGGCAGTGGCGATTTCCGAACCCATGGCGCGCAGCTTGTCGGGCGCCGGCCCGCTCTCAAGGCCGGCGGCGATCGCCTTCTGCAACTGCGCGATGATCGGCGCCGGCGTGGCGGCGGGCGCCAGGATGCCGATATAGGACTGCGCGGTGAAATCCTTTACGCCGCCTTCGATGAAGGTGGCGATGTCGGGCGCGAGCTTGGAGCGCTGCGCCGACGCGACCGCGACGATGCGGGCCTTGCCGCCTTTATGCAGCGGCAGCGCGGTTGAAAATTCGGTCATCGCCGCTTGGATGTTGCCGCCAATCAGGTCGGGCATCAGTTGGCCGCCGCTGCGGTAGGGAATATGGGTGAAGTTCGCGCCGGTCGCCGCTTTGAGGCGCTCGAGCGTCATGTGCGTCGCGCTGCCGACGCCGCTGGTGGCGACGCTCACCGGCTGTTTCTTCGACATCGCGATCAGCTCTTGCAGCGTCTTGACCTCGACCTTGTTGCTGAGGATAAGGCAATGCGGCACGTAGCTGGTCAGCGCGATCGGCGCGAAATCCTTGAGCGGATCGTAGGCGAGCTTGGCCTGCACGAAGGGATTGACGGTGAGCGGCCCGTTCGAGCCGACGAACAGGGTGTACCCGTCGGGCGTCGCGCGCGTGACGACTTCGGCGCCGATCGAGCCGCCGGCGCCGCCGCGATTGTCGGCCACCACGGGCTGGCCGAGCGCGCTCGAAATGCGATCACCGACGATGCGGCCGACGATGTCGGCATTGCCGCCCGGCGCAAACGGCACGACCAGATGGATCGGCCGGTCCGGATAGGCGGCGAAGGCCGAGCGCGGCAGCAAAGTCGCTACCGAGCCGAGACCGAGGGTAACGATCAGCTTGCGGCGTGAGATGGTCATGGCTGTTCCTCCCAAGGATTGATGGCGCTGGCGTTGATCGCCGACCGTATTCTCAAACGAGATTTTAGGCTTGCACGAAAGCCGGCCCTCCAGTCTATGGAGCGCTTCTCTATTTTCCAAATTGATCATAACAATAGAGGGTATTCATCGTACGAATGCCGATGAATGGAGGGTTTTCATGAACCTCGGCAATCTCGACTTCAATCTGTTGAAAGTCCTGGACGCGCTGATCAGCGAGCGCAATGTCACGCGCGCCGGCGTGCGGCTGGGTCGATCGCAGCCTGCGGTGAGCAATGCGCTCGGCAAGCTGCGCAAAGCCCTGGGCGACGATCTCCTGGTGCGCGGTCCGAACGGCTTCATTCTGACGCCGCGCGCCGAAGCAATACGCACGCCTTTGCGCGAAGCTATGGGACTGGCGGAAAGCTGTCTGGCCGGAGAGGCGCAATTCAATCCGGCCACCGCCACCGGCGTATTTCGTCTGAGCACTCCGGACCGGCTGAGCATGGCCGTCGTGCCGCCGCTGTTCGACAGCCTGCGTAAGCTCGCGCCCAACATGTCGCTGCAGGTCTTGACCGCCGACCGCAAACAGGCGCTCGACCTGCTCGATCAGGACCGCACCGATCTCGCGCTCGGCTGGCTCGACGAGAAGCCGGGCCACTTGGACGCCGAATTCATGCTGGCAGAAAACCTATTTTGCGTGTTCCGCCGCGACCACCCGATTCTCAAGCGCGGCGTCAAATTCGACATCGCCACGGTACTGTCGTTTCCTCACCTCATTGTCAGCGCCACCGGCAACCGCACGGCGATCTTCGATGATTTGCTGTCGCGTCATCGCCTGCAGCGTCGAGCGCTGGTGGCGGTGACGAATTTCACCGCGGTGCCCCATCTCCTTGCCCGCAGCGACATGATCGGTGTTTTTACCGAATTGGCGTCGAACGTGTTCGAGCGCTCATTCAAGCTGGCCAAACGCGCGGTACCCATCAATGTTGGAAAAATCTCGACCAGCATGGTCTGGCATCACCGTAACGACAAGGACAAGAAGCACACCTGGCTGCGGCGGCAGATCAAAGCCGTTTATGAGGCTTTTGATTGAGACCTCACGGCGCTTCGGAAATCGGCAGGGGTTTCACGTTGCCGCTTGATGATGCTTGCTGAGAAACTCGAGCGTGCGCGCGCGCGCCGTTTTGGCCGCCGCCTCGACATAGGCTGGCCTTGCATCATTGGCGAATGCGTGCCCGGCTTCGTAAATGTACGTGTCGGACGATGGGAAAGCCTTGCGCACCTGCTCGATGATCTCCGGCGTCGAGTTGGGATCGGTCTTGCCGAAGTGGAACAGCAAGGCGCACTTTGGCTTCAGGCTCAGATAAGTCGGCAGCCGTGTGCCGTAGAAGGCAATGGCGCCGCGCAGATCCAATTCTGCCGCCGCGCGCACAATGACGCCGCCGCCCCAGCAGAAGCCGAGGACGGAAACGCCGTGGTTGTTCTGCACGCGCCCGACGGCGGCGCCGACGTCGAGCATGACCTTATCAAGCGGCAAACCGTAGGCGAGGTCGCGGCCGCGGTCGGGTTCGTTGAATGGGATCACCGTGTCCGGCGTTACGCGGTCGTAAACACAAGGGAAGATCGTGTCGTAGCCGTCGGCGGCATAGGCGCGCACGACAGATTTGAGTTGATCGGTCAGGCCGAAGATTTCCTGCAGAATGACGAGGCCGCCTTTGCTGCCCTGTTTGGGCTTGGCGTGAAATGCCTCGAAGGAATGGCCATCGGGCGCGGTCAATTTGACCGTCTCTTCAATGACGTCATGATCTCGTTTTTCCATTGATTTCTCGTTTGCTTGGTAGCGTCTAAATCGCGCCCGGGCTGTTGCTTGAACAATGCATCGGCGGAGGAACCGCCGGGCAAGCGGACACCATAAATAGCCTACGATTATGGGCATAATTGATAATGAATATGTCCGGCATTCGTCTCATGAATTCCTGGAAGCAGCAGGTGCACTATTCAGGGCGCAATTTTGCGGTATGCCTGCACGCCATTCCCGTTTTCATGTCGTAGATTAATTCCTGCGGCCGTATTTTACGCCCCAAGATCGCAACTAAAGTGGCGCTATTTGTGAACCACGCGCTCGCTTGACTTGCGTCAAAGATTGACGGTCGTGGTCTCGTTAAACAGTCGCCGTGCCGTCGGCATGGTGCCGGGCAATCTGAGGAGATTGGGATGAAGAGCATTATCGTAGGGACATTGGGGCTGGCGGCCTTTGCGTTGCTCGCGGGTTTGGTCGTTGCTCCTCGGTCCGCCACGGCATTGCCGGCGTACGCTCAAAAAGAAGGTAAGCCTTGCGGCTATTGTCACGTGAATCCGGCGGGCGGCGGCGTACGCAATGCCAAGGGCAAGCAATACGAGGCTAACGGACACTCTTTCAAATAATTTGAGAGGTAGCGAAGTCCAGGCGTTGCTTGTCGTGCGCGCTGCTTCAGTACAAACGAAACCCCCGGCTCCGTTTGGCCGGGGTTTTCCTTTTTGACTTATGTCATTTCGCGAGGCGAATCCGGCCTCTAGAAGAGTTCAATGATCCGGAGAAATGCCGATTCTTCTCTAGCGCCGAACTGCCCAATTTGCGGGATGGCGATGACGCTTGTACGAATTGATCCGCGGGTCGCGTCGTTTACCGAGTTGCACACTTTCCGATGTTTTGCCTGCGACGATCTACCGGTAACGGAGCTGGTAGAGACGCAACAGGTTCGCGCCGTCTCGCGGCCGCGCGCTGGATTTTTTCGCTAAGCTCGCTTCACAGAATCGGCCCGCGACCCCCGGATCTCATTTGAGCTTCGGCAAGCCTTGCCTGAGTCGTCCAATGTTCGCCCAGGGGTCCTTCCGCAGCCGCTTGAGCCGCGCCGGCAGGTTGCGCAGCGTGAATTGGTTCGCGCCTTTGATCGTGCCGAGTTCGGACCACTCGATCGGCGTCGACACAGGCGCGCCCGGCCGCGCGCGGGTGGAGTAAGGCGCGACCGCGGTCGCTTCGCGGCTGTTGCGCAGGTAATCAATGAAAATCTTCTTGTTACGCTGGCTCTTGGCCGCGGTCGTGACGTAACACTCCGGCGCGTCCTGCGCGAGACTCTCGGCGACCGCGCGGCAGAACGTCTTGATGGTCTCCCACGGCTCGGGCTTGATCGGCACCACGACATGCAGGCCCTTGCCGCCGGTGGTTTTCAAAAAGCTCTTGAGCTTCACACGTTCGAGCCGCCTGCGCACCTCCCGCGCGGCGGCTACCACGTCCTTCCAACCTGTGCCGGGCCCCGGATCGAGATCGAGCACCAGCCGGTCGCCGCGCTCGCGGTCGTCGACTATGGTGCCGCGGGTGTGAATCTCGAGCACCCCGGCCTGCACCAACGCGATCAGGCCGGAAAGATCGTCGAGGGAAATGATCTTGTCGCCCTTCTCCGGGATCAGGTGTAGATGCTCGGTGGCGATGCCCATGGTGGCGTGTTTCTGGAAAAAGCATTGCCCGGCGGCGCCCTCCGGGCAGCGTAGCAGCGCGATTGGCCGGCCGACGACGTGCGGGCGCATCCACGACCAGATGCCGGTGTAGAACTCGGCGAGGTCGCGCTTGCTGACCTTGGCATCCGCCCAATAGACGCGGTCGGGATGCGACAGCGTCACGCCGCTGACAACGACCTTCGCTCCGCGCGATGCGCTGCGTTTTGCTTTCTTGAGTATTGTCGTCTTGCGCAGGGGCCGGATTGCCGCCGCGCGTGATGTTTGTTTTTTGCTGGCTGCCTTGCGCTTGGGTGCGCCTTTGGCGATCTCGTCCATGGAACGATCGGACACTACCGAGCGCGGTTTCTGCTCCAGAATGTCCTTATCGCCCGCTTCGCGCGCCGCTGCGTCATGCGCTTTGATCAAGAGCCAGTTGTCACGTTTCTCGCCGCGCTTGCGATGCATGCGCACCAGGTGCCAGAGGCCGTGCAATTTATCGCCATCGAGTTCGAACGATAGATGCCCTTTGCGCAGGCTCGTGTGCGGATCGTCCTCCGGCTGCCAGCGGCCGCGGTCCCAGATCATCACGGTGCCGCCGCCGTATTCGCCTTTCGGAATCGTGCCTTCAAATTTGTTGTAGTCGACCGGATGATCCTCTACCTGCACGGCGAGGCGCTTCTCGCCCGGCACCAGACTGGGACCGCGCGCCACCGCCCAACTTTTCATGACGCCGTCGAGTTCGAGCCGCAGGTCGTAATGCAGGCTGCGCGCCGCATGCTTCTGGATGACGAAGGCGTGGCCTTTGCCGCGCCCGACTTTTCCTTTTGGTTCGGCGGTGACGTCGAATTTTCGCTTGGCGTGGTAGGTTTTCAGACTCGCCATTGAACCCGTCCGTTAACTCGCGCCGCACATCCACTAAGTTTATCACATTGCTTGGCCGCAGTTCAGCGGTCACCGGTGGCGCTTTGCCGCCACGCCTTGTCTTGATCGGCACGGTCAACGCGTTCTCGTGGCGGCCCTCGAATTTGCCGTTAGCATTGTGCCGTAGTAACGCTGTCACGGTCGAGTTGCCGCTTTTATCGGCCGGCAATCCGCTCATTTTAGACAGGCGACAACCGAAGCCCATTGAAAATCTTGATGGCTTTTCACCGATGACGCCGGGCAACGAAATCGAATCCTGGGGGCGCGTTTTCAAGGCTCCGCACACGGTCACGACCCCCGCCTTCCTGTCCGATGCCCGTGCCGCCCTGACCGGCTGCACCCGGTCCACCCTCGCGCTCGGCGCCGCACGCTCCTATGGCGACGTTTGCCTCAATGGCGGCAATGAACTCGTGCGTACGATGGCGCTCGATCGAATGATCGAGGCCGACTGGTCGAGCGGCATCGTGCGCGCCGAAGCTGGCCTGACGCTCGATGCACTGTTGCGCGTCGCCGTGCCGAAAGGGTGGTTCCTGCCGGTCTCGCCGGGCACGAAATTCGTCACTCTCGGTGGCGCCGTCGCCAACGACGTGCACGGCAAGAATCATGAGAGCGCGGGCGCCATCGGCTGCCACGTGCGGCGCATCGGTCTTGCCCGCTCCTCGGGCGATGTGCTCGAACTTTCGGAAAGCGAGAACGGCGAGCTGTTTCACGCCACGATCGGCGGACTCGGGCTCACCGGTCTCATGCTATGGGTCGAGCTTGCGCTCAAGCCCATCGGTTCGACCGATATCGAGGTCGAGACACTTGCAATCGCCGACCTCGATCAATTCTTTCGCCTTGCCGGCGACAGCGCCGGCTGGGAGCACACGGTCGCCTGGGTTGATTGTCTCGCCAAGGGAAAGGGCCTCGGCCGCGGCCTGTTCATGCGCGGTCGCCATCGGCCGCAAGGCGCGTTGCGCGTCCATCGCGACCCGCAGCTGGCGGTGCCGTTCGATGCGCCGTCCTGGCTCCTGAATTCAGCGACGGTACGGCTGTTCAATCTCGCCTATCGTCACCGCCCCTGGGTCATGGGGCGCCAAACAGTGCATTACGATCCGTTCTTCTATCCGCTCGATTCTATCTTCGGCTGGAACCGCCTCTATGGGCCGCGCGGCTTCTTCCAGCATCAATCGGTGGTGCCGATGCATGCAGCGGTCGGCGCCATGCAGCGGCTGCTGACTTTGACCGGCGATTATCAACAAGGCTCATTCCTCGTCGTGCTGAAGCTGTTCGGCGAGCGCAAGTCGCCCGGGCTGCTGTCGTTTCCGATGGCGGGCGCGACGCTAGCGCTCGATCTGCCCAATCGCGGTGACGCGACGCGCAAGCTACTGCAAGCAATGACCAATGTAGTGGCCGAGGCCGGCGGCCGTATATATCCTGCCAAGGATGCCACGATGTCGGCCGAGACGTTCCGCTGCGGCTATCCCGAATGGCCTCGATTGGAAGCGCTGCGTGACCCTAAATTCATGTCCGACTTCTGGCGACGGGTGACGCAATGAACTCGATGGCTGCCCGCAATATTTGGATCTTCGGCGGTACTTCTGCGATCGCGCAAGCCTATGCGCGGCTGAAGGCGGCGCAGGGCGGCAAGCTGCTGCTGGTCGGCCGCAACGACGATCACTTGAAGGCCAATGCCGCCGATCTGGTCGCGCGCGGGGGCGCGGCCGCAGTTGAAGTGCTCGACCTAGCGGGTCAAATCGATCGCAACGCCGCGGTCGACAAACTCATCGAGCAACACGGCTTCCCCGACGAGGTGCTGGTCGCCTACGGCATTCTCGGCGAGCCGGAGCGCGCGCTCACCGATCTCAAGCTCGCGGCGGACATTATCGACGTCAATTACACCAGCGTCGCCTTGTGGCTTCTCGCGCTTTGCGCGCGCCGTGATCCGGCCCGCCCGCTGACCTTGGCCGTCATCGGCTCGGTTGCCGGCGACCGCGGCCGCGGCAGCAACTTCATCTACGGCTCGGCCAAAGGCGGACTCGACCGCTTCCTCGAAGGCCTTGCGCACGCGAATGCGGGGACGTCGCTGCATGTCTTGCGCGTCAAACCCGGTTTCGTTGATACGCCGATGACGGCGGCGATCAAGAAAGGCGGCCCGCTGTGGGCGACGCCTGACGGCGTCGCCGCCGACATTGATAAAGCGGTCGCTCGTCGCGCGGCCGTTGTCTATACGCCGTGGTTCTGGCGGCCGATCATGTCGATTATCCGCCTGCTGCCGCGCATCCTGTTCAATCGGCTGAAGATATGAGTGGGCGGCCATGAGCCTGCGCATCGCCGTCACCGGAGCCGCCGGCCTGGTCGGCCAGAATCTCATTCCGCGGCTGAAGGCGCGGGGCTTCACCAACATTGTCGCGATCGACAAACACAAGGCGAACACCGCGACCTTGCGCCGGCTCCATCCGGATATTCATGTGATCGAGGCCAATCTCGCCATCGATGATGGCTGGCAGGAAGCGGTAGCGGCTTGCGATGTGGTCGTCGTTTGCCACGCGCAAATCGGTGGTCTGGACCCGAAAGCATTCGAGCAAAACAATGTGATGGCGACCGGCCGCCTGATCGAGGCGGTGGCGAAGAACCAACGCGCCTATCTGGTGCATCTGAGTTCTTCGGTGGTCGAGTCGGAATCCGTCGATTGGTACACCGAGAGCAAAGAGCAGCAGGAGCGTATCGTCGTGCAGTCGGGCCTCTCCCACGTGGTGCTGCGGCCGACCTTGATGTTCGGCTGGTTCGACCGCAAGCACCTCGGTTGGCTGGCGCGCTTCATGCAGCGGGTGCCGATCTTCCCGATCCCCGGCAGCGGCCACTACCTGCGCCAGCCGCTTTACGTCGGCGACCTCTGCGACATCGTCATGTCGTGCATCGACAAGCGCCCGAACGACGCCGGCTATAACATCTCCGGCCGGGAAAAGATCGACTACATCGACCTCATGCGCGGAGTGAAGAAAGCTTGCGGTGCGCGCGCGGCGATTATGCGCATTCCCTATCCTGCGTTCTGGGCGCTGCTGTGGACCTATGCTCTGTTCGATCGCGACCCGCCGTTCACCACCAAACAGCTCGAGGCGCTGGCGATGCCGGACGTCTTCGAGGTGATCGACTGGCCGGGCATTTTCGGGGTCAAGGCAACGCCGCTGCATCGCGCGCTGGAACAGACGTTTCAGCATCCCGTGTATTCGAAAATCGTGCTGGAATTTTAGCGCCATGAGCCGCGTGGTCGTCATCGGCGCCGGGGCGATGGGTCTTGCCGCCGGCTATTATGCCGCCAAGCAGGGCCATGCCGTCACCGTGCTTGAAGCCGCGCCCGAGCCGGGCGGCATGGCGGCGCATTTCGACCTCGGCGGCCTGTCGATCGAGCGCTACTACCATTTCGTCTGCAAATCCGACCGAGCAACGTTCGACCTGCTCGCCGAACTCGGGCTTGGCAACAAGATGCGCTGGGTGCCGACGTCGATGGGCTACTATGTTGACGGCAGGCTCTATCGCTGGGGCGATCCGGTCGCGCTGCTGAAATTTCCCAAGCTGTCGCTGATCGAGAAGCTGCGCTATGGCGCCATGATGTTCCTGTCGACCAAGCGCAGCGACTGGCGCAGCTTGGAAAATGTCTCCGCCAAGGACTGGATCACCGCCTGGTGCGGTCGCGGCGTCTACGAGCGGCTATGGGCGCCGCTATTCCGTCTGAAGTTCTATGAATTCGCCGACAACATCTCGGCGGCCTGGATCTGGACCCGCATCAAGCGCCTCGGCACCTCGCGCCGTTCGATGATGCAGGAGGAACTCGGCCACATCGAAGGCGGCTCGGAAACGCTGATCCATGCGCTGGTCGACGCCATCGCGGCAATGGGCGGCAGCGTGGTGCTCAAGGCGCCGGCCGAAAAGGTCGAGGTGGCTAACGGGCGCGTCACCGGCGTCAGCGCCGGCGGCGAGCTCTATCCGGCCGACGCGGTGATCTCGACAGTGCCGACGCCGCTCGTCGGCCGCCTGGTACCGGATCTGCCGTCGTCGGACATTGCCCGCTACGCGGCGATCCGCAACATCGGTGTAGTTTGCGTGGTGTTCCGGCTCAGGCGTTCGATCACACCGCATTTCTGGATCAACATCACCGATCCGCGCTTCGAGATTCCCGGCATCGTCGAATTCTCCAACTTGCGCGCGACCGGCGATACCGTGGTCTACATCCCTTATTACATGCCGGTGACGCATCCGAAATTCGCCAAGGACGACACGTATTTCCGCGAGGAGGGCTTCGGCTATCTTAAGCTCATCAACCCGCAACTGCGCGACGACGATCTGATCGCCTGCCACGTCGGGAGGCTGCGCCACGCGCAGCCGGTGTGTCCGCCCGGTTTTCTGTCGATGCTGCCGCCGGTCGAGACCGCAATCGGTAGCCTGCAGATCGCCGATACCTGCTTCTACTATCCGGAAGACCGCGGCATTTCCGAAAGCGTGCGCTTTGGCAGACTGATGGCGGAGCGGGTGCCGTGACGCACGAGCCGAAGCCGCCGGCGCACAAACTTGGCGGTCACCGGCAGTTTATCGTCTTTCTCGTCGCCGGCGGGCTCGCGGCAATCGTGAATATCGGCAGCCGCATCGTCTTCAATCTGGTTATGCGCTACGAGGTCGCCATCCTGGCCGCCTATGTCTGCGGCATGACCGTGGCTTATATCCTCAACAAGAAATTTGTTTTTGCCGCTTCCGGTCGCGGCGTCACCAGCGAATATGTACGCTTTACGCTGGTCAATCTCTTGGCGGTGGCGCAGGTGTGGGTCGTCAGTGTCGGCCTGGCGCGGTTTGTCTTTCCCGCGCTGGGCTTCACGTGGCACGAGGAAACCGTCGCCCATGTCATCGGCGTGCTGGTGCCTGTCGTCACCAGCTATCTCGGCCACAAGCACTTCTCGTTTGCCGCCCGCGCCGACTGAGACGTGTCGTTACAATGCCATCAGAAACGACAGCGCCACGCCGAAGCCGAGCAGCAGGCTGGCGCGGTCCTTGAGCGCAAAGATGACGGGGTCGTCGTCGAGTTCCATTCGATTGCTTAAGAGCCAGATGCGCATCAGCCAGACCATCATCAAGGCCGGTACCGCATAGAGCCAGCCCGGGTAGCCGTAAAATCCGGACGGAGCGGCGTCGTTGGTCAGATAAAGCAGCATGATCACGATCGAAATCAGTCCCGACCCGATGCCAAAACTGAGCGTCAGCGGCCAATCCGCGCCGCGGTAGCCGCGACCAATGACGTCCTCGATATCGAGATGATCGGCGCGGATGACTTCGACATGCCGCTTGGCGAGGGCGAGCGACAGGAAAAACGCCCATGAGAAGGTCAACAGCCATGGGGAGTAATGCAGGCCGAGTATCGCGGTCCCCATGACAACGCGCAACGTGAACAAGATGCTGATCACGAACACGTCGACAAGGGGCAATTGTTTCAGGCCGAACGAGTAGGCGAGCGAAAGACAGAGATAAAAAACGAGCGCTATGGCAAAAGCCGGCGACAGCAACAGCGCTCCCGCCAATGACGCCGCGATCAACAAAGGGGCGGCGATCAGTCCGAAAGCGACCGGCAGTTCACCGCTGGCGAAGACGCGCCGCCGTTTGCTGTGATGCAGCCGGTCGGCATCGAGATCGGCGATATCGTTGAGCATATAGGTCGCCGACGTCAGCAGGCAGACAAGGATGAACCCCGCTGCCGTCGTAAGCACATTGGCCAGGCTGCCATAGGCGTGGCCGACGAAAAGCGGCACGAAAATGAGTGCATTCTTCGACCATTGGTGAACGCGAAGGACACGCGGCCAAACATTCATACTGCGCCGCGGTTCCCGCATCTCGACGAGGACGGTGCCGTCTACGCGGGCCAAAGCCGCAATACGCGGTTTCACGTCGCACAGGATCGCTCCGCGCGCCGCTTTGAACAGCGGCAGATCCGCCGCATGATCGCCGGCGTAAATAAAACCGTCCGCGAAACGCTCCCGCAGATAGGACAGTTTGTGCAATCCTTTCAGGTTTCGTTGGCCGTTACTGCCCGCGGCCGAGTCGAAGTGGCCGAGATGCGCCGCCACCGCGTCCGCTATTTTTTGGTCGGCTGCGGTCACCAGATGAATTGGCCGCCCGCGCGCTTTTTCATGACGCAATAGTTCAACCAGGTCCGTTCGATAAGGCATGCAGGTCACGTCAGGGATGCCATGCCCGGCGATCCTCGCCTTGAATGCGGCTCTGCCTTGTAATAGCGCGCCGAGGCTCGCGAGCGCGCGGATCGGCCTGGAAAACAAGAGTTTCGCGAAGGACTCTTGTAGGGAATCGGTAAGAATCAGCGTTCGGTCGAGATCGACAACGAGCGGGATGCTCAACGCGGCGTCGAACGACGTTTGTGGCTCTATTCGTCGAGCGGACGCGTCCACGAGGTCACCTGCGGACCAGTTGTTCGTGTCGGCAATCTTGAGGCCATTGGTCCGATGACGCGATCATTATCTGCCAATACCAAAAATAGTGTCGGCTCGTGGCTGAGCCAACTGCACGCCGGTGCTCATTTCTGACTATGGCACAGTTTGCGGAGTTTTTTGAGCCGTGGAAATCTGAGATCTGGCTCGCCTATTAGATGCCGTAATGGGCCCTGCTCTGAGCGAGCAGTTGAAGTGGCTGTCCCCCGATAGATGATGAAACGGGGTCACGACGTGAGTCGGCCCCAAGCATCTGGAGACGGAGGACAGCCATGGAGCATTATGCCGGAATTGACGTGTCATTGGAACTGTCGAGCGTGTGCGTTGTGGACGCGCAGGGAAAGATCGTGAAGGAGGCGAAGGTCGCGAGCGAGCCCGAGGCCCTGGTTACCTTCTTCGAAGCGCTTGGCTTTGCAGTAAAGCAGATCGGACTTGAGGCCGGACCGTTGTCGCAGTGGCTGTATGCGGGGTTGAAGCGAGCGGGGTTCGAAACCGTTCTGTTGGAGACGCGGCATGTGAAGGCGGCCTTGTCGGCGATGACGGTGAAGACGGACCGCAAGGACGCGCGCGGGCTTGCCCAACTGATCCGGATGGGTTGGTTCCGTCCGGTACACGCCAAATCGATGGGATCGCAGGAGGTGCGTGCTCTGCTGGTTGCGCGCAAGCAACTTCTTGGGCGGCTTATCGATGTGGAATTGAGCATCCGGGGGATCCTACGCGGCTTTGGCCTGAAGGTCGGCCCGGTGACCCGCAAGGGGTTTGAGGCGCGGATTCGGGAGTTGGCCACGGGCCAGGCCACATTGGAACGCATCGCCGGAGCGATGCTTTCGGCACGGGCAGCTTTGAAGACGGAATACGAGAAGCTGCACAAAGCTGTGCTCGCGATCGTTCGTGATGACGCGGTCTGTCGGAGGCTGATGACGGTGCCGGGCGTCGGTCCACTGGTGGCAATAACCTACAAATCGGCAATGGACGATCCCAATCGGATCGCGAAGTCGAAGGCGGCAGGAGCGCTGTTCGGGCTGACGCCTAAGAAGTATCAGTCCGGTGAAAAGGACGTCACTGGCGGGATCACGCGGGCCGGCGACGAGATGGTGCGCACGGCACTCTATGAAGCCGCCAATGTCCTGCTGGCCCGTATAACGCGGTTCTCGAAACTCAAGCGCTGGGGGATGGACGTCGCCAAGCGGCGAGGTTCGAAACGGGCGAAAGTCGCTCTCGCGCGCAAAATCGCAGTCATCCTGCATCGCATGTGGGTTGATGGCACGACATACCGATGGACTGCGGCAGAACCGATCGCGGCGCAAGCCTGATCAAGGAGAACAGCGAGATGCAAGTGGGCTGAACACAAGCCCAATTGCCCGAAGTCCCGTCGCCGGGACGGTGGAGCTGGTGAAGCCGTTCCACGCCCAGTGGCCGTCATCCGACGAACCACGCGTATCTAGATAGGCTCACCGTTCCCTCTGATAGCATCATGTGGCGACCCCAGCGTCGACCACGGACAGAAGCGTGAGCTCGGCGGCGTGACGATCATAGGGACAGTTGACATCACCGGGCCCATTACAGAAGGGCGTGGACTCATAAACGGGCCGCCAAATGTCGGTGCGGATGAGCCGACAAATGTCCACTTTCGGGGGGTGGGGTAAAGCGGACATCGCACAGGCATCTCGGATCGCCTGCTTTTGACCCGAAGCGGGCACGCCTGCCGCAATGAATATCGCAAACCTCCCCGCTAAATGCGGCCGCGAGGATCATCCGTCCGCCTTGATCTGTTGCGTTGCACTACGGAGAAATCCGGAATTGAAACGCATATCGGCTTTAGTATTACGTGCTCGGCATGGTCTCCGAACAACCAAAATATGAGCCGGGGCGTCCAATCGGTCGCTTCTGCTGCGATCAGCCCATGAAACTGATCAAGACCATCCCGCGCATCGGCGGCTATCCAGAACTACAAACTTATCGCTGCGCGCAATGCCACAACGTCGAAACGATTGAACTAAAGGTGGATCACTTCTACCCCAGGGGAAATCACCATGGCGACCGGAACTAATCAGCCGAGCTTTTTTAACAACCCAGCCGGCCAAATAACGATCGTAACCGCGGCCCTAATCGTGGTCATACTGATCGCGTGGCGTTACGTGTTCTGATTTGCGGATCGCCTCAATTGGCGGGCTGCCGGTTTCGCTTTACGGATCGATCTCAGTCAAAAAAAGTTGGGCGCTTTTCGTCGCCATCATTAGTCTTTTGCTCAATTGAGCGTATGTCGCCGCAGGCGAAGCATCGGAATAGATGTAGCTCACTAAAAGAAGCGACTCTTGGCTCAACAAACACCAGTGTCATGGGTGTCCGGCAAATCGGGCATGGTGGTGCAGAATGAGTTTTCGGAGTCACCATGCATCGTAGTCGGAGCCTCCCCCAGGATTCGTTCAATACGGATGTTTGCTTAATGTGCAGGTCATCAATGGCCTAAAAGGCCATTCGTTCGGTAAAGCGGCCTACTGCAGTGGCCAAGATAGAGAACTCTCTTGCTCTATCATCTACTTTTTTGCGCTTCGAGAGTTGCCTTGCACTGGTCCTCAGACCCAGGAATCGAATTCGTGCTCGACGCCGTGCGCTTTACACCAGTCTCGGAACGCATCGACCGCGCCCAACTGGCCCGCGAACTTCTCGTGCAACAGTTCGAAAGCGAGCTTTGGCAGTGACGTCGGCGCCACGCGTACCCAGAATTCGTACTCGCTCTCGCCCCAGATTGTAGTGACGGTGGGGCCGATGTCCTGCGCGTCCATCTTGATCGCACCGTCGTCCTCAAGGGTCAGACGCACGGAGCGGAACTCGGTTCCCTCCTGCCGAGCGATTTCAATCACGTGGCTGGCCATGTTGCGTCTGCCTCACAAGAGTCCGGAGTAACGATTATAGTACGCCGATGGCGCCTAGCGGCACAAAACGTCGTTCGCCGCAACGCAGCAATTCGGTCGCTCTTGGAGTAATAGCGGACAGACGTGGGACTGCGCGCTTCGACTTATCGCCCACGCACAGCGCGACGACGAGCACGTCGCGATCATGAAACTCGACGAGCGCTTTCCAAAATTCGTTCATGCGGGCCGCGCGGTCCTCGAGGTCGACGCCGGGGGAGCGCATGACGCTCACGTCGCCGAAGTCTTCGCGCATTGGACGACGCGCCGTGCGCGGCCTTGACGGCCGTCGCGCTCCGTATCGGCTGGCGATAAATTGCTTGAGGCTGGTCACGATGCATCTCCCTTTGGTCAGGCGCGCGGCGATGGGAGTATTTATGGGCGGCGCGTCGTATTGTCGACAGCTACGATGATCGTTCCGATGGGCCAGAGCGCTATTCGTGCACGCGCAGCAGACCTAACGCGCTGTGATATTCAGCTCCTTCACCAGGCGCGCGTATTTGTCCGAGTCGGAGCGCGCCAACATGCCGAGCTGCTCCGGGGTGCCTCCTGCCACTTCCAACGAGGCCTTGGCAAAATTCTCGCGTAGCGTCGGATCGTTGAGCGCCTTCGCGGTCGCGGTATTGAGCGCCTTGATCGTCTTGACCGGTGTCCCCGCCGGGGCGAACAGGCCGAACCAGGATTCTAGCACCATGTCTTTGTAGCCAGCCTCTATCAAAGTGGGAACATCTGGCAAAGCCGCGCTGCGCTTTTCGCCGGTCTGCGCAATGATCATAATGGTTCCCGCGCGAGCGTGCGGCACCAGCGCCGCCGGCCCGAGAATGCCGAACTTCACATGGCCGGCGAGCAAATCGGTGACCGCCTGTCCGGCACCACGATACGGCACGTGCTCAAGCCTGATGCCGGCTTCCTTGGCAAACCACGCGCCGAGCACGTGCTGGTTGGAGCCAACGCCGGAACTGGCAAAGCCCAGGCCAGGATTTTCCTTGGCATAGGCCACCAGTTCGGCGACCGATTTGACGCCGAGCGACGGGTTCACGGCGAAGGCGATTGGCTGCCGCGTGATCGTGATCACCGGCAGCAGTTCATTGGTGTAGTCATAGGACAGCTTGAGGATATGGGGCGCGATCGCTGCGTTGTCGTTGGTGGCGAGGAACGTGTAGCCGTCCGGCGTTGCCTTCATCGCCACGTCCATTCCAATGGTGCCGCCGGCCCCGGTGCGGTTCTCGACAAAGACTTGTTGACCGAGATTGCGCGACAGAACAACGCTGCATTGCCGTGCGGCAAAGTCCAGGGCACCGCCCGCAGCTAGCGGCACGATGAAACGCACTGGTTTGCTCGGCCATGGTGTCTGTGCCTGCGCGGGCAGAAGTCCGCTCGCAAACGTTAGACTGCCGGCACCTTTGATGAAGTTGCGTCGTCCAATTATCCGCATGAACGTCTCCGTCGCGGCTCGCGTCAGCTTTCGTTCAGAATTTGTCTTTGGAGCACTTTACCGAACGGTAGTCCCAATGTCCCCCCATCCGACGCCATAAACGGACTTGGACCGTTCCCCCTGGCCTATGCTTTGAAAAGCGAATTAGGTTCCACCCATCAGGCCGTTAAAATTGTGAGGAAATAGACTGGTGCGGCGGCGCGAACGGTCAAGAATTGGCTTGCTGGAATAAGTGGACCCAGTGGTCAGCACCTAAGCGCACTGAATTGCCCGACATCGGAAACACAAGTTCGGCGGTTGGCTTTCTGTCTTTTGCCAACGCGGTCAGGGTCTCCCTTGCTCGCCGTGAGAGCGGAACGTCGCGGCTTTCGCCATTTTTCGTGAGCGGAAGGCGTGCGATGCGCTTATTGAGATGGACATGCTCCCACCGAAGGCCAAGAAGCTCGCCGCGACGCATAAGGTCGCTCCGGCGGACCTGTTGTTACTCAGCCGCCGAGTAATGTTTCTGCGCGACCACATGACGACCGACCAGTTTGGCATACTCGGTAATCGGCAGCGGCCTGCCGGTCAGATAGCCCTGCACCTCGTTGCAGCCTTCCTGCCTGAGAAACGCATGCTGGGCTGCGGTCTCGACGCCTTCTGCGAGGATCGGAACCCCAAGGCTTCGGCCAAGACCGATGACTGCACGCACAATGACCCTTGAATGGTGGTTGCTTTCCAGGTCGCAAACAAAGAGTCGATCGATCTTGATCTTGTCGCAGATGAAAGACCGCAAATACGACAGGGAGGAATATCCGGTTCCAAAATCGTCCATGGCAATCCGTACGCCAAGCGACTTAAGTTGATTGAGGATCGATACCGCGCGCGAGAAGTCGTTGATCATGACGCTTTCGGTGATTTCGAGTTCGAGCCTGCCAGGAGCAAGACCTGTTTCAAGGAGAATTGAATGGACGATCCTTGGTAGGTCCCCATGACGGAATTGAATCGGCGAAATATTGACGGCAATAGTTAGTGGCTGCGGCCAGGATGCGGCTTCGCGGCAGGCGTCGCGCAATACCCACTCGCCCAGCGCATTGATGAGACTGCTTTCTTCGGCAATGGGGATAAACGTGTCGGGCGCGACCATGCCGCGCTTGGGACATTGCCAGCGAACCAGCGCTTCGAACCCGATGGCTTCGCCAGACATTTTCACCTGCGGCTGATAGTGCAAGAGCAACTCGCCACGAGCGATGGCCGATCGCAGATCTTCTTGCAAGGCGTAACGCTCGCGCAATCGCGCGGTCATCTCCGGCTCGAAGAACATCGCAGTCCCGCGCGCTTCTGCTTTGGCGCGATAAAGGGCCGCATCCGCATGGGTCATCAGTGACTTCGCGTCGTCGCCGTCAGTGGGATAGACCGCAACGCCGATGCTCATGCCTAACTTTAGCCGGTGGCCCTCTGTTTCGAAATCATCGACAAACGCTGCAAGTAAACGCTTCGCAAGCGTCGCCGCAGCTGCTGGCTGCTCGCCGTCTGTCGCGATGATCATGAATTCATCGCCGCCAATACGGGCAATAAATGTGCCTTCAGCTGCCCTCTGCAAACGTTGTGCGACTTCGCACAACAGTCGATCTCCGACCAAATGGCCGTAGGTATCGTTGGCCTCTTTAAAGTGGTCAAGATCAACGCTCAGAACGGCGAACCGAATGCCTGCCGCTTTGGCCCGATCGAGGGTGGCATTCAAAGTTTCGTTGAAGGTTACGCGGTTAGGTACATCTGTAAGGGTGTCGTAGTGCGCCATGTGGATGATGCGCTGCTCAGCGCGCTTTCGCTCGGTCACGTCTTCGACAACACTCAGGAGATGTTGCGGCTTTCCATCGTCGCCACGAATGGCGATCCGTTTCGATGTGATGAGACGAATGCCATTATGAGGCGTGTGCAGCGAATAGTTTTCAACGAGGAGCGGCCGATCAGACCGCAACGCCTCATTATCCTGGTCGGCGATGGAGGTAGCCTGCTGCTTGGGATACAGCTCGTATACGTTCCTCCCGATCATTTTGTCGCGCGAAGCACCGAACAACTCTTCGCCGGCCCGATTCACGAGTGTGTAACGGCATTCACGTGCGTCTTTCACGATAATCGGTAGCGGCACATTCTCGATAACAGTATCAAGGAATTTCTTGGTGCGGCGAAGCTCGTCTTCGGCCCGCTTCAGCTCGGTAATGTCATGGATGGCGACCAATCGGGCGTTATGACCCTCGTAGATCATATTTCGTGAGTGAACGGAGACATCAATTGTGGTTCCGTCTGCCTTTATGTGTTGCGTAACGTTTCCCACTAATTGGTCACGCGGCAAGCTTTGCACAAATTGTCCGAAATGCTCTCGCTCCTGGGCTGGCTGTAAGTCGGCAGCCATCATCGACATAGCTTGTTCGCGGCTATATCCATAATGTTTGACGGCGGTCTCGTTGACCGCAAGGAAGTGTAGGCTCGCCTGATCGACCACGCACATCGGCACGGGGTTGTCGTCGAAGAGCAGGCGGAAGGACTCCTCCCGGAGGATTCGTTCTGTGACGTCTTCGTGCGTAGCAACCCAGCCACCATTGACCATCGGCCGATGAACAAATGAAATATAGCGTCCATCGCGCAGCTTGCTTATGGCTTGAAATGGCTTGTTTTCCTCTATTTGGCTGATCCAATCATCGATGATGTTTTCATCGATGCCCGGCATGGCTCCGCGGGCAATCCGGTGTTCGAGAATTGTGCGAAGTGACGTACCGGGTTTCGATTGCGTGTCATTCAATTCGAATAAGCTGGCATAGTGCCTGTTGCAGAAAATCAAATGTTGGTCGGCATCAAACATGCAGACGGCCTGCGAAATATTCTCCAGGGTCGCGTTAAGCTGCTCCTTTTGACTGCCGATCAATTTTTCCGCTTGGACCTTGTGCGTCACGTCCTCGTGCGTGGCAACCCAGCCGCCATCGGCCGTAGGCTGATTCACCACGTCAATGACGCGGCCATCCGGCAGCTCCACAGTGACGTTCCTATTTTCTTTGTTGCGTGCTGCCTCTCTTATCTTCGCCTCATATTCCAATGGATCACTCATGAAACCACCGTGCTGCTTGCGATGCTCCAGCATTTCAAGCAGTGTGCAGCCGGGCTTCACAACGTCAGCGGATAGACCATACATCCGGATGTAGCGTTCATTACATATGACGAGCCGAGCATCGCTGTCGAACATACACAGACCTTGGGAAATATTATGTAGAGCAGCGTCAATTTGATCATTCGCACGCTGTAGCTCGTGCGTCTTTTCAGCCAGGCTCATCTCACGCTTAACAAGCGCGGCCTCGGATTCGAGGATCCGGTGAAAATGTCTATTTAGTAGTTTAAGGAGGAATGCCGAGCATATCAGCCCGATAACTGTGCCGAGGCCAATGAATGTTGCCCGCCGATACCAAGTCGCCAGCGCAGCAGCTTCCGATATGGCGACATTGATGACTAACGGATACTCATGCAGTGGTTGAACGGAAACCAACCGTGCCTGACCGTCAAAATATCCACGTGTGCGAAAGTGGCCACCACCCGCCGCAACCAAATTGTACCACGGCGAGCCCGCAGGAATTTTTGCATCGTTGCGGTCCATTGCGTTCGGGTAACGAATTAATACTGAGCCGTCGCTGTGCAAGAGCAGGAATGATTGATTATGCAAAGGTGTGATCAACTTATAGACATTCTCAAAATATGAGAGCCGTAAGCCGATTAAGACTACGCCAAGAAACTCGTTATTCACGCCGTTGATGCGCTTGCTAAGAAAGACTGTTTGTCCGCCGGTAACGCGGCTTGATAGAAGACTGCTGATATAGATTCGATTGTCATTATTATCCCTAAAGTGCTGAAAGTAGTCGCGATCGGCGACGTCAGCTTTTGGCGCTGGCCATTGCTGCGTTGTGGTTGCGGCCCGTCCGTCCTTATCGATGATCGCAATAAAGTTGGCTTGCGATAGACGGCCTAATTGTTCTTTTAAAGACTGATATAGCTCGTAGCGGGAAACGTAATGATCAAACGTTTTGTCAGTTAGCTCGTTCTCTTTTAGCTCTTCACGAACATCAGTTAACACAATATCGACCGACTGAATTGAGCGGGAGAGTTGTTCACTGAGCACAGCAGCAATGTTACCGGTGTTCCTATCGGCATCTTCGATTGCGTCCGATCGCAGGCCCCAAACCGTCAGCCCAATCGCTAAAGCAGATAGCGTGATGAGCCCAAAAACGATGGACCTGAGCGTTCGGAAGTTATTGCGGTACATATCTTGTCGCATGCCGTGTTATCGAACCAATTTCCATTGATGGTGATGACCATTGAGGACCACTGATGGGTTTGTTAGCGAGCTTTGTCGGTCATGCGGAATAGACAAGGTTCCCCGCCCGACCAGGTGCGCATCGGGTAAAACCGATCGAGGGATTATGCGCCACGCAGCACCAAGCATCGCAGTCGCACCATCGGACGAAACATTTAACAACAGTTCTTATGTAGAAATACGAGGTTCAATCTATAAGTGAACTGTTCCGTCCCAAGAAGCGTCGATGACTTCGCGCAGATTGGCTACGTTTTTAATCTTTATGATAAATGAAGTGTGAGGAAATCTGCGTCCGACATTTCGAGGCGGGTTGTCTGTGGGCGATCCGGTGCTTCATTCGATGCCCAACTGCTGGTGGAAGGAAAATGGTGTCGGACTATTCACTGAGCACGATACGCATGAGCTCAGCCGTGTTCTTTGCGGCAAGCTTAAACAAGATGTTCGCTCGGTGGAACTCGACGGTCCGTGTGCTGATCACGAGTATTTGGCCGGCTTCTTTGTTGGAGGCCCCATTAACAATTTGTGCCAACACCAGCCGTTCGCGCGGCGTCAGCAATTCATGACCTGGAAATGGCTTCGTCAGAACATCCAGTGTGTGGCTCAACTGCTTGGCATCAACACCGCTAACCGCGCCAGGACCGTTAGCGTGGCTGAGGGGTATATTATTTCCCAGCACCGCAGCGCTGAGATAAGCGACTAAGTCGCGAAGGCGCTGATTTTCCAATTGCAGCGCGCGGAATGACTTGGAATCTTCCTCAGACGACAACGCTAATTTATTAGGCGCTATGTTTTTACGCGACTGCGCTTGGGTAGGAGGCTTCCGCATCTAAGTTCGCATCTACGTCCAAATTAATCCCCGTTTGACCTATAGGTAGTGGCGAAAGCAGTTCACGTCCAATACCCAAATATAGCTTGTTCCATATTTTCAGCGTCTAATTGCGAGCGCCGGGGAACTGAATTTTGCCATGCGGCAGCGCTAACGAACTTGTAGTTCCTACTTGAAACTTTCAAGCTATCACTCCGGTGCACAGTTCAAAAGCATGTCCGCCGCAACGGCTGGAAGAACGCGGACGCGGATCATCGCGACTTCGCATTGACGTCTTTATTTCTTCCATTTCTCGCGCTGAAGCGTCGTCTCGATTTCGACAGCTTTCGCCATCAACTCGTTACCCGCGACTTCCAGGCGAATAGCGGTTTCTTTTTTCTGGCCGGAAATTTGCGAACAGCGAAAATATATCTCCGCCTCTTGCAACAGATGCTCGGCATCCGCACCTTCGACGTTGCGGCGGTATTGAGGCGGATCGAGCTCAATATTTCGGAGCAGCGTCGCGCTAAGCGAAATCACTAAATCGCGCAGCCATTGAATTTCCGACTGCAATTCTTCGATGTGATTCGCCATTAGCCTCGCTAGCCTCGTTCTCAGCGTCAAATCGCACGACGCTCTGCCTAGGAGATGGCAGTCGAACAAGTCCGCGTCCAATACTTGGTTGTGGCTTCTTCCATACGTGCAGCGTATAGTTGCGATTATTGTCGGGGGGCTGCGGGCAATAGCAAAAAAGGTGATTCCGAGCGTCCTACGATTAACTCGTGTATGGGCAAATAGCCGATGGAATTACGCCATCTCCGCTATTTCGTTGCGGTCGCCGAGGAGCTGAATTTCACCCGTGCGGCCGAGCGACTGGGCATCAACCAGCCGCCGTTAAGTCTGCAAATCCGTCAGTTAGAAAAGGAGCTGGGCACGCAGTTGTTCCGCCGCCGGACACGGGGCGTCGAGCTGACCGATGCCGGAAAGCTGTTGCTTGAGGAGAGCCGCGCCATCCTCAAGGGGGTCGAAAGGGCGAAGAGCGACGTGCGCCGCCGCGCCCGCGGTGAGACCGGAAAGATCGTGGTTGGTTCTGCCGGCGCGACCTATTTCCACCCACTTATTCCGGCGATCATCCGTGAATACGGGCTGAAGTTTCCGGATATGATTCTGACGCCGCAAGCGGGCAGCACAGCCTTGCTGGTCGCGCGGCTGTGCGCTGGACAAATCGACATCGCCATCATCCGGCCACCCATCGATGACAATGATGGCGTTCTGACTGAGCCGCTGGTCGATGAAGACACTGTCATCGTCGTTCCGGCCGATCATGCGCTGGGCAGTTCCGCGTCGGCACCGCTTGCAGCGTTCGCCAAAGAGACATTTATTCTATTTCCGCGACCGCTCAACCCTGGCGGCTATGACGCCGTCATCGCGGCGTGCCGCCGCGCAGGTTTCGATCCGATACTTGGCCAAGAGGCGCCGCAAATTGTATCGGTCATTCCGTTGGTGGCTGCGGGTTTGGGCGTATCAATTGTGCCACGGTCCACGAGCCGAATTCTGGCCGATGGAGTGTCCTATCTTGCCATTGAGGGCGGCGTACCGCGCGCCGAGATTTGCCTGGCCTATCGGCGCGAAGATCGCTCACCCGCAGTGAAGAATTTCGTTACCGTTGCCCGTGGGGCAGTACGGACAGCAGCTCAGAGCAAAAATGACGCCAGCTAAAACGGGTAGCAGCGCCCTCCCAAAACGCTCCAGCAACTCTTCCTTGGTCATTTGAAGGGCCGGCCTCGCGACTGACCCATGCCGCCCGTCACTTCGATGTGGCCCGGTCGTCCCGATGGATATGGCAAAGTGCAAGGACGTAAAGACAAATCCGAAATTACCAACCCGTAGCGGTTCTCGTAAATTTTGCGAGCGCATCTCAGGGAATCTACATGTTTCCCGTCAATCGGAGGATCGCTCTTATAACAGTGCCCGTTACGCTTGAGATAAAGTGTGACACAAAACCAAGGTCAACACCAAATTGTGAACCCAGCATGGGGAGGACGATTAGGAGTCCGATTAGAATAACCATCCCGTAAGGCTCTATACGAGCAAATGGCTTGGCTAACACATTGGGAAGCAGGCCAACCGCGATCCGTCCACCATCAAGCGGTGGCAACGGGAACAGATTAAAGACCGCCAGAATGACATTGATGATGAGGGCGTTTTTAAGATTGAGGCCAACCCATTGAGCGGCGATGATTGGCAGATAGACGATAAGGTGAAAACTCAAAGCCGCAACAATCGCTAAGCCAATATTCATCGCTGGTCCCGCTGCTGCGACAAGGACCATGCCGCTACGGGGATTGCGAAGTGCCCGAAAGTTCACCGGCACTGGTTTGGCATAGCCAAACAAAAATGGTGAATGTGCCAGCAATAAAAATCCGGGCAGAAGAATTGTGCCGAAAGGGTCTATGTGCCGAAGCGGATTGAGGCTGACACGCCCAAGCCGTGACGCTGTTTCATCACCAAGAAAGCGGGCAACAAATCCGTGAGCCGCTTCATGAAATGTGACGGCGATAAGGACCGGTAGCAGCCAAATTGAAACGCTGTAAATCATGGGGCTGTCTATCACGGTCGCTTTCCATATTTTTGCCGGGCCTGCTCATATACAGCAAAAAGGCCCCGACCAAGATTGAACGGGGCAGTCGCCCAGTGAAAATTACGAACATGCAGATCGATGCACTAATGGGGGAGGGCGATCATTCCCAATGACGTAATCCCCACAGCATGTCGTGAACACTTTATTAAGGCGGATAGCGATAAGCGTCGTGCTTCAAATTGGAGGTGTTCTCGTGGCCAAGAAAAGAAAACATATCAAGCGTAAGGCATGGACGAAGGCGCACTACGCTGAATTGCGCAAGCATTCGAGAGCAAAGACGCGCGTCTCTAAAATCTCGAAGCTTATGAAGCGTAGCGCTGGGGCTCTCCGGCAGCAGGCGCTCAAGCTTGGCATTTCACTTGGTCACCGGCGATAGCAACAGCGTGGCCCCGGTCGTGCCTTTCAATCGCCTTTTTGAAAAAACAGCTCCACCCTGAGGCAGTAAATCTTTGCCTCCTCCATCAATGGCAGCTGTTACAGCCGCCAGGAGCGTCGGCCCCAGAAGCGCCGGCGCGGGAAGCGGCCAGTAACCAAGCCAACAACCAACAAGAGAATTATCGCGCCGATGGTAGCGACAACAATCGAGCTGACAAAGCCGGTGCCGACGTGAATGCCTAAGCGCGGTAGTAGCCAGCTGCCAATCAATGCCCCAACAATTCCGATGGCGGCATCCCCGATCAAACCAAATCCACCACCCGCAACGAGTTGTCCCGCCAGCCAACCAGCGATGAGACCAACGACCAAGATTATGAGGAGACTTTCACCCGACATGTCCGTCTTCCTCTCCTGTCGCGCTACTGCAACAGGATTACTTTTTAATCGTCTATCGGTTCCGCACTATTAACTGAAAACAGTTGGTAAGGTTCCGACACTGAAAGTGCGGCGCGCAGTCATTTGAGCCGGGTAGAGGACATACCTTTTTCCTTTCGTGCAGCAAACACTCCTTCTTCCGCGCGCTCGGTTTCACTCATAGCCGGAAAAAGCTGAATTGGGCACGACTGCCAATCACACCTCGGCTTAGATGTGTCGCATTGCGGTCGTGTGTGTCTGATGTTTCGCCCGTTGCCGCCAGTAGTGTGCGCGAAGGCGCGGCGCGATGAGCCACGCAATTGGTACGGCCAATATCAGGCTTGCCACCACCACCACCGGCACCCAGATCATGCCCTCGCCACGCAACGCCGGTAGCGAGAGTACGGTGATTAGCCCGGCGCCGAAGATGACCGCATTGGTCATTGAATAGATCAGCGCCGCGATACCCGCGCGTGTCTTGGTTTCGCGTTGCATGAGACACCTCGTCGGTTCCCTTGCTCTGCTGTGAGAATGCAACTCGGTGGACGCGCCATAGTTCCGTCCGGCGATGGCCGACGGCATGTACGCGAAGCCTCCAAAAGTGGCGACGCAGTTGGGTGGATGATTGGTTGCCGGTGCTCCAAATGGAATGCGACGTGTGGCAAAAATCGCAGTCAAATGCGGGCGTTCCAGTTCGCTAGGACAAAATTAATGTGGGAACAGGTCGTTTCAATCGTTTTATGTTCGTTTCAAATGAGTAATCCGCGGAACTCAATAGGAATGTTACGCGTTTTTAATTTGCTCTGAGATTGTAATCAAAGAAAGGAGCATCACAATGCGCACTTCCTTTAAAAACATCGCAGTAGGTGTCGTTGCGGTTGTGTCGCTCATAGGAGCGACGCTCGCAACAACAGCGTCCGCTGACGCTCATGGCTGGCACCATGGTGGTGGTGGCTTTGTCCCTGGCTTCGTCGCGGGTTCAGCGCTCGGCGCATTCGCGGCCGCGCCGTATTATTATGGCGAGCCGTCCTATTACGATTACGGACCTGACTGCTACCGCGTGCGTCAGGTATTCATCAATCGTTGGGGCCATCGCGTCGTAAGATGGGTCGAGCGCTGCGAGTGATGTCTAGTTAGAAACGGCTGGACATCTCGAGCTACAAAACGAGGGCAGCGTGTTGAGCGCTGCCCTTTTATTGTTGTTTGGAGCCCGGCAAACTCGCCATTTGCTTTTTATCAAGTTGCTAAGCGGCTCGTTTTGCGACGACCCAAGCCCTTGAATAATCAAATGTGGGTCGCGCGATAGTTCGCCTGGGGGCGCCGTGGCGGTTGGTTCTGGACGATTACGGTGCGGGTGCCCGCAGTACACGCATGATCGCGGCCACGCGGCGAGCCGCGAGGAAGCGATGGCGGCGTTCAAGGCGGCGTGGGAGCGCGAGCCATTATCCTTATACTGGACCCGGCTGCATGGATTGCCATCCGCGACGCGTAACATCTGGAATGTCTGCGGGGGGGATTGCAACCCAGGGCTCAAAGCGCTTGGATGCAACACCGAAGTTTGGGGGCAACGCATGCGTCGCAAAGCAACGGCATCCAGCCGTGTTTTCCTGTCATGGTTTTTCGCTTTCTCGTTTTTTTCGGTGGTCGTGCTAACGCCGCCATCGGCGGCATTCGCCGCGCCAATAGACGGCGCAACGGCGTCTTCGGTTGCGACGGTCGCGAACCAATTTTCGCCATTCGTGAAGGTCAATGTGATCTGCCAGAGGGTCCGAGAGGGCAATGGTACCCGCACCTATTCGTGCCCGAACAATAACACCTGCGTTAATGTCGGCGGTGTCTGGAAATGCCGGCCGCCGGTCGCGCTGATGTCGTGCAGCGTTTGCTACGCCAACCAGAAACGCAATTCCGATGCTTGCATGCGCTCGGGAACGCTGATGCAGCAATCGGCCTGCGTGAACCGTGTGAACGGCGAATTGATGACGTGTCTCGGGCACTGCCAATAAACCCAGGCTGAAGCCTCAGAGTCGCTGTCGCCCGCACTGGGCTGCGCGGCCAATGCCGATTAGTGCGGCCGGTCTTGTACTTGCGGGTCTGGCCGGTATCGCCGCGCGTGAACAGTTCACGCGCGGCCAGCGACGATCCGACGTTGATTGATCGGGTGGCTGCCTAATGTCCGCGTTCGGGGGTGGAGCGGACATCGTGCCGATCTATCGGTTTGTGCGCTTGTGACCCAAAGCGGACATCAGGTTGGGTAACGGCATGGTCGACGAGCCAGCTCGAAAGTTGCAAGCTGAACGACGGCAACATTTGCACGAGTGGGGCAGCAGATGGAACTACCGGGCACCAATTTTCTTTACAACCTCACTTTGATCTCAGTTACATTTGCTGGCTTCGCTGCACTTATCGCGGCGTTCCGCCAAATGGTTGGTGGTCGATTCACAAGACATGATGCGTTTCTGATCCGCTCCGCTCTGGTGAGAAGCCTGATCGTCATTGTTTGCGCACTGCTTCCTCCATTGCTCGCGCTCTTTGAATTGCCCGCGTCCACCATATGGCGAACATCAAGCTTAGCCGGGGCTATTTTGATAGCGCTCTTCACTTTGATTTGGCCCGTAATAGTGAGACGCGCGACGACGGACAAACCAATGTCGAACATGGCTAAGGCTTATCACGCCCTACAATTGTTGGTCGCGATATTCTTGCTGATGGTTTCGCTCGGAATATTATTTGAGCCAACGGCCGGCTATTTTGCAGCGGGCTTGTCCGTCTTCATGCTCACCAGTTGGATTTCAGTTTTGCTATCGCTCGAAATTTTGCTTCACAAAAATCCGAAAGTGGAGAGACGCAAATGAAGCGTTTTACGCAAGGGCGCTCGATACCGCGGCAGCGCACGCGTTGTATCAAACGTGAGGGTGCTGGCCATAGGAACTCGATGAGGCTTGACCGGCTAGTATTTGGGCGCGATCGGGCCGGGGTCCAACTTGAAGTTCAGGCCCGCACGAACGATGTTATCCCGAAATACTGCATCGGTCGTACTTAGGCTCGTTGCCAGCGTTATAGGATAGGTCACCGACTTGCTGCCAAGATCCACGTACAGATATTCGGCCTTGAAACTGATTCGGTTCGACAAGGCGTATTCGATGCCACCGCCGAGCGTCCAACCCACGTTAGTGCCCGAGGCTGAGCCGCTTCCGCAAGAATTGCCTGGACCACAGGTACCGAACGCAGGGCCCAAACTACTCGAAACTCTTACTCCGCCGAAAGCCGCACCACCGGTTGCGAATACCAGCATCCGATTCGTTGGCAGAACACCGATACGGCCGCGGACCGTACCTAGCCAATTGAGGTCCTGCTCGGTCGGTTGCGTGGTACCGTTAACGCTTATCGAACTGGCAGTACCATCGATATGCGTGTACGCAATATCTGCTTCCAAGCCGCCAACCCAACTCCCAAACTGGTAATTGTAGCCGACCTGGCCACCCAGCACGACACCGCTGCGATCGGGAGAGACGGGCGGTGGAGTATCGCCTGGGTCGAACCCGGAAAAAGAACTGCTGTTGTCGCCAAACCCGACACCGATCTGACCACCGAAATAAAATCCGGTCCAAGTGTAGGGAACAAGGGATGTCGGCGGCGCTTTCGTGGCCATGTCAGCCGCGAGAGCAGGCGTCCCAATCAGCACGGCAATAACAGCAACCCTGGCTTTCTTCATAAGAAGCCCCGGAAATTGTCGGCTGAGTATAACACAAGCTTCCTCCGCAGTGGTGTGCCCTTGCCGCCACACTGAACAGGAATCTCCCCGGTTTCTGGTAACCTCACTAGCCACAGTGCGGCTTCAGAAGACCTGCTGGCTCGTTTTAGTGGCTTGAAACACCTGATCGCATTTCAGAAGGAACGCCGCGAGGCGGTCTCATTTTCCTGCGGTGCATAAGTCTACTTTTCTAATCGGCCGTTTGGGGTCAAGCGCTTTTCAGGCTATCCACCATTGCAGTGTCGATGTCACTCGCGGGCTCGTGCTTCTCTTCGGAATTGGTATCAAGGCTCTTCCATCATGGCATTCGAAGACGAGGCGGAACAATCTTTTGCACGGCCTTGCCGTCAGTTGAACGGCAGGTCCAAGCAGACATGCGAACTCACCTCATCCATCGTCCTGCGAGGCACATCTTTCCACCGCTCGGTGGAGCTCGCGTTTTCTCCTATCGTATTTGATCCTTGCGCGGTTTTCATGCTGCTGCGGCTTCCCGGGTCCAGCGGAACTCGGTGCCGTCAACCCATATGCGGTGCATGATCACGGCCAGGCGGCGCGCCAGCGCCACGATCGCCTTTTTCATCCCGCGGTGCCTCGCGATCTTCATCGCCCAGGCCTTGAGCCATGACCATTTCTTGGAACGCATCATACTCTGAGCTGTTTCGTAGAGCATGACCCGCATCATCTCATCCCCACAGCGGGATATTCTGCCGCTCCAATCGACCTCGCCCGATTGATACTTGACACACGTCAGCCCAAATACCGCGCCGACTGACTTGCACCTACGAAAGCGCGCCGGCACGTCGACGGTGGCACTATAGGTCAGCGCCACCACGGTGCCGACCCCGGTAACCGTCATCAGACGCCGGCAGACCTCATCGTCCCGTACTATGGCCAGCAAGCGGCGGTGCAGGATGCAGAACTGCTCTCGAAGCGTCCGTCGGACAATAAGCCGCGGTTCGACCAGCGCGGCCAGGTCGGGCAGGTTCTCGACCAGTTCCTTGATGCGCGCCTCGAACTTTACCGTCCTGACCATACCCACCTTGAGGCCAAAGTTGCGCAAGGTGCCGCGCAGGTCGTTGTCGATAGCGATAGCCTTCGACTGCAGCAGCTTGCGGTGGGTCAGCAGCATCCGCAGTTTCTGGCTGCGCAGCGTTTTCACATGTACCGGACGGTAAAGCCCCACCCGCATCATCTGCGCGATGCCGCGCGCGTCGTTGCGGTCCGTCTTGTTGATCTGCGCCTTCAACACCGCCCGCATGTGCCGCGTCTCGACACAGATCACCGGCAAGCCGGCCTCGGCGAGCCCACTGAACAGCCATTGCGACAACGGCCCGGCTTCCAGACCAATCCGCTTGAACCGGTAGGCGGACTTCGCGAGTTCTTGCAGCAGAGCTTCCGGCTCGCTCGCCACCTTCACTTCCCGCACGATCCTGCCCGTGTCATCTACAATGCAGACGCTGGTCTCCTTGACCGATACGTCCAATCCAGCAAAATGGTCCATGGCTCACGCTTCTCCTTCTGATGCTTGAGGCCGTCACACACGGACCTCGTTTCACCATCAGCCTGAAGCGCAGCACCCAAAATCTTCAGCTATCCACAAGCTGCCGGCCGATTACCCCATCTTTTGGCACATTGCGTCATTCGCCGCGACGCAACATTTCTGGTCGCTATTGGGTGTACAGCGGACAAACGAAGCGGTCAGCCTTGATCCGCTCGGTCGCAAATGACCCAAAGCGGACGAAAACATCGCAGCACGGAGCGTCAATGGCTGCACCACAAATCAACGGCACCGCCCGCAGGAGTAAGAGTTCCATTTATCAACCTCCGGCTGATGTGGTTACCTGCTTTTGAGCCCCATTGGCCTGTTTTGAAGCTGTGAGTGTGCATTGTGAAGTTTCCGAGGGAAAATATGCGACCATCCCTACAGTAAGAATTGATTAGTCATATCGTGTGACGATCCCATTTCCGCCTCTGGGGTGTAAAATGGGCACGATTCTCGGCTTCGTTCGCTCGAAATCGGGGTGGATGCTAGCAGCGTCTGTCTTCTTTTCGGCGGCGATAAGCGCGGCAGTAGGCGTTTATTTTTACAATGCCAGCCTGAAAGTATTTCTGGATCAAAAAGCCACCGAACAAGCTACGGCGCTGGAGTTAGTTGATGCATTCGTGACCTCGTATTCGCATCTACGATCACAGCTTGGCCCGAAGGCGCCCGTGCCAGCGGCTTTCCGTGCGAGCTCGATCGAAAACTTCAATAAAAGGCTTGGTTCAAACAGTCTATTTATGTTGCGTTGGGTCGGTCGTCTTGGCCGACAGATTGCGACACCGCCTGCAGACACCCAAATGGCGCAGGCAATTGAAGAATTTGTCACAACGAACGATCGAAACCCAAAGTCGGAGCCCATAGTCATTAATGGCCAGGATGTGTTGCGAACAATTTATCCGTCCTTCGCGAGCGATATGGCATGCGTAAATTGTCACAATGAGTTGCAACCAGATAAGCAGCAGTGGCGCTTGAATGATGTCATGGGCGCGTTCGCTATTGACGTGCCGGTAAACTCCTTTCTTGGGAGTCTCCGCAATCAAAGTCGCACCATCTCAGCCGCACTTTTCATCGTCTTAGTCGGGATTGGCTTACTAATTTCAATTCTGCATTACGGTCAAACAAGCGCCCGCGAACGCGCGGCATCGCAGCTGCGTAGCCTTGACGCAGCGCTAAATAGTATGGCCCAGGGCTTATGCATGTTCGACGTATCGGAACGCTTGGTTGTCTGCAACACGCAATATCACAATATGTATGGGCTAACGCCGGACGATGTAAAACCGGGATCAACGCTATCCGAAGTGTTGGCGAAACGCGTCGCGAAGGGCACGTTCAATCGCGATCCTCTGCAATATCGGAAGGATTTTCTCGCTGCGGTTGCGCATGGTCGTACCATTCAACACGAAGTAAAATCTTCGAAGGGGCGCGTACTACTCGTCACCAACCATCCGATAAAAGGCGGCGGCTGGATCGGTACGCACGAAGACATTACCGAGCGGCGCCAAGCCGAAGAGCAGCGCGTTAGCATGCAGCAACAGGAGGAAAGACGCGCTGTAATCGAGAACGCGATCTCTTCATTCCGCAAGCGTGCTGAAGCGTTGCTACAGAAGGTAGTCGAGCGGGCCCGTGAAATGCGCTTGACGGCAACGAACCTATTCAATGCATCGGGTCAGACGTCACAACGCGCCGACAGTGCGGTGCAAACATCAAATGAGGCTTCGACCAACGTCGAGATGGCGGCATCTGCCGCCGGAGAACTATCAAGCTCAATCGAGGAGATCGGGCAGCGGATCAGTCAGACGGCGGACGTGGTGAGGCTAGCGGTTGGCGAAGCACAGGCGGCCAATCAAGACATTGACGCGCTGGCGGCGCGTGCACAAGGAATCGGCGACGTCGTCAAACTCATCCGTAACATCGCAGGACAAACCAATCTGCTGGCGCTGAATGCCACTATTGAGGCAGCTCGCGCCGGCGAAGCGGGACGTGGGTTTGCGGTGGTTGCTTCTGAGGTAAAGTCGCTGGCCGTACAGACCGCGAAAGCCACCGAGGACATATCCAGCCAAATCCTAGAGATGCAAAACTCGACCGGCAACGCAGTAGAAGCGATTGCACGTTTCGCGCAGCGTATGCGTGAAATAGATAACTTTACGTCCGCTGTTGCAGCATCGGCGCAGCAACAGAACGCTTCGACCAGCGAAATTTCGCAAAACGTAACAAGTGCAGCCGACAGCGCTAAGGTTATTGTCTCAGTATTGAGTGAAGTTGCCAGTGCTACCAACGGAACTCAGCAGTCGGCGCAGAGGGTGCTAACAGCATCGGAATCGGTAGAAGAAACAGCCAGCGAAATACGCAGCGAAGTCGAAACGTTTCTTACCAAGGTGGCGGTTTAATCGATTAGATCGGTCTTGGCCCTTAGGGCGAAGGCCGCGCTTGCCACCGCAAAGGTGCCGCGGCGCGTAGTACCAAAAACCCGAGGAAGCCTGAAAGCAAGCAATGTCCGGTTTTGGCACTTATCGGCCTTCTAGACCCATGTCTCGGATGCTCGCTATTGGACTAACAACGGACAAGGGGCGTCGCTGGGGCTGACTTTTTACGCAGCGTTTGACCCAGAGCGGACGTTGCTCACTAAAGCGCTCACGCGTTTACCGGTTGATATTCGGCTCTTCATGCAAAACGACATACGGCTTCGATGAACCGCTTCGATTGCTCGGGGCCGTCCGATTTTGGTGCTGGTTTGCGTTCCATGTTGCTGTTAAATCATCAAACGAAGGTGAGAGCCAACAGCGGCAACTCTCTCGTGCACGCAGCCTTTGCGGATTTTCGTCATCGGCGCGCTGGCATAATTTGGAGACATCGATGGCATATCAACTACAGCGCCGGACATTGCGTGCAGCGCACTTAATCGGCGTGGCGTTCGCCACTCTTATATATGCGTCAAGCGGCAATGCGGTCGCGTCGCCCGGGTGTGCCTCTTTACAGGGGTCCAGGGTTTTTGTGGGTGGTAAATGGCAAGGCCTCAAGGGGAACGAGTTGTCGCACGGTGCTTTTGCTGCTGGTGACGTTATTTCGGGTACGACGAGCGGCGATGCCCTCTTATGCGTATTCGGTAATCATGATGCTCCCAATGGAGCACCCGTGTATAAAAATTGCATTTCTAAGTTTACTTACACGGTCCCAAAAAATACCACAGCCGTTTTTTATATTAGCATTCGTTGTCCTTCTTGTGATGTTAATCCAGCGAGTGCTTCGTGGATTTGTACCAATGCTCCGCGATAACTCTACGGCGGGTTACGCCGATCCTCAGCCTACAGATAGCTAAGCGGCTTCGCTGCCCGCGCGGTGCGGTTGGCAGTAATTACGAGGAGCACGAAGGGCGATGACGAACCCCACGGCGCTGGTGCAACTGAAACGAGATCGCTTCGCGGAACCTGTCCGCGTGCTGGCCGAAGGCAAAGGTCCGAGGGCTAGATTCCAGGCCACGGCGGTTAGGTCATTTCACGTTTTGTAGGAAACGATCCTTATCAAATTTTCTCTGCGATAGTACCTTCTTGAGATAGGCGCGGTTGGCGCGCGTGGTCCGTTCGACCTCATCGGCACTGAGATAATCGAGACTGTAAACATCTGCCCCATTTAAAACCTCGTTCTGAGCCTCGAATTTCCTAACGAAAGCGCGCGTCTCACACACCAAGTCCTTGTCTTCCTTGGGTAGAGCCGCGAATCCGCTTGGTGTAAGGCGAGAGGCAGATGCGGCAAGCGCCTTAAAGTCGCTGTCCGATGGAGTGCACGCCCACGTTTGCGAGGTCAGGAAAAGCGCTGCGGCCGTCAGCAAAGAGGCACGTAATAATCTTAACATGCGTCACCTGTGAGTTACTCGTCTGCGTTACGTCTCTATTAAGCGAAGTGATACGGGAGCGTCGTCCAAATCTAACCCCGCTTTCGCATGCTTCGATACTACGCATGGCGCGGCGATCCTATAATAAATTTTCAATAGTCTCGATCCAGGCTTAGAGGCCTTGCAGCTTCAGGACCGCTTGTGGCACATGACTGCGTGCCCGGCACCGCCCTAATCAGATAGGATATGCATGAAGCGACTTATCGTTGCCGGAATGGGGATCAGCGCTTGCGTGTCCTTGATGGAGTCGAGCGCGGCGCTGGCTCAGGCTCGGACGGTCGCAGTCACCCAGTGCCTCTTTTCCGGACCGATCGGAGTGATGACAGGCAGCGCCATAGGTGATCCCCTCCGGTACGAAGTTGACGCTGATGGTCGCGCTTTGTTGATCATCCACAAGGTGCAGACGAATCACGATTTCAACGATCCATTTAAGCCAAAAACTCTTGCCGAGAAACCAACCTGCCGCCTCAAACTAGATTGCGTTATCTCCAAACAAGGTCTCAAGGATATCGGCGTCCAATCCACTCGGGAGGAGCAAGGGGGCGATCCCAACATCTGGACGCGGGTTGGATTTTCTGTCGCGCTCAAATATGACAACGAAGCGCGCAATACCACGTGTCATATCGTGGCGATTGACTCGCTGTGAAGCAGCGACGTGATGTCTGCTCATGGCACATAGCGACGTTTCGGACTGACGCCTTGAATGGTCGCTATCGAACTAGCAGCGGACAACAGGCGGAGTTGGGGCCGAATGGCTCCGCAGCGATTGACCCAACTGCGACATTGGAACGTTATTTTGCAAACATCCCATCGTGCTTTGCTAGCCGCACCATTTCCTGGCAGTACGCATACAAGGCATCGTAAACAATCCACTCTGCGGCATTGAGCGCGTGGTCGTCCCTGTAGTCGAGATGGCGAAATCCTTCCGCAATCGCTTCCAGCCCCGGTCCTTCCGGTTGCTGGTAAAGTGTATTGTCGGTATCCGCGCCATTGACGATCTTGCCCAGCAGCACCAGTGCGGGATCGGCGGTTAGCTGATACTTCTTGAGGATCGCTTCGAACGAGCACTCCTTGCCGTGGTGGCCGAGTTCGACGTTCTTTACGTCATAGGGGATCGCCTCCAGACGCTTGGACTCGTCCATGACCTTGTCGGCCGGCGCGAAGATGAACTCCGCATCCTTGTCTACGAATTTCCTGATCAGCCATGGGCAGGCGACGCGGTCGACTTTCACGTGTTCTCGTGTGATCCATTTCATGTCGGTTCTCCAGGGATTTGTTTTGATGCAGCTGCACGCGTTTCTTCTGGCGGCTTGATGTGCCGGAACGAGTAAAGCAGGGTGATGTCGTAGATGATCTTGCCCACGCCGCAGAGGACGAGGGGCAAGCCCGGCATCGCGGTGGTCAGCAACACGCCTGCGAAAGTAGGGCTGATCGACGATGCGAGGCTGCGCGGCACGGCGGTGACACTCGCCGCGGTTGCTCGCTCGGCTGGTGTGACCACCGCCATGACGTAAGAAGTGCGCGTCGGCACATCCATTTGCGACAACGCGGAACGCAGCAGCAGCAGGCCGAGAGTGACATAAAGATTTGACGAAAACGCCGCCAGTATGAGAAAGATGCTGGACGGGATGTGCGTGAACACCATCGTATTGATGAGGCCGATACGGCGCGCGAGCCGCGCTGCCACCGGATAGGAGAATGCGCTTAGCGTGCTGGCGCAAAAGAAGAACATGCCCGCGTTCGAGATCGAGAGATCAAAACGCTTGAACAGCCATAGCGCCAATAGCGACTGCACGACGAAGCCGCCGGAGAATGCATCGAGGCTGAACAACGCCGCAAGTTTGTAGACTACGGCGCGCGACGGGCCGAGCGGCACATGTGGTTTTTCGGTCATCTGCACGTGCGGCAGTCGTCGGTAAAGCGCGACACAGGCGAGCCCCACCACGCCATAGGCGTAGAACATCAGCTTGAAAGCAGCGACTTTGTCTATGCCGGCGCGTGTAAGGAAATCGGGCGCTGCCGCAGCCAGCGTGCCGACCGCCATCGACAGAGCCCCGATTAGGCTGTAGCGCGCGAAGGCGTGGGTGCGTTCCTCATCAGTGACGCCGCGCGCCAGCATCGCATGTTCAAGTGGTATCAGCACGCCGAGATCGCCGGTCGATGGGTTGATGGTGCCAATGAAGGCCACGAACGCAACGAAGGCGATATGTTGGAAGCTTGGAAACGCGAGCCCTGTCACCACCATCAGCAAGGCGCCTCCCAGCATCAGCGTGCGTAGGTCGTGGCGTGGCGCAATCGCACCGACGGCCAGCGTGAACACAGCCGTACCGAGCAGCGACGCGGTCAGGACGATGCCGATCGCGATCGGGTCGTAGCCAATTGCGGTCAGGTAGGCCGGCAAGACGATAGTCGCGAAGCCGTCGCCGAAGCCGCGAAGGCCCCGCGCCAGATAAAGCGTCCGAACGTCGGATGGCATCGGCATTCCGCCAATAAGCGCTCGCCCGCTGACCAGGCAAGGTGCAGTGCTTGGGCGAAATGCCTTAGGACAGCCGGGCGACTGCAATCAGGCCCGACGATGCAAATCGTCGTCCGCTGGGCGACGATTGTCAAGCAGCAGTAGCTTTGCGTTTGCTCGTTGTTGATGTGACACAAAACGGACAATCGCGGCATCGAAGCATTTGTCGGCTATTTGGGGCAAAGCCGACATCGCACAGGCCGATTGCCACGTCCGCTTTTGACCGATGCTGTCGAAAAAGTCTGTATTTTCGATTAGGCAAGGCCTCTGAAACGATTTGAGTGGGCCACCCGATGAGTGCCGGCTTTGACGCGGACGCGACTGGCAAACTCAACACTGACGCTCACGCAAATGATGCGCGTTGGCGGTTTGGAGGGGTCGGAGGGTTCGGAGCGCCAGGGTCTTGAGGTTCTGGACGATGGCTGCCAGGTGGAATTCGTCGCGCGCACCCGAAAGACCTCGCAACCGCATGCGCTCGAAGCCGTGGTGTATCTTTAAATGAGCAAAGCGCATCTCGACGCGTTTGCGTTCGTCGCGTGACTTAAGGAAGGCCTTCGTGCGCATCAGTCGGCGCGCCACATCGCGAGCGTCTTCTTGCAGATCGCGGGGAACATGGCGCGCGAACGTTTTGGGACAGCACTTCATCTTAAACGGACAGACATCACAGTCGAACTTTGAAGCGCGATAGCGTAGCAAGGTGCGATCGTACACGGTGCCGGTAGTACGCAGCACCTTGTTGTTGGGGCAGACGTAAACGCCTCGGCGCCGGTCCCAACGAAAGTCACTGCGAGCGAAGGTACCATCGTCGCGCTCGCTGGCATCGCGGACCGGGATATGCGGTGCGATCCGGCGACCGACCAGCCAGCCCAGAAAACGGCCCGTTCCGTAAGCCGTATCTGCGACGAGCCGCTTTGGCTTCAGGTGGAGGCGCCGCTCGGTGCGATCGAGCATCGTCTTCGTGGCTTCGACCTCGTCATAGGTGCGCGCTGGCGTTGGCTCAACGTCGATAATAACCGCGTTCTCGATGTCGATGAGATAATTGAGCCCATAGCCGAACTGAACCCGCTTATTGGCTTTCGCTGTCCAGGCTGAGCATGGATCGCTCGGCGATATCACCTTCGGCGGCTGACGATCTGGATTAGGTTCAATCTCGGCTTCAAGTGCGGCGAGATATTCTTTAACCGAACGCGTCTGGCGCTCAGGTAACGCCCATTCAATCTCGTCCGGCGTCTTGCCGTGGTAGCGGCTGGCATTGGCTTCCATCACGCTCGCATCGACGGCAAATCCCTCGCCTTTGACCAGGCCGGAGGTCATACAGGCGGCAACGACGCGCTCAAATATGTGGCGAAAGACATCACTCTCGCGGAACCGGTGTAGCCGGTTCTCCGAGAAGGTCGAGTGGTGCGGGACCTTGTCATCGAGATCAAGCCGGCAGAACCAGCGATACGCCAAATGCAGTTCGACTTCCTGAGCCAGCCTGCGTTCCGAACGTAGTCCGTAGCAGTACCCGATGATGAGCATCCGGATCATCAGCTCGGGATCGATCGATGGCCGGCCGATCTCGCTGTAGTAGGGCTCAAGCTGATCGTGAATATCGGTAAGCACCGATGTCACAAAGACGTCGATGCGCCTCAGCAGGTGGTCCTTCGGCACCCGGTCATCGAGCCGAAACTCATAGAAAAGACTTGCTTGATCGCCCCTCCGCCGACCCATCATCGCCGCCTCCAAGGCCGTGAACCTCAATCAGAGGAATCACTGTTCGGCGATGTTCTCAAGCCTTTTTCGACAGCATCGACCCACAGCTGACATTTGAGCGGCGGGTTCCCTAACGCGAACTGTTGATGCGACTGGTCGTCCATAACGGTAGTGGGACAATTTGAAATAGGAATTGATAGGAATTGGTCCTTATTGAGGAACATTGGTGGCTACTGGGGCATTGGCTCTCATGACATAGGAGGTCCAATGCGTACATCGCTTCCACGAGCTGCAATTCTCATTGCCTTATCGCTAACATTTGCAGCTTCAACCTTCACAATTGCTTCCGCGAAGAGACCAGGCGCGGGCGGCGGTTCGCCTCATGGTTTCAGTCAGGGCAACAAGACAGGTTGGAAAGGTGGCAACGTCCCGCCTGGATGGAGCAAGGGTAAGAAGGTTGGTTGGGGCACTACCCACACCTCACCGCCTGGCTGGCGATAACAGGTAAAAATTTGAGGCCGCCTTAGATGGCGGCCTCTTTCATTTCAAACCGAACGTGCGAAGGCCGCTGTTGGCACTTAGCGGACATTCGCGGGGGCGCAATATGGCTAACGCCGCAGTGGCGCGCTACGGAGAGGTGCCGAGTTCTTTCAACCTAGCTGGCGCATCCTCCGCACTCGGCGAGCCGGGCGCAAGCTTTAATATTGCGCGATAGTCGGCGATAGCCTTGTCGCGTTGACCGAGCTTCTCGTAAATCTGCGCCCGTGTCGCGAGGAATTGAGCGTTCTTCGGCGCCAGCGCCACGGCCTTCTCGGAATCGGGCAGGCCTTTGGCGTCCTCGCCCTTCCAGTGATAGGCGATGGCGCGAGCGTCGTAGGCATCGGCGTAATCAGGTCTAAGCGCGAGCGCTTTGGTAGAATTGGCGATGGCTTGGTCGTAAGGGCCTTGCGGCACAGCTTTTAATACGTAAGCGATGCCGCGTTTGTTGTAGGCGATAGCCAGGTCCGCCGCCATCTCGTGACCCGACCGGATCAACGCAGTGCAGCCTGCGATCGTGATGTCCGGATCGTCTTCACTCAGGCACCTCTTCATATTCGCGTTTCTAGTCTGGGCCCAGCCGGGCAGCGCGATGAGCGCCAACGCCAGCCCGATCAACAATCTCCGCATGATGTTCCTCTCTGTTGTCTCAGGCTCGCGGTCATCCAGATTTTATTGCGTGCATGTTAACTTGGGGCGATACCTAAATGCGAGTTGTTTGTCTGCTTGTGGCACTTAGCGACATTTCGCTGCGGCGAAAATTTCGGTCGCTATTGGGGGCATAGCGGACATTGATCGGCACGGGCGCTAGTTGGCTCGGTCGAAAATGACCCAACAGCGACATTGCATATGCACGAAGAGTATCCGGTCGGTGATTTTAGATTTTATTTGATCGGATCAAGAAAGAATAATTTCAACGAGTTCGGTACGTAGGTAACGTGCGGCCGCCCTCCTTGTTTGGAAGGAGGATCGATTTTCGCGATATCCGCCCCAACTAAGAAGATACGACCTGTTTTAGGGTCTATTGCCATCGTTCTCGCGCCAAGAACCGTCTTTATCATGCCAGCGGGAACGAATGTTTGCGCATCCTTCTCCCGGATGGCGCTCAACGTTCCATCCCCGTTGGAGCTAAAGATCAGTTTGCGGACCGGATCGAAGGCAGCGCCATCACTGAAACTCCCAATTGGAACGGACGCGATATTGTTGCCGTTAGTGGCGTCCAGCACGACAAGGACCTTGTTGGCGCATGTGGAAAATAAACGCCGAGTTTCGGGATCGATCGCTATTCCGTGCGGCCTCATGCAAGTTGGCATCGGCCAGTGTGCTTCGACCTTGTTGGTTTTGACATCTATTTTTACGATCTCATGTTTTTCAACGCCGTTTATAAACAGCGCTCCTTTACCATCCGCAACTCCGGGCTCCAATCCGGCCCCCACATCAATTGTCGCTATCGACGTATTTGTTTTCGGATCGATGACGGTGATCGAGCCGCTGTCGCCGTTTATGACGTAGATGTTTCCGCTTAATGGCTCTCGAATAATCGCGTCAGCATCTGTAGCAGCCGGAATTGTTTTTAAGGCCTTTAGCGTGTCGAGATTGAATGCAATCGCGATGCCCGCCTTACCATCATCCGTGTAGCCTTGGTTGGTGTCGGTCGAAATTGCAATTCCGTGGGTGCCCCCAGGGAACGTGCCAATATGGCCGATAATTTTGCCATCCGATTCGCTTACGACAGTCACATGATCTCCGTGGGCTACATATACACGCTTGCCGACGGGATCGAACACCACGAAATCCCAACGCTCACCGCTTCCGAGTTCGACGGTTTTCGTTATTCGATAGTCCACAGTTTGGTTCGCTGCATAAGCAGGCGCGACCAGAAGTGATACGAGCAAGGCCGCATTTAGAATCGCGTGTCGAATAGTCATTTTCATCACCAAAAACTCTGTGGCAGGCGAAGAAGCTCGGAGGCAGGCAAAGTCATCCGGCCCTCTGAGGCGCGCCCGGATGTCGGCCGGCTCGTTGTGGTAGCGCCAAGATGCAGCCAATAATGAAAGCCGCGATGACGGCCGAGGCAAGCGGCCGGCTCAAATTGAGTCCGCCATGACTGACGGGCTTGTCGAGAAAGTCGCCAGCGGTAGCGCCAAGCGGCCGCGTGAGAATAAACGCGGCCCAGAACAGCGTTACCCGCGACACGTTCGTCCAGTAATAGGCTGCTGCGACCACCGCCAGAGCGACGATGAACACAAGCGCGCCGCCTTCGTAACCGAGGCCGCCGGTGTCTGCTAGCCAGTCGCCAAGTGCAGTACCGAGTGTTTGCGAGAATGTGATGGCTGCCCAGTAGAACGCTTCCACCTTGGGTGTGCTGACCGTATCGACAGAGATCGTGCCCTGGGACCAATACCACAGGCCGAGCACCGTCATGAGGCAGACGAACAGTAGCGTCGAGCCGCCGGTGTAGCCGATGCCCAAGGATCGGTCTGCAAAATCGGCCATCGTCGTCCCGAAGGTCGTCGAGGCAACAATTGTCGCCCAGTAAAGAAACGGGCGAAATTTAACCGCGGCGATCTGCCAGATGACGAGTGCCACCAGGAGCGAAAGAAATATCGCGGTTCCGACGAGATAACCCCAATTCAGCGTCATCGTCACCGAGTCGCCGCCGGTTTCGCCCAATGTCGTTGCGGCAATTTTGATGATCCAGAAAACGAGCGTGACCTCGGGCACTTTGTTCAACGTATATTCGACAGTTTTATTCATGAGTCGGGTTTTCCATTCTCTCGATAAATTAGCCGCTAATGCGAAAAGATCGCGCCGGGCTCCATAAATTCAGACCTGCCGCCCAAATGCGGCGGAGTTTCGGCGCTTGGACGCCTGACCTTTGGCGGACACCGATTACGAACGACCGAAATGCGGCTGCCGGTGCTGCAGTCGACCAAATTCGATTTCGTCATCAACCTGCAAAGGGCGCGACCGCTCGGCATTGGGGTGCCGCCGGGGCTGCTCTCAATCGCCGACGAGGTAATCGAATAGAGAGATTATTTGTTGCGGTGCGTAGGTCGCTAATGACCCACAACGGACTGACGGGCCGCGGGGCGCTGCGCCGCTTATTGCGGCGCAGGCAGCAGTCCACCAATCGATGGCATCGCCATCGCGCGCGCACGCGATACCTTGTCGTGGCAGCCTCAAAGCGTCGATTAAGACTGTCGGTTAAGACTAATTCCGTAGGAGCGCTGCATCCGGCGTCGGCAGCGTTTATTGTTTGCACAGGGGCTCAAAGGCAACAGCAAACGACGGCACAGGGTTTGACCAGTATCGACGGAACGGCATTCGCCGCACGACCGGAGACTCTTTTCCAAGAGTCGTTGGCGCAGACGACGACACGTTGGACGCTCGGCGCGGCTTACAGCCTATGCAAACACGGCCCGCGCCGGCTGATGCCTTATTGGCGGCGGTGGCTTATCGAATGCGTCCGTCCGCGGCGTGAATGGCCCGACCCCGAACGGCCTTTCGATGGCGATGCGCGCGTGGGACTCGTCTACGATCTTTCCGGGCGCAATTTGGCGGAAGCCTATCGGCGCGGCCTTTATGCTGCCGGCCATTTCGGTACGCTCACCTGGATGTCGCCGTCGCGGCGCTGCGTTCAGTTCCTCGACGAGTTTCACATGTCGAAGCGGCTGCGCCCGCTCATGCGCAAGGGGCGGTTCAGCGTCACCTTCGATCGCGACGTCGAAGCCGTCGTTAAAGCCTGCGCGGGCCACCGTCCGGGCCGCTGGCACGTCACATGGATCACACCACGCATCATGCGCGCCTTTGCGGACCTCTACAAAGATGGGCTGCTGCATTCCTTCGAGGTCTGGAACGAAAGGCGCGAACTCGTCGGGGGCGGCTTCGGCATCGCGCTCGGCCGCGTCTTCTTCGGCGAGTCGCTGTTCTGCCGCGAAAAGCATGCCTCCAAGCTTGCCGCCTATGCGCTGCATTGGCATCTGGCGCATTGGGGCTATGTGCTCAGCGACGCCAAAACCCCCTCGCCGACCATGATGGACATGGGATGCCGCTTGATCCCGCGCGGGCAATATCTGCGCTGTCTCGCCGAGCACGCGTGGGTAGGCGGCAAAAAGGGGCCTTGGAAAACCGAGGCCGATCTGAAAACGGTGGCGGACTGGCAGCCGGGCACGGCTTGACCGTATTTCAAGTCAGCCGAGCCATGTCGCTCACGGTGATCGACGAAATAGCCTGCCGCTTTTCTTTGTTGCAGCGAATGAAGCTCTTGGCACCGAAATTCACTGCATTGCGGCGCAAAGGTCGCTGTTGGACTAATAACGGACAAGCGGCCTAACTGGCCCTAAACAGCTACGCAGCGATTGACCCAAAGCGGTCATTAAGGCCCGCGAACGGACGACCCAAAGCGGACACTAGTTTACTGTTGGTGGCGGCCGCCGGCGACGGAAAGAAAAGAAGCCGCCATCGGAGAATTTCTTGGTTATAGTTGAACCGCTTAGGACTGGAACGCTGGGGGCGAACATGGGACAATTATGCAAGGCCACTATTTTTGCGTCTGTACTGTGGGCGGTTGCGATTTTTGGCAGCGTCAATGCTGACGCGCTGAGCTTCAATGATATTGCAGGCAGCTGGTGCACTGGCGGCGGCATCGAGCGATTCACCAAAAACTCCCTAGTAGCAATTATATCGTCTACTGGCCAACGGTTGGAGTATAAAATCGTGAAATATGAATTTACCAAAACATTGGTGACGGTTTACTGGATTAGTACTGAAAATAAGAAAGTGAGCACCGACTTCAGCGAGTTCAGCGTTGATAAACGAAACATGATTCAACTGAAAAGCGAAAGTGGCCCGCGCCGAGAATTTCACCGCTGCTGACCCGTTCGCCACGCGTTCTAGGGCGTGATGTTGATAGATGCAGCAGCTAACTACCGTGGCTGCCTCGGTCAGTAGCGGAGAGCCACTCCAGTTGGCGGTTTCTTTCGTATCAAATCAGACGTGCGATGTCCGATTCTGGCACTTATCAGGCGAGAGGGCGGTATTCAGCATAAAACCAAGGGCTTTCATTCATGAAGCGACTTATCGTTGCCGGAATGTGGATCAGTGCTTGCGTGTCCTTGATTGAGTCGAGCGCGGCGCTGGCTCAGGCTCGGGCGGTCGCCGTCACCCAGTGTCTCTTTTCCGGCCCGATTGGAGCGATAGCAGGCGGCGCCACAGGCGATCCCGTCCGGTACGAAATTGACGCCGATGGCCGTGCTTTGTTGATCATCCACAAGGTGCAGACGAATCACGACTTCAACGATCCATTCAAGCCAAAAACTTTTGCCGAGAAGCCAACCTGCCGCCTCAAACTAGATTGCGTTATTTCCAAACAAGGTCTCAAGGATATCGGCGTTCAATCCACCCGGCAGGAGCAAGGGGGCGATCCCAACATTTGGACGCGCATTGGATTCTCTGTTGCGCTCAAATACGATAACGAAGCTCGCAATACGACATGCCACATCGTGGCGATTGACTCGTTGTAAAGCGGCCGGGTGATGTCGCTATTGATGTGGTTGACGGCGTCCGCTCCCAGCATCGAGTGCCATAGGGTGGTTCATTGGAAGGGGCGATAAGGCTCTCCGGTTTTTGCGTCACAGCGAGGGACGTTAATGGCACGTCGCGTCATTTCGTTGCGCCGAAAAATTTGTCGGCTATTGGATTAGCAACGGACAAAGGTCGGTGCTGGGACTGAACGGTTCAGCAGCGAATAATGACCCAATGTGACGTTACGGGGGACACCGCTTGTGCCCCTCTTGCTGAGTGTTTCCTCTTAAGCATGACACTATCCTTGCAATATATATTTTGTGTAAATAAGGTGAAATCTCAGTCGAGCAAATAACTTATTACGACCAGAGACGCGTGCTGTTGAGGCTTGGGAGCGGCCAGGAATGGGAGAAGTACGGGATTTTGCGGGACGATCCGCCGGGGTCACGCCGCATAAGCCGGATCCCGTCGAGAACTTTCCGAGCGCGGTTTTTCGCACGGAGGCACCCCGGCCGGGATCCTTTGGCAGGAACAATTATCCAGCACCGGTCTCGAGCCTAGACATCGCCGCGATGTTCGCCGGTCGAGAGCGCGATCGGTACGCTATGCATACTTCCCACCTGAACGAGCAGATGGTGCGCGTGCTGCGAACGATCGGTTACGATGTCGGCTTCTGCCGCGGCAGCGGCCAATATCTGTTCGATCGCCAGGACGTCCGCTATCTCGACTTGCTGAGCGGGTTTGGCGTATTTGCGATTGGGCGCAATCATTCGACTCTGCGCGAAGCACTTAAAAATGTGCTCGACAGCGAGCTTCCGAATCTCGTGCAACTGGATGTGTCGACGCTTGCCGGCATTCTCGCTGAGCGGTTACTGGCCTATATCCCTCATCTTGAAAAGGTGTTCTTTACAAACTCAGGCGCCGAGGCAGTTGAAGCCGCAATGAAGTTTGCACGTGCCGCGACGGGCCGACCCGGAATTGTCTATTGCGATCACGCGTTCCATGGACTCACCTACGGCGCGTTATCCTTAAATGGGGATTCGAATTTCCGTGACGGCTTCGAGCCGTTGCTGCCTGGCTGCTTGCGCGTTCCGTTCGACGATTTGCCGGCACTTGAACAGGCACTGTCAACACGCGATGTCGCGGCCTTCATCGTCGAACCGATCCAGGGTAAGGGCGTGAACTTGCCGTCAGACGGCTACCTGAAAGGGGCAGCGGAGCTTTGCCGCCGTCACGGGACGCTGTTCGTCGCCGATGAAATTCAAACCGGTCTGGGACGCACCGGCCGCTTCCTTGCAGTCGAGCATTGGGGCATCGAGCCGGACATAGTGCTGATCGCCAAGGCGCTGTCGGGCGGCCATGTCCCGAGCGGCGCTGTCCTAACCCGGAAATCGATCTACGATAAAGTGTTTGACCGCATGGATCGGGCGGTGGTGCATGGCTCTACTTTTGGCAAAAACGATCTGGCGATGGCCGCGGGGATTGCCACTCTGGACATACTGGAATCCGAAAAGCTGATCAAGAATGTCGCGCGAACGGGAGAACGATTGTTACGCGAGCTAGGTAATTTGGTCCCTCGCTATGAACTGCTCAAGCAGGTGCGCGGCAAGGGCTTGATGATCGGAATTGAATTCGGCGAACCGAGTTCGTTCAAGCTGAAAGCCTCGTGGAACGTAATCGAAAGCGCGAGCATGGGTCTCTTCTGTCAGTTGATCACAATTCCACTGTTCAAGGACCACAAGGTTCTTTGCCAAGTGGCGGGTCACAGAAGCCATACGATCAAGATACTCCCTTCTTTCGTCATTTCCGACGATGACTGCGATTGGATCGTGAACGCATTCGATGCGGTAATTGCCAGTGCGCACCGCGTTCCGGGTGCCGTCTGGTCACTTGGCAAAACGCTGGTCAACAATGCGGTGCGCGCCCACAGCGCCCGTTAGCCGCAGCCCGGTCAAGACTCCTACGGCCATGTTGCTTAATGGCACATCGCGTCATTTCGCTTCGCTGCAAAACCTGTCGCCTATTGGACCAACAATGGACATAGGTCGACGGTAGGGCTGAACGGCTCGGCAGCGAATGACCCAAAGTGGACAAGCTAGTTCGTGCAGCACGCTTGGTCGTTTTGCATGGGTGGGCACGGCATCGATCCGTAAGAGCAGAACACGCAGCAATCACCCGGCTTTGGCTTGAGCCTCTCGCCGCATCCCTTGCAATCATAAAAGAACTGACATGCATCAGTCGGCATTTGCTCAGTCGCTTGGTGCCTACATTTTGGACAAGTGATTGTGGAGGTTTCTGCCATTCAGCTACAATGCCCTACATGGTGGCCGTTGGTCCAAAGCAATTACTAATTTGGTTTAGTGTCGTCTCGACGATCCTTGTGCTTTTTGGGATCGTATATGCCCTCTTTGGCCTGGCGATATTGCCCGTAGATCGTGAAACATTGTCGCCGTGGGAAGGTTCGATCTATGGAGCCCTTATGATGGGATGGGGCACCACGCTTTTGTGTGTGGGGCGTCTGGCATTTCGACGAAATGATCCCGACCTCATGAAGGCTCTGCTGTATGGGCTTATTGTCTGGCTTGTCGTTGAAGCACTTGCATCCGCGTATTTCAGAGTTTGGTTCAACGTCGGAGTAGATATAGCCGTACTCGCGCTTTTTAGCGTCCCTTTGCTGAAAGGGCTGTCGAAATTGCAGTCTGAAGGTCAAGAATGAACACGACCCGAACACGACAGGTCATCATTCATTGACTAACGGTAACGCGGCTCGTGCCTAAGGATGCTGTGGAAGAGAAATCGACGCCGGAGACCTTGAGGACGGCCTGCCACGCGGCTTCTTGGCTGGCGCGATCGTGAAAATGTGGGTGGCGCATCGCCTCGATTGGGCCGGTGAACTTCTTGGGCGGCGAGGCGAAGAACAGGCCTAATTTATGAAATGGTGAATTGCCTCGTCGGCGTTATCTTGAAATGAAGTATTTTTCAAATCAGTAAAAAAAGTGCTCTGGTCCACCATGTCCCCTGATAACTTACCCTGTTTACTGGCATAAAAAACGCCGCTTTTATACCGCTCATCCGAAATGGCATCTACAAAGCGTTTTGCACCTACTTCCAGCTTATGCACCATTCCGCCCATCAATGGGAATACAATAGGCATCATCACATACTTCAACATAAACCGCATTGCCGGGGGAAGATAATTTGGCGCCTGAGTTCCTTTTGTATTCCCTGGGCTCACAACAATAAACTTGAGCTTAGGATATTTTCTTGCCATTGATAACGTCCACATGGTTGCCGCATATTTGACATATGCGTATGCTTGCAATGCATCGAACTTATTACCAAAATATGATCCATCAAGAACAGCAGCAAACTCATCTACAGAAGAAGTCCTCATTGAAACTGGTTTTACTCCGAGCATCTTTACTCCTGGAACAGCTTCCGCACTGATGGATAGAACTGTTTTCCTTAACTTATCACGTTTAATTAATTCCTCGACTAAAATTACATTACCTAAAATATTCGTAGCAGCTAATTCATTCATACCGGAAGGCGTAATTTTCGCAGCCGTTTTCCCAACTACTCCACCTGCATTTAAAATTATTGCATCAATAGGTTCCTTTATTTCTTCCACTGCTTTTCCTACAGAATTTGCATCCGTAACATCCCCAATAACAATTTCAAAAATCTTTTTCCCCGTTTTCTCCTCAAGGTCTTTTTTTGCTGCCTCTGCTCTCGCTTGATTTCTGCAAAAAAGAATTACCTTTTTTGTTTCTTTTTTCATTGCTAACTGTCGGGCAGTCTCTTTCCCAAGCCCAATATTTGCTCCGGTTATTAATATACTTTCGTTCATATTTTCTTCCATGGGCGTCTTATGGTGAAGGGCGAGTTGTGAGGCCCCGCGAAGTCCGGGCCGCGTTGTCATTTTTGAACTGTTCGGTTATATATTGCCGAAAGAAAAGGTCGCAGTCAAGGAGTTTTGAACTAGATGTTTCAAAATACCGCCAGGCCACGGGGACGTCCGCGAAGCTTCGACGAGAGTGACGCGCTGAAAAAGGCGACCCAGGTGTTCTGGTCGAAGGGTTACGACGGAGTGACGATCGACGATCTCGTCGCCGGGATGGGCGTGGGACGGCCGAGCTTATATGCCGTCTTTGGCGACAAGCGGGCGATATTCCTGCGCGTCCTCAAGGCGTATGCCGAGGCGAAGGGCGCTCGCGCTGCGAAGGCGCTCCTCTCGCCACAGAGTCTCCGCGACTCGATCGCGGCCTTTCTGAGGTTCGCCGTCGAAAGTGCGACCGAGAAAGGGTCCGCCCGGGGCTGCCTTCTGATTTGCGTCGCGCCGCTTGTGGACGACGCCGAAGTCCGGAAGTTCCTGCAACACGCGGCCGCGGGCGGCGCGGCGCTGGTGGAAGGTCGTTTCCGTGACGCGATCAGCGCGGGCGAAATCCCGTCCGATTTTCCTGTGGCCGAACGCGCGATCCAAGTCACGGATGTTGGTCGTGGCCTTACCATGCGTGCGCTGATAGGCACGCCGCGCAAGAAGCTCCTCAAAGATGCTGAGGAAGCGGCCGACTTGGTGCTCCTGTCGCGGCGTGGAAATCCAAAACGTTGATGCCGATGGCGAAAAGGTGGGAGCCCGCGGTGTGGATGAGCCGACAAATGTCCTCTGTGGATGGCTCCCGCATTGCAAGGAGTAAATTGACGCGGTGGCATTGGTCGGGTGCAGTCTTCTGTCCGGCCTGTTGATGCAGTCGATTGAGACTGCTGGCCCTGATGGAGTCCGCGAGCAAGGTCCCATTCTGCTTCTCAGGCTATGACGCCTTGGACATTCGGTGGGTTGTCCCTGTTCCCGGTCTGACCGGTTTGCCATCACGTCGCATCGCTCTCGCAACCTGGTGAAGCTGATCTGCTGTTCAGCTAATTCGTGTATCCTCGCTGTTATGCGGCCAGTGCCGGCTGGTGGCCGGCACGATAGGTCTCGCCACGTGTCATGATTGCCCAGATGGTGCGTGCTGTCTTGTTTGCCATGGCGACAGTTGCGACCCGCACGGGCTTTCGCGCGAGCAGATTGGCCAGCCGTGGATCGATTGCCTGAGGATTGTACTTTGCGCGTCGCACGAGTGAAGTCATGCCGACAATGAGGAGCTTGCGCAGGTACTTGTCGCCCATCTTGGAGATGCGCCCGAGCCGCTCTTTGCCACCGCTCGACTTCTGTAGTGGCGTCAGTCCCAACCAGGCGGCGAACTGCCGCCCCGAGCGGAACTGATGCGGATCAGTAACCGATGCGGCAAGTGCCGTCGCTCCGACCGGCCCGATGCCGGGGATCGTCATGAGACGCCGCGCGACATCGTTGCCACGTTGCCAGACGAGCAGATCGCGATCGATTTGACGAAGCCGAACGTGGATGTCTAGCGCCTGCTGTGACAGCGTACCAACGATCTTCGCGGCTTCAATCGGCACGTCTGGTGCTTCACCATCGACGATCCGTCTCGCCATCAGCAGCGCCCGTTCGAGACCCTTGGGAATGTTGATGCCAAACTCGGCGAGCAGGCCGCGGATCATGTTGACCAACTGCGTGCGCTGCTTGACCAGCAGATCGCGCGTCCGATGCATCGACAGTGCCGACTGCTGTTCGGGTGACTTCACCGGCACAAACCGCATCGTCGGCCGCCTTACCGCTTCGCAAATCGCTTCCGCATCGGCCGCGTCGGTCTTCCCACGCTTTACATACGGCTTGACGTAAGCCGGCGGCATCAGCCGCACCTCATGGCCGAGCTTGATCAGCTCGCGCGCCCAGTGATGCGAGGTGCCGCACGCTTCCATGCCGACCAGGCATGAAGGCAACTTGGCGAAGAAGGGCAGCATCTGCGCTCGTCGAAGCGACCTGCGGACAACGACCTGACCGGTCGCATCAGCGCCGTGAACCTGAAAAATGCTCTTGGCCAAATCGAGGCCGATCGTAGTAATCTCCATGACGGATGGCTCCCATTTGCTCGTGAATGCTTGATAGCCTTCACACCCTGGCACCTAGATGCCGTGAGCGGGAGCCATCCACCTCATCTGCTTTCGCCCAAAGCGGTCGAAATAAAGACCCTATAAGCTTGCTGCGAACGGTCTGTCGCGAGCCTATGGCTGAATTGTAGCCCACCACGTTTACGTGTATTATTTTAGTGGGTGTTAGCTGCCGATACGTCGAGACCTAGCAAATCTCACGGTCGTCCCATGGCGATTACCCTGCGCGTCGCACGAAATGCTGGCGTGACGCTTCTTGCAGCGGCAGCGATGCTATTGCCTGGCGTCCCGGCACGCGCCTCACCCGGCTGCAACATCGGTGACATTTTCCAGGACGGCGGAAATGCGCTCGGGGCGTTCTCGTCGCCCGCATGCCTGGAAGCCAGTCAAGTCGGCGAAGGCGCCGGAACCTTTCTCGCCGGCGGGGTCGCGGCAGGCCTGGGTATCGCGCAGGCCAATGGGGGCCAGAGCACGGTTGGCGCACTCTGCGGCGACGTGAAGACCGGGCAGACCGATCTCAGCAACCTTGAAGATTGGTTGAATACGGCCGGCGTCGATCCGAATGTGGTGTCGCAAATCTTGGCGCTTGGCGGCCCGTTCGTGAGCGTTCTCGAGTGCGGCTGCGACATCGAGCAAGGCGTCACTCAGTTTGCCAACGATCTCGAGGACTGCGCGTGCGACATCGCCAACTTTTTCGGCGCTCACTGCAAGAACTGCTCGCCGCCGCCACCGGTTCAGGCCAATTGCTCCTTGCCGACGACCTGTTTCAGCGACTCGAGCGATCCGAATTGCAATATGACCAATACGATTTCTGGTTGTAATACTTTTCTCGGCACCACCATTTGCCCCGGCAGTGAAAACGACAGTTCGACGGGCTCGTTCGTGAGTACGCATATCGGCGATTCCGAATGCGGTGCGCTGCTCTATTGCTTCTGTCCCAAGCCGCTGGTCCCGACCTGGACCAAAGTGCCGCCGATGCCGCCCGGTTTTACCGATCCGACGGCTCACGGAGTCTTTACCTGCGCTTGCCCCGACGGCACGCGCCAGGTCGGAACGGCGGGCGGCATCCCGCTCTGTCTTTGCGATTACACCAATCTGCCGCCGAAAGTCGGCGACACTCCGCAGGAGCAGTGTCCGATCAACATCTTGGGGCCGTGCAAGCCCGACCAGATCGTCGTCGGCGGCAAGTGCGTGACGCCGTGCTCGGATCCGACCAAGGGGATGACGCCGGACGGCGCCTGTTGCGATCCCAACCAGGTGACGTCGTGCGGGCAATGCTGTCGGCCCGGAACACGGCCTGTGAATGGAATGTGCGTAGGACCTGGACCGATTCAGTAGGGGGACATGGCAAGGCGGAGCAAAGAGTCTTTGGCGACGCCGCGCCGAGTGGGGCGCAGGACCGGCTTTGGCTTCGCGGCTGCTTTCGGTCTCGGGTTCGTGTGCCTCTTTCCGGCGACGCTGGCCGCACAGCAAGCACCGGTCAATGTTTACGTTGCCGGCAATGCCGCGGTGAGCGGCTTCTCCGGCGCCTTGCCGCCGGTGCAGATCGCGCCGGGCGTCGATCCGGCCACGCAGACCTTCATCGATGTCAACGGGCCGTCGCTGCGCATCGTCGATCTGCATCACATGCACGGGCCGATGGCCGCGCAGGTTGTCGGCGCTCCCAAGCCTTTCACCTTCACCGCCGCGCAACTCGGGCAAGTGTTCGGCGTCGCGCTCGACGATAACGAACCGCCAAACATCTACGCAGCGGCAACGTCGGCTTATGGATTGCCGATCGCGGCGCCGGGATCCGACGGAAAGCCGCTGCACATCCAGGCCGGCGCGGCGAACGCGGCTTTCATGCCCGGCCTGTGGGGCCCGCAGGGAGGTCCGGGATCGATCTGGAAGATCGACGGCGCGACCGGCAACGTCAGTCTGTTCGCCAACGTGACGCTCAACGGCCGGACCAATTCGGGCGCCGCGCTCGGCGGACTGGCTTACGATCCCGATTCAAAATCACTTTATGCCGTCGATCGCGAGAGCGGACTGATTCACCGCTTCGACCTGAATGGTCGCGACCTCGGCAGCTACGACCACGGCGTCACCGGACGCGCCGCCCAGGGGCTGCCGCCGGTTTCCTGGACGACGCAGCAGCCGGTCGATGTCACGAGCCCGCAGTTCAACAGCGCGCAGCCGGCGACCTGGAACTATGCGGCGCCAGAGCGGCGCGTCTTCGGTCTCGCCGTGCATCAGGGCCGGCTCTACTACGCCGTCGCCGACAGCCTGCAAATCTGGTCGGTCGGTCTCAAACCGGACGGCTCGTTCGGCGACGACGCCATGATCGAACTTGCGGCGCCGCCATCGACCGGTCCGACGGAGATTTCCAAAATCACCTTCGACGAGCAGGGGCGGATGTTCCTGGCCGACCGCGCAGCGCCGACCGGCGCATTCGACTTCGAGGCCTTGGCCGTTCCTGCGATCGGCCGAGTGCTGCGCTACGAGGTCGTCGGCACCACGCCGGATGGGCGGCGCATCTGGCAACAACAACCCGACGACTACGCCATCGGCTTTCCGCCAGATTTCCGCAACGGCAATGGCGGCGTCGCGATCGGCTACAATTACGATTTTAACGGCGAACTCGCGCCAGGTTCGTGCGGCGGCTTCATGTGGACGACCGGCGAAGACATGCGCCATGCCGCCGACGCGGCGCTCTCCGCGCGGCTTGCCCGCTTGGGCGCATTGGACGTCAACGGCCTGCAAGGCAACGGCACGTGGCGCATCCGGCACGACGACGAACCGCCGCTCGAAAGCTACTTCATCGATTATGACGACGAATTCAATGATTCTGCCGAACGCGGACACATGGGCGACATCGCCATCGAGCGGCTGTGCTCGCCGGCGCAGCGCGCGAGCCTGGTACCGAGGCCCGGCGGGAACATTCCGCCGCGGGGTGCACAGCCGCCCGGCACTCAACCGCCGCCACCACCACCGCCGCCACCGCCGGGTCAGTGTCTGCCGGGTCAACTGCGTCGCGCGGGAACGAATGAGTGCGGCAGTTGTCCGCCGCCCGGCATCCAGATCAACGGTACGTGCTGCAGCGTGACGCAGATCGCGGCCACCGCCGCCTGCTCGAACTCAAGCTGCCCGCCGGGGCAGACGCCCGTCGCCCCGAGCAATTTCTGCTGCCCCAGCGGTCAGGTCTACAGTGGCGCAGGCGGGGCTCCGGCGTGCTGCAACGGGCCGCTCGTCAACGGCAAATGTCCGACGCCGACCAAGCCGCCAACATGTACGCCCAGTGCCTCGAACCCGCAGTGCTGTCCTGCCGGCTATGTGTCGACGGGCGCCTCCTGTTGCCTTGCCGGCAAGTTGACCTCGACCGGCGTGTGTTGTCCGGCCGGACAGGCGCCCGGCGGCCCGAACAAAAGCCAGTGCGAGAAGATCGTCATCGTCCCGATCACTCCACCGCAATGTTGCGTGCCCGGCAAGATTCCGACCGCGAGCGGCAAGTGTTGTCCGCCGGGAAATGTGACGACGAGCGGAGAGTGCTGTCCCGGCCCGGTCGATCCGGCGAACCGCAAAGCGTGCAAGGTCATTATTCCGCTCGAGGGCTGCGCGCGTGGCTATACGAAGATGCCCGACGGATCGTGCTGCAACGACCGGTACATCAGTGACGACGGCGCATCGTGCAAGCGCGGCTCATCGTTGACGCCGCTTGTGCCACTTGTGCCTCGTACGCCGGGCGCGTGCCCGCCGGGCACTGTGCGCGGTCGCGACGGCGACTGCGTGCGGCTGCGGCGAGCGCCGCGGGAATGCGGTCCTGGCGAAAATCGTTTGCGCAATGGCGAATGCGTGCGGCGCGGCCGGCTGCCGTGCCCGCCGGGCATGGTACGGACGCCGCGCGGCTTCTGCGTGCGGGTTGGTCCTGTGCCGCGTCCGTTTGCACCTAGACAGTTCGGGCCACCGCTTGGTGCGCCGCATCCCGGTTTCGTTCGATGAGAGATTGTCGTTGGCCCTTCACGGTGCCGGCAAGCGATGGAGAGACAAATGAAGTCAAAAAGAGTCGCCCGCGTTACATCGGCTATCGTCGCCGGCTTGTTCTTTCTCGCCCCGCCTCCAAGTCTTGCGCAGGACGTGCGCGGCGAGATCGAGACGATCGTCAAGGACTATCTCGCGGCGCATCCTGACGAGGTCGGGGCGATCGTCAAAGCCTACTTCATCGCCCACCCGGAGGCGGTCGGCCAGATCCTGGTCGAAACGCTCAAGCACCGGTCGGCCTTGGCGGCGACGATGTCCGGCGCCGCAGCCAAAGCCGCCGCCGATCACAGCGCCGCCGTCGCCAGCAATGCGGGGCCGCTGTTCGCTTCGCCCCATCAGGTGACGCTCGGCAATCCGAGCGGCGACGTCACGCTGGTGGAATTCTTCGATTACAGTTGCGGCTACTGCAAGCGGGCGCTGCCTGACATGCTCGCTCTGCTCAAGGACGATCCGAAATTGAAGATCGTGCTCAAGGAGTTTCCGATCCTAGGGCCGGGATCGATGGAGGCCGCGCGCGTCGCGATCGCGGTGCGCATGCAGGATCCCGGCGGACAAAAATACATCGCATTCCATCAGGAGCTTCTCGGCGGCCCAGGACCGGCAAGCAAAGAGAAAGCGCTCGCGGCTGCAAAAGACCAGGGCCTCGACATGAAGCGGCTGGAGCAGGACATGGCTAGCGACGAAGTCGGCGCCACGCTCAACGAGGACATCAAGCTCGCCAGCGCGGTCGGCATCACCGGGACGCCCGGCTATGTGATCGGCAAGGATGTCGTCGTCGGCGCCGTCGGTCTCGCGGGGCTCAAGCGGCAGATCGACGCGGTGCGCAGCGCTGCAGCGAAATAATTGCAGCACTTTTTTTGAACAGGCCGCGCCGGTTAAGGCGCGGGTTTGTGCAACTCCGCAGCGAACAGGAGGCCGCGCGAACAGTCGCTCATGAATCTCCCTCGTGTGGCCTCTACTTTGGTACTTGGCGGCATAGAAGACGCTGGCAAACAGATCGGCAACATCAATTGGCGAGAGCATGACGACGTGATGCAGAACAATTGTTCCGGGGATCGGGAGAGCCCGTTTAGGTCATCGCACTTTAAAAGCGCTCGCTAACGATTCGGAATCTCATGAGCAGACAAACCGTGTTGATCTCCGGCGCCGGCATCGCGGGGCCGACGCTTGCCTATTGGTTGAAGCGCGCCGGCTTCGCGCCGACCTTGCTCGACCATGCTCCGGCGCTGCGCAGCGGCGGCTATGTCATCGATTTCTGGGGTCTCGGCTACGACATCGCCGAGCGCATGGGTCTGGTGCCCGAAATCCTGCGCGCTGGTTACCACATTCGCGAGATGCGCATCGTCGATGCGGCCGGCAATCGCATCTCCGGATTCGGCACCAAGGTCTTCGTCGAACTCACCGGCGGCCGCTATGTGACCATCGGCCGCAGCGCGTTATCGCGGCTGCTGTTCGAGAGGCTCAAGGGCGACACGGAAACCATCTTCGGCGACGAGATCGTCGCCCTCGACGAGCGGCACGACCACGTCGCCGTCCGATTGAAATCTGGCGGCGAGCGGCGGTTTGATCTCGTCGTTGGCGCCGATGGCCTGCATTCGACAGTGCGCCGGCTCGCGTTCGGGCCGCAAGAACGTTTCGAGAAGCGGCTCGGCTACGTCGTTGCCGTGTTCGAAGCGAGCGGCTACCGGCCGCGCAATGAGGATGTCTACGTCACCTACAGCGAGCCCGGCCGGATGGTCGGGCGCGTGTCGCTGCGCGGCGACAAGACGCTGATCCTGTTCGTCTTCGCCTACGACGACGATACGCCGATGCACAACCTGGCGGCGCAGAAGGCGCTGCTGCGCGCGGAATTCGGCGGCAGCGGCTGGGAATGTCCGCACATCCTCGCGGCGCTCGATGCAGCGGGCGAGATTTACGTCGACCGCGTCAGCCAGATTCGTATGCCTCGATGGTCGCGCGGCCGCATCGCCCTCGTCGGCGACGCCGCCTATTGCGTGTCGCTGGTCGCCGGCCAGGGCTCGGCGCTGGCGATGACTGGGGCCTATGTGCTTGCCGGCGAGCTCGCCAAGGCCAACGGCCGCCATGACGAGGCTTTCGCCAATTACGAAAAGATTTTGCGCGACTTCATCCACCGCAAGCAACAGGGCGCCGAGCGGTTCGCCTCGGCCTTTGCGCCGAAGACTCGCCTCGGCCTACGGTTCCGCAATTGGGTCATCAAGGCCGCGGCGATCCCCGGCGTCGCGCGGCGCACATTCGGGCGGGACATTATCGACAGCCTGCGGCTTCCCGATTATCACTGGCCTTGCTGATTTGGCCGCCTGCCCGCTTCGCTGCGGATAAACGGCGGCCGGGCGGGGCGATGGAACGCAAGGTTATGAGAGAATTGAGAGAATGAAGCTATTCCCGCCGCGGATCGGACTTGTCAGACTATCCATTTTCGCCGTCATCGTTGGCGTCATCACCGGGATCGGAGCGGTCTTCTTCCGCGCCCTGATCGGGCTGATCCACAACGTGGCGTTTTTCGGCGCCTTCTCAATCAACTACGACGCCAATGTGTTCACGCCGCCGAGCCCCTGGGGCGCGCTGATCATCCTGGTGCCGGTCGCCGGCGGCCTGATCGTCACCTTCCTGGTGCAGAATTTCGCGCCGGAGGCGCGCGGCCACGGTGTGCCTGAGGTGATGGACGCGATCTATTATCGCGAGGGCAAGATCCGTCCGATCGTCGCGGCGGTGAAGTCGCTTGCCTCGGCGATCTCGATCGGCACCGGCGCCGCAGTCGGGCGCGAGGGTCCGATCATCCAGATCGGCGCCTCGCTCGGCTCCTCGCTCGGCCAGTTCGTCACCATGGCGCCCTGGCAGCGCATCACCTTGGTTGCCGCCGGCGCCGGCGCCGGCATCGCCGCGACCTTCAACACGCCGATCGGCGGCGTGATGTTCGCCATCGAACTGATGCTGCCGGAAGTCTAGCGCGCGCACCTTCCTGCCGGTGGCGCTGGCGACGGGCACCGCGACCTTCATCGGGCGCATCTTCCTCGGCCTGCAGCCGGCCTTCGCGGTTCCGACGGCGCTGCTCAACTCCGACCGGCCGGCCTCGCTGACCGCGCTCCTGCTCTACGCATTGCTCGGCGCGCTGATGGGGCTTGCCGCCACGGCCTTCATCAGGGGGCTCAGCCTCGCCGAAGACGTTTTCGAGAAAATCAAGAACGGCTATCTGCGCCACGCCATCGGCATGCTGATCATCGGCACGCTGATGTACGTGCTGCTGCGCACCGCGGGCCAGTATTACGTCGACGGCGTCGGCTACGCGACCATCCAGGCGATCCTTTCGGGCGGCCTCGTCCTACCGGGACTGCTGGCCCTGCTGTTCTTCGCCAAGCTGTGCGCGACCTCGGTGAGCCTCGGCTCGGGCGCCTCGGGCGGCATCTTCTCGCCGTCGCTGTTCATGGGCGCGACGATCGGCGGCGCTTTCGGCGCCGCGATCGGCGCCATCCATCCGGTCGACGGGCTCGGCGTCACCACCTGCGCCATGATCGGCATGGCGGCGATGGTCGGCGGCGGCACCGGCGCGGCGATGACCGCCGTCACCATGATCTTCGAGATGACGCGCGACTACGATCTGGTGATGCCGATCATCGTCGCGGTGGCGCTGGCGATCGGCGTGCGGCGGCTACTGTCGGCGGAGAACATCTACACGGTGAAGCTCGTCGGGCGGAAACACTTCGTGCCCAAGGCGCTGCACGCCAACATGTTCCTGGTGCGGCGTGCCGGCGAAGTGATGGAGAACGACGTCACCGTGCTGCCGCAGGAGACGCGGCTGGAGGCGTTCCTGCGCCAGAGCGGCCACGACGGCCGGATGAAGCATATCGTCGTCACCGACGGCGACCGCATCGTTGGCGTACTGCGCGTCAACACTGCGCTTCGGCGCGGGTTGGAGGACGTCGAGCAGGGCTTCACGGTCGGCGAGATCGCGCAGCGCAACTACACGGTGGCGCGCGAGGAGGACATCGTGTTCGACGTGGTCACACGCATGACGCGGCGTGGTGCCGGCATGGCTGTCGTGACTAAGGCCAAGGGTCGCCCGCGCGCCGCTGACGTGCTTGGCGTCATCACAAAGGAGCACATCGCCGACTCGGTCGCCGATAGCATTAAGCCTTACGCGTAGGCCACCTCAACTCGCGGCCTCTCGCGTTTCCGGTCAAACGCGGGATGTCGCTTAGTGGCACATCGCTGCGTTCGCCGCGCTGCAAAATCTAAGACGCTATGGGCCAACAGCGGACAAACGGGCGCTCACCAAACTCGATTAATGAGTACGCGGCATCTAGATCATCAGTCTGATTGTGCACCCAACTTTGCAAAGCGAATCTTAGGGACTAATCAATTTTGAGTAATACGTGACCGGTAGGCCCACGTGACGCTTCCGGGGTCGCGACCCAGTGTGATTGTAGTTTATCGCCTCGTACCGAACAAAATACGATCAACTTCTTGACTTCCTGGCAATGAGGCGGCAACCGAATGCTGCTTGTAAACTTCGCTGTTATTTCGGACCGGACCACGTGATGCGAAAGATGATTTTTCTCTTTGCCAAGGTGGCGGTATCGGGGCTGTTGCTGTATTTCGCTCTGGATCTAATTAATATCGAAACGGTGCGCGACCGCCTTCGGCAGGTCGATTTATACTGGATCGTGTTCGGGCTGCTTGTGTTGCTGATACAGACGCTTGCGTTGGCCGCTCGCTGGGCGCTGATCGTGATCCGCTGTGGTGCCGACCTCACTTTATTACGATCGTTCCGCTTCACCATGATAGCGGCGTTCTTCAACCAAACGCTGCCTTCCAGCATGGGTGGCGACGCAATTCGTATTTGGCTCGTCGGCAAGCATGCGAACTGGCGCGCAGCAGCCTATTCGGTGTTTCTCGAGCGCGTAGTTGGCATCGTAACGCTAGCAGGCTTGGTGGTCATCTGCCTGCCGTGGACAATTGTACTAATGCACGACCCAGTCGGCCGCCTTGCGCTGCTCGTGATAGGCTTTGGCAGCCTCGCCGCTGCTCTCGTCTTCATCGCTTTGGCCTGGACACGATTGCACTTTTTGCAACGATGGTCGCTGACGCGTCACCTTGCCGCTGTCGCGACGGTCGCTGTGGAGATACTGCGTGCGCCTCGTGCGCTGGTGGCTATCTTCAGCCTGTCGGTACTAGCCCATCTGCTTACCGTGCTTGCAGCATGGTGCGCAGCGCGCTCGGTTGGCGCGAATGTCTCATTGATCTATTTGCTGTACCTGGTCTTGCCCGTGGTCTTGATTTCCTTTGTTCCTATTTCGGTCGCGGGCTGGGGCGTCCGCGAAGGCGCCATGGTTGCGGCTTTTACCTATGCCGGCCTCCCGCAAAGCGACGGTCTTATCATCTCGCTTTTATTCGGAGCCTTGTATCTAATGTTCGGCGTTGCTGGCGGCGTCATTTGGATTCTGAGCAGCGACCGTGTCGATCGCACCGCCGTTTCTCCGCTGCCGCAGTCGAGGGATCCGCCAAAGTCCCGGCCGTAAACGAAGACACCTTCTTGGACATAGGCCTCCGTCGTTAGATTGCATGGCACTGAGAGACGCTGGCGAGCGACCTGCTGCGACACCGTTGCGCTGCGGCTGGGGCCTGCGGGCATTTTCGACAAACGCCGTTCTATCAACATTGGCGTTCAGATGAGGCCTGCGACCCTTTCCTCGTTCGGCTGGCTAAGGTCGCAGCGATGCAATATTCTTTCTGTTCCGTTGTGAAAAAGTTGTCACGTCAAAACGCCAAGAGAATCAGGCCTTTGCCGCAATCCATCATTCGTCGCGCAGCTGACTTCGCCCTTCGTCAGGCCATAAAGATCATTAAGCGGCCGTCGCGGCTGTTTTTTTTGGCACTATCGTTCTGGCCTCGCTTCGCTTCGTATTTCTTGCCGATGTTGCCCGACCGTTGGATCAGAACGCCTAACGGGAAAACATCCTGCATCGAAACCGGCTACCACCTCTTTCAGCGCGATCACCCGGTAGAAGCCTGGCAGTGGTTTGAGCGGGCGCTACGCGTTGGTAACCCGACGGCCGACGACAATCTTCTGGGAGCCATTTGCCTTTATCACGGGCTTGGCCGGTTTCGCGATGCGATGTCGCTCCTTGGCCGCGCCAACGAACGCGGTATCGCGGAGACAAAGATCCCCGATCCCGTCAACAATCGCTTTCGAGTTCTTGATGGCTTCTGGGCTCGCCACATCGGCGATACCGCAGATACTCGACTACGTGATCAAACTTGGAATTCTGGAGGGGCGAAGCCGCGACGAGACGATATTATTTCTGCCGCCCGGGAGCCCGGTCGCAAACCGCTTCTTGTTTCAGCAGCTGGCGTCACATCTTCGGTTGGTTGATAACCCCGCCGATTTGCCATTCGACGTTTCGGCGATGCGGGCCCTCCGCTACGATCCTTTGGCTCCGCGCATGCCGGACGGGACGACCGTCTACATTTGGGAAATTGCAGGCAAGACCTACGCGCGCTGGCAACAGGAAGGCAGAGGACCGCTGCTGTCGTTGCCATCGGAAACGGAGACCCGCGGCTGGGAAGCGCTCCATCGCGCCGGTGTTCCACAAGGTGCGTGGTTCGTCGCGATGCATGTGCGTGAGGGAAAGTGGTATGGACGCAATACGGGCCCGCGCGGAATCCTTAATGCTGATGTTACGACCTACTTGCCGGCGATTGCCGAGATCACGCGTCGCGGCGGCTGGGTGCTCCGCATGGGTGACCCGGGAATGAAGCCGTTGCCCGCGTTACCGAACGTGATCGACTATTGTCACAGTGGGATACGTGCCGATTGGATGGACGTTTTCATTGCGGCGCGATGCCGATTCATACTGGCAACATCGTCGGGGCCCGCCTACATACCGCCGCTCTATGGTGTGCCATCAGTGCTTACGAACTGGTGGCCGCCCGCGCAACGGCCTTGGCATGCGTCCGACATCTTCATTCCGAAGTTGATGCGAAGAACGGCCGACGGCCGATACTTAAGCCTGAGCGAAACACTTACCGAGCCATTTTCCTATTGCCATTCGCGCAGATATCTCGCCGAACATGAAGGCGTTCATGTCGAGGACAATGACCCGGAGATCATCCGAGCAGCGGTGGAAGAAATGCTGGTGCGATTGGAAGGGGGCATGAGCGTCGCTGATAGCCCCGAAGTGGCAGATTTACGCTCGCGCGCTGAAGCGATTTACCGATCGCATGGAGCCCCCGAGATGGGCCAACTCGCCCGCGTCTTTCTTCAACACTATGCAAGCCTGATCGCTTAATGCCGGCACACGGTTGATCCGAGGTCCAGTGATCAGCCGTGTTTCAACTTGAAAAACAAAATTGTGCCGGCAAATACCAGCGTGATCGTATTGGCGACGATGAGCGGAATATCTCGGATTATGATTCCGTATGTGAGCCAAAGCAGGATTCCGATGATGAGTACCGAAAACATCACCAGGGAAATGTCTTTTGTCGAGCGAGTGCGCCAGGTCTTCACCACTTGCGGCAGGAACGCAGCGGTAGAGCAGAATGCTGCCAACAGGCCCACCCATGTCAGCCAGGAAACATTGGCGAATCCGTTCGTGATCATTGGGCATTCTTGTTTTTGCGGCTCGATTTCGCAATTCAAATCGAGCGGCCGGCGCGTTGTTACACTTATGCCTATTTGAGCAAGGCAATAACGGCCTTTTTGAGTGTTACTTTGTCGACCGCCTGACGATGCCCGACGATGCCGACTTTAATGGCACCGGCAATGCAGCCAAGAAACGCAGCGTGGCGAATTGCGCCGCCAACGGCAACGAGGGGAGAGGTGATCGCAAAAAACGCGTCTCCCGCTCCAACCGTATCGACGACTTTATCGGTAAACGCGGGCACCCAACTCGTCGGCTCACCACGTGAATAGCCGATACAGCCGCGGCTGCCCTGCGTGACGATGATCTTTGAGCAGTCGATGGCGGATGCCAACAGCTCCTCAACGACGGTGTCTACGGAGCTGTAACGGTCTCCAACAGACAGCCGCGCTTCCAGCTGATCGATGCACACGTAATCTGCGCGCGGGTAGCGGGTAATCAGATGAAATCCAAAATTGCCGCCGTTGGTTTGCACGTTGACGGCAAGGAAACGCGCCGATTTCGTCAGCGTTTCGACGGTTGATGGCATAATCATGCCGTGGCCGAAGTCATTCGCCACGACAAGATCGAAGTCGCGCGCACGCTCTGCAATGATGGCATTGAGCTTGCTCTGGATGTCGGCGGATGGAGGACTATCGTCCATACGGTAGACCTCGAACATTTTGCGCATATAAGTCGGCTCAATGAATTGGGTCTTGACGGTAAACGGGGTACGTTCGCGTTGAATTGCGGTCAGTTTAACATTGGGATGCAAACTCGCACGCACGAGATTTGCGTGCTCGGGCTCATCGCCAAAGAAAGTAATTACTTCGACTTCACCGCAAATATTGGCAAGATGATTTGCGGTCGCAATGGCGCCGCCGGCAAAAACTTCGCGTGACTGATGCAGCGTTGTTACAAGATTCTCCTTTGGCGCCTTCCCCATCGGCATGACGTAGTTGTAGTCGTCAATGATCGTATCGCCGACGACGAGAACGCGCTTGTTACTGACGCTATCGAGCAGATTTAGGATTGTTTCTTGTTCGTTATTTTCACGAACGCTGTCGAGAAAAGCGCGCACCTGGGGTTCATATTGAATAATGTAACGATTGATCAGCTCGCTGGAGCTAAAAGTAATGTCGTGTGTGAAAACGATTTTGCCGCCGAAACGCTCAACGATTTCCCGCTCCGAAATAATCTTGCCGGTGACGTCGGCGCGCTCATCAGAATATTCGACGCCTTTGACGTAAACATCCGGCTTGAGAATTTCGATGACGGATTCTGCGGTCTGAGCCTCGCTAATGATGACCCAGTCGACGCATGCAAGAGCGGCCAGCATCTCGGCACGCAAGTTTTGGTTAAAGACGGGCCGCCCGGGACCTTTATTGACGAACTTGTCGGCGGTTACCGACACGACCAGCATCGCGCCAAAACTGCGGGCTTCCTCAAGGTGGCGCACATGGCCCATATGCAGAAGATCGAAGACGCCATGTGCCATTGCGACCTTGCCCGCTGTCTTGCGGGTATCGGCCAAGATATTTGCCAAATCGGAAGGTGATTTTATTTTGTCGCGCGCAATACGAGGCGCAACGACTCCGCCGCCGAGGTGGGCGGGATGGGCTGGGTCTTGTTGTTTGCGCGAAGATGTCATGTGTGTTTCTAAATTTAATTTCCGAGATAGCGAAACCAGGTTGACGTGGCTTGCTGGATTGTTTCGGGCGTCCAAAGCGGCGCGTCACGCCAGTAGTCGATTTGTGCCACGACCTTGGCCACGCCTTCCTCGAAACTGATCTGAGGACGCCAGCCTAGCTCATTGGTAATCTTACTGATATCCGCCCAAGTGCAGTCCGGTTCGCCCGGGCGTTTCGGGATGTGGATCTTTTCGCCGCCGAGCAACTCGACTAGCCGGTTGACCGATTGCGGGTTGCCAGCCGCAAGATTGAAGCATTGTCCGTCGATTGAAGTCTCCGCCGCCGCCAAAAAGCCGCGGGCAACGTCAGTAGCGTAGAGAAAATCCCGTCGCTGCGTGCCGTCTCCGACGACGGTGAACGGCTTGCCGGCAAGCTTTTGACGTAAGAACACGCCGAACACGGCGCCGTACGCGCCCGTCGTTCGTGAGCGTGTTCCGTAAGCATTGAAAATTCGTACCGAGTTAACGGGCAAGCGGTAAACCTGATGCCAATGCATCGCAGCGCGCTCGCCTTGATACTTGCTCAGCGCGTACGGATATTTTGGATCGATCGGATGATCCTCGCGGGTGGGAACCGACGCTAGTCCGTAACAGGTCGAAGAGGCAGCGTAGACGAATTTCTTGGCTTGAGCATGGCGTGCGCCTTCGAGCACGCGCACCGTTCCCATGACATTGACGTCCATGTATTCGGTCGGGCGATCGATCGATGGGACGATGTCGCCAATGCCAGCAAAATGAAAAATAAATGAGACGCCGGAAAACAACGGATCATCCGGTTCGATTTTACGGATGTCGCGGGTGTCGAGGTCGACCATTCCGCTGGCAGAGTGGTGGGCGAGGTTCGCCTCCCGACCGCCGACGAGATTGTCGACGACGCGAACTCGAAAACCGCGTTCGCACAACAAGTCGACCATGTGGCTACCGATAAACCCGGCGCCTCCGGTGACAAGCGCGAATGGCTTTTGCGACGTCGATTTTACAGAATTTGCTGCATCTGCCTGTTGTATCAAGCTGAATTCGTCCCGTTTGCCCGCGAGATGTAGGCGGAGATTCCTAAGACGCCCGGCATTAATGTAAGGTTCTTAAGCACACCACGCGGGGTTGAGGGAAGCAAATTGTGCTGATACACCCTGCGCCAATGCTGATAATTCCGGGCGGTAAATGATGAGCAAGGTCCTTTGGAATGTGATGGTGACCGGAGGGGCCGGATATGTCGGCAGTTCCCTTGTTCCGAAACTGTTGGACGAAGGTCATAACGTCACCGTTCTCGATCTTTACATTTATGGTGAGGATCTTTTCAAAGACTATCGTTCGAATCCCCGCTTTCGCGAAGTCAAAGGCGACTTGCGCGATCCGGTAGCGGTAAAAAATGCGCTGCAAGGCGCAAACGCGGTCATTCATCTCGCCTGCATTTCGAACGATCCGTCTTTCGAGCTCAATCCGGACCTCGGCAAGTCGATCAACTACGATTGCTTCCTGCCGCTGGTGCGCGCGTCTAAAGACGCCGGGGTACGACGTTTCATCTATGCCTCATCGTCATCCGTCTATGGCGTCAAGGACGAAGCGGAAGTGACGGAGGAGCTCTCGCTGCAGCCGCTCACGGACTATTCGAAATTCAAGGCGATGTGCGAAGATGTGCTTGAGGCGGAGCGCGAGCCTGGCTTTATCACGTGCACGCTGCGCCCCTCGACAGTGTGCGGATACGCACCGCGCCAACGGCTAGACGTCGTCGTCAATATTCTCAGCAATTTCGCCTATCACACCGGCAAGATCCGCGTCTTCGGTGGCGCGCAAAAGCGTCCGAATATTCATATCGAGGATATGACCGATCTTTATTGCTTCATGTTGCAGCAGCCCGATAGCGCGATTAACGGGCAGATTTTAAATGCCGGCTATGAAAATCATACCGTCATGCAACTCGCCGACCTTGTGAATGGCGTCATGGGCGGAAAACTCGCGATCGACGTTCAGCCGACTGACGATATGCGATCCTATCATGTGTCGTCGGCGAAGCTGCGCCGGCTGCTCGGATTTTCGGCGACGCATTCGATCGAAGATGCCGTTCGCGGTCTGGTCGACGCCTTCAAGGAAAGTCGACTGCAAGATCCGATGAACAATCCGATGTATTTCAACATCAAGCGCATGCAACAGGTGAATTTGCGGTAAGGCTGCGACGGCGAGGTTGTGGTGAGAGTCGGAATTGATTTCGACAATACGCTTGTCAGCTACGACGACGTTTTCCTCAGGGCCGCAATCGACCGCGAGCTATTGCCGCAACATTTTACCGGCGACAAGACGGCGGTTCGCGATTCAATTCGTTTGGCCGCTGGCGACGCCCAATGGGCGAAGCTGCAGGCCGAGGTCTATGGCCGACGCATGGTAGAAGCCACGATGATTGAAGGGGCGAGTGACTTCGTGCGTGCATGCCGGAAGCACGGCGCCGAAGTCTACATTGTCAGCCATAAGTCACGCACTGCGGCGGCCGATCCTGATGGCGCCGATCTGCACGTTGCGGCATTGGCGTGGATGGAGCGGAACCAGTTCTTCCTCAAGGACGGCCTGGCGTTCGCGCGCGGCGACATCTTCTTCGAGCCGACGCGCGAAGCGAAATGTCGACGCATCGCCGAACTCGGTTGTAGCCATTTTATCGACGATCTTGAGGAGGTCTTTCGCGAGCCGGGCTTTCCGCCGGCGGTCGAGCGGTTCCTTCTTCACCGTGGTCTGAGTCCTCTGCCGCACGGTCCTTTCATGGCCCTTGCCAGTTGGAACGCAATCAAAAACGTAGTCTTTGCCCGTGACCGATGATGCCCGGATCCTTGAGGTTGCTAGTTCGCTGGCTGGGAGCCCGGTGAGCTCGGTCGAGCGACGCATGGGGGGTGGCAACAACCGCCTGTACCGCGTAACGGCCGGCCAGAGGAACTATGCGCTCAAGGAGTATCCGCTGCGAGCCGGCGATGCCCGCGATCGGCTTGGCGCAGAGTTCGGAGCATTACAGTTTCTCGAGAAGTGCGGCATCGGCAATGTGCCGAGGCCAATTGCTGCCGATCGCGCGAAAGGTTTTGCGCTGTATGAATGGATCGATGGCACCACGGTTGCCGACCCGACGGAAGTGGATGTGGATGCCGCTCTGGCGTTTATCGCCCGGGTGCATGCGTGCCGTGACGCGTCCGGGGCCGCCACGCTGCCTTTGGCCAGCGAAGCCTGCCTATCGCCGATGGATATTGTCGAACAAGTCGGCGGTCGGTTCGAGCGCCTGAAAGACGTCGCTCGGTCAGAACCGCGGTTGGCCGAATTTCTTCTCGCGGACTACGCACCTACAGCAGAAGCGGTCGAAGCTTGGTCGCGGACATGAATATTCGGTGTTAGGCTGGACATTCGATCGCCCGATTGACCCTGGCGATCGCAGCTTGAGCCCGTCGGATTTCGGATTTCACAATGCGATCCGCCGCGCTGACGGCCGGCTGACTTTCGTCGATTTTGAGTATTTCGGCTGGGACGATCCGACCAAGCTCGTGGCCGATTTCCTTCTGCACCCAGGCATGCGACTTTCGGCCGACTGCTATGAACGATTTCGTGCAGGTGCGTTAAGTATCTACGGGGAGAAAGGCGCTTTTGCCTCACGTCTGGCTTTGGTATATCCCCTTTACGGTTTGCGCTGGTGCATGATTTTACTCAATGAGTTCCTGCCCGAACGCTGGGAGGCTCGCCGTCGCACCGGTATGCATATCGATCGGGACGCGGCGACCGCCGGTCAACTGGAAAAGGCCCGGCAGCGGATTTCGACCGTTCGCCAATACATGATGGACCACGCGCAATGACCGCAGTTGCCTATGAGGCTAAGGCGTCGCCGCCGTTGGATGCGCGGTCAATTCATTTGCGCCGTCTCGTGGTGAAGGCGCTCGAAGGCGGTGGCCGCGGTCACATCGGCTCTTCGCTATCGCCGCTTGAAATCATCCGAGTGTTGTTCGACGACATCCTGCGCTACCGCCCAGCAGAGCCGAATTGGCCGGATCGCGATCGCTTTATTTTATCGAAAGGACATGGTTGCCTCGCGCTCTATGTGATGCTCGCCGATAAGGGCTTTTTCCCTGAATCGGTATTGACCACATTCTGCAAACGCGACTCCATTCTTGGCGGTCACCCGGAGCACGGAAAGGTTCCCGGCGTGGAAGCCTCGACCGGGGCGCTCGGACATGGGCTTCCGATTGCCGTTGGCATGGCGCTCGCCGCCCGCATGCAGCGCAAGGATCATCGTGTGTTTTGCGTCATGGGTGACGGCGAGACCAACGAGGGTTCGGTTTGGGAAGCTGCGCTCTGCGCCGGCAAGCACAAGCTTTCCAACCTCACTGCCATCGTCGACTACAATAAAGTTCAATCCTATGGGCCGACCAAAGTTGTGCTCGACATGGAGCCCTTTCTCGACAAATGGCGCGCGTTTAATTTCGCCGCCATCGATGTCGATGGGCATGACGTCGATGCGCTCCGGCGTTTGTTCAAGAAGTTGCCGCTCGACAGCGGTAAACCGACGGCGATCATTTGCCATACAGTGAAGGGAAAAGGTCTACCGTTTGCAGAAGGCAAAGCCGAATGGCACCACAAATCTAAAGTGACCGAGAAGGACGTTATCGCGATGTATGACGCGCTTGGGGGCCGGTAGTGCGCCAAACTGCAATCCAGATGGTGCATGAATTGGCCAAGCGCGATCCGCGCGTGCTGTTTCTCGGCTCGGATCTGGGCCCGGGAATTCTCGAAGCTATGCGGCTGGAGTTTCCCGAGCGCTACTTCATGGAGGGCGTGAGCGAAGCCAATTTCATCGGCATGTCGGCGGGCCTGGCGATGGAAGGCTATATTCCCTACCTCAACACCATCGCGCCGTTTTTCACGCGCAGGGCATACGAGCAGATCGCCGTCGATCTGTGCTTGCATCATCTGCCGGTGCGCATGTTGTCGAGCGGCGGCGGTCTGGTCTACGCGCCGCTCGGACCGACTCATCTGGCTATAGAAGACATCGCGGCCATGCGCGCATTGCCCAACATGACGGTCGTGGCTGCCTGTGACGCTCCGGAAATGCGCCGGCTCATGGAGCAAAGCCTCGATTGGCCGGACCCGATGTATATCCGGCTGGCCAAAGGTGGCGATCCGATCGTGTCTGATCCTGCTCGCGGCTTTACGATCGGAAAGGGTATTCTGGTACGTGAGCCGGGCACGGTGCTTTTCGTAACGACTGGGGTCATGTTGGGCCAAGCGATGCAGGCGGCGGACCTGCTGGCGGAATCCGGCGTGCATTGCGGTGTTGTGCACATGCATACGATCAAGCCGCTGGATACCGAATTGTTGAGCGAGGTTGCGGCCGAAGTTCCGCTGGTGGTCACCGTCGAGGAGGGCATCCGTGCCGGGGGACTTGGCAGCGCGGTCCTCGAAGCGCTGTCGGAGGGCGCAGCCGGCGACATGCCGCGTGTTCTGAGGATCGGATTGCCCGATGCGTTCCCGCATGAATATGGCTCGCAGGACACCATGTTCGACACCTTTGGTCTCAAAGGTCCGCAAATTGCCAAGACCGTCAGCAACGAGCTTGCGAGCAATAGCCGCAGGCGGCCAAACGTGCTTGTCAGCGCTGAGGGCGGCCGCTAAATGGACGCCTCGCCAAAGGCGACGTAGCGAGAACAATTTGGTGACTTCATGAATTGCGCGCTCGATACCCGCATTTCGCGCTATGTCGCCTGCAAATCCCTGACCGCGTAGAGGACCATATGGGCCGTCTCCTGAATATTGTGACGCCGCTGCACAAGGCCACCAAGCGCGACTACGTCGCCCGCATGATGGACGACAAAGTCAACTGCATGCTGAAGGCCAAGGAATACGAAGGCGACTATTGGGACGGCGATCGCCGCTACGGCTATGGCGGCTATAAATACATTCCGGGGCGCTGGAAGCCCGTGGCGCAGGCGCTGATCGACATCTATGGGCTCAAGTCGGATGCGCGCATTCTCGACGTCGGTTGCGGCAAAGGCTACTTGCTGTACGAATTGAAGCTGCTGCTGCCCAATGCGCATATCGTCGGCTTCGATATCTCGAAATACGGATTGGCCAACGCCAAGGAAGAAATCCGCGACAATCTGTTCCGCTATCGCGCGCAGGATGCTTATCCGTTCGGCGACAAGTCGTTCGACCTCGTGATTTCGCTCACGACGCTGCATAATCTGCGTCTGTTCGAGCTCAAGACGGCGCTGGCGGAAATCGAGCGCGTCGGCAAGAACAAATACGTCATGCTCGAGAGCTACCGCAACGAGCTTGAACTGTTCAATCTGGAATGCTGGGCGCTGACCGCGGAAAGCTTCTTCGATACGGCCGAGTGGATCTGGCTCTACGAGCACTTTGGCTACACTGGCGATTACGAATTTATCTATTTTGAATGAGAAAGCGGCGTCCATGAAGGTAAAGAAGGCAAAGGCGGCGATTCTCGCGGAATCACGCAAGCCGCTCGTGGTCGACGAGATCACTTTGCCGGACGAGCTCGGCGTCGGCCAGGTTCTGGTCAAGGTGCTCTACACGACAATCTGCGGCGCGCAGATCAACGAGATCGATGCAGTCAAAGGCCCGGACAAGTTTTTGCCGCATCTGCTCGGCCACGAGGCGAGCGCCATGGTCGTCGAGACGGGCCTTGGCGTGGTCAACGTGAAGCCGGGCGACACGGTGGTCCTGCACTGGCGCCCGAGCCTTGGCATTCAGTGCCCGCCGCCGGCTTATAGCTGGCGCGGCAACAAGCTCAATGCCGGTTGGGTGACGACGTTCAACGATTATGCCGTCGTCTCGGAAAACCGCATGACGGTCATCCCCTCCGACTTCGACCTGAAGGTCGCGCCACTGTTTGGCTGCGCCGTGACCACGGCGGCCGGCGTAATCTGCAATGACGCCAAGGTGAAAATCGGTGAATCGGTCGTGGTATTCGGCGTCGGCGGCGTCGGCGTTCCGGTCGTGCAGTTCGCGGCGTTGGCAGGCGCCAATCCGGTCGTCGCCGTCGATAAGGTTGCCGAGAAGCTGGCCATGGCCAAGGCGCGCGGGGCAACGCATTGCATTGACGCGTCGAAGACCGCCGATCTTGCCGGCGAAATACGAAAGATCGTCGGGCCCAAGGGACCGGACAAAGTGATCGAAGCGACCGGCGCGAAGTCGGTGATCGAACTCGCCTATGACATTACGCATCCGGATGGAACCTGCGTCTTGGTGGGCGTGCCGTCGGAGAAGGTGTCGATCTACACGCTGCCGATCCATTTCAATAAAGTGCTCACGGGTTCGCACGGCGGCGATGCGCGGCCGCAGATCGATATTCCCCGCATTATCGGGCTAGTGAAGGCCGGTCGGGTATCGTTCGACGGCCTCATCACGCATGAGTTTCCGCTGGATGAAATCAACGCCGCACTCGATGTAGTGCGCGGCGGAACTGCGGGGCGTGTTTTGCTCAACAATACGGTTTGACTAAGCGCAAATTGAAACTAGGCCTGGCCCATTCTGGTGCCTGTGCTGAGCCACGTGGTAGGGATAATTTTGGATTACTTGCCAAAGATAGGCTGGGGTATCCGAGTGGCTTTGGCAACCGGATTTTGTCTATTATTGGTAGCGTTAGTTGCGCCCGTTATTGGTCTCGGAGTCCAAGAACATTTTATTTTATATCGGTTTGTTGGAATTAGCCGGCGGCAAGTGTTTTTTATTGGAGTAGGCACACTCCTGATCGCATTAGCATCGGCACTTTTTCACAGCATTAAATTGCAAACGCAAGAACCAGTGAAACAACTATTGAGTCTCGTGCGGCCGTTAGCCAAACGTTATTCATTCACGTCAACGCCTGCTATCGAACGATTGAATCTGAATACCGGCGACGAGCAAAGGCGGATAGCAATCGCTGTCTCGCTCATTTCGGTTTCAGTATTCTTGGTTCTTGTAGGCCTTCCGAATTTGGTGCCGTCGCGTCCACTTCATGTATTGCCTGAATTAATTCAAGCCTACGATCTTGCTGACGGAAGCCGGCAGATACTGGGTTATCGCCTTGCGATCGTCTTTGTTGCGCTATGCGCTCTGTGTGCCAAATGGCTCAGTCGGTGCGGCGGTGCGGCACTTTTCAAATTCGATGGAGCGGTCTCACCTATCATCGGTTTACTGATGCTGGGGCTGCCAGTGCTGTCGTGGCTGGTAGGCCTCCATACGGATCTTCTTATTGCGTGCTTGGCGAGCGCACTGGGGGGATTGCTATATCTATTTTTGATCTTTTCAAGTAATCGAGCATTGAAGCGCCTTGTTTCTACATTGGTCGTTATTGTCTATGTTGCATTGATTATTGTACCAGGTTTTTTTCGGCCGGTGCTCCTGCTTTGGGACACGCCTTACGATATCGCTCAGATGGAACTGCATTTGGTCGAGACCGTGTTGCCGTCCTCTATTATGGCCGCTGGATTTCACCTGTTCCGAGATTTCATTCCCAACTACGGACTTCTTCTTCAGGTCTTCGTGGCGATGTTCGAGCGCCATTTTGGCTTTCTCGACGTTGGCGGCCAGATTCGCGTCGTCCAAATATCCCAGGCTGGCTTTCTTCTGCTGGCAGTCGCCGTGCTTTATCGGGTGCGGCGGTCTTTTCTTCCGACCTTATTCCCGTTGGCAATAGTCGCGCCTTATCTCACGACGGCGGGTCTTGCGATTTGGCATCCAAATCAGTCTGGCATTCGCCATCTTGGTTTTCCGCTTGGTCTACTACTTCTTCAATTGGCTGGTCGTCTCAGTCTGAATTATCGAGCCTTGCTGCTAGGATTTGGCGGTGGTGTCTTATTGACGATTAATGTTGAAACCGGCATCGCGATCATCTGCGGTTTCGCATTCTACTTTTATTTGCAGCTTCGCCTATGGCGAGACTTGATCTCAATTGTCATTCTTGCAGGCCTCGGATTGCTTGGGGCATTCGCGATGCTGTTGCTGCTTTACGGGATTGGTCTCGGCTATTGGATACCGCTCCCGACACTGATGGCAGGCTTGAGAGAGCTTTTTGCGCGACTCTCCGGCGGCTTCACCGGATCTCTGTTATTCGTTGCCGCGCCGAACAATATCAATCTTGTATTTGTACCATTGGCTTTCGCACTCACAATTCATGGGTTCTATCTGGTGATGTTGTCGGCACTACGCGCCAGCAGCCGCCCGCTTAGCGAGCGTGAATTGTTTCTGGCCTCCGTTGCGGTCATTTTGGTCGTATGGTTGAACTATTACTACAATTTCCCATCATGGTGGAATTTATGGGTTCCGCTGTTCCTTTATGCAGTAATTCTCACGGTGTTGTATGATCCGCATAAAATGCGGATGCTGCTGGCGCGGCCGTTAGGCTTATTTGAGCGGCCTTGGATGCCGGTCACGATAATGTTGGTCGTGATGGCTTGCGGCGACGCCCACAATGATCTGATCAATTTCAATCGTAACCACTTCTTTCCATCTTGGCATTTGAAAGACCGTGGCGTGGAATTAGCTGGCGTTTTGGTTCCGACCAAGCTCGCTAGCTCTTTAAGTGAAAAAGCGGCTTACCTTGAAGACGCGGCCCGCGGCTCGGCTACGGCTTATGCGACTGTCAACAGCGATTTTATGCCGACGCTCAGCCATGTCTATCAAGTGGGGATACAGCGCGACTTCTGGACGCTGGCTTATTCGGATAATGATATCAGACAGCAAATTGAAAATTTGTCGAAAAGGAACATCGCTAAATTTCTTCTTGACGATCAAGGTGGTCCGTTAGCGGTCGGCGGAGCGCGTCTTTCATACCAGCGCCGTATTAGTCGCATAACGGCTGAGTATTTCGTTTTCAGCGAAAGGTATGCTGGATGGGACGTTTGGGTTTCCAAAGAGCATTGACATAGTGCGATGCTGTTTATCGATTTCTAATTTATTGTCTTGTTTGCAGTTCTAACGGGACAGGCTAGACGACGTATGGAAATGATTGCGCCGGAGTCCTTTGACCGGCTGCTGCTTCGAATTTTGTGGCTCCAATTTATTTATGGACGGCTGATCATGCGTGATGCGGTTGGGCCAGCGAGAAACACTGACCGAGCGTGGCGGTTGGCGGATCAATCGATGAGGTAGTGTCATGCCCGCCGCCCGACGGTACGAAGGTAGATGCTAAATAATTGCCCAGAAGCGTAATATTGGCATTATGCAAGCCGTCAGTCATCGAGCGCGATCCGCAGAATTGGTCGCTCGGGTGGATGGGATTGTGCGTAGATGCAATATTGCCACTCGCGAAACCGAGCGTATCATGGCTCGATATTCCCCCGGCTATGCCGTCGAAGGCGAGCAGAGTCGTAGGGTTTGACGATGCCGGTCGTGCAGGCGACGGTCTGTGTGCTGGCCTCAGCGGTCTCGCTTGTGGCGCCGGCGGCAATTGTGGTCGCACTAGCGTTTTGGTCGATGACGGCCTGCGCCTGTGCCGTGCCGCCGGCACCCGCTGCCGTCACCGTGATTTGCACGACGTTATAGGTATTGTTGGTGTAACTGCTCTCGCTGACCGCATTGTTGTAGTCGGCGATGCCGCCGATGTAATAGGTGCCGGGCGTCAGATTGGCGGCCAGCGTCACCGAGACGTTCTGAAGGTCGTAATAGCCAGGCTGACTGACCGTCGCCAGTCCCGGCGAGGTCACGGTCGTCAGCAGCGTATCGGACGTGGTGATGGTGGCGTCGGTGGACAGATAGATGCCGGCGGTCGAGCCGGGAGAGACAGCATAGCCGATGTTCATCGCATAGGCGCTTACCGTCGTGCTGCCGCCCGCCGCTACCGTGGTGTTGCTAACAGCCACATACTCCGTAAGGTCGGGCTTGGCCGGCGCCGTCACGGTGATCGCGACGGTGTTATAGGTGTTGTTGGTGTCACTGCTCTCGCTGACCGCATTGTTGTAGTCGGCGATGCCGCCGATGTAATAGGTGCCGGGCGTCAGATTGGCGGCCAGCGTCACCGAGACGTTCTGAAGGTCGTAATAGCCAGGCTGACTGACCGTCGCCAGTCCCGGCGAGGTCACGGTCGTCAGCAGCGTATCGGACGTGGTGATGGTGGCGTCGGTGGACAGATAGATGCCGGCGGTCGAGCCGGGAGAGACAGCATAGCCGATGTTCATCGCATAGGCGCTTACCGTCGTGCTGCCGCCCGCCGCTACCGTGGTGTTGCTAACAGCCACATACTCCGTAAGGTCGGGCTTGGCCGGCGCCGTCACGGTGATCGCGACGGTGTTATAGGTGTTGTTGCTCTCGTTGCTCTCGCTGACCGCATTGTTGTAGTCGGCGATGCCGCCGATGTAATAGGTGCCGGGCGTCAGATTGGCGGCCAGCGTCACCGAGACGTTCTGAAGGTCGTAATAGCCAGGCTGACTGACCGTCGCCAGTCCCGGCGAGGTCACGGTCGTCAGCAGCGTATCGGACGTGGTGATGGTGGCGTCGGTGGACAGATAGATGCCGGCGGTCGAGCCGGGAGAGACAGCATAGCCGATGTTCATCGCATAGGCGCTTACCGTCGTGCTGCCGCCCGCCGCTACCGTGGTGTTGCTAACAGCCACATACTCCGTAAGGTCGGGCTTGGCCGGCGCCGTCACGGTGATCGCGACGGTGTTATAGGTGTTGTTGGTGTCACTGCTCTCGCTGACCGCATTGTTGTAGTCGGCGATGCCGCCGATGTAATAGGTGCCGGGCGTCAGATTGGCGGCCAGTGTCACCGAGACGGTCTGAAGGTCGTAATAGCCAGGCTGACTGACCGTCGCCAGTCCCGGCGAGGTCACGGTCGTCAGCAGCGTATCGGACGTGGTGATGGTGGCGTCGGTGGACAGATAGATGCCGGCGGTCGAGCCGGGAGAGACAGCATAGCCGATGTTCATCGCATAGGCGCTTACCGTCGTGCTGCCGCCCGCCGCTACCGTGGTGTTGCTAACAGCCACATACTCCGTAAGGTCGGGCTTGGCCGGCGCCGTCACGGTGATCGCGACGGTGTTATAGGTGTTGTTGGTCTCACTGCTCTCGCTGACCGCATTGTTGTAGTCGGCGATGCCGCCGATGTAATAGGTGCCGGGCGTCAGATTGGCGGCCAGCGTCACCGAGACGTTCTGAAGGTCGTAATAGCCAGGCTGACCGACCGTCGCCAGTCCCGGCGAGGTCACGGTCGTCAGCAGCGTATCGGACGTGGTGATGGTGGCGTCGGTGGACAGATAGATGCCGGCGGTCGAGCCGGGAGAGACAGCATAGCCGATGTTCATCGCATAGGCGCTCACCGTCGTGCTGCCGCCCGCCGCTACCGTGGTGTTGCTAACAGCCACATACTCCGTAAGGTCGGGCTGGAGCGCATATCCAAGGGCATTCATTTCCGTGATGTCGGCCTGCGACACCAAGTCCGCTTTGCTGGTGGAACTGAAGGCGAGGAACGAGTCGTTGCCGGCGCTGGCGGCCCAATCGCCGGAATCGCCATTCGGATTGGTGTTGAAATTGTCTAGATTAGTAATTCCGCCGTCGACGGAGAAATAATTTGCCGTCGTGCCAGTATAAGTATGAACTCCCGGTGAGGTGTAATGGTACAAATCAAGGAGCGAATAACTGTTGGGAGTGCCGCCGATATTAGCCCCGAACAAATCGATCCGACCCAAGTCCTCTGTAAACTCGTGCTCGACAACACCTATAAAATCATACTCGCCTGTGACCGCGCGGTTGTTAGGATCATATGTAAACGGATCGACGTTGCTGAAACCAGCATAGCCATCAATGTTGCTGCTCGCGCCGGCGAGCCCCAGCGCCTTGGCTTCGGCGGTTGCGACCCACATCGCGCCAGGAGCACTCGCCGGCAAGCTGCTGGCCGCCGACGGGTCGATATTCGCGAGCGCGCTTTTTATGGAGGAATAACTATAGCTATCAAGGTACGTCTCACTCTCACCGAGCGCACCCGAATCCAGGGCCTGACCACCGACTTCACCATAGCCGACATCGATGTTGACGGTGATCGGCGTGGTAATCACACTTTCGAGGTATTGAACAGCCGATTGGATTGCACTCTTGAATGCCGCCGGCGCGCTGTTCGCGCTCGAGTCGTAGATGACATTAATTACGAAGCCAGATCCACTAGCCGTGACTGGCGTTAGGGCCGAGTTTGTCGAGTCTCCCGTTGCGGCTGCCAAGGGGACGGGCGATTGAGAGATCATCCCAAAGTCGCCGGCTAGCGGAAGCCATTCGCTATTATCGTCCGAATTATCGTCCGACTGCGATTTTCGGCGCGACGGGTCTTCTAATGTATGGCCATTATCGCCACCAAGCCGAAAGCCCCCTGGGCGAGATGGTACCTTAGACTGCAATTACAATCTCCAGGGATCTCGTTCCCGCTGCACGACTAGGCGAAAGACGCACGACGCCAGCATGATTTTTTGCACCAGCGGCATATTACTACATATTACTAATTGACGTCAGGCGGAAAAATACGCGGTGCCCCATTAACCGGCGGATTGGAGGGACATTCGTGGCCAACAATTCTCTGGTCCCTCTAGAAAGACTCGAATGTACCAGCTTTTTGGAGGTGGCAGGTAGGTGTATTACCCCATTCCTGGCAGGCACAACCGCCGCGAAAAGTTCCCCGAGCGCTCGAAAGCCATAGGCAGGGAACTTTCGAGTCGTCTAGGGTCTTCTATCACTATTGCTGCATAATTAACGAGCGGTAAAATCTCTTTCAACAATTCTTCGGGGCCCCTTGTCGACTGTGCGTTGGCTATCTTTCGCGTAAACTCTCCTGTTTGTACTTAAGAAGTGGCGAGAGTAGATAAGAAATGATTCTGCGGGATCCGGTCTTTATTTCCACCGTTACCGCCATGCCCGGCGATAGATTGACGAGGCCGTCCTCAACTTTCATTTGGGTACGGTCGAGCGAAACTCTCGCTGCATATGCTAATTCCTGACCCTTCGGCTCGATCGAACCCGCCTCCCCACTTGGAGCCCCATAATTTGATCTATCTGGCGGTTGGTCGCGCCCGATAGCGTCCGGAGACACGCTCAATACGCGCCCCCGCAAAATTCCATACCTCGTGAAATTGAAGGTATCGATCTTAACCTCCGCCACCTGACCGGCATGCACAAACCCAATGTCGCGATTTGACACCATCGCTTCGATTTCAATGGGACTATCGGCAGGCACGACGACGGCTAGAACCTGCGCCGGGGTCACCACGCCGCCTATTGTGTGCACTGAAAGCTGTTGCACGGTGCCATCGACCGGCGCGGTGAGCAGCTGAAGCTTGGTGCGCTGTTCAGCCTTGATAACATCCTCGGCAAGGCTGGCTGCCTTCTGACTGGCGGTCGCCAAATCGCTCGATAGGGTCCGATGGTATTCCGCCTCGGCCTGTGCACGCGCCTCGCCGGCGGCTGCAACTGCCGCGTCAGCCTCATTATAACGACTCTTCTGCACCAGAAGGTCCTGCTGTTGGCTGACGAGATCCATTAAGTCCGAGATATAAAGCAGCTTCGAGACCAGTTCTTTTTCCATCAAGGATTTACGGACATCGACCTTCTGCTGCAGCAGGGGAATTGTTGCTTCCAACTTATGGATCGTGGCGACAATTGTCGCACGCTCAGCTTCCTTCTGGGATTGCTGGCGATCAAGCGCAGCGAGCTTGGCGCGGTGCTCCGCGACCTGACTGGCCAAAAATTGGCGCTGCATCGCGATCAAGGCGGGGCTCGCCTCACTCGGCGGGTGGAAGTCGGCGACTGGATCTGGCCCTTCCGAAAGTGCAGCGCTTAACCGCGCCACGTCGAGCTGCGCTGCAATATGATCACTACGGAGACGGTCTCGCTCGGCCTCATTGATTGTGGGATCAAGCTCGATGAGCAAGTCGCCGGCCTTAACCTGCTGTCCATCTTTGACTTGAATGGCGCGCACAACTCCGGTCTCGAACGGCTGTATGACCTTGATTCTGCCGTTGGGGATAATTTTTCCCCGCGCCGAGGCGACGATGTCGACATGGCCGATCGAGGCCCATGCCAACGCCAAGCAAAACAAAGCAATGACCGTCCATGCTATGGATCGCCCAATTGGCGATGGTGGCGTCTCGACGACTTCGAGTGCAGCTGGGAGAAACGCAAGCTCGTCCTTCTCGGCACCCTCGCTCCGGCGCGGAAATGGAATGATTCTATTGGTGGATTTCATGGATTCCTGTTTGCAGTCGATACAGCGTCGCGTACCGCCCACCTCCCTTGATTAGGTCGTCGTGCGTCCCGTCCTCGACAACGCGGCCGTGATCCACGGTGATGATGCGATCGGTGCGCCGCAAAGTCGATAAGCGATGGGCTATAATGAAGACCGTCCGACTTCGCGCGATTTGACCCATATTGTCGTGAATGATCCGCTCGCTCTCGTAATCAAGTGCGCTTGTTGCCTCGTCGAAAATCAAGATGCGTGGATCGGTGACAAGGGCGCGGGCGATCGCGATGCGTTGGCGTTGGCCGCCGGAAAGACTGCTACCGCGCTCTCCGACAATCGTGTCGTAGCCTTCGGGCAGCTCAAGGATGAACTCGTGGGCACCTGCGAGCGTGGCGGCCGCAATTATTTGCTCGATCGGCGTCGCCGGGTCGGCCAGCGCGATGTTGTCACGCACCGAGCTGTTGAACAGCACGTTATCTTGCAGCACGATACCCATCTGCCGGCGTAACCAGGTTGCGTCCACAATCGCAAGATCGACGCCATCGACGGTGACACGTCCGCTCTCAGGCACATAGAGGCGCTGAATCAGCTTCGCGAGCGTGCTTTTACCCGAGCCCGAAGGGCCGACAACGCCAACAACTTGACCGGCTGGAACGTTAAAGCTGACGTCGCGTAACACTTCCGGGCCGTCGATGCGATACCGGAACGAGACTCGCTCGAAGGCCACATTGCCCCGGATGGCAGATAGCGCAGGCCTCGCTGGATTGTAGGTGGGTTCTGCGGGAGTGTTAAGAATGTCGCCGAGGCGCTCGACCGAAAGTCGTGCCTGCTGAAAGTCCTGCCAAACCTGAGCGAGGCGCAGAACCGGTGTGCTCACTCGTCCAGCTAAGATATTGAAGGCGACCAACTCACCGACGGTGAGGTCGCCGTCAATTACTAACTTGGCGCCGAAGAAGAGAACAGTGGCGGTCACCAGCTTGCTAATCAGTTGCACGATCTGGCTTGCCGTATTGGCTAGGCTCAACACGCGAAAACTTGCGGCCACATACCCAGCAAGCTGCTCTTCCCAGCGTCGCTGCATCAGCGGCTCGACAGCCATCGCCTTCAGTGTCTCGACCCCAGTGACGCTTTCAACGAGGAAAGCCTGATTCTCTGCGCCGCGCTGGAATTTTTCATTAAGCCGCGCGCGGAACAGCGGCGTCACTGCCGCAGAGATTCCGATGTAGAGCGGGAAGGCCGCCAGCACAATCCAAGTCAGCAGCGGCGAATAAAGAAACATCACTGCTACAAAAAGAAAGGTGAAGAACAAATCAAGGACCAGCGTCAGGGCGGAACTAGTCAGGAAGTTACGAATGTTCTCAAGTTCGCGCACCCGCGCTACGGAATCGCCCACCCGCCTCGCCTGGAAATATGCAATCGGCAAGGCTATCAGGTGACGGAATAATCGTGCACCGAGCTCGACATCGATGCGGTTTGTCGTGTGAGAAAAGAGATAGGTGCGTAAAATTCCAAGAATGGTCTCAAAGATCGAGATACCAACCAGGCCGACCACGAGTACATCGAGGGTGCTGAGGCTACGATGAACCAGCACTTTGTCGATAACAACCTGGAAGATGAGCGGTGAGACGAGAGCAAAAAGTTGTAAAAAGAAGGAAGCAACCAAGACCTCACCGAGGAGATGGCGATACTTATGGATTGCTCCCAGGAACCAAGTGATGTCGAAATGCCGCGTGAGATCCACAAGGCCCGCTCGACGGGTCATCAGAACGATCCGCCCATCCCAAATTGCTTCGATCTCCAGTTTCGTCATCAAAGCCGGGCGAGGAGAAAGCGGGGATTGCACAACCGCCTTGTCGTCTCCAACTTTGCCAAGAAAAAGAAAGCTGCCGTCGCGCAACGCCACGATCCCCGGCAGCGGGGTGCGGGCAAGCCTTGACCAGTTGCTCTTATGCACGCGCGCCTTCAGTCCCATTTCCTTGGCACAACGAATCATCTCAGGGATGCCGATCGGCGCACCCGCAAATCGATGCCGGATCTGCTCAGGATCGGCGTTGATGCCCTGAAAACGCAGCAGTGTCACAAGGACGGAGAGTCCAGGATCAATTGGCCTTATTTGGTCGTTCTTTTCAGCCATGGCGCGTTAAGAAGTCTCAGAGTGGATTGCGCAGGCATGTAATAGCCCAAATTGGGAGACGATTGATCAACCGTCTACAATTAAACGGGCAAATCGGATGTTAAATCAGGGGCGACGTTTACGCTAGCGCGGCGGTAAGTTGATTTAGTACGATGCTTGGAATTGAATCCTTCGGGTTGCAAAAGGCTGTTTACGTATGGTGCCGCTACGTTCGAAGTGTGCCCTACTTGCGACCGAGTGCGGGCATCCGTGCCGTAGCCGTAGCCCCTGCTTGATGATGAGTGGTTTTTCTACCGGCCGGCGAAGAGGTGCCACTTGAGGCATTCGTTCCTCAGATCGCTGTTGCCGATCCCTGCGTCTTTAGACGCTAGAGGGACTTATATATCTGCAGTATGAATCGATTAGTTTGGCGAAGCGGCGTGACAAACGGTTCCAGACTGAACCGTGTCTTCGGTACGGCCTGCTCCTTTCCAAACCGTTCTCTCACAATATTTGATACAAACAGTCGCGTTAGGTCACTAAATCGTTCCAGTTATGAATTACGAAGGGACTGTACGGCCAACCAAATAGGCATTTATGATTTCGATCAGTGTAGTGTTCTTTAGGATCCATAATTTCGGCAGTAAACAAACCCGTTTCGAACGATAAATGTCGTGTAATTTCCGAATGCAGCTTTCAGCATAGGCGTCAAGTCACCGCCCCAACTAACAACGCAATCCGGTGGATTCTGCTTAAGATCTCTTCGCAGCATTTCTACATCACTCTTTGTCCAAATCGTTGTGTCAACCTCCGGGTTAGATGTTGCCGGGTTTAAATCGGCGAAAAAGTAAATTGTTGATGAGACATCGATTCGGTTATCCAATGGGGTATCCAAAAAAACCGTTCGGTTACCAACGATTGATCGTATGTCGTCGACAATATAACCAATCTCACCGCACGATATCGGAAAGATGAAATAGCATCCCACTCGACCGCGCATTCTAGTAGGATTGTCGGCGACCTCGACAAGTCTAAATCCAAGTCTACGCTCGAAAAACGAAGCGCCAGCTAGATTGGTTGGCGGATTGACGACATGGGAAAGCGCGATAGCTCCATCCCATGCCCCCTTGAGATGAGGCACTATACGGGAGATCAACTGTCTGCCGCCTTGGGGTGCGATATATATTGTAATTAGCGATATCAGCAGCAATGCGCGGATCAAATTTCGTACGCGCGGCCGCGCTGTCAAACGATCAGGAAGGAACACGACGCTTAGCAAAATAAGAAACGGCAGAGTAATCGAAGGGCCGATGAAATGTGGCTCGTCTGATCGAAGCAAAGTAATTGGAACTAGCGCCGCCGCCGCCGCCGCAACGCCGAGAAAAATTCCGAGCGTTCGTTCATCTTCGTATCTGCGCGAGATTGGTGCCCATAGCCCCATTGCGTTGAGAATGATAACGATAGCGGGCGTGAGATAAAACCCGACCGTCCAGGCGCTATGCGGTTCGGGCCATGGTGTCCAAGGCGTATTCGCGAGGCCCTTGACCCAAAGAGAGCCAACATGAAATGCGTCGTATAGTGCCCCCCCAACGTTATTTGCTCCGACCGTTGCCGTCAGCAAGATCAGAAATGACAGGAGGTGGCTCATCACGAACGCGCAGAGAAGCCGAACAGCCGTCCAGAATGAATATCGACCTCGTGCGAAGCTCGCGCAGAAGATCAAAGAGGCCGTCACCGGAATTGTAGAAAAGTTTTCCTGTGAAAACCAGGCTAGCACGCCACCCATCGCCCCGACCGCTATAATGGTCCGAAAACGTGAACTTTGCGAACGATCATTCCAGATAATTAGTGGAAGTAAAATCCCGACAAACAAAGCGCCGATCCAGCGGAATTCAATGAACCAGCCGATAAAGTTTAGATAAAATATCGGGCAGAAGAGTTGAGAAAATAGAATTCCCGCCAAACCAACCCTCCAACCGAGGCTGAACAGCAATAATGAAAATAGAATTCCTTCGGCCATAATGTTGAGCACGTAAAACGACGCACGAAAGCCGAGCAGTGTGAACTGCGTATGCTGCATCATCAGATAGGTAATTTCG